>OZ245738.1:0-2645000 GCA_965227265.1 Cyclobacteriaceae bacterium | reverse complement strand
CTTGTCGGGTAAGTTCCGACCTGCACGAATGGTGTAACGATCTGGGCGCTGTCTCAGCCATGAGCTCGGTGAAATTGTAGTCACGGTGAAGATGCCGTGTACCCGCAACGGGACGGAAAGACCCCATGCACCTTTACTATAGCTTCACATTGACATTGGGGAACTGATGTGTAGGATAGGTGGGAGACATTGATCCCGGGCCGCTAGGTTCGGGGGAGTCAACGGTGAAATACCACCCTTTATTTTCTTGATGTCTAACCTCTAACAAGGGACAGTGTGTGGTGGGTAGTTTGACTGGGGTGGTCGCCTCCGAAAGTGTATCGGAGGCTTTCAAAGGTATGCTCAGTACGCTTGGTAACCGTACGTGGAGTGCAATAGCATAAGCATGCTTGACTGTGAGACCGACGGGTCGAGCAGGGACGAAAGTTGGATATAGTGATCCGGTGGTTCTGTATGGAAGGGCCATCGCTCAAAGGATAAAAGGTACGCTGGGGATAACAGGCTGATCTCCCCCAAGAGCTCACATCGACGGGGAGGTTTGGCACCTCGATGTCGGCTCGTCACATCCTGGGGCTGGAGAAGGTCCCAAGGGTTGGGCTGTTCGCCCATTAAAGTGGCACGCGAGCTGGGTTCAGAACGTCGTGAGACAGTTCGGTCCCTATCTGTTGTGGGCGTAGGAAGTTTGAGAGGATCTGACCTTAGTACGAGAGGACCGGGTTGGACTAACCGCTGGTGTACCAGTTGTGGCGTCAGCTGCATCGCTGGGTAGCTATGTTGGGACGGGATAAGCGCTGAAAGCATCTAAGCGCGAAACCCACCTCAAGATGAGATTTCCATTAAGGGACGTCAGAGATTATGACGTTGATAGGCTGCAGGTGTAAAGTCAGTAATGGCAAAGCTGAGCAGTACTAATAACCCGAACGCTTCAGAATACGATAACGATACGAGATCACATCAACCATCAAATCAACTTACTTATCAATGTGCTTGCTCTACACTATTCTTTTGCCAGACAACATGTCAACGATATTGATTTAGTCCACAGTCCCCGGTCGATAGACCACAGACTCAAGCTAAGTAACCATTAAGCCCTGAGGATAATCCTTCAGGCAAGCTTTAAGGTGACTATAGCGGTGGGGTTCACCTCTTCCCATTCCGAACAGAGAAGTTAAGCCCGCCTGCGCTGATGGTACTGCAATAACATGCGGGAGAGTAAGTCGTTGCCTTGATTTTTTTATAAAGCCCTCTTCAGTGAAAACTGGGAGGGTTTTTTGTTTTTAGGGATATTTTCAATCGAAAATCTATCTTTGTCTTAGTGAAGAAAGGACCCTTCTTAATAACACTTGGTTTATTTGTGCTGGTAGCCGGTGGATTTTTCACCTACCAATACTTCTTTAAGAGGAGCACAACAACATTTTGGGAGATGATCCCGGAACAAACTGTACTCATTTATGAAGCTAATGAATGTGAAGCGTGCAGTACACCAAATAAATCTAATGTTAGCCTGCTTTTAGAAAAACTCCTGCTTTCAAATCAGAAACAAGACTCACTTACTAAAAAGCTGGAATTTTTACTTCTTGCGAAGAAAGGAAAAGCTATTTCTCTACACATTATCAGCAAAGATGATTTTGATGTAGTGTATTATTTCACGGCCACTCAGGCTAAAGCATTAAATTCAGTAATTACTCAATGGAAAGAAGCTAAAGGAACACGATTTAGTGAACGTGAACTGAATGGATTTAAAATACTTGAGTTCTCTTTTAATCAAAGACTATTCTCGTGTGTGCAACTAGGAGACGGATGGGCAGGAAGCTTTACTCCTTTTTTAATTGAAGATGTAGTAAGAACCTTCGAAAATCACGAGGAACAGATTTTTAAAAAGCAGATGTCTCAGGTGTATGCATTACCTCATATAAAAGATGATGCTGGAAACGTTTATATCAATCTGAACAATCTCACAAGCTTGCTGAAAATTTTTCCCGATAACTTCTCTGCTGACATTATGAAACTTGGTGAAGCGGGTTTGCTGGACATTAAACAGAACGATAATTCAATCACATTAAACGGATTCAGTCTAACACGGCAAAATCAACCTGATGGATTGCTTTCGTATTTTCAAAATCAATCTCCTGTTCAATTTAATATCAAGCAATACATTTCCAGCCAAACACTGGTTGCAATTAATTATGGAATTAGTGATGGAGCCAGTTTTTATCAAAATCTTGCCATATCTACAAACAAAACTGTGGTCGATTCCCTTAACGATTTTGCAATCATTGACTATGCTAAACTATTTTCTTCCTTAGGAAAGGAATTGTCTATCTGTTTACAAGAATCACGAGACAATCTGTCAAAGGTGATTGTTTTTGAAACGCAAAAGCCAAAAGAATGGATTGCCGCATTTGATCTTCTATCGGAGGCATCGCGGAAAGAGGATACTGTATTTTACGAACGCTATTCAACTTATGAAATCAAGGAAATAGAGATCCATAACTTAGCTGGTAAGTTATTCAATCCCTTAGTTTCAGGAACATCGCGCGCCTATTATTCCTCCATCGGCAATTATATGATCATGTCAGAGGACATTGAAAGTATGAAGAAGTTCCTGGAAGATATCGATCAGGAAAACGTTTGGGGTAAATCTGTTTTGTTCAACAAATTCGTTGAGTCTACTTTGCTTGAATCGAATTTTAGTATTTATATCAATACTCCATTGGTCTGGAATAGTATAACTGAAAAGCTTGGACCGCGATGGAAGGAATTTGTGAAGGAAAACCAGGCGCTGTTAAATTCATTCGATCTTGGTGCAATTCAATTCAGTCATTTGAATGAAACTTTCTATACTAACATTACCTGGACGTATTCGGATTTTGTTGATAAGAATAGTAAAAAATCCATAAAGCCATCTGATCGTCTCGTAGCCAGTTTGGGATCAGCCATTATTACACAACCCACTATTGTTAAAAGCCATGTTAACGGGGATGATGAAGTATTGGTTCAAGACTCTGCCTATGTATTGTATCACGTATCGGCTGACGGAAAAATTTTATGGCAAAAAGAACTTACTGAACGAATTGTTGGGGAAATTCATCAGGTAGATTTTTTTGCGAATGGTAAACTTCAGTTCTTTTTCGCCACGGCTAAACATCTCCACGTCATAGACAGATTAGGTAACTATGTGAACTCTTATCCGCAAGAAATTAAAATACGAGAAGTTGAATATGTTACGCTGATCGACTATGATAAGAGCAAAAAGTATCGCTTCCTGCTGGCTGATAAAACCGGTAAACTATGGATGTACGATAAGGAAGCTAAAAATCTGGAAGGATGGACTCCGAAAAATATCGAAGGTGAATTGATCACTCCGGCAAAGCATTATCGGATACGTGGTAAAGACTACATTTTGGCGATCCGTAAAGATGGATATGCATACCTTTCTACCCGGAGAGGTGAAACGATAAAGGGGTTCCCGCTTAACCTTGAGGGCAGACCTTACGGTGATTTTTATCTGGAGCCGGGTAATACATGGGAGACTACTAATTTTGTTTGCGTTTCAAAGGACGGGTTCCGAATACGGTTTGATCTGGAAGGTAAAATCATAAATCGGGAAACGTTAATTAAACCTTCTTTTGAAACACAGTTTAGTCTGGTTGCTGAAGAATCCGGCAAGGCGTATGTGATTAAACGCCAGGACGCAAAGAAACTCACGATATTAAAAGAAGACGGGAAGGAGATTTTTTCAAATGTTTTCATTGGAACAAATCGCGCTGATGTTAACTATTATGACTTTGGTGCAGGAAGGATATACTTTACTGTAACGGACACAGAACAGGAGCTGTCCTTTATTTATGATGAAAAAGGTAAGCTGCTAAATGCTACTCCTATAGAAGGAAGCGGTATTCAACTCCGGCCTACCCGGAATGAAATGCCTAAGATTTTTGTGGTTGATCAAAACTCACTGATCATTCAATAGGAAAGTTCGAATCTCTCCATACAAATGGGTTAACTCCTCTGATGTAATACAATAGGGAGCAACTATGTAAAAAGTATTTCCGAGCGGCCTCAATAGAATATCACGTTCCAGGAAATAAGAATAAATTTTCTTTCGACTCGAATTTACATACGAAGTTGACTCTTTTGAGACAAGTTCTATTGCTAAAATGGTTCCCAATACTCTTACTTCTTTTACGGTTGGAATAGAGTTGAGCTGTGTTGCAAATTCTTTGTGCTGATTCGAAATTCGTAAAATGCTTTTTTGACAATCGTCTTTCATTAATAGTTCGAAGCTGGCATTGGCTGCTGCACACGCGATAGGATTAGCCGTAAAAGAATGACCGTGGAAAAATGTTTTAATTATTTCGCTGTTCTGAAATGCTGAAAGGATTTTTTCTGAAACCGCAGTTACGCCTAATGGAAGTGTGCCTCCGGTTAATCCTTTTGAGAGCGCGATTAAATCTGGTTTCTCTGTTACATGATCACTGGCAAATAATTTACCCGTCCGGCCGAAACCGGTAAAGACCTCATCTGCAATGCAGATAACATCTTTCTGCTTTGCTAATTGAAGTAACTGGTTTAAAACATTTTCTGAATACGTTCTCATGCCACCGGCCGCCTGAATGAGCGGTTCATAAATGAAGGCAGCAACATTTCCGGATTGAATTAATTTTTTGAATTGAACGATTGTGATTTCTTCATTTCCTGTTGATGGAAATGAAACAAAGTCAACTTCAAATAAGTAAGGCGAGAACGGTGTAGTAAAAATGCTTCGATCCCCCACCGCCATGGCACCAAACGTATCGCCATGATAACTTCCTTCCAACGCAATAATTTTTTTACGTTCAACACCTTTGTTGTGCCAATATTGCATCGCCATTTTGAGCGACACTTCAACTGCAGTACTTCCGTTATCAGAATAAAATATTTTCGAAAAATTACCGGGCAAGATGCTCAATAAGTTTTCTGACAAGCGGATGGCGGGTTCGTGTGTGAAGCCTGCGAAAATAACATGCTCCAGTTTTTTTGCTTGTTGTGATACGGCTTTTGCAATCACCGGATGGGAGTGGCCATGAAGGTTAACCCACCAAGATGAAATTGCATCCATTATTTTTCTTCCATCAGGCGTGTAGAGATAAAGTCCTTCTGCACGCTCAACAAGTATTGGTTCAGGGCTGCCTTCGAGTGAAGTAAAGGGATGCCAGATATTTTTTTTATCAAGATCTGAAAGTTCAAGCATGCCAGTTCTGCTTTAACAGTTCGCTGTATTTTTTTACGGTTGCTTTGGTGATATGCTCTTCCGGAGCAATGCGTAATAAACAAGAATACCCTGTGTGATGTAAAATTATTCGTTCACTTTCGGGATTTGATTTTCCGTTAAAGATTATTCCTTTTATTCTATAACCGCGGGTCTTTAACAGGTGAGCAGACAGTATCGTGTGATTAATACTCCCCAGGTATAAATCAGCTACTAAAATTATTTCAGCATGTAATCGTGGCACAAGGTCAATTACAAAATCTGAATCATTTAACGGGACTAGACATCCGCCTGCGCCCTCAATGATAATACCGAATTTTTTGGGTGCTTTAAAAGATAATAAGTCGATTTGAATATTATCAATTTTTGCTGCTGCATGTGGAGATGCAGGTGTATTTAAGAAATACGTTTCAGGATGAATCGTAATATTATCTGTAAGACTTTTAATAGTCTCAGAATCTTTAGGACTGCCAGCCTGAACAGGTTTCCAATAATCGTATCGTAAAGCTTCGCACAGGATTGCACAGGCAAGTGTTTTGCCTGAATCTGTATCGATGCCGGTTATAAAGTAGTTCATGCTAAACTTTTGAGCGCAGTTACAAGTGCCATGATTTCAACATCGGAGTTAAATGTATGCAGACAAATTCTTAATCGTTCACTTCCTACTGGAACAGTGGGAGATAAAATTGCTCTTACATCAAAGCCTTTTGCCTGTAATTGATTTGCAACCTGTTTTATAGCATTGTTCCCTGGAATAATTATACCCTGGATCTGACTGTTGCTCTTTACCATGTTTCTTAGATGCAGACTGGTCAGGGATGTAAATAATTCAATTTTATCTTTGAGTACTTGTTGAAGTTTTGGTGAGGCGCTTACAAGTGCAAAGGAACAATCAATCGCTGCAATACTGTGTGGAGACAAAGCTGTAGTAAAAATAAATTGCCTTGCAAAGTTGATGATATAATCGATCAAATCGCGTGACCCTGCAACACAAGCCCCATGAATGCCCATGGCCTTTCCAAACGTATAGACTTTGAGATCAACTTTATCATGCAGGTTTTTATCAACTGCAAATCCTGAGCCGTTTATACCAAATAATCCTGTGCTATGGGCTTCGTCCAGCATTAAAAAAGCATTGTATTGTTTCGCTAGCGCGACAAGTCCTTCTAAGGGACATTCGTCACCATCCATAGAGTATATGGATTCCGCAACGATAAAAATATTTCCAGTTGTTTGCTTTAATTTTTTTTCAAGATCAGAAAGATCATTGTGTTTAAATGAATGTTGATTTGCAAAACTTAATCGGGCACCATCGCGAATGCAGGCGTGCGCAAGTTCGTCATATAAAATTGTATCTCCTCGCTGCGGGAGAGAGGAGAGTACTGCCTGATTGGCCGCATAACCAGAATTGAAAATTAGAGCAGCTTCACTTTTAAAAATATCCGCTAATTTTTGTTCAACCGATTGCGTATAAGTTGAGTTGCCCGATAAAAGTCTTGAACCCGTTGAGCCGTTCCGATGCGGCAACGATTCTGCTTTACGCTGAATTGATTCAAATAATTCTTCTGAACGCGCTAAACCAAGATAATCATTTGAAGCAAAATCAATCAGGTTTAATTCGGGGGTTAACGAACGAAAAGAGTTGTCTTCTTTACGAGTCAGAAGTTTTTGCTTGATAAAGTCACGGGTTGAGGCCATCGGTTACTTGCCTCTAGACTTTTCAATCGTGTCCCATAGTTCATCTGGAATAGCTTCCAAGTGACTGAATTCTCCACCATTGCGTAGCCATTCACCACCATCGATCGTAATTACTTCGCCATTTACGTATGCAGAATAATCTGACATTAAATAAGCTGCAAGATTGGCCAGCTCCTGATGTTCACCTACGCGTTTCAAAGGAATGCGTTCAACTGGGTCAAACTTCTTTATAAGATCGCCAGGAAGCAACCTGCTCCACGCACCTTTCGTTGGAAAAGGTCCCGGTGCAATTGCATTACTTCTTATTTTATACTTAGCCCATTCAACAGCAAGCGAACGTGTTAAAGCAAGAACTCCGGCTTTACCGCAGGCCGATGGAACGACATATCCTGAACCCGTCCAGGCATAGGTTGTTACAATATTGAGGAATACCCCTGGTTGCTTTTTAGCGATCCAGTTTTTTCCGGCTGCGAGGGTTGTATAGTATGTTCCCTTCAGCACAATATCGACTACAATATCAAAGGCACGGTGTGAGAGACGTTCCGTTGGACTGATAAAATTCCCAGCGGCATTATTGAGTACGCCATGAATAGATCCGAACATTGATTCGGTTTCCCGGATTACATTTTCAATCTCTTCATACTTTCGAACATCACAGGGTACGGCCAGAACTTTTCCTCCGGTTTCAGCCATAAGCTCTTCCGCGGCTTTTTGGATAACATCAAGCTTTCGGCTGGTGATAACCAGGTTCGCCCCTAATTCTAAAAAGTACTTGCCCATTGAACGGCCAAGACCGGTACCACCACCTGTAACGATAATTGTTTTTCCGGTTAACGAGCCGGCTTTCAGCATACCTTCCATAGGCCTTCAAGGTAGGGCAAAAAAAAGAGGCCTCAAGGCCCCTTTTTCAAAAATTAGATTTTTTTACTTCAATACGTCTTCAATGTCGAAGCTTATATCTCCTAACAGATTTTCCAATGGCTCGGTGCTTCCATCATTATACTTAACAATAGGTGTATACGGAAAATCACCACTTGAATTTTCGTCTTCCTCAAGAAGGATTTTACCACCGACTTTGTTTCTCACTTTAATAGTGATGGTAACAAAATCGTTAATGTCTTCACTGCCAGAAGAAGATTGTGGTGCTTTTGCGCTGACTATTAACTTAACGTCAACCAACTGCACAAACCCGCTGATAGAAGTAATGGTTTCTTCATCTTTTGTAGCATCCTGAAAATTCACAGTAGCTCCAAAGCCAATCAATACTCTTCCGCTTTTGCTAAGTGTTTCTGAGAAAGAAGATGATTTGGATTTTGTGTCATCAAATGAAATTTCCAAGGCAAATGGATTTACAAAATAGTAGATGTCACCTTTCACTGGTTCATCTCCAGCACCATACTCTACTTCAGCATCTACCTCTAGTTCTTTTACATCATCCACGAGAATAGAAGCTTTTATAACGGTAGGACTATAAAGTTCATCTCCATCTGGAGTTGTTATTTCGGCATATTCAGTCATGCGGAATTCTGCATCGTTCGTAGATGAACCTTCTACAGTTGGAAACCAAATCTCAATGATATCAGAATCGCCAGTCCGGTCAAACTCCTCATTTTCGGAATCCCATTCATAAATTCCTTTGTTCTCATCAAAATCAAATGGCTCATCGTCATTCGTACGACCTGAACTTGTTGAAGTCTTTAAAATTCCGCGGATCGCATAGACGCCCACTTTAAGATTTTCAATTACTTGCTCACGTTTTTTAGCTGGTTTTCTTCCAAACGGAAGGTCGCCATCCGTTAATGCCGAAAGTTGGTTCATTGCCTTATAGCCCGAACTTGAACTAAAGTCATCCGTGCCAGTGGAAACTTGATCGTTGGCTGCCTGAAAGGCTGCTTGCACTTCTTCCTTACTAGCTTTGCTCACCTCATCATCTCCGCAAGCGCTAATGCCCAGCAGAACGGTTAAAAAGAATACTGAAAGAATCAGGTTCTGTTTTTTCATAAATTATTGGTTATTGATTGGTTGTATTGGTACGAAGATAAATATTACTGACATTGGTTTTGTAACCTGTTTAAGGTGGTTTTACAGGCCATTATTCAAAAAAATCGTATTTTCAACCCGAAATTACATTTTTTTAACTATTTGACCTATGCACAAGTCCACCGTTCCATACGTATTCAAACGCTCAAAAGTTGGGCTCTTTTTGATTTTATTTTTACTGTTTTCGTCCTGTATTGTTTCCAAGAAAAAATATGACGACTTGCTGGCGCAAAAAGTAAGATTAGATGCTGACCTGGCGGATCGCGATACATTGCTAACCCGCGCCAATAAAAATATTGAAAGCCTTGACGCACGTGTTAAAAAATTATCAACAGATACTACAGCTCTGGGCGAGGATGTTCGTTCCACTTCTTCAAAACTTGCCGCTCTTGATAAAGAGTATTCCCAGCTTAACGCGTACTATAAAAATCTACTAAACAGTAGCGGAAAATTAAACCGCGACATGGCTCAGCAGCAGGAGCAGTTGCTTGCGATTCAAAATAACCTGGAGCGTACTCGCAAATTAAATGACTCCTTAAGCACAAGCTTGGGTGAGCGCGAAAAGAAGGTGCGTGAGTTAGAGAACATCATGGCCGCCAAAGACAAAGCAGTCAACGATCTTAAGAATAGTATCAGCAACGCCTTACTGAATTTCAAAGAAAATGATTTGACGGTTAATGTTAAGAACGGAAAAGTATATGTATCACTTGCGGAACAATTATTGTTTGCTTCTGGAAGCACAGAAGTTGATACAAAAGGTGTCACAGCGCTTCAGCAATTGGCGAAAGCTATTAAAGATCAACGCGATATTCACATCATGGTAGAAGGCCATACGGATAATGTTCCGATTTCAAAGAAATCAACTTACATGCAAGACAATTGGGACTTGAGCGTAATGCGGGCAACGTCCATTACCAAGATATTAACAAAAGCGGGATTGTCTCCTTCGCAAGTAACGGCAGCGGGTAAAGGAGAATTCGTTCCTCTCGCACCGAATACGACACCACAGAACAAACAGAAAAACAGAAGAACAGAGATTATCATCACACCTAACCTGGATGAACTGTTTAAAATACTTGGAACTAACTAATACAGTATGATACGGCTTTGGGGAATTGTAGTACTCATCATTTGGATAATTGCTATTGTTGATGTTTGGCAACGCGAACATAGTCTGGAGAAAAGACTTCTCTGGACAGTGGTAATAATTGTTTTTCCGTTTGTTGGTGCGTTAGCGTGGTATTTGATAAGCAGGAAGATCGTTAATCTGTAAAAAATCTATAGAATCTCAAGTAAAGCGTCAGATTGCACTGACGCTTTTTTTTGCTTCGTGATTCTCATATCTTCCACTGAAATTTGTTCATGCAACAAAACGATTCAACCAAGCTGTTTAGTGTACCGCTGATTGTTGCGGCACTCGGATATTTCGTGGATATCTATGACTTGCTGCTGTTCACAATCGTAAAAACACCCAGCATGCTTGCCGTAGGCGCAACGCATGCAACTATGCTGGCCGATAGTACCCATGTTATGAACTGGCAAATGACCGGTTTATTAATTGGTGGAATACTATGGGGCGTATTAGGTGATCGCCACGGAAGATTGTCAGTACTGTTTGGTTCAATTGTTTTATATTCAATTGCAAACTTTTTAACAGGCTTCGTTCAAACAGTTGATCAATACGCATGGTGTAGGTTTGCGGCCGGCCTTGGGTTGGCAGGAGAGTTAGGTGCGGGGATAACCTTAGTGAGCGAGCTTCTTCCTAAAAGCAAAAGAGGCATTGGTACTTCATTGGTTGCAGGTATTGGATTAAGCGGAGCGGTGGTTGCTTACTTTACGTATAAACTTACAGGTGATTGGAGACTCTGCTATAAAATTGGAGGTGGACTTGGAATAATTTTATTATTGCTCAGGGTTAAGGTTGCTGAATCAGGACTTTTTAATCAAGTTAAAAATTCAGCTGTGAGCCGGGGTGACTTTAGAATGTTCTTCACAAAGGCTTCTCGATTTAAAAAATATATTCTCTCTATATTAATCGGACTTCCAACCTGGTATGTTATTGGTATTGTGGTAAATCAGAGTGATAAATTTGCAGAGAGCTTGTATGGCAGCAAGGCCATTGATTCCGGAAGGTCGATTATGTTTGCGTATGCTGGGATTGCTATGGGCGATATTTTAATTGGCCTTCTAAGCCAGCAACTAAAAAGTAGAAAGCGTGCTTTATTAATTTTTTACTTGTTAACGATTGGTTGCTTGATTCTTTTCTTCAGTCCTATTAATAACAGCGATGTTGCTATGTATACCATTTGTGGAATGCTTGGTTTCAGCACCGGCTTTTGGGCCATTTTTGTTACGATGGGTGCAGAACAATTTGGTACAAACCTTCGGGCAACAGCAGCCACTACAATCCCAAACATGGTACGTGGTGCACTGCCGCTTATTAATCTTATGTTCCTCAATCTATTTCAAAAAAGCTGGGGCTGGCCGCTCTTGAAAAGCGGAATGATAACAGGTGTAATTACAATCCTTGTCACGCTTGTTGCTTTCCATTTTACAGAAGAAACTTTTCATAAAGACATGGATTTTCTGGAAACAGACGCTAAGTAATCCTCATCGAATTGAGCGCTATTTTCGCTATTTTTACAGCATAATCAATTAAACGTGCGCAGTTGTTGGCTATTCATAATGCTCATTTTCCTGGGTTTTACCCTAGGAGCTCAAAATTTGCATCGAATTGATAGTCTCAGGTCGCGACTTTCTCAAGTTTCCGGAGAACAGAAATTTTCACTTCTTAACGATCTTGGTTTTGAATACCGCTTGTCCTCGCCCGACAGTACAATCTATTATTGCAAGCTGGCATACGAACTTGGTAAAGAGCTTAACGTAAAAAAGAATCTTTCTAAACCGTTAAGCTTTATTGGTTTGGCCTGCGCCTATAAAGGCGATTACAAAACCTCATTTC
The DNA here is from genome assembly GCA_965227265.1 of Cyclobacteriaceae bacterium. Lineage (GTDB taxonomy): Bacteria > Bacteroidota > Bacteroidia > Cytophagales > Cyclobacteriaceae > UBA2336. The sequence goes on along the minus strand of OZ245738.1, from coordinate 2,633,049 downwards.
AATATCATCAGGATGCGATCCGCATCGCCTCAGAGCAAAAGGATTCCATTCAGCTTGGGTATTGTTACAACAACTTCGGCCGCCTATTTTTTGAACAAGGAGATTTAACGCGCGCTTATAATAATTTCATATTGTGTCACGGGATATTTGAAAACACAAACGAAGATGTTGGTAAGGCATATGTTTCAAGAAGTCTTTCCAATCTCTACAAATCCCAGGGTGATTATGCAAAGGCGTTGAAAATGTCTTTGCAAGCTTACAGACTGCGCGTAAAAATTGGTGAACCGAGGCCGCTCATTTCTGCGCTCAGCGAACTTGGTTTGGTGTATGGAGAATTAAAGCAGAAGGATAGTGCAAACATTTGCTTTAGAAAAGCAGATTCACTTGCCTATAAAATTAAAGATCATATCAGTTTGGCTGAACTTAAAATGGGTTGGGCTGAATTCCTATCGAATAATGGAGATATTCACAATGCTGATACGTTGGCGCATAATGCCTATTGGATGGTTGTTAACGCATCCAATTATCGGTTACTGCCCCGGGTGAACTTACTCATGGGACAGATTCATTATAAATTGAAGCAATACGATAAAGCCATGGTTTATCTGAAAAATTTGCTCACCCTGACAAACGAAGCAAACCTGGATCTTCAACGTGATGCACATTTTTATTTAGCACAGATCTATGAGAAAAACGGAGACGATGATAAAGCAACACTTCACATTAACAAATATCTGATTCTGAAAGAATCGTTACAAAGTGTTGAGTTAGCGCGCCAAATTGAAAAACTTCAGTTTCAGCTAGAAATAGAAAAGAAGGAAAGTGAGAACGAAATTCTGAAAGCCAATAGTGCTCGCAACGATGCCATTATTGCTCAACAAAGACTTGAGAATATTATTCTGATAGCAGTAATAACATTTGTTAGCGCATTATTTTTTATTCAATATAGAAACAGTAAGAGAAAACGTGAAGTCAACGAGAAGCTCGGGCAACAATATGTTAAAATTCAAAAACAGAAACAGGAGATAGCGGAGCAAAACGAGAAGTTAGAGAAACGAAATCATGATCTTTCTGAACTGAATCATGAGAAGGATACGCTCATGAATATTGTAGCGCATGATCTAAAGTCACCGCTAAACCGAATTCATGGCTTGTCAGATCTTGTGGAAGTAGAAGGAAATCTGAGCAACGAACAAATAAAATACCTCGGCTTAATAAAAGACTCTACCCGTTCGGGCCTTGACCTGATTGTTGATTTGCTCGATGTAAACTCATTAGAAGTAAACCGTGAGCCTCATTTTTCAAATTTCAACTTAAGCTCATTTTTGCGAGATCGCGTTAGTGCATTTGGTCATTATGCTTCGATAAAGGAAATTGAGATCAAGCTGATTGAACGCAACATCGATGACATTTCGCTTGATCAGGAATATCTTGCCCGGATCATGGATAACCTGATCTCAAACGCTGTTAAATTCTCACCACGAAATTCTCTCGTTATTATCTCCGCTGAAAAGACTAACGGATTTTATGTGATTGAAGTAAAAGATCATGGGCCAGGCTTTAGCCCAGCTGATAAAAAGCATCTTTATCAGAAATTTAAAAAGCTTAGCGCACGCCCAACGGCAGGTGAAACATCAAACGGATTAGGTCTTGCCATTGTCAAAATTCTGGTTGACAGGATGGAGGGAATGATTGAGCTTAACTCAACTCCAGGCGTAGGTAGCGAGTTTACCATCAGTTTTCCAGTAGTTAAGGAAGTTACAGTATAAAAAAAGCCCTCCTGAGCGAAGTCGAAGGAAGGCTTTATGTATACTACTATATTTTTATACTTTGCTTAATGCCTGTGTGAGGTCATCAATTAAATCTTCAGCATCTTCAATGCCGATGCTTAATCTGATCAAAGAATCCACCAAACCATTTTTAACGCGTTCTTCTTTAGGAATACTGGCATGCGTCATCGAAGCGGGATGATTTACCAACGATTCAACTCCACCTAACGATTCCGCTAACGCGAAAAGCGCTACGCTTTTCATGAATGTAAAGGCTTTTTCAGTGCTGTCATCTTTCAACGTGAATGAGAGCATTCCACCAAAGTCGCGCATTTGTTTTTTCGCGATGCTGTGATTCGGATGATTTGCAAATCCAGGCCAGTAAACTTTCCCGATTTTCGGATGCGCTTGTAAGAACTCGGCAATCTTTCTTCCGTTCAGGCAGTGACGTTCCATGCGAAGGTGCAATGTTTTGATTCCACGCAGTACAAGAAAGGAATCCTGCGGTCCGGGAACTGCACCACATGAATTATGAATAAAGGCAAGTTCCTGGTGAAGCTTTTCATCGTTCGTGATCAGCGCACCCATGACTACATCGGAATGACCACCGAGGTATTTTGTAACCGAATGCATAATGATATCTGCACCCAGGTCAAGCGGATTTTGTAGGTATGGAGAAGCGAACGTGTTATCAACCGCTACCAGAATATTTTTATTTTTTGCGAGATCAACACATGCCTTGATGTCTATTATGTTCATCAACGGATTGCTGGGTGTTTCGAGCCAAATCAATTTTGTCTTGGCATTGATGTATGAATTTAGAATAGTTGCATCGGTCAGATCAATGAAATGAAACTTTATTCCAAAGCGTTCGAATACACGCTTAAACATTCGGTATGTTCCGCCATATAAGTCGTTGCTTGTAATAACCTCGTCACCGGGGTTAAGTAATTTGATGACTGCATCTGTAGCGCCCATTCCGGAAGAAAAGCACAGGGCAAACTTTCCATTCTCCAGGGCCGCCAGGCTTTTTTGTAACGCGTTACGGGTTGGGTTAGCACCTCTTGCATAGGCGTAGCCTTTATGTTTTGCGGGCTCTTCCTGAACATACGTTGAGGTTTGATAGATGGGAGTCATAATGGCCCCGGTGGAAGGATCAGGAGAAACACCTGCGTGAACTGCTTTTGTGCCGAATTTCATGGAGTTGTGATTAAAATAGTGTCAAAAATAACAGAAAATGTGTGGTCACTTCACCATTAAAAGGGTGATTTAAGCAAGTCACCCAATTTTGGTAACTTAACCCCACTACCAATGGCTCGCAGTTCCGTGAAAAACTTTCAAAACCCAATTTTGAAGTCAGAATCAAGCTGAATACTACCCCAATACCTATAATTTCTAAGTTGGTTCTAATCTGTTCTCTAAAAAATTTCAATCTTGTTTGATAACAAAACTTATGAAACACCTTTTACCACGCCTTTTAGTTTTTAGTATCGTTGGCATTCTCTATAGTTCTCTTTCCTATGCACAGGTCGGTATTGGTACCGATACCCCGAACGCGAAAGCTGTTCTGGATCTGAAATCGCCTACTAACAATCAGGGCTTTTTAGTGCCTCGACTTACATCAGCGCAACGGACTGCAGGTGCATTCACATCAACATTAACAGCCAGCGAGACCGGCCTTTTGGTTTTCGATACGGATACAAAGAAATTTTACTATTGGAGCGGAACAACCTGGACGGTTATTGAAGACAGCGTAGGGACAGATAATCAAACATTATCATTCGTTTCTCCTAACCTGAATATCACCGGAGGAAATTCTGTTAATCTTTCAACCATCAACACAGACGGACAGACCTTATCGTATGTAGCGGGTACAGGTCAGTTAAGTATAACGGGTGGTAATAATGTTACCATTACAGGAACGCTTCCGGGTGGAGCAGCGGGAGGTGATCTTACCGGAACATACCCTAATCCAACCCTTGCCGCAAATTCGGTTGCAAGTGCAGATATCACAGATGGAACGATTGCAACAGCTGATCTTGCTAATGCTTCAGTCACTGCTGCCAAACTTGCTAACACAGCGGTTACAGCAGGTTCATATGGATCTGCGACTCAGGTTCCACAATTAACGGTTGATGCACAAGGTCGGTTAACCGGAGTTACGTTAGTTTCCATCGCGGGCATTCCTCCAAGCGGAGCAGCGGGTGGAGATTTAACGGGTACTTATCCCAACCCAACCATTGCTGCCAACGCAATATCAGGTGCTAAAATAACAGACGGAACAATTCTTACTGCTGATTTAGCGAACGCGTCTGTTACAGCAACAAAACTTGCAAACACCGCAGTAGCTCCCGGAACCTATGGTACAGCAACACAAGTGTCACAACTAACAGTTGATGCACAGGGAAGAATTACATCGGCTGCTAACGTAACAATCACGGGTGCAGCACCAACCGGTGCAGCAAGCGGAGATTTAACAGGCAATTATCCTAACCCAACGGTTGTAGCAAATGCAATAACGACTACAAAAATTGCCGATGCGGCTGTGACGGACGTAAAAATTGCTACTGTAGCGCCAGGAAAAATTACAGCCGGTGGTGCTGCTACCGGACAGATATTAAAATGGAATGGATCAAATTGGACTCCGCAAGCAGATAATGGCGGCACGGATGCACAAACATTGACTTTTTCAACGCCTAACCTTACAATCTCTGGCGGTAACTCAGTGAATCTATCGGCAATCAATACGGATGCGCAAAATTTAACCTATACATCCGCATCTGGAATTCTGGCGATCAGTGGCGGTAACAATGTTACCATTACAGGTACAGCTCCGGGCGGAGCGGCTGGTGGAAATCTTGCCGGCACCTATCCTAACCCAACGATTGCCGCTACAGCTGGATCGAATGTGGTTGCTGCAATTAATGATGCGGCAACAGTCGGAACAGTTGCAACAACTCGTTTAAGCACAGCAGTTGTTCTGGATTCCGAAGCGCCTGCAGCCGGTGATATAACCGGAAGCTTTACTGCAGGTTTACAAATCGGAGCTAACACAGTGACGACAGCAGAAATTACGAATGGTACAATTGCAACAGCGGACCTTGCCGATGCGTCTGTAACAGCGGTGAAGCTTGCTGCAACAGGCGTTGCCGCCAATACATATGGTTCGGCAACAACAGTTTCTCAAATCACAGTAGATGCTCAAGGCAGAATTACAACAGCAGCCAGTACACCAATAGCAGGAGTTGCCCCGGGGGGAACTGCTAATGGTGATTTGAACGGAACATATCCTAACCCAACCGTTGACGGACTTCAGGGAAGACCCGTAGTGAATACTTTACCATCAACAGGTCAGGTTTTGAAATGGAATGGTACAGCCTGGGCACCTGATACAGATGTTTCCGGTGGCGGTGGTGTTGGCGGTAGCGGTGCCAATGGACGAGTGGCCTATTGGAATGGGTCAACAAATATTACCGGAAAATCAAGTTTCGTTTATGATGAGAAGGATGATCGGTTAGGTATTAATGTCGCAGTGCCACTGGGTAATCTTCATGTTAATGGATCTCAGTTTGTGAATCATATTGTTATCTCAGATGATTATACCGTAAAACCGACTGACTATTCTATTGTTGTATCCAACACCGGAAAACCGGTTGGGATCTCGCTACCGGAAATAGACCCTGCTAACGTAGGACGTGTTTTAATTATACGATCCCTCAATTCTTCTCCTGTAGGTCTTATCGGATTCGGTGGGAAAGAGCGGATTCAAACAGACGAAGATCTTGTTAGTACCTACGTTATGGGTATTGGTAACGGAGAATTTCTCACACTCACACTGATAGGAACTCAAATGGCAGGAGGACCGCGGTGGATGGTAGTTAGCGGAATTCGTTCACGTGTTAAATAGAGAGGCATGAGAGCATTTTATTTCATAATCTTTCTAATAACCCTTTGCAGTTCGACTGTTCAGCTTGCTGCGCAGAATTTTTACAATAAATCCGGCACAACGGTAAGCATTTCAGAGAATGGTAAGCTTACTGTTTTAGATACCTTAATTAATGAGGGTACTATATTAAATCACGGTACGCTGGTAATTGGAGATAATGTCAACGATTATCTTCTTAATCAGGGCGAGCTTCTTAATGATGATAGCCTTAAAGTTGCCGGAGGTTGGCTTAATCAAGGTAATTACGATCCCGGAAATGGAATTATTATGTTTACTAGCACAGATCCATCCGTTCCACAAGTTATTAATCACAATAATCAGTCGTTTAGCAAATTGGTGATTAGCGGAGGCGGACTTAAACGGATTTTGGCCGACTTAACAGTGGAAGAAAGCCTGACATTAACAGATGGAATTATCGCTGCGCAAAATGACGCGAAAGTTCATTTTTCATCAACCGCTATTATTTCAGGTGGATCGGAAGATGCGCACATCAATGCACCGGTTTATCAACAGGGTACAGGCACTAAGCTTTTTCCGGTTGGAAATGGAACAACGTATCTGCCCGTTGAAATAAGCGGCATTGCAACAAATTCGGAAATCGGAATTACATTAACTGAGTTGCAGGCCGGGCAAACGCTTACAACAAGCTCAGCGTTAGGAGATATTTCCGACAAACGCTATTGGGCTGTTGACCTCGCTTCAGGTTCCTTGGAGGGCGCTATGATTAAATTACCGGTTAAAGGAGATGAAGGATTAGATGCTTTAAAGAACGGTGAATTTGTTGTTGCATTCTCTGAGAGTTCTACAGCGGATTTTATCTCCGTTGGCCGAAGCCTAAACTCAACAAGCGCAATAATCGAAAGTGAATCATCACTCGCGGAAGGCTTAGTGACCCTGGCTGTTCCTTCCGAGAATCAATCGATCGTTGTGTTCAATGCAATCTCTCCCAATCCGGATGATGAGATAAATAACTACATCCGCATAGAGAATTTAGTGGAGAGTGATTTAGTCTCAATTTATAACCGTTGGGGTGATCTCGTATTTGAAATGAAAAATTACAATAACGATGATGATGGGAAGCGTTTTAACGGACAATCGAATGTAAGTGGAAGTAAAGATTTACCGATGGGTAATTACTTTTATGTAATTCGTAGAAAGAATGGAAAAGAAGTCAGCGGATACATTTCGCTAAGAAAATAAGAGAAGAGTCATAAAGAAAAAAGCCTCCTGAAATTCGGGAGGCTTTTTTATTGCTAGATGCTTCTGTTAATATCAAACTTCTCGAGGTAATCGGCTACACGCCTCACGAGCATTCCGCCTAATGAACCATCTACCACACGATGATCGTATGAATGCGAGAGGAACATTTTATGACGAATTGCGATAGCATCTCCGTACGGAGTTTCAATTACCGCAGGTTTCTTTTGAACTGCACCCAGGGCGATAATCCCAACTTGGGGCTGCATGATAATTGGAGTTCCCATAACGTTCCCAAATGACCCAACATTAGAAACAGTAAATGTTCCACCTGAAAGCTCATCGGGCTTCAGTTTACTTTCACGGGCACGTTTGGCAAGGTCGTTTACCACTTTCGCTAATCCGGTAAGGTTAAACTGGTCTGCGTTTTTTATAACAGGCACAATCAGATTTCCGGTTGGCAAGGCCACGGCTAATCCAATGTTAATATCTTTTTTCTTGATGATCCGATCTCCATCCACCTGGATGTTGATCATCGGATAATCTTTTATCGCAAGAATTACAGCTTCAATAAAAATCGGGGTAAATGTTAATGCATCACCTTCACGTTTCTGGAACTCGTTCTTCATTTTGTTTCTCCAGAACACGATATTGGTTACATCGGCTTCTACAAATGAAGTAACGTGTGGAGAAATCCGTTTTGAATCCACCATGCGCTCCGCAATCATCTTACGCATACGATCCATCTCAATGATCTCATCGCCAGCGCTGATGGAGGCCGGAACTAATGGGGCAGAAGAAACTGCCTTAACCTGAGTTGATTGAACCGTTTTGCCAAGCTTACGATTTTGAACGTAGCCAAGAATATCTTTTTTGGTAACACGACCTTCAAGTCCCGAACCGGCAATACCTTCCAGTTCAGCAACCGGAATGTTCTCTTCTTTCGCAATATTTTTAACAAGCGGTGAATAGAATCGGTTGGACGATTTAAAATCAACCGCTGCGTGTGAAGTTCCGTTTGAACCGTTTACAGCAGTCTCAACAACTTCTTTGGTAGTTTTTTTAGATTCCTTTTTAGGCTCTGGTGTAACAGGTGTTGAAGAATCAGTTACTGCTGCATCTGTAGTAATGATGGCAATCGGTTTACCCACTTTAACTACCTCGCCTTCTTTGGCAAGAATTTCTTTAAGCACTCCGGCATGGGTTGATGGAACCTCCGTATCTACTTTATCCGTAGCCACTTCCAGCACCGATTCATCCTGCTCGATTTTGTCGCCCGGCTTCTTAAGCCATGTGAGGATGGTTGCCTCCATGATGCTTTCGCCCATTTTAGGCATGATTAGCTCAATTGATGCCATAGAATTCTAACGTTTTCGGAAGGTAAAATTAGCATTTTTAGGTGGGAACACTAACAGAACAAATTGCTCTGTTCCCTAAAAAAATACTGCCTGTCCGTTACCGGAAGCAGGCAGTTGGTTCTAAGAACCTAACCTAAAACTAATATCTGTTATTTGATTGAATCTTGCTTGTGAAATGCACGCATAAAGTAGTCCATAATAAATTACATAAACCGGGTGATTTAGTTGCAAAAACATGTAAAAAGGTATGCAGACGTTCGCTAAGCGGGGGATCGGTATTCGGAAGGAGAAACACCAAACTCGCGCTTGAAGGCTTTGGAAAAATAGGACTGATCTTCAAAGCCAACACTAAATCCAATTTGAGCAACCGAATCAGCATGATTGCGGAGGAGGTTGGCAGCACGTTTTAATCTGACATTGCGGATGAAATCGCTGGGCGCAAAGCCGGTAATCGTTTTTAATTTTCGATGCAGATTAGCGCGGCTCATCGCCATTTCTTCAGCCATTTTTTCCACATTAAAATCCGGATCAGAGATATTTTTTTCAACAATCTCCAGGGCTGTGCGGAGCAAGCGTTGATCAGAAGACTCCACTGAGGTATCATCTTTACCCGTAATGGCTTGCTTGTATTTCTCGGCAAGCGCTTTATTCTGACCTGTTAGCAGGTCTACCTGAAGACTTAAGAATTCGCGATTCTTGCGTTCCCGGTAACGCTGCAGCGAATACGTAAGTACGAAAGCAACAACAACTAGCACAAGGCCGCCAATCAGAATGTTAGTCCATAATGTTTGAATGCGTTTATCCTTTTCCAACAATTGCACAGCTTGAATCCTTTTTTCACGTTCAACACGGGCTTCCATTTCGGCCATCTTCATGGTTTGCTCTTGCGTATAAAGTGTATCCCGGATTTCCTGAAGACGTTTTGCATATGTATAGGCAGCTTCATAATTTTTTCTTGACTCCTCCAGGTTACGTAATGCTTCGTAAACACCTTCTTTTCTTTTTTTATCTCCGATCTGATGGGCGATTGTTAATGCATGATTAAAATGCTCAAGCGCTTTTTTATTATCCCCCAGTGTTTGACTCATCGTGCCCAGGTTTTGATTGATCACAGCGATCATGTTATTATTTCGGAATTTCTCGGCCAAGTCAAGCGCTTTTAAAAGGTATTCTTTAGCAAGCGGATAATTTTTAAGGGTAACGTTTATCGAGCCGACATTCATGAATGGCAAAATCATTTCGGTTGAATCACCGATCTCTAAGCGCATCGTTAAAGCCTTTACATAATAATCGCGTGCCGTTAAATAATCTTTCATGAGCTCATGCGTGTAGCCCAGGTTATTAAGGTCGCGGGCAATTCCCAACGAATGTTTTATATCTGTATTAAGCTGAAGTGCTTTTTTATGATATTCAATTGCCTTTTCATAATTATTGGCTTGTGAATAACTTAAACCAATGCTTCCATACGTCCAGCTTATACCTTTGAAGTCACCAAGCTCTTTATAAACTTCCTGAGCCAGCAAAGCATAATCCATTGATTGGGTATATTCTGTCTGACTCCAGTAATACCGGCTTATCTCCCGATAGGAAGCTGCAATTCCTTTTTGGTATTTTAATTTCTGCGAAAGCTTTAACGCTTCGGTTGCATACTCAAAGTTTTTTTGCGGATCAGTACCCCACGATTTTAAGGTGATGGCATTTAGCAGAGTAACACGGGTTGTATCCTGTTGGGTATGCTTATCAAGCTTACTAATTAAGCTATCGCGTTTGCTGGTTTGTGCCGGAGCAAAAAGCGGTATAAACACTATCAACAATAAATACGCCCTCATTTCGGCAAGCTTAGCCTGATTAAATTTAATACTGCTACGGATGCCATGCGAATGTTGATCATACGGTCTTTTGAAAGTTGTAACTTCTTTGTGACGGTTTGATGCTTGTCGGAGTACGCGATCCAAACTGTTCCAACAGGTTTATCTGGGGTCGCTCCGCCTGGTCCTGCAATGCCACTCGTAGCAACACCTATATCGGTATTGAATTTCGCACGAACGATGTTGGCCATTTCGATGATCGTGGGTTCGCTTACGGCACCATATTTTTCGAGCGTTTCAGGCTTTACTCCAAGCTGGCGCATCTTAATTTGATAATCATACGGAACGATGCCTCCTAAAAAATATCCAGAGCTGCCAGGAATGCTGGTGATTAAATGAGATAAGTATCCGCCCGTGCAGCTTTCTGCAACCGATAAGGTAAGCTTCTTTTCCTGTAATGTTTTTCCGATTACGGATTCGATCGGTTCATCTCCGAATCCGAAAATAAATTGTCCAATGCGATCTTCGAGTGTTGTTGTCAGTCCATTGATTTCGGATTCTAATTTTTCATAAGAATCCCCAAAACCTGTGATGCGCAACTTTACTTCACCCAAACTTGGCAAGTACGCGAGGCCAATATGTTTCGGTAGCGACTTTTCCCAATCATCAATTTTTTCAGCGAGCACAGATTCACCAACTCCAATTGTGCGGACAACTTTGTGATAAATAATGGGTGTTTTGAAAGTCGACTTAAGTTTTGGAATAACGTAATCCGTCATCATCAATTTCATCTCGTGCGGTACGCCCGGCATCGACATAAAAATCTTTCCATTTTTATTGAACCACATTCCGGGTGCGGTACCAATTCCATTGGTAATTTTTTCAGATGCAGTTGGCAGCATGGCTTGCTGGCGATTTACTTCCGTAAGCTCACGGCCGCGACTCTTAAAAAACTCAGTTACTTCAGCTAAGGCTTCTTCGTTCAGCACCATTCCGCAATTAAAATATTTTGCGAGACAGGGCTTGGTAAGATCATCACTGGTGGGACCGAGACCGCCAGTTATTAAAATAATGTCAGCGCGTTTTTCAGCTTCCGCCAGCGCGGTCAGGATTTCATCTTCTTGATCGCCTATGGATGTTTTGCGGACAACCTTAATACCGATCTTATCCAACTCAACACTCATCCATTGCGAATTTGTGTCAACAATTTGTCCGTATAGAATCTCATCACCAATGGTAAGCAGCTCAGCCAGAATTTTTTTCATTGTAGCAAAATAAGAAGGTAAATATCAGTAAAATCAAACGGAAACCGAAGTCAAGACTATTTGAACGAACCTGCAATTCTTTGTAGTTTACCTCAATGGAAGAATTATTATCAGCCCCTGACTGGCAAAAAGAAATCTACCTCAATGGCTTTGCCGGAAAGAAGCTCTCGGTAAAAACTTCTTTTGAAAAACTTGAACAAAAGGCAAGAAAGAAGATTTCAAAAGAAGCATTCGCCTACATTGCCGGAGGTGCCGGGAGTGAAGCCACGATGCGTGCAAACCGTAGAGTCTTCGAGCAATGGCAGATTGTTCCGCGCATGCTGAAGAATGTTTCAGAACGTGATACTACTATTGAGTTGTTTGGACAAAAGCTTCCATCACCAATTTTACTCGATCCAATCGGTGTTTTGGAGATGGTTCATCCGAAAGCGGATGTTGCTGTTGCTAAAGCGGCCGCGCGTTTGGGGCTTCCTTACATTTTCTCAAACCAGGCTTCAAAGCCGATGGAGGAATGTGCGCAAGCAATGGGAGAGAGTCCGCACTGGTTTCAATTATACTGGAGTAAATCGAATGAGCTTGTACAAAGCTTCCTTCATCGCGCAGAGAACTGCGGATGTAACGCGATTGCGGTTACACTTGATACAACATTATTAGGTTGGCGGACACGCGATCTTGATGTTGCGTATCTTCCATTTCTCGAAGGGAAAGGTATTGCGCAGTATACATCCGATCCGGTATTTCAAAAATTGCTGGACGATCCCGAAGAAACGGAACAAATAAAGCGTGATGTAACACTTCGGGCAATCCGGGGATTGATTACCATGGTTAACAATTATCCCGGTAACGGATTTTTTAGAAAACTTAAATCCGGACGACCGATAAAAGCTGTTCGCAAATTTGTAAGCATCTATTCAAATCCGGCAACCACATGGGATGATCTTCCTTTCCTGCGACAAAGCACGAAGCTTCCGATCATCCTAAAAGGAATTGTTCATCCGGACGATGCACGCAAAGCACTTGATGCCGGTGTGGATGGAATTATCGTTTCTAATCATGGCGGCAGGCAAACCGATGGCTCTATTGCAACACTCGATGCCTTGCCAAAGATTGCCGAAGTTATTCAAAACAGAATTCCGGTTTTACTCGATAGTGGCATTCGTGGAGGTGCGGATGTTGTGAAAGCATTGGCGTTAGGAGCAAAAGCAGTGTGTGTCGGCCGACCGTATGTTTATGGATTAGCATTGGGTGGAGAGCAGGGAGTATATGAAGTGATGCGCAATATCATGGCCGAGTTTGAATTGACCATGGCGCTTGCCGGCTGCAAAGATGTTTCAGAAATCAACCGCGAGATGCTGGTTCGCAACGTTTAGCCGGCAGTCAGAATTCAATAGGATTTTGATCACCCTTCCCATAATTTAGCCCGGATTTCAAACGATTTATGCGCAAAATTAAATGGATTCTGATGTTGGTGTTAACGGGCTGTACTTCAGCGCAGATCAACCAGGCAATCGAAGATGTTAACAAAACGATTGGTGGGGATAAACCCTTAACAACAGCCGAAGTTGCTGAAGGATTGAAAGAAGCGTTGGTGAAAGGAATCTCAACCGGATCAGATATTGTTTCGGTTACCGATGGTTATTTTAAAAACCCGCAAATAAAAATTCCATTTCCTCCGGAAGTAAAAAAAGTTGAAGATGCTGTTCGCAAGATCGGACTGGGAGGACAGGTTGATAAATTTGTATTGACACTGAATCGCGGAGCAGAAGATGCAGCGAAAGAAGCTAAACCGATTTTTATTGCTGCCATTAAATCCATGACCATTCAGGATGCGTGGTCGATTTTACGGGGCGAAGAAAATGCAGCAACAGAATATCTGAAAAGAACTACTTCAGGATTGTTAAAAGAAAAATTTAAACCAGTCATACAAAATTCCCTCAATAAAGTAGATGCCACTAAATACTATGGCGAGATTGTTTCCCGATACAATCAAATTCCATTCGTTGAAAAGGTGAATCCTAATTTAGATGATTACGCAACGGATCGAGCCATCGAAGGCTTGTTTGTGATGATTGCCAAAGAGGAAAAGGAAATTCGACAGGACCCTGTTGCACGAACAACTGAATTGTTAAAGAAAGTATTTGGCTATAACAAGTAATCCTCATGAAAAACATAACTAAACGTGATGTTAAGATTTTCATCTTCGGAATGCTCGCCATGCTCCTTGTCGAAGTTGTCTATGATTGGGCTGGTCATGTACAGGCTTTTAAGGACGGATTCAATGGCCGTTCAACGTCACAGATTAAATAAATTGATTTAGATACTAATAGATATGAGTCTCTTCGAAAAACATAATGCCAACCTGAGCAAAGCAATGGATGCATTGCATAGTCGCAAATTTTACGCTGCATTCCCTGAACATCCGGCACCGGCAGTTTATGGTGAAACTGCGGATGCTGACGGTCAGGCAAAATTCAAAGCAGCGTTAGGAAATAAATTTTCCGAGCTGAAACAAACTAATGCCGAAGGTTGGGCAGGGCAAGAGGAATCACCATACTTGCAAGAGCAATTAAAAATTTCATATCCAACATTTTCAGTGTCTTCTCTGATTAACAATGGAAAAGCAGCATTTCATACTTGGCGTAAGGTGAGCGTTAAAGATCGTGCTGCTATTTTAATGGAGTCACTCGATCGTATTAAAGGAAGATTTTTTGAGATCGCGTATGCTACGATGCATACAACCGGTCAGGGTTATATGATGGCTTTTCAGGCTTCGGGTCCACATGCAGCAGATCGGGCACTGGAAGCGATTGCGGCTGGATATGAAGAATTGAAACGTTTTCCTTCCTCCACAGTCTGGGACAAGCCTATGGGCAAATTCAACATTCAGTTGAATAAAGAATGGCGCGCAGTACCGAAAGGAATTTCGGTTGTGATTGGTTGTTCGACATTCCCAACGTGGAATTCCGTTACCGGAATTTATGGAAGCCTGATCACCGGTAATCCGGTAATTGTGAAGCCACATCCGGGTGCGATTCTTCCTATAGCCATTGTGGTCGCAGAAATTCAAAAAGTATTAACGGAGAATAATTACGATCCGAATATCTGCCAGCTTGCGGTGGATACCTATGATAAGACAATTACCAAAGAACTAGCGGAGCATAAAGATGTTAAGCTGATCGACTTTACCGGAAATTCAGCATTCGGTAATTATCTGGAAGCGTTACCCGGTAAAACTGTGTTTACTGAAAAGACCGGAGTTAACTCGGTTATATTAGACTCTACTACAGACATAGATAAAACAGCTGCTAACCTTGCGTTCTCTGTTAATCTTTATAGTGGACAAATGTGTACTGCGCCACAGAATTTTTATATCCCGGAAGGAGGAATTCCAACTCCAGGAGGAACAGTAAGTTTTGATGAGTTCGCACAGAAGCTTGCCGATAATATCAATGGATTAATTGATAATCCAAAAGCCGGTCCGTTTGTGTTGGGCGCAGTTCAGAATAAGAAAACAAGCGAGCGTGTTCTGCAAGCAGAGAAGCTTCCGGGAAAAGTTTGGCTCAAGTCGCGCACGTTTGAAAACCCGATGTTTAAAAATGCGCGTGTAGCAACTCCGGTAATTGTGGAGGTTGACGCATCTAAAAAGGATATTTTCAGCCAGGAGCTTTTCGGGCCGATTATTTTACTGATCAAAACAAAAAATACAGATCAATCGATTGAGCTTGCGCAAGAGATGGCCATCCAACACGGAGCGATTTCCTGCGGAGCGTACACAACCGACGCAGCCGTAAAGGAAAAAATTGCCGATGAGATGTCACTCGCAGCAACACCGGTTTCATTTAATCTAACCGGTGGAATTTACATGAATCAGAACGCTGCGTTCTCTGACTTCCATGTTACTGGCGGAAATCCATCTGGTAATGCTTCGTTTACGAATCCGGAATATGTTACAAAACGGTTTACGTGGGTTGGGCATCGTGAACCAGTTGCTTAGGACACTAACGTTGCCAGTTTATAATTGGAAGGGCTCTTTTTTGGTTTTTATTCCATAAACCGATTTGAAGTCCTCCTTTCCCTGAAGTTTTATTGACAAGACCAATCTGAATACCTTTCACCGTGACAGATTGATTGAATATTCCAAGCTGAACTCCTTTAACGATAAGAGCATAATTAATTGCTCCTATTGTAACACCATTTACAATACTTGAGCAAGTAAAAAGCGGATTGGCTACTAGTCCGTTGGTAACTCCACTAAATCCGCAAAACGCGGAGATTGAAACACCATTAACGTATCCATTTAAATCTCCGGATAATGATAGTGCCAGCCCATTAATTTTTAAGTCTTTAGAGAGATTCTTTAGTGAATCGAGATAGGTTGCTGTAATTAAGGTATCAGGGCTCTTGCTTTCGTAATAATGTACCATGGGTGCCTCAGGTATTAATGGAACTAGTATTCCTAGCCCAATAAACCTTATCGCTAATCCATTAATGGGTTGAGGTTTATCAAAAAAAATATCCGATTGAAAAGGACCAACTGCAAGACCATTAATCTTTTTTGCCTTGGTGGGAGTAACCCAAATCCCATTCCTTGTTTTATAGACGGTGTTTGTGCTATCCTGGCCTTTAACGAACGTAACAATGAGACATAGGAAAAGCGACACGTAGAAAATGCGATTCTGCATACGATTTGTTTTCTGAAATTTCCTAAGTATCACTTACCGTTAAAATCTATTCTCTGCAAAACAGCATTTAAATAGTTGCAAAAAATGCTACTTAAAATGGAAAAATCTATTTCTGCCTATTAACTAAGAAAAACAAGGGATATGACACAAATCCAATTCCTATAACTATTAAAAAATTAAACTGGTCGCTTTTGGCGAAACCAATAAACAGCGCTAGCGTAGCAATAAGAACTATTATAGGCGTTACCGGATAACCCCACGCCCGATAAGGTCTCGACATATCAGGTTCTGATCTTCTCAATTTTATATGAGCTGCAAAAGCCAGCCCCGTTACTACTAAAGACATAAATCCTGCTAATCCGAAAAGCTGCTGAAACGATCCGACAATAATTAATACAAAGCTGAAGGCTGTTGTAATTAAGAGTGAGACAACAGGAGTTCCGCCTTTATTAATGTTTGTTCCCTGCTTAATAAAAAATCTGTCGCGGCTTAAGCCATACATGATGCGGGCAGGAATCATCATGTAAGCATTCAGGATACTAAGAATAGAAACAATGGCGATTACGATTACCAGTTTCGCACCTGAGTCGCCAAACACTACACGCGCTACATCCGATGCGGCTAATGGGGCATTCGCTAATGCAGAAGGTGAAATCACGTGGAAAAAAGCCATGTTCAATAAAACATAGATAGCGATTACCAGAATCACTCCGGTAAATAATGATCGTGGAATGTTACGGGAAGGGTTAACATCTTCTTCTGCAAAAAAGCAGCCTGACCACCAACCGTTGTACGCACCCATAATTAATTGAAGAACTGTAAGGAAAGCTATGATGCCACCTTTTTCAGTCAGACTTTCTGCTTTCGCTGCGGAGATGGGTTCAGTTTCAACAACAAAGCAGGCAACAACCAACGCCAGAAAGAACAATACTTTAATTACGCTGGTAACTTGTTGTGCGATGCTTCCGCTCTTAACCCCGCTTAAATGAAACAGCATGAAGAGCATTAGGAAACCCAAACCCATTATGGTTTCATATCCGGTAAGTGCGGGAAATAAAAGCGCGAGATACTCACCAATCACAATGCAGAAATACGCAGGAGCAATTGAATTGAGGAGATAGTCGAACCAACCGGTAATAAATCCGGCATAATCACCGAATGCACGCTTCACATAATTGTAAGGCCCGCCAGCTTTAGGCATCATGGTGGCCATCTCGGCAAAAAGTCCGGCTGCGAGCAATACATAACCGCCAACAAATAGCCAGGCAAAAATGATAAGCCAATAGTTATCGATGAGTCCGGCAATAATACCGGGAGTTCTTAAAATACCAACGCCAATCGTTCCACCAACCAATACGGCAATGCCGAAGCCAGCGCCCAATACTTTTTTTAGTTCATTCTTTTGCTGACTCACTGTTCGGATTTATAAAGAGTGCATAGTTAAATCTTATTTCTCAACAACCAAATAACCCGATTGAAGGGTATTTCTTGTTGAGATTTCATCCACGTCATAGTTGATAAATTTAAGCTGAAAATCATTAGATGATACCCTGAATTAGTATCTTTAACGTTAACCTAAAACCTTATTACTACTATGCGTTTGCTGCTGGTGGCGCTTACTTTTTTTGCCCAAGAGAAGGCAGCTTCGCAAGATTCATTGCTGATCGGCATTCAATCCAAGCCCGATTCAACAAAAGCAGAGCTATACATTACAGTTGCTGAAAAATCATTTGCTACTCCAGCGGTTGCTGATTCTTTAGCCCTGCTGGCCTTCCAAACGGCCAAACGTGCTGGTAAATTTAATAGTCAGGGCCGCGGAGCGTTCATTATTTGTTATGCAAACCTGGAAGTTAACCTCACACGTTCAAAACAATGGGCTGATACGGCTGTAAAGTATTTTGAGAAGGCCAATAATCCTACGTGGGCTGGTTTTGTTACGCGCGTCATGGGTGTTAAATATGACATGACCAACAGAACCGTTGAAGCGATTAACTATTTTCAGCAGTCAACAAAATATTTTATGCAGGCTAATGACAGTCTGATGATCGCGCATAATTATTCCAGCATGTCTTTAATGTATCATAATGACTTGCAGGATTTCAAGCTGGGGTTAAAGTATGGTCTGGATGCGCTCGAAATGCTAAATCGTATTAAGCGAAATGAACAGGCTATCTGGAAAGCGGTTAATGCTGTTGCCATTAATTATGATGACGACAAGCAATTGGATAAGGCGCTGGAGTATCATATTAAAAATCTCAGCAATGTTGGAAGTGATATCGATAACCTCGCGACAACCAATAATAATATTGGTAACACCTATCGCAAGCAAAAAAAGTTTGCAAAATCAGAAACTTATTTTATCAAGGCATTCGAAATTCATAACGCTCAGCACGGAGATTATGGAAATGATTATGATCTCGCTACTGTTTACAACAACCTGAGCGGAGTGAACTGGGATCTTGGTCGCCCCGAAAAAGCTAAGATATATAGAGATTCAGCTATTCATTATTCGTTACGCAGTAAAAAAACTGAAAAACTTTTGGATACGTATTACACTGCTTATCTCGCGAGCGAAAAGAATAAGGATTATAAAGACGCTGCGGTTTTTTTAAAGTACTATGTAGACGTCAAGGATTCATCGATGACAGCTGAGCGAACGAAAATTGTTTATGATCTGGAAGTTCAATATGAATCTGAACGCAAGCAACAACAAATTGCGCTTCTTAAATCACAGTCAACAATAAAGGACCTGGAGCTTCAACGGTCGCGGACACTTATTTTTGCCATTGTCGGTGGATTTATCTTTCTAACCGGACTTCTCTACTTATTCTATAAACGGTCACGCGATAAACAACGCTTGCTGCACGCAAAAGAACGGGAAGAATCACAACGATTAAGATTCGCTGCAGTGCTGGAGGCCGAAGAAAATGAACGCAGTCGCGTGGCTAAGGATCTTCATGATGGAATTGGTCAATTGCTTTCGACAGCCAAGCTTACACTGTCAGCCATTGATGAACCTGCTTCATCAGAATCAAGCAAAATGTTAAACAATTCGATGCAAATTCTGGATGAGGCAACGCGTGAAGTAAGAACAATTTCGCATAACCTGATGCCGGCCACATTAACGCAAATCGGCTTGGAGGCTGCGCTGCATGATCTTTTCATGAAGATCAACGAATCAAATCTGCTGCGTATAAATCTAAGTATAACAGGTCTTGAAGAACGTCTCCCACCTTCAACAGAAATTGCAGTGTATCGCGTGGTGCAGGAAATCATTAATAATATGATCAAGCATTCAAAGGCTGATACAATTACCGTTAAAATTGTAAGAAGTGGGTCTGCTATGAATCTTTCGATTTCCGATAATGGCATAGGGTTTGAAAAGGATTCCATTGCCAAAAGCACTGGGTTAGGTTGGAAAAATATTTTCTCAAGAATTTCTATGTTGAATGGTGAAATAGCGGTTGATACGCAGCCGGGTTCGGGTACAAGTGTGAATATTCAATTTACGATCTGATGGAAAAATCTGTAAAAATATTATTGGCGGATGACCATCGACTTTTTGCTGAAGGGTTGTTGGCTATTCTTCAAAAGAATTTTAAAGATGCTTTCATTACAGCAGTTGATTCTGGTGAAGCTGCATGGTTAACGCTGAGCGAATCACCCAACGATTGGACTTTGCTGATTACGGATATATCCATGGCAGCCATGAGTGGAATTGAGTTGACACGAAAAGTAAAAAGCCAGTTCCCGAAAATAAAAGTGCTTGTGCTTTCCATGCACAACGAACGCGAAATTGTGAGCGCCATCCTGGAAGCAGAAGCGGAAGGATATGTACTTAAAAATTCAACAGCACAGGATATTGTTGCTGCGGTAACCGATATCTTGAATGATAACACGCATTACGGCCGCGAAGTGCTGAATGTAATTTTGCAAAAAATGCAAGTTGACAAGAAGAAGGAAGAAGTAAAGAAAGTACTTTCCTCCCGTGAGCTTGAGATTTTACAGCTTATCATTGAAGAACATTCCAGTGAGGAAATTGGTGAAAAACTCTTCATCAGCAAGCGAACCGTGGAAACGCATCGGGCAAATATTCTTGACAAAACCCACTGTCATAATATCATTGGGCTTATTAAATATGCCGTGAGAAGCAAGCTTGTAACACTGTAATACGTAGTTACACGTAGTAAAACAGGTATTTTTTCGCATTTCAAAGCATTCCGCTTTTCAGTCTTTTTGTTTCCACAAACAATTATTCTAAAGACTATGAAAAGTAAAATTCTCGGGCTTTTGCTGTTGAGCTTTGTTACGTTCAGTACACAGGCTCAATTCGGAAAGCTTAAAGGCCTTGTAGGCGGTAACAAAAAAGATACGACTGAAACCAAATCGGAAGACAAAAAAGAAAAAGGGCAGGGCGCTTCAGGCGGAGGCAAGCTGTTTACCAAGCTGGTAACCAAAATTGCCAAAGCCAGCGGAGGCATGCTGACAACCACAACAGCGGATTTGAATACGGTTGTAATCAATGCGTACTATCAAACTAACCTGCACCCGAATAATTTGGGAACAATAGAACAATCATTTTTTAACGGCTGGCGTGAAGGTGGCAACTTGCTAGGAGTAATGTTCACCACGAAAGAAACTTTCGGCATGAATAAAATTGACGGTGAAGTAAAAATCGATGGAGCTCCGGCTGAATATATAACAACCGGTATTTACTCCGGCTTTTCAAGTGATAACAATGCTCCTAAGAAGGTTGAGATCACAACCTCAACCGGGCAGAAGTCATCGTTCACCATTAATCCGCCTAAACAATCGATCAATGTTGTGTCGATAAACGGGCAAAAAGATAACGTCTCAGTCGACCTTACAAAAGATGTGGTGTTGGAACTAACAAATTTGCCGGCCGGAGATCAAACTCCAATTTTGATTTCGCTTGCTATTAATTCACTTGGAATAAAAGCGTACTATAATGTGGGCTATTTTTCACCCGCGGATAAGATTGTTATACCTGCCGGATACTTCAGAAACATTAACATCGCGCCCGGCAATACAAAATCTCTTGGTTTTAATTATAAAGGCAGCTTCTTTAAAGTAGAGCGTTCAACCATCGATCAGGCTACGGATGTATCGGGCTTTTTCCCGAAAGTTGAGTATGGGAACATCTATTCGGATGGAAAATTTGTAACGGTTACTGGTGAACCTGAAATCAATGTTGGATTAACGGCTAAAGGAAAAGAACCGTTCACCAATGGTGCCGTTACGTATGAGCTCTACAAGCCAAATGCCTTCATGAGCCGCAGCTCGTCACAGATCAAATCAATTGGTGTGACTTCGTTTGCTATTCGCGGGACTACTTTCTATTCCAGCGAATCGAGTAATGAATGGTTGGGAACAACCACCTACAAAGAAGCTACCTTTCCTCAAATGCCAAACGAAGTGTGGGATGACATCCTGAATAAATTGTATACAGGCCTTATTCCTATCATTGAATCTGAATTTAACGCCCCGGTTCTTCCACTTGAAAAAGTGACGTCAACAAATGCGTATCAAAGCATGATGCCTTTTGCAAAAGACGACAGCAATACTAAGGTTGAATTCTCCAGAGCGTATAAGACTACAAAAGTTATTTCGGCTTTCATTCCGGTTTCAGAAGCGTATGGTATCAACACAGCGGATAGCCGGCTTATGAGAGAATCGGGCGCGAATGCTTTATTAAAAGTAACACTTGACGTAAGGCTTACATTTGACGGACCCAAACCCACAATGGTTCCGGTTTTGGGTGTTGAGTTACTGGGAGAACAGAATGGACCTATCGCCAGCACAAAATATTTTACCGCAACAATTTCAGGCGAGGGCGTACCGTATAGTAAAAACATAACGCCTCAGATTTTAGAGGAGATTATTATCCGCAAGTCAGATCTTTTAGCAACGTTCAAAAAGGGTTTACAAGAATTGAATAAGCAGGAAGCTGCCAATCCCGATTACAATACAATCTGGAACGAGAAAAGATAATTACCTGGCTTTAGTCGGTAATTGTTTGTGATGCGGCTGCCGAGAAATCGGCAGCCGTTTTCATTGACTAACTTTCTTCTACCAGTTTTTTGATTTGAACAAGTATTGGATTCCAGCCTTCACCGTTGTTATACGATTCCGTATACCTGCGTTCACCTTCCGCAACTTTTGAATAATCGCCTTGTGTAACTGTAAATATTGTTTTACCGTCCTTCTCAGTAAGGTCATAGGTTACCGTCAGATAATTCTCAGACTTGTCATCAATGTTTGAATTCGGATCGATGGTTGTGTAGGCAAGAAATTTACCGGGTTGGATATCCAGAATTGAACCTTTTACAAAAATCATTTCTTTCCCTTCATATTCTCCCCGCCATAAAAGCTCGCTTCCTTTCTTCCAATCCGAAACAGTTTCGCAGCCAAACATATACTTTTTTGTTTGTTCAGGATTTACCAACACGTCCCAGACTTTTGAAGCTTGTGCTGAAATTTGGATTGTGTTTTTAATGATGAGTGACTTGCTCATAGCGGTGTGTTTAAAATGTGATGTAAATAAAAGAACTGTACTGACAGCATTATGTCAGCAGGAAACTTTCGTTTATTAACAGAATTGCATATTATTAATGTCATTTTCGATTTAAAGTGGTTTTTAGACTAGTTGTTGCAATACTTATACTCGGAGCCGTTCATGGTTCTACATTCGGGCAAACCCAGCAATCAGATAGCAGTATGCTTGCCCGGGCAATGGATTACCGGAAAGCTAGCTATCAAAACATGCTGGCTGATAATTCAAGGTTGTATAATGGAACAGATTATCGGGAAATCAATCTCCATGAGTATGACAAGGGTCATCCTTATTTTTTATCACCGCAATGGAAGAAGGGCTTTATTGAGTATGATGGTCAGCGTTACGAGAATGTTGATCTCGCCTATGATGTGCTTAATGATAAAGTTCTAACACACCCATATTACACCCTTTCCAAGATCGAGCTTATCCGCGAAAAAATTGCTTCATTTAACCTGGATGGCCATATTTTTATTCAGGTACTAGCGAGTGATTCTTTGGGAAAAGTATTGAAACCTGGATTTTACGATCAGCTCGTTCAGAGTAACGTAAGTCTGTATGCGAAGCGGGAAAAAGTATTTTCAGAAGACCTGACTACTGGCCGTGTTGTTAAAGAATTTGAGGATAAAGACTCATTTTTTATTATTAAAAATGGAAAAGCATTTCAGATAAAATCGCGAAAGGATCTTTTTAAAGTATTGGGCGACCGGAAGGCTTTAATTAAGAACAAGCTTTCGGAAAGCCGCATCAGTTTTAAAAAACAAACTGAAGTTGCGTTGGTGTTGGCCGTTAAACTTTATAACAGCGAAGGATGAAGGCAAAACCGATTGTTGTTGCTTTTCTGATTGTACTAAGTTTTTCAGCTAGCGCTCAACAAAACTCTGAAATTCGAATCACGGGCAATTTTGAAAATGTAAGCTTTTTAGCTTTCAGTGAAACGGTATCGCGTGAAACGGGTCTTAAGTTTTATTTTGAGCAGGGGATACTGGACTCTGTTTTCGTAAATCTTAGTGTTCAGAACGAAATAGTTGAAAAAGTCCTTACTCAGATTTTTCTCAATACAGATTTTCATTTCGCGATCGACAATCAAAATCATGTATTCATCGTAAAGGGGAAAGAGTTACAATCGCAGCTTCCGGCTGGTTTTTTCGAAGGTGAAACTTCGGGAAACCCAAACTATAAAATTCCAGACTACTATTTAGAAAATGAACAAGCTCAGAATTCAAATCTCTTAGCAGAAGCAAAGCAATACGATATTGGGAAGAGAACCAATCCCATTGGTACAGGGAAAGCAATTGTGGTTGGCAACATCAAATCAGCGGCAACGGGTGAGCCTATTGTAGGTGCTACGGTTTATATCGAGAATCCATTTACCGGAGTCTCATCTGATCAATTCGGATACTTCACGCTTACGATTCCAAAGGGAAGAAATGAAATTGTTGTAAAGAGCATCGGTATGAAAAACACCCGCAGGAAAATTATGCTTTACTCCGATGGGAAACTGGATATCGAAATGATCGATGAAGTTACTTCACTGAAAGAAGTTATCATTGAAGCGGAGAAAGACAAGAATGTATCCAGTATGCAAATGGGTCTTGATAAGATTGATATGAAGACCATGAAAAAAATTCCCGTAGCGTTAGGCGAAGTAGATGTGTTGAAAGTAATGTTAACGCTTCCGGGTGTTCAAACAGTAGGAGAGGCGACAACAGGTTTAAATGTGCGGGGCGGAGCAACAAGCCAGAATTTAATTCTATTAAATGATGCAACAATTTTTAATCCGGCTCACCTTTTCGGATTCTTCTCAGCGTTTAATCCTGATCTTGTAAAAAGCGCTGAATTGTATAAAAGCAGTATGCCTGCTCAATATGGTGGTCGCATTTCATCGGTCTTAGAAGTTAACTCGAGAGAAGGCAACAAGAAGAAGATAACTGGTGTTGGTGGCATTGGCCCGATTACCGGCCGGTTGGTAATAGAAGGACCAATAATTAAAGATAAAACCTCCTTTCTGATTGGTGGCCGTTCTACATATTCCGACTGGTTGCTGAAACAAATTCCGAACGATGCCATTAAGCACAGTAAGGCATCTTTCTATGATCTTAATCTGGTGATAAGCCATGAGATTGATGAAAAGAATACAGTGTATGCTACAGGGTATTATAGCAAGGACAGGTTTACTCTTAACCGGGATACACTTTATTCCTACCAGAATAAAGCGGGAACACTTAAATGGAAGCATATTTTTAGCAACAAGTTGTATGGAGTTTTAACAACCTCTTACAGCGGATACAATTTCAAAATGGAAAGTGATGAAATTGCGACAAATGCGTTTAAGTTGAGCTATGCGATCAATCAACTTACCGCAAAAGCTGATTTTAATTATTTTCCGGTTCAAAATCATGCAATTGATTTTGGTATCAGTGCCATTCGCTATGATGTTAAGCCTGGCGCTTATTTGCCAAATGCAAAAAATTCGGAAGTAGATCCAGATGTACTGGCAGATGAACAAGGTGTTGAGAATGCCCTCTATATCAGTGATCAATATGATGTTTCAAAAAGCCTTTCGGTTTATGCGGGTATTAGATATTCACTTTATAGTTATTTGGGTGCTCACGATGTTTATCAATATGCTGATGGTCAGCCAAGAAGTTTGGAAAGCATTTTGGATACGCTTGAGCATGCAAAGGGCAAATCAATTGCGCGGTATCATGGACCCGAATATCGAATCTCTGTTAAATATGCGATCACCCAGAGTGCATCGGCCAAGCTAAGCTATAACAGAACGCGTCAGTATATTCAAATGCTTTCTAATACCACCGCAATTTCACCCACCGATGCCTGGAAATTAACGGATACATACATTAAACCACAGATCGGAGATCAGATCTCGCTAGGCCTCTATAAAAATTTAAGGGCCAACACGATAGAAGTTTCGTTGGAGAGCTACTACAAAATCATGCAAAACTCAATTGATTATAAAGGTGGAGCTCAGGTGATCATGAATCATGCAATCGAGACTGATGTTATTAATGCGCAAGGAAAAGCGTATGGCGTAGAGTTTATGGTTAAAAAGTTAAGCGGGAAAGTGAATGGTTGGGTGAGCTATACATATTCAAGGTCTTTACTACGAACACAAAGCAAGTATGAATCTGAAACTGTAAATGATGGCAAGTACTATCCAAGTAATTACGATAAGCCGCACGCGGTAAATGTTATTAGTAATTATAAGTTTAGTCATCGTGTCAGTGCATCGTTCAATGGAACGTATAGCACAGGCAGACCGATAACGTTGCCAATTGCCAAGTATTATTCTGACGGTGCTTACCGCGTATTGTATGGGCCAAGAAACGGGTCGCGAATCCCGGATTATTTCCGAATGGATGTTTCAATTAATATTGAAGGTAATCACAGGATAAAAAAATTAACACACAGCTCATGGACGTTAGGAGTTTATAACGTAACCGGCAGAAAGAACGCCTATTCAATTTTCTTTGATACGCAAAACGGTGACATCAAAGGCTACAAGCTTTCTGTTTTTGGCAGTCCGATACCAACAATAACCTATAATTTTAAATTTTGATATGCGCGGGAGAAGTGTGATCGGAAAGATTTTTATTGTGTGTTGCGTAACGCTTTGCTGCTGCATTGATGCTTATAAGCCAACCGGGATTTCAAGAAACGTTAATTTTTTAGTAGTTGAAGCATTCCTTAACGCTACTGAAAGTACATGTTCTGTAACATTGAGTCGCACCATTCCACTGGAAGGATCCGGAATGCAATATGAATCAGGCGCTACTGTTATACTGGTTGATGATGTTGGAGGGGAATCTTCATTGGTTGAAGGCGCGAATGGGAAATATTCGATTCAAAATCTAACGCTGAACCCTAATGCTAAGTACACCTTAACCATTAGCACACTAAATGGCGAAGCGTATGAATCAGAAGCTGTTCCGATCTATAAAGCATCCATTATTGATAGTATAACCTGGCATGAAACCCGGAATGGCGTAGCGTTCGATGTTAATGCTCACGGCACGAATGCTAACACAGGATATTATTACTGGCATTTTTCAGAAACCTGGGCATACAACTCTGCCTTCAGCAGCGTGTTACTTCCGGTGGATGATACGGTAAGATTTAGAGATACAAATAATCCGGAGGAAGCTATTTACCGCTGCTATATGTCGAAGGAGTCTGAGACCATTTTGGTTGGCTCATCGGATAGACTAACAAATGACGTAATTCAGAATTTTAATTTAACAACGGTTCCCTGGACTTCGCCAAGCATCCTGATTAAATACAGCATTTTAGTTGAACAGCGTACGATTGATTTGCCCGCATATGAATATTGGCAGCAACTAAAAAAGAATACAGAAGAGCTTGGTACCATCTTCGATCCCTTACCCTTTTTGCCACTGAGCAATATTCAGTGCGTATCAGATCCTGATAAGATTGCATTAGGATATTTTAATGCAAGTG
This sequence comes from Cyclobacteriaceae bacterium, assembly GCA_965227265.1. GTDB lineage: Bacteria > Bacteroidota > Bacteroidia > Cytophagales > Cyclobacteriaceae > UBA2336. The sequence goes on along the minus strand of OZ245738.1, from coordinate 2,605,971 downwards.
AAGTCACATCAAAGAGAATTTTTGTGATTCCAAAGGAGGTGAATATTCCAGGCGGCACTCGCCCGGTTACCGGATATGAAGACTGTAGAATAATCGTTAAACTATTTGGAGAAGATTTTGGACAATATTTACCGATTGAATTTGAAATAGCCACCGGAGGATTTCCAGCTCCCATTGGTTATAAAGTTGCAGTACCAAGTTGTGTTGACTGTCGGTTAAAGGGTGGTACTTCTGTTGAACCTGACTTTTGGGAATGATGGAAAAATCGATCAGGTTAGCGAGGGCTTTACTTTTGTTCTGTATTTCAATATTCGGGATTCAGAAAACTTACGCACAAAACCCTGTAGCAGATTCTCTACTCACCCGTTTTAATGATTTCCGCAGTAAAACCTTTACAGAAAAGATTTTTCTTCATACTGACCGATCATCCTATTTGACAGGTGAAGACATTTGGTTTACGATTTATCACGTTGATGCTTCTTTTCATAAACCCATTGCCTGGAGCAAAGTGCTGTATGTTGAATTGATTGGAATGGATGGCAAGCCTGTGCTTCAGGGAAAATTTCCATTGGGCGATGCACTCACTACAGGTTCATTATATCTTCCTGCTTCGCTAAGCTCTGGAACGTATGAGTTGGTAGCATACACTTCGTGGATGAAAAATTTTGCTTCCGAAAGTTTTTTCCATCAATCGATTAAAGTAATTAATCCATTTGTTGAGCTTCCAAAAGAAGTTGATCAAGGTCCGGATTATGATGTTCAATTTTTTCCAGAAGGAGGAAACCTGATCACTGGATTAGAAAATACGGTAGGATTCAGAGTTGTTGGTCGTGACGGGAAAGGAGTAAATTTCAAGGGAGCTATCCTGAATCAGGAGAACGACACGGTTGTAAGATTCTCACCATTAAAATTTGGTTTGGGTAGATTTAATTTTACACCTGAACAAAATCAGGCATACAAAGCAATAATCGTTGATTCAAAGAAAAAAAGTTCTGCTCTTGCTTTACCGGTTATCGTACAGGAAGGATTTGTGATGCAGGTTGTCGAACTCAATACAAAAATTAAAGTCACGGTAAGAGTTTCAGATAAAAACGAACAGTCAGTTTACCTTTTAATCCACGCACGATTGACTGAACCGCAAATTGAGCAAGTGCTCCTTAAAGATGGAGAAGGAATTTTAATGATTGACAAAAAGAAAACAGCAACTGGTGTCTCACACCTCACTGTTTTCAACGATCAACTGATTCCTGTTTGCGAAAGATTATGGTTTAAGAAGCCCGAACGTAACCTCCAATTTGATGTAAAGCTTAATGAAGTCGCTTTCTCTACCCGACAAAAAGCAGAACTTAGCATTGTTGCTCAAGCGGTTAATGCTGCAGATCCTCTTTCGAATGTATCTGTTGTGGTTTACAAACACGACTCTTTAGACTTACCGGTAGATAACATTGTCAGCTATCTGAACCTGACATCTGAGTTGAAAGGACAGGTTGAACATGCTGAGTATTATTTCAGTGATGAATCGATAGAACTTTCAGCAGCAACGAATAACCTCATGTTAACGCACGGTTGGCGGAAAATAAATTGGAAAGATGTACTGGAACGAAGGTACAGGTTGAAGTATTCTCCGGAGTTAAACGGACATCTGATTTCTGGAAAGATAACAGAAAAAACTTCTGGCATACCTGTTCACCGCGTAGCAACTTATTTAACTTTTGCTGATTTGCCGGTTAATGTATACATCTCCCGAAGCGACAGCCTCGGACGGTTTTTGTTTGAAACTCAACCTGGGATTGGTACGAAAAATCTGATCATACAACCGGAAGGTAAAACAACCGAATATCAACTCGAGCTTGATGATCCATATTACACAGGAAATGCAAGTCAGCACAACCTGAAATTCGCTCTTTCCAGAAGTATGAAAACGGCTCTTGAGCAAAGGAGTATTCATGTGCAGGTGAATTCATTATTTCATCCTTACAGCAAAACCAAAAGAGCAATCGGAAATGAACAACCCTTCTATGGAAAGGCTGATGAAAAATATGTGCTGGATGATTATACGAGATTCCCTACGCTGGAAGAAGTTATGCGCGAATATGTACCCGGTGTGAAGGTGAATAAAGTGCGTGGCAATTTTCAACTTAAGAATGTTGATATGGTTAATAAGCAGCCTTTCCGCGAAGATCCGCTTGTATTAGTGGATGGCGTTCCGGTGTTTGACATCAATATGCTTATGGCGATTGATCCGTTGAAAATTCAGAAGCTTGATGTTGTAACAAAGCGGTATTATCTGCAGGCAGCAAGCTTCGATGGCATTGTAAGCTTAACAAGCTATAAAAATGATCTTGGCGGATTTCAGCCTCCTGCATCTGCATTATTAACAAGCTATTCGTGTTTTGAAGATCACCGGGAGTTTTTTACACCGGTCTATCAAACAGAAAAACAAAGTAAGAGCAGTGCTCCTGATGTTCGGTATGTTTTGTACAGGTCACCTGACAATCTTACTGCTTCTGGCAATACGCTTAACCTTAGTTTTTATACATCCGATATTTCAGGTCAGTTTAATGTGATTGTCCAGGGCATAACAAAAACTGGTTTACCAGGATATTTTATGACAACATTTGAGGTTAAGTAATTGAATGATTTAAAATGTGTCTTCGACCGGCATATTTTAAACTCTTTGATTTTTTCAAATAGCTCAAATGGATTTATCTCTAATCAGAAAAGTTGGGCGTTGGGATATGGTCACAAGCATTACGTTTATAACCGTTCTTCAGTAGCAGGCATGGGTGAGTTCAGGTACATTGCCTACGGAATTGAAATCCTTCATATAAATCATGAAGCTAAAACTATCACCAAAGAACTAAGTTTGTTAAGCGTCCGAAAGTTCAGATCGGTACGCGGTTGCATCCTAAGCTTACTTCCATCTATCTCTTTGCTGCTGTAACGTATAATTTTTATTGGTCTAAATCGACCGAGGGAATTAGTCCTTCTTTCCTGGAGTCAAGAAGCGTGGTTAGCGGAAAAATGCTTGAGCAATGGCCGGGCTTTTCAGCAGGCGTACATATCCATTAACGCACTTTAGCTTTCCGAACAATCTTTGAGAAGAGTTTCGGGAAAAATCGTTTCATCCGAATGGCGGATACTTCTTTAGCACCACCAATGTAAACCTCTTCTTTTCGGGCTTCGATTGCTTTGATCATTTTCTTGGCGAAAACAAACCGATCCATACCGGCACCTGTGGTTTCATCCATGGATTTATTCTGCGAACCATCACCAACCAGAGCATTAACCGAGATATTGGTGTGAATCCAGCCCGGACAGACCAGCGTTACAAAAATGTTTTTGCTTTCATTCCAAAGCTCAGCACGCAACGAATCAAAAAACCCGTGCAGCGCATGCTTCGCAGCCGCATAGCCTGTCCGGTAGGCAGTTCCGATAATGCCCATCACGCTGGTGATTGTTACATAATGTCCCGACTTACGTTTTATAAAGTGCGGAAGCAGATATTTGGTTAACGCAATGGTACCGAAATAGTCAATCTCCATGATCTTGCGATCAACATCGAGTGTAGTATCTTTTGCCAAGCTGCGCTGGCTAATTCCACCATTGTTAATTAAGATATCGACATGACCAAAAAGCTGGATGGCTGCTTCTGCGCTTAACTTGAGTGTTGAAGGCTCTGCCAGATCAAGCGGAAGCACGCGAATGTTAGGCTGTGCCTGCGGGATGCAATTACCCTTTACTCGTTCAAGCTCTTCTTTTCTGCGCGAAGAAATAATAAGCTTTACATTTTTTTTAGCGAGCTCATAAACAAGTGCTTCGCCAATACCTGAAGATGCTCCTGTGACCCAAATAACTTTATTGATAAGCTTTGCCATTATGCGGTTGCACGTTTTGCTTTGTTATCTTCAACATATACCCAAATCGTATAGATGCATAACGCTGTACCGATCGGGAAGCTGAACACACTTAAGCAGCCGTAAATCAACGCCATCGTCAAAGCCCACGGCTTTTGATTAAGCAATCCGATTCCCGCAATAATTTTTGGAATAGCAAATAAAATAATGACCGACATTCCTATCGTCTGAAGCATCGGTACAAGCCACTCGACCGCCCATTGATCTTCAGCAGGAACTTCCTGCAACACCATGGGGAAAAGAAATGAAAAGAAAGCCATTACGAATATCATTCCGAAAATCGAGAGTGTTCCGGATACGATAAATAAAATGCCGAGGATGCGTTTGTGTGATTCCATAGTCTGAAAGTTACAAATAAGATTTATTTCTTTTCATAAATAACAAAGTCAAAACCGTATTGATGTTTTTCATCAACCGGATGCTTTTTCCTGGAAACTTCATTCCATTCATGTTTATTAAACATAGGAAAGAAAGCGTCTCCTTCTAATGAAGTTTGAATCTCCGTGAGGTATAACCGGTTTGCGAATGCTAGACTTTGCGTATAAATCTCAGCTCCGCCAATAATAAATATTTCTAATTCATGGTTGTCGATAGCAATATCAATTCCTGCCGGTATTGAATTTACAACAATACATCCAGGAGCATCATATTCTTCCTGTCGGGTTACAACAATGTTCGTACGATTGGGCAGCGGTCTGAATTTAGTGGGGATCGACTCGTAGTTTTTCCGGCCCATAATAACATGGTGCCCTAGTGTTGTTTGCATGAAATACTTCATATCATCCGGCAAATGCCAGGGCAGATCATTGCTTTTGCCAATAACACGATTTTCCGTAAGCGCTGCAATCAGTGAAATAATCATATCGGAAAGTTACAACTTATTGCCTCTGAAAAATTCTTCGATGGTCATTCGTTTTTTGCCTTCGGGTTGAAGCTCCAGAATAGAAACCCACCCGTCTGCAGATTTAATATCAAGATGTGTTTTGTTATCCGTACGGATCGGTCCACGGTCGACTGTTAACTGTCGACTGTCGACCGGGGTCGATTCAGCTTTAAATATCTTGAAAGTTTTATCAGTTAGTATTGTCCAAGCAGCCGGGTAGGGACTAAGTCCACGAATGAAATCCACGATTTTTTTTGAGGGCTGATCCCACTTTATCTCACACGTTTCCTTGAATATTTTAGGAGCATGTTTGATTTCTGCGTTAAGATCTTGTGGGACAGAAGGATATTTCCCATGTTCTATTGCTTTCACCGTTTTCAATACAAGCCCAGCACCTTTGTACATTAGGCGTTCATAAAGAGTTCCAACGTTATCTGTTTCTTCGATGGATTCTTTTTCCTGGTAGATTATACTTCCCGTATCAATCTCATGCTTGAGAAAGAAAGTTGTCGCTCCGGTTTCTTTTTCACCATTTATAATTGCCCAGTTAATAGGCGCAGCTCCGCGGTACTGGGGAAGGAGGGAAGCGTGCAAATTGAATGTTCCGAATTCAGGCATCGCCCAAACAATTTCTGGTAACATCCTGAAAGCCACCACGACTTGAAGGTTTGCGCCATAGCTTTTTAATTCTTCAATAAACTGAGGCGACTTAAGACTAGTCGGTTGCAAAACCGGAATATTATGCCGTAAAGCAGATTCTTTTATGGGTGAAGCCGTCAATTTCTGACCTCGGCCTTGGGGTTTATCAGGGGCGGTGATTACGGCTACCACATTGAATTCGTTTTCAACCAGGATTTCGAGGCTGGGAACCGCAAATTCAGGCGTTCCCATAAAAATTATTTTCAGTGAATTCATCCAAAAACAAAGATCGCACTAATCTCTTAATTCTTTACGCAGATACTTTTTACAGATCGGGCACATCTTCCAGTCATGGCCGCGCGCTGTGCAATACTCCCGGCCAAAGTAAATGATTTGAAGATGTGCCTTATTCCATTTTTTTTCAGGAATTAATCGCTTGAGATCTTTTTCGGTTTGATCAACATTTTTTCCAGAGCTCAATCCCCAACGGTAAGCAAGCCGGTGAATGTGTGTATCAACCGGAAAGGCGGGAATACCAAACCATTGCGTCATAACAACCGAAGCAGTTTTATGACCAACAGCCGGAAGCGATTCTAAATCTTCAAATGTATTGGGCACCTCGCCTTTATATTTCTCAACCAGAATTTTTGAAAGCCCAGTGATCCCTTTCGATTTCATAGGTGAAAGTCCACAAGGTTTTATAATCTCTCTAATCTCTTCGACCGAAAGCTTCATCATGTCAAATGGATTATCCGCAAGCTTAAAAAGTGAAGGTGTTGTTTTATTTACGCGAACATCGGTACACTGTGCTGAAAGCAACACTGAAATTAAAAGTGTGTATGCATCCTTATGGTCCAGCGGAATAGGAGGATTGGGATAAAGCTTTTCCAGAATTTTTAGGATGTCGGTAACTTTTTCTTGTTTCGTCATAGAAATAGCTTCAAGCTACAAGCTTTTTAGCCGCTTATTAAAGCTTGCAGCTTGTACTCGAGGTTTGAAGTTATGGGTATAGTAAATACTTTTTTCTCAGTTCTTTGTACTTATCAAGATCAACCTTCCAGCTCTCCCGAATCTGTTCTTCTGTAAGTCCGTCCTTGATCTGTTGTTTTAATATGGGTGTTCCTGCCAGGATATCGAAGTAGGGAATGAAAAACTTTTCCTTATCGGGATAGGACTTATACATCGTGAAAAGATAGGTTAGATTGATTTTTCGTTCAGGCTTTTCGTTGCGGAGATCGATTCCATAACATAATTTATTTTCGTGAGGAGGCTTAACGGCAACTCCTTTAATCGTTATTGGTGTAAAGGTGAAGGTCATGTCTTTTAGTTCAGGATTACCTAAGACTTGAAATGGAAATGGAGTTCCACGCCCAAGACTAATTACAGTACCTTCAAATAAACAAATTGAGGGATAAAGTCGGATCGCTTGGTTGTTGGGAAGATTAGGGGATGGTCCGATGGGTAAAGCATATTCATCATCATGCTTCCAGTTTTTTACTTTTATAATTTCTATATCGCATTTCAATTTATTTGCCAGCCAGGTTTCGCCATTGATCATTTGCGCTAATTCACCTATTGTCAGTCCGTGTGCGATTGGAATAGGATGCATCGCAACAAATGATTGAAAGGGTTTTACGTTTAACGGGCCGTCAACAAAAGCATTTGGATTTGGCCGGTCAAGAATGATGACTTTTTTATTTGCTTCTGCGCAAGCTTCCATCACATAATGCATAGTGCTGATGTATGTGTAGAAACGCGTGCCAACATCCTGAATATCAAAAATTATCAAATCAATATTCGCTAATTGTTGCTGCGTTGGTTTTTTATTTTTTCCATATAGTGACACAAGCGAAATTCCCGTACGAACATCCATACTGTCGTTTACGTGTTCCCCGTCAGCTGCATTGCCACGGAACCCATGTTCAGGCCCAAAAATCTTTACAATGTTTACACCTAATGCTTGCAAGGAGTCCGCCAGATGTGTTTTGCCAATAAACGAGGTGTGATTGACAACTAGCGCAACGCGTTTGCCTGCCAGCTTTTTATAAAAGCTTTCAATTTGATCGGCACCGGTTACTACAGGCGTATTAATAGAAGGTTGTTGCTTAACGGAAGGTTGAGCCTTGCATGCTACGGTGAAGAACAAAAAAATTCCCAATACCAATAACCTGATCATTTCTTTTTATTTTGCCCCGGTAAAGCCAAAATTAAGCCATTCCTTGAACCTTTCGTATTTCATATCGAAAAGAATAAGCCGCGGTCAGCAGGAAGGCTTTTCATCTACGATTCATAAAATAGCAATTGCCAGCATTGGCCTTGGGTTGGGCGCTGCGATTGTTTCGTTTCTGATCATGAATGGATTTCAGGAAACGGTGAAGAATCGTATTTATGGCTTCAATGGTCATTTGCTGATCACAAAGTTTTCGATGGATAATTCTGTTGAGGAGGTTCCGTTCGACATCAACTTTGATGTTTATAATAAGCGTAATGAACTGGATTTCGTGGCTCACATGCAGGAATATGCACACAAGGCCGGGCTCATTAAAACGAACACGGAAGTTTTGGGTGTTGTACTAAAAGGTGTGGGAAAAAGTTTCGATACAACATCGTTTAAAACCAATATGGTTGAGGGAAGATTTATTCACTTTCCTGACTCTGGCTATTCGAACGAAATTGTAGTGAGTAAAATCATTGCGAATAAGCTTAACGTTAGGGTAGGTGATGCTGTAACCATTCATTTCTTTCAGAATCCGCCCCGCTTCCGTAAGCTAAAAGTCAGTGGCATTTATGAAACTAATCTGAGTGAATACTTTGATGGCAAAGTTATCCTGGGAGACATTCGGTTGATTCAACGCCTGAATGATTGGTCTGACAGCATTGCCGGAGGAATTGAAATTTATTTGCGCGATGATGTTTCAGTTGATGAAGCTCAGGCTAAACTTGAAACGCTGCTAGAAGAAGACATGAAGAAAAATTTTGACAAAGATGTTGAATCGGTGGAAGAAAAATATTTACAGGTTTTTGAATGGCTTAAGCTGTTGGATCGGCAAGTCGGAATTTTACTGGTTATAATTCTTTTCGTGATTTGCGTGAACATGATTTCGATTATCCTGATTTTAGTAATGGAGCGAACACAAATGATCGGGATGTTAAAAGCGTTGGGAGCCTCAAACGGATTAATTCGTTCTATTTTTGTTTACAATGGTGTTAACCTGATTGTAAAAGGGTTGCTTTTGGGAAATGCGTTAGGGATTGGATTTTGTTATCTTCAATATAAGTTCAGATTCATTGGTCTTAACCCGGAAGATTACTACATGAGTTTTGTTCCCGTAAGCTGGCATTGGGATGTTGTGATTATGCTCAATGTATTGACATTTCTGGTTGTCACGATCGTGCTACTTTTGCCAACTGCGATCGTTGCCCGAATAACACCCATAAAAGCAATCCGATTCGATTAATCTTGTTTCTTCTTAAAAAGCCAATCAAAGTTTTGGACCTGGACAACACGATTATAGAGCTCTTTAATATATTGATATTCAACTGAAGTGTACACCGGTTTGGCAAGCGTTAACGAATAGGTCATAGTGGCTTTGTTACCATTATCGATAATGTCAAATAAAAACTTTCCGCCACCGGCCGGAATGCTTAATAAAGTCTTCTCTGGCTTTTCAACAATTGAAAAATTTTCCGGGTAAGTGAGGTTTAAAATAATGGTGAGCTCCTGCGCTGTTCCAAAATTAATAGGGTATAAACGTTCGGTTAGCTTAAAAGGGTTACGTGACATTTTTTCCATTAAAAAAGGATTTAGTAAAAATCCGTCACCAACTTGATCCAATACTTCAATTTCCACATCAAATTTGTGCACAACTTTCGGATCGTAAATATCGGTTCCTGCCATTTCAAAAGAATTAACCGTAACGAGTTTCATTTTTTTCTTCAGATCGGTCAGGTATTCTTCCTGATTATTGAAAGATGCCAGGTCGGTCCGTTTTTCGTAGGCTGTATAACCATAGTAAGCATATTCTACGGTGCCCGTAAGTTTTCCATCGGGCTTAAGCGTAAGGTTCATCATAGCTACCTCTTTAAACTTTTCGATGGGCACGATATCATACCAGTACGATGGGGCCTTCTCTGGAAAAATTCTTGCTTTAGCATTTAAGCATCGGAATGGCAGCATGCCAAAAGGACGAAAAGAGTCGGTTGCATCAACCAGGTAGGATTTGTCGCCTATATTAACTTTGGCAACCACGTAGTTGAAATCGGTAATTACCGGGTGAAGTTCGGTCGGCACACCATTTCTCCGGGTCGAGAGTAACGCTAATTCCACATTCAGACCAGCAGCGCGCAGGGCTGCAATCAAAGAAAGATTAATGTCTGCAACATCACCTGTTTTCTTTTCGAATGCTTTTTTAATTCCATCATCACTTATCCAGCCCATCTCTTCGTTCCAAGTAAACCAGGTATTAATAAAGGAATACACTCGCTTAGCTTTTTCAAACGGATCAGCAATCGCTTCTAATTCAGTTTCAATCTTTTCAATAATGTCTTTTCCTTTTTTCAATTGCCCTCCCACCAGAGGCATTGACTTAACTTCATTATCCGCATCTTTCCAATCTTTCGTGATCTTATCCACACGTCCGTCAAAATAACGGACCTCCGAAAGTTCGAAATAGACTGCAGAGATGAAGTTAGACTTTGCTGTCATGTAGCCTTCCTCTTTAAATGCGGGAATGTTTTCCATGGCGAATTTGTAGCGGCCACAATCGGACTTTAACCCACCGGTTGAGAAACACTCTTTTACCAATTCACTTTCATTTTTAGTGAATTTTAAGAATCCTCTCCAGGTTATATTATAAATGTAATTGCCTGGAATAGTAGCCCAGTACTCGCTATGCACTTTAGGAATATCTGTCTGAAATTCCCACGTATGAAAATTGTAAAAAAACATAGGATCATCGAGCGTGTAGTAAACCTCAATAATAGTTCCTACGCGCACATTGGGAATAGTAATTTTTTTTTCGTCCCAGTATTTATTTACGTTTTCGGTGAAGATATTTTTAGCGTTAACCTCTGTCTCCTCAATTTTAAAGTTTTGCACATTATAGGATGATGCTTTAATGCTTAACAGGCGTTGCTTTTTTGTTTCACCCTTTCTTAGCCGAATGGAAATGTTTGCCTTATCAAGGCCTCCGGTTTTTAAAATTTTTATCAGGTAGTGGTGTTCGAAAATAAGTCCTTCATCTGGTTGTGAGCTAACGTAGGCTTCACCAAATTCACGTAATACAACAGCCGAGGCAGATGAGTCACGCGTATAACCGGTTGCGGAAAGTTGCTCGAACGAAATCTGTCCGTATGGAAACCCGTTCCCTTGTGCAAAGGCAAGTTGATTTAACGTTACGAACAATAAGAAAAATAAATACCGCATGAGCCACAGTTGGAGTAATCAGTTATAAAAGTGTTAAACTACTTCAACACAAAAGTTGGGTTGTAAATAATGCCAAAGATATTTTCCCAGGGATCTTTTACAGCTCCTACTATAATGCCTTCGCCTACTTCGGTAGGCTGTTCAAAAGCAGTAGCTCCAAGCATTATCAAATTTTGAAAGGTTTTAGCTACGTCATCCACTCCCCAATACGTTACTACAGTAGCAACTTTGGGTGCTTTAGATTCTTCTGGCTGTAAGCCGAGCTCGTAGCCTGCCACAATAAAGCCAACGTAAAAAGATTCGTTGAAGTAAGGTTTAATTCCTAAAACTTTTGAATACCAGGCCGTTGCTTTTTCAATATCACTTACTCGGTAAATGCAGGTACGCAAACCTTTATATGTGACACTCATAAGTCAGATTGATGAAGCAGGAATGTATTTTTTGAACCAGCTTTGGATAGTCATTTGCAGAACACCAAAAAAAGCTTCTTTGAAGATTCCGGCCGACATCTTTGATTGTCCACGCGTACGCTCGGTAAAGATGATAGGAACTTCTTTTAAGATAAATCCATACTTCCAGGCCAGAAATTTCATTTCAATCTGAAAAGCATACCCTACAAACTTAACCTGGTCAAGCGGTATGGTTTCTAATACCTTTCTGCGATAACAAACAAAACCAGCGGTTGTATCGTGAATGGGCATGGATGTTATAAGGCGTACATAGGAACTTGCAAAATAGGAGAGCAGCACCCGGCCCATGGGCCAATTCACTACATTAACGCCTGTAGCATAACGAGAGCCAATGGCAACATGATTTCCTTCTTCACACGATTTGCGCAGACTAACGAGATCTTTTGGGTCGTGCGAAAAATCTGCATCCATTTCCAGAATGTATTCATAGCCTTGGGCCAATGCATACCGAAAACCTGCAATGTAGGCAGTACCCAATCCTTGTTTACCAGAACGCTCCAGGATGTGAAGCTTGCCATTATATTCTTGTTGTAGACTTTTAACGATTTGAGCAGTACCATCCGGAGATCCGTCATCCACAATCAGAATGTCGAATGGTTGAGCAAGGGAGAATACAGCCGAAAGAATAGCTTCAATATTTTCCTTCTCGTTGTACGTGGGTATTATGACGATTGAATCGTTCACGAACAGTGGTTATTCAGGCAAGATACAAAAAGCACTTTGCAAACCGACAGGATTTTTTGACCAATGGTATTGTAAAATGATGTTTTAGCACTGTTTTAGTCCTTTCAAAATGCAAATGGAAAAAAATCCAATACCTTGAGGTTGATTAAAACAAAAACATTCTCATGAAAATCAGATTATTAATTGCGTTTCTATTGCTCGCTAATTTTGCCGGTGCGCAGGAGTTTGAAGGAACAATAAAGTGGTCGATGAAAACAGAGATCACCGATCCTAAACTAAAAGCTCAGATGGAAGAAGCCGAGAAGAAAATGAAAGATCCGGCAACGCAGGCGCAAATGAAGCAGGCGATGGAGAAAATGAATGATCCTCAGTTTAAGAAAATGATGGATTCAAATCCTCAGCTTAAAGCTCAGATGGAAATGATGATAAAAAATATGCAAGGGGGTAGCATGAGCTCGATGATGCCAACGGGCATGACCATGAAAACAAAAAATGGAAATGCACTTTCGGCTGTTGAAGGTGGAGTGATGGGCGGAATGGAAACGCTTTATTTAAAAGGAAAGAATGAAAGTTATGTCATTAACCGGGAAAGCAAAACATATTCCGTTGTTCTGCACAATAGTGAAGCTTCAGCGACAACAACGCATGATCCAACCGTTACAGTAACCAAAACCGGTGTTACGCAAAAGATTTTGAATTACACGTGTACTAAAAGTATCGTGACGATTTCTGAAGGCGGACAAACCATAAACCAAATTTTCTGGACGACCAATGAGATTAAAGGACTCGACTTCAAAAGTATGTCCGATCAGAGAATGGGTAAAGGCAAACAATCTATGTATTATAAGGACCTGGATGGAGTTCCATTAAAAATGGAAATGACCATGCCGCAAGGAACAATGACGATGGAAGTAACTGAAATCAAAAAACAAACGCTTCCTGCCTCAGACTTTGAAGTTCCGTCAGGCTTTACCAAGACAGCATTAATGGGTCAATAACCTAATATCTTCAGCATCGATTCTTCTTTTTGCTGCTCGGCAAAAAGTGTTGTGGTGATCTCACCATCTTCGTTCCGGTCAATCAAAACATGTTTGGGGGCCGGAACGAGGCAATGCTGAATGCCACCGTATCCGCCTAACGATTCCTGGTATGCTCCAGTATGGAAGAAGCCAATGAAAAGTTGTTCTTCATCATTAATCATCGGTAAGAATACTTCTCCCGTGTGCGCTTCGGAATTATAATAATCCATGCTGTCGCAGGTAAGTCCGCCCATGTTAACTTTGTGATACGGATCGTCCCACTTATTAACCGCAAGTAAAATGTATTTCTGGTTTAATCCCCACGCATCCGGCAAGTGCGTGATGAAAGAACCATCAATCATATACCAAAGCTCCTTATCGTTTTGTAATTTCTGATCGATAACCTGGTATAGAACTGCTCCGCTCTCACCCACAGTGTAACTTCCAAACTCAGTGAAGATGTTTGGAACTTCAACGTTATTCTTATCACAGATCCACTTAATGTTTTCCACGATCTGTTCGATCATGTATTTATAATCGAACTGAAAGGTCAACGATGTTTTGATCGGGAATCCGCCACCAATATCAATCGAGTCCAATGAAGGACAGATTTTCTTCAATTCACAGTATTTGAAAACGAAACGGCTAAGCTCGCTCCAATAGTATGCTGTGTCTTTAATCCCAGTATTGATAAAGAAGTGCAGCATCTTCAATGATGCGTTCTTGCTCTTTTCAATGTTATCGCGATAGAAAGGAATGATATCGCTGTAGCGGATACCTAAACGGGAAGTATAGAATTCAAACTTAGGTTCTTCATCCGCGGCAACGCGAATCCCTACACGGTATGGATTTTTTACATGCTTCTCGTATTCTTCAAACTCACCCATCTCATCGAGGATAGGGATGCAGTTTTTAAAACCATCGTTCAAAAGCTCAGAAATGTATTGCGTGTATAACGGCATCTTAAATCCGTTACACAGGATGTATGTGTCTTTTGTGACCTTGCCCTTTGCAAACAAAGAACGTACGATTGGAATATCGAACGCGGAAGAAGTTTCCATGTGCACATCTTCGTTCTTTAAGGCTTCTTCCATTACAAAAGAGAAGTGTGATGATTTGGTGCAATAGCAATACGTATACTTGCCATTATATTTAAACTTTTCCAACGCGCTGTTGAACAACGCTTGTGTAGAACGGATGTTCTCACTGATTCGTGGAAGATAGGTAAGCTTTAAGGGAGTACCGTACTGCTTAATGATTTCCATCAAGGGAACATCATTAAATAAAAGCTCGTGCTCGCGGACTTTAAATTCCTTTTGTGGAAACTCAAACGTCTGCTCAATCAGGTCCCGGTAGCTCTTCATTTATCTCTCTGAATTATGTGGTTAAGTAACTCGAAAACGCGGCTTTAATCAACAAAAATAGGGTGCAATATTGGGATAAATTTGCCATCTTTGCAATGCTAAGAAACCATGATTAATCGGTACCCCAATCCAGTATTTGCCATAGCGCACGGCCTGCCCGACTTCTGAGGCTGCCGGTTCCGATTGCATTTTCATTTTCATCCAAACTTTAGCGTTACTCAATTCGTTTAAAATTTTAAGTGTACTCCTGTGAAAGAGATAAAAATTATCGAGGTTAAGTCTGAGATCGGTGCCGGAACCCGCGGTGCCAGCCTGGGCGTGGAGGCCATGAAGATTGCCAGCTTGGATCTTAAATCTGACTTTTTCAGGAAATATGATTCGGTTGAGGTGGAGAACGTAAACGAGCTTTTGTTTGATGGTGCCAAGCATTCGTACGCCAAGTTTATAGATGGTGTATTGATTATGGAGGAACGCGTTTGCCTGGAAGTTTATGAAACAATCTGGGAAGACAACTTTCCGTTTGTGATTGCAGGCGACCATAGCACAGCGTATGGAACAATCTCCGGAATCAAGAAAGCAAACCCTGGCGCACGTCTGGGTGTGGTTTGGATTGACGCACATGCCGATATCCATACTCCTTTTACAACACCTTCCGGGAACATGCACGGCATGCCGTTGTCAATGGCAACCGGTATCGATAATCTTGAAAATAAAGTAAACGATCCACGCGGTGAAACGCTTGAATATTGGGAGCAGCTCAAAAACGTTGGTGTTCCCGGACAAAAAGTTTATCCGGAAGACATTGTTTACGTAGCCGTACGCGATCTTGAAAAGCCTGAGAATTACCTGATCAATAAATACAACATCAACTTCATTGAAACAGAAGATGTTAAGAAGCTTGGTGCAGCAGAAATTTCGAAACGCGTGCTCGCCATGCTTGATCATTGTGATCTGATTTATGTTTCGTTTGATGTAGATAGCATTGATAGTCGCTTCTCTACCGGAACGGGTACGCCTGTACCAAACGGATTAACCGTAGATGAAGCCAAAGCACTAAATGTGGAGCTTGTAAAAGATTCGCGTGTATGTGCATGGGAGATTGTTGAAGTGAACCCAACGCTTGATACAGAGAATAGAATGGCAGAAAGTGCGTTTGAAATTCTGGAAGCCACCGCTAAGTCAATTGCCAGCCGGCCCGTAATGGCGGAGTAAGCTTAACGTATATAGGTATGGATCAGCGCAAGATTGAACGATTGAGGAAATGGACCTTGATTGGCGGAGGAGTAATTTTGGTGCTGATGCTTTTGATCCTTAAGTATGAAATACTGGATCTGCAAATATTTGGAATCGTATTAAGCGCCTTTTTTGTAGTCGAGTTTGTTCTCATCGCGCTTCTAGACCGTGCTGAAAGCAAAATAAAAAGGCAAGTGCTAAATAAGTTAATACATACTGCTTCAGCTCAGGAAAGTCAGCCACTCACTTCGGGTGATGAAATTTTAATTTCTTATCAAAATACTAATCAGGGTATAGGCTTTGCTTTTGCTACCGGCATCATCATTCTCACAATTGCGGGATTTGTTATCCGGGATATTTTTAATGACGACTTTTTGGCATTGACCGTTACAATTCCTTTGATCGTCATTTATAGTGGATGTATGATTTTCTATCTCAAGAAGCTGCGTGTCAGACGTAATAAGAAAACGGATAAGACAGTTTTTCGAGGCACAGTTTTGGGCAAGGAAAAGATTACTGATGAAGAGGGCGATAATTCTTATAAACTTACATTTGACACGCTTACCTTGGACGTACACGAGTATGTTTATGAAAAATATAGCGCTGGAGACGTGGCGGAATTTCATATTTATCCGCCTTTGAAAAATTATGTTTTATCTGAAAGAAAATTAGACAGTCCGGAGTAATCTGGTACCAATAGAATAGCAGTCAGTTACTTGTCTATTACTTCACAAATGGTTTGATCTGCGGCAACCACACATCATACCCAGCCCGGTTCATGTGCAGTCCGTCTTCAATAAACAATTCTCTTTTTATTGATCCATCCGGATTGATCATCGATGTCCAGACATCGATAAAGTAAACATTCTTTTTTGACTGCGTCCAGGCCTTGAGGCTCTTATTAAAAGTTATGTATTGGTCTTTCAAATGCCAGCGCACAATGCTTGGCTTGGGTGAAATGAAATAGACTTTAACAGTTTTGGGCAACTTGGTGCGGATAATTGTGAGCAAGCTGTCCGCGGAAGCCAAAATTTGTTTGGGTGTTGCTTTCGCAAAACCAAGATCGTTATCGCCTTCATAAATGAAGATTGATTTTGGATTGTAGGGAACAATCAACTGATCGGCAAAGTAAAGCAGGTCGCGCATGGTTGATCCGCCAAAGGCACGGTTCAAAACATTCTTATCTGGAAAATCTGTTTTAAGATCAGTCCACAAACGAACGCTTGAACTGCCCGTAAACAGAATGATATCTTTCCTGTTTTTGATCAGGCTATCTTGCTGCACGAGCGCTTTAACCTCGTTTTCGTGGGCGTGCTTCTCTTGTGCGGATAATGAAAACGTGAATAAGATACAGATAGGTAGTAGAGAGAACTTCTTAATCATAGCTATTTAGGTTCAGCGATTTTCGTAAATGGAATTCTTTCAACTCTAGATAAACTAATTTCAAAGCCGTTTATTTTTCCTTTCTTATCCCGTGTGAATTCGAGAAGTTCAAACTCAACTCCACGATAACCCTCATAATATAGAGGTTCGAGCTTGTATGAAGTATCTGGGTTACGATTGATCCAGACTTCATTATTCTTTATGGTTATTGAGAATTTCGTATCAGCTTCTTTACTAAAATATGTTCCTGCAAGCGCCTGAACGTACTGAGTTGTTGTATCCATAGGCTTTACTCTCCGATAACTTGAGGTGTCCTGAGAATTTTTTATAAGTATCCTGCCGGATTTTAAGTAAGCCCATTTTAATCCATCCACATAAACCGTATCGCGATGGATTGGATTAAGCGTGCGTCCATTCCACGTTAGTTGATTGTTTTTGTAATCTACTGTAAACACTTCATATGTTCTGAAGCTTCGATATGTTCCTGCAAACTTTTTTAAATCTGGTTCAGACATGGATATTGTTTCAGGACTGTGTGATTTAATCACTGGCTTGCCCAATATAATCTCCGCGATTCTTTTTCCAATGTTTACGACATTGCCATTTGCATCATTGCTCAGAATAGCAATCGTTATTTTTTTATCCGGATAGTATGCGAGCCAGGCACGATAACCTGCGGTCGCTCCACTATGACTGATTTCAGCAAACCCATTAAATTCTCCAATATTCAATCCGCCTGCGTAGACAATCTTTCGTCCGTTTTTCAACGTTCCGCGTTGCGTGCGGTCAGCATACATTTTATCTCCTCCGATCTTATGTGTGGTGAGCAGGGTATTCCATTTCATTAAATCAGCAGGTGTTGTGAGTAATCCGCCATGACCATGAATATTTTCAAAGGGCATCATCTGTTCGTAACCTGAAGCTGTCTTGCTATACGCAATTGCCCGGTTAGGAACGATCTTACGAAAGTTGTCACGCCATTGTGTATTGCTCATTCCCAGCGGTTCAAAAAATTGAATTCGCGTAAACTCAGCCAGTGATTGTTTAGAGACACGTTCAACAATTGTTACCAGCAACGAGTAATTTGAATTGCTATAGGAGTATTCCGTGCCGGGTGTAAAGTTCAAGGATTTTTGTTTGCAGATAATTTCAAGTGCTAGCGCTTGTGTATACACCCGCGTAGTTCTTGGCCAACCGGTTAGTGAGCCGATTGTTCCCCAATCTTTTAACCCGCTTGTATGGTTAAGGAGATGTTGAATTAGAATCTGGGCATCGTATGCTGGAAGCTCAGGAATGTATTTTCGAACATCATCCTGTGTTGAAAGCTTTCCTTCGGTGGCGAGCAATAAAATAGAAGCGGCAGTGAACTGTTTTGATACTGAGCCTGCTTCGAAAATAGTTTCAATTGTATTGGGAACGTTATGTTCAAGATCGGCAAGTCCGAAGGCTTTTTGATAAATAATTTTATCTCCTTTTGAAACAAGTATCGATCCGCCCGGAGTAGCGTTATTCCAATGTATGATCTCATCGATCAGACTAACGGTATCCGCTGATTGCGAGTGCCCTGAAAAAGACACGATACAAAGTGCACAAAAAATTAATACATGTTTCATGCGAGGGAATTAAGATGTTCACTGTTATTTTTCAGCAACTTCGATCAATGTATTCATCGTGCTCATAAAATTATTCCGAACGATATTATCGGTTACGGACCGCGGAATATTTACAGGTTCTCCCGTAATAAAGTACGTAACTTTTGTCTTACCGGTAGTTGTTTTCTCCAGAACCCATTTTCCATAAGCTTTCATCCGGTTTATTTTTTCGCGACCGGGAGCTATCTTTTCATTTACAGCAGGCTCGAACGTAATTACAATTCGATTAGAAGTTTTCTCAATCACTTTATACTTCGCGTAATAATCCTGATCGGTTAACGGCCACGGCATTTTATACCAGGTGTACACATGCCACACAGAATCGCTTTTTGGATAGCTTTTAAATTCCTCCAGATTTTTTTGCCACTCTTTTAATCGAGCTTCTTCTGTGATCATCTTCAGCACCTTTTCATGACTGGCCGAAGTGGTAAAAACAACTTTCAATTCCCTTGCTTTTGTAGACGTGCCTGGAAAATCTGACCAGCGTTCGTACAGCGTTACCTTATCGTCCTGCCGAACCACTTCATACTCTGATTTAGAAGGTGCGGGTTGGGCGCTGACAGAAAGACTAACGAATAGTAGAAGCAAAAAAGGAAGCAGGCGCATCATTGGTTAAGTATACTGATTTTTTTCAGATCAACATTCGTGCCCCGGCTGCCCGGCTGTAAAAACCCGTTGAATTTATTTAATTTCGCCCCGTTAATTCCGAATACAACCACTATGAGCCAGAACAGACCGATTTCTTCCTTTATTGAAAAAAATTATCTGCATTTCAACGCTGCAGCCCTTGTTGATGCAGCCAAGGGATATAAAAAACACATTGCCGAAGGCAAGAAAATGTTGGTTTCGCTGGCTGGTGCTATGAGCACTGCCGAGCTGGGAATCAGCTTTGCCGAAATGATCCGCCAGGATAAAGTTCACATCATCTCCTGTACTGGTGCAAATCTCGAGGAGGACATCATGAATTTGGTGGCACATTCACACTATAAAAGAATTCCTAACTACCGCGATCTTACACCACAAGATGAGTGGGACCTTTTAGGGAACCATTTGAACCGTGTAACGGATACGTGTATCCCGGAAGAAGAAGCATTCCGTAGATTACAAGCTCACTTATTTAAAGTTTGGAAGGACGCTGAAGATAAAGGCGAACGTTTGTTCCCGCACGAATTTATGTTTCGCATGATTAATAGCGGTGACTTAAAACAATACTATGAGATCGATCCGAAGAACAGCTGGATGATTGCCGCTGCAGAGCGCAACATGCCAATGGTTGTACCGGGTTGGGAAGACAGCACCATGGGAAATATTTTTGCATCGTATGTATTGACAGGCGAACTGAAAGCAAGCACGATGAAGTCAGGTATTGAATACATGGTTTGGCTGGCGGATTGGTACACGCATAATTCAGGTGAGCATGGCATTGGCTTCTTCCAGATTGGTGGAGGTATTGCGGGCGATTTCCCGATTTGTGTTGTGCCGATGTTACACCAGGATCTTGAGCGTGATGGCGTTCCATTCTGGAGCTACTTCTGCCAGATCAGCGATTCGACAACAAGTTATGGTTCTTATTCAGGTGCAGTTCCAAACGAAAAAATCACCTGGGGCAAGCTTAGCATTGAAACTCCAAAATACATTGTTGAGTCCGATGCGACAATTGTTGCGCCTTTGATGTTTGCTTATATCCTTGACTTATAATAGTAGTAAGTATTAAGTAGCAAGACGTAAGACTGATTGTTTTACCTCTTACGTCTTGCTACTTGTATCTTCTTACTAACGTCTATATGAATTTAGAACAATCCCTTCACTCCGAAATACAAAAAGCAGTCACTGCACTTTTCAACGTTACGGTTGATCAGCTTCAGGTGCAGCCTACCAATCAGGAGTTTGAAGGATCTCACACCCTTGTTTGCTTCCCGCTTACAAAAGCATCTAAGCTTAAGCCTGAGGAAACTGCAAAAGTTATTGGAGATTATCTCGTTCAGCATTCAGGTGTTGTTGCCCGATACAATGTCGTTAAAGGTTTTTTAAATCTTGTTGTTGCAGATAAAACCTGGGCTGAGACATTCGCTGCTATCTACGATAATAAGAATTATGGTTCTCTTCCGGCTAACGGAAAGGAGATCATGATTGAATATTCTTCCCCAAACACAAACAAACCTTTACACTTAGGTCACTTACGCAATAACTTTTTAGGATACAGTGTGGCTGGGCTTTATGAAGCTGTCGGGTATAAAGTTCATAAAGTACAAATTATCAATGACCGCGGGATTCACATTTGTAAGTCAATGGCTGCGTGGAAACTTTTTGGAAATGGTGAAACTCCTGAAAGTGCCGGCTTGAAGGGCGATAAGCTTGTTGGTAAGTATTATGTAGAGTTTGATAAACATTATAAAGTCCAGGCAAAAGAACTTCAGGAAAAAGGTTTAAGCGAAACTGATGCTGAGAAACAGGCTCCGATTATGAAAATGGCAGTTGACCTACTGCTAAAATGGGAAGCCAAAGATCCTGAAACCGTTCAGCTTTGGAAAACCATGAACAGCTGGGTTTACAAAGGCTTTGAGTCAACCTATAAACGTATGGGTGTTGATTTTGAAAAGCTCTATTATGAGTCTGACACTTATTTATTAGGGAAGGATGAAGTATTAAAAGGAGTTGAGAAAGGAATTTTCTATAAAAAAGATGACGGCTCGATTTGGGTTGACCTAACTCCCGATGGACTTGATCAAAAAGTTTTATTGCGCTCAGACGGAACTTCGGTTTACATGACACAGGATATTGGCACTGCCATTTTGCGCTTCCGTGATTTTCCAAAAATTGAAGGTCAGGTTTACACAGTAGGCAGTGAGCAGGAATATCATTTTAAAGTTTTGTTTCTGATCTTGGGCAAGCTTGGGTATGAATGGGCAAAGCAATGCTATCATCTTTCATATGGCATGGTTGATCTTCCTACCGGAAAAATGAAAAGTCGTGAAGGTACAGTGGTAGATGCTGACGATTTGATGCAGGAAATGGTGGAGGAAGCTGAACGTCAAACACGTGAACTTGGAAAGATTGATGAATTATCAGAAGCTGAATCAAAACAACTTTTCGAAATGATTGGATTAGGAGCGCTTAAATTCTTTCTCTTAAAAGTTGATCCGAAAAAGCGAATGATGTTCGATCCGAATGAATCCATTCAACTCCAGGGCTTTACAGGTCCTTTCATTCAATATACACACGCTCGTATTCGTGCTATTCTTCGTAAAGCTGATAGTCTGAACATTAAAATTGCGGATGCTGACTTAAAAAGTGTTTCATCACTTGAGCCCTCTGAACGTGACTCACTGCAATTATTAAGCTTGTTCGAAAATAAATTGAAGGAGGCTGCTAAAGATTATTCACCTGCAGTAATTGCCAATTATGCGTATGATCTGGCTAAACAATACAATCAATTTTACCAGAACATCCCGATTTTTAACGAGACAGATCAGGCCAAATTAAGATTCAGGATTGCGCTTTCTGCCAGTATTGCTTCAGCTATCAAAAAAGCGATGAGTTTACTCGGAATTTCCGTTCCGGAGCGGATGTAATAAAACTTTGGTGCCGCTTAACACATCAATTCTACAAGTAGAATAATTTCACTCTTTTGTTAAAAGGGTGTGCATTTCTTCGATTACTTTTGAAGTATCCGTATTACAAATCCCAGATAAATTATGATAAAAACAGTTAAAGCATTTTGTCTTGTCTTGCTGATTTCATTTGCAGCGTGTAAGCCTGATTCAGCGTTTAAATTGAAAAGCGCTGAGAGTAATGGATATACCTACGAGTATGTAGATAAAGATCCGCTGAATGTCAGAATTTATACGTTAAAAAATGGCCTTAAAGTTTATCTAAGCCAGAACGCAACTTCACCTCGCATCTACACAAACATTGCTGTAAAAGCAGGCGGAAAAAATGATCCTGCTGATAATACGGGACTCGCGCATTACCTGGAGCATATTTTATTTAAAGGTACAGCCGATTTTGGCTCACAAGATTGGGCAAAAGAAAGCGTGTTGCTTGATAGCATTGAACATATGTTCACGCATTACGGAACGCTCACGGATTCTGTGCAGCGTCAGGATTATTATAAGCTTATCGATCAGGTTTCAAACGAAGCTGCGAAGTACGCCATTGCTAATGAATATGATCAGATGGTTGGCGAAATCGGTGCGCAAGGCACAAACGCCTCAACATATGATGATCGTACGGTTTACCTGAATGACATCCCGGCTAATCAATTAGAAAACTGGCTGCAGATTGAAGGTAATCGTTTCAAGAAAGTTGTTCCAAGGCTATTCCATACCGAGCTCGAAGCGGTTTATGAAGAAAAGAATATGAGCCTGGATAATGATGGCTGGAAAGTTTATGATGTCACAAACCAGTCGCTCTTTAAGAAGCATCAGTATGGAACACAAACAGTTATCGGAACAATTCCTCACCTGAAGAATCCTTCCATTGTTGAAATCAAAAAATATTTTGATACCTATTATCGTCCGAATAATGTGGCAATTTGCTTGAGCGGTGATATTGATTACGATAAAACAATTGCACTTATCGAAAAATATTTTAACGACTGGCAACCAAATGAAAACTTAGCCAAGTGGACTAAAATTGAAGAAGAGCCAATTACTGCACCTATAATAAAAGAGGTCTATGGCCCGGATGCGGAATGGATGGAGATGAGTTTCAGATTTAATGGTCGCAGCAGTGAAGATGCAAAGCTGCTTCGCGTTGCGGACATGATTTTATCGAATTCAAAAGCCGGCTTGATTGATCTTAACCTGAAACAACAACAGAAAGCCATTAACCCCACCAGTCAAGTAAATTATATGAACGATTACTCGGTTCATACTTTTAGTGCGAGTCCACGCGAAGGTCAAACGCTAGAACAAGTTAAGGATCTGATGCTCGAACAAATTGAGTTGCTTAAGAAAGGTGAGTTTGAAGACTGGTTGCTTGAAGCGGTAGTTAACGATCTTAAAAAAGCAGGTATTAAAAGCTCAGAATCAAATCCGTCACGCACTAACAGTATGGTACTTGCGTTTACCAACGATATACCGTGGGATACGTACACGGCTCAAATAGAAGACTTACGTAAATACACAAAGGAAGACATCGTAAAATTTGCGAACGAGAACTACAAGGATAACTATGTTGTGGTTTATAAGCGCAATGGTAAAGACACCACCATCGAAAAAGTAACTAAGCCGGCTATTACAAAAGTTCCCCTGAATAAGGAAAGTAAATCAGCTTTTCATACACAAATTCTTGGTAATAAAGTAGATAAGCTTAAGCCCGTTTTTCTCGACTATGAGAAGGATCTTTCACACCTTAAAATGAATAAGGATGTTGAAGTTCTTTATACGCCTAATAAGAGCAACGATTTATTTTCCCTGTATTATTTATCAGATGTGGGTACGGATAATAATCCGAAGATGAAAATTGCCATCGAATACCTGGCGTATTTGGGAACGGATGATATGACTTCAGAAGAAATTCAGAAAGAATTTTATAAGCTGGGCAGTAGCTTCAATGTGTCCGCATCAGGAGATCAAACTTTTGTTTACCTCGAAGGTCTTAATGAAAACATGGATAAGTCGATTCAGTTATTTGAAAAACTACTGGCTAATCCAAAAGCGGATGATGAAGCGCTTAAAAATATGATTGATGGCATTTACAGAAAACGTGACGATGTAAAGAAGGATAAAGGTGCTATCATGTTTAGTGGCTTGCTGAACTATGCGTTGTATGGCCCTAAGTCATCGTTCACGAATGTAGTTAGCAATAAAGATCTAGGTGCTATTACTTCTGCTGAATTAATTGATGTTATTAAAAACTTTACAAAAACTCAGCATCGTATACTCTATTACGGTCCTAAAGAAGGAGAAGCGCTTTTAGCTTCGCTTAACCAAAATCATATCCTGCCGGAAAAGCTTCAGCCTGCCCCTGCACCTGTTGAATTTAAAATGCAGGATGCTACAAAGCCAAATGTTTACTGGACTGACTACGATATGGTGCAGTCTGAAGTTATGTTTCTCTCAAAAGAACAAGAATTCAATGCTCAGCAAATGCCCATGGCACGATTGTTCAATGAATATTTCGGAGATATTGTATTTCAGGAATTACGTGAGGCGCAAGGTCTTGCGTATTCTACATTTGCAAGCTATGACGTTTCTGGAAAGCAAAAGGATAATGATATATTCTATGCGTATATCGGTACACAGGCTGATAAACAGCCGGAAGGAATGAAGGCAATGACTGAATTGCTGCAAAACCTACCGAAATCTGAAAATGGTTTTGATGTTGCCCGGAATGCCATTTTAAATCAGATTGAAAGTCAGCGGATAACAAAGGCAAGTATTTTGTTCAATTATGAATCTGCGCGCAAACGGGGATTAGACCACGATGTTCGCAAAGATATCTACGAGAAAGTTCAGACGGCTACACTTGCTGATATGGAAAAATTCCAGCAAGACAATATTAAAAATAGCAACTACAATGTTGCTCTGATTGGAAGTAAGGACAAAATCAGCTTCAAAGACTTACAAAAGTATGGAACTGTGAAACAGCTTTCGCTGGATGAGCTTTTCGGCTATGAAAAACAGGAAAAAATTAATCTGGAGCAACCGAATCAGTAGGCAGATAATATTTTCTGAGTCGTCATTCTGAGCGTAGCGAAGAATCCCCATATTAGCAGTGCTAGACGGGGATGTTTAGCTGCCGCTCAACATGACGGCTTTTTTATTTACTTTACACTCAAATCTTTATGATATGAAACTTGTTGCTATGATAGTTATGCTTGGCTTGTCTGTGTTTTCGGCCTCTTCGGTTTACGATTTTAAGATTAACTCGCTTGACGGCAAGCTGATCGACCTGGCTGATTATAAAGGCAAAACATTGTTGATTGTAAACACAGCGTCTGAGTGCGGCTACACAAAGCAGTATGCTGATCTTCAAAAGCTCCATGCAGAGCATGGTGATAAAGTTGTAATCTTAGGGTTTCCGGCAAATAACTTTGGTGGACAGGAACCCGGTACAAACAAAGAGATAGGCGAGTTCTGTCAGAAGAATTATGGTGTGACATTTCAAATGTTTGAAAAAATTTCGGTGAAAGGAAACGATCAGCATGAGCTTTATAAATTCCTGAAAGAAAAAACCGGTCAGGAGCCAACCTGGAATTTCTGTAAATACCTGGTTAAACCTGACGGAACGATTACATTCTTTCCTTCAAAAGTTAATCCACTGGATTCAAAAATTGTAGATGCGCTTTAAGCAACCTGTTGAATGGGATTACGCGCGCTGATTAATCGGATTTTTGGAGGTACTCGTACCGATATTCCCGTTTCGTTATATGATTTTAAAATGAAGTCGCTTTCCGGAAAAGAAGTCGACTTCTCTCAATTCCTGGGTAAGAATCTATTGATTGTTAACACAGCTTCGAAATGCGGATACACCTATCAATATGAAGGCTTGCAAAAACTTCACGAACAATACGGGAATAAAGTAACCGTGCTGGGTTTTCCGGCCAACAATTTTTTATGGCAGGAGCCAGGTTCTAACAATAACATTGAGGAGTTTTGCCAGATTAATTATGGCGTAAGTTTTCCCATGTTTGAAAAAATTTCTGTTAAAGGATTCAATCAACATCCCTTGTTTACATGGCTGCAATTGAAGTCCGGTAAAAAGCCTTCCTGGAATTTCTGCAAATATCTGATTGACAAATCCGGAAATGTAATTGGCTTCTTTGATTCAAAAGTTGAGCCGCTCGATAAGCAAATTGTTGATAAGATTTCATGAAGCATTGGGTTAGCGCATTTAGGCTTCGCACGTTGCCGCTGGCACTGTCTTCTATTTTGATGGGCGGATTTCTCGCTGCATCCGTTCATGCATTTCG
Organism: Cyclobacteriaceae bacterium; assembly: GCA_965227265.1. Lineage (GTDB taxonomy): Bacteria > Bacteroidota > Bacteroidia > Cytophagales > Cyclobacteriaceae > UBA2336. The sequence continues at coordinate 2,579,384 of OZ245738.1, read as the reverse complement.
ATGGGATATTTTTTTGCTCTGCATTACAACAACGATTTTTCTTCAGATTCTTTCTAATCTAGCCAACGACTACGGTGATTCAATTCATGGTGCAGATAGCGCTGATCGGAAAGGGCCATCGCGGGCCGTTCAAAGTGGAAAGATATCAGCCTCTCAAATGAAATCTGGAATGGTAGTTTTTGTGTTGCTAAGCCTGATCAGTGGAGTATCATTATTATTTGTTGCCTTTGGATTTAATTGGAATGCCATCCTTTTCTTTTTAGGATTAGGAGTGCTTTCTATCATTGCGGCAATTGCTTACACGGTTGGCAAACGTCCTTATGGATATGCAGGCCTGGGTGATATTTCGGTTTTTATTTTTTTTGGATTGATCGGTGTAATGGGTTCATTGTATCTATTCATTCATGAGTTGAGATGGGAATATGTATTGCCGGCCATCAGCTGCGGACTGTTTGCGGTAGGTGTACTAAACATTAATAACATCCGGGATATTGAATCGGATAAAAAGGCTGGAAAATATTCGGTCCCTGTTAGAATTGGAAGAGACCAGGCTGTACTTTATCACTGGAGCCTGATTGTTATTGGATTAATCAGTTCATTGGTATTTGTAGTTATGAATTACGTTTCATTTTTTCAATTACTATTTTTAATCAGCGTGCCTGCTTTTGTTCTCATCGGAAAGAATGTTCAACAGAAGCCTTCACACGAACTTGATCCTTACCTCAAGTTTATGGCGCTATCAACGCTATTATTTGTGCTTTTGTTTGGGATAGGCCAACTGATGGCCCTTCCCTAAATCTCCGGTTTAACACAATTGTAATTTTCAGTTTCTAATTCAACCGTTGCATGTTGAATTGCCAGCTTGCCAAGACTTTGCTTAATCCTGGTTTTTAATTCTTCCTGTTGAGCAATGTCTAAAGCATCAGACACAACAACGTGAAGTGTAACGATATTGTAATTACCATCCATTGACCAGACATGAATATCATGTGCGTCTTTAATCTCCGGGAAGCCTTTTATAAGATCACGAATCTTTTCTTCCGAAATATTTTCGGGAACACCTTGTAAAATGATCTGGAACACAGACTTCATGTTCTTATAGACATTGAATAGAATGAACGCAGCAATGCCCAACGAAAGCAATGGGTCCAGGATAGGGACATTGTAAAACATCATCACAATGCTTCCCAGCAGAACGGCTACCCAGCCCAATACATCTTCCAGAAAGTGCAGTGAAATAACCCGTTCATTGATTGAATTGCCTTTTCTTAAGCGTAGCATAGCTACCAGGTTAACCCCGATGCCAATCACGGCCATAATCAACATTCCTTTTGCATTAGGTTGTGATGGATTGAAGATGCGTTGAACGGATTCGCTGATCACTAATACAGATCCAACTGTCAATACAATGCAATTGATGAAAGCGCCCAGTAACGAGAAACGTTTATAGCCATACGTAAAATGACGATCCCTTTTCTGCAATGATTTTTTCTGAAAGTACCACGAGGTGCCAAGCGAAAGACTGTCGCCTAAATCATGCAGGGCATCCGACAATACGGCAACAGAATTGGTATAAAGTCCTCCAACAAGTTCAAAAAGCGCAAATCCAAGATTAAGCCAGAACGCTAATTTGATATTCTCCGTGCTGTGATGATGATCATGTGAATGATCGTGACTGTGTCCATGATGGTGATGATGCCCCATGGCGAAAGGTAAAACAGAAATTTATTTTTATTGATATAACGCAATGTTGTTGCAGGTGCAACACTATCGCAAATCTTCAAAGCTGTAGCGTGCATTTTCCCAGAAACTATCAAGCGCAATAATTCTGGGCTTGAAGAAAGAGATTAACTCCGGCCATTGATCTTTGTTGAAGATGGAAACATTTGGCAATTCTTTACTTATACGGCTTATTATACGTCCTTCTTCTGATGAAACATGTAATTGCCAGCTCCATTCTTCCTCGAGCGTGCTGTGCAAAAGATTTTTCAATTCAAGAAATTGCTCGAAGTATAATTCCTGGATTCCCGCATCGCGATGCTCCATCGTAATCGCAATGGAAGCTGATTTAGTTCCGGCTTCCATCCGGAAATGTAAATCCCGGACTCGCGTATGATAGTTTATCCAGTTTATTTTTAAACCTTCCGCGGAAGGTACTGGGTTCATGTATTTCCCAAATGCTGTCCAGAACTCTTGTTTGATATTCGATGATTCTTCACGGGTGTACATACTGCTGCAAAATAAGCATCAAGCTTCAATTCGCTCAAACAATTCCGGGTAATGCACTACAAAACCTTCTTTATCTACTGCAATATCAGCTTCGAAATCATTCGGCACATTTTGAAAATTATATTCAGTCAGTGATTTTTTGGTGTACTGCTGTTTTGCAACGCGGATATCATTGTTTAAGACATCCACATACAAAACTTCTATTTGCTGTGATTTATTCAGCGGAAGCTTGAGCCTGTTAATCGGTAATGTATTCGTGAATGGAGTTAAGGTTATATCAATATCGATACAATTTTGAAATTCTTTATGTAGTTGTTGATTGATCAGCCAGCCTTTGGGTTGGTGTAGTGCGTGTATCGTATGGTTCTTTTCACCAAGCGAATACTGGAGATTGAACCCAACAACTTTCCAGTCAGTTGAAGTTTGAATCGTGTAGCTAACGGTGTAGTCTACACGATTATATTTACCTGTAATTACAGATTGTATTACATTTCCTTTCGGCAGGATTTCAATCGAACACACTTCTTTTGAGTGATAAAAAGCACTTTTCCATGTTGCATTGCAAACCATGCGTTATTCCGCTCCGTTCTTTAAAAAGTATTGAACGCTGAATACAAATGTGTTGAGTTCAAAATTAACCCCGCCTCTGAATTCGCTTCGCTTCTCGGAGTTGTCATCCTTTGGCTTTGCTGTATAATAGTCCGCATATAGTTGCCCGATGGAGGTGCTGATCGCCCAGCGGGTTGAAAGAAAATATGTGAGGCCAGGAGTAATGGATGCGTTGATTTGATATATATCGAATTCCAATGTAGATTTTTCCAAATTGGTTTGCTGTGAAGTTAATTTTCGTAAACCTGTGCCGCCATTTATATTCAATGTTCCGGTAAAATAAAGCTTGTCTTTAACCTGTATGAATTTTCTCGCGTATGCTGTAAGTGAAACCATATTCTGTTTTGACGTTTGCTTAGCGGTTAATGCATTTCCAATGCTCTCTGAAACATATGATTGATAGTCGTAACGCACGCCAACTCCCAACAAAAGATCTTCTGATACAAAAAAGCCTAGAGAAGGGTTTATGTTAGCATAAATACTTTTGTCCTTCGATTCAGAATCGAAAACAGTTGATTCTCGTGTAGAGCGACTGATTGTAAAGCTGCCGGCACCGTCCAGCAGAAGAGCGCCTTTCGTAAGTTGAGCGAATGATGCGCTTGAGATTAGTACGAATGCGAAGAGTAAGAAAGATTTCATGGGTTGAGGGTTTATAGGTTGTACAAATTAATTCATTTGAACGTTAGGTTGATGTTTGTACCATGCCCACATTTCCTCTTCAACCTCAACATTCTTAATGGAATGATCGAGGATTTCGGAATAGCTCAACTTCTTAACTTCAATGCAGTATTGAACAAGCAGCCAACTCCGGTAATAGGCAATTACTGTACCGCTTTTATCATCGAAGGTAATCCAGTTATTATTTTTTATTTTTTCGGTGGCTTGTAGCAGGGCAATATTATTAATTAGATTTTTTTGATCTGCGCCTTGCCTTGAGATATATTCTGCATACCCTTCCCATTTCCATTCCGGTATACCGGCAACAGGATTTGATTTTAACAATCCGAGTTTATCAAATTGTAAACAATGCACAGCTTCGTGTGCCAGCAATTGCGTTAAGTTCCAGGTATAGCCATTTAGTTCTACTGTATTGTTTTGATAGTCGGCATTACCTTGAAGAACAATCTTTGTATGAAACCCCCATGCAAAAGCAGGACTTCGTAAAGTTCGAAGCAAGGTTGGATAGATCGATCCGTCATTCAGGCATACCTGAAACTTTAATTCTGGATTGAAAAATTCACTGGTTTTTAACAATTCAGTAGTTTCATCAAGCCTGAGGAGCAAATGCTTATTCAACCCAGTTGAGTGATGTACGGTAAAGTTTTTAAATGTTGTTTGATGCGCATAACTGAACGATGGATTAAAAACAATAATAACAAGAAGTCCGAAAATGAGGCTGATTGTCGCTATAAGACGGAGACTCCAGATTTTTAGCCTTTTTTTCATAGATTTTTTTTGGGATATGTCGCGTTCATTATGAATGGATTACAAGGGTTTCAATCCGCTTGATAACTCAATTGAAGTCATATCCTTTCCATCGTTTTTTCGTTATTTTAGAAGCAATAATAAGCCGGAAATTCTTATGAAAAAGATTCTAGTCCTTACAGATTTTTCAAAACCCACCCAAATAGCAGTTAAGGCTACACGTGACACTGCCAAAAAAGCTGACGCAGAAAGTAATTATCTTCAAGAGGTTAACTAAGATGCTCGGCATTCCGACATCTATTTTGTGAAAAATTATTATTCCATTCTTCGCGTTAGCCGCAGTGCGGATACTCAAACAATCAAGCGTTCCTATCGCCTGCTGGTTCAAAAATATCATCCTGACATTAATCCTGACCCTCAGGCAGCCGAGCTCATTAAGGAAATCAATGAAGCTTACGATGTGCTGAGTGATCCTGCAAAGAAAAATGAATACGACTTTCGCGTTAGTAATCCCAATCAGCAAACTCCGGTTTCTCAGCCGGCTCCACACCGCGATCCGCGTTACCGCAGATCGCATAGGCCGTTAAAAAAGGAAAACCAACAACTAGAACTTATCAGGAATTACGTTCATCTGGCTATAAAAGTAAGCTGGGCAGGATGTTTCCTTTGCTTTTTTTTGTTGCTTGATTTTTGTCTTCCGCACCGCGTAGTGAAAGATACTGTACAGACACTGTATACTACTAGTTCAGGTCGAACGCAGAGTCATGTTGTTGTATCTGCATCAGGTCAGCGGATTAAGATTGGTTTTGAAGATTTACTAACAATGCAAGAGGGAGCACCAATCGAAATTACAGAAGCTGCTATAACGTCTATCGCGATTAGCATATATGTTCCTGAAAAAGCGCATTTCATTACAAGTATGGCTACACTTTATCGAACATATTTATTTGTACCATTATTGTTACTGGTTTCTTCAGCTTTAGGCCTTTTAGTTCGGAACAGAGTTGAACTCCAATTCAATGCTGGAATTGTAAGCTTCATTCTTATTATCTTTACCCTTATTCTGATCTTCAAATAATGGCCAAGAAAAACGACTGGAAGAATAGAGATGGTGTTGTCTACTCAACGAATACCGATTTTAGTTATCAATATCAGCAAGAAGAAACTGAAAACACATTGCCTGCAAATCAACAAAACCTGAAAGTGCAGCTTGACAAAAGCATGCGCGCAGGTAAACAAGTAACACTTGTAACGGGTTTTACCGGAAAAACAGGTGACATCGAGATCCTGGGAAAGCTTTTAAAGACAAAATGTGGTGTGGGCGGATCAGTGAAAGATCGCGAGATCATCATCCAGGGTGATCACCGCGATAAGATTGTTCAGATACTCATTAAAGAAGGCTATAAAGCAAAACGGGTAGGCTAACATTGAATGATGAATGTAGAATGACGAATGAATGAATAATTTAATTCGTAATTAAAAATTCGTCATTCGAAATTCTAGTGACTTCCGTCAAACCATTCTTTAAAAGGCCCTACTTTTTCGCGGCTCACCACAATTTCTTTATCAAACTCCTGTGTCAGTGTAATTTTTAAACGACTGTTTGAATAAACAATGACATCTTTTATGGAGTTGATATTAAGGATATAGGTCCGATTGATCCGAAAGAAAGTTTTTGGTTCCAATAAATCCTCCAGCGTTTCCAATGTATAATCAATAATGAACTTACGGTTTTGATTCGTAACCAGGTATACATCACGACCATCCGCATACAGTAAAGCAATTTGATCACTGGTGATTGAACGAATGTGATCGCCCAGCTTCACCATAAACCGGTTTTTATAGGCTGCTGTTTTAGGCGTTACAAAAGTTTCCTGAAGCTGTTCAGTTTTCTGAGGGTTCCACTGCAATTGCTCGCGAAGATTCTCTAATTTTTTCAAACTGGAAGAAAGATCTGAGAACGTAATTGGCTTCAACAAGTAGTCAATGCTGTTCACTTTGAAGGCATCCAACGCAAACTCATTGAAAGCGGTAATGAAGATTACCGGTTTCTTAATGCTTACCTGTTGAAAAATCTGAAAGCTCAATCCATCGATGAGCTGAATGTCCATAAAGATCAGATCAATTGATTCCTGTTTCTCCTGTAGCCAGGTAACCGAATCTTTGACCGAAGTAAGATGTGCTGCAACCCGAATAGAGGCATCATACTTCGTCAGGTAACGGCTCAGCTTTTCGGCTGCGGGAATCTCATCTTCAATAATCAATACCTTCATGATCCGTGCGTCAGCGCTTCTTCTGCAAGTCGCAGAACGGGCAATTTAATATAATTCTCTTCGTAAGCCTTTACCTGGATCAAGGGCTGTTCACTATAAAGTGTATACGACTTTTGTAAACGAGCAAGTGCTGTAGTGCTTTCTGCATGTTTAACGAGTCTGTCATTCAACTTGCTTTGAAGAATTAGATATTCCTCATCCTCAATGTAACAGCGGATTATTAACGGTTCCTGATTTGAAATAATGGTATTTCTGGCGATGGATTCTATAGCAACCGGTAATGAACCAGGAATTAACTGAAGATTTAAATTGGCAGGAGATATTAAAATCTCGAGCTTAAGCTGACCGAAATATTTTTCATTTAACAACCGAACTATATTTTTAGCAGCATCAATTTCGGCTTGTAGTGAAATTAATTCTTGTTGTCGGTTACTCAACACATAGCGATAAGCACTGGCGAGGTAATCAATATACTCTTCAGCATCGCTGTTTCTTCGGTTGATGAGGCTGATTACATTTTCAAGACTTTCGTACAGTAAATCAGGATTTATATCGTTCCGAAATTCATCCATCTCCATTTCAAGCACTTCGCGCTGCTGACGTTCCGCAGTAAGCTTTAAGGTATTCTCACGAAGTTGATAGTCGTTGCTTATATACAAGAGATTATAGAGAATGGCGGTAAATCCGAAAATAATCCCAAACAGGATTAATTGAGTAACAGCAATAGTAAACCCAATTATGTACGTAAAGTAAAGTGAGATGGCGAGCATGACCAATACAGGAGGAAGAACCGTACCGGCAATGAACTGAATCAGAAGCCGTGCTTTTGTATAGTCACCTTTCAAAAGTCTGTTTACCAAAGTGATTACGCCCCGAGCTGATTCAAAGCATAAAAAGGTAAGTACAATGCACATGTAAACTTCCTGGCTGCTAAAAATTTCTTCCACTTGTAATAGTGAATTATTGATCAATAGTATTAGCAGATAGATCAGCACTCCATAAACCGGGGGCGCCAAAAGCCTGAAAAATGCATTATGAATAAAGTACTTTTTCATCAGGCGATTGATTTTTGAAGTACGGCTTCCTTAAGCCGAAGCACGGGAAGTGAAACAATAAATTTTTCGTCATCTTTTATTTCAATCTTCTTCGCAGTGAAAAATTCATATCGTTTGCGAATATTCTCAATACCAATCCGGAACGATGCGGATGATTGCACCGATTCATTTTTTGTATTGGTAACTTTTAATTGTGTGTTGTCAACCGAGCTGATATAAATCAACAGGGGTTTTTCCGGAGTGATGGTGTTGTGCTTCACAGCATTCTCAACTAATAATTGTAACGTAAGGGGTGGAATCGGACTCGTCATGATTGACTTCGGAAGATTTACTTCCAGCGTCAACGATTGTTGAAATCGAATTCGCAGTAAATAATAGTATGATTGAACAAAATCCAGCTCTTCCGACAGTGATACATATTTTTTATGTTGCGTTGAAAGGATATACTGATAGGTGAGCGCAAGCCTGCGAATAAACTGCTCGGCCGTTTGAGGATCATTATAAATAAGTGATGAAATGGTATTAAGACTGTTGAACAAATAATGCGGACTCAATTGACTCTTCAATGCTTCAAATTGAAGCTCTAGCTGTTTACGTTCATTTTGGACAGTTTCAATCTGCGTGATTGCGTATTGTTTGTAAGAAAACAGAATTGTATAAATGACCTTGTAAATAAAAACGGTCACTACAATGAGAATGAAAAACTTCCACGTGAGATCTTCATCGGTTATGCTTAAGCCTTTCCAGAAAATGGATGGTTTGAAAAGCTCAATAAAAAGAACAGACATGCCACCAGCAACCAGCGAGATGCAAAGAACCTGACCGATATAGCCTAGTAGAAATCTTCCGGAAAAACCTGAGTGCCATGGAAATAAGCGATCCAATAATCCATTTAAATAGATAGTTGCTAAGCCGGTAACATTGCCAATCAAGATGCTCAATAAAATTCCAGGTATAGTTTTTTCAATGGCCTGTATTGTGCCGGTTGGACTTTCGCTGTATTGTAAATAAAAGAAAAAGAACAAGCCTAGGCCTGAAGATACTGCGGTTGTCAGCGCTATTTTGCGGATCGGGTAACCCATATAATAAGGAAGCGATGAAGCCATAGTAACCTAAAGTACTGCTTTCGAGTAAAGTTACTATGGCTTTTTGGGATTATTCAATGGCCCTTAATGCGCGGCCGTAATACGTTTCGGATGATATATTGCGTGCTGCGGAGCGATAGGCATCCTGAATAGCAGCGCTTCCACCTTTTACCTTGGGCGCAGCACGTGTCAGCACTTCAGTAATATAATGATCTGAATCCATGCTGGCAGTCAGTTTCAGCACCTTAATTATTTTAGCTTCTGAAACTCCTGGACTCATGGCCTGTTGTAAAACAACTGTTTTGTAATGATCGCTGTCCATGCGGTCGAAGGACAGCATCAGCTTATCGAATTGCTCTTCTTTCAAATCCTGGCGTTTCATCAACGTTGTGAAAACTTCAGTTTTGTAGTGATCGGATTCAATGGAAGGTAAAATTGTAAGCAAGGTATTCAGCGCATCATCCGTAAGCTTATTCTCCAGTAAATTCTTAAGAACCTGCGTAATGTAATGATCAGATTCAATTGTTTTTACAGACTCCACTACGCGTGTATAAGAAGCTCCTGTTAATCCTGGCTTGTCCATCGCTTGCGTAAGCACAACAGTCTTGTAATGGTCTGATTCAATCGACTGGGTTGTGTTGATGATTTCAGAAACAATTCCATCGGTGAGATTATTTTGTTTGAGTATTGAAGTCAACACCTCTGTAACATAATGATCTGACTCCATCTGGCTTGCAGCCTGTAAAATAATCTTTACATTTTCAAGCGATGTCATTTGGCCTTGCAGCGCCTCTTTGATCACAACAGTTTTGTAGTGATCAGAATCCATTCTTTTGGTTGCAGAGAACAATGCTGTTGTTGCTTCCTTGTTCTGTAAAAATTTATCGGTATGATTTTTCAGGAACTCAGTCATGTAATGATCTGAATCAGTTTTTTCGGCAAGCTTGTTAATGATTATGGAATAATCTTTAGCCTGTACGGGCTGCTTCATTAAAATATTGGCATAGCCTGACCGAACGTAATCACTTTCAATTTTATCCAGCTCATTCAACACAGCATTTGTTCCGCCTTGTTTAAACAATCGGGCAACACGGCTTTCTGCACAAAGTGTTGTGGTGCGAACAACTTCAGGAAGGATTTCCGATAACCAGGCTTTGCCGTTTGGCTCCCACGTGGTTTCTGTACGTCCTTCATAATATTGCTTTTTAATCTTTCCATTTCCCTGCGATTCAATTACAATCGAACGCTTGCTGCCAAACACAGTTTTGCTAATCTCCAAGTAACCATCATCCGACATGCTCTTGATGTCTTTATCATCGTCTGTAATCTCAATTTTGCCACGGTACTCCACATTAAAATTGTCGAATCCATTAGAAGTTTTCCAGCGGTGAATGTTATCGCGCGAGCTGGTCGTGATGCTTACGGATGAAGACTTGGAAGACGAGGCCGTTTCCTGAGCGAATACCGGCTGGATCAATAAAGCTAGTCCGAAGAAGCTGGCTGCGATCCGTTTGGAGAATGAAAAAGTCATAACGATTTTGTTTTTGTACTCTTTTACGATACAAACATGGGTTTAGGATACACGCTATCAAAGGGTATTGTAATGAACCGTAGGATGGGTGTAGTCAGTTGCATCAAAATCCTGGCACAGCCGATTTCCCAACAATAAATGCAGAAAACCTTCTATGTATTTAGGTTGATTGTATCCCCCAAACGTGGTTATATTACTCGCTTTAAAATTCTACCTAAACCTTTCTTTCATGAATAGATTATTCAGTACAGCGCTGCTGAAAAAGAACCTGATGGCACTTGTATTTTGCTGGCCAGCAGTGCTTTTTGCTCAGGATGAGCTGGCGCCCGTCTCCCGAACATACGCTATAACAAATGTCAACATCGTTCAGGCCCCCGGTCGCAAAATCGATATGGGAACCGTAGTGCTAAAAGATGGCCTCATCGTTTCTGTTGGCAAAAATGTTTCAATTCCTCCCGATGCTATCGTTATTAAGGCTGATAGCATGTATGTCTATGCCGGATTTATTGACGGCCTTTCGCATGCGGGTATTGTAAAACCGAAAGAGGAGGAACGTGGACAACGCGCAAAAGATCCTGGGAATCCAAAACCTGAAGAAGCCGGGATAACTCCACAGAATGATATCCGACCTTCACTCAATATAACAGAAAAATCTATTGAAGAGCTTCGCAACCTTGGATTTGGAGTATCACATGTAGTTCCATACGGTGGAATGATGCCGGGCAATGGCTCAATCATTTTACTCGGTGGTAAGTCAGCCGATGAACTGGTGCTTATCAATAAATCTTCATTTTATTCTGAGCTAACACCCGCGAAAGGCGTATACCCTGCAACGGTAATGGGTGTAATGGCAAAGTATCGTGAACTTTATCGTCAGGCTGTACTAAGCAGATCATATGAAAGTGCATATGCATCAAATCGTAACGGCATTGCACGACCGGCAACAGATCGTGTTATTGAAGCATTGTTTCCTGTAATCGATAAACGTCAACCTGTCTTATTCAAAGCGGAAAGAGTAGTAGATGCGCAGCGGGTACTGACGTTACAGAATGATCTTGGATTTTCTTTAATAATAGCTGATCTGAAAGAAGGCTGGGACATTGTAAATAAAATCAAAGCATCCAATGCGAAAGTTTTCTTAAGTCTGGATTTACCGGAAGACAAGGACAAAAAAGACGAATCTAAAAAAGACGATAAAAAGAAAGACGAAGAGCCAAAGAAGGACGATGCTAAAAAAGAAGAGCCTAAGAAAGAGGAACCAAAAAAGGAAGAGAAACCTAAAACCGCTACCGAAGAAGAAAAGGCGGCACTTGAAAAAAGAAAAGCAGATTTCTTAGCCAAGTATGTCGGACAAGCTGCAACCTTTCAGAAGGCAGGAGTTAAGTTTGGTTTCGCTACGATGAGTGCAAAGTCTTCAAATATTCAGGAAAATTTAAGACGAATGATAACCGCTGGCCTACCGGAAGATGCAGCACTTGCTTCGCTAACCACTACACCGGCTGAATTGTTAGGACTTTCTGACCGACTTGGTTCAATCGATAATGGAAAGATTGCAAACCTTGTGATCAGTGATAAACCTTACTTTAATGAGAAAGCAAAGGTTCGGTATGTTTTTGTGGAAGGAAACATGTACAAGCTTGATGTGAAAGACACAAAGGATGTGAAGAAAGGTGACGCTACAGCTAAGGATATTGCTGAAGGCGACTGGACAATCGCAACGGAAACACCAAACGGCAAAGAAGAATCAAAGCTTACACTTAAAAAAGATGGTGATAAGCATACCGGAACAATGAGCGGAGGTAATATCAATCCGGCAGTAACAATTGATAATGCCAAACTTGATGGCAATGCACTCACGTTTAGCTTTACCTTCAATTATGGAGGCACAAACCTAACGGTAGATGTTGCTGTAACAATTGATGGAGATACATTCAAGGGAACTTCATCTGTAACCAATTACGGCAGCTTCCCTACAGAAGGTAAAAGAATCCCTAAATAATCATGACGATGAAGAAACTATTAACGATAGCTTGTCTGCTGATTGCGATCAGTGGCATGGCACAACAAATTGAACGCGGAACAGTACTCATTAAAAACGGAACTGTCCTTACGATCACAAAAGGAGTTCAGGAAAATTCTGACGTTCTGATTAAAGACGGTAAGATTACCCAAATCGGTAAGAACATTGCTGCTCCGGCAGGTGCAAAAGTTATTGACGCAACAGGTCATCATGTAATGCCGGGTATCATTGACGCACATTCACACCTTGCGTTGGATGCTGTGAACGAAGCAACAAGTCCGGTAACGGCCATGGTCTGGGAAGGGGACGATCTTGATCCATTGGATGTTGGCATGTACCGCGCAGTAGCTGGCGGTGTAACAATCTCACACGCTATGCATGGTTCCGCTAACGCGATTGGTGGCCAATGTCAGATTATCAAACACCGATATGGAACGGTTGATCCTAAAGTGCTGATGATGGAAGGTGCTCCACGCACGATCAAGTTTGCATTGGGTGAAAACCCAACGCGCGTTCACGGTAACAATGGTGCGGGATTAGTTCCCAATACCCGCATGGGAGTTGAGTTTGTAATCCGCCAGGCATTCTCGGAGGGAAAAGAATATATGGAGCGTTGGACAAAATATAACGCTTCAAAAAATCAAAACGGTTTCAGAGGTGCGCCTCCGAAATATGATTTGCGCATGGAAACAATTTCAGCTATTCTTCGTGGAGAAATCATTGTTCACTGCCACAGCTACCGTGCAGATGAAATTTATATGCTGTTAAAAGTTTGTAAAGATTTTGGTGTAAAGCGTTTGGTTTTTCAGCACGTAAACGAAGGATTTAAAGTTGCCCCGGAGCTTGCTGCTCAAGGTGCGATGGCATCTGTGTTTGCAGATTGGTGGGCTTATAAGTTTGAAGTTTATTATTCAACCGCGTACAATGCAGCTATCTTAACGCGTAATGGAGTTGTAACTTCTATCAATTCAGATGATGGGGAGCTTACCCGTCACTTGTATCACGAGGCCGCCAAGACTCAAAAATATGGCGGACTAACCGATGAAGAAGCGCTTTCACTCATTACAATTAATCCTGCGAAACAGTTAGGAGTTGAAAATCGTGTAGGATCGCTTGAAGTTGGTAAAGATGGAGATATGGTGATTTTTAAAGGTCATCCGCTTTCAATCTATTCAATCCCGGTTTACACTATTATTGATGGAGTTTTGAAGTTCGACCGTGTGAAAGATGCGGATGACATGCGATTGTATGTTGATCCAAAACAAACAATCGACATTACTGATTCAGTCTTTGAAGAAGAGTCAGCTCACAATCATGATGAATGCATGAAGAATGCTGAATTTTTATTGGACGTAAAATTTGCTGACCAAAACCGCTAATCCCGATGAAAAAGATATTTTATTTAATTCTTCTAGTGTGTTCAGGTGTTGCGGCCCTGGCGCAATCCCCGAAAGGCAAATACGGAACGTTTGTGCTTACAAACGGTACAATAGAAACGGTTACTAAAGGAACGATTAACAACGGAACCGTAATCATTTCCAATGGAAAGATTACATACGTTGGTGTAGCTACAACCTCTCCGCAAGGCGCTGAAGTAATTGATTGCAAGGGCAAATGGATTTATCCTGGCTTTATCGATGGCGGAACCAACATTGGACTATCAGAAGTTGGATCTGATCAACGCACGCGTGATCTAAATGAAATCGGAGATGTTATTCCACAAATGCAGGCGTTGACCGCTGTCAATCCTAATTCAGTGTTAATTCCGGTTACGCGAGTTAGCGGAGTAACAACCGCACTTACTACACCGATTGGTGGAATGTTTCCGGGAACAGCTGCATTAATCAACCTGCATGGCTATACGCCTGATCAGATGTATGCAAACTTCAAAGGTACTGTTGTGAATTTTCCGTCAACCGGAAGAAGAGGTGGATTTGATCGCAGAACAGATGATGAAATCAAGACTGCATCGGAGAAAGCGATGAAAAAGCTAAACGAAGTTTTTGATCGCGCAACTCAGTATCAAAAAGTTGATTCAACGATGAAAGGCAAGGGTCTTGAGTATTATCCTGAAATGGAAGCCATGCTTCCGGCCATTAAAGGTGAACGCGTGATCTTGGTTGAAGTGAATGCTGCAAAAGATATTCTCCAAGCCTTGAAATGGATCAAGGAACGCAAGCTTAAGAAAGTAGTGCTCACAGGTTGCCGTGAAGGCTGGCGTGTTGCGGAAGACATTGCTAAATCCGGCTTATCCGTAATTGCAGGGCCAGTGCTTGCGTTGCCGAGCCGTGATTATGATCGTTACGACAAAGCCTATGCAAACCCGGGTTTAATGAAAAAAGCCGGAGTGAAAGTTGCACTTCGTACATCAGAAACTGAAAATGTGCGAAATCTTTTATTCAATGCGGGTTTTGCTGCTGCTTATGGCTTGGGTCGTGAAGAAGCATTAAAAGCAATAACAATTATACCAGCTGAAATTTTTGGTGTGAGCGATAAACTTGGTTCAATTGAAGTTGGAAAAACAGCGAACATCGTGGTGAGTGATGGTGATCCATTTGAAACGAAGACGAATATCATTCATGTATTCATTGATGGATGGCAGATGCCAATGGTAAGTCGTCAAACACAATTGTATGATGAATTTTTAAAACGTGAGCCAGGCGTAAGTAAATCAGATAAGTAATTCTATAACGTCATCCTGAGCGAAGCGAAGGATCCCCGAGTAATGTATAGGGGATGTTTCGCTAACGCTCAACATGACGTGTAACTAAAAAAGCCTCGGATAGCCGGGGCTTTTTTATTATCTTACCTCAATGAGTACGCAACAACGATTTTTACAATTAAACGCATTACGTATCCGCAAGATTAACATTCAGCGGATGATCAAAGACACCATTTTCATTTCGTTGGGTGTGATGGCTGCAGCATTCGGATTGAAAAGCTTTTTATTACCCAATGATTTTTTGGATGGTGGCGTAGTAGGTATTTCACTGCTCATGAATGTTCTAACGGATATTGATCTTTCATACCTGATCGTGATCATTAACCTGCCGTTCATTGTAATTGCCTATACACAGATATCAAAGATTTTTGCTATCAAAACACTTATTGCAATAGCGTTACTCGCAGTTGTATTGGCTTTTATACCTTTCCCATTAATTACAAGCGATAAACTGTTAATTTCCTTCTTTGGAGGATTCTTTTTAGGCCTGGGTATTGGGCTATCCATTCGTGGTGGGAGTGTGATTGATGGCACGGAAGTATTGGCTATCTATACAAGTCGTAAAACATTCCTGACAGTAGGTGACTTTATCTTAATTCTTAATATTGGCATTTTTTCAGTAGCTGCTTATTTAATCAGTATTGAAACTGCCTTATATGCAATCCTGACATATTTAGTGGCTTCTAAAACTGTTGACTTTGTTGTTCATGGTATCGAGGAATACATCAGTGTGATGATCGTATCGGAGAGGAGCCAGGAAATAAAAAGAGCAATTACCCAAACGATGGGAAGAGGTGTTACCGTGGTACAAGGCAAAGGCGGCTTTGGCAAACGTGGCGATCAAGAAGAAGATTATGATGTTATTTTTTCTGTCATAACACGTTTGGAGCTTCAAAAATTAAAAACAGAAGTTGCCAAGATTGATGAGAATGCGTTTATGGTGGAAAACAGTGTGAGCGACATCAAAGGCGGAATGATCAAGAAACGCCCGTTAGAATAACAATACTTTTTATCCGATTAAAAAGTGAGCCTGCTTTCTCTATCTTTGGTTCGTGGAATCTGTTAACCAATACACTATTTCTGAATTCGGACAAGTTTTACTTTTCCTTATTGGAGGAATAGTCTTCCTATCCGTTTCATTTTTAGTAGCCAGATTAATTCGGCCTAATCGCCCAAATGAGCAAAAACTTGAAACGTATGAAAGCGGTGAGCAGCCTGTAGGTACGGCCTGGTCGCAATTCAACATGCGGTTTTATATCGTTGCCCTGATCTTTATTTTGTTTGAAGTTGAGATTGTATTCCTTTTTCCGTGGTCAACAGTTTTTGCGAATAAAGAATTAATCGACCAGACAAATGGAGCCTGGGGCTGGTTCTCGTTAATCGAAATGATCATCTTTATTCTTGTCCTTGCATTGGGATTAGCGTATGCCTGGGTTAACGGATTATTAGATTGGGTTAAACCCGCATCAAAAGCAGAGGACATCCCGTCAGTTGTTCCGAAAGAACTTTACAATAACATTAACCAGAAGTATAAGTAATGGGATTGCTCGATCATAAGTTTGAAAACGGAGGCATCATCATTACAAAAGCGGATGATCTGCTCAACTGGGCGAGGCTTTCATCCATGTGGCCGATGACGTTTGGCATAGCCTGCTGCGCAATTGAATTCATGAGCACAGGAACATCCGTCTATGATATGGATCGCTTTGGCATGGCACCTTTTGCATCCCCACGACAAGCGGATGTAATGATCGTTGCCGGAACGGTAACCTTTAAAATGGCTGATCGTATCAAGCGTTTATATGAACAAATGCCCGAGCCGCGTTATGTGATTTCGATGGGTTCGTGCTCAAATTGTGGAGGCCCGTATTGGCAACACGGATATCATGTAGTGAAAGGTGTCGATCGTATTGTGCCGGTGGATATTTATGTTCCCGGTTGTCCGCCAAGACCAGAAGCGTTGATTGGAGGATTTCTGAAGTTACAGGAAAAGATTCGCAACGAAAGCCTGAAAGCGCCAAAGGCAATTGAACGGTTACTCGAAAATCAAAAACAATATGCCTGATTTTTCTCAACTGGTCGACATCGTAAAAAGAATTTCACCGGAAATAACAACCGATGAAAAATCTACTCCTAAAGCGATTATTGTTCCGGTTAATGATTTAATAAAAGTTGGGACTGAGCTTCATCAAAATCCTGAAACATATTTTGATATGCTTTCCTGCCTGACAGGAATTGATAACGGAGTTCAGGCCAATACAATTGAGGTGGTTTACAATTTATATTCGATTCCCTTCCACGCTCATTTAATGTTGAAAGTTATACTACCTCGTGAAAATCCTGTAGTGGATTCTCTTACGTCCATCTGGCGTACAGCCGATTGGCACGAACGCGAAGCATTTGATATGCTTGGAATAAAGTTTACGAGCCATCCTGATTTAAGAAGAATTCTCATGCCTGCAGATTGGGAAGGCTTTCCCTTAAGAAAAGATTACGCACACCAGGAATACTATCGTAACGTAAAAGTTGAATACTAATGCCGACCGATAGCATTCAATATAAATACAAATCAACCAACCTGGCGGAATCTGAACCGAACAAGTTCAAAGAAGAAAACTTACGTTCGGAGGAGATGATCATTAATCTCGGTCCGCAACATCCATCCACGCACGGAGTATTGCGGTTAGAAGTTTTAATGGATGGCGAAGTCATTAAAGATGTTGTTCCGCACTTAGGTTACCTTCATCGTTGCTTCGAAAAGCACGCTGAGAATTTACCCTACAACCAGATAATTCCGTTTGTTGACCGAATGGATTACGTGGCGGCCATGAACTCCGAACATGTTTATGCAATGGGAGTAGAGCGCATGTTGGGAATAGCAGATCAAATTCCAAAGCGTGTTGAATACATTCGCGTACTGATGGCCGAGTTGAATCGGATTGCTTCTCATTTTATTGCCATCGGAACGTATGGAATGGACATTGGCGCGTTCACTCCATTCTTTTGGGTGATGCGTGACCGAGAACATATTCTCAGGTTACTCGAATGGGCATCTGGAGCAAGGCTTTTGTATAACTATATCTGGATTGGTGGATTGTTCTACGATCTGCCGGTCGGTTTTGAAGATCGTTGCGCTGAGTTTGTTAAATACATTAAACCTAAGTTGAGTGAACTGGAAAATTTGCTCATTGAAAATGATATTTTTATTAAGCGTACAGCAAATGTGGGTGTGCTTCCGCTTAACCTCGCGATCAATTATGGCGTAACCGGTCCCATGCTTCGCGCATCCGGACTTCGGTTTGACTTACGAAAAGTAGATGGGTATTCAGTTTATCCTGAACTAGACTTTAACATCCCGATAGGAGAAGGAAAGAAGGGAACAGTTGGCGATTGCTGGGATCGTACCTGGGTACGGATGCAGGAAATTCATGAGTCAATAAAAATTATCGGCCAATGTTTAGATAAGCTTCAGGGCGAACATAAGCGTACAAAAGAATTCAATCCGCAAGCATTGGTCCCTAAAAAAATCCGCCCACAGGCACAGGATTTTTATATCCGGGGCGAAAGTCCGAAAGGCGAACTTGGTTTCTTTTTCCGAGCCGATGGAAAAAGTGATATTCCATTTCGCTGCAAGGGAAGATCATGTTGCTTCTCTAATTTGTCTGTATTGCCGGAGATTACTAAAGGCGTTCTGGTCGCGGATCTGATTGCCATCATAGGCTCCATCGACATGGTGATGGGAGAAGTTGATCGCTGATTCTGTATCTTTAGAGCATCAGTCATGCTCAAAATTTTAACCACAACACAAGTCAAGGAACTGGATGAATATACCATCCAGCATGAACCTATTGCATCAATTGATTTGATGGAACGAGCCTGTTCAGCATTTACATCATGGTTCACGGCAGAGTTTTCAACGGATCATACAGTTGGAATTATTTGTGGAACAGGAAACAACGGGGGTGACGGACTTGGCATTGCCCGACTCCTAAACAATCAGGGATATAATGTCAAGATTTGGATTGTCAGAGGTTCAATGACTGAGTCTGAAGATTTTAAAACTAATCTCGAGCGCATTCGCGGAAAAATTCCAGCGTTTGAAATTCGTACAGAAGCCGATCAGAATTTATTTACAGATCTTTCGATTCTTATCGATGCTGTATGGGGTTCCGGACTTTCTCGCCCTGCGGAAGGAATTTATGCTCAGGTTATCCGGTGTATCAATAACACAAATGCAATTCGTGTTGCCGTTGATATTCCTTCTGGCTTGATGACCGATAAACTCTCTGAAGGAGAAATTGTTTCGGCAGATCATACGGTTTCATTTCAACTTCCAAAGCTCTCATTTTTGTTTCCTCAAAGCAGTCCATTTGTTGGAGCTTGGCAGATTGTTGATATTGGATTGAATAGAAAGTTTATCGCTGAGGCAGATAGCAACTACTATTTGCTCGAGCAAAATGATATAAGAGCACGTGTCAAACCGAGATTGAAATTCGATCACAAAGGAAATTATGGTCATGCCTTATTACTTGCCGGAAGCTATGGAAAGATAGGAGCCGCTATTTTAAGTGCACGTTCTGTTCTCAGATCTGGAGTTGGTCTACTAACCGTTCATGTTCCTCAATGCGGTTATGAAATCATGCAAGCTTCTGTTCCGGAAGCAATGGTAAGTGTTGACGAAGATGAAAAAATTCTTTCTTCACTGCCTGATACCAATAGTTTCTCCGCTATCGGTATTGGACCAGGCATTGGCCAGGAGAAGAAAACTGTGAGTGCGTTTACAAAATTGTTGGAAGCAGGAAAGCCTTTGGTTATTGATGCCGATGCGTTGAACCTCCTCAGCGCCAACCATGAGCTTCTTCATTTAATTCCAAAAAATTCTATTCTCACCCCGCATCCTAGAGAATTTGAACGTCTGGTAGGAAGCTGGAAAAACGACTTTGAACGACTTGAAAAACAGATAGCTTTTTCCGCTAAAACCGGGACGATTGTCTTACTGAAAGGAGCCCATTCATCGATCGCTACACCTGACGGGAAAGTTTATTTTAACAATACCGGTAACCCCGGAATGGCTACAGGAGGCAGCGGTGACGTGTTGACCGGAATTATCACCGGGTTGCTCGCCCAAGGTTATACCGCGCTGGATTCGGCTCTGATAGGCTGCTGGATACATGGATTGGCCGGAGATAGAGCAGCGGCCCATTTTGGCCAGATATCAATGACCGCTTCCGACATCATAGATTACCTGCCGGACGCTTTTCGTATCTAGAGATTAAATTTGCAATCGATTTAAACCTTTTTGGGGTTTAAGGCATCTAAACACTAAAAACCAGAACTTTGGACTGGATTTTGCGTAAACAGCTATAATGCGTAAGCCGAGCCTGATATTGTCTTTTCTCCTGCTTTTATTTTTAAGCGGAACTGCTTTTGGGCAAAATCAGGAAATAATGGCGTATGCCCCTGAGCGAACAGATCTTTCAAAGTCGATTACTGTATTCCCTAACCCGGCTACCGAATACATCAATATTAAGCTTAGCACGTTAGAGGCATCCACTACCAAAATTACAGTGTATACCATTTTGGGTAGCGAAATTCAGCTTGAAAAGGAAACGGTAAACGATCACGAAGTGCGTGTTAAGGTAAAAGATCTTGCAACCGGTTATTACCTGATTGCTGTTCGGGATGAACAGCTTCATTTTAAGGCTACTTACAAATTCCTGAAACGCTAACGGATCAATTCTTTGATCTTTTTTATAAAGCGATCAATCTCTTCCTCTTTCGTATCAAACGAACACATTAAACGAACCTCATTGGTTTGCTCATTCCAGACGTAAAAGAAAATTTCATGCTGAAGTTCTTCCGTTATTTCTTTTGGAAGGATTGTAAAAACACCGTTCGCGTCAACAGCTTGTGTAATCTTAACCTGAGGGAGACCGCGTAATTCTTGTTCAAGTCTTTTTGCCATGGCATTAGCATGTGCAGCATTCTGTTTCCACAGATCATTTGACAGCAAGGCTTCAAACTGCGCACTAATGAATCGCATTTTAGAATGCAGTTGCATTCCCTGCTTGCGTAAATAGTGCGCATCTTTCGCGAGTTCTGGATTGAAGATCACAACAGCTTCTCCGAACATCATTCCATTCTTGGTTCCGCCAAAGGAAAGTACGTCAACACCCGCATCTCGGGTAAAAGATTTAAAATCTTTGTTTAAACTAACAGCGGCATTACTGATACGAGAGCCATCCATGTGAAAATACAGATTATGTTTTTTCGCCACAGTGGATAACGCCTTTATCTCTTCAATCGAATAAACAGTCGCATATTCAGTGGTCTGG
Organism: Cyclobacteriaceae bacterium; assembly: GCA_965227265.1. Classification (GTDB taxonomy): domain Bacteria; phylum Bacteroidota; class Bacteroidia; order Cytophagales; family Cyclobacteriaceae; genus UBA2336. The sequence goes on along the minus strand of OZ245738.1, from coordinate 2,558,100 downwards.
GATATAGAAATAACTTTTGCCTGCGGATGATGCTGATCGCCCACACGAATGATTTTTTGTTCAATCTGTTCAGGAGTTATTTTACCATTTACTGTTGGAACGTCAATCAGTTTGCAACCCAGGAATTTTTCAGGCGCAGTAGACTCATCTACATTAATATGTGCCAGGTCAGAGCAAATAATGGCATTAAAAGATTTCGTAAGCGTGCTTAAGCCCACCACATTGGCACCCGTTCCGTTATAGACGAACAGCACTTCTGTGCCGGAGCCAAAAATTTTTTCAAAAAGCTTTTGGGTACGTGCAGTGATCTCATCGCTTCCGTAAGATCCCATGTGTTCAGTATTTGCCCGCGTCAGGGCTTCCATAATTTCAGGATGAACTCCTGAGTAATTATCACTGGCAAAAGCTTTCATTGTATAAAAAGAAAAAGACGCGTAGAGATTTACGCGCCTTGCAAATTATTTTATTATTCAGCTTAATCCAAACCGATCATCATGAAAGCGCCCCAGTAGATTGGCTCCTCATATTCGGTACGCAATTCTTTTTTAGCATCGATAAAGCTTTGACGCAAGTTGCCGGAATTCAGCCATTTCTGATAAAACTTCAGCATTAACTTTTGAGTAGCTTCATCGTCTACCTTAAACATACTCATGATAAGAACTTTTGCACCCGCAACCAGGAAGGCACGTTGCAAACCGTAAACACCTTCTCCTTGTTCTAACTGACCCAATCCAGTTTCGCAGGCACTGAGTACAACCAGGTCGGTACGGTCAAGGCTCAAGTTCATTGCTTCATAGGCTGTGAGAATACCGTTCTCCATGTTGTAGTTGTAATCTGTTTTATCCAACAGATCACCAGCACCTTTAAGTAAAAGGCCAGTTCGCATAAGTGGATTTTGAGTAAGCTGTGCTTCGTTACTTTCCATTTCGCTTTCCAATGACACTTCTCGTGTAGGCTTATAGAAACCATGCGTTGCTACGTGGAAAATTTTAGGGCTATTTAATTCTTTAATCGTTTCCTCGGTTGCAGTTTTCTCTACGTATTCTTTAGAGTCCCATCCTTTTTGCTTGAGCAGGAATTGGAGTTGATTAATTTCCTTCTCGGTTCCTGGCAGTGAACTCACTAACGGATCGCGTGAAGCTGTTAGGTAGAATTCGGGATTACCAAATATCGAAGCTGTATTTTCAGCCGCATTGCGTGTTTTGATTTTCCTCAGATAGATATCTTTCGTGTTGCTGACGAGTACAATGTTTGCGTTGTCCAGAATATACTTACCGTCAGGAGTTGGAATTGCTTCCAGGTTGATCTGGTTGTAAACACCATCAGGAGAAAGATAAATCGTTGAAGCTTGTCCGATTTCTTTTTGGATTGGTGCCCAGAATGCATCGTATGAAATATCGTCATGAATTTTACCCTGGATAGCATTGCGGTAGTATTTAAAATTACGGGTCTCAAGTTTATGACCGTCCTTTAAAACAATTGCCTTCGGACGCTTGAATTCGTTCTTCACATATAAAGCAGCATAGATAACAGAGTCTGTAAAGCTATGGTTGAAATACCTGTAGCGAACCATTTCAATCGCCACTTCATTCGGTTTCAACGTCTTGATTACATCGTCATAGGTAATGCGTTTGTTCTCAAAGCTCTGTCCGAATAGTTCTGATTTTTGACTTAGGTCCTTTTCCAGTCTTTCAACTTCTTGCGACAGTGAGACTGGATCGATTTCATTTTCTATTAATTGTTCTGGGCTCATGGAAAGGGCAAGTGTCATCAATTCCTTCTTCGTAACCCACTCGTTATACTGCGATTTGAGGTTTTCGTCTTTACTGTTAAGAATCCGTTCACGGATCTTAATAGAAGAACTCAACAACAAAGCTTTTGTAAGCAATTGATAGTTGTAAACTTTACCGGCCAGATCCCGGAAATCCTCCAGCTGACCAAGTGCCAGGGTATTATAGAACTCGAAATCTCCTTTGATCGTGTTCCAGTATTTTGCTTTCTCACGCTCACTCAACGCAGGGAAGTAGTTCTTAATAAATATCTCGTAGTTATTAAGCGACTCTTCGATATTGGCCTTAGCTCCCTTATAGTCTTTCTGCATGTAGTAAACCTTGCTCAGCTTGGAAAGAACCTTTACATATTCCGGATGTGCTACGCTGAAATAATCTTTGTAAAGCTTTTTCGATTTTGAGTAGAACTCATCTGCTTTCTTGTAATTTTTTTGCTGATAGTAAACATCACCGGTGAGTGTATAAATACTGGCAGCATTGATGTTGTTCTTGCTTCCGGTTTTAGCACGCCAGATGGCTTCTGCAATGGTGAGTGAGTTGAACGCCAGGTCATACTTCTTTTCAGAGATGTATACTACGGCAAGATTTTTCAGAATGTCAGCATAGAGCGGATTGTCTTTGCTTAATTTTTCACCCACGATATCGCGGGCTTCAATCATCATTTTCTCAACATCCTTCCGGTTATCACCTTTATAGAATTTGATCAACGCAAGCTGGGATAATGATTTGGCGACCTCTACGTGCTTACGGCCAAACTGTTTCTCCTGGCTGGTAAGCGCTTTTTTAATATTATCCTCAGCCTTGTCGTAATCCCCGAGCGTGTAGTAAAAATCGCTGAGCAGGCGTTGCGTTAATGCGGTTTTGGTTGAATTGTCGGTATACGTTTTAACGGCTATTTGATTGGCGCGTTGTGCAGTCTTTTCAGCTTCTGTGTAATCGCCCTTTGCCAGTTGAATTTTTCCACGGTTCACTAAGGGTTCGATCAACCGGATAGAAGTTGGTCCAAATAGTTTTTCATTCTCGGAGATTAATTCGGTTAACAAGCGATCCGTATCTGAATATCTGCCTAACTGAATGAGAAGCGTTGCAAGTTCGGCCATGGATGATAGTTCATCTTCAATGATAACATCTGCTTTACGGATTCGTTTGTTGGATTCTTTCAGGTTTGATTCTGCTTCATCAAACATCCCTTTAATACCATACAGTTTAGCCTGAGTTTCAATTGCATGAATGTATTTGGACACGTGCTGATCTTCTTTCTTTTTATCTTCAAGCACTTTTAGTGCATCATCAATGTTTTTCTGAGCGTTATCATAAAGTCCTAACTTGATTTCAAGCTGCGCAATTTGAGTAAGTGCAACCGCGAAATCGGGATGATCCTTTGTAAACCGTTCGCGCGCGGCATCACCTGCTTCTTTAAGCGTGGCAGAAGCCAGTGCATAGTTGTCGGTGAGGTCGTATAGTTTGGCAAGGCTATATAAGATCGGAAGCCTGTCTTTGTGCTGTAGCTTGATCTCTTTTGCAACCATGTTTACATAACTTTCTTCGAAGATTTTTTTGGCTTCTTCAAGCTTATTGGTATAGTCAACATAAAATACAGCAAGCTTCAGGCGTCCCAGGTGATATTCTGTGGAGGTTTCACCGTATAGCTCTTTTTTTATCTCGATAATCTGATTGAGGTAATGCTCAACATTTGAGTATCTTCTTACCTGAGTTGCCATTTCAGCTAAAAATTCAAGTGTGCGTACAGTAGTCTTATAATTCCTGGGAAGATTTTTTGAATTCAAAATAGTTAACGCATCTGCCTCCAGGCTTTTTGTTTTTTCATCTCTGAGCTTACTGTTAAACTCAACAGCCTTCAGATTAATATTCATGGAGCTTGATTTGGTAAAGTACTTACCAAGCATGCGATCATACTCTGATTTCAGGTTCGCATACCGGTTATTACTTTCTTCACGATTAAGCTTATCCAGATAAGCAAGATAGATATCATGAGCCAGGGGAACCGATGGCGATGCGTGGCTCTTAAGCTCACTTAACTGCCAGCTGTAATCAAGTTGCTTTTCCTTAAAGTCGCCCTGAACATTTCCTTCATTATGTTCAACCCACATAGTCAAGTGTAGATAAGCGTTATAGACCAATGCGAGGTTGGTATCTTTAAAAAATCGTCTGTTTTTTGTGACCCACGTATGGGCAGCCAGAAATTCTGTATCCGCTACGTTAATATCTCCCTGCTTACCATGTGCGAGGGCCGTTAACGTTAACAGCCGAGCATAGCTTCCGAAGCGTTGATCGAGTTCATTGGAAGCAATGAAGCGGTTTTTTATTTTTCCTTCTTCAACATACGTTTCTTTATCGACTGCACGACCTGCTAAGAATTTATCATTAGCCGCTAAGATCTCAAGCGCCTGATTGTAAAATCCCTGGCCGATCATCGCTTCTGCAAGCTCAAGATTAATACGGGCTTTTAGTACAGGCTCTTCAGGAGTTGCCGTGGTTATAATCGCGAGTGCCTTTTCAGCGTAATCGCGTGCTAACCTGTAATTACCATATTGATTATAGGTTTCAGCAACATCCGCCAGTGTTTGTGCGTGACTTGGATTGGTTTCTCCGTAAACAGAAGTACTTGCACTTACAGCATTGGTAATGCTTGTTTCAAAACCCGCGAGTAAGCCAGAGTTCAGGTTAATCCTAGCTTCGCGGATATAAAACCCAGGCATGTATTTATTGCTTTGCCCGAATTTAGAAGTGACTTTCTTCTTGTATTTGGCAAGTCCTTTCGAGGCCTTAGAATAATCTCCGGAGCTATAGGAGTCATCAACTTTTGTAAGCTTTTTATCAAGAGATCCGCAAGCTCCAATAAACATTGCAAGCGCCAGCACACATATCAAACGGGTAACTTTCATCATGGCCATGTGGGATTAAAAATTCGACTTGAAAGATAAGGATTTACGGGCGATTTATACCCAAGCAGGAGCAGAGGTAAAACCCCTTCTACGCGTAATTCCGGATTAATTTTTTAAGAATTTCCTGCGCTGCATCTGCAATAACGGTTCCTGGCCCGAAAATGAAAGACACGCCTGATTTGTTAAGAAAATCATAATCCTGCGAAGGGATAACCCCGCCAGCCACAACCATGATATCCTCCCGGTTGATTTTTTGGAGGGCAGCAATGAGTTCAGGGATAAGAGTTTTATGTCCACCGGCCAAACTTGATGCACCTACGATGTGAACGTCATTTTCGGCTGCTTGTAATGCAACTTCATCGGGTGTTTGGAACAACGGCCCAATGTCGACATCAAAGCCAAGGTCAGCGAAACTGGTTGCGATTACTTTTGCTCCACGGTCGTGACCATCCTGACCCATCTTGGCAACAAGAATGCGGGGTCTGCGACCATCAAGTTTAGCAAACTCATCGGAGAGCTTGCGTGCATCTTCAAATTGCTTTTGGTTTTTCATCGCACCCGAATATACACCGGAAATGGATTTGATCGTAGCCTTGTACCGGCCAAAAGCATGTTCCAATGCGGTAGAGATTTCTCCAAGCGAGGCGCGTTTCCGCGCGGCATCAATCGCAAGCTCTAATAAGTTGCCGTTTCCGGATTGCGCAGCTATAGTTATTGCGTTTAAGGCAGCCTCTACTTCAGAAGAATTTCGTTCAGCTTTTAACGTTGCAAGTCTTTCAAGTTGCTCAGCACGAACAGCTTTATTATCAACTTCGAGAATATCAAGTTCAGACTTATCAGTGGTTTGATATTTATTAACACCTACGATCACATCTTTTCCAGAATCAATCCTTGCTTGTTTAGCAGCTGCAGCTTGTTCGATGCGCATTTTAGGAATTCCGCTTTCAATAGCTTGAGTCATTCCGCCCAGCTTCTCAACTTCTTCAATCAGCTCCCAGGCTTTTTCAGCAAGCTCTGCCGTTAAGGTTTCGATGTAGTATGATCCGCCCAACGGATCAACAACGCGCGTTACGCCAGTTTCTTTTTCGATATAAAGTTGAGTGTTACGTGCGATGCGCGCAGAGAAATCAGTCGGCAGTGCGATTGCTTCATCCAGTGAGTTAGTATGTAACGATTGAGTTCCACCCAGCACAGCTGCCAGCGCTTCAATGCAGGTACGCGTTACGTTATTATAAGGATCTTGTTCCGTTAAACTCCAGCCCGAAGTCTGGCAATGTGTGCGCAACGCCATCGACTTGGGATTCTTTGGATCAAATTGCTTTACAATTTTTGACCAGAGTAATCTCCCGGCTCGCATCTTGGCAACTTCCATGTAAAAGTTCATGCCAATGCCCCAGAAGAATGAAAGCCGAGGTGCAAAATCGTCAATGGCAATACCAGCTTTTATTCCTGACCGAATGTATTCCAATCCATCTGCTAATGTATAGGCCAATTCAATATGTGCAGGCGCACCGGCTTCGTGCATGTGATAGCCGCTAATGCTGATCGAATTGAACTTCGGCATGTGCTTCGAAGTGTACGCAAAAATATCCGACACAATGCGCATGGAAGGTGCAGGTGGATAGATGTACGTGTTACGCACCATGAACTCTTTGAGGATATCGTTCTGAATAGTTCCGTTTAATTGTTCCGGCTTTACACCTTGCTCTTCGGCTGCAACAATATAAAATGCCAGGATTGGAATTACCGCTCCGTTCATCGTCATCGACACCGACATTTTATCGAGAGGAATCTGATCGAACAGGATTTTCATATCCAGTATCGAATCGATTGCAACACCAGCCTTACCTACGTCACCAGAAACCCGTTCATGATCCGAATCATACCCGCGATGCGTTGCTAAATCAAACGCTACCGAAAGCCCGCGCTGACCAGCAGCAAGGTTTCTTCTATAAAAAGCGTTTGAATCCCGCGCAGTTGAAAAGCCTGCGTATTGACGCACCGTCCAAGGACGGATTGTATACATGGTTGCGTATGGTCCTCGTAAATAGGGTGGAAGGCCTGCAGTGAAATCGAGATGTGTTAAATTCTGAGTGTCTTCTTTTGTGTAAGAAGATTTGATATCAATTTCTTCGGGAGAAGCCCAGATTGAGGTTCGAGGTTCGAGGTTCGAGATTCGAGTCTCCAGCTTCGAACCTCTAACTTTAAGCTTCAATTTCACCTGCTCAATAATCTGTAACGTAAGTGCTTCAACATAATACGACCCCGCTGTTGCGTCTGCTACTTTGTCAAAGTGTGATTCTTCACGTAAGATATTGGAAACATTCCGCGCGATGCGGTTCATGTTCGCATCGGTTTCCTGTTCGGCATAAACCGTTAGCGCGTCACAACCTCCGACAACTGCAGCCATGGCAGCCATTGTACTTTTCAGCATGTTGCTGTGTGGTTGAAAAGATTCTGTAATCCACGGAGTAGATCGTGCATGAATGAAAATTTCTTGTTGAGAATTTTCAGACCAGATCGCACGCACTGCTTTTAATTTTGCTTGCTCAATAAAAAAATCGGTCCCGATTGGTAAAGAAATTGTAGTACCGGTTTCGGATTTTATTTCTAAGCCTTTCGACAGAGCTTTTATTAGCTGATCAATTACATCCGTTGAATCCTGAATAAACACTCCTACGGTTTTGAAATTTGAAAGAGTTGCAAAATCCTTTGCTAAATTTTGGATATCATCTTCCCAAAGAACAAATCCTGCTATAGCGGATGGTTCCCAGCCCTTATTTGTTATAAGTGCCGGGATTTTATTCAATGCATCAACGCTAGTCACATTTGCAATCAGCCCAATAAAGCAATACGGCCACTCGATGTTTTCTAGTAATGCCTCTATACTACAACTCGGGTTACTCTTCATATCGAAGAGTACTCCGTCAGCGCCATTTTTTAAGTGATTAAGAGCGGTTTTATTAGCCTCTTTTTCTGCTTTTACGGTAACAATTGGAAGGTTATGCCATGCTCTGACACCCAGATAAGGATTTTCGGAAGGTGCTAACTGAAAGGATTGATTCGAACTATCGCTTTTGTCGTAATAAGCCCTGCCTGAAAGTGTTCCGACTTTCCAGCTCAGCGTTTCATCTGGATTTTTGCCTTCATTTTCTTTTGCGGCAGTTTTAGTCCAATCCGCTCGGGTATGGTCACCGAAAATCTTGCTAAAAGAAGTATTGTCAGGCATGGCGCAAGGTAACAAATCAATCATTCAAACGATTGAACAACTGCATTTGATAATAATTTCGGTAAGGCTTGCGTGTTAAAACTGTTTTATCATGTCATGAATTTTTTCCACAAAATCAATAGAAAATGCGCTTGATTTGTTAACTCCTTTTTTCACATCTTTGTCTCCCTTTCTCTAAAAAAGAAAGGCAAATCCACCCAAATCGGAAGCTCAATGGAAGTAGACTACGGAACCGCCTGGACAGACTGTCTTGAAGTGATAAAAGTGAGTGTAGGGGAAGAAAACTTCAATACATGGTTTAAGCCAATCGTTCCATTAAAGGTCGAAGGAGATGTTTTGACGATTCAGGTGCCCTCCCAATTCTTTTACGAATGGCTGAGGATAATTATGTTCCAATTCTTAAAAAAGCTTTAACCACGGTTTTAGGTCCAAATGGCCGTCTGGAATATTCAGTGATTGTCGATAGTGGAAATACGAACAATCCTCCCGTTTCCGTGCATTACCCTAACGGAATGGGCGGAAAGCGGCCGCATTCAAACGGAGTGGGCGATGAGTATTCTCCTTTCCAATTTAAAGCTTTAAATCCGTTAACCGTTAATTCAAGGCTAAATCCGGCTTATACATTTGAGAACTTTGTGGAAGGCGATTGTAATCGTCTGGCACGCTCTGCGGGTGTCGCGGTAGCCAAGAAGCCCGGAACTACTTCATTCAATCCATTGATGCTTTACGGAGGTGTAGGTGTAGGGAAAACACACCTTGTACAAGCTATCGGAAACGAGATCCGGAATAACATGCCGAACAAAATTGTTCTGTATGTCGATCAGAATGATTTTACTACGCAATTCCTAAATGCCCTTCAGAATCATAAGCTTCAGGATTTTCAGAACTTTTATTTACAGGTAGATTTACTGATTCTGGATGACGTTCAATTCCTTGCCGGTCGTGAAAAGACGCAGGAGATTTTCTTCCATATTTTCAATCAGCTTCACCAATCGGGCAAGCAGATTATCATGACGAGCGATTGCCCGCCACGCGATATGAAAGGCTTTCAGGAAAGATTGCTGTCACGCTTCAAATGGGGACTAACAGCTGATCTTCAAGAGCCTGATTTTGAAACCAAGCTTGCGATTATCCATCGCAAGATGCAGGCGGATGGCATTGACATTCCAACCGAAGTTGCCGAATATCTCGCATACAGTGTTGACACCAACCTGCGCGATATGGAAGGCGTGCTCAACTCATTAATCTTCCACGCAACTTTACTAAAGAAGAATATTGATCTCGAGCTGGCAAAAGAAGTTCTCAAGAATATCATTAAGGAAATCCAATCGGATGTAAGCGTTGACTTCATCCAGAAAACAGTTTCCGAATATTTTAAAGTTGATCTGGAATCGCTCAAGAGTAAAATCAAGAAACGCGAAATTGTTATTCCACGCCAGGTGGCAATGTATTTCTGTAAACGCTATACGCAATTGACGCTTGCGCTGATCGGTGAAAATTTTGGCGGTCGCGATCACAGTACGGTAATCCATGCATTGGAATCCGTGGAGGACATGATGAAGACCGATGCTAATTTCAAGCTGTCTGTGGATGAGCTTGGAAAGAAGCTGAAGTTGAGAATGAACTAGCTTATCGCAGCATAAAATTGTAAGGAATGACTTCCCGTGCGCCATTCATTCCGTATACACTAACACGACCTTTATATTTCTCGAAGAACTCAATTACGTCTTCCGGATCGTTTACTTTAACCCGGTTGATGGAAATAATCGTGTAGTTTTCTGGAACGCCAAGACGTTTCATATATCCTTCATCATTGATCTTGAAAATCTTAACACCGTAGTCGGTGGCCTCTAATTGTGCTCCTAATGTTTGTGAAGTGAAAATCTTGCGTTTAACTTTTTCCGTTGTTCCACTTCTGTTGATAAGCGTCAGGTTTGTTGTGGTATTTTTTCCATTTCGCAGATACGTGATGCTAATCTTATCACCTGGGTAGCGGTAGCTAACTTCTTCTTCAAACGCACTCACACTATTCACAACAACATCATTTACTTTGGTGATGATATCTCCGGCTTTCAATCCCGCTTGTGCAGCCGGGCCATTTTCTTCCACACTTTCCAGGAATACCCCATTGAAATCAAGCACATCTAGTTTGTACTTGCGTGCATATTGATAGTCATAATCAACTACACTGCCACCGTAAAATCCTTTTTGAACAATGCCGAATTTGATTAAGTCGTCCACCACTTTTTTTGCAATGTCCACCGGAACTGCAAATGCATAGCCGGTATAGCTGCCTGTTCTGGATAAGATGGCTGTATTAATTCCCACAAGTTCTCCTGCTTTATTCACAAGCGCTCCACCGCTATTGCCCGGGTTAATCGCTGCATCAGTCTGAATAAATGATTCTATCGGGAATTTATCTTCAAGGATTCCAATCCTTCTGCCTTTCGCGCTAACAATTCCAGCTGTAACCGTTGAGGAAAGTGAGAATGGATTTCCGACTGCAACAACCCATTCCCCAACTTGCAATGTTTGAGACGTTCCAATTGTAATGGCAGGAAGATTTGTTGCATTAATTTTCAGCACAGCCAAATCAGTTGAAGGGTCAGTTCCAATCAACTCTGCTTCGTAAACACGTTTGTTATAAACAACTTCGATTTTTTCTGCTGAACCAACAACGTGATTGTTCGTCACAATGTAACCGTCTCCTTTGAAGATCACACCCGATCCACTGCTCACACGCGTCTGCGATCCGCCACCGCCAAATAGCATATCCCAATATGAATAAGAAGCACCCTGGGAAATGCTGTTAATATAGACTACGCTGGGTATTGCACGTGTAGCGGCCACATTAAAATCAACTGGACTTTCTGCGATAACGGCTGACGTTGAAAGATGTGCTGATTGAGGTACTTCTGCGTTATCAAGTGAAACCTTTTCAAACCCTAACGGGTTCTGATCAACAGTTTGTGGATTTACCAGTAGTGTAACACATATAAATGCTCCGGCAAAACCTGCCAGTAGCGCTATCGCAATAATTTTGATTGTCCTCATAATTTTTTACCCGACTTTGGATGCATACGTCAGCCGAAAAGTTTAACGTTCAGACTTTCACTTCGGTTTTCAGAACGATAAAATTCTTTACAGTTGCTCACTTCAAATTTTCATACCTTGCAAATCTATGGGAATACGGTCAATACTGGCAAAGCCGTTCGCAGCATTTATAGCCGCAGAAACGAAAAAATGGTCGCAGAATCCGCATCAATATCAAGAGAAGATTAGGGAACACCTTATCCGTGAAGCTGCTCATACAGCTTTCGGGAAAGATCACGGCTTTAATTCAATCAAGAATTATGACGACTTCAAAAAGAATATTCCTGTTCGGGATTATGAAGAGCTAAAACCTTATATCGAAAAAGTAACAAAGGGCGAGCCGGACATTTTATGGAAAGGCAAACCTTCATACTTCGCGAAAACTTCGGGTACAACTTCAGGAACTAAATACATTCCACTTTCAAAAGAATCTGTTCCCTATCATATTAATAGCGCACGTAACGCCTTATTGAGCTATGTGCATGAAACCGGTAAGGCAGACTTCCTGGATGGCAATCTTATCTTTCTTTCGGGTAGTCCGGTGTTAGATAAAAAAGCTGGCATTAATACTGGACGACTTTCAGGAATTGTTAATCATCACGTCCCCGGATATTTAAAGACTAATCAAAAACCTAGCTACGAAACCAATTGTATTGAAGACTGGGAACTGAAGCTTGATACAATAATAGAAGAAACGATCAATGCTAACATGACATTGATCTCAGGAATTCCGCCTTGGGTACAGATGTACTTTGATCGAATAGAAGCAAAAACTGGGAAGAAGATCAAGGATGTATTTCCGAATTTTTCCATGTTCGTCTACGGTGGAGTAAATTTTGAACCGTATCGTGCCAAGTTGGTTGAATCAATCGGTAAGAAAATTGATTCGATCGAAACCTATCCGGCATCGGAAGGCTTTATCGCTTATCAGGATTCACAACACGCAGAAGGATTGTTGCTGCTTCTTAATCATGGAATATTCTTTGAGTTCATTCCAGTAGATGAATATTTTAATGAAAATCCAACGCGACTGAATATTGAAGAGGTTGAGTTGGGCAAGAACTACGCAGTAGTCATTAATAACAATGCAGGTCTTTGGGGTTATTCCATTGGTGATACAGTGAGGTTTGTTTCTAAAAATCCATATCGCATTTTAGTAACAGGCCGGATTAAACATTTTATTTCTGCGTTTGGAGAGCATGTAATAGGAGAGGAGGTTGAAAAAGCGATGAAGTTCACAATGGAAAAATTTCCAGGAACAGAGATTGTTGAATTTACGGTTGCGCCTCAAGTCACACCTGCTGAAGGACTTCCGCATCACGAATGGTTTATTGAATTTGCAAAAGAACCAAGGGATGTTGCAGCGTTTGAGCTTGAGCTCGACAACAATCTGCGAAAGCTAAATGTCTATTACGATGATCTGATCTCGGGAAGCATCCTCCGAACGCTAACAGTTAACAGTCTGAATCGAAATGCCTTTATCGATTACATGAAATCACAAGGCAAGCTTGGCGGACAAAACAAAGTCCCCCGTCTTTCCAACGATCGCAAAATCGCGGATTCACTGACTGCTTTTAAAAATTAATTATTTGTTATTCGTGGCAAGCACCATCTTGATCTTGTGCTCCGATCCGATTTGCATCACATCCACCAGATCCTGAATAGAAAGTGAGCGCGCTGCATGCAACACCACAGTAGGTTCTGCAAGATTAGCACAGGCTTTCACCAGACCATCTTCCAGGTTTGCTTTAGAAACAGGTCTTCTATTAATGTAGAATTGTTTATTCTCAGTAATTGTAAGAATAACCGGCTGCTTATTCAGCGACTGGCTTGCCTTTGACTGCGGAAGCATCACCTTGATCACATTCGGATTGGTGATGGTGGAAATGATTAGGAAGAACAACAGCAGGAAAAACATGATGTCGTTCAACGATGAGGTTGCTACCTCGGCTGCAAACTTATGTTTACGGACGATCTTCATGATGCCGGGCTCATAATGTAACGGATGAACTCAAGCGAATCGCGCTGCGCGCGCAACGTGAAGTTCGAGATCATCTGGTTAAGAATATGATAAGCTGTGTAAGCAAGTACACCAACCACAAGGCCTGCACCTGAAGTGATCATCTTCTCATATAAACCACCGGCAATGATACCAATGCTGATGTTATCCGAAAGGGAGATCGTATAGAAAATTCGGATAATACCGGAGATTGTTCCAATAAATCCAAGCATAGGTGCGATACCAGCAATGATCCCTAAATAGCCAGTTCCTTTCTCCATTTCACCTACTTCAATGTTGGCGGTTGACTCCATTACACCTTCAATTTCTTTCATGGGCCGGCCAATATACTGTAAACCTGAGGCTAAAATCTTTCCGGTGGAAGTAATTTCACGTTCTGCGTACATCGTAGCAGCTTTGATGTCACCGTCTTTAATCTGGCGGGTGATATTCTGCACCAGGTCGCGTTGTGCTTTACCTTTTTGACGAATATACAGGAACCGTTCAATAAAAAGGTATGTCGCAATGAACAGGAGCAGGATGATGGGAATCATTACGAAGCCACCTTTTAAAAGTAGCTCGGCAATGGAAAGACCTTCGTATGTGTCTGTTGGAGTTTCAGAAATCTGTGCGAGGAATGCTATCATTGAGGAAATTTATGCTATTGTTTCGACATTTTAAAACTGACCCATTGCCTTAACGCAAGAATCGCTCCATTGTTGTTTTAAGTACTGGCCTAAAATAAAAAACGCATGCACTTTCAGTACATGCGTTGCAAAAGTATAAAGTTGAGCCTATCGCCCCGATTTTTTCTGTTGTTGTAATTGCTGGATTTGACCTTCCTTAATAGCCTTCTTAACTTCTAAAGCTTGCTTATCAGCAGGATCGATGGCTAATACCTTATCAAAGTACTCTTCCCCTTTTTTCAGATTACCTTCTTTGATAGCATAGTATGAGCCCATGTATTTGTAAGACGTAATCAGATCCTTCTTGGATGTCTTGGTAGGATCAGCAGTTGCAAGCTCGATAACTTTTTCATACAGTGGTTTAGCCAACCAGGTTTCTGAATTAGGATCCAGATTTGCTTTTACACCGGCTGCCAGTGCAGCTACCGCTGAATTAGTAGGATACAGTTCTACAAGCTTAGTATAAATCGTATCAGCTGACGCGTACTGTTCAGTTCCGGAATATGAACGTGCTAGGTTAAGTTGATCAGTAGCACTTGGCTTCGATTTGATTGTTAATAATCGTTTATAGGATACGATAGCATCCTTGAAATTTCTGCTTTTAAAAAGTGTTTCGGCCTGAATTTGTGCAGCGTCAACATTTTTGGGATCTAACTGAACAGCTTTTTCTAATTGCGCAATACCAAGGGAATCAGGATACTGCTTCATGATAATATAAAGCTTACCTAATTCAGCGTAATCTCTCGGAAGGATGTCTTCCGTTTTGGCCGTATTAAGGAATGTGTTAGAAACATTCACAGATTCAATCGAGTCAGCTGAAATCTTACTAGCTTGTAATGATTTGATATAGAATCTCCAGATGATTGGTCTTACATTCGGATTTTTTACAATAACTTCTTTGAAAATCTGATTAGCTTTTACATAGTCACCTTTCATTACATAAATTAAGGCCTCTTTTTCTTTGTTCCTTTCAGGATCGCTGCTCAATCTTTTAAATTTCTCCGCAGCTTCAATAGCCTTATCAACTTGCTTTTGCTGATAATAGATGTCAATCAATTCATCGTATGAATGGGTAAACTCAGGATCAACCTCAACCGCTTTTTCAAAAGCAGCTTGTGATGCAGCCGGGTTTGTACGGGAGTAGATCAACCCAACTTCGTGATGCGGTTTTCCATTTTTAGGTTCAATCGAAGCTGCATTTTCATATGCACTTACGGCAGAGCCCGCCTGATTTTGAAGCAGGTAAGCTTTTCCTAAAAGAATTTCAACTTCAGCATCGTCTTTGATAGCCTTGGCTTTCAATAGAAGCGCAACAGCATCACCGGCAAATTTTGCATTGGTCAGGTAAGCTTCTGCAACCGCTTTAAGTACATACGGTTTTTTAGACTTACTTATTTCAAGTGCCTTGTCAAGATTCACTTTGGCATCAGCCGGACGATTCTGCAACATGCTGAGATATCCTTTACCGGCATAGTTGATTGCCTCTTTTGGATCCTTCGCGATCCCGGCATCGAATGATTTTGCGGCAGCATCGAGTTGGTTATTTTTTATCTGAGCGTAGCCGAGGTAATAATATAAATCTGCTTCTTCAGGATATTGCTTAATGGCGGCTTCGATTGGGGCCATGGCCTCGGTGGCATGATCAACCTCAATCAGTCGTTTTGATTTCTTGATTTCTGCATCCTGACCGAAAGCTACACCAGCTCCGAGGATAAACAGAATTGCTAAAAGAGAAGCCTTTGATTTGCTAAAAGAAAGAACTGTTTTGTTCATGGTCTAAATGGTTCTGTACTTACTTGAATAATTCTAATTGGCATAGTAGCAGGAACTATGCCGGATTTCAAAACGATTCTTTGGCCCCGTTCGCTGGCTACAAATGCTGTAAAACCGCTTCCGAGACCCATCCTCGCTTCCCTGCTTAAGATCTTAATATCCCGCAGTAACGGGTAAGACCGGTCTGCAATATAAGCCTGATATGGTTGGAAATAATCCCTTTCATCCGATATTCCGACCACTTTTATAGAACTTAAGAATGAGTTGGCTGTGGAGTCGTCCTGATCGCTGATCCAGCTAACATCTATTAGGCCAATTGCCTGCGGATTTTTCGACACATAGTCAATTACCTGTGGGTTTCCGTTAACTGCGTAGCAATACGAAGGCAGCGAATCAAATTGTTGTACTGAATCGCGCAGATACCGGATGATCCCTGAATTTGGGTGATCAAAAACAACCACTACAGGTTTAGAAGAAAACTTTTTGTCGAGCTCACTCAGGTTGTTTGTACCTGAAATAATTTTTTTAAACTCATCCATCGTAAGCAATGTGTCTTTGCTTGCCCGATTTACGATAAGGGCAATACCGCCCTTTGCGATCATTTGCTCCTTACCATCAATTTTTTGATTTTTCAGGTAGGTACTTTCTTCTTCGGTAAGGCTTCGTGTTACAATCGCCAGGCGGGCACTGTCCTGGAGCATGGCACGAATGGCTTCTCCTTCGCTGGTGTAAATCACATTGATGTGTGCGTCATGGTAGGTGGCTTCGAACGTATCGATCTCGGCATCGATCAATGGTTTTAAAGACTCATCAACTGCAATGGTAATGGTACCATACGTTGTTTGATCGAGAACATTTCCTTTCTTATCACGATCCGCGCACGATACGCTGACCATTGCCAGTAAGATCAGGCTAAAAACGATTCTCATTTTCACGGTTGTGAAAATATTTTTGGTAGGTGGTGTAAGTTCTGAATAGTCCATATACAATTAATACGATTCCCAACGGTACTTTATACTTGATTGTAAAGGTCTGCTGTACGAGCAGGAGTAAACCCAGTACTACATAAATAAAGGCCATGAGAATACTGAAATATTTCATGGCCTTTAAAGATTTGTCATTAAAGAATAAGGTCGGCTTGCTTACGAATCAAGCTTAAAGTTAACGGGCAATACAAACTGCGATTTTACAGCGCGGCCGTTCTGCTTACCTGGTTTCCAGGGTGGCATAAGCTTGATCACACGTACAGCTTCTTTATCAAGATCGGCATTGATACCTTTTACAATTTCAATGGTGCTGATACCGCCTTCCTTGTCAACGATAAATTTTACATAAACTTTTCCTTCAACACCCATACGCTTTGCAGACGCAGGATACTTGATGTTTTTACTAAGGAATTTTGACATCGCTGCGAACCCACCTGGAAATTCTGCCTGTTGTTCAACTGCGTAAAAAACTTTGTCGTCATCGTTCTCGGCAACTTCTGCCACCGGCTCCTCAAATACAACTTCACCAGTACCTTCTACTGCTACGGCTCCGGTTTCGTTTTCTTTGATCTCCTCAATAGTAGGCATCGGCTCTTCCTCTACAACCTCTTTTTCTGTCACTTTAGGTGGAAGAAACTTGATGATTGTTTTCACCGGGGGCGGAATACGCACATCCGGTGGAGGTGGCTGCGGAGTGATTGGAGGCGGCTGATCAAGCGTCACTGTCATTTCTTTCAGCTTCGGCTCTTCCGTTCCACGGGCTGATTTTATAAGCGCAGCGAGTGCTGGAGCTACTAAAACCAACAGAAGCACCACTACCGTAACACCAAGTGCATACAATACATACTTGGAGTAATTTTTACGGTTAATGTAAGCTCCGTATTCCTTGTTTCTTTTTTCGAATACTATATCATCCCAGGTTGTTTGTGGGAGTACAACTGATTCTGTTTTCATAATTGCGATTCTTTTACAAGATCCTTATCCACGTCCGTTATATCCACAAGCGCAAACCGCTGCATGCTGCTGATATTCATCTCATCCATAATATCAACCATATTTTTATAGCGTGCTTCATCCAATGATTTGATCAGTACGATCACTTTTGGATTTTCTGTTCTTTTCTCCAGCAGCACTTTACGAATACCCGTTGCTGAAAAATCAGATACTTTAACTTCCGGATCGGTAATGCCCATGTACCAATAAACCTTATCGTTTTCGCCTAATACGAGTGTTAATACGTTTTTCTCGTTAACCTCAGGCTGCTCATCGTTTTCTTTCGGTTTATCAGGCATGTTAATTTGCATAGCCTGCGGCTTATTCAGCGTTGTGGTCATAACAAAGAACGTAAGCAGGAGGAATGCTAAATCCACCATAGGCGTCATATCAATCCTGGTTGAGGATTTCTTAACGCGAACCTTACCGCCTTTCTTTTTACCACCACCGCCACCACCTAATTCTGCCATATTGTTAGTAGTTTAAATTCTGTGAATTGAATTAATGTGCTTGTTTTGCCTGGTTCGCTAACGCTGCTTCAAGATCAGGTCCCTTTTCCATATTGGTTATCAGGTTGAACTTAGTGATCTTGTTTTTATCCACGAGCGTATTAATAACCTTCTTTATAGTCTTGTAATCGGCATCACTATCACCTTTTACAGCAATCCGCACGTTGCGGTTTGCTTTACGCGATTGATTGATCCAATCAACAAGCTCATTGTTTGCTGAATCTATCGGAACACCGGGCTGCGTGATCTCTTTACGTTGCTCGGGAGTATACGCCAGGAATTGCTTCATGTTAGCCATCGGAACACCCATACTTGACATCAGTACAAACGCTCTTTTTTCCTGAGGTGTGAATGTCACAGCATAACGCTCCGCCATATTATCCAAGAGGTCGGCTCTGGTGTATTGACCATCGACATTGAAGAATACGCGACCTTCTTTATCCACCGTAAGTGTAACCACATTGGTTTCAGGCATTTGAACAATGGAAACCGATGAAGGCGTATCTACAGCTACCGGTTCGTCCGGAATGGCTGTCGCGGTAAGCATAAAGAAAGTCACCAACAGAAACGCCAAGTCAACCATAGGTGTCATGTCAATCGGTGGTGCACTTCTGAAATTTGCCATATCTAAGTTCTTTTAAGAATTAAGCCGTTTTATTTTGGGCTGTGAAATTCTGGATGATGCTAAAGCTTGTTTCATCAATCGCGTGCGTTAATGAATCGATCGCGCTGGTGAAGTAGTTATAAAAAATGATCGCAATCGCTGATGTACCGATACCCAACGCAGTGTTGATCAACGCTTCCGAGATACCGTTTGCAAGACCTACTGAATCAGGAGCACCGGCAGTCGCAAGCGCGGCAAACGCCTTGATCATACCCATTACCGTTCCCAACAAACCTAACAATGTTGCAACCGATACGATAGTAGCAAGGATTACCAGGTTTTTCTCCAGCATTGGCATTTCAAGCTGAGTTGTTTCTTCAATGTCCTTCTGGATCAAAACAACTTTCTTGTCTGGCTCGATTGCTGAAGTTTTAGCTAATTCATTGTACTTAACTAAGCCTGCTTTTACAACGTTTGCGACTGAGCCTTTTTGACGGTCGCACTCAGCGATAGCCTGGCTGATGTTGTTAGTTGCAACAAGCTGTCTGATTTTCTGAACGAAAGTCTTGATATTTCCTTTTCCTTTTGCTTTGCCGATGGTAATCAAACGCTCGATAGAGAATGTGATAACGATCATCAACATAGAAATCAGAATTGGAACAATCCAACCTCCCTTATAAACTACGCCAAAATAATCGCCCTGGATTGGGTGGTTGGTGTTATCACCTCCTTGAAAGTGACTTCCATCCCCGAAGTACAGATAGAAGATCAAATGTGCTATAACTAGTTCCGCCACGATTATCAGTGCAGTGAAGATTCCTGAATTTGAATTTTTCATACAGTAGTTTTAATTGTTATAAAGTTTAGTTTTAAGTTTAGTTGGTAAAGTATTTGATTCGTTAAGAATTATCAACAGATTTTTTGTTTCCAGTGCCGTGTCTTTTATGAATTGTCAGGTAGAATGCCAACTATGACTTTAGTACCTGATTTCTCCTAAATTTGCCTCGCAATAACCTCAAATGTAAATGAAAATTTCCCTGAAATCAGGGATATTCCTCATAAAATATTACGAAACGGCAATAAAACAGAATTTTCTGGACATTCGAAAACTCACCTCATACTTTTTGCAAACGTTATAACGAACTTTAAACAATATCACCGATTATTCCTGAGTGAACCTTCACCCATTTAGGTGTATAAGACATTGCCCATGGAAAAGTCACAATTTGGTAACAGAAATTTTTTGTTGAGGCTCGAAATAACATCCCCTAATTCATGTTCAACCTGCTCATACATTTGAATTGAAAGCAACTCACAAGAAAATCGCGATTCTCGGATCCACTGGCTCGATTGGCGTTCAGGCACTTGAGGTGATAGCAAAACATCCCGAAAAACTGCAAGCGGAAGTGCTCACAGCCCAGAATAATGCAAACCTATTAATTGAACAGGCGCTTAAGTTCAATCCAAATGCGGTGGTTATTGCAAATGAAGATTTGTACGAACACGTGAAGACTGCACTCGCGTCAACTGATATTAAAGTTTATGCCGGTGAAAATGCGTTATCCTCCGTGCTCGAGATGGATTCTATTGATATAGTTTTGACTGCATTAGTAGGGTATTCTGGTCTAAAACCAACCATAAGTGCTATTCAAGCGGGCAAAGAAATCGCATTAGCGAATAAAGAGACGTTGGTTGTGGCCGGAGAACTTATTACCCGATTGGCTCGGGAAAAAGGTGTTAATATTTTTCCGGTAGACTCTGAACACTCAGCCATCTTTCAATGCATTGTTGGTGAATTCCATAATAAAATAGAGAAGATTATTCTTACAGCTTCGGGTGGGCCCTTCCGGGGAATGAAGAAAGATGCATTAGCAGCCGTTACAAAAACTCAGGCACTGAAACATCCTAACTGGACGATGGGTGCGAAAGTAACTATTGATTCAGCAACGTTAATGAACAAAGGTCTGGAGGTAATTGAAGCTAAATGGCTCTTTGGTCTGAAGCCCGAACAGGTGGATGTTGTTGTTCATCCGCAATCGATTATCCACTCAATGGTTCAGTTTCAGGACGGATCGATAAAAGCACAAATGGGATTGCCTGACATGCGTTTACCCATTCAGTTTGCGTTAAGTTACCCAGAACGGTTTGAATCGGATTTTCCAAGGTTTGATTTTGGCACGTACCCAAGCCTCACATTTGAAAAGCCTGATACAGAAACTTTTCGTAATCTTGCACTCGCTTTTGAGGCGCTTAAGCAAGGCGGAAACATGCCGTGTGTGCTCAACGCAGCGAACGAAATTGCCGTGGAAGCGTTTTTAAAAGATAAAATCGGGTTTTTGAAAATGCCCGAGATTGTTGAACAATGCATGGCGAAAATGCATTATGTACCCAACCCGGCACTGGAAGATTACGTGAATACAGATAAAGAAACCCGAATTAAAGCTTACGAACTAATTAACTGATGGAAGGATTTGTTATGACGGCCCAGCTTCTGCTGAGCCTTTCTATTTTGATTGCTGTGCATGAATGGGGCCATTTTATAACAGCCCGCATGTTCAAGATACGTGTTGAAAAATTTTACCTGTTTTTCGATTTCCTTTTTCCGCTAGCCAATGTCGCAAACTTCGCGCTCGTTAAATTTAAAAGTGGCGATACCGAGTTTGGTATTGGATGGTTCCCATTAGGCGGCTATGTTAAAATTGCCGGAATGGTGGATGAGAGCATGGACAAAGAGCAGATGAAGACTGCTCCGCAACCGTGGGAGTTTCGTTCGAAGCCAGCATGGCAACGATTGATTGTGATGTTAGGTGGAATTATTGTCAATGTTATTGTTGGGATAATCATTTTTGTTTGTCTGACTTATTTTGTCGGAGATACATTCATTCCTACTAAGTATGTAAATACACATGGAGGAATTGAAGCGCGTGAGCTCGGTAAAAAGATTGGCTTAGAAACAGGAGATAAGATTGTTGCCATCAACGGAAAGCCTTTTGAGGATTTTTCAGAGATATCGCAACCGGATGCATTACTAGCACAAGATTCTTATTACACAGTTGAACGTAACGGTGAACAAATTAGAGTTTCTATTCCGTCTGACTTTATTGAAAACTTCAATTCAAAAGAAGCTGCACGCAATTTTGTTTCATACCGCGTAGAGCCAGTTGTTGCTAGGGTTGAAAAATCATTCTCGCCTTACGATTCAGCAAAAGAAGAACTCAGCAGTGAGACATTGGCTACAATTGCTGGTCAAATAGATCTTCAGCCAGGGGACAGGATTGTCGAAATCAATAATCAACCGATTGCATATCAGGATGAAATTGCAAAAGCAATTGGGTTACGTACGGGCGATTCAATTTCACTTAAGATTAAACGTGGAAGCGAGGTAATGTCCTTTAAGAAGGATTACACAAATCATCACATGATTGGATTTCTTCCGCAGGACATTGATGAGAAAGAACTGTCCGTAGTTACCTACGGTTTCGGAGAATCCATCGCGATGGGAACGGGCCGTGCATTTGGCGTGATTACAACTCAACTTAAAGCGTTTAAGAAAATTTTCTCTGGTCAGATTTCACTAAAAAATTCATTGTCTGGTCCGATTGGTATTGCCAAAGCGTACGGTGGCAAATGGGATTGGGTGCGCTTCTGGAGCATGACCGGATTATTATCCATGGTGCTTGCCTTTATGAACCTGTTGCCAATTCCGGCATTGGATGGAGGTTATGTGATGTTCCTTTTATATGAAATGATTACTGGCCGCGAGCCTTCAGAGAAGTTCTTTGAAACTTCATTGAAGATCGGTTTTGGAATACTTATTCTGTTGATGATCTTCGTTTTCTATAATGATATAGCGAAGCTTTTCCAATAAAATCAGTATGATAAAATTAAAAAGGGAATCTTCGTGAGAGGATTCCCTTTTTTGTTTGCCCATGATTTTGATCAGAATTTTATTCCGGATCAATTACCATCATTATGCAAAATTTCAAACTCAACTCTTCGGTTAAGGCGTTTATCTTCTTCTGTTTTTTCTTCCTGAATAATCGCTTTCTCGCTTCCGTATCCGTGAGCATTGATGCGTTCCGGCTCAATCTTAAACTGATAAACCAGATAAGCTTTAATAGCATCGGCTCGGGCCTGCGATAAGCGAAGGTTGGAATCTTTGTTTCCTTGTGAATCAGTATGGCCAGAAATATTCAGACTATATTTTGGGTGATCGATCAGGAAGTTTGCGATCCGGTCAAGATCCTGATGCATGGCTTCCAGGATATCAGCTTTACCATTTTCAAATTCAAGCGACTTAAAAGCAAGCTTGGGTTCTATAAGATCTGTCGTGCGATTTATTTCCATGTCCCCATCCAGGAAAAATATTTCTTCTATCCTGAAAAAGTCATCGCCTTGAATAATGAGCAGATACTTTCGTTTATTGATCAGACTGAAATCGAAGCTTCCATCTGGACGAAGAAACTTGGGAGCTACTTCAATGCCTTCTTCCAGGTCAATGATTGAAACAATACCCTTCATCGGCTTGCCGTTGTTAGAATCTTTTAATGTTCCCTTCAATGTTACGATGGCTTCGGGGTGAGCTTCCATGGGAACTGGGAAAGAATGAAGGTCAAGATCATTAGGATCGCTTTCGGAACGTGCGTAATAAAGCTCTTTCGATTTTGAATCAATCGTGAAATAATATTCACTGCCTTCGCCATTCACCAGCGGGCCAATGTTTTTTGGTTCCTCCCACGTGGTGCCATGTAGATAGGATTTATAAATATCAAAGTTGCCAAAGTTGAGCGGCTGACCGTTTGAGCTGAAATAGAGAACATTAAACTTATGGTGAAAGAACGGGCTTACATCGTTGTTGCGGGTGTTAATGATCGGGCCAATATTTTTTGCATGTTGCCAGTTTCCTTGTGAGTCTTTAATGGAGTAATAAATATCGGCAAGACCGAATCCGCCTAAGCGATCCGAAGTAAAAAATAACGTGTCGCCTGAATGTGAAAGCGAAGGATGAGAATCCCAGGCAGTTGTATTAATGTTCTTGCCGAGGTTGTGAACATTGCCCCAACCTTTTTCACCTTGGTTCTCGGCAACAAAAATATCGCAGCTTCCATACGAATCTGGAGAATTGCAGCGTGCGAAATATAAATACTTTCCATCCTTACTTAACGATGCTGACCCTTCATTATAACTGGTGTTGATATTTTTAAACTCCTGCGCATCCATCCACAATCCCATATCGCGTACACTGAAAAAAAGATCTTCATCATAACTTCTTTCAAACGAAACGGCATGCGAGTTTCTTTTTGAGGAGAATAGTAAGAGCGTATCCACGTTACCAATGGTAGGTGCATAATCAGCTTTTTTAGAATTGACTGATTCGCCCATATTAATCAGCACACTTTGTGGAGGTCTTAACGTATCGATCTCTTTACGGTATTCTACCAGATCGTAGTATTGCTTTAATGGCACGTAATAGTCTCTTTCATTACGAATAAGCGTGTCGTATTCGTATTGAACATCTTTTCCATTTACGTCTTCACGATGATGTTTCAGTACCAACTTATAGAGTAAAACATTTTCTCCTTTTGATCCAAACTTGCCGGAGAGCTTAGCCAGTTGCCAAAGCATTAATGTGTTTCTTGAAAAATTCTCAATGCCGAAGTTAGACACGTATTTTTTAAGCTCGCGGTAATGTTCACGGTCAGCATAGGACGCTTCTACCTGAAGAATGTATTTTAGTTTTTTTTCGTCTTTGTAATAAGGAATTTTATTGATGTTGGGGAACGTAAAAATGTCAGATTGGCTAAAAGTTGTCAGGCTATCATTCAACTGAATAACTCCGCCTTTTTTGAATTTTTTATCGGGCTTTTGAGCCAAGACAATAATTCCTTGAAACAGTAAAACAATCAGTAAACAGGTAAAAAAATGGCTTTTCAACACAAATCGGGTTCGTAAAAAATCTGTTTGAATTAAAGTTGGGACAATTTCGCTTCTTTTACAACCAGCGTGAATTGCAGGCGAGCCGATCTGGAGAATAGAAGGCTGCTTCTGGCACCACTATTGTCCCATGAGGATGCCTGCACAGATTAACGTTTATAAAAGCAGTTAGTGTGCCATAATGGCATTTATTTCTATGTTCAAATCACGACCTCTACACATGGGACAAGAAGAAGCCGATGACCTGATTCAGATGATCAACCCTGAACAGGACAACGACCTGAAGGTGGATGACCTGCCGGAAGAGCTTTCCATTCTGCCCATTAAAAATACTGTTCTGTTTCCGGGTGTTGTAATACCAATCACGGTGGGAAGACAAAAGTCTATTCGATTAGTGAAGAAAGCCTACCAAGGCAATCGGATCATTGGAGTTGTTGCACAAAAGAACCCGTTATCGGAAGAGCCGGGTATTGAAGACTTATATAAGACCGGAACGATTGCGCGCATTATTAAAATGCTCGTGCTTCCGGATGGTAACACAACGATAATTATTCAGGGAAAGAACCGATTCTCCATAAAAGAATTTGTTCAGGAAGAACCTTATCTCACGGCAAAGATCAATCTTCTGATTGATCCGCCATTTGACTTAAAGACTAAAGAGTCAAAAGCGTTATCACAATCACTGCGTGATGTAGCATCTAAAATCTTAAAGCTTAATCCGGAAATTCCACAGGAAGCGCATGTTGCATTGGATAATATTCAGAGCATGCAGTTTCTGGTTCACTTTCTTTCCTCAAACTTAAATGTGGAGGTTAGTGAAAAACAGAAAATTCTGGAAACCGAAAATATTGGTGATCGCGCGACCTTGCTGCTGCAATACATGTTGAAGGAAGTGCAGATGCTGGAGATCAAAAGTGAGATCCAGAAAAAAGTGCATACCGACATAGACCAACAGCAACGTGACTATTTCTTACGTCAGCAGATTCGTGTTTTACAAGATGAGCTTGGGTATGATACGCCCGACAAAGAAGTAGAGTTGCTGCGCAAGCGTGGTGAACAAAAGAAATGGTCGAAAGAAACTGCTAAGCATTTTAATAAAGAGCTTGATAAACTGTTGCGGGTTAACCCGGCTTCCGCGGAGTATCCGGTGGCAATGAATTATGTCGAGTTTATGCTCGACCTTCCATGGAATGAATTTACGGTTGACAACTTTGATTTGCAGAACGCAAAGAAAGTTTTAGATAAAGATCATTTTGGATTAACAAAAGTTAAAACACGCATACTTGAATATTTAGCCGTGTTGAAACTGAAGCAGGACATGAAAGGTCCAATCCTATGTTTATATGGCCCTCCGGGTGTTGGTAAAACTTCGCTAGGCCGTTCCGTTGCCAAAGCATTGAATCGGAAATATGTTCGAATGTCGCTGGGTGGAGTTCATGATGAAGCGGAGATTCGCGGTCATCGTAAAACGTATGTTGGTGCCATGCCGGGTAAAATTTTACTCAACATTAAGAAGACACAAACCTCTAATCCGGTTTTTATTCTGGATGAGATTGATAAAGTACGATCTGACTTTAGAGGTGATCCGTCATCGGCTTTATTAGAGGTTTTAGATCCTGAACAAAACAGCACGTTCGGAGATAACTTTTTAGAAGTTGAATACGATCTTTCAAAAGTATTGTTCATTGCAACCGCCAACTCGCTCGATACCATTCATCCAGCGTTGCGCGATCGAATGGAGATCATTGAGATTACAGGATACACACAGGAAGAAAAAATTGAGATCGCGACCAAGCATTTAGTTCCTAAACAATTGAAAGAGCATGGCTTAAAATCTTCTGATGTTAAAATCTCGAAGAAAGCGATTGCGAAATTAATTGAGAGCTATACGCGCGAATCTGGTGTTCGCAGTCTGGAACGTAAGATCGGAACTGTAGTACGCAACATTGCTAAATCACTGG
The DNA here is from genome assembly GCA_965227265.1 of Cyclobacteriaceae bacterium. GTDB lineage: Bacteria > Bacteroidota > Bacteroidia > Cytophagales > Cyclobacteriaceae > UBA2336. Next base: position 2,531,637 of record OZ245738.1, on the reverse strand, counting down.
CAATGGAAGAGAAGTACGATAAAGAAGTTACGGAAAAGACAGTACGCAAAGTATTAGGTGCCGAAGTGTTTGATGAAGAATTGTATCAAGGCAATGAAGTGGCTGGAGTTGTTACCGGTCTTGCCTGGACTCAAGTAGGCGGTGAAATCTTATTTGTTGAATCAAGTCTTAACAAAGGGAAAGGTGGTCTTACTATCTCTGGTCAACTAGGAGATGTGATGAAAGAATCTGCTGTGGCTGCGTTATCGTATCTAAAAGCAAACGCAGAAGAACTTGGTATTGATCACCGAATATTTCAACAGTACGATTTACACATCCATGTTCCCGCTGGGGCCGTTCCGAAAGATGGACCATCAGCAGGGATCACCATGCTTACATCGCTAGCTTCTATTTACACACAGCGTAAAATAAAATCAAAGCTTGCCATGACAGGTGAGATCACGTTACGCGGGAAAGTTCTGCCGGTAGGTGGCATTAAAGAAAAAATCCTTGCTGCTAAGCGAAGCGGTATTAAAGAGATTATCCTCAGCAAGAAGAATCAACGCGACATTGACGAGATCGAACAACATTATATAAAAGGACTATCCTTTAATTATGTTGAAACCGTTGGCGAGGTGCTGAAGCTAGCCTTGTTGAAAGACCGTGTAAAAAATCCGGTCATGTTCACACTTTCTGATCTCAAGCAACCGTTGCTTAACTAATTGCCTCTCACGAGTAATTAGCCGATATTGCAACGTGCGCAAACTGTACCTGATACTGCTGGGGATTATTACTACCGGTAATTGCGTTGCGCAATTTGGTGGTAGAAATTCCTACGAGTTTTTGAATGTGCCAGCCAGCGCTCGCCTATCCGGCTTGGGAGGCGTAAATGTTTCCCTAGCTAACCGCGATTTAAATTTCTTTTCTTCTAATCCCGCATTAGTCACTGATTCCCTTGCCGGGTTTGCATCGGCCAGCTACACATTTTATGTGGGTGATATTGGGCAATCAGCATTTGCGTACGCGCATGACTTTAACAGAATCGGAACTGTCACGTTTGGAGTTCAGCATTTAAGTTACGGTGAAATTCAGGGTTATGATCCTTCCGGGGCAGAAATAGGATCATATAAATCCGGTGAGACTGCGCTTGTGATCAGCAAAAGTCATACGGTATCGGTTTTTACGCTTGGGGTAAATCTTAAAGGAGTATTCTCATCAATTGCCGGGTTCCGGTCGAATGCAATTCTTGTTGATATAGGCGGAACATTTAACCATCCAACACAGGATTTAACGGTTGGACTTGTTATTAAAAACTTTGGCGTTGTGTTATCAGATTATTCTGAAAGCAGTGATGCGAATATTCCATTTGACGTTCAGGCAGGTATAACCTTTAAGCCGCAACACATGCCAATCCGGGTTTCGGTAACGGGCTATAACCTCGCATATCCCGGAAATGCCTATGATGATCCGAACGATGCGGAAGACGATCCAGGAGCCCTTAGCAAAATTATGCAACATGTTAATTTTGGTGCGGAGGTTTTGCTACATAAAAATGTTAATGTGCTGCTCGGATATAATGTATTAAAGCAAACTGAATTTAAAACGGATAATCAAGGGAGTGGCATTACCTTTGGGGCATCCATCAGGATCAAGGCATTTGATTTTACGTTCAGCAGAAGTGGATATAGTGTAAGTAATGCTGCCTATGGCTTTACCCTAGCAGCGGATCTGAACAGAATGATTTTTAGAAAAAGAACTTTATGATAGACGCAGGATATCTGACCCCTCAGCAAATTGTGGCTGAACTCGATAAATATATTGTTGGGCAACATGAAGCGAAACGAAATGTCGCGATTGCGTTGCGTAACCGCTGGAGAAGGATGAATGTAAAATCAGAGATGAAGGATGAGATCATTCCGAACAACATTCTCATGATTGGAGCAACCGGTGTTGGTAAAACCGAGATCGCGCGTAGGTTAGCGAAAATTGCGGATGCGCCATTTGTAAAAGTTGAAGCTTCCAAGTTTACCGAAGTTGGATATGTTGGCCGTGATGTAGAGAGTATGGTGCGCGATCTGGTAGAACAATCCGTAAACATGGTGAAGGCTAAGAAAAAAGAAGAAGTAAAAGAAAAGGCAGCCCACATTGTTGAAGATATTATTCTGGACGCATTAATCCCTCCGATGCGTCAGCCCACTAAAACAGGATTTGTGAATCAGAACTCGGAGCTAGAAAATCAACAAGTTCCAACCAGTGATGTAGAATTAAATGAACGTACCCGTGTGTTGTTTCGTGAGAAACTAAAGAATGGTGAGCTGGAAGAAAGAAAGATTGATATCAACATCAAGCCTTCAGGCAATTCTAATGTTGGAATGATAGGAGCGGGCATGATGGACGAAGTCTCCATGATGAATTTACAAGAGATGATTGGCGGGATGATGCCGAAGAAAGCCAAGAAGCGTAAAGTTACCGTAGCCGAAGCCCGTGCTATCTTATTAGAAGAAGAAGCCTCCAAGCTGATTGACATGGATGAAGTGAAAGAACTAGCCATCCGAAAAGCAGAAGATGCCGGAATAATTTTTATTGATGAGATTGATAAGATCGCCTCAGGCTCGCGCAAAGGCGGTGGCGGTCCGGATGTGAGTCGGGAAGGTGTTCAGCGCGATCTTTTGCCCATTGTGGAAGGCAGCACCGTAAACACGAAACACGGTGTCATTAAAACAGATCATGTGTTATTTATTGCAGCGGGTGCATTTCACATTAGTAAACCATCTGATCTAATCCCCGAACTGCAAGGTCGTTTTCCAATTCGTGTTGAACTGAGCAATCTAACACACGATGATTTTGTGCGAATTCTGAAAGAACCTAAAAGTGCGTTGACGAAACAATATCAGGCTTTATTTGAAGCGGAAGGAGTTTCAATTGAATTTACGGATGATGCGATTGACGAAATTGCACAAATGGCCTTCTCTATCAACGCAGAAGTGGAAAATATTGGCGCGCGGAGATTGCATACTGTAATGAGCAAATTGTTAAATGAATTTTTATTTGACGTTCCGGATAAAATCACCGCGAATGCACAAATAAGTATTAATGCCGATATGGTGAAACAAAAACTTAGCGGACTTATAAAAAATAAAGACCTCAGTGAATACATTCTTTAATGCTTAAACAATCCAGTCTCTTACTTATTTTTTTGCTGGCAAGCATTACAGGCTTTTCGCAATACAATCAAACTGCCCGGCAACATAGGGATTCGGTACGTGCGCTATACATTGAAGAATTTCCGGATGATTTTTCGATCTGGCCGATGCTCAAATACAGGGCTTTATCTTTTAGTATTGATGATAAAAAGCAAAAACTGCCCACGGTAACATTCAATCCTAATAATGATTTCAAAGCGGGAGCAGGATTTTATTTATTTGATGTAAGCTTCGAGGTCTCTTTTTCCGTTCCGATTGCTGTACGGGATGAAGCAATTTATGGAAAATCAAAATCAACTGACTTACAGATTAATGCGCTGACCAAATCAATAGGAATTGATTTGTACTATCAAAAATATTCCGGTTTTTATAAAGATGATGAGCGTATTAAAAATAGACCTTCCGGTGAAGCATATCCGTTAAGACCAGATATTATAACCCGTAACTTCGGCCTGTCAGCATTTTATGTTTGGAACAATAAAAAATTCTCGATCCGGTCTTCCTATAATTATGCAGATCGCCAGGTAAAAAGTGCGGGTTCATTCATTTTATACGGAACCATAAACTCATTTAATCTTACAGCAGATTCAGCAATTTTATCAACTTCAAATCAAACTGAACTTGGTGAAGGTTCTGATTTTAAACACCTCCGGTACACAACGTTCAGTTTAGCACCTGGGTATTCCTACAATCTTGTTTTGAAACGCGTATACGTTAATGGAACATTTGCTATCGGTCCAGCCCATCATTGGGTTTATTATCAGGAAGAAGCAGGTAAAGGTCATCACGATATTGTATTCAACAGTACATACACGTTACGTCTCGCAGCCGGTTACAGCGGGCATCGATTCTTTACAGGGGCGGGAGTTGTTTTGCAGTCGCGCGTTGTGAAGTTTCAGAATATTCGATTTGAAAACTCAACCAGCGTTTTCAGGTTAGTGGTTGGATATCGCTTTCATGAGAAAGGATTTTTGAAAAAGAAGCTTCTGGGCTAACATTAATCTTTCTTTTTAGGATAGTCAAAAAAAGTTACAACGCCTTTCTTTTTGGTGACTTCATCCCAGGATTGAATATTCAATGAACACGAAACAACGCCACAGGTGGGAATATTATCAATACCCGCATCCCCTAATAAATTGACAAAATCTGTAAGCCCTGGATTATGTCCGAAAATCCAAACGCAGTTATATTTATTATCCAGCGTTTGAATGATTCTTAATATATCCGCATCTTCTGCATGATATAAATTTTTATCCGTTTTAATTTTGCTTTTAGCGTATCCGATTTCTTCTGCTAGTATATGACAAGTCGTGAGCGCACGTTCAGCCGGACTGGAAAGTAAAAGATCAGGGCTCACGTTGCGATGCTTTAATCTTTTTCCCATAGTTGGAGCATCCTTTTTGCCACGCTTGTTTAATGGCCGGTCAAAATCCGACAAGGTTGGGTCGTCCCAGCTTGATTTTGCATGACGGATAATGTACAGGGTCTTCATTCATCCAATGTAATACGAACCGCTAAGAAATACTATATTGCGGCAAATGGCTAAGAGCAAAAAAGTCATAAAACGATTCAGGCGGAAGGTTCGCTATAATTTTATTTACGCGCTGTTGCGGGTAATGATATTTGTATCCGGCCAGATGTCGCGCGCTGCTTGGTTGAAATTTTGCGGAGCGTTGGGCCGACTGTCGTCAATTTTTACAGCTAACTCGCGCAAACGTGTAGTCGACCATCTTACAATGGTGTACGCAAAAGAAAAAACCCCTGATGAAATCAAAAAATTTTCTAAAAAGGTTTTTGAAATGTTGGGTAAGAATGCAGGTGACATTATACAAAGTGTCAACATTTCCACTCAGGAAGATTATGAAAAATTTCGCGTATTGAATGGTTTTGAGCATGCCGAGGCAGCGTACAAAAAAGGCAAAGGAGTTATTTTTCTAACAGCTCACATCGGGCCTTTTGAGTACATCGCTACCGAACTCGCCTTTAAAGGATACAAGCCACTGATTGTTGGTACAAAATTAAAAGATGACCGGTTAAACGATTTGCTGGCTTCTAACCGTAACAAGTTTGGTGCCCAGCTGGTAGAACGCGGAAAAGATACTGTTAAGCTTGTTAAGAATTTAAAATTGGGGGGCACGATGATTATCCTGATTGATCAGGATACAAAAGTGAAAAGCCGCTTTGTTGATTTTTTAGGTTATCCCTGTGCCACGCCTATCGGAGCCACCATCATGGCGCTAAAGACAGGAGCTGCTGTTGTGCCGATGTTTTTGCATTTGCGTGATGATTTTAAAGTGGAGATTAACTGTTATCCGGAACTTGAAATGACCATCACGGGCGATGATGAAACCGATCTTATCGTAAACACTCAAAAGTTAAGTGATGTTACGGAACTTGAAGTCCGCAAATATCCAGAGCAATGGGTTTGGATGCACGAACGCTGGAAGACGAAGCCAGGCGAAGAAATCCGATAGCTATTTCTTAAAAATAAAATACACTGCCAGTACAAGAAACGCGAATCCAATCAGGTGATTGAGTCTGAATGTTTCATTCTTGAAAAAGATCAGTGAGAAAATTACGAACACAGTAAGCGTAATCACTTCCTGAATAACTTTTAACTGCACCAGGGAAAACGGCCCGCCATATTCTGTATAACCAATTCGGTTGGCCGGAACTTGTAAGGCGTATTCAAACAGAGCAATACCCCAACTGATAAAAATGATCGCTACTAGTCCAAGGTTTTGACTCCAGCTCATTTCCTTAAACTTCAGGTGGCCGTACCACGCAAACGTCATGAAGGTATTAGACAATACAAGAAGGATGATGGTTGATAAAGCTTTCATATCGCTAAGGTAAGCGATAGATTTAATCAGCGCTACCCTTATCCTCCCTTTTCGCGCTGGTCAAACTTTACAACCTTATTGCTTATAGCCGGAATAGATTGAAGATAGGCATAAAGCGCTTTCAAATCAGTCTCTTCCATGTGTGTATAGGATGTCCAAGGCATTACAGTTTTGAAATCACCTGCACCGACTTCGTATGGCGTAAAGGTTGAATCACTGTAAAGTTTGAAGCGTGCAACAAATTGTTGCTCAGTCCAGGCACCAATACCAGTTTCTTTATCCGGAGTAATGTTTGAAGAACGTACAACTGTTCCGTCTGGCAGATTAAACTCAAAACCACCGGCAGCAAATTTTTCTGCGATGCGCTCACCCTTATCCATCGGTGTGTGGCAATCCGTACAGCTTGAAGCAGTGAAAATATATTTCCCATACGGAATGAGTTCAGCTTTCGAAGGTATAGGTGAAAAATTTGCTTCGTGAGGCATCGTGTTGATGAGAATACTTACCGGAAAAGCAGCCGCAGATTGTGGGATTGAATTTTCAATTGGCTTAAGTGTGCGGATGTACGCGATGATAGAATAAATATCTTCCTTATCGAGTTGGGCGAAATTTGGATAGGGCATGATCGGAAATAAAGCATGACCATCTTTTGAAACACCTGTAGTGATCGCTCGTAAGAGCTCACCATCAGTCCAGTTACCGATGCCGGCCGGGGTAATGTTAGGCGCAAAAAAATCTCCCGGAAATCCAAGATCCTTTCCAAAAAGCTCTCCACCTTTTCCTTCAGTTCCTGGGATAAGTGGGGCTGCAAACTTTGAATAGTCGCGTTGTGAATGACAATCAATACACATAGATACGCCATTCGCCAGGTATTTTCCGCGTTCAATGCGTTCTTGTGTGTAGTCAATTTTGATATCTTCTGCTGCTGCGATATTTGGTAACGCAGTTTTAACATATCCGATCAATCCTGTTATGGCTACTACAACCACAATGATTATAATCAGAACTACTTTCAAAACTTTTTTCATAATGGGGAGGAGGTTGTTCACTAAAAATAATGAACATGTACGGCTTCGCCTGCCTGAGAGTTACAATAAAATCGTAGTTTAAAACGGTTATAAACAGAAAACGATTCGGTGCAGTTAAAAGTTATCCATTATCAGTTAATAGGGTTTCAACTCCAATTAACTGATAACTATTAACTATTTAACAAGCTTCTTGTACTTGATGCGGTGTGGCTGATCATCACCTAACCGCTTGCGTCTGTTCTCTTCATATTCGCTGAAGGTTCCTTCAAACCAAAACACCTGAGAATCGCCTTCGAAGGCAAGGATATGAGTACATACGCGATCCAGGAACCAGCGGTCGTGAGAAATGATTACCGCGCAACCCGCGAAATTTTCAAGACCTTCTTCCAACGCACGTAATGTGTTTACATCAAGGTCATTGGTAGGCTCATCTAACAATAAAAGATTTCCACCTTGCTTCAAGGCAATCGCTAAGTGCGCGCGGTTACGCATACCACCTGAAAGCTCTTTTACTTTCTTCTGCTGATCGTTTCCGCCAAAGTTGAACTTGCTTACGTACGCGCGTGAGTTCATCTCTTTCCCGCCAAGCATGATCAACTCATTTCCTCCTGTGATGGCTTGCCATACGGTATCTTCCGGTTTCAGATCATCGTGTTCCTGATCGACATAAGCAATCTGTACGGTTTCACCCACAGAGAACGTTCCAGCATCCGGCTTTTCTTTTCCGGTGATCATTTTAAACAAGGTCGTTTTACCCGCACCGTTCGGTCCAATAATTCCAACAATCCCGGCAGGAGGTAACGTGAAGTTCAGATTTTCATACAACAGCTTGTCGCCATAACCTTTTGCAACACCACTTGCTTCAATAACTTTATTTCCCAACCTTGGTCCTGGTGGAATGAAAAGCTCCAATTTCTCTTCTTTCTCTCTTCCTTCCTGACCCAATAATTTTTCGTATGCACCTAAGCGGGCTTTGCCTTTTGCGTGCCGGCCTTTTGGACTCATGCGTACCCATTCAAGTTCGCGCTCCAATGCTTTCTGACGTTTCGATTCAGATTTCTCTTCCTGCATTAAACGTTTCTGTTTCTGATCAAGCCACGATGAGTAGTTTCCTTTCCAAGGAATACCTTCACCCCGATCAAGCTCAAGAATCCAACCTGCTACATTATCGAGGAAGTAACGATCGTGCGTTACCGCGATAACGGTTCCCTTGTATTGCTTTAAATGTTGCTCTAACCAGTATACTGACTCTGCATCCAGGTGATTAGTAGGTTCATCCAATAATAAAACATCCGGTTCTTGTAAAAGAAGTCTGCACAAGGCAACCCTTCTTTTCTCACCACCGGATAGATGCTCAATTTTTGCATCCGATGGCGGACAACGCAATGCATCCATCGCGCGCTCTAATTTATTGTCAAGTTCCCATGCGTTTACTGCATCTAGTTTTTCCTGAATTTCGCCCTGCTTGGCGATCAGCTTATCCATAGCCTCCGGAGTTAATTCTGGATCGGCAAATTTTTCATTGATCGCTTCAAATTCCCTTAAAAGCTTCACCACATCGGCAGCGCCTTCTTCCACAATTTCTTTAACAGTTTTGGTCTTGTCGAGCTGAGGTTCCTGCTCCAGCAATCCAACGGTAAAGCTGAGGTCAGATACCACCTCGCCCTGAAACTCCTTGTCAATGCCTGCAATAATGCGCAGGAGGGAAGATTTACCGGAACCATTCAATCCCAGCACGCCAATTTTGGCACCATAGAAAAATGAGAGGTAAATGTTTTTGAGAACTTGTTTGGAGGGTGGATAGATCTTATTGACCCCCGTCATCGAGAAAATTATTTTTTCGTCAGCCATGCGTGATTGTTCGAATAAGCGGCAAATATGGGGGTTTTAGTCGATAGTCCATAGACAATAGTCGCCAGTCGGAGCGGTTACTTTTATTAGTTTTCGCTGATGGACTGCCGACTATTGACTATGGTCTAATTAATTCTATTTTTGCGGGAAATTATAATAGGAAGAATTTACTATGTACTGGACACTCGAACTTGCCTCATACCTGGAAGACGCGCCCTGGCCGGCTACTAAAGACGAATTAATCGATTATTCAATCCGTTCGGGAGCCCCATTGGAAGTGGTGGAAAACCTACAGGAATTGGAAGATGATGGGCAGCCATATGAGAGCATTGAGGAGATCTGGCCGGATTACCCGACCAAGGAGGATTTCTTCTTTAATGAGGACGAATACTAGACGTTAGATTTTAGACGTAAGATATAAGACTGAGTCCCGCATGTGCGGGACTTTTTATTTCCGGGAGTCCAGAAGTGCTTTTGCTACAATTAAATCTTCTGATGTGGTGATCTTGATGTTTTCGTAGCTGCCTTCAAATAACGAGATAACCTGACCGGTGCGCTCGACCACACTCGCATCATCTGTTAGGCTTGAATCATCTTTTATCTGGTAGGCTTTTTTGATAAGCCCTCCTTCAAAAGTTTGGGGAGTTTGAATCAACCTGAATTTTGAACGATCAACCGCCTTCGTGTTATCCTGATCCGTCATGCGGATGGATTCTTTTAATCGAACAGCAGCAACGGCTGTTTTGTGAACAGCAGCTAGCCGATAGGATGCTCCGATTATATCTTCGCTTACTAATGGCCGCACACCATCGTGAACGGCAACTAATCCTTCACCTTCAATTTTTTCTAAGCCATTCTTTACCGATTGAAAACGAGTATCGCCACCTTTTTGCAGAATGAGGTTGGCTGTGAAATTATGCTTCGCGCAAAGTGATTTCCAGGTTTCAAAATCGTCTTCGGGCAATACAAGAATCACAATAATATTTTTCGAATAGCGATAGAATGCATTAATCGTGTGCATCAGAATTGGCAGGCCATTCAATTCAAGGAATTGTTTGGGCAATGCACTTTTAATGCGGGTTCCTTTGCCGCCTGCTACGATAATGGCATATTCCTGCGATTGCATATTTTTACGAAAATACAATTTCTATGGTCAGGTTCATTGTGTTGGCATTTAATGTGGCTGCTGTTACGTTTCTTATCTATAGCCTGTTTGCGGTAATTCGTCAGCCGCTGCCAAAAACAAAAAAAGCCGTGATTATCACGGCCGGTATCATTTTGTTGATTCTTCCTTTTGCATTCTTTATCAGGATCATTCCGCCTTCTACGCTCTACTTCTTAATTTATCCGGTAGCAGTGTCGCTTTTTGTCTACTTAATCAAGTTGGAGAATGGGAAGAGTTAATAGTTATCAGTTATTAGCCAAGGCTTTCCTGATAACTATTAACGAATAACTAAACAATCAACATCGCATCACCATACGTCAAGAACTTATACTTTTCCTTCTTGGCAACTTTGTAGGCTTCCATTACCAAATCAAAACCACCAAATGCAGCGGCCATCATCAACAACGTTGATTCGGGCATGTGGAAGTTTGTGATCATCGCATTGCAGATCTTGAATTCATAAGGCGGGAAAATAAACTTGTCTGTCCAGCCTTCTTTTACTTTTAATCTATTGCCTGCTGATACCGATGATTCAAGCGCACGCATAGAAGTTGTACCGATCGCACACACGCGGCTCTTATTATCAAGTGCCTTGTTTACTCTTTCTACTACCTCAGGCCCAACGATGAAATTTTCAGAATCCATCTTGTGCTTGGTCAGATCTTCAACGTCCACCTGGCGGAACGTTCCTAATCCAATGTGAAGCGTGATGAATGACATATCAACACCTTTGATCTGAAGACGTTTCACCAATTGCTTAGTAAAGTGCAGTCCGGCAGTGGGGGCTGATACAGCGCCTTTATTTTTTGCGAAGATCGTTTGGAAACGGTCTTTATCTTCCGGCTCAATTTTACGCTTGATGTATTTTGGAAGTGGAGTTTCACCGAGTGTTTCAATTACTTTATTGAAGGCATCGGCATCACCATCAAACAGGAAACGGATTGTTCTTCCGCGTGATGTTGTGTTGTCAATAACTTCAGCAACTAAATCACCATTACCAAAATAGAGTTTGTTGCCTACCCGGATTTTACGGGCCGGATCTACCAGCACATCCCATAAATGCATTTCTGCATTGAGCTCGCGCAGCAAAAAAACTTCAATTTTTGCACCGGTCTTTTCTTTGCGGCCATAAAGGCGTGCCGGGAATACCATCGTATCGTTGCCGACCATGATATCACCTTCTTCAAAATAGTTTACAACATCTTTAAAAACTTTGTGCTCGATTTTGCCTGAGTCTTTGTGTAAAACCATCAGACGGGATTCGTCACGGTTTTCCGCAGGGCGCAGGGCGATAAGATTGTTAGGGATTTCGAATTTAAACTCGGATAGCTTCATGTTTTATTTTTTACTTAGCTGCTGCTTACGGGCAACAGTTCCGTTTTTTGAAAGCAAAGTATGCCCAATGAAGGGTAATTTTTTTTAAGGCTGCAAAAATAAGGCAATAGTTGAGATTTGCGAAGTTACACCTGCTATTTTAGCGGCTGTAACAAATAAGGGCGGTTTTAAGTCTGAATTCCGTAATTACTAAGGAGTCAGGTCGACTAACTTAAAGCAAATAACCCCGTTAAGAAGTACTGATGTATACCCTGCGCCAGATTTTTGAAAGCCTTAGGTTTGCCGGCAAAGCCCTGAAATCAAATTTGTTACGCACGATTTTGTCGCTTCTGGGCGTCACAATCGGGATTTTTGCAATCATTTCCGTGCTAACGCTGGTGGATTCGCTCGAGAAGAACATCAAGGACAGCCTTAATTTTCTTGGAAGCAGCGTAATCTATGTCGAAAAATGGCCCTTTATCGCGGATGGGGAATGGAAGTGGTGGGAATACATGCGGAGGCCGCACGCTTCGTATAGTGAATTTAAATTTCTGGAAGCCAATCTTAAATACAGCAGCAGCATTGCAATTTTTGCGGGTAAGGGAAATCAACTCATTAAACGTAACAGCAATAGCATTGGCCAGGTTAGGCTGGTAGGTGGAAGTGAGGGCTATGATAAAATTTTTGAAGTAAACGTTGAGAAGGGTCGGTACTTTACTGCCGAAGAACTCGAAGGCGGAAGAAGTGTGGCGATCATCGGGTTTGAGGTAGCCAATGCATTATTTCCGAATGGTGAGGAACCAATCGGTCAATACGTCAAAATAAAGAATCTCAAGTACATGGTTATTGCTGTTGTAAAACGTGAAGGCCAGAGCTTCATGGGCTTTTCAAGCAGTGATTATAATGTAGTTATTCCGTATAATAATTTCAGAAGACTTTATCAGACCGGTACTGGACTGTGGAGTGAATCAGGTTCGCGTATCGGTATCAAAGGTTACGATTACGATGTTGGCTTGGTAGAACTTGAAAATGAAGTGCGTGGTTTCTTAAGAATACGTAGAGGCTTGCGACCAACCGATAAAGATAACTTTGTTATGAACCGTCCGGAAGCAATTGCGAATGCGATTGGCAGTTTGTTCGATGTAGTTGGATTGGCCGGCTGGGTAATTGGTGGTTTCTCGATGTTGGTGGGTGGCTTCGGAATTGCAAACATCATGTTTGTTTCCGTGAAGGAACGCACAAGCATTATTGGATTGCAGAAATCGTTGGGTGCAAAGAACTACTTCATACTGTTTCAATTTTTGTTTGAAGCAATCTTTTTAAGCTTGATCGGAGGGCTGGCAGGTTTGTTCTTCGTGTACCTGATCACACTCATTCCTATGGGCGACCTGGTAGTTACACTCACGATTAAGAATATTGTCTTGGGACTTACCGTATCCAGTATCATCGGATTGATTGCCGGAATTGTTCCCGCTGCTCTTGCGGCAAGACTCGATCCGGTGGCTGCTATTCGTGCGACATAGCAAAAATCTACTTTTGTGTATCAGATTGTAAAGGTTAATCAATTACTTTAGAGAAGTATTCTACCTGCGATGAACAAATTACTATGCCTTGCTGCGCTGGTATGCATAACAAGCGTATGCATTGCTCAACCTTCGATCGAATCATTTGGTCCGCAAAGCTCAACGGTTGGTGCAACGGTTACTATTATCGGAAACAATTTTAGTGCAACGGAATCAGGTAACATCGTTTATTTTGGAGCTGTTCGCGCAACCGTTACGGACGCAACAACCACAACCTTAACGATTACTGTACCACCCGGTGCCGACTATCATCCGATTTCCGTCACAACAAATGGATTAACTGCCTGGTCAACTAAACCATTTCATCCTGTATTTTCGGGAGGTGATAGCATACGCTTATCAGCTTTCCGTAATCCTGTAAAATTTGATGAAGAAGATGCTATTGTCAGGAATATTGATAAAGCTGACTTTAATGGCGATGGTAAAACAGACTTGGTAACCTGGTATGCAGGTGTTAATAAACTTTCAGTTTATCGTAACACTACGATTGGTAATACGATTTCATTTGATGTTACCGACATTTCATTCGAAGGCGGACTTGAGGAAATTGTTGCTGATGTTGACAATGATGGATTAATTGACATACTTCTTTTTCACTTCAAAGCTGTGATTTGGTTTCGGAATATCTCAACAGAAGGAACGATATTATTTGCCACACCAATAGAAATTGAACTCAAAGAATTTCAGGATTCGCCAAAATGGGTGGATTGGGATCAGGATGGATTGGGTGACATTATTTGTGCAGGTTCAGAAGATATGTTCGTTTACAGGCATCTTGTGAATGGTACCACACATTCTTTTGCTGATCCCGTAACTTTCGAAGTTGGTTCTATCGGTGGTCTTTCTATCGGAGATGCTGATGGTGATAATAAGCCGGATGTACTGGTAAATACTTACTTGCATAAGACTTTCTGTTTTCGCAATACAAGTGCTGCAGGATCTGTATCGGCCGTCCGGCATTCGCTTGATCTGCCGGATACTCGCAATGCACAATTTATGGATGTCGATACAGACGGTAAACCGGATGTTGTCTTGAGTGGTTATATTGATGATGTAAACAAAGTTGCAATTGCCCGAAATGTAAGTGAGGCTGCAGGTGATATATCATTTGTTCCGGAAGTACACAATCAAACCTCTGTAGAAGGGAGCTTTTCTTATCCATCAGATTTTAATGGGGACGGAAAAATTGATCTAATGTTATTAGGGAACAATTCATTTTCGATGGAAAATATTTCGACTGTTGGTGATCCGCTATTTAAGGCTCTGTACCTTTCAGGACTCAACTTTTTTTTCGCCTCACTTTTAACTGATTTTGATCATGATGGCAAGCCGGATATTGCAACGGTTAGTCCGGATCTTTATGTAACTCGGAATCAAGTGGGTGAACCTTTCGTAAAATCATTTGGTCCGCTTATAGCGCCTGCTAATACATCCGTTAACATTCAGGGAGAATACCTTTCAGCGGTTACTGAAGTTTCTATAGGAGGTACACCGGCAAGTTCGTTCTCAATTGTGTCGGATAGTGAAATTAATGCGATTGTTGGAAATACAACGAGCGGAAATCTGAGCGTTGCTTCACCACGGGGAACTTATTCATTGGAAGGATTTACTTTTATTGATGTTCCTGCGGTTACATCTTTCAATCCTATAAAAGGAACAGCTGGCCAGGTTGTAGTGATTTCGGGATCAAATTTTACACATACAACCGGTGTGAGCTTTGCCGGTACGAATGTAGCCTCTTTTACAGTTCTTAGTGACACACAGATATCTGCGGTAATCGCTGCAGGCTCCTCGGGAACGATTGCTGTCGTTACTCCAGCCGGTGAAGCCGTTTCAGATGAAATATTTGAGTATGGAATTGTAACCGGATCGGAACTGCTTGAAGGAAATAAACTTCAAATTTATCCTAATCCCGTTGTTGGTAAATCCCTTACTATCCGGCTAGAAGGAATTCAAAACGAAAAACCTGTTGACTTGACACTTGTTGATATGACAGGTAAAACTATTAAGCTGATAGCAGGAGTATACTCTTCAGAATTCGGTGTTACGATAACATTGCCTGAAAATTTAGGAACAGGTATATATGTGCTTAAGCTTTCATCAAAAGCTGAAACACTTATTCGTAAGTTGATCGTCAAATAAAAAAGCCTCCCGAATTGAGGAGGCTTTTTAACTTAAAACTTTATTTACTAACCTAAACTTTCTCTTTTACTTTTTCAGTCTTCTCTGTTTTTTCAACCTTCTCAGACTTTTCAGCTTTCTCCGCACGTTCAGCTTTCCGTTCATCGGCTGCCAACTCAAGTGTTTGTTTGGCGCTGTCTAAGCTGTCTTTGATTCTTTTCTCCAGCTCTTCCATCAGCTCCGGAGTATCTTCGATCAACTGTTTCACGGCATCGCGGCCTTGTCCAAGTTTATTACCACTATACGAGAACCATGAACCCGATTTCTGGATCACATTCAGCTCAACACCTAAGTCAACAATCTCACCTGATTTGGAAATACCTCTTCCGTACATAATGTCGAACTCAACCACTTTAAATGGAGGTGCTACTTTGTTCTTCACCACTTTCACTTTCACGCGGTTACCGGTAATGTTATCAGCATCTTCTTTAATCTGCCCGATTCTGCGGATATCCAACCGAACAGATGCATAAAACTTCAAGGCATTACCACCGGTTGTTGTTTCCGGGTTACCGAACATCACCCCAATCTTCTCGCGAAGCTGGTTGATGAAAATACATGCACAACCGGTTTTGCTGATCGTACCCGTAAGCTTCCGTAACGCTTGTGACATCAAACGTGCGTGCAAGCCCATCTTGCTGTCGCCCATTTCACCTTCGAGCTCGCTCTTAGGAACAAGTGCGGCTACCGAGTCAATTACGATAATATCAATTGCGCCTGAACGGATTAAATGATCAGCAATTTCCAGTGCCTGCTCACCGTTGTCGGGTTGAGAGATCAACAAGTTCTCGCAATCAATGCCCAGCTTCTCAGCATACGCTCTGTCGAACGCATGCTCCGCATCAATGAATGCTGCCATTCCGCCCTTGCGTTGTGCTTCAGCAATCATGTGCAGCGTAAGCGTTGTTTTACCCGAAGATTCCGGACCGTAAATTTCAGTTACCCGGCCACGCGGGATACCACCAATACCCAAGGCAATGTCCAGGCCGACTGATCCGGTTGAGATCGAGGCAATGTCTACTACCTTTTCATCGCTCAACTTCATTACGGTTCCCTTGCCGTAGGTTTTTTCCAGCTTGTCAATGGTTAGCTGCAGGGCTTTGATCTTTTCTTTTGCGTCACTCATATAGCTATTGTCGTTGTTACGTGTTTAAATGATGAATCAAAATACGGCATTGCAAAGCGTAATAAAAAGCCTCTTAAAAATCCGTGACAGTAGTTGTCAGAGTTGTTGCGGACGAGTTTTCCATGCCTATATTGCGTCCAATTGCATGAAAAAGTCATTTTTAGTCTTTCTTCTATTCATTCCAATAGCTGTCTCAGCGCAGCTTGACAATCGTGCTTTCGAGCAGCGCATGGCTGTCGAGCCTGCTGATTCCAACAAACTTTTTCTGGGCATCAACATGCTTGGCTTCGTAAAAGACAATGAGTTTTTCGATACTACAGTTGAGGGTTATACACTGTTTGGCTATCAGTTAAACCCGTATTTGTCTTACAACATTTCGAAGAATGTTCGGTTGGATGCAGGTGTATATGTACAAAAAGATTTCGGCAACGATGAGTATTCAGATGTAAAGCCTACGCTCTCGCTGAAGATCAGGAATAACAATTTCAACTTTATTTTTGGAACGTTGGAAGGCAGCCTTCACCACCGCCTCATCGAGCCGCTTTACGACTTTGAGCGAGTACTTAACAACCGACTGGAGAATGGAGCACAAGTGGTTTGGATGAAAGGCGATGGCCTTTTCCTGGATGCTTGGATAGACTGGCAGAAAATGATCTACGCCAGCAGCAACGAGCCGGAACGATTTACTGCAGGGATTTCATTCAACAAGACGTTGTTTACGTTTGGTAACGTACATGTTGATCTGCCGTTGCAACTCGTTGTAGCACACCAAGGCGGACAAATTGATATAGTTGACAACGAAGTTATCACGCGTTACAATATGACAGGCGGATTGACACTGGAAGGAAGTGGTTCTAATTTCATTAAAGGTTGGGGTTTAAAATTGTATGCAACTAGTTCCAACACAAATGCTAATACGCCTGCATTCAATGAAGATGGGATTGGCTTTTATGTAAACCCTTATATTAAAACAAACATCGGCCTAACGGTAATGGGCAGCTACTGGCAAGGTGATAAGTTCATGACAATTCAAGGAAGTCCGCTTTATCCGTCAGTGAACGATCAATACCCATTACGTGTAGATGAGAATCGGGAGTTTTTTATGCTTCGGTTTCTGTACGATTTAAAAGTTGCAGACGGTCTCACACTAACAGCCCGGGCTGAACCGTTTTATGATACGTATGCTTCCGAGCTTGAGTATTCGTTCGGATTATACCTTAATTTTTCGGAACGTTTCTTTCTCCTGAATGCAAAAAAGAACCGGTAAGATCATCAAACGTACATTGCTCGCCTTACTGGCCGTGCTGATCATTCTTGTGGCCATTTATTGGGAACTTGTTGTGTACGGCCTCCGGCAGGGAAAAGGTCAGCTTAACATTGTCTGGAATGCTCGACCTGTAGAAGAGGTAATGAAAGACCCGAACTTTCCGGATTCACTTAAAGCTAAACTCGTTCTGATTGAACAGGTGAGAAAATATGCCATCGATTCGCTCGGACTAAAAGACACCAAAAATTATAAAACGCTTTACGATCAAAAAGGCGAAGAGCTGATGTGGGTCGTAACAGCATGTGAACCTTTTCAGTTTAAAGCAAAGGAATGGGATTTTCCGATTGTTGGATCGGTACCCTATAAAGGATTCTTTAATAAAGACCGGGCCATTAAACTTCGCGATGAGTTAGATAAAGAAGGATGGGACACAAGCATTCGTAACCCGGGTGGCTGGTCAACACTCGGTTGGTTTACTGATCCGATCTTGAGTAAAATGCTTGAACGAGGTGAAGGCGATCTGGCTAATCTCATCATTCATGAAATGGTACATGCTACGATTTTCGTAAAAGACAGTATTGACTTTAATGAAAACCTAGCCACCTTCATCGGTGATCGGGGAGCGGAGCAATTCTTAATCTCCACACATGGAAGGGATTCAAAAGAATATGTAACCTATGTAGGAGAAGATTTGGATTTCACAAAATACAGTGAGCATATGCTTCGCGGCACGGAGATGCTTGACAGCGTATACAATACGATGAAAGAAAATGATCCGGTTGATCAAAAGCTTGCGTTGAAAAAAGCAGCTATTCAAAAAATTGTCTTTTCACTGGACACACTTTCGCTCTCCATTAATAAAAAACCCTCCGAACGATTTAAAGAGCGTCTGCCCAACAATACTTATTTTATTAACATGAAACGCTACCAATCCCAGCAGGAGGTTTTTTGGGATGACATGAATAAAACCTTTGGAGGCGACCTGAAATCCTACATTCTTTACCATAAAAAGAAGCACCCGTTTTTATGATGATGAGTTGGAGATGCAAATTTCACGTCTCTACCAAATGTGAAATCGTTGCCGGAATTAAGGAATTGTTAAGATGTTAACATCGGGTTCCTAAACCGCGCCTTTTACCTACCTTTGTACCAAACGAAAAGAATCTATGGCAA
This sequence comes from Cyclobacteriaceae bacterium, assembly GCA_965227265.1. Taxonomy (GTDB): domain Bacteria; phylum Bacteroidota; class Bacteroidia; order Cytophagales; family Cyclobacteriaceae; genus UBA2336. The sequence goes on along the minus strand of OZ245738.1, from coordinate 2,512,924 downwards.
ACAAGCCCGTTCACAAAGTGCTTGTTGTGGATGATGAAGAGCCAATTCAGGAGCTTCTCAAATACAATCTCGAAAAAACAGGATACGAAGTAAAGACCGCTAGCGATGGTTTCAAGGCAGTGGATATTGCCAAGAAATTTCATCCTGATCTTGTGCTGCTCGACATCATGATGCCGAAGATGGATGGTGTGGAAACCTGTCGCTTATTGCGCGAGATTCCAGAACTTCAGAAAACTTTTATCGTGTTCCTTACCGCGCGTTCGGAAGAATATTCTGAAGTAGCTGCGTTTGACGTGGGTGCAGATGATTACATTAACAAACCCATCAAGCCGCGCGCGTTAATGAGCCGTATCAGCGCATTGTTCAGAAGAGATAATAAAAAAGTAAGTGCAGCCAGCTCCATTACCATTGGTGATTTGACGATTGACCGCACCAGTTATACAATTAAGATAGGCACACGCGAGATAAACCTTCCGAAAAAGGAATTTGAATTGCTCTACTTCCTGGCGCAGAATCCGAACAAGGTTTTTAGTCGCGAAGATCTGCTGCAAAACATCTGGGGCTCGGACGTTTATGTTCTCGCTAGAACCGTTGACGTGCATATCCGTAAGGTTCGTGAGAAGATTGGTGAAGATTACATCACTACCGTGAAAGGAGTGGGGTATAAGTTTGCCCTTAATTAAATTGCTGATGTATTGATTTAACAATTTAACGATGAGTAATTATACATTGTTAAATTGATTAATTGTTAAATTGAAGCATGATTTATAGCTCACGGGTACTTGCACTTATTCTTGCCCTGTGTATTTCCATTATCACAACGTTATTCCTCACGTTATTTGAAACAGTTGACACAACTGTACTCATCGTTACGTTCGTGATCAGCTTTTCGGTTTCTTACTTGTTAGCATTTGCTATCCTGGAGCTTTTGATTTTTCGGGAGATCAATAAGATCTACAAACTCATGGACAAGCTTAAGAAGAAGGAACTGCACGGCTTAAGCAAGCAAAAACCCAATACGCTCAATCCGCTTGAAAAGATCAATGAGGAGATTTTCTCCTTTGCCGAGCTTAAACAGAAGGAGATCGATGAACTGCGTAAGCTGGAAGAGTTCCGTAAAGAATTTATTGCTGATATCTCACATGAATTAAAGACACCTATTTTCGCGGCTCAGGGTTTTGTACACACGCTGCTGGATGGTGCCGTAAATGATAAAGCTGTACGCGGTAAGTTTTTAAAGAAAGCAGCCCGCAGTCTCGATGGACTGGATGCGCTCGTGCAGGATTTGTTAACCCTCTCGCACATTGAGACCAAGCAAATCAAGATGCACTTTGAAACGGTTGATTTGTACGAGCTTACGCACGAAGTATTTGATCAATTAGAAGAGAAGGCAGAAGAACGCCAGATCAAACTGAAGCTTCATGGCTCACAAGGTAAAGCACTCGTACATGCCGACTGGCAACGCATCACCCAGGTGATGACGAATCTGATAAGTAACGCAATCAAACATTCGTTTGAAGGCGGAGAAGTTTCCGTAAGCTTTGAGGTTGGCAAAAAGAACGTTACTGCGCATGTTCGCGATCATGGTGAAGGAATTTCGGAAGAACACCTAACGCGAATCTTCGAGCGTTTTTATCGCGTTGATAAAAGTCGCAGCCGCGAGAAGGGTGGAACTGGACTTGGCCTTGCCATTGTTAAGCATATTCTCGAAAATCATCACAGCAAAACTGAGGTTGAGAGTACGATTGGTAAAGGCTCCGACTTCAGCTTTAAGCTTGCCCGCGCGAAAGACGAAGAAAATCAATAACTACCTTCTCCTAATCAATTTATAAGTAAGTCGTACCTTGCAGGATGGACGTACAGAAGTTTAGCAAGCAGTCGAAAACAGACGTAGAACGAAATAAGAAATTCCTGCTGTCGCTGAAAAAGAAGGATCCTCGTAAAATAGACGATGCTTTTCACTCCCTGCACGAGGAGGTGTTTGAAGAAATGGATTGCCTTACCTGTGCAAACTGCTGTAAAACCACAAGTCCAATCTTTTATGATACAGACATCGAGCGACTGGCAAAAGAACTGCGCATCAAAGCAGTTGATTTTGTTGATAAATACTTAAAGGTTGATGACGATGGAGATCAGGTTTTGAAATCTTCCCCGTGCCCGTTTTTAGGAGAGGATAATTATTGCCACGTCTACGAAGCTCGTCCTAAGGCTTGTCGAGAATACCCGCATACCAATCGTAAGAAGATGGTTCAGATCATGGAGCTAACGCAAAAGAACACGCTGGTTTGTCCTGCTGTGTTTGAGATCGTAGAGCGATTGAAGAAAAGTGAGCTGAAATAAAAAATGCGCTGAAGTTTCCATCAGCGCATTCTATATTTTTAACGACTTACGTCTTAAATCTAACGTCTAATTAAACTTGAGCTGCCAGTTTCTGATTCAACACCGATTTAGGCACCGCACCAATTTGCTTGTCAACTACCTGGCCGCCTTTGAACACGAGCAGGGTTGGGATGCTGCGCACGCCAAACTTTGCTGTAGTCTGAGGGTTCTCATCTACGTTCAGTTTTGCGATAACTGCCTTGCCGTCATAATCACCTGCTAATTCTTCCACTACAGGCCCGATCATTTTGCATGGTCCACACCATTCTGCCCAAAAATCTACTAATACCGGTTTTCCGGAGTTAATTACCTCATCAAAATTAGCGTCTGTGAGTACGATTGCTTTTCCCATGATATTTATATGTTTTTATGATTCTACTTCTTCCAACACGAAGTTAGGTGAAATTGTTCCAATATTCGAAGCCTCTTTTACTTGTACCGGCAATTCGTCTGTAAGCCAGCGCACTGCGGTTGAATCGGTGAAAACTCCGGCCTCGCCTAGTTTTTTGAACTCGGCAATCAACGCGTTGGAAATCATGATTCTGGTAGCGCGTGAGATCAGCTCAACCTGTAAATCTTCACCCTCATCTTTTAAGAAAATTTTAAGCGTTGCCTGGCCGGGATATTTAGCACAAAGCTTTTCTAATGTTGTAATCAAGTCTTTTGTTACGTTCTGCAACGGAATTCTTAGTGCAACACCTTGAAGTCGCTTCACGGCTATTTCATCCAACAATTCAATGTTGCGGATTTTGTATTCGATTCGCTCCTGACCCCAGGAGCTCTTCATCACGTTTCCTTCAATCAACAGGAATAAACCGTTATTCATAAAGTTGCGAAACTTCATGTAGGTTTCACCGAATAATGTAAAGGTGTCTTTACCGCTATTTCCGCTGAAATCTTCCAGCACAAATTTTCCGAAAGGCTTGCCTGTTTTTGTAGTGCGATGTTCAACTGAAGTTACAATTCCGCCTACACGAACATCTTTATCCAGCAACAATTCTATTTCATTTAGCTGATTGCAGATTGTATTACAGAACGAGGTAAGCTCCAGCTTAAAATTATCTAACGGATGACCGGAGATATAAATCCCAACAACTTCTTTTTCAAGATTCAGTTTTTCCAGTTCGCTGAACGGTTCAACGTTTTCAATCTTCGGCTTTGGCATGGAGATACCTGAGCTACCGCCAAACAGACTGGCTTGTGCACTGTTCTCTTCTTGCTGAGTTTTTGCTGCAAACTTAATTGCTTTCTCGATCAGACTTGAGTCGTTGTCTTTAGAGTAAACATATTGTCTGCGATGCATATTACCGAAACAATCAAACGCTCCCGACAACGCAAGTGCTTCAAATGTCTTCTTGTTAACCGCCCGTTGGTTCAATCGTTTCGCGAAATCAAACAAGTCTTCAAACGGACCGTTCGCTTCACGTTCTGCAATAATTGACTCAACTGCTGCATCACCTGTTCCTTTAATCGCACCCAATCCAAAACGAATTTCACCATCTTTATTTACCGCGAAGTACATTCCGGATTCATTCACGTGCGGGCCAAGTACTTTGATGCCAAGGCTTCGGCACTCTTCAATGAAGAACGTAACGTTATCCAAATTGCTTTGCGAGTGTGTTAACACCGCAGCCATGTATTCAGCCGGATAGTTTGCTTTCAGGTATGCCGTGTGATACGCAACTAATGAATAACACGTTGAATGCGATTTGTTAAACGCATATTGTGCAAATGCTTCCCAGTCGGTCCAGATTTTCTCGCAGACAGTTTTCGCATGGCCATTCTTCGCGCAACCTTCGATGAATTTGTCTTTCATCTTATCCAGCACAGACTTCTGTTTTTTACCCATCGCCTTACGCAGCACATCGGCATCACCTTTACTAAAGCCTGCGAGCTTCTGCGAGAGAAGCATTACTTGCTCTTGGTAAACAGTAATTCCATAGGTTCCTGTCAGGAAGCCTTCCATTTCCGGAAGGTCATACTTGATCTGGTTACGGCCATGCTTCCGGTTGATGAACTCAGGAATGTATTCCATGGGTCCCGGACGATACAACGCGTTCATGGCAATCAAATCCTCAAACTTATCGGGCTTTAGTTGCCGCAGGTATTTCTGCATGCCCACACTTTCAAACTGAAACGTACCGGTTGTTTCGCCTCGCTGGAATAATTGATATGTTTTAACATCGTCCAGTGGAATAGCGTCAATTTCAATATCAATGCCTTTGCTCTTCTTAATATTTTTTTGCGCAGTCCGGAGGATCGACAAGGTTGTCAATCCTAAAAAGTCCATCTTCAGCAAGCCTGCACTTTCAACCACACTGTTATCAAACTGTGTAACAAGCATGTCAGAATCTTTTGCAGTAGAGACAGGAACAAACTTTGTCAGCTCATCCGGAGTGATAATCACACCACAGGCATGTGTACCCGTGTTACGAACAGAACCTTCTAAGATAACTGCCTGCTTTAACACACCAGCTTTCAGGTCTGTACCTTTTCTGATGTCTGAGAGTTCTTTTATTTCTTTAAAGGCTGAATCCAATGTTGTACCCGGACGTTCAGGAACCATTTTTGCCAAGAAGTTTGCTTCTGGTAACGAAAGCTCCATAACGCGCGCGCAATCCCGGATAGAAGATTTGGCAGCCATTGTACCATAGGTAATGATTTGCGCAACCTGCGATTTACCGTACTTATCAATTACATACTGCAAAACTTTATCGCGACCTTCATCATCAAAGTCAATATCAATATCGGGAAGCGATACCCGATCCGGATTTAAGAAACGCTCAAAAAGCAAATCGTAGGCGATTGGATCAACGTTTGTAATTCCTGTACAATACGCAACAACAGATCCTGCAGCAGATCCCCGGCCTGGTCCAACCGATACGCCCATCTCGCGTGCCTTTGACGTAAAATCCTGAACGATCAAAAAGTATCCCGGGTAACCGGTTTTCTTAATTGTTTCTAATTCAAAATCAATGCGTTCTGTTAACGCAGGTGTGATCTCTTTATATTTTTTCTTTGCGCCTTCGTAGGTCAAGTACTTGAGGTAATCATCTTCTGTTTTGAACGTCTTTGGAATATCAAACTTCGGAAGCAAGACATTGCGTTCAAGATTATAGCTTTCAACTTTCTCCAGGATTTCGCCAATCGTTTCAATCGCCTCCGGCATATCGCTGAAGATCGACTTCATCTCATCCTGCGACTTGAAATAGAATTCTGAATTCGCTAAACCATACCGCTTGCCCCGACCTTCACCAATGGGTGTCGATTTAAACTCACCTTCTTTAATACAGAGCAGTACATCGTGTGCATCTGATTGTTCCTTCTCTAGGTAGAAAACTTCGTTAGCAGCAAAGTATTTCACCTTATATTTTTTCGCGAAGCGAAGTAAAACCTCATTTACGTGATCTTCTTCCGGCAAGCCGTGACGATTCAATTCAACATAAAAATCATCACCAAATAATTTGTGATACCACACAAAGGCTTCTTCCGCCTGGCGTTCACCCGTATGGAGAATTAAATAGGGAACTTCGCTGTAAAGATTTCCGGTAGTTGCGATCAGGTCTTTCTTATACTCTTCGACAAGTTGCTTATCAATGCGCGGATGAATTCCGTAAAGGCCTTCTGTAAAACCAAATGAGCTTAAGCGAATCAGATTTTGATAGCCGTTTTTATTTTTTGCAATCAGAACCTGGTTGTAGCGCCTGTCGGGATTGTCTTTAGTGAATTTATACTTCTTACGTTCTTCCGAGATATAGAACTCAACACCAACAATCGGTTTGATTCCTTGCGCAATCGCTTCCTGCACAAACTTGAACACACCATACATGTTACCCAAATCTGTAATGGCAACAGCAGGCATGTTAGCAGCCTTAGCTTTCGCGACTAATGACTTAACATCAGCAGTTGCCTGCAGTACGGAATATTGTGAATGAACGTGCAGGTGTGCATACGCACCTTTGATCGATTGACCAGCAGTATCACCAATCGAATAGCCAGCACCTTTCTTTTTTTCTTTCTTGGAAAAGTTTGCTTCGTCCAGATCTGGTTCTTCGTATTCTATTTCAACAACAGGTGTTGAATCGAACGGGTTGACAACTTTCTTCTTAACCAATCCAAAGAATGAACGCGCGGTTGCAGCAACATCGTATGATGCATCGTGTGCATCGCCAAAATCTTTTCCAAAAAGAATCTGATGAAGCTCATGGAGCCGGGGCATTTTTAAGCGACCGCCAATCCCGCCTTTTAATTGACAGAATTCTGTGGAGGCAATTCCAGTGTCAAGCTTTGCTAATGCAAGAAATTTTTCAGTTGCTAAGGTTTTACGAATAAGCTCGGCTCCGATAATATTAATGTCGAACTCAATATTATGACCGACTAATTGTTCGGTCTTTTCAAGGTCTTCAGCAAACGTGGTGAGTACGGTTTGCATATCATGGCCTTCCGTCAAGGCACGCTTGGTGGAAATGCCGTGCACTTGCTCTGCTTTATAAGGAATGTCAAACCCTTCAGGCTTGATAATATAATTGTGTTGGGAAATAAGCTTACCCTTCTTATCGTGCAGTTGCCAGGCAAGTTGTACAAGCCTCGGCCAATTATCCAGGTCAGTTATAGGGGCAGTCTTATTGCGCGGAAGCCCGGTGGTTTCCGTGTCAAAAATCAGATACATCGAAACGAGTTAGTAGTGGTGTAAAAAGGTAAAAATACATGGTTTGCGAGTCTAAAACCATTCCCATTATGGGATTATAAGTCTGGAATTGAGTAAAAAGTTCAGGTTTTTACAGAATAAAATTCCGGTAATGTGCTGATTTACAGCATAAATCTGAATTCGGCCTCTCTTTCGCAATATATTCTGCAAGCATAACTAATTAATGCCCCCACTATGAAACGCTTAGTTGACTTTTTGAAACGTGAATGGTTCTTGTTCGCCATGGTCGCAGCAATTGCCCTCATCTTCATCCTGTTCGAACTGTTGTAGCAATGCGTTTCTCTCTTGCGTGCTTATTTAGAACATTTTTAAGTTTCTAAAGCAGTTTTGGTTCATAGTTGATCGGGAAGTACTTTTATGCGTTTTGCATAACCTCCTGAATCTGTTATTATGAATTGGTTCACCAACCTGTTTACAAGCTCGATCGGCAAGAAAGTTATCATGTCGCTGACGGGTTTGTTCCTGATCACATTCCTGATCATTCACTGCGCAATCAATGCCATGATTTTCTTCAACGATGGGGGCGAGACGTTCACCCATTGGGGGCATTTCATGGGCACAAATCCAATCATCCGCACGTTAGAGATCGGGTTGATCATTGGTTTCCTGCTGCACATCATTGACGGATTTGTATTGTGGGCTCAAAACCGCAAGGCGCGACCTGTTAAGTATTCAAAAGTTGCGCATCCGCATAAAAGCAGATGGTATAGCCGCAGCATGGGTTTACTCGGTACGTTGATTTTAATCTTCTTAGTTATTCATACTGCACATTTCTGGATTCCAAACCGTACAAACCAGTTTATTGAAGGCGAAGAGCTCCCGTTATATCAAATGATGCTCACGATCTTCCAGGAACCTATTGTAGTGATTGTTTATGTGCTGGGATGTTTCTCACTCTTCTGGCATTTGCTACACGGATTTAAGAGTGCATTCCAAACGTTAGGATTGAATCACATTAAATATAACGGTGCGATCAATTTTGTCGGAACTGCATTCGCGATCATCGTTCCAATCATTTTTGCCCTGATGCCGATCTCAATGTATTTCGGCTGGGTTTATTAATTCAAATCGATAGCTCTCAACAAAATAATATATGGCAGTACTTGATTCCAAAATTCCTGACGGACCTCTCGCAGAGAAGTGGAGCAATTATAAAGAACATGCAAAGCTGGTTAACCCGGCCAACAAGCGTAAAGTTGAAGTGATTGTTGTCGGGACCGGACTTGCCGGAGCATCTGCAGCAGCAACACTCGCGGAGCTTGGCTACAAAGTAAAAGCATTCTGCTTTCAGGATTCACCGAGACGTGCGCACTCCATTGCCGCACAAGGTGGTATTAATGCAGCAAAAAATTATAAGAATGATGGAGATTCAGTTTATCGTTTGTTTTATGATACAATCAAAGGCGGTGACTACCGCGCACGCGAAGGCAATGTGTATCGCTTAGCGGATGTATCCAGAAATATTATTGACCAGTGTGTTGCGCAAGGTGTTCCGTTCGCACGCGAATATGGCGGCTTGTTGGATAATCGTTCATTTGGTGGCGCACAGGTTTCCAGAACATTTTATGCCCGGGGTCAAACGGGACAGCAGTTATTGTTAGGCGCATATGGAGCGCTTGAACGTCAGATCGGCTTGGGGAATGTGGAGATGTACAGCCGCCATGAAATGGTTGAAGTCGTAACGATCGAAGGCAAGGCTCGTGGTATTATCGCCCGTAACCTGATCACCGGAAAGCTTGAGCGTTATTTCGGTCATGCTGTTATTCTCGCGACAGGCGGCTACGGAAACGTATTCTTCCTGTCAACTTACGCGATGGGGAGCAACGTAACAGCCACCTGGAAAGCACATAAGAAAGGTGCATATTTTGCGAACCCGTGCTATACGCAAATTCACCCAACGTGTATTCCCGTGACCGGTGATTATCAATCCAAGCTTACGCTGATGAGTGAATCATTGCGTAACGATGGCCGGGTGTGGGTTCCGAAAACACAGGAGGATGCGAAAGCCATCCGCGAAGGCAAGAAAAAAGCAGAAGATATTAAAGAAGTCGATCGTGATTACTACCTCGAACGCAAGTATCCTTCGTTTGGAAATCTTGCTCCACGCGATATTGCATCGCGTGCAGCTAAAGAAGCCTGCGATGATGGTCGCGGAATAGTGCCGAGCGGTTTAGGCGTGTTCCTGGATTTCTCCGATGCGATCAAACGTTTAGGCATTGACGTAGTGAAAGCACGTTACGGTGAATTGTTCCCGATGTATCAGAATATAACCAACGAGGATCCGTTGAAAACACCAATGAAAATCTATCCGGCTGTACACTATACCATGGGCGGTTTGTGGGTGGATTATGAATTGATGACATCCGTGAAAGGCTTGTATTGCCTGGGTGAAGCAAACTTCAGTGATCACGGTGCAAACCGATTAGGTGCATCTGCGTTGATGCAAGGTCTTGCCGATGGATACTTTGTAATTCCATACACCATAGGAAACTATTTGTCATCCGAAATTTTCGTTAAACCTATTCCAACGGAACATCCCGCTTTTGCAGAAGCTGAAAAGGAAGTTCAGGTTCGTTCTGAAAAGCTCATTAACATTAAAGGAAAGAAAACAGTAGATGATTTCCATAAACAATTGGGTAAGATCATGTGGGAATATTGCGGTATGGCCCGTACAGCCGAAGGCTTGACGAAAGCCCGAACGCTTATTCAGGAATTGCGCAAGGAATTCTGGAGCAATGTTAACATTCCTGGAACACTAGATGAATTCAACCCTGAGTTTGATAAGGCTGGTCGTGTGGCTGATTTTATTGAGTTGGGTGAACTAATGGTGATTGACGCGTTGAACAGAAACGAGTCTTGTGGGGGCCACTTTCGTACGGAATATCAGGATGAAGGTGAAGCAAAGCGCGATGATGCAAACTATGCTTACGTAGCCGCATGGGAGCATACAACGGTGGAGGGTGATCCGGTGTTGCACAAGGAAGCCCTGGTGTATGAAAGTATTGAAATGCAGGTTAGATCGTACAAATAATTAGCTAATGAAATGATTTAACAATTTAACAATGGAGACGAAGGTTCCTTATGATAAACGTGAGAATCCCATTGTTGAATTGACTTTTAAGTTTTCATTGAGAATGATTGAATTTTGTGAAGTGTTAGATTTAAAGAGACAGTATAATCTGAGTAGACAATTGTTTAGATCAGCAACTTCGATCGGAGCAAACGTCAAGGAAGCTCAAAATGCTGAGAGTAGGGCGGACTTTATTCATAAAATGAAAATTAGTTTGAAAGAAGTTGAGGAGACTGAGTATTGGTTGGAGTTATGCTTGAATTCAAAAAACTATCCTGGTACAAAGGAAGAATTGGATCAATTAAAAGCCATAAGAAAAGTTTTGTCAAAAATTATAGCAACATCGAAATCAAATTTAAATGCTGGATGATTGTTAAATTATTTCATCTGCAAATCGTTAAATTATTACTATGAAATTTAATCTTAAAGTTTGGCGTCAGAAGAACGCCAGTGATAAAGGTAAGCTGGTTGATTATTCAATCGAAAATGTCAATGCCGACATGTCTTTCCTTGAAATGATTGATGTATTAAATGATAATCTTGTCCGCAAAGGAGAAGGTCCGATTGCATTTGATCACGATTGCCGTGAGGGGATTTGCGGAATGTGCAGCATGTACATCAATGGTCGTGCTCACGGTCCACAGCATGCAGCTGCAACGTGTCAACTCTACATGCGATCGTTCAAGGATGGAGAAACCATTTACGTTGAGCCTTGGCGTGCAAAGGCGTTTCCGATAATAAAGGACCTCGTAACTGACAGAGGTGCATTTGACCGAATCATTTCCAGTGGCGGTTTTATCAGCGTAAACACTGGCCAGGCACAGGATGCCAACAGCCTGCCTGTTACTAAAAGCGATGCTGATAAAGCAATGGATGCTGCAGCCTGCATTGGTTGCGGTGCCTGCGTAGCAGCTTGTCCGAATTCATCTGCCATGTTGTTCGTATCCGCCAAGATATCCCAATTTGCGTTGTTACCACAAGGCCAGCCTGAACGCGATAAGCGTGCGGTATCGATGGTAGAGCAAATGGATGAAGAAGGCTTTGGTAACTGTACCAACATTGGTGCATGCGAAGCTGAATGTCCGAAAGAAATTAAGCTTACCAACATTGCCCGCATGAACCGTGATTACATTGGGTCGATGTTAGCCTCTGACGAGAAAGGTAAGTAAACTCTAATAGATTCAGTAAATCAAAGCTCTTAGGAATAAGGGCTTTTTTTATTTAATCATTTGCAAAATATAAGCTCAAATAATAGTAGATACAGAATCGAAAAAATGTTGGTGGGTATTGCTATTCGAAATCTTCTTCGTGAATGATAAGTCGATGTTGGTCTTTATGAAATTCCCACTCATTTAAGTCCATTAAATCCCTTACGGTTACACTATTTTTATCCAGATTTTTAATACGTATTGAATCAGCAAAATAAACGATCTCGCGCTTACTGGATCTCGGGGAAGTTCCCATTTGCTCTTGTGAAAATACCCTGAACATTTCACCCTGCTCAAGAATTCGAAGTGAATCTTTTTTACCAATCCACGACTGACCCAATCCATAGATCTGTACTTCAATATTTGAGCTTGCCTGATTCTCAATGTTAAAGCTTATGCCAGTTACCGGATCACATCCCCGCATGAAAGAGAATGAGAAAACTACGAATGCAGCCGCTTTAAAAGTACTTTTTAATGAAGAGGGCAGACTATACTTATCCATATAGCTATGGTGAAAGTGATACCAGTTTAGACTACTCGCTCTTGCAAATCGCAATCTCACCCGAAGACTTGGAATTCATTGAGCTTCCAATATTTCCGACTGCAAGAATGATGTCCCGATCGGGACCAGATTCCGCAAGGTGAATTTTAATACAAGCGCCAAGCTCAACAAGTTGAGAATAGGTTATAGAAGTTTCATCAGCAAGCATTGTTATTACTGTTTCGCTTTTGCCCGTGCTTCCTATAACGGATGTTAGTAACGCGGCCACTTCAGCATCAGGTGAAGAAGTATTTCCCAGGTGAAGATGTACGGGGTGCTGTGTATTGCCCTCTGTTCCAGATAGGTTAATTATTACTACCGTACTACCATCTTTCTTTTCCTTAAACGTTGCAGTTCCGCTAATCGGATAAACGGATCCAGCCTGAAGTGCATAAACCGTTTCATTTCCGGTGAAATCAGTTGAAACATTTTCGTTGTCCTGACAACCAAAAAACAACACTAAAACGATCCCCGCAATAATCTTTTTCATATCCTGATTGTAATTTGAGAGTAAATTAAAAAAACCCCTTAACATTTCTGTGTCTCTTTTGTATAGATTTGTCGTGCGTTTTAAAAACTGGCACGGATGTGGCATTTAGTGAAACGCTTTAATCTAAAAGTTATTTTGTGAACCGCATTTTTCCCCTAGTTTTCGCGTTTCTCATTGCCTGTAGCCCTAAAGTTACGGTACCCGATAATCCGAAGCCCGCCTGGCTTACGGCAAAGCCTTCACAGCCTTCTTATTATTCAGGCGTTGGGAAAGGAACAAAAGGCGGAACAAACAACTATATCCAGGAAGCAAAAAAATCAGCGCTCGAAGATCTTATCTCGGAGATCAAAGTAAATGTTTCAAGCTCATCTGTGCTCAGCACGTTTGAGGATGATAAAGAGTTTAAAGAGCAATACGAGCAGATCATTCAAACTACTGCTGCCGATGAGATTGAAGAGTTTGAGCAAGTAGGAAGCTGGGAGGATGATACGAATTATTGGATCTACTACCGGCTTTCAAAAGCGCGTTATAAAGAAATTAAAGATGAGCAGAAACGGAATGCTGTAATTCTTGCTACTGACTATTACGAAAAAGCCCAGGCTTCTGATAAAGCCGGTGACCGTGTGCAGGCATTGGGCTTTTATTTCCAGGCATTCAGAAGCATGGAAAAATACCTGGGTGATGCAATTGCTGTGAAAGTCAACGGAAAAGATATTCTTATCGTGAACGAAATCTATTCTTCCATTCAGGGATTGCTAGATAAAATTCAATTGAAAGTTGAGCCTGCAGAATTATCCATTAACCGGAGGTTGAATGTAAACACACAAACCGTTCTGGCGAAAGCATTGTATAAAGACTTGGTAAAGTCGGTTCCTTCCTTGCCGCTTGTTGCTGCATTTGAAAAAGGAGCAGGAGATGTGTTTCCAGAATATAAAACCGATGAGCGCGGAATTGCTAAAATCCTCATTAACAAAATCACCTCGCGTGAGTTGGAGCAAACTGTTTCGGTTAAACTCAATATCGATGCGGTAAGTGGAACTTCAGGATCACCTGTGTTTACGCTTATTTCAAAAAGACTTCTCGTTCCCACTTCACAAATCATTTTAAAGGTTAAGCGTCCTATTGCATATCTGACGACTGATGAGAAAAGTCTGGGGGTAAATAAAAACAATCCACAAATCAGTAATAAGCTTAAAAACTTGTTAGCGAATTCCGGTTTTGAGTTTACTGATAAGAAAAAGGAAGCTGACCTTTTGTTTGATGTAGTATGCGATTCAGAAAAAGGATCAATATCCGGAAGTATTTACATTACCTATCTTACCGGTACGATTAAAGTAACAGCTGCTAAAGAAGGTAAAGAGATATATGCGACAGCTTTTGATCGTATTAAAGGTTACGGACTGGACTATGATAAGTCAAGCCAGGACGCGTATAATAAAGGATTGGATGTTCTTGAAAAAGAACGCCTGAAAGAGCTTTTAGACAACGTATTACAGTAAAATTTTTAATCCTGACCATAAAGTTGGTCTTAAAATTGTAACACAGTAAATTACATAACCAAATTGCACCATATGAAAAAATTCACGTACTCATTAATTTTATTTGCCTTAGCCGGTGCTGTGATGATCGGCTGTAAAGGAAAGGAAAAACTTCCTACAGGCGAGAAAGAAGTAAGCATTCCGTGCTCCGGTCCTGATTACTTCACCAGCAATAAATATTTCCGTGCTAACTCACTTGGGGAAAGTTCTGACCTTGTAGTATCTAAAAAGAAGGCTATGGATAACGCGCGTGCTGAACTTGCTGCGTCTATTCAGTCAACTGTGAAAACGGTTACTGATAACTACGTGAACTCACGCGAGTTTAACAACAAAGAAGATCTTGAAGAGCGTTTTGAACAATTGAACAGAACCATCGTTGATCAGACATTGTCAGGCATTAAAATGATTTGTGAAAAGCAAGTTCAAACTGATAAAGGCGGATACAGAACTTACGTAGCGATTGAGCTTTCTGCAAGCGATATTGTTCAGCAATACACGGAAAATCTTTCAAAAGATCAGGCTCTCAAAATCGATTATGATTACGAGAAGTTCAAAGAAACTTTTGATAAAGAAATGGATAAGATGAGCAACAAATAAGTAGTTCGTTTACAAATAGAAATGCCGCACGAGTTGCGGCATTTTTTTTGGCTATTCTATTTAAAATTGATTGAGATTCGTTTTCTTTAAATCATTATCTTGCTTTATGATCAACATTCTTGTTCCAACCGATTTCTCAGTTCTTTCACAAGTTGCTATCGAGTATGCAGTAAAAATGGCAAACCGGATGAATGGAACGGTAACGTTGCTTCATGTGTTGGATAATGTAGTAAAACCAACGCGTGAAAGTCTGCGTGAAGAAGCTAAAGCCATTGGCAGAGAAGCTTCCGCTATTGCTAAACAAAATTTTATTCCGGTTGCCGAAGAAGCAGAACGATTCAATAAAACTGAAACTCCGATAGTTGTAAAAATCCGCAGGGGGAGGTCATTCACGAATACAGTACGACTTTTTGCTAAGCGAAATCAAATCGGAATGATCATTATGGGCACGAAAGGTGCCAGTGGATTAAGTAAATATGTTTTAGGGAGTAATACGGTTTCTGTGATGGATGCAAGCCGTATTCCGGTACTCGCAGTTCCTGCTCGGGCGCAGTTCAAGAATTTTAAGAATGTTGTGTATGCAGCTGACCTAAAGTTTCTGGAGGATGAAGTTTGTGCGCTGAAGCCGTATCTGAAGCTTTTGGATGCAACGCTACATGTATTACACGTTGCAGAAAAGGGAAAAGACTCCGATCAGCTCCAGGCTGATGTAAAGAATGTACTGAAGCAAGTCGATTATCGTAAAAGTACGGTTACGATAAAAACAGGTAAGCCGGTTGATCGGGCAATTGATTCTTTTGTAAAGGAATTAAAAGCCGATATGGTAACCATGTTCACCCACAAGCGCAATGCGTATGAAAATCTTTTTCATACCAGCATGACAAAAAAAATGGCTTTCCAAAGTCATGTACCGTTGTTGACTTTTAAAAACAAGTAACAAATAATAATAGCAGTTGGTGGTAACCAATACTCTTAAAAGAATTGCTTACTGCCGATTTGAGATTAGCAATCATCCGATTTTTGGTATGTTTGTTGCAACCCTACGGAAAATTAAACTCTTAAACTCTTTTCTATGTTTACCAGAATGCTGTGCCTCTTGGCATTTCTCTCAATCCCCTTGTTCAGTAATGCTCAGGATGATCCGGGTATTGGAACAGTCACCGTCTTCTCCGAAGATGGCTCGAAGTTTACGTTCTATCTGAATGGCGATCGCAAGAATGCGACTCCGGATACGCGGGTAGTGGCATCCAATATTTCAGAAGTTCCGATATCCTTTCGTATTGTGTTCGAAGATTCTAAGATTCCGGAGATCACCAAACGGGGTATACGCCAAGGCAAACATTGTTTATTTGTTGTAGTGAAAAATAAGAAAGGTGAATATGTTTTACGGGTAGGTGAATGTTCAGGAGCAGAACCAGAGAATGTTGCTCAACCAGCAGAACCAGCTCAACCTTCAGAGCCTTCTCGACCCTCAGAACCTGCGGCTGTGTCAACTCCTGATCAGCTGTCAGCCACATATGCAAATGATGTTATCACGATTAACGATGGCCGCACGCTACGTGTGAATAGAGTAAAAGTTAGCGGTATGACATATCCACGCGTTAATTTTACGGCATTGCCGGGTGCAAAAATTTCATTGAAATATGATGCCACTGGAGAAAGCTACAGCGCTGAGTCACCTATGGAATATGAAGTAAAAGATTTTTCAAACAACAATTCATATTTTATGCTTACGGTTGACGAAGGTGGTCCCGCTAAAACCTGGTATGTGAAGCTTAAGAACAGTAATGGTTACGATTTACAGATTGAATAATATTTATCTTTCTATAAATTAAAAAGGCAGCGAAAATATAGCTGCCTTTTTAATTTAATGGTGATTAAATCTTATTCGGTAGTATCCCGCTTAAGTGCATAGGTGTAAAGTTCGCCTGCCTCAGTTACTTTCCAGATATACAACCAGCCATAGCCAGCAGATATGCCGTATGTACCAAGCGGAACAATTGCATTGCTATGTTCGTTATCTGAAATTACTATTTCACCAGCATCAATCACAAAATGACCACTTCCTTCAATTTCTTCTTCTCCATCGGGAGTTATGGCATAAGAGTATATGGAGGTTCCTTCAGATGGTGCTGCACCAAATTCTAGAACGATGTCTCCTATATAAGTCTCTGTACTATCCTCATTCGTGATGAAATAAGTTCCTGTGTAATGACTTGAGTAAACCGTGTCTTCGATGTGCGGGTCGGGTTCAGGAGTAAAGGTAGAGTCATTGGCTTCCGCAAATGAGGTTACAGAGATGTTGGTTATTCCATTCACTATGTCAAGTGTTTTATAGGTAAGCAACAACTTACTTCCTATTGAACGGGAATTAAAATTTGTAAGGCCAGATACCGGATTGGCCAGGGTTCCATCTTCAAACAACAAAGCATTGGTGGTGCTGCTTGATCGCTGAACAACCATACCTAATTCATCTTTTTTCAGAACTGCGCCCTGACGGCTGTCATCGTCTGAGCAGGCTGTTACAAAACCTATGGCCGCACATAGCAGCAGGTAACTCATTCTTTTCATTCGGGTTGGATTTGTTTAGTTCTCGGGCGATAGCCGCCCTTAGCTGTATAACACGTGAACCCACGTTTACCCTGATGCTACCGGTGGAAAATTGTGAAATTGATACCCACCTGAATCCCAACCCAGGTTTTGAGGGTTTCAGAAGCCGTGTCTTCAAAACTGTTGGTAATTGTATAAAAAGGATAGAATGCTGAAAACTTTCGCTCAGGATCGGGTACAGGGATTGAGTTCAACCCACTTTTTGATCCATCTACTGTATAGCGGCTTTCAAGTGCATTAAAATTTAAGCCAGCATAAAATTTCAGATTACCACGCTTATTAATCTTCCATTCCATTCCTGCACCAGCTCTGATCCATGAGCCTTTTACTCCAATATTGTATGTACTGAATGTTGAATCTTCGTGTGTGTCGGTATATGCAAATGATTTTGAGTAAGAACCGTATTGGGCACTTAACATTATTCTCGACTTATCTTTGATTCGAATTGAAGTACCTAATCCATAAAACAAAATGAGAGATTGGCCATTGCTTTTAACCGATAACGAAGCAAAAATGGAAGGAATCCCTCCCTGAAGCGTTGCACCCATGAATAATGTTTCTTCAGCACTCACGCCCAGGTCTAAAAAGTAATCTTGTTTTTTTGGAGGTGAAATTTTCTTTACTACCGGTATTGTTTCTTTTTTTTGTGTGGAATCAATTTTAACCTGAACAGCAATGCCTGATGAATTTGATTTTAATGTGCTAACTGAATCTGACAAAGGAATCGTAGCGCTCGCAACAATATCTTTTGTAAGCAGTGAGTCAGAAGCCACTGATTCCGAATCTGTAGGCTTGAGCAAAGAATTTTGTGTCCGTGATGATTCTGGTTTTACTTGGTTCACAGAATCAGGAACTTGCATTTTTATAGCAGGTGCCAGACTGCGGGCAGGTTGCGGTTGTATGCCTGGCGATTTAAGCTCGGGTTTAACGGGTCGCTGTACAGTTGACTTATCGATATTTAATATAACCTGATTTTCGATTACGGTGTATAATACACCGGTTGCTGTTTTAAGCTTATCCAGAAGTTGACGGACTGTTAATTTGGTATTATTCAGATGAAGCCGGTACGAAGTATTCAGTCTGCGTGAATTGTAGGAAAACCGGATTCCCGTTTGACGGGTAATGGTTTGCAATAAGGTATCAAGCCGAACATTGCGAGTGGAAAATGTTACAGCTTTTTCCAGTTTATTGGTAACGGTCTGACTGTATGCTAGGTCAGAGCTGCAGAGAAAAATGAATATCAATGAGCAGACCGCCCAGCGCCATCTATAAACATCCATCCCCGGAAATATACACCCGATTTCCGTTGATGCTATAGGTGAGGTCAAGTGATTTTGAAATTACTTCAAGTATAACAGGTAAGGTCATAGAATGATATTCACCGGTAAGGTGACATTCTTTTACGCGTGGGTTTTCAACTTCGAAATTAACCCCGTATGCGTTAGACAGGTCATCCAGTATTTGAGCCAATGATTTATCTGCATAGGTAAAAGTATGTGTGGCGTAACCGATATTATTTTGATTTTCAGGTCTCTCAATCCATAATTTTTGAGTGATCTTGTGATACAATCCTTTTTCACCGGATTTCAGCACCAGGCTGTCGGTTACGTGTTTCATCATAACGCTTCCGTGCACTACCTGAACGCTTACCACTGAATCTGTCGGATAAGCAGTAACATTAAATCCGGTTCCAAGGACTTTAACTTCTATAGCATCTGCTGAAATAATAAAAGTCTTTCGCGGATCAGGCGTAACATGAAAGTAGGCTTCTCCGCTTAAGGTAACTGAACGGATGTTTTCAAAAGTTTGCGGATAGCGTAAGCTTGAATTTCCATTCAGCGTTACAGATGTATTTTCCGGCAACTGCCAGGAGTAGGGCCGTTGGGTACTCTCTTTGGTGATCCAAAGTTTCTCCGGGCTTGTGCTACGCTCTGTGCGAAGAAAGAAATAAAGACTTACTCCGGTGCAGAGTACGATAAGTACAGAAGCAGCAATACGCCAGGGTGTTAAAAAGACTTGCTTGGTTTGCTTAACAAGTGGGAGTGCCTGAAATGCTTTTGTTACATCCGGTTTTTGATAAGAAGTGTTGTTCAATGCCCACGCAGTTTCTGCTGCTTGCATCAATCTTCGGTTTGAATCGGATTGCTCAATCCAATCGTGCAGCATCATGGCCTCATCGGGCGATGCTTCTCCGGCCAGGAATTTCGCAATTAGCATGTCGATATCGTTGTAAAGTTCATCCATTCAAACCTGTTAATGGTTAAACATATTCAGTCAGTTTTTCCCGGAGTATCCGGAGCGCTTTGCCCATTTGTGTTTCCACCGTTTTTACCGAAATATTCAGTTCGTCTGCAATGATGGAATATTTCTTCCCTTCAAACCTGCTCATGCAAAAGATTATTCTGCATTGTTCGGGCAGCGATTCGATGGTGTTTTTAATCTGTTCATCTAGTTCCGCTACAACCATACCATCTATATGGTGTGTATATCTATCCTGTTGAAACTTTAGCGTCTCTACCTGTGCCATTTTTGTTTTGTCATCCCGTAAGGCATTCAAGGCGTTGCGGTAAACAGCTATGTATAAATAACGCTTTGCATCCTCCAGACTTTGAACCTCCGTGCCGGTTTCCCACCATTTTACGAATGTTGCCTGCACCACGTCACTTGCCCGTTCGTTACTACGCAAAAGGGTATAAGCATACCGATGCATCGGTTGAAAGAATGCATGAAAGCTTGCTTCAAATAATGCTTTGAAGCTACCGGTATTGAGTTGGGAATTGGCCAAGGAGTTCTCCCGTGTTCGTTTTCATTATCAATAACACGCAACCTACGGCTTACCCTGATGCGGATTACGGATGATTGTAAAATAATTTGTTGTGAGAACCTTCTAAATTCTCTTTTTATGAGCTGCTTTCTGGTAGAGTAGGAAGTTTTCTTACATGGCCACTCATCCTTATTATCCTATAAAGGTGATGGTTCCTGATTATTAGCATATTCAATCGTTATTAACTGATCGGAATATTACGTTGTTGCGAGGTTTTGAGCGTGGGAGTAACTCCCACAAACCGTGCTTACCTAAACCTTTTTTGCGTTATATACACAGGTTTTATAAAGCTTCGTATCCCCACATGAAGAAAGTATTGCTCGTTGATGACGATCCTATTTTTAATTTTCTGCATACGCGCATGCTCTCGCTGGGCGGATTAGCGAAAGAAGTCCATACTGCGCTCAATGGAAAGCAAGCACTTGATTTGCTCAATGGGTATTTTTCAGGAACGGCTACATTACCCGATGCAATTTTGCTTGACCTAACAATGCCTGAGCTTGACGGCTTTGGCTTTTTGGAAGCGTTTCGAAAGCTTCGGGTACCCGGCATGGAACGCGTAAACGTTGTTGTAATCACTTCATCGATTAATCCTAAGGATATTGATCGGGTGCGCGAGTTGGGCGTAACGAATTACCTCATCAAGCCTGTTACATTGGACAAACTGAAAGACGTTTTGTTGTAAATCTAAAATTCAGCGCTTCCCGGGAAACGCGGAAAAGGAATTACATCGCGAATATTTGTCATGCCCGTTACAAATAGCATCAAACGCTCAAACCCTAATCCAAAACCGCTATGAGGCGCTGAGCCGAATTTGCGCAGATCCAGATACCACCACAATTCTTTTTCGGGTAAGCCCATTTCTTGGACACGCTTCAATAGTCTGTCATACCGTTCTTCGCGTTGCGAGCCACCAATGATCTCACCAATACCGGGGAATAAAACATCCATCGCAGAAACAGTTTTTCCGTCTTCGTTTTGACGCATGTAAAATGCTTTGATCTCTGCCGGATAATTATAAAGTATAACTGGCTTCTTGAAATGCTTTTCTACCAAGTAACGTTCATGTTCCGATTGTAAATCAACACCCCAGTTTTCAATCAGGTACTGAAATTTCTTTTTCTTGTTTGGATTGGAATTTTTTAGAATATCAATCGCTTCGGTGTATGACAAACGTTGAAATTCATTTTCAACAATGAACTTTAATCGATCTAACAATCCAAGCTCGCTACGCTGATCTTGTGGCTTGGCAGCTTCTTCTTCCTGCGCACGCTTATTCAGGAACTCTAGATCATCA
The DNA here is from genome assembly GCA_965227265.1 of Cyclobacteriaceae bacterium. Classification (GTDB taxonomy): domain Bacteria; phylum Bacteroidota; class Bacteroidia; order Cytophagales; family Cyclobacteriaceae; genus UBA2336. The sequence goes on along the minus strand of OZ245738.1, from coordinate 2,491,662 downwards.
GCACAATTATCCAATGCATACTTACATAAATATTTGAGGAAAGCTTCCGCCAATTCCATGTTGTCTTTCAGATCGTAGAAAGCCATTTCAGGCTCGATCATCCAAAACTCTGCTAAATGACGTGTAGTGTTTGAGTTCTCTGCACGAAAGGTTGGCCCGAATGTATAAATCTCTCCCAAGGCAAGCGCATACGTTTCACCTTCAAGCTGTCCGGATACAGTAAGATTAGTCTCCTTGCCAAAAAAATCTTCTTTATAGTCGATGTGACCTTGCTCGTTCTTAGGCAGCTTGTTCAGATCGAGTGTTGTTACTTTGAACATCGCGCCAGCACCTTCAGCATCTGAACCTGTAATGACAGGTGTATGCACATAGGTGAATCCACGATCGTTATAAAACTTATGAATCGCGAAGGCCATGGCATGGCGTACACGCATCACAGCACCAAACGTATTGGTACGCGATCTCAGGTGAGCAATCTCACGCAAATATTCAAGGCTTGGTCTGTTCTTAAGTTGCAACGGATATGCTTCAGCATCACAATCACCGAGTATAGTAAGCTCTTTTACTTTAACTTCTACGGCCTGTCCTTTACCAAGCGAAGCGATAAGCTCTCCGGAAACCGAAATACATGCTCCGGTTGTAATTCTCTTTAATAATGCTTCATTGGTAGCCGTGAAGTCGACTACTGCCTGGATATTCTGAATTGTAGAGCCGTCATTAATGGAGATAAATTGATTGTTGCGGAAAGTTCGCACCCAGCCCTGCACGATTACGGTTTGCCCGGAAGGCGTTGTTGACAGAAGCTCTTTTATTTTAGTTCGTTTCATAGTAGTGTAATTGACTGTAGATCAAATGCTTTTCACCGACAGCAAGGGCGCAAAAAACGTCATTTTGTAAATTTTATCAAAAAACTATTTAAAGTTGCTGATTTGGTACGCCAATTGCGTTGCCGGATTTTCAGGAACAAGGCGATTTGATAACTTTGCCTATCGATCAGGAACTCAGAAGAGACAGAGAATAATGCAGAGACTCGGACTAAATCAATCCTTACAACAAAAGCTGTCACCCCAGCAGATCCAGTTTATCAAGCTGCTGCAGGTGCCTACGGCCGAGCTCGACACCCGGATCGAAGAAGAGCTCGAAATCAATCCTGCGCTGGAAGAAGGCGAAGATGAGCAGCAACCAGAAGAGAAAGCTGAGGCAGAACAGGAATTTGACGAAGCAGAATCCAAAAGTGAGGAAGATGTTGACCTGAAAGATTATTTAGGCGATGATGACTCGATCGGCTATAAAATGCAAAGCGATGGCGGTGGCGAGGAAGATGATCGTGAGATGCCCATTCCTATGGGAACCAGTCTACATGAGCAGCTAATGTCACAGCTTGGCTATCTGGGATTAAATGAGCAACAAGATGCCATCGGGAAACAACTAGTAGGAAGTATTGAAGCTGATGGATACATCCGCAGGGAGCTTGAAGCGATCGTGAATGACCTTGCTTTTTCACAAGGCATTGATACCACTGCGGAAGAAGTTGAATCGATCCTGAAAAAAATACAACAGTTTGATCCGGCTGGTATTGCAGCTCGGAATCTACAAGAATGTTTATTGTTGCAGCTTGAACGCATGGATAATGGTCACGACATTGACGTAGCGGTTGCTAAGAAAATAATTGAAGAGTGCTTTGAGGAGTTCACCAAGAAGCATTATCAGAAAATCCAGAAGAAGCTAGGTACGGAAGACGAAGAGTTTGTGCGTGACGCCATGGAGCTGATCGTTAAGCTGAATCCGAAACCAGGTAGTGGCAGCACAACTGGTATGGTAAAAAATCAGTACATCATGCCTGATTTTATTCTGGTGAACAGCAATGGTAAGCTTGAGCTCTCCTTGAATTCAAGAAATGCTCCGGAGTTGCGCATCAGTAAGTCGTATACAGAAATGTTTAAAGCTTACGATAAGGGCGATAAGAAGGATAAAAAACTTAAAGAAGCAGTAACGTTTGTTAAGCAAAAGCTTGATGCTGCCAAATGGTTCATTGATGCCATTAAACAACGTCAGCATACGTTGCTTCGCACCATGAAAGCGATTGTTGACTTTCAATACGATTTCTTCCTGGAGGGCGATGAGACCAAGCTAAGACCCATGATCTTGAAAGACATTGCGCAGATGATCAGCATGGATATTTCAACCGTATCACGTGTTGCCAGCAGCAAAGCAGTTCAAACTGATTTTGGAATTTTCCCATTGAAATATTTCTTCTCAGAGGGTATTTCTACCGATTCGGGTGAAGAGGTAAGCTCGCGAGAAGTTAAGCAGATCATTAAAGATATTATCGAAGCAGAGGATAAGAACAAACCATTTTCGGATGACCGTCTTGAAAAAATCCTGAACGATAAAGGTTATAACATTGCCAGGCGCACCGTAGCCAAATATCGCGAGCAGCTTAACATCCCGGTTGCGCGCCTCCGTAAAGAGATGAAGTAGTGAATGCACTCGCCAAGATCGTTTCGTATGTATTCCACCCGTTATTGATGGGCACATACTTATTTATGCTAATGGTTTTTCTTTTGCCAGCTGCGCTATATCCCATCACAGCGAGTTCACAGCTTTTATTTTTAGGCCTTTTTTTTATTATCACATTTGTGTTGCCGGTATTAATGATGTCAATTTTAAAGATCCTGGGATCCATCAAATCCTTTACACTCGAAAGCCGGCAGGAGCGCGTTTTTCCTTTTTTCATGATCCTTACTATGTACGGATTGTTCACCTATATGCTTACCTATCAGAATAGAATCGGGTTGGAAGATAATATCTTCAAGTTTTTGCTGATCATGGATTGCCTGGTATTGATCGGAACATTGATCACACTATTTTATAAAGTCAGTATTCATGCGATCGGTATTATGGGTTTGGTAGGAATTTTAATGCCCTTAAATAAGGAATCGGATAATACCTTACTGCTATGGATTACGATTGGGGTAGTTGTATTGTCAGGAATTATCATGTCAGCAAGACTTCAGTTGAATGCACATACTCCTAGACAAGTTTTGGTAGGAGCGGTGTCTGGTTTTCTGATCGGCTTTTTTGGAATCATCTTTTTATTTTAAACATACCTGTATGAGCAAGTATCAATACCTGAAGTACTCAGTTGAGCAAGGCGTGGCCACAATAGCACTCAATCGCCCGGATGTTTATAATGCACTCAATGATGAGATTACGTATGAGCTTCAGGATGCATTAAAAGCTGTTTCAAAAGATGAACAGGTAAGAGTTGTTGTCTTAACCGGAGAAGGAAAAGCTTTTTGTTCAGGCCAGGATCTTAAAGCAGCATCGGGCGATCAAAAGCGTTCATTCCTGCAATCCCTTCATAAGCGATACAATCCGATCATCAGCGCGATGCGTAATCTTCCAAAGCCTATCGTATGTCGGTTGAACGGTGTTGCGGCTGGTGCAGGTTGTTCATTGGCGTTAGCGTGTGATGTTATCGTGGCTTCAGAAGACGCAACGTTGATTGAAGTATTTATTAATATCGGTCTGGTACCGGATTCAGGCTCTTCGTATTTCTTACCCCGTACAGTAGGAATGAATAGGGCATTTGAGTTGTGCAGTATGGGCAATCGTGTGAAGGCAAGTGAAGCGGTTTCCATTGGATTGATTAATAGAGCTGTTCCTGCAAGCGAACTTGATAGCGCAGTTAAATTTTATACTGACTATTTTGCAAAAGCACCTACCAAATCAATCGGCTTGATTAAAAAGATGCTTAATAAATCTGTTACCAGTACACTTGAAGAAATGCTCGAGTATGAAGCGTATTGTCAGGAGATCGCTGGTACCTCGAGTGATTATAAAGAAGGTGTAACAGCGTTCCTCGAAAAACGTAAGCCGGATTTTAAAGGAAAATAAAAAACCCTGACGGTACTGTCAGGGTTCAGTTAAGAATTGTTCTATTTTAGTTTAGAACGATGCGAATGAAATACCAAATGTTAAGTTATTGATATCCTGATCAACACCAGGTCCGATGCCCGGTCTGAATAACGGTGATAAACTATAATACGCATACACCGAAAGATTTCCGCCACCAATGCGAATATACGGGCCATAGCGAATCGGGTAAAGATTAAAATTCTGTTTGTTTTTTACCTTTTTCTTTTCTCCATCTTCACTGTACTTGATTTTCGTAAACGAATCATAAAGTACTCCAAACTTAAAGCCAAGTGATACTTTGAAACTACGATTAGGATCATCCGGGCGGGTACTGAATCTCACTTCCAGTGGAATATCAAGGTAGTTTGTTATAAGCTTTGATTTCTTAAGGTTAGAAACTTCAGGAAATACCATGGCTACGGTATCAAGTGCAGTGCTGGTATACCCAAGTGTTTTATTGTTATTAAATTTATAGCGCTCAAGCCCGAGGCCCAGTCCTGGATGAATACTGAACTTTGATTTCCCGATGCGCATATCGTAGAAATAGTAAATGTTCACAGTACTCGATCCTATTACGCTGGTATTGAAGCCATCTTTCTCAGAAGGGAAATTAAAGCCTAAATCTATCTGAAATGTACCCGGTATGTTCGGGCGACCTTTTCTTGGAGTTACTCCAGAATCACCCTGGGCGAAAGCAGTACTGCCGAGTGTTACGAGGAAAAGTAAAATGCTTATGTTTTTTGTCAGTATTCTCATTTCAGTTGGATATGGAGGCACAAAAATAGACTTTTTGGTATCGGGTGCAAAAGCTGTTTTTGGATGAATTGATTAATTATTTACATTTGCAGTCCAAAAATAACACTGGACCCGTGGCTTAATGGATATAGCATCTGACTACGGATCAGAAGGTTGGGGGTTCGACTCCCTCCGGGTCCACTTAGCATCAGCTAATCACAATCAAACCCGTTTAAAGACAACTTTAAGCGGGTTTTTGCTTTATACAGGCCACCAAAGAAAATCGAATGTTGCCAACTGGTAGGTGACCTCTTCGGTTACCTACACATCCGACTACTTTAGGTAACCGAATGATGGAAATCAGCTCATTTTAGTTGAACTCCACCCAAGTTTTTTTGACTCGATTTTGAAGTCCGAAACAGAACGGGATTCGGTAACTAAAATTGTTAACCAAATGAACTTCAATCAGACCTTTACAATTCTGTTCTGGCTGCACAAATCGAAAATTGACAAAAATGGATTTGCTCCCATTTGGATTCGTGTCACAGTTGATGGTAGGAGGGTGGAGTGTTCTACGTCCAGAAGGATAAAGCCAGTGGATTGGAACGCCAATGTCGGACTGCCAAATCCTGGCTGTTCTGAAGCAGCGGTATTGAGCGAATATTTGCTTTTAAAGAAGGCTGAAATTACCAAGCACTACAATATTCTACTTTCAACGAAAGAAAGGATCACCGCAGAAGATGTTAAGAACAGCTATAAAGGAATTCGGCAGAAGGTTGTGATGTTCCTTGAAGTATTCAAGCAATTCAATCAGATAATGGCCGAGCGAAAGGATGCAAGCGATATCACACAAAGTCGACTAAGCAAATTTCCAGTTCTGTATCGTGACGTTGAAAAGTTCATCAGGCTAAAGTATCGTATGTCTGATTTACCTATTCAAGACCTTAAGGTTAGTTTCGTTAATGAGTTTTACCATCACCTGAGAACAGCTAACAATCTTATCCAGAACACTGCGATGAAAAAGATCAAAGATCTACGCCAGATTCTTGACTACGGGGTAATGTTAGAGTATATACCTTCTAACCCGTTTAATTTCTTTAAGCTTAAATTTGTAAAGACAAGCCGCACGAAACTCACAAGTCAGGAAGTAGAATTGATGGCATCAAAGGAGATCTGCATTCCGCGACTTAGTGAAGTTCGCGATTGTTATTTATTCGTTGTTTACACCGGCTATTCTTACAAGCAGTTGTTCGAACTTACTCCTCAAAACGTTCAGATGTGGATTGATGGTAGAAAGTGGATAATAAAGGATAGAAGCAAGAAGAATACAAAGGAGAATGTCCCATTGATTCCAGAGGCTGAGCGAATCCTTGAGAAATACAAGAACCATCCATACTGTTTGGCTGAGAACAAGCTGCTTCCGGTAAATACCAATCAAAATTACAATGCCTTTCTAAAGGAAGTGGCTGTCATCTGTGGTATTGAAAAGAACCTGACAACGCACACAGCACGCCATACGTTTGCTACTACAACAACGCTCGAGAACGGAGTACCGCTCGAGACTGTTAGCAAAATGCTCGGCCATACTGATATTAGGACCACTCAAATCTATGCTGATGTCACAGACACGAAGATTAGCGAAGATACGTTGGATCTTCAAGGCAGGATAGATCAACGGAGGGCGAAAAATCAACTCGTAAAGGAATTGACCATGAATGCAGGGTAGGCGGAACCCGCCCACCTTCACCACGATCCGATTGCTGCGAACCAATCCTTTCCGAAATATTCAAAGATTAGAATTCTCAAAAATCTGCCTTGGTAAAGAATTGGCCTTAATTCAACTTGTCCCTGCTCTGGGTTTTGCGGAAGCAGTCCCTTGTACTGCTCCGGCACTTTGTAAAATTGTAACATAACCCACAGAGAATACTAAATTTTTCGATACGAATTCTTTCTGACGGCATGGTCAACTGGAAAATGTTGCCTTTTCTGAAGGGTGTTAGCCCAAACCTTCCAAATTGGCATTCCTACGCTTTTCCGCGTCACAAGCTGTCACAATTTGTTGCTAAAATTTAGCACGCGATTTGTTTACTCAGGTTCAACCCAGTCAACCAATTTTATGCTAACCGAATTATTCAGACAGGTATATCCTTTTGATGATAAGGAAATACCACTAGAGCTTTTACGAAAATATGATTTCGAAAATCTCTTATTGCGAGTGCTAGAAACAACTGGCGGAGCGAAGAATTCTACAATGGCTTCCATGCTTCTTGTAACGTTTGCGCCCATTGTTGTCCAATCAGTGAATAGCCGACTGAACAAGGCAATTCCGGAAGACAAGGCCAGGCTTGAGATTTTGTGCGTTGATGTGTTAAGTTTTCTGATGCAGGATTTGCTGAAGAAATCCAACCATCCAAGAACAGATTTACAAAATTTGCGGCTTAGCCTTGAGAATTTGTACAAGCTCGAAGGGCATGATTTTCCAACCTTGATGGCTATTTTAAAGTATGACGAACTTGAAAAGGCTTTTCCGAAGGATACCCCAGTCATAGCGGAAAAATATTGGTACGTATGGACAGGCAAACCGCATGAACTTGATTTCATCGCGAGTAAACTTTATAAGCAATGTTTTATAAAGTCAGTGAAGGAATTCAGAAAACTGTTCGAAGAAAATCATCCTCTCAATCTTGCGGTATCTTTCGCACGCGAGTCTATCAATTTCTTGATCGTTTTATTTGATGAATTAAAGGTGCGAAAGCTGATATCACCTAAGGGTAATAATGGTCACTTTCATCCTTTAAGAGTCTATGGAGTAGATTTTGAGGGAAAACTTTTAATCGTTGTTGAACCTAAAACAATAAAGGCAGCTCTTAAAAATGACCCTGAAAAGCTGAGAAAATTGCAAGAGAAAGCCAACGATTGGCTAGAGGGCATCACACCCCGGCTTACCTCTAATTCACCTCTCGGTAACCAGCGTCAAATCAGCAAAACCAACAATTAGTTTTATCGTGTAATTAATCTGTATGACCCCTAATTTATTCGTACACCAGTTTGGTATTAAGCCCGCGGATGCGGTCGTGTTGAACAAAAAGTTCTTTGGCATGCTGGATCATTATGTGATTTATGTCGGCATCCAAAACTATGAACATTTGTTCGTTGCCAATTATGTCGATGGAGTGAAGGAAATTCCGAATGACAAGATTGAATCGCTACTGGAAGTTTATGTGCCTTCAAGCATTGAGAGATTTCCAGGTAAGGAGCACGAACGTCCCGCTGCAGTAAACCGAGCGAAACAACGAATAGGAGAGAGGGCATACCACATGATTAGTAATAATTGTGAACACTTTAAAAACTTTGTACACCATGGCATAGAGACAAGCACACAAACAGAAAAGACCGGAGCCGCATTGACAATTGGCGGAATCGGCCTGGCCTTGATAGGCGTAGGGAAGAAGAATAAAACTGCGATTATCTGGGGAATCATAATTGTTATTGTTGGAGTTCTCATCGCGGCATTTGCCAAGCGAGAGAAGAAGGAGGAGGAAGGAAATAATTTTTTAAAATTTAAATCGTAAACAAATGATGAATAATTTTTACTCGGATAGATTTTTCATTAAGAAAGGTCAAACCATATCATGGATCACTTACACGAAAGACAGTGGTAAGATAATTTATCGTGATAAAATAGATACGTTAATGGGTGTAACACACCCCGGAATAATTCTGGGAAAGAACTCCAGTGGGCAGGTTATGGTAATTCATAATCACTACTTAATCGGTCATGCAGAGATCGAGACATTGGATCAATTCACGCAGGGCAGTAAACACTATTTCGACACCAGAAAAGTGTTTTATAACACGAAGAAGATTATTGAGAGGGCTATTGAAAGCTGGAAAGAAAAAAAGGCTTACTCTTGGTTGACTAACAATTGTCAGCAATATGTAAATCGTGCCGCTAATGGCATCAATTTTTCCGAAGCTGTAGACAAAGGAAGTGATACCGCATTGGTAATAGGCGGTCTTACAACTCTTTTTGGTCTGGCTACCAAGAGTGGGGCGGCTGTCAAGGTCGGACTTTCCATTGCTGGATTAGGTGTCGTGGGAAAGACACTTAATAAATAAGTTTGCTATAAAAAGAACCGGATGCTCTCCGGTTCTTTTTTATTTGCGTAGTTCTCCTAATATTAAAGCACTGTTTCTGCAAGCTTCAAGTAAACCATTGTACCAGACTCTCAAAGGATATTCGGGATTCATAGACGTTTGAAAGGTTTTACTATTAGCGTAATAGTAAGCCATTTGCGGGATACCCTTGTCCATCTGATGAGCATTGTAGGGAGCTGCATCGAATAGTCCATGCGACCAGCTGTCTTGTCTGAATTGTAAACCATCTTGCTCCTTGCCAGCATAATCAATTACTACAACGTTTCTTCTTTTCTCATCAAAACGATTGTTGTAAAAACATTTATTCAAATGTCTGTCTCCGAATCCATATCCCAGGAACAAGATGATATCCGCCTCATGAGCTGCTCTCACCATCTGAGAATAATACGACATAAATGGGTCTCGCAAGATTTGATTTGTCTTGTCGAGTCCTGCTATGATGGCTGAATTAAGGGTTCTATTGCCTTCGTTTGAGTAGTTATTATTCCTTCCTGAGGAATTGCTTTGAAACGGTGAGTTTAGATCACTATTCCAGAAGATTTTATGCATGTCTGTCTTTGTTCCTTTCAAATCAAAATGAATCGATCCATGTAATTGGTAATGAAAATTCCAGTCAGCCTCGAATAATTTTTGTTTATCAAAGTTTCCGGTAGAATCGAAACCATTTTCCTTGTCAGGGCATGCTGTCAGAATCACGTTGTCGTAGTTGAGATTTATGATTCCCACTTGATATTCTTCAGAAAGGGCTTTAAAAAAACTGGATAGTAAATTTAATTCAGTATTCTTTTGTGATGGAAGATTTCTTCCCAAGCCCCTGAGATGATCTAATAATTTATCCACCAGGTGTCCGTGTAAGATCTCGAGGTCGTGTCCTGTTGCTATCCCAAGACGTCTTCCTAAGACGTTCACTTCTGGTAGTTCAGGTGCAGATTCAATAAATGCATTAAGATGATGACTGTTTCGATCTTTATCGATCAACAGATTTGCGAGTTGCTGCATGCCAAATAGATGACGCTCGAAGTTCATAAGAACGTTTTCGCGATTACGCGGATTTTGAACGTAGTGTTCATGCACTTTTTCCTTGTAAAAGGTATATAAGCTTCTTTCAGGATCTTCAGCTAACGGATAATATGTTCTTGCCCACTGCTCAAACAATGTGTCAATTGCCGTTACAGAAGGCATACCAAATTCAATCGATGCACCTGCACCTGCTACTACTAATAATTTTCTTTTCTTCATTTATTAACATTTAAAATTTAGAGTTATGTATTAATAAATACTTGGAAATTTTGGAAAAGACTGAAAAACGCTACTTACAGCAAAAATATTTTTACCCGTAAGTCCCGATGATTGAATTGGAAACCTTGAGGTAGCAAGTGGTCATGTCAACCCTTTTTAGATCGTCATACTTTTGCAGATACCAGGAGGTGATGTCGACCATCAGTTCATTGGGAGGGGTTGAATTTTCGGTCAGCAGATATCCAAAAGGTTGAAAATTGATTTCGGCCCACTTTTGAATTTTAAATTCATGGTCAGTAGAAAGACAATACCCAATAAATCGCTTATAGGGCGATGCGTTCGAATAGATGTAAATCTTAAGTTCATCGGGAAAAGAATTCAAAGTCTTATTGAGTACAAACTCATCCAGTTTGTACTGCGTACGCAAATACCCGCTCTTATCCGCGGAAAGAAACATGGTGATGATCTGCTTAAAAACATTCAACGGTTTAAAAGTGTAGATGCCACGAACCACTGCTGAATCCTGTTTCTTTAGAATTTCCATTCCCTGAGTTGCAAAATCTTTGAATGAATCACCGTACCAGCCTCCCGTTGAATTATTGCAGGAGGAGCACAATGTATAAGAGCCCAAGCCTTTTTGACTCAGCGTGTCTTTTGAGTACTTAGGAGTACCATCAAACATTTGATCAGAATTTAAGATGTGGATTGGCTTGTTATTGAAAGCCGACCTAGGAGGTACATGTTCAAAAGAGAGTTCTTTTGTCTCTCCGCAAATGCAGCATTTACCGATTTTGCTTTTACTCATTATGATTTGGTGCGTAGTTTGGATCGAAATGGTATCCCCAGAAGTCTACTACTTTGTCAGCCACATTGTCGAAATACGTTTGGGTGCCATCATGAAGGGTCAGTGTTAGACCTCCAACATCAAAAGCACGACTGAACGACCTGTCAAAGGAACCGTGATGCATCTTTGAATCGCTCACTTGCACATGAGGTCGATTTGTCAACGTAAGATGTTTTGAACCATCACAAATATCCCGGATGATATCCATTTCAACCCGTAGTGTTGTTCTTATTTTATGAGTTAACTTATTGTAATCTGGTTGGCTCAGTTCAGCTTTAAGCCAGTCTTTATATAAATGATGAGCAGTAACACAAAAATTAATCGCATGGTCAGACGACCAGATATCATCAATCACTCGTTTATGCTCTCGTACCAGTTTTAGATATAAATCCCGTGAGGATTTTATTTCAAATGAGGACTTCGACATTTTTGTGGTGCTTTCTACAAATTTGAAAAACCTATTCGGCAATTTTGGATGCTTAGGCCGAAATCTTTTAAGATGCTGTCACAACCTGTCAGTCCTTGTTTCTTCCTTGTTTGAATTTCAACCGGAGCTCAACCTACATTTGAACCCCACTACGGATTGAAGGGTTGATTGTGAAGCAGAATGCAGGCTACCAAAAATGATATTATTTCAAAGCTCCAAACGGATATCCTCCGCTTGCAAGGCTACAAGCAAGCCATTGTAAATAACGTATTGGATGTTGGCTTGGGTGAGATAATTAAGGCTTTTCCCAACAACACCTTCCCGACAGGTTGTATTCATGAATTTTTATCGGATCAAAAAGAAGATGCAGCGGCAACAACCGGCTTTATTGCGGGCTTGTTGAATACCATGGCCGGGAACACCGGTGCGGCTTTATGGATCAGCTCATCACGTTCATTGTTTCCACCAGCATTAAAAAACTTCGGTATAAATCCTGAACAGTTTGTTTTTGTAGATGTCAATAAAGAAAAGGATGTCCTTTGGGCAACTGATGAAGCTTTGAAGTGTGGAGCACTTGATGCAGTCGTTGCGGAGTTAAGAGATTTAACGTTCATGAATTCCAGGCGTTTGCAGCTAGCGGTCGAGCAGAGTCAGGTAACGGGATTTATCCTGCGTAACAACTCGAATAAGATTAACACCACAGCCTGCGTCTCCCGCTGGAAAATTACTTCACTTCCAAGCGAACCCCTTGAGGATCTTCCCGGAGTCAGCTTTCCGAAATGGAAAGTTGAATTGCTTAAAGTGAAAAACGGTAAGCCTGGTTCCTGGAGTGTGACGTGGAGGACAAATACTTTCTACGTTGAACTCCCCATCAGTCATCCAGAACATCGAACCATCATTCAACAGGCAGGATGATATGGGCAAACGATATGTATCGATATGGTTCCGTCACCTCACAACGGATTGGTTCACTGTCCGCAAACCTGAATTAGAAAACACTCCTTTTGTTTTACGTGCACCTGTGCGTGGTCGCATGGTCATCATAGCTGCTAATGCCATCGCAGAAAGGAAAGGGATTTACACCGGCATGGCTCTCGCTGACGCTCGTGCCGTATTGCCTGACATTCATGCGCTGGATGATAAACCCGGACTTGCTGCCGATATCCTTAAACGGATGGCCGATTGGTCCATTCGGTTCACACCGATAGTCGCCATCGATCCTCCCGATGGCCTCCTGTTAGATGCAACAGGTTGCTCGCATTTATGGGGTGGTGATGAAAAGTATCTGACAGACATCAGGCTGAAATTTGAATTGCATGGATATGATACACAGCTGGCAATGTCTGATACCATCGGCTCAGCTTGGGCACTGGCGCGTTTCGGAAACGGTCAGACTGTAATTCCTGAAGGCTGTCATATTGAAGCGATATTACCTTTGCCTCCACAAGCGTTGCGTATTGAACCTGAAGTTGTTCAGCGCTTACATAAACTCGGACTGCATCAAATCCGTCAGTTTATCAAACTGCCCCGCACATCACTTCGCAGGAGATTCGGTCAGCATTTCATGATGCGCTTGAACATGGCTATAGGACAGGAGCTTGAAATTCTTGAACCTATTCACCCGGTCGAACCTTATCAGGAACGCTTGCCTTGCCTTGACCCGATTGTTACGTTAACAGGAATCGAAATAGCGTTAAAGCAATTACTCGAAACATTATGTTTTCGGCTGCAGCAGGAGCAAATGGGAATTCGTACTGCTGTTTTAAAAGCTTACCGGGTTGATAGTAAGCTCGAACAGGTTTCTATTGGCACGCATCGCCCGACACATTATGTCAAACATTTATTCAAGTTGTTCGAGTTGAAGATTTCTTCCATTGAGCCTGCGCTGGGTATTGAACTGTTTGTCTTGGAAGCTCCTAAAGTTGAAGAGCATATTTCGCAACAGTCCGTTATGTGGGAAGATGCCGGAGGATTGGAAGATCCAAGAGTAACAGAATTGATCGACCGCATTGCTGGTAAAGTCGGCCACCATACGATTCACCGGTATTTACCAGATGAACACTATTGGCCAGAGCGCTCATATAAACTTGCAACTTCATTGGATGAAAAGCCATTGACAGAGTGGAAGAATGACAAGCTTCGTCCATTACAGATTTTGAAATCACCGGAGCGCATTGAAGTTTCTGCGCCTATTCCTGACTATCCGCCAATGAACTTTCGGTATATGGGTAAGCTGCACACTATTGCGCGTGCAGATGGTCCCGAACGCATTGAGCAGGAATGGTGGCTGCAATCAGGAGAGCATCGTGACTATTATCAGGTGGAGGATGAAGAAGGTCATCGCTACTGGCTCTTTCGCCTTGGGCATTACAATGAGAAATCATATCAGTGGTTCATACATGGATTCTTTGCATAGCCTATGAAGTACACTGAATTACAAGTCACCACTAACTTCAGTTTTTTGCGCGGAGCTTCGCATCCGGAAGAAATGGTCGATCAGGCCGCAGCCTTCGGCTATGAGGCCATCGCCATTACAGACCGTAACACGTTCGCAGGAATTGTTCGTGCCCATGCAGCAGCGAAGAAAATTGGTATAAGGATTATTCCCGGCTGCCGTCTCGATTTGCTTGATGGCCCAAGCTTGGTTGCATTACCAACCAATATAAAGGCGTATGCACGAATCTCCGCCTTGCTTACGCTCGGCAATCTCCGCGCAGAGAAAGGCAAATGTTTTTTATATAAAGCTGATGTTTTTCAGCATGCTGAAGGCTCGAAGTTTATTCTCATTGCACCAACCTCATTAAACGAAGTTTTTGATCTGGATACTTCTTTTAAAGATTCGGCTAAAGAATACCGTAAAGCATTAGGCGAACATCTGTCAATAGCCGCTACGCGTATTTACCAAGGCAACGATTCCAAACTACTTGCACGGATTTTTCAGCTGGCAACCGAATTGAAAATGCCGCTGGTAGCTACAAACGATGTGCACTATCATCATTTTGTCCGCAGAGAACTTCAGGACGTTTTGACTTGTGTTCGCGAGAAGTGCAACATTCACAATGCTGGCTTTAAGCTTCATCCTAATGCCGAGCGCTACTTAAAACCCAATGAAGAAATGCATCGCTTGTTTCGGCAGTACCCGGATGCGATCCGTAATGCGCAGGCCATTGCCGAAGCTTGTAAATTTTCACTCGATGAGTTGAAATACAAATATCCGAAGGAAGTTACCAGCGAAGGCCGCACACCACAGGAAGAGCTTGTTTTCCTGACATGGAAAGGAGCGAATGATATTTTTAAAAACAACATTCCTGAGAAAGTAAAAGGAACGATTCAATATGAACTTGATTTTATAGCACAGGTAAATTATGCTGAGTACTTCCTAACGGTTTACGATATAGTTCGCTATGCCCGGGAACAGAAAATACTTTGCCAGGGTAGGGGATCAGCGGCTAACTCTACAGTCTGTTATTGCTTAGGTATTACCTCAGTTGATCCTTCCAAATTTGATTTACTATTCGAACGTTTCATTTCCTCCGCACGAAATGAGCCTCCGGATATTGACGTAGACTTTGAACACGAGAGACGAGAGGAGGTCATGCAATACATTTATACCAAGTATGGCCGTGACCGTGCAGCCATCGTGGCAACGGTAACACAGCAGCATCACAAAGGTGCAATCCGCGATGTCGGTAAAGCAATGGGCTTGTCAGCGGATACCATCAGTCGCCTGGCGGATTTAATCTGGGATTTTAAGGATGATGGCTTCGATAAAAAACGAATTATCAGTCAGGGCATCAATCCTGACGATCCCCTGATAAGAAAGGTATTGAACCTCACTGCTCAGATGATTGGGTTTCCACGTCAACTCGGCCAGCACACAGGGGGTTTTGTGATAACCGATGGTAAGCTTTCCGATCTGTGCCCCATCATCAACGCACGCATGGAAGACCGTACTAATATAGAGTGGAATAAAGACGACATTGAGACATTGGGCTTTTTAAAGATTGACGTCCTGGCGCTCGGCATGCTTACCTGTATCCGCAAAGCATTCGATCTCGCAAAGCAGCATTACAATCTTGATTTAACGCTGGCCAATATTCCGCAGGATGATCCAAAAGTTTACGACATGGTAAGCCGCGCAGAAACAATCGGGGTCTTTCAAATAGAAAGCCGGGCTCAGCAATCAATGTTGCCACGTCTGAGGCCAAAATGTTTTTATGATTTGGTTATAGAAGTTGCCATTGTAAGGCCGGGACCAATTCAAGGCGATATGGTTCATCCATATCTGCGAAGGCGCAACGGTGAAGAACCTGTAACGTATCCTTCAAAAGAGCTTGAAGAAATTTTAGGTCGTACCTTGGGTGTTCCATTATTTCAGGAGCAAGCTATGAAAATCGCTATTGTTGCGGCTGGCTTTACGCCTTCTGAAGCCGATGGTTTAAGGAGGAGTATGGCAACGTTCAAAGCAAAGGGAAAGGTTGCTTACTTCGAGCAGAAGCTTATCACAGGAATGATTAAAAATGGCTACAGCGAAGAATATGCAAAGCGTGTCTTTCGTCAGCTCGAAGGTTTTGGTTCGTATGGCTTCCCTGAAAGCCATGCAGTCAGCTTCGCTTTACTGGTTTACGTTTCATCATGGCTGAAATGCTATTACCCGGATGTATTTGCTGCTGCATTACTGAACAGTATGCCGATGGGCTTCTATCAACCTGCACAGATAGTTATTGATGCAGACGACAGTGGTGTCAAAATACTACCAGTCGACATTAATTATTCTGAATGGGATAATCTGTTGGAAGAGAAATCGGGTAAATACTGTGCGTTACGGTTAGGATTTAGACAGATCAAAGGACTTCGGGAAGATGATATGAAACTGTTGGTTGAGAATCGTAGTATGGGTTATAATTCAATTGATGATCTTCGAAAAGCTGGCATATCCAATTCTGCACTTGAACTGCTGGCAAATGCTGATGCTTTCAATTCGATTGGAAGCGATCGGAGGAAAGCTCTATGGGATGTATCGACAAAGGATTATCCGCTGGCGCTTAATATAGAGCATCAAATACATACGGAAAACGAAAAGGATATTAAGCTTCCAGAATTAACTCCGGGAGAACATGTAATTCAGGATTATGCCTCTATGGGCTTATCTCTAAAAGCTCACCCAGTAAGTTTTGTTCGTGAAGATTTGAACAGACTGAATGTTCTGTCGGCTGCTCAGCTAAATGCTGCACAGGATGGTGATCGTGTTAAAGTTGCCGGATTGATTCTGGTACGTCAGCGCCCGGGCACCGCCAGTGGGATATGCTTCATTACACTTGAAGATGAAACCGGCACAGTCAACCTGGTAGTCTTCGCCAAACTGTTTGATGAATACCGAAAGGAAATCATTCAATCAAAACTATTGATGGTGGAGGGTAAACTGCAAAAAGAGGGAGAGGTGATCCATGTGATTGTGAAAAGATGTATCAATGCTTCACGGATGTTACAGCGAATGACAACTTCAAATAAGGAGCTTTCAATTTCAATGTCTCGGTCGGATGAAACCACATCGCCAGTTAGAAGTGAAGCATTTCAGGGGGAGATTTTTCCAGATGGCAGAAACTTTAGATAGCTATTCTGCATTTGTAAAAACATTTATTTCTTTCTCATCTTTAGTTATTTCGTAACTGTCAATCATAGCTTTTTGCTTCAATAGTTCAAGTAAGTTTCTATGATGGGCAGTATTTGTAAACCTAATTTTCTCGTCTTTATTAAAAATCACAGCATACTCTTCACCCAACAGGTCTATCAAAGATTTAACCTGACCGGTTTCGAAATTTTTACCGTAATTATTTATGATGGGTAGTCGAATAAGATTTAACATGCTGTTTTGAACAAGATGATAAATAGTATCGTATCCTAAATCGAGTTCCTTTGAGTTTGTGGCAATTCCTGCCACAGCTCTACTGATTTCTGGAACTTGAATAAGTGTTTGCACAGTAATTCCTTTTATCACAGCTTTCTTACTTGCTAAGTCAACCTTACTGGAAGTTAAGTATTGCGCTAACGAGTCACCTGGTATTGTTAGAGATTCATATGTTTTGGCTGTTTCCTTCGAATGAACTATCAGTAAAGCGGAGGTCAAGTCGGGGAATAGACCGTTGATCGAATCAATATTCGACTGGGTGAGTGAAAGGAACTTGGTGTCAATCAAACATTGAACCTTCTCTTTGCTAATATTGGTAAGGTCTAAGCTGGTGTAGCGATAAGGGATGCTCTTGATTAGATGTTTAAAGCTTTCGAGAGAGAGTTGCTCATTTTTCAGGATCAGCTTGGAAAAGGCTTTAGTAAATTCTTCAGGTTGATTGGGCTCCGTTTCTAAAGATCTTTTGGTTAGCTGAGAGTAATTGTGCTTATCATTTAGAAATCGAACGAGCGATTCATCGAGTTGCTGTTCACCGATTTTATTATAATATGAGAAAAGATTTTCCCAACTGGTAAGTACTTTGTTTTGCTGTAAAATATAACGTTGGATATCAATCGAGTCAACTTTACTGATATCCTGAAAGATTAATTCCTGTTTATCGATGAGCGTAAACTTTGTTTTGTCATCCAGGGCACCGCTCTGAAGTAAAGTGATCATAGGGGCCTCTGCCTCCTTCGAATTATTTGATAGTTTTAAAACAACATCTTGAATGTATTCATTTAGATTCTCGTTGATATAATTTTTTAAGGCGTCACAATCTGAATCTAAAATTGTGGTGTAGTGGCGGGAACTCAGTTCTTCTAAGTTGGTTTTCTTGCTAAACTCCTTGATGAATAATTCGATGTTCTCCCAATTTATCCTGTAACGTTGATTGTTATACGTATAAGCGAATAATGATTTGCTTGTTGTTGTGGGAGGATATAGGTGATGAAATCGAATGTCAAGATTCACCAAAATTTGTTTTACTTTTTCTCTCTCTAAGGCGCTGTTCGCATACTCTAAAACATCGGGTGTATGAGATATTCTGTACCCAATTCCAGCTCCATCGTTAGTACGAACTATATCCTCAAGATCTGCATGAAGAACTACTAACTTTAAATAGTTGTTTATCTTCTCTTCCGTTAAGTTAGCTTTCTCCAAATTGTCCCAGAAGTCATCCCACGATTTGAAGATAGACTTGATAAAGAAAGGAACGTTTTTGTTGTCCTTTCGCTCTATGTACCCGTCAACGAAAGTAGTTGACAAGGGTTTGTCGGTGCTGAGAACTTTTATGACAGCCGAAAACTTTGTATTAAAACGGGTGCTGTTTTCGCATAAGAAGTCGAACAAATCATAATTCAAGATCACATCACGTCTGAAGTACTTTTCGTTGATTTTCTTAATTAAGTTTTCTGTGTGTTTAAGGGTATAGGTGAAGGGGAGGTTTGATCCACTTTTAATTTTCTGTTCAAATTCAAAATCCTCTTTTGTGATACTAACTTCGTGAAATAACGAGATGTAATCCGAATAGTTTTCATTGATGTAGCCATTTAGAAGGAGATTCCTGACAAGTAAGTTATTTCCAAATTCACTAAGGTGCGGCTCAATCGGAACTTGTTGGAAGATTTCCTTTAAGGACATGTATTCCGTCTCAAGCCGTTTTAATCGTAAACCTTCAATTTCCGATTTGAGAGCTTCTGTTCTTTTTTGTTGGTTGTCCAGTATTTTATTTTCTCGCTCGGAGAAACTAACACTCGGATTTACAGATTGCTCTAAACTTTTAAAATTTAAACCGCTGCCATCATTAACGATATGGAATCGATTCGGATAATTTGGATGAAATTCGTATCGTTGAAATTGAAACTGATTTGTTTGTTGTAGTTTATTAAAATTATCATCATCAAGCAATTCAGAAAAGTTAACCACTTTATCGAGCATGATGTTAATTGCGGATGGAATATGAGTGTGTAATGCGTAGATATAAATAGCTCTTAGCTCCTTGATATTCTGAATCAACTCACGATCTAAGGTTTGAATTTCTTCTGATCGTAGTTGAATGCTTTGATCAATGATACCGAGTTGAGTTTCAATGTATTTGTTTTTGTTTGAAATAAAGGCGTAAAGATTTCCCTGTCTTTTAGGAAGAAGCCCGAAGTCCTTAGGAAACATATTTTTATAAACAATCATCGCAAACAGTTCGTCTTGAGGAAGCTGTTTGTTTAGATTTTCTCGATACAATTTGTATTCATGGAAGATATTGATGAGTAATCTCATATCGATATCATCAATAAAGGTTATTACATCTTCAGTGAAATCTTTCGATAGTACTTCCTTTAAATTCGAGCCTTCAATAAGGCGAGCCAGCTGATCTCCAGCATTTGAGGGATTTATGAAGGGAATAACCGGAATGATGAACTCAAAAAATTTGACTCGTTCATTTTTGTCAGAAAACATTTCATCCTTAATGGCATAGATGAAAGTTATCTCGCGTCCAATTAAATTAGAATTGTTAAGTAGAATGTTAATCTCTCTTAACTTTGTAAATATATCGGTGCTTTCAAAACGGTCAACATCCTCTATCACTACTACGTTATATTTCGTTCTTTCAAAAAAGTAAAGTATCTCTTCTAGATGTTGATTAAAAACTGACTTATCTACGTTCTCACCTAATTCAAGTTCTCCTTTTATATTAAACTTGTTTATTTTGGAATTTCCGAAAAGCCTTACAACTGTTTTTGAAAATAATCCTATACCCACAAAGAAAATTACCAATATCGGTATTGCGTACAAATCAATTTCTTTTTCAAAACTCCATGTGGAGGGATTAAGTTTATTAATGTAATTGAACTTGAAAAGCGTGATCAAGCTAAGCACCCAGAGTACAACTCCGACTCCAATTGCCCAGATCTTCCCTGTTGTAATGTTTACGATTCGTTTGAATCTTGAATCTGGAATTTCAGATGGTTTAACATGATAGAATATTTGCTGAAGAATACTAATCTCTAGTTTTCGTTCGAGTTTCTCTTCTTGATCGGTATTCTCTGTGAAAGACGCTAAGGAAATATTAAGGAACTTATAGGACTGCTGATTTCTATCCTGAAAAGTTCTAATAATTGTGCTCTTACCCGAACCATATCCACCAGTTAGAGCAATATTATTTATGCCTTTAGTATCGATAGCTTTTTTGATAGACTCTAGATAGGGTTTAACCCTTTCTAAATCTTTCGGATCTGTCAATATCTTGGGTGCAAGGGAGCTTATAGGAATGGCCGCAGTTGGTATCTCCTTTTGCTCCAATTCTTTTGTTGTCCCGCTTTGTGCGTCAGGGCTATTAACTTTATTCATACTCTCGTGTTAGGGGAATTAGGAGTTGAAACTTCGAGTTAAGTTATCTTATTCCAAGTATAAAATTGAGCGTCTGGATGGGATTTTTACCCACATATTCTAGGTTTGTATATAGGAGTAACTCCCATACTGTTGAAATCTATGAAACCTATCAACCCTGACCTCGCCCTTCATTTATCTGAAATCAAATCCGACACCCGTCTCAACCTCAAAGTCCCTGATTTCTTAAAAAATGCAGACCCACTCATCAAAGCTTTTAAGGAGGAGATAAAGGAAAATAAATACCTCAACAATGGCTTGCACCGCGGTTGGGATTCACTCAATCTCCAGGTATCTCCGAAAAGTCTTGACCGCTCTCTTCTCTTTATGGACACACTTATAAAAGCACTGAAAGCACGTGGACATATAGTTGAACATGAATCCCGCAAAACCTTTGTTACAATAAGAGAACAAAAAATTGAAATCAGCTTCCGTGAAAAACTGAAAGCTTTGCCACCAAAAGACAAGTACAGCAGTCGCGACATGCAACCTACTGGAGTGTTTAGCTTCCGCGCTGATATTAAATATCTGAAAGAATGGATTGACGGAAAGAGTAGGGTGGAGGATCAGCTGCCTCGGATTTTGGCAGAGCTTGAATTGGGCGGAGATACATTATTTGAACAGGCGCAAGAACGACAGAGGTATTGGGATGAACAAAAGGCAAAGGATCAAATAATAAAAGATGCAATTCAAAAACAGGAAAACGAAGTTTTAAAAGTGAAAGCACTTCTTTCTAAAGCCAAGCGGTTGCAAGACGCCAGACTATTGCGTGATTATGCTGCTTGTATAAAGGATGAAACCGAAAAACTTAGAACATTGAAAATTGCCGACTGGTACGATCCAACAATTGAAGCGGAAGATGAGCTGTTACAAAAAGTTGACAGAGAGACATTGGTATTAACGAAGCCCATGTATTTCTAAAGATGACGGTCTGCATCTATTAAAGCCGGTGGGAGGGGAAGCGCTGTTACATGAAAAGAGATTTCACAAAACTCCACAAAGAAAAGTTAAAACAAAGAGGCTGCCCATCCGCAGCCCCTTTTGTAACCTAAAACAATAAAACTGCTGTATGCAGTTATGGGCAATATAAGCGGTGTGCAAGAAAAGCAACGAAGTACATAGGAGTTACTCCTATAAAACTAGACGGAATTTCTAAAATCTTTTTTCCTTGCGCCCATGGAGTATACCCCTGAGTTCTTCAAGCTCGATGCCACCGACAGGAAGGTTTTGTTCTGGATGATGGACAGCAATCCTCAATCCCTAAAGGCATGGATTGAGTATGTTACTCAGCACTATGGCCGAACAAAGTCAGTCACAATCAATCCTGATAAACTGTTCGAGGAAGTAATTATTGAATTGCCAGCAGGTGAAAATCAAGCATCATGGCGCCCGAAGAAAATCCTGTTAGTCGATGATGATAGCTTGTTTAACTTTTTGCACAAGCGTATGCTTGAATTGACAGGGGCATCGGAAGAAATTCAAATTGCGCTGAATGGAAATCAGGCCATCCAAATGCTTAAAAGTTCACTATCTGAAAATAATGTTCCGGATGTAATCATTCTTGACTTAAGCATGCCGGTCATGGATGGCTTTGGTTTTCTGGAGGCCTTCGAGCAAATGCAACATCCTCGTAAAGGCGAAATTGCAATCATTGTAATCACTTCATCAATTGATGCGAGGGATCGGGAACGAGCTCGCAAACTTGGAATAGCTCATTATCTGATCAAACCTGTTGATGAACTCGAATTATGCTCTGTAGTGATAGGCAGCCAAAGCAACTAAATGCTAGAAAACCATCACGTACTGATTCCTTCTGTTAATAATTGACGTAATTTGATTGCACCCCCGTAAAATGAAAAGAGTTATTGATAATGTTCCTCTTATCTCAGCTGGCCTTATTTTTATTGGCTACTTGAATTACGAATTTTTCTACAGCCATTTCGATATAGATATTAGTTCCTACTTGACCAGCACAGAACTGATTTTTTCATTTTTGCCGCTTACCCTGCCTTTTACGTTTGTCTTCGTAGGATTAGTCGTTCTGGTCTCGTTGGAGTTTGCGCTGTCAAGAAGAAAATACCCGAATGCTTCCAAACCAAAACCTCCGTTTTATCACCTTATTTCCGTAAAGGCTGTATTTGGATTATTCCTGATTGAGATAAAAAAATTTAAAGCCGCAAAGACGGTTGGCCGTTTCATCACAGTGGTGTTTTGCTTATTTTTTTTCGTCTTCTCTGTGTTGACCATGATTTTTAGGATCCTGTTCATTGGATATATTTTGTCATCGTTATCTAATACCGGGATGCAATTCATAGAATTTTCATACCTGATATGGTTAGGCGGGTTTTGGGTTTTGTTATTATATGCAAGTGTTGAACGAAAAAGGAGAGAGGACCCTAAAACGAATTACCCTGCTATGGCAAATTTGATTGTAGCCGTTATTTTAATAGCACTCCTGCGCTATAAAAATAGAGAAGACGCGCTCGCTGTTCTGGGAGGCAAGCCAGAGCATTACGCATGCATAATGGTTAATAACGAGTTAGTAGAAACGGACTCTACAATAGTGTTCGTAGGAAAAACGGCCGATTATATTTTCTTGCATGACCGTACACAACATCGGAATCAAATAATTAAAATGGCCGATGTAACTGATTACAAAACAGAGCAAATTTCACGACCAGACTGAGAGTGTAGTTTGTGTGCTATTTCTGAATAATTCCGAAATATCGACTTCAAGGGTTGAATACCTTTCCTGGGGGAAGAAATTTCAGGTAGATTGGCGTTTCGGGAGAAAAACCGATAGGAGTAACTCCTATGTTATAGTGATTTTGAATTGTAAACTGAGTAATTTTGTTAGGCTAACCATGGCACAACCATTTTTTGAATGATTCGGACAACCGATTTCAATCGCTCCTTGTCGATGATGTTCTCAAATTCCGTGTTTAAAACGATAGCGGAAACTGGCGAGAACCCATACGTTTTTTCCAAACTCAAGAAATACAATACACAACTTTCAATCGAACCTGGAAAAAAAGTAAAGGATGCCTTGGAAATAGCTTATAGGTATCTGGCTAAGAATTATCGAAACGAGTACCTATACAAGAACACGATCATTAATAATATCTTACTGGGCAGACATAGTTTGCGAACAGCGACCATGTTAAATGAGTTTAAGGTTGGTGGTTCAATTGCCGATTCGCTAATTATCAATGGAAGTTCTACAGTTTATGAGATTAAAACTGAGTTAGATACTCCTGATAAACTGCAAAAGCAATTGGATGATTACAGAAAGGCTTTCGCGCGTATCTATCTTGTTACGCATCACACGCTTTCCGAATATTACTTACAATTCATACAGGGTACGGCCGTAGGATTGCTTTCTTTGTCAGACAGGTTTAACTTGACCTGCATTAAGGAGGCGGAAGATTATTATGGGGGACTTCATAATGATACCATGATGAGGTGCCTCCGCAAGAACGAGTATCTAAACATCATTAGGGAGATAAACGGCAAAATCCCTGAGGTTTCAAACATTAGACTATTTAGGGAGTGTATTTCAATTGCTCAACAAATTGAGCCAAAGCTACTTCACGGTTACGTACTCCAACAGCTTCGAACAAGAGTTCTTTCGGACAATGAAAATTTAGAATCTGAGAGGCTGCCTAAAGAAATCAAACATATTTGTCTTTGCATTGATCCAAGTAAAGCAGGATACGATAATATTTTTAGTTTTCTTAATCTAAACTTATAGCCAATGTATTTTCCTTATTTGCGCTGCAAGCAATTCGAATTGTTTGCACTGCGTGAGATCGTTCCCGTCATTGGCCCTACAAGCGAAATTTCCCCGGTACTGGAACTTGTAAAAAAGTCCACCACTGTTTTTGAAAAATCAATACAGGTTCTTATTCAGCATAACTACAATTTTACGATTGTAATTAACCCTGAATATGGTGAGTTAGTAAAAGAGCGTACCTCTCTTGTAGCCATGCTTAATTCTACATTAGCGAATTATGAGAATTTTCAATTTGGCGTTATTCTTAACCAGTCTACTAGTCTGCCCGCCATAACTGAGCTTTTAGGTCAAATGGAATTTCAACGACCTCTTACTTTAATACACAGTGAGAGAGTGAATGATAGTGAGGCATTAACAGTGTGGTGTCAGGCGCATACCATCAGGTATAATCTATATGGGGAAAATTTTCCAGTTCGAAGATATCGGGGAATTGTAACGCCTCAATCCAAAGTTCTATTGGACGACAAGTTCAAACCTCAAATAAAAAACGCGGATTACTCCAATACTCCGGATGAATTTTTTAGTGATGATCATCTGTACTATGAGGATGATGGCTATGTAGGCTTCGGAGATTTTCTTACAATCGGAAGAGATTATTCGGAGGCAGGCTGGATTCCCTATGCAATTGCGATTCATTTAACATATGAACGCGAAAACGGACAGATATGGATTAAACATTTTGTATCTGACTCTAATAGTGACCAGACTGACGTTGCAGGAAAGTTTGGTGAAGCGTTGGATAAACTAATAGAGTTCATTGATGAAAAGCAAATTCGAACGACAGCTGCGGAGGAGTTTAGAGCATTGCATATGGAAGGCCATTACCCGGGGCTGGGGAGTTTGAAAAAACTTTCAATTAAAAATCATATCGAACTCGTTTACCGGCTTATTTCGGAATAAATGAAATGCTGTCCAAATTGTTTTCGCGATGATGAAGTTGTCGGATTTATCCTGAGCAACTCAACGGAGAAAGGCAATTGCTTGCTTTGTAAATCAATTGACGTTTCTCTTATTGATGCGCGTGAATTGGAAGAACTCTTTCAGCCGATAGTCCAACTATTTAAAACAATCGGTGAATTGGGAATTAATGTGCCGGTCGAAAAAAGATTGTTCCAGAAGGTTCAGGATACATGGCGAATCTTTCGATTGGAAAATCAACCCGAAGCATTAT
This sequence comes from Cyclobacteriaceae bacterium, assembly GCA_965227265.1. Lineage (GTDB taxonomy): Bacteria > Bacteroidota > Bacteroidia > Cytophagales > Cyclobacteriaceae > UBA2336. Next base: position 2,466,043 of record OZ245738.1, on the reverse strand, counting down.
TTGAAGAGATTGTATCTGGGTCATATCCCGCTGGCAGCCCTATACTGACTCTACCCGTGGAGATTGCTGCATTGTATAATTCGGGTGTTGCTTCAGATCTTCATGAAAAAAGATGGGAGAATTTTGCTGGTGAGATTAAGTATAAAAATAGATTTTTCTTGAATGAAACTGTTGATTTGAAATTATTGGGAGAACTGTTGGGTTTTTTTGAGAAGATTTATGATCCTGGTAAGATTTTCTATCGCGCAAGGATATCGGGTAGAGACGGTTTTCCGTTGGCTGAGATGGGTAAGCCACCGATTGAGAAAAGTACTTCCGGCCGAGCAAACCCTAATGGTATCCCATACCTGTATGTAGCAACCAGCGTTCAGACTTCAATCTACGAAAGCCGATCTTCGCACTTGGATTATTTAGCAGTGGCGGATTTTAGAGTGCAAGAGTCCCTAAAGGTCATAAGTTTAAGAGGAGTGGCTCAAATGAGCCCTTTTGTTTTTTCAGACTCACTCGAGCATTACATTGCACACCAGAAATATTTGATTCGTCTGGAGCAGGAATTATCGAAACCTGTGAGAAGTTTTGAGAAAGAACTCGACTACTTACCATCGCAGTATTTATGCGAATATGTCAAGTCCCTCGGGTATGATGCTATTGAGTATGGGAGTTCTCTTCAAAGTGAGGGAGTAAATCTTGCAGTTTTCAATGATGCTAAGCTTTCGTTGAGATCTGTTGATATTTTTCAGATCAATGCAAACTTCACACATCAAAAAATTTCCTAAAACCGCACGGATTCAGAAGCTCTTTCTTGAGTGGATTATTTTTTTAAAAACTCCGAAATATCCACCTCCAGAATCTCGGCAATCTTATGCAGTGTATAAAGCATTGGGATTTGTGAACCGGTTTCAATCCGTGACAGAGCACTGCGTGAAATAGAATTGTCGTAAGACTCGAATTCTTTCAGCGAAATTCCTTTCCGTTCACGTACCTCCCGGATACGTTTGCCCACTTCCCGGTAGAATTTGTCTTTGCTGATCAAGCCTGCTTGGGTTTAGTGCAAGCAAGGCATTTAAGCTTTTCACAGGGTTGCTTATGTAAGTAACCCTTATTACCTTGGTATTATGATCCCCGAGGTGTTAAGAAGGCCATTGGCAGAGTTGGATGTATCTCACGAATTCCTGTTAATGGCCAGTACAAATAATTTCCACTGTCTTGAAGACATACTCAATACACCTGTATATGAGCTTCACACCCTCCCGCAATCCGGCTACCGGATGCTTCGTGAGTTGGTTAATACGCTCAATACGTATAATCTCATGTATCTGGCAGGTCGCTAACCTGCCCGTTTCGATTCCCGAATCTCTGCAAATTTTCTAAGTTAGAATGTAAACGGTCTTTTGTACCACTTTTAGTGTAACCTGTAAACTCCGACCAGCTTTACATCCCTGTTTTCTCAAATTGCCCACGGTTAGTGCCTTATTTCTTTATTCAATTTTCTGGCCTTTGCAAGACAAATCATTGCGGAGATTCAAAAGGAGAAAAAATTATAATGAAACAATATATTTTATTCCACTTATAAATTTCAACTCAATTATAATTTGGATACACAGTGCCTTTGAAGTTCTTTCGCACTGATCGGGAACGAAAAGAATTAACTCAAATAATTAAATTGATTTATGAATATAAAATTGATTGTTGAAGGAATTGAAGCCAGCCATATTGTGTTTGGCATTCTTGCCATCGGAATCGTGATCTGGCTGTTCACAAAGCGGTCCTTCAAGTACAGGTCTAAGGATTCCAGCAGCAAAGAAATAGAAGTTGAGTGATGGACTTTTTTGCTGGAGCTGGAGGAATTGCTTTGGAATTTGCCGGACCGCCATGTCAAGCCTTCTCAGCTTTTCGCCAAATGATCTGCAATCATTCTCAGCTTTGAAATGATTGCCATCTTCGCACTATGCTCTATATTATAATACCGCATCCGCAAGCTCTCAGCCGATATACGATCAGTTCGTTTTGTTGCGATAATGCCGGCAAAAAGCTTCATCACTTCTATCAGGTTTTTATTCTTGATCACCCCGCATTCAATAAGTCCTCGCAGCAAACAAGCCACATGCGCAACCGATAAATCCAGGTCCAGCTTCACTTCAACCGGGTTATTACTGTCAGGGAAGATTGTTAACTGGTAAGTCTTTTCCTGGAAATTCAACTCCTCTGCAATCCAGTTTGCGATTTGTTCTTTCAATGGCCTGTACCGTACATCATATATGAATCCATGCCGGTCCCTCACTTGGTTAATTTCTTTGAGACTCAGTGATAGTCTTTCCAGCTTTTCAACCTGTGACTGCTTAGCATTCACCTCCTTCATAATTTCATTCGTGCAGTACGTCAGGTAGCAGGCAGAATTATAATTCAGGCTGATGAGCAATTGTTTGATGAGTTCTGTGATATCACCTTCCTTGCCCTGAACGTGTACAATCTTCTGAAGTTCCGTTGCTAGAGCTTTGAGATACTTGACCTTCCGGTAAGTTATATCGTTGCTGAGTTCCTGGTCTAGGAACTCCCGGAATGCAAGGAAGATAACTTCTGTCAGTTTCACATCGATATTCAAACCGATGAAACTTTGCTCGAGAGCCTCCACATCTTCGCGAACCTCATGCACAGCAATGATCCGGTAACTTGTCGGAACCCACGCATCACAGTTGAAATACCCGGTAAAGTGTCTTTCAAAGAACGTCAGCAGTTCTTCAATGGATTTATACAAGTAGTGACACAGCGCGGGTATCTCGGCCTTGTCTGAAGGCTTCGTGATTCTTTCGGGGTGAGTGTACTTTAACAGGTGACTGCTCAACTCGATCAGGTTTTGCTGGTGATGCTGAATGTATTGCTTCATCATGGCTTTCTTTTGAGCCTTGCATACTTCGCAGATGATCCGGTTCTTGACTTTCTCAGTTTCATCCCTCAGAGCAATCTTGAAATCTTCCAGCACTTCTTTTGGAAGTTTGCACTTCGATTCCTTCAGAAAGGAAACATCTTTGGCAATAATAGTCTCGAGTCTTTTCAGTTCGTTCATAGCAGATCATTTGATGCTCATCAGCCACTCGAGCGCGGCTTCACGTAAATAGAAAATCCTTACGACTCCGCTTTCCGGCAACGCCCGCTTCGCGGACAGTTGCGCGAAAATGTCTTTCGAGCATACCCACGCAAAATGCGTCAGCCCAGCATCGATCATCAACGGAAACCACTCGTTAGCTGTCCATGTTGCCGAGTGATACCAAAGCCCTTGAACAAGGGTGTTATCATTGAGGATTTTCGTGCACTTGTGTTTTTTCAGCAGTTTATGAATGATACCGCCCGATTTCTTTAAAGCCTCCTCGGTTTGAAGCCCTATCCAGTTACAGAAAAGTATGTTAGCTTCAGTATCGAAACTAATTTCAAGATTGGAAGAGATGTGTAGCTGTTCCATGAACCCGATTATTTGATAAAAAAAATAGCCAGCACTGAGTATTATTCAGGCTGTAGTTGGTTCCGTCTGGTTGGGCTCTTACCGTTCGGAACCGTTTATCGTATGGTTAAAACAAAACTGATTTTGAAATCAAAGGGCCACTGCCGGATTGTGTTTCTTCCGGCAGTTTCCCAATTGCATAGTGATTAAGCCATCGGGCGTCTTCACACCACCGGGTTGAAATCTCCCGGTAGGTCGATTCGAATATCTCTTGCTTTGCCTGGAAATGTTTTTGTGCGATTTCAAGCTGATCATGCAGCACCTGCAGTTCGGTCACCTTCTGCATATAGTAAAACTGGTTTATCCGCGCATGTACTTTCATCGCGCGGTTTTTATGAAGGTCGCTCACGAGCGTATCGATGAGCGAAATGAGTTTGCTAACTTTTTCGGGTTCCATGGGGGTTGATTGTAGTAACAGTACCACGCAAACTTCAGAACCGGGGTAATTCACCTAGACCTAAACCAAATGATTCAAAAACTTCAACTAAACTACTGTTGAACGCCCGGTCCTGAGTTTGCAAGTAAGGTCCCCGTCCGGGACTATTGGGTTGTGCTAGGTATAAGACGGTTCAGAAGTATTGAAGGAGTAGTTCACACAAAGAATATTTTCGGATAGGATTAAATCCTAACGCAATAGGAGTTACTCCTAACCAACCGTGGACTGTCGACTATCCCATGACGGTTCACACCTATCAAAGGGGTAGTCAACACACAAAAATAAAGTTTGAATATTTTCAGTCGCAACTGCTCCTTCATAAAGTTATGTCCATGTTATTTAGTTAACTTTCTATTAATATCCTGTTGGTTCTCGTTTCTATTCTAACCCGAAACTATGCTTGGCACAACTGAAGCATGAGCGCAAAGAAACCATATGATGAAAAGAAAATTCTGCAACTCGTTGCGCAATCGAGCACATACGCGTTTACGCAAGTGTACGAGTTCTATCGCCCGCGCATTTATCGGGTAGCACTTAAGTTCCTTCGTTCGCAGGAAATGTCCGAGGAAATTGTGCAGGACGTTTTTCTGAAAATCTGGTTAAAGCGCACCTTAATGACCGATGTGTTGAATTTCGACTCATTTATATTTTCTGTAACCAAGCATGCGGTCCTCGATGCAATGGATAAGCTTGCCGTGGAGGCGAAAGCCAGGAAAGAATTGAGCTACGAACTGAAGCTGTCTAAAAATGCCGATGAAGCATTAATCGAAAAACAATACGATCAGGTTGTGTGGGAGCTGGTGGATCAGCTGCCTCCGCAACAAAAGAAAATCTTCCGGATGGTAAAGGTTGACTGCATGAGCCACGAAGCAATAGGAAGACAATTGAAGCTGTCGAAGGATACCGTTAAAGCGCACATGAAGCGTGCGCTTATAACCCTTCGCGCCAAACTCAACCGCCACATCAGCACGATTGTATTAATGGCAACGGTAGTCAGAATGCTCTTGAATCAAACTTTTGAAAAATAAAATTCTATGCTCGCTACCCCTTCGCATACTGTCAGCCGTCTTAGTATAAACGAATGTTAAGGAAGCGTTACGCAAATTATAATTTGTTGAAAAGAATTAAATCGATATAAAAATTTTAAACTAAAGTGCTGAGCGCAGCCGAAGCATGACACCCGAACAGAACTTTTACCGTCTGCTGAACAAGTACATCGATAAAACTGCTTCCTCTGCTGAAGAAGATGAGTTGATGATGCTCATCCGCACAGGTAAGTTCAGGGAACAGCTTCAGGATCGCATTGATGCAGGCCTGCTCGATGAAAGCGAATTCATCGATATGCCCATCGAACGCGCACAGGAGATTCTCAATTCGATTGTTGATACCGAGGAAACTAAAGTTGTCGGTTTAATCCTTGGCGCTGGGCCGCAGTTGCAGCTGCAATTGTTATAGCAGCAACAGCAGGCATCTGGCTATATAGCCAATACACTGAATGAAACCGAAGGGCGCGAGGCAAAACATGTCGCGGTCATTCCTGTGGAATCTGAAGCTTTTAGTGGCAAACTTTTCGTCAAACTTCCGGACGGCAGCAGGGTAACATTGAATAAAGGCAGTCAGATTACGCGTCATGCTGGTTTTGGCGGTGATGAGCGCGTAGTAACGTTAACAGTGAAGCTTTTTTCGACATTGCTCACGATGCCGCAAGACCGTTCAAAATTATTACCGGTGATGTTACAACTAGAGTACTGGGTACGGCATTTAACATTTCAGCTTACAAAGATCAAGACGTAAGAGTAACGGTAACGCGTGGCAAAGTTGAGGTTGCCAATAAAGACAAAGTCCTCGCTGTACTCATTCCTGATCAGCAACTATTGGTAAATACAGTAACGGGTGATTACAGTCAGACTAACATGACTGCAGAAACTGCCGTTGCTTGGAAGAGCAAATTCTTTATCCTCGATGACGTAAGCATGGAAACTGCCGCTGCAATGATTGAAGAACGTTACAATGCCAAAATAATTTTTTCAGATAGTAAGCTGAAACAATGTCGGGTTCACGCAGCTTTTTTAAATGATGAAAGCTTTGAAACTATTATGAATATTATTAGTTCAGCCTTGAATGCAACCTATGCACTGCAACCTGATGGAAATGTAAAATTAGAGGGCGAAGGGTGCGAATAGAAGTAGTGATATGAAAGATTCTTAACAACCGAGAATAATTAAGTGAAATGATAACGCGAATTGAGTTTTACTTAAGTGCCTGAAACAAATTTTTAACCTAAAACCATCCCGAAAAGATGAACACTAAATTTACCCTTTGCTTGCGGCTCACAGCGTGTAGCGTATGGCTTGCAGCATCAGTTTTTCTTGTGTCTTGTAACAAAGATGACGACAAACCCAAAACCATTCCTGAAGTAACAACCTTTGATGCAACTGATGTTACCACCACAACCGCAACTGTAACGGCCGAGATCACAAGCGATGGCAATACCAGAATCACCGAAAGCGGGTTTGTTTACAGCAGTATTGTAGATGAACCTACAACTGCCGATGAGATAATTGTCGTTGAGTCTGACGATGATGACATGTTAGAGGTCCTTCTTGAGAATCTAAGTTCCGGCACCACATATCATGTACGCGCCTATGCAACAAATAGCGAAGGTGTTGGCTATGGTAACGTAATAGATGTTAATACAGGCAATGCCGCACCAACGGCAACTGATGTTGCTGTAACAGGAACGCTGGGCATTGGCAGCAAACTGACGGGAGTTTACACCTATAGTGATGCAGAAGGTGATCCACAGGGAACAAGTACCTATCAATGGTATGTAGCCGATAATGCTGCGGGGTTGAACGAAGCTGCTATTGACGGTGAAACTGAATTGGAGTACATCGTGCTTGAGTCTCAGTTTGGCAAGTATTTCAGATTTGCGGTAACTCCGAAGGCAACTACAGGGGTAATGGATGGCACAGAAATTAAATCTCTGTATACGGCTAATGGTGTGGGTGATCAGGTGGAAGTAAATTTCATTTATAATAACCAGCCTGTTACATACGGTATTATAAATAGTTCAGTGACCGGCCGCAAATGGCTTGATCGCAGTCTCGGTGCAGCTAATTCTCCAACGGCATTGGATGACTGGGTGAATTGGGGACATTTATTTCAATGGGGGCGTGGTGCAGATGGCCACCAAATTGTAACACGTACAGGATCGGATATAAATACTATTACAGGAACGGGTGTAATTGGTACAAATGCTAGTCCAACATATTCCTCTACAGATGATCCAGGGCATGCATTTTTCATAGTCATGAGTAGTGGTAGTAGTAAAAACCCTTGGGACTGGCGCAAACCTCAAAACGATAATTTATGGCAGGGTGTTGATGGAACAAATAATCCATGTCCCTCAGGATGGCATGTCCCTACTCAGCAAGAGTGGCAAGCAGAAGGATTAACTACGCCGGAACAAGCTTATACTCAATTAAAACTTACTTATAACTTCTCACGAGGTTTTTTTGGCCAGTCATCTTATGACGGAGGTGTATATAATTCAGAAGGTATTGGTCACGGTTTTTATTGGACTTCGACGATAGTTCCTTTGCCATTTTCATCTACTGGGGGGAAAGGTGCTAATGTTTTTGTTATGGGCAAAACATCGTCCACTGTAACAATGAAAATGGCAACAGAATGGGATGCCAATTATCTTATGCGGGCTTACGCGTATGAATGTCGTTGCATTAAGGATGAGTGATAGCAATTCATGTGCTTGATGACTATTTAAAAACTTATCAAAATAAGTGGCGGATAATGCCTCTGCCACTTATTTAATATTCTTCCCGAACCGTAATTGAATTGAACTACAGCATATTCATACTGAATAAACATGGCGGACTGGCACGGGTCCTGATTAGACTTTTTGCGTCTTTCATTTTTTGCATTCTGATATTGGCGCAGGATTCCGTTGGTCAGTCTGTTGATTCTGTCAATGTAACAATCGAGCTCCGCAAGGAAAGCCTTGCTGAGCTATTTCAGAAAATTGAGAACCAGAGTAGTCTGCGTTTCGCCTACAAAGTTCAGAATATTGAACGTTACTCAAATCTGAACCTGCCCCTTGAAGCCCGCACAGTCAGGGCAACACTTGATTTGATTTTTCAGGATACACCACTACGGTATAAGCAGGTTGATAACAACGTAATTGTTAACGAAGAGCAGGGTAATTCCGGGACGCGTAACGCTGAAGATGTAGTAATCACCGGGCGGGTCAAAACCCGTGATGGCACACCGCTGCCGGGTGTCAGTGTCTTCGTAAAAGGCACAACAACAGGCACTGCTACAAATCCGGATGGCACATATGCTGTTGAAGTTGGTTCAAATGATGTTCTGATATTCTCGTTCATAGGTTTTAAAACATATCAGGCAAGTGTAACAAACATGGCTGTTATGGATGTAGTGCTGGAAGAGGATGCAACAACACTGAATGAAGTTCAGATTAATGGGGGTTACTACTCAACAACACAGGCAACAAGCACAAGCAATATTGCGCGCGTTACCGCAGCCGATATTACCCGTCAGCCTTCTGTCAATCCATTACAATCACTTCAGGGCAGAATGGCCGGGGTTGAAATTGTTCAGCAGAGTGGTATTCCCGGAAGCGCCATATCGGTTCAGATCAGGGGCCGAAACAGCTTGCGCCCGGATGCAAGCAGACCACTTTATGTGATTGATGGAGTTCAGGTCGCTTCATCACCGATAACCTCGTACGGCTCATTGATGATTAATGGAACAGATCCGCTTAACGCAATTAACCCTGAAAATATTGAAACGTTTGAAGTGCTCAAGGATGCAGACGCAACAGCTATTTATGGTTCACGCGGTGCAAACGGTGTTGTGTTGATTACAACAAAGCGCGCAAAAGATCAGGAGGGTCGTACAAGCCTTGAAGCAAGTTTTTATAGCGGAGTTGGTAAAGCAAATCAGGTAAAAAATCTGATGAATGCAAGGCAGTATCTAAGAATGAGAAACGAAGCGTTTGATAACGATAACGTTTCACCATCGGCAACCCCCGGCTTGCACTATGCACCCGATCTGATGGTATGGGATACCACCCGTAATACCGACTGGCAGGATGTTTTATTCGGAGGCACTGCGAACATTAGTGATGCTCAGCTTGCGCTATCGGGTGGTGGTGCAGCAACATCATTCAGGTTTGGTATGGGATATCACTCTGAAACGTTGGTATTCCCGGGAGATTTCGGTTATCAAAAGATATCTGGCAATATGAGTGTTAACCATAGGTCGAAGGACAAAAAATTTAGTCTGGTTTTCACAGCAAATTATGCGCACGATAACAACGAATTGTTTGACGGTTTTCAGCTGATTCCGTGGGGCATGAACCTGGCTCCTGTGGCTCCAAAGTTATATGACGACAATGGTGATTTGAATTGGGAGATTGTGGATGGCAGATCCACGTGGTACAATCCGATGTCTGTTATGCGTAAAACGCAACAGATAAAAAACGACAACCTGATCGCTAATACTGTGTTACAGTACGGAATTTTAAAGGGATTAACATTTAAGGCAAACACAGGGTTCTCGAGAATGACAAGCGATGAAGTGATCATTACACCGCTTTCAAGCTTTGATCCGACCACTCCGGGTAGAAACTCTACGGCCGTGGCGGGCAGCAGTAGCCAGTCATGGATACTGGAACCGCAGCTTGTATTCAAGCACACATTTGGAAAATTATTTTTTGATGCTGTCGCGGGATCAACGTGGCAAAGCACAACAACTAGTCACCAGCTTTTCACGGGCTACGATTATCTGAGTGATAATTTATTGGGCGATCTCGGTGCAGCCACTCCGCCAATAGATAAAGGTCCGAATAACACATCCACACAGTATCGTTACAATGCATTTTTTGCCAGGCTGAGTTTCAACTGGAATGAAAAGTATTTATTGAACCTCACCGGCAGGAGAGACGGATCTTCAAGGTTTGGGTCGGATAAAAAGTTTGCAAATTTCGGGGCGATTGGTGCGGGCTGGATATTCTCGGAAGAGAATTTCATGAAGGATCAATCGTTGCTCAGTTTTGGCAAACTTCGTGCAAGCTTTGGAACCACCGGTAGTGATCAGATTGGCGACTATCAGTACTTCGAACGGTACGAGCCAACTCCCAATTCGTACCAGAATACAATTGGCTTGGTACCTGTCGCCTTGCTTAACCCTGATTATGCCTGGGAGATAAATAAAAAACTTGAAACAGGACTTGAACTGGGATTTTTGAATGACCGCATTCTGTTTTCAGCCAGCTGGTACCTCAATCGCTCATCAAACCAGTTGTTGGATCGTCCACTGCCGTTGATAACGGGGTTCGCGTCTGTCTTGGGGAACAGTACCGCCACCGTGCAGAATACAGGTGTTGAGTTTACAATAACGGCAACCAGCATTCAGGCCGGTGATTTCAAATGGACTTCTTCATTTAACCTTACTATCCCTCGTAATAAATTGATTTCATATCCCGGCCTCGCTGGCTCGGGTGATGCTGGCAAATTTATAATTGGCGAGTCGCTCAGTATTAGAAAATTGTTTCACGTAACCGGGGTCAATCCTCAAACCGGGTTATACGAAATACAGGATGTTAACGGGGATAATTCCTATACACAGGCTGACAGAACTGAAGTGATTGATCTTGCACGCAAATTTTATGGAGGTATTGGAAACAATCTTTCATGGAAAGGTTTTGAGTTCAGCTTCTTTTTTGAATTTGTCCGGCAGCAGGGCGAGAATACATTCTATCTGTATACAATGCCTGGCACATTTTCGGTGGGCTCACAATACATGGCCGCCCAGGGCAATCAGCCAACCAGTGTTTTTGACCGGTGGCAGCAGGAGGGTGACATTTCGGACGTGATGAAGTTCAGTCAGTCGGGTAATTCCATTTCGGCATATGATAAAATGGCGTTTAGCGATCGCGCATTTAGTGACGCTTCTTTCATTCGGTTAAAGACGGTGTCATTAGGATATAATGTACCCGCAAAGTGGATGCAGAAAATTAAGCTTCAAAGCTGTCATGTATATGTGCAGGGTCAGAATCTCCTGACGTTCACAAAATATGATGGCCTTGATCCGCAGGCTCCGGGGCGCAAATCGTTGCCAGCATTGAAAATGATTACAGCAGGTGTCCAGCTAACGTTTTAAAGAGATGGGTTCGCAGAGTATTAAAAGTTTGAGGTTAATTGGATTGCTCTCCTGGTGTTTGCTGGGATGCGAGAGCTTTCTGGAAGTTGCTTTGCCCAAAGCTATCGTGGATGGTAAAACAGTTTATAAGGATGATGAAACGGCCACCGCTGCGGTTATAGGTATTTATCATGAGTTCATTGCCTCGGGTCAGTTTGCTTCAGGTAGTACTGGCAGCGTAACCTTTTTATCAGGCTTGTCTTCAGACGAGCTTGTGCTCACGAATACAGACCCGTTGTTTACGCCATTTAATGAAAATGAATTGACCCCGCTTAATCTTGTCAACACAAATATCTGGAGCTCGTGCTACAAATCCATTTATGCAGCCAATGCGGTGTTGGAAGGCATTCAAAATTCAGGTTCATTAACACCGGCCGTCAGTGCACAGTTGAAAGGTGAGGCGCTCTTTATCCGGGCATTTTGTCATTTTTATTTGGTAAACCTGTATGGCGAGGTACCACTCATTCGCACAACGGATTATCGCCTTAATCAGGATGCTCCCCGGGATGAAATAGCAGAAGTATATGCAGGGATGGTGAATGATTTACTGGAAGCAAAACAACTGTTGGCTTCAGACTACGTAACGATTGAGCGTGTTCGGCCGAACAAAGCAGCTGCCGCTGCAATGCTTGCGCGTGTGTATTTGTATATGGAGGAATGGACGAATGCAGAAACGCAGGCATCAATTGTTATTACCAACGCATTGTACGACCTCGAAAATGATCTCAATAATACATTTCTCGCCAATAGCGATGAAGCAATATTTCAGTTGATCAATCCGCTGCTTAAAACATCAACCAGTGAAGGCGCGCTATTTGTTCCTGCTCCGAATTCTGCTCCAGGTCAGGTAATGCTTGCGGATACACTCGTAAAATCTTTTGAGTTGAATGATAAACGAAGGGCAAATTGGGTTGGATCGTACGCAGGTGCAAGTGTTGCTTACTATCCGTTGAAGTATAAGAAACGATTATCTGCATCTTCGGTAACAAAGGAATACTCAATGGTGCTTCGTCTTGCGGAGCAATATCTGATCCGCGCTGAGGCTCGCGCACGTAATGGAAAGTTGGTTGGCAGTAACAGTGCACAGTCCGATCTGAATGAGATCAGGTCTCGTGCCGGGCTGCCAGTTACAGCAGCAGTCACGGAAGCCGAACTGCTGCTGGCAATTGAGCAGGAAAGAAAAGTTGAGCTCTTTGCTGAATGGGGTCATCGCTGGTTAGACTTGAAAAGAACGAATCATGCAGATGCAGCACTAAACTCTAAACCGTTTTGGGAACCAACCGATGTACTGTATCCGATACCGGAAAGTGAACTACTCAATAATCCAAACCTTAATCCGCAGAACGATGGATACTGAAAAGATTTAACAAGTATATGCTTTAATGCTCAGGGAATGACCGCGACATCATTGCCTGGAGTACTAATAATTTGTAAACCTAAAACCGTCCCGAAAAGATGAAAACTGAATTTACCCTTTGCCTGCGGCTCACAGCGTGTAGTGTATGGCTTGCAGCCTCTGTCTTTCTTGTCTCTTGTAACAAAGATGACGACAAACCCAAAACGATTCCTGAAGTAACAACCTTTGACGCTACAGACATTACCACTACAACCGCATCCGTAACGGGAGAGATCACAAATGATGGAAACGCCAGCATCACCGAAAGCGGGTTTGTTTACAGCAGCTTTGTTGACGAGCCTACAACTGCTGATGAAATAATTGTCGTTGAAGCAGATGGTGATGATATCCTTAAAACCCTGCTGGAGAACCTCAACTCCGGTACCACATATCATGTTCGAGCGTACGCCACAAATAGCGAAGGCGTTGGCTACGGAAACGTAATAGATGTTAATACCGGCAATGCCGCGCCCACCGCGATTGAGCTTGCACTTACCGGTACAAATGGTATCGGTAGTAAACTTACTGCCGAATACACCTACAGCGATCCCGAAAATGATGCCGAAGGTGCAACAACACTTCAATGGTATGTGGCCGATAATGCCGCTGGGTTAAACGAAGTCGCGATAAATGGCGCAACAAATTCCGAATACATTGTGCTTGAAAGTCAGTCTGGTAAGTATTTGCGCTTTGGTGTTACGCCAATAGCTGAAGAGGGTACAGTGCTGGGCACAGAAGTGAAATCTTCCTTCACCAATGGCATTGGCGATGCAGTAGAAGTAAACTTTATTTACAATGGTGAGCCGGTTACCTATGGCATTATCAATAGCTCAGTCACCGGTCGTAAATGGCTGGATCGCAGCCTGGGTGCAGCTAATGCTCCAACATCATTGGAAGATTGGGCAAACTGGGGAGATGTATTTCAATGGGGGCGTAAGGCAGATGGACATCAACTCCTACCACACAGCGGACCCTTCGCAATCCAAACGATTGGAGTTGGGGTCATTGGTTCACTTGATAATCCAGCGTATTCGTCAACTGACAATCCAGGGCATGCACTTTTTATTCATATGAACACAGGGGGCGAGGCGAATGATCCTTACGACTGGCGCAAACCTCAGAATGAAAACCTTTGGCAGACGGCAGATGAAAACAACAATAATCCTTGTCCACCCGGCTGGCGGATACCTACACAGCAGGAATGGTTGGATGAAGAATTGACAACACCAGCTGAGGCATTTATTCAACTTAAACTTACCTATAATGTGGGACGAATGGGTTATGGTGATAACTCTTGGGATGGTGGTGAGTATAGCTCGGATGATACTGATCTCGGTTTTGGCTTTTACTGGTCATCAACTTCAGTTCCTTTGGCATATTCACCCGTTGTCGGGGGAAAGGGTTCCAATGGTATTGTTCTAGTTAATGTTTTTGATAATGAGTCAATTAAACAACTTACACAATTTGACCCAGGTTATGCCAGACGTTCTTACGCGTTTGAATGCAGGTGTATAAAAGATGAATAACTGAATAATCTAAAACGGGAGAAGATGATCGCGACATCAGCTATCCCGTCTCAATTTTTAATTAAAAACCGAAAAGAATGAAAAATCGATTTAAATGTGTTGTTGTAATTATTGTCGTTCTGAACTTTCCTTTTGTAAAGTTATGGGCGCAGGAAAATTCTGTGAAACCAGAAATAGGTAAACCTGTTCCGGAGTTTATACTTTCAGACATCGGAAATTTTAAGAAATTAAAAATGAGTTCCAATGATTTCAAGGGACGATTTCTAATCATTGATTTCTGGAACAAAGGATGTGTATCGTGTGTACAAAGCTTTCCGAAGCTGAACAAGCTGCATGAATCATATAAAGACAAGCTGGACATTGTTCTGGTAGGAACAGAGGAAGATGGCATCCGTACAATGTTTGAAAACTTTAAAGTAAAGCAGAGTTTGAAATTTGCCTATGCATTTAATTTCCCGATGTATAATAGTTTCGTTCCCAACGGAGCTCCCCACTTAATTTGGATTGATGACAATGGAATCGTTAAGGCAATAACTCCTGGTACCGATTTAACATCAGAGAACATCGATGCCTTTCTTCAGCGTAAAACATTTTCCTTCACAGATCACTCACACAGCTACTATGCAAAAGAGGCATTAAAAAAATATGATTTAAAGATTCCATTTCTTGTCAATGGTAATGGAGGTGGAGACAAGTATGATTCAGTATTCAGGTACCGCTCGCTTATCACCGAGTATATTCCCGGTACCCCTGAACACTTCTTTTATAACAGCCCCTTATCTGCTCCGGGTGCCTTGGGCACAAGTGATGGTAAAAGACAGGTGTACGAGGTTGTTGCGTCACTTAAGGAATTATACCGGGTGGCTTTTACGAGCTGGCTTCAATGGGGTTATGGCAATTCAATCTATAACGAGGTACATCCAAAGATAGAGTTTCACTTGCGTGATACTTCGCTATTTACTGCAAGTGCAAAAAATATGTCTGGTCATTATTGGTACAGCCTGGTTATGCCTGTGGAACGTGTTACACCAGCGTATGTAATGAATAGCATGCAGAATGATCTGGAGCGATATTTTGGATATAATGCGCGCCTTGAAACCCGAAAGCTTCCGTACTTAAAAATAGTTGCTAGTGCTAAGGCAAAACAACTGGTAACGAAAGGCGGTACGCTGGACACGAAAGTTGATCACTCATCGTTCAGGGCAACAAACCTGCCTGTGGAAAAATTTTTTGAATCGACCCTCTCGTATGTAAATTATTGGGAGAAGAACGGGAAGGTTCCGGTGATCATTAATGAAAGTGGTTTTAAGGACAACATTGATGTCGATATTAAGATAAGTTCAACAGATTGGGCCGACATTCAGCGGGTTTACAAAGAGCTTGGGTTTGAATTTGTTCCAGGTGTGCGTGAGTTCAAGGTGTTGGTAATTTCCGACAAACCATAGAAAACACTAAAGAAAAAAAGTTGAGCAGAAAGGCGCGACCCTCTCTGCTCGGTTCCACATATCATCCCGAAAAGAATAAAACGTGAACTGTAAAATTAAACTCTTTTTTCCTTTGATGCTATGCCTTGTACTGCATGCGAAGGCGCAAATCAAAAAACCCACGCAGTGGCATTTCGAATCAGCGGAACTGAAAAATGGAGAAGCTGAATTGCAGTTCGTGGCCATCCTTGAGGAAGGCTGGCATATTTACTCTCAGCACCTGGGAGGTGAAGGCCCGGCACCAACGGTCTTTGAATTTGAAACTTCTCAGGATTACACGTTGGCTGGCAAAGCATTGGAAGGCGATAATCCAATTGATTCATACGATTCAACATTCGAAATTAAAGTTCGCTGGTATGAACGCTCAGCAGTCTTTAAACAAAAAATCAAAGTCTATGCACCCACCACAGTCGTTAAAGGCTCTGTTACCTTCATGGTCTGTACAAAAGTTGAATGTCTACTACCGGAAACGATCCGGTTCAACATTGCTGTAAATGTTAAGGATTATATAAAGGTCAAGCCACAATCCGGTCAGCCGAAGCAGACGGTTCCGGAGCAATCTGAACAGAAGAAAGGCAATGATAATCAAAGTCCTGAGAAAGTGGAGAAGGCTCAGCTACTGCAAAGTTCTGTACAGCCAATCATTGAGATTGCAAAGCCACAACTTGGCCTTTGGTCCATTTTCATCGCTGGCTTTCTTGGCGGGCTGGCTGCACTCCTGATGCCCTGTATCTTTCCAATGATTCCCTTCACGGTTGGCATGTTTTCAAAACAGGGTCAAATACGCCAGGGCTCCGTTTTACTTTCAATGTTCTTCGGACTTTCCATTATACTCATTTATGTAGTGTTGGGTTTAGTTGTCACAGTTGCATTTGGATCTGATGCGCTCAATGATATTTCAACCAATGGCATTGTTAACCTGTTGTTCTTTGCGCTGCTGGTTGTTTTTGCAGCCTCCTTTTTAGGCGCGTTCGAAATCACATTACCGTCCTCATGGGCAAATAAGATTGATGCGAAATCTGGCAGCTCGGGGCTTGGGGTTGCTTTCGCTGCATTAGCGCTGGTGCTGGTTTCATTCTCATGTACGGGCCCGATTATCGGCACCTTGCTTGTGGAGGCATCATCAACAGGAAATTATGTCGGGCCAACAATTGGCATGCTTGGTTTCTCTGTCGCGCTTGCATTGCCCTTTACATTATTCTCCATGTTCCCATCATGGCTGACGGCCTTGCCTAAGTCAGGCGGCTGGCTCAACAGTGTGAAGGTGACCCTCGGGTTTCTTGAACTTGCGCTGGCGTTAAAATTTCTCTCGAACGTTGATCTTGCCTATCACTGGAACTGGTTTGATCGTGAAGTATTTCTTGTACTGTGGATCGTCATTTTCGGAATGTTAGGATTCTACCTGATGGGTAAGATCAAATTCATTCACGATAGCGCAATAGAAAAATTATCCGTAGGTCGGTTGTTTCTTTCCATCTGTACACTTGCATTCGCATTGTATCTGATACCGGGTTTATGGGGTGCGCCATTAAAAACAGTTGCTGCGTTTTTGCCTCCGCAACATACGCAGGACTTCGACCTGTCTCTCACTATGGGTCTGGATAAGTTCGCTTCCGACCCGCTCAGACGGAGTGGGCCCGGAAGCAAAGCTGTTGTCCAAAAAAAACATGCCGATGTATTCAAGTCACCAAACGGGCTTGATGCATTTTTTGATTACGAGGAAGGATTAGCATTTGCAAAGCAAAACAGGAAACCCGTATTGATCGATTTTACCGGTCATGCATGCGTCAATTGTCGCAAGATGGAAGCAACTGTCTGGCCCGAACCAGAAGTATTTTCTGTATTACGCGATGACTACGTCCTGATTCAACTATATGTGGACGACAAAACAGAATTACCCGATGCAGAACAAATCGTTTCGGATTACAGTGGTAAAAAGCTCGTTACCATCGGTAACAAGTGGAGTGACTTTCAGGCTTCTGTATTCAATACAAATTCACAGCCATACTATGTCCTCCTAAGTGAAGAAGGAAGAGTCCTCGTGCCGCCTCGCGGAGCAAACTACAACCCGGGCGAGTTCCGAAAATTTCTTGATGCAGGCCTCGAAGCTCACCGTGCTACTGCAATTACAAGTATAACTGCCGAAAGCAATTCTGAAGAATGAATAAATCGGACTAAGGCGACTAAAACATATCGTATGAACCAGGAAAAAGCAAAACAAATCATTACCGGAATGGGCTTTAATCACTCGCGGGCTGTGAATAACTTGCTTGAATCTATTCCCAGGCCGGAAGTTTTACCAAACGCAATAACTCCCGCAAAAGCACGCGCACTCGCCAGGCAGTTAAAGATGAACACAAGTGATACCTGAACCTCAACCCGACTGCATAGAAATCCTTACAGAGGTCAATACAATTCTGAAATTACTTGAACAGGGAATGCAGACACAGGACCTTCATGCCCGTGTTGATTTGTTTTACTATATAGAACGGAAAACAAAAATGAAATTACTCTGCAGAGAACTGCAATGCCCCAATCCTGACATTGACAAGTTCAACGAACTGAAGACTGTGTATTCGCAGTTTCAGATCAAATGGCAAAATGACTATAAGTTCCTCGTCACCCCGAAGTCACTGCATGTTTATCTTGTAGAACCGAATTAGAGATCTTCAATATGAATAGGTTCCAGGACGAGTTCACCGTCAACCAGCCTTCCCAGGTACAGCGCATTTGATTCGTTCTTGAACACCGCCCGCAAATTGCACCCTTCGCAAATAAAGCTCTCCGAGCGTCCGGGATCGAGTTCAAGCGCGATCTCCGTCAGGTTGATATCAAAAAAATCCGGTTCACAAATAGAGCAGAAGTCCGCCATATTGAATCAAGAATTTTGCTAATTTTAACTGAGCCCATCTGACAACTCTTGGAGTTGCGGATGGGCTTTGTTCTTTCGGGCCGTACAATAAAATTCTCCGTAAATATGCTTGATTTTTATCTTTTGTTCCGTGACACGATTACAGAAAGCTTAAAGCAACACGGAGTCGATTTAGCTCCTTGGATCGTAGATATTGTTGTTTGTGCGCTCATCGTTTTCATTTTAAACTTTGTAAAGCCTGCTTGGATAAGAATCAAAACATGGTTTTTCATAACAAGACAAGCCAAGTATTTTGATCCCTTTTACCTGCCCGGTGAGATTAGAGATGCTACCAAATTTTACGTTAATACTAAGTTCCAAAATATACCCCCATCGTTAGAGCACGAACCGGCATTTACGCATGCAGTCGCAGCGAGGCAACCATTAATACCCTTTTTTCTGGATGTACTTAATAATCCGGAGAACAATAATAAATACTACATCATATTGGCTGATTCCGGTATGGGTAAAACGACATTCTTTATTAACCTGTACTATAAATACAAAACCAAGCTTTTTAAAAAATTTGAAATCTTTCTGGTTCCACTCAACAACCCTCAGATAGATGATCACATTCGATCAATTCCAGATGAGGTTAAGTGTAGAGCTGTTATACTACTCGATGCATTCGATGAAGATGGTAAAGCTGCCTCCAACTACATGGAAAGGATCGATCACCTTATAGAGTTGACATCCAAATTTCGTTTTGTGTTAATTACGTGTCGAACCCAATTTTTCCCTTTTGAGGAGGTTGAACCCAGCGAACTTAATATTAGAAGGAGTGGAGGAGGTGGCGAGTATCATAAGTTTAAAAAGATATATCTATCACCTTTTAACAATACAGACATTAGAAAGTACCTATGGAAGAAGTTCTCGGTGTTTGAGTTAAGAAAGATTTTTAAGGCTTATCGCATTGTTAAGGAAAGTCCATACTTAATGGTTAGGCCGATGCTCCTTAGTTATATCGATGATCTTATTAAATCTAAAGATGGATTAAGTAATATCTACGAGATTTATCATTTCTTGATTAAAGCATGGATTGAACGGGAAGCGAACCGGAAAAAAAGTAGTGACAGAACTGAGTTCCGCATGCAACTACAAAAGTTTTCCGAAAAGATTGCGCTAAAATTATATGGAAACTTTTCGCAGGATTCTTCATTATCGATTTCACATCATTTGGTTAAGCCCTTTGCCACAGAGAATGGCATTGACTTGGATGAATTGGTGTTAAGGAGTAAATCTCTTCTTACGAGGGATGCTAATGGACACTATAAATTCGCGCATAAATCTATTTTGGAATATTTCCTGGCCGTCAAAGCATTTAACGACTTTGAATTTCTTAAGAAGTTTCGATTTCAAAGTTTTACATATTCCAAAAGGTTATATCGCGGCCTTTGTGAGAATGCGCTGTCCACCGATCCGGTCATTCGTGGCAAGTACAAATTTGAGAAGGGCTTGGGGAGCAAGAATCCAAAAATAGTTATCGATCTACCGGATGCAAAGCTTTTTCAACTTGCTTGTGGCTATAAGAATGTTGCCAGCATCACCGCGAGAAACCTGAAGATCTCGAACGACTATCTTCATTTTCTTAAACTGGTAGATGAGTTGAAGGAGTTGGACTTATCTTATAATAAAGTATCAAACGCTCAATTACTTTATGATTTTCATAAACTTGAGTGTTTAAGGATTTCAGGCAACAGCCTAAATGAAATTTTCATCAGGAATTTTACCAAACTCAGGGTTTGTGAGTTAAATCAAAATAGCATTCAGCAGTTCGCATTAGAGGGCGAATTTTTAGAAAGCATTAACCTAAGCGACAACCCATTACAAACACTGAGCATTTTAAATATCAAGAGACTTCAAGCTATAGATGTCACAAATACAAAGCTAAATTACGTCCCTAAATTTTCTGTAGGTGTTTCTATTAAACATGATGATGAATTTGAATTGTTCTTGAATAGAACAGAATGGATGATGAAGAGAAAACAAAAGGGGAAAATAAAACTTCCTAAGGGTGACGAAGGTATCTTTAACAATTGTTGGGTGTCAGACACATATTGCGAATATTCCTATGTTCCAACAAATTTGGAAAAACCAGACCATGAGAAATATGATTTAATCGCAGGCATAAATAAACCTATTATAGAATTAATAAAGCAACTTTTAATGACTAATCGGGAATTACACGGGGAATTTTGGAGAATGCCGAATGGTGAATTTTTGGAGCAGTCAAAACGCGGACTAGTCTTAAACTTCACACACGCCTATTTTAAGTTCGCTGAACTAAAGGCTACCAAGAAGTCAATTAATATGATTGTTTTTAGTAAATCTTATAACCCTATCACGAACAACAGTCAACATTCGGCCTAATTTTCGCGGATCCACTGCCATGCCTACTCTTCCATAGGTGGTGGAGTTAATGGATCAGCATTTATCCATGTTGTAGAAAATATATTTGAGTCTATACACAGCTTGTTACCTTGCTCAGGTTTATTCCTTTCACGCTCAAAAGATTTCTCCCGGGCTTTCCGCTCCTTCACCCCTTCAATTCTTTTTAATGTTTCCAGGGCGGTCCTTTTCATTGTGCTAAACCTTTTAGTCAGTTCAAGTTTTAGTTCTTCAGACGGGATTTTTTGCAAAATCAGACTTTCGATCTCGTTAAGCTCAACCACTGAAAGGCCATTATAACTCGCCACACGTCTCACAATATCATATAAGCCTTTCTCATCCTCGATAGGCTTTGCCCGGTTAACTACATCGATACAGTAATTGTAAATCGAATTCATAAAAGCTTTAACGTAAAAATTAGAAAAAAGGTGAATTCCATAGGAGTTACTCCTATTAGTTCAGGCTGATTATTGATTTTTATCCTAAACTGCATCATCCCCCGACATGAATTGGAGGGCTCCTATTCATCGGGAAACACAAAAGGGAGAGGTTATTCTCTCTCTTTTTTTACTTTTTCAGCAATTTGTTCTGCAATCTCTTCAACCGTAAACATAGAGGTATTTAGAGCTACGAGTCCAGCGATCATCCTGCTGTAGGAGGTAACTTCATCTTTAGTGATTTTGTGCCAAATAGGTAAGATTGCCCCTTCTTCCCTTGTGAAAAGCCCGTCTAGTTCCTTCTGTGGCCATTCTTTTTTAAAAAAATGATTGGATAACACGATTATGCCGTATCTGGAATTTTTTAAACCAAGATCAATCTTTCGCCTCAGACTGTCGCCAATTTTCAACTCAAACTCATCGTACCACACAGTCAATCCCTTTTGCCGAAGTAGCTTTGCAAATTCTCTGACAAACTCATCTTTGTCTTCTGAAGCATGAGAAATAAAGACATCGTATTCCTTCTCTTCCATGTTTAATTGTTGGGGTTTCAATTCTGTGATTTGGGAAGCGATGTACTTTTGTCGTTCAACTTCTCTGGTAATTTCTTGCTGTAAGCTCAGGATCTCTCGATGCTCTCGCTTTGTGTTCTCCCTTTCCTGTTTTTCATATTTGACTAGCTGAGATCTTAGGTCAGCTTTTTTCTTTTGTTTATCAGCCAACGCTTTCGCTTTAATACTCCGATTTTTTTCTAGACGAGTTATTTCTGCACCTTTAGAGGTCAAGTCGCGATTTAAGCTTACCACTTTCTTAATGTCTTTTTCGCGAGTAATTTTTGCGAGAACTGAATTAGCTTCTGTTTGTTTCCTGGTAATACTATTTTCTAATGTATGAATTTGACTTTCCAACAGTCGAATACTGCTGTCAATACTTTTCATTTGACTGGAAATTGACTCGAAGCTCATAGCTTAACCCCTTAATAAATACTGTTTCAGACCGCCTCCGATAAATTTGATAAGTGATTGTTTGTAGGTTTCCGTGACATCACTAACCGTGTCAGGGGGAAAACCAAGATTTATTAACTTTTCTTCAAAAAGCTTCAGTCTTTCGTTGGCTATTTCCATAAGCCTTGTGTCCTCTATACTTTCGAGACGCGCTTGGAGTGCACGAATCTTGCTTAAGCCACTTTCATCGATTGGCTTTGTAGTTTCGTTTGCGTGCTTAATTAGTATCTGTTTTGTTTCTTCCAAATGTTCGTCCAGAACCTCCATACGACTGATTGATTGGCGTACGTGAATTTATTCCCAATAAAGTTTCCGTGCAATGAATATTCTTCCTCAAATATTTGAAAAACATCATTTTACGTGACAGTCCTGACCGTTTGTAACTGTTGTCAAGAACGGTTTCTATTTTCATTTGCAAGCATCAAACAACCCAAAGTTTATGCCTGCAAATGTCGTTACAATTGAAGATCTCGCCATCCTGAAACAGGAGCTGGTGAATGAGATCAAACAACTCTTTTCTCAGAAAAATAGCGCTGTAAAAAAGTGGTTAAAGTCGCATGAAGTAAGACGATTACTTACCATTTCTCCTGGCACACTGCAAAACCTTCGTGTAAATGGGACATTGCCATTCACTAAAATCGGTGGCGTTATCTACTACGACACCGATGATATCACAAAGATGCTTGAACTGCACAAGCAGGTTAGCGAGAGAAGTCCTTTTTCGCTTGAAAAGAGATCAGCTAAGATGAATGGCTAGTGAACTTCATAAAGCACTTCAGAGGCTTTATTGATTTGTTGGCGGTTGATCAAAGGCTTACGCCTCACCACGTAAGCCTTTACATCGTTCTCTTCCAATACTGGAATCTGAATCATTTCCGCAATCCGATTTCAATTAGCCGCGAGGAAGTCATGCACTTGTCAAAGATAGGTTCGGTTAATACCTACCTGAAATGTCTCAAAGAACTTCATGAATGGAGCTACATACAGTACATCCCTTCTCACAATCCGCAACGCGGCAGCAAGGTCCACTTGTACAGATTTGATACAAGGGCCGGTACAACTGATAATAAAGCTGACGACACAACAGGTCAACAACCGGTGAGACCTTCTATAAACAATACAAACAATACAAACATTGAAAACAGAGAGAAAGACATTCCGCCCGCGCAGGAATCAGTATTTGAATTTTTTCAATCAAAAAATGCAAATGAAACCGAAGCCGGAAAATTCTTCGCGCATTATCAGGCGAATGGCTGGCGACTTTCCGGCCGCACATCAATTCAAGACTGGCAAGCCGCAGCCACAAAATGGATATTGAACATAAGCTCGTTCAGCAATGAACGACATTCAAAACGCACAATCGATGATGGACAGAGCAGAGACAAAGACTACAGCGAACCGCTATGAAGGCCTCGAGGAAAAAGAAGTCCAACGGATTAACTCCGGAAAGGCTATTGACCTTGCTTGGTGCATTGGCTTCTTTGGAAAGCGCGGCAAGGAAACTTATGGCCAGAAATTTAGAATCTACGAAGAAGACTATGAGGTCATCTACAAGCTCATCATCTACTTCCTCGCGCATCAGGATGAAGCGAAAAGGTTAAACCTTAAGCTTGATAAAGGCTTGTTGCTAACGGGGCCGATTGGTTGTGGTAAAACAACACTAATGAGTCTTATGCGTTTTGCTGCATCAAATGAACGATCCTTTTCGATGAAAGCTTGCCGGGACATCAGCTTTGAATTTATTCAAGAAGGTTATGAAGTAATTGGGCGATACAGTAAGATGTCTTTCATCGGTCAGTTGCCGCGATGCTACTGTTTTGATGACCTCGGAGCTGAACAGTCATTGAAATATTACGGGAATGAATGCAATGTACTATCGGAGATTTTACTGTCGAGGTATGACCTGTTTGTTAGTCACAAAATGACTACCCACATAACAACCAACCTCTCCGCTTCAGAAATTGAAGATGTTTACGGAAGTAGAATTAGGTCTAGGCTCAGGGAAAAAACAAACGTCATTTTTTTTCCAAAAACTGCTCAGGATAAGAGAAATTAGCGTTAAAATTTAGAGCTTATCCTTACCTAAGTTCACGGAAAACATTTAGATTTACTACAGAAGTAGAGCCCGCTTCTAAACTCTGATCCTCAGAGTAATACCCCCAATAAATGCAGAATAATCTTGAAATAAACGTTGGTCCGCTTTCCAGCTTCAATAGCTTAACGCTTTATGTTGGCCCGCAATTGGACAAACTGCGTGAAGACTATCAGCAAGGAAAGCAAACAATACCCATTTGGGATTTAAACAATATTTCAAGAATCGATGCTGTTAGGGGTGGTGTTAGCTTGGCCGCGCTGGTGGCCTTCTTATCAATCTCAAAACGGATAAGAGATTTTATTGGTCAACCTATATCGGTGAAATCATCATGGAATCCGGAGTTGCAGGGATTCTTAGCTGATATTGGTTTTATGCAGATCGCGCAGACGTTTGATTTGTATGATTGGCAGGGAATGGTGGGCGGATACACCACTGGCCGAACGAACCCTAAGACTAAAATATTTTACTACAGCGATTTACCACCAGAGTTCGAAAGTCAGGAAGATTTAAATTTTTGGAAGGATGCTAAGCGCCAGCAGATAAAGCACTCCATGCTTTTAAGACTTAATAAGGTTTTCGATTCAATTAATCTCGACAGAAGATGGAGTGAAAACCTGGAGGGTGTATTAACCATAACTGGTGCCGAGCTCATCGTTAACGCACTTCTACATGGAAAGGATGTAGCGTTTGTTGGTGTCCAAAGAAGTTCAACGCGTATAACAACCACAATTTGCGATGCAGGCCGTGGGTTCCAAAGATCTCTAAAAGATACGCATCAAATTGGTCATGATAAGGCAATGGGACATGCTCAGGCACTCCTCGTTGCTTCACTGTTAAGTAAGAACAAGATCGGTCTTTTTCGGGCAATTGATGACGTAATCAAAACAGATGGCCATGTAATACTGTCATCGTATGATTCTGAAATTAGATGGGAGAGGAAGCTTTGGGAAACCGCGAAGCTAAAGTTTGAAGGACTGATACCGTCTAAAATTGTAATCGATCAATTGGGTAAACCACTAGACGGCTATACAAGTCCTGAGGTCGTACGGAAGGGTTATTATAAAACATATAAGTCAATCTTAATTGGTTCTAGAATAACCTTTGAAATCCTGTTATAACATGAGCTCAGAAACCGTTAGTAGGTTAATCTTAACTGGAAGCAATTGCATTTTCTCAAGAATGCAGAACCTCGTGTGGGTTGCGAGCGGGCTGGAACTGAATTATATGATTGAAAAGAATGCGGGTGATCTTCTCGCTGAAATCGTAAATCAGTATGGCGATGAGAAAATTGTCGTAGTCAATTTCTTACGCATAAAGAAGATCGATGACTATGGACTGAAAGGATTCTTTGAAGCGTTGGTCGGAAACAAACGACAGGTAGTCATTACAAATGGAAATCACCTGTACTCTGAAATTGAAAACATCGCGACTTCTGGAGGTGTAGAATCCAGAAATGATCCGACAAGAAAACTAATTATCCTGGGCAAACAAGATGCTTTTGAATATGATAAAATTACGGGTGAGCGAGATGCTTTGGTAAAAAGTATAACCGAAAAAATAATTAAGAACTGTTTCGAGAAGTTTGGACAAAAGAAGCGTCTGTCATCAACACCATTAATTGCAAATGGTGAGTTTAATTCAAGCGCCATAATTTCTGATCCGAAGTCATTTATGTGGATCACTACCTTCTTAGCGGACAAACTTGATCTAATTATCGATGAAGGGCAACTTAGTAACGTGCGTTTGATATCGGTAAGTCTGCGGGGTACACCTTTTGCCGCTGCACTGGGTTTGTTGCTCGGTTATCCATTCGAAACCATTGACCATCTCGGGCCGAAGCACAAAATCTTTGAGTCGGGATTTGGAAATCATTTTGATCGCAACTCCTGCTACATCTTTATTGGAGATTTCTGTATTGGCGGCACGGAGATAAAAACTGCAAAGACATGTATGCAGTTTTATAATTTAAATATCAATCACGCATTGGTAATTGGAAACTATGTAGAGTGTGAGCATTTTAAAGAGTATTTCACGCTCAATTCGATTATCGATCTTAAACAGCTTGGGTTGGCAAGCTATGAGCTTTAAGCATGGTGAAGACAATACTACATATAAGTGATTTTCACGTACACGACACCACGGCTCTTAGCGAGCCGCTACGCAAGAGCTTTTACATTGAGTACATTGACAGTTTGGTTGATGCGCTGGAGGTAAACGGTATAAAGGTCGACTATCTGGTGGTTACAGGTGATTTGATTGATATTGGTAAGACGGAAAATTTCCCGCATGTCGAAAAAATTCTTACGTATTTGGCGAGCGCACTCCAAATTGAAAAATCAAAAGTTTGTTTTTGTATTGGGAATCATGACTACAAAGTAGTTGACGAGAATGGTAAGAATAGCAATGAATTGAGAAAACCGTTCTATGAACTTGCGGCAAAGTTTGGAAATACAAATGCAACGTTCCAATGCGCGAGAGCTAGTGTTTTTAAAATAGATGAAGATCTTGTTTTTCTGTCATTGGACCCCACAATTGATTTGTCGTTGGAACAGAACTACGAATCACTAGTTGAGCAAATCAGCAAGGGGGGTAAGGATACAAGGAAGTTGCCTGCGAAGGTACTGGATACCGAGCACGATGCTATAATTGATGCGCTGCGCGATGTGGTAACAACTAACACGCATTTGGTCATTGGTTGTCATTACCCACCTAATCACTATCCTGAAAGCACGCTTGGGGCCGAAGAGGATGATTTTAGTAAGAATCACGTTTGGGCATATGGAGCCGAATTAAGAAATAGGATAAATGCCCTGAAAACTCTGTCAACTAGTTGGTACAGTGGTGACACCCATGCTGGAGATTCCATCCAGGTAAAGAAGACCATTTATGTAATGACAGGTCGGTTTGGAGTGACTAAATCAAAGACAAGTCAGCAAAGAAGACAAGTTAAGATAGTTGAATTAGGTGCGAACGGAAATCACGCAATTAGCACGTTTAGCGATGACCCCAGGGGACATAACGATTCATTTAATTCAGTAAGATGGGATGGGGTTTTAAGTAGAATAAGGCCAGTTTCTCCGGTTAAAGCAGAAGCATCCTCTGAATTAAAAAGTGAACAGTCAGAAGAAATTGGCGCGGGGATTCACTTAATAAGTGAGGAACTTGAAACTCAAATTTTAGAGAGAATAGTTGATAAGAAACTCTACAGTTTCGGGCGGTTTAAAACTTCTGAGAATAGTACTTCCTTAGGATGGGTTGCAATTGCTCCATTACTCAACACGGGTTCCATTCTGCCCGCCTTAATCGGCCGAATCCGAAAGCGAATTTTTGAAGTGCTAAAGCTTAACGTTCAATCTTCGGTTTGCTTGGGATTGGACTTTTGGGGAGCGATAATCTCAAGTCAGGTTGCTGTTTCAACTGGCGCACTTAACTTTTGTGTCGCGACAAGAGGTAATGGTCTTTATCACTCAGACTTAGAAGTAAACCTTATAGCTTTATCTGCCAAGTTGAAATCCGTCACCGACATTGTTATCATCATCGATGTGGTTTCTTGCGGTAATACGATTAAAAGAGTGATCAATGATATCGAAAAGAGGAAGGAAGAACTTAAAATTGAGACTAAGATAAAGTACCATATCATTTCGGTAATAACAGACGGAAAGCAATTTGATCCGGATAACCTTGCTAAGGTAACAAGCTTTGGCACCTTCTGTAAGAATCTCAGAATTCCGGTTGTCGAGAATGACTTCCTTCCGAATGAATCCATCATTCGTACCTCAATAGATTTCTCCAGATAGATTGTCCTCCAACAGATCGCTGCATTCAATTCAGAGAGACCGCACCGGGTCGGCTACAACTTTTTAAGTACCAGATGTCTGCAGAATCGTAGGTCAGGAACATTTATTATGCGTCCCCCTCATACTTCGGGGCGGGCTATCCGCTACAAGTCCTCGCTACGCTGTGGGCTTTTCGCTACTATCCCTGGCCGGGATAATGTGTGTTAGGTATAATCTGCATGTTCTGTACAATTCTGCTATCCGATAGAGTTTCTCGTAACCTGAACAATCAGGTCAAGCGGAGTTCGTCATGCCATGCCGGCAAAAGATCACGCCAACACTAAAAGTCCGTGCTGAAACAGCACCAACTTTTAGCCCTTCGGGTGCTGCGCATGTTGTCATGCCTTTTGCGGTCGGCAAGGCATTCCTCACGGCAGCTCTTGTGTCTTTTTAGCATTGCCTCGTTCAGTTCTCCGCAGGCTACGGGCCTTCAGTCGGCAAAGCTAAAAAGCCACCCGCTGCCCTTGTTGTGCTCGCCTGCGCTGTCATTCGGGCTGCGGGATTGTCATGCCTTTTGCAGGAAAGGCAAAAGCCACGCCAACCCTTGTGTAGTCCGGCTTCTTGCAACCCCCATGCTGACGCGCAAGCCTACCTACATAGGTCGCAGCCGCTTCCTTCGTCAGCTCTCTCTGCTTGCACCCTCATTCCACTCGCAGCCTTCGTGCATGAAAAATGCACTACGGCTTTGACGGCTCGCGAATGATTATGATTTCGGGATAGAGTAGTGTTTGTGTTTGTTCCTGTTTAAGATAAAATCGTCAGGAATTTCCATCTTCAATTTTGAATTCAACAGACTGACTACTTTTAATTCATATTTGAACTTAGAGTTAAATGCTGAGATGCTATTCCTAACATCCTGATTGAGGCCAGCAAAAAACTCTTCAATGTTGCCAAGCACATAATTTGTGTCGATTACTAATTTCAATTCCTCTTGGAACAATAGTGAATGGTGATCATGGACCTCCTGCATCACTTTAATTTTTTTGCTCAAATCCTTGTCAAAAAGTTCATTAGTATCGATAGAGTTTTGATAAAATACACTTGAATAGAGTGCCAGATCATGGCTATATTTTTTGAAGGCGAGTTCAAAATCTATTTCGAGATTTTTTAAGAATGATATGAAATCGATTTTCTGCAAGATTTCTTCGTTTATAAACTTAGTACATTTCTTCTCAATACTTGTAAAGTGACCATTTTGGATAACCTGTTCTATCGTGTAAATGAAGTTGGCAAGTCGACCAATATCATGAATTGAACTAATGCCTTCATTCTGAATGATCCGATTGAGTTTTATTATCGGTGAATCTAAGTCTATAAAAACGTTGACGACCGCTTGAAGATCAAGTAAAAGTATGTTGCACTTATTTTTCACGTCAATCACCTTTCCGGTATGGGAGAAATGATTGCGTTGTTCTGGTAAGTGAAATTCATAATAATCGAACGAGTAAGAGCTGTGCGAATAGAAAGGGCGAATCATTTGAACTTTGTCGGTTAGTGTACCCGTAACCACTGCATTTGGCTTACTAGCCTTAATCATTTCCGCAAATATGCCCTCAACTTGAGGAAGGGCGAGGGCATAGAATCCATGCCAATGCTTTTGATTATACAGGCTATTCAATTCTTTAAAGATCGGTAGTCGTTCGTTGAGAATTGGTGTATCCTTTACAATACCTATTGTGTTCTTTAGGATCTGCTTCAACGGAAGTCTGTTAACAATCCGATAAAACTTTTTTGTATATCCCTTGTCTCTGTCAACGTCAAGCCTAATCGAAAAGCTCTTGTTAGCAATCAGATTTATTTTTCTGTAGTCAATCTTCTGAAAATTAATTTTGTATGCAAAATCCATTCTCTTGAAATCGACCACCTCATCTCGATACGGAAAATCTTTGTGCAGTTGATACTCTTGCATGTACCTGGCAACCTTTTTCGAGCTGTCCCATTTGTCTTCGGCTTCTTTCGCTTTTTCGATCGATCTCGCGTCAATTTTGTAGAGTAGATAATCTACAATCTCACCTCTCTTTTTAAGTGTGCGGTTATAGAATTCGAGAATGGTTCTTTGCTGGTGATTCCTGGGTTGACTCCTTTTAAGCGTGTACTCTTCAATAAATGGAATGGAATTATAGTGGTTTAGCAACTCATCCACAGCTGCCAAATCCCGTTTCGTTACTTTATTTAATATCTGTTTATGATAAATCGGAAGTTGTATGAAGTCAAGGACATTTCTAACAAATAGCTTCGGGTAGTTTTCATCCGTATCTGATACTTTAGAAAACATACTTTGCAAAACAATCTTTGCATTCTTTGAAACAGATTTATTAGTTTTATTTACCCTAAGATCGCTAATTAGTTTAAGGCATTGATAAGTTATTGTATAGTGGCTAATGAACAGACACGTTTCATTGCCGATATTTGACTGTATAAAATCCTTAAATTCAGATCGTTTTATCGACCCCTTTTTTAAGGCTGCAAGCGTAATGGTTTTTCCTAATGACATCTACGCAATTTAATGTAATTAACAGCTCGACCTGTGACAAAGCCAGAACATTTCAAGTTCAAAAAATTTCGAGGAAGTACAGCTGCTAACAGACTGTTTCTTCATCCTTTCCAACATCTAACGCACAATAAATAAAAGATAAGCCAAAGGTATGTCCGGCCGTCAGCATGGTCAAGGTCAAGCCTCCGGTTTTTAAAAAAATCTCCACACCTACGGGTAGTATTTTTTTAAAAAACCTTGCCCATACTGCCGGCCTCCCAAAGCTTGTGGGCTTCTCTTTTATTTTTTTATGGTTTTTCTTTTCTCTTAAAATGTATGTGGGGCGCAGCATCAATTTAAATGCTGTAAACTATGAAAATCAAAACACACAATTCAAATGCTCAGTATCTCAACAATAACCACTTCTTTATCTTAGCAAAAGGAAACAATGCCGGTAAGCCGCTTGAAAATCCTTGCGCCAATTGCTTTGTCATAATGGCAAACAACCTCTATGAAAAAGAGTATTACTACTGGTTGTGCTACGGACTTTGGGCTGGCGGTATGTTTCGCCCGTTTCTTATAGGTTCTGTTATTTCATTTATCCGTATCAGCGACCTTAACCAGGTCATCAAAGCTGGTCAATCGAAAATTGGGTTGCGCAGGGAGGCACTGCTGCATTCAATCGAAATTCTCAATAAGCTTTCGGCTCAACAACAAAATTTGATCAAGCAGGTTCACCTAATTGGTCAGCTTAAAAAAGCAGTTATGGTTAAGCTCTTTAAATCGGCTTTACCTGATGCAATCGTTCAATAAATTAAAAAAGGCCTCCGGTTATGGAGGCCTTTCGCTTCTAACGCTTGCGGATTTTTTTTGCGATCCACTTCATCCCGAGCGAGATGGAAAAGCTGACGACCGCACCGATCAGTGCAAGGACGACCGTCTTTACGATATCTTCGGAGTGAATATTCGCGAAGATAGTAAGTAACGTTCCCCCAGCGGTACCGGCTACAGTCCCGCCATGGTTGTCATGGGCCGTCATGCTTCACCTCCTTTTCGTCATCAACAGCAGTCTGACTTACGGCAGAAGCTACAATTCCACCGACAGCAATATATCCAGCGACAGTTACTGCAGCGGTAGGTAAGACAATGGGTGCTGTTAATACTGCCGCGCTAGCCGTTGCTAGAACCAATCCGATAGTGCGAAGCACTTTGAAGAACTTTGGCGTTGGTGCCTTTACTCTTTGAACAACATTCATTAAGCTTTTGGTTTTATGGTGATATAAACTTTCTCATTTCGTTCCAAAGCCTCAAGCACAAGTGCCTTCAGCTTATCATTAGCCAGCCGTGACTGGCTTCCCTTCCCGAAACCGGTATGAGTTGTTACCGGGGCAATACAACCTTTTAGTTCAGTGATAGCATTGTTAGCTGGATGAATTAAAATCCCAGATCTTTTAGGGACGTTCACCAAGATTAAATGCTGGCCACGTACTGCGGTGTATCGTTCCCGCAACTCATACCGTCCTTCAGGAATGCAGGAAATGTTGCGCTGGTTTTGGAGCCAGGGGAGCTCTATGGAGTTACACACCCGATAGATGATCTCCCCATTCGTCCCATGAGGATCGTAAGTCCTGATCAGCTCCAATTCCATTAAACACCTCCGTCAATAGCCGTAATCGTCAACGCGTTGTATGCGCCATTCTTCAACGGATAAAACTGTCCGTTCACTTGCTGGAAGAATTCGATACCGAATACCAGGAAGATTGGCTCTTGCGCTGCAGCTGCAATCGCGGTTGCTAAATTGAATGGGCCAGCCTGCAAATTGCTCAGTTCGATTTCCGGGCTGAGGTTCACATTGCTGCTGAATGTTCCCGCTTCAAAATCAACCAACCCCGCACCCATGATCAATCGGAAGTGAGTCGCGCCTGAAGGCCCGTTCACCATTTGATCAGGATAGAAGTTGGTCACTGCAACCTCACACGCACCGGTTGCCCGGTTGATGGTAGCCTGATACTGACCGAAGAATGTGCTGCCAAATCTCGCTGCATCATTGAACTCAAAACCGAGTAGTAACTCGGCTTCTCCGTCAATCACGTTGCGTTGGCCGCGTGTGTTTGTGGTATCGGCTTGAATAACCTTTACCATTTCCTTCGTCAGTCTGCTTGCCATCCGGCTGTCTTTCGTGCTTAGGATAAGAGAACGGAAGGCCGTTCTCAGGAGCTTGGCTGCGCTTCCTGCGCGACCAAACTCAGCACCGTTTTCACGGGTACGCGCAAAGTTCGGGTCATTCTTGATTCGCTCTGCATCAACGCCACCTTTCTCCCTCGCAAGAAATCCATCCTGTCCAGTCTTGTAGAAGCTAACGCCTCCCATCTGGCCCTGGAGTTTAATAACCCCCTTTTGTCTTGCCATTAGATTAAAAAATTAATTGTCCATCCTGTTACGGCTCAGTCTGGTTAAGCCATCGTTGCAACAATGGACGAAGGATAAGGCAAAGGATTCATGAACAAAAAACCCCAAATCAAACCAAGCAGTATGTGACAGAATTTGCAGAACTGTGCAGTAGATACTTTACGCCATCATCGCCCTGACAAAGGCAGAGATGAAGTATAGATAATGTATTGTGAAAGCGACCAGGTTAATAATTTACGCCAAGGATATTCAACGCATCACAGGTAGGAGTGAGCGGTACGCTTATTCAATTCAGTCGGCCATCAAGAAGAAACTGGGGAAACAAAAACATCAGCTAATTACCGTTCAGGAACTCTGCCACTACCTCGGGTTATCGGAGGAGGAGATCACTCATTATATAAGTGGCTAATTTTTTAAGGGTGGTTTTTAGGGATTTTGTAGGTCGGAGGAAGTCAATTTTGTATCTTTAATTAACGAAAGCGTTCTTTAAAAGACTTCAAATCGTATCAAAATTAGGTCGGTTACCCGCTCGGTTACCCGATTTTTTTGGTGAACTCAATAAGTTGAAAGTAAACGAGTTAGGATATTTTCGTGGTTCCCTCCGGGTCCACTGATCAGCAGGTAAACTGCTTTAAAGCTGCTTAAATCTGATATTTGAGCAGCTTTTTTACTTTCATCCTGTGAAGCTCCATTGCTCAAAATCTGCATCTGCGGTATTTACCTGCTGATGTAACGCAGGCCCAAATAGTTCTATTGTTCGGATGTAATTGTTATATAAAGGGTATTTCACATGGATACTTCTTTGGTTAATATTGTCAGGTTTGCCGAATGTGCTGATCACACTGGAACCTGTTTACTATGAATATTAATTTGGTTACACGCGCTGCCTGGATTTCAAAAATCACGAGTGTAATCTTTATAATGATGCTAAGTCTTGTCTTTGCTTGTGAACAAGATGAGGATCGGATATTAGTCTTTTCCAAAACTAAAGGATTCCGACACGAATCAATCGCAGCTGGAAAGCTGGCATTAATTGCATTAGGAGAAAAGAACAATTTCAAAGTTGACACCACAGAAGACGCTTCACTATTCAATGAGAAAAAGCTGAAACGTTACAAAGCAATTGTCTTTCTCAATACAACAAAAGATGTTTTGAACACAGTTCAACAAACTGACTTGAAAAGATTTATTGAAGCGGGTGGAGGCTTTGTAGGGATTCATGCTGCAGCGGATACCGAGTACGAGTGGCCGTGGTATGGCAAGTTGGTTGGAGCCTATCTTAAAAGTCATCCACCAGGCACCGCAGAGGCAAAGCTCAAACTAGTTGAGCCTTTTGGTGACAGCTTAGCAACTGAATGGTCGAAGGTTGATGAGTGGTACAACTACAAAAACATTAATCCTGATATAAACGTTATTTACAACCTTGATGAATCTTCTTATGCCGGAGGAGAAAACGGTACTGAACACCCCGTTACCTGGTACCACGAATTTGAAGGCGGTCGTTCTTTTTATACAGGCCTTGGACATACTCCGGAATCGTATCAGGATAAAACTTTTCTGAATATAATTTTACAGGGAATTAAGTATGCCATCGGAAATTCAGAGCTTGATTATAAAAAAGTAAAGTCTCTACGAGTACCGGAGGAGAACCGCTTTTCAAAAGTTGTTCTCGATTTTAACCTGGACGAGCCAATGGAAATGGCTGTCTTGCCAAATGGAAATATTCTATTCATTGAACGGAAGGGTAATGTGAAATTGTACGATCTGGAGTTAGGTAAAACGGAGATCATTGCTACAATTCCCGTGTCAACCAAGTATAATCCGGATGCTAAAGGAGTTCGGGGTGAAGCGGAAGATGGATTGTTGGGATTAGCGCTTGATCCAAACTTTGAGTTCACGCACTGGGTCTATATGTTTTATTCTCCTGCCGGAGATGATCCGAAAAATATTCTCGTTCGCTACACGATGAGCGGGAAGGTTATTGATTTTTCATCGCTGAAGGTTATTCTTGAGATTCCCGTACAGCGTGATGAGTGTTGCCACACGGGCGGATCAATAGTGTTTGATGCGAAGGGAAATTTATTTGTATCGACAGGTGATAATACTTCTCCTTTTGCCTCCGATGGCTTCAGTCCTTCGGATGAAAGAGCAGGCCGGTCACCTTTTGATGCTCAGAAATCATCCGGTAATACAAATGATCTTCGTGGAAAGATTTTAAGGATTCATCCGGAGCGTGACGGAACGTACACCATTCCGGAAGGAAATCTTTTTTCGGAAGGTGAACCGCTTACACGGCCAGAGATTTATGTTATGGGCAATCGCAATCCATACCGGATTTCGATAGATAAGCGAACCGGATTTTTATATTGGGGTGAAGTTGGTCCCGATGCAGGCTCAAACGATTCGTTGCGCGGCCCGCGTGGTTATGATGAACTAAATCAGGCAAAGCAAGCCGGGTATTTTGGTTGGCCCTATTTTGTCGGCAAAAATTATCCTTATCATAAATATGATTTTCAAACAGGCAAAATAGGAGCGTTAGCTAATTCTGAAAACCCGATTAATGAATCACCCAACAATACGGGTAAGAAAGTTTTGCCTCCCGTTGCTCCGCCTTTTATCTGGTATCCATATGCTAAGTCGGATGAATTCCCCATGGTGAAGGAGGGCGGAAGAAACGCCATGGCCGGGCCTGTTTATTATAGCGATGATTTTAAAGGTGTAGCAACTGCTTTTCCTAAATATTTTGATGGCAAGCTGTTGATCTACGACTGGATGCGGAACTGGATGTTTCTTGTTTCGATGGATAAGGACGGAGCAATTATGGACATGGAGCCTTTTATGCCAAACACAAAATTCAACAACATCATGGATATGATGTACGGGCCGGATGGCAAACTCTATATGCTTGAATATGGAACACTCTGGTTCCAGCAAAATTTTGATGCGCGTTTAATTCGCATTGATTACAACGGAGGTAACAGGCCACCCGTAGCTTCGATATCAGCGGATAAGACAACTGGCGCAGTGCCACTAACCGTTGTGTTTAATCAACACGGTACGATTGATCCCGATGGGGATAATTTCACCTCTGAACTGTCGGTGGATGGAAAAAAATACACTCCTGAAAATGGAAGCTATACGGTAACATTCGATAAGCCTGGGGTTTATACACCAGAACTTCTTGTGAAAGATGGAAGCGGATCCAGCGCAACCTCCCGATTAAAGATAATTGCAGGTAATCAAGCTCCGGAAATTAAAATTACAATCCCCGAAGGAAACAAAACGTTTTACTTTTCGGATACACCAATTCAGTATGCTGTTGAGGTACATGATAAAGAAGATGGTTCCACCTCAAATGGATCTATCAGAGCCGATTCCGTAAGAATCACCTTTGATTATGTGAAAGGATATGACATGATCCAGGTCGCGCAAGGCCATCAAAAGGCAAGTATTGAACCTCCGGGAAAAATCCTGATCGACAACAGCGATTGTAAATCATGCCATATGATTAACCAACGATCGGCCGGACCATCCTACTTACAGGTATCCGAAAAGTATCGGGATCAAAAAGATGCATTCACTAAGCTTGCTGATAAAGTAATTAAAGGTGGTTCTGGTGTTTGGGGTGATACTGAGATGGCGGCTCATCCGCAAATCAGCGTTAATGATGCACAGAAAATGATTGAATACATTTTGTCTTTGGGAAAGAAGAGAGCACCAACATTGCCCTTAAAAGGCTCGCGTAAACCCGGAAATGAAAAAGATGGAGCGTATGTATTAACTGCATCCTACGGAGATAAGGGCGGAATAAACACTCCCAGAATTGCTGAGGTTGTATCTACTGCGTTAAGAAGTCCCAATTTAAAAGCCGAACAAGCCGTAAAGAGTGATAGATCGCTTCAAAATATTAAGCACGATTATACTGCCGTTTTTGAAAACATTGATCTGACACATGTAAAAACAGTCACAGCTCAAGTGACGCTTGTAGTTGGGCAGGTTTCAGGTGAAATTGAATTACGACTAGACAAGCCGGACGGCCAGTTGATTGGGAAGATCAGGCCAAATAGTGCAACGAAAATCACAGAAGTGAAAGGCATTCACACCTTGTATTTGATATTCAAAAACGATAAAGCTGGCGATAAAGAGCTTTTTAGTTTTACTGAATTGCAATTGAGTAACAAATAGCCTATTTCAAAATAACCTCCATGCCACTAAATTTCTGGTAGCGCTCAATGGCTTTCTTGAATTGAGTTTGTTGGGAAGTTGTAAAGGGTTGAAATGGCTTATATTGAAGATCTATATGTTTTGGTTTAATCACCCGTTTCCAGGTTCCGATAATTTGACCTTGTAACACAATCGTATTATCATATCCATAGCCTGGGCTAGGTTTGATACTGTTATACACCTGAAGGATTGCATCGCGTTTTTTATAGCCCATAATGTATTCATCGTAAATGGGTAAAAGATGAATAGTTTTTGAAGTATTTTCTTTAGTTTCTTCTGAATAGTAATACACATCTTTATCAATAGTAGAAGAAAGTATATCAGCTTTCACTAATTCAATTCCTTTTTTACAATCTGCAATGGTAAGGCCTGACCAAGTTGCAAAATCATAAATAGTTGCTGGTCCTCTGCTCGTAAAATATCTTAACGTGAGTTCTGCTAATGATTCTGTTAAAGTTTTTGATTTAACGGCTGGAACCCTTTCTTCAAGCAATGTATACGTAAACTGATTTCCTTTCCGGGCGCCACTACAAATAATTCCTTCAAGCTCAGCATGCATCATGATATAGCTTAGCCGATGACCTTCTGCTTTAATACTGGCTTTCTTAAACTCAAGATTGATCTCATCACGTGTAAGCTGATTTTCCCCTTCCAGTGATTTAACGATGATGTTGGCACATTTCGTAAACAGTTTTTTTTCTAGCTCGACCTGACGATACATATAAGCATTGGCAGCATGAACGCGTGCTTTGGTTAGCTGTAACATCCAGCGAATATCTTCTGCCGCTACGAAATGCCAGGTTGGGCGTAGCACGTGAGTTCGTAGAATTTTTCCAGAGGTAAAATCTTCTTCGATGTCAGCGTCTGTGAGATTGACAATCCTTAACCCGAATGACCATTTTGTTGGTCCATATTCCTGCGCTTGCATTGCACCAAACCAGCGGAGCAAGTCTGTTGGTTTTTTGAATTTAGTTGCCGTAAGCTGCTGAGCAGATAATCGTTGCTTAACAATTTCCGATTGATTCATACTGACTAATACTCATAGATAACATATCCCCAAGGTTCAATTTTCCAGGGTTGATCGGTGAGGGGTTGCTTTGTATACATGAATACATTGTAAAGATTGCCTTGCAACGAAGCATCTTTTACCGTTATCTCCTGCTCATCCGGTGAGAGGTTAAGGATCACCAGAATTTTATGATCATCTTTTTGACGTGTGAATGCGTAAATCGATTTATCATCTCCAACGGAAACTTTAGTAAACGTAGCATCAGCAGCAAGGGCAGGATTTTTTGCGCGAAGTTCGAGTAGTGTTTGATAAAACTTTGCACGCTGATATTTTTCGAAACCGATGGGGTCTTTCTCAAAGAACTCCAATGCTCTTAGTATAGGCTCTTCCTGTCCGCTGTAAACGAGGGGAACGCTTCCTGCCATAGTTTGTGTAAACACAGCAAACGGTGCATGCGATGTGCCGGGGAATGTTTCGAAATCCGATTTATTCCAACTATTTTCATCGTGGTTGCTGGTAAAATATAATTGAATAGTACCTACAGCATACAGTGTGTCGTTTACAGCTTTAATGCTATCCAATACGGTTGGCGATCGTTCACCTTTTGCAACTTTTTTCATCATTTGAAACATCGTCCAGGGATATACGGCATCAAAACCGCTTGTTGAGAGATAGGCTTTATCGCCTTCCGCCAGCATGAAAAGATCAGACCTCATGGCTCTGAGTTGAGGTATGCACTTATCCCAGAACGTTGCGGGTACGTTCCAGGCAACATCTACCCGGAAGCCGTCAATATTAGTATTGATCCAATATTTCATGGCATTGATCATGCTATCCTGCATAACGGTATTATTATAATCAAGCTGGCGAACATCCACCCAATCAAAGGCAACGGCTGGATTTCCGATTGAATCTTTAACATAAAATTCAGGATGTGTAATTAACCAGGGATGGTCCGCACCAGTATGATTCGGAACCCAGTCAATAATTACTTTCATATTACGCTTATGGATTTCACTAACCAGATCTTTCCAATCTTCAAGCGTACCGAATTCGGTATTTAAGGCTGTAAAACTTGCCACTGCATAATAGCTGCCCATCGTTCCTTTCCGGTCTTTCTTGCTGATGGGATTGATGGGCATAAACCAAAGCGTTTGTACACCCATATCTTTTAACCTGTCGAGGTGCTTACTGAAAGCATTGAGCGTACCTTCTGGTGTGAACTGCCGCACGTTAACCTCATACACGTTGCCTTGCATGATCCATTCAGGATGTCCTTCCGAAGTTTGGTATTGAAGATTTGTTTCTTTAACCTGGCAGGAAATAAAACCTATTAGTAGTAAGAGAAAGATTAAGGAGGAGAAGCAGTTTTTCATGGCAGGCGAGTTTGAACTAAAATTAAGCCTTTGCCGGTGTTAGTCAAGCATCGTCAGTACCCGATGATATGTAATTATAAGTTTAGTATTACTTAGTTATGCTTTTAGCGCTACGCGTTTTAATCGGTTTTAGCATATCCATGCTGGTACTGATTATTCTCGGAGTTTTCTCATACCTGAGCACACAACGATTGATGGATCAGGCAGGTCTTGAATCGCACGCAACCCGTGTAATTAATAATGCCGAGCGCGTTGTAAAGGCCATGATTGATATGGAAACCGGCCAACGTGGATTTGTGATTACAGGTAACGAAAGTTTTCTGGAACCATTTCATGAATCATCAGAATCTATAACCGGTTATTTAGATACGCTTGATTCATTGACTGCTGAAAACATTCGTCAACAAATTAAAATTGATTCTTTGCGCATCATGGTAAACATACAAACCGAGTGGACCAAGCGTGTGATTGACGTTCGCAAAAGAAGTTTTGAAGAAGCGCAGGTACTTGTGGTAACAGGAGAAGGAAAACGAAATACAGATAAAATCCGAAAAACAATTCTGCAAATTCAGGAGGAGGAGATGGCTCTATTTAATACAAGAAATACAATTACAGCTCAAAGTGTACAGCAGTTCCAGTATTCATTCGTAGGACTTGTAGCCGTAATGGGTATTATTATTTTCTATTTGTTCTATACGATTAACGCCACCTTAAAAGCCCGTAATGAAGCAGAAACGGAGTTGATACGTGTTGCCCAGGACACAAAAGATCTCTATGACAATGCTCCGGTAGGGTATCATTCATTGGATCAAACCGGAACTTTTGTGGATATCAATCAAACCGAGTTGAACTGGCTGGGCTATAGCCGAGCGGAAATTATTAATAAAATCAATTTTAAAGATTTACTGACTGCACAAAGTCGGGAGGTTTTTAAAAACTCTTTCCGTGAATTTAAGGAAACCGGTGCCGTTAATGACCTGGAGTTTGAATTGATCAGAAAGGATGGGGGAACCTTTCCGATAATCTTAAACTCAATTGCCATTACAACCGAAGAAGGCGAGTATATCAAAAGCCGGTCAACCGTAATGGATAATACAGAACGTAAGAAAGCGCAGACCCGTGTCCTTGATCTTAACCAGGAGTTGGAAGGATTTACTTACTCTGTCTCACATGATTTGAGGGCGCCACTGCGATCCATTATAGGATATGCTACTATTCTTAAGGAAGAGTATTACGATACAATGGACGATGAAGCCAGGCGCATCACGGAAGTTATTATTCGGAACACCGCCAAGATGGGCCAACTGATTGATGATTTACTGGACTTCTCCCGGTTGGGCCGCAAGCATGTCAGTTTTACAGTCATTAATATGAAAGAAACCGTTGAAAATATTGTGCGTGAACAAACAGCGGAGTTAAAAGACCGGAAACTTGCTATTAAAATACTGGATATTGAGTCAGCCAAAGGAGACCTGTCGATGATTCGCCAGGTATGGATTAACCTGATTTCAAACGCATTGAAATATTCATCGAAGAAAGATATTTCTCAAATAGAAATCGGGTTCGAAAAGCGCGATGGTAAAAAGGTCTATTACATAAGCGATAACGGAGCCGGGTTCGACATGAAATATGGAGACAAGCTTTTTGGGGTATTTCAACGCCTCCATAAAATGAATGAATTTGAAGGTACAGGCGTTGGTCTTGCGTTGGTTAAAACAATTATC
Source organism: Cyclobacteriaceae bacterium (assembly GCA_965227265.1). Taxonomy (GTDB): domain Bacteria; phylum Bacteroidota; class Bacteroidia; order Cytophagales; family Cyclobacteriaceae; genus UBA2336. The sequence goes on along the minus strand of OZ245738.1, from coordinate 2,424,580 downwards.
AAGCGCCACGGAGGCGATGTTTGGGCTGAAGGCAAAGTAAATGAGGGTGCCAAATTTTATTTTTCACTTAATTAATTGAGGATATGGGAAATTCTGCTGAAATTCTACTCGTTGAAGACAATCCTAATGATGCCGAACTGGCGATTCGTGCATTAAAAAAGAACAATCTGGCTAATAATCTCGTACACCTTGAAGATGGCCAGGAAGCGCTCGACTATCTTTATGATGATAGTAATGAGATGCCTAAACTCATACTGATGGATGTTAAGATGCCACGGGTTGATGGCATTGAAGTTCTTCGAAAGCTGAAATCGGATGAAAAGAGGAAGATAATACCTGTTGTTATGCTTACTTCCTCTAAAGAGGATAAAGATATTATTGAGGCTTATAATTTAGGGGTTAATGCATACATCGTTAAGCCAGTAGATTTTGATCAATTTGTTAAAGCTGTAACTCAACTTGGTTTTTTTTGGATGATCTTAAATCAGCCACCCAAGTGATAATGTGCGATCATGGAAAAGGAGCTTAGAATATTAATTCTAGAGGACGTTGAAGAGGATGCCGTATTGGTAGATCACGCACTTAAAAGAGAGAAGTTCGTGTTTACACTGATTCGTGTGGATACCCGTGAACAATTTACAGATGCACTCGACTCATTTAATCCGGATGTTATTCTCTCCGATCATTCCTTGCCTCAGTTCAATTCGCTTGAAGCATTAAAAATTTGTCAGAACAAGAAACTGGATGTTCCCTTTATTCTTGTAACGGGAGCGGTATCCGAAGAGTTTGCTGTAAACTGTTTGAAGCGTGGAGCAGACGACTATGTATTAAAAACTAACCTTTCCAGGTTGCCGCTTGCTATCCGGTACTCGTTGCGCCAGCATCGGTATGAGAGTAATCGTCAGGCGCAGGAAGAAGTTCTCCGTCAGCAGAACGAACAGTTGATCAAGATTAATAAAGAACTTGACTCCTTTGTATACAGCGTTTCGCACGATTTGCGATCTCCCTTGTCGTCTATTTTAGGATTGGTTAATGTAGCCAAGTTGGAAGGATTTAAGGATCCTGAAATGTTAACTACCTATTTTGAAATGATTGAGCGAAGCGTACTAAAGCTTGATGATACGATAAAGGAAATTCTGGATTATTCGCGCAATGCAAGAGGCGAACTGAATATTGAAGAGGTAGATTTGGACAGGATGATTCAAAATGCCTTTAACCAAATGCAGTATTTGCCCGGGTATCATGGAACGTTAAAGCAGGTTAATGTTCAAAATCATACAGCGTTATACTCTGATGTCTACAGGCTCTCTGTGATTTTGCTCAATTTGATTTCCAATGCGTTAAAGTATGGAGATGAAAGTAAAGAGCAGAAGCTCATCCAGGTAACTGCAACCATAACTCCTGCCCACTGTGTCCTCCGCGTTCGCGACAATGGTATTGGAATCCATTCGGATTACATTGATAATGTTTTTAATATGTTTTATCGCGCAACAGACCGCAGCCAGGGCGCAGGCCTTGGTCTTTATATTGTAAAAGAAATGGTAGAAAAACTGTCCGGAACAATTTCCATTACATCCGAACTTAGCCAGGGAACTGCAATTACCATAACCATTCCTAACAAATTGATGTCGGAGTAACCTCCAACTTAGGATTTTCTATTTTTAAGCATAGGAGTTTCTTCCATTGATCTAATGCTAACTAACTGGATAAGAGTATAATCACTCTTTGATGTAAGAAATCATGCAAATACGCATGAATTTCGATAGGAGTTACTCCTACTAACCGTTATTAGATTGAGAATTCCAGTTTATATTCACGTAAACTAAAAATCATTATCTATGGCAACCTTTAATGGATCAGAAGGAGAACCAATTCCATTGCCTACGGCAAAAGAATGGACCGCAAACTACAGGGCTACGATTAAGCCCGGTGAAACATTAGCACACTATTTTGGAGGAGACTTAATTCGCAGAGTGCTTGATGAAACAGATCGTGTGGTGGGTATCAGGATCTACTATGCAATTGATGATAAAGGACAAAAACAGCTATTGATTGTTGGTGCAGACGCAGATGGAAATAATATATTGCCCTCGGAAGGTTCTGCAAAGTCAGCTACAGCTTCTGAAGCAATCATTGTTGATAAGTCAGTTCCTTGCCCTACTTATTGCCCGTCAAATCCACTTTAAAATGAAAGCCGTAAGCTTTTTGTAACAATAGCTTACGGCTACATTCTGAAAATGTTTATTGCGTATATATCAATTCTGTCTGCATTAATACCCATTGTTCTGGGATTGATCCAGTGGAGAAAATTGGTACTGGAATTAAAATTAATTGTATGGATTGGTATAACGTCTTTTTTGATTGATGTTGTTTGTCTTATTTTAGGACGGTACAGTATTAATAATTATCCGTTAATCAATTTGCTATGCCCTGTTCAACTCGCGTTGTTCATGTATGTCTTCAGTATGTTTTTTGAGGAGAAGCTTTCCTTCAAGATAGTTTTTGCATGCTTTCTTGTATTTTTTGTTATCAATTTTATATGGATTGAAAATCCTTTTGAATTCAATACTAATTCAAACGGAATCTCGAGCTTAATTTTAATTGCGATAACAATTCGATATTTATATAAGCTTCTAAGTGAGTTGCCGGAAATACATATTTATAAATTGCCCATGCTTTGGATCGCATTTGGCGTACTGTTGTATTGTTCAGGTACTCTGTTTGTTTTTCTGGCCAGCAAATATTTGATTAAATCGCCAGCAGATCATCAAAGTGTTTGGATAATTACCCTTTTATTAAATATATCCCAATTTATTTTCTTTGGGGTCGGACTATGGCAGAATTACAAAGCAGTCAGATCATCAGTGTAGCCGTAGTTGGCACATTGGGTATGCTAACCTTGATCGGGGGTTTTGCTGCATTCATTGCATTGTATCAAAAAAGGATGTTACAAGAGCAAGAGAAAAGGAGATTAATGGATCTTGAATTTCAGAACAAGATGATCCAACTCCAAATAGATTCAACTGAAATTGAACGAAAGAGAATCGCAGCAGACCTTCACGATTCTATTGGATCGTTGCTCTGGGCTGTAAAGCTTAATATCGCATACCTCGGAAGATCTGTTGATTTTGCTGGTGAACTGAAAGATTCATATTCCGAAACCATGAGGATGTTAGATCAGTCTGTTGATTCCGTGAGACGAATTTCCTGGGAATTAACCCCGGAAGCTTTCAATCATACAGGCCTTGCGTCTTCCATAAAGGAATTTTGTACTCGTCTTGATGGTAAGGGACAAAAAGTGATTTACGAAGAATTAGGAAGAAGTGTTTTCTGGAGAAATGATCGTGCACTCATGGTCTATAGAATTGTTCAGGAACTTGTAAACAATGCAGTAAAACATGCAAAAGCAACAACAATAAAAGTAAAGCTTCAGTGGAGCCCTCAGTCATTGAAGTTTGAAGTTTCGGATGACGGAATAGGATTTGTGCTGGATGAAAAGGTTCGCAGCGGAGTGGGCTGGTGGAACATTACCAACCGCTCCAATAAAATTGGTGCTAAACTTTTAGTAAAAGAAAATACTCCGAAAGGAGCAGCCATTGAATTGACCGTACCCCTAGAAGCATGACCAAACTAAAAATCTACATAGCCGATGATCACACGTTTGTAAGAAAAGGAATGATTCGTTTGCTGAACACCTTTGAACGAATAGGAGATGTAAAAGAAGCAGCAAACGGAAAGGAGCTCATAACGCTTGTTCAGGCTGAAGCTCCAGCCATTGTAATTCTCGATCTTGAAATGCCAGTGTTGAATGGTTTTGATTGCGCAAAGCATCTTGTGGAAAATCATTCGGATGTAAAAATTCTGATCCTGACGATGCATACCGAAGAGGTTTTTATTCTAAACCTGATGGAGTTAGGTGTTCACGGCTTTCTCAATAAAAATGCTGAGCCTGAAGAAGTGGAGAAGGCTCTTTACTCTATCGCTGATCGCGATTTTTATCGCAATGATATTATTAACCAGGTCCTTCAAAATAAAATAAAAAGACATCGCAATGTTGGATCTACTCAATTAAGTGCCCGTGAACTGGAAATACTTCTGTTGATCTGCCAGGAACTGACACCCTTGGAAATAAGCAAGCGACTACAGATAAGTGAAAAGACTTTCTTTAATCATCGTGCAAACGTTCTGTCTAAAGTTAACGCGCGCGGAAACGTTGGATTGGTGAAATATGCTTATCAACAAGGAATTATCGACTTGCCGCCTCTGAAATCCATTTAAAAATCCATTCTGCTCGCTTCATGCCCAAGTGGCTGATTTAAAGTAATTTTCGAAAGGTCTGTAACCAACCGCAAAAGCAGAGGTTAACCTGCATGAAAACACCTGTACAGTACTTGGAAACACTCAGCGACAACACCTTGATGCTCAAGGTGAAAGACGGCAACCTTGACAAGCTTGGCCTGCTTTTCGAGCGTTATAAAAAACCGTTGTTTGGTTTCTTCTATAACATGAATAAGGATGCTGAGCTGAGTGAAGACCTTGTACAAAATGTTTTCTTCCGGATTTTGAAGTACCGCTACCTTTTTCGCGGAGAAGGCGACTTTAAAACGTGGATGTTTCACATTGCGCGAAATGTGAATCATGATCACTACCGGAAAAATAAACTTGGCAAAGCGGAATCCGTAGAGTCGTGGGAAAACAAGCTTGGTCATGAAGATGCGTATTCCGTTCAGCTGCAGCAGGATGAAGAAACCAAAATGCTTTCTATGGCACTTGATCGGCTTCCGGCTGATAAACGTGAGATTATATTATTGAGTAAGTATCAGGAAAAAAAATACAAAGAAATTGGAGAAATCCTGGGATGTACAGAAGGTGCAGTGAAAGTGAAAGTTTTCAGAGCATTGCAGGAGTTAAAAACAGTTTATCAACAATTGGAAAAACACATGTGATATGGAACAGGAGAGAATGGATGAACTTATTTTAAAGTACAACAAAGGTCAGGCGAATGATGTTGAGATTAAGTTGATCGAACAACTTATTGAAGACGGCCGGATTGAGCTAAGTCAATTGCATGAGTTAAGCCTGATAGAAGAGGAAGTTATGAAGTTGGAAGCCCCGGTGCCTTCAAGCGATCTGGACGATAACTTCTACCAGATGTTGAAAACGGTGAAAGCAAAGAGCAAAGGATTCTCCTGGACCAAATTTTTTTCCTGGCCAGAATTAGCGCCAAAGCTTGCACTTGCTTCAGTAACGCTTATCCTTGGATTTTTAGGCGGATACTTATTATTCCCATCACCTTCCAGCAATAAAGAAGTAGCCGAACTTAAAGGTGAAGTTTTGGAAATGAAGGAAATGATGATGCTATCATTACTGCAAAAAGAATCGGCCACGGAACGCCTGAAGGCCGTAAGCCTTACGAATGAAATGAGCAGTGTTAGTGATAAAGTTACCAATGCTTTGTTACAAACACTGAATAATGACGAGAACTTAAACGTGCGACTTGAAGCGCTTGAAGCACTAAAGCCTTTCGTGCGCGACAGTAAGATCAGGGCAGAGCTTGTTCGCTCCATCGCAAAACAGGACTCACCGCTTGTGCAAATGGCGCTGGCCGAGTTGATGGTTGAGCTTCAGGAGAAATCTTCTGTGAAAGAGCTTCAGAAAATTTTAAAAAGTGAGAGAACTCCTAAGGAAGTGAAAAAGCGGATTGAGGAAAGCATCAAAACAATGACCTAGAAAAATCGTGACCTATATGAAAAAGATATTTTGGATTATTTGGATGGGCGTAGCCACTACATCAGTGCTCGCACAAACTCACACGGAAAAGATTACGCGGGAGTTTAAGTTTGAAAAGGCTTCACCGGATAACGCACTCATGATTGCCAATATTAACGGAGACGTGAAAGTTATTGGTTATGAAGGAACAGAAATCCTGGTAGAAGTTACAAAGATGATTAAGGGGAAAACCCAAACACGGCTGGAAGAAGGCAAGGCCGCTATTAAGTTAGGCGTTATCAATGAAGTTGACTCCATCATTTTATTTGTGGAAGGCACCTGCAGCAAATTTTCTAAATACAATGAGGGAAAATTTAGAAATGGAAATCGCTGGATGCGTAATTGGGGCTACAGCTGGAACGATTGTGGGAAAAACTGCGATGAAAATTTCGACTATACAATGGATTTTGTAGTAAAAGTTCCGGCCGGTATCCATGTCATGGTGAGTACGATTAACGATGGCGAGATTAGCATAGAGAATGTAAAAGGCATTGTACATGCCAACAACATCAATGGCGGTATTAAACTCAAGAACCTGATGCGTGAAGCCGATGCTTCAACCATTAATGGAGATGTGGATATTGAGTATTCTAAAAATCCCATAAAGGATTGCAGATTCTATTCGCTCAATGGGGACATCAATGCATACTTCCAGAAAGGTCTGGCGGCCAACTTTAGCTTCGAGAGCTTCAATGGAGATTTTTACACCGACATTGAACCCCTTGAATCTCTGCCGGTGCAAGTAGTAGAAACAAAGAATGGGGAAGACATAAAATATAAAGTGAATGGAAACCGCTACAAGATTCGGACAGGTGGTCCGTTACTTGACTTCGAAACATTCAATGGGAATGTTTACTTAAAAGAAACAACTAATTAAAAAACATTAATTCAACGTAATGAAAAAGCAATCTATAGTAGTCGTATTGATAACCTGTTTTGTTTGCCTGGCGGCTTCGGTTATCGCGCAAGAGAATGAGTTTACAGTCGCGCTTACCGATCCGGCCAAGCGCGGTAAAATAAAAGTTCACCTTAATTCAGGATCTATTACGATAAAAGGCACAGCCCGTAAGGACGTATTGGTAAAGTATAAAGGTGAAGAAGAGGAAGAAGATAAAAGCAGAACAACCAAGGACGGTTTGAAGCGCGTAAGCGGTGGCGGTATTGATCTTGAAGCATCCGAAAATGGTAACTATGTGACTATTAAATCAAATTCATGGAATAATGAGATCAACCTGGAGATTGAGATCCCAGTAGGATTTGATGTGCAGGCGCATACCTACAACAATGGCGACCTGATGCTGAGCAACATTCAGGGCGAGCTGGCCCTGACGAACTATAATGGTGAGATCACAGCGCTTAACATTTCAGGCTCGGTGATTGCCACCACCTACAATGGTGAAATCAAGATTACGTTTGATAAGATTACAGAAGGCGTTCCAATGTCTTACCACACTTATAACGGTGATGTTAATGTAAGTTTTCCGTCCTCATTGAAAGCTTCTTTAAAAATGAAAACCGAGCAAGGCGACATTTACACCGACTTTGATATGAAGATCGCCAGTACAGGCCCAAAGAAAACCGAGGATAGCAAATCCGGTACGTTCAGAATTGTGATTGATGACTGGAAGAAAGGTGACGTGAATGGAGGCGGTGCAGAGATCACCATGAAGACCAATAACGGGGATGTTTATATCCGCAAGAAAGGATAATACAAATCAATGTAATCAATGTAGAGACGCAAAATTTTGCGTCTCTACGCGTGTTTAATATGTTCGTGTTTTAATGAGTTTTAATCCATTGGCGATGCTTGAAGTGAAAATACAGCATCGATCCAATAATCAGCAAGCTTCCGGTAACCGACATAATGTATCCGGCATGAATGAAAAATTCCAGCCAGCTTAAGTTTGGGTGCCCCAGCTCTTTATAGAGCAGCACACCAATGCTTCCCAGGTAACCAAAGGCATCCGCCAGGTAAATTAAAAAACCTACTGTGCTTACGTATTTAAACGTAGCGATCATGCGGTCAAACAGAATGCTGTTGAACGGAACGTAGCCCAGGTATAAACCCATGCCCAGCATAATCATCCAGGGAGTTGCACTGATCAGCTGCTGATCGAATAACAATGTTGCAACTCCAACCAAAAGCATGCCGCCTAAAATAATGGCCTGATTGATCATGAAAGCATTTCTATTGCTGCGGATGAACATAATACTTCCCATGATGATGAGAATGGCAATGGTTACCGGAGTTTCTGTTTTGGTAAAGATTTCCGGAGAATTACCGTAGCCCAAACTTTTCCAGACATCGGCTGAATAATTGTCTCTGAAATCGCGGAAAGCTGTGAGGAGTGTATAGGTTAAAATTAACAGGATTAATCCGGGTGCAAACATGAACAGGAATTTTGTGCGTTGCTCCCGATTCATGGGCTGACGTTTTGTACGCAATTCTTCATCCAATGGATTTGGTGGAGGTATTTGATTGAGCATCCACAAAAAGAATAATAGCGGAAGAAGAAATATACAGACAGACACAAAGGGCATCCAGTATTCCGAAACTCCCCAGAACTTCATCACAAATCCGCCAACCGATTTTGCAAAACCTGAAGAAAAGATAAAGCTTACCGAAACTCCTGCGCCTAAAACTTCTGTGAACCTTCTGCCTTCCAGGTAACTGAACACAAGACCCCAACCCATGCCCAACGGAAGTCCATTCGTAAAAAGAAAAATTATGTTGTAGGGGGGAGGCGTTATCGCAAAGAAAAGCCACGACAATCCCGCAAGAGCAATCATGAGAATAATACCTTTTACGCGGAACGTTGATTTTAGCTCACTGATTAATTTGATACCGGCAAACTTAGCAATTCCATAACCGATGACCTGCGAGATCACCATCCAGCTTTTATAGCTTACACCAAAGAAAGCGATGCCCTCAAATGTGCCAACGGTATACGTTTTACGAAAAGCAAAAATGCAGGTGTATAAACAAAACGCTGCTACTGTTGCATAAAGCGAAAACAGAAAACCATTTGTTCCCTGAAGCCACTTTGTTATCGGTCCGGAATGAATACCATCAGATTGCATTCTTCAAGGTACTGAAAATGGCTTAGTTTGGGGTATGGTTAAGGATTAAAAGACAATTAACTTCATGATAACTATTATTTTATGAGAGTTATTTTTCGTGTTATAATTTTTCTGCTTTCTGTTTCTGCTATATCAGCGCAATCAAAAAAGGCTAGCCTGCCACAGGCAGATTCTTTATTCTTTTCACAAAACTGGAAAGAAGCAATTCCTGTTTATGAGAAGATTTTAAAAACAGAGCCTGCGAATAGCCTTGCCTGGAACCGGCTTGGGTTCAGCTACCATAATCTTTCAAACTACGATAAAGCGATTGAGAATTATTTAAAAGCATTGAACAATAAGCCTGCACCTTCACTGGAAACAATCATACAGTCGCGACTGGCGAGAGTTTATGCGGTTAAGCATGATCTTGATAAATCTTTTACAAGCCTGGATAAAGGCATTGCGCTGGGATATAGCAACCTGACTGAGCTTGAAACACAAAAAGATTTTGAGAACATCCGAATGGATCAGCGCTACAAAGATGCCTGGAAGCGGGCTAATATAAATGCATATCCTTGTATGGGAAATGCACAAGCAAGACAATTTGATTTCTGGATAGGTGAGTGGGATGCTTTCGTTACCGGTACGAATAATCTTGCCGGCCATTCAAAAATTGAGTTGGCTTCTGGTGGATGTATGATCCTTGAAAACTGGACCGCAATGGGTGCCCCATTCAGCGGTAAGAGCATGAATTTTGTTGATCCCGTTTCTGGGAAGTGGAAGCAACTCTGGGTCGGATCGGGCGGTGTAAATGCAAGTGAATTTTTAAATGGCGAATATCGTGAAGATGCTATGCGGTTTGAGTTCGAAACAGCAAGCCCGCAAGGAGCTAAAACGCTGGTGCATTTTTATTTTTTCAACCAAGGCCCGGATCAAGTGAGGCAATTTCATGAAACCTCAGTAGACGAGGGTAAGACCTGGGTAACCACGTATGATTTTACCTATAAGCGTAAAAGGGCTTAATGGTTTAACGCTGCTTTGAGAATAATGATATCCTGTAATTGGTCCGTTGGCTTAGGTTTATTGTCATCGGTATATCCGCTCCATTGACTGTTGGCTATGTAATACAATTCATCGTTAACGATACAGCCGTTTGTGGGTTCGTTAAATGCAGGATGTGCACGGTCAATAATTTCTAATTGGGTAACGGATTTGAGATCAGGGCTTAAGGTATAGCGGCTAACCTTCATAGGATTGGTTGCATTTTGTATGGCAATCAATGAATTCTTATACCACAATAAACCGTCAATGGCTTTAAGTGAAGCTTCACTTTTGTTCTCTAAAAGCAGCAGTTCCTTTGTTTTAGTATCAAGTCTGAAAATGCCTTTTATATAATCAGCAAAAAACAAATAGCGTTCATCTTCCGAAAAAGTAATGCCTTGCAAGCTCCATATTTCTTCTGATGTGAAGTAAATCTCCAACTGTTTGGTCTTTTCGTTGACTTTAAAAATAGTGTTCGTTTGGCTATCAGAAATAAATACTTCGCCATTTTTATTGAGCAGTAAATCACCAAATGTAGACCCAGTTTTAGTCGGCAGTTTATATTTCTGAATCAGCTTACCGGAAGTCAAATCATATTTAAATACAGCCGATGTAGCGGTACTGTCGAAATTTTCCATTTGAGGCAAAGGCGAAGAACAAGCCCACAAAACATTTCGTTTGTCATCAATTCTTATTCCCATTACAGCGGTGAGCCCATCTTGACCTGACTTTACAAAATCTGATGCTTTACCTGCTGGGGAAACTTTTACAATTTTCCTTTTATGAATACTTGTAGCATACAATGTTTTTTCATGAACAGCAATTGCTTCTGGATGAATAACCCGGTCATATAGAACAAATGCAGTATCAGAATGAACTACGGGTTTATTCAATTCAAGCTGCAACGATTTTAGTTTTTCAAAATCTTCGAGTCCCCGCAAGGCTTTCAGATCTTCAATTTGTAAGTCAAATGCTGCATTTGTAAGGACTGCTTTCCTTAAATATTCAACAGCTTCTTCATTGCGATTGGTTAGTGTACTGGCAATTCCTCGTAGATATTGTATGCCCTGGTGGTAAGGATGCAATGTCGTGGCCTGAACGATCATCTCATAGAACACTGGATAATCCTGGGCCTTGCGCGCTTCTGTGGCACGTGCATAATAATATTGAAGATTCTTTTCCTGTGCAGCTGATTGAATTACCAGACATGTAAAAGCGATTAAAATTAAACTGATTCTCATGGCAAGATTTGTTATAAACGAGGATATTTGGGTCACTTAAATGAATCTTTAAAATTCAGATAAAAAACTGATTTTGAATTCACTTAGATTGGGGTAATTTGTAAAAACATTTTACCTAAAGCAGGCAAAATAGACATTCATGAAACTTCTGAACATTCTCGGCATTCTTTTCATACTTGCATCGTGTACACCACAGGAAGACACTGCTGCGTTGAAAAGTGAGGTTCTAGAAACGGATAAAAGTTTTTCGAAACGCGCACAGGAAAAAGGCATTGCTGAAGCTTTTGTTTACTATGCCGATGAAAAAGTTATTAAGCCCTCGCCCGGTGAACAGCCTATTTTTGGCAAATACGCTTTAATGGAATCGTTCGAAAAAAATCCACCTGCATATAAACTTGCCTGGGAACCACTCAGGGCAGAAGCTAGTGGCAATCTTGGTTACACATTCGGCAGTTATACGTTAACCACAAAAGCATCTTCAGGAAAAGATACAGTTCAATATGGCAACTATATATCTGTCTGGAAACGCAAAAAGGACGGAAGTTGGCGCTATGTTATTGATACCGGAAATTCCACTCCCGGCCCGGTAAAATTTCAGTGACAATTATACCGCAGCATGGGTGATTATTAATCATTCAGGAGCACGGTACTTTTACACACTTCATTATGTTCAGAATTCTATTTACGGCTCTGGTGCTTGCTCCTTTATACCTGTTTGCCCAGGGGAATTTTGTATTACGCAATTATACAGCCGCGCAGGGGGTGCCTCAATCCCAGATTAATGGGATGTTGGAAGATGATAATGGCTATTTGTGGCTGGCCACATACGGTGGAGGTGTAGCGCGGTTTGATGGCCAGAACTTTAAAGTTTACACTACGCTTGACGGCCTTCTGAATAACATTGTTTATGATCTGAACATAGATGATGATCAAAACATTTGGGCTGTTCATGCGCAGGGCCTTTCCCGCTTTGACGGAACATGCTTTAAAACATTTCAACCTGCTGGTATTGATTCTGCCACGCGCAATAAGGTAAGGCGAGCTGTGGTATTTGAAGATACTGTGTTGGTGGTATCGTCTCCGGGAGTACTCGGCAAAATTTATAAAGACTCCGTTTATTACTGGAGCAAATTTTATCAACCGGGTGCGTATATCGATCGGGTATTTCAGTTTGCTTCCGGGGAGCTTTGTATTTTAATGAGCGACAAACGTATATTCATTAAAAGCAGAAGCGGTGATAAGTTTGTCGGATCATTACCGGAAAAACAGGTTGTTTATTCCGGGATCCAGGAAAACGGAAACATTAAACTTGAGTCTTACGTCCCAGCGGACTGGAGCCTGACCGATTATGAAATTGATTTGAAAAGCGGCACCCTTAAGGCCAAAAAAAAGACATCGGATTATACAGTGCTTTTTTCAGATCTGGCTCAACATGAACTTTGGGCAGTGGATAACCATGCCAACCTGTTTAAGATAAACACACTTACAAATGAGCGTGAAACTATTTTAAAGGATAGAACTATTAACTATGTGATGCCGGACCGGGAAGGAAACATCTGGATCGGTTCTAATGGTGCAGGACTTTATAAATATTACCATCAGGATTTTACCCGGCTTGGCCCCGAAACGCTGGTAGGGGTTATGAGCGTGATTAAGGATGATGACGCTATTTGGGCTGGATCGATGAATCATGGGGTATGGAGACTTAAAGACGATAAACAAACCAACTACTCAAATAATCGCGAAATTCTTAGCATTGCAAAATCACCAGACGGAACGCTTTGGGCTGGAAGTACAACCGGGATTGGAAAGTTTAACAAGGATAAGAATGAGTTTGAATGGCTTACTCATAAAAATGGATTGGCAGGCAATTTTGTTCTGGGTATTCAATTCGATGAAAAGAACAACTTGTGGATTGCAACCACAGGCGGATTGTCTTATTACGATGGTAAAAAATTTACTAACTATACTTCTGCTCAGGGTCTACTAATAGATCGGGTTAATTGCGCTTACTATTCAAAAAGATTTAAAACTCTTTTTACAGGCAATGAGCTCGGAATTAATACGGTTTCGAATGGCCACATTGAAGAGTTGAAGATTAAAGAATTTAAAAACACCGTTCTTATAAGCATTAATTCTTTTCGTGATTCACTTTTATTATTTGGTTCGGGTGGAGCTGGATTTATGGTGTATGATCCTGTCACGAAAGCTTCGCGCCTCATCACAACCCATGACGGAATGGCCTCAGACTTTATTTATTTCATTGCTTCCGATGATGAAGACGTAATTTGGGCGGGAACAGAAAAGGGAATTAACCGCATCGTACTTGATGAAAAGCTAAACGTGATTGAGAACATTCATTTTGATCATGATAATGGTTTAACAGGTGTTGAAACAAATCAAAATTCATTTAGTCTGAAAGGCGATACAAAGCTTTTTGGATTAATTGACGGAATATATAAGTTCAATGAGTCTGATAATAAAGAATCACGCTCATTTGATGTCCACTTAACGGATGTTGAAGTATACTATGGAGAGGAATCTTCCCGGAATTATTCAGACAGCGTTACGGGTTCCTTTAAAATTCCATATCGCCCAAGTTTTCCGCATGATAAGAATCATATAACGTTTGCTTTTAACCGCGTTGATAAGCTTAATTCAAAATCAGTGAAGTTTAAGTATAAGCTTGACAATTACGATAAAAGCTGGTCAAAGCCGTCAGCGATGCGGCAAGTAACTTATAGTAATCTGCCACCGGGCAAATATGAATTTATTGTCACGGCCACTGATCATAAAGGAAATTGGTCGGAGAAAGAACTCCGGTATCCGTTTGTAATCCGGGCAGCATTTTATCAAACAGCAACGTTTTGGGTGTTAGCGTTCCTGCTTCTTGCGGGTGCGATTGTTTTGATGGTTTATCTTAGAATGCGTCATAAAATTGAACAAACCCTGCTACGTGAAAAAATCCGGCTGCATGAACAGGAAAATTTACGAAAAGAAATTGCCCGTGATTTCCATGATGAGATGGGAAACCAGCTTACGCGGATTATTAATTATATAAGCTTGCTGAAATTAAATGGAAATGTTGTGGGTGGTACATCGTCAAGAACTGACCTGTACACAAAAGTTGAGAATTCAGCGAAGTATTTATACACCGGAACCCGTGACTTTATCTGGTCCATTGACCCAGTTAATGATGAGCTTTCCAAGCTTTTCATTCACATCCGTGATTTTGGCGAGAAGCTTTTTGAGGAAAAAGAAATTAAGTTCCGGGCATTTAACGATGTCAAAATAAATGTTAAACTTCCGTATGGATTTAGCCGGGAAGCGAATCTAATCTTCAAGGAAGCCATGACCAATACGTTTAAGTCAGCAGAAGCTCAGAATGCAACACTCTCACTTTTTTCTCAGGAGAATGGTTTTGAGTTTGTGTTTGAAGATGATGGAATTGGCTTTGATGTGAAAGAAAAGTATACAGTTAACGGCTTAAAAAATATCCGGGAGCGGGCTGAAAAGCTTAAAGCTGTTTTAACAATTGCCAGTCAAAAAGGCAAAGGCACCCGGATTTCATTGAAATTTCAATTTGAAAAAAAGACCAAATATGTCTCTGCCATTTAAAAAGAAGGTTGTAATCGTTGAGGACGATCAGGAAATCCGGGAAAGCTTTAATCTCATTGTGAATAGTTCACAACAGTTTACGGCTGCAGGAGCATATGGTAATTGCGAGGATGCAATTGCTGCGCTCAATCGCGATAAGCCCGATATTGTACTGATGGACATTGAATTGCCAGGCATCAATGGGATAAAAGGAACTCAAATCATTCGCGACAAAAGCCCGAATACTGAAGTTATAATGGTAACCGTGTATGAGGATAGCGATCTGGTATTTGAAGCGCTCAAGGCAGGTGCTTCCGGTTATATTACTAAAAGTGCAAACTACATGGAATTGCTGGGGGCGCTCGAGGAAATCATCAGGGGTGGAGCTCCTATGAGCAGTCGAATCGCTCGCATGGTTATTGATAACTATCACATCAATCCCAATTCTCCGTTAACGAAGCGTGAAACCACAATTCTTCAATTGATTTCGGAAGGAAAGACCTACACTCAAATCTCTGAAGAGTTGTTCATTTCCAAAGAGACTGCAAAAACGCATATCAAGAATATTTATTCAAAGCTACAGGTAAACAGCAAGTCAGAAGCGATCGCAAAAGCAAATCACGACAAGCTGATCTAGGAATTTCTATTTCTTGAAATACTTAACGAAGTGACGGATTTACAGCTGTCACTTTTTTATTATCTTAAACTTTCCCAATCTTTTTAAGCGGAGTGATCATCTGCAAAGAGTGCGGTAAAATTTCAATTTTGAATTCTGTTGCATGACCGCAAGGTTCACCATCTACATGATAGGCTGTTGGTTGATTCACTTTGATGACACCATTGTTCATCGTAAAGCACGTGTAATATTTACCGGTTTTAAGCTTTCCGGTAAACATCTGATACGCGAACCTGAACCCTCGTTGCGCGGGTACTTTTTTGAGAATGGCTGTCTGCAGTGAATTGTTAGTAATGGATGCATTGGGAGCAACCCGCGCATTATTTCCGTACTGTGACGCATTGGCAATTGCAATCATGAACGATTTATGTTTCGCAAACTCATGGTTTTCAAGTTCCAGTTCAGCATCAAACTCCGGGAACATGATGTAATGAAGTGTTACTAAACGTGCATATGTCCAGAAGCCGCGTCTTTTCTTTTTGGCAAAGAGGTTGGCAATGTGGCCGTCAAAGCCAATCCCGGAAACGTTAAGCGAAAGCTTTCCATTTAACCGGAACGTATCCATCTGCACGACCATCCCGGTAAGCAATTGATCCAAGGCCTTATCCATTTTCATGGAAATACCCAGGTGGCGCGCTAATCCATTTCCGGATCCTTTTGGAATAATGCCCATAGGAGTTTTGGAATTCAAAAGTCCGCGTGCTACTTCATTGAGCGTACCATCTCCGCCAACAGCAACTACAATATCAAATCCTTTTTTAGAACCTTCTTTGGCCAAATCTGTCGCATGCCCAGGACGAGCAGTAAATTCAATTGTGCATTCAACATCAAACTTTGCGCAAGCAGTAAGAATCCGGCCTTCAACCTGCGGTTGATAACCCATTCCGGAGAATTTATTGACAATGAATAATACGTTCTTAACTTCGCTCATCGCAGGTCAACATTACAAATTTTTGCCGATATGATAGAGTTCAAACCCCGTAAATTCAAGTTCAAAGCCTGGAGCAAAGAAGCAAAGTTATTGCTAAAAGTGAGCAGCATCGAATGTGTGAAAGGGGAGTTGAACAAAAAAGATCACCTGCTGCTTCAGTTTACTGGTCTGACGGATAAAAATGGAGAAGAGCTTTATGAAATGGATATTGCATTGATACAATCAGAAAAATTTGTGATTGTGTGGGATACAGAAACGAATGGTTGGTTTTTAGTGAATATGAAATCTGAAAAACGAACGGATATTCTTTCAAAAGAACTGGCTGCTAAAACAATTCGCCTGTGCAGCTATTTTGAATCAGACGGTAAAGGCTGATTATTTTTGGTCTTTCAGTTTCGATTCAATGTATTTCACCGCATTACCGATGGTTGATAATTTTTCTGCATCGTCATCCGGAATTTTGATGTCGAATGTTTGTTCAAAATCCATCACAATTTCTGCGTAGTCCAATGAGTCAATTCCCAGATCTTTTACAAGGTTAGCATCGGGTGTAATCTCCGATTCGGCAATGCCCAGTTTTTCGATGAGAATTTGTGCTACGCGTTTAGAAACATCCTGCATACAGCTATAAAAAGTTGCGTAAAGGTATGATTTTTTTAGGCATGGGCATTAGGCATTAGGTAAAAAATACACGTTACTAATGCCTAATCCCTAATGCCTGATTTTAGAATCTCATGATAAACTCAGTTCCCTTACCAACAGTAGACTTGACCGTAAGTGTTCCCTGATGCTGACGCATGATCTGCCTAGACAGGCTTAACCCGATTCCTGAACCTGTTTTCTTGGTGGTGAAGAATGGAATAAAAATCTTTTCCATGGCTTCCGGATCAATGCCCGTTCCATTGTCTTTCACCGAAATTACCGGGCGCATTTTTTCGTTATAGTATGCGCGTAATGTGATTAGCTTTTCCGAACCATCATCAAATGCCTGAATCGCATTTTTTACCAGATTAATAACTACTTGTTCAATCAGGATTTTATCAGCAGAGATTGTTATGTCTGTTGGATCGACTGAACATTCAAGCTTAATTCCTTTTTCAGATACTTCCTTTTTATGGAGGATCGCTACCTCATCGAACAATTGTCCAACGTGAATGTTTTCTGGTTTCGGTTTAGGAATGTGTGTCAGACTTCTGAACTCTTTCACGAAATGAATCAAGCCTTCACTCCGTTTACTGATTGTTTGAAGCGATAAGTGAATATCTGCCAATTGTTCCTTATCGAGTGGCTTATCCAGATTATCACGCAAGTGTATTTTTATTTCATCTTCGATAATTCCGGCTAACGAAGAAATTGGTGTAACCGAATTCATGATCTCGTGCGTTAACACGCGCACCAGATTTTGCCAGGCTTCCATCTCTTTTTCTTCGAGTTCGCTCTGGATGTTCTGAATGGAAATCAGCTTTAAATTTTCTCCGCGAAGGGTAAGCTCAATCGCATATACAGAGAGTTGGATGAAATCTTCACCAACCTTTAATCTAAGGAGTTCACGGCCACCGGTTCGCAAGCGCGTAAAAACATTTACCAGCGTATCACTGACTTCTTTCAGATCGTTTACGGTTTCCGCTCGGTTTACTTTTAATAATCTGCGGGCAGCACTGTTGAAGATTTCGATCTTGCCGGTATCTTCTTTAAAAATGATTAGCCCGATACCAACATGCATTACAATGTTCTTGTAGAAAAGATATTCCGAATCACGTTCCTGCCGTGAGTAACGAAGCTTAACAAGCGCTTCGTTCATTTCTACGTGCAGGCGTTGAATGCTTGGATCTTTGCTTTCGGTTTTAAACGTTGACGACAAATCATCAAACTTGATGGAATCCAGAAAGGAAGCCATATCCTGGTTCGAGCTTTCAATAATTTTGACAAGCTGCTGAACCTGAAAAGCAATGACCGCTAAGAGGATAAAAGAAATTACGTACTGTTGCTGGCTGAACAAAAGATAGCCGAACAATAAAATTGAAAAAGACAGTATGGCCAAACGAGGCACTACCGGGGATTTCCAATTAAAGTCCATACTTCTCCATTCTTCGATAAAGGGAGGCCCGTGTCAGGCCAAGCTCATCCGCAGCTTTTGAAATGTTTCCACTGTATAAGCTCAACGCTTTTACGATCGCAGCCTTTTCAACTTCATCGAGGTTTAATGTTTCGGGCGAAGCCGAAGATGAAACCGGGCGACTGAATAGAAAATCACTTTCTTGTAAGGAAGCTGAATCGGTCATGATTACAGCACGCTCAATGGAGTGTTGCAGCTCACGGATATTACCCGGCCAGGCGTAGCGCTTAAGCTTATCCGTTGCTCCGGGTGAAATAGTCGTAACGGATTTATGATACTTCTTCGCGTAGTAATCAAGATAATGTTGCGCAAGAAGTGTAATATCTTCCATGCGATCGGCCAAAGGCGGAACTTTGATCTCAACAGTATTGATCCGATATAAAAGATCTTGTCTGAAGGTTCCTTCTTTTACCATTTGATGTAACGGCATGTTGGTAGCGCAGATCAAGCGGATATCAACTGCTACAGATTGGTTAGAGCCCACACGCGTTACTTGTCGCGCCTGTAGCGCACTTAATAATTTGCTTTGCAAACTTAGTGTCAGGTTTCCGATCTCATCTAGAAATAACGTACCACCATTCGCCAATTCAAATCGTCCCGGACGATCTTCCCGTGCATCCGTAAACGCACCTTTCTTATGACCGAATAATTCACTTTCAAAAAGTGTTTCGGTGATCGCACCCATGTCAACCGACACGAAGCTTTGATCTTTGCGCAGTGAACGTTGATGAATCGCACGCGCAATCAATTCTTTTCCGGTTCCGTTTTCACCGAGGATCAACACGTTGGCATCGGTCTTGGCAACTTTTTCAACCAGTCCAAAGACTTCTTTAATTGCCGTGCTATCTCCGATGATCTCACCAAACGGCTTACTGATTTGCTCTTCGAGCATCACTTTCGCTTTACGAAGCTTGTCCACTTCGCTGTACGATTGGCGTAATCTGATTGCAGTTGAAATCGTAGAGATCAGCTTTTCATTTTGCCACGGCTTTAGCACGAAGTCTGTAGCGCCTTGCTTCAAGGCTTTTACGGCCATCTCCACATCACCAAAGGCCGTGATCAGGATCACAACAGCTTGTGGATCTTTCTCGAGGATTTTCTCGAGCCAGTAAAAGCCTTCTTTACCGCTGGTAATGTCCTTGCTGAAGTTCATGTCCAGCAGGATTACATCGTACGTATCGTTATTTAAAAGAAATGGAATCTTGTTGGGATTCTTTTCGATGATGACATGGTGATTTTGTTTCTTTAACAGCATTTTGGCCGCGAGCAACACATCCTCATCGTCATCGATCATTAATATTTTTCCGGCTTCTAAAGTCATACTGTTGTTTAGGTTGGTGTAGTTAACGAAAATCTATGCCAGAGCGGGTATCCCTGAAAAACCTACATTCTGTGACTATCGCTTGTTCTTTATTGTACAAAGATGTTCAAAAATGAACACTTTTTCTGTACGGTTTTGAAAAGATGCTATCCTTTGGAATTAGTTGAACTTTGTTCTAAGGTGAGAGAACTTAGTTGAGATTAGGGATTTTAATTCAACTCTCTGTTCGTAGGTGAGTGACTTTGAAATATAATTGATCATTAGATCGGCCGGATACCAAGTCTCACCCATGTCATTAGTCATTGTATGAATTTGGGTTTTACCATTCAGATTGATGAGAAGTTCTTCATATAAACCGTTTTCCTTTCTATAATTTAATGCTGCAAATGAATACACTTTTATATACGCATTACCGTTTTTTAATAATTTTCTCAAGTCCTTAACGTTAGCACTATCTCTCAGAAATTGATACGGATGGTAATTTGACCCAATCATTCTCCATTCATTTGGATGATCTTTTGGATTTTTCCCTTTTAAACTGTCAACAAGGGCTTCATAATTACTTATACTTGTATACTGCTAAATCACTCAGATAATAAGCTATCGTTGAATCCCATTCAGAGAAACCAAATCTATACTCAGAGGTATCAGGATAAATAACAACACCATTATCAAAATATGAGAGTTTTCTTATTTCTTCAAGTCTTGAGGATAACCTTGAATTATAATCTGTTTGTGCAAAACAGAAATTTGATATAAGAAGAAATAAGATGACTCTAAATGCTTTCATATCAATTCTCAAAAACATCAATCCTATCTGAATACACTACATACTTCCGGGCATCGGTCAACAATGTATAAAGCGATTTAGTATCAACAGCTTCTTCCCTGCTAGTTCCATCAAACAGATCATAAAAAATCAGCTTGTCGCCTTTTTTGTAATACAGCTCTTCACCTAAAAAATTGAAATAGGTAATTCCGGGGGCGTCTATTTTTTTAATCTGCTGGCCCAACGTATTAAAGACGAGAATGCCAGTGTTCTTTTCCAGTACAAATAGAAAACTCTGGTATTCACGGATTGCAATGATTTTCGGATCTCCTGTAAACTGAGCTCTGTTTAGTAAAGATTCCGAAACAACTTTTGATGCTTTTAGATCTATTCGTTTTAGACTCCAGTCTGCTTTGTCGACAACCCAAACATTGTTATCACCAGAAGAAGTTGCCAGGATTGGCTCAAGTGCAAAATGATCCTGAATGAGAAATTCCTGCTTCGTTCCGGAAGAGAAGAAAGAACCTTGCTTCGTATCCGCAAAGTAATTGAACATGCGGGCTCCATCGCGCGGTTCAAATACGGTTGGTGTTTGTTCAAAACTCAAATTCGCGAGGGACATGCCGAGCGTATCAAACTTGGAAATTTTATTATCGGTGTGAAGAATGTATAAATCGCCCGGGCGGTCAATGTAAGCGGAAGCAACATCTTTGATGTCAATGATAGTGATTCGTTTTTGCGCTATAGCGAGAAGGGGTAAGGCAATTAGTGCAAGAAGAATAAATCTTTTAAAGGTCATTATTAAAGTTTTAATGCTCATGTCAGGTTGAGCGGAGTCGAAACCTGATTATCTCCAGTCAGTCTTCGGCTCCGCTCAGACTGACAATACGCTCACCCTCACCTAAGGGCCTGAGCGGAGTCGAAGGTCCCATTAAACGTTTTCAATTCAATTTTATTTCCATCATACTCTGCGTAGGTATTGAAGTTCACCCATTCACCTAAATTAATGTATCGGCTGTTCTCTGATACTTTCAAATCTAATGGCAAATGCCGGTGGCCGAAGATGTAAAAATCATGATGATCTTTTTTTTCAAGGTCTTTACAATAGGTGAGGAGAAACTCGTTCTCTTCGCCTTTAAACTTTTCTTCCCGCTTGATGTTGCTTATTCGGCTTTTGCGCGACCAGAATTGTGCAATGCCCATGCCAATGTTCGGATGAATCCAGCCGAACAGCCATTGACAAAACTTGCTATTAAAAAACCATTTAAGGATTTTATAAGTCGTATCGCCCGGGCCAAGTCCATCACCATGTCCGATTAGCACTTTCTGATTATTTACATGCAACAAGATTGGATCGCGGTAAATATTGATATCCAATTCTTTCTTGAAGTAATCGAACATCCACATATCATGATTACCGGTGAAGAACGTAACCGGAATTCCGGAATCGGTAAACTCGGCAAGCTTTCCTTGTAAGCGAATAAATCCTTTGGGGATAGCGTGCTTGTATTCAAACCAGAAATCAAAAATATCACCCATCAGATACACGCTGTGGGCTTCGTGCTTGATGGAATCCAGCCAGCGCACAATCCTGCGCTCACGCGCAAGGCTTTCTTCTGCATTCGGAACGCCTAAATGGAAGTCCGATGCGAAAAAGATTTTTTTGTTGGTTGGTAATGTGATGGTCATCGGTTAAAAATAAAAAATCAGGTACTGTTTCCAATACCTGATTTGATGTTATTTTCAGCCTGCCTTCCTTCGACTCCGCTCAGGCTGACGGCAGGCTAGCAGAATATTAAAGTTACTTATTACCGGTAAGATCAGGCGTTTCGCTTTGCGGAATGCTGTCTTCACTCGGACGGGTTTCTTCTTTTTTCGTAGCCTCTTCCGACTTGTCCTTACCATTCGTGAACTCCTGGTAAGTTGTCAGTTTCTCGTAAGGACGCTTTCCGATCAAACGCTCAAGATCAGACTGGAACAGAATTTCTTTCTCCAATAATTCTTTCGCGATAATCTCCAAATACTGACGGTGCTTTACAAGCAAGTCTTTTGTACGGTTGTAACACTCGTCAATGATGCTCTTTACTTCCTGATCGATAATCTGAGCTGTTGCATCTGAATAAGGTTTCTGGAATGAATAGTTATCACTTGATTTTGAATCGTAGAACGACATGTTGCCGACCTTCTTATTCATACCATACACCGTTACAATGCTGTACGCCATTTTAGTAATGCGTTCCAGATCGCTTAATGCGCCCGTAGAAATTTTACCGAATATGATCTCTTCCGCTGCACGGCCACCAAAGGCCATACACATTTCATCGTTCATCTGCTCAGTCTGATACAAGAATTGTTCCTTCGGCAAGTATTGCGCATAACCCAACGCAGCGATACCGCGTGGTACAATGCTCACTTTCACCAATGGATCGGCATGCTCCAGGAACCAGCCTGCAACGGCATGGCCAGCTTCATGATAGGCAACAATTTTCTTTTCTTCTGGAGAAATGATTTTTGTTTTCTTTTCAAGTCCACCGATCACACGATCAATAGCATCCTGAAAGTCAATCATCTCCACATGTTTTTTATCTTTACGTGCTGCTATCAAGGCAGCTTCGTTACATACGTTCGCAATTTCAGCACCTGCGAAGCCAGGAGTCTGAGCGGCAAGCTTTTTAATATCTACTGTTGGATCAATTTTGATTGGCTTCAAATGAACTTTGAAGATTGCCTCACGGCCAACAATATCTGGTTTATCAATACTAATCTGACGATCGAAACGACCCGGACGCAAGAGCGCTGAGTCAAGAACATCAGGTCTGTTGGTAGCCGCAAGAATGATTACACCTGAATCAGTTGCAAAACCATCCATCTCAACAAGCAATGAGTTCAACGTATTCTCACGTTCGTCATTTGCACCAGGCATCTGGCCACGACCGCGTGAACGACCAATTGCATCAATCTCATCGATGAACACAATACAAGGAGCTTTTTCTTTTGCTTGCTTGAACAAGTCACGTACCCGTGCAGCACCCACACCTACAAACATCTCCACGAAATCAGAACCTGATAATGAGAAGAACGGAACTGCAGCTTCACCGGCAACAGCTTTTGCAAGCAATGTTTTACCGGTTCCCGGAGGACCAACAAGCAATGCGCCTTTTGGAATTTTTCCGCCAAGCTTGGTGAACTTCAACGGAGTTTTAAGGAACTCAACGATCTCCTGAACTTCTTCTTTTGCTTCATCCAATCCGGCAACATCCGAAAAAGTAATTTTTACTTTATTATCTGCATCAAACAATGCAGCTTTTGATTTTCCTATGTTAAAAATCTGTCCGCCCGGACCGCCACCGCCCGTCATTCTGCGCATGAGCATCCAGAAACCAACGAGCAATAATAACAAGAGTCCCCATGAAAGGAATTCCTTAAATATATTGATTCGTGTTTCTGCAGTTAACGGAGGTTTATTATCTGCGCGCAGGTTGCGATACCAGCTGTCGAAGTTATCGACAGAGATGATCTTCATTTTATAGTGCGGACCTGTTGCATTAGAACTGATCGGACTTTCTTTTATATCATCGCTATACTTTGCATTCTTGAGCGCATCGGATGTTAAGGTGACCTCAACAATTTTTTGTTCTTCAATCAGCGCGAGTTTTTTAACGTCACCGCCTTTGATCATACTTTCAAGACGCGGTTGTTCTATTTCTTTAAGATTGCTTGATGAAGTCGCATAAACCACTCCCAAAATCACAGCCACCGCAATGAGGATCACCCACATTTGATAGTTTCCACGCGGACCTTTAGGCGGCTGTATTTTATTTCTTTCCTTGTCTGCCATTCTGTTTTCTAATTCTTAAAATAAGTTGATTCAATAACGAGTTTGCGGGTATTTAGTTCTTGTCCGCATCGATTTCAGTCATTTCTGCATCGCCCCAGAGTTTTTCAAGCGCAAAAAAGTCTCTTTTATCTTTCCGGAAAACGTGAGCCACAACATCGAAATAGTCGAGAAGCATCCACTCTTTATTGTTTTTTCCTTCTACGTGCCAGGGATTTTCTTTTACGGCCTTGAAAACTTCATCGTCTATGGACTGAGTAATAGCATCTAATTGCTTATCAGAGCCACCAGAACAGATTACAAAGAAGTCGGCTACGGCATTTTTAACTTTTCTGAGGTCCATCACCAGGATGTCGGCAGCTTTCTTTTCAACCATTCCCTTCACTATTGCATCACAAAGCTTTTTGGAACTGCCATCCTTTCTTTTTTTCGCCATTCAGCTAAATTCGGTTTAATTGCAAAACTAACGAATAATTCTTGTATAAAATCCCTGCCAATACGCTTTTCACGGGCCAATCGCTGGTTTATATGCCAGAATGTCACTCCACTAATGCTGAGGCATTGAAAGTACTTCAAAGCAATGTTCAGGTTGCAGAAGGGACCGTAATAATTACAGATAATCAAACTGCAGGCCGTGGACAGCGAGGAAATACATGGGAGAGTGAGGCTGGTAGGAATTTAACATTCTCGCTTATTCTTAAGCCATCCTTTCTTCATCCGAAGGATCAGTTTCAATTGAACATGGCTGTATCACTAGGGTTGTATGATTATTTAACGTCACAAGTAACAGGTGTAAAGATCAAATGGCCGAACGATATGATGCTGGGCAATCATAAAACCTGTGGGATGTTGATTGAAAATCAAATAAGCGGTCAACAGATTCACTCGAGCATTGTAGGGATTGGATTGAACGTTAATCAGAAAATTTTTTCGTTTCCAACACCAACTTCGATGGCGATTAAGAAAGGTCACACGTTTGATTTGAACGAAGCATTGGCTGAATTGCTGCAATGGATTGAAGCGCGGTATTTACAGTTACGATCTCATATTGATTTGAAAGAAGAATATGTAACTGCTTTATATGGAAGAGGAGAGAGGCGAAGCTTTAAATCGGGTGAGGAGGTTTTTGAAGGAGTGATTATCGGGATCGATGCTGTTGGGTTGCTAGAAGTTAATGTTGGAAGTGGCAAACGGTATTTTGATTTGAAACAAATTCAACTTTTGCGCTAACGTCATACTGAGGTGTAAGCCGAAGTATCCCCGAATAGAGTAAACAATTTTAATCAAGTTCTGTATAGGGGGATTCTTCGCTATCGCTCAGAATGACGGTTAACAAATTCCCCGTTCATCATATTCTTCTTATAAGTCTGTTTGATGTGTTATTTTTGAACTCTCATGATCAACGTTTCAAACCTTAAATTTTCTTATTCACTTGCACGGGCCATTTCTTTTCCGGATTTCTCCTTAACCAAAGGCGAGCATTGCTTATTGTTAGGCGAATCCGGCAGCGGAAAGACAACACTTCTTCATTTGATGGGAGGATTACTGCGAGGGTATGATGGATCATTGAAGCTTGCCAGTACGGAATTATCATCGTTATCCGAAGGTGCATTGGATAAATTTCGAGGGAAGAACATTGGGTTTATTTTTCAAAAGAATCATTTGATCAGTGCACTGAGTGTTGAGAAAAATGTAATCATGTCATCGTATCTCGCAGGTAGTAAAATTGATAAAAATCATGTGCAGGAAGTTTTAACAGAACTTGGATTGGGTGAAAAGATCAAAAGCTCGGTTAAAGAAATCAGTCAGGGACAAGCACAACGCGTAGCCATCGCCCGAGCTGTTATGAATCAACCTTCGGTTATTCTGGCGGATGAGCCAACATCTGCATTGGATGATAAAAGCTGTGAACGCGTGATTAGCTTGTTGCTGGATGTTGCTACACGAAACAATTCAACGTTAGTTGTGGCTACCCACGATCAACGATTAAAGGATAAAATCAAAAATCAGATTATTCTCTAGCGATGAACCTATTTATTCTTGTCTGGAGTTATTTGAAAGCAAAGCCGCTGAATACGGTTCTGAATATTGTATTGCTTGCGCTTGGAATCGCTGTGATCACTGTTCTTTTATTAGTTAATAAACAGCTGGAAGAAAAAATCTCCTCGAATGCGAAAGGAATTGATTTGGTTGTTGGAGCAAAGGGTAGTCCGCTGCAATTAATTCTCTGCAATATTTTTCATATCGATTTTCCTACTGGAAATATTAACCTGAAAGAAGCAGAACAAATCTCGCGAAGCAGACTTATTAAGAAAGCTGTTCCGCTTGCGTTAGGCGATAGTTTTCAATCGTACAGGATTATTGGAACAACGAGCGAATACATTGAATTGTATCATCTCGAACTTGCGCAAGGCGATTGGTGGCATCATGATTTGGAAACGACTATCGGAGCAAATGTTTCTGAGGGATTGAAATTGAAAGTAGGCGATACATTTAAAAGTACTCATGGTTTGGTAGAGGGCGGAAGCGGTCACGAAGAACAGAAGTTTATTGTAAAGGGAATTCTAAAAAGAACTAATACAGTTGTTGATAACCTAATACTTACTAGTGTTGAAACTGTTTGGCATGTTCATGAACACGCAGAAGCAGATTCAACCGTACAGGAAAATCACGGAACGGATACAACATTTGTTGCTTCGAGACTTATTCCAACCCACGAAGCAGGCGACTCCACCAAAGAGGTTACTTCTTTATTGATTCAGTATCGTTCACCGATGGCTGCGATTCAATTGCCACGGATGATCAATGCCGAGAGCAAGCTTCAAGCGGCATCGCCAGCCTTTGAAACTGCGCGGTTGTTTTCAATTCTCGGAGTGGGTGTTGACATCTTAACGGGGTTTGCCTATGTGTTGATCTTTATTTCAGCACTGAGCGTTTTCATTGCGCTTTATAATTCGTTAAAAGAAAGAAGGTATGATCTCGCCATCATGCGGTCGATGGGTGCATCCAAAACAAAGCTCTTTGTAAACATTTTATTGGAAGGCGTTGCGCTAACTACACTGGGCAGCCTTTTTGGACTTTTACTTGGACATAGCGTCTTAGTAATCCTAAGCGCTTCCGTTGGGGAAACTCAAAAAGCTGGTATCACCGGGTTCGTTTTCTATTCAGCAGAATGGATTATTTTGGCGGGAAGTTTGTTGTTAGGAATAGTATGTGCGTTGATCCCTGCACTGCAGGCTTATCGCACCGATATTTCAAAAGTTCTAGCCGGTAATTGATATGAAGAATGTATTGTTCGCTTTTCTGATGCTCGCAACGGTTTCTGTTTTTGCGCAAGGCAAGTTGGATGCATGGAATGAGTTTGCTAAAACTAAGTATGAACCAAAATACCTGGAGAAGCTTGGTGAGTATCAATTCTATCCAACGTTCACGGCAGAAGTAAAAGCGCTTGTTGGCAAAGAAATTTCCATCGAAGGATTTTACGTTCCCTTTGCGCCCGAAAATGGTAATTATATTGTTCTCTCTAAACTACCAATGAGCCAGTGCTTTTTTTGTGGCGTTGGGGGACCGGAAACAATTGTAGAAGTTAGTTTTAAAGGCACACCGCCCAAATTCAACAGCGATGACCTCGTAACCGTTAAGGGAAAGCTTAAACTCAACGCTGATGACATCGAGCACATGAATTTTATCATCACTGAATCAGTGATTGTCAAGAAGTAGTTCAGCGAAACTGCATTATTGAATAATAAATTCCTTTGTTAATTTCGACCTTATTTTCCTCATAAAAGCATGGTCGTTATTGGAAACCGAAGATTGAGTGTCCAGGATTTTGAACAGGTTCTGTTTGAGCAGATTACCATCGCGCTAGATCCGGAGGCGACCCAGTCGGTAAAAAAGAATTATGAGTTTTTAAACACGTACGCGAAGGATAAAGTCATCTACGGTATTAATACCGGCTTTGGCCCGATGGCGCAATTCAAAATCTCGGAGGAAGATCAGAAATCGTTACAGTATAATCTTATCCGCAGTCACTCATCCGGCACCGGAAACTACTTTTCAGAATCGTTGTCACGGGCTACTGTTCTCGCCCGACTGAATAATTTAATGCGTGCGCATTCCGGGATTCACCCGGATGCAGTTGAATTGTTGAAAGAATTTATTAACCATAAGATTGTTCCCGCTATTTACGAGCGGGGTGGTGTTGGCGCAAGTGGTGATCTTGTTCAGTTGGCTCAACTAGCCTTAAACCTGATTGGGGAAGGTCTTGTCCTGGAAGATGGAAAGCCTGTTGCAGCTAAACAGGTTTTCGAAAAACATTCACTCAAGCCTCTTGATATTTATTTGCGCGAAGGTCTTGCGTTAATTAATGGTACTTCAGCGATGACAGGCATCGGAATGGTGAACATCATTTTCGCTAAGAAGCTTGTAAGCATTTCCGTTTTGCTTTCCTCTATCACGAATGAATTAATGAAATCATTTGATGATCATTTTTCATTTGAATTAAATCATGTTAAAGAACATAAAGGACAAAGTGAAATTGCAGCGTTAATGCGTTCGGTATTGAGCGACAGTAAGCTTATCCGTAAACGCCCGGAACATTTATATCATAAGAAATTTGAGGAAGCTGTATTTACCGATAAAGTGCAGGAGTACTATTCGCTGCGTTGCGTTCCGCAGATTCTTGGTCCGGTATACGACACGTTGCTCAACACTCAACAAATCCTGGAAGATGAAGTTAACTCGGTAAATGATAATCCGATTATCGATCATGAAAAAGAAAATGTTTATCATGGAGGCAATTTCCATGGCGATTACGTATCGCTGGAAATGGATAAACTGAAAATTGTAATCACGAAGCTGTCCATGCTAGCGGAGCGTCAACTGAATTATTTGATGAACGATAAGCTGAATCAAAAACTTCCACCATTCATAAACTTAGGCAAGCTTGGATTGAATTTCGGAATTCAGGGAATGCAGTTTACAGCAACATCAACAACTGCTGAAAATCAAACGCTTTCCTACCCGATGTATCTGCACAGCATTTCCAACAACAACGACAATCAGGATATAGTGAGCATGGGTTGTAATGCGGCTTTGCTGACGCAACGTGTTATTGACAATACATTTGATGTTCTGGCAATCCAAGCTATTGCGCTTGCTCAGGCGGTTGATTATTTAAAATGTACTGCCCGAATGTCTTCGGAGGGATTGCGTTTCTATGAATCGATTCGGGAATTGGTTCCGGCATTTGTTGACGATGAGCCGCACATGAATCACATCCGGGACGTGCGAAATTTCCTGCGGGATCAACCATCCATTCTAAATTTCTAAGATGAAAAAATTTGCACTCGTTACAGGCGGATCAAGAGGCATTGGAAGAGCAGTGAGCATTAAGCTTGCTGAACAAGGGTATCATATTCTGATCAATTATAAATCCAACCACACCGAAGCAAATAAAACAGCTGAGCTTGTTGCTGAAAAAGGTACTACAGCTGAGCTTCTTCAGTTTGATGTTTCCAATAAAACTGAAGTCGATAATGCGCTGGGTACGTGGATTGAGTCAAATAAAGAATCTATCATAGAAGTATTGGTAAACAATGCCGGCATCCGTCAGGATAATCTTTTGATCTGGCTTACCGAGGAGCAATGGAAAGGTGTTATTGGATCAAGTCTGGATGGATTTTACTATGTAACAAGATTGGTCATCACCGGAATGCTCACACAACGCTATGGCCGGATCGTTAATATCGTTTCGCTTTCCGGATTAAAAGGTATGCCCGGACAAACCAACTATTCTGCTGCTAAAGCCGGAGTGATTGGGGCAACAAAAGCGCTTGCACAGGAAGTTGCCCGGAGAGGTGTTACCGTTAACGCGATTGCACCAGGATTTATCCGCACCGAAATGACTCAGGATTTAAATGAAGCCGAACTGAAAAAACTTGTTCCGATGCAGCGTTTTGGCGAACCCGAAGAAGTTGCGGATTCAGTGGTTTTCCTTGCTTCGACAAAGGCTTCTTACATTACAGGCGAGGTACTTTCGCTTAATGGCGGACTCTATTCGTAAACCGCATTTCGGTAACGAAAATTTCAATTAATTTTACGGGAATTAGTATGCATGCTGATCAATTTTCAGCTGCAACCCAAAACCCCTATGAATCGCGTAGTAATAACCGGAACCGGCATTTATTCCTGTATAGGAAAGAATCTAAGTGAAGTAAGAGAGTCTCTGTATGAAGGCAAATCCGGCATTGTGCTAGACAAAGCCCGTAAGGAAATGGGCTATCGCTCTGGCCTCACCGGTTATGTAGACAAGCCTCAGTTGAAAGGAGTGCTGGATAGAAGGTCTCGGATCATGATGCCCGAACAGGCCGAATATGCATTTGTCGCAACAACTGAGGCCATGAAAAATGCGCGAATCGATCAGGATTTCTTAGCGCATACAGAAGTCGGGGTTATTTATGGAAATGATAGTTCTGCACTGCCAATAATCGAGGCAACGGATATTATCCGCGAAAAGAAAGATACAATGCTCGTTGGGTCAGGCTCTGTTTTTCAGGCGCTGAATTCCACGGTCAATATGAACCTCGCGACAATCTTTAAATTAAAAGGAATCAACTTTAGTGTAAGCGCAGCATGCGCCAGCGGTTCGCATTCTATTGGTCTTGCTTATTTTCTAATCCGGCACGGACTTCAAAGTTGCATCGTGTGCGGAGGTGCTCAGGAAACTAATATTTATTCCATGGGTAACTTTGATGCGTTGGGTGCATTTTCCATCCGGGAAGATACACCGGCTACAGCCTCAAGACCATTTGATAAAAGTCGGGATGGCCTCGTTCCAAGTGGAGGCGCTGCAACCGTGATTTTAGAAAGTCTTGAATCGGCACAAAAAAGAGGTGCTGAAATATTAGGAGAAGTTATCGGGTATGGATTTTCATCTAATGGAGATCATATCTCAAACCCTACTGTAGATGGACCAGCGCGGTCTTTAAAAATGGCGCTCAAGGATGCGAATGTTCCTGCTTCAACGATTGATTACATTAATGCTCATGCAACATCAACTCCTGCTGGAGATGCCAGTGAGGCGAAAGCGATCAATGAAGTTTTTGGCTCTGTAAAAACACCTGTGAGCTCAACCAAATCCATGACTGGTCACGAATGCTGGATGGCCGGAGCAAGCGAAATTGTGTACTCATTATTGATGATGCGGGATTCATTCATTGCCCCAAATATCAATTTTGAAACCCCCGATCAGGATTCTGAAAAACTGAATATTATAAGCAAAACAATAAGTAAAAATATTGATGTATTTTTGTCAAATTCTTTTGGTTTTGGAGGCACCAATTCGTCTCTAATTGTTAAAAAATGGCCTAAATCGTAATGGAACAGAACAGTATTGTAGAGAAGATCAACGGGTTTTTAGTAGAGGAGTTTGAGGTGGAACTGGATAAAATCCAGCCGGAAGCGAACCTTCGAGAAACATTGCAACTGGATAGTCTGGATTATATAGATCTGGTGGTGGTAATTGAGAGCAATTTTGGGTTTAAAGTAAAACCTGAAGATTTCCCGTCAATTGTTACGTTTCAGAATTTCTACGACTACGTTTCTAACCGGCTTGCAGAAAAAGTAAGCGTCTAAGCTATGCCCGAATGGCAAGGCAAGTCAAAAGGCACTAAACTCGGCTATCAGATTTTTGTTTTCGTTTGCCGGCACTTAGGTGTTCGGGCAACGTATTTCATGCTGCGCTTTGTTTCACTTTATTACTTCCTATTTTCGTGGCAGTCTTCCGGCCATATCTATCGCTACTTCAGGCAACGGCATCATTACGGTGTGCTTAAATCATTCGCACACGTTTACAAAAACTACTACGTTTTCGGGCAAACGTTGATCGACAAGATAATTTCGATGAGCGGAATTGAAAATCAATTCACGTTTGAACGAGATGGAATAGGCAACCTGCAAAAGCTTAAAGCCATGAACCAAGGTGGCATTTTGATCAGCGGTCATGCCGGAAACTGGGAGATGGCCGGTCAGATGTTAAAACACCTGAAAACCAAAATCAATATTGTTATGTATGATGGTGAACATCGTCAGATCAAACAATACATGGATGAAGTTTCTGCAAACCGCTCATTTAACATTATTGTAGTTCGGGAAGATTTTTCACACGTGTATGAAATCGGGGAGGCGCTTCAGAATAATGAATTTGTATGCTTGCATGCTGACAGGTTTGTGAAGGATGTAAAGACTGCTACGAAAATATTTATGGGTGCACCGGCTAAGTTTCCTTCGGGACCATTTGCTATCGCGACAACGTTTAATGCTCCTGTTTCTTTCGTCTATGCATTTAAGGAAAAGCCTCTACAGTATCAGCTCTACAGCAGTCCAGCCATTCAGCGCACGGAAGATTTGACCAAACGCGAGTATTCAGAAAACCTCATGAATGCTTTTGTCGCCAGTTTTGAAAAAATGATCCTGAAATATCCGGATCAGTGGTTTAATTATTATAATTTTTGGGAATCATAAATGCTGGCTACTCAAATCGATATTGAAAAATTTATTCCGCAGCGCAGGCCGATGTTAATGATCCATGAGCTTGAGGAAGCTGATGAGCAGCATGCCATCACCAGGTTTTCGATAGAGCGTGATAATGTGTTCCTGGATATGAACCGATTAGCTGAACCCGGATTAATTGAAAACATTGCACAAACCGCTGCAGCCCAGGTTGGGTATGTATGTTCGCAGCAGTCCAAACCCGTTCCAATCGGGTATATTGCAGCGATAAAGGATCTGATAGTGCATAATTTACCTGAATTGGGCACTCAAATCCGTACCGTAGTTGAAGTTGTTAATGTGGTGATGGACATCACGCTGATAAAAGGTAATGTTTACCAGAACAATCAATTGTTGTGCGAATGCGAAATGAGAATCTTTGTCAAGAACTAACTAACCCCTGACCTCATCGAACCGCTACGCCATACTACCGAAGTAATTGCCCGATTCAATGAAGCCGATCCCTTGGGGATTGTATGGCATGGACATTACATCCGTTATTTTGAAGATGGCCGTGAAGCATTCGGAGCTACGCATGGAATGGCGTACATGGATTTTTACCGGCATGGCCTTGCTGTTCCGATCGTTTCCGTGCATTGCGATTTTAAAAAACCATTGAAGTTTGGCGACACGATGATTGTGGAAACCATTTATCACGATACACCGGCTGCCAAAATCAAGTTCGATTACAATGTTTATCAAAAACAAACGAATGATCTTGTAGCTACAGGCTATACGGTACAGGTGTTTGTGGATGTAAAAACTTTTCAACTTCAGCTCACGATCCCCGAGTTTTTTGAGAAGTGGAAAGAAAGTATGAAGGTAAAATGAAGCTTGCAATACTTTCTGATTCTGTTGTTACTCCTTTAGGTATTGGAAGCGAGATTAATTTCCTGGCCATTCAAAACGGAAAGTCGGGAATTGCTTTAATTGAAAATTCTTCGTTGAGCGATGTGCCTTTTTATGGATCTTATATTCATGAAAAAAATACCCTTCAGGGCTTCACGCGATTTGAAAACATTACGATTCAATCTGTAGAGGATGCGTTGAAGAAAAGCAATCAGGATTTTGATCTTATTAAAACCGCCTTTGTTCTCGCTACAACAAAAGGAAATATTGAATTACTAAGTTCAACAGGTCATAACAGTAAAGACTTGCTGCTTCATCACACAGCAAATAAAATTGCAAAGCATCTGGGTATTGAGAAGAGTTTTGTTGTTTCAAACGCTTGTGCTTCGGGCGTAATGGCGGTGATGCTTGGGAAACAGTTGTTAGAGGCCGGATCTTTTCAGCACGTAATAGTTTCTGGAACAGATGTGCTTAGCAAGTTCGTTGTATCGGGATTTCAGAGTCTGCATGCATTAAGCGATGAACCGAGCAAACCTTTTGATGCAAATCGTAAAGGATTAAACCTGGGTGAAGCGTCCGCGACAATAATTTTGAGCGCAACACATAAAGCAGACTATACCATTTTGGGTTCAGCAGCAACCAATGATGCAAATCATATTTCTGGGCCATCACGTACCGGTGAAGAGCTAAGTGCGGCTATTAAAATGGCTATGTCGTCTGCAAAAAAACCTGTTGATTTTATTTCCGCGCACGGCACAGCAACACTATATAACGATGAAATGGAAGCAAAAGCTTTCAATCATGCAAAAGTCAGTGATGTTCCGGTGAATAGTTTGAAAGCTTATTTTGGACATACATTAGGCGCGGCTGGATTGCTTGAAATTATCATGAGTCTGCAATCGTTAAAGCATAATGAGTTGATTGCATCAAAAGGATACGAAACGCATGGTGTATCCATGCCACTGAATGTGATCAAAAAATCTGAGAAGAGAGAATTAAATACTTTTCTCAAAACCGCCTCAGGGTTTGGAGGCTGTAATGCTGCAATCGTAATTGGTAAATCATAATCAAATGGAAACTACAGAAACCGATGTATTGGTAATTGGAGCCGGTCCGGCCGGAAGCATTGCTGCTGCGATTGTGCATAAAGCAGGCTTTCGTGTTCATGTTGTTGAAAAAGAAAAATTTCCGCGATTTGTGATTGGAGAGAGTTTGCTTCCCCGTTGTATGGAGGTATTGGAAGAAGGAGGCTTTATCGATGCGTTAAAAGCGAAGAACTTTCAGCAGAAATTCGGAGCGAAATTTTTGAAAAACGACAGGATAGCAGATTTCAATTTTTCAGATCAGTTCTCCGAAGGTTGGACGTGGACTTGGCAAGTGCCGCGTGCAGAATTTGATCAAACATTAGCGGAGGTTATTCAACAGCGTGGCATCCCAGTCGAATTTCAAACAACGGTAACAGCTCTTGAATTTTTTGAAGATGAGAGTTCGTTAACTACCGTAGTTGATCTTTCGGGCGTTGAGAAAAAGATCAAAGCAAAATTCATTATTGATGCCAGCGGATATGGCCGTGTAATTCCAAGGCTATTTAAGCTTGATAAGCCTTCTAATCTTGATCCGCGTAAAGCTGTTTTTGCACATGTTAAAGATCCACACCGTAATAACTTCGATGAGCCAAACCGAATCATCATTGTAACATACGCACCCGGAACGTGGGTTTGGGTTATTCCATTTTCAAATGGCAATACATCGTTAGGGTTTGTTGGTAGTTTTGAATTCTTTGATACGATCGAAGGTGATCTTGATCAGAAATTCAAAAAGCTTATTGAGGGAAATGAATATCTGACAAAAAGGTTTAGCGATGCTGAATGGATTTTCCAACCACGCAAGCTTGAAGCATGGTCTGCTACGACTGACAAGTTCTATGGAAAAGGTTTTGTGCTTACTGGAAACGTAACAGAATTCCTTGATCCGATTTTTTCATCGGGCGTAATGTTTGCCACCGTGTCAAGTCAGTTGGCCAGTCACACGGTTGTGAAGAAGTTGCGCGGAGAGAACGTTGATTGGGATAAAGAATACACAAAGGTTGTTCAGCAAGGAGTTGATACATTTCGATCGTATGTAATGGGCTGGTATAACGGAACGCTTGATACCATCTTCTTTGCAAAAGACCGTGATCCTTTAATTCTAAGACAAATTTGTTCTGTGTTGGCAGGATATGTCTGGGATCAGAATAATCCTTTTGTTAAAAACCATGCAACGGAATTGATCAGACTCGCACGATTGATTACCGTATCGGAGAAAATGAAAAACCTGGAGTGAGTTTTATAACATCATATTGCCGGATCAAAGGAAGCTCAGTGCTTATTAACGGAGAAGTTTTTTTCTCTGCCAAAGGCAAGGTTGAAGAATTTTCAACCGCTTTATACTCACATGCCAAGATTGATTATCCTAAATTTTATAAGATGGATAATCTGTCCAAGTTGGGTTTTCTGGCTGCTGAATTGATCCTCGAAAAGGAGAATGATAATTCTTTTTCGACAGCGGTGATCCTTTCCAATTCGGCCGGCAGCCTTGATACAGATATACATTATTTGTCTGCTTCTGCCAAAGCGCCAAGTCCGGCTATATTTGTTTATACATTACCCAATATTGTTGCCGGAGAAATTTGTATCCGTCATGGCATTCGGGGCGAGAGCAATTTTTTTGTACACCCGGAATATGATGCCAACTTTCTTTCTTCCTACCTTGACACGATATTATCGGGCAATGTTGAACGTTGTCTTGCCGGATGGGTAGAAGTTTTAGGCGAGGAGGCTGACGTTTTTTTATATTTGGTTGAAAAACAACGTTCAGGGCTTGCGCTTGAACACACTGCACAAAATTTGAATAATCTTTATCAGTTGAAGCATGGATAAATTAAAGGCAGATCTTAAGGAACAGATCATTGAGGCGTTGAACCTGAAGCACCTTAAGCCGGAAGATATTGGAGATGAGCAGCCGTTGTTTGTACAGGGCCTCGGCCTTGATTCAATTGATGCGCTTGAGCTGATTGTTTTACTGCAACAGAAGTACGGTATTAAGATCAGCGATCCGCAGGAAGGGCCAAAAATATTTCAGTCCGTAAAAACGATGGCGGAATATATTCAGTCGCACCAAAAAGCATAAGTTGTTTTGGCTTCCAAAATATACGTTGTTGGCATTGGCGTAATTTCTGCAATCGGAAATTCTGTTGCTGAAACCTTCACGTCTTTTGAGAAGCAACATTCCGGCATCGGAAAGTTAACTTTATTCGAAAGTGTCCACGATCTGCCGGTAGGTGAAGTAAAGCTTTCCAATGAAGCGCTTACTCAAAAGCTCAACCTCAACAAGAATTTCAACCGTACAACATTATTAGGAATCCATGCTGCACGACAAGCAGTAAAAGATGCTGGCTTAAAGAAAAGTTGGAAAATAGGCGTTGCTTCCGGAACAACGGTTGGCGGCATGGATCGCACCGAAAGTTTTTTTAAGCAGCCGGATTGGCAAAGCGCTGAAATCTCTAAAGCACTAAAGGATCATGAATGCGGTTCAATAACGGAGCGCATTGCAGATGACCTTCAGGCGACAACATCTGTTGTTACTATTAATACTGCTTGCTCCTCATCGGTTAACTCGATCATGTATGCCGCAAGATTGATCATCGCAGGTAAGCTTGATGTTGCGATTGCAGGTGGGACAGATTCATTAACAAGCTTTACACTAAACGGTTTTAATAGCCTCATGATTCTGGATAAAGAATTATGCAAACCCTTTGATGCAAACCGGAATGGATTAAACCTGGGTGAAGGCGCAGGATTTCTAACGTTAGCTTCTGAAGAAGTGGTAAATCAGGAAGGATTAAAACCTTATTGCGAAATCTCCGGTTATGCCAACACCAACGATGCGTTCCATCAAACTGCCTCTTCACCGGAAGGCCGCGGATCTTTTTTGGCCATGCAGTCGGCTCTGCAAATGGCTGGATTAAAACCAGAACATGTCGACTATATAAACTTACACGGTACCGGAACAAAAAATAACGACAGCTCAGAAGGAACAGCAGTCCAGCGCATGTTCGGTGAAAACATGACGCCCGCGAGTTCAACAAAAGCATTCACAGGACATACGCTCGGTGCGAGTGGAGGAATCGAAGCTGTATTTTCAGCCATGGCCATTCAAAAAGGATGTATCTATCCAAACCTGCGTTTCAGTGAACGAATGCCGGAAGTGAAATTTGATCCTGAAAAGAATTTTAAAAGCGGATTAGGTATCAAGCATGTAATGAGCAATTCATTTGGCTTTGGTGGGAATTGTTCATCGATAATTTTTTCGAAAGTATGAACGCGTTCCTTCACGGTATGGGATTGATTTCTGCGCAAGAAACTTTTAACAAAGCTTCGTTGGATGACGTTACTGTACACACTACCAATAAGCTTTTATGTATTGAGCCAGACTACACCAATTGGATTGATCCAAAATCTATTCGCAGGATGAGTAAGATTATCCGGATGGGAGTTGCTGCTGCCAAACTTGCCCTTCAACAAGCTAAGCTCGGAAAACCGGATGCGATTATTACCGGAACAGGATTGGGTTGTTTAGAAGACACAGAAATTTTCTTAAACAAATTAATCGATAACAAGGAAGAGGCTTTAAATCCAACACCTTTTATTCAGTCCACGCATAATACAATAGGTTCTCAAGTTGCGTTGCTTACACAATGTTTAGGATATAATCAAACGTATACACATCGTGCATTCTCCTTTGAGCTTGTACTGGAAGATGCGTTGATGTTGTTAAATGAAAATCCTTATCAAAATATTTTGGTAGGCTGTGCGGATGAAGTTACCGATCTCAGCACAAAAGTTTTTCAGAAATTCGGTTGGGATGTTCGTCACAGTGAAGGTGCTGGGTATTTCCTGTTAAATTCACAGAAGCAAGACGCAATCGCGGAACTTGCAGGGGTGAGAATGATTTTTAAGCCACAGCATTCAAAAGATTTGATTCAAAAAATTCAGGAGTTACTAAGCAGCGCTGACTTAAAAACTGATGATGTGGACTTAATATTGTCTGGGGAATGTGGTGACGAGAAGTACGATTCTTTACTAAAAGAAGTTTTAACAGTAACAGGATTTGCCGATCGAAGCATTTCTTATAAAGATCTAAGCGGAGAATATTCAACTGCTTCTTCATTTGCAGTTTGGCTTGCGTGTACTATTCTCGCTACAAAAAGAATTCCCGCAGCTATCTCCACCTTTCAAAAGCCTGTGCGGAATGTGTTAATTTACAATCAGTATTTTAATCAGCACCATACGCTTATCTTGCTTAAAGCATGTTAAGGAACAAGATTCATAATATTGTTTTTATTATTTTATCAATTGGCTTAATCGCTGGCTGGATTCTTTTCGGAATTTCTATCTGGTTTTTTGTAGGGCTTCTTACTATTTCATTCCTGGTTAAGCTTTACGCTTCGTTTACCATAAGCTCGCAATATTTTGTACCTGCAATTTGTTTCGGTAATAAAGAGAGTAATGCCATCGCATTAACATTTGACGATGGTCCAGTAGCCGGAATGACAGACCGCATTTTGGATATTTTAAAAGAGAAAAACGTACCTGCGACTTTTTTCTGTATTGGAAGTCGGGTTGATGAAAATGCTGATCTGGTAAAACGAATTGATAGTGAAGGTCATCTTGTTGCAAATCACACCTATTATCATAGGAAATCTTTTCCGGTTCAAGGTCTGGCGGGTATTGCTGGAGAATTGACGAAGACTGATCAATCGATCGAAAAACTTATTGAAAAGAAGCCCGCTTATTTTCGCCCGCCTTTTGGAATTACAAATCCGATTGTTGCCGGAGGAGTCTTGTATTCAAAACACACAGTGATTGGTTGGAATGTACGTTCGCTGGATACAGTTATTAAGAACAGGAAGGGACTTTGGAAACGCATTACCCAGAACCTTAGCGCAGGTGATATTGTTCTATTTCATGACTACGTTGAGCTTACAGTTGAAATCCTGCCGGAATACATCGATCATATCCGTAAAAGTGGTTTGAAAATTGTAAGATTGGATGCGCTAATTGATATAAAGCCTTATGCTTAGGATTTTGCTGTTTTTTGTACTTGCGCTTGCCATTTCCCCTTCGGTTTCTGCTCAAACGGGATTTACCGAGATTAAGAATGTTGATCAGTTCAAAAAAGATTTTGCTGCTCAAAATGCTAAACTCACGTCTGTGAAGAGCTTGTTTGTTCAGGAGAAAACCCTGACCATGCTCACTGAAAAAATTGTTTCAAAGGGTGAGTTTTGGTTTAAGCGCAGCGACAAAATCCGGATTGAGTACAAAACACCGTATAACTATCTAATGATTATTAATGGCGATCAGATGATTACAAAAGACAATCAGAAGGAAAGTCATGTAAATACCTCTTCCAATAAGCTCTTCAAACAAGTGAATCGCATTATTATCGATTGTGTGCAGGGAACTATTTTGAACAATAAAGATTTCTTGGTAAAAATCTTTCAAAGTCAAACCGAATTTCAATTGCAGCTTACTCCTCAAGCCAAGACTATCAAAGAATTTTTTCAAACGATTACAATCACACTTGATAAAAAAGACTATTCCGTTTCTGATCTTTTACTGTTAGAACAAGGCGGTGATACAACACTCATGCGCTTCAGCAACAAACAGTTAAACATCCCGA
Source organism: Cyclobacteriaceae bacterium (assembly GCA_965227265.1). Taxonomy (GTDB): domain Bacteria; phylum Bacteroidota; class Bacteroidia; order Cytophagales; family Cyclobacteriaceae; genus UBA2336. The sequence goes on along the minus strand of OZ245738.1, from coordinate 2,384,105 downwards.
TTGATGATGCGGTATTTACTGTTAAGTAGTTTTTTGTTTTTAGCCTCTTGTGCTTCCAACACTCAACCTGTAACAATACAGCATGCGCATACGAACTGTTTGGCCAAGGCGGCACCGGTATTAAAAAATGAACTCTACAACGCAAGCGTTGATGTGTATGGAAATCACATCAGCGGGCTTATGTTTTTTAAAATTATGCCCGATACTTCACAAAGCGTTGTGTTCACAACGGAAACGGGTTTAACAATCTTTAATTTTTCGTGGAATAAGTTGGGAAAATTTAAAGTTCAGCATGTAATTAAAAAGCTTGATCGTAAGGTTGTGATTAATCTTCTTCGCAAGGACCTTCAATTGATCCTCATTCCGAAAACTTATAGTGCCAAAGCAATATCCGCAACCGATGGAACACAGGCCGTTACGCTCAGGAAAGAAACAGCTTTTTTTTCTGTATCCGAGAATTGCCGTTCCATAGAGAAAGCGGAAGTCCGATATAATGAAAACATCAAGACTAGAGTTTTCTTCTTTCCGCAGCAAAAAAATATTCCTGATTCAGTTTATATTGAACATCTGAATTTTAATATGCAGCTTGCGTTCGGCAGAATAAATCGTGACCATGCTTCTGAATAGTTTATTCTTTGTTGATCAGTTCACATCAAGCGACTATTCAATTGAAGCAGTTGTTCGCATCGATAGCAATCATGCAATCTTTGAAGGTCATTTTCCGGGGCAACCTATCGTTCCTGGTGTTTGCATGTTGCAATTGGTAAGAGAATTATTGGAACAATCCGAAAAGAAAAAGCTCAGGATACAATCCGCAGCGAATATCAAATTCCTGGCTGTTATCGATCCTACTATAAATCAAAGTGTTAACGCGTCAATCCTGATCGAGCGTCAAGAAGATGAAGAATTGAAGATCACCGCTTCATTGTTTGCAGGGGAGGTTACTTTCTTTAAATTGAAGGCTGCTTTAAAACCTGCATGAGCGATAACCTTACAGAAATCAGAAATGCTTTTAAAACACGCAACGCCTGCGTGCTGATTCCTACGTACAATAATGCTCAAACACTTCCCGCACTGTTAAACGATATAGCGCGCTATACGGATAATATCATTGTGGTGAATGATGGCTCTACGGACGAGACATCCTCTATTCTTGCGCAGCAGAAAGTTGAGATTGTTAGCTATCCCATAAATAAAGGTAAAGGCTGGGCGCTTCGTCAGGGATTTAAGAAAGCTGTTGAGCTTGGGTATACGTATGCGATAACCATTGATTCAGACGGACAACATTTTGCCGATGATCTAACTGTATTTCTAAATGCCATTGATCAGCATCCGAATGCGATCATCATTGGCGCGCGTAACATGGAGCAAAGCTCGGTGCCGGGGAAGAGCAGCTTCGGAAACAAGTTCTCAAATTTCTGGTTTTGGGTTGAAACCGGAAAGAAGCTTCCTGATACGCAATCAGGCTACAGATTGTATCCAGTGAAATCACTTTCTAACCTTAACTTCTTTACGCTTAAATACGAATTTGAAATTGAAGTAATTGTTCGGGCTGCCTGGAACGGAATTGATGTAACCTGTGTTCCGGTAAAAGTATTTTATCCTGAAAAGGAAAAACGCATTTCACACTTCAGGCCTTTTCGTGATTTTTCACGGATCAGTGTTTTGAACACGGTACTGGTGGCAGTTACTTTTCTCTACATCAAACCCCGCGATTTTTTCAGGAGCTTTAAAAAAAAAACTTCTGGCCGAATCTTAAAGAAACGCTCTTTAGCGAGCATGAGTCTGCGCTGATTAAATCAATCTCCGTTGGGTTTGGAATTTTTATGGGGATTGTTCCCATTTGGGGTTTTCAATTGGTCACCGCTATTGCGTTAGCAATTATTTTACGATTAAATAAAACGCTGGTAATCGTTGCGGCTAACATCAGCATTCCGCCAATGATTCCATTGATTCTCTATGGAAGTATGCTCACAGGATCGCTATGGGTTGGAAAGAATGCCATTTATCCAACTTCGATGGATGACCTTTCATTAGCGTTCGTGAAACTGAGCTTGTTCCAATATGTCTCCGGAGCTATAACATTGGCGTTGATTGGAGGGTTTTTTATGGGCTTCTTTACCTATGTTTTTTTACGAGTCTTTAAAGGAAAACGATCCGCTCAAAAGCAGTAAATTTGTCGGGTAATGGAGTTTTTGTTCGTTTCGATCTACGATTATTTTCATAAGCGGCCCCGCATTCTGTTTGGGGTGTTTTTTGTTCTGGTAGGCTTATGCGTATTCTTCGCGTCCCGGATAGAAATTCGTGAAAATGCTTCCGACATTTTTCCAGACGAAAAGGAGGGTGGTGAGATTAACCAGATGCTCCAGTCGAAGGCCTTGGAGAAATTGGTATTCATGGTGTCCTTTAATGATACCACCCGCGTTGATCCGGATAGCCTGATTGCCATTGCCGATTCTGTTGTAACGCACATTCAGACAAAGTCAAGCAAATATATCAGTGAAATTAGTTTTAGGATTGATGATCAGCGCGCGTATGAAATTTTCAATGTCATCTTTGAGCATCTTCCGATATTCCTAGATGAAGCTGATTACCAACAGCTCGATTCGATTGTAGTTCCTGAAAAACTAGCTACACGAATTCAGGAAAACTACCGACAGCTCGTTTCTCCTTCCGGGATCATTACCAAAAGAATGTACTCGAAAGATATTCTGGGTATCTCACAACTCGCACTTGCCAAAATCCAAAATCTACAATACGATGATAACTACATATTATACGACAACGCAATCTTTACCCGCGATAAAAAACACCTGATATTTTTTATTGCACCTAAGTTTCCGTCTAGCGATACCGGCAATAACATTAAGCTGATCGATGAAATTGATACGTCTGTTGAAGAGCTACAGGTTGCGCATGCTAATGCCGAGATCGTTTACTTTGGCGGGACAGCGGTTGCGGTTGGTAACGCCCGGCAAATACGATACGATACCTGGCTTACGCTTTCGCTGATGCTGATCTTGCTCACGGGTTTTGTAATCTGGTTTTTTAAAAAGAAACGAGCCCCGTGGGTCGTTCTTATCCCGGTTGGTTTTGGCGGAATATTTTCCATTGCATGCATCTCCCTGATTCACGGATATGTCTCTGTGATTGCATTAGCCGGAGGTTCCATTATTTTAGGAATTGCCATTAATTACTCGTTGCATTTCATCATTCATATTCAGCATGCAGGCAGCATGCGCGATACGATTAAAGATCTTGCTGGTCCGATGACGCTCGGAAGTGCAACAACCATTGTCGCGTTTTTAGGATTACAGTTTGCTAACGCGAGCGTGCTGCGGGATATCGGGTTGTTTGCGGCCTTAAGTCTCATCGGAGCAGCATTGTGCACGTTAATTTTTCTGCCGCACTTTTTCAAAAGCGGATTATTTGAAACCAATCCCGGGGCTGAAAAGTATTTAAAAAAATTTCTGGCATTCGAGCCTTCCCAAAAGAAATGGATCGTGATTGCCATTATCGTGATAACTCCGATACTCTTTTATTTTGCCGATGAAGTGAAGTTCAACAACGATATGAACCGGTTGAACTTCATGGAAGATCACTTGGCGTATGGACAGCAAAAGCTTAATACCATTAATGAGTTCTCGCTTCAATCGGCTTACATTATTGCTTCGGGCGATAATTTTCAAAAAGCATTGCAATCCAGCGAACGCATTCTCCCGGTATTAAAACAATCCGAAAAAGAAGGAATTGCAGATAAGTATCTTTCTGTTTCAACTTTATTGATTTCTGATTCCTTACAAACAATCCGGTTAAAGAAGTGGAATGAATACTGGAATGATTCCAGAAAACTTCAGGCATTAACAACGTTGAAACAAGAAGGTGAGAAGCTGAATTTTTCACCGGCAGTGTATTCAGCTTTTGAAAACTTTACAGGTAATACATATTCGGTAATGGGTGCGAAATCCAATTCGCTCTTGAAGAATAGTTTCTTTAAAGATTATTTTATTGAGATAAACGGCCGGACATCAATTGTTACTCCGGTAATGGTTAATCCGGAAGCAAAAGATAAATTCTATGCAGAGATCAAAAATATTCCTTCAGCGCAAGTAGTTGATCGCAGAAGCATAATCAATAATTTCATAGAATATGTGAATCAGGATTTTAACTTCATCGTAACCTTCACCTCGTTAATTGTTTTTGCCTCTCTTCTTCTTGCTTACGGAAGGATTGAGCTGGCGCTGATCACCTTCGTACCAATGCTTATTACCTGGATCTGGATCCTGGGTATAATGGCCTTATTTAAAATTGAATTCAACATCGTGAATGTGATGGTGTCAACGTTCATTTTTGGATTGGGCGATGATTACAGCATCTTCACGATGGACGGCATGCAGCAGGAATATAAAACCGGTAAGAAGATGTTGTCTTCTGTCAGGGTTTCAATTCTGATCTCCGCCTTTACAACCATCGTTGGATTGGGCGTTTTGATTTTTGCGAAACATCCCGCACTCCAATCCATTGCACTTATTTCCATCATTGGTATTGTTTGTGTGTTTGTGATGTCGCAAACTATCGAGCCATTCCTGTTTGAGCTATTCGTAAGTGCCCGTGCTAGACGAAAACTACCACCCATTACGTTCTGGGGGTTGTGTAAAACGATCTTTGCTTTTGCCTTTTTTGTTTTTGGATCTTTATCGCTGACAGTCATCGGTTTTATTCTCTTAAAACTCATTCCGTTTCAGAAAAGACGCCTTCAATACGTTTATCATTGCTTGCTGCGCATGTTTGCCTATTCCTTGGTGTACGTAATGGGTAATGTTAAAAAAAGAGTTATTAAAGAAAAAGGTGTGTTCGCTAAACCTTCTGTAGTTATCAGTAACCATTCTTCGTTCCTGGATATTCTTGTCACCACCATGCTTTCGCCTAATCTTATACTGCTTACGAATAAATGGGTTTGGAATTCACCGGTGTTTGGATTCGTTGTACGCTTAGCACAATATTATCCGGTAATGGATGGAGCTGAAGAAAGTGTCGAACTATTAAAAAAGAAAGTAGACGAAGGATTTTCAATTGTAATATTTCCGGAAGGGACGCGTTCACCCGATGGAAAAGTTAAACGTTTTCACAAAGGCGCTTTCTTCATTGCTGAAAAGCTGAATCTTGACATTACTCCACTTCTTATTCATGGAGCAGGAGACACCATCGGAAAAGGAGATTTCTACGTCAACGATGCGATCATGACGTTGAAATTTTTGCCTCCCATCAAACCAACGGACATGCAATTCGGACAAGACTATTCGACCCGAACAAAAAATATCAGCAAGTACTTTAAACAGGAATTTGAAAAGCTTTCGGAAGAAGTTGAGAAACCTGAGTATTTCCGGCATAAGCTTTTACGAAATTATTATTATAAAGGTCCGATACTTGAATGGTATGCCAGGATAAAGCTTTCACTCGAAGACAACTACAATGTCTTCAATAACCTGGTGCCTGCTAAGGCGAGCGTGCTTGACCTGGGCTGTGGCTATGGTTTTTTAAGTTACATGCTCAGCTTTACTTCTGCTGACCGGCAGGTAACAGGCATTGATTACGATGAGGAAAAAATTCTGACAGCTAAAAACTGTTACGCTAAAACCGACAGCGTTAATTTCATTCATGCCGATATAACAACCGTTGAGCTTGATAAGTATGATGTAATTATCTTAAGTGATGTACTGCATTATCTACAGCCGCATCAACAACTTGAAGTCATGCGGAAAGTATTTAAAGCCATGAACCCGGGCGGCAAGATTATCCTGCGTGATGCTAATGCTGAGCTTGAGAACAGACATAAAGGATCGGTATTAACCGAATTTTTTTCTACCAAGGTTTTCAGGTTCAATAAGGCTGATCAGAAGCTTAGTTTCCTGAAAGCGGAAACGGTAATAAAAGAGGCTTCAAGCCATAATCTGACAGTTGAAATTTTGGATACCACCAGATTCACATCGAATGTTATTTTTGTGATAAAATAGGCAGGGTTGGATACTTCATACGATGTTGTAATTATTGGAAGCGGGCTTGGAGGCCTTGTCTGCGGCACAATTCTGGCTAAAGAAGGGCAAAAGGTCTGCATCCTGGAAAGGAACAAACAGATTGGCGGTACACTTCAAACCTTTGTTCGTAAACGGGTTATTTTCGATTCAGGCGTTCATTATGTTGGCGGACTTGAGCCCGGTCAGAATCTCTACCAATTTTTTAAATACCTCGGCATTATGGATAAGCTTAAGATCCGCAAGATGGATCTGGACAGCTTTGATACGATATTATTTGAAGGCGACCCGGTGGAATATAAGTATGCACAAGGTTATGATCGTTTCATCGAAGTGTTATCTGAACAATTCCCGGGTGAAGAAGAAGGTATTAGAAAGTATTGTGATGCTATCCGCGATGTATGTTCCAAGTTTCCAATGTATAATCTCCGGACAGGAAGCCTGACCGAAAAAGTTGACGCACTGGAGACAGACGCGAAAACATACATTGAAACATTTACTACGAATAAGAAATTGCAGAATGTTCTGGCGGGGACAAACTTATTATATGCCGGTGAAGCAGAGAAGACTCCGTTCTATGTTCATGCACTTGTGATTAACAGTTACATCGAGAGCTCCTATAAATTTTTAGATGGCGGTTCGCAGATTGGTAAATGGCTTGCCCGCGAGATCATTTCGCGTGGTGGAAAAATTATTAAGCACGCTGAAGTCACCCGCATCGTGGAGGAAAATGGAGTGATCAACCATGTGGAAGTTAATGGAACAGAGAAGTATTACGGAAAAACTTTCATCTCGAACATTCATCCTCAGAAAACACTTCAGCTGACCAACAGTGATAAAATAAAAAAAGTCTATCGATCCCGGATAAAAAGTCTGGAGAATTCGATTTCTGCCTTTGCATTGAATATCGTGCTGAAACGAAATACAATTCCATACATCAATAAAAACTTTTATTTCTTTAAAGAAGTAGCTGCCTGGGATGTAGCAAGTCACACGGAAGAGACCTGGCCGAAAGGTTACGCATTGTTTTATACTCCGGCCCGGGATAATGAGGAATATGCTGACGCAGTTACACTGATGGCATACATGCACTTTCACGAAGTTGAACAATGGAAGGACACATTTAATACAGTAGCGAATGAAGCGGGTAGAGGTGAGTCGTATGATGCATTTAAAAAGCAGAAGGCAGAAAAGCTTTTGAACATGGCCTACGAGCGTTTCCCGGAACTTAAGGGTGCTATCGATGAATATTACGTTTCAACTCCGTTGACACTTCGCGACTACGTAGGCAGCGATGATGGTTCTTTATACGGAATAACGAAAGATTTTCGCGACCCGATGAAAACTTTCATTGCACCGCGCACAAAAATCCCGAATTTATTGTTGACCGGTCAGAATCTTAATTTGCATGGCGTGTTGGGAGTTACGGTAAGCGGAGTGTTAACCTGTTCCCAACTTGTTGGAGCAGAATATTTAATTGAAAAAATCAGGAATGCGTAGGGTTGGAAGAATTTTAGGATGGATATCACTTACACTGCTTGTGCTCATTGCCTTGCTGCTCGTCTATTTATACTTCGTTACCAAAATTGAAATTCCGGTTGTATCGGATGCTTCCGCACTTGATCTGCAACGTGAACAAAAGGATTCATCATTTTACACAATAGGTAATAACTGGTTCCGAAAAAGTGAAAGTGGCTTATACGAAGTGTATGTAGAAGGTGAACCGTTCGAACGTGGTGTAATCCTTGGAAAATTATCAAAGGAGTTGGTGCAGCGGCAGGAACTTGTTTTTAATGATCAGATCAATCACTTAATTCCTTCTCCGTTTTACAGAACATTTCTTGCCTGGTTCGTGGGTTGGTTCAACCGCGATCTGGATCAATATGTTCCTGAAGAAAATAAACTTGAGATACTAGGTGTTTCGAAGTCAGCTTCTAATAAATACGACAGCATTGCACCGGCCTATCATCGCCTTCTTAATTATCATGGCGCACATGATATAGGGCACGCGTTGCAAAATATGTCGCTCGTGGGTTGTACGTCTTTTGCGGGATGGAGCTCAAAGACCACAGACAGTACACTTGTCATTGGACGTAACTTCGATTTTTTTGTTGGTGAAGAGTTTGCGGAGGATAAGCTAGTAGCATTTTATCATCCTTCAACAGGTCATAATTTTATGATGGTCACGTGGGGTGGAATGACGGGAGTTCTTTCAGGGATGAACTCAGAAGGATTGACCGTAACGTTAAATGCCGCCAAATCTGAAGTGCCAAGTGGAGCAGCGTTACCGGTATCATTATTAGCCCGGCAAATTTTACAATACGCAGCAACGATTGATGAAGCGTATGCTATTGCTTCCAAGTATCATACTTTTGTAGCGGAATCTTTTTTGATTGGATCTGCCAATGATAAGAAAGCTGCTATCATTGAAAAATCTCCGGAAGAAACTACGGTTGTATATCCAACAGGCGATTGGATAATTGATACAAATCATTTTCAAAGCGAGTCGCTGGGGAATACGGAGTTAAATAACGAGCATAAGAAGACAAGCGCCTCAGTTTATCGTTACGATCGGGTTAAGGAATTAGTTGACGTTGAAAAACTTTCCGTTTTACGGACGGCTGAAATTTTACGTGATCAGAATGGAATTAAAGGAAAGAATATTGGTTTAGGTAATGAAAAATCAATCAATCAACTGGTAGCGCATCACAGCATAATCTTTCAACCTGAGAAACGGCTTGTTTGGATTTCAACATCTCCTTGGCAATTGGGCAAATTTGTAGCGTATGATTTGAATAAGATTTTTGCGTTAAAGAAGATTGATAATCGTGAAGTGTATGATTCAGCACTAACAATTCCAGCAGATAGCTTTTTACTTTCAGATAAATTGAACGGCTATAAAAAATACTTCTCCTACAGATTTCCATTCCAACCTCGTTCTGAAATAAATCCAGATAGCATTGTTTCCTGGAACCCTGAATTATATCATGTTTATACGTTGGCCGGTGATCGTGCCTTTGATCAGAAAGAATATTCGCGCGCTGCGAAATTTTACGAAACAGGATTAACCAAAGAAATTGCTACCGAACAGGAACGCACCTACATGGAGGAACGATTAAAAGAATGTAATGCCAAGATGCCATGATTGCAGGTGTGGGGATTGACACGGTATCCATTAGCCGAATTGCGGAAAAAGTAAGTAAGGTAAGTTTCAGGGATGCTGTTTTTACAGACCAGGAAATTGCATATTGTGAACCTGCTACTAATAAGATGCAACATTACGCAGCCCGGTTTGCAGTAAAAGAAGCTTTCTTAAAAGCAACCGGTAAAGGATTAGCGTATGATATTGATAGATTGAAAGACATAGAAGTTTATCACGAACAAGATGGTCAGCCTGCAATTAAGCTTAGCGGTTCATTTGAGTCAATGAAAAGTACGGAGAAATGGAATGGAATTCATATCTCCATCACACATGAAGGTGATCATGCAACTGCCATTGTAATACTTGAGAAATGAATTTCTTCCCTGAAATAGAAAAGCAATCCGTTGAAGTAATTACAGCTTCTCAGAATCAAGCGTTAGTGAAGTTGATTGAGTATGTAAGTTCTAAGTCACCGTTTTATAAAAAGCACTTTGCGGATCATAACATCGATCCTAAGAAAATCACAACTGTTGCGGACTTACAATCGGTCCCACCCACTACAAAAGATGATATTCAGCAATTCAATTGGGATTTTTTAAGTGTTCCGAAAAGCAACATAATTGAATATGCCAGCACTTCTGGAACGTTGGGCAAACCTGTAACCATTGCTTTAACCGAAAACGATTTACAACGACTGGCCTATAACGAGGCTATTTCATTTGCCTGCGCAGGACTTGGCTCACAAGATATTTTTCAGCTCATGCTTACCCTCGACCGCCAGTTTATGGCTGGTCTTGCGTATCATGAAGGTGCGCGGAAACTCGGTGCAGGTATTGTGCGGATTGGCCCAGGCCTTCCGGCATTGCAATGGCAAAGTATTGAAAGCATAAAACCAACGGTGCTCATCGGAGTTCCATCTTTCATTTTAAAGCTGATCGATTTTGCTGTACAGCATAAGATCGATTACCGGAATTCTTCTGTGAAGACTATCATTTGTATCGGAGAAGGAGTTCGGTTACCGGATCTAAAGCTGAATGCATTAGGGGAACGAATCAAAAAAGCCTGGGATGTTAAACTGATTAGTACATACGCCTCTACCGAAATGCAAACTGCTTTTACTGAATGTGTGCATGGAAGGGGAGGACATTTGCATCCCGAACTTTTAATTGTTGAGATTCTTAATGAACAAAATCTCCCGGTCGCTAAAGGTGAAGCAGGCGAAATCACGGTTACAACGCTTGGAGTAGAAGGCATGCCTTTGATCCGTTATAAGACAGGTGACATGGCATCATTGTTTGATGAGCCTTGCGCGTGTGGCCGAACTACACCTCGTATAAGTCCGCTTGTCGGCAGAAAGCAGCAAATGCTTAAAGTAAAAGGCACAACATTTTATCCACAAGCTGTTTTCAATATTATTCAGGAAACTGCTCTTGTAAAAGATTTCGTGGCTGTGGCTACGCGTACGGAAGTTCAGCAAGATGAACTCGAGATTTTTGTTTGGAGTGATAAAGAATCAGAGGCCAGACAACAACTTGAAGATAAATTCAAATCCGGCCTTCGGGTATTGCCAACCATCACGTTTGTTCAAGCAGAACAAATAGAGAAGATGCAAACACAATCGGGTAGCCGGAAAATGCAGAAGTTTGTGGATAACCGGTAGCCGGATAGATTACTTTTCCGATATTCGTGTTAATTAGATTAACTTCAGTCACTTGAAAAAGCTTCTTTTAAACCTGTTTTTATTGATCGTTGCTGGCCAAGGGGCGCAAGCGCAGTTTAAAAGCATATTGCTTGATCCATCTGCTTATGAGCCTTCCGTTGTAGTCAGTCGCGATGACATCAAGAATATTGTAGCTTCTTCCTCTCCGGGCAGCATTTACTATACAAATAATGGTGGACTTGCGTGGGAAAGATCAATACTCCAATCAAACTTTGGGGTTCCTGGCAATATTTTCTTATTGACCGACTTCAAAGGTAATTTCTATTGCCTTTACCATGCTGAGAAAAATGGTAAAAGTCAGGTTGTCATTCAGGAGTCGACTAATGGAGGTATGAGTTGGAGCGAAGGCGTAATGATCAGCACCGATACAAGTAAGTATGCGTTGAATCCCCGGGCCGCTGTTGATCGAAAAGGAAACTTATTTGTTACCTGGACGAGCTTTGATATTTATAAAAGTGATAATGAAAATTGCCTTTCTAGGATTTTAATGAGCCGCTCATCCAACGGAAAAAGATGGTCGAAACCGATGGAGTTATCGCAAACCAATGGTGATTGTAAAGATGATGATAACACTCCTGCGGGCGCAACTCCGGCTGTAATGGGGGGAGGTCAGCGTGCGTTCGCAGCTTGGGGCAATCAGGGAAAAATATTTTTCGATCGTGCCTTCGATGGAACCACCTGGCTTACGAATGATATCGCTATTATGGAACAGGATGGAGGCTGGAAAATGGATATTCCGGGAGTAAAAAATGCAAATGGGATGCCTTTGTTTCTTATCGACAATACTAAAAAGTCCAGTTTAACAGGTGAACTAATTTTGGTTTGGGCAGATCAAACGTATGGAGCTACTGATACGGATATCTGGTTTACCCGATCCCTGAACTTTGGTGATAACTGGAATCAACCGCTCAAAATTAATAATGATGTTCCGGGCAAGCATCAGTATTTACCGTTCATGACCCTGGATGCAGAAACCGGCTACATCTATATTATTTACTACGACAGACGTAATTACATTAACGAAACCACGGATGTTTATGTGGCGTACTCCAAAGACGGAGGGGTGAGTTTCAAGAATGTAAAGATCAGTGAATCATCTTTTGTTTCGGACGCTGGTGCTCCTGGCGGAAACTATATTGGCATCTCAGCGCATAACGGTGTTATTGCACCAATCTGGACACGCTCCGAGAATGGAAAGAGTAGTGTCTGGATAAGCGTGATCAAACAGGAAGATCTCGAAAAGATAAAATAAGCTTAACAATTCTTAGCATCAACATCACACGCTTCGCCCGTAGCAATGATATCTTTGCCGATGTCTTCAAAAGCTTTTATGAATGTATCGCTGGCCTGTGCGCCTGAAACTCCGTACTTGTTGTTGATAATATAAAACGGAACTCCGGAGATACCGAGCTTTTGCAGTTCACGCTCCTTGTTCTCTACTTCTGCCAATCCGTTGTTTGAAGAAAGAAGATTTTCAACCGCTTCTTTTGACATGCCCGTGCTAACAGCCACCGAAACAAGATTTTCTTTCTTGGAAAGATCAACGCCCTGTTCGAAGTAGGCTTTCATAAAAGCTTCTTTCACTTCACCTTGTTTGCCTTCCTGTTTGGCAAATTGAATAACCCGGTGTGCCTGACGTGTGTTTGGAGATACTTTTTGCTTGCTGAAATCAAAGCTTAATCCTTCCTGGGCGGCAGTAAAGGTTGTACTGGCGGTGATTTCATTATAACGTTCCTCACTCCCGAATTTCGAAGATAGATATTGCTTCTGATCAACACCTTCAACCGGCATTTGTGGATTCAATTCGAACGGCTGGTACTCAACCTCAAAGTCGTATTTATCCTTGAGCGCATCCATAGCTCTTTCTATTCTTCGTTTACCGATGTAGCACCACGGGCAAACTACGTCTGAAACAATGTCAACTTTGATCTTTGGTTTTGTCATAACAATCGGAACTTGACGTTGAACAATCTGCTTAAAGTAATGGTTCAACACCTATGTAACAATCATGCTAAACCTTGTGCAATTAATAAACCTTTATAATATCTTTGTGTTTTAGAACAGAAGATAATCAATTGTAAAAAGCATAATCAATGAAAACCACTACAGAATCAACCCTAAAATTTAAAGTTAAGGACTCTTCTCTGGCCGCTTGGGGCCGTAAAGAAATAACACTTGCTGAAGCAGAAATGCCCGGTTTAATGGCTATCCGTGAAGAATTCGGTGCTTCCAAGCCTCTGAAAAATGCCCGCATTGCAGGCTGTCTTCACATGACTATCCAAACCGCTGTACTGATCGAAACCCTGATTGAATTGGGCGCTGAAGTAAGCTGGTCGTCATGTAACATCTTCTCAACGCAGGATCATGCTGCTGCGGCTATCGCGGCTGCCGGCATCCCGGTATATGCCTGGAAAGGTATGAACGAAACTGAATTTGACTGGTGCATCGAGCAGACCCTGTTTGCCTTCAAAGATGGCCAGCCGTTAAATATGATTTTGGATGATGGCGGTGACCTTACCAACATGGTATTGGATCGCTACCCTGAGCTTGTACAAGGCATCCGTGGTATCTCTGAAGAAACTACAACAGGCGTTCACCGTCTGATTGAACGTCAGCATAATGGTAAATTGCCGTTGCCTGCGATCAACATCAACGATTCAGTAACAAAATCGAAATTTGATAACAAATACGGCTGTAAAGAATCATTGGTTGATGCGATTCGCAGAGCAACCGATGTAATGATGGCTGGTAAAGTAGCGGTTGTTGCCGGATACGGAGATGTGGGTAAAGGTTCTGCTGCTTCGTTACGAGGTGCTGGTGCCCGTGTAATTGTTACGGAGATCGATCCGATCTGTGCATTACAAGCTGCGATGGATGGCTATGCTGTTAAGAGAATGGACGATGCAGTGAAAGAAGCTGACATTGTTGTTACCGCAACTGGTAACCATGGCATTATCGTAAGCCGTCATTTTGAGTCTATGAAAGATAAAGCGATCGTGTGTAACATCGGTCACTTCGATAATGAAATTGATGTTGCCTGGTTGAACAAAAATGCATCGAAAGATGAAGTGAAACCACAGGTTGATTTATATACACTAAAAAATGGCCGTCAGGTTATTTTGCTGGCGGAAGGCCGTTTGGTGAACTTAGGTTGCGCAACTGGTCACCCATCGTTTGTAATGTCTAACTCATTTACAAACCAGGTACTGGCCCAGCTTGAGCTTTGGAACAATGTCGATAAGTATGAAAATAAAGTGTACATGCTGCCGAAACATTTAGATGAGAAAGTAGCCAATCTGCACTTGAAGAAAATCGGTGTTGAGCTTGAAACACTTTCACCGGAACAAGCTAAATATATTGGCGTGGAAGTTAAAGGACCTTTCAAACCGGATTACTACAGATATTAGTCGTTACCTGCCGTCAGTCTGAGCGGAGTCGAAGACAGGCAGGATTAGCATAACAAAACAAAAGCCTTGCATATGCAGGGCTTTTTTTATTGATGATTTTACAGGAGATTAAGCATGCCGTCTTTTCTCAAACCAGGGCTTTAAAACTGCCCGATCTAAAATTATAAAGGCAAGCGCCAGATTCATTAGAATAACAATGTTCATAATCAGCTTTCCATTAAACGGAATGGATGGAATATACTGGCGGATCTGATCGTTAGGAATAATATCCTGATCAAGCGTAATGCTAGTAACATTGCTGAACGATCCTCCGGCAATTAATAAAATTGTAATACCAATCGTTACTAAAATTCCCACCAGCATCAGCATTTTATTCCGCGAAGGAAGACTAAGCGTAACAGCCGATGCGCGGTGCAGGTTATTCATTACCTGTTGCGTAAAATTAACGGAAGGCTGTTCCACTCGAATGGACTTCAAATAATCGTCAACCGAACTCAGGTCCTGATCGAGATCATTTACCGTGTTGTCTATAAATTTCTTTAACTCCTCGTTTTCCTCGTTCATACTATAAAGTTAACGCTTCTTTTTGAAGTATACTTTTCAATTCTTCGGCCAGTCGTTGCCGGGCGCGGTGTACGCGCACTTTCACGGTATTGGCCTGTGTACCTGTGATTTCAGCAATTTCCTCTAGCGAAAATTCCTGCAGGTAAAACAAATTTACGGCCAGCCTGTCAGCATCATTCAGCTTACGCATGGCCAGTTCAATAAACTTTTTCTTGTCGTCATGCTCAACATTGCCTTCGCCTGCAGATCGTTCAACAATGTGAACATGGTCAAGACTCTGAAAGATCGCTTTCGACTTGCGCTTATAGCTGATGGCCGTGTTAAATGCAATCCGGTAAAGCCACGTGGAAAACTTAGCCTCCCGATTGAATTTCGCCAGACTATGAAACGCTTTAATAAAAGCATCCTGAGCTGCTTCCTCAGCCTCTGGCCGGTTCTGCAAAATCTTTAATGCGATCGTAAAAGCATAGCCTTTATACCGGTTGATCAATTCTGCATACAATTGCTGCTCGCCTGCGATAATCCGGTCGATCAGCGAATTTTCATCTGTCATGACGGTGCTTGGACGCAAACCTTTTGTTTAAAGTTACACGTTTGGAGGTATTTCTTATGGACTATGAAAACTTCGCCTCCGCCTGTAACCTGGCTTAAAAAGTCCGCGTCATAGGGGCAGATTCATTTAAAACACAGAATTTATGGAAGAAGTAGTTGTAGCCCTCGCAGTAACCGTACCGATAACCGGATTATTTGTTATGCTGGTTTATTTACGCAGAATTGAAAACTCCGAAAAGCTGGCCATGATTGAAAAAGGTGTAGACCCATCTATGTTTGCCAAAAAGCAGCGTAACACATCCTTTCCGCTACGCGTCTCCTTGCTTTGTATAGGAGTAGGTCTCGGTTTTTTACTGGGATATTTTTTAGACCGCCAGTTTTATATGGAAGAGGTTGGCTATTTCTCCATGCTGTTCATCTTCGGTGGATTGGGCTTAGGTGGAGCTTACCTGGTGGAGGAGAAGAAGAATAAGGAATTGAAATAATCATTTTTTAATGGAATGAAGTGAAAGCCCGAGTGATCGGGCTTTTTTTATACAGTAGTTTCCCTACAACTTGATTGATAGAATCTCAGGCTACACGGTCTTTAAATTCTCCGGAGGTTGAGTTAGCTCTACCATTAGATTTTTAACGCCTCGTGTAATGTGCATGTGAGGCTCGGCATGCGCAGTTGCTATCAATAACTTATGCAAGGCTGGCAGGTTATAAAATGGGACTGATGGATACCAATGATGTTCAACATGGTAATTCAGGTTGTGAGGCCAAAAGATTACGCGAAGAATCCAGGGAACCAGAACCGTTCGTGTTTCGCTGCCGCTGATTGAATTTTTTTGATCTTCTGGAATCCCGAAATGTTCAGTTAGAAGTCTGAGGTACCGGGCGAATACCGCTACCCACATCAACGGCAGAACAAAAAACAGCACGTAGATCAAGCCAATCTTCGGGGTGATAAAGATTGAACCAATAACAACAAACATTACGAGAATAAATTGAAATGAAATCCAGCCTATTCCTAGGGTGCGGGAAAACCGGGGTAACAATTTAGCTGTAGTGTAGAGCTGGTTCAGCCACACTTCAGCAGGAGCTTGAATTGCTACCGATAGACAGTTTGCCAGAAGTTTGGGAAATGATTTGGGAATGTTAAACCGATCAGCATGTTTTTGATACGATTGATAAATGTGCGTGTCACGCTCGGTGCCGATACTTTTGTGGTGCGCAAAGTGGCGAAGTCTTCGGTATAAAAAGACCGACAACCCCAGCGGCCAGACCGACAATTCGCCTATGAACTCATTTGTCTTTTTATTAGGATGAAGCCTGTAATGCGTTGCTTCGTGCATCATCGCCTCAAGCCCATGCAACCGTGAGCCAGCAATAATGAAAGCGATAGGGTAGAGCCAATAGCTGATCCATTCACACAGCACAATGCAACAGATAATGATCAGCCAATCCAGCAGTATGGCCGAGAAAGAACGCCAAGGTTTTAGTTTGCTAAGAAACCTGAGTGTATCAGGATTGATTTTTGGAATCTTATCCTTTTCGAAATAGGTATCGTCCATCGTATGCTTTGACTGAATGTTAACGTTTGGCTATAAGCCGTTTGTTTTACCAAAATAAAAATAAACAAAAGAAAACAAATGGATTATAGCCTTTGTTAGCGCGCGTTTCTCAGTCCCAATTCCTTTGTCAAATATTCCTTTATCGTCCTTGAAGTCTTAAAGTAAATGAATGTCGGAACGGAAATCATAAGTCCAAATAGTACTGTCCCAATAAGAAGTCTTGGAATGAGAAACCTCATTTCATTATTTTCTTGAATTACAATTCCTGTCAGAATGCCATAAGCCAAAATTGTCGCAATTATTACAAACACCGTTTTTCCAATGATGTTCATTTTTGATTTTAATTCAATTTCAAGTCCTTGACTTAAAGGTTTGAATTGTCCATGTACGATAGGATAGAAAATACCCGTTGTACCTCGTCTATTTTGTTCATGCGTCCAGATTTTAAAATTGTCCTGGTTGATTGTCCCGGAAACTTTGCCATTGTCCTTGAACAGAATTGTCTGACGAAAATGAGTTTTTAAAGTGTCCTCATTCTCAACTTCAATTATTGCGTCAAGTTTGGTCTTTAACTCTTTTGCGTCTTTGTCCCAGAATAATTTTGTCGGCATGGGGTACTTGTCAATTAGAAATGCGCGCTAACGTCTTGCTATGAGCCGTTTGCTTTACTTTAAAAGTAGACAAAAAAAGCAAATGGATTATAGCTTTTGTTAGGCAATCGTTGCGCGAACTCACATCTCTCCAGTGGACAAGATTTTAATTTCCTTTTTTTTATTCAACTGTCGAAGCTCGAGCGATCAGTCAGCAGGAGCGTGGCTCGATTACAAGTTGACGGAGTGCGCCTGAAATTATTTAACGCGGAGAGATAAACCTGGCTCGGAGTTACTATTGAATTTTTCTTTTGTCTTTCATTCAACTTCCCGCGTGACCCGTAAACTGTCTTTGCGCAAATGTTGCCTAACGTCCGGATATAAGCCACGTTATATCCTATATCCTTTATTATATTCTAAAATAGCAAATAATCCATTCATTTAACTACCCAAAAATCCACTGCACTAGCGTAATCGAGGCAATCCAGATAATAACAATTGAAACAACGTTCAGCAGTAACCCCGCGCGCACCATGTCTTTCATACGGATGTAACCGCTGGAAAAAACAATTGCGTTGGGTGGTGTGGCAATCGGGAACATAAACCCAATACTGGCACTGAGCGTTACGGGTAACGCAAGCAGAATAGGATTAATGTTTAGTCCTTGCGCAATACCAAAAATTACCGGGATGAAAATGTTAACCAGCGCCACGTTGCTCATCATTTCAGAAAGAATAACGCCCACTACAATCAGTAACAGGATAAACCAGATGTTGTATTCCGTTTGTGAAACAATCCAGCCGCCAACCGCCTGAATTATTTTTGCCTCGCCTAATCCTTCCGCTAAACATAGACCGCCTCCAAAAAGAATAAGGATGCCCCACGCCATGTTCTTTGTGTCTTCCCAATGGAGAATGAATTTTGATTCTTTTAAAGAAACCGGGACAACAAACATGAGCAGTCCGCCCGCCATGGCAATGTTGGTATCATTTAAGATCTCAGCTTTAAAAATGATATCATTAAAAAACTGCTGGAAGATCCAAAAGAAAGAGGTAAGTGAAAAAATTGTCAATACGAGCTTTTCTTCTTTGCGCAAGGATCCAAGCTCGTTAAGCTTTGTTCTGATTAATTCTTCCGAGCCTTTGATTGTATCCAGTTTATTCGGGAAAAGAATTCTTGTAACAATAAAATAGTTAGCAATCAGTAAGAGGAGAGCTACCGGAACTCCAATCAACATCCATTGTCCGAAAGAAATTTGTTGACCATTAAAATCATTTAGCAAGCCGATGAACACAACATTAGGCGGTGTGCCGATAATGGTCGCCAGTCCGCCAAGCGTGGCAGCGTAGCCTACCGCAAGCATTAAGCCTAAGGCAAAATTTTGTTCTCCGGTTAGTTTGCCATCGCCCAGCATATTTTTTTCGGGAATGATGAGCTTAACGACCGAAAGCGCAATCGGCAGCATCATCATTGCAGTGGCTGTATTACTGATCCACATGCTGATGAATGCAGTGGAGATCATAAATCCCATAATAATTCCATTGCCGGAAGTCCCCGTGAGCTTGATCAGGTTCAACGCGATGCGCTCGTGCAACCGGTGTTTCTCTAATGCAATGGCAATGAAGAATCCACCCATAAATAAAAAGATTATCGGATTGGCATACGGGGCAGCCGCTTTGCCAACAGACATAACGCCTAACGATGGAAACAGAATTAATGGAAGCAGCGCGGTAACGGAAAACGGAACAGCATCCGTAACCCACCAGGTAATCACCCAGGCAGCAACAGATAAAACTTTATAAGCAATAGGAGAGATGAAGGTTTCGGGAACGAAGATGTTGATCAGTACACATAACGTTGGTCCAAGAATAAACCCGATAACTTTTGTCGACTGAAATCCCCTTTCTCCAAACATACGTGCATATTAAAAAATAAAGCCCTGAACATACAGGGCTTTTTATAAAGATGTTGATGTAAATTTATTGTTTGGCGTTTCCCGGCTTCACCACAATCGTTCGCCCATCGAGCTCGGTTTCGTTTAATGCAGCAATTGCTTTGTTTGCTTCATCATCGTTTGGCATTTCTACAAATCCAAAACCTTTTGAACGGCCGGTATCACGATCGGTAATTATTTTGGCCGAGGCAACCTGACCATACGGACTGAAGGCTTTTTCTAAATCTTCCTTACGGGTTTTGAAATTGAGCTTGGCGACAAAAATATTCATGGCAAGGGGGAATTAAATACAACTATGGGGGGTTATTTTTGACCCTTAACAAATATAATGAATCGCCTCGCTGAAATACAAGTACCTAACTGTCAGTCTTTTTACGTCTATGCTTATTAACGCGCATCGTAAGCCAAATGGCAAGGGCAATCAGAATGAAGAACGGCCAAATGTTTATAAGGGCAATCAGGAAAATGAGGAAAATCTCCCAACCTGATCCTAAGGCTTTGCCAAACTTGGAACCAAAACCAAAGTCTGTCCCGATACGCTCATAGTACGAGAGATTCAATGTGCTATACGAGACCTGGCTGGTAAGATATTTTAATCTGCCCTCCATAGATTCAATTTCCGAACGGACTGACCCGATCTGGCTTTCAATCGAAAGGATATCCTCAACTGTTTTTGCTTGTTTTAAAATTTCTCGGTAGCGGGCTTCAAGTTCTTTCTTGGTTTTTAGTCTGGCTTCAACATCGATAAACTCTTCTGTAACATCCTGGGTGTTGATGTTTTTGCTTTTTACTTCACCTGCTTCGGCTTCAATTTTCTGGATGAGCAGATCAAATTTATCGGCTGCTACGCGAATGGTTTGATTGTAGCGAAGCTCTGAATCATAGTTGTTCTGATTTTCACTTGACACATACGCGTTCAGCTCTTTGCTGATGGCATCTATAGCAGCTTTTGTTTTCTTGATATCGGCAGTTTCAAACGAAAGATCTCCATTCTTGATAAGCTTTCTTTCTGTGCTACTGCGAGGCTCATTATTGTTTTCGTGTTCAGGGAGACGTGCAATGGACTCGACTTCGGATGAAGTATATGCTTCTTCCTTAAGCGCACCTCTTCGATCACAACTAAAAGCAACTAGGCAAGCAAAAAAGAAAAGGACGATTGTATGTCTCATAAGAAATTTCTTATTCTAACGCTTTAACGCCTGGTAATACTTTGCCTTCAAAGTATTCGAGTAATGCCCCGCCACCGGTAGATACATAACTTACATCATTGTCAAACCCAAACTTGGCTACGGCAGCAGCCGAATCACCTCCACCAATCAGTGAGAAAGCACCCTTCTTCGTTGCACGAACTACAGCTTCTGCAACGGTCTTTGTTCCTTTTTCAAACTTCTCCATTTCGAAAACACCCATCGGGCCGTTCCATAAAATAGTTTTCGATTCTTCAATCACTTTCGAGAAAACTTGGCTTGCCTGCGGACCTATGTCAAGTCCCATCCAGCCATCTTTAATAGAAGTATTATTCGCGATTTCTGTGTTTGCGTTGGCATCGAACTTATCAGCGATGATTGAATCGATCGGTAAATGCAGGTCAACGCCTTTTGCTTTAGCTTTTTGAATAAGTTCTTTGGCCAGCTCAAGCTTGTCGGCTTCTACCAACGAGTTACCGATGTTTCCACCCATTGCTTTAAAGAAGGTGTATGCCATACCGCCACCGATAATCAGGTTATCAACAACATCGAGCATCTTTTCGATGATCAATATTTTGTCAGAGATTTTTGCGCCACCCATAATGGCCGTGAAAGGCTTTGTTGCATTCTCTAATACTTTCTTTGCGTTATCAAGTTCGGCCGCCATTACTAGTCCTGCACATTTATCTTTAAAAAACTGTGCAACAATAGTGGTTGATGCGTGCGCACGGTGTGCAGTTCCAAAAGCATCATTGACATACACGTGCCCGTGACGGGCAAGTTTTTGTGCAAAGCCAACGTCACCTTTTTCTTCTTCTTTATAGAAACGGAGATTCTCAAGCAACAATACTTCGCCTGGTTTCAAGTCGTTCGACATTTTGAAGGCTTCATCGCTGATGCAGTCGCTCGCAAACTTTACCGGAACACCTAAAAGCTCTTCCGTTTTTTTAATGGTGTGCTTCAACGAATATTTTTCTTCCGCACCATCTTTCGGGCGACCGAGGTGTGACATGAGTACACAGCTTCCGCCATCTTTTAAAATCTTTTTTAAAGTTGGGATGGTTGCCTGGATGCGGTTATCATCCGTAACGTTAAAGCTTTTGTCGAGCGGAACGTTAAAATCTACACGGATCAGTGCACGTCTGGAATCGAAATTAATATCGTTGATTGTTTTCATGAAAGGAGACAAATTTTTAAGTCAATTATTTAATAAATATAAAAGTAATAATCTTTATGTGGTCACAAATCCAAATGTCAGTCTGAGCGGAGTCGAAGACTGATTGGAGAATCAGGTTTCGACTCCGCTCAACCTGACGAGGAAGCTAGCTCAACCTGACGAGGAAGCTAGCTCAACCTGACAAAAATACCAAGCCATAATTATGTAGGCGTCAGTCTGAGCGAAGTGGAAGACTAGTCGCCAAACGTAATGCTCAATCCTTTTGCGGCCTGCACTAAGTATGAAGATTTCTTAACAACATTTTGCTGACGGGTAGCTTCTTCGAAGGAAACATATGAGATCGTGTTATTCCGAAACGCTACCATTTTTCCGAACTCGCCATTAATGGCAAGCTCCATCGCCTTCACGCCAAATAAAGAAGCCAGAACGCGGTCAAATGCACCAGGAGTTCCGCCACGTTGAACATGACCTAAAACAGTTTCACGGATTTCAGCTTTGCAACCTGCGTCCTTTAATTGTTGGGAAAGTTGATAGGCTACTCCGCCTAACCGAACATGTTCTGATCCTTTTTCACCTTTGGAAGCAGTGATCGTTCCTGCTTTTGGAAGCGCACCTTCTGCCACAACAATGTTTACAAAACCTCGCCCGTTTTTATAGCGCGATTCGATTTTCTTAACAAGCTTATTGATGTCATACGGAATTTCCGGGATCAAGCAGATCTCAGCGCCACCTGCAATAGCAGTATGTAAGGCAATCCAGCCAGCATCGCGGCCCATTACTTCCATGATCATTACGCGATGATGACTTTCAGCTGTGGTTACTAATTTATCAAACGCATCGGTAGCAATTTGAACGGCTGTCTGGAAACCGAACGTCATGTCCGTTGCGGATAAATCGTTATCAATTGTTTTCGGAACGCCAATAATCGGAATGCCTTTATCAAATAAGGTTTTAGAAATTTTCTGCGAGCCATCTCCACCGATATTGATCACTGCATCAAATTGTAAGTCTTTAAGTTTTTTAACCAACTCATCGGAACGATCTTCAAATTTTACAGTGCCATCTTTTTGCGTCACCGGGAATTTTATCGGATTGGATTTATTAGTTGTTTTAAGAATTGTTCCGCCTTTTACATGAATTCCTTTTGTACGATTGCTGGAGAGTGGAATGAGCTCTTGCGGATCGTTCAACACTCCGTTGAAGGCTTCAATGCTGCCGATAACTTCCCAATTCTTTTCTTTACGCGCACGTTTTGCTACGGCACGAATTACTGCGTTTAATCCGGGACAATCACCGCCACCGGTGAGTACAAGTACTTTTTTCATAATGTGAATTTCTACTGAACTTAAATATAATCAAATGGCCGCTGCTCTTCGCAGGCGGTCATTGATAGCCCGGCCAAGTCCCTGATCCGGAACAAGTTCGGTGAACACAACTTCTATATCCATTTTATCAAATGCGCGTAACGATTCAAAAAGATTTTTTGCAGCTTCTTCGAGTTGGCCCGAAGGAGAGAGGATGATCTGATTGCTTACGCTGAAATCTTTTTGGAAAGAAAGAACGCCTGCCTTAGCTTTACTTTTTTCTAAAAGTTTATCAATTGAACCAAGCAAAACTTTTTTACCAGGAGCATAATGACTTTTTAATTGACCGGGCGCTTTGGGATTGGAAGTTGAATGCGTCATTAATTTAACTGTGCCAATGGTTTGTTCGATATCCTCCAAGCTCAATCCGCCTAAGCGGTACACAACCGGTAGATTATATTCAAACCCAACAATCGTTGACTCAATTCCAACCGGACAAATGCCACCATCGAGAATGTATTGAATTTTTAAACCGAGCTGTTCCTGTACATGCTGTGGGTTCGTTGGGCTTACATATCCAAATGGATTGGCACTTGGTGCGGCAAGTGGAAAAGTTAGTTCTTTAAGTAGTTGTCGGGTTAACGAATGATCCGGACAACGAATTCCAACCGTGTCTAATCCGGCTGTGACAAGATCAGGAATAATATTTTTCTTTTTTAGTAATAATGTTAGTGGCCCTGGCCAGAATTTGTCCGCAAGTTTTTTTGCGGCAGCTGGAATTTCAAGAACATAATTTTTTGCATGTTCAAGATCAGGTACATGAACAATAAGCGGATCGAACTGCGGCCTGTTCTTAACAGAAAATATTTTGGCAACTGCTGTACTGCTGAGTGCGTTACCGGCTAAGCCATAAACTGTTTCAGTCGGAATGGCAACAAGCTCATCGTTTGTTAACAGCTTAACTGCCTTTTCAATATCGGTACCGATTTGAGCCATTGAATTTCTTACTGCACAGTTTATATTTGAGCCGTAAATGTACTCACTATGAATAACAAAATGCGCTCTGCCTTACGTATAGTTGCTGTACTGCTGGTATTGCTGGCTGTGCTAATGCAACTGGAGATCGTAATTATCCCCGCGTTGATAGCCATTAAATTCTGGATGGTAGTGATTGCTTTTTGCCTGATGGTAGTAAGCTCTAAATAGCTTTAGTCTTCGCAAGCATGCGAAGGATGGAAGCATTACGGCAACAAAGTTCAGGAACTTCTTCCAATGCTACCCATTTTACATCGTGTGATTCTTCACTTATTTGAATTTCATCTTCATCATTCGTTGCGATTAGCGCATACCGAATGTCATAATGAAAGTGTTCCGGAAAATCATTTCGGGCAGGGATTGTATGAATGTCGATATCAAAAATTCCGGGGACAAGTTCTTTGAAGTGAACAAGGCCGGTCTCTTCATTTACTTCGCGCATGGCAACACTTAATACATTTTCTTCCCCATCGGCATGACCGCCCGGCTGCAACCATTTGTTAAGCTTGCCGTGATGTACTAACAACACATGCGTTTTTTTCTTATTCAGAATCCAGGCTGAACCAGTTATATGTCCGGGTAAATGATCGCGATGAAAGCAACGATCGGAGAGGAGTAGTGCTGAGAATCGGATAATAAAGGGCAGCTCATCCTCATACGTTGTGGTATACGATTCAAAGCTGTCGATTCGATTCCTCGCAATCATAGTATTATTGAATAATTACAGTAACCTTATTGATCTTACCATCCTCAAGCTTACCCACCTGCTCGCCTCCACCAAAATTATCTTTATCATCTTTGCGTGCGAGAACATAGTAGGCGGTAGGTTTTAATTCTTTAAACCTAACAATACCTTTTTTATCCGTATAGCCTTCAAACGCAACATTCTTTTCTGATTTGTAATCTTCTTCGGTTTCATACAGTTGCACTTTAACGCCTTCTTCTATGTTCCCCAAGTCATTACGAACAGTAATAACCAATTGCGTCTTAAGCAGTTGAAAGCTCATCAGCGCGAGCATGAAAATTGAAACAAGAGAAATTCGGGTGATCATTTTCATATATCTTTTATTTTTTAGTCTCTGGATTTTTAAGGTATTCAATTTCTTTCTGAATGTGTGTAGCGCAATTTACATTCCAGTTTTTGAGGCGTTTTAAATGCACGTCCATGCGTTGCAGAAAATCAAGATAATCACGTTTTTCTTTCGGACTCCACACCACTTCGGCCAGCGCGCATGCCCTTGGGTAGACCATGTATTCCACATGTTGGGGAGTCAAAATGTATTCTGTCCAGACATTCGCCTGAGCACCTAAAATAAACTTTGTTTCCTGATCCGTAAGCTTAGCAGGCAAAGGTTCGAAGGTATAAACTTCCCGAACCGGGGTAAGACCGCCAATAGCAGGAGGCTCTGTTATGCTTGTATCCTGATAATGATCGAAGTAACACCAATTACCCGGAGTCATGATAACATTATGCTTTTCTTTGGCTGCTGCAATGCCGCCTTCTTCTCCGCGCCAGCTCATCACGGTAGCGTTAGGTGCAAGCCCGCCTTCGAGAATTTCATCCCAACCGATAATTTGTTTGCCTTTGCTGTTCACAAACTTTTCAATGCGACTGATGAAATAGCTTTGCAGTTCGTGTTCATCTTTTAAACCATTGTCTTTAATTCTTTTCTGACAATGTGGACATTCTTTCCAACGTGTCTTTGGAGCTTCGTCACCGCCAATGTGAATGTATGTACCGGGAAACAGTTCAGCTACCTCCGTTAGTACATCTTCCAGGAAAGTAAAGGTGGTTTCCTGTCCGGCACAGAAGATCGGATCGAATACACCAAACGTTCTTTCCGTTTGGATTTGATCTCCTCTACAACCCAGTTCCGGATAGGCAGCAATAGCAGCCTCTGCGTGACCTGGCATTTCGATTTCTGGAATAATGGTAACATACCGCAACTTTGCATATGCAACCACCTGCCTAATTTCTTGCTGCGTGTAGTATCCACCATAGCGAATAGTATCATACGTATTGCTGTGCCCTGCGTGACCGATCACTGTTCCTTTCCGATAGGCACCAATCTCTTGAAGCTTAGGATATTTTTTGATTTCAATACGCCAACCTTGATCATCCGTTAAATGCCAGTGAAAGCGGTTGAATTTATGTTTCGCCATTAAGTCAATATACTTTTTGATAAACTCAACCGAAAACATGTGACGGCAAACATCGAGGTGAAGTCCACGATAAGCAAAGCGCGGATAATCGTTTATCTCTACGAATGGAACCTTGGTTCCAGTTAATGGCACTAGTTGCGTAAAGGTTTGAACTCCGTAAAACAACCCGGCCTCGGTAGCAGCTTGAATGACAATACCTTTTTCAGAAACAGATAGTTTATAACCTTCCTGGTGAATTGAATCATTAGGCTTTACGATCAGTCGGACTATTGTGTATTGGTAATTCAGGCTTGATTCTATGCCTTTAGCTTTTTCTATACCGTGCAGCAGTCCCGGCATCACGTCTGAAATTTTAGTGGGGGACTCAATGATAATATTAAAGCCATTCTTAATATCAAGAAAACCTGTTGAGGTTCTTAGTTCCACAGGTTTCGGAACAATACTTATTTCTGAAACCGATTGGTCAGCGTGTTGCGGTGTGCAAGAGAGTACAATACAAATTCCCAAAAACGAAAGAACAATTGATTTCAACATAAACCGTGAGTAAGCACCCCAAGTAACGAAATCAATTGTTCTTCAACAATGAGAATACTATCAATTTAGCGAAGCAATAGAACTCCGCCTCGTAATTCCTGTTCTCCGGTGCTTGTTAAGTCTCCGAAATATTTTATAACGTATGTGTAGGTTCCGGTAGGGAGCGCTTGAGTTTTATTACCGTTGTAGGTTCCGTCCCATTCAAAGTCACGGTTATTAGATTGGAAGACCATTTCGCCCCAACGGTTGAAGATGAAAATCTGAAAGTTTTTATCCGAAACAAAAATCGGAAAGATGTGGAACGTTCGATTAAGTTCTTGCTGACTGCCCGGTCTGAATGCATTGGGTACATCAATAAGCGGTTCGCATTGTAAAATAACCTCTGTTTGATCAACATTGATACATTCAAACGAATTAAGAACTTCTACTGAGTAAATACCTGGTTCAGTAATGATAAGCGCCTGAGAAGTTGCACCAGCAATCTCAACACCATCCTTAAACCATTGCCACGAAATTCCATCACCTGCTACAAGTTGGAACTCACATGTATTTGGTGGCTCTTTCGCGCAATCGAGGTTTTCAGATCTATTACAGATAAATCTCCGCGAAGGTAATGTGCCATCCGGATCAGGTACGAATCGAATCTCACCCGATACTTCATCACTTGGACATCCGGCACTGCCGGTCGCAATTACACTGTACGTTCCTTCCTGAGTTTGTCCGGTAAGCGTTGCTCCATTTTGGCCTGCGATAAGATTTCCATTCAGGAACCATTGATACGTTGCTCCTGTGATGTCAGTAGCCTCAATGTTAAACACATCACCTTGACAAGGAGAAACAGGATCAATGAATACAACAATTTCTCCCGACACCAGAGCAACAATAGACACGGGATCAGATACACAGCCTGTAACTGCATTAACTGCTTGTACGGTATAGGTTGCGCCATTGTCAGCTATTGTTGCGATAATGGATTGTCCGCCAACAAATGCAACCGGTGAACCACCACCAGCCGGAGTTCGAGTCCAATTATATGTATAGTTACCTGCAGGACTTGGTGTGACGGATATAGTAACTGGATCTGTACATCCGTTCGCTGGATTTTGTGAGATTGTTGCTGTTATGTTTCGGGCGATGAAGAGTTGAATGCTTTCCGTTACCGGGCACTGTGTAGGGTCAGATGGATTATCTATTGTAACGGTAAATGTTTGCAGGCCATCTTCCGGATCGGCTGTTGTATTGGCACTATTGCTTGGATCAACATGTGCCGTAGCATCTCCACTCCAGGTATACCTTGATCCTGCCGGGATTACTACAGAAGTTGTGATGCCAATGGTCATCAACGGCTGCGCACAAACATCATAGAAGAAATCAATATCGGTATCAAATCCTGGCACAACAGAAACCGGAGTCGTGACCACACATGTTCCGGATCGTATTTCAACAATGTATTCTCCCGGAACAGTTACGGGAGAGGTTAAAAACGTAAAGCCTGGACCCGGTGCAGTGAACGCTGGAGGAGGTTCAAACAAGCTTTGACCTGTTTGAGAATTAATCACTCGATAAGTACCAGAACCAGCATTCGTTGTTACGATAATTGGAACGGCTGTACACGTTGGAGTTTGCGGTGTTGCACTAATCGTGACGGATGTATTATTAAGTCCTGCACTGCTGATGGTGGAGCATCCTGATATCTGATCGGTTACAGTTGTAGTATAAGTTGCAGCACTCAAACCAGTAGCGAGAATGTTTACCGGGGCAGGAGGAATTGATTGGTCAATACCGTCATCAATCAATGTGCCGTCTGATCGGAAGATTGAATATTCGAAAGTACCTGGCGCAGGGCCTGTAATAGAAACCTGCAGTTGCCCATCGTTTATTCCACATGCTGAAGGATTTGTAGGAGTTAACGTGACATCAGGTATTTGATAGATTGTTATCGTAACTGAATCCCTGCCAACGCAACCATTACCAGTGTTTGTCCCTCGCACCCTGTAAAAATCCGGATCAGGATTAGTTACCGGGCTTGAAGTATTAACGGGTTGAATTCCGGTAGTATTAGGCTGAACTACGCCATCAATCTCCCATTGGTAGACGAGTGATGGATTACCAGCATTAAAACTCGCAACCGGAGTGCCTTCGCAAACTGTTTGATCAGGCCCTAATTCAATAACAGGTCGGTTATCTACAATGAGAAGACTCCGGTTTGACGTACATCCTGCAGCATTTGTAATCGTTAATGAAACGCTCTGTCTCCTGTCAACTTCAATAGTAAATGTAGTTTCTCCTGTCGACCATAGATAACTTAAGGCTGGGTCGTTGGCCGGAAGCGCTTGTAGTGTTAAGGGGCCATTACAAACTGTAGGTTGTTGACCGGGAGGCAAGAATGTTGGATTTGGTGGAGGCCCGGAGATAGTAATCGTCTCTGTTAATAAGGTGTCGAGTCCGCATCGGTTCGTGATCCGTAAGGTTACATTATAGTCTTGTGTAGTTCCCGCGGGGGGAATAGGATACGTATGTTCAACATTGGCAGAATCAGCTGTAAAGCCGTCACCAAATGTCCATAAGAAATTATCAATTTGATCCGTGCCTACACCTTCAAATATTGTTGGAGTTCCTCCGCAGAAGGCTGTTATGTTCATGGAAGGGCCAGGTGTTCCGTTAAAAATCCGCTGTACGAAATTAGGAAGGCCTAATCGGCTTTGTGTTCCGGCCGCTAATGGAAATGCAGTTAAGTTAAAACCAGATAACTGTAATGTATCTGCAGTTAAAGCAATAACCCCAAGTGCCTGGCTATTATTAGCAGGGTTAATAGCCGCAACATAAATAACACCATTCGGTCCGCGTTGGATTGCACCTAGTTCTGCCGTGTAAGGCCCCGATGCAGCTCCCGGAGGAATTAAGACCGGATTGTTTTGAAAATTTATATAAGCTTCACGCAGAAATGAAGTTGTTGAGCCTTTAATAGTTGTTAGAATTTTGTTGCCAACAATTTCAAGTCCATATACTTGCCCTTGAGTAGTATTTAAGTTTAAGCTTCTGAAATTTGACACAACGCCTGTGCTGTCAACAAAATCAAACACCTCAATAAAGTTGCTCGTGCCGGAGGTTGAGAACGCCACCGCTAGCAAGTCTCCGTTAACTTTCATGTAACCCTGGCCATTTAATTCTTCCGTAAGAAGATGATCAGAGCCAAGACTTGAGATTACCGGGCTACTAATTCCAGCACCGGAAATTTCATATGCCCGGAAAGAGTTATTACCATATTCATGCGCGATTAGCCAACGGCCATCACTGGTGATACGCTCGGTGCTTCGGGTAAAGAGAAGTTGATTATGCGCTACAAGTCCGCCATCACCGTTGGTAAGCTTACCTGGTCCTGCGGGAAGTTGAAGTTTAAGATCGTACAACGAATACCGCAACTCATAGGTATTACTTCCATGAACTTGCTGTGTGGTAAAGATATAATAGAGTGTTTCGTCATCGGGAACAGGCACGATCAACGCAGATTGAGTTGAACCGTTCTCACCTCCGATCCGGGCCGGGCCAAAAATCGAAGGATCGAGAATTACCTGATCATTCCGGTCATAAACAAAAACCCCATCGGTAGAGAAAATCACAGCACCATTTCGATCTGAAATAACGGAGCAACCTTCCGGAGTATCCAATGGACCGGGAAGAGGATGCTGAGCATTTGGAATAGCCACCGGTGGCTGTTGGTTAAAATCAATTCCGGCATTCCGACCAAAGTACCAGATGTTTGCACGTTGATCTGTGCCATTATATTCTCGAACATTTACGCCTGCATGTGTTGAGCAACCTGTGGCATCGGTTACCACTACATAATAATATCCGGCAGAATCGGGAGTAAGTGTTGCCCCCATGTCATTGTTAGACCACTCGAATGTAAGTGGAGCTGTTCCACCTTGGGTTCGCACCGTTACACTAAATGGGCCTCCGTTACAAGAGTTACCAATCGGTGGTGGAAACTCGCAGCGGCAAGCAGTCGTATCCTGTACTAATGTAAGCTGTAGTGTAAAGTTATTTATACTAATCGTGCTGTCTTTAGGAAGAGATGGCTGTCCATTAAGGAATGCCGTTAAACTCACATTATAATTATTGCCATTCGTGTAGGTATGTATTGGACTCCACTCGTTAGAGGTTTCACCATCACCAAAATCCCACAAAAGACTGTCCGCTGCAGGAGAGACTCGGGGAAAAAATGAAACCGGAGAATTGGCACAAGCTCCCCGTGCGATAAAGGATAGTGCAAAATTATTATTCGCGCGTGGTAAAAATGACGGGAACTGCCGGCCATTAAAATTAATTGCTCCTCCGAATGCATCCGGTGTATGCGTAACGGCTAATCCAACAGAATCAGTATCCGTTAATCGACCTACTAAGAAAGATCCGCCAACCTGATATAAATGATAAATAGCTGTATCCGGAGCGATTTGCAGCCCGAAGCTTCGGTCAATAGGTTTATTGTCAAGAACAGAAACGAGGGATGTTCCCAACGCAGCGTTCATATCAAACTGAAGAACATCAGCAGTCACTCCAGCTCCTGCATCACCATGAACAGAAATGTATAAGAATCTTCCGCTTGGACTCCATTCAGTATCATAGATTGCCTGACCGGCCGTGCTGGCAACACCTGAGGTGAGAACATGACGATCATAGGTTATGTTACCAGATGTGTTATCAAAATTTAGAATGGCTACGTTATCCGTTGCGGTTTGTGGTGAAACAGCAATCTTACCTGTAGCAGCGTGGTAAGAAAAATTTGCAGCCGACATTGGAAATCCTGTTATACCAGGCGATAATACAGGTGCTGGGAAAGTGCCGGTTCCATCAATTAATGTTGCTGAAAAAACATCCTGGCCATTCAGATGTGTGATCAACCAGAATCTTGTTCCGTCTGAATGTGGAACAGTGATCATAGCTTCTGATCTTCCCGCTAAAGAAGTTATCTGCACGTTTTTAGAAGTAACATTTCCGATGGGCGGTTCAGGAAAACTTTCATTGCCCGAAGCAGTCATATCTACTGTAGCAACATAGATGTCTCCCACTGCAGTAAAAGACGCTGTGTTTGTAAAAACATAATATTGATTTGGAAAGCCTGGTCTTTGGCTGATCGCAACGGGTTGATTTGCATTTGCCTGAACGTTTAAGCTCCCGCCATTGGGCATTTGCGTGTGCGTGATATCAAATATCTGGGATCCATCTGTGTAAAAAAGCAGGTCGCCATTGATGGGATTGGATGCTACCGCGCTTCCGCCTGTTCCGAATGGAATTGCTTTATTATTAAGTAAAGAAGGAGTGTTATTGGACCGGCTGAAACGTATCCCCCGAGGTGTGTTACCAAAATACCAGTTGTGCCTTGAGAAATTCTCTTGTGCGATGCCATCCGCTGCAGCAAGCAGGCAAACAAACAACACCACCCAACGCAACACTAAAGAATTACTCATGCCTGTGAACTTAGCTCAAGAACAATAAAAAGCTGACAATAAAACGCCTGACCATCACGAAAGTATACATTTTGACCAAAAATATCGTTAAGATTCGGAAAGGCACGGCTTAAAAACGCAGTGTACTTTTATAAATTTCACGAATAGCTTTACTTTGCTTTAATGGCGCATAGAAAATACCCCGGTTTGATGTATGGACGCGTGTGGTTTACCGGCTTATTAATGCTGTTACTGCATGCTGCGGTAACTGCCCAGGATCCGCAATTCTCCCAGTTTTATGCTGCTCCTTTATATCTTAACCCGGCCTTTACAGGCTCCACTAACCAAACCCGCGTAGGACTGAATTACCGAAACCAATGGCCATCCATTGATGCAAACTTCACGACCATGTCGGTGTATGCTGATCATTATATGGAAGATATTAATAGTGCAGTCGGCCTGATCATCAATCGCGATGTGGAAGGATTGGCTGGATTACAATCGGTTAACATTGGACTTCAATATGCGTATGAACTCTTTATTACTGAGAAGCTTGGTTTTCGTCCGGGCGCACAAGTCTCGGTTTATCGAAGGAGCATGAATTTCGATAAGCTTACGTTTGGGTATCAATATGATCCTGGTTCGCAAACATTTACCGGTCCAACAGGTGAATCATTTACTTCCGATTATAGTAAGATGTTTGTTGATCTCTCCTTGGGAGGATTGTTTTTTACTAAAGTCGCCTACTTAGGCGTATCTGTATTTCATTTGAATCAGCCCAATCAATCTATTGTTGATGAAGACAGCAAGTTACCCATGAAAGTTTCAGTTCATGGAGGCTTTAAATATTTTATGAAGCCTGGTCATGTCGGCAGTGGCATCTATGCGCGTGATGCTGAACGCAGCATTGGCCCGGCATTTCAGTATCGTCATCAAGGTCAGTTTGATCAGATGGATCTTGGAGTTTATTACACCGCTGAACCTTTGGTGCTCGGACTTTGGTATCGCGGAGTTCCGTTTAAAAATGTTAATGACTTTGTTAACAATGAGTCAATTGTATTGCTACTTGGTTTTACCCGGATCGGACAGAAGCAAGCGTTGAGCATTGGGTATAGTTTTGATTACACCATTTCAAAACTTACGGCCAATAGCGGAGGCGCACATGAATTTAGCTTAAGCTACACTTGGCCAACCCGCAATCCGCGTAAGCCACCAAAATCAAAGATGGTAATTCCGTGTCCGGATTTTTAATCGTACGTCACTTCGAGCGTAAAAAGCTATCTTCAAAATATAAAGTTATCTGCGAGAAGTCTCAAGCAGAATTGGTTTAAAGATTTCTCGCGGGAAGTGGGCATTCTATAGCTGAACGTAGCTCGCTCGAAATGACGTAACGTCACTTCGAGCGTAAAAACTATGATCAAAACACAAAGTCATCTGCGAGAAGTCTAGCGACTCAATTATCTTTCAGGAAACTTCCAGACGTGCAGCTTCAATATTTCTTAGAGCTTTTCGGAACCTTCTTCTTTGCCATCTCGGGAGCGATGGCCATGCACGACCGTGACCACGATTGGTTTGGGGCGGGCTTCACCGGGTTTCTTACAGCCATTGGAGGTGGGAGC
Source organism: Cyclobacteriaceae bacterium (assembly GCA_965227265.1). Lineage (GTDB taxonomy): Bacteria > Bacteroidota > Bacteroidia > Cytophagales > Cyclobacteriaceae > UBA2336. The sequence goes on along the minus strand of OZ245738.1, from coordinate 2,350,122 downwards.
TTGCGCGACATTACCCTCGGAAGCTACCCGTTAGTTTGGATTGGCGATATCAATTTCCTCTACGCCATTATTGCCGGAATTCTGGTAGCGCTCTTCTTTTTCTCCAAACTGGTCAGGCTGAAGCGAACATTTTTTCTCTTCGACACACTCGGAATAGCCTTCTTCACAATTATTGGTGTCGAGAAAGCATTGAGCCTAGGAGTTCGTCCGGAGATCGCTGCAATCATGGGAATGTTCACAGCTGTAATGGGCGGTGTGATCCGTGATGTGCTGGCGAATGAAACTCCGGTGATCTTCCGGAAGGAGATTTATGCCACTGCTTGCCTCGCAGGGGCAGTTTTTTATCTCTTACTGAATTTTCAATTGGGTGTTGATCGTAATGTCAACTTGCTTGTCTCGAGTGCTGTGATCATCGTCATCCGCGTACTCGCAGTGAAGTATAAGCTCGCATTGCCGGGCTTCAAGAAGCCTTCGCACTAACCTTCGTTAGTTGTCGCAACAAAAATTTTTCAAAATCTTCACCTCAAACGTTATCGTTTCACCAATTTTATCGTTTAATTTTGCAGAAGTTAAAAACCAAACTAAAACTGAATGCCATTTATCTGACTTCACTTAACCACTCAGACAGAAATTGAAAACTTTAATCACCATAAAATCAACAGCTACGGCTGTTAACCACTCCAGCAGAACAATCCTGTTCTACCTGCACGCCTGCGAGGTGATTAGGCGCAATCGACCGACACGCTTCGTGCGGATCTGATACTACTCCACACATGTTGAATAATACGTAACATCCAGGATGTTATGGCTTTTGTGCTTTAGCACTGTTTTTGATCATTCATTTTTGATTAATCACTCGACACTACATTGAACGACACTAAATTAATTGTAAGGCTGGCTACGTCAGCCGATAAACACTACGCTGAAACCATCACCACAGAGATGGAGGAATCAGCAAAAGCGCGCGGAACTGGAATTGCGAAGCGCTCGCCAGCCTACATCGAACAGAAGATGGAGGAAGGCAAGGCTATTATTGCCACCACCCAAGAAGGAACCTGGGTAGGCTTTTGCTACATCGAAGCGTGGGAACACGACAAGTATGTGGCTAATTCAGGCCTCATTGTGTCGCCTGCATTCCGCAAAACAGGTGTGGCCACGGAGATCAAGCAAAAGGTATTTGCGCTTTCGCGTGAGAAGTATCCGAACTCAAAAATTTTCGGACTTACTACCGGTTTGGCAGTAATGAAGATCAATTCGGATCTCGGTTACGAACCTGTAACGTATTCAGAGCTGACCAACGATGAAGAGTTCTGGAAAGGTTGCCGCAGTTGTGTGAACTACGAAATCCTGATGAGCAAAGACCGTAAGAACTGTATGTGTACGGCTATGCTGTTCGATCCGGTAGAAGCGGCTGAAAAGCAAAAGCAGCTCGCACAAACTGTTGTTACGCCTGAAGGCAAGCTCGAGCAAGAATATCAAAACGAAAGACGTCAGTTCAAAGGCAATCAAAAGTTGTTTGAACGCTGGTTACGTTTTAAGCAGTTTGTATTGTTGCGCTCATTCCGTAAAAAAGATGGTGGTTCAGATAATGCTTCTGAGACGAAAAAGCCATCGCTGTTAAGCATGTTATTTTTCTGGTAATCTATAATAATGAAAAAGAAAGTTGTTTTAGCCTTTAGCGGAGGATTGGACACATCGTATTGTGTCAAATACCTTAGCGAAGAAAAAGGCTACGAAGTTCATACCATCACCGTTAACACCGGAGGATTTGACACGGCCGAAGTAAAGGCAATTGAAGTGCGCGCAAAAAATCTGGGTGTTGCTTCGCATATCACAGTTGACGAGACGAAGAACTACTACGACACCGTAATTAAGTTTCTCATCTACGGAAACGTCTTGAAGAATAATACTTATCCGTTAAGCGTGAGCGCAGAACGCATGTCGCAAGCATTAGCTACCGCGAACTATGCGAAGAAACTGAAAGCAGATGCTGTTGCGCACGGAAGCACGGGCGCTGGTAACGATCAGGTTCGATTTGATATGATCCTGAACATCCTTGTTCCGGGAATTGAGATTATTACACCCATTCGCGACTTAAAGCTTTCACGCGAGCAGGAAATTGAATATTTGAAATCGAAAGGTGTTGTCTATGATTTCAAGAAAGCCATGTACTCAGTGAATAAGGGAATTTGGGGAACATCGGTAGGTGGGAAGGAAACATTGAAGTCGCTTGGTACACTTCCGGAAGAAGCATGGCCAACACAGGTTACAAAAACAGCACCCGAGACTGTTAAGCTTGCTTTTGAAAAAGGTGAACTGAAAAAAGTTAACGATAAATCATTTACCCATCCAACAGAAGCGATTCAATACTTGCAAAATATTGCAGGTGCGTATGGCATCGGTCGCGATATACACGTTGGTGATACCATAATTGGTATCAAAGGCCGTGTGGGTTTTGAAGCAGCTGCGCCTGTTGTGATCATCAAAGCGCATCATGCGTTAGAAAAACACGTGCTCACCAAATGGCAGTTGAGCTGGAAAGATCAGCTTTCGCAATTTTATGGTAATTGGTTGCATGAAGGTCAGTATCTTGATCCGGTTATGCGGGATATTGAAGCTTACTTGAGCAATTCACAGCAACACGTAACCGGAGAAGTTACGGTAGAGCTGCATCCATACAGATTCCATGTAGTTGGAATTGAATCGAAATATGATTTGATGTCATCGAAGTTTGGAAAATATGGTGAGGAGAATTTGGGTTGGTCGGGCGATGATGTGAAAGGCTTTACCAAAATCTTTGGTAACCAGACGGCAATTTTCCACCAGGTTAAGGCAGACGCAGAAAAAAGTTAATAGTTGTTAGTTAATCGTGGAGCGTACTTCGATTAACTAATAACTATTAACGGATAACAAAAAAAAGATGAAAAAAATCAAAGTAGGTATTATCGGAGGTGCGGGCTATACAGGCGGTGAAACAATTCGCTTGCTATTGAATCATCCAAATGCTGAACTGAAATTTGTTCACAGTCGCAGTAACGCTGGTAATTTGCTTTCTCACGTTCATCCTGATCTAACCGGTGATACGGAGTTAAAATTCACCGATTCTATTCAACAAGCTGTTGATGTGATTTTTCTATGTCTTGGACATGGCGAAAGCAAGAAGTTTTTACAAGAGAATAAGATAAACGATTCAATTTCTGTAATTGATTTAAGCCATGATTTCCGTCTTGGAGATTCTATAAATGGAAGAAGCTTTGTTTATGGATTACCAGAGCTAAATAAGGAGTCTATTAAGAAAGCAAAAAACATTGCTAATCCAGGCTGCTTTGCAACTTCTATTGAATTAGGTCTTTTGCCCTTAGCAAAGCTTGGCTTGTTAAAAGACGTTTATACAACGGGCATTACCGGTTCAACTGGCGCTGGACAAAAACTTCAGGATACAACGCATTTTACATGGCGGGCGAATAACATTTCGGCATATAAAACGCTTACGCATCAGCATTTGAAAGAGATCACGCAATCTGTTAAACAATTACAGCCTGCTTTTTCTGGTTCAATCAACTTTGTGCCTTGGCGAGGAGATTTTACACGCGGGATTTTTGTGAGCTCGGTTATCGCTATTGATAAATCATTGGATGAGATAAATAAGATTTATAAAGATTATTATAAAGATCATCCGTTCACTGTTGTGTCTGATCAGACCCTTGATCTCAAACAGGTAGTGAACACCAACAAATGTATCATCAATATTGAAAAAGAAGGTGACAAGTTAGTTGTGCATTCCGCGATTGATAATCTTTTAAAAGGTGCAAGCGGGCAGGCCGTTCAAAACATGAATCTGATATTCGGAGTTGAGGAAACAGCAGGCCTCAAATTGAAGGCAGGCGTATTCTAATCGATAGTTATGGCAGAAAAAAAAATAGCAATTCTGGGTGGAGGTAATTTGGGCGTTGCGATTGCAAAAGGAATTGTAAGCTCAGGTCAGGCAGTAGCGTCTGATGTGATTATTACCCGCAGAAATCTTTCAAAAATTGCTTCACTTAAGAAAGAAAAATTTACGCTTACGTCTGATAATGTTTCGGCCGTGAAAGCATCGACTGTCATTATGCTGTGTGTTCAGCCAAAACAATTGGCTGGATTGCTAACTGAAATTGCTTCGGTGTTAAGCGAAAAGAAACACATTCTTGTTTCTACGATCACCGGTATCAGCACAGAAGAAATTGCCTCTCATCTTCAAAAGCAGATTCCAATTGTTCGTGCCATGCCGAATACAGCTGTCGCTATCGGAGCATCCATGACCTGTATTTGTGCAAAGGATACTTCAGATAAACAATTGAGTGAAATTGAAATGCTGTTCAAATCCCTTGGGCAAACACTTATTATCGAAGAACATCTCATGAAAGCCGCAACTGTCCTCGCAGCGAGCGGTATTGCCTTTTTTATGCGTTACTTGCGCGCGGCAACACAAGGAGGAATCCAATTAGGGTTTGACGCGGAAGAATCACAAATGATCGCTGCGCAAACTGCGAAAGGAGCTGCCTTGCTTCTTGCTGCAAATCATTCACATCCTGAACTGGAGATTGATAAAGTGACAACCCCGCAAGGTTGTACTATTGCGGGCTTAAATGAAATGGAACATCAAGGTTTAAGTTCCGCGCTTATTAAGGGTATTGTTGCTTCGTTTGAAAAGATTAATAGTATAAAGAAATAAACCCGTCAGGTTGAGCGGAGTCGAAACCTGACTAGTCCAATCTTCGATTCCGCTCAGACTGACAATAAAAATTGATTAAAAAGTAATGAAGTTATTTGACGTTTATCCTTTGTTCGACATCACACCGGTTAAAGCACAAGGCTCCTGGTTGTGGGACGAAAAGGGTGAAAAGTATCTTGATCTCTATGGCGGTCATGCCGTAATCTCTATCGGGCACTCGCATCCGCATTATGTTAAAGCATTAAACGATCAGCTGAGTAAAATATCTTTTTATTCAAACAGCGTTCAGAATCCACAACAGCAAAGGCTTGCAGAGAAGTTAGGAGAACTTTCTGGTTACCCGGATTATCAATTGTTCTTATGCAATTCAGGGGCAGAGGCAAATGAAAATGCATTGAAGGTTGCTTCATTTGTTACGGGTAGAAAGAAAGTTATTGCATTCAAAAATGCATTTCATGGAAGAACATCCGGAGCGGTTGCAGCAACGGATAATCCGAAAATTGTTGCGCCTTTCAATGCCGGTCATCAGATTGTGTTTGTACCGTTGAATGATGAAGCTGCTCTTAACGCCTCACTAGATAAAGATGTTGCTGCTATTATTATAGAAGGAATACAAGGGGTTGGTGGAATCCAACTGCCAACGGATTCATTTCTTAAATTTCTAAAAAAGAAAAGTGACGAGAATGGCTCGTTATTGATCTTGGATGAGATTCAGTCCGGCTACGGCAGAACTGGAAAATTCTTTTCACATCAGTTTGCAGATGTTAAAGCGCACATCATTACTACTGCTAAGGGAATGGGCAATGGCTTTCCGGTTGGTGGAGTATTGATCCATCCGGATATAAAACCGTGGAGCGGGATGCTCGGAACAACATTTGGTGGTAATTACTTATCCAGCGTTGCAAGTCTGGCCGTACTCGAAGTGTTGCAAAATGAAAAGCTAATTGAAAATGCTGCAATGCAGGGCGAATATCTTTTAAAGGAGCTTAGAAAAATTGATAAGCTTGGAAACGTACGCGGCCGTGGCTTGATGATTGGTTTTGATTTGCCGGAAGAAAAGAAATCGGTACGCACAGAGCTGTTGAAAAAACACAAAATCTTTACAGGGGAGGCTAAACCAAATGTCATTCGATTGCTACCTTCGTTGGCCGTGAGTCGGGAGGAACTTGATATTTTCTTAAACGCATTGAAGCAGGAACTATAATGAAAAATTTTCTTTCGGTTGACGATGTCCCAAATATAAAAGAGCTTGTTCAAAAGGCGCTTGACTATAAAGCTGATCCCTTAAGTAACAAAACATTAGGATCAGGCAAACGCATGGGGTTGTTGTTCCTGAATCCAAGCATGCGTACGCGACTAAGTACGCAGATCGCAGCATCAAACCTGGGAATGGAAACCATCGTGTTCAACGTTGGGCAGGAGGGTTGGTCACTCGAGTTTGAAGAGGAGGTGATCATGAGCGGCACAACCGTAGAACATGTAAAAGATGCTGCCCCGATTTTAGGTAAGTATTTTGATGTTCTTGGAGTACGAACGTTTCCAACATTAAAAGACAAAGCAGAAGACTACAGCGAGTTTTACATCAAACAGTTTGTTAAATATTCGGGTATACCCGTTGTAAGTCTGGAGAGTGCAACGTTACATCCGCTGCAAAGTCTCACGGATATTATTACAATCACCGAAACGTTTAAAGAAAAACGCAAGCCGAAAATTGCGTTAACGTGGGCTCCACATGTAAAAGCACTTCCGCAATGTGTTGCGAACAGTTTTGCACAATGGATTAATGCCTGGGGTGAAGCTGATTTTATTATTGCTCATCCGGAAGATTATGAGCTAGATAAAAAATTCACAGGAAGTGCAGCTATCACGCACGATCAGAATTATGCGTTGAGGGAAGCTGATTTTGTTTATGTTAAAAACTGGAGTACCTATCACGACTACGGCCGGATTTACAATAATGATCCTAAGTGGATGTTGAACAATGAGAAATTATTGCTAACGCATCATGCGAAAGTAATGCATTGCCTCCCGGTGCGGAGAAATGTTGAGCTGAGTGATGAAATTCTGGATGGTGCAAATAGTATTGTAACACAGCAGGCATCTAACCGTGTTTGGGCTGCTCAAGCTGTATTATCAGAAATCCTGAAACATAAATAGATGAATAAACTGTTTATCATCAAGATCGGAGGGAATGTGCTGGATGATCAACACCTGCTCAATTCGTTCCTGAAAGATTTTACGTCTATTAAAGAGCCGAAGATTTTAATTCATGGAGGTGGAAAAATCGCTACCAAAATTGGAAATCAGTTAGGCATTGAATCAAATTACGTTAACGGTCGTAGAATTACCGATGCTGCAACGCTTGAGTTGGTAACGATGGTGTATGGTGGTCTGGTCAATAAACAACTTGTAGCTTCATTACAACAACTCAATTGCAATGCATTAGGTGTTACCGGAGCTGATGGAAACTTAATTGCTGCTGCTAGACGTCCGGTGAAAGACATTGACTACGGATTCGTGGGCGATATAAAACCGGCTACTGTTAATACTGCGTTACTTCATGAATTATTAAAACAAAATACGGTTCCGGTGTTTGCGCCATTAACGCATGCAGCGGGTAACATGTTGAATACAAATGCAGATACGATTGCTTCTGTGTTGGCAGTTGCCTTAAGCAAGCACTTTGATGTTCGATTGATCTTTTGTTTTGAAAAGAAGGGCGTACTAAAAAATCTGAACGATTCAACATCGGTGATCACGCATCTTCCTAAAAAATTATATGACGAATATTTTGCCCAGGGCGTTTTTGCAGATGGCATTTTACCTAAACTCGAAAATGCCTACGCGGCAATTGATGCAGGCGTAAAGGAAGTGCTGATTGGTGAATCCATTGACCTTATAAAGAATACAGGCCAGCAAACAAGCGGAACCCTCATTACTAAATAAAATTAACCGAATGACGGATACCATTGAAATACTGAAGCATGAATCCATCGAACTGCTGCAGCGATTGATTGCTATCCCGTCATTCAGCAAAGAAGAAGATAAAACAGCAGCTGCAATCGCTGATTTTTTAACCGCTCACGGTATCGAATCAAATCGTTTTGGTAATAATGTCTGGGCTCGGAATAAACATTTTGATGAAGCAAAGCCTACCTTATTACTTAATTCTCATCACGACACAGTAAAACCGAATCCCGGTTACACACGTGATCCTTTTAAAGCAGAAATCATTGATGGTAAATTATTTGGTCTGGGTAGTAATGATGCTGGCGGACCGTTGGTATCGTTAATAGCAACATTCATTTATTACTATGATGTACCGGGCTTAGCGTACAACATTGTACTCGCAGCAACTGCTGAAGAAGAAATCTCCGGAACAGGCGGGATTGAAAGCATTTGGTCATCCTTGCCTGATATTAATTGCGCGATTGTAGGTGAACCTACATTAGGTGAAGTTGCCGTTGCGGAGAAAGGGTTGATGGTGCTCGATTGTTTGGTAAAGGGCAAAGCTGGCCATGCTGCCAGAGAAGAGGGTGTAAATGCAATCTATCAGGCCTTTGATGAGATTGATTGGTTCAGAACATACGAGTTTCCTAAAGTCTCTTTAACACTTGGCCGGGTAAAAATGTCGGTAACGGTAATTAACGCAGGTCAGGCGCATAACCAGGTTCCGGCAGAATGCAAATTCACAGTTGACGTTCGGGTAACGGATTCTTATACATTGGAAGAAGTACTTGAAGTAATAAAAAAAAATGTACTGTGCGATATAAGTCCACGTTCGTTGCGCTTAAAACCTTCCGGTATCTCCAGGAATCATCCGCTTATTCGGTCGGCCGATAAACTCCAACTAAATCAGTATGGATCGCCAACAACATCCGATCAGGCGTTAATTCCGGCAGCATCCATTAAGCTCGGCCCCGGAGATTCAGCTCGTTCGCATAGTGCAGATGAATTTATTTATGTGGAGGAAATCAGGAAAGGAATTGACTGCTATATTCAGTTGATCAGGAATTTATAACTTACAGGTGAATGAAACTCTGGCAAAAAGATAAAGCTTCACTCAAGGAAGTTGAAAAGTTTACGGTAGGTCTTGATCAATCCATGGACATGTACCTGGCAAAATTTGATGTGCTGGGCTCGCTTGCGCATATTCAAATGCTGCAGTCTATAAATCTGCTAACATCAGAAGAACTAAAATCACTTTCAGCTGAATTGAAAAGTATCTTTAAAAGAATTGAATCCGGTGATTTTAAAGTAGAAGAAGGAGTTGAAGATATTCATTCACAGGTTGAGCTTGAGCTGACTAAAAAGCTTGGCGAAACTGGAAAGAAAATTCACAGCGGTCGTTCACGTAACGATCAAGTGCTGGTCGATATTAAATTGTATTTGCGTTTTGAACTGGAGCAGGTTGTTGCAGAAACTAAAGCTGTATTTGATCTTTTGCTTCAGCAAAGTGAAAAGTATAAAACGCATCTTCTGCCAGGCTATACGCACTTTCAGTTGGCTATGCCTTCATCGTTTGGATTGTGGTTTGGCGCGTATGCAGAAAGCCTTGTTGATGATTTAATCACATTGGAATCAGCGTACCGGATTGTCAATAAAAATCCATTAGGTTCTGCTGCAGGTTATGGGTCATCGTTTCCGTTAAATCGAAAAATGACCACTGAACTATTAGGGTTTGATGATCTGAACTATAATGTTGTTTACGCACAAATGGGTCGAGGTAAAACGGAACGTATTGTCTCGAGCGCACTTTCTAATATCGCAGCAACATTGGGCAAGCTTTCTATGGATGCAGTGCTGTTTATGAACCAGAATTTCGGATTCATCAGTTTTCCGGATGAGCTCACAACCGGCTCAAGTATTATGCCGCATAAGAAAAATCCGGATGTTTTTGAACTGATTCGGGCGAGGGCGAATCAATTGCTTTCGCTTCCTAACGATATTGCGTTATTGACCACAAATCTTCCGTCCGGGTATCATCGCGACATGCAGTTGTTGAAGGAGAAACTCTTTCCGGCTATTCAAAGCTTGAAAGATTGTCTTCGCATGATGCAGTTGATGTTGTCGAATGTAAAGGTTAAAGAAAATATTCTTGACGATGATAAATATAAATTTTTGTTCAGTGTAGAGGAAGTAAACACGTTGGTTCTATCCGGCATGCCGTTCCGGGATGCGTATAAAAAAATCGGATTGGATATTGAGCAGGATAAGTATACTCCGGCAAAAGAAGTTAAACACACGCACGAAGGAAGCATTGGCAATCTGAATACAGAACAGATCCAACGCCTGATGAATGAAGTGCTGAGTAAATTTGGTTTTACGAAAACCAATAAAGCAATCGAAGCTTTATTGAAATAATTTACTCCTTCTCCATATCCTTTAATTCAATCTCCAGCGCTCGCGTGCTAATGAAGATCTCGTTCAGCGAAAGCGCCAGCGATAATAACAGAAACAATAGACTTGCTCCGAAAGTTACCGAAGCCCACATCTGTTGATTTAGGTAGAAGAAAAGCATACACAATACACAAAAGAAAAAGCTGGTAATACCTGAGCCCTGCATTTGCTTGATCAGGACCAACCTGCGCTTAAGGTTTTTGATTTGCTCGCGTATGATTCCCCGTTCTTCGCCAACTTGCTTGTATTGCGCATTCAGATTCCGGATTAACGTGGCCAAGGCGAGGAAGCGATTCGTGTAGGCCAGCATTAACAACGTAATCGCAGGAAAGAGCAGGGCCGGAGTGTTGATTGAAAATTCCAAAGCTTAATGATTTAGAGGAGAAATCGGGTATTCGTAGTACTTTTGTAGTGGTAAAATTACAACTATGGTGTTCACACCTCAAACAATACTCTTCATTATTCTTTTCCTGGTCATTTTCAGCTTTGTATTCGATACGTTTTTATCTTGGCTGAACCTGAAATCGCAACCCAATGATATTCCGGATTCCGTTGCTGCATTTTATGATCGGGAGAAATACTGGAAATCGCAGGAATATCATAAGCATAGAACTGGGTTCTCTTTCATAACCTCCGGCTTTAGTTTTTTATTTTCAGTAACGATGCTGTATTTCGGCTGGTTCGGATTGATTGATGCGTGGCTACGACCGTTTATTCAAAATGAAATTTTACTGGCGCTGGCATTTTTCGGAGTGCTGATGCTGGCCTCCAATATTCTCACGCTTCCGTTTCAGTGGTACAGTACTTTTGTGATTGAAGAGAAGTACGGATTTAATAAAACAACCGTGAAGACTTTTGTTGCGGATAAGCTGAAAGGCTATCTGATCGGTGCTATCCTTGGCGGAGGACTTTTAAGTTTGCTCATTTACCTGATTGAAGCGATTGGCCCCAACTTCTGGATCTTGTTTTCATTGCTGGCTGCGATTTTCATTTTACTGGTGAATATGTTTTACACATCCATCTTTCTTCCGTTGTTTAACAAGCTTACTCCGCTTCAGGAAGGTGAACTTAAAACGGCTATCGAAAATTTTTCAAGGAAGATAGATTTTCCGCTTGACAATATTTTTGTTATTGACGGTTCTAAACGCTCCAATAAGGCCAATGCATTTTTCTCCGGTATCGGAAGGAAGAAGAAAATTGTCTTGTATGACACGCTTATAGCAAATCATACAACCGATGAACTGGTTGCTGTACTCGCGCATGAAGTCGGGCATTTTAAAAAGAAGCATATTATTTGGGGTTACTTCCTTTCGGTGATCCAGGTTGTGTTTACGCTGTTCATCTTGTCTTTAATGGTTCAAAACAAAAATGTGTCGTTGGCAATGGGTGGAACTGAATCGACTATTCACTTAAACCTGTTAGCGTTTGGGATACTCTTTTCACCCATATCCGGTTTTATTGGGTTGTTCACAAGCATGTATAGTCGCAAAAATGAGTATGAAGCAGATGCGTATGCAAAAGAAACTTTTAGCGGAATAGCCTTGGCTAGCGCATTGAAAAAACTTTCCGTTGATAACCTCAGCGATTTATATCCGCATCCGGTGTATGTTTTCTTTCACTATTCACATCCACCCTTATTGAAAAGATTAGCAGTAATCGAAAAAAGTTAATCCTGCTCTAACTCTTTTCCACAAAGTTCTTAAGCTGCGTTCCAATCAACTCATTCCATCCTGCTTTGAAGCTTGAGGGTGCAAAGTCGCCTGTACCCGGGAATGTTTCAAGGCCTGCATGGGTGAGTTTTAGCCGGGTTTTATTTTTCCCGTCTTCAAACAGTTCAAACGTTACGATTGAATAGCCTGGTAGATCTTTGTAGGTCCAGCTATACGAAAGCTTTTCATATTCAATTACCTCGATGATTTTGCACAGGTGAATGTACGTATCACCCTTTGATCCTTTACCGGAAAATGAAAATTCACATCCGACTTCTGGTTTGAACTCGCTTAGATCGAAATACCACTGTTTCATTTTTGCCTTATCAGTAATGGCTTCCCAGACTTTTTTAACAGACGTGTTATATACATGCTCAAGTGTAAAAGGTGCTGTGCTCATGGCTTTTGTTTTAAAAATGGAAACTCTTTTTCAACACGTTCACTATAAACGGATTTCATTTTATCACTTTCGGGAGTTGACGTGCCAAACGCTGAGATTTCTATTCTTCCCTTTAATGTAGCGTCAAGCTGATCGAGTAAGACATGCCAACCTGCTGCAACACTAGAGGCGTAGCTATCGGGAAGCTTGCTGTACGTGAGCACAAGCCGCGTATTTTTTCCTTCGGGAAACAATTCCCAGGTAGCCAGCTCTTCTTCCCATGTATATTCAAACAACAATGGCTTTTTTATGCGACTGATTTTTCCATACGATTTGGTTTTTTCGGCATCACGAAATTGAATCATGATCTGTCCGCCTTCTTTAAAATCCATTTCAACATCCGTAAACCAAATGGCGAGTTTTTTTGGGTCTGTTACCGCACTCCATACCGTTTCGATATCAAATGGAAATACTCGTTCAAACTTTACCTGAAAGCCTTCAGGGTTTTTAGTAACGTGACCAAAATGCTGCATATTATTTTCGTTTTGGTTTTGATTTTTGTTTGTCGGCTTTTGCTTCTTTAAGTAAGAATGCTTCCAGTGCATCCAGTTTCTTCGTCCAGAAGATTCGGTATTGTTCAACCCACTGTGATACTTCATTGAGCTTTTGCAAACGCGCTTCACAATAACGTTCACGGCCATGTTGCGTAATGTTAACCAGGCCGCATTGCGTCAGTATCTTCATATGCTTTGAGATAGCCGGGCGGCTAACGTCAAATTGTTCCGCGACTGCATTCAGCGTAAGCTTTTGCTTGGCCAATAAATTAATAATCGCCCTCCGGTTAGGATCGGCTATTGCCTGAAAAACATCTCTTCTCATATATGTGTAACTGATCGGTTACAAATATAATAGAAGTAACCGAACGGTTACGGATAATCTCAATTTTAATTATAAATTTTTTGGAAGGACTGAGTGAAATTTTTGCTAAGAATGACTCAGGCCGAGTTTAGTCTATGAGATTGGTTGAGTACCGGGCATAAAGCGATTTGGACGCGAAAAAGTAATTTTAAAAGCCTTTGATTGAATGACTTTATATATTTGTTTAAAATTCAACGACATGAAAACACTTCTTTATATTCTCCTGCTTCTCATCACTACAAACTCATTCGCGCAACGTGCATCAACGGATGTTATTGAAACTTCGAAAGGTCCATTAACCATTCAACCGGTAAAACACGCCAGCCTAGTCTTAACCTGGAATAATGTAACCCTTTATGCAGATCCGAATGGCCCGGCTACGGATTTCACCGGACTGGCTACGCCAGATGTTGTGCTGATCACCGATATTCATGGCGATCACTTTAATGCTGAGACATTGAAAGGACTTGACCTGTCAAAAGCAACACTCATAGTTCCGCAAGCAGTTGCTGATAAGATGACACCTGAACTGAAAGCAAAAGCGGTTATTGTAAGTAATGGAAACAGCACAACGCAAGCTGGAGTTACCATTGCTGCTATTCCGATGTACAACATGCCTGAATCACCTAATGCCATGCACACAAAGGGCAGAGGCAACGGATATGTATTAACGTTTGGTAATAAAACTGTTTATATCTCAGGTGATACAGCGGGTATTCCCGAAATGAGAGCATTAAAGGGCATTGATGTTGCGTTTGTTTGCATGAACTTACCCTATACAATGACGGTTAATGAAGCGGCTTCTGCAGTGGCGGAATTTAAACCTAAAATTGCTTATCCTTATCACTATCGCGGGCAGGACGGATTAAGTGATACGGAAGCTTTTAAGAAACTCGTCAATGAATCTGATAAAAATATAGATGTCCGTTTACGGAACTGGTATTCTAACTAAATACTCACAACTACTTTAAATATTTGGTAGCTTTTTTGAAGTTCATAATGTTCGATGTAATGCCCAGGCTAAGTTGTGTTAGCTCGGGCTGGAGGAAGTAAATATTGTAATAATCTTGTCCGCGATAGAAACGCAGGAAAAAAGCAATCTCATCAAACCAGGGTGGATAATATTTGTATGTAACATCCACGATCAAACGTTTCGGAATATCGCCCTGGCTTGCGCCATCCATTCGCCCAAAAATCCAACCGCTTTTAATCTCAAGACTTGATTGCTGCAACCAGCGATTAACAAGATCATTCTTTCGCTCTCGCATCGGCCCGATGATTCCAGCTTTTGCAAAGAGTCGATAAAATCCATACTGATCATCCAGTTCACGGATTGACCATTTGGGCGGATGGATTTCAGCGTAGGTTTTTATTTCGCGGATCGAGAAATAATTCTTTTTAAATTTCTCAAGCCGATAGGAGGAAATGCCAATTTCAATAAAGTTGGTTGAGAAATTTCCATCTTCAAAGTTCCCCACGCGGGTTGAATCAGTTTCATAAAATGTTCCGGCTTGACCATTCGAGTGGTGCGCGACTGATGCATACCAAACAGCATTGTTGTAAAATAATTTCTTAAGGAAAGTTCTTTTCCAGATTGCCAGGTCGTGGTAAAACGTAACATAGGCCTTGTAACTTGGATTTCGGATGGGCCATGATTTCCGATCAAGCATCCGTACCTGTACTTGCGGATTAAGCATCAACGCCCAACTGTTCCGCTGTCCTGTAAAGAAATAGCTGGGTGATAATTTTCCCTCGAAGATCAGAGGCTCGAGATTGCCAACTCCGCTTCCAAAAGTCACATAGCTTTGCTCACGGTTGGCATTAACTAGAGTCAAAAATTTCTGATGATTATCAGATGTTTCGAGTGAATCCTGATTTTGACCACTTACAAAATGGCTGATAATCAGAAATAAAAATGTTAAACGAACGAGGTTACGCATGAAATTGGGGAAGTCTGTCAGGCCTGAAGTCCAAACCTATGCCATAGTTAAAACAAAATAAATCTTGTAGCGAATAGTAGATTTTAATGTTCTCAGGATTTCTTGTGGAATAACATCTACAATTAATAGTCACATAATTCTATATTTAAGACTAATTGTCGCGTATGATTCGAGTAATTTTAGTTGCCTTGGTGTTTTTGATTGCCTGTTCAACCTCAAAAAATGAAATTCCTGTTCAGGAAAGTGATTTTTGTTCGAGCATTCATCGGAATGATTCACTCAGCCTATCAAAAGCGTTGCGGCCCGTGGCAGATTCGATGCAAACCAAATCGGGAGTGTATGTTTTGGAAGATGGTGGCGGATCGTTGGTAGCACGTGCCTGGTTAGCCGAGTATGCAGAGAAAACAATCGATATTCAGTATTTCATTTTTTCACCGGATAATGTCGGGTTGATCGCCAGTGATTACCTCGTTCGTGCAGCTGACCGGGGTGTTAAGGTTCGGTTGTTAGTAGATGATGTAATGGTTGAAGCGGGTGTCCACGAAATCCTCACACTCGATTCCCATGATAACATTGAGATTAAAATTTACAATCCAGGCGTAAATCTGGGTAAGAATATTATCTCAAAGCTTAAAAAATTCTCCACTGATTTTCGTGGAGCAAATCAACGGATGCACAATAAAACTTTTATTGTAGATGGTAAAGTTTGTATTACAGGCGGACGAAACATTGCCGATGAATATTTCGATTACGATCATGAGTATAACTTCCGCGACCGCGATGTTCTGTTACTCGGAAAAGTCAATGAAGATATTGAACGGTCGTTTGAAAATTTCTGGACAAACGACTTAAGTGTTCCTGTTATTGATCTGGTTTCGGAAGAAGAGGCTAACTACGCAGATACAGCCCGATTTGATCGGGTACATCAATACGCGTGCAATCCTGAAAATTTCTGGCCGCAGGTGCGCGACCGAATTCAGAATTTACATAAAGCCTTCCAGACTTTTCAATCAAATTTAATTTGGCTTGAAGATGTTCACTTTGTATCGGACGTTCCTGGAAAAAATACTTCCACTGGTTTGAGCGGAGGTGGAGTTTCTACGGATACACTTATTAACCTGATCAAAAAAGCGAGGACCTCGGTCGACATTCAATCACCTTATCTCGTTACCTCCGATTTAGGCAAGAAGCTATTTAAAGATGCTGTAGATCGTGGTGTTAAAGTCCGTATCCTCACCAACAGTATGGCTTCTACCGATAACATGGAGGCCTTCAGCGGCTATCAGCGCGATCGAAAAAAACTTTTGAATACAGGTGTAAAAATTTACGAATTCCGTCCGGATGCGAAGGAACGGTTTAAGGTTATGACCGGAGCTTTACAGGAAAAATTAAACTATACCCCAACTTTTGGACTGCACGCCAAATCAATGATAATTGATGGAAAGATTACGGTAATCGGAACCTTTAACCTCGATCCGCGCAGTGCTAACCTGAATACGGAATGTGTTACGGTAATTCGCTCAGAAAAAATCGCGCAAGCTGTACTTCGCGGAATGGACATAGAGTTTAGTCCTGATAATTCCTGGGAAACTACAGTGACCTATAACCCTGATTCTGTTGCGGCCAAAAGTAAACGGATGAAGACCTGGTCGGCTAAAATGATTCCTAAAGATATATTGTAATAATTTTCGGAATGTCCTGCATAATCTACCGTTTATGGAATTAGCAGGACAGGTTAATAATTAAAACCTGCATATTTGCAGGTTCATGAAGTTAATCATTCTTTCTATTCTGTTTCTCCTTCACCTGCTTTGGGCTGGCAACCGATTACTCGATTTGTTCACAAAAAGTAAACGAAAAAGTAAAGTTCAATGGATGTTTTTGATCCTGCTGGTTCCGGTTATTGGGGTACTTACTTATAACCTGACCATGAAACGCAAATACCTGCGATGATTCTGCCAACCAGGCACTTAAAATCAGGAACAATAGTTGGTTTATTAGAAGTGTTATATGCCGATTTGCAGCAGTAACCTGATTTAATAAACTATGCAACGATCAGTTTCCACAAAAATGGGGATCAAATCCAACACCCGAGCAATTTTTATAGGCGCTCCCACGGATGCCATCCAAGCAATAAAATTGCCTAAACTCATAACAGCCAAACAACTAAGAGGTAATTTTGACTATATCCATCTCTTTGTTACGAAACAGTCAGGACTTCATAAAAAATTTGCTGCGCTTAAGAAACATCTAAAAACTTCCGGGATGCTCTGGATCTCCTGGCCAAAATCGAAAAAACTTGAGAGTGATCTTACGTTAACAGTAGTAATCAAGATTGGTTATGATTACGGACTGGTGGAAAGCAAAGCGTTAAGTATAAATGAAACGTGGTCGGGATTAAAATTTACGCATCCTAAAAAGGCGAAGATATACAATAATAAATATGGGACACTGAAGAAAAGTGCTTAATGAAAGTGGTACAGAAAAACCAAAACGGCATTAAAAGCTGGCTTTGCATTATCCCTAATCTCAAGCGTTACGTCCACTTCAAACTTGGTAATGCCTCTGAGATTTACAATTGAGTGAAGTTTGGCGCGCATACGAACCTCACTGTTCACTAACACCGCTTGGTTAAACCTCAGACTGCTGATGCCATAGTTAATCATCATCTTCACATTCCGGAACTCCGCAATCTGATCCCATAAATGCGGCACCAGTGAAAGCGTCAGATAACCATGCGCAATAGTGCTTTTGAAATCTGTTTCTACCGCTGCGCGTTTCGGATCGGTATGAATCCACTGGTGATCGAGCGTGGCATCGGCAAACAGATTAATTTGCTCCTGTGTAATTTTCAAGTATTCGGATACGCCAAGTTCTTTACCTTTGTATGTTTCAAATTCTTCGTAGCTGCTGATCAGTAGGGCCATGGGGTTCTGGATTTGTACTAAAAATAGTGAAATTTGAATGAGATATTTTTCATTACGATGGCAAAAAAGCAAAGCTTTTCATTTGAAACCCGGTTGGTAGAATACAAGAATATGCTGGTGTCCACGGTTGTAGAGATGCCGATTGATATTGTAATGAAGCTTCCAGCCGGTCGGGTGAGAGTGGAAGGAAAGTTAAATCAGGTTCCATTTAATCTTGCGATTCAGTCTAAAAAGAATGGGCCTAAATACCTCAGCGTAAGTCAGGCTATGCGAAAATCAGCCGGAGTAAAGTTGGGCGATAAAGTAAAGCTGAACTTTGCTATAGTCGATCCTGACAAACTTGACCTTCCCGAAGAAATGGAGGCCGTGCTGGCGCAGGATGATGAAGGCGCAAAAAAATGGAATAAGCTTACCGTTGGCTTGCAGCGTAGTCTGGTGCATTATATTAATGGCTCAAAAAACGTTGACGTGCGGATTGAACGCGCAATTTTCCTGATCAATAAGGTGAAATCCGGAGCATACAATAATCGAATGAAGGAATAATGGCAACCATTATTAAAGATATTCCAAAGCCTGAGATTGGAACAGAGGTTCTTACCTCAATTGATCCAAATAGCCTTACAGATTCACACATCTATGTTCATTGTCATTATGAAAACGAGTACGATGAAATGTTTATTCGTGTGTGGCGTACTACTTTTTTGATAGATCGTACATCAGATTCACGTGCACAACTCGTGCATGCTGAGAATATTTCATATGCACCAATGTGGACACATATTCCCGGCAAAATGATGTATACGTTTTTATTGATCTTCTCTGCTCTACCCAAAGACTGCACAGTATTCGATTTAGTAGAGACCATTCCGCAAGCAGGAGGTTTCCATGTTTCGGGTATTGCACGGAACGAACAGGATGTCTATCACGTAACGATAGAATAACTTCTAAAGTTCTAACTTCCACCCTCTAACTTCCAATTTCGATTTTGAGCTATCCCATACAGGATGTAATCCCACGACTGAAACAACTACTTCCTGGAAACCCGGTTGTGATTCTTCAGGCTCCGCCAGGAGCAGGAAAGAGTACAGTGCTTCCATTAGAGCTTTTGAATGAACCCTGGTTGCTGAATAAAAAGATAATCATGCTCGAGCCACGCAGACTTGCAGCCCGATCCGTTGCCATGCGTATGGCCAGTTTGTTGAAAGAGGAAGCTGGAGAAACTGTAGGCTATCGCGTACGTTTTGAAAATAAGATAAGTGCTAAGACGCGTCTTGAAGTTGTTACCGAAGGTATTCTCACGCGCATGATCCAAACGGATAATGTATTGGAAGAAGTAGGCTTGGTGATCTTCGATGAATTTCATGAACGCAGTTTACAGGCTGATCTAGCCTTAGTTCTCACACATCAGGTGCAAAACTTGGTAAGAGCTGATCTTCGGATACTGATCATGTCAGCCACGCTGGAAGGTGAGAAGATTTCGGAGCGATTGGGAAATGCACCTATTCTTACAAGTGAGGGGAGACAATACGCGGTAAGCATGATTCATGTGCCCACGGAAAAAGATGATAGACTTTCAACTTCAGTTACACACACAATTATAAAAGCATTGCGGGAGCAGAGCGGAGATTTACTGGTATTTCTTCCGGGAGCAGGTGAGATTAATCGTGTTGAGCAACAGTTAACAGAATCAAATGTTTCTGCAATTGTAACTCCGTTGTATGGCGATCTTCCTTTTAAGAAACAGCAAGAGGCAATAATGCCTGACGCAGGTGGCGCGCGAAAGATTGTTCTCGCTACTTCCATTGCGGAGACATCATTAACAATTGAAGGAATCACAACAGTAATCGACAGCGGTTACGCGCGCGTTCCGCGATTTGATCCGCGCAGCGGACTCACACGACTGGAAACAATCCGTGTTACAAAAGATGCAGCGGATCAGCGTGCCGGTAGAGCAGGTCGTTTAGGACCCGGAGTTTGTTACAGGTTATGGTCAGCCGCTACAGAGCGCATGCTTCAGCCAACGCGGCAACCAGAAATTTTAGAGGCTGATCTTACGACACTTGTGCTCGAGCTTGCTCAGTGGGGCATTTATGATATTGAGCAACTCAATTGGATAACCATGCCACCATCAGGTGCTATAAAACAAGCGAAAGAATTGTTGCACGAACTGGATGCGCTCGAAGAAAATAAAATTACAGCACGTGGAAAGGAAATGTTAAAGCTTCCTACTCATCCTCGCATTGCACATATGTTATTAGTAAGTGAAGATAAGGCACTGGCGGTAGATGTTGCATCGATCCTGGAAGAGCGTGATCCGCTTGCGCGTGAACGTGGCAGTGATCTGAGTATGCGGGTAGAGGTGTTAAGAAAGTGGCGGGCTGGAGAACGTGTTAATGCTGAGCGTTCTGTATTGGAGCGGATCGAACGGTTAGCGTTATCGTGGCGAAAAGTGTTTAAGACTTCGGTTGATAATACTGCACCGATTGATGAGGAAGTGGGAAGATTGATCATGGAAGCTTATCCGGAACGGATTGCCCGTCAAGTGGAAAAGCAGAGCATCCGGTATAAGCTCGCAAACGGGCGAATGGCATCTCTACCGCAACATGATCCGTTGATGCGTGAAGAGTGGCTTGCAATTGCTGATCTTGATGCGGGCGCAAAAGAAGGAAGGATCTTTTTAGCGGCTCCGGTCAATAGAGATTACTTGCTTAACCATGCACGCGAACAAGAAATAGTAAAGTGGGACACAGAGCGCGGGATGATCACTGCCCAGCTTGAAAGTCGTATCGGTAACGTAGTAATCGCCACAAAAATTTTACAAAAAATTTCAGATGAGCTTAGAATAAAAATCTTGTGTGAAGCTGTTCGGGATGAAGGATTGAAACTTTTGAACTGGACAGAGATCAATGCACAATGGCAGGCACGGGTGCTTAGCGTGCGAGCCTGGCGAAAAGATGAACATTGGCCTGATGTAAGTGAAGCACCACTCATGAGTACAACAGAAGATTGGCTTGCTCCATTTTTGGGTTCTGCCAGCAAACGCAGCGATCTTCAGCGGCTTGACGTTCAGCCCATGCTCGATGCCATTTTATCGTGGGAGCAACAACAAGTGCTTGACAAATTGGCTCCAACCAAGCTTCATGTGCCCAGTGGCTCGCAGATTGCAGTTCAATATTTTCAGGATGGCGCTCCACCTGTTATGGAAGTTCGGTTGCAGGAGATGTTTGGCTTGCCTGAAACACCCGTTATTAATAACGGCCAAACTAAAATACTTCTTCACTTACTATCGCCTGGTTATAAACCGGTACAAGTAACGCAAGATCTGAAAAGCTTCTGGCATACAACCTATCATGAGGTTCGTAAAGAATTACGCATGCGATATCCTAAACACCCTTGGCCTGAAGATCCGTGGACTGCAGAAGCAGTAAGAGGTGTGAAACGAAGATCATAAATACTGTCACATCATTATGCTTATCTGCATTGTATCTTAATACTTATGAACAGCCGTTAGGCAAAAAAATCTGCAAATAACCTGAACGTGTAAAAGGTGTAAGAGTAAAATTATATAAGGCTAGAGGATTTACGTATCTTTACAGATAGTTTTTTCAAAGCGGATTTCTACCAGCAGGCAGTTCAAATTCATTCTTTGTTAGAATTGTTTAAAGTTATTCTGCCTGAAATAAATTCATTCGTTATCATGCGCTCTGTCATTATCGGAACCGGCAGTTATATTCCTGAGATCAGGATTCCCAACACATCATTTAATGATCATGTATTCTTTGAAAAAGATGGCGAGAAGCTTTTCAAGAACATGGTTGGCGTTATTGAGAAATTCAGTTCTATTACCGGCATCCAGGAAAGACGTTACGCACGTCCGGATCAATTGGCATCCGATCTCGGTTACCTTGCTGCAGAAGAAGCAATTCGTAATGCCGATATTGACCGTGAAACACTTGATTATATTATCGTTGCACACAACTTTGGGGATGTAGCATTCGAATCGAATCGTACCAGCATGGTGCCTTCGCTTTCATCGCGCATCAAAGCCTTGCTTAAAATTAGCAACCCGGATTGTGTTGCATACGATTTACCATTTGGTTGTCCGGGCTGGTTGGAAGGCTTGATCCATGCCAATACCTTTATTCGTGCTGGGGAAGCAAAACGCTGTCTCATTATCGGAACGGAAACGCTTTCGAGAGTTATCGATCCACATGACAAAGACTCCATGATCTATAGCGATGGGAGTGGAGCTATCATTATTGAAGCACAAGAAGGTGAAACCGGAATCATTTCCTGGAAAACTCAAACCCATGCTCACGAACACGCGCATTTATTAAGCATGGGGACATCGTATTCACCCTTCATGGACAAGGCCGATATCTTTTTGAAGATGAACGGGCGTAAGGTCTATGAATTTGCACTCAATCACGTTCCATTAGTGATTAAACACGTATTGGATAAAGCAAACGTAGATGTTACCGAAATCAAACGCGTGCTCGTTCATCAGGCTAATGATAAAATGGATGCAGCAATTCTGGAGCGCCTTTTCAGATTATATGATCTTCATGAGATCCCGGAAGACATTATGCCGATGACAATTTCCTGGCTCGGCAACAGTTCGGTAGCTACATTACCCACCTTGCTGGATCTAATCTTAAAAGATAAAATGCCTGGCCACGCCTTAACGAAAGGCGATAAAATTGTCTTCGCTTCCGTAGGCGCAGGCATGAATATCAACGCAGTTTTATACCAATTCTGATTTTTAAGCCGGCTGAATTAGCTCACGTTCAAAGTAAACAAGCTGAGTTGCTTCTGGCCGATCGACTGTTGAGCAATAATAAATCCGTTGCATGTAGGCATTGATGAGCAGTTTCCGCGCTGGAAATTCTCTTGCCGTAATGAATGTGCCCACGGGGTAAATGTTATCGTTATTAATCGGAGCTGTGCCCATGAACCTGCACATCTGGATTTCAGCAGGAAGTGCGTTAATTGAATTGAATGAGTTATGCCGAACGGCATACTTGTAATATACCGTAATCAACACCGCGTTCCTATGGAAATAAACAAATGAGCCTATAACGGTCGTTGAAGCATTATTGCGTACTTTTGTAATTCCTTCTGTTTGAGAACTGATCGCCCAGGCCTTCCTTCCCATCCACCTGGCATTGTTCCACTAAACACAATTCATGGCTAGACCGCAAGAAACCTTCAACAAAAAAGAGCTCCAGAAAAAGAGAGCGCAAAAGAAAAAAGAAAAAGAAGAACGCAAAGAAGAGCGTAAGGCAAATGCCAAATCAGGCCAAAGCCTGGATGAAATGATGGCATACGTTGACGAAAACGGAAACATTTCTACTACGCCACCCGATCCGTTAAGAAAAAGAAACATTAATGTAAATGATATTGTTACCGGCTCACGTAACATTGGCGGTGCTGTAGTTACGGTACGTACAGGGAAAGTATCGTTTTTTAACAACGATAAGGGTTTTGGATTCATCATGGATTCAGATTCCGGTGAACGGGTATTTGTTCACGTAAATGGCCTAAAAAGCCCCATTAAGGAAAATGATACCGTGTCGTTCGAAACAGAACGTGGCCCGAAAGGACTTCAGGCGAAAGACGTAAAGGTTATAAAATAAAAAATCCCGCAGGTGCGGGATTTTTCCAACTATCATTCGGTATGAAATTAGTCTACTAATTTAACGCGTACTGCGTTCATGCCTTTTTTGCCGCGCTCAACTTCGTATTCAACCTGATCGTTCTCGCGAACTTCATCGATCAAACCTGATACGTGTACGAATACTTCTTCGCCATTGTCGGCTGATTTAATGAAACCAAAACCTTTAGCTTCATTGAAAAATTTTACTGTTCCTTGCATTGTATTATTTGTTAAAAATTAAAAATGTTTTGCAACCTCGCCTTCAGCAAATCCGGATTATCATGAGATTCTATTCGATTTTGTTCCGAACGGAACGAAGCGTATGGAATGATGAAAAAAAGACGGTTAGCACCGTCACGTATTCTTTGAAAACTTATTTACGGGGTAAAGATACCGTTTCTGCTACTGTCTTCCTATAAAAGCCCTATAAAGTTTCTACAATCGCCACATGCAGCTTGAAATCGCGGCTTAAGGTAAACTCATAAATATCCTGCTCCATCAATTCTGTTGCCTTTTTGGAAAGCGTTAGTGCATGTAACAGGTCGCTGGCGATGATTGAATCCTTGATCTTGGTTAATGGTTTGTTACGCTGAACCCGCATGGTGAATCCCAGGCTTTTACCTTTCGGAGCGAGTGAACGAAGTTCATGCGGAAAAAGCTGGTATTCCTGCGGAGCAGTTTTAGCATCCACCATCAGCTTGAGAAGTGCTGGGCGATACTTGTTCCACAAAGGAGAAAAGGGAGATGTAAATGTTTTATCCATGAATTTTAATTTGTTCTAACCTAAAAATGCACGCAGTCCGTGACTTCTGAATTCTTTACGCAATTGCACAGTTGCTTTTTCTTTAATCTGGCGGACACGTTCCCGTGTCAAATCGTGCTTGAGCCCGATTTCTTCGAGCGACATTGCTTGTTTGCCTTTCAATCCATAATAATCGGAAAGAATATCAGCTTCGCGAACGGTGAGTGTATCCAGCACACGTGATACTTCCTGCTGTAGCGAATCATGCATTAACTCAGCATCGGGTGTTGCTTCTGATACGTTTTGCAGTACATCCAGCAAACCATTGTCTTCATCGGCTGCAAAAGGCGCATCAATGGAAACATGCCGACCGGTGTTTTGCATGGTTAATTGCATTTCTGTTAACGGTATATCCATAACCGTAGCAAGCTCTTCGGCTGTTGGCTCGCGCTGATATTGCTGCTCTAATTCCGAAAATGTTTTCAGCATTTTGTTTACCGAACCAATCCGGTTCAACGGCAAACGAACAATGCGTGATTGTTCAGCCAGTGCCTGCATGATGGATTGACGAATCCACCAAACGGCATAAGAAATAAACTTGAAACCGCGGGTTTCATCAAAACGCATAGCAGCCTTGATCAAACCAAGATTGCCTTCATTAATGAGATCACCGAGCGTAAGGTTATTGCTTTTAAATTGCTTCGCCACCGAAACCACAAACCTGAGGTTTGCTTTCGTAAGCTTCTCAAGGGCAACAGTATCACCCTGACGGATGCGTTTCGCCAACTCAACTTCCATTTCGGCCGTGATGAGTGAAACTTTACCGATCTCCTGTAAATATTTGTCCAGCGACAGTGATTCGCGGTTTGTGATCTGCTTAACGATCTTTAATTGCCTCATGCTAATGTATTATGCTGGCTTAACGCCCAACTGTTTTAATAAACGTGCGTGCCCCGCTAACGCCCCAATAAATGTGCGGGTACTTTTATATGGCAATCCAAATTCAAGAGCAGTCTCCCGAACAATGCCTGCGATTTTCCTATAGTGCACATGGCAAATATTAGGAAACAAATGATGTTCAATCTGGAAATTTAATCCGCCTACATACCACGAAAACCAACGAGCCTTGTTGCCGAAATTAGTCGTGGTCAGCAACTGATGAACAGCCCAGTTATTTTCAAGCGTACGTTGCTCATCCGGTAACGGATATTCAGTGCCCTCGATTACGTGTGCAGGCTGGAATATGATGGCCAGAATGAATCCAGCAATGTAATGCATGATCACAATGCCGATAATGATTTGCCACCAAACCAGTGAAGTCACTAATAAAGGAATAACAAAGATGTAGCTCATGTATAACAGCTTCGATCCGATAAGGATAAACCACTCGTTAACAATGTTAAAGTTGTGCTGTTTTGCCAAGCCGTTTTTATGGTATTTTACCAGCCTTCTAAAATCACTCACAAACATCCAGATAAGTGTCATAAGCCCATATAAAAACCAGGCATAGATAAACTGGTATTTGTGCATGCGTTTCCAGTCTGAGTGAGGTGAAAGCCGAAGCACTCCGCGGGGACTGATATCTTCATCTTCTTCATGCACATTCGTGTAGGAATGGTGTAATACATTATGCTGCATCTTCCAATTAAAGGCATTTGCTCCAATCAGATTCATAGAATACCCGATAACGGTATTGAGCCAGCGTTTAGAAGAATAAGCTCCGTGGTTGGCATCGTGCATAACAGATAAGCCAATGCCCGCAAGACCAAAGCTCATAATAACAACTAACAGGAGCATCCACCAAATGGAGGTAATTGACCCACCAATGATCAATGCATACGGAACGAAATAAAGACTAAACATGACAATGGTTTTAATCACCATTTCAAGATTGCCATGACGCGAGATATTTTTTGTTTTAAAATACTCAGCCACTCGCTTGTTTAGCGTTGAAGAGAAATTTCGCCCTGTTGCGGCAAATGATAGTGTTTTCCTATTCATTAGTGTGTTTTTGGATCAAAAACCTTGTTTTACCACTTAAACGGCTTCAATTAATAAAGACTGGTAGGAGGAATGACCTTCGGAAGAAGATGCCCACAGCAGGATTCAGGAATTGAGGAATAAAGATACGGATTTTAATCGGTTTTTGTTCAAAAATGAAGCCAAACACTGCAGTGTTATCAATCGATCAAAACGCTATTATATCCCCGTTATCTTTCATTTATCTGGTCACAATGCTTTAAACAATCTAAATCAGGTACCTTTTCCTTTAAGCCATAAAATGAATTGTTCAACATTAAATTTTTAAGATATGATAGCAATAGCAGAAGCAAAATTCGATAAGGATTTAGCGAATAGAAAAATAACGGTTACGAAGAATTATAACGCTCCAACACAAACCGTGTGGGAGGCCTGGACGACAAAGGAAGTTCTTGATCAATGGTGGGCTCCAAAACCTTGGAGAGCGGAAACAAAGTCACTTGATTTTAAAGAAGGCGGATCCTGGCTTTATGCAATGGTAGGACCGAAAAATGAGCACCATTATTCAAGAGCTGATTATACCAAAATAGACAACGGAAAAAGCTTTGAAGGATTAGATGCTTTTACTGACGAGAAGGGTGTTATCAATAAAGATATGCCTCGCACAAAGTGGAAAGTTGATTTTAAAAAGGCCGGCACAGGCACTACCGTTGTTATAACGATAACAGCTGAAACAAGAGAAGCGTTAGAGAAAACGCTGGAATCCGGATTTGAAGAAGGGTTTAAGATGGGACTTAATAACCTGGAGGAATACCTGGACAGCCACAGTTAAGAAGTAGATTTTA
Source organism: Cyclobacteriaceae bacterium (assembly GCA_965227265.1). Classification (GTDB taxonomy): domain Bacteria; phylum Bacteroidota; class Bacteroidia; order Cytophagales; family Cyclobacteriaceae; genus UBA2336. The sequence continues at coordinate 2,322,915 of OZ245738.1, read as the reverse complement.
ATTCTTTTTTTTGAAAGGACATTCTTTAAAACAGGATGTCCTTTTATATTTTTTAAACATGGCTTAGTGTGCGTACACTGGTGTTCATGATCGTTCAGGTTTTAAAAGAGTGATCTGTAATGGATGTTCAAATTTCAACTTTCTCCTGCTGGCATTCATCTTGTGAAAGTACTTTCAGGTTTTCGTAACTTTTAGGAATTATCTGAGTATTGCCTTTCTAAACCTTGTCCCATGTTTAAAAACTACTTTTCTATTGCGTTACGTGCCATCCGGCAGAAACCGCTCTATTCATTTATAAACATCTTCAGTCTGTCAGTAGGGATTGCAGCCTGCCTGGTGATTTATCTGTTTGTACAAGACGAACAAAGTTTTGATGCGTTTCATGAAAAGAAAGCAGCAATTTATCGGCTCGATGAGGTTCAGACTTTTCCGGGAACGAACGAACAAAACGTAGCGCTTTCCATGCCCGGAATGGCCCCGACCATTGGTCGTGAATTTCCGGAAGTAGTAACGTACACACGTTTTAGTAACCGGAATAAGCTGCTCTTCACCAAAGGTGAAATCAATATGCTTGTACAGAACGTTGCGCATGTAGATAGTACATACCTCGACATCTTTGATTTTCCGGTGGTAGCAGGCGACCGCGCGACAGCATTGGATGCTCCTTATTCCATGGCGGTGACGGAAGAGCTTGCGTTGAAATTTTTTAAAAGTACCAATGAGGCATTAAACAATACAATCAGCTTTCGGGATAAAGAATATACAATCACTGCGGTTTTGAAAGATGTGCCTGAGAACTCTCACATGCAATTCGATGCATTGGTGTCGATCACTACAATCACCAGTACCGATAAAGAGTTTAACAATCGCTGGGGCGGCAATTCATTAAATACATACCTCGTACTGCATCCCAATACAGACATAAAAGCAATGGAGGAAAAATTTCCAGCTTTCATGTCGCGACACATGGATGACCCTAAAATCAACGAGTATTACAAACTCTATTTACAATCTCTTGCTGATGTTCATCTCGGCTCGACCGACATTGAGCATGATTATAACAACTACCGAAAGTTCAACGGTAAGTATCTGAATGTCTTTTATATCATTGGCGGATTTATCTTGCTCATCGCGGGAGTAAACTTCATGAACCTGACAACTGCGCGCGCTTCACATCGCTGGAAGGAAATTGGTGTTCGTCAATCGGTTGGTGCCAGGAAGTTTCAATTATTTGGACAGTTTATCTTTGAATCAGTTATGCTGGCCATGTTCGCATTGCTGCTTGCATTGATCATTGATCTTTCCTGCATTCCAATTCTTAATAAACTCATCGGCAGACAACTTGAGCTTATCACATTTTTCCGTGAAGCCTGGCATGTTGCGATGGTATTGGGAGGAACTCTTTTCCTGGGAATTCTTACGGGGATTTACCCAGCGTTTTATATGGCATCAGCCAATATGGCAAAAACAATGAAGGGAAAAGGTGTGTCAGAAGGTCGTTCAGTATTTCGCAGCAGTTTGGTGGTTGTACAATTCGGACTTGCGCTTGCCATGATTGTCAGCACATTGATTGTACTGCAACAGCTCTCTTTTATGAACAGTGCGGATATCGGTTTTGATAAAGATCAGATCCTGTTGGTGGATATGAATCAGGAAGCCAACAATAAGTTTGAAACATTAAAACAAGAACTGCAACAGCATGATGTTGTTAAAGGCGTAACTGCCAGTGGACAACGATTAGGAAACAATCTTCATCAATGGGGTTTCAAAGTTAAAGCGGATACAGGAATTCTGGAGATTACTCCGTCAAACTTGAACGTTGATTATGACTTTCTGAAAGTTTATGGAATTGAAATGAAATCCGGACGCGGCTTCTCAAAAGAGTTTGCCTCTGATAATGGAATGTCATTTGTGATTAACGAAACCTTTGAGAAAGAGCTTGCTCTGAAAGAAACGGTTGGTACGCCTGCTGGCCATGGGTGGTATGATAAAGATTCTTTAGGATCTATCATTGGTGTGGTGAAGGATTTCAACTTTAATTCACTGCATCATAAAGTGAATACTTTAAGTATGGTTGTTCATCCGGAGTGGGGTTATGACGAATTAACCATAAAGCTTGCTGCCGGGCGAACGGAAGAAGGTATTGCGCTCACGAAACAACTTTGGGAAAAACATGTAACAGGTTATCCATTTGAATATACATTCCTCGATCAGCACTTCGCAGTCCTCTATAGTTCTGATAAGCAAATGGGTTCGGTTGTGAGTATTATGGCTGGTCTTGCAATAATAATTTCATGTGTTGGATTATTTGGACTCGCAGCCATTACTACCGAAAAGAAAACCAAAGAGATCGGAATCCGCAAATCATTGGGTGCTACCGAAACTCAAATCACCGTATTGCTATCGCGGAACTTTACATTTCTGATTATCCTGTCGTTTGTATTGGTAAGTCCGTTAACGTATTTCCTGCTACATGCCTGGCTTAGCAATTTTGCGTACCGGGTTTCGATTAATCCATTGCTATTTGTGGCAGGCGGTGTAATTGCGCTAAGTATTGCCTTGCTTACGATCAGCTACCATACTATACGCTCAGCGCGGGCAAATCCCGTAAAGGCATTGCGATACGAGTAAATAACTTTTAATTATAAATAGCTCAACCACCATTTCTCTTTGTGGTTGAGCTTATAAATATCAAACTTCCTGCAAAGTGGGTATAACATTGCAATGATTAAAATCCAGATCAGATAAACCACCCAGAGATCAAAGCCGAACCCTTTTAATTCGGGTACCATAATTACCCAGTCGGTCATGATCATCGTTTGCCAGCCGAAACCCGTGAGCTGTGCAGCGAGTAAGGCAAGAATATGAATGAGATATATATGAAGGATATAATAAAAGAATGGTACGCGTCCGAAAGTGCTGAAGAAATCAACAATCTTTCCTTTAAGACTTTCACTGTTTGCGAGAAAAAGAAATGCAGGCCCGAGTGTCATTAATAAATAAGAAAGCGATGGCGGATATTTTGTAGCAGCCAAAAAAGACATCATTGTTTGAAGCGTTGTTGGATAATGTTTCCAATGTACCGGATCACCATATTGGTTGATACCTCTCACAATTAAGAACAAGGCGATGGCCGAAACTCCAAGGATGTTCAGAATCCTTCTTCGCTTCGATTGATCGAAGGTAGGCTCGTATAACTTTCCAAAACAATACCCTAGCGACATTACGGCAATCCACGGAACAATAGGATAGTCGAGGTAAAACAAATTGCCTCCTGAAAGCGTAAAAGTTCTCATATCATGAATGGCTGCCCAAACCATACTGTCTTCAAAATGTATTGGATCAAGTAAGTTATGCCCGAAAATTAATACAACGCTAAAAATCAGAATCGCTTTATAGGGCAAATGAACCAGTGCTGAAAGTACAATCATACTCATGCCAAGTGACCAGATTACCAGTAATCCAGGAGTTCTGAATTGAATATCAAAATACCAGGCAAAGTTGACGATGGTCATTTCGATAAATACCAGCCATAATCCTCTCTTTAATAAGAACAATGAAAGTTCTTTAGTGTCTTTTCTTCTTCCTACGAAAAAGGCCGACAGTCCTGCGAGAAAACAAAATGTGGGAGCACAGTAGTTGGTGATCCAACGTGTAAAGAAAATTGGAAGGGTTGTGAGCTCGGGATTATTTGGATCGAAGATAAAAGCTGCATTATGAAAATAATCCCGAGTGTGGTCGAGCGCCATAATCACCATGACAACCCCTTTTAACAAGTCAATTGATTCAATTCGGGTTTTATCTGTAAGGGTCATGTTACGATTTACAATTTCGTTAAATCTAATTCAAAATACTTTGCGCTTTCGTGGGGATTAAACCGGTAAGCAGGTATCTCCACAAAACCATGACTTGTATACAGGTGAATGGCAGCTTTCATGAAGTCACCTGTATCAAGTTTGATCGATTGGTAATTAAGTTGTTTCGCTGTATCAATACATTTTTGAAGCAATACTTTACCAACTCCTTTTCCCTTCGCTTCATCTTGTACGAACATGCGTTTGACTTCGGCTTCGGTAGCGCTGAACCTACGCAAGCCGGCAACCCCAATGGGTTTGGTATCCAGGTAAGCAATGAACAATCCGCCATCGGTTGAGTTATACATATTCGGTAAACCCTCCATTTCCTGATCAAAGTTTTGAAAGGCAAGGTCGATCCCGAGCCAGGCAACGTATTCCAGGATAAGCTGTTTAGCATCCGAATAATCTTTTGGATGCTGGGCAGTGACAATTTCAATTTTGTGATTCATGTGGTTTCTGTTATACAAACAACAAGTAAAAGATTAGGGCATGAATAGAGAATGCAATAATCGCAAGCGTATACGGTTTGAAATCTTTGCCGTGCTTCTTATCGTAAAGAACTAACCCAATAAGGATAAAGAAGATGATTGAATATTGTAGTGTTTGCGTGATAATTGGCCCAAGTTCCAACACAATCGGGCCGATTCTTCCAATGGTTGGACCCAGTAAAACCAACGTTAAGGCAATCATAAAACGCATATGTTTCGCTGGGATCTTCCGGTAGAAAATAGAAAGAGAGTAAAACAGAATTAATAGGAGACAATCACCTAGCGAGAAAAACAAGTTCTTATAAACTCCGGAGTGAATGATCTTAATCCAGGCGGGAACGAAAGAGAGAATGAGCAGTGGAAATATGAAGTAAGAAGCTTTACCAAGTTGCCGGTGCAACGCTAATTTTTTATTGGCGATCAGGAACGGCTGAATGATAACGATCGCTACCCAGATTGTGGCCAATACCGCATGAACATGAATGAAAGGATCATACCCCGGTTCAAAGTTCGGAATTTTTGAACCATACGAGTGATGGAATGCCAACGCTATCAAAGGCAGCAGTAATAGTAAAAAATATCCGAGGTATCGGTAAGAACGCTCCATACTTATGTCAAGGAAGTTACTTCGTTAAATCCCGATCAATCCAATCCATTGAGTATTCTTATTTTTTATATGCCTCCATGTAGTCAACCACCAGGTTGCAGGTAGCTTTTATACCGGTTGTAAAAGCGCTGTCGTCAACAATAAAAGAAGGTGTATGGTGCGGACCGGAAGTTTTTACATCCTGACCTTTCGGCATGCCGCCAACAAAGAAATATAAGCCGGGTACTTTTTGTTGAAAGAAAGAAAAATCTTCAGCGCCTGTTTTAGGATAAGACAAAGTGACATTTTCTTTTCCGGCAGCTTTTTGTAATGAAGGCAGCATTTGAGCGGTTAGTTTTTCATCATTAAACGTTACGGGATAGTAATGCTCAAACGGCAGGATAACTTCTGCTGTTGCTCCAGCGGATAATGCTGTGTGCTCAACAAGTTCTTTGATGCGGGCATAAACTAATTTTTCATCCGCCTGACTAAACGTTCTTACCGTACCCAACAACTCAACTTTTTCGGAGATGATATTATCACGATTACCACCATGGATCGAGCCAATCGTTACAACTGCCGGATTTTCGGTGATGTTTACATTACGGCTTACAATAGTTTGCAAGTTGTTAATGATCTGTGCTGAAACAACAATCGGATCAACCGACATCCACGGATAGGCGCCATGGGAAGGTTTCCCAGTAACGATGATTTTCAGTTTGCCTACAGCAGCCATTGTTCCACCCGGGCGATAGCTGATCTTTCCCACTTCTGTTTGGGCGTTAATGTGCAAGCCAAAAATCACATCGACTTTCGGATTTTCAAGAACACCTTCTTTGATCATCAATGCTGCACCGCCTTCTTCACCCGGTGCCACGCCTTCTTCCGCAGGTTGAAAGATAAATTTTACTGTTCCTTTCAAATCCTTTTTCATACCGGAAAGAATTTCAGCAACACCCATTAGCATGGCTACATGGGTATCATGACCGCAGGCATGCATAACTGCTGTTTCTTTTCCATTGTAAACTGTTTTTGCTTTGGAAGCGAATGGGAGCCCATTCTTTTCTTCTACTGGTAAGCCATCCATATCTGCTCGTAATGCTACAACCGGTCCGGGCTTACCGCCCTTTAAAATTCCAACTACACCGGTAACACCAACCTTTGTCTGTACTTCGATGCCGAGTGATTGCAAATGCTTGGCAATAATATCCGCTGTGCGGAATTCGCGATTCCCTAATTCAGGATGCTCATGAAAATCATGACGCCAGGCGATAACTTTTTGCTCAATCTTGTTTGTGGCAGTACTGATAGATTCAGCCGTAATCTTTGATTGTGCAAATGATTGAAAGCTCAGAAGAATCAGACAGCAGACACTGGTTAGCAGAAATAAAGAACTGTTTTTCATGAATGAATAGTTTTTATAATTATGGTTTATGCGTTGGTTCGGAGATATTATTGATTTCAATCCAATATCCATCCGGATCCTGAAAGTAAATCTGCTTCACTCCATCGGCCCGAACATTCACGGTGCTGGCTTTTCCCAACCAGTCGGAATACGGTATGTTCAATTCAATGAGTCTCTTTTCGAACGCCTCAATTTTATCCGTGGACAGCGATAAGTGAATTGCTTTGTTTAAGGTTATTGGTTCCTTTATAATAGAGATCAGGTGAAGTTCTTTGTTTTCACCCATCGATATCCAGCGGATGCCTTCAATTTTCGTTCGGTTTGTGATTTCCGGAAGCTGAAAGACTTTTTTGTAAAACTCTGCCGACACATCCACATCTTTTACAGACAGTGCCAGGTGATTAAAGGTGAAGTTGAATTGGGGCTGGGCATGCAAAAATCCAGTTGTCAGAACCGCCAGGAGGAAGGCTGTGGTTTTCATGATTTGCTTTTAACAGGATAGTTACAATTTTAAAAGCATTATTCCTTCCGTTTTGCTGAAGGAAATTTAAAACTGATCAGGATTTATTGGTCGGGAATTTTAAAGGCTTACCTCATCGTAGCCGCTCTTGATGATCGTGGAGATCATCTTAAAGCGAACATTTGCTTTGATGGTATTACGCACATGAGCAGGGATGATGAAGGATTGCCCAATCGTTAGATGATGCGATTTGTCTTCGATCAGAATTTCAGCTTCACCAAATTAAACCATTTATCCGTTGCCTTAAACATAACAACGATAAAACAGTATAACATTTTATTCAGCAGGATTTTGAGAAGAGGAATCTGTGAATTATGTAACTTTCTGCAACGGCATGATCTGTGCTAGCTGATCAGCGTAATGTATTTGTTATGAAAAAGAAAGCGACTAAAAAGGCAAAAAAACCGGGTGGATGGAAAACTTGCAGCAGAGGTCATAAGTATAGAGGCTCAGGACCCTGTCCAATCTGTTGGCCAAGTGGGAAGAAAAAATAGAAGTGCTTACTAGTATAAGCTTAGTTCTGTTAGTTATCCGTAGAGGCTAACATTATTTATCAGAGGATTGTTAATACACTATTTCGTGGGGCACTTTACATTCAGTCCAGTAGTCTACAATAACCTTTACTCTGCGCTTAGCTTCTTCAAACGTTTTAGCCTTTAAAAAGTATCCTTGAACGGTCAGGTCGTAAGCTTCAACAATATGCGCTGGCCTGTCGTCTGAAGAAAAGAAAATGTAGGGGATGCTCATTTTTTTCAAGTACATATCCTCGCAAATTATCTTTCGAAGATCCAGCCCATTGATTGGGGGCATATTGATATCACATAAAATCAAAAAAGGCTTATCGGTACATTCTCTTAAGTATTTTAAAAATTCATATCCATCGTGAAAAAACATGATTGGATGCGTAATATTTAAACTTTCAAGAATTGCCTTCAGCAGCAAATGATCATCACTATCATCATCGATAACGAGTATGGGTCTGTGCCTGCGCAAAAAGTAAAATAAATGCCGCACGGGAGACCCGGTGCTAACTATTAATGGAGATTATCAGAGTGATAATGTATTAAGGCATATCCAATGTACACAACATACACGCGGTATCCTATTAGACTATATGAACCTCTGCTCGGATGGATTAGGGTTTGGCTTGAATTAGCGGTATCTTCAAATGCTTTCCATGTCATAGCTTCTGCTATAAATCGTATGCGTAAAACTTCTCAACCGCTTGTCCTGCTTATCGAAGAAAACAAGATTGATGTTCATCAGTTGCTTGGTTTTTTCGATGAAGCATTGCGTACGGAGGAACAGTTTCTCGAACTGACACAGGATATTATTACTGTGCAAGACAGTGAACGTACTCAAGATACGATTGAACTACTCACAAAATTCAAGAAACGACTAGCAATTTTCTGCCGGCAGAATAATCTGCTTCCCATCAAACTTATACTTCCAGCACCGGGGCACAACAAGCTTATGAATGCCCTGAAATTCCTTTTACTACTTAAGGAATTTCCATTGGCATTGGATGAGCTGGTTGACGATGAATAATTCTTACTACGGCTCATTCCGTAGCAAGTTCGGGTGAAAGCGAAAAGTGCTTGACCGATATATCGTTTTGTTATACTTTGCAGTCAAATGAAACGGTTGCTCATCTATGTGATTCTTGCCAGCATGATCCTGCATTGCAGCGTAAGACTTGGATTTGTTACCTGGCTTTACCAAAACAGGCAGGAAATCGCGTATTCGTTTGGATTTATTGAAGAACGCGTGATTACGATGTGCAGTCACGAGCATGACCTGGATCGCGCGGTAGAGATTAATATCGATCATGATGGAAGTGATAAGCTACCGGTAAGCACTTTCCAGACACGTGAAATAAATTTATTTTTTGAAATCGGCACTTCTAAAAGTAATCCTCAATATGCATTGCTGTGGATGAATCAATTACCCACCGTTATTGAAAAACATTATCCTCTCCCCGAGATCGTCATCTTTCATCCGCCAGCGTAGTCATACCTGATTTCTTGCTTAGCGATTTCCTTTCGCGAGTAGACCTCTATTTTATTTTATTCTTCAAACAAATTCGGTATGAAAAACATATTCTCATTACTTATTGTAATCACCTCTATTGTTGTAACCGCCTGTTCAGACAATGATGCTGACCCAAGTGTTGGGACGCTTGCACTCGAATTCGATAACATTGTCGGAACTGCTAACCTTGAATTAAATACGGGCAGCACACCATACACAAATTCAAACAGTGAAGCATATAAGATAACATGGCTTACCTATTATGTTAGTAACATCAAGCTAAAACGCGAAGATGGAACTATCTATCAGGATGAAGTTAAGTCGAATGGATCAGCTGGTTACTATCTGATTGATGAAGCAGATGCCGAATCTCAACGGGTTGTTCTCAACAATATCCCTAAAGGCAACTACACCGAAGTTACATTCACGATTGGTGTTGATGCAAGTAAGGTAGATGAGGGAGCGCAGACGGGTGCACTCGATCCTGCTAAGGGTTTATTCTGGAGCTGGAATTCCGGTTACATTTTTATGGCCGTTGAAGGTGTTTCACCCGTGTCTACTGAACCAGATGATGTATTTCAATATCACATTGGTGGTTACAAAGAAGATGCTTCCAATGTAAACCTGGTCAATAACATGCAAACAGTCACCCTTAGTTTTGGTGATAGCGCCCCGGTAAAATCCGAGCATCAGCCAGAAGTTCATTTGGTATTTGATGTCAATAAACTTTTCAATGGTGTGGGTGAAAGTATAACGTTTGCTTCCAATGCAAGCCGACATTCACCTAAGCCTTCTGAAAATCTCGCGGATAACATTCCGGCAGCTTTTGCAGTTGATCACGTTCACGCAAACTAATAACTAAGCGGTTGGCAGATTAACTGCTAACCGCTTGCTGAATGCTATGAGAACGTTGACCATTTTCCTTCTGGCGTTTACCTTACTGATTTCATGCAATGATGCGGATACAGTGGCTGTCAAAAATCCGTATGCTTTTCAACGTCCAGGCAATTTCCCGGAAGCTGTTTACACATTTGAAAATAATGCAGTAACCCCGGAAGGCTTTGAGCTTGGCCGGACGCTGTTCCATGATCCGATACTTTCAATTGATAACACAATCTCCTGTGCAAATTGTCATCAACAAACTGTTGCATTCTCTGATCCTGTTCATCGTTTCAGTAAAGGAGTAGGTGATAAAAGCGGGGTTCGAAATGCTCCGGCTATTCAAAACTTAGCATTTCAAGACGATTTCTTTTGGGATGGCGGTGTGAAGCATTTAGATTTTGTTCCCATCAATGCAATTACAAATGAAGTTGAAATGGGAGAAACGCTGTCACATGTGGTTGACAAATTACAGAACAATGAAATCTATCGAGCGAAATTCAACAAGGCTTTTGCGACAACGGAGATCACCAGCCAACAGTTGCTTCATGCACTTTCACAATTTATGAGCCTGATGATTTCTTCAAATTCAAAATATGACCGGTATATTCGTAATGAGGGAGGAGTGCTTACCCAATCGGAGAAAGAAGGACTTGTATTGTTTGAAAGAAAATGTTCATCCTGTCATACAATTGGATTGTTTACGGATGGTTCATTCAGGAATAACGGATTGGATAATACGTTTGAAAAAGATTTAGGAAGAGAGCACATCACTGAGTTTTCTGGTGATCGGGGAAAATTCAAAGTTCCAAGCTTGCGTAATGTTGAACTTACCTCGCCCTATATGCATGATGGCAGATTTCAAACACTGGAACAGGTATTGGAACATTATGCTCATCAGGTAAAATATTCAGTAACCCTTGATCCGATCCTTCGGGTAGAGGATGTTCAGGGAATATTAATTACGGAAGATGAAAAGCAAAAAATTATTGAGTTTCTGAAAACATTAACCGACCGTGAGTTTGTTAACGATTCACGGTTTTCAAGACCAAGACAATGAGAATAAAAAAATTATTAATTGTAAGCATAATAGTACTTATCACAAGTAATCAATCACAAGCATGTGATGTGTGTGGTTGTTCGCTTGGCGGAAGTTACTATGGCATTCTACCCCAGTTTCAAAAGAACTTCATTGGATTACGCTGGAGTCAGGCAAAGTTTTTTGCGCACATGAACCATGGTACCGTGTTGGGGGAGGAACACTCTCATGATACCTACAGCAAAGTTGAGCTCTGGGGAAGATATTATGTCAATGACAAAATCCAGGTATTTGCGTTCATACCCTACGGATACAACAGCATGGATGGAACAGAACAAAAAATTAAAACCCAGGGCCTAGGTGATGTGAGTGTTCTGACAAATTATCTTATCCTGAATACAGGCGAAGATGAGACAAAGAAACTGAAACATACGCTGCTGGCAGGTGGAGGAATAAAATTACCGACCGGTAAGTATGACCTGGAAGACAATGGATTGATTGTCAATCGGAATTTCCAACTCGGCACAGGTAGTGTCGATTTTATTCTATCGGGTATTTACACAATCAGGTATCAAAAGGTAGGGATAAATACGGAAGCAGGTTATAAGATCAACACCCGTAACAGTCAAGAGTATCTTTTTGGAAACCAATTCCATGCGTCAACACGATTCTTCTATTGGCAAAACATAAAATCGTTAAGCCTGTTGCCAAATGTAGGGGTGTACTATGAAGAAGCTGCTCAGCATCGTGATGGAGAGATTATCCAAGTAAATACAGGAGGGAATGCGTTGCTACTATCTGCCGGGTTGGAACTATATTATCAGAAATTCTCCATCGGTGCTACTCTCCAGAATCCGGTTAAGCAACACTATAATAGTGACGACATTGCAGACATTAAAAGCAAAGATCGGTTAACATTGTCGGTGTCGTTTAGCTTTTAGCTAAGTACATTGGTATGTAGTATTTCGCAACTCATCCTGAAAAGGAGGAACTATTACAGTTCCTTACCTTCTCAACGAGAATGTTCTACTGTAATCAGCGAGCTGTGTTTAATTCGACTACTACTAAGCGGGTACTTTTCTTGACTTCTCACGTTCCCAAAAACGATGCTGTGCAATGGCTTTAATAAATACCACGGAAAGCTTTGCTCCGTTTTGTATAATGACACCGTCTTTATCAAGATTTTCGATAGACTTGTTCTTAAATGCTTTGTTTCCAAAGTAAGTTAACTCTAGCAGGCCGCGTGATTCACTATCGGCTGCGATAGGTTTACAATGCTTGTAAGCTTCATTAATAAAGTGAATCGCATCTGCCTCATCTGATAGCGCAGCAATGCTTTTTGCTCCACCCGGCACAAACACGGCATCATAAAAAACAGAAGCTACGGTTAAGAAACTTTTTTTGATTTCAAGCTTGCTGCCATCTTTTGCCTTTAATGTTCCGAGTTGTGGGGCGATAAGTTCTACAACACCGCCCGCTGCTTCCAAGGCCTTTTTTAAAGGCGTAATAGAAGCTGTATCTACACCATCTGCTACGAGGAAAGCAATCTTTCTTGTCTGGATTGAATTTTTAACCGTATTCACCATGCTTAGAGCTGCTGATTTCGATAGTGAACTTTCTGTTTTAGTCGGTTCATACTTTCCTGCAGGAGCATCAGCAGGTGCCCCATGATTGATCGGTTTCCCAACGGTTTTTGGAACAGGGATACCCAGTCCGTACGCCACTTGTTGCGCAAGGTCTTTATCTACCTGTGAAAGATTGAATAACATCCGTTCGCGAATAGCGGCAGTTTCAACTTTTCCTAACTCAAAACGTAACGCATCAATGATGTGGTTCTTTTCGGGCTGCGACTGACTATTAAAAAACAATCTTGCCTGACTAAAATGATCCATAAAGCTTTTGCTGCGATCTCTTACTTTTTTCGCATCAATACGTTCGGCATATGAGGTAAACCCGCCATCCACTGCACTTGCTTGAAAAGGACATCCGTTTCTTAACGAGTTAGGCTCATAACTGGTTTTACCTTTATTAATAGTTTGCCGCATATGTCCATCGCGCTGGTTGTTATGTACCGGTGCAATCGGACGGTTAATTGGAATTTCATGAAAGTTTGGTCCGCCTAACCGGATAAGTTGTGTGTCGGTATAAGAAAACAAACGTCCTTGCATTAAGGGATCATTGGTAAAGTCAATTCCCGGAACAATGTTGCCCACATGAAACGCTACCTGTTCAGTTTCAGCAAAGAAATTATCCGGATTGCGGTTTAATGTGAGTTTACCAATGCGTTGCACCGGAACTAATTCTTCCGGAACAAGTTTGGTTGGATCGAGTAAATCGAACTCATATTTATGCTCATCCTTTTCAGGTATCACCTGGACACCAAATTCCCACTCTGGAAAGTTTCCACTTTCAATCGCTTCCCATAAATCTCTTCTATGAAAGTCGGGATCTTTTCCAGAAATGTTCTGGGCTTCATCCCATGCAACAGAATGAACACCTAACAAAGGTTTCCAATGAAACTTAACAAAGCATGCTTCTCCTTTTGCATTCACCAACCTAAAGGTGTGGACCCCAAACCCTTCCATCATACGATAGCTTCTGGGAAGTGCGCGGTCGCTCATCGCCCACATAATCATATGGGTTGATTCCGGCATTAAAGAAATAAAATCCCAAAACGTATCATGCGCGGAAGCAGCTTGCGGCATTTCATTATCCGGTTCAGGCTTTACGGCATGGATAAGATCCGGAAACTTCATGGCATCCTGGATAAAGAACACCGGCATATTATTACCTACCAGATCAAAATTACCTTCTTCCGTATAAAATTTAACAGCAAAACCCCGCACATCACGCGCCAGATCAGATGAACCGCGCGATCCGGCTACAGTTGAGAATCGTACAAACACAGGCGTTTCAATCGATGTATTGTTCAGAAAGCCCGCTTTTGTTATCGAGCTTAAAGGTTTGTAAAGTTTGAATGTTCCATGGGCAGCAGAACCTCGTGCATGCACAATGCGTTCAGGGATTCGCTCATGATCAAAATGTGTTATCTTCTCACGCAGGATAAAATCTTCGAGCAAAGTAGAACCCCGTTCGCCTGACTTCAATGAATTTTGATTGTCATTGATTCGGACCCCCTGATTCGTTGTCAGGAATTCATCCGCTCCATCTTCCGTGTGAGGATTAAGCGTTTTAATTTTAGCGTTGTCTTTGGGGGTTGATATTTTGGGGGATAAGGCTTTGGAAGCTTTTGGTTTAGTAGTTTTAGCCATGAGTGCGTGGAATTAATTTGCACTAAACCGATTAAATATGATGCCCTTATTGATACTTCAGTTCCAGCGTTAAAGCAAGCATTCGCAAACCGGGTTGGGACTTCTTGTGAAGAAGTGGAGGTAAAATGTCTACACGATTTAGATTCCAGCGTGTTATTTCGAACGTTCATTAAACGGATAAAGCTTTTTTTCCTTTAATGTTTCTTTGAGCTTTTCGTGCTTGGCCCAGAATTTTGCTTCGATTTGCGCTAGGAGTTTACTGCATTCAGGATTCTTGCTTATACCATTAGGTAAGGGCTCCTGCCGTATAAATAAAATAAACCAATACTGAATGTCATCCTCTTCAGTAAACCGTTTGAGATATGAAATAGTCTTCTCGGTGTTACCTAAATAATTATAATACGCAGCCAGCCCTAAATCTTTATATGCAGTTTGGTCAGTTTCTATATATTGGTAATAGTTGTTTATAAATTCTTTACCCTTTTTGACTTCACCCGCTTTTTCGTAAACAATTCCGATCGTCAGGTTTTCATGACGGTAAACATCCAGTTTGAATATTTCGCGCAAACGGTTAAATCGTTTATAGCATAGATATGCCGAATCGTACTTTTTTTGATAGAAGCATACTTTTCCAATGTCTTGTAAAATATCAAGGCGGGTTGTGTCCTTGTTGAACTCCGTAAGCAGTAAATTTTTAGTTTCTTGTAAATCCTTATTTTTAGCATATACAACAAACGCGCGCACGTACCGTGAAAAAGGATTTTTAGGATTATACTCCAGCGACTTATCAATATACTTCAGCGACTCCTCTATAAATCCCGTTTGGGCTAATGCATTTCCTACCCGCAAATAAACATAGCTTAATTCAACTGAGTCAATGGAGCCTGCATCAAGCCGTAATCCTTTCAACGCGTATTCCAAATACTTACCCGTATTAGGCAAGTTGTTCGTATAGAAATCGGCAAGTAAAGCAAGTAGTAGGGTAGAGTTAGGATTATATTCTAATCCTTTTTCCAGATGGGGCAGCGCTGCAGCGTACTCTTTCCGAAGCAGATAATACATTCCTTTGGCTACAAGACTTTCACTGAGCTTGGAATCGTAAAGCAAGGCTTTGTCAGCATAATTACCGAGCTCATTAAGATGAGGCTTCTCTGCTTTGTACAAATCGAGGTAGTAACACGTTATGCCCGCAAATGCATACGCACTGGCAAACGAATTATCCTTTTTAATTGCGTCTTGA
The DNA here is from genome assembly GCA_965227265.1 of Cyclobacteriaceae bacterium. Classification (GTDB taxonomy): domain Bacteria; phylum Bacteroidota; class Bacteroidia; order Cytophagales; family Cyclobacteriaceae; genus UBA2336. The sequence goes on along the minus strand of OZ245738.1, from coordinate 2,307,598 downwards.
AATTGAACAATCGCTGCCAACAGATTTTCATCACCGCCTTTTTTCAGCAAGTCGATTCCCTTCAGGAATGAATCGTACGCTTCCAGGTTTTTAGTGGGGATTTTTTCAATGCGTTGCTTTACTTCTGGACTGATGACAACTTCAATTTCTTCCGCTATGTCTTTGGCTATTTCCTGTTGAAGTTCAAAAATGTCGGTAGACTTTCTTCGGTATTGCTTCGCCCAGATATGTTTATCGGTTGGGCCATTAATTAATTGAATGTTCAATAGAATCTGATCGCCAATCTTCTGACCGCTGCCTTCAATAAAATAATTTACGTCAAGTTCGTGTGCCATTTCCGGAATCGACTTGTTCGAGTTGCGGTATTTTTCGGAAGAGGTTCGGCTTAATACACGAAGATTTTCAATTTTCTGAAGATTGCTAAGGGTAGATTCCATCAACCCATTGATGAGGTACACATTCGTGGAATCGTTGCTTTCGTTTTTAAAGGGAAGTACAACGATCGATCGTTCCAGCGTAGGCGGTGACCCTTGTCTGAAATATTGAAAAATAATGGTTGCTGCTAGTGCAGCTACGGCAATCCAGACAAGTTTTTTCCAGTTTAATGTTCGTGCCGGTTTGGGTTGTGGTACTTCAGTTGTGCTGTGCTTACCTGCTTCTCCTGGCGGATAGCCATAATATTCGCGAAAACATTTAATAAAATAGGATGTGCTGTTAAATCCAACCAAGTGCGAAACCTCTGAAACATTGGAAGCTGAATTTTGTAACAACTCCATCGCCTTTTTTAAACGCGCTTCCCGGATAAGCTGGTTTACCGGAAGATTGGTTGACTTCTTAACCTTGCGGAGCAAGTTCGACCGGCTCATGTTCATTGCCTCTGCCAATTCTGTCACGCCAAACTGTTCGTTCGCCAGATTTTTGGCGATTACGTCATAAAGCTCGGCTAGGAACTGGCTGTCGGCTTGAGAAGTATCTGGCATGTGATAAAAAAGAGGTCAAAAATCAATGCGAGTTTAAGGAAAAACGGCCAGACTATCTTGATATAAATCGCTGCGGAGTTGTGATCCCTGTATGCCAATTCAGGCTGTAAACGCATGTGTTGCGTCAAAATTTACATCGATTGGTCAATATTTATATGGATTACTCCAAAGTTGATGGTTTTTGGCGCAGGGTTGTTCAGTCTGCCGGGCATGAGCCTCCGTTCTTTACGGCATCAAAAAATCTGTAAAACTTAATCGAACAATAACCATGAAAAAAAATGCATTTCGCTCCGCACTCCTTTTAGTAGCCACATTATTAATAGCCTCCTGCGGAAGTAAAGACAGTTCAGCCCAGAACAAGAAACCCGGAGCAGAAACTCCTGCTGTGGATATCCACACCGCTGTCGTGACTGACAACAAAGACGCAGTAAAACAACATATTGCTGCAGGAACAAATATCAATGAGAAAGATCCTTTTGGAGGATCAAGCCCGTTGATCTCTGCTGCTTTATTCGGAAAAACTGAGATCGCTAAAATTCTGATTGATGCTGGTGCTGACATCAACTTCCAGAACAATGAAGGTTCAACACCCTTACACCTAGCCGCATTCTTCTGCCGTCCGGAAATTCTAAAAATGCTGCTCGATAAAAAAGCAGACAAGACGCTCAAGAACAAATATGGCTCAACAGCTTACGAGTCTGTTGCCGGTCCGTATGCTGAGTTAAAACCAACGTACGAGATGTTGGAAAAAATGCTGTCGCCTATGGGTCTCAAACTTGACTATGCCTATATCGAAAAGACGCGTCCTGAAATGGCGAAGATGTTGAAGTAGGCTTCGACAATCTCACCTAAGAGCGTCATTCTGAGCGAAGCGAAGAATCCCCAAATGAAGTATACTCATCCGGGGATTCTTCAGTCGTGCCTCCTTCAGAATGACGGTTAATAAAATAATTATTTAACTACTTATTCAACATGCAACCAACAACCCGTAGATACGACATCGACTGGATTCGAGTAATTGCCATAGGTCTTTTATTAATTTATCATGTTGCCATAGGTTTTCAACCTTGGGGAATGATGATTGCTTTTATAACAAGTGATCAATCCTGGTCATCATTATGGATTCCTATGACGATGCTTAACGTGTGGCGTATTCCCTTGCTGTTCTTTGTATCTGGAATGGGTGTTTACTTCGCGCTGCAAAACCGAAACTGGAAACAGTTAATAACCGAACGCGCAGGAAGAATTTTAGTACCTTTTCTTTTTGGTGCCATCGCGCTTGTACCCATCCATCTTTATTTGTGGCAGCGTTATTATAACTATCCTACAGCTTATACGCCAAGTCCGGGTCACTTGTGGTTTTTGGCAAACATTTTCATTTATGTGATGTTGTTTGCTCCCTTGTTCTTTTATCTGAAAAAAAATCAGCAAGGAAAGTTCGTGCAGGGCATTACCAAAATATTCAGTACTCCGCTTGGCCTTATTGTTGTTATCGCTGCATTTGTGTTGGAAGCCTTAATTCTTAGGCCGTTTCCGTATGAGATGTATGCGATGACCTGGCATGGATTTTTTCTCGGAATGCTCGCATTCTTTTTCGGCTTCTGTTTTGTGCTGAGCGGTTCTTCTTTCTGGAATATGATCTTAAAATACCGTTGGTTATTCCTGTTACTTGCCATTACGTTATTTGTAATAAGACTTTCGTATTTCAACATGAACACACCCGTGTATCTTCTGGTGACAGAATCACAATGTTGGATACTTTCTGTTTTTGCATTTGGTTATAAATATTTGAATCGGGGAGGAAAAGTGCTCACCTATCTAAGTCAGGCAGCTTATCCGGTTTACATTCTGCACATGATTTTTTTGTATCTGGGTTCAACATGGGTGTTTTCACTTGCGCTGGATGTGCGACTACAATTCGTGCTGGTATTATTGATTACCATTATCGGGTGCTTCGCCACGTATGAAATCATCCGCAGAATTAAATGGCTTCGCCCGTTGCTGGGATTGAAAATGAACAGCGCTTCCATTTCTGAAAAAGCTTCCCTAGACCAGCTATAACCTGTTTCCATCAAATGACGGGCAAATGACGGGTGAAAAATGCATCTGTTGTTCCGCACCTTGCCGTTAATCGCGTAACATTGTGCAACTAAAAATTTGTCATGCAACAACCGGAACTGGGAAAGCGCCTAACCGCCCTGCGCAAAGAAAAGAACCTGACGCAGGAAGAACTGGTCGAAAAAAGCCATGTGAGCGTGCGCACCATCCAGCGTATTGAGAGTGGTGAAGTCATGCCCCGCCTGTCGACCGTGAAAATTTTATGGGAAGCACTTGGAGAGACGTTTGAATCAACAACAACTAAATCAAACCAAGTCATGGAAACACGCAAAAATACTTTACCCAATGCCAACCGTATGACGCTGCTGACTGCTGCGCTGGCCGGAGCCGTTTACTTAGTAAGTCAGATCATTCTCGGTACGCTTGATATTGCCTGGTTTACCAGCGAAGACAAGTGGAGCTCAACCCTAAACACAATTTATATTGGACTAACAGGTGTGATGGTGATTTCCTACGCACTATTCGCGCGCGGCTTTATTGCCTTGAGTTCCGTATTTGAAAATACGTTATTGAAGAGTGTAGCCTGGATGTTGATAATCGCGACAGCCGCTATGGGCATATTGGATATAAGTTCATTATCGGTGGAGGATTTTGAAACATTATGGCTTCCGTATGCTATGGCTGCTGTGCTCTTCGGCACGTTGAGCATTGTGTTTGGTATTGCACTTATTCGGTTGCAAGACAGCATGGGCGAGCTATCGCGTGTGGCGGGAGTACTGGAGATTGTAATGGGTTGTTTTCTGATAACGGTGGTATTGTTTTTCTTTAGTTATATCATTATGATTCCGGCTGTTGTGGTAGAGATCCTGGTACTTTATCGCGGATATGAATATCTTTCACAACCTGAAACGGAGCAGGCTGTTGACGTATAACAATTAACGTCATTCAGGTTAACTGGTATATCCGAAACTTATCGACTAAATCCTGCAAAAATTTTCATTTGAGCAGTGCTCAAGCTACTTTAAGTATGAAGTAGAAACTAAAATTAATTTATTATGAAAAATATTAAGTTTTTTCGATCCGTTGCGTTGATTTTGTTGGCGGTGTATTCAGTAAACAGCTTCGCGCAAACAGAAGCTCAGCAAAAAGCTTGGGAAACGTATATGACTCCTGGAGAAAACCATAAACTTTTGGCAAAAGATGCTGGCTCTTGGAAGACCGAAACCTCATCATATATGGAGCCTGGTAAACCTCCGGTTAAATCATTTGGCACTGCAGAGATCACCATGATCATGGGTGGAAGGTATCAGCAATCCGTTTTTAAGGGCGATATGATGGGAATGCCCTTTGAAGGAATAAGTGTAGTCGGCTATGATAATTCGAAAAAGGTATTTGTTAATTCCTGGATTGATAATATGGGCACGGGACTAATGTATCTGGAAGGCAAATGGGATAAATCCGGCAAGGTCGTTACGTACACCGGGAAATGTGTTAATCCGCAAACAGGTAAGGATATGAATATTAGACAAGTGTTTACGTTTGAAAATGATAATAGTCAACATTTGGAAATGTATATGAATGAAAATGGAAAAGAAACCAAGTCGATGGAGGTTCGCCTGACAAGACAGTAATTTCCTTAAGATTTTGAGAATACGATGCAGCTTCAATTTTTGGAGCTGCATTTTTTATAGATTTAAGTTTTAAACGAAAGCTATGATCAACTCTGTTATTCCCAAATTGCCTTTTATCGAGAAGCAAAAGACAATTGATTTTTACACGCAGCTGGAGTTCAAGCTGAATGCTGATTATGGAGATTATGTAATTATGAGCAATGAGGGTACAGAATTACATTTCTTTTCATTCGCCACATTGCAACCTGCTAAATCCGATTTCATGATCTATTTCCGGGTAACAGATGTTGAAACCATGTACACAGCTTTTCAGAAAAAAAATATTGCTATCCATCCGAATGGAAAGTTGGAAGAGAAGCTTTGGAAACAGAAGGAGTTTTCAATCCTTGATCCCAACGGAACATTGCTAACATTCGGACAAGCTATCGTGTAACAAAACTGTTGGCCATGAAGTCTTGCACTTGATTATAGGACTGATTAGTTTCAGCCAATGGTTAATCATTTTCAAAATCTCCTTGTATGAAAACATACCTCATCATGGCGGGCGTTGCGTTGGTTTTTTTGCTGTTGGTAGTTCGCTTTTTCTTTACTGAACGCAATACACATGAAAAGGAGCGTGAATGGTTCGCCCGAAATTTGAAATATGAGTTCTCTGTAACGATTGACAGTGTACATATATTCAATAGAACTACAGGTCGTTTGCATGGCAGTATTACAGCAGGCTATCCGCTTACCTATCGCGAAGACAGTTTAAGAAATTCATTAAAAAAATATGAAAAGCTTCAATTCATCTCAAAGCAACGAGGTGATTCAATCACGTTTATTTTATATAACGCAAATGAGATAGAAAAAGGCGACAGCCTCCGGATAAGCTCAACAGAAAATTCAATCACGGTTTTCCGCACCGGAAAACAATTATCCAGCACTCCTTTAAGTGGAACGCTGAATGGTTGGGGGAAGGCCCCGATTGGAAACTAATATTCTCGCCAGATAAAAAAACGTTTTGCAAGCAACTTCTTTCATTCCCACTTGTCTGTAGATTGCTTAAACATTAATTATGCTTATTAGAATTTTTTTTCTGCTTATATCAGCTTCACTGCTGCCTATAAATTGCTTAGCTCAGAAGAAGACTGAACTTAAGAAAATACTTGGGCTAATGCCTCCTAAGCCATCGTTGCACATTGATACCCTCGAAAAAGTGCGTATTGGTAATGGCAACAGATATAAAATCCGCTACCTCGCTGAACCTGCAAGTACTATGTTTCACACGCCTCCGGATTTTATAACGGCATATCTTTTTATACCCGATGAAGCGAAGCATAAAAAGCTTCCGGCCATTGTTGCTATTCATCAGGATGGTTCTCATAATTATCTGGGAAATATGGAAACCGCTGGCATAGGAGGAGATGCTGATCAACATTACGGACTTGAACTCTATAACCGGGGCTACATTGTAATTTGCCCGGAACGTTTTCTGCATGGCTTGCGAAGAAGAATTCCTAATCCAGATACATTGGCGGACGTATTTAATATCGCTGATCTTGCTGAAGAGCATCGCCTTGGACAACTTTTACTGGAAGGAAGAAACTTTGTAGGCAAAGAAGTATATGATCTTGTGATAACCACCGATGTACTGTGCAGTGTACCGGCTGTTGATCAAAAAAGAATCGGAGCCATCGGACATTCGGCCGGAGGATACGTATTGGCTTATTTCATGTTTGCTGACATGCGTATTCGTGCAGGCGCTTCTTCCTGTGGAGTATTTGAGCTAACGGATTGGTTTGATGAAGATGCTATTCGAAAACGGCATACGATGACTGTTGTGCCTGGCCTCGCAACAGTTGGGAAGACTTCTGACTATCTCGGATTCATTGCTCCGCGACCATTTCTTATGACGCGAGGACTATATGAATGGGGTAACGGAAGTGCAAAACAACTTGAAGACAGTAAACGACACGTAGACGAAACACTACGAATGCAAACAGAAGCAAATATGCATTATAAAAAGTCAAGTAGTCCTGTACGTGTAGAGGTTATAACTTTTGAAGAAGGCGGAGGTGCTCATGCATTTCCTGCAGGTGTTAAGGAACAAGTTTATTCCTGGCTTGATACGTATTTGAAGAAATAGAATGCTGAAGTCTTGAAACAGTGTTAAGCCCTAAACAGTATTAAGCAAAATTTAATCTTCCGGTAAACCATCAAATGTTTTTCGTTTGGTTGCCATCCATACTTGCATAGCATCCGGAGAACTCATGTTCTTTCGCATTTCATTCATGGCTTCGATATGGGCTGCATCTCCCTGCTGAACCATTTCCCGTGCGTGCTTGCTCATCATCATCGCGAGCTCATCGAACGTGTTTGCGCTGAAATGCTGATCGCAGGCCCCATCCAGTTGTTTGCAACTCATCGTCTTCATATTAGTTTACTTTTATTTTTATACCTGAGTTACTCAATTTCTCTTCGCTCTCAACATTCAGCTTCTCCGCTTTTCCGCTACTATCATATTTCACGATCAGGTAAAGCGGATCCATACCTTCCGTAAGTCTTCCCAAGGCATACGAAAAACCAAAATCACGCTCCGGCTCTCCCAGCATTTCTATCACTACACTGCTATCGGTACCGGTTTTCAAACGATTTTCCATCAGGTCCTCGAGCATCAACCAACGGATCCTTAAACTGTCTGGCTCTTGCCGATTTACAGCTTTCCATCGTTGAGAATCAAATGGCCGCTCCTCCAGCCGCAGCCCTCCGGTAAGAATGAATCGGCCGAGTGGCGATAGCCATATAATCAAAAAAACAACGGCAAATCCGGCAATGATTCCAGTAATAACTTTCGCGCGTTGATTCATAGGCCATCAAGATACAAAGAAGATTTGGCCTGACTTAATTCTTGAATTTTTATCCACGTTATCAGGATGATATTTTTAAGAAATCAAACTATTTAAGGACAATCTGTATCTTTGAATGCGTAAACAAGGAATTGTAAACCAATATGAAATCTAAGCTTAAGGGTCTAATTCTTTTTCTTGTGAGTTGCCTGGTGATTATTGGCTGTAGTGATGATGAGCAAGCTGGAAAAATAAAAACGGTTTACACCTACAACGAGGAGCATGAGCTGCGAAGAAAGGAATCATATGAATATGACGTAAAGGGTAAATTAGTTAAAGAACGTGTGAAAATCGATAACACAACGGAGTTTACCCGGGAATTCACGTACGAAGAAAATAGGTTAGTAAAGTTTACGGAACGAAGTATCGTAGTCGATTTCTATTATGATTTACAGGGAGAGCTCACCGGCATGGGTAGCCAAACGTTAGGATTAAATGTAGAAGCAGAAGATGGGCATATACTATCTGCTGGCAACAAGTTTGTGTTAAACTACGATAATCATCACAATCTTGAATCTATACTTCATTCAGACGAGGTGTTTTTTTTTATGGCGCGAGGTTCATACTCCTATGATGATAAAAAATATATTTATAATTCTTTCCCGGTAGCGTTGCGGTATTACTATGCCCTTTTCCGAACGGAAAACCAATCGCTCGCCTCCGACATCTTCAGACTTAATCCGGGTTCCAATAATATTAAGCACCTTGACCTGTATGATAATTCCGGTGAGATTGAGTCTTACTATGTTTTTGATTATAAATATGGATTCAACGGTTATCCGCAAAAGCTGGACTTGTTATGTTATCACGTAAACTCAGCAGGCAGCGCTGAGCTTTCCTATACCTATTATTATAAGTTTGAATACTATTGAGTGCTGAACTACCGTTATGAAATATGGGATGACTTTTATTCTGTTGCTGTTGGTAGTATTAACAATGTTCGGCCAGCAAAAGGGATTTATAGACTATCAAAAAGCAATCGAAACTTTACCTCAATATCAAGTCGAAAAGGTCAAGATTGACGCAAAGATCGCTGAATTCCGATATGCTTATGATAGCCTCATTAACTTCTATAGTACCGGAACCTGGATTTGTGGTCCGGTGAAAGATGTTGACACTGCTATTGTTAAGACAAATGCGGAAGCTGAATTAAAGAAATTAGAAAATTTGTTGATTGAGCGCGGCAAGAATGATAATCGCATATTGGAAGCACTGCAGGGAAAAATAGATTCCACCCTTCGCGTCATTGTGGTGAAGGAATTGCATCAATTCAAGATCGATAAGCAAATAAATCTCGTAGTGGATAAAAAGTCTGTTCTATATTGTTCGGAATGCACTGATTTTACTGCTGACTTTATCGAATATTGGAGGCTTAGCCGGTAATCCCATGGGGGAGAAAACCCGAAGTAAAATTCCGTAGTTCAACGAAAATAGAAGCAGTTGTGTTAACGGTATCAAACAAAAAGCGAAATTGCCGTACGCAATCAACAGTACTTACGTAATGATATTTATACTATGAATTCGAAATATATTTTTATTCTGATAATGGGTTTAGTGTTCGCGGGGTGTGATGACAAAACCGAAAAGGATGATAACAACAATCCACCCATTGTAGTAGGAGACCCTGTTGAAACAAGAGATCCTAACACCAATTATCCCCCCGCCTTTGAAGGCCAAACCCGCATTGGCAGTGTAGCAACAACCAGTGCCTGGAAAAAAGAAATTATTACCACGTCACTTTCTAATCCGTGGGGAATTGTAAGCTTACCAGATGGTCGGCTACTGGTAACACAAAAAGGCGGGAAGATGCGCATCGTTACATTAGCAGGTGTAGTGAGTGCTCCGATTGGCGGCATCCCAACAGTTAACGTAACATCACAAGGTGGTTTGTTGGGATTATGTCTCGATCCTGATTTTGAAACAAACCGAATGGTGTATTGGGTGTTTGCTGAATCCGTTTCAGGTGGCGATATAACTTCGGTAGCCAAAGGGAAATTATCAGCCGATGAAACAACCATTGAAAATGCGGATGTAATTTACCAATCCACAAATCCTTTCAATAGCGGCCTGCATTACGGTGGAAGAATTTTATTTGACGACACCGATAACTTAATTGTAAGCACAGGCGAACGTTCTTCCATGGACACGCGCCCATTTGCCCAATCGGTTGGCAGCGGTTTGGGTAAAGTAATTCGCATTACGAAAGATGGCGATCCTGCATCGGGTAATCCAACCTTCAGTGGAGCCGGAGCGTTGCCAGAATTGTACACCATTGGTCATCGTAATCCGCAAGGCTTGGCAATTCATCCTGAAACCGGTGACATCTGGGAAGGCGAGCATGGTCCCCAAGGCGGAGATGAGATCAATCGCCTGGAGCCAGGAAAAAATTATGGCTGGCCAACGATTACCTATGGCGAAGAATACAGCGGACAAAAAGTTGGTGCTGGCATTCAACAACAAGATGGCATGGAACAACCGGTATATTATTGGGATCCTGTAGTTGCACCCGGTGGCATGACGTTTTATAAAGGCGATCGTGTACCGGAGTGGGAGAACAACCTCTTTATGACTTCACTCAAAGAAGAACATATCGTACGACTGGTGATTCAGGATAACAAAGTTGTTGGGGAGGAAAGATTATTAGCCGATGAAAACCCAAGCCAACGTTTCCGCGACATCACACAGGGGAAAGACGGAGCGTTATATGCTGTTACCGATCAGGGGAAATTGTATCGGATTGATAAGGAGTAATGAAGTGTGACTTGCTTTATTGCTTTTTCAAATACCCACTAATTCCATTTTGTGCGCCTTGAATTTTTTGCTTGAGTTGTCTGGCTTTTCTTGTCATTCCCCGCGCAAGCGTTTGATTGGTTTGAATAATTGAGATCCACTCCGGATCTTTAACCAGTACATCATAATTAAACGGGATTCTTTTTTGATTTGTCCAAAATTCACGATTCTCTTCCAAGTAAAAATTCTTAATCATGTAGGGCTTAATGATAGTCTGTACAACCTGAATGCGCTCGCTTTCATATTTTGCATAATAGGTGTACCAGCGTTCGTATAAATCCGTAAGTTCAATACGCAGCGAATCGTTTGTGATCAGCTCGATCCCTTTGCTTTGCAACAGATGATACCCGCTAAGCGTGGGATTGAGGTGTGCATTATCCTCCAGCGTATATGCGAATGATGCAATTGAATCCGTGAAGGGTAGGCGTTGTCGTGTAGCCGCAAGCAGGAAAGAATCGTACTCGTACATGAGTTCGTAATTGTCCACCTCTTCGCTTATTTCTATCAGATCACCTTCAAGATTTTTCTGAATCTCTTTCAGTATATCGACTTGAAGCTCTTTCCGCTTGTCATTATCAATCATGTTGTTGATCTGCACGGCAATGATAATCCCGATCACCACCAGCACAATTTCCCCGAATGCATATACTAAATATTTACCAAGTTTGCCCTCCTTTACAAGGTCGGACTTCAGGTTACGGAAAATTCTAATCATGGGTTGAGGTTAGAGAAGAACAAGGTACAACCTTGTGGGAATATTGAAAAGCGAGCTGAATGACTCGTCATTGTGAGCGAGCCTTGCTGCGAGCGAATGACCGAGAAATCCCGGTACTATGAGATGCAAGATCTGATAACAGGTAACTAAGGCGTGGCGTACACCTTGATTTTTAAGATACTTGCAACGGGCGCATTTCATTGTTGAACTTGTTCTTTTTTGTCTTGATACAAAAAAGATCAAGGCAGAAAATGCTCCTGCGCACAAGCTGACACGCCCTCGCTTTTCTGCCAGCACCCACGCTCATACTAATAACATTATGACCAGCTTATGGCTATTAACCTAAAACGTAGCTCATGGCTCAGCACTACTCGCTCCTCAATGCCTTCGTAGGATTGGAAGTAGCCGAGCGATAGGACAAGAAGCTCATGGTAAGCCAGGCGACAGTAAGCACGGCTAAACCTGCTATGATAAACGTTGCCGGTCCAATTGTGATTTTATCAATGAAGCTCGTGAGCCAGCGGTTGATTACATAGTAGGTGAGGGGTATGGCAATCACAAAGGAGATTGCAATGAGAATGATAAACTCTTTGGAGATTATCAGGATCACATCTGCAACGCCTGCGCCCAATACTTTGCGGATGCCAATCTCCTTCACACGTCTTTCAACAGCAAAGGAAGTAAGGCCGAGTAAACCTAAGCAACCTACGAAGATGGCAAGGCCACTGAAGATGCCGGCAACTTTTCCGAGCTGTGCATCGGCTTGATATAATTTTGTATAGGATTCATCCAGGAACCAATAATCATACGGCAAGTTCTCCGATACTTTACCCCATACGTCACCGATGGCGGCAATCGTAGCGGGCATGTTATCGGTTTTAATTTTAATAGACAGTTTGTTGTAACCCCATGGAGATGCGTTAAAGATCAACGGCTCAATGTTGTGGTGCAGCGAACGGTAGTTGAAGTCTTTCACTACGCCAATTACTTCACCTTTTTTTCCGTTCTGGTCGATGTGCTGGCCGATTGCTTCTTCAGGCGAAATGCCTAAGTCGCGTGCTGCTGTTTCATTGATCATGAAAGCGGTGGTGTCATCAGCACGGGAGCCTTTTATAAAATTACGTCCGGCAATCACCGGGATATCATAAGCGGAAAAGAAATCCGGATCAATAAAATTTGTGTTGATGTTGGTTTGCGACATCTTGCCATCTTTCAATTCGATGGAGGTGAAGAGGTTGGTAGTCGATTCACCAGGCACAGTATGCGAACCGGTAACCGAGAGTACACCCGGAACCGCATTGAACTGTTCTTTCACCACTTCCAAATGTTCACGCACCTGCTGAGAATTATTGACGGAAAGAATCAATGTTGTCTCGCGATTGAAACCCAAGTTCCGGTTCTGCATTAATTCAAGCTGATCAAACACCAGCATTGTTCCCGCGACAAGCGTGATCGAGATCACAAATTGTACGGCAACCAACAGCTTGCGTAAATTAGCATGACCAAACAATGCATTCGGTGCAAGCTTGAACATCTGTAACGGATGAAAACCTGAGATCACCAGTGATGGATACAAACCTGATAACAAGCCAAGTGCAACTGCTAATCCTACCAGACTTCCATAGATATAGAGTGGTGACGGAAACATCTCCAAACTAAGCTGCGCTTCTACCAATGTGTTGAACCATGGCAATACCGCGGTAGCAACAACAAACCCAAACACGGTAGCAATAGCACTCACGAGCATCGACTCGCCCAGGAACTGGCCTATCAATGCCCTGCGGTTTGCGCCTAAAACTTTTCGCAAGCCTACTTCTTTTAGCCTGCGCGATGCGCGTGCTGTGGCGAGGTTTACATAGTTGAAACCGGCAATCAATAAAATAAAAGCTGCAATGATGGACAACGCATACACATTGCTTAAGCTTCCGCGCTTGCCATTCTCCCAGCTGCGCGGCTCCTGCTGCATATAGATGGAAGGCAATGCCTGTAGTGGCAAATCTTCGTAATACATTCCGCCTTTTTCAATATTCTTGGTAATGAAGTCGCCCATGCGGGCGCGGACGTTTTCAATGTTTGCGTCTTCACGCAATAAAAGATAGGTATTGAACCCGTTCCAGAACCAGGCTTGAGTATTTGCACCCTTGTTGTTGCGGCTCCACGAGCTGAACGAGATCACCATGTTGAAATCAAAATGTGAATTGTGCGGTGGATCTTTTGCAATGCCGGTAATGGTGAACAGATCAGTGTCAATCATCAGGGTTTGACCTACAGCTTCCTTGTCACTAAAATATTTTTTAGCAGAGGACTCGGTGAGTACCATGGTATACGGTTTATCGAGCACGGTAGCGGGATCACCTTTTACCAGTGGAAAAGAGAACACATCAAAGAAAGTGGAGTCTGCGAGAATGCAACCCTGCACATATTCTTTATTCTCACCGTGTTTAATGAGGCCGCTCCAATCGGTGTAGCGAACATAGCTTTCAATTTCCGGGAACCAACGTTGCATGGCCGGGCCCATCGGAGGTGAGCTTACACCCTGGAACAACATTTCATTTTCAGTCCGCAAGTTTTCCACGATTCGGTAGATGCGGTCGCCTTTGGTATGGAAGCGATCGTAGCTGATCTCGTGATAGACATAGAGTGCGATAAGCACAAACGAAGCAATGCCGGCACCGAGCCCAAGGATGTTAATAATAGAGAAGCCTTTGTTTTTGAGGAGGCTGCGGAAAGCCGTTTTGATGTAATTGCGGAGCATGCGGGTTATAGGTTTGACGGGTGCATTGCGAAATCAGTGCCAGTGATTTACTACCTTATTTTGGGTTATAAATGCAACTTTTCATTTGCAATTAGACCGCAATCGCGCAAAGGTGTTCGGGTGTGGGACGATTGCTCATTGTATTATTATTCCAACAGTTATACCTTGGAGTTTATAATAAAGAAATATAGGACATATGTCTTATAGCTAGACGTTGTAGGCCATTCGCTAAAGACAATTGACTCATGAGAATTATAGGGCTATTAATCTTAATTTTTTTAAGTACTAAGGCGTTCGGTCAATTGGACAGCTTAGGACTTGGGGACGACACGACACTGAACAAACAAGAGCAGACATTTTTAAATTCAGACTTTGCTGACAAACGGGGTGACTTTGACCTTAAGGGGAAGAAAATCGCATATGTGGGAGGAACAAGAGGTAATATTCTTTTCACAAAGAAAGAGTTTTTTGACGGCTACGTTAGACCAAGGATTAGCAAAAACAAAAAACGCCACTACTCGCTGATAATATTGACTGCGATTGAGAGAGAGAAATCTGGGGGCTATGATGCTTTTATCTTAACGCCACCAAAAATGTTCACCGACCAAGATAGAGAAAGATTAATAACTGAGTTGAGCAAAAGATAGATATCGTAACGCGAACAGCCTACAACAAAGTGTTTATGCCATTGTGTTATCGGTCTGACGTTTATTATTTTAGCAACACAATGTCATAAACACGAACGTTGTAGGACTGAATGCATAATGGGAGTTAGAAATACAGATTAAATTATGTTAAACCCCTTCCTCACGTTCTTGTTCACTGCGACAGGTGCATTTGCTATCTGGATCTCAAAAGGATTTAAGGGACCATTTGACAATGAAATGGTAAGGATTGATGAGCGTCATTCTACAAGGGGCAATATCAGATATTTTTTAGGAATGGGAATTTGGATAGCGGTGATTGTCATAACATCTATCATCTTAACAAGGCCGACAGAAACAAAAGCTTATAAGGCCAGAATGAATGAAAAAGGAGAAATTGAATTAGAAGAAATAAAATAGAAATATATCCTAGACAATCTCTTCGCCAAGAAAGAGGGGGACGAACGGCCTACAACAAAAGATATAAGTCATTTGCCTTTTTTATTCTATTTTTAAACTAAGGTAAAGGCAAACGCCTTATATCAAGCCGTTGTGCGTAGTAATCCTGAAAAACATGGAAAAAATAGTGTGGAGTAAAAAGTATGAGGAGGACTTAGGATCTAAAGATGAAAACGGCCTTTACGATTACGCGTACCGATACTTTACATATTGGTTTACGTTACCCAATAATGAAAGGATAAGAGGCAGACGATACACCGATACCCTCGAAAATTGCAGCTTACATATAGCGTTGGATGATTTGGAAAGAAAGAGTGATCCGAGGTCATCACAAATGGTAGCCTACGTATCGGGAATTATTAATTTTCTTTTAGCAACAGAAGGTGTCAAAAAAATCGAATACTTTAGCCAAGCCTATAAACCCGTTGACTTGACTACGATAAAGGACAATCTAAAAGACTTTTCTTTCGAAGAAGAAAAGGTGTAGAGTAAATGCACAACAAGTATAGTTTGCGTAAGCTTCAAGCAACGCTAAATAAGCATCAATTAATAAGTTAGAAAATGGATTGGAATATGTATTTGTTCATACAAAAGCCTGTTTATCAAACACTATTATTTATTGTACTTACTCCCATACTCATTTTTATTCTTCAACCCAAAAATGCTGAAACGGCCTGGCTTATCGCAACGTATACGTTCGTTGTGTTTATGATAGTCAATGCAGGACTGTTATGGTTTGATGATAGTTCATGGCGATATTTTTTCTACTCTATCGGTTGTGCGTTGGTTTATATACTATTGACCGCGATCATTATGGGGGCATTGCTCAAGGTTTTGAAATTGGAAAGCTCACAGGAAGGTGCGATGGCTTTTTTAATTGTGATCTATCAACCTTTTGCGCTGCTGTTGGTAATGTTGGTAAAATGGATGGTAACTAAATAGAAGATTTGAAGAAGCAGGTATTATTTATCCAGGGTGGAGGCGATGACGGTTACAACGCTGATAAAGCTCTGGTGGCTTCATTACAAACCGCGTTAGGAGAGGAGTACGAAATCCACTATCCTGAAATGCCATCTGACGAATCGTTACCCGATTATGGCTGGATACAACAAATCGCAACAGAAATTTCTGAGTCGAAAGACAATGTGATCATTGCGGCACATTCTTTTGGCGCATCTATGCTTTTAAAGTATTTAAGTGAAAGCATCGTCAGGAAAAAGATTGCAGGTATTTTTCTATTGGCCACACCTTTTTGGAGTGGAGCGGAAGACTGGCAAAAAGGATTCAAGCTTCAGGAGAGCTTTGCGGATAAATTGCCGAAAGAAATTCCCCTCTTCTTATATCAGAATCGGGACGATGAAGAAGTTCCTTTTTCTCAATTCGAGCGATACATGAAACTAATTGCGCATGCTACTTTTCGGGAAAGTAAGAAAGGCGGTCATCAATTCACCAATGGCCTATCAGTAATAGCGAACGATATCAGGTCGTTGTAACCGTGCGTTATTCTACAACAGGAATATAGATATTGAATGTTGCGCCTTTGTCAGGTTCACTTATGGCTTCGATAACCCCGTTATGATTTTCAACAATGGTTTTCACAATGGCCAATCCGATCCCGGTACCGGAATATTTGGTTTTTGTATGCAGTCGCTGAAATACATCGAAAATCCGATCCCGGTATTGCGGATCGAACCCGATGCCGTTATCGGAAACCTGGATGTGGCAGTAATCTTTCGTAGGTTCAATCTTTTCGTTATTCAGATTTTGCCCATGCTCGATCACGCTGGTGATCCGGATATGCGGAGTCTCGTTTTCTTTTGCAAACTTGAGCGAATTGCTGATGAGGTTTAACAGTAGTTGCCTGAATTGAAACGGAATAACATTCAGCTCACACATTTCTGAAGAATCAATGATGGCACCTTTTTGCTGAAGCTCTTCTTTCAGATCGTCTTTTACCTCATCCACCAGTGTGCCCAGGTGAACATGCTCATACGTCCGCTCCGAAGTTTTAGTGCGCGAATAGATGAGCAGATCTTCAATCAGTGTCTGCATGCGCTTGGCAGCATTTTGCATCCGCTCAAATTTATCTTTTCCGCCTTCGGATAGCTTGTCAGCTTCGGTGGATCTTAACTGCGAAGCAAAGGTCTGAATCTTTCGCAAGGGTTCTTGTAAGTCATGACTGGAGATGTACGCAAACGACTCAAGCTCTTTATTCATTTTTTCAAGCGCCACGTTATTTTCCGCAAGCTCACGCGTTCGTTCGGCCACCTGTCGTTCCAGCTCAATGGCAAAATCTTTTTGATCCTGAATGTCGGTGCTGGTTCCAACCCATGCCTGGATTTTTCCACTTTCGTCCCGTTGTGGTATTGCGCGGCTGAGCTGCCAGCGATATTCACCGGTATGCTTGCGAAAGCGATGCTCCAGTAAAAAATCATTTCCGGTTTGGATTGCCTTTGTCCATTCGCGGATGTTTGCCGGCCGGTCATCCGGATGTACGATCTGGATCCAGCCGTCTTTATTGATTTGTTCAAGCGTTAAGCCGGAGTAATCAAAAACCGATTGGTTATAGTAATTCAGGTTGCCTTCCACATCGGAAGTCCAGATATGTTGTGGCATGGAGTCAGCCAGCAGGCGAAATCTTTTTTCATTTTCGCGAAGCTGCTTATTGAAGAGCGCCTGCGATGTTACTTCTGAAGCAATGATACCAATGCCCTCCGTTTCACCTTTCAGATTCTTTTGCGCATACAACAGGAAGTTATAATACCTTAATTGCATAATGCCGTTCTGCGTCATGCTTACGGGTGTTTCAACCGCGTTGAAGGGATTACCGGTTTGGTACACGGAATTAAAAACTTCGCGATAGCCCTGATCAATCAGTTCCGGCAACGCTTCAAAATATTTTTTACCAATGATTTCCCAACCTTTGCCCCAATATTTTATAATGGCCTCGTTCGCATTGGTTACAACAAATTCAGGTCCCTTTAAAATTCCGATCGCAACCGGAGAGGACGTGATCAGATTCTGATAGCGTTGCTCGCTTTCGCGGATCTCATTCTGTGCAATTGCACGTTCGGTAACATCTTCGAGCGTTCCATTAAAACGATAGGCAAGCTTCTGATCGTTAAACCAGGCCCGACCTTTCGCCCGAACAATGGTTTCTTTTCCGGTTACCGGATGTACAATCGTATACTCTATATCATACTTACCTCCGGAGGCAAAGTCAAGCGCTTTTTCAATAGCTTTTGCTACCCGCACACTATCACGCGGATGAATCGCATTTACAGCATGAGCAAGTTCAATCCGTTCTTCAGCCGGCAGACCAAACCATTCTTTTAAACGGTTATTGGATGAGAACGCATTTGTAATCGGATTATAATCCCACGTACCCAGGTTTGCAGCATCGATGGCAAACTCAAGCTCGTTTTTACTTTCTTCAAGCTTGCTTTTGGAAAGCAGTTGATCCGTTGTTTCCTGCCAGGTAACAAATACACCCGCAGGCTTTCCCGATTCTCCTGTTACTGCACTATAGTTGAGTGACCAATATGCATCTTCAAATTGATTATTGCGGAATATCGGAATGAGCTGGTTATCGATCCGGAAAGATTCTCCACCGGAAATCACCTGGTCGATCATCGGTTTAATGATGTGCCAGATTTCGCTGAACTGTTCTTCTCCACGACCGCCTAACATCGAAGGATGTTTTCCATTCGTCAGGCTTGGCAGATAGGCATCATTATAGAAACAAATTAATTCAGGCCCCCAAAACAGGAAGATTGGAAACTTGGAATTCACCACAATGCTAAGGGTAGTCTTCAGACTTTGGGGCCACTGATTGGCATCACCCAACACTGTTTTCTTCCAGTCCCTGCTACGGATCAGTTCACCCACTTCACCGCCTCCTGAAAGAAAATTAAGACTGCCGCTCATGCTATCGGAATGTTACGCTTGAAGAATAAAGTTTTCTTTGGCGGGCTGTTTGAAATCGGTTTGCCGGAGAATGGTAAGTACGGTATGAATGACTTCCTTTAAGCTTGAGAACTCGGAAGGCTTGCGGATGTAATAGTTTGCGCCTCCTTCGTAAAGAAAATCGACAACCTTTCTATCGAACGAAGTAGAAAAAATAACCACCGGGAGATTAGCGAGCTTATCGTTCTGCTTAATCTCCGATAAACATTCAATTCCTGTTTTACGCGGCATATTCAGATCAAGGAAAAGAACATCCGGAAGCTTTTCGGAAGTTTGAAGAAAGTTAATAAGCTCTTCGCCATCATTCACCGTGGTGAGCGATGCGGTAAGCGGTAGTTCATCCAGTGCTTCTCTGAAGAAAATGCAGTCGTCTGCATCATCATCGGCCAGTAATAAATTTCGGATGGTGTTCATGGAACCGGATAACGGGATGGAAATTTTTCCGATACGTAAGGTCTTGTAAGATAGGAATTAAAGACCAGTTTAAATTTTTAAATATTCCGAATTCTCCTCCTAAAGATCATTTAATCCGTATTTCTCCCGGACTTTATCCCGTCTTTACAAAATAAACTCACCTTTCACGGGCTGCACCGGATCGGGAATGTCGTGTTCCTTCAGCATCTGTAAAAGGTTGATCTCTATCGTGCGTGAGATCTGGTTCAGCGGAATACCGGTCGGGATTTTCTCGAACGGTTCCATCAGCAGCATCCCGTTCTGGTGACTTACGTGAAACACAAAGCCAATGATCCAGCCCACGAGTATCGACCAGCCGCCAATCGTATCCGCCAGGATAATCGTAACAAAAATTACCAACGCCCAGATGAACAGCCGCGTGAAATAACTATACGAAGTAGGGAACACCGTATTGCGGATGCGTTCCGATTTTCCCATGTGATCGGTGAAGGCGGTTAACCGCTCATTCAATTGCAAAAACTTGAACTCGTCAATGCATTTATGATCGAGCAGTGTTTGGAGATTTTTGCCTGCAGCGTAAGGATTGCGTTCGGCACATTGCTTTCATGCTGGATCATCTCCAGGTCTTCATCAGTAAAGTGCCGCCTGTGATACTCTTCCTGCTTCGGCCGCAACGAATCTTTCAACGCGTAGACAAAACCAATGTGCTGAAAAACCATTCTGTATTTCAATTGTTCAAACTCTTCCAGTGACAATGTGCCCTGCGAACAAAAATTCAACACGTTCCGCGCCCACGTTCGTGAGTCGTTCACCAACGCGCCCCAGATGATGCGCGCTTCCCACCAGCGATCATACGCCTGGTTGTTGTTAAACCCCACAAAGAACGCAAGCGCAGTACCTAACAACGTTGGGATCATAGCCGGCAGCTGAATCGCCCGCGGGATCACAAACTCATGGAGGTAATAGGTAAGCGTACACGTGATGATGATGAATACATCAACCTTCCACGTGTTACGGAGAATGCGCCAGAGGCTTAAGTTTTGGGTGATGACCATGGGATGCTTGCTGAATTCAATAACGAGAACTACATCGGACAAATAAGACTAAATTTGCTGGTAATCAACAATCTACCACCATATTACTCATGCCTATTTCAATGTGTTTCAATGAACAAACTTTTGGAAGTTTTAATTTATTGCAAAAAACAAAAACTTCTTTCCCTTTGTAAACTTTAGCGGCTGAATATTGGAGATTATAAATAAAATGACGTTTTGTTTTATAGAGATTTATAATGTCGGGAACACCATCGTAGGATAAAACCCATTTGTGTTTGATGTCTTTTTGAATTGCAATTGATAATCTAGCATGATCATTCTTTTTATATGAGTTCAAGTATAATTCAGCTCCTTTTTCGTAATACGGAGGGTCAAGATATACTAAAGTGTTATTAGGCAAATTAGGAATGTAATTTTCTATATAATATTCTGCATCAAAATTTGTTATCGAAATTTTATTCTTATGCAAAGCAATTGACTCTATCCTCTGAATAAGATCATTCTTAGAAAATCTGGCATCCATTTTATAGTTACCCTCTTGATTTAATCCTCCAATAACTCCAGCTGATAATACACCGGATCTATTACAGCGATTTAAATAAAAGACGCTAAATCCCATCTCTAAAATTTTTCTTTTATCACACTTTTTAACTACTGCTTGTCGATATCTCCACTCTTTTATTGTAAGTGAAGCCGATGAGATTAGCTCACATAATTCCTTGGTTTTGTTAATGACACAATACCAGAAACAATATATTCCAAAATCAGAATCGTTTAAATGAATGTTTTCTACCTTTTTTGAAAGTAGTAATTCAATGGCGACTCCAGACCCACCTGCATAAGGCTCTACATAATGCCCGGTAATTTTGTTAGCTGATAATATTTCAGCAATAAAGGGCGATAATCTCTGCTTGCCACCTGGGTAGCGTAGTGGTGTTTTAAATTGGCCCATATTAATTCATTTCCTCTAGAAGTGGATAAACATTTCCGAATAGAATACATATGTCAGTTGGTTGAATTGAGAATGCGGGATTATGAACCAAGTTATTCATGGACGTAATCGAAAGCACCCCATCGTGTTTAGCTAGTTCAGTAAGAGCGCCATGCAATGTTTTTAGTTTAGCCTTATTTGCATTATTGCTTGTGATGTGAGATGTGACAGATCTAAGTACTTCAACAAGAGTTTTTTCTTTGCCACCGCTTTTAGTTAAACTTATAGTATGGTCAGCACAATAAGCTTTGGCTGAAATTTCAAAAATACTTCTTAATAGGAAGCAAAAAGCAATTGGAGTGTCCTTTATTGATATTTTTTTTAATTCATCGCGCAACGTCACGACTTTTTGCCGATTTGTTCCTGATGGTGCAAACTTTTTAAGAAGCTCTAAGACCCTTTTAGGGTCATTAATTGCAATAGCTTTAGGTGGAGTGGTAGTTGGTGGCGTTGGTGTGGGAGGTTGTGGCTTTGCAGGTGTTGGCGTGGTTCCTGATCCCGTTTGTGGAGGGACAACAGGTTTTGGATCAACACTATATTTAATTGCAAAGTCGATATTTGAGTCTCTTATCATTTTAAATGATAGTTGATCAAGGCCGATGTCTCTTAACATTTCTTCAAAACCTGCAAGACCCTTTATCTTAGGATATTTCAATACCAATTCATGAATCGTAGAGTATCCAAGTCGATCGAAAATATTTCTTATTGCCTCGTGTAGGATTGTCAGAGGATAGTCTCCGGCCCATCGTTCCTTTTGCTGATTACTTAAATTGTTTCCATGTATCAGATATTTTTCCAATAAATCTAATGCAGGTTCTGGCATACCCTTGGCATCTCTATTATGTCTTGCTGTTGCAACTGAACTCCATGGATCTCTTGCGGCTTTTTCTCCTTTGCCATGCGATAGCGCCACTACTTTATCTGCCTTATCTTCTTCGTCAGCATTATAAATAGTACATGGCACTTCAAGATTTTCTTTCTTCCACTTTTTGTCAATTGAATTAACCCTTTCTACAATATCTTTAGGTAGTCCAAAATCATCTAATTTGTATTGGCCATGGATAAGCTTTAAAGCAGCGACCCTTCGATTTCCTTCTTTTACTACGTTTAATTTTCCTTCTTTAAGAACAATTATATTCTCCGTTGGAATATAGCCGTCATCCATTATGCTTGTCATGATAGCATGGAATCTCTCCGGTTTAATGGTGATCATTGCGCTGATTGCATCTCCTTCGGATTTTTGAGGGACAGTTCTGAAATTTTTTAAATCTAAACTGAGTTTTAGGACTGGAAATGATAGATTTGTGGCCATATTATTAGGATTAAGGGGTTATTATTTTGAAGTTTAACTTGATGCAAAGACTAATTCACATCCCCTCAAAGACAAGTCTCAATATACGTGTAGAGACGATCCAATAGATTAGCCAATCCAGTTAACCGGAATAATCTTAAATCTAAGGGAATTTTATTTAGAGAGGTTATTGCGATAGGAGTAACTCCTATAGCCGCAGAAAATCGCGCAAAACACCCTCCTAAACAAACAAAACTTTCATGATGCACCACCTGCCTTCTGGGTTCATGCCATCACTAGTCCTTAAAGAATAGGCCAGCTATAATGTTTTTAAATGCTCTTCAATTATACGGATCAGCAATTGCCCATTTATCCTAAGCTCCATAAATTCTTTTTTGAACTCATCCATCTCCCACAAGCGGTCCATTAAATCATTGGCGAGAATGCGGTCGGAGAGAAGGCCCTTGTAGTCGCTGGTGAATGCGGCTGAGCCGAGCGAAATATATTGCTTGATCCGCGGGCGGATGCGATTGGTTGAAATGTTTTGCTGCAAGTCTTCCATAACCTTGTACCGGTCGAACAGGATCGGATAATCGATCAGCATCTGAGCAAGTGAATCATTTGAGATCAGTTCCATTTTATTGCTGACGAGGTTTCGGATCCCGGCCAGGTGTAATTGAACTTTCACAACTTCGGTTCCGTCCGCCAGGTATTTACCAACCTTTAGAAGCGATGAGTCTGCCGGGTTCGGACTCATCAGGTTTATAAATTGTTTTGTACTCGAGAGGTAGGTTAATAAGTCGAGCTCCTCTTTTGCCAGGATCTGTTCGTTAAGCTTTAATTCCTTCAGGACCGTTGTCAAAACCTGCGCCTCACTTTTCCGCTCTTTCCGGGCTTCACTCCAGGCGTTGATCTGTAAGGCTATTAATATCCCGATAACCACCAGCACAATTTCACCCAGCGCATATAAAAGGTATTTAGAAAAATTGCCGTCCGACAGTTGTTGCTGACGGATGTTTCTGAAAAATTTGATCATGCTGGGGCGGCTTTACCCCGAAGGTATCACCGAAGTTTCAGCCTACCAAACTGCTAGTATTCTTGAAAATCCTCCGGTAGCGTTTCCAATTTTTGGCGCGCCAACAATAATGGTTGCACCGGTTGGTGGAATGTTCTTTAAGTTCGCAACACATTCTACGCCCCATTTCCCCGCTTCAAAAAGTATTTTATGTCCGGTGTAGTTTTCATCTGTTCCCGGATCGAAGGATAAACAATCCACACCAATGCCGGCTACGTTTCTTTCTTTAACCAAAAACATTATCGCTTCAGTTGAAAAGCCCGGGTAGTGCTTTACCTCATTACTATCCAGACCAACAAACAATGAGTCATGTAAATGTTTTTCCCAACCGGAGTACATCATCACGCATGAATGGTCAGGAATCTTTCCATGTTCTTTCTCGAATGTATGGATATCGTCAAGTGTTAATTCTGCATCACTGCTTTTTGCTGCTTTCGCTTCAATGTCAATTACGACAACCGGAACGATCAAGTCCTGTAATTCGATTTGGTCCAGCGATTTTTGATTGGCGATAAAATGATTGGGTGCATCGGTATGGGTTCCTAAATGTTCGTGGATCTTCCAGGAGTTAGCTTCAACACCATTTTCTTTTAAGCTGGCCATCGGTATCAGCTCGAATGGATACGTTAATTTCTTAACGGGAATGAAAGGAAAGTCGGGCGTGAGTGTATGCGTTAAGTCGACAATGTGATTGATGTGAATAGTTTTGTCATCCTCCTTAACCTGGCAAGAAGCAAGGATAACAAGCATAACGATTAAGCTCCAGAATTTGTTAGTTCTCATGGTATTGTTAGTTAGAATTGATCGTTAAGGAAGATACGGTCCACCGGTTTCGCCCCAGCCCCATTTCGGCATGGGCTCATCTTCTTTGATGCTTATAACTTCCGTATTCGAATTAATCACTGCGAGCCGACTTCCCCATTCCAGGTATCCGACAAGCGCGGACCGGAATTCCGGATCACTGGCAATGTTAAGCTCATCACAACATTCCAGAAGTAAAGTCATCCAGCGTTTACGCTGTTCCTCCGTCAGGCGCTTGCCCAAATGATGGGAAATCATTTTATGATGACTGCCATTATCCTCTTTAGTATAAAGCTCAGGCCCGCCAAACACTTCCCCGATAAAATGCGCAACGTGCTTGCTGTGATCTGCGCCCATATTCTTAAAAATACCGGAGATGATCGGATCCACTGCAACCTTTTGATAGAATGCCGAGGTTAGTTTTTCAAGAGCCTCATTTTTGCCGGCCCATTCGTATAAGGTTGGGATGTCTTTCATGGTGTCGTATAGCATAGATTAATAGATCAAGATTAATACCCGATGTCGTTGAAATCAATAGCTTACCAAAAAGTTAGCCCGTTAAAGTGTTTCCGATTTATTAACTTGGTTACGGATAAGTATTGCAGTATGATAAAGTTAAATGATAAAGTGTTCACGTGTCCGATTGACGTGACCTTAAGCTTCGTTGGCGGTAAATGGAAAATTCTGATTCTTTCGCACCTGCATCGTTTTGAGAAAAAAAGTTTTAGCGAAATACGGGATAACCTTCCGGGAGTTTCCGAGAAGATGTTAAGTCAGCAGCTAAAAGAGCTTGAGCGTGATAAGCTAATTGAAAAAAGGATTTTAACCGCAAAGCCGCTCCGGGTTGAATATCGGCTCACGAAGTTTGGTAAATCACTGAGTCCGCTTTTCGAGTTCACCAGTAAATGGGGTATTAAATATCTTAAATCTAATGGTATCGATTACCTGAAGGATCAGCGCTTGTATAAATAGCCACTGTCTAAACGATAAAGCTCTCATAGTGCAACACCCGCTCCTCAAGCTCCAGTAACATTCCATCATCAAATGGATAGTACTTCGCTTTTTCATAATCTTCACCGGCAAAGGCTTTGATGGCGGAGAGATCTTCCCACTCCGTCACCGTCCAGAAATGACAAACCTCTTTTTCTTCCCGCTTCCATACACGCACCGAAATGTTTCCAGGAGTTTGTTTGTATTCGTTGGTTCCTTCGGTCAGCAAAAATTCCAGGTATCGGTCTGCGTTTTGCAGAGAAGTTTTGCCATGCCAGGTGCGGGTGATCATAATTTTCGCTCTTAATATTTGCCTATTGATTTATGCAAAATACGAACGCCTTAGGAGATGTAAAGCATTATTGAAAATCAAAATCATCTATTCACTTCTTAAAGAATTTACCGGATTGCTGACGGCACCTTTTAACGCCTGAGTTCCGACCGTGATCCAGGCGATTGCAAGTGTCACTGTACCCGCAATTCCATAAACCCACCAGGAAATTTCTACGCGATACACGAAGGTATTAAGCCACTCCTCAATTGCCCACCATGAAACCGGGATCGACAAGGCAAACGCAATAATAACCAACGTCAAAAAATCTTTCGAAAGTAGCCGGACAACCTGTGGAATACTTGAGCCAAGTACTTTCCGAATGCCAATCTCTTTACTGCGCTGCTCCACACTATACGTTGCAAGTCCGAACAAGCCTAGACATCCAATGAAAACAGCCAGGCAGGAAGCTATTGTAAAAATAATGCTGTAGCGTTTCTCACTACTGTATTTCTGCGCGAATGTTTGATCAAGAAACTGGAACTCAAATGGATTGCCCGGGAAACTTTTCCGGTAAAAACCTTCCAGCGTAGCAAGCTGTTCACTGAAATTATTGCTTCCAAGCTTAAGCGTGTAATATCCACCGTTGCGGGAAGGAAGAAATACGATTGGGCCTATCGCGTACTGAACAGAAAGGTGGTGATAGTCAGCGACCACTGCGCGAACTTCAAATTCGCGTTCTTCCCATTGAACCTTCTGACCCACTGCTTGCTGAGGGGTTTCAAAACCAAGCTGATTGGAAGCGCGCTCATTAAGAATAAGATATTCCATTGCGTTCCAGGGCTTGCTGCACATTTCGGGGGTAAAGCTTGCTCCTGCCAACAGCTTTATCCCGTAAGCATCCAGATAATTCTGATCGATTGTCAAAATATCATAGTTCAGTTCGGTTTCTTCCTGTTGCGCTCCTTGCTTTACAATGCCGCTCGTAGAGAAATTAAATCCATCCGTTGGTACATTACCGGAGCGACACAATTTCTGAACAAAGGCAGCGCTGCGGATATTGTTTTCAAACTCTGCGCTTCTGTCTTTAAACGTTTCGTCTTTGTTAACCTCTGCACCGCGGATCACCAGCAGCTGAGAAGCATCCATTCCTAAATCTTTGTTCTGCATGTACTGCCACTGTTGA
The DNA here is from genome assembly GCA_965227265.1 of Cyclobacteriaceae bacterium. Lineage (GTDB taxonomy): Bacteria > Bacteroidota > Bacteroidia > Cytophagales > Cyclobacteriaceae > UBA2336. The sequence goes on along the minus strand of OZ245738.1, from coordinate 2,280,638 downwards.
TACAAAATGATTGTTGCAGAAATAAGGATAAGTGAAATGGCAAACTGAAAAATGACAAGTGATTTTCTGACAAAGATTCCTTTCGCTGATTTACTGAACGATCCTTTCAGGACCTTTGACGGGTTAAACGATGCCAGCACAAATGCGGTATATGATCCCGAGGCAATCGTTCCAGCAATTAAAAATACAATGGCATATATCCAGAAGTTACCCTGAAAAAGTAGAGTCATAGACATCTCTTTATTAATAAGTGCGCTATAGGGCTGCTGGAGTGCCGTTATGAAAGTTACCGCAATTGCGAATGCCAGTATGTTCAGGAGCGCTGACTCACCCATAAACTGCCTGATCAATTGGGCTTTTGTTGCACCAGTCACTTTACGGATACCAACTTCCTTGGCCCGCTTCAATGCGCTGGCGGTGGAAAGATTTACATAATTGAACCAGGCAATAATAAGAATGAGCAGTGCTATACCAGAAAGCAGGTAGACGAATTTAAGGCTGCCAAATGTTGGTAGATTTTCGTTCAATGATCTGCCAAGGTGCATCGTTTCTACCGACTGCAGTCTGATTGCACTTTTGTCCTCAGGATTTACATTTCGAATAAGTGTTGTATAGCCTGCTGCGATCGATTCAGGATCGGCATCCTCGTGAAGGGTTACATATGTATATAACCATTGACTACCGGTTCCATCCATGCTCGCCCACATTTCGTTACCATTGAGATTCGCTTTATTGGCAAGCGTTTGAAGGGAAAAAATCAAATCATATCGGAGATCAGAAAATTCGGGCATGTCTGCGTAGACAGCTTCAACCGTATACGTTGTTTTGCCAAATTGATTATTGAGTGTGATCGTTTTGCCTATTGCAGGCTCGTCTCCAAAGTAGCGCACACTTGCTTTTTTTGAAAGTGCAACTACGTTAGGCTGAGAAAGAAGCTTTGCGTTTCCTGAAACAACGGGAAAACTGAAGAACCCGAAAAAATTTCCATCTGCGTATGCGAACTCTTCTTCCCGAAACGATTTTGAATCGTTGGTATTACCGAAGCTGACGATGCCCGTCCCAAGATTTTTCCCCTCTGCCAGCCTGCAAAATTTATCAATGCCGGTAATCTGGTTTACAGCCATGGGTGCAAATCCTGGCGCTGTATACGCATCAATTTCACCTTCACTTTTTTCGTTTAACACTCTATATAAAGACGGTAGATTAGCATGAAAAGAATTGTAGCTTTTCTCAAGCGTTACGTACTGAGTAATCAGTACAAAAGCCGTCATGCCAAGTGATAAACCTAGGACATTGATAATGGTAAAGATTCCGTCCTTTTGGACTTTCCGGGCAAGCGAAGTGAAGGCATTAATCATAAGGCTGGCGGGTGTTTAACTCACTGTTACAACATCTATGCCTTTCGTTTGTTTAAGAGAAATATGACTTTTTTAGCAAAATTTCCTGTTAAAGTAGGTCGATAATGAATAGCATTGTTCGATACTGGGATTTAATAAACAAGCTTATTTTTAACATTTCATGCGGAGCCGTGTTAATGTAATAACTGAATCCAACTGCCAAACACATCTAACAACTTTCAGGTATGAATATCCTTCTCACCGGATCGACCGGTTACATTGGCCGGAGACTTTTGCCGGTTTTAGTGGATGCTGGTCACCATGTAATTTGTCTCGTGCGCCATTCCCGAAAATTTGATTGGGAAGCGTTCTCGGAAGACTCATTGAAGAAAATCGAAGTCATTGAAGGAGATCTGAATGATGCGGAATCGCTTTCACAAATCAGGATTCAGGTTGATGTTGCATTCTATCTCGTACACTCCATGAGCTCGCGGGCTGAAGATTTCAGGAAGCAGGAAACTCTTTCAGCCGGGAATTTTGTGAACCTGATTAACACAACGGGCGCAAAACAAATTGTTTATCTGAGCGGTATAATAAATGACGGGGATCTTTCCGAGCATTTGTTATCCAGAAGAAATGTTGAAGAAATTCTTCGGACATCTCATGTGCCCCTGACTGTGCTTCGCGCAGCGATCATTATCGGCTCAGGGAGCGCTTCGTTTGAGATCATCCGCGACCTGGTGGAAAAGCTTCCGGTGATGATTGCACCTAAATGGCTTAAGACACGGTGTCAACCGATCGCCATCCGTAATGTTCTACAATATCTTACGGGTATTATGCTCAAAGAAGATTCATATGATCGTTCATTCGATATTGGTGGAACGGAAGTTCTTACCTATAAACAAATGCTATACGGTTTCGCTGAAGTTCGGGGCCTAAGGCGTTCGATCATTAGTGTTCCTGTTCTCACTCCGAAGCTTTCTTCCTTATGGCTTGTGCTGGTTACATCAACTTCGTATTCCCTCGCAAGAACATTGGTTAATAGTATGAAAAATGAAGTTGTCTGTCACGATAATTCTATTCATCAGTTAATACCTGTTACGCTTTATAATTATCGTGAAGCGCTTACTATGGCATTCGACAGAATCAGTCATAAAAATATTATCTCCAGTTGGAAAGACTCGCTGTATCTGCAAACGCAGGACAGCAATATTCTCGATAACATTGAAGTTCCTGCTCACGGAGTCTTAACCGACAGGCGCGAGGTAACGTTTGAACGTCCGGCTGCAGAAGTACTCAGCAATATTTGGTCGATAGGCGGGAAGCGTGGCTGGTACTTTGGTAACTGGATGTGGCGTGTTCGGGGATTGGCAGATACACTTGTAGGAGGTGTTGGTTTACGAAGAGGCAGAAGGAGCGAAGATGATTTGAAGACCGGTGATGCGCTGGACTTCTGGCGGGTATTGCTGGCCGACCGGGTCAACGGCAGGTTAATCCTTTATGCTGAGATGAAAATGCCCGGTGAAGCCTGGCTGGAATTTAAAATAGGTAAAAAGGATGCTCAATCTGTCCTGATTCAAACGGCAACATTTCGGCCGAAAGGATTATGGGGACGTGCTTACTGGTATGCTGTGTTTCCTTTCCATGGATTAATTTTCCCCAAGATGGCCCGCAACATCATCAAGGCTTAATTGTTTTAACGAATTTTTGTGACCACCACGCTGCGTCAACATATCATTTCGAGGTTAGGTAAGGAACCTGACAACCTGGAAGAGGTACTTAATAATTTTAAACCCATTCAGGTTAAGCGCAACCAGCTTATTCTCAAGCAGGGTGAGATGTGTAAGTGTGTTTATTTTATAGCTTCTGGTTGCCTCCAGGTATTTGTTCACGATCATGAGATGAATGAAAGCACTCGGGACATTGTGATTGAAAACAGTTGGTGCTCTGAGCTGATAAGCTTTGGTAGCGGGTCTCCGGCTGCTGAGAATATAAGGGCCGTGGAACCTTCCGATCTTCTTGCCATAGATCAATCTTCCTTTCGGAATCTGATGCAACGAATACCACAGTTTGATGCCATTTATAAACAGATATTGGAAGCTTCATACGCTAACTCTGTGTATCGTCTGAACACGTTTATAGCCATGCCCGCGTTAGAGCGGATTAAATGGCTCATGGAGCACAGACCAGGATTAATGACACGGCTTTCCAGCAAGCTTATCGCCTCTTACTTAGGGATATCGCAGGAAACGTTCAGCCGACTGAAGGCAAAAATCTGAAAACGTTGACATTTGTCAAGGCGTGGAAAGTTCGAATGATTGAATTTTGATTCATCATTAAAACCCAACACGTATGAATGAATATCTTTTATTATTCCGAAACGCCAGTGGTGAAAACGGATACCTGACATCTACGCAGGATATGGCGGAAGACATGCCTAAGTGGCAAGCATGGATTGGAAGCATTGCCATGCAAGGCAAGCTGATTTCAACCGCACCGGTAGAATACACTTCTGAAATTTTCATTGGAAGTAGTTTTCAGAAAGGCCCTTATAAAGAAAAAGATACTGTGCTGGTCAGCGGCTTCCTGATCTGCAAAGCTGATTCACTTGAGGAAGTTAAGGAGTGGAGTAAGACCTGCCCGATTTTAAAGTATCCTAAAAGCAGTGTTGAGATCAGGCCACTGGTTCCTTTTCCAGTTAATTAATAAATAGTATAGCTATGGATAAAATACTTAACATCGGAAGATGGCTATTCCCCGCTTCGTTTCTTTTGTATGTAGGTCTACATTTGGGAAAACCTGATGTTGGAGCGGCATTCGTTCCGGACTACTTACCCTTTCCTTATTTCTTGAATTATTTCACTGCTGTATGCATCTTACTATTCATCATTAGTGCATTCATCGGTAGGTATGATAAGCTCGCTTATTCGTTAATGGCGCTTTACGTTTTGCTGATGGGTTTATTAATCCATCTGCCCAGGGCGATGGGCTATGAGCTGAATCTTGAAATGATGACAGATAGTATAGAACGCGAGAAAGAAATCGAGATGGTCAATATATTCCGGAACATCATGATCACCGGTGCGCTGCTTGGTTTCGCAAGGTTCGTAGCAAAAGATAAGCGGATTACCGGTTAATACATCCGTAATCATAGGTTGGTAATTCTAAGGTATTATTCCTTTACCGTTTTTCAATTCTTTAATGTATTCATCCCGCCATCAACTGCCAACACCTGACCGGTTATCCAGGCGGAATCATTCAGTAATAAGAAAGAGACTGCACTTGCAATATCAGTTGCGTCCCCGACCTTACGCATTGGATTCCGCTTTTTCATCTGCTCCATTTTATCAGAAGTATCAACAAATTTCAAAGCCATGGGTGTATCCACAAGTGATGGCGCAATACAGTTTACCCGGATTGAGGGAGCAAGCTCTGCTGCTAATGCTTTTGTCAAACCTTCCACTGCGCCTTTAGCCATGGAAATTGAAGCATGAAAGGGTAGACCAATCTGAGCAGCCACGCTGCTGATGAGCACAATGGACCCGACCTGGCTTTTTTTGAGATTATTCAAATAGGCTTGAATAAAGGATGCCGCCCCCAATGTATTGATTTCAAAATCTCGTTGAAAATCAACGTTCGTCAATCGCGCAAAGGGTTTAAGATTAATTGTACCGGGAAAGTAAACAATGCCGTCTACTGCCGTATCAAGTACTGGATATTTTTCTGAAAGATGATATTGCTCCACCGGATGGATCTCGCTGTAAACACCAGCCACTGGCTTCATGCTCAGACCTATTACCGTATGACCTTTCTTTCGAAGCAGTACGGCTGTCTCGGTAGCGATCAGACTGGATGCGCCTGCGAATAGAAAAGTTTTTTCAGCATTCATGAAATAAAGATTTATTGGCGCAATGAAACTGTCAATGATGTCGCTTCTTCTTTCCAGATGCAATTCCGAGAAACTTGAAGGCATCCACCATTAATATGGTGCCGGTTACCCCGGCAAACCCTCCCGCTATCAATAAACCTTTCCCGAGCTCATCATTTTTTCTTCCCAACATCAACCCGCCAGCAATAACAGTTGAGTATCCGATTGTGGAAATGACAATGCCCGTCTTAAATCGTTTCTCCACTCTGCCGAGATTGAGTTTGATATGATCAACTTCACCCTGTAGTTTAAGAATGGCCATGCTCAGCGAATCGGGTGATGACGCTTGCCCGGTTTGGGCGAACGTTGCAGTGGAAATAAAGAGGATGAGAATAATTAACTTAAATTTTATCATATTAATAACACTAACGATCTAACCATTTTTTAAAGTCCAGAATCTTGTCGCGACTAACCGATAAAGTAAATTCCATTTTTTGTGGAATGATTACTTCCATACCGCTGCTTACCGATCCTTTAACCTCTGCAACACACTCTATGTTGAGAATGCATTTCCGGCTAATCCTGAAAAACTCATCGGGATTCAGCATGTGTTCCAGTTCTTCAAGCGTATGGTCAACCAGAAACTTTCGGTTGTCACGGGTTACGAGGTAGGCAATTTTTCCGTCCGCATAGAAGCATGCGACTTGAGATGATTGTTTGTATAGCAGCTTGTTGCCTGACTTCACCAGGAATCGTTGTTTGTACGACTGAACAGGAATTTTTGCAAGCTCTTTCAGAACCTCCCAATGGTGTCCCGTGAGTGTCTGCGAAGCCCTGAGCATTTTGAACTTTTTTAGTGCCGAAGAAAGCTCATGTTGCTGAATCGGCTTAAGCAGATAATCAATGCTGTGCAGTTTGAATGCCTGCAACGCATACTGGTCATACGCTGTCGTAAAGATGACTGGTGAGGTGACTTCGACTTTGTTAAAAACTTCGAAACCCTTTCCGTCTGCAAGTTGAATATCCATAAACAATAAGTCGACCGAATTGTTTCTGAAATATCCGACAAGATCCAGAACAGAGTCGTAGCGGCCGGCAATACGGATGGATGGGTCGCAGGCAAGAATCAGTTCCTCCAGCCTTTCTGCAGCCAAACTCTCATCTTCAGCTATAACTACGTTCATTTTTCTTCCAGGCTCAGCAGTGGTATTTTAACGATAAATAAATCCCCATTTTCCTCAATAATTACCTCCCGCGTACTTAAAAACAAATACCGGCTGATAATGTTTTGTAGTCCCACCTTAGTAGACGGCTCTTTAATCTCCTTCAGCTGCAAATTATTGGAAATGATAAGCATGCCCGACTCCGTTCGGATAGAAATCGTGAGCGGGTTTTTTCGCGATACAACATTGTGTTTGATCGCATTTTCGATCAGCATTTGAAGAGTCGCAGGCGGGACGTAAAGGTCGTGATCATCAAAATGACCAATTTCTATCCGCAAGTTTTCTCCAAACCTGATCTCCAGTAAATACAGATACGCTTTTATAAATTCCATTTCCTCCTGTAACAGAACAATCTTTTTTTCCTGGCTGTACAACAGGTAGCGATAGACATGCGAAAGCTGCCCGATAAATTTTGCGGATGTATCCGGATCCTTATACACCAGGGTAGAAAGCACGTTGAATGAATTAAACAGGAAATGAGGGTTAATCTGATTTCTCAGCGCTTCGAACTGTGCTTCGACACTGATCTTTTTAAATTGTTCTGCTTCAAGCTGGGCTTTTTTTGTGCGGTTCATGTAAAACACAATTGCATTAATGCAATTCAAAAACAGATTAACCCGAAAGCCAAACGCCAGTAGAAGTGTGATGTGCTCTCGTTGAAGCGGAAATTGAATGCCTTCAACAACGTAGAGTAGTACAAGCACCACCGTAGCTGCAATCATCACGTTCACTATACTTATTAAGAAAAGCAGAATGAGTGGATGAACCCTATTTCTAAAAGCAATTCCTATTTTAGCAAGCGAGGTTTCGATTAACCGGTTTAGTTCCCACACAATAAATACCACCGAAAACAGTACTATAAAAAGTTCCGGTTTGCTCACCTCGAAATCAAACAGTTTGTCGCCAACCGTAAATAAAATATTCAGGTAGGAGTAGACTGCTAACAACAGGATGATCAAGTACCGGTAGCGAATACTAAACACAATCGTAGATTAAAGTCTTCCAATGTACATAATTCAAACATGTAAAAAGTCCCACCAATACAGGCGGGACTTACCAAAACAACCCCTCAACCAACTTCACATTGCCATTTATTCAAGTGGCAACAACAATACTCTATCAATTACATGAATAACTCCATTGGTAGCTGAAACGTTTGCGGTCGTTACAGTAGCTGGATCGGATTCTGAGCCGTCAACAATCACCGTTGCGCCCAAGTCGATTGTAAGCGTGTTGGTCGCGCCCGCCAAGGTAGGGATCACCTGACCATCAGTTAGATTGATTGAATAAGCCGCAGTATTATTTACAACGTGATACTGCAATACGCTTGTCAACTGTGCCAACGTTAACGGCTCCGAGTCCGCATCTATAGCACCAATTGCAGCAATACCTTCCGTTTCTGATAATTCAGCATCACCGGTTAACGTCCGGAGCAATCCTAAGAATGCATCATCATCCGGGGCAAACACCGTAAACGGCCCGTTACCTTGTAAATCATCAACCAAGCCGGCCTGGGTCAATGCAGCAGCTAGCAGTTGAAAATTATTTGTGTTGGCACCTGTTGTAGCAACCGTAATAATATTTCCAGCTGGTGGTGTTAATACTGCATCGATGATATGGATTACCCCATTGGAGGCATTCACATCAGCATCTGTTACAAGCGCGTTGTTGATCGTAACTCCGGATGCATTTTTTGTTACAAATGCCTTGTTGTTTGCGCCTTCGCGTGCTGTGGTAACCGCCTGCGTTCCATCGTTAAGATCTCCCGATTCAATTTCACTGCCAGAAATAACATGGAACATTAGCAAGTCTGCGGCCGCATCTACAGGTAAGTTAGTAACTGCAGTAATTGCATCGGCTTCACTTACACCACCCAAGTATACTCTGAATGCTTCATCCGTTGGTGCAAAAACAGTTAACGGGCCATTGCCGTCCAATGTACTACCAAGTCCAGCTCTAGCAGCAGCAGCAGCCAGCACATCGAAATTATCGTTAGCAACAGCAATGTCTAATACAGTTTGCTGTGCCGGGCCATTGTCATCATCGTCATCATCGCTGCAACTTGCTGCGAATAGCGTAACGCTGAGAAATAAAATGGACAACAGCGTTGTCGGTATACTTTTAGATTTGATCTGTTTTTCTTTTTTCATATTGTTTTGTTTAATGGTTGACTTTGCAACTTTAACGCGAAAAGAGGTTAGTTGATTTGAAGTCCGGAGTAAAGCGGATATATTCAGGAGCGAAGCGTTATATTTTGAGTGTGACTAAGAAAGAAAAGGATAAGCGTAAATCCGGGTGGTCTAAAAAGAAGATGCAGGTGGTTTTGCCCGCTATTCGATGTCAGAGAAATTCATGATCACACTCAAGCCAGAAATCATTCAACTCAAGCTCAAAATCTGACGTTTCACGAATGATGGGTCTTGAAAATCAGTTGACCTCAGCTAAATCACGGCCTTTTAACTTCCGTATGGCTCTTAATCAAATTTCTTTTACAGAAGTCTCTACCGACACTGATAATTATGTAATCTGTTTTGTAGTTAATGATACCCGGCCTATGACGCTATATGCGGTGCTGACAGAAAGTGTACAGGTTAGGATCAGTCAGATAATTGATGAGAATGAACTGCGGGTTCTGGGATTCTCTTTAAAAGTTGACTGCTTTGAATTTTCTGGCCTAACGCATGGTTTTATTGAAATAGATTCTTTGTTTCATTCAGAATCAGTCTCTTCCCTGGACGCCTACTTATATGATACTCTTAACGTTCTTAAGGCAAAAGCCTCCTGTACGGTTCAATATGAAAAAGAGAATCGCGTTCCGGCATATTGACGCAGTTTCATCCTGTCAATTGTCGGTGCGCCTTTGTTTTTAATGCCACTTTAGCCCACTACTCTATAATATGTAGGGTAAAATGTCATCTAGACCTGGGTTTTTCTAAATCAAAACCTTTCAAATTTATCCCAAAAGCACTTTTACATTTCCGGTCTAATTATTTGAGCAAAAGTCTAATCAAGTGCGCTCCAGTCTAAAAAATTGCGCTCACCCAAGACAAAGCGAGAGCAAAAGGGGTGTTTAAAGCATTTTTTGTCTGGAAATGTTAAAAAGTGGTGTAAAGTGGTTGAAAGTGGATGAAAAATACTTATGTTTGTTTTAAGGATTTCCCACGCAAGTGAGAGATAACATAGACAACCACTACAGTCAATGACCTTTTTTACCAGTGAATATGAAAGTAAGCTCGATGCCAAAGGCAGGTTAGTACTGCCTGCGCGGATCAAAGCCCAGTTGCCGGAAGGTGACGCGGAGCTTGTGATCAGGCGCGGTTTTGAGCCTTGCCTCATCATTTACCCCATGGTAGAGTTCAAAAAGGTTTTCTCAAAAATTTCAGGTCTCAGCGAGTTCAACGAAGAGTACCGCACACTACAGCGGAATTTTTTGTCGGGCATTGCTACGGTCGAGCTCGATAGCAACGGCCGGTTCTTAATCCCGAAAAACATGCTCACCTACGCACAAGTCGAAAAAGACGCGCTGCTGGTCGGCATCGGAAATAAAGTCGAGGTCTGGAATCCAACGGTGTTCGAGAAGCACAGAATCCAGGACCAAAGTGAGTTGTCAAAATTAGCAGCGAAATATTTGAATGAGTAACTGACATGGGCACCACCTATCACAAGCCCGTCATGCTCACCGAATGTATCGAAGCCCTGAATATAAATCCGGAAGGCATCTATGTAGATGTCACGTTCGGAGGAGGCGGTCATAGTTTAGCGATTCTTGAAAACATAAAGGGCGGAAGGCTCATTTCTTTCGACCAGGATGAAGACGCCAAACTACAAGCCGAACATATAAGGAGTCGTTCTTTTACATTTTGCCAGGCAAACTTCATGTACCTCAAAAAGTATTTGAAGCTGAATGGAGTAACACAAGTCAATGGCATTCTGGCCGACCTCGGGATCTCATCTCACCAGATTGATTCACCCGAGCGCGGATTTTCAACCCGCTTTGATGGTCCGCTTGATATGCGGATGGATCAAAACGGAAAGACCAGCGCAGCAGACTTGCTCAACACCTATTCCGAAGCCGATCTGCATAAGATCTTCGGAATGTATGGAGAGATCAAAAACGCGAAAACAGCCGCTAAAATGATTGTCCAGCAGCGTGTTACGAAACCGTTCAGTCGTACAGAAGATCTGAAAGCAGCATTGCAACCCATAGCTCCGAGAGGAAAGGAGTTTAAATATTTCGCCCAGGTGTTTCAGGCGCTACGCATCGAAGTTAACACAGAGATGAAAGCACTTGAAGATTTTTTGCACCAGTGTGGCGAAGTGATGGCCGAAGGCGGAAGGTTGGTAGTGATGAGCTACCATTCGCTGGAAGACCGGATGGTGAAGAACTTTATCAAAACCGGTAAAGTGTTTGGCGAGGTAGAAAAGGATTTCTACGGAAACGAGATAAAACCTTTCGAACAAGTAACCCGGAAACCGGTGGAAGCGAGTGCGGAAGAAGTAGAGAGTAATAATAGAGCGCGCAGCGCGAAGTTGAGAGTAGCGGAAAGAGTAGTTAGTACCTAGTATTTAGTATTGAGACGAAACTCTACTAAAGACTAAAGACTAACGACTAAATACTAAAGAAGAATGGGAGAGAATAAACTACGTATCGAATCACAAACCGCAACCATCAAAACAGGTGGTAACGGAACAAGTGTCTTCTCCGGTCTGGAAAAAAAGCTGAAGCTTGAATCTTATTTCGAAGAAGGTTTCCCGACACATCAATTACCAAAGATCGGGTTTGTGATGTTTCTCTGTCTCTTTTATATCGGCAACACACATTATGCAGAAAAAACAGTTCGTAAGATCAACCACGTTCAGGCTGAAGTGGAAGACTTGCGGGCAGATTATACAACCATGAAGTCAGACCTGATGTATGCCAGCAAGCAATCGGAAGTTGCGCGTAAGGTATCGCAGTTTGGTTTGGAAGAAAGTCTTGAGCCCCCACACAAAATCGTAGTCGAGAAAGGTGAATATTAAGCGGTCTATATTATTACGCGTTCGCGTTGCCTTCATATTCGTGATGTTGTTCGCCATTGCCGTAGTGGTGAAGACGGGTCATATCCAGATCATTGAAGGTGAGAAGTGGGCAAAAATGGGTGAAGCGGTAACGTTTCAGAACATGACCGTAAAAGCTACGCGCGGAAATATCTATTCCGACAATGGCAGCTTATTGGCAACCTCACTTCCTTTCTATAAAGTAGCGTTCGATGCAACCCTTCCGAAAGACAACGTTTGGAAAGAAGGTCTTGATTCACTGTCATACAGACTTTCAAGATTTTTTGGCGACCGTTCAGCAATCGATTACAAGCGCTTGTTGCAGGATGCGCGTGGTAAGGACAAGCAATACATAATCCTCAGCAGCAAGAAGATCGACTACCAGGATAAAAAGAACATGACCGACTGGCCAATCTTCCGCGAAGGCAGATTAGGTGGCGGTGTGATCTTTGAAAAAGTTGATGTGCGTTACCGTCCATTCACAAACCTGAGCAGCAGAACAATCGGGTATGTAAATGAAAACGATAAAGGCGTTGGTCTTGAATACAGCTTCAACGATAACCTTGGCGGACAAGATGGCTCAGCATACTATCAAAAAATTGCAGGCGGAGTTTGGAAACCAATCTTCGATGCTAACAATGTAAAAGCTGTTGATGGACTTGACATTCACACAACATTAGATATCAACTTACAGGATGTTGCTGAGACTGCGCTACACAAAGCAATGCGTCAGCACAATGCTGATGATGGTTTGGTGATGGTGATGGAAGTTTCAACCGGTCACATCAAAGCGATCTCCAACTTAAGCAGCGATGGCAAAGGCAACTTCTACGAAAAATTCAATTTCGCGACAGCAGGTTTATTCGAGCCAGGCTCAACGTTCAAGCTCGTAACAATGATTGCGTTACTCGAAGACAGCGAAGTTGAGTTGTCTGACAGTGTTGATACCGGTAATGGTGAATATACTTTCTACAAAAATAAAGTTCGTGATCACGAAGAAGGTGGTCTTGGAAGAATTACAGTACGCCAGGCATTTGAACATTCATCAAATGTTGCGATGGCAAAGCTGGTAGATAAGAATTTCGGATTACGTCCGCAGAAATTTTTAGATCATGTTGATCATCTGAAATTAAACAAGCCAATCGGTATCCAGATCGCAGGTGAGCCGATGCCGAAGTTCAAACGTCCGGGTGAAAAGGGCTGGAGCGGAATCAGCTTGCCGTGGATGGCGTATGGTTACGGAATTGAAAATACGCCATTGCATACACTTGCACTTTACAATGCAGTCGCCAACAACGGAAAAATGATCAAGCCGATTTTCGTGACGCAGATCAGCAAAGCAGATGAAGTAGAAGAAGAATTCAAAACTGAGACAATGGTGAGCAGCATCTGCTCCGACAAAACCTTGAAGAAATTAAAGCTGATGCTCGAAGGTGTTGTCCAAGACGGAACTGCTAAGAACATTAAAGACAGTCATTATAGAATAGCCGGTAAAACCGGAACTGCACAGATCCTGGAGAATGGACGGTATACCAAGAAGTACATAACTTCTTTCGTTGGATATTTTCCAGCAGACAATCCAAAATACACTGCGATTGTATTGATCAAGAATCCACGCGGCTGGTATCAGTATGGTAGCAGTGTGGCTGCACCGGCATTGAAAGAAATTGCCGATAACATTTACGCGCGTGACATCGATTTGCATATGGCTATGTCAAAAGAAAGATTGAATGAAGAAGGTGCGTTCCCTGTCATCCGTGCAGGCAATCAGCAAGAGCTGACTATGCTTTGCAATGATATGGGTATCTCCAATCACACGAACACCGATGAAGAATGGGTGCGTGCTTCCAAGAGCGGTAACGCAGTGAACTGGAAAAAGAATGTTATCGGACAAAATCTTGTACCGGATGTAAACGGCATGACGTTCCGCGATGCGATTTATTTATTAGAGAAATCAGGACTTACAGTTTTCTATGAAGGCAAAGGCCGTGTAGCGAGTCAATCGTTACCGCCCGGCAGACGCATTTCAAAAGGAAGCAGAATTTTTATCAGGTTGAATGGCTGAGCTGAAAGACATATTATATAAAGTCTCCATTACATCTTCATACGGTGATATGAATGTTGATGTGACCGGAGTGTGCTTTGACTCGCGCCAGGTTAAGAAAGGTTATGTTTTTGTTGCAGTAAAAGGCACTCAATCCGATGGACATCACTTTATCGCGAAGGCTATTGAGTTGGGAGCGAGTGCTATTGTGTGTGAAAAATTACCCGATACCATACATGAAAAAATCAACTACGCCACAGTCAAAAGTAGCGCACAAGCGCTGGGAATTATTGCTGCTAATTTTTTTGGCAACCCGTCACAAAAATTAAAGCTGGTTGGAGTAACCGGTACGAACGGCAAGACGACTGTAGCTACGTTGTTATACAAGCTGTTCGGTTCGTTAGGGTATCGTACTGGTTTAATCTCCACGGTAGAACATCGCATTGTTGATGAAGTGATCGCGTCAACACACACAACACCAGATCCGATTCAGCTGAATGGCCTGATGGCGAAGATGGTGGAGGCTGGCTGCACGCATGCGTTCATGGAAGTGAGCTCGCATGCAATTGATCAGGAACGCATTGCCGGATTAAAGTTCGTAGGCGGATTGTTCACCAACATCACACACGACCATTTAGATTATCACAAGACATTCGAAAACTACATCAAGGCCAAGAAGAAATTCTTCGATGAGCTTGGCGCAGATGCATTTGCCCTAGTGAATGCAGACGACAAGCGCGGCATGGTGATGATGCAAAACACAAAAGCTAAGAAGCAATCCTTCGGTCTGAAGAAGATGGTTGACTTCAAAGGCAAGATCATCAGCAACACGATTGAAGGTCTTGAGCTTGATGTAAACGGCAAACCCGTTTGGTTTAAGCTGATCGGTGATTTCAACGCCTACAACTTATTAGCAGCGTATGGTGCAGCCGTGCTGATGGGTGAAGATTCAGAAACGGTGTTGACAACATTATCCGCAATCAAAGGCGCTGTTGGAAGATTTGAATTAATCCTTCCGGGATCAAAGATCACCGCGATTGTTGATTATGCACACACTCCCGATGCATTGAAAAATGTACTGGATACAATAGCACAACTCAGAACAGGCAACGAGCAAGTGATTGCAATTGTAGGCTGTGGCGGAAACAGAGATAAAACAAAACGCCCATTGATGGCAAGCATCGCCTGTCGCTACAGCGATAAAGTTGTGTTAACTTCTGATAATCCACGCGATGAAGATCCAATGGAAATCATCCGCGAGATGCAAACCGGAATTGGGCCGAGTGACGCACGTAAAACATTAGTTATTGCTGATCGTGAAGAAGCAATTAAAACCGCCTGCATGATGGCAAAAGAAAGAGACATCGTGCTGATCGCAGGCAAAGGCCACGAAACCTACCAGGAAATTAAAGGAGTAAAATATCCTTTTGACGATAGAGAAGTTGTTGAACGCATGCTTAAACTGTTCGCGAACTAATGCTGTACTATTTGTTTGATTATTTGGACAAACAATTTGACTTCGTGGGAGCGGGTGTATTCAAATACATTTCGTTTCGCGCAGGCATGGCGGCAGCTATTTCGTTATTGATCACGATAACGTTTGGTAAAGGTTTGATCAACTACTTAAAGAAGAAGCAAGTAGGTGAGGAAATCCGTGAGCTTGGTCTTGAAGGTCAGACTGCAAAACGCGGCACGCCAACCATGGGCGGACTCATTATTATAGCAGCCATCCTCGTTCCGACATTCCTGTTCGCCAAACTTGATAACGTGTATGTGATTTTGTTAGTCACTGCCACGGTTTGGATGGGCTTGATTGGTTTCCTCGATGACTATATCAAAGTATTTAAGAAAGATAAAAAAGGTTTAGCTGGAAAGTTTAAAGTTGTTGGTCAGGTTGGACTTGGGTTAATCGTTGGACTTACACTTTATTTCAACAGCAGTGTTGTTGAACGTAGGGTTAAAGATCCAGGCGCTGAAGTTGTTGTAGTGGATGGTGTAGCGGTTCGTAACTATGAAGATGTAAAGTCTACCAAAACAACAGTTCCTTTTTTCAAAAACAATGAGCTTGATTATAAAAACATTCTTCCTTTTCTCGGTGAAAATTCTACGTGGATTATTTATGTGCTCGTAGTGATCTTCATCATCACTGCTGTATCCAATGGTGCCAACATAACCGATGGCATTGACGGACTGGCTGCAGGCACAGCGGGTATTATCGGTATCACCATCGGTATTTTTGCATATCTCTCCGGCCGTG
The DNA here is from genome assembly GCA_965227265.1 of Cyclobacteriaceae bacterium. Classification (GTDB taxonomy): domain Bacteria; phylum Bacteroidota; class Bacteroidia; order Cytophagales; family Cyclobacteriaceae; genus UBA2336. The sequence continues at coordinate 2,264,872 of OZ245738.1, read as the reverse complement.
TTGACTTCTCGGATTATCTCAACATTATGTACATCCCTAATTTGAGCGAGTTGGTAATTTTTTGCACGGCATTCGTTGGAGCATGTTTAGGATTCTTATGGTACAATGCATATCCCGCGCAAGTGTTCATGGGTGATACCGGAAGCTTGACATTGGGTGGTGTGATTGCCGTGTTAGCGTTAGCAGTTCGTAAAGAATTATTAATCCCGGTAATCTGTGGAATTTTCTTGATCGAAAATCTTTCGGTGATCATCCAGGTAGCGTATTTCAAATACACCAAGAAAAAATACGGTGAAGGCAGAAGGATCTTTTTGATGTCGCCTTTACACCATCACTATCAGAAAAAAGGAATTCACGAATCCAAGATCGTTACACGTTTCTGGATAGTAGGAATTCTGTTAGCTATTCTTTCACTCGCAACCCTGAAGCTTCAATGAGTAACCGTGTAGTCATATTGGGTGGAGGCGAAAGCGGAACGGGGGCAGCACTGCTCGCGAAGGCAAAAGGCTTTGAGGTGTTTGTATCCGATCAGGGATCCATTAAAGATAAGTATCGTGATGATCTTGTTCGTAACAAGATTGAATTTGAAGAGCTGAAGCATACCGAAGAAAAAATTCTGAACGCTGATCTCGTGATCAAAAGCCCTGGAATTCCAGAGAAAGCTGAGATCATCAAGAAGCTGAAGGCAAAAGGCACTGAGATCATCGATGAGATTGAGTTCGGCTTCCGCTACATCAATGGAAAAGTAATTGCGATCACCGGAACAAATGGTAAGACAACAACGACATTGTTGACGTATCATTTAATGAAGTCGGCCGGATTTAGTGTTGCGCTTGCCGGTAACGTAGGCGAAAGCCTCGCACGCAAAGTTGTCAACGGCAATGCCGATTGGTATGTGCTGGAGGTAAGCAGTTTCCAGCTTGACGGAACGAAAACGTTCAAGCCTGAGATCGGCATTTTGTTGAACATCACACCTGATCATCTTGATCGCTACGAATATAAGCTTCAAAACTACATCGATTCAAAATTCCAGATCATTCGGAAGATGGATGCGAGTTCGAAGTTCATATACTATGCCGATGACGAAGTGATCGCGAAAGAGATCGCTTCTAAAAAAACAACTGCTTCAAAGATTCCGGTTTCGTTAAAGGATACAAAGTCGCCAATTTTTTACGATGGCAAGGCGATGCAATTTAACCTGAATGAAAAATTCAATGTGCTGCAGGCTGATACAACCTTAAAAGGTCCGCATAACCTGATCAACACGATGGCTGCGGTTTCAGCTGTGTATTTGGCAGGCGCGAAGCTCGAAGCAATCCGTGAAGGATTAAAAACTTTCAAAAACGCTCCGCACAGACTCGAGCCTGTTGGAACGGTGAACGGAGTTGAGTTCATCAACGATTCTAAAGCTACGAATGTAGACTCAGTTGTTTACGCACTCGGAAGCTACAATCAGCCATTGATCTGGATCGCAGGCGGTATTGATAAAGGCAACGACTACAACCTGATCAAAGACCAGGTAAAAGCAAAAGTGAAAACATTGATCTGTCTCGGTACCGATAACAAGAAGCTAAAAGATTTTTTTGGTGGAATGGTACCTACGATTCTCGAAACACAAAGCGTGGAAGAATTGGTGCAGTTGGCATTACGGGAGGCACAAAAGGGTGACGTGGTCCTACTATCACCGGCATGCGCAAGCTTTGATCTCTTCAAGAATTATGAAGATCGGGGAGATCAGTTTAGAAAAGCAGTAGGGAATTTGAAGAAAGAAAAAGAAAACCAACTCGTATGAACAAGGTAAAAGAGTGGGCCGATAAACATTTACAAGGTGATAAAGTAATCTGGGCTGCCGTGTTCGGATTGTCGCTGATTAGTATTCTGGTAGTGTACAGCTCTATCGGAACGATGGCTTACAGAAAGTCTGCGAGTACAGAATGGATTTTGCTCAAGCACACGTTCCACATCTTCATTGGGCTTGGAGCAATGTGGTTAGCACATAAAATTGATTATCGTTTTTACTCACGCTTATCCAAGATTGCATTGTGGATTAGTATTCCATTGTTGATCTATACATTTACAAATGGTGTTTCTATTAACGATGCATCACGCTGGATTGCACTTCCGGTTATCGGAACTTTTCAGCCATCTGACTTTGCTTCCTTGGCATTGATCATTCACATCGCCAGCATGTTGTCCAAACGTCAGCAGAACATTGACGATTTTAAAGAGTCACTCATTCCAATTTTGATGTGGTGCGGATTGATCTGCGGATTGATCGCATTAACAAACCTTTCAACAGCAATTCTATTATTAGCAACCTGTTTCCTGATCATGTTCATCGGTCGCGTTCCGGTAAAATATTTAGCAATGCTTGTGTTGGTTGGAATTCTGGCCGGTGCAGCTGCGATTCAATTCGGAGTTCGTGGAACAACGGCTAAGAACCGGATCACCAATTTCATTGAAGGCAAAGAGCTTCCGTTCCAGGCTAAGCATGCACGCATAGCGGTAGCTACCGGAGGCATTGCTGGTAAAGGTCCAGGTAACAGTGACCAGCGAAATATCCTTCCGCATCCTTACTCAGATTTTGTGTACGCAATTGTAATTGAAGAGTATGGAATGATTGGAGGTATTGTAGTGCTTGTACTTTATCTCATTCTGTTACATCGAGGAATGAAGGCAGCCTACAACAGTGAGCGCGCCTTTGCAGGATTACTATCCGCGGGACTCAGCTTCGATTTGGTCTGTCAGGCCATGGTAAACATGGGCGTTGTGGTTGGACTCGGTCCGATTACCGGTCAGCCGTTGCCTTTCATCAGTATGGGAGGAACCTCCATGGTATTCACCGGCTTGTCTGTTGGAATTATTCTCAGCGTGAGCCGTGGCGAACGTGATGAGATCTTTGAAAAAGATAAAGGTGATGTGAAAGAGAAACGTGAGAAGAAAGAAAATAAAAACGTAGAAGCAGTTGCTGCATAAAATTTGACAACGCAACAACCATATAGATTGATTATCAGCGGAGGCGGCACCGGAGGCCACATCTTCCCTGCGGTAGCGATTGCGAACGAGTTTCGTGAACGTCACCCCGATGCGCAAATACTTTTTATTGGTGCGAAAGGAAGAATGGAAATGACGCGTGTGCCGGAAGCAGGGTATAAGATCATTGGTCTTTGGATCAGTGGATTACAACGCACGTTAACGGTTTCCAATTTATTGTTCCCGGTTAAAGTGGTTGTGAGCTTTATTCGTGCAACGTTTATCATGAAACGTTTCAAACCACATGCAGTGATTGGAACTGGCGGTTATGCAAGCGGACCCATCATGCTGGCGGCTACACGTTTTGGTATTGCTTCAGTGGCGCAGGAACAAAATTCATTTGCCGGAATGGTGAATAAGCAAGTGGGTAGTAAAGTGAGTAAAGTATGTGTGGCCTACGAAGGCATGGAGAAATATTTCCCGAAAGACAAGATCGTGTTAACCGGAAACCCGGTGCGTAAAGATATTCTTGTGATTCACTCCAAGCGTGAGCGTGCCTTGCTACAGTTTGGCTTTGATGCGAACAAGAGAACCTTGTTGGTGATTGGTGGAAGTCTGGGTGCAAGAACAATAAACGAAAGCATACTTGCCGGAATTGAAAAATTAATTGATTCACAAGTGCAGGTGATCTGGCAGACCGGTAAAGGTTATTATCAAACCGTGAGTCAGCAGGTAGCGAAGTATGATCTGAAAAAAATCCGCGTAGTAGATTTTTTAAAGGAAATGGATTTCGCGTACGCAGTTGCGGATGTGGTGATCTCTCGTTCCGGAGCATTGGCGGTATCGGAATTATGCATCGCAGGTAAGCCAGTGATTTTGGTTCCATCACCGAACGTGGCTGAAGATCACCAAACAAAAAATGCAATGGCGCTGGTTGAAAAGCAAGCTGCCCTATTTATAGCAGATAAAGACGCCAAAGCAAAGCTCGTAGACGAAGCCATGAAGCTTTTGTTTGATGAGCAGCGCGCAAACATATTAAGCACAAACATCAGCAAGCTCGCGAAGCCAAACGCAACGCGTGAGATTGTAGATGAAATTGAAAAGTTAATCGGAGTGAGCAAGAACTAATGGACGTAAAACAATACCATAACGTTTATTTCCTGGGCATCGGAGGCATTGGCATGAGCGCGATTGCCCGCTGGTTTATGCACAGCGGTGTGAACGTGGCTGGCTACGATAAAACTTCGACAGTGCTTACGCAGGAGCTCGAGCGTGAAGGAATGACCATTCACTACGATGATGATATTCGCAATATTCCAGGAGAGGTAATGGTGGGTAAGGAGAATACACTAATCGTATTTACTCCAGCGATTCCAAAAGATCATAAAGAACATGCTTACCTGAAAGAGCAAGGCTACACGATCATGAAACGGTCGGAAGTGCTTGGCCTGATCACAAAGAGTTATAAAACAATCGGTGTTGCTGGCACACATGGCAAAACAACCACTTCATCAATGGTGGCGCATATTCTTAAAGTTGCCAAGAAAGACATGGTTGCTTTCCTAGGTGGTATTACAACCAACTACGAGTCCAATCTTGTAATGCAAGGTGTGGTGAATGAAGGTACTACTGTTGTCGTTGAAGCAGATGAGTTTGATCGTTCATTTTTAAGATTGTTTCCTGAAATAGCAGTCGTTACAAACGCTGATGCCGATCACCTCGATATCTATGGCGATCACGATAGTCTCGTTACTTCGTTTAAGGATTATATCAAACAAATTAAGAAAGACGGTCACCTGATCATTCACGAATCAATTGCCGATCAGCTGGCAGCAGACGTTGATCACGTGACAAAACATATTTACAGCATGAGCCGGGGGCAATTTTTTGCCGGCAACATTACTGCGCACAGCGGATTCTTTGAATTCGACCTTTGTGGCTTCGGTCCAAAGGATGAGCGCGTGAGGCTTGGTATCCCTGGTTTTCATAATGTGGAGAATGCAATCGCAGCATCCATCGCGGCCCACTTATGCGGTGTGAAGATGAGCGCGATTAAAGAAGCATTGGCATCATTCACCGGTGTGAAAAGAAGATTTGAGCTTGTGCTGAAAGGGGAGAAGGTAACATTCGTTGACGACTACGCGCATCACCCGACAGAAATAGAAGCCTTCCTGCGTTCCATGAAATCCATGTATCCTAGAAGAAAGCTTACTGTAATCTTCCAACCGCACTTGTTCACACGCACGCGCGACTTCGCGGCTGGATTTTCAAAAAGCTTAAGCCTGGCCGATGAAGTAGTGCTGATGGATATCTATCCGGCACGCGAGCTTCCGATTCCGGGCGTAACGTCAGACATGTTGTTCAGCGACATCACCAGCAAAACGAAAGTACGCGTTGGCAAAGACGACCTGATGCAGAAATTAGAAACGATGGATCTAGATGTGGTGGCGACAGTAGGCGCAGGCGACATCGACACATTTGTTCAACCGATAAAAGCAATGTTGAAGACTAAGTATGAAAATTAATTTCAACATAAAAAGAGAACTTAAAATCGTTGCGATCCTCGCAGTCGTGTTTGTTCTGATTGCATTCAGCGAGCGCAAGCAAGGTTCGGTATCGGTAAAAGATATTGTGATCAAGATCGAGAACATCGAAGAAAACCAGTTTATCGATGAGTCGGATATTGTCGACCTGATGCAATTGGATGAAGAGAACTTGAAAGGCGCAAGCATGGACAAGCTTAACCTGAAGCAGATCGAGAAGCGCATCAAGATGAACCGCTTCATTGATGATGCTCAACTATACAGCGACTTAAAAGGAAATCTTGTTGTTAAAGCGACTTTACGCAGACCAGTGGCTCGTCTCGTCCGCAACGATGGCCCGGACGGCTACATCGCAGAAGATGGAACGGTAATGCCGGTATCCGACAAGTTCACGACACGGGTAGTGTTGATCAGCGGCTCTTATATAAGAGGCTTGCTTCAGTTGGAAAATCTGAACAAAACAGAAGAAACCAAAAATCTCATGACCATGCTCGACATGATTCGCGAAGATGATTTCTGGAGAGCACAAATTGCTCAGCTAGATATCGACAGCAAAGGAAACATCAACATCATGCCGCAAATCGGTGGTCAGGTGATTGAGTTTGGTGTAGCCGACAATCTCGAGACAAAATTCAAGAAGATGAAAATCTTCTATAAAGAAATCCTCCCGCAAAGAGGATGGAACACATACAAAAGAGTGAACCTGGAATACGAGGGTCAGATAATCGCAGAATAAACAATGATAACTAACTACTTAATACTAGCTACTAAATACTAACCAAAGAACAACCACTATAAAAATACGATCATGGAAAATTCTAAAATAATAGTAGGACTCGACATCGGCACAACAAAGATCTGTGCGATCGTGGGTCGTAAGAACGAGTTCGGCAAGCTCGAAGTGCTCGGCATGGGCAAAGCCGAATCCGAAGGTGTCGTGAAAGGTGTTGTCTTTAACATCGACAAAACCGTTCAGGCTATTGAGAAGGCGATCAAAGAAGCCAGCGATCAATCCGGCATCGACATCGGTGTGGTGAACGTGGGCATTGCTGGTCAGCACATCCGCAGCTTCATTCAGCACGGTGGTATCACCCGCTCTTCGAAAGAAGATGAGATCACCATCGATGATGTGGAACGCTTAACACAGGATATGTATCGCATGGTCGTTCCTCCGGGAAGCCAGATCATCCACGTGATGCCGCAGGATTACATGGTTGATTACGAAGAAGGAATTAAAGAACCTGTTGGAATGTCGGGCGTGAGATTGGAAGCAGACTTCCACATCATCACTGCACAAACCAACGCGATCAATAATATTAATAAATGTGTACGCAGAGGCACGCTTGAAACAGAAGAGCTTATTCTTGAACCCCTTGCCTCAAGCTTAGCTGTTTTAAGTGACGAAGAAAAAGAAGCTGGCGTTTGTTTGATTGACATCGGTGGTGGTACAACCGACATCGCGATCTTCTACGACAACATTATCCGTCACACGGCTGTAATTCCGTTTGGCGGAAACATTATCACGAACGATATCAAGTCAGGCTTAATGGTTCTTCCACAACAAGCAGAACAATTGAAGACCCGTTTCGGTAAAGCAATTTCAGAAGAAGCATCTCCTAACGAGATTGTTTCAATTCCCGGAATCAGAAACCGGTCAGCTAAAGAAATATCTGTGAAGAACCTGGCGAACATTATCCAGGCACGCATGGAAGAGATCATTGAGATGGCACACACTGAGATCATCAGTTCCGGATTTGAAAACAGATTAGCGGGCGGTATCGTGATCACCGGTGGTGGTGCGCAGCTTTCTAATCTGAAACAGTTGGTAGAATATATGACGGGTATGGATACGCGTATCGGTTATCCGAATGAGCACTTGGGCAAGAGCAAAGTTGAGGCTGTGAAAAGCCCGATGTATGCAACTGCCGTTGGACTTGTACTCGCTGGCTTCCGTTCACTCGATGAGCGCGAAGACCGTTACAAGGAAGCACGGGAATTGGTGAAAGTTAATGTGAAGCAACAACCCAAGAAAACCGTTTCGTCCAAAAGCTTCTTCAACGACATCCTGACAAAAACCAAGAGTCTGTTGATTGATGATTTGGATGGTAAGAATGAGTATTAAGTATCTAGTCTTTAGTCCTTAGTAAAGTCTAACGACTAAATACTAGCGACTAAAGACAAATTAAAAAGAGCAACCACTAAAAAGAAGTAATATGTTAGAAACCGGATCGTACAAATTCGACCTCCCAAAGCAGAACACGCTGGGAGCTCCGCGATCAATTATAAAAGTAATTGGTGTCGGTGGAGGAGGAAGCAACGCAGTTAACCACATGTACCGCCAGGGTATTAAGGATGTGGAATTCGTTGTCTGTAATACAGATTTACAGGCGCTGAACAACAGCCCTGTGCCAACCAAATTGCAAATTGGTGTTGACCTTACAGAGGGTCTTGGCTGTGGCGCAAATCCTAAAGTAGGAAAGGGCGCAGCCATTGAAAGCAAAGAACAGATCAGAGAGTTCCTTGAAGGAACAAAAATGATTTTCATCACAGCCGGAATGGGCGGTGGTACCGGAACCGGAGCAGCTCCAGTGATCGCGAAGATCGCGAAGAGCATGGGCATTCTTACGGTAGGTATTGTGACTGAGCCATTCCAGTTTGAAGGAAAGAAAAAATTAGATCAGGCAAATTCCGGTATCAATGCATTGCGTGCAAGCTGCGATACGATGATTGTAATCCTGAACGAAAGATTACGCGAGATCTATGGCGACCTGCCGATCGGTACCGCTTTCGCGCAAGCGGATAACGTATTGACAACTGCAGCAAAAGGAATTGCCGAGATCATCACACTTGCCGGTTACGTAAACGTTGACTTCATGGACGTACGTACCGTAATGCGCAATGCAGGTCACGCGGTTATGGGAACAGCCGAAACAAAAGGAGAGAATCGCGCAAAGAACGCAGCAGTAGGCGCGTTGACATCACCGTTGCTTGACAACTGCGATATCATGGGCGCTAAGAAGATTTTGTTGTCGATTGTATCGGGAGCAGAAGCTGAGCTGCGCATGGACGAGCTTTCAGAGATCACAAACTATATCCAGGAACAAGCCGGCCAGGAAGCTGAAATGATCTTCGGTCACGGTGTTGATACAGCCTTGGGTGATCGGTTACGCGTAACGGTTATCGCAACTGGTTTTGATCGTGAGAACGAACAAGCGGAAGAAGTAAAAAAGTCTGATGCGGAAGAAGATAAAAAGAAGGTGCACGATCTTGACCGCAGCCAGATCTGGATGTTTGAACAAGAGAATATCAATCATTCTCAGGAGATCCAGTTGAAGAAGACAGAAGAGCCGGTTAAGCCAACAAAGAAACAAATCGAAGAAGAGGAGGAAGAAGAGGAGAAACCGATGCAGCGCGAGTTTGTATTTGTGAAGCCGGAACCAACCGTCACTAACAATAAAGATGCGGAAGATGACTTCGGTGATGAAGGTCTTTTCGGAAATCATGACGATGAGTTTGAGCGCGAAACTGAAAAGTATGGCGATCAGATCATCAATGAAGATGGCATGATGGAACTCCGTTCTGCGAAACAGCGCTTACAAGAGCAAGCTCAGCTCCGCAAGGAAAAGCTGAAGAATGCCCGCAAGCAGGAAATGACCAAAGAAGAGTTCAACGAAAAGTGGGCGTTGCCTGCTTACTTACGCAGAGGCGTGAAGATGGACAACGTTCCGCATTCATCCGAGCCGTTGATCTCCAAGTATAATTTAAATGACGACAACAGTCTGCTGGGCAACAACAAGTTCCTGCACGACAATGTTGATTAATAAAGCATGAAGGTTTCTAAAGCTTCAAAGGTATGGCATATTCAGCACGTCCGGTATTTTACTCCATTCGTAGTGGTTGTTGGTGGTAAATATTTTTTGCCGGTGCTGAATTGCCTATTTATCAAGTCAGGCCCTTAACCTGATTACTTTTTAACCTTTGAAAGAACCCTGGCGGACGGCCGGGGTTTTTGTTTTTATATACCTCTTGGCCATACGTCATTCTGAGCGTCAGCGAAGAATCCCGTTATTAAATGAACAAAGAGAAGATCAAGCACAAGCTATGATATTGATAGTTTCCACTATCAGGGGATACTTCAGGCAAAACCTTCAGTATGACGTGAAGCGATAAAAAACTTGTAATCCATTTCAAAAACGCCATTTTCTGACTTGGCATGTCCCTTGTATTATAAGAACTGAATTAAATTTTAAGTTTTATGAAACGGTCATTACTCTTCCTCCTTGTCCTGATCAGTTTAGCCTCGTGCGATACGTACTACGTTGAGCCCGAAAGGCCTTACCACTGGCGCAACCAGATTGTTGGAAGTCACTATGCGGACGAATACAGCGAAACGTACCATGAATATTATGAGTACGATGTCTGGATTTCTTCCGGATCACGTTCCAATGAAGTGTACATTGAAAACTTGTACATGGATGGCTTATCCATCTACGCTACCGTATCGTATGACGCGATCATTATTCCGCTTCAGATCATAGACGGTTACGAGATCGAAGGCGCAGGAACGATTTATAATGATCAGATCACACTGAATTATTATGTACAGGACCGCTATGAAGGTACGCGCAAAGATTTTTGTGAAACTACGCTCTGGAGAGGTGATTATTATTCAGGCCGCAAGGCTGAACACAAGCGCGATAGTACCCGGAGAAAGGATATAATATTTTAAGTGTATAAAAGCAGGCGGTTTAATTTACAGGGTTGGCGCCCGGCAGAGATGTCGGGCGCTTTTTTTAAAGCGCTTTACTCCTTACTCCTTCAGCCGTTGATCACAGGCATAATCAAACGTTGTAATAGTTTCTCCAACCTGATCTTCTATGACAAGGCCATCCGAATTATACTTAAATGCATGCACGATTACTGTTTCATCCTCGCTGCCGGGAACTGTGCCGGTATACTTCGTAACGTTGTTCTCACTGAAGTAAAGGGGAGTATATAGAAAAGATACATTCCAGGCTTCGGCAGGATACAGCCGCGGATTGTTGTCGTATTCCAGTAACGTTAATATTTCATATGAACCATCTGCAGTGTATAACCGGGATTGCGTTGTATTTTTTCCGGCATACTCGTAATCGATGGTTTGGTCCAGTTCATCGTCAATATAGTATAATAATTTTGTGATTCGTTGCTGAGCGTCATACGTGGGATGTATGGAATCGAGCGGAATGCCGGTGTAGAACCGGAGCATGTAATCGATTCGGCCAGTCTCATCGTAGTAAAATTTCACCTTGTTTATGGGTTCATTCGTGTTTGAGAACGTAGTGATCTCTGAAACTTTACCCGCTTCGGTGTAGGAAAATCTTGTTTCAGCAGCAAAACTGAACTCTGAGATTAGCTGACTTCCGGTGTAATACACAAACCTGCTACCGATTTTATCTAGGAATACTTTGTCGCAAGGCTTTTCATCAGCATCCGAACAGGAGATCATTGCGCTTAGCAGAACTGCCGAAAGAATGAAATTTCTAACAAAACGAAACATAGAAGTGAGGCTAAGAATTAATGAATTAAAAATAGCTAAAATAAACTGCACGCTTTATACTATTGTTCAATTTCGTGCAACGCGGTTACCGATTATGCAGGTGAAATGTTCTTCAGGCGCTAAATTCAAACGCTAAATTTATAGTACCTTCGCTATACCAATTCGCTCCCATGAAAAAGTCACTTAAACGTTTACTCTACATAGGTATTCCGGTACTTGGCCTGGCCATTGCATACCTGGCCGGACCCAAACCACGTAAACCAAAATTTGATAAAAGACTACAAACATTAATCGCTACACCCGATCAATTAGAAGCCCTGATCGCTGCACGCGAAAGTGTTCACAAAATAAAACCCGACAATGAGGCTCGGATTGTTTGGGCTGATTCAACCAAAAAGAAAACAGAATACGCGGTCGTGTACTTGCATGGTTTCTCCGCCAGTCAAATGGAAGGCGATCCTGTCCATAGAAGATTTGCGAAAGAGTTCGGAGCGAACTTGTACTTATCACGACTGGCCGATCATGGCATTGACACAACCGAATCATTATTGAATTTTACAGCCGATCGTTTCTGGGAAAGCGCGAAGGAAGCATTATCGATTGGTAAAGCAATAGGGGATAAGGTCATTTTGGTAACTACGTCAACCGGTGGAACGGTAGCGCTCATGCTTGCAGCGGAATATCCAAACGATGTTCATGCGATGATCAACATGTCGCCCAACATCGCCATTAACGATGGCGCAGCATTCTTATTAAATGATCCCTGGGGATTGCAAATCGCACGGAATGTCTTAGGCAGCAAGTACCGCGAATGGGTTGCTGAACCGGAACGCGCTAAGTACTGGAACAGTAAGTACCGAATTGAAGCCCTGGTAGAATTGGAAGAGCTTGTAGAAACATCCATGACGAAAGCAACCTTTGAACGCGTCAAGCAGCCTTGCCTTACGTTATACTATTATAAGGACGAAGAGAACCAGGACCCCGAAGTAAAAGTCAGCGCGATGCTGGAGATGAACAAACAGCTAGGTACACCCGATAACTTAAAAGAAGCCATCGCCATGCCGAATGCCGGAGCGCATGTGATCGGTTCATCACTTGTTTCAAAAGATGTGGAAGGAGTCTATAAGCAAATGGAGAAGTTTGCAATTGAAAAATTTGGAATGAAACCAGTTCAATAAAACTTACCATCACCTACGTTATCGTCACTTCGAGCGTAAAAAGCTTTCAGCAAAGAGATAAGCTGCCCCCGAGAAGTCTCGCACTACCTACTGAACCCGAGATTTCTCGCAGATCACTCAACATTTCATAGTCTTGCTACGCACGCTCGAAATGACGTTCAAACTAATGTTTCCTTTTCGTATTTTACTCACAATAAAATTACACCGAAACCGATCCTCAAACCGGAATGGAACATTATAGCGTAGTTATCTTTTTACTGGCCGTGATGATCGGGATCTCCGCCATTGCGGAGAAAATCAAAATCCCATACCCAATTCTTATGATCGCAGTCGGGATTGGCATCGGGTTTATACCGACTATTCCCAACATCACACTGGAGCCTGAGGTTGTGTTCCTCATCTTCCTTCCGCCCTTGCTCTACGATGCAGCGTACAAGATGCCATTCGCAGAGTTTAAGACTCACTTCAATACCATCAACGCCTTGGCAATCTCGCTCGTATTTCTTACCGCAGTCGGGATTGCAGTGGTTGCCTATTACCTGATTCCCGGAATGACGTGGCCGCTTGCTTTTGTACTAGGCTCAATCCTTTCGGCAACAGATGCCGTGTCGGCCATCAGCATTACCAAAGGCCTCGGACTATCACATCAAACGACTACCATCATAGAAGGTGAATCACTTGTAAACGATGCGTCTGCGTTGGTGGTGTACCGGTATGCGGTGCTGGCAGTAGGTGGAACAGCCTTTGTGTTCTGGAAAGCTTCGCTTCAGTTTGTGTTGGTATTGGGTGGCGGATTTTTGGTTGGCGGACTGCTGGCCAAATTACTCAGCATAATTTTAAAGAAAGTACATAAGAATACGTTGGTCACCATCGGCTTCATGCTGCTGATGCCGTTTGTGACCTACCAGGTAGCGGAAGAGCTGCACGTATCGGGCGTGATTGCCGTAGTGGTATTGGGACTGATGATAGCGCGCTTTGGCAGCCAGCAGTTTCCGCCTGCGTTACAGGAGCAAACCAAAACGTTGTGGGATGTGATCGTATTTTTATTGAACGGCTTCATCTTCATTCTCATCGGCATCCAGTTCCCGGAAGTGCTCAAAACGGTTGACGGCAATGCATGGCTCTATGTGCTCTATGCGTTCATCATAACCGTAGTTGCTTTTTTATTACGCTTTGGCCGGGTAGTAGGTCAGCAAAAAGGCTTGACCCGCGCCTTTGCTTCGCCTCGTAACAAGAACCGCATTACCGAACATGCCTTGTTTGATTTTAAAACCAGCCTCATCATCAGCTGGGCCGGTATGCGGGGAATTGTCTCACTGGCAACTGCCATTGCCTTGCCCTTAACCCTTAGCGATGGTTCAGCCTTCCCGCAGCGCAACGCGATTATTTTTATTTCGGTTGTGGTGGTGTTGATAAGTATTATTGGGCAGGGGTTGACGTTGCCTTGGTTGGTGAAGAGGTTGCAGAAGAAGTAATATTATATATCTATGCTGTCGTTTTCAAGATTATTTTCTCTTCTCATATCTGCTTTGACTTTTCATAAATTCGTCAAATTTATTCCAACTAGTCTTATGGCCGTAAGTGGTATCTTTAGGAAACCAAACAATTGATCCCTTAGAAACCTTCATTGTTCCAAAAACTTTACCATTTTTCTTTACAAGGAACTCAATATCAGCTTTGCCTAGTTCTCTTTCTGGAATTGAAAATCTTACGTCATGCATAATATTCAAGGATTAAATTATAATTGTATAAAATGAAAATACTTACTGTCCTGATGTACTTACTACAACTACATCAGAAGCTTGCTGTGCATTGACGATAATCATAGTTGGCTTATCTTTCTTTTTCAACTTTTTACTTCCTGATACTTTTACTTTCTCCATACTTACCGGAGAACAAATCATATTGGTTAAAGCTTCTCTTACTTCCGCTTCTTCAAACTTACTTTTGAACTTCTTTTTTAGCTCACGTTTAAGAAAGTTGATCACAGTATTGCTGTACATAAGGCCAGCAATTGTGTATACCTCTAACGCTGTGAATTTATTCCAGAGCATATCCAGACTCTTTTTTACAACTGCATCACGGTGTAAATGCTGCAAACATTCAACTGCTTCTTTAACCTGAGCAGGATCTCCAACATCTATTTTGAAGACGAGTTTGGATTCAATCGGTTTGGTGAATAGAATTTTATAGAAATGAATTTCTTTTCCGTTTGTTAACAAAGCCCATTCAATACCTTCGTTAGCTCCATAATTAATTGCTTGTCGTAGATGTTTGTCCGATAACGAAAGGGACAGAGCCTTTACTTCAACCAGAAAATGCCTGACACCTTTTATCTGAACAACATAATCCGCATACGTTCCGCGAATCATATATTCAGTCTTGATTTCATCTATCATTAAATAGCCAAGGACATCATTCAGTAATTCGTTAATGAGCAAACGAGTACTGGATTCGTCAAGATCGGCAAGCTTTTTACCAAAGTACTTTTTCTGAAAAGCCTTCAAGCTCTGTTGAAGCTTTTGTTTTTTGGATGAGGTAAGCATAATACAAGGGGTTATAAGCGCTGCTAAAAGCCAAACCAGTCTCAACCCTCAAAACCAACAAAGCTTTACTTGCATGGGGCGCAAAGCATCATAAGACAGATCACAACTAACTTCGATTAACCTGGGGGAGAACCGGAATTGTACGAAAGCTAATAGCTTTATTTAAACTAAACCGGGGTTAATAGGAGTAACTCCTATGGCTGGGAGCTTTATTTTTCGCATTTGCTTACGCGTATGGGCGAATACTTATTCTTGGGTGAGTACAAGTATCCACAATATATATTGCGTAATACTGTTAAAAGCCTGTTTCTAAACGGCACACTTTGTGGGAATGCAATGCTGAGCTCCATCTAAAACGGAGGAAACCGTATGCTGAAAAACATTCTATTTACCGCACTTATGCTGGCTATCATGGCGAGCTGTAGCCCTAAGTACTATACTGCGAACACACAAAATGTTCCGCTGATTTCTGAAAAAGGTGAAACAAACCTCACGCTTTCCGGTAATGGAAATCAGGTCGAGTTTCAAGGTGCGTATGGCGTTGGATCAAACATCGCGATCCAGGCCAATGCGGGGTTGTTCATTCCATCAGACCTTGATAATGGTGATGGCGGCTCGGGAAAATTCTTTGAAGCAGGAGTCGGATACTTTACACCGGTTGCCGAGAATTTTGTGTTTGAGCTTTATGGATTAGCCGGAACCGGAAGCGTTGAAAATCATTTGCCTTCCACGGCCGATGCAAGTCCCGGTACCGAAGGCGATATTTCAGCCAACATCTTTCGCTATGGCATTCAGCCAAACTTTGGCTATAAGTCAAAATATTTTTCCGCAGCTGTCTCATCCCGTTTCGTAAACCTGCGCTATTCAAACATTGTTGGTGATTTGATCTATAACGGTGAGTCCGCAGCCGATTACTTACGCGAAAATGATTCTAATTTTTTAATTGAGCCGGCATTAACAATCCGCGCAGGGTTAGAGAAGATTAAGTTTCAGTTTCAGTTCGGCTATAGCTTCAATGTTACCAACGAAGATTTCCGTCAGGATAAGGAGTTTGTAACGATCGGATTGAACTTCAACTTTGCGGACAGTAAGTAAATTAGAATTTAGTGGCTCAGTTTCAATCGGCTTTTAACGTAAGCTTTAATTTCTTCGTAGCTATGCAGCATTGTCGGAACAAACACTGTGCGTATTCCGCTTCGTCTGAAGCTATAAAATGAGATCAGCGACAAGCCACTTTTAGGAATCAGGTAGAAACCTTCTTTCATTTGTATGAGCCGGGCATCTTTAAACTCGATCATGGTGGAGACACCATAGTCGGCCTCATTTTGGATCATGTTCGGATCAACTTTAACCACCAAGGTCCGAACCGCCTTTTCGCGTTGCACTACCTGTAAAAAGGACATTGCAATTATTCCGGCAAACGCCAGCAACAAGTACAAAACATCCCAGGTAAGTAAAATATCGCGAAAGAGCCACGCAGCAATAAGTCCAAAAATTGCAATGTATAGCAATGAACGCTTGAACAGGATCATGCTGAAGGCTCTTGCTTTTGAGTGGTCTATCCGATATGTGCCGGTCATCGTTAAGGTTTAAGTTTTACGAGCTTGCCTTTGCGCTTTACAACGTTTTTATAATCCCACTGGATGTTCTTCGCCTTCTTCAACCAGCGTTTAAGATCTTTTGTGTTGATTTGATCTTCTGCCGTATAGGTAATCGATGCATCTTTGAATTTACCGCTTCCGGGCTTTAGTTCTTTTTCATCAAAGCTTACTCCGCTCCAAAACAGTAACCTCATGCCACTTTTCAATTTACTATAACCAACAATCGGATTACCCTCTAAAAACCAAACTGGGTGGCGATGCCAGATTTTGTTCTCGGCTTTCGGAAGATTCTTATCAATTTCAGTTGCGAGAAATTCCGCTATCGGAAGTTCGGTATCCGATAGGGAAAGATTGTAGGCTTTGGTTTCGGGGTTCATTTTTAGTAGTTAGTAGTTAGAAGCTAGTATTTAGTAGTTAGTAGGAATGCTAACTACTAAATACTAACTACTAATTTCTTAGAGAATTTAGTGCTTTCTGTAAATCTTCCGGAGTATCAATCCCAATCGTTTCTGTTTTTGTTTCAGCAACTTTAATCCGGAAACCATTTTCCAGCCAGCGTAACTGTTCCAGTGATTCAGCTTTCTCTAACGCTGATACCGGCAATTCGGTAAGTTGTTTCAAAACGTCTGTGCGATAAGCGTACATGCCGATATGTTTATAAAACGAGTGCTTGCTTAACCATTCTGCATCCGGTGTATTCCGAATGTGCGGCACGGTTGAGCGGCTAAAGTATAATGCTTCACCTTTTTCAGAGACAACTGCTTTCACCACATTCGGATTAAACAGCTGTGATTGGTCTTCAATCTTTTTTACCAACGTTGCGATTTCTGTTTTACCATCGAGCAGCTTCGCTAGCAAATCGATTTGTTCAGGTTGAATAAACGGTTCATCACCCTGGATGTTGATCACGTAATCAAACTTTGCTTTCTGTAAGGTCAGTGCTTCGTAACACCGGTCTGTTCCGCTCACATGACTTTCTTTCGTCATGCGCACCCGTCCGCCAAACGAAGTAACGTGATCTAAAATCTCTTTGTTATCGGTTGCTACAATTACATCCGTTATCAACGTTGATTTTTTCACTTGCTCATACACGCGCTGGATCATGGATTTACCGGCAATGTCTGTGAGAGGCTTGGCGGGGAACCTTGTTGATGCATAGCGAGCTGGTATAATTCCTAATATCATAGTTAGTAGTTAGTATTTAGTAGTTAGTAGTTAGCAGGCTAACTTCTTTATTCTAACTACTAACTTCTGTTTCAAAATTTAAATCAATAATCGAACTCTAAGTGATGTCGTATCCTCTCCAACCACCTCAACATTACTTCCCTTATCAATAAACTCACCTCGTGTAAAGGCATCATGCAGTTGCCCATCAATGATAACCTTCCCGGAAGGTCTGAGTACAGTATGCGCTATTCCAGTCTTGCCAATCATCTTTTCCTTAATGAAGCTGGCTTTATAGCCATGTCTGCTTTCTTGTGTATCGGTTAGTGCAATTCGCTTGAAGAATTTTGTATCTGCGATTTTTGATCCGCCAATGAAGAGTAAACAAATTCCGCCCAGTAATCCGCCAAAAGCTGCTGCTACTGCGTAGAGAATGCTCGCAGACGGAACAAATTCAAAATCAAAGGCATTGTTATTCACCATGATTAGAATTAGAGAACAGACAGTTAATATAATCCCTGCTATTCCGGCAACACCAAAGCCGGGTATGACAAATACTTCCGCTGCGATGAGAACAAGTCCGGCAAATAAAGCAATGATCTCCCAGTTATCGGCCAATCCGTTTAAGTAGTAGGGGATGAGGTATAGAATCAACGCAATACCGGCCGCCAGTATTGGGAATGTTGCGCCCGGAGTTTGAAGCTCAAAATAAATTCCTCCGATGATGATGAGAATTAATATTCCACTGATGAATGGATTGATAAAAAACTCGATGATCTTATCAGGAGCGCCCAGTTCAAAGCGGTCTATCTCATAATCTTTAATGTTGTTGTATTTCAACACTTCATCCAGTGATCCGACCTGGGCTTCACAATATCCGTTCTTGATTGCTTCTGAAGTTGAAAATGTAATTACCTGGCCTGCATTTTTTATTCCAGGAATCTCAAAACTCTCATCTACCATCCCTTCAGCAATTCTTGGATCGCGATGATTTGTTTCGGCTGTTGCACGCATAATACCACGCATATACGATTGATATTTGTCCGGAGCTTTTTCACCATCACCACCTACAACAGTTGCTGCGCCAATACTTGCGCCTGGTGACATATAAATGCTATCACATGCAATGGAGATCAATGCTCCGGCAGAAGCTGCATCGGAGTTTATGTACACCACAATTGGTTTTTTGAAATCCATGATCTTATCCACGATCTCTTTGGCATCGGTCATTACGCCACCGTATGTGTCCATTTCAATCACTACGATATCCGCTTTTGTTTCCGTTGCTTCGCGTAAGGCAAGCTCAACGTAGCGGTTTGTACGCGTATCAATTTCTGTTTTGATTTCCATCACCATAACCTTTGTTTTCTGGGAAAAGGCAGCGATTGGGAGAATCAGCAGCAATAGTAAAAGAAATCGTCTCATTGCTTGAACTTTCGTTTGGGTCATGGTAACTCGCATAAAATTAAGCATTTAAAAACGTTGTCTCACGCGCCTGTCCATCTCTTTTCTCACCGTTTCCCGGGAACAATCTGGAACACGCTGGCCGTTGAAGCGGAGCACAGGCTTATTGTTGAAGTCCGTGACGATATAAATTTCAAAGTCATGTTTTCAGCGTTGGATTATGCTCAGAATAAATTCCTCTGGAAAGACGTTTCGCTTACGGAAAGCTGGTGGTTAAGCCTTGCCGCTGCAAACAAAAGTACGGTGTTGTTAAATCGCTTTATGAACAAAGGCGGTAACCCGGATCGGAAAAGTCTGATTGCACTTGATGCCGCAACCGGAGCTACCAGTTGGGAAGTTGAAGAGCTTTCGTTCTTTGACTGGAATGAAGCGGAAATCTTCGGGTATCGAATTAAAGAGGAGCTGACTCCGGTAAAAATCAGCGTGGCAACCGGAGAAGTTGTTGAAGCATCCTGGCAACCAAAACAAGAATCCGCCCATCTGGAAAATCCGAAGCCTGAGTTTTATGCCGAAGGCACTGCGCATTTCGAGACCGTTAAAAAATTTGTAGCACAGACAGATTATAAAATCACAAAAGGCGTTGAATACCTCGAATTCAACGATTGGATTATGGTTAGCGCATATGTGGAAGAATCGGGAAAGCTGGCTAACTATTTGTTAGTATTCAATGCAATCGGAGCCTTGGTGTTAACCGTGAAATTAGGCGAAAAACTAAGCGGTTTGGGCGCAGAGACTTTTTTCATCCTCTCAGGTTGTTTATTTTTAGTACAAAATAAGACGGATTTAGTAGCGTACAGATTATGATCAAATTTTTGATACTGTCCGGTCTCTCATTTTTTAGCCCCGAGATCAAGAAAGATTCTATCGGGACAGAGACCATCAATGGAAAAGTTTTCATTGTTCACAAAGTAGATGCGGGTGAAACGCTCTATGCGATTTCTAAACGGTATGGTGTTACGGTTGAGCAGATCGTAGCGCAAAATCCAACTGCGGATGCTGGTTTGGAAATAGAACAGATCTTAAAAGTTCCGTTTGTTCCACGTACATCGAAACCTGTTGCATCTGGCAAGAAGCATATTGTTGCTGAAAAGGAAACACTTTTTTCAATCTCACGGCTCTATGCAGTAACGGTTGACGATCTTAAAAAATGGAACAACCTTACGGATAATGCATTGTCGTTAGGGCAGGAGCTTGTTATCAAGAGTGCGAATACCTCAACATATGCTTCTGCTAATCAATTAGAAGTTAAGTCTGCCAAGGTTACGCACACCGTTGCTGCGAAAGAAACGTTGTACTCAATCACCCGGCAATATGGAATTACGGTGGATGAGTTAAGAGCATGGAATGGTTTACAAACTGATGAACTGAAAATTGGTCAAACACTATTTGTATCGCAACCCGTAAATGCGCAGACTAAGCAGGTAACACAAACTACTATGCAGGTGCAAACACAGACTAATCCGGTTACGGGACAACAAACTCCGGTAATTGAAAAAACAACTGTGCCGATTACAACACTTGAAAAACCGTTACCTCAAATTGTAACACCACCGGTTGAAAAACCAACCACAATAAAAATCTCTGAAAGTGTAACCGGAACAGATGAAATAAGAGAATTAGGATTGGCTGAGTTAATTGAAGGCACGGATGGAAACAGAAAGTATTTGGCTTTACACCGCACTGCACCTTCCGGAACAATTTTAAAAATCCGGAATGAAATGAATAACCGCGAAGTATTTGTTCGTGTGATGGGCAAACTTCCGGAAACTGCGCCTAATGATAAACTGGTGATCAAGATTTCGAAATCGGCCTACGATAAACTGGGCGCGATTGATTCCAAGTTCAGAGTCGAAGTCACCTATTACAAATAAATGCGGTACCTACTGTGCGGAGTATTATGCGTTACGTTCATTAATCTCTGGTCACAGAACCTTGTACCCAATCCGGGCTTTGAAGAATTCACACGCTGCCCATGGGGTTTCAGCACAAATCGTAAAGACTTTAGAATACACGGCTGGGAGTCGCCCACCAGCGGAACACCAGATCACTTTAACAGTTGCAGCACAGGCGATTCGGATGTTCCGGTAAATTGGGCCGGCAATTCAAATGCCCACAGCGGTAAAGGCTATGCCGGATTGTATGTCTGGACAACCGAACATAACTATCGCGAATATCTGCAGGGAGAATTAGCGGAATCGCTTAAGCCGGGAGAGAAATATGTAATTGAATTTTATTTCAAACTGGCAAACTATTCAATGTATGCCATCAATCGCATGGGCTTAGCGTTGTCAAACGAACGCGTAAATGTTTCACACGATCGGCTCGTTGAAATTGTTCCAGTACTTTCCATCGAAAAGGATACTGCAATTTCAGAAATTACCGGAAGCTGGGAACATGGTCGCATAGAATATGTGGCGAAAGGAGGAGAACGTTATGTTCTGATTGGTAACTTTTTTACAAATCAACAAACAAAAGCTACTCGTCTACCCTTCCGGCATGGACTAAATACCATGTTAAGTACCGCTTCTTACTATTATATCGATGATGTTTCAATTCGAAGTGTTGACTCAGCTCGGCATGTAATTGCACCAAATTCAACCGTTCAGCTAAAAGCAGAAACAATACAGCTTAATCACGATTACACATTAAAAGATATCAAGTTCGAGTTTGACAGTTATGTTATTCATCAATCGTCCAATGATGAGCTGAATAAAATTGTCGCATACTTGAAAGCTAACGCGGAAATTAACGTTCGAATTTCAGGTCACACGGATTTTGTCGGAACCGATGAATACAACCTCACGCTTTCGCGGAACCGTGCGAAGAGTATTGCCGAGTTCTTTGTAACCAAAGGTGTTGAACCAAATCGATTAGTCAGTTATGGCTTTGGTAAGTCCAGACCATTATCCGATGCCAAAACTGAAGACGCTGCAAAGATGAACCGCAGGGTAGAGATCAGGTTTGTGCCGAGGCAGTAAACCGCTCCCAATTTTCAAGACGCTTATTCATCATGCCAAACCACAACGGTGGACAGGTAGCAATGATGATCATAGTAGGATATCCAAACGGCAATTGCGGACTTTCATCGTAATGATTTAATAGCTGGTAGCGCTTGATTGCATTTACATGGTGATCGGAATGCCGCTGGAGTTGAAACAAAAAGAAGTTGCTGATTAAATGACTTGCATTCCACGAATGTGCAGGATTAACCCGCTCATAGCGACCTGCTGAAATTTCCTTCCGGGTGATACCATAATGTTCAACATAGTTCACCATTTCCAGTAATGTGAAGGCAAGAATACTTTGTGTGAAGAAAAAGACAGGTACTTCCCACAATATGCGTCCGCTCCAGGCGCTAAAAATAATTGTTAAAGAAGCACAGAATAGTATCGGTAAAATCGCAAACCAGATCATGCTGTTTCTCCAATGAATCACGGGTAAGTTCTTTCCAGCCAATGACGTTGCTTCAAGTTTCCAGGCATGCGCATAGCCTTTAAAAACGGATCGTACCCAGAAGGTATAGAAACTTTCATTCTTTTTAGCAGTGGCCGGATCTTCAGGCGTTGCCACGAGTACATGATGTCCGCGATTATGTTCAATATAAAAATGCATGTAGCAAACCGTCATTAAGAGAACCTTGCTGTAAAAACGTTCGAGTTGAGATTTCTTGTGACCCAGTTCATGGGCAACAGTAATTCCGATACCTCCGGTAACCAATGCTACGCTTACAGTAAAACCAATCCATTCCAAAACGGAATTAATTTGCCCGGTCGCAATTACGTTACAGGCCCAGATAACGAAGCCAACCTGAACGTACGTCCACAGATACGTCACGAAACGATAATAGAATTCTTCGCCTTTGCTTTTTTGATCTGCTTCTGGAACGTTTTGCTTATTAATGCCGGAGTTATGATCAATGAGCGGAATAAGTATAAATGAGAAGAACACCGCTAAGTAATTCCACCAGCCATCGAGATAATATCCGGCAACGGTTAATACGGGAATAATAAAAGCAGCAAAAAAGCCGAGTTTTTTAAGCAGGCCCATGCTTGAAGATACAATAAATCAGGATTATTCAGCGTCTGATCCGAACAACGCTTTCTTCATTACCGTGTCGGTTTCGGTAACTTCTTTAATGGAAGCTTCATGTTGCGCGATAAACCGATTGTAGGCTGAGGCCACCGAGTCATAATCGGCCCGGTAATTATCTACGCGAAGATCAGCTGATCGGATTTGCTCCACCAACTGTTGAATGGTTGTATTGTATGAGAAGGAGGATAGCGATTCAGCCATGGAGATGAGTTCAGTTACTAATGAGTTGGATGCGAAATCATATTCCTCCACCACATCGGTGTTGCTCATCGTTTTAGGTGTGTACCGGATGTTAACCAACTGATCAATCCGTTCTTCCAATACCGAAAGTTTTTCAGGTGTGAATTGCGTGCCGATTCTCATCTCGTGCACCAATGCTTTCATCGCTTTGATTTTTTCATTGTCATCGCCCAGCATCATGCTCCACGTATCGTGAAGACTGTCCTGTAGCATGAGGTAAACTTCTGTTAACGAATCTGCGTGTGTATACGCCATATCTTCGGTAACCTCGGTTTTGTTACCGCATTGAATGAACAAGGCGGGCATCAACCCGGCCATGAAAAACAACGTAAAAAGATTTTTAGACTTCATGCAACTATAATCAATACGGGCTAAAGTAAGAAAATGTTCTATAACACGGCTTTAATTTCGTCTCCAGGCTGGTTAAAGTGGCTTAAACTGCTCAAATGCTTCGCGACAGGTGTTGCAATAATGAATGGAACGGCAAAGTGTTGGTCCGAATGTGTTCTTCAATTCTGTATCGGTACCATCGCAGCGTGGACAAATGGCATGCTCTAAAACATCCAGTTCAGTAAATAGTTCCCGTGAAGGCGGAGGGGCGAGTCCGAATTTTTTCAAGGCTTGTTTTCCTTTCTCGGAAATCATATCGGAGTTCCAGGGATTACGGAACGTTACGTCAATCTTTACCTGTTCAACACCGTGTTTAGCAAGTACTTCGCGGATCTCGGTTTTCATAAAATCCAATGCCGGACAACCTACGAACGTAGGCGTCATTTCGATGTCAACCTGATTATCAGTCACGACCACATTCGTAATCACGCCCAGGTCTACCAGTGACAACACCGGAATCTCGGGGTCTTTCACTTCTTCGAGCCATGTATAAACCTGTTCTTTAGAGAGCATGATATCTTAGTAAGTTTGATATGTTACACCAAATGAATCCGGGATAATCTGGTTAATGTGATGTTTCATATGCTTGACATAATCTTGTGCTAACCATTCAAGCGTGTATAATTGTGGTGTGCCTTTACCCGTATTGCATTGCTTTGAATAATTGACTTCCGGCATATGTTCAAGTACTTCACAAATACGGAAATTGACTAACATCCACATCACAATTACATCCATCGAAGTCATGTTCTGATAGTTGTTAGCGTTTACCCAGAAGTCCTGATCGTAAACAACATGCGGTGGAGTATCTTCATATTGACCAACGATAAATCTTCTAAGATTGTTCTGTCCGGAGTCAATCAGGTGTCCGACAATTTCCTTTTTGCTCCACTTGGCAGAATTCGGCTTATCCGAAAAATCTTCTTCCTTCAACGCTGTGAATGCAGTAGAGTAAGTAGTAATCATCAACCGAAGCTCGGCAGCAACTTGCTTTACCATTCGGCAGTAGGATCAATTTTGAATACTTCACTCATTTCATCCAGCAGAGACTGGAGATGTTCGCTATGCTTACCTGTACGGCCACCATAAACCGGTTGTAATGTTTTCAAATCAGGAAGCTGAAGATTTGTTTGAGCGATGATCTCTTCAACCTTTTTCATCCAGCGATCCTTCAAAGCCTGTTCGCCACCAAAAATTTTGGTGTTGATCAAATCTTTTTCATAAGGAGACTCTTCAAACAAGCCTAGTGCATAAGGCATGGCGAGGTTCAAAGAATTTTGCAAACGCAAAGTGCTTTCTTGTGTCGCGCTGCCTAATTGTTTCATCCATGTATTGGCGTGAAGTGTATGGTAGCGAAGCTCAGCGCGAATTTTTTTGGAGATATCAGCCAGGGGTTGATACGATGATTCGCTCAGCATTTCAAAACGAATCGATTCAGCAGTGTCATAAAGAAAGTGACGAACAAGACTGAAGTCATATTCTCCGTTCGGCAACTCAACCAAAATGCTGTTATGAAACTGACTGGCATTGCGCGTAAAGGCAACCGTGTCTGGTTCATTTTCACCAAGAGCTTGCAACATCTGATAAAGTGCATAGCTATGACCAATCTTGTCCTGAGCCATAGAAGAGAATGCAATGTCTTCTTCGAGCAGCGGACCAAAACCAGTCCATTCCGAATTACGATGACCTAAAATTAATTGGTCATCGGCAATTTTGTAAAGTAGTTCTTTAAGCGCGTTTTCGTTCATGATTTTTCTCAACCTTAACTTTGATAAATGAATACATCACGATCAGAAGAATAATTATTATCGATGTATTTTCTCCCAGAATAAGCCATTGCAATCCCAGAAGAATAATCAGTGCCGGAACGCTTATCAGTACAATCCGGAAGTACAGGGATACTTGGCTTTTGTTCTGAAGCTCCATCAATAGATAATAAATACCAGTCAGGATAAATCCTATATAGCAAATCAGATCGCCATAAGGAACTCCAAGGTAATAGAGTGCAATTCCGATTCCGGTTATAATGTGAGGAGTATATGGATTTATACGATTCAACATCATTTTGCTTTTTCTAGAAATGCTTTCAGTTTATCTCCGCCCTTATAATCCGAAGCATCACGGAATTTCTTTTCTGGTAGTGTAAGCCAGAGTTCTTTTTCCTCAGGAGAGGTAAACCGAATATCAGCTGATTTAATTGCCCACACGTTGTACACCATCTTATCATTTTTGAACGCTTTCTTTGCTTCGGTCATGGCTTCCTGTGGAGAACCAGCCTGTACAGTTCCGGCATGTGTGTGTTGCTTTCCACGTTTTTGTAACTGATAGATTTCGTAGGAAGTCTTCTCGCTTTTCTGTTCTACGGTATCGGTTATAAAATCATACGCGTTGTTTATTCCATCCGTCATGGGCGATACATATACGTTTCGCGTATCACATACATACAACGAAACACACGTAAACCTTCTGGTAAAAGCTTCTTTGGCAAGAATAAATGACATCTCCAGATCCGGTGCATGCACAATTCCTTCATGTTGAAAAGGCTTGCCCTCCTTCGGCTGAACAAAAACTTCGAACGTACCAAACTGATCAAGCGGAACCTTGGTGATAATTTCTCCGGGCTGCCCGATTGCCGGCAAACGATTTACACGAGGATCTAATGAGTTCATTAATTATATAAAGATTAAAATAGACCACAGTCGACCGTTGACAGTCGATTGTGTGCCTATGCGAGCGGGACCATATACTTTGTTTTAGGAGTCTTTAGAGCTTCGCGAACCCACTTGCCGCGTTCTTCGGCAATGCGTCTTACTTCGAGGCGTTCTTTATTGCACGGGCCATCACCGTTGATTACACGTTTGAATTCTTCCCAATCCGGTTCGGTATATTCCCAACGGTTTGTTTCGGTGTTTTTCTTCAGCTTATCATCCGGAATAGTAAAGCCAAGCTCCCAGATTTTAGGCACATACATATCCAGAAACTGATTTCTAACATCATCGTTCGATGACATCTTTACTTTCCATTTCATCAATACTTCTGTGTGTGCTGAGATTTTATCAGACGGCCCAAAGAAATGCATCATCGGTTTCCACCAGCGATTGATTGCTTCCTGGAACATGTCGCGTTGCTTCTGAGTACCCGTTGCTAAAAAGATAACACAATGATGTCCGAACTTTAAGTGAAACGATTCCTCGGCACAAATTCTATCCAAGGCGCGGCAGTACGGGCCATAACTTCCTTTAGCATTCGCCAATTGATTTACAATGGCACCTGCATCCACCAACCAGGAGATGAAACATGAATCGGCCCAGGTAATCGCGGGATAGTTAAAGATGTTTGAATATTTTGATTTACCGCTGATCAGATCATCGATCATCTGCTCGCGAGTTTTGCCTAATGTTTCAGCAGCACTGTATAATAATTGTCCATGACCAACTTCATCCTGCACCTTGGCCATTAAGGAAAGCTTACGCTTAAATCCAGGTGCCCGGGTAATCCAGGTGCCTTCTGGTAATGCACCGATGATTTCGCTGTGCGCGTGCTGCTCAATCATTCGGATTAGTTGCTTGCGGTATAATGCCGGCATCCAGTCGCTCGGTTCAATTTTTTCGCCACGCTCAATACGCGCTTCGAATTCAGCCAGCTTTATGGGATCTTCCTGTGCAACGCTGTCCGTCTTGATACCTTCAAATGTGTTTCCGCCTCCGTACATAGCTCTTGATTTGGCCTCAATTTACCCAAATTTATGCACACGTGTGCATAGCTATAACACAGCGAAAAAAACTTTAATTCCCGCGAAAATAGGCTCTTAAAACGTGTATAAAACGGGAGACTGTCCGGGTATGGAAATGCTAATAGAACCCTTCGAAGTTTGGTAGCTAGATTTATATAGTTCTGCCAATTCAGTAAGATCAAAGCAAATCTCCCGGGTTACTTTACGTTTGCAGGTATCGTTATCTTTTAACACAAGGACAGCATGTGTCTGAACCGGAAAGGATTCCATAAAGGAATTGCTAACGAGTAATGAAAAATCGACTTCTCCGCATCCTCCACCATAGGCCACATCAAACACAAGCTCGTTGGAGCGGATAGAAGCGTTTTTTATTTCGAACGGATCGCTGTAGTAATAAATTAACTCAAATGAAACGAGAGAAATCAAATCGCAGTCGGTAGCTGACGTTATTGCAAGGTTATCATCCTCTGCTAAAAAGGGTTCATTTTTAGAGCACGCTCCAATGGTCACGATAAGAATGAGGGAATAGATCAGCTGTTTCATATGTCCTTTTTTATTAGACACTGACTAAGCTTTCTGGGTTGGAACGCAAGCTGGGTTACTACTAGGTATTTTGTTTCAGCCCGTTTACGAGCATATTGGCCAATTGCTGGCCTAATTCCTTCGGTTCAATTGAACCTTCGGGACTGTACCACATCGGCATCCAGTTCAGTGACGAGAAAAGCGTCATAACTGCAAGCTTGGTATCAATATTTTTTTTGAATTCACCTTTGGCCACGCCTTCTTCAATGATCGATTTGAAACGATTGATATAATTTATGCGCAGCAAAAGAAAATCGCGCAAAAATGGATTACTCAAATGCCTATGCTCATTCATGAATACTGCAGATGCAGTCAGGTCACGCGCCATTACGTTTACGTGGCCGATAATTCCAAGGGTTAGTTTTTCCTTGGCAGGAACATTTTGCTTCTCAACCTTGTCAAGCGATTCACGAAAATCGGTAGCCATGTCAAAGCAAAGTGTTTGCAGTATCTCTTCTTTTGATTTGATGTGCGAATAAAGACTAGCAGCTTCAATGCCCAGTTTCTGAGCGAGATCGCGCATGGAAGATGCGGCATATCCTTTTTCTTTGAAGAGCTCTGCGGCACTTCGGATCACCTGTTCCTTCCTCGATAAATTAACTGCTCCTTCCATCTACTGCTATATAACTCAAAAATATAAGAAAATAGTCTTTCGCTGAAATATCAATTCCATAATTTAGACAAATAATAACCCCTCGTATGAAGTACAACTCAGTACCCGAGTATTTCTATAAGCTCCATGGCCGTTTGTATGCGTTGGTATTAATACCATTGCTAACGTTTGTTGTGCTGTACTGGGAGATGAAAACAGGCGATATTGAAGGGCTATCGCATAATATCGATTTTAACCGGATATTCTTATTGGTGACTATTTTGATCGTGCTGACGGAGTGGATCGTTTCTTTTGTGTTGTTCAAAAATAAATTGAAAAGCATCCTAACGCTTGGTAGTTTGGGTGATCGCCTGGATCGGTATTATACGCTTACCATGATTCGGTTTTCCTTTATCATGTCGGGATTGATTTTGCTTGCCATTGGTTTTTACTTAACCGAAGATCAATACTTCACCATTCTGTATGTAGCGAGCATGATAGGGCTTGGTTTCTTTTGGCCAACGTCAGCCAAAGTGTGTGACGACCTCAACCTGAAAGGAGAGGAACGCAGACTTATTTTATATAAGCTGGATAAGCTAAGCTAAGGATACCTCAGCGAAATTCTAAAATTGATTGATCAAAATCAGACCGACAGTTACCAGTGCTCCGGCAATCAGCATACCTGCGGTTATAAGAATGATCAGGTCCCGCCCTAGCGGATTCACGTGGAAAATTTTAGTGTTAGATTTCATAACCCGATTTTTTATAGACAGTACTAAAATAACAATGCGCGTTCGCTATGCGTTCAGATTGTAAGAATATTTTTGATTTGAGTGGCGAACGTAACGTGTCTGAAAATCGCGTAAGCAATAGCAGAATTTGATCGAATGCTTATGGTGAGTGAGTTACGAAGTTCAGCTTAAACTGAATGATCAGGCGATTGATGTATTGAGAAGAAAGGTGGTAATTGACCATCTTTCAAAATCGGCCTGTAGGGTTTGGCGAAGTTTGTTAAAATATCTCTTACTCGCTGTGAAATTCCTCTCCGCAATGTGGGCACTTTCTGGTACGTGGCCGATGCATCATTTCAAAAAATCCGGACGACAGAATACCGGCAGGTAAAGCCAAAAGTCCTACACCCGTTATGGCAAACATTCCTCCTAAAATTCTTCCCCATACCGTCATGGGAACCATATCTCCATACCCCACGGTAGTCAGCGTTGCTATGCCCCACCACATTGTTGCCGGAATGCTGGAAAACTTATCGGGCTGCGCTTCACGTTCTACATAGTACATGATCGTAGAGATGATCACGAGTATAAACAGGATAAACATTACGCTTAACACTAGTTGTTCCCTGCGATCATTGATTACCTTTTTGAACATCGAAAGTGCGTGCATATAACGCGCAACCTTAAACATTCTGAATAATCCCATAAGCCTGAAAATTCTCAGGAAACGTAAATCCAACGGTAGGAAAGAAAGATAAAAGGGTAAGAATGCCATAAGATCAATCAGCGCCATGGGCGTGCCGATGAACTTAATTCTACCGGTTATCGGATCGGTATAATTTTTATTCTCAACAATCGAATAGATTCTCAATACATATTCAATCGTAAAAAATACAACGGAGAATACTTCGAAGGTATGGAAGATATGACCGTATTGTTCGTGAACTTCTTTGATGGATTCACAGACAATCGCCAGGATATTTAGGATGATAATGGTTAGCAGTATCCATTCAAAGATACGTTCCAGGAAGCCGCCTTTTTCAGTTGGCTCAAGGGTTAGGTAAATCCGCCTGCGGATAGTCATAGAACAAGGTCAAATCTTTCAAAATTAATAATATTTCGCATACCCTTAAGAAGGTAAACCTTCCCGTTTATTTCTTTCGGGTTTTGGCGAATACGCCTTACCTTTGATGATTATTCCGTTAAAAAATCACGTCCATGTTCGATAATTTAAGTTTAAAGCTTGAAAAGGCCTTTCAATCACTGAAAGGCCAGGGAAGGATCACCGAAGTAAACGTTGCGACAACCATTAAGGAGATCCGCAAGGCATTGATCGATGCTGACGTGAACTATAAAGTAGCGAAGGAGGTCACAGACGATATCAAGGAAAAAGCGATGGGGCAGGATGTGCTCACCGCTATTTCACCCGGTCAGCTTTTGGTAAAGATCACCAACGATGAGCTTACTGCCCTCATGGGTGGTCAGAGTGAAGACATTAAAATAGAAGGTAATCCAGCCGTTATCCTGATTGCCGGGTTACAAGGTTCGGGTAAGACAACATTTTCTGGCAAGCTTGCGAGCTATTTGAAAAAACAGGGTCGTTCAGTTTTACTAACAGCGTGTGACATTTATCGTCCGGCTGCGATTAACCAGTTGAAAGTTTTAGGTGAACAGGTTGGTGTTGAAGTCTATGCAGAGCCTGAAAATAAAGATGCTGTAAAGATTGCTAAAGCTGCCATTGAGCATGCTAAGAAAAATAATCATCGCGTAGTCATTGTCGATACAGCCGGCCGTTTGGCGGTGGATGAAGAGATGATGAATGAGATCGCAAGGCTGAAGGAAGCGTTAAATCCTTCTGAAACACTTTTTGTGGTTGACTCAATGACCGGTCAGGATGCGGTTAACACAGCGAAGGTATTTAATGATCGATTGAATTTTAATGGTGTTGTCTTAACCAAGCTCGATGGTGATGCACGTGGCGGGGCTGCGTTATCGATCCGGAGAGTTGTTGATAAGCCAATCAAGTTCATCAGCACGGGTGAGAAGATGGAAGCCATTGATCGTTTCTATCCCGATCGGATGGCCGGAAGAATTTTGGGCATGGGTGATGTGGTTGGTCTCGTTGAAAAAGCGCAACAAACTTATGACGAGGATGAAGCAAAACGCATTAACGCCAAGCTTCGTAAAAACCAATTTGATTTTAATGACTTTCTTACCCAACTCGAACAGATCAAAAAGATGGGTAACATTAAAGACTTGATGAGCATGATCCCGGGTGTAGGCAAAGCCATGAAAGGTCTTGATGTGGATGATAATTCTTTCAAACCTGTTGAAGCGATTATCCGCTCCATGACGAAGCAAGAGCGCGAAACTCCGGATATTATAAATGGTCCCCGTAAAGACCGGATTGCAAAAGGCAGCGGAACATCGGTTCAACAAGTGAATCAATTACTCAAACAATTTAGTGACATGCGCAAGATGATGAAGACGATGAATAAAATGGGCGGAGCGAAGAAGGCAATGTCATCGATGAATCCATTCGGGAAATAATGAACAATAAAAGTATAGTTCGGGCAATTGTCATTTTCGTAATTCTGGCGATTAACGTTGGATGTGACCAGATTTCTAAAAGCATTGTGCGTAGCCGAATTGACGATCATGAGCGCATTTCAGTAGTTGATAATTACGTAACCTTAATGCGAGTAGAAAACGAAGGTGCATTTTTGAGCCTGGGTGATTCTCTTCCCCGGATTGTCAGATTTATATTTCTTTCACTTGTTCCGTTAGCGATTTTGGGTTTTGGATTGGGCTATTTGTTCACCAAGAAGAATCTTTCGAAAGCTATGCTATTAGGTTTTGCCTTTGTGATTGGAGGCGGAATCGGAAATCTGTATGATAGACTTGTTTACGGATCGGTTACGGATTTCATGCACATTGATTTCGTTGTTTTTCAAACAGGCATTTTCAATATGGCCGATGTGTCCATTATGACGGGTATGGGGATTATAATTATCGGTTCATTTGTTGACCGGCCAAAGCGTGAGCCCGTTACACCAGCGTAGCTATCATTCACATTTTCAGTGCAATACGAAATCTGCTGTCGGGGATTTAGCCACTCAAAGATTTTTCTGAAAAATTAACATTGAAACCTGAACCAAACATCCGTTAGCACGTTAACCTTTAGTGTTACAGGTTTATTGTTATATAGTTTATAGATGCCTCGCTCTGTCATACAGCAAAGCGGGGCATTTTTGATTAGTTAAATCCAATACTTAAAAATTATGTCTATGAAAAAAGTACTCTTATTTGTTGCATTAGTTGTCGCTTTTATCTCTACAGATGTTGTTGCACAGGATTCAAAACCACTCAGTCCGAAGGAAACTGCAAAAGGTACCATCGATGGAGTGAATGTTGAGGTAGTTTATTCACGTCCCTCTTCCCGTGGAAGAAATATGGTTGGAAGTGATAAAGTGCCTTATGGAGCAATCTGGCGCACAGGTGCTAACGAAGCGACAACAATTTCATTCAGCAAGGCTGTTAAAATTGAAGGAAAGGATTTGCCTGCGGGCAAGTATTCACTTTTTACTGTTCCCGGTGAAAAAGAATGGGTAATTGTATTCAATAAAAAGTCGGATCAGAACGGTGCCTGGGAATACGATCAACACAAAGATCAGGATGCATTGCGGGTAACTGTTCCTGCAGGTAAACCTGCCGCGTTCGTTGAAACCTTTACTATCACCGTTGAGAAAGATAAGGTAAATCTACAGTGGGAAAATTCTGCTGTTTCGTTTAAAGTGAAAGGTTAATCTATTCACACATAAAGCATAAAGCCCTGCATTAGCGGGGCTTTTTTATTTTTCGCATATTGGTAAAAAATATCCAGGTATGCAGATTTTAGGACGTTCAGACCGGATACACTTGCCGGGGCTTGGCTTGAAGCACATTCATGCAAAGATTGATACGGGAGCATATACCAGCAGCTTACATTGTTCCCGCGCAGAAGTCGTTAACGGGCAACTTGAATTTGTGTTGCTCGATGAAGAACATCCGGAGTTTACCGGAATGAAATTCAAGGTTGATACATATACCGAACGCGATATCAAGAATTCATTTGGAGTAGCCGAAAAGCGATTTGTTATTCAAACGACTGTAAAAATTTATGATGAAGAAATTATGACCGAATTCTCCCTCAGCGACCGGGATGCGCTCCGTTTCCCGATCCTGTTAGGGCGAAAGGTTTTACGAGATCGTTTCCTGATCGATGTAACAAAAAAAAATCTATCTTACCGCAGCACACGAGCGTTGAAAAAGAATAAGAAATCCACGTAAAGCTGATCTCATGAATATTGCGATTCTATCAACTGGGCCGAAACTATATTCTACCCGAAGATTAAAGGAAGCCGGTGAAAAGCGCGGGCATCGGGTGGAAATTATCAATCACATGAAGTGTGTGCTTTATATTGAAAAGCAAAACCCGGTTGTATTATACCAAGGCAGAAAGCTGGATTATTTTGATGCTGTTATTCCCAGGATTGGAGCGTCCGTTACGTTTTACGGAGCAGCCGTTGTTCGTCAGTTTGAAATGATGAAAGTGTTTACGGCTGTTGAATCGCAAGCATTAATCCGTTCGCGTGATAAGCTTAGAAGTTTGCAGATCTTATCCCGTGCGGGCTTAGGATTACCTAAAACAATCTTCATGGATTATTCTAAAGATACAGAAGGTGTTGTGGAGGCAGTGGGCGGTGCGCCTGTTGTGATTAAGTTGTTGGAAGGAACACAAGGCCTTGGTGTTGTACTGGCAGAAAATAAAAAAGCAGCTCAATCTGTTATTGAAGCCTTTCACGGGTTGAAGACGCGCATTATTGTTCAGGAATTTATCAAAGAAGCGAAGGGCGCAGATATTCGAGTATTCATTGTTGATGGAGAAGTAGTAGGCGCGATGCGCAGGCAAGCGAAAGAAGGCGAATTCCGTTCTAACCTGCATCGTGGAGGAACGGCAACGGTTGTAAAATTAAATCGAACAGAAAAGCATGCAGCGATTACAGCGGCAAAGAAAATGGGCTTGGGTGTAGCAGGTGTTGATATGTTGCCATCGAAACGCGGACCGCTCATTCTTGAAGTAAATTCATCACCCGGCCTGGAAGGAATTGAAGGCGCAACCAAAGTTGATATTGCCGGGAAGATCTTTCAGTATCTTGAAAAGAATGCCGTCAAGAAGAAGATCCAAAAAGATAAGATCAACGCCTAACCATCGGCTTTTACGTTGTATGAAAAAAGTTGTTATAGCCGGTGAAGAAATCAAGCCGGGTGAATTCAAAGAAATTGATATCAACATTGCGAGACTTCCTTCGCACACGCAAATCGATACACCCATTTATGTATCGCGATCAGAACAAGACGGTCCGATATTAGCCCTGACAGCAGGAATGCACGGTGATGAGATCAACGGAATGGAAATCGTGCGCAGAATCCTGGAAGAAGGTCTGCATAAAGTGAAGCGTGGAACAGTAGTGTGCATGCCCATTACCAATGTATATGGGTTTCTTAACTTCTCACGCGATGTGCCCGATGGTAAAGATGTAAATCGGTCTTTTCCAGGAAGCAAAAATGGATCATTAGCGAGCAGAGTTGCATATAACCTTACGCATCAGATCATACCGTTTATTGATTACGGAATTGACTTTCATACCGGTGGCGCGATGCGAACCAACTATCCTCAGGTTCGCGCTACACTGGACGATGCCAAAAATCAACAACTTGCAGAAGCATTTTGCGCCCCGTTTACGATTGATTCACCTTTCAGACCAAACTCGTTACGTAAAGAAGCTTCGAAGAAAGGAAAAAACTTCATTGTATATGAAGCCGGTGAGTCATTGCGTTTCGATCAAGCTGGAATTGAAGAAGGGATTGCCGGAACCTTACGCCTCATGAAACATCTGAAGATGATCGATGATGCTCCAAAGCCAAAAGAAACCAACCGGATTATCTGGAGTTCATCGTGGATTCGCGCTAAGCATGCCGGATTATTCCAACCGGCTATCCAATGCGGAGCGCTTGTACATAAAGGAGATCATGTAGGTACGATAACGGATCCTTTTGGAGAATTTAAAGAGAAAATAAAAGCTAAGGAAACTGCTTATGTTATCGGTTTGAATAACATTCCGGTTGTGAATGCAGGTGATGCGCTTATGCACCTGGGGATGGATAATGTTTGCAAGCTTGAGAACAGGGGAGTAGAATAATTACTTTTCCGGTAACGTGCTTCCGTAGAGATCATCAAATGTTAATGTTCCTGATCCGCCATCTCCTTTAAATATCCTAAGGTGATAGAATAGTGCAATCGCCATCAGAATGAAAATGACAATATATCCCACACTGAAAAGGATTCCATCATAATATTGGAAATAGCCTTCGAATACAAAAATGTCGTAGCCAAACAGCAATAACCCAAGCACAAGACTGATCACAAGATACCAAACCCCTGCACGTTCGTTGATTAAAGCCCGAATGGTTATCACTCCGCTGTGGATAAGGACAAGTGCTGCAATGATTAAGTACAAAGCAATCCATTTGGTAAAAAATACGGGTGGCATGATGAGTGTCTCTGCAATGAATGTGCAGTTAATGATCACAAAAATATACTTGATGATTTTACTGCTCTCTTTGGGAAACAACCTACTAAAGAACAGCACTGTCCAGATCAGCATAGAATAAAGCGTTATATATTCAATGCGTACAGTCCAGGTCCAATCAAAGTGAGGATAGTAGTCTATAAAAAGATAATTATTCGAAAATACAGATCGGATTGCCCAGCTTATACAAAGCAGTGAAAAATAAAGTGTGATCTTCTTTTTCTCATGCCGGACATAGTAAATGATAAAAAAAGCTAGCCCAAGCACAAACAATAACAGTGATTCGATAAGATTGCTGTTCATGGCGATGTCATGATGTTTCCTAAGTAAAGGTTCAGCGCCCAGATAAATGGGTTGCTTTGAACCTGTGTGATAATGATAGAAATTAGCAACCTGAAGAATGACTTCAATTTTTTCTGTTGTGGGTTGGAACGTTGCTACCTGCGTCCTCCATTGCGGAGTTGTGGTTTCTTTTGAAGTTCCTGGCTGACCATTTTGCGCTATAAGATTACCATTAACAAAAAGTGAATAGCTGCTATAAAGTTGCGGGATCTCAAAAGCTAATTTTCCGGCATTGGGTGGCAATACTAACGTGACTGAATACGTACCAAACTGAATCCGTTCGTGGCCGGTTTTTGAAAGTACTTCTGGAAATAGCGTAGGGGTTTCGGAAGGTTTTAATGGACCTGAGAGAAGCTGACTTTCATAAAAATTCCAATCGCCTGCGAGCGCAATCTTATGATCAGTAAAATTCCACTTTCTAAGATCAAGTACACCATGATCGATTTTAGGAATGTTGTCAGCTTGAGCTGATAACGAAGCTGAAATAACGCAAAGCAATACAATAAGTATAGCCTTCCGGTGAAGAAACTGGATCATACAAGTGGGGGTTGATGACCCCCGAAGTTAATCTTTTTTACGGACTACTTTTTTGTCTTATAGGATTTCCATTTTTTTAGGTCGCTTGCTGAAGCCAGTTTAAGACTTACCGCAGCTCCGCCACCATTTGCTATTGCAATTTTCAATGTTGTCTTTGCATCCACAATAACATTCTCAATCTGGTAAACCATCGGGTTTTTATCCCAGTCTGCATCAGCTTTATCGCTGTAAATTGTGGCTACATACTTTTGACCGGCTTTAAGGAAGTTTAACGGCAGCACGGCATTTCTTTTTTGTTCATCGGTGATCGATCCGATAAACCACTCCTCTTTGTTTTTTGTCTTACGCGCTATGGACACGTAATCGCCCGGCTCAGCTTCCAGGATTTTCGTATCATCCCAATTAACTGCAACGTCTTTTATAAACTGGAAGGCATCCGGAAAGCGTTCGTAATTTTCTGGTAAGTCAGCTGCCATTTGTAATGGGCTATACATCGTAACATACAAGGCAAGTTGCTTAGCTAATGTGGTATGGATAGCATATCCGTTAGGTGCTTGATTATTAAATGGACGTTGCGCTACATAATAATCCATTTTTATCTGGAAGATACCCGGAGTATAATCCATCGGTCCGCCCACGAGTCTTGTAAACGGAAGAATCGTTTCGTGTTCCGGAGGGCTTCCGATACTCCAGGCATTAAATTCGTTACCCCGTGCCGCTTCGCTCGCCAGCCAGTTTGGATAGGTGCGATGTAAGCCGGTAGGGCGTACAGGTTCGTGTACGTCAATCATAATTTTGTATTCAGCAGCTTTTTGAGCAACACGGTAGTAGTGGTTTACCATCCACTGGCCGTCATGCCATTCTCCACGCGGGATGATCTTACCAACATAGCCAGTCTTCACAGCATCATAGCCGTTATCTTTCATAAATTGATAAGCATCTTCCATTCTGCGTTCATAGTTGCTTACTGAGCCTGAAGTTTCATGGTGCATGATCAGCTTGACTTTTTTTGAAGCAGCATATTCTTTTAATTCCTTTACATCAAAGTCAGGATAGGGGGTTACGAAGTCAAACACTTCTTCTTTCCATTTATTAAACCAGTCTTCCCAACCTACATTCCAACCTTCGATCAGCACGCCATCGAAGCCATGCTTCGCAGCAAAATCAATATAGCGTTTTGTGTTTTTTGTGTTGGCTGAATGCCTGCCGTTTGGTTTTAGAGATTTCCAATCGGTACTATCGAGGATCAGATTAACATCATCGGAATAAAACCAAGAACCCAAT
Source organism: Cyclobacteriaceae bacterium (assembly GCA_965227265.1). GTDB lineage: Bacteria > Bacteroidota > Bacteroidia > Cytophagales > Cyclobacteriaceae > UBA2336. The sequence continues at coordinate 2,226,709 of OZ245738.1, read as the reverse complement.
CCTACGTGCATCTCCCACCAGATGCCAATGTATTTGGTAGGCTTAATCCATTCGGTATTTTCGATTTTGGATGGTTCATTCAGGTTAAGAATTGTTTTTGAGGATAGAATGTCTGCAGCCTTATCACTTACCAGTACCGTTCTCCACGGTGTGTGACTGGGTGTTTGTAAATAAGCTTTGTTGCCAACACCATCGGGTGCAAGTGTTGAAGTCAACGTAAGGTTTGACTTTGAAACCGCAAGGATCATAGCAGGATAATTAACCAACGCAGCTTCGTGTATATTGATGTAAAGTCCATCTGCTGATTTCATCATCAGTGGTGTTTGAACGGCACCTGTAATAGGATTACGGGTAGCAATCTCATCGGCTGAATTTTTACGTGCAGATGCACCTACTCCGGTAAGAGGTGTAGTAGAGTAGGTGTATTCATTTGTGTCGAAGTCGCCAGGAATCCAGAAGGTCTTGTGATCTCCCGCCATAACGAATTGTGTAACTTCATCTTTTATAATAAAATGTTCGAGGTTTGGTTGTTTTGGAAATTCATATCGGAAACCAAGTCCATCGTTGAATAAACGAAAACGAATAACAAGTGTGCGATCTTTGGCTGATGCTTGGGTGAGAGTAACGGCCAGTTCGTGATAATTATTTTTAATCTGTTTTACTTCTCCCCAGACTGGCTCCCACGTTTCATTAACTGAAATACTGTCCGCTTTACTGATTTTAAATCCATTCACCAGGGGAGTTTGATCTTTTAGATCAACACCCAGTTTACTCTGCTTGATAACAGGTTTGTTTTTATAGGAAAGCTGGTAAACAGGTTCACCGGCTTGTGTTAACGAAAATGAAAATTTCAGGTTTCCGTCAGGAGATTTTAACGTCTGCGCTGAAAGTGTTGCACCGGAACTGATAAGGAATAAAACGAATAATACTTGTTTCATAATTTGTAAGCAATAAAAACAGGTTCGAAGATAGTAGTTTTTAGTTTACGTCCATGACCCAAGAAGACAAACGTAAAGATGCTTACATTACTAACTGCAACGTTTGCGCAACCGATATTGCGGCATTGCGCTTGCTGTTTGATAGTAGATGCGCTGAAATTATCGAAAAGATTATCGCAAATTATTATGAATGCGGGTAAACCACGCAACCGGGAATACAATATTGGAATATAGTAACCGACATGTAGCTCGTTCCGTTGTTATTCGTTGCGTAATGAATCGACCGGATTACTGTTGGCAGCTCTGAATGTTTGATAGCCCACCGTTAAGAATGCAATGAAGACACCGGCTATTACCGTAATCACAAAAAGCCAGGCATTTAAATCCATGTGATAGGCGAAACCTTCCAGCCAGCGGTTTACAGCAAACCAGGCAATGGGAGAGGCAATGATAAACGCTATCAGAATCAGAAATATAAAATCTTTGGAAAGGATAATGACAATACCACTTACAGACGAACCAAGCACTTTGCGGATACTGATCTCTTTCATCCGTTGTGTTGTGGTGAAGGAAGCAAGGCCGAACAGTCCCAGGCAAGAAATAAAGATGGCCATGAACATGGCAGTTTTTACGATTTTAGCCGTGCGCTGCTCTGATTCATAAAAATTTCTCAACGTTTCATCCAGGAAATTATGTTCAATTTTTTCGTTAGGATAAACTTTCTTCCAGGCTGCTTCTATTTTTGCAATGCCGGCTTTAAAATCTTCAGAGTCGTTGGCAGTTGATAAGTGGATATTGAAGCAATTAAAATCAACATCGTTTGCAATAATTACCGGCTCTACTTTTTTGTGTAATGATTGAATGTGAAAATCTTCGACAACGCCTACGATTGGATAATCACGATCACTGTACTTAAGTATTTGTCCAATGGCTTCTTCAGGCTTTTCAAAGCCTAACTGTGTTAATAAAGTCTTGTTAATAATGAATTCACGGAGCGAATCGGTAGGGCGCAGATTTCTTCCCGCTATAATTTTCAGATTATAAAACTCCAGGTATTGGGGATCGCCAAACTTGCGAAATGCATTTACGGTAACGGCCTCACCGTGTTCACGTTTATACTCAACCGTACTTGAACTCCAGCCATTTTCCGAAGGCGGAGCATCACTCAGGCTTAAGTCAGTTATCTCTGAAATTTGTGACAGTTCATTTTTCAACACACCAATCTTACTGACTTTTTCCTGCCTCGGAGTATAAAAATAGACCACGGCATCTTTCGTAAATCCTATGTCTTTGTTCAGCATGTAATTGATCTGCCAGCCAACGGCCAGCGCACCAATTATCAGAAGTTGAGCAACAGCAAACTGAAACACAATTAATGATTTGCGCAGGTATGCTGATCGTGATGTGCCCGAGGTAGCATGTGCTTGATTTTTTAGTGCTAATGCAGGCAGAAATGATGACAAAATGAACGCAGGATATAATCCTGCTAGTAAGCCAATGCCTACAATTACGCAGATGAGAAAAGGTGCAACGAGCATTAGTGAAAGCGTTACACCTGTTGGTACAAAATCAGCGAAAGCTTTCAGAGCAAGCTCCGTAAGCGGCAGTGCAAGTATGATTGCAATAAGGGTAATGATAAAGCTTTGATAGAGGAATTGTGCAATCAACGCTATTCGGGAACTACCGAGTGTTTTCCGAATGCCTACTTCTTTGGCTCTGCGTACAGCCTGTGCCGTTTCCAGGTTGATGAAATTTATAGCGCCAATAATCAGCAATAACGCTGCAACAACCATCATGATAGAAAGTGTCGGTAAATGAGCAGGTGAACGACTGTAATCAAAAATACCGGTTTCATTATTATAATGAAGATCAGAAAACGGTTGTGCGTTAAAGGTGTTCTCAACATCCCAGGTACTTTTTTCTTTATACCTTTTTCTAAGGATTTCGAATTGAGCGACCAGTTGAGTTACTGTTGAAGTTTCATCCAGCAATACAAACACCTGTGAGCTGCTGTTTACACTTTGCCAATCATTCAATCTGATATTTTTCGAGAGCCAGCTTTTTTCAATCGTGCTGTAGCTGATGAAATCGGTCATGTCTACGTCCGTGTTAAACGCAAGATCTTTTACTATACCGGCAACGGTAGTGCTTAATGAGTCGCGATAGATAATTTCACGTCCAATTACTTTTAACGGATCATCGGTTCCAAAATAAGTCTTCGCCCGGCTCTCTGTAAGTACAACGTTGAAAGGTTCTGTCAGCGATTCAGGTGATCCGGAAACCCACTCAAAAGATTTAAACACTGAAAAGAAAGATGGACTGGCCAGAATGATCTTTTTTTGCTGATCAAGACTTGTTTTCTCATGACCTGTCGGAATTTCAACTTTACTGTTGAATACCTGGAATGAGGTAACACCTTCAATGCCTTTAAACTCATCTTTAATGGTTTGTCCAACTGCCGTGGGCGCGCCTCGATTCAGGCCAGAAAAAACCCCTTGAAAGGAAGAATGAACACGATAGATTCTGTCATAACCTTCGTGCTCTTTATTAAAGCTCAGCTCAAAATTTACAATCAGGTAAATAACCAAACAGGCGCTCACGCCAATGGCAAGACCTGTAATGTTTATAAAGCTATGAAGCTTGTTCCGCAGTAAGCTTCTCCAGGCAATGGTTAGAAAATTCTTGAACATACGGTATTAGTTTATTCAGTTCGTAGGGCTTTAACAGGATTCGTAGAAGCAGCTTTAAATGATTCAAAGCTGACTGTGATAAGTGCAATAAGCAACGCAGCAAGACCTGCGTAAACAAAAATCAAGGCATCAATCGTTGTTTTGTACTCAAAGCTTTTGAGCCAGGTGCCCATAATATAAATTCCGAGCGGTACCGAGATCACAAAGGCAATGATGATCAGCTTGATAAACTCTTTAGACATCAAGGCAACTATCTGGCTTACATCAGCACCTAATACTTTACGTACACCAATCTCCTTGAAGCGTTGTTCAGCCATAAAGGTCGAGAGTCCGTATAGGCCGAGGCAGGAGATTACAATTGCGATTACCGTAAACACGGTTATGATTTGTGCAACTTTTTCATCTTCAGCGTATTGTTTCTGAAGCCTTTCATCCAAAAACATAAACTCAAATGGAGTTTCAGGATTCATAATCTTCCATTTCTCTTCGATGGTTGCCAGTGTGCCTGTTATATCTTTTGTGGCAAGCTTGACAACAATAAATTCCAGTGTTTGCTTATCGCCTTTCTTAAAGAATGCGGTGGGAACAATTTTCTCTTTCAACGAAGTTTGATGATAATTTTCCATGACACCAACAATAACAAATGTCATGTGTTTGCCTTGCCAGTCCATCGCAAGCTCTTCACCAACGGCTTCTTCAGGAGAAAATCCAAGTTCTTCAACTGCAGCACGGTTCACAATCATGTTATTCGTTGTGTCTTCCGTTATTGCAAAAGAGCGTCCGGTGATAACCTTGATGTCCATTAATTCCAGGTAGCCATAATCAACATTGTTGATACGAAGAAGGCTTCCAGCTTCCATATTTTCACCTTTTTTATAAATTCTGAAATCACTGAAAATAGGCGAACCCGGAACGTAATCGGATGCTGAGACAGATTCAACAGAAGCGAGCTTGGCTAATTCTTTTTGAAATGTTGGAGCATTTTGCTGCGCTGATCCTGTCCGCAAGGGTAGAATAATTTTTTCATCCGGATTAAAGCCAAGGTTTTTATTGTTCATGTAGGCTAGCTGCTTGTTAATCACGAGCATGCCACAGATAAGCGTAATGCCAATGATAAATTGAAACACAACCAATGCCTGACGGAGAAAGCCGGATGAATTACCAACCTTTGCTTTTCCTTTTAACACTTCTGCAGGCTTAAAGGAAGAAAGATAAAAAGCTGGATAACTTCCCGCGATTAACCCGGTAATAAGAGTGATCGCTGCCAATGCAGCTCCGAAATACAGAATATTCTCTGAACCGAATGAAATGGCTTTACCTGTAAGCTGATTGAACATGGGTAAGGCAAGCTGCATGATGCCAACACTGATGATGATGGATATTCCAACGATGATCATTGCTTCACCTAAAATCTGGCTGATCAACGAGCTTCTGAAAGCACCCATAGCTTTGCGTACGCCAATCTCACCTGCACGCTTGGCTGCTTTTGCAGTAGATAGATTCATAAAGTTGATGCAGGCAATGAGCAAAATAAAGATTGCAATGGCAGCAATTACATACGTATACGTGATGCGGGGACTTTGCCCAACATCAGAATATAAATAGATATCCTGAAGCGGTTCAAGGGAAAGTGTTTTGCTCATGCCTAATGCTTTCATATCCGCTGCTCCGTGCTTGATCAGGATTTCATTCATTTTACGTATTACTTCATCTTTATTATGATCAGCTGCAAGCTTCAAATAAGATGGAACGAAATTTTGCCCGGCCCATTCATCTTTTAGATTGGGCTCTTTCATGTAGTCAGCCCAACCGCCTCCAACCATAGACGTGATGAAGTGCGGGTTTTGATAACTCTTTCCTTTTTCACGAACAACAGCTGTTACATTGAAGTCGGCTACAGGCCCGCCCTGACTAATGGAAATAATTTTGTTTATAGCTGACTCGTTTCCAAAAATCTTTTTCGCAAGTTCTTCTGTTAACACCACCGAGTTCGGCTTCGTTAGTGCTTTGTCCGGATTGCCTTCTATAAATTCATACGATAGAATGGAAAAGATGGTAGAGTCTGCTATAAAACCATCAGACTCATAGAACATGTTTTCTTCGTACTTGATCAGGTTCTGCGGAGCACCGGGAGGATTCAGCATGCGTGCAGCAAATTCCACTTCAGGAATTTCTTCTTTCATCGCCATGGCAATCGGTGGAGAGCAAGCTCCAGTGGTTCTGATGTTGGTAAGATTCTGAAATGTTGTCGTGATTCGATATACATCTTCAACCCGCGAATGATGTTTATCCACCTTATATTCTTCCTGTATGTATAATGCGAGCAGTAAGCAGCACGCTACACCGATAGAAAGTCCCAGAATGTTAATCGTAGAATAAACCTTGTTCCGCAGCATGTAACGGAAAGCGATTTTGAAATAATTTTTCAGCATGATGTACAGATTGTGCTCAACCTTTTCCAATATCAGTGCCAGTGAAAAAGGTTGGGTTTAGATGCTGAATTGCATTCTTTTATATCCGCTCTCGATCACAATTGAACGAAACCGTCCGGATTCGGACTTTTAAAAGGAGACTTAATCGCCTTCCTCGCGCTTGATTTTAACCTTGGCGGATGGCCCAACCTGAATAGGTGCTTTTTCAATCTCGAGGTTAGAAGCTTCGATGCCGTAGTGTGCTTCTGTCGAGAGACTATACTTTTTCAAAATCCGGTAGCTCTGAATGATAAATCGGTCAAAGGCCGAGATCTCGCTATCAACCGATGCCCACGATTGAATGATGATAAACTTGAAATCGGCCGTCATGCTGTATTTGTGCAGCGATGGATAGGGACTTATTAAATCAATCTCCGCGGAGTCAGCCATTTCATGAATGATCCGGTTGAACAATAAGTTCAATCGATGATCGGACTTGAAACCAAGCTTGATCCTTACAAAGAAACACTTCTTCGGAATGATCGTTTCGACAGAATATTTACTCGTGAATGGATTATCAACTGTATCTACATGCAGGAACCAATATACGTCAGCACGTTTCGGACGTTTTCTGAAAATCGAATAGATAATATTGGAGTCGATGTATTTCTTACTGTCGGCCACAGCGAGAAAAACCAAATTGGTTGCTTCTTTCGGAACGGTAGTATCTGCTTGAAGATCTTTGATCATATCTTCATAATGTTTCAAGTCAACAAATTCTGTATGTCGCGTTCGAAGTCCGCGTGCACGTAGCTGAATGAAGAGTACCCAAAATAAAATACTGGCAATTAAAAACGAGAACCAGCCTCCATGCGGAAACTTACTCAGGTTGGAAACCAGGAACATACCTTCCAGCGTAAAGAATAAAATGGCAAGACCCAGTGATCGGAATGTTGATTTCTTATAGAGTGAAAAATAATACACCAATAACGATGTCGTCATCAGCATATCGAACGTAATGGCTAATCCGTAAGCGCCTTCCATAGCAGAGGATTCGCGGAAGATGAGAATTACCAAAATGGAACCACACATCAATATCCAGTTAATGCCTGGAATATAAATTTGTCCTTTTAACTGGCTTGGGTAGCGAACCCGCATCATCGGCCAGAGTTTCAGCTTCATGGCTTCGTTTACCAATGTGAATGTTCCGGAGATCAAAGCCTGGCTTGCTGTAATCGCTGCGAGAGTTGCAATTCCAATACCGATTGGTAAAAACCATTCTGGCATTAAGCCATAGAAAGGTATCTCGCCATTGAGCGTGGATCCTTCTTTCGTTAAAAGCCATGCTGCTTGCCCGGAGTAGTTTAACAGCAAGCATATCTTAACAAAGCCCCAGCTTACACGAATGTTTTTCTTACCGCAATGTCCAAGATCAGAGTATAATGCTTCGGCTCCCGTAGTACACAAGAAAACCGCACCTAAAATCCAGAAGCCACCAGGGTATTTAATTAACAGGTTGATTGCATACATCGGGTTGACAGCTTCCAACACCTCCGGATTTTTTAAGAGCTGAAGAAGTCCCAACGTTCCAATCACGCTGAACCAGACAAACATGATCGGGCCGAATGTTTTTCCTACTGTACCTGTACCGAATTGCTGAAACACAAAAAGTGCAACCAGGATCGCGATAACAATTCCAACGGTTGGTATCTCAGGACTATAAATTCTTAATCCTTCAATCGCTGCAGAAACTGAAACGGCAGGAGTAAGGAAGCCATCTGAAATAAGAGTCGCGCAACCGATAATTGCAGGATAGATCACCCACTGAGCTTTGTACCTTCTAACTAAGGCATACAAGGCGAAAATACCGCCCTCACCTTTATTGTCAGCATTGAGCGCGAGGTAGACATACTTTACGGTAGTGATCAGCGTAAGCGTCCAGATAATACAGGATAGTCCGCCATAGACTAACTCTTTACTGATAACCTCATCGTCAACAATAGCTTTGAATACATAGAGCGGAGACGTACCGATGTCTCCGAAGATAATTCCTAATGCGATCAATACACCCGCAGCCGAGAGGGGCGTGTGGTACTTGAGGTATCGTTCTCCGCTTTTCATGAAATGAAGCTGCCAATGTACTAAATTCCTGAAACCATGGTTAGCTAACGCCTTCTTTATTACGACTGATGATCAACCGGTTGCTCTTGTCGTATGAGAAGTAGCTCCAGATCCAGCTAAAGAAGACAAAGAACTTGTTTCGAAATCCGATGAGTGAGATCAGGTGAATGAACATCCAGATAAACCAGGCAATAAGCCCTTGCGTACGGACTTGTCCTTTGAAAACGTTCAGATCAACAACTGCTTTATTACGGCCAACCGTTGCCATGGAGCCTTTATCGTTGTAGCGGAAAGGTTTCATCGGCTTCTTTTCCTGAAGACGTTTTAGATTGTTTGCTAGCAATTGACCTTGCTGCATAGCCGGAGGCGACATCATCGGGTGACCGTTCGGAAACTTTGGATCACCGCCTTCCATAAGGGCGGCATCACCAATGGCAAAAATGTTTTCATAACCTTTCACACGGTTAAACTCGTCAACTTTAATCCGTGCACCGCGTCCGATAACTTCAGAGCTTAATCCCGGCAACGGCTGACCCTTTACACCGGCCGCCCAAACCATTGTTTTGCTGGTAAGTTTTTCACCCGTGCTAAGTACAGCTTCATGACCATCGTAAGACTTCACGGCTTTCTTCAAGTGAACCTGAACGCCCATCTTCTCCAGAAACTCTAATGCTTTTTGTGAAGAAACAGGAGACATGCCGCCTAACAGCCGATCACCTGACTCCACAAGATGAATGTCCATCTTATTCATATCAAGCTCTTTGTAGTCGCGCGGAAATACGTGTCGCTTTAATTCAGATAATGCACCGGCAAGTTCAACACCGGTTGGGCCACCGCCTACAATTACAAAGTCCATCAGGCTGTTCATCATTTCCTGATCGTCTGTGAGCAAAGCTGTTTCAAAATTCCGGATGATCTTGTTTCTTAATTTGATTGCATCAATAATGCTTTTCAGCGGAAGCGCATTGTCTTCCAGATCTTTCATTCCATAGAAGTTTGTAGTTGCACCATTGGCGATTACGAGATAATCGTACTTCACACTGCCAATAGAAGTTTCAATACAGTTATCGTTCGGATGAATAGAAATCACATCTCCTAATCGGAAATAAAAATCATTTTGTTTAGCAAACCGTTTCCGGAACGGAAAAACAATTGAGCTGCTTTCCAATCCCGAACTGGCAACCTGATAGAGCAAAGGTTGAAACGTATGATGATTGTAACGATCAAATAAAACCGTTTCGCCTTTAAACCCGTTGAGTGCTTTTGCAATTTCAAGACCGGCAAAACCACCGCCAATAATAATAACTCTCGGCCTGCTTGAATAAGCAAGTCGGGTGTGATCAGTAACTAACTTTTGCATGATGAAGAATAGAAGATGAGCGTATTAATAAATACGTGTGTAAGTTAAATGAGTTTAGGTTATGGTGAAATATAAACTCAATGATTCTATGGCAACCTAACGCTCGTATTGGCGCTTGGTCTAAGCATGGAATATTCTGTTGTTGACAATGTTCTCCTAACATTAAGTGGTGTTGTGAATTTACAGCACATAAACACAATGGATAATAGGAAAAGCCTTATTTTAATTTTGTCTGTTCCTGGCATTTGTAGGTAAAAAACCCAAAAAGTAGCTTTACCTTTGTCTACCAAACCCTCAAAACCATGTTCCGAAAATTACTCCCTATACTTTCATTAGCGATTTCGCTGGTAGCCTGCGATACCCAGGAGAAAGCCAAGCTGAAATCAGAAGTTGACTCGCTGCGCAACGAGCTGCAAACCTCTCAACGCATGCAGCAAACCTTACAGGATGTTGGAACGCTCATGGATTCCATTGATGCAAATCGTCAACTTTTGCGCGTGAACATGGTGGAAGGAACAACCTACGATGATTACACTGCACGTATGAAGGACCTGAACAATTATGTTCGGGAAACAGAAGATAAAATCTCGGACCTTGAATCTCAACTCAAAAAATCAAAAGGCAGCGCTAATTCACTTTCCTCTATTATTAAGAAATTGAAAGGTGAACTCGTAACAAAAACACAGGAGATTCTTGTATTACAGGAAGAAGCCGAAAAAGTTCGGAATGAAAATCAAAACCTGAGTGAAACAATCCGTTTACAGGAAGAAGAACTCACTACAAAGGAAGATGAAATCCGTACAAAAGAAGAAGAGCTTGCTGCATCTGAAAACAAGATCCAGGAGATGATGATCAAATCGAAAATGACAGAGGCAGATGCGTACTTCACCCAGGCACAAGCAGTTGAAGAAACAGCAAACCGCACCAAGCTGGCACCTAAAAAGAAAAAAGCATCGATCCGTCAGGCAATTGATTTGTACAAAAAAGCATTGTCGTTAGGCAAAGAGGAAGCTCAGGCAAAGATTACGGAGCTTGAAAAGAAACTTTAACTACTCTAGGAAGTAAATGAAGTAAATATTGAAAAGCCGGTTAATCCGGCTTTTTTCGTTTCAAGACTTTAAAACGCTAATCGAGTAAAAATCTCGCTATGACCAACTTAGCAGCGTCTTTTGGTGTCTTAACGGGCTTATTTCCCTAATCCCGCTACTTATTTTATCTTTACGGGCTTATTCCGCACATGGCCGTTGAGATAATTTTCACGCTTCTCCTTGTCTTTGCAAATGGTTTTTTCGTAGCAGCCGAGTTTGCTATCGTGAAAGTGCGCGCATCTCAGATCGCACTGGAGAAAAAAAGTATCTCTAAGAAATTAACGCTGCACATAATAGATCACCTTGACGGATACCTCGCGGCAACGCAATTAGGAATTACACTCGCCAGTCTTGGATTGGGTTGGGTCGGTGAAGATGTTGTATCTAAGCTTATACTAAGCGCAGTTTATTCTTTTGGCTATGAGATCAGCGAAACGGTCGCACATGGTATCGCTGTGCCGGTAGCATTTGCCGTACTAACCATTTTGCACATTGTCTTTGGCGAATTAGCTCCTAAAACATTAGCGATTCGCTATCCTACATCAACCTCGTTACGGGTATCCGTTGCGCTTCAGATATTCTATTATGTATTTAGACCGTTCATCTGGTTCCTGAATGGAATGGCTAATCTCTTTCTCAGACTTATCGGTATTAAACCGATGGGTGAACAAGATATTCACTCCGAAGATGAGCTTAAATTAATTATAGCTGAGAGTGAAGAAGGCGGAGCAATCGAACCTTCCGAACGTGAGCTTATCCAAAACGTATTTGATTTTGATGATCGCGTAGTGCGCCAGGTAATGGTGCCACGCATGAAAATCAGTGCGATTAAATCGGAAGTAACCGTGCGCGATGCGATGGACATTGTGTTGAAAGAAGGCTACTCGCGTTACCCGTTGTATGAAGTCTCATTGGATGAAATTGTAGGTGTTGTTTTCGCTAAGGATATTATCCGGGCTTATGTTACAAATGAGCAAGGAAGTAAAACACAAACCTTGCGCGATGTAATGCGCTCAGTACAATACGTACCTGAAACGATGCCCATCGATGCCTTACTGCGTGATTTTCAGAAAAAGAAAATCCAGATGGCGATCGTAGTAAGTGAATTTGGCGGAACGATTGGATTGGTAACACTGGAAGATATTCTTGAAGAACTGGTAGGGGATATCCAGGATGAACACGATCATGAAGTTCAGATTGTAACAACGGTTGACAAGCTAACTTATCAGGTGGTGGCACAATCACCGATATACGATATCAATAAACTCATTCCTGAACCTTTCCCGGAATCAGAAGAATATGAGACTCTGGCGGGATTGCTTACCTATAATCGTGCATCCATTAAAGAAGGTGAAGAGTTTACCTTGTTTAACTATAAAATCAAGGTGCTAAAGCTCGTTAAAACAATTCCTGAGCTGGTAGAAGTAAGATTGGTAGACGAGCCTGACAACGGCTAAAACCATTTCTTCCGTTTGAAGTAATAGACCATCCCCGCTCCAACAAGCGCCATAAAGCCTAACACTACCGGGTAACCCCATTTTGAATGAAGCTCAGGCATAAACTCAAAGTTCATTCCGTAAAGTCCTGAGATAAAAGATAGCGGAATGAAGATGGTTGTAATAATCGTCAACAGCTTCATGACCTCATTCATCCGGTTATTCATCGTGTTCATGTGAATATCCAGTAAGCTTGAGGTAAGATCTTTATACGTTTCGAGCGAGTCGATTAAATGAACTGTGTGATCATACACATCGGAGAAGTATTTGAGATTCGCTTCTTCCACAAAACTGGTTTCGCCTTTCATCACTTTGCTCAGCGCTTCGCGTAATGGATAAACCGCTTTCCGCAGAAAGATCAATTCCTTTTTAATGTGCTGAATTTTGTGAAAAGCTTCTTCGGCTGAATCAGTATAGATACAATCTTCAATTTGATCAATCTGCGTTCCGATGTTGTCGAGTACGGTGTAGTAATTATCAACAATCATGTCGACTAACCGATACATCAGGTAATCCGCTTTCATCTTCCGAACCTTACCCTGATCAAGACGGATGCGGTCGCGGAAGGCATCAAACATGTCGCCTTCTTTTTCCTGGAAAGAAATTAAATAGTTTGTTCCAAGAATGAAACTGATTTGCTCATAGTCAATCTTATCACCGTCAATGCGGTAGAGCATCTTCAGTGTGAAGAAAAGATAATCATCATATTCTTCTGCCTTTGGACGCTGATCGTTAATCACATCATCCAGCGTAAGCGCATCAAAACAGAAATAGGATTGTAATTTTTCTACGATGGTCAGGTCACCCATCCCATCCATGTTGATCCAGTTAACCTTGTTGGGATCAATCTTTTTCAACAGATCATCGATAGAAATATTATCGGTGCGCTCATACTGCTCCCGGGTATACGAGATCAGCTCGAGGATAACCTTTTCATCTTTGATTGGCTGTTCTGTTGTCAGTTTCATACGGCAGGAAATTCTTTCATATAAACTGTGCGGTAGGGGATTTCAATTCCCTTCGCATCAAATTGTTTTTTAATCGAACGAAATAAATCCGTCTTAATGTTAAACCCGCTGCTGGGATCTTTCGCCCAAACGTATGCCCTGAGCTGCTGCCCGAACTCCGTCAGGTTAATGACGCGTACATCTACTTTTGGTTTGCCGTCTTTCTTTTCTTGTTCGGTTCGGTTGTCCATGCAGTCCGGATGATGTTCTGCCTCGTGACGGATAATTTCAATAGCCTTGTCTGTATCGGAATTAAACGCAATCAGCACCTCTACAAAGATGCAAACATTTTCGTGATGCAGCGTTGAATTGATGATTGTCTCATTGTTAATAACACTGTTGGGAATAACGATCAACCGGTTCTCAAAATTGCGGATTACCGTGTGACGCAACGTGATATCTTCAACATCGCCAGTATATAATTGTCCAATTTGAACGCGATCGCCTACACTGAAAGGCCGAAAGATTACCAGGAAAACTCCGCTGATGATATTCGAGAAAGCCGACTGCGAAGCAAATCCGACAATGGCTGCGAGCACTCCGGCACTAGCAAGCAAGGTATTACCATACGTTCGCAGCGCAGGAATAGATCTGAAAATAACAACGGTTGCAATTAGATAGATTAGAAAGTCTGTTGCGTTTTTGAAGAACTTATAGCGGGTGTGATCAACCTTTAATTTGAGTGCAGCAGATTTAACGAAGCGGTCTACGACAAACTTCAGGATGCGCGATACAATAATCGCCACGGCTAGCACGATGAGTGCAAACACGGCTGATTCCCAAACACTTCCTGCGCCTAATCCAAACATGGCATCCAATATACTGGGTTAACCCGATTTAACCTTGCGAACGTTTCAAATTTCCCATTTTGAAAGCCTGCAATGCGGTCGTATTATTGGGTCATGGCTTTACGGTTAGAGGACATCAAAACTCCTATTGCCCGCGAAATGGCGGAGTTTGAGCACAAGTTTCGCGATTCGATGAAGACGCGGATCCTCTTGCTCGACCGGGTGATGAACTACATCGTAAAGCGCAAAGGCAAACAGATGCGCCCGATGTTTGTTTTCCTGAGCGCTGGCGCAAGCGGAACGATCACCGAATCAACCTACCGTGGCGCTGCGCTGATTGAATTGCTGCACACGGCAACACTCGTACATGATGACGTAGTGGATGATGCGAACTATCGCAGAGGATTTTTTTCCATCAATGCGTTGTGGAAAAATAAAGTAGCAGTACTGGTAGGTGATTTTTTACTTTCGAAAGGATTAATTCTTTCCGTTGAGAATAAAGATTTCAATCTGCTCACCATTGTTTCGAAAGCGGTGAAGGAGATGAGCGAAGGCGAATTGCTCCAAATGGAGAAAGCCCGTAAGCTCGACATTACCGAAGAAGTTTATTTTGATATCATCCAGCAAAAGACCGCATCCCTGATTGCTTCGTGCTGTGCAGTAGGGGCAAGCTCAGCTGGAGCGAACGATCAGGTGGTTGAAACGATGCGTTCGTTTGGCGAGAAAATCGGGATGGCGTTCCAGATTAAAGATGATTTGTTTGATTTCGGTGACGATGAAATCGGTAAACCGGTAGGTATCGACATCAAGGAAAAGAAAATGACCCTGCCACTGATCTACGCCTTATCAAAAGCAACGTGGATGGAAAAGCGCAGCATCATCCGCATCATCAAAAACGAAAGCGACAAGCCGAAGAAAGTTCGGGAAGTAATTGAGTTTGTAAAAAAATCAGGCGGCATTGAATATGCGCTAGCCGCGATGAATAAATATTATGCAGAAGCGATGGCGTTGCTGGAGACGTTGCCGGATACGCAGTATCGGAGTTCGTTAAAGCAATTGGTGCAGTTTACGATTGAGAGGAATAATTGAACTCCTCCCTCAAACCACTTTAACGTTCGGGTTTAAGGCGGCTTGGGACGGAATTTACTCCAACATTGAAAAACTCTTCGTGTAACAAGATTGACATTTTGTCAAACGTGAAAATCTTTTTATGATTTTAGATTCAACTGTCTGCGGAGTCTTTATTTATCAATTTTGTTGCACTCCGGTTAATTCACCATTTTTAAAATCTATTTCTAAATCTGCTGTATATCTTTTTGTCAATTTATAGCCCCAGTTTTCATGATGAGTATTTGCAATTTCATATAGATTGACTTCATCGGGTTTCCCCAAAAGTATTTTTACAGAATCTTTTGGCATACCCGTATGTAATGTCACATCTCCTTTCTTACCTGTTACTTCAATATATTGAACATCTGGTTCTTTGTCCAAACTTGTTAGTTTATTTGATAGTGTTTCAATCATCTGCTGTCTCAATTGTTCTTCATCAGAATTATTTCTCATGTATAGAATTGAATATAAAAGTAAAGCTCCTGAAATCATTCCAATGATAAAAATCGATAATTTGTTCTTATTCATTTTGTTTTTTTTTGTCTTAAGAATTGCGTTAGATTCTTGAGTCTGCGTTTCTTCCCCGCCTTGCCTGTAACGTTTGGCTATAAGCCGTTTTATTTACCAAAATAAAAATAAACATTAAAAATAAAATGACTTATAGCTTGTGTTGGCGGCCGTAACTTTCGTCAACCATTATTTTTAACTCTGTCGCTAAAAGACTTAGGTTTAATGAACTCTATTTTGTCCCAAGTCATTGTCGATCTATTGTATGCAAATCTCGCTGTCGGTACATAACCATTTGTCCCACCACATGAAACTGCGAAATTAGCTTTCCTTTTCCAGAGCGTTCGCTTTGCTGTCAGGGAAGCATCTCCCATGTTGATGTCAACGGTGTCGTTTGAGATGATCTTGTGTGTCAAGAAGTAAACTCTAATTGTCTTCTTATCCTTTATTGATTTATTAATTAAGTCGTTTTCATTCATGAATTTGAATATGTCAACATTGACTATTTCTTTGATTCGTTCAGTATTTTTGTCAATTCTAAAGTATTTGTGTCCGCTTGACAACATCAAATCAAATCGGCTTTTGATGGTCTTTAGATACATACTGTCCAAGTCTGAAGTCTTAACTGTGTCCAGCTGTCCAAATACATTATTTAAAGTCCCAATTGTCAATATGAATATGATTGAAATTCTCATTGTCCAAAGTTATGGCCGCCAACACCCGAATATGGTTAATAGCCAACCTAATATAACACAAAAAACCCCTTCCATGCTGGCGGAAGGGGTTTCTTTACCTAAACCTAAACTGTACTGTAACTAAACTATCTTAATGTGCAGCGGCAACTCGGCTTCGGCCGGCTTCCAGTACTGCGTATTCTTTTAATGCGTTGAAAATTGAGGACTCAAGTTTTTCTTCGGCCTTGCCTGCTTCAGGAGGTGTGTAGGCTCCTTCACTTGCCCACCATCTTTTCGCGTCTGCGCGGGCTTCGGCCTTGTCAATGCCTTCAAATAAATTAATGCAACTGTCGGAGATCATCCAGGCTTTATCAACTGAGCTGTGTTTTTCAAAAATCAGGCTGCGCATCTGCGTGCCGCTTTGCTGATTCTTAAAATGTGATACTGTATACGACATGGTTTCTGGCTCTGTCATCACCATATCCCAGAATTTACGGCTCGAAACGATCTGTGAAGTAGTCAACATGTACCCGAAACCGTTTTCGATGTTCTCTTTTGTGATCGGGCACTTCGCCTTCAGTTCTTTTTTCTTGCTCTTTCCTAAAATCTTGTCAAAAAATGCCATCTCACTCCGGGTTTATAATACAGTAGATACTCCAATACGGGCGAATAGTTGCACGTTAGACTCAAAAATTATGAAAAATGTTACAAAAAGGACTTATACAAGTACAATTATGCCCTGAACCGTCATTTTCATGTATTGAATTAAGACTTAGGCGGAGCGGCCCCTTTCACTAGTGCTTTACTACAATCAAACGGAACCCGGTCGGGCTGCTTAATACTACTTGCTGCTTTGCGCTTCTGCATTTTTTCATAGTTGGTTAAGAACTCTTCAAGCTTGGCAGCGGGTAACTTTTTAGCGATGATTTTATGATTTGAGTCAAGCACATAAAGCGTTGGCGTGGTCTCAGCATCGTATTGATCGCGGTACGATACTTTTAAATAGGTGCGCGGACCATTTACGTTGATCCATTTCATGCCCATCTCTTTAATGTATTCGCGCATCTTAGACATCGTAGTATCAATGCAAACTGCAAAGACTTCAACATTAAGCTTTGCTTTGTTTTTATTGTAAAAGTTTACCAGCACCGGAGTTTCTTTTTTACAACTTCCGCAATCCGGATCGTACACATACAGAACTGTGTACTTGGCTTTAATATCATACATTGATCTGGGCTGGAAGTTTTCATCCTGCATAATCATGTTAGGGCCGGTTTTACCGATCAGGCTTTTGCAATACTTGTCCGCAAACTCTTTTAAGTTTTTCTTATACTTTTCATTTGCCCAGAAGTCCATTTCTCCGCTTGCGTAGTATTTGTAATAGAGTTGGACAAATACTTCGTCCATACCCATGATTTCCGGTGTACCGTACTTTGTAGTTAATGTCAGCACCATGAATTTGTAAGTTTCCTGATTCTTCTTGCTCATCTCAACGATTTTTGAAATCGCATTCATAATAGAATCCGGATGCTGAACGAAAAGCTTGTCCAGGTATTCGGCTACCTTTTTACTGTAAAGCGGTTGTGGTTGACGGGTTAAGCCATCATCTGCCAGATCGAAATTATCGAAGAAGTGTTCGCGATAATATTTGAGTTGGAATAATGAATCAATACTTCCGTCTGCTCGTTTTGGCGGATCGGGTATAACAATTTGCTTGGTCGTTCTAAAAAGTCTGGCTGTTAATGTTTCCGGGTGATCCTGAATGATCTTATCCTGATAGGTTTGAGCTTCTTCACCTATTTGTTTAAGCGCTTCCCGAGCTTCTTTTTTTGCTTCGTCTTTCAACGTGCTGTCCTGAACGATCTTAACAAATGGCTCCGCTCGTTTGGATAACTCTCCATTGTGTGCGAGGTTTTCATAGTAGAGTTTGTTATCAATCCCATCCTTAAATGTAACCCTGCCTACCGGCCTCTTGAGTCCTGCTGTATCGGTTTGAACTGAAAAATGCTGATCAGGGCCAATCATTAAGTCCATGAGCCTGAACTTATTCATGACCAGAAAATACCATCCATGTTGTAAAGGCGTTTTATCTTTAAAGGAAAATTCTCCTTTGCTGTTAACATGCGCTGTATCGCGGATGTAAGCCTGCTCGAAGTAGTAATACCCCAGGTAAACAGTTGAGTCTTTTAAGCCATCGACTTTGAAATCAATAGAATATCCGGAGTTGGTTTGGGCGGAGGCGCCAATCGAAATAGCAAGAGCAATGAGTAAGAATAATTTTTTCATGATTCGGTTAGCCGGTAATAATGAAAGATAAAACGGCAATTAATAAGCCAAGTTGTTTTAAAGTGACCACGTGGCTGCAAATCTAACCTGTAAATCATAAAATTCTTTAGTTTTGTGCGCTTTCAAATATGTCGCTGGTTGTTAAAAATCTCTTAAAGCAGTACGGTTCGCAGAATGCGGTTAATGCTATCTCGTTTCAGGTAGAAGCAGGGGAGATTGTTGGGTTTCTAGGACCGAATGGTGCCGGCAAATCTACTACAATGAAGATCGCGACCGGGTATGTGCCGCCAACCTCTGGCGAAGTTTCCGTTGCCGGATTTGACGTAACCGTCCATCCGTTGGAAGTTAAGAAAGTGACAGGCTATCTGCCTGAGCACAATCCACTGTATACAGACATGTATGTACACGAATATCTTAGCTTCATTGGTAAGCTGTATGGAATTCAGGGTAAAACATTAAAAAGCCGGGTGCAGGAGATGGTGGAGCTATGCGGCTTAACCGTTGAACAGAATAAAAAGATCGAAACTTTATCGAAAGGATATAGACAGCGGGTTGGATTGGCGCAAGCGCTTATTCATAATCCGAAAGTTTTGATTTTAGATGAGCCAACTACCGGACTTGATCCCAACCAGATCCTGGAAATCAGAAGTTTGATCAAAAACATCAGCAAAAACAAAACGGTAATTTTTTCAACTCACATCATGCAGGAAGTATCTGCGTTATGCGATCGCGTTATTGTTATTAATAAAGGAGAGCTTGTTGCGGACGATTCACTTTCAAACCTGATGAAGCTGCAAGGGAAGAGTGTTTCACTTGTGGTAGAGTTTGAAGGTATTGTGGATGAACTTGAACTCAGTAAAATTTCCGGTGTAGACAAAGTAGTGAAGCTTGATAATTCAAAATTCAGAATTTATGCAAGCGAAGGAGTTGATGTGCGTCCGGAAGTTTTTCGGTTTGCCGCTGACCGAAAGCTATCGCTGCTTGGACTGAAACAGGAAGAAGGATCATTGGAAAATATTTTCAGAGAACTTACCGCAAAGCAGGAGGCATGATTCGGGTATTAACCAAAGAGTTCAACAGCTTTCTTAATTCGCTTATCGCGTACGTGGTGATTGGCGTTTTCCTTACTGGCATGGGTTTGCTCATGTGGGTGTTCCCGGAAACTTCCGTACTCGACTACGGCTATGCCGATATGGATACGTTGTTTTCATTGGGTCCATACGTTTTCATTTTTTTAATTCCGGCTATCACCATGCGCAGCTTTGCTGAAGAAAGGAAGTCGGGCACGATGGAACTGTTGCTCACCAAACCCTTGACAGATTGGGATATCATTCTTGGTAAATTTTTCGCGTGTTTTTTACTTGTGCTTTTTGCGCTCGTGCCAACGGTCATTTATTATTTCTCAGTAAGCGCATTGGGTAATCCTGTCGGGAATATTGATACACCTGGTGTTATCGGATCGTACATTGGAATCGCGTTACTGGCCGGAGTTTTTTGTTCCATCGGTATTGTTGCATCATCAATTACTTCCAATCAGATTGTCGCGTTTATTCTTGCTGCGTTTTTGTGCTTTATTGTTTTTACTGGTTTTGAATCTATTTCAACGTTAAATGTGTGGTCTGATAACACATTGCTGATAAAACAATTTGGTATTCTCTATCATTATGAAGCACTTAGTAAAGGACTCATTGACAGTCGCGATGTTATCTATTTCATCAGCGTAGGTGCGTTGATGCTTTTGATTTCTAAGATTATTCTCAGTTCCCGGTCATGGTAAAGTTTAACAGCAAACGAACAGGTGATCTGCTGTTGCTGGCCAACGGACTGGTGCTGATTGTGCTTTTGAACGTACTGGCTTCGCAATACTTTTTCCGGCTTGACCTTACGGAAGAAAAACGTTTCTCCATTAAAGAACAAACCAAGGATGTGTTGCGTGAGCTTGATGACAAAGTTTATGTGGAGGTTTACCTCGAAGGTGAACTAAATGCTGGTTTCAGAAGACTTCAAAAGTCTATTCGTGAAACGCTTGAAGAGTTTCGAATTTATTCGGATGATAAAGTTCAGTTTGTTTTTGTTGATCCTTCCACGGCCATGAGTCAGAAGGCGCGCAATGAATACATGCAGGATTTAATGCAGAAGGGAATTGTGCCAACCAATGTTGTTGATTCAAAAGACGGCCAGGTTTCGGAGAAGATAATTTTTCCGGGCGCGCTAATCTCCTATGGTGGATTTGAGACAGGAGTTAATCTGTTGAAAGGCACTCAGGCCGGAACACCCGATGAAAAAATCAATGGCTCTATTGAAGGAATTGAGTATGAATTAGCGAACGCCATCTATAAGATGACCAACAGTGACCGGAAAAGAATCGGCTTTGTAACCGGACATGGTGAATTGGATAGTCTTGAAATTGCCAGTTTCAACAGCGCTCTTCTTGAAATGTATTCGGTTGTAAAGGTTGATCTGCAAAAGAAGAAATCATTGGAGCGCTACGATGCATTCATCATCGCCAAACCAACACATGCATACTCTGAGTCTGACAAGTATAAGCTTGACCAATACATCATGAATGGCGGTAAGGTTTTGTTTCTGATAGACAAGCTTGAAGCCAGCATGGACAGTGCTTCGCAGGAAGGCTACTTTGCATTTCCGTATAACATTAATCTGGATGATCAGCTTTTTAAATATGGTATCAGGTTAAACCTTGATCTTGTTCAGGATGGGTTATCCGGGAAGTATCCGGTGATTACAGGAGAAGTTGATGGAAAGCCAAATCTTAAATTAATGGACTGGCCTTTCTTTCCGTTGATTAATCGATACGCGGATCATTCCATAACCAGAAACCTGGATGCAGTTGTAACCCGTTTCATCAGTACAGTTGATACAGTGAAAGCAACCGGTATTAAGAAAACACCGTTGTTATTTACTTCGCAATATTCTAGAAAAATTTCAGCTCCGGTTCCGGTGAACATTAATGAGATCCGTAAAAATTTAAAGAAAGAAGATTTTACGATGAGCTATCTTCCGGTTGGTTATTTGCTCGAAGGAAAATTCGCCTCTTTATATAAGAATAGATTTCTTCCGAAAGATGCTGACCAAGCTTCATTCATCGATGAAGGAAAAGCAACGAAGCTAATTGTTATTGCGGATGGTGATCTTGCCCGCAATGATGTTAATCCACGAACCGGTCAGCCGCAACAATTGGGATATGATCAGTTCGCTCGCTACACGTTTGCCAACCAGGAACTATTGATGAACGCAGTGAATTATCTTGTAAATGGTGACGGATTAATCGCAGCCCGTAATAAGGAAGTCAAGATCAGGCCGCTGGACAAAGAAAAAATTCGTACGGAACGAACAAAGTGGCAAGCAATCAATCTCGCACTTCCGCTTGTGTTATTATTAGTGTTCGGCATTGCCAGATCCTTTGTTAGAAAAAGAAAGTATTCAACATTCTGATGCAGCAAAAGAGGAACCTACGATTATTGATTTCACTCGGTGTGCTGATTATCATCACAGTAGTTTTCTTGTTTCTGTTTAACAGAGAACAACAACCTATTGATAAAACAATATTTCAAGTTGAAGACCTGAAAACAATTGATAAGGTTGTTCTCGAACAGGATTCTTCAAAAACAGAACTTGCCATCGATGGCATTCGCTGGAAGGTGAATGGTGAACCCGCAGATCGTTCGATGATAGATGTTTTATTTGCAACGCTTCAACAAGCAGAACCAAAACGTAAGCTTTCCCAAAAGCTGGCTGACTCGGTTAAAACATACCTGGAAAAGCAGGGTGTGCATGTAACACTTTCTCAAGGCGGTGAGCCGGTGCTTGATTTTTTTGCAGGCGGTAATACATCTCAAACCCAAGCTTACTTTACAAAATCCGGTGATGATGACGTTTACGTCATGGTTATTCCGGGATACAGAGTCTACACTTCAGGTATCTTTGAGCTGGAAGCGCCCGGCTGGAAAGATAAATATGTGTTCAGCTTCAACTGGCAGAATTTTAAAAACCTCAACGTTTCATTTACGGCAAGTCCGGCTGATAATTTTGAAGTTACCATGGATAAGTTGCCAGAGATAAAAAGTATCGTGCAAGCCGACACAGCAAAGCTTAACGAGTTCCTGGATAGTATCTCGTTACTTACCGTTGATCAATACCTTACAAAAGAACAAGCAGCTTCTTACGACAGTGCGCTGTTCACCAGCCTGGGCTTTCAAATTATGGTAGCCGATATTTCAGGGAAAACTTACGATCTCAAACTCTATCCAGAGGTAGGAAAGCCACTGGTTTTTGGAATAGTGCAGGGTTTATACCCGGCCGTTTTCGATTCGCGCAAGATCCTGCCGCTTATGAAAAGCAAAGGGTGGTTTACGAAGAAATGATCGCGATTTAGCGTTCGGGAACCGCGTAATGGCGTTTCCAAAATTCCTTTTTCTTTATACCTTTACCGTGCTTAAAAATCAAACCACTATTACAGAATGAAGTTCATCGTTAACTCTGCTTATCTCCTGAAGCAGCTTTCCAATATTAATGGCGTTATCACAACAAACCCGGTTGTACCCATCCTCGAAAACTTTTTGTTTGAGTTGGAAAAGGGCAGCCTGACCGTGACAGCCTCTGATCTTCAGACTTCTATGATCACAGAACTTCAGGTAGAGTCTAAAGAGAAGGGAAACATTGCGGTTCCTGCACGTATTCTGTTGGATACGTTAAAGAATTTGCCGGAACAGCCCGTTACATTCTCGATTGATGAATCAACCTATGCGATAGAAATTATTTCCGATAACGGCCGCTACAAGCTTTCTGGTGAGAACGCGACTGATTTCCCGAAAGTACCGAATGTATCGAACGACTTCTCTTCTGAGATTTCTTCGGAAGTGTTAAGCCGTGCCGTCAACAATACCATTTTTGCTACGAGCAACGATGAACTCCGTCCAGCTATGACAGGAGTTTACGTAAACCTGGGCGAGAAGAATACAACATTCGTAGCCACAGATGGTCACCGCCTTGTACGTTACCGCAGAACGGATGTTAAATCGGATAACGGCAGCGCAATCATTATTCCGCGTAAAGCATTGAACTTATTAAAGGCAACATTACCAACCGAAAACGCTCCAGTTCATATTGACTTTAACTTATCGAACGCATTCTTCAAGTTTGGTAACATTCGTATGATCTGCCGCCTGATTGATGAGCGTTTCCCGGATTATGAAAATGTAATCCCCACGCAGAATAATATTAAGATGACGATTGGCCGTGGTGAATTTTTAGGCGCGTTGAAACGTATTTCCATTTATGCGAATAAAACCACGCACCAGGTTAGATTAAAAATTACCGGAAGCGAGCTTCAAATCTCTGCCGAAGATCTTGATTTCTCCAACGAAGCAAATGAAAGACTTTCATGCGAGCATGAAGGTGAGGATATTGAGATCGGTTTCAACGCGAAGTTTTTGGTAGAGATGCTGAGCAACCTCGACACGGACCAGATCAAACTGGCTATGTCTGCGCCAAACAAAGCGGGTGTTTTACATCCAGCAGATAAAGATAAAAACGAAGATATCCTGATGCTGGTAATGCCAGTGATGCTGAATCAGTACGTTTAATTTTTATAGTTTTAATTTATGAGATTGGAAAAATCCCTGATTCTTCTCTCATTTATTTTTGTGTTCGGTTGTGCTAAAGCGCAAGCCCCAATACCAGTTGCTTCCAGCAAGTACCTAACAACCTATGAAGGTTTGAAGTTTACCAGCTTAAATAGCCCACTGTGGGATTCAAAGTTCTCCGAATCTGCTGTGGCTCCTGGAATAAAGAATATTTGGGTTGGAAGCATATTAACCGTTGGAGGCACTGCTATTCTTATAAGTGGAATTATTGAAATGGCAAGAATTGACTCGAATGAACCTAATGAGGGTTGGAGCTTCCTTACAAGTGCTGTTACGATTGCCGCAGGGGCAGGCCTAATTGTGCCTGGTGTTATTTTAATAGTAAAAGGACAGAAAAAGTATACGGCATATAAATCCTCCAGTGCGAGTTTTTCTTTGGGAATAAATAAAAATGGCGCGGGCTTGCGTTATAATTTCTAAAATCATTCGTCCGAAAATAATTAATCCTACCCTATGAGAATACTACTTCTTCTTGTTTTGATCCTAAACTGTGCGAGTGTATACGGACAGCGGGTTGTTTACGCAAACAGTAATTCCGATAAATTGTATGACATCGAAACTTTGTCTGTAAAGGGAGCAATGCCTCCAGGTTTACGCATGAAGCGGATTGGTACAGTATTAACAATTATCGGTGGGGCATCTCTTTTAACCGGAACATTATGATGGCCACGGCAGATGAGATAACATTGAGTCCGTGGGAGGTTAACGATGATGGAGATATAGAAAACTCCGGAGACAAGCAAGGATACTTTGGTCTATTGATTGCTGCGGAAGGAGTAGGACTAACCGTTACCGGTATAATTCTTTGGTCAAAAGGAGCAAAAAAATATAAGAACTATCAGCAATCCGAAAAGAGCCTTTCCTTTGGGCCAACCAAAAATGGATCGGGTCTTCGATTCAGGTTTTAGAGTGTACCTCTTTTTCCTAGTTCAATCACTTCCATATTTTTTATTTCCTTGCCATTAATCTCGAATCGTACGAGTGTTTTAATGCTATGAAATCCCTGATTTCCCGCAGCACCCGGATTCAGGTAAAGCATGTTATTGTAATTGGCATCTCTCTTAATTCTTAGGATGTGAGAGTGA
This sequence comes from Cyclobacteriaceae bacterium, assembly GCA_965227265.1. GTDB lineage: Bacteria > Bacteroidota > Bacteroidia > Cytophagales > Cyclobacteriaceae > UBA2336. The sequence goes on along the minus strand of OZ245738.1, from coordinate 2,201,482 downwards.
CCGCAGATAAAAATATCAGGAGTTTTTTCCTTAAATATTTTTTTAACTCGGGGATTATAGTTTGGCGGAGCGCCTCCAATGTGAGTCATAAAAATGGTTAAGCCTTCGCAGGTGAACCAAAGATCTTCCGGCAGCTTACCACATAAGTCTAAATCATCAATATTTCCGAAAACAGCCTTAATGGATTTAAACTTTTCAAGATCATTCAATACTCCTGGACCAAAATCTCCGCCATGCCAGACTTCATCACAGTCTTTGAAGTAGTCAAATACTTTTGGATCCAGAAATCCGTGGGTGTCGGAGAGTAGTCCAATCTTCATTTTTCAAAAATAGAATAAACTTTAGCAAATGGTTTTGTAAGTTGTGATAATGGAAAAGAAAATTATTCTGGTAACAGGTGCCAACCGGGGTATTGGTAAAGAAATTTGCAGACAGATGGCAGAACTTGACTGGCAGGTTATCGTAGCTTCCAGAAAACTTGAGTTTGCACAGCAGGTATGTGATCAACTTAGTCACGCTTTTCCTGTTCAACTTGATGTAAGTAATCCGGAAAGCGTGAAAGCAGCAGCTGAGATCATAACAGAAAAATTTGGAAGACTGGATGTGCTGGTAAACAACGCAGCTATCATGGGCAATGCGGCCATGCGTAGCTTCGATCTGAAAGAAATTGAAGATGCGATGAGCACAAACTTTATGGGCCCGATCCGAACCTCAAAATACTTTATGCCCTTACTGAAAAAAAGTGCTGAGGGTCGTATTATAAACCTTTCCAGCGGAATGGGCGAACTCAGTTCACTGCGTTCGGGTGGTTATGGTGCGTATCGGTTAAGCAAAACTTCGTTGAATGCGTTTACGATTTTACTCGCCTCTGAGCTTCAGTCCAACGGAGTTAGAGTTTTTGCGATGTGCCCGGGATGGGTTCAAACCGATATGGGTGGAAAAGGAGCCCCAAGACCTATAGCAAAAGGCGCTGAAACAGCTGTTTGGCTTGCAACAGACAATCAGGCCACGAGCGGGAAATTTTACCGGGATAAAAAGGTGATTGACTGGTAGATAGCCATACATCGGTACATTTGATCAATCAATCGGTTTTCAATTCGGTTTATCGTGTTTAGGTTTTTGCTTGGTCAAGCGTCTTGTACGTTTGAATACTAAAACCTATTTGCTATGAGATCATGTGTCGCATTGATTTGTCTGGTTGCTTTATCCTACAGTTCATTTAGCCAAACTCCGCAACCAGTTCCTGTCGGGCCACAATCTCTCCGGCAGCAATACGCCACGCTTAAAAGTGATCTTGAGGTCATTAATGGCTTCCGGATGGTTAAGCTGTTCGAAATGGATCAATTCTGGCGGATAATCGAGGATTCCTTAAAAACAAAACGCACAGCTATCAATCAAGGCCTAGTAATTGTCAAACAGCAGGCTGCCGAAATTGAAAATCTGAAAGCTCAGGTAGCCAAAACCGAAAGTGATAAGCAAGGGCTTGTTTCAGGTGTTGCCAATATTAATGTATTCGGAATGACAGTTTCAAAAGCTGGCTTTGTCACATTCGCTACCTGTTTGGTAATAGGATTGATCGTTTTGGCAGGGGTTTTATTTGTGATCAGTAAAATGGCCTATAAATCTTCACGTGACAGCAAAAAAGTAAGCGATGAAGTTTACAAGGAATTCGAAGATTACAAACATCAGGCGGTTGAAAAAAGTATTAAGCTTTCACGCGAATTACAAAGCCTGAAAAACCGCATGGCTGAATTAAAGATCGCCTGATTATTTCAGGAAAATCAATCTAACTTCTGGAGTTAATTCAGATGCTTTGAAACCTCTGTCGCAAAGAACATTTCAAAAAACCTTGCGTTACGTTTCAGTTTCTGAAAATCATCGGTAGAAAGCTGTATGGCAACCGAAAGATTTTTATCCGGGAAATAATCCATCTCCGTGAGATAACCAGGAAACCACCCGCCATGACCATAGCTTACTCCAAGAGTTGAGGGCCTGATCTGCATACCCAAGCTATACTGATGATTTTTACCAGTCTTTGCGGCAACACCTGTGCGCATTTCTTTACGTGTAGCTTCTGATAACCACTTTGCATCGTAATAAATTCTTCCCCAACGTGCCAGGTCAATCGTGTTAGAAATATATCCACCACCGGCCCATTCCATTTGTGGATTGACTAGCATTTTTCCATCAACCAAAATTGGACCGGATACTTTAAACGGACTGTTTGGTCCGGAAATACCGGTTATTAAATCTCTTAACTCGCGTTTAACCGATGGTTCAGTGTTCGTAAGATTGTTAGGCTTAATATAGTATTTATCAATCTGCTGGTAAGCATCTTTTCCTGTTATGGATTGAACGACAAGTCCTAATATCAAATAATTTGTGTCGGCATAACCCCAATCGGTTCCTGCGGGGAATAGTGGAGGCCTGCCTAACGTATAGCTGATGCATTCTTCCGGAGTCCAGGTCTTATCAGGATTGCCAACGAAAATTTCCATAAAATTTCCAAGCTCATAGTACTCTTCAATGCCACTGGTATGATTCATCAGCATACGAATTGTTATTGTTTCAGCGTTCTGAACTTTTGCGTACCAGGCTTCTTTGCCTAAGTAGTGTGAAACTTTTTCATCCAATGATAGCTTACCTTCGTTAACCAACTGCAAAGCAAGCGAAGCAAAGAACGTTTTCCCCGTGCTGCCCGCCAGCATACGTTGTTCAGGCTTCATACCGGACGCAACTGTAATTTGTTCACCGGACGGAAGAATACAACTGAATGCCATGGAAGGAATATCAATTGCCTGACGTACCGAGTCAATTTTTTGCTGAAGAACAGCTTTTAACGGCTCATTATTTTTCTGTGCAGTTACGCTTAGCGTCAGTAAGCAGCATGCGATAAGAAAAAGATTCTGGAATTGTTTCTTCATACGATTGATTAAAAATTATGCTGTCAAAGTAAGTATGAAAATAAAAGTCCCATTCACTTTTTACATGAATGGGACAAAGACTTATTGAAGGCTTATTTTGTCAGGATGTCTTTTTATAGTTGATAATAGCAAGAACATTCAGGCCAATCGCGAATAGAGCTACAATCACCAGATGGGGGATAATATTTTTTAACTCACTTCCTTTAAGAATAACCATCCGCATGACTTCAATCAGGTATCGCACCGGATTAAATTTTGTTACTGCCTTAGCCCAGTCTGGCATACTGTCGATGGACGTAAACAATCCCCCAAGAAGAATAAACAGCATCATAAAAAAGAACATAATGAACATGGCTTGTTGCTGCGTATCGCAGAAAGTGGAAACGAGGAGTCCGAAACCTAACACTGCAGTTAAGTAAACTGAAATGAAAGAGTACAGAACGATTAAGTTCCCTGCGGGTACAATTCCATAAATCAACCAGGAAACAATCAGGCCAAGTGTAAACACTACATTTCCTAAAACCCAGAAGGGGATAAGCTTCCCTAAAATGAAATGGTGTTTTTTAATGGGCGTTACATTGATCTGCTCGATTGTACCGACTTCTTTTTCCTTCACAATGTTTAGTGCAGAGAGAAATCCGCCAACCATCGTCACGAGGATTGCGAGAATTCCCGGAACCATGTATACTTTATAGTTCATCATCGGATTAAACCAGTTTGATGAAGTTACTTCGATCACGTGTAATGGAGTATCCGAAACTGTACCTGCCGTTAGCTCAGTGCGGATTTCTGAATTGTAATCTTTTATGATCTCAGCCAGGTATGCACCGCCTAGGTTGGCTTTGGTGCCGTTGATGGCGTTCACCGCTACAAATAACTTCTGCTGATTTTCACGTACCAGATTTTTTTCAAACCCGGCTGGTATTTCCAGGATCAGATCGGCTGCGTCACTTTCAATCAGCGTCATTGCTTCTTTATATGAAGCGTTGTATCCGGTTAATCTAAAGTAGCCGGAAGCAGTGATTTTATTAATCAATTGCTGAGAATACGTTGAATGATCGTGATCAGTAACGGCAAGGTTAACATTCTTCACTTCATAATCGGCAGCCCAGGGAAGTACTGCGAGTTGAACTACCGGCATTACACAAATCATAGCAATGATGGCCCGATTGCGGAAAATTTGACGGAATTCTTTTTGTAATAAAAATTTAATAGTTCTCATGCTAGGCGGATTTTAAAACTTTTTAAGCTGACAATTAAAAGAAATACAGTTGTTCCGATCAGGATCAGCGTCTCTTTCCAGATAGCTGAAAAGCCTAATCCTTTGATCATAATAGATTTTACAATGATGTAATACCATTTTGCCGGAACGATGTTGGTTATGAGTTGAAGTACTTTCGGCATATTCTCAATCGGGAACATAAATCCGCTGAAAAGAATGGTTGGCAGCATCATGCCCATTAGCGAGATAAGCATGGCAACCTGTTGGGATGATGTTTTTACCGAAATAAAAATTCCAATTGTTAGACACGTAATAATGAATAGCGTGCTTTCAGCAAAGAGCAACAACAAGCTTCCATTTACCGGAAGATCAAGTACAAATACACTTAACAGTAGAATAGATGTAACATTTACTAAAGACAGAATCAGGTACGGAACAGCTTTAGAAGCAATTACCAAAAGCGGTTTAAAAGGAGATACCAGTAAAATCTCCATCGTACCCATTTCCTTTTCGCGCACAATGGAAACAGCTGTCATCATAACACACACGAGCATGAGCACAAGCGCCATCACACCCGGTACAAATCCATGCACACTTTTTAATTGCGGATTGTAAAGCATTTTTGTTTCCGGAATGATTTTATATGGAACCGATACATTTTGACTAAGGTCTGCCTGGTAATCTTGAATGATTGCTGTGATGTAATTGGTTAATGTGTTTGCCGTGTTCGGATCTGTTGCATCGGTAATCACCTGAACTTGAGCTTTGTTTTGATGCATCAAGTCAGTATTGAAGTTCTCCGGAAGTATTAACGCGAGCTTAACTTTTCCTTCTTTAAATGATTCTTCAATTTTATGATGATCCGTGACAATCTTTTCAATTTCAAAGTACCGACTGGCTTCAATGCGACTGATCAATTCCTGAGAAGCTGCGTCCTGCGCATAGTCGATTACTACGACAGAGGAATTCTTCACTTCGTTGGTAAGTGCAAACCCGAAGATTAAAATTTGCATGACGGGCATTCCAAACAGGATAAGCAGTGTTTTCCGGTCGCGGAGTACGTGCGCAAATTCTTTTCGGACAAATGTTATAAACTGTTTCATATTAATCTCCGCGTTTAGCGCCCCGGGCGAGTTGATAAAACACTTCGTCCATAGAACTTGCGTTAAAATTCTTTTTCAGGTTTGTTGGTGTGTCCAATGCCTCGATCTTTCCGTCAACCATAATGGAAATCCGATTGCAGTATTCTGCTTCGTCCATGTAGTGTGTGGTCACAAAAATGGTTACACCTTTTTCGGATGCTGCATAAATCAAATCCCAGAACTGTCTGCGCGTTACCGGATCGACACCGCCTGTTGGTTCATCGAGGAATACAATTTTAGGCTCGTGCAAAACGGCAACAGAAAATGATAATTTTTGTTTCCATCCAAGCGGAAGAGAACCTACGAGTTTCTTTGCTTCGCTTTGCAAACCAAGGCTGGTAATAAGCTCTTCACTTTTAGTTTTGATTTGCTGATCTGTTAATCCATAGATTCCGCCAAAGAAGCTAATGTTCTCGAGTACGGTTAAGTCTTCATACAAAGAGAACTTCTGACTCATGTACCCGATATTTTTTTTGATGTCTTCTGTTTGCTTGAAAACGTCAAATCCTGCAATGGTTGCATTTCCGGAACTCGGTGTTGAAAGTCCGCACAACATGCGCATCGCAGTTGTTTTACCCGCTCCGTTCGCACCCAAGAAGCCAAAGATCTCACCTTTGTAAACTTCAAACGTGACCTCATTTGTGGCAATGAAATCGCCAAAACGTTTTGTCAGCTTATCAGTTTTTATAACAATGTCTTGCATAATTACTTTCTCAAAAGATTGATAAAGCAATCCTCAATGGTTGCTTCGATTCGCCCAAGCTCAATTCCCGTAAGACCTTTTCCTTGCAGATAATCTTTCACATCATTTTCATTTATCGCTTCCCGGAAAGAGATGTGTGCATATTCCCCGAAAGCATAACTATCCACAGCTTTATCATAGCCATCCATCGTCTTTAGCAACGCATACATGTTTTCGGCCTTAACTGCATAAAGCACATCCGGGTAGGAGCGAGTAATATTTTCCGGTGTGTCAATCGATAAAATTTTTCCCTGCTGGATCAGCGCAATGCGATCGCATAACATGGCTTCATCCATGTATGGCGTGGAAACGATAATGGTAATCCCCTGAGCTTTCAAACGCTTTAGCATTTCCCAAAATTCTTTTCGCGATACGGGATCAACTCCGGTTGTTGGTTCATCCAGAAATAAAACGGTTGGCTTATGAATGAGCGCGCAGCATAATGCCAGTTTCTGTTTCATGCCACCTGATAATTTCCCGGCCCTGCGATTTTTGAATTTCTCGATCTGAACGTAAATGTCTTTTATCAGATGATAGTTCTCCTGAATGGTTGTACCAAAAACTGTTGCAAAGAAGTTCAGATTCTCTTCAATCGTTAAATCCGGATACAAAGAAAACTTACCCGGCATGTAACCTACCGTACTTCGGATGTAGGTGTAATCTTTAACAATATCATAACCATCTACGGTTGCGCTTCCATTGTCTGGCAGAAGGAGAGTAGTCAGCATTCTGAAGATGCTTGTTTTTCCTGCACCATCAGGACCGATCAATCCAAACAGCTCGCCTTTATTGACAGTCAGCGAAACATCGTCAACAGCAACCGTTTTTTCTTTTCCGTAAACTTTTGTAAGGTGATTTAATTGTACCGCGTACATAACTTATTATTTTGAAGTTTCCGATAATCTTACTTCACCGTACATTCCAATTTTGATCAACCCGTCATTCTTAACACGGATTTTAACAGCATATACCAGGTTAGCACGCTCATCTTTTGTCTGAATGGTTTTTGGTGTAAACTCGGCTTTGTTGCTGATCCATTGAATTTCTCCGGGATATTCCTTGTATGAATTTTCCGCTGAATCAATTAAAACCATTACGTGCTGACCGATTTTTATAGAAGGTAATTGATCGCCTGTTATGTAGGCTCTTAGTGTGATTTGAGAGAGATCAGCAATTTTATACAACGGCTTGCCACTGGTGGTCATTTCGTTTGCTTCTGCGTATTTGGTTAAAACTGTACCGTTTACTTCGTTAACGATTTTACTTTTAGCAAGCTGATCATTCAATTGGGCAATCTGAATTGTTAAGGGTGTGCTTTCTTCATTCAGACTTTTCGAAGTAATGCCCAGTGCTGATTCCTGACCGGCAATTTGTTTTTTAATGATCTCAACTTGGGCATTCGCATCATCCAACTGCTTTTGTGTTGCGGCATCAGCTTTTAACAGGTTAGTGATGCGTTGTTGCTCACGTTGTGCTTGTTTCAATTGCTCTTGCAGTGAAGCAATTTGGGTTGCGATGTTCGGCTTTTTGCTGAGTACTGCGCCAATTTGTGCTTCAAGCTGTTTCTTTTTCAGGTACAGTTGAACGCTGTCGATATAGCCTACAATCTCGTTTGCTTTAAGATCCTGACCTTCTTCAACCGTGAATTTTTTAATTATCCCGGTTGCTTCTGCTGAAACAATTGTTTCCACGGCTTCAAATGTTCCTGAAGCATCGTATTTAATTTTGTCGCTTGCACAGCCTGCTACAATCACAGCTGCTATCATTATTAACTTTTTCATATTGATTTGTGTATTTCGGGGATGTATAGATTAAAGTGAATTTCCGGTTGTTGTTTGTTGTGCGTATTGCGCCATCAGCAATTGTATTTCATGTACAATTTTATTTTGCCTCGCTTCGTCTTCAGCATTTACTTCACGCAGGTAATCGTTGGTGTTGATTACGCCATTTTCAAGCTGAACGGATGCTGTGTTCTTAACATTAGTGCGAAGTGCAACAATTTGCTCATCGCTTGTCAGTAATTCGTTATACTTGTTTACGTCAGCGCTTTGCTGCTTGAGGGTATAGTTTGTATTAAAAAGAAAAGTTTCTTTTTGAACTTCAATGTTTCTGCGATTAAGATCAAGCAGAGCTTTGTCTTTCTTTATTGTATACAATCCAGACAGCGACCAGTTCAAGCGTAAGCCACCGATATAATACGATTCAAACTCATTGCTTAACATGTTTAAGGCTGGGCGACCATAACCTCCCTGCACGAAGAAATTTAACTTTGGCAGGCTGCGTGCGGTGATCATTTTATATTGAGCATCAACTGTTTTGTTTTGGTATTCATACAGCGTGATTTCGGGTCTGTTGATTTCCTGCGCAACAACAAGTGACTTTGGTTTTTCCAGATTTATATCCGGTGTTAATGGACGGTTAACGAATAGACCCAACATGTCGGCATATGCTGTTCGGGCTGCTTTAAGCTCCGTTGTACGCTGATCAGCATTCAGCAATTCTGCTTTAAGAATATCGGCACTGCTTTTAAAAGCTGTTCCATTGGCAATCGCAGCTTCAGTTTTTTTCAGACCAAGAGTAATATCATCTTTTAAGAGTGTTGTTTGTTTAATCTGCTCATCAACTAATAGAATACCGAAGAACAGTTGGTTTATCTTGTCTTTGATTTTGTAAAGCTCTACTTCGAGCTTTTGTTGTTCCACAACGGTGTTTGATTCCTGCGTACGCTTTTGCTGTTTGAGTACTCCACCATCAAACAGAGTTTGATTGACCTCAGCGTATAGTTTATACTGGTCTTTGCTTAAGGTAGGAATTAATGGAGCATCAATCGGAACTTGCGTTACTTCTGATTGATAGGTTGCCTGACCGATAATGGATAACTGGGGTAAATATCCTTTCGATAAATTCTGAAGCGTGTACTCATTACTTTTTGTAATCAACTCACGCTGCTTCACCAGCGGATAATTTTGAGCGGCTAATGCATAGCATTCTTCAATCGTCAGCGATTGTGCGCGAGTAACACCGGCACAGAGGAGCAGAAGAAGGAGTAGTTTGGTTTTCATTTCAAAATCGGTTTAATATGTTGTTTTAATCATTTGTTTAATACCTGAGCAAAAAAATTTACTTTGTATTGAGTATTGAATCCGACCACTTCGGAATCCATTCTTTTCGGGACATCATCATAGCCTTGAACATTTTGTCATCTGCACCTTTGGACTGAATCAGAACGGGACGCATCAGAAAAGGGAAAACAACTAATCCGAGAATGCTCATGATAAATTGTACCGGGTGCATATCGGGTCTGCGTTCCTGTAATTGTTTTACGAAATGTGATTCAGCCAGTACTTTATCCAATCTCACATGTGTTACCATTCGCTCAGCATTTGTTCTGATCTCGCTCAAGATGAAAATCGGTAAATCAGGATTTTCAGTTAACATATCGATATAACCATCTGCGATCAGTTCAATTTTTTTTTCAAGTGTCGTTAATGGATCATTCAGAATCAGTAAAATCATTCCGAAGAATGCCTGGAACTTCTCCATCATTACGAGTTCAAACAACTTCTCCTTACTGCGGAAATAATAGTTAAGCAGGGCCAGGTTAATACCAGCTTCTTCAGCAATATCCCGCGTACGCGTAGCAGAGTATCCTTTTTTCATGAACACCATCCGAGCTGCTTCTTTAATTTTTTCCTCCGTAGAGAGATCCGTTTCCTGCTTTACTTTTTTAGCCATTTTTCTGTTTCTGCCACAAATATAACAGTCTGTTTTTAATTTTATACGGATGTTTTAATCAAATGTTTAAAATTTGTATAAAAAATTATAAAAGCTAACAAAAAGGCCTTTATTGGGCCTTTTTGAAGATTAAATTCAAGGTAATGTTCATTTGATCGGAGATGATATCGTCTTTTAGCGCACTAAAGATGGATCCAGATTGATAGTTAATCCCCCACAACGTTCGGTCAACTGAAAGCTCTGATTTTAGAATAAAAGCGGTTTTGGTTTCCGTTACGGTAGTCGGTAAGCTAATCGTATTGGAGATACCTTTAAGTATTAAGTAGCCTGAAACCGTGAATTTCTCCGGAGAATTGCGAACTGAATTTAATACGGTGAAATAACCTTTCGGATGATTTTTGGTTGACAGGAAATCATCTGCTTTCAGATGCTCATCCAGGTCTTTAGCATCTACGTCCGTAGCGTGCACACTGTTCATGTCGATAATGAAGTTGCCGCCACTGATAATTCCATTTTTTACGAGGATGGTTCCGGAAGTCAGTTTTAGTATTCCTGCATGACCATTGTTGCCAAGCGAGTAATCAACCTTCCAGGTAATGACACTTTCTGGTAAAGAAAGCGCGTGACTGCCGTCTGTGAGCTGCGCATAACCGAGGGTGCAAACAAGCAGAAAAATAAGAATCAACGGAAACTTCATAGGATCGGGTTTAGTGTTTTCAAACGTATCACCCTGAACGCTGGGAGTGGTAAAGCACCTGTAAAAAAGTGTAAAATGATTGTAAAATGTGAATCCTGTTCGCTTTAGCTCCGTACCTTTAAAGTATGAAAGCCAGAGTTGTTCTCATCGTATTACTGATCATGATGGTGATCGTGCTTTCTGCCGGAAGTCTGAATGTGCTGAACACGGATTTTTCAGAAAGCCGGAAAATGTTGGTAATGCGAAACATCGGCCATGAATTGCTGGCAAGTTCGGGTGATTTAACCTCGCGCGTCATGCCGGTGCGTAAACTGGATGAACAAACTTTTCTGATTGAGTTCGAAAATAATTTTTCGTTTTTACCAGATTCGTTAATTGAAGTAGTTCACCGCACACTTTCAAAGAGTGATTTTCCAGCACAGTATGCTGTGCATGTGATGAGTTGCATCGATCGGAGTATTGTATATGGCTTTGAAATGAGCTCACATGAAAACCTGAAACCTTGCTTAGGCAGGAAACAACCTTTGGGCTGTTATGCTATACAGATTACTTTTTCAAAACCCTTCATTCCGTACAATCAAACTTTTTTGGCAGGCTTCGCCCTTATCGCCCTGGTAGTTATTGGATTTGTAGCCGTTGGATTTAAGAAGAAACCTGTTAAACCGATTGAGTCTGATTCAGAAGTTTTTCTCGCTATTGGATCCTATAAATTTTACCCTAACGATGGCGTGCTTAAACATCGTGAAGAAACGCTCGAGCTTTCCCGTAAGGAAACAACGTTGCTCAAATTGTTCGCTGAGAATCCTAATCAACTTTTGCTTCGTGACCGGCTTTTAAAAGAAGTCTGGGAAGACGAAGGTGTAATAACCGGCCGCAGTCTGGATATGTTTGTTTCGAAACTCAGAAAAAAACTGCACCACGACTCAGCGGTAAACATTGTTAACGTTCACGGGAAGGGTTATCGGCTGGAAGTATAATTCACAGGAATGTAATACGATCTGTATTTCATTCTAACAGGTTATTGTTATTTTTGGATAATGACCCAGACCTCAACCGCCTGCAAGAACTGCGGGTCGCCTCTTACCGGAAATTTTTGCCAGAATTGCGGCCAGAAAGCGGATATCCATCGCGTAACATTCAAGCATTTGCTGCACGACTTTTTTCATGCAGTAACGCATACCGATATGGGTTTTTTCTTTTTAATCAAAGAATTGGTTTATCGTCCAGGACATTTGGCCAAGGAATACCTGGCAGGTAAGCGCAAGAAATATTTTAATCCATTTACGTTTTATGTAATTATCTCTGCCATCTGGGCTTTCGTGGTTTCAAAGAGCCATTATTTTGAATCAATGTCTTCCGGACGGTCACGTATGTCTGGTGAAATGCCAGAATGGATGCGCTTGCTGGGATATTATTTTTCGCAGAGTATGCCCATCGTTATAGCGCACGGAAAAATTATTAGTCTGGTTATTACTGCTCCGTTGCTCGCACTTTTAACCTGGCTTTTCTTTCGCAAACAAAAAAATAATTACGCTGAGAATCTAGTACTGCATACGTTTCTGGCAGGGCAGGCCCTTCTTGTGTTAGTAATAATTTTCATCCCTGCATTTCTTATTTTTGGACACGCCAAACTGAATAACGATATCTATCAGTGGCTATTTGCAGCTTACCTGGCACTCGCATATTGGCAGTTTTTTAAAAATCACTGGCTTGTATCCATTATCAAAGCACTTGTGATTCACTTTTTGTTCAAAATATTATTCTGGGTGCCTATTTTTGCAGTGATTTTTATTCGTGATCAGTTATAGTTCAACTCAAGGTATGCGAGCTGATTTTCCAGCCTTCAGTTGATCAATAACTTTTTTCATATTCCGTTCTTTCGATTCGTCCGTTTTCAAATAGTGGAGGTACCGAAAAATCTCCTTCTGTTGTGCCGGTGTTAGCTTTTTGAACTCAGTTAACAATCCTGCCCGAACAAGCTTTTGTTTGAACGTAGAAGTCATGCGTGAATCTTTGCGGGGTAGGATAGAAGAATTCTGTTCGATTACAAACCTGGCAATCTTCCCAAAACTCATTCCTGAGCATTTAAGCATAAGACCATTAACGAATAACCGATAGTTGCTGTCTTTTACCGGAACAAGTGTTTGTTGAAACTGATGGTCTTCAACTGTTCCGTTGATTGGAATGTACCCTTTCTTCGGCTCCATTTCCTTTGTAATCCGTAAAGGAACTTTCACGCATAGGTTAATACCGACCTTATAAATTTTAGCTTTAAAGGAGAATTTCATCTGAAATTTACTGTGTTAGTTTTCCGAAGACCTCAGCAAACGGATCACGATTAACAACGGTGTAAAAGAACAATCCTCCCAGCCAGCCGTGGAACAGACCCATTACATAAACATTGCGCTCCTTTAAATAGATAAATCCATAGAATAAGGCTAACACAAATGTTCCCAGCATAAGCCAGTAATAAGGGTAATGGACCAGCCCAAACAATAATGCAGTGAGCAGAATGATTACCGGCCTGCTTAACTTTTGATTTTCTATATCCTGCAGGTTTCCTGCCATCAATCCAATCACCAGAAATTGCTGAATAATACCCCAAATCGGATAGAGTATAAGAATTGGAATAATGTGCCAGGTTAGGTTGATCGTTCCTAAAAAATATCCTGTAATGAAAAATGCACCTACAGCTGCAATCCCAAAAGGTAAAACCATCACCATTACCTTTTTAAAATTATCTGTTCGAAATCCCCAATGTTTCAGAATGTCAGGTCCTTTTCTACTCCTGTATAAAACGTAACCTCCCCACCCAAAGATTGAAACTATAATGAATAGCAATTTCCATTGCAGAAAGTCCATAAAAATGAATTTGCCTGCGGCTGTTAGTAACACAGCAGCCATCTCGTATTTACGTTGAGTATCAGTTCCGGATGAGTTCACTTTTAATCTTATATCAGATCCAGCCCAATTCTTTCACTGTCATTTCGCTCTCCACATTACCTGTATGCAACGTTGCTTTTGGTTCTAACAAAAGATTGAAGACAATTTCTCCGTTTGTATGCGGCCGGTGCTCAACTCCTTTCGGTACGATCAATATTTCTCCTTCTTTAACCTCAATGGTTCTGCCATCGCGGAAGTCCATTAAAAGCGTGCCTTTGAAAACCATGAACAGCTCATCTTCATTTTCATGACTGTGCCAGACAAATTCATCTTTGAGTTTGCAAAGTTTTACGTATTGCCCGTTCAACTCTCCAATAATATGAGGAGTCCATTGCTTTTCAAACAATGAAAATTTCTCCATAATGTTGATTGACTTAATTTCCTGCATAATTCAATATTAACGTAATCTATTTATCCGGAAATACCTCTTTTGTTCTTTTTTCCATTTCAGCAGCAATGAAACGTCCATCTTCATTCTGCTCTTTAAGCTTTTGAATAATGTTGTGATAACTTTTTTCGTCCCTGTCCTGGCTTAATTTAAAAACTGTGTCGAGTTCGGTTACTTCAATTTCAAATCCTGCAATGGCTTTTATTAACCGCTGTGTATATTCTGGAGGCAGGTTATCGTAGGTGGTTTTAGACTGGTGATTATTATTTTCAAAATGGAGTGTTGTCTTTCGCATGATTTCAATCAGTCCATCTTCATCCAAAAATTTAAGAATACCTTTCGCGTGAACGCTCATGTAATTCCAGGTAGATCCTGTATAGGGATTGCTGTACCAGGTGGCGCTCACATACGTATGCTTGCTTGTAAAAACCACCAATACATTTTCGTTTTGCAAGAAGGCTTTATGATGACTTGTATTTTTCATGATATGACCGCTTAAGTATTTGCGGCCATTTCTTTCTTCAATAAATACAGGCACTTGCGTGGCAACGGGTTTGTTTTCACCGTCACATCCTGTGAGTAAGGCGAAAGGATGCTGATCGATAAATTCTTTAACAACCTGAGGATTTCTTTCTTTGTGGTAGGGGAGATCGTACATAATTATAACATTACGCTATACAACGATAACCAAGTATAAATGTTTTTGCAAAAAAAAATGTTCAACTACTGTTCTTCAATTATTGATTCGCCTTTTGAAAGATCCCCGCTTGTCCATTGCCATTTTTCGTACAGCCGGATTTTACCATTTGCTAAAATTTCAGGCGTGGATTTGCAAATACCTGTCATAAGTTCTCCTTGTTCGTTAACTTGGTGATAGCGCATGTCGATGTTGCCGTCCTTATCCACGAGTGCAACTAAATGTCCGTATTTGATTTTCCCTCCTGAGTATTCGGCTGTCAAAATGTTGCCTTTTTGCTTGTAATGAAATAGTGTATCACCTGAAGTTTCTCCGTTTTCGGAATTAACTATGGGTTTGAATGTTTTTCCGCTATAATTTATCATCATGTTGATATGTTCAAAAAGAGAACTGATAGACTACTTCCGTAAAATTTTTTCTATTGTTTTTCCTTTTGCCAACTCGTCTACCAGTTTATCCAAATATCTGACTTGTCGCGTTAAAGGATTGTTGATTTCTTCTATCCGATATCCACAGATAACTCCGGTTATCAGATGCGCATTAGGATTTAGAGAAGCTTGCTGGAAAAATGTTTCGAACGTTGCTTTGTCTTTTATAAATTCCTGCAGCTTCTTATTCGTATATCCGGTTAACCACGTTATGACCTGGTTCAATTCTTCCTTGGTTCTGCCTTTTCGTTCTACTTTTGCAACATACATTAGGTAGACGGAGCCGAATATCATTTTTTGGATACGCTGATCGGTTGTAGCGGAATTCATATTACGTATAACGGATAGGTTAATTGCGATTTACGATGTCGCTAAATTATAATGTCAAGCCGAGAATACAATGGTTGGCACCATCAGTTATTTTAAGCTTTGTACGAGGCTTTCGTCCAACTTATCCAATGCATGAATAATAATTCCGTCCCTGTTAACAATATAATATTTCGGAATCGCCACGATATGCAGATACCGGAAAAGCTCTTCATTTGATTTCTCATCGCCTCCGTACACGAGTGGCCAGTCATAGTTATGTTTTTCAACAAACTTTTTCATTTTATCCGGAGTGCTATCAAGCGAAATGGAATAGAATTCGATGTTTGGATTTGATTTTCTTAATTCAGGTATTTTAGGCATCTCCTTGATACAAGGGCCGCACCAGGTTGCCCATAATTCTATGATCACAATCTTGTTATTCAGTGAATACAAACTAATGGTCTTACCGTTTTTGTCCGGAAAATTAAAGTCTTTGATTTTTTTTCCTGTTAACCGGAATTCAACTGAATTTTTAGCCTGAGCGGCAGCAAGCTTGATTTCATCATTCAACCCATAAGACGTTAACGAGTCAATGATTTTTTTTAAAATAAGCTTGTCAACAATCTTAAAGTCATAAGCATTTTTATAGAATGCTATTAACTCCCTTTGTTCTTCTTCTGAACTATACTTGCCTGAGATCTCGGAGATAATCTTTTTGGTTCCAGCTGTAATGGTTTTTTGCTCCTTCACCCGCTTCATAACAAACTCCCAGTTGTATGTTCCCTCGTCTGTCAGTTGCCCGAATACAGATGTTGTCACCAGTAAAAATGGGATAGCCAGCGCTTTCAAGAGTAGGTTTGATTCCATATGTTACTAAACTAGAAAGAAACATTGAAAAGGCAATGCAACCCGCTTCCGGTTAAGCGTGTTGTACCAACGTACTGAATTTTGCATTGCTTAAAGGGTAGAAGCAGCCTGACGGCTGCGGCTTATCGTCAGGCATTAAGACGTCTTAAAGTAGCTGCTCTATGTAGCCACCAATCTGGTGTTCTTTGTCTATAAAGTGAACTTCAAGGATCCAATGTCTTTTGTTGCCGTTGGCATCGCGTAAGTAAATGTCATTCGGATTCGTGGGATGAACATCCAGCTCCAGGCTCTTGGGATCAGCAGGCTGTTCATGCGGATATTTGCCTACGATGTGTCCGGCAATTTCGCCCGCTGAGGTCCAGCCATATTCGGCAGCTTTTTTTCGTGTAAGCGCGAATAAGTCAGATGCCTTCACAACCGTTTGCTGTTTATACCATGCCTGAATTTCATACCATGCTTTCTCCACATCATTTTTCAGTTTGAGCTTGCGCGGATCATTACCCAATACAAATGTTCGGGCGTAATCGGCTTCCCAACCGTCAACCACCGGACCGTAATCGAGAATTACAATATCATCGGCCTGAATGATCCGGTCTGCAGGATTGTCGGGGTAGATGGCCAGGGTATTCATGCCAGCTCGTACAATCTTTTTATGCCAATGTGTTGTAATGCCGAATTTGTCGCGGGCTAAATCGGTTATCTCTTTGTTCAGCTGTTCTTCTGATTTTCCCGGCACGATCAGGTTATTCTTTTCAACCAACTGGAACAGGTCTGCGGTAACTTTTTGAGCATGTAGTATTTTATCTTCTGTCATGTTAATCGTTGTTAAATCGTTCACAGGCTTGATCGTAAAGGATACCTGTATATCGGATTGGATGTTTTCCGTTTTTGCAGCGTGATCCATCAATACCTGACTTGATCTCAGGTCATTCTTCAAAACAAACGCAGGTAATGAGAGGCAACACGTTGCCAGTAGTATCGGAGAATACTTCATAGGTTGATTTTTATAAAAGTTTCATGATTCGTGATTGAACCCGAAACAAAGAAAGGAGAACAAAATGTAAGACGCGTTAATGTAGATTAACTCAGTGTGAATTCTTTTTCTTCAGCGAGCTTAGAAATTGAGGCGTTATGCCCAGGTAGGAAGCAATGTCCTTTTGTGAAAATCGCTTTTCCGCATAGGGCTTTTTCCGGAGGAACATCGAATACCGCTCATTGGCGGAAGTTGACAAGATTCCATTGATTTGTTCGCGCTGGGCAATATAGGCGCGCTGAAAAAGCAATCGGAAGAATCGTTCAACTTGCGGAACGTGCTTGTACAACCGTTCCAAATTGTCTTTGCTGATCTGCAGTACGCGGGTATTTTCGATGGCCTGGATTGCGGACTGAGAAGGGGACTGCGTAAAAAAACTATACAGATCCTCTGCCCACCAACCTTCAATGAGAAAATCCTGTATGTGTTGAAACCCGTTTTCATCTTCATAAAAAGACTTCAGGCAACCTTTTGTGACGAAGGTTTCAAATTTGCAAACTTCCCCGGTGCGGATCAAAAATTCATCTTTTTTCAATGATACCGATCGGAATAATGAACTGAACGTGGCAAACTCATCGGATGTCACGGAAACATATTTTTCCAGGTGTTCTTTGAGCAGTGCCAAGTCTATCTCGGTTTGCGTGGGCATGCTGTAAAGGAACGAAAAGCATGAATAAAATCAACTATTTCATCCGCTCACCTTTTTATCGACCCATATCGTATGGCAGCTTCAAGAACGTCTGTGCTTATGTCTTTTAAGGTTTTAAACCGGATGCAATACCCGGTCACACTCGCTTTGCCTATTTTTTTTCCAAACGTTTTGGCTAAGTATGTCTTATCTTCTAAGCCAAGGATGTAAACTGAAATTCCGGTTTTATTTGCACTCAAACCAATTTGATAAAACTCCCTGGATGTTCCATCCGCATAGTGTATGGTGTAAAATCCATATCCGATGTTTGGGTTGGCAACAGTTTTACCTTCGTCATTTTTACCATCGTTGAACCATATTTTACATCTTGGAATTACGTGCAGAATGATACTGTGCAGTGCTTGCATATCGTTCCGTTTTGGTTCCGGTTGACTGCTGATATACTTTTTGACTTGCGTCTCCACATTCATAAAATATAAGATTACGGTTACTTGCTTTGTCTTTTCATCTCGATTCTTGCCAGCAAAAAAGGTTATCGCGATGCCAACAGGTTTTCCAAATTGTTCATTGACATTTTAAATCCTTCTGTGAAGCCCATTTCAATCATCTTCTCCAGACGGGCAAGCGATTCATTATAAATAGTAATACTGACTTTGGTCTTCCCGTTTTGTTCGCTGAACGTGTAATCCCAATCAGAACCCGGCAATTCAGGATTTTCATCCTTGTCTGCAAAAGTATTAAACATTTTGAAGTTGGTTTTTGGACTAATGGAAGTGTATTTCTGAATTGCCCAACGCTCATTGCCTTCCGGACTTACCATTGCATAAAATCTTCGCCCACCAACTTTAAAATCCATAAATTTTGTTTTGGCTATAAAGGGTTTAGGCGCAACCCATTGATCAAGCATTTCTGCTGTGGTAAATGCATCCCATACCAGCGGCAGGTCAGCATCAAATTCTCTTGTGATGAATACCGTCTTCGCAGCTTTGTCAACGGTAAAATCAAATAGCAGGTTGTTAGTCATTTTTTTGTTTTTTTAGTGTTGATGATATTTGTCTAATTGACTGAATTGAGTCTCCAAAATCTTTTTGAATTGTTCAATCCATTTAATTTCCCTCTCGCACGTATTTTAAGTTCGACTCTGTCAATTGATTAAATCTATTCTCATTTCTTGCCAGACCTAATTCAGTTCCATAGTAAACTTTCTTTCCATTTACAGTTTCCACCTAGTCAATAGCTTAAGTTTACTTGAGTTCTGAAAGTATCAATTTTTTCTGCGTTAATGTGTTCTTCATTGCTTTTTCCCTTACGATTGGATCATCACTATGTATTAATTCAAAATATTCAGTTGGTACAACTTGCCACGATAATCCATATTTATCTTTACACCATCCACAAGAGCCTTCCTCACCACCATTTTTAGTAAGCGCTTCCCAATAATAATCGGTTTCAACCTGGTCCTTTGTATTGATAACAAAAGAAACTGCTTCATTAAATTTGAATAATGGGCCTGCTGCTAAAATACTGAACTCCATTCCTGCTATTTCAATTACAGCGGTTTCAATGCCTGCATCATTTCCACTTTCATCACTATCGAACGTGCGAAAATCTTTCAGCTTACCGTCTTTAAAAATGGATAAGTAGTAATCTGCTACAACCTTGGCATCTTTTTCTACCCACAAATAGGGTGTAATTCTTTGAGTGATCATATTTTTATTTTAATGTTTACTGGATTCATTGCAATTACGATTTGATTGATTGTGATATCAGCATTCTGATTGATTTGAATAAGTAACTGTCAACCAAAAACAATCGCTGCAAGACAAATTAATTTATTCATTTTCTATTGCTTAAGAGTTCTTAATAAGCTTGTCAATTCGTTTAATGTCACGGTGAAACCTTCCTTGAAGCCCATTTCTATCACTTTTTCCAATTCTTCAAGTGATTGAAGGTAAATTGAAATACTAACGTTGGTAATTGCACCACGATGGCTATCGGGATGTTCACTAAAAGTCAAGTCCCAATTTGCACCTGGTAAATGGGGTGTTTCGTCCTTATCAGCAAATACACTTATACATTTAAAATTTGATTTGGGTGTAATGGAAGTATAATTAAATATTTGCCAACCTATTTCCGTTCCATCCTGGCTTACCATTGCATAAAATCTTCTACCTCCAACGCTAAAATCCATATATTTTGTTTTTGAAATTAATGGCTTTGGTGCCCACCATTGGTCAAGAATTTCTTTTTTTGTAAAAGCATCCCAAACAAGTGAACGTTCGGCATAAAACTCTTTGTCTACAAATATGCTGCTTGTTGATTTATCAACTTTAACGTTGAATAGTAGATTACTGCTCATCATTTATTTTTTTTTGCTGTTGCTAGTAACTTGTCAAGTTGATTAAAGCGGGTTTCCCAAATTTTTCGATATTGTTCCAACCATTTGTCTATTTCTTTCATTTTATCAACTTCAAGTGAGTAGTAAATCTCTCTGCCTTGTTGTTGTTGTTTTACTAGTTCACATTCTGTCAAAATGCGTAAATGTTTAGATACTGCTTGTCGCGTAGAATTGAAATTTTCTGCAATAGCGTTAGGTGTCATTGCTTGTAATGCAATTAAAGCGATAATTGCTCGCCTTGTCGGGTCTGCGATTGCTTGAAAGATGTCTCGTCTCATTGTTTTTAAATTTTATATACGCAACTATTCGGTTGCAAATATATGTGCAACTATTCGGTTTCGCAAATTTTACAACTTTTTTTTCAGGTTTTTAAAAGTCAGTCGGAATGGGCTGCTTGCAGTTACCTGCATTACGTTTTGTAATAGGTCCCCATTGAAAAAGATTGTGTCGATAACTAAATCGTCACTTAAAATGTCCAACGCTGCCGGAATTAAAAATTAAGCCCAACCTTTTGTCCAATTAAGTCGTATGTCTTTTGGTCCAAGTTTTTCAATCTGAATTGTCCCTAATCTCTGAACCGTATTGACCAACGTAGTCGAGTCCTTTGGAGATTGTCTCCACGAGTCTTTCTCTAAGTTTTCAATTGATTTTTGTCTCCAGCTATTTTTTCAAGGTCTTTATTGTCCCGAGCCAGTTGCCGCTAACGTTCGTGTTTATGATGTTGTGTTGTTAAAAATAATAAACGTCAGACCGATAACACAATGGCATAATACTTTGTTGGCAGCTGGCCATTTAGTCTCTCTCGTTTTGTGCTTGTCTCGGTGCAGGATCCATGGGATTGTACGCAAAAGAAAAGAACATTGATGTCGCGAAGATTGCAATTGTCAATGCGGTTGAAACAAGTCCAAGTCCCAAAATCCTTATCCATTTGATTTTGTCTGAATTGTCCTTAAACAACTTGTTTGTCAAGTAGGTCAAGCAGGGAATCATGACAATGATTGCCAAGAAATTTGCATAGTACAGGAAGAAAAATATGTCCGCAGAAAACCAAGTCATAAGTCCACCTAAAATAATTGTCATTATTGTCGACCACAGCAACGCTGTCTTTGGCCTTATGAATCCGACTCTTAACAATGTCAAAGTCAATATGAACCAGCAAATGGTCGGAAATATCACAAATGTTTTCATAGTCCTTTGCTATTTGCTGTCATTGTCCAAACGGCTTGCCACCAACGTTTGGCTATAAGGCGTTTTATTTACCAAAATAAAAATAAACAAAAGAAAGCAAATGGGATTATAGACTTTGTTGTGCGTAGTGGCCCAATTCTCTGTCTTCTTCTTTTGTTTTTTCGTCATGTATTTGTTGTTTCCTCTCTACCCAAAATTCATGATTACTTTTTTGTCTTTGACTATAGTCCACGTCCGTCCAGAAGAATTCTTTTAATTGAAGGAGATTTATCCCTTTTGATTTTATCATTTCTCCAGCTTCTATTGTCAAATTCGTTGTCAATAGGGTATAGTTAACGTTTTCTTTTAATCTTGTTTTAGTTATGATCTTCTCTAAATCTCGAGAAGTTAAAACCTGATCATCTGGTCCGTCAATAATTATTAATGTTTGCCCGAATTGTTGTCGTCCTATGAGGTCTGAGAACTTAGTAGAAATTTTCTGCAAGTCCTTTTTGTCTTTGAGATGTAGTATTTGGGGTCTACTCATTTGTCAGGGCAATTGCGCACAACGTTCGTGTTTATGACGTTGTGTTGTTAAAAATAATAAACGTCAGACCGATAACACAATGGCATAAACACTTTGTTGTGGGTAGTGCCATCTAGTCCCAATTTTTCCTGTCTGCCAAAATAGATTCAAGTCTTTTTTGTCCTTCGTTTGTAAGCCCGCCAAATTTCATGTTAGGACTAAAAGGCCAAGTTGCTGTCATGCCACAACCCTCTAGACATAGATAGATTTTTCCAACAATTTTGTCTTCGTTATAAAACCTCAAGATGTATTCTGATTCTCTGATAGTCCAAGTTGTCTCGCCCCACCAAAAATTTGTCGAGTCGTTGAAGAATTCTATCATTTGAGAATTTAATTCTTCTTTTAATGTCTTTGATGTTAGGGTCTGTAGGAATGGCGTGTTGTCAAACAGTTTTATTTTGTCAACGTCTTGTCTTGGGAATTTGTATTTGTCTTCTCCTATATGTGATCTGTAAACCATTGTCGGGTCAGAGACGCTGTCGAATTCGAGCATTTCGGCTGAACTGAAATCTTTATAGTCCGAAATAAAATAGTCCTTTTGCTCTGTCCAATACCAAAGTCCAAGTATTAGAATCAGTCCGACAGTCAGGAGTAAAATTTTCTTCATTTATCTATTGTCGAGATGGCATTACCCACAACGTTTATGTATAAGCCGTGGCGCTGAGCAAAAATAAAACAATGTCCTCCTTATCAGCGCCATGGATTATACATTTTGTTGTGCGCTGCCGCATTTCACCGAGTCTTATTCTTGGTACCAAACGCGTCCCATAGTCTTTCAAATTCTTCTTTGTCCCCAAAGGTCATATCTCTTGATTTTGCCAATTCGTCAACTTGAACTGAACTGTCTGTCCAGAATCCGTAATTGTCTTTCCAGGGCATGATCATCATAACGTTCCCTTTGTCGTCAAGTCCAATTTCTCTTTCTGTTGTTCCTTCGTCTTCATCAACTTCTAGAATCCACTGTCTGACGTTTTGAATCTTGCCGTCAAAGTCCGGATTTGCTTTAGGTATGATTGTCGTTAGTATTTTAGTCAACGAGTTTTCCACAATCTTCGCTAACCAACTAGTCCCAGTCGGTTGTCCTGAGTTAGTTACTATTTCGTCAGTTTTAAATTTTATGTAAATCAGTCCCATTGTCCAAATGCGGTTGCGCGCAACGTTTGGCTATAAGCCGTTTATTTTACCAAAATAAAAATAAACAAAAGAAAATAAATGGATTATAGACTTTGTTGTGTGCTGGTTTTTTTAGCCGTTCTCTAAATAAGAAACGTATCCGTCAACGAAATCTTGAATGGCTTCTCTGTCAATTTCATATTCTTTTAAATTCTCATCGTCAATTCCATTAGAGTCGTTCCACGTCTCCTTTAACATGTCCCATGTCGATCTTATTTCGATTAAGTCGGTCTTGGTGAACTCAAATTCTTGTTCTTCTAAAACTGTTAGAATCCCGGATTGAACTTCTATGTTCTTTGTTGCTGTAAATAAAATGTCAAATAGCTCTTTCAGTTTTTGACTACAGTCCAATGCTTGTAAGGCGTACACCATTGTCCCACGAGCATTTCTGTTCTCAGGTTTCTTAATTGAAGTCAACAATGGTTCAAGTGCGTCATTAAATTTATTGTCCATGAATGTCATGGCGACCTCATTCCTAACCAAACTATTCCTTTGGTCAAGCAGTCCGATTAAATATTCGATGTTGTCTTGTCCACCGATTGCAAATAATCGATTAACAGCTACTTTCATCTTATCTCGGTCAATTGAGAAGATGTCGGTCTTTAATTTTTCTATTTCTTGGTCAACTCTCATTTAAAAAACTTGCACACAACGTTTGGCTATAAGCCGTTTGCTTTATGAAATAAAAATAAACAAAAAGAAAGCAAATGGATTATAGACTTTGTTGTGCGTAGTTTTTTATTCACTCAACTTTTCTTTCAGGGATAGATTCTTTAGTTCTTTTTTGAAGTCATTGTATTCTTTTTGTCCCTGAAGTCTGCTTTGCCCAAAATCTATGTTGCTAATTCTAAAATCTCTCCATCCCTGAACTTCTTTTGTCCGTATTCTTTTAATCGATCCTGAGAAGTCGTAAATGTTTTCGGTAACGTTGAATTTACTCCCAGTATTATCAACTAACCATTCAAATTTAAATTCTCGAACGAATTTCAATGAATCACCTTTTGTAATAAACTGAGTGTTGCCAAATCCGTAGTCTCCACAATCGTACTTGTCAACTGTTAACATGTCCGTTTTAAAACTTAATTGTTTGAATTTTCCACCGCAGTCTCCACCTCCATATACCTTTTCTTTAGTCTTTGTCCCTTTTGTCAGAAATTCATTTAGTCTCAACTTATTGTCTTCGTCAGCAAGCAATGAGTCTGAGTCCAGGTCGCGGTATATTGAGGCTAGTTCATATTCATTTTCAATATTGTCTCTCGATGCAGTTGAGTCAATCGTCTTTGATTCAGATCGTCTGTTTGTCTGTGAGCAGCTAAATAGTCCCAGTGTAAGTATTAGTAGGAGAATCTTTGTCATAAAAAATTACGCACAACGTTCGTGTTTATGACGTTGTGTTGTTAAAAATAATAAACGTCAGACCGATAACACAATGGCATAAACACTTTGTTGGTGGCTGTGCCGCGTCCTCTCATTTTGTCATTAGTCCCCAAAAGTAAGTTGTAACATTGAGTCCGCTAATCACAAGAAGAGTAACAATGTAAGTTGTATAATTTACATCTACCTCTCCGAGGTTTTCAAACAATAATAGTCCACTCAGTCCCAGTGGAATTAATGAAGTCAAATAAAATGGTAGCCTCGATTTTTGTCCCCATTTATAGATTGAACTGTAAAACAAGTATGTCAAGCAGATTATAAAAAGTCCAACAAATATTGTCGCGTACACAATTACGATGTCCTTGTCCGAGGTGATTAGGTTCATGTTGTTAAGTAACATGAAAGTCAAAAGAGTCAGCAACAAGAAAGTTGTCCCAAAGTTTAAAGTCCAAATTGTCTTTGCTGTCATTGTTGTTTACTTATTGTCCAGCGGCATTGCCACCAACGTCTGTGTTTATGACGTTGTGTTTCTAAAAATAATAAACGTCAGACCAATAACACAATGGCATAAACACTTTGTTGGCGGTAGGTTTTTAGAAGGGTAGTCCATCATCCTCAAAGAATCGGTTTCCAAAGGTCAAGTCAAAATAGCTTTCTTTTAGTTTGTCAAGTTTTACTTCAATCTCTTGACGTTTAGTGGTCTCTAGACCGTTTATCATTTGAAAGTACATTGAGTATACATACCTATTCTTCTCTTTATGCATATAATAGTCTAACAAAACTTCAATAAACAATTGTTCATTTTTCTCTGTCTTTATATGCTTTCCAATAGAGGTGAATGTCTGTCTGGTTACTGACTTTTGAATCTCTCCCAAGTTTCCTTCTTCTTTAATGTATGAAAGAATATACTTGGTAATTAGGTTAATTGATGAATCATCGAGAATACCAATGTCAGAGTGGAATAGATTGTAATAATAAATTACTTCAGAGGAATCACCAGTCTCAATGAGATGCAGCAGGTTAGTAAGCTTTTCAATAATTACTTCTTCTGGCAAGTAAGGCTTAATCTTTTCGAGCAATGGTCTCTTGTTTGCAAGATATTTTTTAAACTCAACAATACTATTGAAGAGTTTTACTTTTTCTGATTGATTAAGTTTTTCAATAAGTTCGTCAAAGATGCTAATCGACAGGTCATCCGATGTTACTTTCTGCATTACGTCTTTAGCTGTATAACCATAAAGCTTTAAATAGTTCTCACGAAGTTCAGACACAATAATTTTAAGGAGACTAAATGCAACGTTAGCAGTTTCAAAATTGAATGTTTCATTTTTTCTAATTTCTCTCCCCGGATGAATTAGGTTCCTATAGTCTTTAATTACTGTTGACAGCTCCATTGACCTTTGAGAAATTAACTTGTGCTTTAAGGCTAGTTCAAGTAATTCACTTAATGAAATGCTTAGTATTTGTTTCTCTGTATAACCGTCAGGTTTCTTGCTTAGGAAGTACTCAATTAAAACAGTCTCTATAAGACTCCCTGTTAATACTAACATTGATTTGCTTGCTTTATTTGCATGCAAGATTTCTAACTCCTTGAAGTCTCTGTCAAGGATTGAACGGAATTTGTCGTCATTTATAAAGTCAAACATCTCTTTTTAAAACTTACCGCCAACGTCTTGCTATGAGCGGTTTGCTTTACTTTAAAAGTAGACAAAAAAGGCAAATGGATTATAGCTTTTGTTAGGCAATCGTTGCGCGAACTCACATCTCTCCAGCGGACAAGACTTTAATTTCCTTTTTTTATTCAACTGTCGAAGTTCGAGTGGTCGGCCAGCAGGAGCGTGGCTCGATTGCAAGTTGACGGAGTGCGCCTGAAATTATTTAACGCGGAGAGATAAACCTGGCTCGGAGTTACTATTGAATTTTTCTTTTGTCTTTCGTTCAACTTCTCGCGTGACCCGAAAACTGTCTTTGCGCAAATGTTGCCTAACGTTCGTGTTTATGACGTTGTGTTGTTAAAAATAATAAACGTCAGACCGATAACACAATGGCATAAACACTTTGTTGTGGGTAGTGTTTTATGTCGTCACTCTTTTGCTAATCCATCTATTACTTGGTCCTTCTCCTTCGTAAAAAACCATCTCAGCGTCACCGAAAACAATTAGTGTTCCCATGCCGTGTCCAATTACTTCTAACAGTGCCTCGTCAATACTCAGTCGTTGTTTGTCTAGGTTTTCACTTTCAGAAATTAAATAGCAGTCCGTGACTTTAGGCAGAACTCTAATTTTGTCCTTTATAATTTTGTCTTCGTTTCCTTTAACTTCTTCAAATAGCCTGAAGTCTAAGTCTTTAAAGTGAGCTAATTCGAATGTAAACTTTCCACGGTTTTTGTCACTCGATATAAAACTCAGATATCTGTCACGTTTGTCTTTAATTACAAATCGCTTAATAACTTTTGATTCTAATTGGGAGGTCGTCATTGTCTTTAAAACATTACCCACAACGTCTTGCTATGAGCCGTTTGCTTTACTTTAAAAGTAGACAAAAAAAGCAAATGGATTATAGCTTTTGTTAGGCAATCGTTGCGCGAACTCACATCTCTCCAGCGGACAAGATTTTAATTTCCTTTTTTTTATTCAACTGTTGAACCTCGAGCGATCAGTCAGCAGGAGCGTGGCTCGATTACAAGTTGACGGAGTGCGCCTGAAATTATTTAACGCGGAGAGATAAACCTGGCTCGGAGTTACTATTGAATTTTTCTTTTGTCTTTCATTCAACTTCCCGCGTGACCCGTAAACTGTCTTTGCGCAAATGTTGCCTAACGTCTTGCTATGAGCCGTTTGCTTTACTTTAAAAGTAGACAAAAAAAGCAAATGGATTATAGCTTTTGTTAGGCAATCGTTGCGCGAACTCACATCTCTCCAGCGGACAAGATTTTAATTTCCTTTTTTTTATTCAACTGTTGAACCTCGAGCGATCAGTCAGCAGGAGCGTGGCTCGATTACAAGTTGACGGAGTGCGCCTGAAATTATTTAACGCGGAGAGATAAACCTGGCTCGGAGTTACTATTGAATTTTTCTTTTGTCTTTCATTCAACTTCCCGCGTGACCCGTAAACTGTCTTTGCGCAAATGTTGCCTAACGTCTTGCTATGAGCCGTTTGCTTTACTTTAAAAGTAGACAAAAAAAGCAAATGGATTATAGCTTTTGTTAGGCAATCGTTGCGCGAACTCACATCTCTCCAGCGGACAAGATTTTAATTTCCTTTTTTTTATTCAACTGTTGAACCTCGAGCGATCAGTCAGCAGGAGCGTGGCTCGATTACAAGTTGACGGAGTGCGCCTGAAATTATTTAACGCGGAGAGATAAACCTGGCTCGGAGTTACTATTGAATTTTTCTTTTGTCTTTCATTCAACTTCCCGCGTGACCCGTAAACTGTCTTTGCGCAAATGTTGCCTAACGTTCGTGTTTATGACGTTGTGTTGCTAAAAATAATAAACGTCAGACCGATAACACAATGGCATAAACACTTTGTTAGCAGCTGGCCCGTCAGTCTAGTTTTCTAGTATTGCCCCAAGTCTTTGAAAATCTCCGGATTGTCCAAACTCGCTCCAGTCCTTGTCTGTCCCGGCAATTATGCTGTCTCCACATTCAAAGCATAGTCTTGCGAACCCTATTGTCTTGTTTTGTCTTTTGAATATTAAAATGTCCCTGTAAACGGCAATACAAGAAGTGTATAAAGCTTCTTCATGCTTTCTTTCACAGAATATCTTCTCTAGTCGTTGGAACTTGTCCTTTTCAATTTCCTTTTTCTTAAATCCTAATGTCTCAAGGTTATTGAATTCTACGGTGTCAGGAATTTGGTCAGGTTTGTCTTTAAGCAGTACGTTTAGGAGTCTAATTTCAGTATTTGTTTTGTTTTCCTTTTCTTCTAATTCCCAAAGTTTGCTTTCGTGAAAGTCTATTGAATAGTATTCGACCTTGTCAAAGGGGAAATAAGGTTTACAGTCAGCCGTCTCTGGTCTTTTGTCCGTCTTTTGGTTACAACCAATTATCGTTAAAAAGAGAACTGCTGTCAGGAGCCGAGTTGTCATTTTGTTGGGGCTTGCTGCTAACGTTTGTGTATATGACGTTGTGTTGCTAAAATTATAAAAGTCAAACCGATAACACAATGGCATATACACTTTGTTGTAGCTCGTGCGCGTCCCCGTTATTTGCTTTGGACTTGCCTCAAGTCCACCGTTTGTTTGGACGCAAACGAGTCCATATAAACAATTTTTGATTACGGAGATCTATATCACTTTATTTTGATTTTGTCGGACTTTATTATTCTTGATCGCTAAGTAGATTTCTGAAATAAGAACATAAAGAAAGTAGACTACTGTTACAAATATTGAGTTAATGAAAATGAACATACCAGTGCCTGCATTTGCATTCATAGCTCCATCATGCTCTATAACCTTAAGTGTTAAACTTCCAGGAGTTGGGGGAGTATTTAATGTGTCTAATTCGGCAATACCTGAATAAATATCCCTATAATCTCTATATAACTTTGCTTGTTGTTTGGCGTTGAGATAGAAAATATAAACACAAAACACCATGGAGAAAAGTAGGAGCAGTCTAAGGATTAGTCTGCCAATTGATTTTGTCCTAAAATTCATTGTTTTTTATTTTTGTCTTTAAGTCCGCCCGAATTGCGTGCGGAAAAAATTTGCAACAGTTGGTCGTCATTGTCCGCGGGAACCGATGTCTTTGCGCATGAGCTACAACGTTCGTGTTTATGACGTTGTGTTGTTAAAAATAATAAACGTCAGACCGATAACACAATGGCATAAACACTTTGTTGGCAGCCGTTTCTGTCACGGATTTAGAATTTTCTGTCAATTTCAGATAAGAACCCGTGATATGCAGTCCAAATGCCAAGTCCAAGACCTATAGTTGTTATTATAAAATTGAGTGTCACTATGATTATTAACTCCTTTAAATTTTTTCTTTTTTCAATTTGTCTTTGAATTAGTAAAGTTAAAACTGTCAATGCAGCAATAACTAATGTGATTGTCAGCAAATGTCTAAGTGCTGAGTCGATCATTCTTGAATTTAAAATTTCAATTGATTGCTGTCTACTTGGTCCAGTTGGAGTTACAACCCATAGTCCGTAGCGAACGAAAATTGATAATGCTAAGAATGCACTTGTCCCGAAATTGATCAGGTACTTTAGTATTTGTATTAGGAGTCCTTTTGTCATTTAGAAATGGCTGCCAACGTTTATGTATGAAACGTGGCTGGGTTTACGAAGCTGTGTTCCTGTCCCACGTGACAGAACGAAATTAAGAAAACCAAACTGTAAATTTACACTGCACGCCAGCCATGTTTTATACATTTTGTTGGTGGCTGTGTGGCCTAGCTCAATCTCATCAGATGTGGTATCTATTTATTTTCTTTTTACTGAGTCAACGACCTCATAGACTTTAATAATGAAATTAATTGTGTCTGATGAGACTGAAATGCCGTATTGATTTGAGCAGTTTGAATTGGCAATTCACTTAATTTTTCAAATACAATAATTCCATGTGGATTGTCAGCATTATTGTTATTAAATCTGTATATATAAAAAGACCTACTTCTCATTGTCAATTTTTTAAGTCGTTCATCAGTTATATCACAATTTTGCCTCATAAATCTCCTGTAGTCCGTTCCTGATTTTCCAACCCATGCTGGAATGGAGTTAATGGTGTAAGTTCCGTCTTGCCAACCTTTTGCAATGAACCCTTCTGTATCTGGATATATTTCTTGTCCTCTTTTTCTATGAACCGGATTATCAGAAGCCCTTCCGAGCAATGTAAACGAGTGTCCATCATGTTTGTACAAACTTATTCTTCCGTTTCCTCCTGACTCTATGAAAAATTGGTGAAATATTTCCTTGATATTGTCACTGCATAGACTGTAATATTCGTGTCGAACTTTCTCTAATTTTTCCTTTGTCTCAGTAAGTTGACCATTAAGCGCGCTCAAAGTTTTTTGTTTCCCTTTTTCAATTGCTGAAAGAATTATACCCATTAATCCTAGTGCTACTCCGACTACGATAAGGGTTGTGTTTAAGTCCTTCCACGTTTGCTCAAATAGAACTTTTGTCTCATTATCCGATTTGATGTCTGCAAGTACAAATAAATATCCAGCAGAGAAACCGAATAGTTCCGGTTTATAATTGCTCAATATATTTCTAAAAAAAGGTATTGCCCAGATTAAAAGTACCAGTAGAATGTAGCCTATTAAGAAAAAAATGTCAACAGTCATAAAAGTCCCTAAAAGGGTAAAATAAGCAAAAAACAGCTAATTGTAATGGTTTTAAGACTTTTGACTGGATTCATTAAGTCTCTCAAATGGAGATTCATTTGAAGTGAATGTCTTTAAGAATGTAAAGTGTCTGCATTATGTTTGTTTTCAAGATCCAAAATTTATGTAAGTCGTTTGTCAATCGTCCTGCGAGTCGTTCAACTATCCAGTAGGAAATCTTTGACAGAAAATTGTCTGCCCTATTTCGGAGTTCACTTTTTTGTCCGGCCACATTGCCACCAACGTTCGTGTATGTGCAGTTTAAATTTCCCTTAAAAATAATTAATCAATTTAAATTGCACATACACATTGTTGGTAGCTGTAGGGCCCTTCTCCGCACTTCATTCGTAGCTTTATTCTCTGTCAGACGTTAATGTTACACCTCTCTTCATACTCAGTCGCGCGTTGGGGCATTTTTCAATAACTACTTTGTCCACTTGAACTATACTGAGCACACTTATTGACTGGCTTTGACTGTGTGCTGCATGTGCGGCCAGGCAATGTGTGTGCGATTAGGAAATGTGTAGTCAATGTATAGTCAATGGGTTCTTTATTTCTTTCTACCTTTTGCAGGTGCAAGCGCTCTCTTGGGAGCACCTTTATTAGTCTTAGGAAAATGTGCTAAAACGGGTCCTGGTGCAATTCTTCCGTCAGCAGCATCTTTATAAATTCGCTTTCCGACATCTTGCACGAATTTCAATGGTATTTTTGGATTGTTAATGTCCTTCTTTGTCTCTTGCCATTTGGTCTCCCATATTGTGAAATAGGGTTCAAGTGCTTTTGATTTCACTTCATAAATTTCAACAATCTCAATTCCAGCATAGACACAAAACAACCATTTCACTTTCCTGTATTTGGCAATAATTGTCGGGTTAATATGGTGGTGTGTGGAAAATGATTTTGTCAGATTAACATTA
This sequence comes from Cyclobacteriaceae bacterium, assembly GCA_965227265.1. Classification (GTDB taxonomy): domain Bacteria; phylum Bacteroidota; class Bacteroidia; order Cytophagales; family Cyclobacteriaceae; genus UBA2336. The sequence goes on along the minus strand of OZ245738.1, from coordinate 2,169,761 downwards.
ACTGTTTTTAATTCATATTCCATTCCTTTCTCATCAACGGCATCATTCCCCTCTCGGCCCTTAAGGTTCGTAAGTCCTGTAATTATTAGAGTCTGAAGAAGCTTTCCTCCATTATCTTGAAACACATCAGCAATTCCAAATTCGTCTGCCAGACTCTGGTATCTTCTGATATAAGGTATAATAGCATTAAGTCGGTCTAATGGATTTTTCGAAACCGACAATAATTCATCGGTCGAGAAGAAATCCTTTACGTCAATCTTTAAGGCATCAGCTAGACGACTGAGAACATCTAGACCTGGGCTATTTCTACAATTTTCGATATTCCCAACATGAGTTCTGTCAATTTGTGCCAAATCAGCAAGTGCATCTTGAGAAAGGCCCATCTCCTTACGGATTTTTCGTAAATTTTCAGCGAGTATCTTTTGAATAGGGGTAATTTGAGGACTCTCCATGATTGATGAATTTTTTCATCAAAAATGAATTCTTAATCCGTTGTTTAACACCGAAAATTTTCGGAGTTTTGAACCCGAAATGCCTATTTTATATGTTTTGTTTGTTAATAACCTGTCCCAATGATTAATCTGTCAAGCCACGTAATTAACGACATAGTGCCGAAGAGTTCTCCTGCTTATGTCAGTAACTATGGAGCAGCATATATCGGAGACTCTATTGATTTGTTGGGCACAATGCCCGATAACAGTATTGATTTGGTAATGACAAGTCCACCTTTTGCACTATTGAGGAAAAAGGAATACGGTAATAGCGAGCAATCTGAATATGTAGAGTGGCTTGGAGCTTTTGCAAAAGCAGTTTACCCAAAGCTTAAACCGACAGGAAGTTTTGTAGTTGACATTGGGGGAGCTTATCAAAAAGGTACACCAACTCGTAGTCTTTATAACTTCAGAGTTCCAATTCATTTTGTTGACGACTTGGGGTATTTTCTCGCTGAGGACTTTTACTGGTACAACTCGTCAAAACTCCCTAGTCCTATCGAATGGGTTAACAAGCGGAAAATTCGAGTGAAAGATTCTGTTAATAATGTCTGGTGGTTCAGTAAGACTGAATATCCAAAGGCTAATGTGAATAATGTACTCACGCCTTATAGCGACAGAATGAAGAAACTATTAAAAGACCCTGATAGTTATTTTGAGGCTAAAAAGCGACCATCAGGTCATGACATTGGTAAAAGTTTTGGAGTTGATAATGGTGGAGCAATTCCTTCCAACTTATTACAGATTCCCAATTCGGAATCGAACTCACAATACATTGCTGCATGTAAGCGTCTTGACATTAAAAGTCATCCTGCAAGATTCCCATCGAAACTTCCTGAATTCTTCATTAAATTCTTAACTGAACCTAATGACTTGGTAGTTGATATATTCGGTGGCTCGAACACTACAGGTCACGTAGCTGATTCACTTGAACGAAGATGGTTGTCATTCGATTTAGAAAGTCAATATGTCGCTGCGTCTGCTCTTAGATTTCTTCCAAAGGGTGTTGATGATGAATTAGCGATTAAAATTTATCAAGAAATACTTGATGGCTCAGTTTCGGATTTGAGAGTCGTCAATGGAAGTCAAGTGAAATTTACATTTTCAGCTTAATCTTTTCGAGGAAATTTGGCTCTTGCCATAGCTTTGGTGTCGCGGTGGGTTTGCGCGGCTATGGCATGTGCCAAAATGCGGAGCAAGTCGAAGGACAATCTTCTTAAAAATGCAAGGGGGCGGCTGTATTATTTTTTAGTCTGTCCAACGTTTTAATTTTTTCAAAGTCCAAGTTGTCTGCGGAGCCGTTCACTTGTCCACGTGGGAAATCTTTGTTAGAAAATTGTCGTCCGTTTTTTGGAACATAAATTTGTCCGGGCCCTATTGCTACCAACGTTCGGCTATAATGCGTTTGTTTTACCAAAATAAAATAAACAATGAAAACAAATGCATTATAGCCTTTGTTGTGCGCTGCCACCGTCACTCTCTCCACATTTCCCATAGTCCGGAATTATTGTCTTCGTTCATCACTCCTGAATCGTCTTCTTTCATTTGTCCAATTTCCCAACGTCCTTTAAATTTTGACTCGTTGTCATCATACTCACCTTCGTAATGGACAATTGTTGGATTCTCACTCTCGAATGAGTCCGATTGGTTGTCATCATAAACTACGTGTTCAAGCGTATAGTATTTATTGAATTCGATTTTATGTCCAGTTAGTTTTCCTTTTATTATAATTTCGTCTTCAATACCTCCGAAGTCCTCTTCTTCAATTATTTGTCCAACGAAGTGCTCGAACTCTTTTTTTATTGTCACTCTGAAAGGAATTGTGTCCAGCTTGGTCAGATTGGAATATCCTTTGTCATAGGTGTAAAATCCAATCCAATGTCCATCAATGTCTATCATTCAATGTCTCTATTTTGTCTTGAGGTGGTTGCGCACAACGTTCGTGTTTATGACGTTGTGTTGTTAAAAATAATAAACGTCAGACTGATAACACAATGGCATAAACACTTTGTTGTGGGTTGTGCCACCTAACCATTCCTTCTTAGTCCTGACTTATGTATAAAATCAGTCATGGTTTCGTCAGTCGGGTAGGAAGTTGTGTCATTCGGCAATTCTTCAATTATGAATGTTTGAATCCTTGTCGGTCCAGCTTCATTCAGTTTGTATTTTACTGTGAGTTGATGTAACTGTGATTTCTCCACGCTTAATTTTCTAAAAATGTCAAGTACTGAATATTTAAATAGTCCTTTCTCTGCACTGTCTAATTTGTTTTTATAATCTGTCATGTATTTATATGGCAGTGCAGCATTATAAAAATCTCTGTCCTTTTGTCTTAACTTTTTTTCCCACTCTTGGTTTTTTGCTATTCTCTCATCATAAGTCTTTTTTTCTCTTAAGTAGCCTTCTTCATATTGTTTCTTAAGATCAACTTTTAGTTCTTCTATTCTTGTTGTCCAGTAATTACTATATGATTCCATGTGAACAGTCGTGTCTAGCTTGATTCCGTCAATTATTGGAACGACCTTCATTTCAGTCTCGAAATATTTTATAATTCTATCTTCGTATGGTTTGTCCGATGAGCAACTCCATAACAGAATGGTCAAAATTAGAATTGAGCCTTTTTTCATAAGTCGGAATTTAAGTCGGGGTGAACTCTTGTCTTGGTGGCATTACCCACAACGTTTGTGTATAAGGCGTTTGCCTTGCCAAAATAAAAATAAACAAAAGAAGGCAAATGACTTATACACTTTGTTGGCGGTAGTTTTATTGAACGTCATCAAGAAATTTATTGCGACATTCAATGAATTTTTGTCGTTGCGCTACCGGTATTTCTTTTTGAAAATAGTCAGGTAGGTATGCGTTAATAATTCTATAGCTGTCTTTCGTTAATAAGTCAAACCTGTCAGTACACCCGTCAGTGACAAACATTGTCACATTGTGATCTTTATCTATTACTTTCTCCATTAAGTTCAGTGAATCATTTGCTAATTGGAAAAACTCGTTTGCCTTCCAGAAACTCAAAATGTCTTCAATTTTCTTATCACTAATAATAAGTCTTCTTCTTTTCGTCTTTAATATTTTTATTTTGTCCCTATTCTCAAAAGTTACTGTCAATTTAAACTTCTCCCATTTATCAGCTTTAAGTCCAAAAAAATAGAAGTCTTGTCCGTTTGGCCAATAACAGTCCTTTGTAAAAGAAATTATTAATTCATATTGTCCCTGAAACTTCTGATATATCAAGGATTCAGTCTTGTCCGACTCTGACGCATTTGATTCAAATGTTGGAAGTTGTCCAAACGAAAAGGTACTAGTTAAGAGTAGAAGAATATTGATTGAATGTCTCATAAAATTACCGCCAACGTTTATGTATAAGCCGTGGCGCTGAGCAAAAATAAAAAAATGTCCTCCTTATCAGCGCCATGTATTATACATTTTGTTAGCGGCTGGTTTTTACTTCTGCCAGCTCTTTTTTCATTTCTTGTCCGCAATGTAGTAATTCGTCAATAAGCTTTTGATTAATTTGTTTACTGACGATTTTGTCGCCAGCCATCTTGGCAAACTTAATCGGGTCGCTCAGAGATATTGTGTATAACGTGTCCGTATATGTCATCTTATTAGCGTCCCACTCATGTTTGTCGGAAGGGTAGTTTTGTTCATACTTTTCCCACTCAGCAAAATGTTCACGATAATTAATATGTATAAATGCAGTATCTTTCAGGTATATCGTCCTCGAGGAAAATCCAAGCTCTGCTTGGTATGTTGCTTCAATTAATACAAGCTTCTCGTTGTAATAGTAACCATATAGTCCACCGCCACACGCTGACATGTTGGGATAGAAGGTTTTTTGCAGTCTATTGTTTGTTCTTAATGAACTTATTTCTTTCACATATGACTTTATCTCCTTCTGCTTCATTGCCTGCCCAAAAAGGTCAGCAGAAAAAAACAATCCTAGTATGATTATAAATGTCTTCACTGTTTATAAAAAACTTGCCGCTAACGTTTGTGCATAAGCAGTGGCGGGAATTCGAAGCGCTTCACTGTCCCACGAAACAAAACGTTATTTGAAAAACTAAACTACAAATTTACACTGAACCCCGCCATTGATTATGCACTTTGTTGTGCGCTGGTTTTATTTGCACTAATCTTCAATCAGAAATTCATTCCATTTGTCCGCCATTGCCGCGTAAAATGACGCACTCCTTGTCGTCTCGTAATTTAGTCCAAGAGAAAAAACTTCTCTGTCGAACAACATTGACGCAATGCTTTCGATGTCTTCGTCAGTCAAGTCTAATTTATAATAGTCAGTCGTCTGGTCGTCCTTTCTATTGTGCAGTTCTGGCTTCTCAATTTTGTTATCCCGAAGAATTCTTTCAATCTCACTTTGAAGTCTCTTGTCTCCAAGCCGCGTTAACTCCTCTAGAGTCACATTCAAAGTTCCAAAGTCCAGTATTCTTTCTCCGTTACTCATTTGTCGTCTATGTACTTTGTACAATAAAACTTGCGCACAACGTTTGTGTTTATGACGTTGTGTTACTAAAAATAATAAACGTCAGACCGATAACACAATGGCATAAACACTTTGTTATGGGCTGGCCTTTTTACACTCATTTCTTCTCTGTCCGTTGTTTCATATAGTCAACAAAATTCCAACCCTTCATCATTCTCCTTTCCGGAGCTGTCAATTGAGGATTTTTGTCAGTGTACTCTTTGTAATAATACCCTTCACACTCAACAGTCTTTTGATAGTATTGAATTATGTCAAGAAATGTCTCTTTTGAGAAGAAGTCATAACTCGGGACTTCGTTTGGAATGTTGTCAGCGAAAAGTGTATAACTAAGAATATAGTCTCTAAGGTTAAAAGTCTTCTCTCCAATGTCGTTTGAATCGAAAACCATTTCTTGCCTTTGTCCTTCTTTTTCAACCAATGTCACTGTGAACGTTTCTCCACCTGTCGAAATAGTTCTTGTCATTTGATATGTTTGACAGAATTGAAATGAGTCAATTTTGATAACCAACTCAGAAGGTATGTCAAAAGTCAATTTGTAATTATTTGTCTTTGACTTTAAGTCTTCGGTTTCAAATCCTAAGTCCGAATGACTAAATGTCTTTTTATTCAAATTGCTCCAATCAGTTATTTTTTCAATCCTTTCTTTCTCAATTGTTACTTTGTCATTTAATTTCTTTTTCTTCTTGTCTACAGAAAAGTCTGAAGCCATGAACTCTCCACTCGCTTGTCGGTTGAATTCAATCATGTACTTAGGTTGTCCTTGTTTTGTCGGTGGTTCGTCAGCTTGTTGCGAAGTGAATATGATTTTTTCAATCTCCTGTCCAATTGAAGGAAAAGTCAAAATAGTCAGTATGATTAGTAGGAGATACTTCATTTAAAAAGGCTTGCCCATAACGTTTGTGTATAAGGCGTTTGCCTTACCAAAATAAGAATAAACAAAAGAAGGCAAATGACTTATACACTTTGTTGCCGGTAGTTTTTTAGTCCTTATAGTATTCCTCTGGTCTAATGTCCCCAAAGGATTTCATTTTTGATGGTGATATTTTGTCCGTTATTTTATAATTGTCCCTGAATAAATATTGGATCATTATCGGATAGTCAAATTTAGAGTTTTGAGTCATTAATTCTCCGTTTATAAAGTTGTAAAGGTTAAAAGTCCAGTAGTTATGACTTTCATGTCCTTTTAAAGTCATTGTGATAATCTCGTATTGTCCGTCTCCGTCAAAATCTCTTTCTGGTCTATTGTCTCCCATTTTGTCTAGGTACGACACTTTGTCAAATAGTCCATTGCTCTTTTGAAACAAGTAAATTATTCTTTGGTTTAAGGAGGCTAGTCCGTTACCCATATACGGAACAATAACTTTTATGTCATTTAATTTGTCCCCGTTTATGTCTGCAATTCTTACTGCTTCAGACTGAACATTTATTTCCAGAAAATGCATCGGTTCAAACATTTTCTGTATTTGCTTTTTATTTCTGAAAATTCGAACGTAAGAACTGTCCCAGCTTGCTTGAAAAGTCGTTAACTGAATTGTTAAGGAATCCTCATTGTCAAAGTATTTTGGAATTGTCAGGGTAAAGTGAATCTTTTTCCCCTTGTCTAACTTGTTATAAGTTTTCCAGTCCTTGTATTCTTTGTATTCAATTGATGGGAACCTCTCAAATGGATACTGGTCTTGTCCGTTTACAAGAGTCACGATTGTCAAAAATGATATTAGTAGGAGAGTCTTCATTTAAAAAATTACCGGCAACGTTTTGCTATAAGGCGTGGCGGCACACCAAAATATAAAAATTAATCATCCAATGTGCCGCCATGACTTATAGCTTGTGTTGTGCACAGTTACCGACACCTCATTTCCAAAATTCCCACCACCTCTTTGTCGTAACTGTCGGATTAGTGTTTTTTTCAATCCACTGTCCATTTTGTCCTTTCGTCCATTTTTTGTCAACACCGTCAAGAGTTATCATAGCTCCTTGTCCATCGTCAATATTCTCAAGAAGGTCAGGGTCGAACCAATAAGATGTTTTTAAGTCGTCAAAATAAACGTTAACAGCAACGTCTTCTTTTGGTGTCCCTATGATTTCGAAATCCATCATCGATGACGTTGTCTGTCCGTAGACGTCTCCTATCTTCCCTGCTAGTCCTTTACTATCAGTGTCGGCAGAGTTTTTGATTTTTACTTTATTTCCAAATGAGTCAAACATTCGCTGCAGCTATTTTGTCCAAGGTAATTGTGCACAACGTCTAGCTATAAGCTGTTTGCTTTACCTTAATTTAAAAATAGACAAAAAAAGCAAATGGATTATAGCTTTTGTTAGGCAATCGTTGCGCGAACGCGAATCTGTCCAGCGGACGAGATTTAATTCTCTTCATTCAACTGCCGAAGCTCGCGTGATCTGCAGCAGGAACGTGGCTCGATTGTAAGTTGACGGAGTGCGCCCGAAATTATTTAACACGGAGAGATAAACTTGGCTCGGAGTTGCTGTTGAATTTTATCTTTTGATTTTTCGTCAACTTGTCCGCGTGAATCGAAAATTGTCTTTACGCAATGTTGCCTAACGTTTGGCTATAAGCCGTTTGTTTTACCAAAATAAAAATAAACAAAAGAAAACAAATGGATTATAGCCTTTGTTAGCGCGCGTTTCTCAGTCCCAATTCCTTTGTCAAATATTCCTTTATCGTCCTTGAAGTCTTAAAGTAAATGAATGTCGGAACGGAAATCATAAGTCCAAATAGTACTGTCCCAATAAGAAGTCTTGGAATGAGAAACCTCATTTCATTATTTTCTTGAATTACAATTCCTGTCAGAATGCCATAAGCCAAAATTGTCGCAATTATTACAAACACCGTTTTTCCAATGATGTTCATTTTTGATTTTAATTCAATTTCAAGTCCTTGACTTAAAGGTTTGAATTGTCCATGTACGATAGGATAGAAAATACCCGTTGTACCTCGTCTATTTTGTTCATGCGTCCAGATTTTAAAATTGTCCTGGTTGATTGTCCCGGAAACTTTGCCATTGTCCTTGAACAGAATTGTCTGACGAAAATGAGTTTTTAAAGTGTCCTCATTCTCAACTTCAATTATTGCGTCAAGTTTGGTCTTTAACTCTTTTGCGTCTTTGTCCCAGAATAATTTTGTCGGCATGGGGTACTTGTCAATTAGAAATGCGCGCTAACGTTTGTGCATAAGCAGTGGCGGGTGTTCGAAGCGCGTCACTGTCCCACGACACCAAACGTTATTTGAAAAACTAAACTACAAATTTACACTGACCCCCGCCATTGATTATGCATTTTGTTGCCAGTAGTGCATCAGTCCGCCACTTTGTATGAAACCACATAAAATCTTTGATTAAGATTAATAGTTGTCGGATGTGTCTGCTTCCATTTTTGAAATCCTTCGAAGTCCAACGTTATTTCTTTAGGAACTATCATTATCATGTCGAATTGCTCCATTATAAATTCTTCCAAAAATCCGGCATCGATTATTTGATTCAATTCATTTAGGTAGTCGGTTGTACTTTGTTGTCTGTTCCACTTTTGTCTTTTTTCAAATTGAATGAACTCTCTTAGTGATTCTACTTGAAGTCCGAGATATAAGTCAGGAAATCCAGCCGCTCGCTCTAAGGAATCAACGTTCTCAAGCGCCCATGATATTTTTTTAAATGCACTTCCCATAGCCGATCCAAGCATTAGTGAATCTCGAAACGCGGCTTTTGCGAAATAGACGTCAGCCTTAGAATTCAATCGTGAACTTTTTACCAGCCTCGTTGGGTCGAACGAGTTCAAGACCTCTCTTTCGAGTCCGTTAATTTGAGCTGTGTCAAGAGAACTTGTTGTGATTCGTATTTTAAAAAACCACTGTCCGCATTCAAAGAGAGTTAATTGTGACTTTGGTTCGTCCGGTGTTATGGCACTAAAGCCATTAACTTTGTAGCCTCCTTTTTTAAAATATTTGTATCCCTGTTCGGCATGAATTCCACTTTTTGAAACGTCTGCTATGTCCTGCAATGCTTGTAAGTATTGATTTCTTAGACGTCCTTCACTTCCGTCACCAGCAGGATACAAGTAAACTGAAAGTGTCGTCTCTTCGCTCTTATAAGTCGAGCCAATATTTTCCTTCTTTTTGTCAAACGAATAGACACCTTGTCTTTGATAAGTGCCTATATTCTCTGGAAACTCAGTCATTGTCCGTGAGTGAACATATGTCCCCTTAACTTTTAATTGTTTCGGTTGTCCAGGAGTCTGGCCGTAACTGATTTGTCCCAGTACAGAAAGTAAAATTATTAGTGTTCCTATTTTTCTTGTCATTGGTTCGAAGACGAATTTTTATTGATGCATTACTGGCAACGTCTGGCTATAAGGCGTGGCGGCACACCAAAATAATCAAATTAAATATCAAACGTGCCGCCATGACTTATAGCTTTTGTTACCGCCTGTGTCCCTTTCCTTTGTCGGATGGAACAAATTCTGAAGCGTTGACCTAATTTTTTTGTCTCTCGTTAAATTTCCCCTTGTCCTTTGTCACCAAACTACGCCTGACGGCAACTGTGGGAGCATTGTCGGCTTACACCAAGCTAATTGATTTGGAGAGATGATGTGAGCAGCACTTTTGCAATAGCTTAGGTTTGCGGATGGATTGTGCGGCTTTTGCAAGTGTGCTGCGTGAGGTATAATTTGTCAAGCGCAACAACTTTTAGATTGCTGAATAGGCGGACACTTTACTGTCCCGTAAGAACAGAAAACGCAACAATCACCTTGCTTTGGTTTTAACAATGTCTTACAGTTTTCACATTCATAAAAGTATTGACAGGCGTCTGTCGGCATTTCCTCCTTCTTGGAAAACCCACACTTTGGACAAGTTATAACTGAATCTATTATTATGGTGTCGTTCATTGTAATAAAAACTAAAGGGTGGTAACTATCTCGTCCAATCTTTTTGTAAGTTCTTGGCCACAAAAGTATTTCGTTTTGTCAACCCATGGATGAACTTCGGAACTTAACTGATGTACGTACTCAAATGGTCTTGGAAAATCCTTGCTCCATTGTGTGTCCTTGTCAAAGAACATATAGATGTCCCAAGCCTTTTTGCCTTGCGGGTTTAATCTTTGAGCTACTAAATCCCCAAATTTGTTCTCTGAGTCGAAGAATTGTACAATACTCGGGTCTTTGAATAGGGATGCTGCTTTGTATGCACTGGTTTGGTCATCCGTCTTTAGCATGTTTGTCCAAATGATAATTAAGCTAATGTCTTTGTTCTTTGATTTTTCAATAATGGTCTTCTGAATTGATTCGGCACCTTGTAAACACCAACCACACGTAGATGATAAAATGGCTACAAACTTGGTCTTTCCTGTTTGTTGATTAAACGTTTTTTGAATTTCTGAAACATTTGACACGACTTTCAAATTCTTGTTAACCTCTTTTGGTAAATCACCAACATGGTCTTTACAAGTTCCATTGGCGCAGCAATTTCCCGTCTGGCTTTGCAATGTTAATTGTTTCTGTCCCTGTTCAACTTTATATCCTGTCCCGTTAATTGCTTCAATGATTTTGTCCGCTTTGATTTTCTGTTCATCAAACTCTATGGTTGTTGAACCTTTTTCATAAGAAGCTTTTACAAATGAAACACCTGACAATTTTTTGACTTCACTTTCTATATGAAGTTCACATGAAGTACATGTCATTCCGGAAACTTTAAGCTCAATCTTTTTATTCTTGTTTTGTTCTTGCACAAGTTGAGTTTCTGAATTTTGAAAAAGAAATTTAGAGTATGACGGAAAGGTGATTAGCAAGAATGAAAGTATGGTCACCACACTTAAGAATGTCCTTGATTGAAAGAAAGACTTCTTCTTTGGGGTTTCACAATTACAATCGTCTTCTTTCTTGTTGCGAAACGACTGAAACCATGCGAAGCCTAATACCAAAACAGATGCTGAAATGAAATATGGTCTGAATGGTTCAACCCAATGGAATGATGTCGCTATACTACTTGTCCCAGCTGCAATAGCCAGAACCGGAGTTATACAACACATTGACGCGCTCAATGCTGTAAATACACTTAATGCGATTTGCGTTTTCATATCATTTCTAAAATTTTGTTATCGCTGATTAATTTAAAGATTGGCTTAAAGATATTGGCATACTCTGTACTCATAGAATAGAAAATAGTCTGCCCCGTTTTTTTGTAGGTGATAATTTTACCGTCTTTGAGTTTTCTCAGGTGCTGAGAGATTGCCGAAATATTCATTCCTAAAATGTCGCTTAGGTCACAAACACAAAGCTGTCCTTCTTCTTGGAGGAGAAATAAAATTTTTAGTCGTACTGTATTTCCAGCCAAACTCAGTGAATTTGCAAGGTGTTCTGCTGATTCGTCAATATGACTTATCTTCTCCTTACAAGCCTTAATCTGGTTGATGTCAGCAAAAACCCTAATACAGCCGTTTTTCATACTTTCTTATTTAAGCAAACGCTAAAGTAAGGCAAGGGTTTCTAATTTCAAAATCAACTTATGGAGCATTGGGGAATTTGGCTCTTGGCATTGCTTTGGTTGTGTGTCGGATGTGCGGCAATGGCATGTGCCAAATCTTGCGCTGGGTGAGAATCTTGCCAAGTTGCCGTCTCACCCTTTAAAGCCTTTTATTTTTTTTCTTTTCTTGTCTGCGGAAACAAGTCTTTGTCGTCTGGGTCGTCATTGTCCGCGGAACGAGGGGCATTGGCGGTAACGTTTGGCTATAAGCCGTTTGTTTTACCAAAATAAAAATAAACAAAAGAAAACAAATGGATTATAGCCTTTGTTAGCGCGCGTTTCTCAGTCCCAATTCCTTTGTCAAATATTCCTTTATCGTCCTTGAAGTCTTAAAGTAAATGAATGTCGGAACGGAAATCATAAGTCCAAATAGTACTGTCCCAATAAGAAGTCTTGGAATGAGAAACCTCATTTCATTATTTTCTTGAATTACAATTCCTGTCAGAATGCCATAAGCCAAAATTGTCGCAATTATTACAAACACCGTTTTTCCAATGATGTTCATTTTTGATTTTAATTCAATTTCAAGTCCTTGACTTAAAGGTTTGAATTGTCCATGTACGATAGGATAGAAAATACCCGTTGTACCTCGTCTATTTTGTTCATGCGTCCAGATTTTAAAATTGTCCTGGTTGATTGTCCCGGAAACTTTGCCATTGTCCTTGAACAGAATTGTCTGACGAAAATGAGTTTTTAAAGTGTCCTCATTCTCAACTTCAATTATTGCGTCAAGTTTGGTCTTTAACTCTTTTGCGTCTTTGTCCCAGAATAATTTTGTCGGCATGGGGTACTTGTCAATTAGAAATGCGCGCTAACGTCCGGATATAGGCCACGTTATGGCCTATATACCTTTATTATCTATTTGCAAGATAATCTTCCCCGCCATAGCATCCAACGGGCTTACCAGGTTCTCAAATCCTTTTTTAGTTACGTGTGTATACCTTTCTGTAGTCTTTGAGCTTTCATGACCAAGCAGAGTCTGGATATAGCGTAAGTCTGTCCCGCTCTCGAGCATATGCGTGGCAAAACTGTGCCGTAGCGTATGAGCGCTTACACGTTTGGTGATTCCCGCGAGCGTAGCTGCACGGCTAATAATATTATTAACGCTTCGTGCGCTATAGCATTGACCGCCCGAACCCTCAAATACCCATGTTTCCGGTTTGTGCAGTTCGCGGTATTGTAAAAGATAGGTAAGAGCAACCCGCGAAAGCAGTGTAACGCGGTCTTTTCTTCCTTTTGCATTGCGAATATAAATCACTCCACGGTCGGCATCTAGATCTTCCCACCGAAGGGACAACAATTCACTCATTCGCAATCCACCCGAGTACAACAGGAAAACAATGCACCGATGCTTTATATTTTGCACTTGAGCAAATAAACGCTGTGCTTCTTCTTCACTTAATACAGTAGGAAGCTTGAAATCCTTGCGAGGGCGATCTAAGTAGTAAACTTTACGCTCACCTTTACAAACCTGTTCGAGATAGAATTTGATCGAATTTATAGCTTGGTTCTGTGTAGCGATAGATACCTTTCTATAATCTGCCAGGTGAAACAAATATCGATGCACGTCATTTTCTGAAATTGTTTCGGCCTGGCGTGGATAAATAAATTCCAGGAATAACTGAAACTGAGCAAGGTAATTGTCAACCGTGGCAGGGCTGTAGCGTAACTTTACTAGTGTTTCGCGATAGACAGGCGGGGCGATAACCCAAGGCCGAAATAACGAAGGATCCCGCGGTAATAACGTGTCATACGACCATTCCGAGACATCAAGTTCTGTAACATCCTTCAGCAACTCGACAACTTTTTTAAATTGATCAGTAGTATAAACTAAATAGTAACAACCGTGCGTAACCGAATACATTCGGCCTGCGAAATTTTTGATAAGAACGTAAGTTTTGCCGGTAAGCTTACCAATAAAGGCAATACACAGTTGGTCTTTGTGCAAGATGGGTTTTAACTGGATCATGACCCCAAATAGAATAAACAAAATACTCATAACCGTTTGATAAACGATTATTTACGTTTGTAGTCGTTTGTAATCGAATATAGTAAAATGGGGACTACCGAGATTGTTAACAAAGCGCTCAATCTATTATCTTTCCCGCGTGAATCGCATCGATCGCCTTACCGCCATGCTCGTGCACCTACAATCAAAGAAGGTTGTGAAGGCTGAGGAAATGTCCGACCGGTTCGAGATCAGCTTGCGTACAGTGTACCGTGATGTAAAAGCATTGATGGAAGCGGGTGTGCCCATCGGGTCGGAAGCAGGGAAGGGGTATTTTATTGTGGATGGTTATCATCTGCCGCCTGTTATGTTCACACAGGACGAAGCAAGTTCCATGCTGCTCGCAGGAAAGTTCGTGGAGAAGATGGGAGACAAGTCTATGAAAGCTGCTTTTGAATCGGCAATGTTCAAGATCAAGGCCGTGTTGAGCGATCCTGAAAAAGATCACCTCGAACAACTTCATTCGCATGTCGAGATCTCAGTTGCCACCCGACCCGTTCAACATGATTTTCCGGATCATTTCGTTACCGAAATTCAACGAGCAGCCGTAAAAAAATGTGTGCTGGAAATTGAATACAGCAGCAACCAGGAAGAACAAACCAAACGTGAAGTAGAACCTATCGGATTGTTTTATTATAGCACCGCCTGGCATCTTATCGCGTGGTGCAGGCTACGTAACGGCTACCGCGATTTCCGTGCAGACCGGATTAAAAGCCTCGTAACAACCAGTAAAACATTTGAAGGGCGTAACCTGCTTTCGTTGCAAGAGTATTTTAAAAGTGTGTTCTACAGTGAGCATGGCATGAAAAAGGTTATCGCAATTTTTAATAAAGAAAATATGTACGGCCGGCCCTTGTACGGAAGTATTTCGCAAACAGATCTGGGCGACAAGATCCGGGCTGAGTTTATGATCGATAACATAGATCATATGATGCACTGGCTGCTCATGTACGGCACAGGCGTACACATTGAAGAACCGGAAGAGTTGCGCATTAAAATGGCCGAATTTGCTGAAGGTCTGGCATTGCACCACACCCGCATGAAGGTGCTGAGTTGAACCCTTGAAATGAATCATAGCTAACTTAGTATGAGCGCTGGCCTGACGCTGACGCGGATAACACATCTATAGTATTATTTTGCTCACTCGAAATGAAGGTTCCTCACGTCACCTTTAAAAAAATCTGAAACTTCTTTTTCGTGCTGACATAGGGCTGTCACTGGGCAATCGTTGATTAGCATAAAATTAACGTTATGACAGCTACAGAATATAAACCCTCTAAAAAACAGATTCTGCCGATCAGTTTCCTTTTTTTTAGAACCGAAACAACACTTGCTGAACTTGGCAATTTCTTTCACGTTGCCAACGAGCTTTATGCGGAAGCATCAAAGCTCAACTTAGGCGTAACAGGCCCGATACACTGGCACTACTTTGGCTTTTTAGACCCCACAAAATCTTTTACCCTCGAAATTGCCTTGCCGGTTGCAGATGTGTTGTCGGGATATGACGGTCGCTTTCATTTCAAACGAACGGAGAACTTCAATTGTATTTCCGTGATCCACGAAGGCGACTGGCTGCAAATGACAGGAAGTTATGAAACACTAATCCGGTATGCGAATGAAAATCAACTTTCACCAATAGGTGTGAACCGCGAAATTTATGTGAATGTAGATTTTGTAAACCCAACCGCAAATGTTACAGAAATCCAGCTTGGTGTTAAGTAAACGTAGAACCATGAAAAAGATAATTCTACTGGCCGGTGTGTTAACAGCTGCCATTGCATTTTTCGTGGCAAATTCAGCGCAGGCTCAAAAAACAAATCAACCTATGAAAATTGAAATCAAGTATCAGGATTCGTACCCGGTGTACATATCAAAAGACATTATTAGGTCGTGTGATTTCTACGTTAAAAATCTTGACTTTGAAGTAGCATTTGAATCAAGTTTTTTCATTCTGCTCACAACAAAAGGTGATCCGTCTTACCGCATAGGATTTTTAAGTGAAGAACATCCTTCATCACCGCCATCAACTCCGGCTTTAAAGATTGATGCAGGTACTTACATTACCTTACAAGTTGAGAATGCTAAATCGGTTTTTGAACAACTGAAAAAGACAGGGTTGAAATTTTCCTACACCTTGACGAATGAACCCTGGGGTCAGCGCAGGTTTGGGTTAACCGATCCGAATGGAATGTACATTGACGTGGTTGAGCAGACTGAACCCCAGGAAGGTTTTTGGGAAAAGTATAAAGCAAAAAACTAACGCTATGGAAGTACTTGTATTTAAAACCTCAGTTGAAACTCCGCAACACGTAAGGTCACTTAAGTTGCTACTGGATTCAACTGCTGGAAAGGATAAATGGAATTTTGCACTGGATGACTGCGACAGGATTTTAAGAATTGTTTCTGACCATATTAAACCGCTTATCGCAATTAACTTATTAAAGGAAAATGGTTACGAGTGTTCAGAGCTTGAAGACTAAACTATGCGAAAAATAATTCTTGGTGTTGCCGTTAGCTTGGATGGTTTTATTGAAGGTCCAAACGGAGAGTATGATTGGTGCCTCACCGATCAGGATTATGGTATGACTGATTTTGTGAAGCGCATCGATGCGATCTTCTATGGTCGCAAAAGCTATGAGATGATGATCGGTATGGAACAAACTGAAAATCCATTCGCGAAAATAAAGAGTTACGTGTTTTCAAATACACTATTAAAGCCCTATCCAAATACAGAACTGATTTCTAATGATATGGTGGCGAAGGTCAATGAATTAAAATATCAAGCTGGTAAAGACATCTGGCTTTGGGGCGGAGCATCATTGGTCACCTCCTTTATGAATGTCGGGTTAATTGACGAAATGAACCTTGCCGTTCACCCGATTGCGTTGGGAGCAGGGAAGGCACTCTTTAATGATATTCACGAGCGGAAACATTTTACGTTGAGATCAAGTGAAGCATATTCGACCGGACTAGTAATGCTTACATACGAAGCCAAAAAATGATCGTACTTTTGTCGCGTGGAGTTACCGGAGAAAGTACGCGCAACAGAAGAGGTCTTTAAAAAGCTGGACGCAGAAATAGCTTCCTTCCAATCCTGGTCGGGAGTGCATTGCAAATTTGGCTGCGGTAAATGCTGCTTCAAGCCCGATATTGAAGCCACGATTCTTGAATTTCTTCCGTTTGCCCACTATCTCTATCAAAATGACCTCGCCTTTGAATGGCTTGATAAAATAAACTCGGGCGATTCTTCTATTTGTTACATTCTCAATCCAACCCAGGCAGGGGCAGGGCTTTGCACGGAATATCCGCACAGGGGATTGATCTGCCGATTGTTTGGCTATTCAGCGCGCACGAATAAATACACTGAAAAAGAATATGTCACGTGTCAGATCATTAAAACGGAACAACCTGAAAATTATCAACAGGCAGCCGAAAAAGTTTCACAGGGTTCAGGTGAAATTCCGATGATGAATCAATACTATATGCAATTGCACTCTATTGATATGGACCTCACACGCGATTTTTATCCGATCAACGAAGCAATCAAACGCGCGATTGAAACGGTGCTGGCGTGGTACGCTTATCGTTGATCAGCAGCAGGTGCCTCTTCTTTTTTCTTGAACTTAGCCAGAATTGAATCTTTATTCAGTTCAAATAACTTGCGTGAAGTAATGTAGTGGACCACTTTCTTTTCGGTAAAGTGATGTAACGGAAGAAGAATAGAAATCAATCCGATCTTGATAAGCAAAACCTTCCAGGGTTCGCCATGCGTCCAGTGATGGATTTTGTTATCGGCCAGCAGAATGATAAACTCAAACAGGAAGATGAACGCAAAGAATCCGATAATTCTAATCGTTCCTGCTGAAACGCTAAAGATCCCAAGCATTACCAGAACAATGAACACTCCTGCGATCGCGGCTGTAATGCCCATGTATTGAATGTTGTGTCGTTCGCGGGTAGCTTCTGCTTCGGCAACTTCTTCTTTTTCCCTGCGCCTGTTCTCGTCTACTACCTGCATGCGCAATACATCTTTCTCGGCCGAAAGAATATCGAGACTATCGTTCGCTTTTTGATATTCTCGCTGGTAAGCATATGCATTTTTAAAATCACCAAGCTTTTGATAGATCGAATCAAGCTCACCGGCATCCCACCGGATCAGCCGAATGTTGTCGGACTTATCTGCAATTTTTTTCGCCTTCAGGGTGTACAGTAATGAGCTTTTGTAATCATTCTTTCGCTTATAGAAATGTGCTTTGTTCATGTAAAAGCCATGAAGACTCACCATGCTTGCGTTCTGTTCGAAGGCAATCTCTGCACGGTTGAGATAAAATTCTGCTGAGTCTAAATCACCCAATTCAGTATGCGCCATACCATAAGCCTGGTCGAGATAATACTCTTGTCCGGATTGTTTGAAATATCTTCTAAGCTGGGGGGTGGAATCGAAAAGCGCTTTGGCTTCTTTAATTTTGCCCATCTGTACATATGACTCAAGCATGTTGCCATAGGTGTTAAGCTTGATCAATTCAAAGTTAAGCGTATCTGCAAGGGCGAGCGATTGATTATAGAAATATAGCGACATGGTATCTTGTTTAGCCTGCTTCCCACTCGCATACATACGACCAAGAGAATTGTAGGCGTTTAATCTGTCGTACGGTTTATGATACCGATTGGCCAAGGCCAGCACTTTATACATGTAATCTTTTGCTTTCTCCAGATCATCAATGCCTTGATAAAAAGAAGACATGATATAAAAGCAGCCTTTTTGAAGTTCATAACTTTTGATGTCTTCAGCCAGATTAGTTGCCAACAGGTAATTACGAAAGGCAAGTTTTTTTTCGTTTTTGTTCAGATATGTATGACCCGTTGCCTGGAAGCTGAGAATCTTCAACGAATCATTCGAAGAAAAGCTGGCGATAGAGGATGCCAGGTTGCAATAATTTAGCGCTTTATCGTTCTCGCTGTTTTTTCGCGCACCTTGTGCTAATAACAAGTACGACCAGGCTTCATATTCTTCAAGCTCACTTTCTTTTGAGAGATCCAATGCTTTTTGTGCATAGACAATTCCGGTATTAAGATTATCCTGTCTGCCGCTCATTTTTAAATGACGCTGCGCATTTGTGAATAAGGCTTTAACCATCAACATACGATCTCTACTGAGTTCTGCAACCGTTGCTTGTTCAGCAGCATACTTATCGGATTGAACCCGATCCGCACCCATATAAAAATCAGCAAGTTCTCCCAGCCAACGAACTTTTTCAGTTGGCGTTTTAGCGTTGGCCAGATTCTGCTTAAGACTGTCGGTAAGGTGATTATCGGCTCCCTGAAGTTGGGCTTTTGCGCTCAATCCAACAGTTAACAACAGGAATAAAACAACACACGATCTCATGAAACAGGAATTTTGTTTCAAAATATAAAATAATAAGATCAGAAGGGAATGAACAGGCTTTTAAGAAGCCCCAGGGATCATGAATTGATCCTACCGTAAAATTTCGATAACAAGAACGAAGGTTTTCTCTGTCAGGATTTTTGTAGCGGGAACAATGATTTGCCGGGCGGGTTTTTCTGAAACTTCACCTGCTTCCAGCGAAATCGGCCGCAGCCAAAGTGTGATCATGATAATAACCGCCACCAGAATGCCGATTAACAGTGTGAGTTCTTTATAGGTAAACTTCCATTTCATGATGCTGGCTTCTTTACGAATGTTATGCCAATTGGAACTAACCCTGTTTTAAGCTTTTTTAAGTGGTTCATAGCCCGCAATTGTACGGTTCTGGACAATCGCTCTGAACTTTTCCGTACAGTAATTACTTTTAAGTCCCGGAAAGGTTACTGTCGGGCATAAAGAAAGCATTAATGCTATCCTTTCTGCTTAAATTTGTAGCGTGGGCAGAATATTTATTACAGGTATGAAGAAATTACTTTTTGGAATCGTTTTCATCGGATTAGCAGGAATTTCTGCTTCCTTTCGCCCTATTCCGGAAGGTGAGGTTAAATGGTTAACGTTCGAAGAAGCCATTCAAAAATCAAAGAAAGAGAAGCGGAAGATTTTTATCGATGTCTATACCGACTGGTGTGGCTGGTGTAAGGTGATGGATAAAAATACATTCAGCGAAGCCAATGTGGCCAAAATCCTGAATGAGAAATTTTATGCTGTTAAGTTTAATGCTGAACAACGTGACAGCGTAGTCTTCAATGGCGTTACCTATAAGTTCATTGCGAGTGGTAACAGTGGTTACCATCAGCTGGCCGCAGCACTTATGAATAATAAATTGAGTTATCCGACAGTTGTTTTCCTGGACGAGAATTTCGGGATGTTGCAGCCGTTACCAGGATATCAGAAACCCGAAGAGTTTCATAAAATTGTCCAGTTTATTGGAGAGGATCATTACAAAACTGTTAAGTGGGAAGACTGGCAGTCCGTTTATAAATCACCGTATTAACATTTTACCTAACCTATACTTAATAAAAAAGCCGTCCTGATAAAGGATGGCTTTTTTTTATGATTGAAGAAATACTGATTAGCTATCAGTGTTTCTTTTCTCCGTCTTTAGTTTTCAGGTAATCGGTGTAGCCCATGGCTGCTGCGAAGCCTACCAGGACTGCTACGATCGCGATAAAAAGATTTCCTCCGTCTCCTACAAATTGCTGAAACATGATGTCAGGGTTTTAATGGGTCAAAGGTATGTTTTTGAAAGTAATTACGAAATAGATTTTTGCCCGAAAATCAGGTTTTATTCAGGAATTTCTTCCGTCTGCCCATGTAATAGAAATTAACGGAAGCCAGCACGATCAGCACTAGCAATACCAGCAAGGTTATAAATAAGCGGGTGTTGTTGAGTTCCAGCGTTCTGATCTCAGCCTCCTTTCGGAGAATTTCAAATTCCTTTTCTTTTTCCTGCAGGCTAAGCGCCACTTCCATTTGGGCAATGTTACGACTGCTTTCTTCTCCGTAAACTTTTTCACGCGCTGAGTCATACTTGATCAGCGTTTGATATGCTCTTTTCACATCGCCCAGACGGAATTGATTTTCAGCATTGTTACGAAGAATATCCGGAATGAACCGGTAAGCCTGAAGTTCTTTTGCCAATGCCTGTGCTTCATCGAGATATTGCATGGCAGGTTTAGGTTGTTTTGCTTTCGTATACGCTATTCCAATGTTGGTGAGTGTACCGAGTTGACCCAACCGATCATTTTCTTTCTTTTCGATCTCCAGCGCCTTCTGGTAATTTTCAATGGCACGTTGATAATTGCCTTGCCGGAAGAATACATTCCCCAAATTATTCAACGGGTCGGCAAAAGGCTGCCCAAGTTTCTCGCTGAGCTGATACGCTTTTTGAAAATATTCGTTTGCTTTCTCATAAAGTTGAAGATCAATATTCAGGTTACCGAGGTTATTCAGTGACCCTACAAGTCTTGACTCGTCTTTCAGTTCGACCAGTTGATTGTACGATTCTTCGAGGTGCTTCATTGCCTGGCCAAAGTCGCCTTTGATGGAATAGATTGTGGCAATGTTATTCTTGGTAGTCGCGATACCTTCCTTGTTGTCAAGTGTTTCGTAAATCTTTAAAGACCGGATATAATATTCCAGTGCTTTGTCAAGTGCGCCTTGATTTTTATACGCTACACCCAGGTTATTATACGAAGCAGCCATTCCACGCTGGTCGTTAATTTCAGTTGCCAGGCTTAATGCTTCGCGTGTATATCCGATTGCTTTTACAGGATTGGAAGCAAGGTTTGCTCGGAAAAGCTCATTCAGAACTTTTACTTTTCGATCGTTTTTAGCCGTATCCAGCGCTGCCAATAAACTATCTTGTTGTGCAGCAGCAGGAATAATCAAACTAAAAGTCAGTAGGAAGAAACACAAAATGCGGATGATCATAGAATTCCGTCAGGTTTAGAATGATAAAGATAGGCTAAATTATGAATCGTTATGGAGGCATTTTTCGGGAATCGACCGCTGGCATAAAATCGGTTCAGATTGCGATTTCAATCCGGCAAATTTCAGAAAACTGAAACCATGAAAAAGTATTGTTGTATACTATTGTTCATATTTTGTGTCATGTCTATTCAGGCACAATCCACCGAAGAAGCCGCTGTTACGGAAGTTGTGAACAAGCTTTTCAAATCGATGCACACCAACGATACAACATTATTTAAATCTGTCTTTGCGGATCAGGTGACCATGGCAAGCGTAATAAAAAACCGTGAAGGAAAAGTTATTGTGGAACGTGAAACAGGGATTGATGACTTTGCAAAAGCAATTGCGAAACCTAATCCTACTGGTGCCTTAACGGAAGAAATCTGGAACATCAAGGTTCAGCTGGACGGTGATTTTGCACAGGTTTGGTGTGATTACGCTTTTTATGTTGGAAACAATTTCAGTCATTGTGGTGTGGATGCGTTTCACGTAAGTAAAACAGCGGCTGGCTGGAAGATTTTTCATTTAACCGATACCCGAAGAAAGACCGATTGTAAGGTTCCGCAAAACATTCAGGATAAATATAAGTAAACATGAAGAAAATTATTATCGGGTTATTATTGCTTACGATAATCCAGGTTAGTTACGCCCAAACCATAACTACTTTTATTCTGGTTCGCCATGCGGAGAAAGCTGCCGATGGCGGAAGTGACCCGGAACTTAAGCCCGAAGGTTTAAAACGTGCTGAATCTTTCGCGGCATTATTTGGCAACGCTACTATCGATGCTTTATACTCTACAAATTTTAAACGTACTCGAAATACGGTAACACCTTTAGCCAACTCGAAAAGCCTTACGGTAAATATATATGCTTCGATGAAAGCTCCAGATCTACAAATATTGTTAGACAAACATCCAGGCGGGACAATAGTAATTGCCGGTCACTCCAACACCATTCCGGTAATTGCAAACGTATTACTGGGAGAGAAGAAGTTCGAGCAATTTGCAGATGACGATTATGGAAATATTTTGATTATTTCTATAGTTGGGATTGGTAAGGATGCGAAGGTGCTTTCGTTGAGATATTAACTTACGCCAGGTTATGATAAACGTTCTGCACATCATCATCCGCTTCAATCGCTTCAATAAGCTTTAACACTTCGTCTTGTTGATCTTCAGGAAGTTCTTTCGTAGCATTAGGAATATATTGTAGCTCGGAGCTTTTTGCTTCCAGTTTTTTACTTTCTAAAAACTTTTGCATCTGACCGAAGTCGGTGAATTTCGTAGACACAACAATTTCCTCTTCTCCACGCTCAATATCTTCTGCTCCGGCATCAATCAGGTCAAGTTCTAATTCATCAAGATTAAGCTTGGCCGGGTCGAACTTAAAAATTCCGCGATGCTCGAACATAAACAATACAGTTCCTGAATTACCCATTGTACCACCATTTTTGGAAAACTGAAGGCGAACGTTGGCAACCGTGCGCGTTGGATTATCGGTCGCACAAACAACCAGGATCGGAACTCCGTGAGGTGCGTAACCTTCATAGAGCACTTCTTCATAATCCTTTTCCTCTTTTGAGGAGGCGCGCTTAATGGCTGCATCTACACGATCCTTAGGCATATTCACACCTTTCGCATTTTGCATGGCCATCCGCAGCTTCGGATTATTGTCCGGGTTTGGGCCGTTTTGTTTTACCGCAAGGGCAATATCCTTTCCAATGCGTGTGAAGGCTTTGGCCATGCGGTCAAAGCGGGCAAACATGGTATGCTTACGTTTTTCAAAAACCCGTCCCATATTAATGTGCTGTTTGAGGATGCAAAAATAACCGGATTACTGAAAACCCGAAAAAGTTTACAACCTGCTTTTTAAGGCCTTCTCAACTGTTTTAAGCCGATCAACTTTTAACGTTTCCGTCCGGACAAACTGATCGAAGTAAAAAATTTCTTTCGGGACTTCATAGGCAGGAAGTGCATTTTTGAGTTTGTCTGGTAACGCTGAAATACTTTCCCCTTCTATGATGAGTATCAGCTTTTGTCCGAGTCGATCATCGTTTATGCCAGCTACAAAAAATGCCTGTTCCGGTAAAAGCGGTTCGATTTTTTTCTCTATGGTTTCCGGTACCAGCTTTATACCACCGCTGTTTATGATGTTATCATACCGGCCAAGTATTTTAAAGTGGGAATCGTTAATAATCTTGACCAGGTCATTGGTAATGATTGGCTCCCGAAATCCGGGAAGTTCAATGACGAGGCAATCACGCTCGTCCAGATTGATTTTTATATCAGGAAACGTTTCGAAATAATCCTGAGCATTCGGTCCGTTCAACTTCTGCAACGCGATGTGCGATACAGTTTCTGTCATTCCATACGTAGCATATACAGTACAGGAAAGTATTTTGATTTTTTCGAGCAAGGAAGTATTGATGGAAGCACCGCCAATAATGATCGAGTTAAATTTATTCAGCTTCTTAACAGAAGATGGGTCATTCATCATTTCATCCAGCTGTAGCGGAACAAAAGCTCCAAAATCTGGCTGTTCAGAAATATTTTTTAACGGATTGGAAGAAGGTTCAACAGCAACAATTCTCATGTTTGCTTCCAATGCCCGAACCAACATCATTTTACCGGCAATGTATTTTGTATCGAGGCAAACAAGCGCAGTATTTTTATCTGAGAGGTTAAGTTTGCTAATCGTTCGGGTTGCACTTGAAATAAGCTGCGCTCTGGAAAGCGAGATTTCTTTTGGTGTTCCGGTTGAACCACTTGTGTATAATATAAATAATTCTGCACCGCTCAACCATTTTTGTATAAATGAAAACGTTTCTGATTCAAAGTCAGAAAATGAAACAGCGCTTCCGGAAATAATTTCTGAAAGCGCTGCCTCGCGTTGATTTATACGTATCGATGAATGAATATAATTCATTACGGAAACTTCGGATACTTCGACCAGTCCGGATCACGTTTTTCAAGAAAGGCGTTCTTACCTTCCTTCGCTTCATCACTTAAGTAATAAAGCAACGTTGCATTTCCGGCAAGCTCCTGGATACCGGCCTGACCATCAAGTTCGGCATTGAAAGAAGACTTGAGCATGCGTAGCGCCAGCGGACTCTTGGAAATAATTTTCTTGCACCACTCAACGGTGGTTTCTTCCAGCTTATCCAATGGAACAACTTTATTCACCAGTCCCATATCCAATGCTTCTTGCGCATCGTACTGATCACATAAGAACCAGATTTCACGAGCTTTCTTCTGACCAACAATCCGGGCAAGGTATGAAGCGCCAAATCCACCATCAAAGCTTCCGACTTTCGGACCAGTTTGCCCGAAACGTGCATTATCCGCTGCAATGGTAAGATCACACACAACATGCAAGACATGTCCGCCACCAATGGCCCAGCCTGCAACCGCAGCAATCACTGGCTTAGGAATAGAACGAATTAATTTCTGAAGATCTAAAACGTTCAATCTGGGAGTTGTGTCTTGGCCAACGTAGCCGCCATGACCGCGCACACTCTGATCGCCACCGCTGCAAAATGCTTTTCCACCTTCACCCGTAAATATGATCACGCGAATATCTCCGTCTTCACGACAGTAGTACATTGCATCAATCATTTCTTGTACGGTAAGTGGAGTAAAGGCATTGTGTACATGCGGCCGGTTGATGCTGATCCGTGCTATACCATCGAACTTATGGAATAAAATCTCTTTGTACTCTTTAATCTGTTGCCAGGGATAGTTAGCGGTCATAGCTTTTCTTTATTTTCTGTTTCAGGCTGTCAAAAATAGTTTTGTTCTGATCAATTCCGGTTTCCAGCTCCAGGATTTTTGTGCGGCCATCGAAATCGAAGAAGTCTTTTAAGGTGTTTTTAATCTTGCGCTTGTTGTCAAGCTTTAAATGATCGAAATCAAACTCTTCACAGAGCTTTTTAGCGTTGAGGTTTTGTTTTGTTACGAAGTACTCATCAGTCTCCGGCAACGAACCCGGGCCATCAATCATTTTAAAGATAATGCCACCATGATTGTTCAATAATACAATCCGGAGATTTGGCAAATTGTAGTTGTGCCAGTAGGCGTTGCGATCATAGAAGAATGCCAAATCACCTGTGATTAAAAAGTTTGGTAACTCATTAATTAAACTATGACCAACTGCAGTGCTGGTACATCCGTCAATACCACTCGTTCCGCGATTCGAAAACACATTGATATTTTTATTCGAATCATTCAGTCCAACGAGATTCGCATAGCGAACGCTCATGCTGTTGGCTAAATGCAAATTGCAAAGCGGTGGTAGCTGCCGGATAACTTCGTGCACCAGCTCTAATTCCCCAAAGGCTTCTTTTGTAAAGAAATCTTTTAAGCTGCGTTCCGCACGATGCTCTTCTGCTTCCCACAGCTTTTGATAATTGCTCTGCTTTTGTTTTTCAAAGACTTTTGATTTTTCTGTTGTCTGCAAAGCTTCAAAGAATGAAGCAGGGAATGCGTTGATAACCTTGGTAATGCTTTGAAACGGATCGGCAACAAGTCCGGCCGGTTGTATATGCCAATGAGCTTTCGGAGAATACTTGCGTAAGAATATCTTCAGACTTTTTGAGATCACGGACTTGCCAAATGTAATCAACAGATCAGGACGTAAACTCTTTTTCACATCATCCGGTGCTTGTGCCAGAAAAACATCCGTATGCCGAACCACACCTTCGAGTGAATTGAGGTTGGAAATAATATCGCCCGCAATCGCTGCAGGTTGTGATTGCATAAAGTTACCGAGTGATGCGATCAGATTATTATCGTATTCCAACTGACCAGCAACCACTAATATTTTGCTGTATTTACTCCATTCGCGTTTAAGCTGTTCGGCCTGATCGGAAGAAAGCATATTAGTACTTTGCAAATCTTCAATAATGCGGCTGTCTTTTGAATATGTGATTTTCTCTTTGCCTTCCGGATAAAATGGTTCACGAAAAGGCACATTGATATGAACCGGACCTTTAGGTTCCTGCAAGGAAAGATTAATCGCCTCGTTAATGATTCTGTTTATCGCCCATTGATCATCCGCGTGATCATACTGCTGCGGAAGCTGATACGATTGCTTCACATGCCGGCCAAACATGTTTTGCTGATGAATGGTTTGTCCATCGTGTTGTGCAATCCATTCTGCCGGACGATCCGCTGTAAAAATTAGTAAAGGTGTTTGTGAGAAATAAGCTTCAGCTACCGAAGGCGCGAAATTATAGCCTGCTGTTCCGGATGTGCAAATCATGACGACCGGACTTCCGCTTTGTTGTGCCATGCCAAGCGCAATAAAGCCAGCGCTCCGTTCATCGCTGAACGTTCGGGTTTTGATCTTATCGTGTCGTGAAAAAGCTAATGTTAATGGAGCGCAACGTGAACCGGGACATAAAACCGCCTGACTCACATTTTTGCGAGCGCAGATTTCAGCGATATCGTAGATCGGTTGTAAGCTCACGCGTTAATGACTTTTAAAAGAGTGTTGAGCTTGATCTCCGTCTCTTCCCATTCACTTTCCGGAATAGAGTCGGCCGTAACGCCTGCTCCGGCATAGAGTATAGTCTGAGTGCCGACTAATTGCATGCACCTGAGATTAACAAACAAGCATATATTATTATTGATATTAACCGGCCCGAGATAGCCTGCATAAAACTCGCGATCATAACCTTCATTGGCTTTCAGGAAAGCTAACGATTCTTCTAACGGCATTCCGCAGACCGCAGAAGTAGGATGGATGAGTTGAAGCATCACCGATCCAAGTTGTGGAAAGTTTGTCTCCTTCATATCAACCGCAAAGGTTGTTTTCAGGTGCATTACGTTCCCGGCAATTATTGTCTTCGGGCCTTGTTCATTATATTCACGAAGCCTGATCTTTTTAAAGTTGCTGATGATGTAGCGGCAAACCAATGCTTGTTCTTCAATCTCTTTTTGCGTCCACGCTACGTTTTTAATGTTTGTTCCCGGCTCAAATAGTTTTGTTCCAGCCAGCGCAACTGTTTTAAAGATGTGATTATTCTCGACCTGGATAAGTAATTCAGGCGATGCGCCAATCCACGTTCCCACAGTTGGGATGCTGACAAACGATATCATCGCATTCGGATAGACTTCGCAAAGCTTCTGAAATGTTTCTATAATATCGAAGGATTCGGGAAGGTTAACCCGTTTTGATCGGGAAGGAACAATCTTCTCGAAAGTTCCTGATTCAATCTGATCAATGCTTTTCTTAACAAGTTTCTCATAACTTGCTTTATCAGATGAAGGAGTTTGTGTTGCTTCTTTAACGAAGAAGTTACTTTTCGTTTTGAGAATGGATTTAGAAACAGTTTCATTCAGCCATTCGTGTGATGATTTGCCAGAAGAATCTGTTGCCTCCTTTAATGTTCCTTCTGAAAAGGAAAAGAGAAGATCAGCCTGTAAATAATAACGGCTCTTTGTTTTATCAAACGGTGCGAAGATAAATCCGGAAGTAAGGTCTTCTATAGTGGCTTTGGGTTCGAGTGTTTTAGCAGAATAGGAGAGAATGAGATTTTTGGTTGAATCATTCGGCATTCTCCATAGCGCAAAAGAATAATCGTTTTCAGTTGCATGGTGAAGTAGGATCTCAAATAATTCAGCCTCACTAAGCTGTGCTGTTCTTTCCAATATGCCCACTGCTTTCTCCACCCGATTATTTTTTATCAATTACAGCCATCGTAATCCGGCTGACACATACTAATTCATTTTGTTCGTTGGTGATTTTAATTTCCCAAACCTGGGTTCTCTTTCCAACATGAACCGGTTTTGTAATTCCTGTAACAAAGCCTTCACGCACACTTTTAATGTGATTTGCATTAATGTCTAGACCAACGCAGTACTGCTTGCTCATATCAATGCAGCACGTTGCGGCAACACTGCCCAGTGTCTCCGCAAGTACAACGGAAGCTCCGCCATGCAACAATCCCATAGGTTGACGTGTACGATGATCGACCGGCATTTT
Organism: Cyclobacteriaceae bacterium; assembly: GCA_965227265.1. Classification (GTDB taxonomy): domain Bacteria; phylum Bacteroidota; class Bacteroidia; order Cytophagales; family Cyclobacteriaceae; genus UBA2336. The sequence goes on along the minus strand of OZ245738.1, from coordinate 2,141,324 downwards.
AGCCTCAATAAAATTCTCCCCGATTCCCGTGAAAACAATGCCCAGGTGTGTAACCATGGTATTGGCAGACATCTTGTTTAAAATCTCTAAAGAAACGTTGGAGTTAAATAATGCCATATAATGCTGCTAATGGAGACGATAAGGGAGCTGCGTATTTATGAACATTATTTCCCTATTTTTGCGCGCCAAAATAGCTGAAAATTGAACACCAAAAAAGTTTACATCGTTCGCCACGGCCAAACAGATTTTAATGCGCGCGGCATCGTGCAGGGAAGTGGTGTGGACAGCAGCCTCAACGAAAAAGGCAAGGCGCAAGCGCAGGCGTTTTATGAAGTCTACAAAGATGTAAAGTTTGATAAAGTTTACACGTCTGTACTGAAAAGAACGAAAGAATCAGTTGCTCGTTTTCTTGAGAAAGGTATTCCCACGGAAGCATTAGTTGGGCTCAATGAAATCAGCTGGGGAAAGAAGGAAGGCCAACCGATTACTCCGGAAGAGGATAAGTACTACCACCACATGCTAAGTGAATGGCAGCGGGGAGACACATCGTTACGGATTGAAGGTGGTGAAAGTCCGGATGATGTAGTGAAGCGCATGAAACCAGCTGTAGATCATATCTTATCACATATAGATGAAAAGAATGTTTTGATTTGCATGCACGGCCGAGCGATCCGGATTTTACTTTGTTATTTATTAAACTATCCGCTAAAAAGCATGGATATGTTTGAGCACGAGAATTGTTGCTTGTATCTGTTGAACTATACCGGTTCGATGTTTTCGGTTGAACTTTACAACAATACCGATCATTTGAAACCTGCAATTGATAATAATTAATTATTGCATTGTAGAGACGCAAAATTTTGCGTCTCTACGTATTTCCATTAAAATTATTTTTTCAATTGTGCCAAAGCAGATTTCGCTTTGCTATCGATGCTATTCTTGTATTCGTGCTTTTTGTAAGTAAGGGCTTTCTCAAAATACTTGCGCGCTTCTTTTGAATCATTTTCACCCAAAAAGATATAACCCAGTTGTAAACAGGCATTAGGTGCGAAGTACCAGCTTTCTGCACCGCTCTCTGAAATAGTTTGTAAATAAGATTTCTTTGCTTCTATACGTGAATTGATTTTGTGATATAATCTTGCTTTCCGATAAACAAATTCGATCTTCTCTTTTTTGGATGGAAGATCGTTATCGCTTACGGTTAAAATTATTTTTTCTGCCTGATCGTAATAACCACCATCGGTTGCATACCGAAGTTTCGAAAGCTTGATGTTTGGAATGATATTTTCCGCCAAACTTCGGGCGGCATATTTATCTGCTTCGGTTGATTCATTTCCAGCAGTTTTCGCTTTCGTAAAATATTTTTGGGCATCTTTTGATTTGCCCTGCAACCAATAACAAATCCCGATTTTATAATGCGCATCTTTTACATAGTTTAATCCGCTGTAAGCAGAAAGAAACTTTTGATAATACTCGATGGAGGATTTGTATTCTCCTTTGTGAAGATAGACCTCACCGGTTTGATATTCTGCGTAAGCAATCGTTAACCCCTTTTGATTTTCATGAAGCGTTTTGAAATAGCCGAGCGCTTTTTCACTGGCTGAGTTTTTGATAGCAACACATCCGCCCAGGAAGAGCAGAAGTCTTTGATTGGGGTGATCGGCAATCAGCTTGCTTAAGCCATCTGCTGCGGATGATGTTTGTTGAAGAATAAAACCTTGCGTTAAGTAATAAATCAATGCGGTTTCGAAGCTTAAATCGCTATCAAAATTTTTGATTGATTCCAGTTCCTGTAAACCTTTTTCAACTGAACCTTCCATACTAAACATGCTGATCACCCACTGATATTTTTCCGGGATCGAGCCGAGCATAACTTCAAGAACACCGGAGGTTTTTTTAATCGGTTCAAACTCAGGAAACTTCTCTTTACATTTCTGCACCAGCAAATATGCCTGACGAACATTCCAGGCAGCATCAACTTCGTGCCCGAATTTAAGATAGGTGAATGCCCATTGTAGTCTGAGTTCCGCCAAGACAAATAGTGCATCTGAAGTAGTGGGATCGATTTCTTCAAGCTTATTAATTCTGTCGCTCCACGCATCCTCGTATTTCTCAAACTTTACTTCATCTTCTGTGATTAGTAGTTCTAATATTTCAGAAAGAGAACTTACATAAAGTTGTTGTGGAGTTTGAGCTTTTACAGAAGCTTCTCGCGCCTCAGTAATCTCAAGGTTTAACGCGAGCTTGTAAGCCGTTAATGTTGCCTCATCGGCAATCCAATTCTTTTGCGCCATGCAGATCATGGCGCATAAAAAAAGACAGATCGTTAAACCTGTCTTTTTTATGTGTTGTATCGTGAATGATTTATTCAACTGTCTTTCTTCTGCGGGTAGTTGGGGCAGGAGTTACGCCAGCTTTTTTCGGCTTGTCGCTTTCATCCAGTGACTCCATGTCCACATCTGCTAAGATACGGCCTGAATGCTCATCAATTACAATTTTTTTCTTCTCGCGGATCTCGGCAATTTTTTGCGGAGGGATTACAATGTTACAGCCTTCCGCTGCACCACGTACTACGCGAACTACAGCTAATCCGTTTGATAAGCTGCTGCGCAGTCTGTCGTAATGTTTAAGGATTGCTTTGTCTTCGATTTTCTTAACAGCCTTATCACGCTCGCCCATCAGCTTTCTTTCTTCCTCTTCGCTTTCGCCAAGAATATCGTTAAGCTCTTTTTTCTTAAGGTCAAGGTGGGAAGTACGTTCTTCAATCAGGGCTTCGGTTTTTTCAACCTCTGCTTTTTTAGCAGCTGTTAAATCCTTACCTTCTTTTACTTTCTTTTCGCAGATCTGAATTTCCAGTTCCTGAAGCTCAACTTCTTTCGTGATCGCATCGAACTCGCGGTTGTTGCGAACATTCTTTTGCTGCTCTGCGTATTTCTTGATCAGCTTTTCAGCTTCTTTTGCAGCTTCTTTGCTTTTCTTGATGTTGTCTTCGATGTCTTTCAACTCAGTTTGGTGGCGGGTGAGGCGGGTGTTGTAACCAACCATTTCATCCTCCAGGTCTTGAACTTCATCCGGCAGGTCGCCACGTAATTTTTTGAGTTCGTCTAGTTTGGTGTCGATGCTTTGTAGTTTTACAAGGGCTTCGAGTTTCTGCGCTACAGTTTGATTTTCCATTAATTAGTTAAAATATCGTACAGGATTCGTGTCAGTCGTAGAAAAATTGACCGCAAAAGTAGGAAATTTTTCGGTTAAAATCTCCTTTAATAAGTCTTTCGTGAAAATCTCGCTTTCGTAGTGCCCAATGTCGGCAATCGTGATTTTGCCTTCCGCATCAAAGAATTCGTGGTATTTAAAGTCGGCCGTCACAAAAAAATCGGCTCCTGACCGGATAGCTTGAGGAAGCAGAAAACTTCCCGAGCCGCCACAAACGGCTACTTTGTTCACTTTTTGATCCAATAAACGTGTATGCCTGATTGCAGTCAAATTCATACTGCTCTTTAAACGCTTTAAAAATTCGATTGGTTCCAATGGCTGTTCCAACTCGCCAACCATGCCCGACCCTACTTCCTGGTTCACGTTTGCAAGGCGGTTAAGGTAATACGCTACTTCTTCGTAAGGATGTGAGGCTTTCAGCGTACTGATAATCTTGTGTTCCAGGTGCGTTGCGAAAATCAATTCTGCCCGATCTTCGGTAACTTTCTCCTGCTCGTTGAGTATGCCAATCGTTGGGTCAGCATCTCCGGTAGGCATAAAGGTTCCAATACCTTCAGTCTGGAAACTGCAATTTTTATAGTCACCGATCTGACCGGCACCCGCTTTATATAAAGCTTGTAACACAGTATCGGTATGATCTTTTGGAATAAAGGTTACCAGCTTTGTTAATGTATCGTGTTTTGGTGCGAGTATTTTTAAATTTTTGAGACCAATTTTCTGTGCAATCTTTTTGTTCACACCGGTATGCACATTATCGAGGTTTGTATGAATGGCGTAGATAGCAATGTTGTTGCGGATTGCTTTTAGAATCGTTCGTTCAACATAGTTACTTCCAGTGATTTTTTTTAAACCTTTAAAGATGATCGGATGATGTGCTATTATCAGATTGGATTTTTTAGCGATGGCTTCATCCACTACTTCTTCGATGCAATCTAACGTGACTAAAACTCCCGTAACTTCCTGAGCGGGATCACCGGTAAGCAACCCTGAATTGTCATAGGATTCCTGGTAAGCTTTTGGGGCGATTGTTTCGAGGTGATTCGTTATATCTTTTACTTTCATCGTTAAGGCTTCATGCAGACGTTATTGTATTTTTACGGTTGTAGGCAAAACTACACTTTATTTCATGTCAGTTTTAAGGTTTTTATTGTTCCCGTTTGCTGTGCTCTACGATGCGATAACTGCATTAAGGAACAGTCTTTTCGACAGGGGCTATAAACCTGCAACCCGATTTGATATTCCTGTCATCAGTGTTGGTAATCTTGCTGTGGGCGGAACAGGCAAAACTCCAATGGTGGAGTATTTGATTCGCTTGTTACAACCCAATTATAAACTGGCTATACTCAGTCGCGGCTATGGCCGGAAAACGAAAGGCTTTAAGATTGCGAATGCGAATGACACTGCAGCAACCATAGGCGATGAACCGTTCCAAATATTCAAAAAGTTCACACCCGAAATCAATGTTGTTGTGGGAGAGGATCGTGCGTATGCCATTCCGATGTTGCTACAAGAGTTGGAAGGAACACATGGTGTTATTCTGGATGATGCATTTCAGCATCGCAGTGTTATCCCTGGCTTTAGTATTTTATTAACCGAATACAGTAATCCTTTTTTTAGTGACTTTATACTTCCTGTCGGACGGTTGAGAGAAGCAAGATCTGGTGCAATACGAGCGGATGTGGTTGTGGTTACGAAATGTTCGCCACAGTTAAGTGAAGATGAAATGATGGAGTTTGAAAACGCTATTCGTAAATACACGGACAGGGCTGTATTCTTTTCAAAGATCCGTCACGGTGAGCCGGTTGGTTTCGGAACGTCAGAGGCTAAGCTTACCAAACAGGTAATATTGATTTCGGCTATTGCGAATTCACATATTTTGGAAGAGTATGTAAGTAAGACGTATACCTTACTCAAACATTTTGATTTCCGCGATCATTATACAATTACAGGCAGTGACTTGAAAGAAATTGAATCGCTCCTAAAGAAATACCCTGATGGAGAAGTTAGTATACTGACTACCGAGAAAGACATGGTTAAACTCCGGCAGGATGAACTGAAAAGTCTGATCGCGCGACTGCCGGTTTTTTATTTACCGATTGAGACGGAATTTATCAGAAATGGTAAGGATTTTGATACGCTCGTGCTGTCTTTCATGCAGAGTTTCAAACCTGATTAAGTAAAAGTATCTTTGAGCGTGTTTAGCAGGCATTTCCTTACAATCTTATTCATTTTCGCATCGCTGATAGCCTGGGCTCAGGATGAAGAAACTGGCCCTCGTGTGGGATCAAGTATCATTGACGATAGTACTAAAAATGTCTACGGTCCAACAACGACCCTTTATTTTTACGAAAGCGATTTTTTTCGCAACAACTTTAAGGCTCACTCCATTGACACGGCTGCCTTGAATTTTCACCGCTTTAATTATGTGCAGCGGTATAATAATTTCTATCAGGATCTGGGTAACATCGGCACCGCAATCCGACCGGTGTTTACAGAAGTTTCTGAAACGATAGGTGCTACCTCCGGTTTTACAGCGTATGATCTTTACTGGAATACAGAAGTAGTAAAATATTACAATAGCAAATCACCTTTTGCAAATGTAAAGTGGGTGCTTGGCGGTAAAGGAAGATCCTATGCGCGCATTACGTTTACCCGTAACATTAATCCACGTTGGAACGCTGGTTTTGATTACCGCATTCTTCAGATCGATAAGATTACTGCGCGGGAAAATAAGGGAGACCGAACTACAAAGAGTAACTACTTTGATTTCTTTACTTCTTATCATTCGAAAGACAGTACCTACAGCTTGTTCTTTAATGCCAGGCGCGATTTCATACAAGTAGATGAAAACGGTGGAGTAAGATTTGACAGCACCTTTAAGTTTAGCGATATGTTCGTTAAGCAGGGTATCTCAACCCGGTTAACAGACGCAGAAAGCAATGATAAGCGGGGAACGCTACATTTATTTCACCAGCTTAAGTTAGCTTCCGGGCTTCAGCTTTATCACATCAGTGATGTGTACCGGCAGATCAACCGCTTTAATGACAGTGATACGAATAATGAATATTACGACTTTATCGTTGTTGACAGCGCAAAAACCCGCGACCGGACTGCCTTTAAATCCTTCCGCAACGAAGTTGGAGTAAAAGGAAGTCTTTTTAAAGCGTTCTATAATGGCTATGCAGCGTTCAGAAAGTACAGTATCGATTACAAATATCTCTATGAAGACAACTTCTATCTGCAAACTGAAAAAACAGAATTTTACCTGGGCGGAAGAATAGGCCTTCAATTAGATTCGCTTGTAGAAGTTAAAGGTTGGGCAGAATGGATGCTGGACGACCGCTACATGATCCAGGGATCTATCAAAACAAAATGGTTTGAAGCTGCAGCCAAGCGTTCGGTTTCAACGCCTGCATTTATTCCGCAAGCGTACCGTGGCAGTCATGATGTCTGGATTAATAATTTTGGAAATGTTGAAGGAACTGAGATTAAGGGTAACCTGATCTATGAATCAAAAAGATTCTCTATCTATCCGGGTGTTCGCTTCTCGACATTTAAAAATTATATCTTCTTTAAGGAAGACAGATATTCATCGGGACAACGAGTGCTGCCATATCAAACTTCCGGTTATCAAACCTGGGTATCCCCTGAATTAAACTTATCTCTTACACTATACGATCATCTAACATTAAAAGGCCAGGGAATTTATACCCGCATTCTTGAAAACTCGGATGATGCTATGCAGTTCCCTGAGCTATTTGTTAATACACAATTAGCCTATACGGATATTTTGTTTAATGGCAATTTTGATTTTCAGCTTGGAATCGATACACACTGGAAATCGAGTTACTATGCACCGGGTTATGACGTAACATCTCAGCAATTTTATACGCAGCAGCGCTATTCCACGCCTGGATTTCCGATTGTTGACGTTTTCCTGAATGTGCGGATAAGACACGCCAGAATATTCCTTAAATACAATAACGCGTTGATAAGCTTTTCGAAATATGGAGATGTGCCTACACCCTTTTATCCTGGCATTAGAAACCTGATCGACTTCGGGTTTGACTGGTCATTCTTTGATTGACGACTGGTTTAATGCAGTAGATAGAAGTTAGAATATAGAATTTAGATTAAATCAATTCTATATTCTAACTCCACTATTCTAACTTCCAAGATACTTACGTCTTCTGCTTTTTTTTCTTCGCAGCCGGGAATAAGATGTTATTCAAAATCAACCGATAGCCTGCTGAGTTAGGATGTTGATTTAAATCGGTTGGCTCTTCACCGACCTGGTGCTGATAGTCTTCCGGATCGTGGCCGCCATAGTATGTCCAGAAACCTTTGTTCAAAACTCCGTGAATGTATTTGGTCTCATGGATATCTTTATTCTCGCCCATGATTAGCACATCAGGTTTGATCAGGTCGCTCTTAAAACCAGTGGTTTGTCCGAAGAAACCTTTAATCACTTTCGTGTGGTTCTGCGTAAGCATGGTTGGAATCGGATCCCACTTGGCAGAGAACTCAAATAATGTGAAGTAATCATTGTCCTGGCGCAAGCCGCGTTCGCGCGGAGGGTTGTCGATCGAGGAGAACTCGTATTCATAGGGATCACGCACGAGCTTAAAATCCGTAAAGGCTAATGTTTTTTCGAAATCGATTTTTTCCTGGGCTTGCGGATCAGAGCCATCACCATCAAACATTCTTTCACAGATGTCAACACCTTCGGCAGCAAGCGCAATGTCAAAGCTATCGGTTGCAGAACACATGGCAAACATAAATCCGCCACCGGCCACGAATTCTTTAATCCTCTTCGCAACGGCAAGCTTGAGTTGAGATACTTTGTGAAAGCCATGTTTGCGTGCAAGCTCTTCGGCTTCTTTCTGTTGCTCGATGTACCAACCGAAGTTGGCGAATGAACTATAGAACTTTCCGTATTGTCCTGTAAAATCTTCGTGGTGGAGGTGGAGCCAGTCATACTTAGGAAGTGTTCCGGCTAATACTTCATCATCGAAAATCATATCGTATGGAATCTCTGCGTAGGTAAGCACAAGGGTTACGGCATCATCCCAGGGTTGGGCAGTCTTTGGTGTATACACTGCAATCTTCGGACACTTCTCCAGCTTCATTACATCGTAATTGTTAGCCGGACTGGCAATCTCATTCAAGATTTGATTTGCCTGGGCATCCGAAATCACTTCAGAAGTCACGCCCCGAACGACCAACTCATTTTGTATAGCCGAGTGAAACTTGATCATAAAGCTTCCGCCACGATAGTTCAAAAGCCAGTCCACCTCATTCTCGGTTTTTAAAACCCAATAGGCAATTCCATAGGCTTTCAGATGGTTGGCCTGCCTTTCATCCATGGGAATGAAAATATAGTTGGCCATGCCTACCTTGAAAACAATAAGAAAGCAAAACAAAAGAAGTCCCCGCATCGTATTCACCCTGTTAATTCACTTAAATTTACCATTCGTGCAGCACTTTGAAGCCACCGTTGGTGGATTTATGCCAAAACCCGCAAAATAAATGCGGTTTCAAGTGTAACATTATCGTGTATTAATCAACGTATTACAGTATCCATTTCGTTACAGAAAAGTAAATGAATTTAGTTGAAAATATTAAGGAAGGTCTTCGGTCGATTCAGGCCAATATGCTAAGGTCAGTGCTTACAGCACTTATTGTAGCAATTGGCATTACTGCATTGGTGGGAATTTCCACAGCAATTGATGCGATTGAAACTTCCGTGAGTGCAAGTCTCACTTCTATGGGGGCTAACACCTTTGATGTTACGTCAAAGATATATCGGGGAAGCAGCTCACAAGGTGTTACGCAAAAGAGTTTTCCTGCCATCAAGTTGAATGAAGCATTGCGCTTCATCGAACAATATAACGTGCCGTCTACCGTAAGCCTTTCTTCCTGGCTTTCCGGCACCGCAGAGGTGAAGCATGCTTCGCTCAAGACTAACCCGAATGTTGCCATCCTGGGAGTGAATGAAGAGTATATGCCGATTAAAGGTTTAGAGCTTCAGAAAGGTCGTGGTCTCTCAACTATTGAAGTACAGTACGGTTCACATGTAGCGGTAATTGGGCACAAAATTTTTACAGCGCTTTACAAAGACAATGAAGAGCCGTTAAATACAAAGATAAATTACGGAGGCATGCAGCTTAAAGTTGTTGGGGTAATTATCGAGAAAGGTCAAATGGCGGAAGATAATTATGACAACATGGTTATCATTCCCATCAAGCTTGCGAACCAAATGGCACAGGGTAGAGGATTACAATATGAGCTAACGGTAGGTATCGATGATCCAACGAAAGTTGAATTTGCAATGGGTGAGGCAACAGGAGTCATGCGTTCTATTCGGGGTGACGCTGTTGGCCGGGAAAATTCATTTACGATAGAACGGAGCGAAACTGCTGCTGAAACTCTCCAAAGTATAACTACCATACTTCGTATTGCAGGCTTTGTTATATCGTTTGTAACCTTATTAGGTGCTTCTATTGCGTTGATGAATATCATGCTTGTTTCGGTTACAGAACGTACCCGTGAAGTGGGTGTTAGAAAAGCATTGGGCGCCACACCGCTTCGCATTCGCCAACAATTTGTAATCGAAGCTATTGTTGTCTGTCTGATCGGTGGAGTAGTAGGAGTAATCCTGGGAATAGGATTAGGAAACCTTGTAGCCGTGCTGATGGAGTTGAAAATATTTGTTGTTCCCTGGTTCTGGATATTTATGGGATTGGCCGTATGCGTGGGTGTCGGACTTCTCTCCGGATATTATCCTGCAAGCAAGGCTTCCAAGCTTGACCCTATTGAATCGCTGCGATTTGAATAATATCCGCTTACTATAAAGGTTTAAAACTCTCCCTCGCGGAGAGTTTTTTGTTTTATAAGATTCGATAATTTTAGGCAGCAAACTTGCGTTACTAGCGAGACACGAACCGGATATGCAGATTACGAGACTATTTCTGATTTTTTTGACTGTTTTAGCTAGTGGAGAAACCTTGTTTGCACAAAAAAAGGACGAAAATTCATTCCTGAAAGTCTCCAATGTGCGTTATGCTACGCACACCAAATCTGACCCCAAGCTTAACATGCTGAACGTTTACATGCCCAAAAAGGGAAGTAATTCCCCAATGATTATCTGGGTGCATGGCGGTTCATGGGCGTATGGCGATAAGGATAATGTGCTCTATAAAGCTGAGTATTTTACCGCACGGGGTTATGTTTTTGCTTCGATAAATTATCGCATGTCGCCCGATGCAAAGCATCCGGTAAATGCACAGGACGTTGCCGATGCGCTGGTATGGCTTCATGAAAATGCAACACATTATAGTGCGGATCCTGAAAAGATTTTCATGATAGGTTATTCAGCCGGTGCACACCTCGCAGCGTTGGTAAGCATAGATGAAAAGTACCTGGAAAAGGCAGGAGGCAATTTATCTATACTGGACGGTGTTGTGTTACTGGACGGAATCGGTTACGACATCACCCAGCTCATGAAAAATGCCGGAACAAAAATGAAAGAATGGTATACCGATTCATTTGGTAAAACAAAAAAGGATTGGGATCAGGCATCACCGGTTAGTTTCATTAAATCGGATAATAACATTCCTCCGTTTATGATTGCCTATGCAGATGATCAGGAACCTTCCGAAAAACAAGCAATCCTGCTTTCAAAAAAATTATCGGAAGCAAACGTGAAAAATAAAGTCTTTCATTACGAAAAGAAAAACACTGCTACCATCAACAAAGAGTTAGGCAGGGAAACAGATAAGCCCACGGAAGATGTATATCGGTTTCTTCAGGAGATTCATTACACGGCTGCTAACCCAATCAAATAATATTAAAGTAACGGAGATAAAATCTTCGTGATGTTCGTTGCTACAATCTTATGACCTTCCACATTTGGATGAATTCCATCGGCTTGATTTAACTTTTCATCTCCAGCCACACCTTGCAGTAAAAATGGCATCAAAGTAGCTTTGTTGGTTTTGGCAATTTCTGGGAAGATGGCCGTGAACTGTGTGGTATAGGTATTACCCATATTGGGCGGAACCATCATTCCGGCAATCACAATCTTTACATTCGGATTTTTCACTTTAACCTTATCAATGATAGCCTGAAGATTTTTTTTTGTTTGGTCAACAGGCAATCCACGAAGGCCGTCATTTGCGCCAAGTTCCAGTACAAACACATCAATGGATTGACGCAGCACCCAATCAATACGGGTTACTCCACCGGCCGATGTTTCACCACTTAGGCCTGCACTCACAACCTTTACGTTTTTTCCATTTTTAGTAAGTTCCTTTTCCGACAACGCAGGGAAAGCTTCTTCCGGTGAAAGTCCGTAGCCAGCGGTTAGACTATCGCCAAAAAATAGAATTACTTTTGGCTTGGTCTGAACCAACAATGCCATTGCAATAAAAAACATGTATTTCCCGACTACCATATTGAAAAGATTTAAGATTAACGTCATTCTGAGCGAAAGCGAAGAATCCCCTACTAGAGCACTGAATGGGGGATGTTTCGCTTTCGCTCAACATGACGGCAAATTTAATAACGATATAATTCAGAAATTGATTTAGCAAAAACCATGTCACAAACTGTTCTCCAGGCCGAAGGGCTCACAAAAACATATCGATCAGGCATCAATTCGCTTACTGTGCTCGATACGGTAAGCTTTTCTGTTTCGCAAGGCGATACATTATCCATCATCGGACCTTCAGGAAGTGGTAAAACTACCTTACTTGGCTTGTGTGCCGGATTAGACGTACCCAGCACTGGAATTATTTCACTGATGGGTTTTAAGCTGAACGCCATGAGTGAAGATGACCGGGCACACATCCGCAACCAGTATGTCGGTTTTGTCTTTCAAAACTTTCAGTTACTACAGACACTTACTGCACTGGAGAATGTAATGGTTCCATTGGAACTTCGTGGAGTAAAAAATGTTTCGGCCAAAGCGAAAGAATTGTTGGCTCGTGTTGGTCTAGCAGAACGCATGCATCATTACCCAACTCAATTATCCGGGGGTGAGCAGCAACGGGTGGCGATGGCGCGCGCCTTTATTACCGATCCGAAAATATTATTTGCCGATGAGCCAACCGGTAACCTGGACGATGAAAACTCAAAGCATATCACAGACCTTTTATTCGGCCTCAATAAAGAGCAGGGAACAACCTTGGTACTGGTTACCCATAATTTAGAGTTAGCTCAAAAAACCGAACGCATCCTGCGCATGCGTGGAGGCAAGCTTGTTGATCAGCAAACGGTAGCTGCGTTATGATCGAATACATAATCCGGCTTAAACGGAGAAAAAGTAATCTCTTCAACGATGGATGGGTTTGGAAAATGGCGTGGCGTGATGCGCGTCATAATTTTTCACGCTTGTTTCTGTTTGTTGCTTCGCTCATTACAGGCATAGCAGCCGTTGTTGCCTTAGATTCCCTCAACAATTCTTTACAAAGCGATATCGATCGGAATGCCAAAGAATTGCTGGGCGCAGATTTCGTAATTAACGCCAACAAAAAATTTGAGCCAGAATTGGTTAAGGAATTTCAGCTAGCCATGAAGTATCCACAAGCGGCACAGGCGGATATGGCCTCGATGGTTTTGTTCCTTCATAATGGTCAGTCGCGACTCATCCGATTGGTTGCATTTGAAGGACCGTTTCCATTTTATGGCAAGCTTGAGACGCAACCGGTTGATGCATATCAGAAAGTGAAAGACGGGCGGTATGCTATGCTGGATGCATCGCTTGCCAGTCAGTATGAAGTAAGCTCGGGTGATTCGATTCGGATTGGGAACATAACATTCATAGTTTCAGGAGAGGTGAAAAAGCTGCCGGGTGGAGGTGGCATCATGACTACATTTACACCATCCGTTTATATTTCTATGCGTCAGCTGGAGGCAACCGGCTTAGTTCAATATGGCAGTCGGGTTACGTATAAACGATTTTTCCAGACAACCTCTGAGGCAGAAGCAGATGAGCTTGCAGAAAAATTTCAACCGATAATAAAAAAGTTTGGTCATTCTTACGAAACCGTGGAAGTTCGTAAGCAAGGATTAGGAGAGGGCTTTAATGCGATCTATCGGTTTTTTTCATTGCTTGCTTTCCTGGCATTAATTCTCGGCTGTATTGGTGTGGCCAGCTCGGTCCATATTTATGCCCGGGAGAAACGCGATGAGGTTGCCGTGTTACGCTGCATTGGTTCAACAGGATGGCAGGCGTTCAATATTTATTTTATTCAGATATTCTTCCTGGGAATTTTAGGAAGTGTTGTGGGCGCTTTCCTGGGTGTTGGCATCCAACAACTTATTCCATTCATGTTCAGTGATTTGCTTCCACTGGAGATAAGCTTTGGCATTTCCTGGATTTCTGTTGTGCAAGGCATTGTGTTAGGAGCGCTGGTTTCAATTCTTTTCTCCATGCTGCCGTTAATCGCGGTACGGTTCGTTCCACCCTTATCCGTACTTCGTGCAGACTTTGAATCCATCAAAACATTTTCAAAAGCAAGATTGGCAGCCATTGTTCTCATTGCTTTATTTCCACTTGCCTTTGCTGCGTATCAAACCCGCGACCTGTTAACCGGTGGTATGTTCTTCCTGGGATTAGCGGGAGCGTTAGGATTATTGACGTTTATTGCAATGGGTTTACTTTATCTTGTACGAAAATTTTTCCCAGCCAATGCTTCGTTTGTCTGGCGGCATGCGCTGTCTAATTTATTTCGTCCAAACAACCAGACACGAATGCTGATGGTTGCCATCGGATTGGGCACATTAATTATCGCCACCCTCAATATTGTTGAAAAGAGTTTGTTGGGCCAGGTTGAATTTACCGGGCAGGAAAATCAATCCAACACAATTTTGTTTGACATCCAGCCATCACAAAAAGATGGCGTGATCAAGCTGATGCAGGATAACAAGCTTGACGTGAAGCAGGTAGTTCCGATTATCACCTGCCGGTTAAGCAAGATAAAAGGTAAAACTATCGAGGAGATACAAAAAGATACTACCGATAATATCCGTAACTGGGCCATCACGCGTGAGTATCGGGTTACCTACCGCGACAGTCTTACGTCTTCGGAAGAATTGATTGAAGGAGAACTGCAAAGTGTATTCAATAATACGGACATTCCGGAAAAATATAAGACTCCGGAATTTCGGAATAAGTCATTTGGAGTTGCGGTCGATTCGTTTAACCTGTTTGATGGCTTTCCGGAAGAATGGCAAAAGAACAAACTAAGACGAGAGAAACCAGTGGGTGAAATACTGGATTCGCTCGGGTTTAAATGGCAATTGTATGACGTTACAATTTCTGAAGGTATGCTCGAAGATCTGGAAGTGAAAGTTGGTGATAAGGTGGAGTTTGATGTTCAGGGTGTACCGATTGAAGCAAACATTTCAGGTGTGCGGAAAGTAGATTGGGCAAACGATCCTCCGAATTTCATCTTCGTTTTTCCGACAGGTCTATTGGAGAATGCTCCGCAGATTTATGTAACCACAACCCGCATTGATGATCAGCAGGTGTCGAATCGCTTTCAGCAACAGTTGGTGATGTTATATCCCAATGTTTCATTAATTGATTTGAAGCTTATTCTCGGTACTATTAACGAGCTGTTTGATAAGCTGGGGTTGGTCGTTCGTTTTCTGGCACTCTTCAGCATCGTAACAGGGCTTGTTGTGCTGGCGGGCGCAGTAATCAACAGTAAGTTTCTGCGGATGAAAGAAAACGTATTGCTGCGCACGATCGGAGCGAGATCGCACCATATCCGTAAGATCACGCTTATTGAATATGCGTACCTGGGTTTGTTCTCAGCGTTAACCGGTCTGATACTTTCATTGGGTGGCGGCTGGCTGTTGACGACATTTTTCTTTAAGATAACTTTCGCGTTCGACTGGCTTGAATTACTGATCATTGCAACCGGTGTGGTGTTGCTCACCATGGGCATCGGCTGGTGGAATTCACGCGATGTGATCAATACACCACCATTACAAATCTTGCGCAAGGAAGGATAAGAAAGCATCTTTTGGATCATCGGATTTAGCCAAGCGGGATTAAGAGGGTGGTGCTTGGGTCAACAACAACATTGTAAATAAAAAATCTTCTCCTTAACATTGCATCCTCTTTCGTAGAGAAAGGGCCCATAGCTCAGCTGGTTAGAGCACTTGACTCATAATCAAGGGGTCGCTGGATCGTGCCCAGCTGGGCCCACATATTTTTCTCTATAGTTCCCTGATAGTTTTTCCTTCATCCTTCGTAAAAGGCGGGTATTCCAAGAGAACCCTGTTATCTCTCTGGAAATATGTTCACTTTTTGACTAACCGGAGAATCACTCTCAAATAACAATGCAGAAACTAATTTGAAATCATTTCAAACAAGTACCCTAACGGCTGTAGTTATATTCCCTTCTGCACAACTATAACGGTTGCATTGCAAACTCTTCAACGTTGAATGTTATAACACGTATTTTTTATACATCCGGGAATGTTTACCCGCGACAACTTTTGCGCAACTGCTTCGTATTAAAATCACCAACCTATTATTACCCTTGCAGTGAACTGAATTGATTTCAGCGCGCTGTTAACAACCCATCATCAACCCCACGTAACATGATAACCAGCCAGTACAAGACCGGTGTGCTTACACTTATTGCCCGGATCAAAAACTATAACCCGGAGCTCGGTCAGTACATCTCGCATGCCATTGCTCCTGATCAGGAATTTATTATCCAGCTTACGAACGGTACACTTAAGTTGCCGCCCGAAGTTGCGCACAGCCAGGAAGTATTTCCGGCACTCGTTCCGGAAAGCTGGATTATGGAAATCGGGCGATCGTATGTGAGGGGTATGGTTCCTGTACAACGGATGGAACCTAAATCATCGTGGAAAGTAATTTTCAGTTTTCTTTCCTAGCATCGTATAGCGCAACCAATGGACTTGAAATGCTGCGAGACTGATCGATGCTTATTGTTTAGCCAACCTTCCAGACGATGAAGCTAACGCCCACGGTGTCAAGCCCGGTTATCTTCCAATCAGTCCGTTCGGGATCACGATCTGCACGGTAGCACCTTCGCCTTCAATGGAGGTAACGGAAATTTTACCGTTAAGCTTCGTAACGATCTCTTTCGCAATATAGAGGCCGAGGCCTGCACCCTTGCTATCTTCCGTGCCACGATAGAACATCTCATAAACCTTAGGCAGAACAGCTGCCGGGATACCAACGCCATTATCCTGGATGCGCAGAATAGCGTGCTGTTCGGATACCGTGACGGAAATGAACACGCGGGCCGGCCAGATTTTATTCCGGTATTGAAAGGCGTTGGACAACACGATCATCAGTAACGTGGTAATACGCCCGCCATCCGAAAAGAAAGGTTCATCAAGTGCTAATTCAAAATCTTTCATGATCTCTTCATCCTGTTCCAGGTAATTAAGTTTATGGAAGCAATGGTCGAGTATATATTGCCAGTCGATCTCACCCAACTGAACTTCAGTCCGTGCATTCTTTGCATACTCCAGGATCTCATTCAGGGTCTCGTCCAGCT
The DNA here is from genome assembly GCA_965227265.1 of Cyclobacteriaceae bacterium. GTDB lineage: Bacteria > Bacteroidota > Bacteroidia > Cytophagales > Cyclobacteriaceae > UBA2336. Next base: position 2,124,558 of record OZ245738.1, on the reverse strand, counting down.
TGTGCAAGCTTGATCCCAGCATGCTGTGGAGAAAGTTTAGCTCAGAAAGATTTTTCTCGTGTGTCGCCAGATTGACTAACCCGATGGCAGATGCTAACGGACCTCTCAGGTTATGCGAAACACTGTATACAAAATTATCAAGCTCCTTGTTTACTTTCGTCAGCTCCTCGTTTTGCTTCCGCAAGGCATGACGCGCATCGCGCTTGAGCTGTTCAAGCTTTCGTTTTTTAATGGCGCTCCGGATAGCAGCAGGCAACCGCGATAAGTTTGATTTAAGAATATAGTCATCCGCTCCCTGCCGGATACACGAGATGGCATAATCGTCTGATACCGTTCCGGTAACTAGTATGAACGGAGTCTTGGCCCGCTCGTGCAGGCTGATCTTTAATGCTTCCATGGAATTGAATCCCGGTAATCCATGATCCGATAATATGATGTCTGGCTTAAATTCCCGGATTGCGTGGTAAAACTCTTCGCGCGTATCCACACGTTCCTTGACGAACGCAAGATTATCTTTCTGCAGTACCCGGCCAATCAGGATAGCATCATCTTCGCTGTCTTCCAGCATGAGAATCCGTAAGAGTTTTTCTGTTTCCATAACCTATGTATTCACAAGTTTTTTGCGGGTGAAATATGGATTCAGGATTAGGTTAACCTAAGTTAATGCTTAATACGAATGTTTCGCCAGGGATGTATGTTTTATTGAAAATTGTCCGACAAACTCCTTTCGGGATTGCCAAAAGGTATCAGAAAGCAGCTTAATGAAGGTTCGCTTCCCTTAATGAGTAAGTGCTGTTATGTACTTAAATTCAACAGCTAGACTCCAGTCAGGCAGGTATTCCTAACGCGAATAAGATTGGCAAGAAGAGAAGTGCTCCCAAAAAGGACACCCCAAAAAAAATCCGGCAGTTAGTGTTCTGACGTAACCCAAAGGCATAAATAAGTGTTACCCCAATCCTAAAATTCTATTGGTTCTTTTTCGCGTAGCGTGTACCTGGGCTTCATCTTTAGAAAGCGCAATACCAAAGGAAGGTGACATTTCTTTTAGCTTCGCTTGCCAGGCTTCAGACTTACTTTCTTTTTTGAAACACCTCGGAAGGATATCAAACATAATGGCCGCTGCAGTAGATGCGCCTGGTGATGCACCGAGTAAAGCGGCTACACTTCCGTCTGATGCTACAACAGCTTCGGTTCCAAACTCAAGCTTACCCCGCATACCTTCATCTTTCTTGATAACCTGGACGCGCTGGCCTGCTTGCTTCAGTTCCCAGTCATCCTTCTTTGCCGAAGGCACATATTCTTGTAAGGCTTCTATACGATCATCGTGCGTGAGCCGAACTTGTTCAATCAGGTATCGCGTAAGCGGAACATTTCTTAACCCTGCGGAGATCATCGGCAAAACATTATCCATGCGGAATGATTTCGCCAGGTCAAGTCGTGAACCGGTTTTGAGAAATCGCGTGGAAAATCCGGCAAAAGGTCCGAACAACAATTCTTTTTTTCCATCGATCATGCGCGTGTCAACGTGCGGTACAGACATGGGAGGTGCGCCAACTGAAGCCTTACCGTAAACCTTTGCGTTATGCTGTTTGATTAACGCTTCATTGTTGCACTTCAGCCATAGTCCACTCACCGGGAACCCGCCATAACCTTTACGTTCTTTTATTTCAGCGTTTTTCAATAAATGTAACGTAGCTCCGCCTGCTCCGAGAAAAACAAATTTGGAAACACAGTCTTCTTCATACCCGCTGATCACATTTTTAGTCTCCACAAGCCACCCGCCTTTCTTGTAGGGATCAATATCTTCAACTTCAATATTATAATGAATGGTTACACCCGGCATTGATACCAGCGTATTAATCATCTGCCGCGTAAGCGATCCGAAATTTACATCGGTACCCATGCTCATATTCGTAGCGGCTACCGGTGTTTTCGCATCGCGTTGATTCATGATAAGCGGTGCCCACGCGTTAACAACCTCCCGGTCTTCGGTGTATAGCATACCCTTGAACAAATTATTGTTTGTCAACGACTGGTAACGCTTGTTCAAATAATCTACATTTTCTTTTCCCCACACAAAGCTTATATGCGGCACGGGTTGAATGAATGTAGAAGGATTTTTAACATATCCTTTCTCTACCAGGTAAGCCCAGAATTCGCGCGATACTTCATAGTCCTGGCAGATCTTGATGGCTTTTGAGATATCAATGCTGCCATCTGCTTTCTGCGGAGTATAGTTCAGCTCACAAAAAGCGGAGTGACCTGTGCCGGCATTGTTCCAGGCGTCTGAGCTTTCCAATCCGGGCTGATCGAGCTTTTCGAAGATCTGGATGGTGATGTCAGGATTGAGCTCTTTCAGGATGATGCCCAGGGTGGCGCTCATAATTCCCGCCCCGATCAGGGTAACATCCGTTTTCGGAACGAGGGTTTTCGTTTTGTTCGGCATAATGGATTAAAACCAACTGACAAATTAATTAAGAGAAGGCTAAATACGTGCTATTGCAAGGAATATTTTAATTCAAAAAAGCCATGCTTGCGAAAGGAAAACGCATTTTTTATTACCTGAAGAACAGGTTAGATGAATACGATGTAAGTCTGATCTATGTTCACAACATATTTTTTAAAAACAAAGTGTAAGATCAAATTCACTGAACCATTTTGGAGTATTTACCCGTATGGATAGAACTCCTATTTTTGAGCAAACCCATCCCTATGGAAAACTCCCTTCAACAACCGTCCTGGTCGTCACTTGAAAAAATTGCTTTTCGCTTTTCTTTTTTTGGACTTGGCTTGTTTATCCTGTTCGTCAACAATGGCGCGTATCCATTTTTTGGATATGTCATGGAGTATCCGGACAAGCTCATGCAAATATTTATACCGTGGGTTGGAAAGCACATCCTGCATTTATCATACGACATTACCGTGTTCACCAATGGCAGCGGAGACACCACGTATGATTATGTTATCCTCTTCACGATTTTTTGTGTTTCGGTAACCGGAACAATTCTCTGGACATTGCTTGACCGTAACCGGAAGAACTATTCAACGCTTTACTATTGGTTGACCGTTGCGGTACGATTTTATGTCGGGCTTATGCTCTTTAGTTATGGTATGATTAAGGTGATCAAGCTTCAATTCCCATCACCCACAATCGCCAGGCTCTTACAGCCGTACGGAAATTCATCTCCGATGGGATTGGCGTGGACTTTCCTGGGTTTCTCGAAAGGGTATAATATGTTTATGGGGTTTGCAGAAGTTGCTGCGATATTGTTGTTATTCCGAAGGACCGTAACGGCAGGGGCTATCATCACCTTGATGACAACCTCCAATGTGATGGCTGTTAATTATTTCTACGATGTTCCTGTTAAAATAGTATCCACCGCGTTGGTAATGCTCACGGTGTTCCTTTTGCTGCCGGATATAAAAAGATTGTTTAAATTCTTTTTCACCGGAGAAGCAATAGCGTTGCCGGTCAGGCAACAGCCTGTGTTCAAACGAAAATGGGTAAAGATCACCGGGTACGCTTTCAAATATATTCTACTGGCCTACGTACTTGTTTATGGAACTATTTTAACAATTCAATCCTCGAGCGTGTATGGAGAGCATGCACCCAGGCCACCCTTATCCGGTCTTTATAACGTTAAAACATTTGTGGTGAATAATGATACGCTTCCACCGCTGATTACCGACTCAACCTATTGGAGATATTTGGGAGTGAGCAACCGGCCGGGTTTTGCTGGTATTAAATTCCTGAATGATACGCTTCGTACGTATACCATTTCTGTGGATACAGTCTTACAAACAATCTATCTCAAGCAGGCACTGGATACAAATAATAAATGTTACCTGAAGTACCAGATACTGGAGGACCGAAAATTCCTGCTAACCGGAACCATCAAAAAAGATTCCGTTTCGATTTTGTGTGATATAAGGTCGGCAAAGGATTTCAGATTAATGAAACGCGGCTTCCATTGGATCAATGAGTATCCGTACAATCGGTGAGGCAAATGACTTATTCGTTATTGTCATTTTGTTTTACGGGTTGCTTATGTATGAATTCAACAACTTGTTTGCTGTTTGTCATTAGTAAATAGCCTAGTATAGCTTGTACGAAATGAAAAATTATCCACCCTGATGTCGGGGTTTCGCTAAACATATTTTTCTGTTGAAAAAACTCAAAAATCTGCTTACAAAGTTGTGGTAGGCTTTCAACCAACATTAGCCCGCCAAGAACAATGGTGGTCACCGTCAATACGGTTGAAAGCTGAACATTTACGTCAATTTTTTCTTCGTTAAAACCTTTGTCAAGGTGTAATTTATCAATAAGCCAGGCTGTCTTGAAAACGAAAAGTCGTAATATGAAAATGTAAATTCCAATGGTCAGTAGTAGAAGTGCTGCTGCCAGTGCAAAACCTTGTGCGGTATCATTTGAGCCTACCGAAAAGAATGTCATAACAAATTGCGGTATAACTGTTACGCTACCCAGTACTAACCAGATACCTAAAATTTTTATAAAAATTGTCCAGAAGGTTCTTATTGTCATGGTCGTGTGGCTTTAAAATGGCTTATAGATTTGTTAGTGGCTGTTCAGTGATAGGTCATTTCGACAACTTGACTTTGCCCGTCAATATTCTCGATTTTCGCCCACGCTTTAACGGTTTCCTTTTGTCCAATAATAGAAAAGGACACGTCACCTTGTCCGTTTGATGAGGATTTACCAGAAACTAGAAAACCATAATATTGAATCTCACCAATTTTGTCTTTTAATGTTTGGTCATTTTCAACATATTCCGTTACTGTCTTAAATATTTTAGAGCTTTTAAAAGCAGGAATTCCAATGAAACTTAAGACAATCCAAAAAAGAATACACAATGTCCAGAACTCAAGTAAGTGATTTAATAAATAGTCCATCATTGCTCTATGATTCGCTAAGAAACCATCATAGTTTTCTCTCGTTATCCTGAACGACCGAATAGGGTTAGGAAATCTGTTGTTGAGGCGTTTATAATTTTTAAACCAACCAATAATCCCTAGAAATAGTAAGGGTGGCCCAAGATAGATCCCAATAAATGCATACGGATAAATGACAATACCTGCCAATACAAACCCCACCACCCAAAACATTGTGCCAAGTAAAATTAATGTTGTGGAGTTTTTTGTCATTGTTGAATTGCCGCTAACGTTTGGCTATAAGCTGTTGCTTTCCAAAATAAAATAATCAAAATAAAGGCAATGCATTACAGCCTTTGTCAGGCACTGGCTTTTTTCATTATTCTTAGTCCGAACACTGTAAACCACATAAAATAAATAATCACTGAAATATTTGTTCGTACCCAAGACTCGTCCCAGAAGACAAATATGCTTAAGATACTTATTGTCAATATCGTGCCGCCAGTCAATAATGTATAATATTTTAAAAAATTGTCGGAGGTAATTTTCTCAATCTCTGCTCCAATGATAATGAGTCCGAAAATTCCAGCCGTCAGTATTGCAATTGTTCGTTGGGCCAATAAGTGATTTCCAAAGTCTGAATTTAAGTCGTAATTAATAAGTCCAAGTGTTGTCCAGGTCACACCACTAATTAATAATAATATTTTCCCTACAACAATTATTGATTTATTGTCCGATAATCTAAAAAGTCCAATTAAAATAATGGTATTAAGAAGTCCGACAATTATGTAGCTTGTTTTTATCCAATTCTCCCCAGGCATTCCGTCTAGATTGAAACCGCATATGTTGAAATTATTGAACTCTTCATAGGCCTGACGGTTTATAATAAATAGTCCGATAAAACCAGCCGCAAAAAAGATAGTTGTCAGTATTCCGAGAACTCCGATTGTTTTGTACGTCATTTTTTTAAAAGCTTCCGCCTAACGTTTATGTATAAGCCGTGGCGCTGAGCAAAAATAAAAAAACGCCCTCCTTATCAGCGCCATGGATTATACATTTCGTTGTAGGTAGGGCGGTTGTCCACCGTCCTCAAATTATTATGGTCCCCCTATGATAAAATGTCAATTTGGAGTTTTTAATAAATTCTCCAACTGTCATGTCCTTAGTTCCTTTGTCATTATATAACTCAAAATAGCACTCTGTCGGATTCATCATTCCCTTTCGATAAAGCCAGAATACGAATCGTTTTGTTTTTGAGTCAGGATTTAGTTTTTCGAGTTCTTCAAGGTTTCCAATTGTTGTGCTGTCGTTGCGGGCTAAGTTATAAAAGACCTGCTCACTTTCCGTAAGAGTGTCCAACTGAACCTTTGTCAGCGGTTTAGTTGCCGGACTTTTGTCGATGATGTCAGGATGAAAAATGCCATCAGAGAATATAGCAAGAAGTCGACTGTCTTCTGTGTCCACACTAAGAACTTTGTCACCGTAACGGAAAGTGTTTTGGTTAATTTGTCCAACTTGTCCACTAAACCTCTCAAGCTTTTGCTTTTTATATTCCTTCTTAAAAACTTCTTTCGCGAAATCATACTTAGAGGTTTGTCCAAAAGTCTGAGTCAGACAAGTGATAATGATTAAAATGGTTGTCAGAATTGTCTTCATGATTTGGATTTGTCCACCGCCTTACCTACAACGTCTGGCTATAAGCCACAATATGTCTTATATCTCTCTATTACAACCGCTAATTAACCTTTCGGTTTTCTGTTGCGGGGCTTTGGCCAAGGATATTTAGCCGGCCTGCGGGGCTTGTTTTCGTAGTGCTTCTTTTTCTTGGCTTCTTTTTCACGATGTTCAATCGTTAAGGTGCGGGCAATTCCAAACGTTAACGATAGAAAAAGATCTCTTCGCGCTCCGTAAATATCATACAGCGCTTCATAGTTTTTAACCCGGTTCGTATACTCCGCGGTACGTGGTTCAAGAATGCCAATGTTTCCCCGAAGATCAAACGATGCACGCCAGTTCTCGCTAAAGTCCCAGTCAGACCGGAAGCCGATGCTGCCAAACACTTGAAATTTCTGGAAGTCTTTCGTGTTTGATATCTTAGTTTCCGGAACTTTAAACATCACTACACCGTCATACGTAACTTCTTCTACGAATTGCGAGTAGATCGTTTCAAATTCTTCTGCTTGAGTTGACTCTGGTTCGCCCGTCATTTCTTTCGGAAAGGTTAGTCGACCTGCATCGTGCCGCATGGTTTCCTTACCGTCCAGTAAAAACCCAACCCCGATTCCGGTTACAAAGCTTACTTTGAAAAATGACATATCGATGATGTGAACTTTCAGGCTTAACGGAACCTGAACATAGGTTAGATCGATTCTGCGCAGGCCAAGCTCACCGCCTGTATTTTTAATAACGTTGTAGTTCTGGCCAATGTGGATCACACTCGGATCAAGCATGAATCCATAACCTTCTTTATCTACACCATAGTGAAGTCCGATGGGAGAGAACTTAATATCAAAGCGGTCGCGGTAGCGTGGATCCTGATGGATACCATTATCCCAGGTGTATGGAACTGCAATTCCGGTGAAGAGACCGAGCGAATGAACTTCCTGCGCGTGGACTGATACGGTGGCCAAAAGCGCAAAAAATACGAATAGACACTTAAGTAAAGGGTTTTTGGTCATGCAAGACGCTAATCAGACAGCCAAAATAATGATTAAAATCAAATACTCCATGTTTTAGGTAGCCTTGATGAATCCTTATGCCGTGCTATCTGTTTGTTCAGTCGCTGCTTTTGGAAGTACCTTGCAAGCGTCATCGTTATGAACGGATCAAGATTTTTTAAAGGACTTCAACTGGAAGGCAATATTTACTGGGCGTTGTTCCTCCGATTGTTACTGGCGATGTTCCTGTTCATGCTGTGCCGCATCGGGTTTTTCATTTATAACCTGAGCTATTTTCCGGAGATGACAACCTGGAACTTCCTCCGGATTTTGTGGGGCGGCTTTTGGTTTGACCTGACAGCCGTTCTTTACATTAATGTAATCATTCTTATTCTCTCGATCCTGCCGGTTGATCTCCGATTCAGGAACGGATATCAAACTACCATTAAAATTTTCTATTACACATTGAATGGAGTTGCGCTGGCCGTAAATGTGATGGACTTTATTTACTATAAGTTCACGTTGCGCAGAACAACGGCTGATGTGTTCAGTCAGTTTGAAAATGAAAGTAATTTATTTTCACTTTTCTTCCGCTTTCTTATTGACTACTGGTATGCCGTATTGTTTTGGCTGCTGTTGATGTGGATCATGGTGAAGCTTTACAACCGCATAAAAGTTCAAGGTCCGCTGATGCAGCATCGCATTGCTTATTATGTTGTTGGCATTCTCACGATACCGTTAGTAATAGGGTTGTTCATTGGCGCGGTACGTGGAGGCTTTCGCCACAGCACCAGACCTATTACCCTAAGCAACGCAGGCGAATATGTAGAGCATCCGAATGAAGTTAGTCTTGTGTTAAATACTCCGTTTGCCATTTTCAGAACGTTAGGTAAAACAAAAATTCAAAAGCTTAACTACTTTACGAATGAGCAGGAACTAAGCAATGTTTATTCACCCGTTCACCTGCCGAAAGATTCTGCTGCCTTTCGGGCTGATAATGTTGTGGTAATTATTCTGGAAAGTTTCTCTAAAGAATTTTTCGGAGCGTTTAATAAAGACAAAGTTGGTTATAAAGGACATACACCTTTTCTGGATTCATTACTTCAGCACAGCAAAACATTTGAATACTCTTTTGCCAATGGGCGCAAGTCGATTGATGGATTGCCTTCGGTAATGGCCAGCATTCCATCGCTGGGTGTGCCGTATGTATTGACACCGTTCGCGAATAATAATATTAACAGTCTTGGAAATCTTTTGCGCGACAAAGGCTATCATACTTCCTTCTTCCATGGAGCGCCAAATGGTTCAATGGGTTTTAATTCATTCACAAACCTGGCGGGCTTTGAACATTATTATGGAAAAACAGAATATGGAAACGATGCTGACTTTGATGGCATGTGGGGCATTTGGGATGATAAGTTCTTTGGCTTTTATGCTGAAAAGTTAAATGAGTTTCCACAGCCCTTTGCGTCCGCTATTTTTTCGGTGAGCTCACATCACCCGTTTGTTGTGCCGGAAGAATTTGAAGGAAAGTTTAAAGGCGGTGACCAGCCGATTTTAAAATGTGTTGAGTACACCGACTATGCCCTGAAGAAATTCTTTGAGAAAGCATCTAAAATGCCCTGGTATAAGAACACATTATTTGTGATCACAGCCGATCACGTTTCTTCCAATATCGTTTTCCCTGAATCGCATACAACGTGGGGATTGTTTTCGGTGCCTGTTATTTTCTTCAAGCCCGATAATAGTTTACAGGAAATGGATACTTCCATCGCACAGCAGATTGACATTATGCCCTCGGTACTGGGTCATTTAAATTACAATAAACCTTATGTTGCCTTTGGCAGAAATGTGTTTGATTCCACCTCAACATCATTTGCCTTCAACTATCGCGATGACATTTATAATTTGTATGAAGGTGATTACCTGTTAATGTTTGATGGAAAGCGTACCGTTAGTTTGTACAATTTCAAACAGGACAAAATGTTGGTCAGTGATCTTAAAAAAGAAAAGCCTGACGTAGTTAAAAAGCTTGAGCTAAAGATCAAGGCTATCATTCAGCAGTACAATAACCGGATGGTGGAAGACAGGCTTACGGTGCAGTAGCGACAAACGGGTGATCACGACTTTCAAAAGTTGAAGGAGTTGATGAGCGGAGTATTAAATGCAAAGCCGCTGTTGTATCTTGTACAATCGGAAATAGCGTGAGCGATGAGGAGAACGGTAAAGCTTATTTGGGTTTTCATTTTTTTACCAGCTGCCGTTTGTGCACAGCAACAAGAGCACCAGGAAATTCGCATGAGCATTTATTTTGGCGGAGGCGATTATAGTGTTGATACATTCCAGGCAGAAGAGCTTTCACATTGGCTCGACTCTATTCCAAACCTCGAGAAATACGAAGTTCATTTGATCAGCCATACGGATCCCATTGGCGGAAAAGAATACAATGAGTGGCTTTCACAGATGCGCAGCGAAACCGTTAAACAATTGATCTTGCAAAAGGAAATCCCTGAGCATCGCATCAGCATTAAAGACTGGGGATTAGACAATGCTGTTTATACAAACCGAACCCGGAACGGCATGCGGATGAACCGCAGGGTAGATGTAATTCTCTTTCCAATTGTTCTGTAAATATTGTCCGATATAGGACACCATTTTGCAAATACGGACGACATAATCCTTTAAAATAACCGATATTACGAGCCCAAACCGACTTTGTGACGCTTGGCATATTATTAGCAATTCAGCCCCCGAAATCTTATGATTAAACTACGCGACATTGATAAGTACGTTGATTCCCGTTTTCAACGCACCTTCATTTTAAAAGGAATTAATCTTGACGTTGCTCAGGGTGAATTTCTCACCATTATGGGACCAAGCGGTGCTGGTAAGTCTTCGCTGATGAACATTATCGGTCTGCTGGATGAGCCTTCTGCCGGTGAATACTTCTTCTTTGATGAGCCGGTTCACAAGCTCAAGGAAAGACAGAAATCAGAAATGCATAAAAACTATATCGGCTTCATCTTCCAGGCGTATCACCTGATCGATGAATTAACGGTGTATGAAAATATTGAAACTCCGCTGTTATATAAAGGCGTTGCGGCAAGTCAGCGGAAGAGCATGGTAGCCGAATTGCTCGACCGGTTTAACATGGTAGCGAAGAAAGATCTTTTCCCAGAACAACTGAGCGGTGGCCAGCAACAGCTTGTGGGCATTGCGCGCGCGATCATTGGTCAGCCTAAATTATTATTGGCCGATGAGCCAACCGGTAATTTACATTCCGAACAAGGAAAGTCGATCATGGAAATTTTTAGAAAGCTGAACGATGAAGGCATCACCATCATTCAGGTGACGCACTCAGAAGAAAATGCAAAGTACAGCAAGCGTATCGTTACAGTGGCGGATGGTGTTGTTCAGTCAGATGTACAAGTTGAAAACAGAAATTAAAGTAAGAATGAGGATTGTATTTACGTTTTGCCTGGTAATTGTATCAGCAACAGTGTTTGGTCAGATGGATTCTTCGGCATCCGTGAATGTATTAACCTTTGATGAGGCTGTTAAAATTGCGCTCGATAACAGTGTTAACCTGAATACACAACGAAATAATTTACAACTTAGCCAGGCGCAAAAACTTGCTGCGTATGCCGGCATTGCTCCTTCGGTGAATGCCAATGCATCTGCAACCCGTAACGATGGTAACTTCTTAAATACCAATACAGCCCAGGTAGTGAACGGTGTTACGGACAACGTAAACGGGTCGATAACGGCAAGCCTTAATCTGTTTAGTGGGTTTTATCAAATTAATACAATTCGCCAGTTTTCCAGTCAGCTTCAGGCGCAGAATTACCTTGTACACCGTACGGCACAGGATGCGATCAATACAGTATCAACACAATACCTGGCCGTAATGCTGGATAAGGAGTTGCTCATTATTGCCAAGGAAAATTTTGACGCATTGGCCAAACAACTTGAACAGGTTAAAGAGCAGGTAGCGGTAGGATCAAAGTCACCCGTTGATGAGTATAGTCAGGAAGCTCAAACAAAAGCTGCAGAACTGCGCTATGTACTCGCGGAGATTCAGCTTAACAATGACAAAGCACTTTTAGCACAAACTCTTTTGCTTGATCCATTCCAGCAATTTGATGTAGAGCGTCCTAACTGGGACATAAACTCATTCGATACTGCGGCACTGAATCCGGAAGAGTTGGCTAACCGGGCCAAAAATTCCAGGGGAGATTATTTAAGTGCCGTGAAAACAGCGGATGCTCAACGTTATGGAATGTATGCAACAAGGGGATTGTTGATGCCATCCTTATCAGCTTTTTATCAGATCCGCTCTGGGTATAACAGGCCTCATAATGTTCCGGATTCAGTAGAGGCTGGCCGGACGGTTGTTGTTACGGACCCTGCTGGAACTTCTCCTACAGGATACATTCTAGGATATCAATCCTTCGGATATAATATAGCAAACCCCGAAACTCCACGTCCTTTCAGTGAACAATTCAAAACGAATAACCTTCAAAAGACGTTTGGTTTTCAATTGACCATTCCGATTTTCAACGGACTGCAGAGTCGCACGAACTACGTACGGCAGAAAATTCAGTACAGAAATTCACAGCTTACAAGAAATAACCTGGAGTTCCAGATCCGTAACGATGTAAGTCGTGCGATCAGAAACTATGACGGAGCTAAGAAAGCATTTACCATCACATCCGATCAATTGAAAGCAGCCGAGATGGCTTTTCAACTGGAGACAGAACGATACAATCTGGGCATTACAAGTTTTGTGGATTACGCTAACTCAAATCGTGTTTATGTTCAAGCACAAACTGATAAGGCACAGGCTGAATATCGCCTGGTATTCCAAAAGATCATCCTGGAGTATGCCGTAGGTACACTTAAAACGGAGAATGCCTCTGTTCAAAACTAGCATGATGCCTCTCAGGCAAATTTGATCAATACTTCATTTTTAGGTCTGAAATCCCTATATTTGCAGCCCTGTTCTTTCGAGCAGGGCTCTTTTCATATTAAAAGGGCTTAGTTTAACCAAATTTGCAGCATTCCGGCCCGGATGCGGCATGTATTGAAGGGCGAGTTCATTTTATGGCTAAAGAAAAAGCAAAACCTGCTTCCGCTGACGAAGAAGTTAAAGCGGTTAAGAAAAAGGCTGTTGAAACAACAGCAGATCTCGATGAAGTAGATCCACTCAAAGAGGTAAAAGAATCTCAAAAAGAAGAAATCGATTCAGAAGCAATCCCTGCGCACGTGCTCAGAAAAGCTGTGAAAGCGAAAGCTATTCCGGGCGAATTCGATTGGGCTGCTTATGAGCGCAAAGGCTTTGGCGAAGGTTATTCCGTTAAAGAGCGCGAGAGCATGGAGAAGATGTACGAAGGTACTGTAACTACCATTGACAGTGGTGAACTGGTAGAAGGTATCGTAGTAGGCATCAACGACCGTGACGTTATTTTAAATATCGGATTTAAGTCTGATGGTCTTGTACCGTTGGCTGAATTCAAAGACTTAACAAATCTTAAAATCGGTGACAAGGTTGACTTGTTCATCGAAGAGCGCGAAAACCTGATGGGTCAATTAGTATTGAGCCGCAGAAAAGCGAAGCTTGTTAAGGGTTGGGAGAATATTCAGAAGTCGCTTGATAATGATGCAGTAATCGAAGGTTTCGTGAAACGCAGAACGAAAGGCGGTCTTATTGTTGACGTATTTGGTATCGAAGCGTTCTTACCAGGTTCACAAATTGATGTGAAACCTATCCGCGATTTCGATGTATACGTGAACAAGTCGATGGAAGTGAAAGTTGTGAAAATCAACTACACCAACGACAACGTAGTAGTATCGCATAAAGTGTTGATCGAGAAAGATCTTGAACAACAAAAAGTAGCCATCCTCAGCAACCTTGAAAAAGGACAAGTGCTGGAAGGAACTATTAAGAACATGACAAACTTCGGTGTGTTCATCGATCTTGGTGGTGTTGATGGATTACTTCACATTACTGATATTTCATGGGGACGTATTAATCACCCGGAAGAAGTTCTTAAGCTTGATCAGATTGTTAAAGTTGTTGTGCTTGATTTCGATGGCGAGAAAAAGCGTATCAGCCTTGGCATGAAACAACTTACCCCTCATCCATGGGCAGGTCTTGCAGAAACTGTACAGATCGGTTCTAAAGTGAAAGGTAAGATTGTTAACGTAGCTGACTACGGTGCATTCCTTGAACTTCAACCAGGTGTTGAAGGCTTAATCCACGTTTCTGAAATGAGCTGGTCACAGCACTTGCGCAATCCGCAGGATTTCATGAAAGTAGGAGATGAAGTTGAGGCTGTTGTGTTGACGATCGACCGCGAAGAGCGTAAGATGTCACTTGGCATCAAGCAACTTACGGAAGATCCTTGGACACGTCAGGATGTACTCAGCAAATATGCTGTAACTACCCGTCACAAAGGTGTTGTTCGTAACCTTACAAACTTCGGCTTGTTCATTGAGCTTGAAGAAGGTATCGATGGCCTGGTACACGTTTCTGACTTAAGCTGGACGAAGAAGATCAAACATCCTTCGGAGTTCGTGAAAGTAGGTGAACAAATGGAAGTTGTAGTGCTTGAGCTTGATGCGGCTAACCGCAGATTAGCGTTAAGCCATAAACATATCGAAGAAAATCCTTGGGATACGTTCGAAAATGTGTTCACGATCGGTTCAGTACACAAGTGTACTGTAACTTCTAAGAACGACAAAGGCGCTACGCTTGAATTGCCATACGGTATCGAAGGCTTCTGCTCTGCTAAAAATCTTGTGAAAGAAGATGGCGGCAAAGTAGAACAAGGCGATAACCTGGATTTCAAAGTGCTTGAGTTCTCGAAAGAAGACCGCAGAATTGTGCTTTCACACAAAGCAATGTACTCTGCTGAAGAAGCACCGGTTGCTAAGAAACCAGCAACAGCAACTTCGAAAGCTCCAAGCAAAGGCAAAACGATCGATAAGATCAACCAGGAAGTTGAGAAATCAACCCTTGGCGATCTTGAAGCGTTAAGCGCGTTGAAGGACAAGATGAATACAAAAGGAGAATAAGTCCTTTATCATCATAGAAGAAAAAGGTGGCTTTAATTGGCCACCTTTTTTTTTGCTTTATAGATTCTGTAAGCTTCATTCTACCCACTTGGGTGAGAGATTTCGTGATGGCAAATTTTACTTTGCCACAAAACAGTTCATTACCCGTAGTTATAAATTATATCGGAATGGAGGAAATCCCACTAACCCAATAGGTATGAAAAAAATTCAATTAGTGTTACTCATGATTGTAATGCATGCATGGGTTGCCAATGCCCAAGTAACTGTACTACCGGATGTAAATCGTAAAGCGTCTGTTTCGGAGAAGATCGGAATTACGAATGTTCAAATTGAGTATAACCGTCCCGCTGTCAATGGGCGTGAAGATCAAATCTGGGACAATGTTGTTCACTATGGTTTTGTTGACCTTGGTTTTGGCAATTCCAAAGCATCACCGTGGCGGGCAGGTGCGAATGAAAACACCACGTTTGAATTCAGTACCGATGTGATCATTGAGGGTAAACTCTTACCTGCTGGCAAGTATGGTTTTTTTATTGCTATGGGTGCAGAAAAAGCTACGATAATATTCTCTAAATTCAGTACAGCATGGGGAAGCTTCTATTATGATGCTAAAGATGATGCTTTGAGAGCAGAAGTTCCGGTAGTAAAAGTGACTGAAAGTGTAGAACGTTTGAAGTATGAGTTTAGCAACCAGACTGAAAACAGCGCAGTTGTTTCCCTGCAATGGGAAAAAGTAAAAGTGCCGTTTACAATTTCGGTTGATTTACAAAAGGAGATTATTGCCGCATTCAGAAGAGAGTCTAACTCAGCCGTGTTTTATACATATTGGCAAAACCTGAACCGCGCTGCAAATTATTGCCTGGTAAACAACATTCACTTGGAAGAAGGATTGGAGTGGTCCAACCGTGCCGTGAGCTCATTTTTTGGCGATGCAAATTTCACCACACTCTCTACGCAGTCGGGCTTACTCGAAAAACTCGGACAGAAACAGAAAGCGGATTCAGTTATGAAAAAAGCAATCCCCATGGCTACGTCAGCGCTTCCGTTATACTTGTATGCACGGAACCTTGTTCGTCAGAAAAAAAACAAGGAAGCATTCGAAATTTATAAAATCGCGAATGATAAATATCCAAAAGAAGTTTACGGACCCTTGGGAATGGCGCGCGGATATGCCGCACTCGGTAACACAAAAGAGGCTCTAAAGTATGCCGATAAAGTGCTGACCATGGTTGAAGACTCTAACTCAAAAGCCTTTATTGAAAAATTGAAAGCTGATATAAAAGAAGGTAAGGATATTAGTAAGTAAGTATCAACCCTAAACAAATAAATGCTCAATGTGGAATTGAGCATTTATTTTATCAAGTATGAGATAATCTTTATCAAAGAATCTGATGGGCTAAGAATTATGCCATAATAAAAAACCCGGGCCAATTTTCATCAGCACGGGTTATTTGGAGGTCTCAAGCGGATTCGAACCGCTGTAGGAGAAAAAATTATAAAGCAGAGAGGGCTCTGCAAAAGCTCCATAAATAAAAAAGACTGACAAATCGGCCAGTCTTTTTTCGAGGTCTCAAGCGGATTCGAACCGCTGTAGGAGCTTTTGCAGAGCTCTGCCTAGCCACTCGGCCATGAGACCATGTTTTGGATCACAAAAGTATTAAAAACAGCGCATTTTCAAAGCTTTTAACAAGGACTTTCTCCCTAATCAAATTTGCTGATTTCTCAATCCAATCGGATTGACTCAAAGCTTATCGGCTAAATGTTTTAGCAAATGCTCTTACTGGAAATGTTCCTACTCCTTTAAATTTTGGAGGAACGGCACTAAATAGAAATGTATCGTTTGGCAAGGCTTGCAGGTTGCACAAATGCTCTACGATAAGAATCTCTGCACCTAACAGAATTGTATGCACAGGTCTGTTTTTGGGTTGTGTGTTATCGATGTTTAACGAATCAATCCCGACCAGTTTTACTTTATTGTCCCTAAGATAAAGGGCACTTTCTTCTGTAAGGTATGGATGGCCTTCAAAGTAGTGAGGTGTATTCCAATGCTCATCCCAGCCTGTATGAACCAGAACTGCTTTGTTTTTAAGTACATGTTTTTCAAAATGGATTGGATTGATCGCACGACCACTCTGCCAGGGTACACGAATGACAATTGCTTCAAGATCAGCAAAGCTTTCTAGTCCAACTTCAGCGAGATCTTTTCCATGCGCATACCGATGAAAGGGGCAATCAATATACGTTCCCGTATTTGATACCATCTCAATTTTTCCAATTTGAAATTGAGTACCCGCTTCGTAATGAAGCTTTGAATCTTCCCGACTAAGAAAGTCACAAATTATAGGTGCGGGCAGACCTGGATATGTTATCAGTCCATCTTCAATCGTATGACTTAAATCAATAAAATTGAAATCATTTACATCTTTCATGAAATTAAAGTAATGCATTTTTATTTAATTGACTTATTCGTCTACAGAATAGTGCATTAACAGATTCATATAAAAACTGATATCTACACATTCCAGTGAGCTTTTGATCCGCATTTAAGAAGAAAATGAAACTGATCGATACCGAACGACTTTGTCTGTTTTTGAACGGAAATTGATTTGGAATACTCGTTTCTAAATCAAAATCGCAGAATTTTTTTGGGCATGAAAGTCGTAATAGTGGTGTAGTAAACCTCTGCTATGATTCGCAATTACTTCAAAATCGCCATCCGTTCACTGATCCGAAATAAGGTATTCACCTTCATTAATGTGTTCGGACTTGTGCTGGGTATTTCCTTCAGCACCATGCTGTATACGTATGTGAGCAATGAATTGTCTTACGATTCCTTTCATCAGAAAGCTGACAGAACCTATAGAATACTTACAGTAAATAAATCTATTCCTGATAACGTTCGAACCTTCGGCAGTACAATGCCACCGGTTGGCCCGGAATTAAGTAATGCGTTTCCGGAAGTGGAGCAGACAACGAGTCTTTATCAGTTCACCGGACAGGTTGTTGTAGAAATTGGTGAAGAGAAGTATAGTGAAAGAAACTGGTTCATGGCATCTGATGCTAATTTTTTTAATGTCTTCGATTTTACTTTTATCGCGGGCGATAAAGCAACAGCATTGAGTCAGCCATTTTCTGTAGTACTTCAGCAATCAGCAGTGAAGAAATATTTTGGCGATGAAAATGCACTCGGAAAAACTTTCAATCTCCAGGAACTCGGTCAAGTAAAAGTTACCGGAATTATTCAGGACATCCCTGAAAATTCACATCTAAAATTTGATTTATTGTTCTCTAAAATTTTAACAGGTGAAGAATGGGAGGGTTATTTAACCAGCTGGAAAAACCTGGGAGCATATACGTATGTTGTGTTGAAAGAAGGGAAATCCATCACTGACGTAGAGTCGAAGCTGCCATCGTTTATGGAGAAAAATTTAGGATCGGATATGCATTCCCGGGCTATTGCTTTTCAACCCATTCAGGATATTTATCTGCACTCGGACGGTATTCAATCAGGCGCTGAAGAAGAGCATGGTCAACTTTCGTATGTCTACATCTTTTCCAGCATGGCAATATTTCTATTGCTTATCGCTGCTATAAACTACATTAACCTTACTACGTCAAAGGCAGCTTCGCGCTCCAAAGAAATTGGTATTCGTAAAGTAGCCGGAGCTTTTAAAAAGCAACTTGTTTTTCAATTTTTAACCGAAGCTTCCGTGATCACACTTGTATCTATGGTGTTATCTATCGTAATGATGGGCTTATGTTTTCCTTTTTTCAATTCGATAACCGGAAAGAGTTTTGACATTTCAATAACAACTATAAGCGAATTTCTGCCTTCGCTTTTGTTGATCACCCTGATTATTGGTGCTGTTGCAGGAAGCTATCCGGCATTTTATTTATCCAAGTTAAAACCGGTAGCGACACTTAAAGGTCAGGCTGTATTCACTAAAAACAGGTTTAACCTGCGCACAGCGCTGGTAGTTTTTCAATTCACCATCACCATTGCGCTAATTGTTTCCACGCTGGTGATTGGCAACCAGATTAATTTCATTCAGACAAAGGATATTGGTTTCAACAAAGAACAGTTGATGATTATTGATATTAACAGTGGCAGAGTTCGTAATCAGTTCCAGGCGATGAAGGACGATTTCTCTAAAATAGCCGGAGTGCAACATGTAGCGGTTTCATCCCGCGTACCGGGCGAATGGAAAAACATCCGTACAGTCTTTGTGCACAATGCCACTGAAACCGGAGTTAATGAGGATTCACTTCAAACGTACTTCATGGGTTTTGATGAAGATATGTTAACTACTTATCAGCTTAAATTGTCAGCCGGAAGTTATTTTAATGGAAATGAAGCCGATTCAATGCATGTGATCATCAATGCCGCAGCGGCCGCAGCTATGAATTTAGAAAGCCCGGTAGGAGCAATGATTAACGTCAGCACAGCAGATGGTCCATGGCGGGTACAAGTGATTGGGGTGCTACAAGATTTTAATTTTCAATCGTTACACCAGAAAATCGCTCCTATTATTATAGGTTATCGTAACAATCCGATTCAAGCAATAGATTACTTCACCTTGAAAGTAGCGGGTAATACACAACTTTTAATTGGAGATGCCTCGAAGGTTTGTGACAAATTCGATCCTGAAACACCTATTGAGTATCATTTTCTTTCTGAACAATTAAATAACTTTTATGTATCAGAAAAAAAGGCCGGTATGATTTTTCAAATGGCAGGAGCATTAAGCATTTTCGTTGCTTGCCTGGGACTTTTAGGATTAGCCAATTATCACCTTGAGCGTAAAACCAAGGAACTTGGAATCCGGAAAATATTAGGCGCTGGTTCTATGAGTCTATTCATGATGGTTTCCTTTTCTTTCACCCGACAGGTAGCGCTTGCATTCATATTGGCTTGTCCGTTGGCTTGGTATTTAATGCAAAAGTGGCTGGGTGGGTTTGAGTACCGGATTTCGTTGAATGCAGGTGTTTTTATTATAGCGGGCGGGATTGTGCTACTTCTGGCGCTTCTTACAGTAAGTTACCAATCCTTGAAAGCAGCTATGTTTAACCCGGTAGATTCAATCAGGAATGAGTAAATTTATTACTAGCGTTCGGAGAAAGGTACTTTACACAGTTAATTTTTCATAAACCTGAACTATAACCGCCTGAAGGTTAGGTAAGCGAATGTGAAACGCAGTGCCTTCTCCTTCCTGTGACTCTACTGCAACGGAGCCATTCATTCGTTTAATTGTTTTATCGAAGATGAACAATCCGAGGCCTGATCCCTTTGAATCGCTATGGGCACGGTAGAACATATCAAATATTTTGTCCATATGCTCCTGGGCAATACCAATTCCGTTGTCTGAAAAATGAATGATGATCTCGTTTTTGCGGATGGTGATATCGACCCGGATAAAGGGATTCGGCTTAGCGAGATCAGCATATCGAATAGCATTAGATAACAAATTATTGAATAATATGGTAATGCGATTGTGATCGGAGTAGAAGGGAATTCCTTCCGGGTTATCAAGATTGATCTCTTTTTTAATTCGATCTGCACCTGGAATAAAATGATGATGCTCTATAATCTCGTTTAACAGTGTAGAAAGATCCAGCTTTTCAGATTTCACTTTCATGATTTTATTTTTCGAAAAGCTGGCAATCTGTGCAATGAAAATTTCCTGCCGCTGGATGCTTTTATCCATGCGATCAAAGTAATGGCCAAGTTCAGGCTGATTGTTTTCAAGCCGCATGATGTGAACCAATCCGGAAAGCGATGTTAGCGGTGACCGCAGATCGTGTGCCGTACTATACAGAAAATGATCAAGTTCTTTGTTAACCTTTCGAAGTTGTTTGTTGCGTTGTTTAAGCTGCCTGGATTTTTCCCGGATCTCCGACAGCTGATCTTTGGTTTGATTCATCAGTTGTACGAATGAACCGGTTAACACAACAATTTCATGTGCAGCATTGCGTAAATTGAAATCTGTTTTGTGAGAGCTTTTAGAGTTTATAGAATTATTTACAAGCTTGGAGAGTCTCGTTATCGGCTCAGACAAACGCTTTGAAATCCAATATCCGGTAAGGATGGAGATAAGAATCCCAATTACAAGCGCGGCAATATAAAATAGCCTTGTATTTTGTTGTGCATTCGTTGATTGTTTGAAAGAATATTCTGAAAGTGAAAAATATTGTTCACTGATTGTAACTGTTAATTCATTAAGCTCATTGCGTAAGCCACCGTTTATACTTGGTCCGATACGTGTTTGAAGCTCGGCTAACTCCAGGAAAAGTCGTTCATATTCGATTAAGTGATTGATCGTTTTTTTATTGGCTGTCGGGTTTTTTGATAAAACTCCCAGAATCATATCTGCACGAGCTTCGAATGAACGTAAGTATGATGGATCGTGGCGTAACAGAAAATCCTTTTCATGTCTTCTTAGATAGAGAATATTAGAAATATCAATTCCAGAACTTGCTTCTTCAAGCTCGTGCGCATGAAAGCGCATTTCACCCTCTAACCCGTAATCCTTGAAACCTTTTTTATAGAGTATGTTTTCCAGTGCTGCAAACTTGGTATTGTAAAGTCCAAGTGTGCTATCGATGTGATGCAGCGTTGCATCAACGTTGTAGCTTTTATTACGACTTTGATGTGAAACCTCATTCAGTTTGGTACCGATGCGCTTGTTTAAACTATCTCTCCGAGTAAGAAACACACTTTTGTGAGTTTCAAAGTACTTCGGATTGATAACTTCCATTGTAAAAAAATCATTGTCCGATTTGATCAGGTTCAACGTGAAGATTTCCAATTGATTGATATCACTGTGAATGCGGGCGATTTGGATAGTCCGGTCAAGTGTAAAAAAGGAAACGAGCGACTGAATTAAAATTAGAATCGTAAGAAACAGGAAGCTAACCACCATCCGGCTGCGGATGGAATTTATGTCTAACAGTTTAAACATAGAATAGACTCGATAGGTAGAAAAAAGCCACCGGCAAAGTACGTACACCGTTTCCAGCATTTGATTGGTCACAGGTTAACATATTGTTATTACAGGTGTATAATCTGTTTATGATTTCTTAACGGGAATGATTTTGTCCACGACTGTCAAAGTATTCCCTTTACAACGGCTATGGAAAAAGGTGTTACTGATATCGCATTATTCAATCGAATCAAACAAGATGACCGCCTTGCACTTAACTCCGTATTCACTGCTTACTATGACAAATTATGCCGGTTTGCCTGCACGTGTTCGTTAACGCACGAACAGGCAGAGGAAATAGTTTCGGATGTGTTCTTCAATCTTTGGAAGAATCGTGCACGATTAGATGTCCACACAAACTTTCAATCTTATCTCTACCGCGCTGTACGAAATGCAGCGCTAGCTGTGAAGAAGTCTCCATTGCGTGCTGATGTTTCGCAGGCTGAACAGGTGGCCGACCCGATGCAACCGGTTTTAGTGATTGAATATGAAGAATTGAAACAGTACTTGGATCGCATAGTTAATGCACTTCCGGAGCGATGCCGCCAGGTTTTCGTCATGAGTCGCTATGAAAGTATGAAGTATCGCGAAATCAGCGCAGTACTGGGAATATCCGAGAAAACAATCGAGCATCATATTGTAAAAGCGCTTGATGTGATTCGTGAATCGATGAAGCGGTATCACAAAGAACAACGATCACCATCGCTGGTAACATCAGCATAATATAATCATAACATTCAGGCATAGGGGACTGGCAGAAGAATACCCCTCTTATCAGCAGAACGGATAACTATGCCTGATCTTAAGCCTGACCATTTAATTATACGCTACCTCTCGCACGAAGCGACTGCTGCCGAGCAGGAACAATTGTTTGACTGGGTGTCCAGAAACAATGAAAATCACAAAATATTTAACGAATACGTAGCGGCCTGGTCAAAACAGACGGGCGATCAACCTGTATTTGATACTCAAAATGCACTCTGGAAGCTTAACGATAAGATCAATGCACATGAGACAGTCGAAAAGAAAAAGACTGTTTTCTGGAACCGATGGAACATTGCTGCCGCAATTGCTTTCATGATAACGGCCGGGGTTATTCTTTATAATACTGGCCGCAATGCCTACGAACAACACACAGAATCTCAACTGACTGAATTTATAACAACCGATAAACGAGATACAATCACACTTAGTGATGGCTCATTCATTACACTTAATGAAAATTCTATTCTGAAATATTCCAAGGACTTCTCGGGGAATACCCGCGAGGCCTACCTAATAGGTGAAGCTTTTTTCAAAGTAGCGAAGAATTCGTCCAAGCCCTTCATTATCCATACTGAAAACATTACTACTCAGGTTGTAGGAACCTCTTTTAATATAAACACGACAAATAATAGCATCGTTGTTTCTGTTGCTACCGGAAGTGTTAAGGTGTCGGATGGTTTTGCTACTGAACTATTAAAACCTTATGAAAAGGTTGCCTATTCTAAAAACACGTTCTCGAAGGAATCAACTGACCTTTCTGAACTGATCTGGACTGACCGCTCATTAAAGTTCGATGACACTCCGTTAGAAGAGGTTGTTAAAAAACTTCAGAAGCACTACGAGGTTAAGATCATTCTTAAAGACGAAGCGTTAAAAAAATGTGCTCTTACTGGAAGATTTACAAACGAACCGCTGAATGTTGTATTGCAGGCTATGGAATATAGTCTGGGTATAAGTGCAAAGAAAGAAAACAATACAATAACCTTATCCGGAAAAGGATGTCAATAATAAAACCCCAACTAAATAATATGCAAAAAACATTACACAAAAGCAGTACAGCATGGATGCGCCATATCCTGATGATTATGCTCTTACAAAGCTTCATGCTACCGGCAATGGCGAATGAAAGCGATGCCCAGAGTATCTATGAAACCGAGCTTAACATTAAAGCGAATAAAATTAGTTTGAAAGATATTTTTAAAACTGTCGAAGAAAAAACTTCCTTCAACTTTGTGTACAGCAGCAAACGCATTGATCTTGCTCAAACCCTTACGCTTGATGGTCATTTAAAGAACTTAGGCGAAACACTTGATTTTATAGCGCAACATACCAACCTGACCTTCAAGCAAAACAATTCAGTAGTAATGGTTCGTACGCGGGAGCAGTTTAAAACTTCAAATGTTCCTGCTGTTGGTGCCCTCAAAGGTCGGGTGCTTGACTCGTTAACACAGGAAGCGCTACCTGGAGCAACCGTATTTATTTCAGGAACTACACTTGCTACGACAACTGATATTAACGGAGAATTTTTGATTCGTGTTCCTGCTGGCGAGGTGATGGTTGAAGTTCGGTACGTGGGCTTTGAAACTTTTAAAAGATCAATCAACGTTCAGGATGAACAAATAACAGATGTTGTTTTTAAGCTGCGTGGAGATATTACGCAACTTCAAAGTGTTGTTATCACCGGAGTATTGCAAGGTCAGCAGCGTGCGCTTAACCAGCAAAAATCTGCAGATAATATTAAGAATGTTGTAAGCGCTGAACAAATCGGCCGCTTCCCTGACCCTAACGTGACGGAAGCTTTGCAACGGGTTCCCGCAGTTAATATAGAGCGTGATCAAGGTGAAGGTCGTTATGTGTTGGTACGGGGACTTGCGCCTCAGTTTACAAACATCAGCATTAACGGTGAACAAGTTCCTTCTCCGGAAGCAGGCGTTAGGTATGTTGCACTTGATGCTGTTCCTGCAGATCAGCTTTCCTCGATAGAAGTAAGTAAAGCATTAACTCCTGATATGGATGGCGATGCCATCGGGGGAAGTGTTAACCTGATCACCCGTACAGCGCAAAGCGAGCAATTTTCTGTAAACGGATCAGCCGTGTTAGGCTATAATAATCTTACACAAAAAGCTAATCTTCAGGGTTCACTTGAGCTAAGTAAAAGATTTCTAAATAATAAACTGGGTATTATGCTCAACTCAAGCTACTACGAAACAAATCGCGGGTCTGATAACTGGGAGCGTGATGGAGCGGAGTTTGCGTTGCGTGATTATACTTTATTGCGTACACGCACCGGCCTCAGCAGCACAATTGATTACAAGATCAACGACCGCAGCGAAATTTATTTCAGAACGATTTACAATCGCTTCACGGATCGGGAGCAACGCAGACAATACGTATTCATACCTAATGTACCTCCCGCTCCCAGTGAACCTCCTTCACCGTTCGAAGCAAACGAGATTGAGCGTTTTACAAAAGACCGTCTCGAAAAGCAGATCGTTACCAGCTTTAACCTCGGAGCAAAACACAACTTTCAAAAAATAAATCTGGATTACGAAGTTGCATATGCAGAAGCCATCCAGGATACGCCATACGATGTGGAAATTGGAAGCAAGACTGAAGTAGATGAACTGACTACTGACTTTGAGTCAAACAAAAAAATTCCTTCGTTCACCGTCAATGGTATACCAAATACAAATTCTGAAAATAGCTATCTGGATAATTCGATTTATGAATTTGATGAACTGGTTGTGGGCCATACGTATGCCAAGGATGTAAACAAAACGGCAAAGTTTAATATCAGCATTCCCTATAGGCTTGGCGCAAATACAGGCCTTTTCAAATTTGGTGGTAAAGTCCGTTTGAAAGAGAAGAATTATGATGTAACCGAGAATGTGTACTCATGGGAAGGTGGTGATGTAACGTTTCCGGGTTTTGAGCCGGGTGACTATACGCTTGAGAAATTCTCTGGCGGTATTGTGGATCATAACTTTTTAGATGATCGTTATACCATTCGCGCTAACGCAGATCCTGAGAAAGTAATTCGTCACTTTAATGCAAATCGTTCCGGTTATGAGTTAAGTGTTGATGATAAACTGGCTGCCGAAGCAGTAGAAGCATTTAACGCATCAGAAGATGTGTACGCAGGCTATGCCATGAGTAAGCTTCAAATGAGTAAGTTGATGGTGTTGTTCGGACTTCGTTACGAGTTTACAAAAGTAAGCTACGAATCAAGTGAGGTAATTTATAATTTTGAAGGGGAGCTGCAGGATATTCTTCCTGTGAGTGGTTCGACAGATTACGCTTATTTGCTACCTCAACTTCATCTTAAATATCAACTGGATGAGTTAACCAATTTAAGATTTGCCGCAACGCAAAGCTATGCGCGACCTAATTTCCAGGACATCGTTCCCAGCCAGGAAATTGATTTCAATGCGCGTGAAGGAACAATTGGTAATCCGGGATTAACACCTGTGTCCGCAACTAACCTTGACTTTATGGCTGAGCACTACTTTGGAAATGTGGGTATCCTGTCGGGTGGTTTCTTCTATAAAAGATTGGATGATTTTATTTTCAACCGGAGAACAACAGTAGATAATTTTCCAGGCGCAGAAGGCGTGGAACTTCAGATAACGCAAGCGCAAAATGGTGACGAAGCAAACCTATTGGGGGTTGAACTTGCTTATCAGCAAAACCTAACATTCCTTCCCGGATTTCTGAAAGGCTTGAGTGTATATGCGAATTATACATACACTTCTTCTAAAGCAACGATCCAATCCCGTGAAGAAGATACCGGTACGGAAGAGATTCGGTTGCCTGGACAAGCTAAAAGTGTAGGCAATTTATCCCTGGCGTATGACCTTAAACGCTTTAACATTCGGATCTCCAGCAACTTCAATGGCGAATACATGAGTGAAGTAGGTGATAATGCGAGCGAAGACTTGTTTGTAAAAGACCGCATTCAGGTAGACGCAACTGCGATGTTCACCATCTCACCAAAGTTCAGAGTATTTGCAGAATTTCTGAACATCACCAATCAGCCGTTCGAAGTTTACCAGGGAACGGAAGATCAATTTATTCAACGCGAGTTCTATTCCTTTTGGTCGCGTGTAGGCGTAAAGTTTGATTTTTAATCATGACAACTATGAAAAAGCATATATATCTTTTATTCGTTCTCTTGGCCGTTGCGTGTGCCGATAATGACCTTGCGGTTGATCCGAAAACAGAAAACTATCCATTCCGTCTGATCGTAGATGCCGATGAGGGGGGAGATCTTCCGGATGCCGAAGACTACGATCTTGAAATTAAATTTGCTGATTTTATTGGTGATCTTCCGAATGAGCCTATCATCGTTCACTATGAAATCAGTGACCTGGAAGATGATATGGTTGGTGCCGTATCGATTGATAAAGTAGTCTATGAGGTGGAATTAGAAGATTGCGTCTATGAACGTGAGCTTGACTTCACGCCATCGGCAGATGGCTTGACGGGAACAATTACGGTTGCACCGGATGAAGACCTGGAATCGCTTCCGGAATCTTTTGAAGTTGTGTTTGTACTGCCGGGTCTTGAAGAAACAGAAGGAAAGTTTAAATTTTCACTTACAGAACTCGAAACAGAAAGTAATATCATTCTTGGAGCACCAATTGATTTTGAATACGAAGTGTTAGATAATGATGTAGCCGGAGAATGGGAGCTTGGACTTTCAACGGAAGAAGATTTTGAAAACTTCAAACTTGTATTTGGTCCGTTGAACGATGAGCTGGATGGCCTTGCGTTTGAAGACATTACCGGTAACGTGACAGCTGAATTTGAATTCGGTGAAATGAAATTCGTGATTGAACTTGCGGAAGAGGAAGAAGTTACAACCTGTGAAGATGGGGTATCTGAAACAGAAACTGTAAACAAAGAAATAGAGATTGAAGCTGAATATGACGCGGAGGATGGAGAGCTTGAACTTGAAGGCAGCCACTTTATCATGGGTGAAGATGGAGAAATTGAAGATGAGCTTGATTTTACTGTGGAAGCTGTGTACGAAATGGATGAGGATAACGATTTGATCATGTTTACTTTCTTTAAAGTGATAGATGAAAAAGCATATCAGGCAGGACAAGAGTTGTTCTTCAATGAAACAGGTTTAACATTTACCTTTGAGAAGGATTAAGAACAATGAGAGCACTTTTCTATATAGTTTTTGCGATAGTAATAATTAACGCCTGCCAACCGAAGAGCACGCCTGAGCAAGAAATAGGGGCTATTGATTCCGATATAAAACCACTCTTTGTCTCAGATACGGTGAATTATGATACGGACGATCCTGCAATCTGGATCAATCCTGCTGATCCTTCAAAAAGTTTGATCATCGGTACGGATAAAGGTGGAGAAACAGGTGATGGCGGATTGTTTGTATTTGATTTGAAAGGAAAATTGATTGACAGTGTTCGCCCGCTCAGACGCCCCAACAATGTTGACGTGGCATACAAGCTGATGGTGAACGGTAAGCGTGTAGACATAGCAGTATGTACGGAACGGCTGTCAAAATCCATTCGGGTACTTAGTTTACCTGATATGAAACTGTTAGACAATGGTGGTATCCAGGTTTTCGAAAACGAAGTTGATTCGTTACGTGATCCGATGGGTATTGCTTTGTACACAAATCCGGCTGATCAAAAAATCTATGCCATTGTCGGGAGAAAGACTGGCCCGACTAATGGTTCTTACCTGTGGCAGTATCGATTAGAAGATGATGGTAAAGGAAATGTAAAAGGAACACTGGTAAGAAAGTTCGGATTCTACAGTGGTAAGAAAGAGATAGAATCCATTGCAGTGGATAACGAGCTCGGCTACGTATATCATTCTGATGAGCAACATGGCATTCATAAATCTTACGCACATCCGGACAGCAGTAATGTTGAGTTGGCGCTTTTCGGTCAGCAAGACTTTACAGAAGATATTGAAGGAATTTCCATTTATAAGTTTGATGATGGCACCGGATATATTCTGGTTTCTGATCAGCAGGCAAATAAGTTCATTGTTTATCCAAGAGAAGGCTATGGAAAGCCACATGAATACAAACGTATGATGACACTGAATGTGTCTACTGTTGAAAGCGATGGAAGTGAAGTCACAAGTAAAGCACTGCCGGGCTTCGCACATGGCTTATTTGTTGCCATGAGTGATGATAAGACCTTTCAGTTTTATACCTGGGAATCACTAGCGGGAGATTCGTTAAGGATCAAGTAGTTTGAATAAGGTTTTGATTTAAAAAGGCGCTTGTTTAAGGCGCCTTTTTTTATGTTCGCTATTAACATGTTGTTAATGTTGTGTATCCTTTGAGCAAGTCGCGTAATAATTTTTTAAAGATCGGTTAACGCATTCTGTACAATTTCTGAAGAAACATTCTATTGTTTTGCGGGATAATTTCTAACAACCACACTATGAAGAAATTTTACCCCATTATCGTACTACTTTTTTCTTTAGTCACGCATACAGTTTCAGTTCAGGCACAAACGCTTTTGCATTACTGGAACTTTAACAGTTCATCTTCAGCAAGTGCATTGCTCACACCAACTTCATCTGTTGTTGGGTCTCCTTCACTAACGCATATTACTGGCGGAATTAGTTCAGTACAATTTACTGGCAATACAGGTCAAGGCTTTGATGTAACAAATCCCAATTCACGCAACAGTGATGCTGCACTCACACACTTGCGTTTCAATGATCCAATCGGTGGCGGATTATTATTTTCTCTTCCCACAACTGGATTTAAAGACGTTATATTTAAATACGCTGCCCGCAGATCAGGATCAGGTGCCGGCACACAACGTATTGATTATTCTATTGACGGAACAAATTTCATTTCCTTTGGAACAATAAGCCCGGTAGATGGTGATCCAACCCTGGCCACAATGGACTTTTCAGCCATTCCAGAAGTTGATAATAACGCAAACTTTAAAGTCAAAATCACTTTTGAACAAGGCTCTGGCGGAGCGGTAGGAAATAGCCGCTTTGATAACGTAACACTTGAAGGTATTGCCGTGCCTTCATTGGCCTTAATGCACTATTGGAATTTCAATACTTCAACAGATGAGTCAACGTTGCTGACGGCATCCTCTACCATTGGAGGCGCTGCGCTTACTAAAATTAACGGTGCATCGAGCGTTATTCAGGCAACCTCTAACACCGGGCAGGGTTTTGAAACAGCAAATGAAAACGCCCGCAATGGCGATCTGTCGGGAACTCATTTGCGCTACACTAACTCAGCAGATGGAACGCTTATTTTCACCTTGCCTACAACCGGATATGAAAATGTTTTAGTAAAATATACCACCAGACGTTCAAGTGCTGCAAATGGTGCAGAATTTCAAGTGATCGATTACTCAGTAAACGGAACTTCCTATACTAATCTCACAACCATTACAACCGACTTCAACGCACCGGTTCTTCAAACACTTGATTTTTCTTCGATTGCGGCAACGGACAACAACCCTGATTTCAAGATCAGAATAACATTCCTGGTTGGAGCCGGAGGAACTGGGGGTAATAATCGATTTGACAACTTTACCATGGATGGATATTCACTGGGTGGCGGAGATGCAATTCCTCCAACAGTAGCATTCAATCCAACCAACAATTCTACGAATGTTGATGTTACAACATTACCGGTGCTTACGTTCAATGAAGATGTTCGGCTGATTGATAATACGGCATTAAATAATACAAATGTTGATGCAGTTGTGGATTTCCGGTTAACGGATGTGAATGGAGCTACCGTTTCGTTTGATGCAACGATTAATGGAAAACTGGTAACCATAACTCCAACTGCTCCTTTACAAAATGGTCAGCAATATTATCTGGCAGTTAAGGCAAATGCAGTGGAAGATCTTAGCGGGAACGCTATTGCAGCCATTCAATCAGCAGCTTTTACAACCATTACTCCGCAAACCCAATTCAATGCCGGTGATATTGTTTTCGTAGCCTATCGCACAAATGCCTCCACTCCGGATGAAGTTGCGTTTCTTACGTTTGTAAACATCCTTCCGGGAACTCGAATTAATTTTACCGATGCTAAGTACACAGACAATGCACAAAAGCAATGTGCCGGTGGATTTGTCTGGACAGCACCCGCAAGCGGAGTTCCGGCTGGATCAGTTGTTTCGATAAGTGTTGATTCTCCTTTTGGAACTTCAACTGGTACAGTGACTGGATCTTCATTCGGACTTAGCTCAAGTGGAGAACAAGTTAATGTTTACACAGGCACTGCTGCCAATCCGAATTACATTACAGCCATTAGCACCAATCCATGGCTTAGTGCGAACATTAATTGTACCGGAAGTCAATCTAAACTTCCCGATGGACTCATCGATGGCCAATCTTCAATTAATACAAGCACTTCTCCAGGCAATATTACCGGCAACACCGTGAATGCATATTACAATGGTACGCAAGCCGGAACAATCAGTGAGCTTCGTACCGCCATCCTCAATCCAGCAAACTGGATTGGAGTGGGTGCCGGAACAACGGCTCAACAATGGCCAACCTGGGCATTTCCTGGACCACCGTATGTTGTAAGCGCAACGGTTTTAAATCAGACAACACTTTCACTGGTTTTCAGTTCAGCACTGGATAATGCTTCTGCAATAAATGCACTCAACTATTCCGGTATTGCCGGATTGCAAACAGCTGTGTTGGCAGCAGATAATAAAACTGTTACCCTTACCTATGTTAATCCTTTTGTAATTGGCTCAGCTAATACACTTACCGTGTCCGGAATTAAAGACACCGAGAATCGTGAAATGGCAAGTGCTTATATCTTCAATTTCACTTATACAACCGAAGTAAGCTTCGATAAGAAATTTGTATCGGTACAAGAAGATGGCGGAACACTTTCCATAAAAATCAAAATCAAAAATCCGGCAACAAGCAATGTTGATTTGGTAGTAAAAGGATCAACGTTCAGTACGGCTTCAGTACAAGATTTCACCTTTTTAACCCAAACACTGAATTTTACAGGCACCAGCCCTGCTGAATTGAGTATTCAAATTCCAATCAATAATGATAATGTCGAAGAACAGGATGAATACCTTGTTCTGAGCCTGGAGAATGCCACCGGCACTACAATCACTGGAGGAAATTATATGACGATATTCATTAAAGACAATGATCGTCAGGCACCGGTTCCGAACAAGGAACTTGAGCTTACCCATGTTGGTAGCTATGATCCTGGTTCCAGTACAGCCGAGATTGTAATGCATGATCCTGAAACGCAACGTTTGTTCATCATAAGTTCTATCCAAAGCCGCCTGGATATCGCTGACTTCTCTGATCCGGCACATATCACAGCGCTTCCATCCATTGACATGACTCCGCACGGAGGCATCACAAGTGTAGCGGTGAAGAATGGAATTGTTGCAGTTGCAAGCCCGAATGCTGATGCGATGGACAATGGCTCAGTGGTTTTCTTTAATACCGATGGCATATTCCTCAAAAAAGTTACCGTAGGTGTGCTGCCTGATATGATTACATTTTCACCCGATGGTACAAAAGTGATGACTGCCAATGAAGGTCAACCAAACGATTCGTACAGTGTTGACCCGGAAGGTTCGGTAAGTATTATTGATATTTCAGGTGGAATTGAATCACTTGAGCAATCCGATGCAGTCAAACTGTTATTTACAGATTTTAACGCACAGGAAACTGTGCTTATAGCAGCCGGAGTACGCAAGCTCAAATTGAGCAGTACATTATCACAGGATTTTGAACCTGAATACATTACTATCGCAGCTGATTCGAAAAAAGCCTGGGTAACCATTCAGGAAAACAACGCGATCGGTGAGATTAATCTCGAAACGAAAACGATCACCAGCGTATGGCCATTGGGCAAAAAAGATTTAAGTGCTTTCGGAAATGGTATTGACGCATCGGATAATAGTGGAATCGTAACGATTGCCAACTGGCCAGTGAAATCATTTTATATTCCAGATGCCATTGCTAACTATTCCGTAGGTGGAACGCAATATCTGATCACAGCAAATGAAGGAGATGAAAAAGAGTATGGAGGTTTAACAGAACGTACAACTGTAGGCGCTGTTACACTTGATCCAATTGTATTTCCGAACGCAGCTGTGCTGAAAGAAAATCATAATCTGGGAAGACTTCGGATGACGAATTTATCTGGGGATATTGATGCCGATGGTGATTATGATGAAATCAATATTCCGGGTGGACGCTCGTTCACCATCTGGGATGCCACAACAAAAACTAAAGTGTTTGACAGTGGTGATGATTTTGAACGCTACACATCTACTGAGCCTTCTATTGCATCGCTGTTTAATGCCGATAACGAAGGCAATGGATCTAAAACCAGAAGTCGTGCAAAGGGTCCTGAACCTGAAGGGTTAACCATTGCAACCATTGCCGGAAAAACATTTGCATTCATAGCACTTGAAAGAGTAGGCGGTATCATGGTGTACAACATTACAGACCCTAATCATGTTGAATTTGTTGACTACAAAAACAGCCGTAGCCTGGAAGCTTTTGCAGGCGATCATGGTCCGGAAGGCATCATTTATATTTCTCCGGATAATAGTCCGGATGGTAAGGCATACATCGCAGTAGCGAATGAGATCAGCGGAACAGTTTCCGTATTTGATGTGCATGCCGAACAAGAAATTACTTTTGACGAGATCGTAACTAAGACTGTTGGTGATGCTGCTTTCCAACTTACAGCTTTAACGAACAGTGGACTACCGGTTAGTTTCACTACAACTGATGCTGAAGTTGCCATCGCAAACGGACAAGTTACAATTGTAAATGCTGGTCGTGTTACTATAACTGCAAGCCAGGAAGGTGAAGGTATGTTCGGTGCAGCAGAGCCTGTAAGTCAGAGCTTCTGTATTAATCCTGCTAAGCCTGCTATCACAATATCCAGTGAAACAGGTGACCCGGTACTTCATTCAAGTGCTACTACCGGAAATCAATGGTATAAAGATGGGGTGTTACTGGAAGGATCAGTCAATACTTCTCTTACTGTTTCTTCGATTGGTGTGTATACAGTTACAACAAATGTCGAAGCATGTACCAGTGAATCTTCTGATGACTATACAATTGTTATTACCGGTCTTGAACAGGAAAACAATCGCGCTGTTCAGCTTTATCCTAATCCGGCAACCAATGAGATTACCTTTCAGTTTGCACAAAATGGGAGCAAAAAGATCGGTATTTATCAATCGAATGGCATTGTTAAAGAGATTATTACTACAGCGCAGGATCAGCTTCTGCTAAACCTGGAAGCGTATGCTGCGGGATATTACATCGTGCAGGTAACAACACAAAAGAAAGTTTACTATAGCAAGTTTATTAAGAAATAATATGAAGAATTTACTAGCAGCCGGCTTTCTGTTGGCAATGATTTTTACAATGTCCTGTTCGGAAGATGATAAGCCAACGAAAGAAGAGGCTTTCCTTTCAGATCTTTCCGGTACATGGCAGATTGATGCTGTAACGCTGGACGATGAGGATGTGACGGAAGAATTTGAGTCAATGAAAATTACGTTTGATGAAGATCAAACATTCACCGTTCAAAATCCGGTTGGTAACATCTGGACTTCCTCCGGAACATTTGAACTTGAGGAAGGCAGCGATGACCTCTTTAATTTACTTCGCGATGATGAAACGCTTATACAGGTTTCTGAATTGGATGAAACGGCACTTGTGTTTTCAATTCAATTCGATTCTGCTCCGGGAAGAATCAAAGGCTTGGCCGGAGCCTATGTTTTTGAAATGAAACGTTAGTTAATTGTTTTTCATAGTTTGCCTGGCGGGGACGGTTAATAACCGTCCTTTCTTTTTTTAAAGTAGAAATCTTACAACAGCTATAGCAAACTTAATTTTGTATTTGAAAAGGTGTTTGACTAAGTATTAATTCGTGAAAAATGGACCGGATCATTCCGGTTGTTTCTTCTGACCGAGGCAGGTCTGTGGGTAGATACTGATCCGGAGTTTCAATAATCCTGAACATCATGGTACGAACCGCCTTCAGCCAGTTGGTTTGGTTCAGGTGCTGTTTCTGATCTTTCAATAATTCCAGGAACGGATTAAGCGTTACAATAATGGTGCTTCGATGATGTGCCGCGGCAATTTCCTGGAGATCTGTCATACTTTAAAATCAGGTTAAAGGTAGTTCAGCGATGTACCTACTTACATGAAGTGAAGATTAACTTATTGTTACCCCTGTTGCCATGTGATCGTTTTTACCGACTTTAGTCTAATCAACCCATCTATAGTTATGAAAGAAAAAGATTCTAAAGACTTTGGCTTAAGCATCGAAACAGGACTTAACGAAGTCTATGCAACGCTTGCGGTAGGAGAGCCTACCAAAAAGATCAGGAAGATTTTTGCTAAATCTGCAAAGAAAATATCTAAGGAGATAAAAGTTCACCTGAAAGATGTGCAGAAACAGGAAGTAAAAAAGAAAAAAGCTGATCTGAAAGCACTCAAGAAAAAACAAGAGAAGTCGAAACTAAAGACTAAACCAGTTAAAAAGGGTAAAGCATAGAGTAGCTTACGTTATTCTGCTCGCTGATTTAAGATACAGGAATCCAGTAACACCACTGATTAAAGAAGCCAGCAGTACGGCAATTTTGGCGTGATCTATAATGGAGGCGCTTGTAAAGGCGAGCAGGCTAATAAAAATTGACATTGTAAATCCAATTCCACCTAATATGCCGGCTCCAAAAATATGCTTCCAGGTAATGCCTTGGGCAAGTTCGCTTAGCTTTAGTTTAACGGTTGCATAAGTGAATAGTAAAATTCCAACGGGCTTGCCTATGAACAATCCGGCTATGACGCCAATGCTCACTGCGCTGCCGAGCTCATGATAAAAGCCTTCTTCAATTGGAATGCTTGTATTGGCTAAGGCAAATAAGGGCAGAATAAGAAAAGCTACCGGTTTATGCAGGATGTGCTGAAGTCTGTATGATGCCGTTGTTTTATCTCCCGAACCGAAAGGAATCGCAAATGCAACCAGTACACCGGCAATCGTTGCGTGAACTCCCGAACCCATCATGAAATACCACATAACAGCGCCCGCAATCAGGTAAGGCCAAAGTTGATGAATCTTCAGCCGGTTAAACACGAATAACATACCCCAGATGCCTAATGCTATCCCGAGGTTTAACCAATTAATTGAACTGGTATAAAAAATGGCGATTACCATGATGGCGCCTAAATCATCGATTACCGCTAATGCTGTAAGAAATATTTTCAAACTTATTGGTACACGCTTGCCTACAAGCGAAAGCACCGCTAATGCAAATGCTATATCAGTTGCCATCGGTATTCCAATACCAGCGATATTTCCGTTCTTAACATTGATAAAATAATAAATTCCCGCAGGAACAACCATGCCACCTAGTGCAGCGATGGCAGGTAACATCGCTTTCCTGGCGGTTGAGAGTTCGCCATTGTAAATTTCACGTTCAAGTTCCAGGCCAATCAGCAGGAAAAAGATTGTCATTAAGCCATCGTTGATCCAGTGGGTTAGACTATGATTACCGAGTTCAAGGTGCCAAAAATCATAATATCCAACAGAAAGATTTGCTACCACTAATGAAACAATGGTACAGATAATCAGGATTATTCCGGATGCCCGCTCGCTGTTAACAAAGTTTGTGAATAGTTTACTCGACTGCACTTGAATCTTTCATTTTACATGCAATATAGCTATTAACGATAGCTTACATACATCGAATGAAAAG
The DNA here is from genome assembly GCA_965227265.1 of Cyclobacteriaceae bacterium. Classification (GTDB taxonomy): domain Bacteria; phylum Bacteroidota; class Bacteroidia; order Cytophagales; family Cyclobacteriaceae; genus UBA2336. The sequence continues at coordinate 2,088,438 of OZ245738.1, read as the reverse complement.
CAGTTATTCCTAATTCTGCACCAATTTTTTTCCGGGAAGGAATTCTTTAATGTGTGTACGACCTAACTCGATTTTATGCGTAATACAATTTAAATTACTGATACTGCTCGAAAACAACGTTACTCCTTTATCGAAGTTAATATTTTTCATCAAGTCAAACATTTCAAGCGGAAACGCTCTTGGGATTTCAATAAAATCACGATCAAGTAATTGTTTGTAATTGGTTAGTTCGCGTGGATGCGGCTTTACATAAACCTCGTGACCGGCAGCATACTCATCGATCATCCTTGCATATAGGGATACTTTATAATGTTCTGTGATAAAGCCATCTTCCGATAAAGGCTGGGTAATGATTAGCAATTTTTTTTGTTTGGTAAAGTCTATTGCCTGATCTTTCATAAAAACGTTCAGGATTCTGACATTGTCTTCCGCAGAAAGATTATTCTGCATTTTCTTTAACTCAAGCAGGGTTCCTTTATGCCGTATCCTTAGATCAAGCCGATCAGGATATTGTACCTCAACTTCCTTAATTGCATTGTCAAATCCGTCACCGATGTACGTGTTGAGAATATACTTTCTTTTTAAAAATTTGAACTTACTTGTTTTCAGAAGATAGTTTCGGGTGCCATCTTCAATGATACGGGCAAAATTATCTCGGTACCGGATAACAAAATAGGCTGATGGATAACCCCATAAATAGAAAAAATTAAGTTCACTTTCTTGAATAAAGTCTGTGTATTGATTAATGGCAGATCCTTGTTCAACTGCTTTAACCATAACCTTATTCCGGAATAAAATTCTATCTACCCAAGTGTAATTGCTTTTAACTTCATTTTCAATTTTGCGGAAAGGCACAAAAAGATACTCATCGAAAAATCCATTTTCCTTTAGTGCGGGGATTATCTTCTCAATGTCCTGAGTATGATCGTTTAAAATAAGCAGGCTCTTGCTATTTCGATCTTTCCGATATAGGTGCTTGAGCATGCAAACATAGATGGCAAAATATGTTCCGCAAACAAATACCTGATTCATGAGTTATTGGTTATTGCTTTACGCACCAGATCATACAGCTTATTAATCTGCTTTTGCTGATCGTAATGTTCAAGAATGTGTAGCCTCGCTGCTTCCCGCATTTGTATGACACGTGTTTCATCTTCGAGTAGTGAAATCATATAGCCTGCCATTCCATGGATTTCACCCTCGTTTACGAGATATCCGGTTGATCCATGAACAACGGCCTCGCGAATTCCACCATGTAATGTGCTGATCACCGGTAAACCTGTAGCAGCTGCTTCTAAAATGCCTACCGGGGTTCCTTCTGAATCTCCATTTTCGGCTGTAACCGAGTGCTGAACAAAAGCAAAAGCTTTATTCATTAATGTTCCGATTGCTTCATGCGGTACAATGCCGGGAAAGGAAACTACCTCTTGCATGTCGAGCGATTCAGCCAACGCTTTACATTTGGTATACAACCCCGTATGCGCCCCGGCCATGATCAATCTTGCCTGCGGAAATTTCTTCCAGACTTCATGAAATGCCCGAATGGTTTGAAGCGGACCTTTCTTATTAACAAACCGACCAACAGCAAGAAACATTGGCTCCTTTTTTTCACCTGATGGTTTAAATTTATTTACATCGACTCCACAGGAAACAATGTTAACTTTTGCCGGGTCGGCACCTAATCTAATAAGCTTGTTCTTCATATCAGCTGAAACAGGAACGATAGAAGAAGCGTAGTCAAACAAAGTTTTGTATTGTTTTTCGTAAGAACGAATAAGGTTTTTATCGCTGGCATCGTGACCGTGAAAAATTACGATAAGGGGAATGTCAAGATCACGACAAATGGGAAGCAGATGCGCACCCGTGAGTCCGTAGTTAGCGAGTACAACATCAATTTTAGTATCAAGGAAATATTTTTTTAATCCGTAATTGCTAAAATAATTATTACGCTTGCCTGTAATAGCCTTGGTAACTTTATGTAAAATCCAGAATAGCCATGGAGAAATCAGTTTTCCATTTTCTGAACGCTCCGGTAATCTGCTGGTATGAATTGGGAAAACTTCGGCAAGCTTTGAAAAACCTGCCAGCTGATCACGAATGAATGTTTCCGAATACGAATATCGTTCTGAACGCGTAATACAAATTCTCACGAAACCTCCAGATTTGAATTTATGATTCCGGATCTCGTCCAGATTTTTCGTTTGTACCGTGTTTGCTCCCGGATCTTTCTGTTTTTAAAAATTGATTCACGTGTATTGTAACCTCGCTTATGATCAAGGTGAACGCAAACTGCGCTATACCGAATCTGTTTTCCCTTTATTCCAAGATTAACCAGGCGTTCACCGAGCTCTCGATCTTGTCCGCCATATTGCATTTCCTCGTTGTAGCCGTTAACTGCTACGATATCTTTTTTCCAACCTGAAGAACCGTGACCATTCCAGGTTGCTTTTGTAGGAGTTAAAAAATTAAGAAGTCGCTGCTGCAACCCGTGGCTTACCAGCTTCAATTCTTTGTATGTTTTTTTTAAACCGTTTGCGTGAAGCCAGTCAACATTGAAAGCATTTCCGTTTGATACATCTTCCTGCGTTATGGCTTTACTTGTTTTAATCGGCAGTTTGAAATAGCCGCCTGATAGGAAATAACCGGGCTTGGTGTTTTTAACATGTGTTTCTACAAAGTCTTTCCGAGGTATACAATCGCCATCGGAAAATAGCAGATAGTCAGTAGTAGATGCTGCAACAGCCTTATTCAGAATGGCTGACTTCTGGAAACCTTTATCAGGATGCCACACATGCACAATGTGCATAGCAGAACTGCTTTTATAGCGTTCGATAAGATTTCTTGTTTCATCACCTGAACCGTCATCGGCAATGATGAATTCAAAGTCGCGATGGGTTTGAAGTTCATATCCCCAAATAACCTTTTCAAGCCAGGCAGGATTATTATAAGTGCTGATAATAACGGATATTCTCATAACATGATAAGTCAATCTTGACATCAAACTTACCGGGTAAAGTAGGCTTATTCTGAAAGCAGAGATTAACAAATCATAATTCGATTGTTAAGTTCGTAACACTTTCTTAACAGAGAATTGATGCAACGTAAAAAATCAGATTGTTTGGTTCAGCGCAAGGGCTTGTTTGAAAATTTCGCGAATAGTTTTTATAGGGAGATCTTTACCCGGATCAATCTTGAGGATTTTAGATTGTGTGCGATTGCCAGCAACTAATGCTTTGTGCTTAAGATTTCTTCCCGGATACATAGCAATGTAGGGTTGATTATTTTTACGATCAAACCAAACATAACAAAACATTTTTCCGCGATGGAAAAAGCAGGGCAACCGATAATACCAACGCTCGGAAACATTTTTATCATACGCGAGAATGATAGAACGAATCGCCTGCAGACAACTTTTCAAGGGCTCTTCTTGTTGGTTGTAGAATTCATCCAGCTTGTGCATACTTAAAAAGGAAACTCCAGGAAAATTAAGTCATTAAGCTTCAAACTTACCGGGTGTATTTGTATCTGCAAAAAGTTAAGCATTGTTAATTGGGTAACAGTTCCTTAAAATTACTTTAATTTGATGCAGCGGTAGAAATGCATTATGGGGAAATCGTTCAAATTTTTTGGTTCAATGAATCGGCTCCTTAAATGGAGTATTATTCTTAGTGCGATTGCTATTGCGGGAGTTTTATTTGTGCGTTTTCTGTTTTATCAAGGGATTGTACAAATGAATTATCCGGATGAGGAGATCTATCCTTTAAAGGGAATTGACATTTCTAACCATCAAAAGAGAATTAACTGGGAAGAACTGAGATCAGAAAAACTATCCTTTATCATCATTAAAGCCACGGAAGGAATTGATCACCGTGATTCTTTATTTTCATATTATTATTCAAATAGCAAGAAAGAAGGGTACGCCACCGGTGGTTATCACTTTTTTCGCTTGTGCTCAGGGGGTACTGAACAAGCTCAAAACTTTATCAATACAGTGCCAAAGGACTCAACAGATTTACCGCCTACAATAGATTTCGAGTTTGGAGCAAATTGTGATACTACCGGCATGGTGCGCGAAAAGGTAGTGATCGAAATTCAGAAATGCCTGGATGCTTTAGAAGCTCACTATAAGAAGAAACCCATGATTTATGTAACGCGCGGATTTTATAACCGATTCATGGTGAAAAATTTTAAAGAGTATCCGCTCTGGATCCGGAACATTTATAAATACCCGGTTCTTAAGGAAAATCGCGTTTGGGCTATTTGGCAATATGCCAACAGGGGTCACGTAAATGGTATTGATGGTTTTGTAGACTTGAATGTAATAAATGGTCAGTCTTTAAAAGTTCTTGAAGAACCTGTAAAAAACGATGTCTCTCAGCCGTGACATTTTGTTATCTTTGCACGCGAAAAACCCGGGAGTGTTGATAATTAGCAGAATTAGAGTTTTCATAACGCAGGCCAATAAAAAGCCGATTCGGATTGTGTCAATAATAATACTGCTTACCGCAGTGCATTACCCCCTCACTTCATCTCCGGAGCCAAGCCAGTCAGAAGCGGAGGAACAACAATCCATTTTGTATAGCCTTGTTCCAGACGAAGCAGTATCCTGGAGTACGATGGATTTGTTGATTTGGCAAATGAGCAGAACGGATGCACATTTATTAAATAAGAAGCGTGATTTTATCTCGGGTTATTCAAATATAATTAAAGCAGCTGCCGATGAGTTTGAAATTTCTCCCGTGCTACTGGCTGGCATCAGTTGGCGTGAGTTTGGCGGAGATCCGGAATGGATTGATAATGTAGCCTTTTTGATTCGGCAACTGGATCATGCAACCGACACTTTCAATAAGAACGTTAGTGTGACGCGTAATGCTGAGCAAACTTCATTTGGAAATGTCAGCATTCAGATAAGAAGAGCAGCTGATATTCTGGGATATAATTCTAACAAGTTAAGTCACGCAGATAAAAACGAAATCATCAATGCACTGGAAGACCCTGTGCATAATATTTTCATCGCGGCCCATCATCTTGCAGATTTGTCTAGAATTGACTTTCCGGATAAACGTGCTGCTGATCTTAGCCTGGATGACTTGAAAATTGTAGCCACTCGTTTTTACCGCGGACCGGAGCTTTCACTCGATCAAATCAAGGCAGACATGCAATACGGTGAAAATGTGTTAAAGCGTTTTGAACTACTGAATGCTTTACTAGAATCTCGTAATTAAGTAATTACCTCTTATCTTTTTTTCGTTTCTCACGTTTTTCTTCACGAGCTTTTTTCTTATCATCCTTTTTGTCTTCGTCTTTTTTGCCGAACACTTTTTGGAGTAATGTTTTCTTTTCTTTTTTCTTTTTGTCTACCGACCCAATATTGACTTCTCCATCAATTGAAGGTTGCAACGCATTGACGAATGCATTCTTAATAACATTTGTAATCGTAACCCAGATATTAGCCTGAGGATTATCAAGCTTACCTTCAAATGGAATTTTGGTAGCAAACTGATCCTTAGGTTGATTTTCTAAAATCTCACTTAATCCTCCAGCCATCGCTTCCCAGAATTTTCTAAAAATGTTATCGTCTTTATCTTCGGGTCCGTACACGTCCAGACTTTGAACAATTGGTTTAACATATCCCGTAAAGCTTCCTTCTTTTGCAGCTACTTCTGCATACAAGCCGAAGGTTCCTTTATTAACATCCATATTGGCATACGCTTTAAAGAAGTCGTTAAGTAAAACCAGATTTGTGCCTTTAAGCTCGGTGTTCATATCAAACGTTGCCTGTTCGGCCAAAGGATTTAACTTGAGATTAAAATCCAATGTCCCTTCATAAATATCGGCATCGGCCCGAACTGTTGCCGGTAGCAGGGTAGTAGAATCGTAACTGTTTTTAAGATTTAGCGCGAGTACATTAACATCTGTCATGTTCACATCAACTTTAGGTGACGAAAACTGATCGATGTATTGAATTTTACCATGATTAATTTCAAACCGGTTGATTTCCAGAGGCATGAAATCATCTAAAAGTTTCTTGAAATCTGTGGAGTCATTTCTTAAATCCTTAGGTTCGACTTTATCTTTTGAGAATTTTAACATTGGCTTTTCAAACACAAGCTCGCCCACGATTGATCCATGAAATAAAGCTTTCCACTCGACAGACAGATCAATGAATTCAGCTGAGAAAAAATGCGTTTGCTTTTGGCTAACTGTGTCAACTTTATTGAGGTAAATGCTATCAATTTTATAAGCTCCACGAATAAGTGCCAGGTCGATATCTTCAATATGCCCGTAGTACCCTTTCATATTGGCCAGGCTTTTATTAGCATAGTGCAACACCACATACGGAAGAATTATCCGGATAACGATTAGCACAGCAAGAACAATAAGTAAGATTTTAGTGGGTCTTTTGAGAATGAATTTTTTCTTAGAACGGGCCATGGTGAAGAATTGAATAAAATTGCTTTGAATTACTCTTTCCCAAAGCTGTGCCAGTACCCTAAACAGCTTTTTCATTGATTTCAGACAATTTTATGAGGATATTATTACTCAATCCAATCCTTCAGTCCCAGCAATAAAATTTTTTTAACCAGTATTTTGACAAATACGAAACAAATAATAGATTTGATCTATCAATCTGTTTTATGAAAGGAACTAACCTTGGAGAATTAGAAGAACTTGTGCTTTTGGTCGTAGGGATTTTGTTTGACGAAGCTTACGGAGTTGCTATTCAAAAAGAACTGGAGGAACGTTGCGCCCGGAAGGCTACACTAAGCACTATTCATGTAGCACTGCATCGGCTGGAAGAGAAGGGCTTTCTTGAATCCCGGCTTGATGGTGCAACAAATGAAAGAGGCGGACGGAGAAAACTTTTATTCCGGATTACAAAATCCGGACAGCGCACACTTGCAAATGCGCGTGATATGCGTAATGAATTGTGGAAAGGAATTCCTAAAGAGGCTTTCACCTTTTCAGTATGAACAAGAATTCTTCACCCCGGTGGATTAAAAAATTCCTAAATCTCTTTTTAGATGACCGATTGCTGGAAGCCAGTCTAGGGGATTTGGAAGAAAAATATTTTAACCGACTGCAAAACAATACAGCTCGTTGGAAAGCTAATCTTCTTTATATACTTGAAGCGTTAGGATTCTTAAGAATGGCGAGGCAAAAAAGAAATACTTCACCTCATACTACCTACATACTGATCAGTCATACCCTTCTATTTTTCTCAAGATTGGTCAGAAGAGATCTAAGCTATTACCTGGTATCATTATTAGGACTGACAATTAGCTTGACATCATTTTTATTCATCATGATGTTTGTGAATGACGAATTATCGTACGATAAGCTACATGAAAAGCATGATCGCATCTACCGGCTTACAACTCATCTCAAGCTTAACGATGTGGCATATGATATGGCTACTTCTCAGTTTCCGGTTGCACATGCTATTCAATCTGAAATAGTAGGGGTAGAGCAAGTAGTGAGGATTCACAAACAACAACAGGAGTTTTTAATAGATGATAAAGCCTTTCCTGAACCTATCATTTTAGCCGATACCAATTTCTTTGAAATATTCTCTTTTCAATGGCTACAGGGCGATCAACAGACTGCATTGCGAGAGCCGGGCAGCATTGTGCTTACACAATCAATGGTCACACGCTGCTTTGGTGATGAAAATCCAATTGGCAAAATAATCCTCCGTTCAAATCAACCACTTATGGTAACAGGGGTAATAGCCGATATTCCTGAACAATCACACCTGAAGTTCCAGGCTATTGTTCCGCTACAATGGCAGCTTAATGCCTGGAAGGCACAGTCAGGACTTGAAGGTCGGGAGAATAAATGGTTTTGGATTGGTGCGTATACGTATGTACTACTTCAACCCGCTGCTGATGTTGCGAGCACGGAGGATAAACTGCATGGCATTGTAGATAAATATTTTCCAGAGCGCTATAAAGAAAACGGGGCATTCAGGCTTCAGCCGTTAACGGATATTCATTTAAAATCCTCACTGGATAATGAACTTGAGGCTGGTGGAAACATGCTGTATATAAAATTGTTTGTGATTGTTGGGATCGTAATCATTGTTGTATCCGCTATTAACCTGATCAATCTTTCCTATTTTAAGATAGGAGCAAGGCTGCGGGAAGTTGGTGTGCGAAAATTTTTAGGTCAGAATGCAGCAAAGATTGTGGCTCAGCTTTCAATGGAAAGTATATTGATGGGATTGCTGGCGTTTGTGCTGGCTATCGGGTTATGTGCCTTGTTAATAAGTAACTTCAATATGCTGGTGGAAAAAAATCTCAACCTTTTCAACCTTCCGAATTTACAGATCATCGGAATTACATTGGCGATGATTACACTGATCTGCTTACTGGCTGTGATCCGGCCGGCCTGGCAATATGCGCGACAATCTGCGGGATTTTTATTGCTCAAAAAATATACAGCAACTCAATCCATGCGTGGGCGAAACCTGCTTATCGGTTTACAAGTGTCATTTTCGTTTGTACTAATGGTATTTACATTTATTGTTAGCAGTCAGATTGATTTTTTTAAACACAAAAACCTAGGTTTTGATAAAGAAAACATCTTTGCCGTAGAGCTTAACGAGGATATTTATCCTCACGCGCAGGCCTTCAAAAACGAATTGTCCGATCATCCGAATGTAGAGAGTGTAGCAGGCGGTAAAGTACCGGGCACCGGCTTCGATGAATGGCGATTTGTTCCGGAAGGCGGATCACGTGAGAAACCATTCTTGTTTCCTTTGGCTTGGGTTGACTATAGCTACATCCATACGTTAAATATAAAATTGCTTCAGGGAAGAAACTTTGACCCTAAAGACAACTATGATTCCGCCTGGACATTTATCATTAATAGGCGTGCGGCATTGGAGCTCGGTTGGATTGACGATCCGATTGGTAAGTCGATGGAGATCTTTGCACCCGGAACTACCGAGATAATGGCACATGGCCGCGTAATCGGAGTGATTGATGATTTTCACTTTGAATCGCTGCACAAAACTATTCAACCTGCTATATTCTTACCCTCACAGGAAGCGGGAACAATTATGATCAAGGCTTCAAGAGATTCAAACAAAGAGGTGATTACGCATCTGGAAAAAACCTGGAAGAAGTTTTCTTCAAAACCATTTATGTATGAATCGCTCGATGATAAAATGGATAAGCTTTATACCAACGAAGCCAAGTTTAGTAACGTGATGACGTTCTTCACATTCATTGCGCTTTACCTTACCTGCTACGGAATGTTTGCGATGAGCTCGTTATTGTTTAGCAGTAAGCTTAAAGAAGTTGCCATTCGTAAGGTATTGGGTGCCAATCAGCTTATGATCATGCGCCAATTTTATTCTAGGTATGCCTTCTTTAATCTTATTTCTATAGTAATTGGCATTCCTGCAGCGATTTACCTTGGGAATCTCTGGCTTCAAACTTTTCAATACCGGATTGAGTTAAGCTCATCTTTCTTTCTTCAGGCAGGCGCATTTGTGTTGGTTGCCGGATTACTTTCAATTACGTATTATCTTATCCGGATGGCTATAAGCAATCCAGTTAAATTTTTAAGAAACGAGTAGTTAGTTCTGCACAGAGTATCTAACTACGTAAAATCCAATTGCGTATGAGCACCGTGTCAATTACTTCTGGTCAATTTTCCAATAGAATTCAATCTTTAGATTTTCTTCGCGGCATTGTAATGATCCTGATGGTGCTTGATCACACCCGTTTCTTTTTTCATGCAACAGCGCTCACCAATAACCCGGAGGACTTAACCACAACAACTACAGCGTTGTTCATGACGCGCTGGATAACCCATTTCTGCGCGCCAGTCTTCATATTCCTTACAGGAGCTTCTGCCTTTCTGTACGAGCAGAAGACCGGGTCAAAGAAGGCGCTCTCAAAATTTTTACTTACACGCGGATTAATCCTGATTATTCTTGAACTGACGGTATTTAAATTTGCCTGGGAGTTTGGATACTCACTGGGAAATTTTACGCTACTGGTAATCTGGGCAATCGGAATTACCATGATTTTTCTTGCTGGAATAATTTATCTGAACAAACGAATTCTTTTAATACTCGGATTGCTTATCGTGTTCGGTCATAATTTGCTTGATGGTGTCTCTTTTTCAGAAGGAACGCTTGCTGATGCCGTTTGGAAACTGCTTCATGTTCGGGGATGGTTTCCGTTAGGAGAGAACTCAGGTGTATTCGTTTTATTTTCTGTATTACCTTATTTCGGATTAGTGATGCTTGGTTATTGTCTGGGTGAACTTTATGAACCTAAAACAGAAAGCTTAAAACGAAAGTCGACTTTACGATGGTTGGGATTGATGTGTTGTTTACTTTTCATTACAATAAGATTCATTAATCTTTACGGTGACCCTAAACCCTGGAGCGTTCAGCCTGACGGAGTGTTCACAATACTCTCATTTATTGCTACAACAAAATATCCTACCTCAATACTGTACCTTCTAATGACTATCGGGCCAGCGCTAATTCTACTAAGCTATACCGAAAAAATTTCCGGTTGGTTGAGTGACAAGATTCTCATTATCGGGCGAACACCTATGTACTTTTATCTCTGGCATTTGTTCCTGATCCACGGTAGTGCTGCAATTGTCGGGATGAATACCCATAACCTGTTAACCGTTTATATCGCAACCTTTGCCATCACTGTAATTCTTTATTTTTTATGCCAACAATATGGTAATTATAAGTTTTCGCACCCTGAGAAACACTGGCTGAAATATCTTTAAAACTCTGTACTTATGAACTTCCTCAAACCCGCCATCCGGCATTTGCTGAATAATAAGATCCATGCCTTGATTAACTTATTTGGTTTAAGCCTCGGACTAACGGTAAGTATTTTCATCTACCTGTTTGTGAAGGATGAAATGTCGTACGATACATATGTTCCCGGATATGAAGATGTATTCAGACTCCAAACCGATGTTGTAACCGGAAGCAAAGTGCAGACGTGGGCTTCAACAGAAGGGTATCTTGTTCCAGCAATTCTAACAACCTATCCGGAGATTGAAGCGGCTACGCGTATGCTGCCCATCAACCAGGATGTGCTCCTTAAGTCTGATTCCACACAATTTTCCGAAAACAAAGCCTGGGCTGTTGATACTACTTTTTTTGATGTTTTCCCTATACCTTTTGTATATGGAGATCCGACAACTGCACTGGATGGACCGGGAAGTATTGTTATCTCAAAATCGCTGGCGATAAAGTTCTTTGGTAATAGTAATCCTATTGGAAAAATTTTAACAACGGATCGCAACACGTACAAAGTGGCAGGTGTTATGGATGATATTCCTACAACAAGTCATTTTCATTCGAATATTGTTCTTGCCATCAAGCACTTCTGGCCGGATGTGGATCAATCACGTGGTATACTTCCTTTATATTCATACGTACGGGCAAAAGATGGACAGGCTGGATCACTCGCAAAAAAATTGAGAACAGACTCGCCTAAAATTACCGGCTCTGAAATTTCGAATAACCCAAATGATACACGGATTGACATTAACACAAACCCGCTTTCGGAGATCCATTTATCCAGTCATGCCGAAAAAGAAATAGAGGCCAACGGTAGCAAGCAGGTGGTATTAATTTTTATTTGCGCTGCTATTTTGATTTTGCTCATTGCCTCCATCAATTACATTAACCTTTCAAATGCGCTTGCAGCTAAGCGCGCAAAAGAAATTGCGGTTAGAAAAACAATTGGCGCCACACGCTCAGGTTTATTTGGAAAATTTCTTCTGGAATCCTACTTGTTTGGATTGGTTGCTTTCCTGATAAGCTTTATTACGGTCGCGTTGGCTTTGCCCTGGTTCAATACGTTAACCGGAAAGTTATTGAGTCCGATAGTGCTAATTCAACCGGAGTTTTTAGGATTGGTTCTATTGGGATGGATTGCACTCGGATTTTTATCAGGAATATATCCTGCAGCGTTACTCTCATCTTTTAATCCGGTTCAGGCGCTAAAATCCGGGTTCAATGAAAAATCGGGTAAGACTTCTTTATACTTGAGGCGAGTCTTTATTATGTTCCAATTCACGGTTTCGGCCATGATGATTGTGTGTACATTAACCATTCAGCGTCAGATTAATTTTATTGATGATCTGGATATTGGCTTTAAAAAAGAAAATGTTGTTGCATTAAGCTTATCGGGTGATGTATTTAGAAAGTTACAACCCATGAAGCAAGAGCTTGAAAAATTAAACGATGTTAAAGCTACCACTGCATTGTCGGTTGTTCCGGGTAAACGGGTAGTTGTGTTAACAGTTAGAATACCAGAATTAGCAGGAACGGAGCCTACCAGCGAGGGTGAAGATGACGGCACTAGATCCATGCGGGTTATGTCAGTAGATCACGATGTGGTAAAAACGCTCGGACTTCAACTTTTAGAAGGTCGTGATTTTTCTAATGTTGGCAATGCTGACAGCGCACATGCTTTCATTTTGAATGAAGCAGCTGTTAAAGCCTTTAATTTAAAAGACCCGATCGGCAAACCTTTTGAATATACCTTCGATCCTTCGGGGCCTAAGCGAGGTGAGATCATAGCCGTGGTTAAGGATTTTAATTTTGCCTCCGTTCACAATCAGGTTGAACCATTGATGATGCACATTATACCGTTTTATTCCGTATTGTGTGTGCGGATTGAAACCAATAATCCTGAACAGACACTTGCAGAACTTGAATCGACCTGGAAGAGTGTCACTACAGCGCCTTTTAGTTATTCATTTGTTGATTCAACGTACGATGCACTTTATAAAGCTGATAAAGCTACCGGAAAGATTGTTTCATACTTCACCATACTTGCTATTGTAATTGCCTGTTTAGGCTTGTTTGGTGTTGTTTCGTTTTTTGCACGGCAGCGTGTGAAGGAGGTGGGTGTACGAAAAGTCTTCGGAGCATCAACAGGTTCATTATTAACCCACCTGTCTAAAGAATATGTTGTGATGGTTGTTGTTGGAAATCTGTTAGCAATTTATCCTGCCTGGTTCCTGGTTGAACAATGGCTTAGCCAATTTGCGTATCGGGTTGAGTTTTCACCGAATGTATTTTTATTTACGTTGGCAGGCAGTGCTGTGTTGGCCTTTGGGTCGATGGTGTATGTACTGCTCAGGGTAACTCGCGCAAACCCGGCTGTCGTACTAAAAAACGAATAGAAGTCTTAAGCGCGTTCTGAAAACCGAAGATAGGTTTCAATGCACATATCAATCAGCGAACGCTTATCAAGCTGTTGCTCCGTTACAAAATGTAGCAATGTTCCTTCATGGTTGTAAAGTGAATAGAGTCGGTTCCCTCCAATCTCAACAGCTTTGGCTTCGTAGCGGTTTCCTTTATAGTACACGTATTCCATAATTTATTGTAGTTGTTGATGAGCATACACTACAATTCTATGCCAAATCAACAGTCTCAATTGAAGAAAAATTAAGAAATCTCCGTGCGCGTTGTGAAACCGGAAAGTCAAAAAATGTGGATTTTTTTGCACAGTATTATTGGTCGTTTTCTTTGAAAATTTGAAGCATTTAATTGCCTGAAATCATTAAATTGAATGTTTTTACGGCATAAAGCCCTCGTGTGCTATGATCCTGATTGTCGATGACAATGCGCAAAACATTTTTTCATTAAAACAGCTACTTGAGCTCCATAAGTTTAAGATAGATTCTGCGTCATCCGGACAGGAAGCGTTAAAGAAAATCTTGCAAAACGAGTATTCCCTGATCATACTCGATGTTCAAATGCCTGACATGGATGGGTTTGAAGTTGCGGAAGCGATTTCGGGTTACAGCAAGTCGAAAGACATACCCATTATCTTTCTTTCGGCTATCAGTACGCACAAGAAGTATATAACAAAAGGCTATGGTTCGGGTGGAGTGGATTATGTAACCAAACCATTTGATCCTGATATTCTTCTGCTTAAAGTAAAAACATTCTATAAGCTTTCTGAACAACATCGCAGGCTTAACGAAATGGATAAAATCCTTCGAGCCGAAATTGAAGTTCGTAAAAAGGTTGAAGGCGATTTGCAAGATCGAATTGAAGAATTAAAATCAACGCTCGAATCTATTCCCCAGATGGCCTTCAATACAGATGAGGCAGGCAAGATTGAGTTTGTGAATGAGCGTTGGGATGATTACAGTTCAGAACGCAAGAAATTTCCGGAGACGGAAGGAACTACGATTGCACAGTACATGGATCAGGCTATTACTTCCAAACATCAGCTCAAGCAGGAAGTTAAAGTCAGAAGATTGGACAACAAACAATTCAGATACCATATTCTATACATTACACCTGTAAAGAAAGACGGCATATTCCTTAAATGGGTTGGAATTTTTACCGACATCCACGAACAGAAAATGGCTTCCGAGATTCTAGAACAAAAAGTAGAAGATCGCACACAGCAACTTAAGGAGTCTAATAAGAGATTAGAAGACAGCAATAATGAACTACAGCAATTTGCATTCGTTGCTTCGCATGATTTGCAGGAGCCTTTAAGAAAAATCCAGGTATTCAGTGCCATGGTTCGAGAAAGCGCAACACCTGAAAAAGCGGAATACAAAACCTACCTAAACAAGATTTCTTCATCAGCCGAGCGCATGCGAAAGATGATTACAGATCTGCTGGATTTTGCCCGCCCACCGGCATTTGATTTTTTTAAGAAATCAGATCTTAATATAATTATTGAAGAAGTACTGAGCGATCTTGAAGTTAAGATTAAATCACTTAACGCTAAAATTGAGGTGGACAAACTAGCTGAATTTGATGTTGTGCCAGGCCAGGTTAAACAGTTATTTCAAAATCTCATTCTTAATTCATTGAAATTCTCCCGGCAGGGTGTAACACCTCAAATCAAAATTACGGGCGAATTTATTCAGGAAAATTCCTTCTCAGCTCTGGTAGCAAACGAAGGTGATTATTATAGAATTTCTGTTTCTGATAATGGAATTGGGTTTGATGAAGTCTATGCTGATAAAATCTTTGACATATTTCAACGCCTTAACCAGAAGGATGCTTATGAAGGTTCCGGTATCGGACTTTCAATTGTTAAGAAAATTGTCGACCGGCATAGCGGCTTGATCAAAGCAAATAGCAAAAAAGGCGAGGGAGCAACATTTACGTTTATCCTGCCAGTAACACATACACAACAATAATTTGTGCTAATCATTTAAGAACATGAGTAAAAATTATAAGCGGAATCTACGCATCGGGTTTGGAGTTTCACTCCTGATTTTGCTGATAAGTTCAGTGGCATCTTTTATCAGTATCCGGAATTTGTTAGATAGTACGGATCTGGTTCGCCACACCAATGAAGTGATTCTGGAAATGGAATCAATTAAATCTGCCATGGTTGATGCCGAAACCGGTCAACGTGGATTTTTGATTACCGGAGATGAAGATTTTCTTCAACCTTTTAACGACTCCAAAGAACGAGTTCTAACGGCCTATAACAACACACTATCATTAACACAGGATAATCTGGCTCAACAAAGGGACCTGCCTGCGTTATACGAACTCATCCTTGATCGATTTGATCATTTTAACGCCACCATTGTTGATAAAAAGCAAGGGAAGGAAACAAGTATTACTATCCTGAACAGTGGGAAGAATGTTATGGATAAAATGCGGGATCAAATCAGAATGATGGAGGAGCGAGAGCGTCAATTGCTTGAGCAGCGTGTTGGTAGCATGAATAAGTTCGCCACGTTTACGCCCATCCTGATTGTTGCCGCTGCCATAATTGCCCTGATCATAACAATGGCTTTCTACAGCCGCGTCTCCAACGACTTTGAAGAGAAATCAAGATTACAGTCGGAGCTTGAAGAAAAAGACAGAGTAATCACGCAACGAATTGATATAATAAAGGATATTGCTGATAAGATTTCCACTGGAAATTATGAGGTACGTGTTTCGGGAGGCCAGAGCGATGC
Organism: Cyclobacteriaceae bacterium; assembly: GCA_965227265.1. Classification (GTDB taxonomy): domain Bacteria; phylum Bacteroidota; class Bacteroidia; order Cytophagales; family Cyclobacteriaceae; genus UBA2336. The sequence continues at coordinate 2,072,484 of OZ245738.1, read as the reverse complement.
GTTAGGAAACGTTGCGCTTTCGCTGAATAAAATGGCAGGATCGCTGCAAACCTCTTTTGATCAACTTTCGGATAAGGAGTGGTTGCAACGCGGTATAAGTGAACTGAACGATCAGTTGATTGGGGATAAACCGGTGAATAAGCTTTCGCAGGATATTCTCGAATTCATCTCAGGTTTCGCGAATAGCCAGGCAGGAGCTTTCTATATCATGGAGCATGACGATCTTATAATTCATGCGAGTTATGCCTACATGCCGGGCGCCACATCCAAATCCGTAAAGCTGGGCGAAGGATTCATCGGACAGGCTGTTACATCCGGCAAAGTCATGGAATTGAAAGATATTCCGGACGAAAGTATCTTTATCAGCTTTACAACTGCTCATGCAAAACCGAAGCACATAGTGGCGTTGCCCTTATTTGACGGATACTCGATAAAAGGCGGTATTGAATTGGCATCCTTGACAGGGTTCTCAGAACGTGAAATTGAATTTTTTAAAGCGGCAACCCGTAACATTGCAATTGCTATAACTACTGCTCAGAATAAGAAACGAATGCAGGAGTTGTTGGAAGAAACCCAATCGCAATCGGAAGAATTACAAGCGCAGCATAGTGAACTGGAAAATATAAACAGCGAACTTGAAGTACAGGCTGAGAAACTTCAGGCTTCGGAAGAAGAATTAAAAGTTCAGCAAGAAGAACTAAAGCAAGCCAACCAGGAACTGGAAGAGCGCAGTCGCTTGCTGGAAGAACGGAATCAGGTAATTACAGAACGGAATTTTGAAATTCAATCCAAGGCTAAAGAACTTGAATTAAGCACGAAGTATAAATCAGAGTTTTTGGCAAACATGTCGCATGAATTGCGGACACCGTTGAATTCCATTCTTCTGCTTTCACGTTTGATGGGTGAAAACAATGAACAGAATCTTTCGTCCGATCAAGTCGAATATGCACGTGTAATCCAAAGTTCAGGTCAGGGCCTTCTTTCACTCATTGATGAGATTCTGGATCTATCTAAAATTGAATCGGGTAAGATGGAACTTGAATACCTACCCGTATCCATGCGCGATGTTTCCAAAGAAATGCAATCATTATTTAAACCCGTTGCTCAGGACAAGGGAATCGAGTTTAAGATTACGATTGATAAGAGCGTTCCTGAAAAGATTGAAACCGATAAGCTCCGGTTGGAACAGGTAATCCGAAATCTCCTGTCAAACGCAATTAAGTTTACGGCACAAGGGCACGTGAGCCTTGATGTTAAAAAATCAGATGAATACCGGGATCATCTTGACATTACCGTAAAGGATACTGGAATTGGTATACCGGAAGAAAAACAGAAGCTTGTATTCGAAGCGTTCCAGCAAGCCGATGGGTCGACCCGTAGAAAGTATGGCGGCACAGGACTCGGATTGTCTATCAGCCGTGAACTTGTTAAACTTTTAGGCGGTGAGCTTTCATTAAAGAGTGTAGTGGGTGAGGGAAGCGAGTTTACCCTGCATCTTCCTATGCAAAAGCAAAGTGCTGGTAAAACGAGTTCAATAGAAGCTGTTCATGAACAGGTGGAAGAACCGAGTTATAAACAAAGAATTCCGGGTAAATACATCAGCAGTGAAATTCCAGAAAGTATCCCGGATGACAGGGCAAAGATTAAGGCTGGTGATAAAGTCATGCTGATCGTAGAAGATGATGTAAACTTCGCGAAATCACTCTTGGATTTTACCCGTAAAAGCGGATACAAAGGAGTTGTAGCCGTGCGGGGTGATGAAGGTCTTGAATTAGCACATCAGCTTTTACCGATTGGAATCTTGCTTGATATTCAATTGCCGGTAATGAGCGGTTGGGAGGTAATGGACGAGTTAAAGAGCGATCCAAGAACGCGGCATATTCCGGTGCATATCATGTCTTCGTATGAAGTGAAGAGCGAGAGCCTGGTGAAAGGTGCGGTTGATTTTATCAATAAGCCTATGGCGTTTGAGCAAATGCAAGGCATCTTTGAAAAGATTGAATATGTACTTTCACACAATCCAAAAAAAGTTCTGATCGTAGAAGAGAATACCAAGCATGCACGTGCTCTGGCCTATTTCCTCGAAACGTATGATATTAACCTGGATGTTAAAACCGGTGTTGATGATGCCGTTAAATCCCTAAAGCAGGATAACGTGGACTGTGTTATCCTGGACATGGGCATCCCGGATCAAAAATCGTACGACACATTGGAGGAAGTGAAGAAAATACCGGGCCTGGAAAATCTTCCGATTATTATTTTTACGGGAAAGAGCTTATCTAAAACAGAAGAGCAGCGAATTAAGAAGTATGCAGATTCGATTGTGATCAAGACTGCACATTCTTATAAGCGCATTCTCGATGAAGTTTCGTTGTTCCTGCATCTGGTAGAAAATAAGGATAAGAAAGAAGATACGCACTCGAAATACCATAAGTTAGGCGCATTGGATGAAGTGCTCAAGAACAAAACCGTGCTGATCGCAGATGATGATATGCGAAACATCTTCTCCCTTACAAAAGCGCTGGAGAATTATAAAATGAATGTGATCACCGCAGTGGACGGAAAAGATGCGTTGAAGCAACTACGTGAAAATCAAAAAGTTGATATCGTGCTAATGGATATGATGATGCCTGAAATGGACGGCTACGAATCAACCCGTGAAATCCGTAAAGACCGAAAGCTGAAAGACATTCCGGTTATAGCCGTAACCGCCAAGGCCATGATGGGTGACCGTGCCAAGTGCATCAGTGCAGGTGCATCCGATTATATTACCAAACCGGTCGATATAGATCAATTGCTCTCGCTGCTGCGGGTCTGGTTGTATGAAGGTGGAAATAGAAAAAGTATTTAAGAAATGAGAAATAAAGTCCTCATTGTTGACGATGATGCCCGTAACATTTTTGCCCTGTCAGCTGTTTTAAAAGCAAAAGGCTATTCCTGCATTTCTTCTCCTGGTTCATTGGAGGCCTTAAAGTTGCTAAGCAGCAACCATGATGTTGGTATTATACTGCTCGATATGATGATGCCTGAAATGGATGGATATGAAATGCTGGCTACGTTGCGTAAAGGTTCGAATACCGCCTTGCCGGTGATTGCTGTTACCGCACAAGCGATGATCGGTGATCGTGAAAAGTGTTTGGCTGCCGGAGCGGATGACTATCTGTCAAAACCTGTTGATGTTGATAAGCTGACGGATATACTTAAGAAGTACATTAAATAATGGCTGTTGATCTTCAGTTGAGCGATGAGCAGATAGAGATCATACTTTCTGATCTGATTGAACAGTACGGCTATGATTTCACAAACTACTCAGCGGCTTCACTGAAAAGACGAATCCAGCGGCTGTTAACCATGGATAAAGTTATCAGTTTTGCGGAATTCAGGCATCGCCTGATGAATGACGCAGAATACTTCAAACGCTTTGTGGAGCAAATCACGGTTAACGTAACCGAAATGTTTCGAGATGCGCATTTCTATAAGACTCTTCGGGAAGAAGTAATTCCAGAACTGGCAACAAAGCCTTTGATTAGAATCTGGCATGCAGGCTGTTCGACCGGGGAAGAAGTTTATTCCATGGCTATCTTGCTGAAAGAAGCCAATCTGTTGCAAAAGTCACTATTGTATGCGACCGATATTAATCCTGCCGTGCTTGAAAAAGTAAGGCTGGGCATGTTCCCCATGAATCAAATGAAGCAGTATTCAGAAAACTATATTCAGTCGGGTGGGAGACATGACTTTTCGAAATACTACATCGCGCAATATGATACGGCCAAGTTTGATGAATCGTTTAAGAGTAGAATAATTCTCGCTACGCATAATTTGGTCTCCGATACTTCATTCAATGAATTTCAGCTTATCCTGTGTAGGAATGTAATGATCTATTTTGATAAAGATTTGCAGGATCGGGCACTTGATTTGTTTGATAATAGCTTGGAGAAATTGGGTTTCCTGGGATTGGGATCAAAAGAAACACTGAAGTTCTCATCCGTGATGGAACGTTATAAGCAGTTGGACAACAAAGAGAAAATCTGGCGAAAGATTAAATAAATATGAATCCTGATTTCAAAATAGTAGTCATCGGTGGTTCAGCCGGAAGCTTATCAAAAGTACTGCGGCTTCTTCCGCACATTACTAGGAAATCTAATTGTACTATTATCCTGATTTTTCATCGAAAAGATGATGAAGACTCTGCGCTTAAAGATGTACTGTCGCATAAAACTGAATTTAGCGTGAGAGAAGTTGAGGATAAGGATTCACTGTTAAAACATCATATCTACATCGCTCCTGCAGATTATCATTTGCTGCTCGAAAAGGATTTAACTTTTTCGCTTGATATTTCTGAGAAAGTAAATTTCAGTCGTCCCAGCATTGACGTAACGTTTGAATCAGCGGCTGAGGCATTTGGTGCATCAGTCGTGGGCCTTTTGCTTTCCGGTGCTAATGCTGATGGCGTGAATGGTTTACGGGTGATTCAAGAAAAAGGAGGCAGGATTGCTGCACAAGATCCAAAAAGTGCCGAAGTTCCGTACATGCCACAGCAAGCTGTTAACCGATTGGATGTTGATTTGCTGTTAACTGAGTTTAATACAGACAGTTTTCTTGAGTTGATAGAACCCTCATAGAAAATTTTATAAGTCTTTGCTTACATCCGCCAGCACATCGGCAAACTCTGAAATCGTTGAGGGCTTTATAATAAAATCGCGCGCTCCTAATTCTTTTATCTGGGCTATAATCCTTGGATCGGAAGAGGTAGAGCACATGTAAATGGGAACGCGTTTGATACGGTCAATGGTTCGGAGCTGCTCCAGACATTCTACTCCGTTCATGCGCGGCATATTTACATCCAGGAAAATTCTTCCAGGAGTAAAGGTAGGCTCGGCTTTAAATTTTTCGAGCGCGTGAACTCCGTCATTGGCAAATTCGCATTCTATATCCGGATTAACTTTTTTAGCAGCGATTGTAAAAATTTCCTGATCGTCCTGATCGTCATCAATTATAAACCAAAGCAGGTTGTTAGGATCTGCACTCATTAAAATAAAATTACGCGTTTATAACAAATTGTGATTTCTGAGGGAAGTACATTGTCTTCTTCCAGTCAATGGAAAGAATTCGTTCCAGAGCACTTTTCAGATCTCCTATTGAACTCGGTTTAATCACATACAAATTTGATCCTTCCCGGTAACAATATTCTATATTTTCGAGATCATTGAGCGAAGAATAAACAATAATCGGGAGGCTGTCGTATTTCTTGTTAGCCCTGATTTCTTTCAGGCACTGCTTGCCATCGATGCAAGGCATCAGCATATCCAGAAAAAGGATATCAGGCAATTCATCGTTGAGAAATTTTAAGAGTATTTCACCGTTTTCAGCTCGCTTCAATACATAGGTAAAAGATGTTTCCTTAATGGCAATTGAAAAAATCAGGTAGTCATCATCGTCATCTTCAGCGATTAAAATATGCGTGGGGCTTTCAGACTTCAGGCTCATAAACCAATTAGAATTATAAAGAATTTGGCAATATTATTTAAAACAATTTTAGATTAATAATGTTCATTTAACAGGATATTATTTAATAATCATATGCTTTAACGTTAAGATTACTCTTCAAAAACTCATTCATTTTATCCAATTGAACTCTCCGGCCGGCAAGTTCACAAAGTAAAAATTGATCTGCCTCGTTTTTTGAATCGCGTTCAAGACGATAGCCTAATTTCAGTCTGTCAGCTTCTGATTTGAGCGTGTGCTGAAAAGAGACTTCATTTTTTAATGTGATTTTGTAAATGCGAACCTGATGCAGCTCGTTAATCCACATTTTAACTTTCTCGAAAACAGTTAATACAATCAAAACTACCACTGAGCTTACCACTGCAATCATGTATTCGCCTGCACCTACAGCCATTCCCAACGCAGCTGAAATCCAAATGGTTGTTGCCGTTGTAATACCACTAATGGTGAGACCATCTTTAAAAATCACTCCCGCACCCAGGAATCCAATACCTGTAATAATCGTTGATGCAATTCTGTCGGGTGACGCACCTCCAATGCTTAAGGAAATTTCGGTGAATATTGTTGAGCCTAGGCAAATTACAATCATTGTGCGCAAGCCGGCCGCTTTACTACGGTATTCGCGCTCAACTCCAAGCACAGTTCCGATTAGAAATGAAAGAACAAGTCGAAAAGCTATTTCGGGTTCAAACTCCATAATTATAACAAGGTTTCGAGTTTAGCTTTTCCAAGCAACGTAAACTCAATGACTATTTTATTTTGACTAAAGTTGGAATAGATAAGCTTAACAAGATCAAGATTCTGCATGTCGTTGGCCAGATCAAATCCGTTTTGAAAATTCTCCTGAGTCCAGCCTAGAGATTTCATGACATCACCAAAGCCTCGACTTCCAATGCCTTTGATTACTTGATTTATTAATTCTTCCTGCCCCATGGTGTAATAATCAGCAACAATCATGAAAAATGCGAATGTGTTGCAGGAGTTTTTAAGAGTGGAACAAAATTTGACTTATACTTGTTTAAACTACTATGAGCAGTGCATTTGTTAAAGAAGGAGATGATCAGTGGCTTGAGGATATTGCACCCACCCAACATGCGTTGATTAACTTTCTCACGCGTGAAAACAATAACATTCGGATATATGAAACCGGAACTCATAAAGCTGAAGATGGATCTGAGATAGTTACCATGAGTAACGGTCTTTCATATTCAAAAGCGAGTGGTCGATGGAAAGTCATTTAGCGGGAAAAGATATTATAAAAGTTGATCCCTGATTAACTAAGCTTCTGGCCGAAATAAATCCCTTGTGCTGCTCAACAATTTTTTTGCACAACGCTAATCCAATTCCGGTTCCTTCAAATTCACCATTATTATGTAATCGTCTGAACATTCCGAAAATATCTTCTGCATATTTTTGTTCGAAGCCAATGCCATTATCTTCTACATAGATTCTGAAGTAATGATTTGCGACTGCTTTACTGCTACTAATTGCATCTGTCATTGAATCTGACCTGATTTTTATGACAGGCTGAACATCAGGTTTTCGATATTTTAGCGCGTTGGAGATCAGGTTCTGAAACAAAGGCCGCATTAATCGTTGACTTGCATATAGCGAGGGGAGAGTTTCAATGGTTATTTTAGCATCCTTCTCGCGTATTTCCTCTGACAGATCATTTAATAATTCTTGTAAAGTATCGTTTAGGTTTACGGTTGTAAAATCTGCTGGTTCAGCGGTGAGTTTTGAGAAGGATAGAATGTCGCCAATTAATGTTTGTGTACGTTCTGCTGCGCTTTGAATCCGGCTGATCAGATCAATATCTTCCTTTACATCTTTGTGGCGTTGATAAAGCCGGTCACTAAACATTCGAATTTTACGAAGAGGCTCCTGCAAATCGTGTGAAGCCATAAAGGCAAACCGCTCGAGATTTTTGTTTGCATTTTCCAGGTCCGCAATGTTTGTCAATAATCTACGGTTAAGCTGATTCACTTTTTCTTCGGAGAGCATCCTGTCTTTGATCTCAATCTCCAGACTTCGGTTGATTGCTACAAGCTTTTGCTCCTGTTCAATCAAGAGTCGGTTCTTTTTATATAAATCAATGAGTACACCTACTTTTGCCCGAAGAATATCCGGATTAATTGGTTTGAAAATGTAATCAATCGCACCAGACTGATATCCCTTATACATATTTTCATCTCCGTAATTATTAGCGGTAATAAAAATGATTGGAACATGCTTCAGCTTTTCGCGCTCATAAATTAAGGATGCAGTTTCAAAGCCGTTGAGGTTAGGCATTTTAACATCCATCAGAATCATCGCAAAGTCAAACTCGGTGAGCAGGATCTTTAACGCTTCACGTCCTGAATGAGCTTTGACAAAGCGATAGCCGCTCGGTTCGAGTATGGTTTCAATCGAAAGAAGATTATCCTCGCGATCATCCACTAACAGGATTTTTGGCTGCATGCTACTTTATTTACAAAACCATAAACGCATCAACGAAAGCAACTGATCAACCTTAACAGGTTTCGTAATGTAATCCGAAGCTCCGGCTTCAATACATTTCTGACGATCACCTTTCATGGCCTTCGCTGTTACCGCGATAATCGGTAACGTACTATTTTTATGTTCGCGCCTGATTTTTTGCGTAGTCTCATACCCATCCATTTCCGGCATCATGATATCCATGAGCACCATTTCAATTTTAGGATTCTCATTGAGTAGTTGAATGGCTTCCTTACCCGATTCGGCTGTGATCACGTTAATGTTGAATCGTTCAAATACTGTTGTGAGTGCAAACAGGTTACGTACGTCATCATCTACAACCAAAATGTTTTTTCCGGTTAAGATATCTTCCTTGTTGCGGATATTTTCGATGATCCGCTGTTTGTCCGGTGCGATATCTTTATGATTGATGTGCAAATGAGAAATTGTTTCTTCCAGCAAGTATTCAATAGAGTTTGCGCTTTTTGTGATTAACGAACTGGAATTCAGGTTAACATTACTAAGCTCAGTTTTATTGAAATCTTTTGCAGAATAAACAATTATCGGAGTGAGTTTTTTCTTTAGCTTATTGATTTCGTGGATTAAGTCAATTCCTGGGATGTCAGGCAAGGTGTAATCCAGGATGATACAATCAAACGGTTGCTCTTTCATAAGCTTCATTGCTTTCTTACCGTTATCGGCAATCGTTACATTAAGCTTTTCATCCTGATGCATTTTTGCAATTTGTGAGGAATCAAGCTCATTGTCTTCAATTACGAGTACGTTTCGAACCGCTTTATTGTGATATGAAATAATATCGTTAAAGAGTTCATTCAGAATATCATTATTCAAAGGCTTCAGGAGAAAGCTTCTCGCACCACGTTTTAACGCGAGACTTCTATTCTCTTCCCCAGAAATTACGTGAATTGGAATGTGACGATAGTTTAGGTCGTTCCTTAAAAGCTCAATGACTTTCCAACCGCTAGTTTCTGGCAACTTCACATCCAGTGTGATCGCGATAGGAGAGAAGCGGTTAATGAAGTCAAATACTTCAAGGTAGTTTGTTGCGACTACTGCTTTTAATCCAGTCTCGTGTGCTTTCTCGATAATGATTTTTCCAAAACGTAAATCGTCCTCTACTACCAATAACACCTGATCGCTTGATTGGATATGATCCCGATCATCTCCGGTCTCATTGATCATTTCATTTACAATCTCCTTGCGACCGTCCGGAGCATTAACGGTTCGAATATCTGCACCTTTAACATCCGTTTGATATTGTTGAATCACTTTCAGACTTTCCGGAGTGCTTCTTGGTGTAGTATTCGCGATACTATCAACCGGGAGATAAAGTGTAAAGGTACTTCCTTCACCTGCCTGGCTATCGAGTTCAATCGTTCCACCTAACAGCTCAGCCAAACCGCGACTGATGGATAATCCTAATCCTGTACCACCATATTTACGACTGGTAGAACCTTCTGCTTGCTGGAACGCCTCAAAGATGATAAGCTGTTTCTCTTGTGGAATACCTATACCCGTATCACTAATCGAGAAGCCGACTACACTGGATGCAGTGTCTAGATTTTGATTACCTGACTTCCAGGTTTTCTTCGCTTCAAAAACTTTCAGCTTCACTTCACCTTTTTCTGTGAACTTGAATGCATTCGAAAGTAAGTTCTTGAGGATTTGATTCAAACGCTGAATATCCGTTTCGATAGAAGGCGGGAGCGTAAGATCTGTTTCGATCTTGAATTTAAGATTTCTCGCTTCAGAAATTGGTTTAAATGTAGTTTCCGCAAACGATGCGATCTCCGCAATCCGCACAGTCGAAATGTTTGCTGAAATGAATCCAGACTCGATTTTTGAAAGGTCAAGAATGTCATTGATCAGTTGGATCAAGTCATCTCCGCATGAGTGGATCGTTTTTGCGTACCGAATCTGCTTATCGTTCAAGTTGCCTTCTGCATTTTCATACAGTTGTTGCGCGAGGATTAGCAAGCTGTTTAGAGGCGTTCTTAATTCGTGCGACATGTTCGCCAAGAACTCTGATTTATATTTTGAGGTAAGCGTTAACTGCTCGGCTTTTTCTTCAAGCGATCTACGGGCTTCTTCTACCTCTTTGTTTTTAGCTTCCACCTCGTCTTTTTGTTTTACGAGAAGTAGCGCTTTATCCTGAAGCTCATCGTTTGTACGTCTCAATTCTTCTTGCTGGGTTTTAAGCTCACCGGCAAGTGATTGAGATTGTTCCAGAAGTTCTTCTGTACGCGTGTTTGTTTCGATGGTGTTCAACACGATACCAATACTTTCCGTAAGCTGATCTAAGAAGTCTAAGTGTGTTGCATTAAATGAATCAAGTGATGCAAGCTCGATAACCGCCTTAACGTTGTTTTCAAACAGCACGGGAAGAATAACCAAGTTGGAAGGTTTAGCTTTACCAAGTCCGGAATTGATCTTAACATATCCTTGTGGAACGTTCGTTAACAAAATTCTTTCTTTTTCAAACGCACACTGACCAACCAATCCTTCACCAATCGCAAACTCTGTCGGAATGTTCTTTTCCTCTTTATAAGCGTATGCCGCAAACAATTTCAGTTTTACCTGTTGCGATAGATCATCCTGACCTAAGATATAGAATGCACCATAATGTGCGCTAACTACTTCGGCAAGCTCAGAAAGGATACGTTTCGTTACCGTATTCAAATCTTTTTGACCTTGTAACATCTGTGTAAACTTCGCAAGGTTGGATTTCAACCAGTCCTGATCCTGCGTACGCAACGTTGTTTCACGAAGGTTCGTGATCATCTGGTTGATCGTATCTTTTAACGCTTCCAACTCACCTTTTGCATCCACACGAATTGCACGTGTCAAATCACCCTTCGTTACAGCAGAGGCTACCTCAGAAATAGAACGTACCTGAGTCGTTAAGTTTGCAGCAAGCTGGTTTACGTTTTCTGTCAAATCTTTCCAAGTACCCGATGCACCCGGTACGCTGGCCTGACCACCCAATCGACCTTCCACACCCACCTCACGGGCAACTGTTGTTACCTGATCGGCAAACACGGCAAGCGTATCAATCATCTCATTGATTGTATCCGTTAACTGCGCTAACTCACCCAATGCGTTGATCGAAAGTTTTTGTTTCAAGTTTCCTTTCGCCACCGATGTCACAACTTTCGCAATACCGCGAACTTGACCTGTTAAGTTTGAAGCCATCTGGTTTACCGAGTCAGTCAGATCTTTCCATGTACCCGCCACACCTCGTACCTCAGCCTGACCACCAAGCTTACCTTCCGTGCCTACTTCACGCGCAACACGCGTTACTTCGAAGGCAAACGAGTTAAGCTGTTCCACCATTGTGTTGATGGTGTTTTTCAACTCCAACATTTCCCCCCGTACATCCACCGTAATTTTTTTCGATAAATCACCGTTCGCCACGGCTGTTGTTACCGATGCAACGTTACGCACCTGATCTGTTAAGTTACCGGCCATCTGGTTTACGGAGTCAGTCAAATCTTTCCATGTACCCGCAACACCCGGCACGAATGCTTGACCACCAAGCTTACCATCTGTACCAACCTCACGAGCCACCCGGGTTACTTCTGATGCAAAACCACGAAGCTGATCCACCATTGTATTCAGCGTATCTTTTAACTGGAGAATTTCTCCCCGAACATCCACCGTAATTTTTTGTGACAAGTCACCGTTCGCCACGGCAATCGCTACGTTTGCGATGTTACGAATCTGTGCGGTCAGGTTACCCGCCATCTGGTTTACCGAATCCGTCAAACCTTTCCACACACCACCAACTCCTTTTACTGTTGCTTGTCCGCCAAGCTTACCTTCCGAACCTACTTCATTCGCCACACGTGTTACCTCGGATGCAAATGAGTTGAGCTGATCCACCATCGTGTTGATCGTATCTTTCAGCTCTAACATTTCACCTTTCACATCCACCGTGATCTTTTTAGATAAGTCACCTTTCGCCACAGCTGTTGTTACATCTGCAATGTTCCGTACCTGGTTTGTCAGGTTATCGGCCATTTTATTTACCGAGTCTGTTAAATCTTTCCACGTACCACCAACACCTGGTACATCGGCCTGTCCGCCAAGCTTACCTTCCGAACCCACTTCACGTGCTACGCGCGTTACTTCTGATCCAAAACCGTTGAGCTGATCCACCATTGTGTTGATCGTGTTTTTCAACTCCAACATTTCTCCGCGAACATCCACCGCAATCTTCTTCGACAAGTCACCTTTCGCCACGGCTGTTGTTACTTCTGCGATGTTCCGTACTTGGTTCGTTAAGTTCGAAGCCATCTGGTTTACGGAGTCAGTCAAATCTTTCCATGTTCCACCAACACCTGGCACGTTTGCTTGTCCGCCAAGCTGACCATCTGAACCCACCTCACGCGCCACACGCGTAACCTCCGAAGAGAAGGAGTTCAGCTGATCCACCATCGTGTTGATCGTATCTTTCAATTCAAGAAGCTCACCTTTTGCATCTACTGTGATCTTCTTGGATAAGTCACCTGTTGCTACGGCCGTTGTTACACCGGCAATGTTCCGTACCTGGGCGGTAAGGTTACCGGCCATCTGGTTTACTGAGTCTGTAAGATCTTTCCACACACCACCAACACCTTTTACTGTTGCTTGACCGCCAAGCTTTCCTTCCGTACCCACTTCAAGCGCCACACGTGTTACCTCCGAACCGAATGAGTTGAGCTGATCCACCATCGTGTTGATGGTATCTTTTAACTGAAGCATTTCACCTTTCACATCCACTGTGATCTTCTTCGACAAGTCACCCTTCGCTACAGCTGTTGTTACTTCCGCAATGTTCCGTACTTGGTTTGTTAAGTTATCGGCCATCTGGTTAACCGAGTCCGTCAAGTCCTTCCAGATACCACCCACACCTTTTACTGTTGCTTGTCCGCCAAGCTTACCTTCTGTACCAACTTCAAGTGCAACACGTGTTACTTCCGAACCGAATGAGTTCAGCTGATCCACCAGTGTGTTAATTGTATTCTTGAGCTCGAGCATTTCTCCCCGAACATCCACTGTAATTTTTTTGGAAAGGTTACCGCGGGCAATCGCTGTTGTTACCTCGGCAATGTTTCGTACCTGGTTTGTTAAGTTACCTGCCATGTGGTTTACGGAATCCGTAAGATCTTTCCACACACCACCGACACCTTTTACTTTCGCCTGACCACCAAGCTTACCTTCAGAACCTACTTCACGCGCCACACGTGTTACTTCCATGGAGAACAGGTTCAACTGCTTCACCATGTAGTTTACTTCTTTCGCGATGCGTAGAAATTCACCTTCCAGTTTGTGATCACCAATTTCTTCGGGCATTTCCTGCGAAAGGTTTCCTTTAGCTACCGAGCTGATTACGTGTGCAATTTCAATGGTAGGGTGTACAAGATCGGAGATGAGTACGTTGAGGGAATTAACGCCTTCTTTCCACGAACCTTTGTTGCTCGGAACTTCAATGCGTTGTGTAAGCTTACCTTGTTTACCAATCGTGTTACCTGCACGGGTGAACTCCGACATCATCCGCTCATTGAGTGAGATGATTTCATTTAGTGTATCAAAGACTTTTCCGTTGAGGCCAACTTCATCATCGGGCATGCGCACGGTGAAGTTTCCGTTTTTCACTTCTGTTAGAACACGTAGAAGCTCGCGGGTATCGAGTGTTCCGGTCAATACAGGATGGTTTTTGCCATTACTATGGCCATTACCATTTGAACTAACCTTAATTTTTTTCCTGGTATTCTTGGATTGCAGGGGAGTACCGCTTGTCTTTGATTTGACCTGGTTTTTCGTACTCATAATCGGGGGATTACTGTTTGAGGGTTTAGGTAAAATAGAAATTTACAGTAGCAAACAATTTTGTACAGGACTGAGTTGTTTGTTAGACTACGGGCTCAACAAAATAGACTCTTTAATGTACGATTATTGTTTTTGGATGTCAACTAATTCAGGTAACCATTGATGTAAGTTTTGATTAAATTTTATTAAAAATCCTTTTTGAGTTTAAGACGAAAAGCCCAAGTGTTTTCACACCGGGGCTTTTTCCATAACCTAAACCTAACCTACCTAACTGAGATCTTTTTCAATCGCATCTATCTTTTTCTGAGCATCAGTTTTACCCAGTGACAGAGAGATTTTATATAATTCAAGTGCTTCACGTAATGCTTCTTTTTTCTTGCGCGGAGCAAAGTTTGTTCTGTCTGCTACTTTTTCCATTGCTTTAGCTTGTTCGTAGTAAAGATTGGCAGTAGTCATTTTATTTTGCTCGTTGGTATCCTTCATTAAGGTTTCAAGTGAAGAGATATCAGTTTCACGAACTTTAATAACTTCATCTTTTGCTAACAGCGTAGAATCTTTAGAAGAGATAGCTTTTGCCATATCTGCATTTTCAGCACGCATTTTCGAAACTTCTAATTGAAGCGCTGCGATTTCTGACTGACGTAATTCTAAATCAGCTTTCAATCTCTTAATTGAAGATGACATGCCTGCTGCATTCTTAGATTTTTTCTCTAATTCAGCAATTTTAGCTTGTGAATCTTTGATGTATTGATTGATGTCGTTCAAACGCTCAGAATAGTTAGCGTAAGAAGTACCTTCCACTACGTTCGCGCGCAAAACTCTGCGGCTTGCATCAATTGAATCAATCAATACGTTCACTTCTTTCAACTGACCAGCCTCTTGCTGGCTTGCCTGAAGCTCAGTGTTCAATGAATCTATTTTGTACTGAAGTTTTTCCTTTTCTTTTGTGTCGCAGCTAACTAGCGCGGCTGCCATGCTGAGGGTTAATATTCCTGCTTTTAGTGTTTTCATATTGTGTGGTTAATTCTGTTTGACCGGACTATTTCGATTTTTATGCCAAGCAGAGTGATAAACACTTAAAACAGCGACAGATTGTAGAAACCGGGTATAAGGAGAATGAAAAAAGGGATTTGTAACCCGTTTAAAGCATTTGGATATAGAATTTATGGGGACTTTTTTCCACAGTATCCCCACAAATGGGCAAAGCCGGTTCCACACCGGCTTTGCGCTAGAATTTTAAATGAAAGGACTGATCTTAATTAGCCATCTCTTTATGTTGATCGCGCTGTGTTTTGATCAAGTCGTGTGACATTTTCAGCAAGTTTTTCTGACTGGTGATCATGTGCTTAATGTCAGCTGGAAACTCATCAGATGCTTTTTGAGCCTCTTTATACGCTCGTTGAGCTGCATCTTCACCAAATTCACAAGCTTCAAGTGTTGAACCTGTATCGTGGCCTGAAAAAGTTGCTTTAACATCCATCCATGCTTGGTAAATTGTACCCGGAACAGTTCTTTCAGAGGCAGGTTCTCCGCCCAATGCAATAACTTTTTCTGTCAATTGACTTTTGATATCATGGCTATCCTCAGAAACCTGATTAAATAATGTTTTAAGCATTACTTCAGAAGCATCTAAATCATTAACGGCTTTTTCGTAACCGGTAATGCGATCCACATTGATTTTGATCAAATCATTCAAAACCATTATTATTTTTTTATTGTCGTTCATAACGTTTCTTTTTAGTTGGTTATACATTTCTACTTTTGCTAAAAACATACCAGTGGATATTCAATCGAATCTAATAGATAAATCACTGATTTCGCTTTGGAATAGGGTAATCCTGTAGAGTTTATGTAGAGCCTTCTACACAATACGCTTTGAAATGATCTGCTGGCCGACCACATTGAATGCCCTTAAAAAATCTGGCAATTGAATTGCAAGGGCAGATTATTAAAAACCCTTAATTATGAAAACCTTAGCAATTATTTTAATCGTGGTCGGTGGCATTATGACTGTATTCACCGGCTTTAATGTTATTACGAAAAAAGAAGTTGTAGACCTGGGTGCTTTGGAAATCAATAAAGAGGAAAAAACTCCTATCTATTGGTCACCGGTTACAGGTGGAATTATCCTTGCGGCTGGCGTTGTTTTATTACTTGTGAGCAGGAAGAAGTAGTAGATTTTATATCTTAGTAAATAGAAAAGGTGCTTACGGGCACTTTTTTTATTTATCGAACAATCGTTTAAAGAAACCTTTTTTCTCTTTCTTCCCGAATTCTTTTTTCTTCTCTTTATCCTTATCGCGTTTGCCGAAGATCCGGGTGATGATGTTTCCATCTTCTTTAGATAAATCACAATCAATTTTTCTTTCTAATGCAGTAGGCAAAGCTGCAAAGCGAGCTTGTGTGATCGGTTTAAGAGATTCATCTTGATTAGCAGATCGCAGAAAGTCTCCGGTAATTGGCAAAGCTGTTCTCGCACCTTGACCTAAAGCAGTTGACCGAAACCTGATACGTGGATCATCGGCTCCAACCCAAGTGCCGATTACTAATCTTGGGGTAATAGCCATAAACCAACCATCAGTATTTGATTGAGTTGTTCCGGTTTTGCCTGCGATGTCGTTATTCAATCCGAAACGTGAACGAAGACCGGCAGCAGTACCTTCGTTAACAACACGCTTCAGCATATGTAAAATCATTTGAGCACTTTCGGATGACAATGCCTGATGTTGTTCACCTGAGGTAAACCGTTCCAATACTTCGTTTTTATAATTAGCAATTGCGGTGAGATACGTTGGCGCTGATACTTTCCCTTTATTAGCGATGCAAGCGTAAGCAGTGACCATTTCTGTGACTGAAGCATCGGCAGTTCCCAACGCGATAGAAGGTACAGGTTTGATATCGCTTCTAATCCCCATGCGATGTGCAAGTGCAACAGTATTAGCAATGCCTGCCTTTTCAAGCACCTGAACGGAAACGGTATTAACCGAATATGTTAATGCTCCTGGCATAGAGTATTTCAAGCCGTAATTATCTTCTGTATTTTCAGGAGCCCAACCTTCCATGTTGGTGTACGTGGTTTTGGCGGCTGAAATAAACTCGCATGGACGAACGCCTTGTTCTAGTGCAGCCGCATACACAATCGGCTTAAAAGTAGAACCTACCTGTCGTTTCGTGCTTTCTCTAACATGGTCATATTGAAAATAATGATGATCGATTCCGCCTACCCACGCTTTGATCTGACCATTAACAGGATCCATCGCAAGGAAACCTGCATTGAGGAATTTCAGATAATGCTTGATTGAATCCAATGGGCTCATTACCATTTCTTTTTCGCCTTCCCAGGTAAAGACAGTCATTGGCAATGCCTTATTCATCACTACTGTTATTTCAGTTTCTGATAAGCCCTGTTTTTTAAGATTTTTGTAGCGATCTGATTTCTTAATAGCTTCATCAATCATTTGCGGATACTGTTGCCACGGGTTACGATTTTTCCAATGGGCATCGAATCTCGCTTGTGTTTCCTTCATCTGAGTAATTACAGCCTCTTCGGCATAATGCTGTAGGCGTGAGTCCAAGGTTGTATAAATCTTTAAGCCATCTGTATAGAGGTTGAGGTTCTCATCATTTTCAGCATTGTACTTTTTACACCATTCTAAAAGTTCAGGGCGAATATATTCCCGGAAATACGAACCAGACCCGGAGTGATGTGTAATCTTGTTATACTTTAGTATGAGTGGTAATGCTTTTAGTGAATCTGCTGTTTTGGTGGTAAGGGTTCCATATTTCGACATTTGTCCGAGTACAACGTTTCTTCGGCCCAGGGATTGGCTGGGATATATTCTTGGATTATAGGAGTGTGTTGCTTTTAACATTCCAACTAATACTGCTCCTTGTTCGATGCCCAAGTTTTTTGTGTGAACGGAGAAGAATCGCTGCGCAGCAGCTTCCATTCCATAGGTATTATCTCCAAACGGTATAGTATTTAAATACAGCGTAAGAATTGCTGACTTCTCATACGTTTTTTCAAGTCGTGAAGCGATAATCATTTCCCTCATCTTATTGATGAAAAGCGAGAAGAACCAATAGTTTTTCCGGGGATAAAGATTCTTAGCTAATTGTTGTGTAATCGTACTTCCGCCACCGGATGATTCATCCTGGAGCAAAAGACTCTTTACAAGCACCCGGGCTAAACTTCTGGTATCAATTCCGGTATGCTTATAAAATCGTGCATCTTCTGTTGCGATAACTGCCTCAGCAACGTGTTTAGGAATTTGATTATATGAAATGTTTGACCTTTCCTGGATAAAGTATCGCCCTAATAAAACACTATCAGCGCTATAAACTTCTGACGCGGTTGGATTCTCAATAACGCTTAATTCTTTCGAAGAGGGTAGTGCGCCTAATATTCCTGACCAGACGAACAGGAAAAGTATAAGAATGAATAGCAGTCCGCCAGCCACTACTGCAGAAATGAGAACTATTAATTTTTTAAACGTAAAGGGTTTAAAATAATGGTAAACCCTAGTCAACAGAAGCTTAAGTTTCTGCAAAAAATTATCCATCATGTTTTTCCATCTTCTGCCTGGCTTCTATCAACCAAAGCAATTCATTAATAAACGGTGTAACTCGCTTTTCCAGTGTTTGCTTATCGGAAGGATTGCCCTGCTCATCGAATAATTCCTGTGCTTTTGGCATCGGACACATAGCTGGGACCAGCAAGGTCTTCATTTTGAATAATGAGAATGTCAGAGATGTAAGCACTTGCGTTCCACCAAAAACACCATCTGAACAAGTAGAAATTGCAACAGGCTTTCGATGCCACTCTGGATACAATAGATCGATCGCATTTTTCAAGCTTCCGGGATATCCGCCATTGTATTCGGGAGTGACAATGACTACTCCATCTGCTTTTTTAATTTTTTCAGAAAAATCTACCGCAGCTGGAATAGGATTTTGCTGATGATTCAAACGTTCTTCAAACACGGGAAAATTATATTCTTTCAAATCCAGAATTTCTGCCGTTGCAAGCTTCTTCTCCGAAATGTAATTTTTGAAGTATAACGCAACTCTATGACTTACACGGTTTATTCGAACACTGGCAGAAATAATAGCAATATGGGGCATAAGGATTAGATTAAATAAGAAAGGCGAATTTAGTAAATCCGCCCTCTTAGTGATCTATGGTTGTTATTATTAAAGCTTCAGCGAGATTCCAAATTTTCCGCCTCCGAATGAATTCGCACCACCGCCAAGTTCGAGGTTAATTCCAAATCGGTCTGTGAAATAGTATCTTCCACCTACCTGAGCGCCAAGTCCAAGTCCTGAGGAGTTATCACCATCGTAGTCATCATTGTCTGGATCAGACCAAACATAGAAGCCCACGTTAAGACCAGCATAAAAATCCCATTCTTTCGGAATATTTAACACTGTGTTAAAGTGGTAATTGGCGTTTCCTGCGAAACCAAAAATGCTTCGATTGTAGCGATCACCGGCCCATCTTTCACGATATGAACGATAGGAAAATTCACCGCCAACAGAAATATCGGGATGAACGCCTACATCAAAACCCACATATACAGGTAATCCCCAGGAGGAAAATCCCAGACCAGCATTTAATTGACTTTCACCTTTTGAGAGTGCGTACTGCCCAAAAGAAAGATGTGTTACAAATAGCAATGCGGCTATAATGAATAATTTTTTCATGTTATTTTGGTTGTGTTATTTAATAGTTGTTTGATTTATAATTTACTTAGACATAAAAGATGTGAGCATCCAGTGATGTTTCTCAACGTGATTGATGAAGACTTTTACCATTTCTTCCGTTCCGGAATCGCTGTATTTTGCGGCAGTCTCTACAACATCAAACATATATTGAAGCAAAATCCGATAATCGCTGAGCAACTCACGAACCATTAACTCGGATGAAAGTTGAGAACCTGTTTCTTTAATCTCTGACGTTTCGAGGTATTCTTTAAGTGTACTGAGCGGAGTTTTTCCGAAAATGCGAATGCGCTCAGCGATGTCATCGATATTTTGAAGCGCTTCATTGTATTGCTGTTCAAATTGCTCATGAAGATCAAAAAAATCTGAGCCTCTAACGTTCCAGTGATAATTGCGAAGTTTCTGATAATGAATGCTGTAGTTTGCTAGAAGCTTATTAAGCGTTTCGGTGATTTCTTCCGTTTCTTCATCCGACCAGCCCAATTTTACAGGCTTAGATTTCGCGAGTCGATTATCTAACTGAGTTTGAGCGGCATTTTCTGGATGTTCCATCTTCATAGCATTTTTGCGGAACACTATAAATATTCATGCCATGAAGTCTCGTAAGCGTTAAAGCAATATTATGAGCTAATAGTTGTGGAGATTTTTGCCCACAGAAAGGTTCAGAATCCCATTAGAGCTTAGGGGCGAGCCAGAGGAATCCAGCCGCTAATAAAAACAGGATCAAGAAAATCGTTCGAGAAATTGGTTGAATGACTATTCGTTGAACAGTATCTTCTTTTTCAGAAGTTAATTTTTGCAAACTTCTGTGCTGATTGAAAAGCTGTAAACTGTTCCAAACGTCAGGCTGAGAAACAAAGAAATTATACTCGCTTGAGTCTTGTACAATTTGCAATGAATTCCACCCAATATTTCCAGTCCATGTTTTCCCGTACCAAACATTCTTTATTAGCGGATCTTCCAGTAACTGTATTTCTGAAGAATCCATTTTAACTGTGGGCTTTTCTGATGTTGCAATAATTTTAAACTCAATGGGTTCGTCCTGATAATACGGAAAAGGAGTAATAAACCTAAAATCGTATTTCTTAATCTCATTACGGGCAACGGTTTGAAGTAGAGACGACCATATAGCAGCATAAACTTCTTTTTCACCGGCAAGAGAAAGACTAAACGTGTTTGTCAAAAGCTGGAAACCTGATTTACCTAATCCGATCGGATGATACCCCGACAGTATTCTGCCGGAAATTTCGTGTTGAAGTGTCACGAGCCTGCGTTCGGAAGATACGGCAACAGCTGTAGCTGGAATTTTGAATTTTTGATTGTTGATACGTACGGTTGCTGAATCACTTTTTATTTTGGATAACTTAAAATTTAGAAAGTCCTTTGTTTGTACTATGGGAGTGGAGGTATCGATCAACGTGATTACTCCAAGACCAAGCTTCATGGCTTCTTTCATTTCACGAATTTCATTGGCCGATAGCGAAGCGAGCGAAGATGCATCGGTTATCACCAGGTCAAAATTTTGGAGAAGCTTTTCATTTAAAGATCCAAGGGTTTTTTGAGGAGTGTTCACAAATTCAGTTCGAAACTTATCTTTTGAAATCTTGTAACGCAACGCGATCTTATGATTTTGATCTTCTAAAAAATTCTTAAGAAACCTGATCTCTGCAGTAGGATAATTACCGAGAATCAAAATGGATAAAGATTTTTGTGCCTTTACTTGAACCGGTACTTGTTCTGAGTTTAGTATTTTACCAGAACTATCGGACACAGTAAGATCATACAAAAAAAGCCCCGGTGCTTTTGGGGTAAAAATTAATGAAAATGCTTTTAAAGAATCAGCATTAACACGAATGGAGTCTTCGGCCATTCCTGGTCCGGCCAGCTTTACTGTTCTGGCTTTGGTAGACTTTAAAATACCTGAAAGTTTTGCTGGCTGATTTGCACTATAAATTTGTTTTTGATCGATACCAGTTATCCCCTCTGGAATCCGAACTGGAAAGAATTGTAAAGACGATGTGTCTACATACTCAAGAGTGTATTGCGGGACACCTTCGCCTAAGATCATGAGGTTTCCTTTTAATTCGCTGAATTGGCGGTAATTTTTAATTTCTTCAACATCATTATTCGCTGCTACATCTTTTAATTTATATAACTGACTTTCAGGACTTGCATTTAACAAACTATCCAGTGTGTCTTTGTTGAATCTTTGAGTTAAAACGATAATGTTCGATGATTTCCTGGTTGAGATCGAAGGATTTAAAATCAAGCACCCGATTGATAAAATTGCAGCGAGCAATGCGAACAATCGAGCGGGTAATAATCTTTGATTGCGCCTTATCTCGAGCCAGCTTAAGGCAGCCAGCGAAAGGATAGCGATTGGAATAATCCAGGCAATTGGAAACAATGAATTAAATAAAATTGCTGTCATTGCTCAAGAAGCTCCAGTTGTTGAATGAATTTGTTATCCAGTTCGTGTACGGTTGAATTATTTTTATCCGTTTGTGCGGGTTGTGTAGGTAAGGATAACCAATATGATTTTCTTAACGTTTTGAGTGTTTCGATTTTAAGATTAGTAGGTTGGGTTGTTAACTCGTTTAAAGCACTTAATCCTTTTAGCAGCGCAGGATTTTCTAATGCGGCTTGCGCAAGCTCGCTCCCGGATTGAAGTAATATGCTTTTTTCATTTTGTGTTAACCTTGATGCTTGTCGAGCGATAAGCCTTTCTGTAACGGCAAGTGCTTCTGAAATTTTAGGAAAATACTCTTTGATTATAGCATCGTAGTTTCGGGTCGAATTAAATACCTCTTTCAAATCCGCACTTAAACGTTTTTCTTCTTTAATGGGCGGAGGCTCAAACCCCGTACGATGAACATAGATTCTTGAGTCATTACTGATTTCTTTCAGAAGCTTTAATGCCGTGTATTGATATGGTAATGATTTATCAGGTTCGTAAAGCCGCAGGTATAATTCTGCATCCCACATCTGTGCGAGTGCAGCTTTAAGTTTCATTTTCAATGATTGGTAGAAAAATGTTGCAGACTCCTCAGTATCATGCTGATGAACGAAGTCTGCAAGAAGGTCTTCTTTCTTTCCGCCATCAACGTCTTTTTTTGCCGGATCTTTTTCTTCCACCAGGTTATGTTCATTCTCTGTATCATGCTGATGTCCGAATTCTTTGATCATATCTTCCGGTTTTTCGTTAGCATCATAATCTTCTTCTACATGCTGATCAATGGGTGCGATTCCAGATTCTTCCTCTTCGCCCAGGAATTGGCCATACCGAAGCCTAAGTACTTTCTGATCATATCCCAACTCATTGCTTCTGGAGTTAAATTCTTTTTTAGTGATTGACTTCTTTTCGCGGATAAGTTTCTCGGTATCAATAATTATCTGACGCTGGCTTCTAAAATACTCTGGCATTAGATCGACCCCTAGTCCGCCTTCTGCAGCCATCACATCCTGAGCAGTGTCAGGAATCGCAATAAAGTATGTTTCAGTTCTCGATCGGTTCGCTATAGGGGTTTTGTTGTCAAACGCTTCAACGTAAAAGTATAATTCGTCTCCAGGCTCCAAACCAAGCTTTTTCAAGTCAAGTAGCTGTTTTGCACTTATTTGTTTGCCACGGATTTGCTGTGGAGCGGAGAACCTAATTTTCTCTTCTCGAAATTTTACCGATTCACCACTTCCTTTACTTACCGTTGCGATAATGTAAGCATCGGTTAAGCCGTAATCATCATTGATTGTTGGATTAGCTTCTACAGCTTGCTTAGAATCATAAGCAACCTGTGTAAATTGATTTAAACCGGTAAGCTTAATTGTTGGTGATTGATCTTTGATGATCCCAATCTTATAATACTCGGAAGTATGTATAGTTTCATCTTCCCAGATAAATTGATAAAATCCGCTCCGAGCAAGTGTTGAAGTAAGTTTCCATACATTCTGTTGCAATGAAAACTGAATTGTATCCCGCGAAGATGTGATCATTCCCGCACTTTTGATCTTTCCGGAAAACTTCAATGACCATGTGACTTTACTATTCTCCTGAACCATTAAGTTCAAGTCAGTCAATGCATAACTTAGGATGCTTGTATACACAGGCGGTGTCACTGTAACTTTTCCTTCAGTGATCTCGGAAGGCAAATCTTTAATTATACCATCTTCTTGTGTGATATTATTTTTTACAGTATTGACAAAATGGTTAGAATTAAAAGTCAAGCCGTTTAGTTGAATGAGTACGAGTGCTGCAATTCCAGCAACTGCAAGAAAAAAGAAATTTTTTATCTGATTCGGAAACCTAACATTCTTTTTTAATAACTCAAGATTTTCATTCGTTCTGATTTGCTGAAGCTTGGCTAGCTGAGAAAGATTGATTTCTTTTTCTAAAACTAAATCAGTACTTCCCTTTAATTCAGTATAGCGTGTATTTAAAAAGACGGCAATAGATTCTTCACTTACTTTGTGAAGTCCGAGTTGGAAGAATCGAAGGAAGAAAACGATAATGGTAACAAAAGCGGTGAGAACAATTTCTTTTGTAAGAGACACATTCAGTAAGTAAAAAACACACAACGAAATCAATGCTACAGAAATTGACAACAATAAGATTTCAATGAGTCGAATCAGGATGTACCGATTCTTTAATTTTGATAATATGGCTATTCCTGGATTCATTGTTTTCGGTAAAATGCCAGGATTCGTTCAGTGATGAATGTCACAGCAATCAATAGAATAAGAACCTTGTCGATTAAATGACCGGCTTCAACTTTTTCTGTTGCGATAGTATTATTTGCAGATGACCATACTAAATCATCGGAAACCGTTCTTTTATCTAGTTTAATTAATTCCTGCTGAACTGTTTTGTTAAAGAGCATATCCATGAGTTGAATGGATAAGTGTTGTTCAAGGGCAATTTCTTCATTTAGCCTCTGTGTAAGAATCCAATCATTTCTGGTTTGATGAATAATTAGCTCCTCAGACGAATATTCTTGAAACCTAAGTAATCTATTTGGGTATGAAGTTTTAGAATTCGATAGCCAAATAACCCAATCAGTACGACCTGATGATTTGAACTTATCAATTTCATTTTCTGTAATCACGAGTTTTGAAGATGCTGTTGATTGAAGAGCATGTAACGAAGCCAATATTATTTTCTTGTCGTATTGAAAGCCCTTGTCGTATGCAACCGTAACATAGAGGGTGTCTTTTATTGGATTCGGTGAATCGACTGTTAAATCTAAATTTGACGAGATAGGGAAGGATAGCCAGATAATATTTTTAGGTAGTGAAATCCGTTTGCCTTTAAAATTGGAAAGAGAATTACTTGAGACTACAACCGCCTGAAGATTACCCTTTTGTGATAATTGTTCACTCAATTTATAATAATCGGGAGCTTGTGTTATAGTATCATCTTTCGGTAAGGGAAAGTCTTTCGCAAGTATTCTAATCTCATAGTTGTTTTTCTGTAATGAATCAAGAAGGTTTTTGAATTGATCGTTGTTTTCAACTCCTTTTTCGATCACAGCCCACTTTGTTGAAGCGTTATTATTAGCAGTTGATAATAATAGTCCTGCAAGAAACAGAACAATGAGTATGATCAGTAGACTCCTGAGTATGAGCAGAACAACTTCATTCAATCGGATGCTGCTGAATTTGCTGGTAGAGGTTTCTGTCAGAAATCGAATGCTTCCAATCCGAATTGTTTTGCCCTCCTTACGGCTCAGCAAATGAATGGCGATTGGAATAGCCAATCCACCTAATGCCCAAAGCCATATCGGGTTTAACAATGTCATCGCAACAACGTTTTTCTAATTTTTAAGAAATCGCGAAGTGTTTTTTCAACGGGCTCATCCAACGAAACCAAAGCATAGCTTATATTCTTTTCCAGTAACGAACTACGGGTTTCTTCAATCCAGCGATCCATAAGAATTTTATATTCTTTTTGTTTGACAGCGGTATCAACTTTCACACGATTGTGTGTTTCCAAATCCTCAAATGTGTATGCACCTTCGAACGATAGGTCACGTTCAGCCGCGCCTATCAAGTGAAACACAATTACTTCATTTCGTGATGTTTTTAGTCGCGAGATAAAGGAGGTAATGTCTTTATCCTGATCATAGAGATCAGTAACAAAAACAATCATTTCTTTTCCTGTATGATCAATCAAAGGCTCGGTTTTTTGTCCCCAATTGCCCTCGCTTTTCAAACTTACTAATGCATTAACGAAGCGCATGAATTGCTGATTCTCAAAACGCGGCTGAACGATTTCAAGATTTTTGTCATTGATTCCATAAAGCCCGATTGCATCTGATTGTTTCCTTGCCAGGTAGCCTAATGCAGCAATCATTACTTTGGCATAGTGCAATTTACTGATACCATTCTCAGAGTAACTCATCGAATGACTTGCATCCAGGATGAATTTTATGGTGATGTTTGTCTCGATTTCTGAAAGCTTAACAAAGTAACGTTCGCTGCGGGCGTACATTTTCCAATCGAGTAAGCGCAGATCGTCCCCCGGTTCATACCCACGGTATTGACTGAATTCCTGTCCGATGCCAATGGATTGACTGCGATTGCTGCCACTCATAAACCCTTCAACAATAATGCGCGCAATCAACTCAAGACCGTTAACGGTATTGATAATCTCAGGTTTGAACAGTTCTTTCAGCTGTGCGTTCAAGGCGTTTGCCGGATTGAAACTTTAATATTTTCTAACAGATGTGTTACTACACTTGTTGCTTTAATGCCTTCCGCTTCTGCTCTAAAATTCGTTAAGATACGATGGCGTAGTACTGGCATAGCAACTGCCTTGATATCATTTTCGGTAACGGAAAAATTTCCATTCATAAATGCCCGTGCCTTTGCCGTTAAAATCATTGCTTGACCTGCACGGGGACCAGAACCCCAGCTAACCCAATCTTTCACAAACTTAACGTCCGTCTGCTCCGGACGAGTTGAACGTACGAGTCTGTTTACGTAATCGATTAAATCGTCATTGATGTGTACGTCACGTACCAATTTTTGAGCGCTTAACAATTGTGAGCCGTCAATTACTTTATTGATCTTCTCTTTTTTGCTGCCGGTTGTACTGCTTAAGATCAATCGTTCATGCTCGGCAGTAGGGTAGCTGATCTTGATATATAAGAGAAATCGATCAAGTTGTGCTTCGGGTAGCGGAAATGTACCTGCCTGTTCAATCGGATTTTGAGTGGCGAGAATAAAGAAAGGTCGCTCTAATACATGGGTAACACCACCGTACGTAACCTCAAACTCCTGCATGGCTTCCAGTAAAGCTGACTGAGTTTTAGGCGAAGTGCGGTTGATCTCATCGGCCAGAATGATATTGGAAAATATTGGACCCTTGTTGAATTTAAAGAACCGTTTCCCGGTAGAATGATCTTCTTCCAGAATTTCCGTTCCG
Source organism: Cyclobacteriaceae bacterium (assembly GCA_965227265.1). Lineage (GTDB taxonomy): Bacteria > Bacteroidota > Bacteroidia > Cytophagales > Cyclobacteriaceae > UBA2336. Next base: position 2,045,531 of record OZ245738.1, on the reverse strand, counting down.
ATGATATCAGAAGGCATCAAATCAGGTGTGAATTGAATTCTTCTGAATTTCAGATCAACTGCTTCCGCAAGCGTTCTAATCATTAACGTTTTTGCAAGACCCGGTACACCTTCCAGCAATGCATGCCCGCCCGCCAGAAACGTGATGAGCAATTGTTCAATCGTTTCGTCTTGCCCGACAATGATCTTGCTGATCTCTTTCTTAAGATCTTTAAGCTGTGCGATAAGCTGTTGAACGGATTGTTCTGTTTTTTGCAATTCTGTATCCATAAAAATAATTAAGCGGTTAGCGCGTACATAATAATGTTCACGCTAAACCGGGTATTGTCAATTCTGTAAAAACGTTTATTTCGGAAATCGTAATCCCATTCGCAACCGTAGTCCTTATTACTGTAGAGCACTGCAATTTTTCCATTAATTTCTATAGCTTTCAAATAATCATGTACAAGATCATCGCCCCAACCATTTAATTCCTGCGAAGTAGCCGGTGGGCCATCAAACTTAAAGAACGTTGAATAAATTGGATGAGTTTTAGAAATCTTCTTCAATGTACCTTCACCAAAACAACGCTCCATTTGGGATTCGAATGATTTAGCGAACAACCCGTCAATATCATGGTTACAATCGTCCACAAAAACGAAGCCTCCATTGTTTACATATTTTTCAAAGTTCTCGCGTTCCTGCGCTGTAAACTCCACAAGCTTATGTCCACTCAGGTAACAGAAAGGACAATTAAAGATTCCGTCCGAACTTAGCGACACAATATTTTCCTGAGTATCCACGGGTAATGTTGTATACTCAACCAATGAGTTTAACACGTTGGAGGGCATGCGCTGGTCAACATCCCAGTCACCCGATTCGTACTGCAAACGGGTGAAGAAGAATTTAGATTGAGTGCCTTCCATATCAGGGTATAAAGTTGACGCTTTTTAATTGGCTCAACCAGTAAATTTATACAGACGGAATTTATTAAAATAGAAAACCTACCTCTTATGTAGAATAAAAAATCCCCGGTATTGTCCAGGGATTTTTATTTTTTCAAAATAAAGACCTTAAACCGCGTCTGACAGACTGGTGAATGTAAAATCCCTGATCTTAAGGGGTGGTAACAGGTAGTTCGCGTTTGATTCGATGCTTACTGTGCGTTCAACTTTACCGAGTTCTTCAAGGTTATTCAACATAATCACCGGACTTTCATTGAACCTGAAATTCTTGATTGGGAATTGAATCTTACCATTTTCAATATAGAATGTACCGTCACGCGTTAAGCCTGTTAACAAGAGCGATTGAGGATCAACATCGCGGATATACCACAGCCGTGTTACGAGTACGCCTTTTTTAGTGCCTTTGATTAGTTCTTCCAGCGATTTAGTTCCGCCTTCCATAATAATCCCATCCGGAAAGGGAACGGCTTTCACACCTTTCTTCTCGGCCCAATAGCGTTCATATGTGAGATTCTTAACAACACCTTTTTCAATCCACGATACTTTTTCCTGCGGTCGGCCGTCACCTGTCCAGGTGCTTGTTGGAAGTTCGAGATTTAAGGGATCGGAATAAATGTTAACACGTTCGTCAACCATTTTTTCTCCAAGTCGCGTTGTGCCTCCGGCTTTGCTCAGGAAGCTTCGGCCCTCATCTGCTTGTCGTGCATCTAATCCAAAGATGATTCGCTCTAATAATACCGCGACTGCTGCAGGTTCCAGAATTACGGTGTATTTACCTGGCTCAATAGCTTTTGCTTGTACCGAGCCTACTGCTTTATCGGTAGCAATTTTTGTAGCCGTTTTTGTATCGAGCTTTGTGATATCGTTATAACCACGCGTTGCGTAACCTGAACCTTTTCCATCTTCCGTGCGAACTGTAATAGAAAAATTGGTACCTGTGCCTGCATTATAAGCAAAGAGTCCTTTCGAATTCATCATTGCAGAATAACCGACATTATCCTCCAGATATCCTGCAGCTACGGCTTTACCGTCTTTAGCCACTTGTAAACTTTGCGCAACTAAGTCTGCGCGTTGTTTGGGAGAGATAGACGCTGTGGATTGAATAAAGTTTTTTGATTCTTGATACGTTTGCGGTCCAAGAAAAGAAACGAACTCAGGATTTTCCGGAGCAAGCTGTGCGAGCTCTTCAGATCGCTTTACCACTTTTTCAAGTGAAGCGTCATCGAATTCATTGATCGTTGCTACGCCTAACTTTTTTCCAAACGCAGAAGAAACCGCCAAATTATTTTGACTGATTACTCCGCTTGTAGAAACTGAATTTCGGGCATACCGGATGTTGGCGCTGTCGCCACCGTTGATGTTGACTTCACATTCGTCTGCTTTTGAAAAGCTGAGTACTTTCTTTAATAAAGTATACGCTTCATCTTTTGTAAGTATTGGCATATGATCAAATGTTACGTGCTGTGTTAATTACATTAATTCCTTTAAACAATGCAGTAGATGAGCCGTGCGAAACCGCGCTCGACTGCGAAGGCTGACCCTTTCCATCAAAGAAGGATCCACCTAAGCGGTAATCACTTTCATCGGCAATACCTGAACAGGCGTTCCAGAAATCCTGGCTGTTAGCTTGATAAGCAACATCACGAACCATGTTGGCAATCTTTCCTTCTTTGATTTCGTAATACAATTGTCCACCAAACTGGAAGTTGTAGCGTTGTTGATCAATCGAGAAAGATCCGTCACCAACTATGTAAATTCCTTTCTCTACGTTTTTAATCAGGTCATCAATGCTTTTCTTCTCTTTGGAAGGCTGGAGAGAAACATTTGGCATGCGTTGAAACTGAACACTGCTCCAGTTATCCGCATAGCAACAGCCTTGTGAAGCAGGAAGCCCGAGGATGTGCGCTTGATCGCGAATGGCTTGATAGTTAACCAGCGTTCCGTCTTTGATAATATCCCACTTACCGCATCCAACACCTTCATCATCGTAACCGACAGCTCCAAGGGATCCCACCTGAGTTTTGTCACCGACAATATTCACAAGCTTACTTCCAAAATTGAATTTTTTAGATTCCCATTTGTCAAGTGTAAGGAAGCTGGTTCCGGCAAAGTTCGCTTCATATCCCAATACGCGATCAAGCTCAGTAGGGTGGCCTACTGATTCGTGGATGGTTAGCCATAGGTGTGAAGGATCTAATACAAGATCATACTTACCAGGCTCTATGGATTTTGATTTTAATTTCTCCCCGGCTTGAGCACCTGCTGCGCGCGCATCTTCAACCATGTCGTAACGGCCTTTGTAAAGTGTGGTTACGCCATTGATTTTATCCTGCGGTCTTGCATTAAGGTATTCATAGCCCATACCCATTGGAGCACTGAGCGCATTACGGGTTTCAAATTTACCGGTGGCAGCATCAATTTTTGTTACAAAGAATGTTGGCCATATACGGTGAACATCCTGATCGATGTATGAACCATCGGTTGAGGCGAAATATTTTTGCTCATTTACAAGAAATAGAACAGAGGTTATGTAATCGGCTCCTGCTTTCATAGCAGCACTGTTTACATTCATCAGCAAATCGACCTTTTCTTTAATCGGAACTTCGAAAGCATTTTTTTCGATAGGTGCCTTCCAGCTAACTTCACCGTAGCCTTTTTGAGGCGCTAGTCGAACGGGCTCTGATAATAAGCGAGAGTTTTCTTTTGCGGTTGCTACGGCCAGTTCAGCTGCTCTTGCGATGCTGTCTTTATCCATCTTATCCGTTGCGGCAAATCCCCACGCACCATTCGCAATTACACGAATGCCCATTCCGTAAGATTCCGTATTAACAATGTTTTGAACCTTGTCTTCTCGGGTTACAACGAATTGGTTAAGGTATCGGCCAATGCGAACATCGGTGTAGGTCGCGCCCTTGCTTCTGGCTGCGTTTAACGCGACATCTGCCATTTGCTTTTTAAGAGCAGGATCAATGCGCTCCAATGCCCGTTCGGGAGAAATCGGATTGCCAAAAACCGGAATACCAGGCAACAGCGTTGCGGCCGTGCCCATTCCTGTGAGGTAAATAAAATCTCTGCGTTTCAAGATGAAGTGGTTTTAAGGTTAGAACCAAAATATGTGAATGTATATTAAAAGAATACTTCCAATCGACCAATAAAATGTTCGAAAGCGAACTTAATTCATGGAAAATCTGACGAAATATTTTATGAACAATAAAAATCCCCGCATGAGCGGGGATTAATTTCTATTTTATCAACCCTTCTGGGGCTAGACTGCGTCTGAAAGACTCGTGAATGTAAAGTCACGAATTTTCATGGACGGGATGTAAGCATTCTGGTTACCCTCGCTGGTTACGGCACGTTCCTGTCTGCCAAGTGTTTCCAGGTTATTCAGCATAATGATCGGGCTTTCGTTAAAACGGAAGTTCTTAATCGGATGCTTGATCTTTCCGTTTTCGATATAGAAAGTACCATCGCGGGTAAGGCCAGTGTACAATAATGTTTGTGGATCAACTGGCCGAATGTACCAGAAGCGGGTAACGAGAATTCCTTTCTTCGTGTCTTTAATCATATCTTCAACCGAAGCGGTTCCGCCTTCCATGATTGTGTTTCCGCCAAACGGGAGCGGAGCAACATTTTTCTGTGATGCCCAATAGCGATCATAGAACAGGTTAGCAACAACGCCATTCTTGATGAGGTCAACTTTCTTACGAGCCTGTCCATCGCCTGCCCAAACAGAAGCCGGAACATCTTCGCTCCATGGATCGCTGTAAATGTTTACGCGTTCATCTACAAGTTTTTCACCCAGCTTGGTGCCACCACCTTTTTTGGAAAGAAAACTTCTGCCTTCATCTGCAGTTCGTGCATTCATGTTTAACATGAGGCGAACTAGGTCAGCGGAAGCAGATGCTTCAAGGACAACAGTATATTTTCCAGGTTCAATGGCTTTTGCTTCGCGCGACAAGACTGCTTTATCAATCGCACGCTTCGAGATAAGAGCAGAATTAATTTTGTTAACATCGTTGTGCGTGCCTGCTGCCCAACCAGAACCAGTTCCATCGTTGGTGCGCATGGTAACGGTAAGGTCAACATTAGTAGATTTGTTGTAGGCATATAAACCTTTGCTGTTTGCAATCGCGAAGAAACCTTTGCTGTCTTCGAGATAGCCGGCTGCAGTAACATCTTTAGCAGCCGCAGGATTAATGCTATCGGCTGCAACCTGCGCACGATACTCAGGTTTAATGTTTGCGGTTGATTCAGCAAACGTTTTTGAATCCGCACCATAGGTTTGCGGTCCAAGCGGTTCCATGAATTCCGGATTTTCCGGTGCAAGCTGTGCCACTTCTTCGGCACGTCTTACAACTTTCTCCAATGAAGCATCATCAAATTCATTAATACTTGCTGCACCAGATTTTTTTCCGTAATACGATTGTACTGCCAGGGAAGTATTACTGTCTTCACCAGATGTATTTACACTGTTACGTGCGTAGCGAATGTTGCCCCGGTCGTTACCTCCAAGACTTGCTGAGCATCCGTCTGCTTTAGAGAAGCCAATTACTTTATCAAGTATCTGTTTAGCTTCTTCTTTTGAGAGTATTGCCATATTTTGTAGTTATCGGTTAATAGTTAATCATTTCTAAAATCATTGTATCGCTACCCATTAACTATTAACGGATAACGGATAACTGTTAGATTGTTCGTCCGGTATTGATCACATTTATTCCATTAAATCGTGCTGTTGCAGATCCATGAGATACAGCATTGGATTGTCCAGGCTGACCTTTACCGTCATTGAATGCGCCACCAAGTCTGTAATCACGCTGATCGCAAATCTGTGAGCATGCATTCCAGAAGTCCTGAGTATTGGCTTGATACGCAACATCTTTCAGCATACCGGCAATCTTGCCGTCCTTGATTTCGAAGAATAGAACGCCACCAAACTGGAAATTGTACCGTTGTTGATCAATGGAGAATGAAGAATCCTTTACGATGTAAATTCCTTTCTCAACACCTGCAACCATTTGAGCCGGAGTTAGTTCCTTCTTTCCTGCTTGCAAGGAAATGTTAGCCATACGCTGAAATTGTACATCAGACCAACTCTGTGAATAGCAGCAGCCGTGCGATTCTTTCTGACCAATAATACTAGCCTGATCACGAATAGCCTGATAATTTACAAGGATACCATCTTTAATAATGTCCCATTGTTTGCACTTAACACCTTCATCATCATATCCAACAGCACCTAATGAGCCGACTTCAGTTTTGTCAGCTTTAACGTTTACAATTTCGCTACCAAACTTAAAGTTCTTCGATTGCCATTTGTCGAGCGTTAAGAAACTTGTGCCTGCATAGTTTGCTTCGTAACCCAATACCCGATCAAGTTCGGTCGGGTGACCAACTGATTCGTGAATGGTTAACCATAAGTGAGATGGCTCAAGTACTAAATCATATTTACCCGGCTCTACTGATTTTGCTGCAAGAATTTGTTTCGCTTGTTCAGCAGCCATTCCGGCATCTTCAATGATGTCGTATGATTTATGGTAAAGAATAATATCGCCTGGAGATTGAATTTTATCTTCTGCCTTTGCATCGAGGTACTCATAACCCATACCTACAGGAGAGCTGAACGATGAACGTGTTTTAAAAGTACCAGACGCTTTGTCGGTTACAGTAACGTTGAAGCCGGGGAGTATTCTATAAATATCCTGATCGATATAGGAGCCTTCTGATGAAGCAAAGTATTTCTGCTCGTTGATCATAAAGATCTGGCTGTTGATGAACGTTGCGCCATTGTCAAGTGCTTTTGCATTGGCAGCCATCAACAGCTCAACTTTCTCTTTCACCGGAACTTCGAAGCCATTTTTCTTGATCGGAGTTTTCCAACTTACTTCACCGTACGATGGTGTCGCTGCAAGTTGAACGGGTTGTTTTTGAAACTTTGAATTTGCTTTTGCGATTGCAACGGCACGTTCGGCAGTTTTTTTCATGCCTTCCGGTGTTACATTGTTCGTAGCAGCAAATCCCCATGTTCCGTTTGCGATCACCCGAACCCCAACACCAAAGGATTCTGTATTCGCAATTCCCTGAACTTTCTTTTCACGCGTGGTGACAAACTGATTCAAGTACCGACCAATGCGAACATCCGTATAGGTTGCGCCAAGCGATTTTGTTGTGTTTAGGGCAATGTCAGCCAGCCGTTTCTTTTCTGAGATGTCCATCAGCGGATCAAGCAGTCGCATCGGATCAACGGATTCACCGAAGGAGGTGAACGGCAGCATCATGGCCCCTGCACCCATTCCGGCAATCTGTATAAAGTCGCGTCTTTTCATGTGTTAGTTATTTGTTAATAGTTATTAGTTATCTGTTACGTTACCCATTAACTATTAGCGGATAACGATTAACTGCTAAATAGTTCTTCCTGTATTAATAACATTCACGCCATTGAAACGTGTAGTTGAGCTTCCGTGTGACACCGCAGATACTTGTGAAGGCTGACCTTTTCCATCAAAGAAAGATCCGAACATCCGGTAATCACTTTGATCACAAATCTTCACGCAGTTATTCCAGAACTCCTGTGTGTTGGATTGATAGGCAACATCGTTTAGCATTCCTGCAATTTGGCCATTCTTGATTTCGTAGAATACTGTTCCGCCAAACTGGAAGTTGTAACGTTGCTGATCAATTGAAAACGATCCACGGCCAGCAATGTAAATTCCTTTTTCAACATCTTTAATCATTTGCTCGCTTGAGTATGTGTCTTTACCGGGTGCGAGTGAAACGTTCGGCATCCGCTGAAATTGAACATCGTTCCAGCTTTGTGCATAACAACAACCGTGTGATTCTTTTTCACCGAGTATATGCGCCTGGTCACGAATCGCCTGACTGTTAACAAAAATTCCGTCTTTAATAATATCCCAACGTTTACATTTTACGCCTTCATCGTCATAGCCAACAGCACCCAATGAACCGGGCTGAGTTTTATCGGCAAAGATGTTAACGATGTTACTTCCATATTTAAAGCTGCCGGATTTGAGTTTATCTAATGTTGCAAAGCTTGTTCCTGCAAAGTTGGCTTCGTAGCCTAAGATGCGATCGAGCTCAGTCGGGTGACCAACCGATTCGTGAATGGTTAAGCCCAAGTGATTTGGTTCAAGTACTAAATCATATTTGCCAGGTTCAACCGATTTTGCGGAGATCATTTCTTTCGCTTGTTGCGCAGCGATTGTAGCATCCTCAACCATATCGTAGTTGTTTCGATAAAGATGCATTCCGCCCGGAGCTTTCATTTTTTCTGCATCCGTTGGAATCAGGTATTCAAATCCTAATCCCATAGGAGCGCTTAATGCATCGCGTGATTTGAATTTACCAGAAGCCCGATCGATTACTTGTACTGTAAACGTTGGCCAGATCCGATGAACGTCCTGATCAATGTATGAGCCATCGGTTGAGGCAAAATATTTTTGTTCGTTGATCTGGAAAAGGTTAGAGCTTACGAAGCTTGCGCCATTTTTCATGGCAGCATCGTTAACACGAAGCAGCAGATCAGTCTTATCCGAAGTCTTCACTTCAAAAGCATTTTGTTTGATAGGAGTTTTCCAACTCACTTCACCGTAGCCTTGAACGGATGCAAGTTTAACAGGCTCTTTCTGGAATTTAGAATTCGCTTTTGCAATCGCGACTGCGCGCTCGGTTGCTTTCTTTATTCCATCGGGAGTAACATTATTAGTAGAGGCAAAACCCCAGGTTCCATTAGCAATCACGCGGATACCAACTCCATACGATTCTGTATTGGCAATGTTCTGAACCTTATTTTCGCGGGTACTGATGAATTGGTTGAGATAGCGGCCAATCCGAACATCTGCATACGTAGCGCCACTGGATTTAGCGGTATTGAGGGCAATATCGGCAAGCTCTTTCTTTTGCGATGCGATTAATGGAAAGTCGAGTAAAGCTTCCTCTGCAATTTGGTTTCCGAAACCGGATAAGGGCAGCATCATTCCGCCAAATCCCAGCCCGGCAAGCTGTACGAAATCTCTTCTCTTCATAGTGGTTGGTTACGACATTACGATGAGTAAAGTAAGCAGAACGTTTTAAATTTTCTCGATTTTCGGAGAAATGGGTATAAGATTATGCGAAAGGCAAGGGCAGGGGATAAACAAAAATCCCCTTCTGCAGGGGATTTGTTGTCAGGTTGAGCTTGTCGAAACCTGATCATCCAATCATTCTTCGAAAAGCTCAGAATGACATTCGTCTACCAAAATGCAGAATACAACGCGACAATTAATGTAATAACAATTAGAGCACCGATAGCAAACGGAGTAGAGACTTTGAACATACTGGCATCTACTTCCAATCCTTTGGCGATAACACCTTTTTTGGTTTCATAGATACTGATGATGTACATCCCGATAATACAGAATGTAAACACAAACAGCATCCGATCCATGAATGGAATTTCATAAACACCATTTGAGTTGGCAATCGCAAAACCGAAGTCATATAGTGGAGCAAGATCCATCCATTGTGGTAAAAATTTCAAGAACACGGAAACAACAAACCCGCCTATGGTTGCAAACAGGGCTGCATTGGAAGTAGTCTTCTTCCAGAAGAATCCTAAAATGAACATGGCAAAGATACCCGGAGAAACAAAACCGCTATACTCCTGGATGTATTGAAACCCTTGTTTGCCTTCGCCCATCAATGCTTCACCAACAATAAGTGATAACACAACCGCCATCAGCATAGAAACAATTACTGAAACCCGACCAACGTTTACGAGCCGGGATTCACTTGCAGTTTGATTGAAAGCTTTCTTGTAGATATCTAACGTAAAGATCGTTGCGATACTGTTCGCCTTACCTGCAAGCGAAGCTACAATAGCAGCTGTTAAGGCTGCGAATGAAAGTCCTTTCAGTCCGATTGGTAATAATCCAAGTAAAGCAGGATATGCTTTGTTTGGATCCTGAACACCTGACATCGTTAGCATGTTGCTTGCGCTGATTCCTGGAATTTTTTCTTTAATGATATAGTAAACTGCGATACCCGGGATAACAACAATCACCGGCATCAGCATTTTTAAGAAGGCAGCGAATAAAAGTCCGGAGCGAGCAACGGGTAATGATGCGCCCAACGCGCGTTGCGTGATATACTGATTGCAACCCCAATAACTTAAGTTAGCGATCCACATTCCTCCGATCAGTACACTTAGTCCTGGAAGATCCATATAGTTGGGATTGTCTTTATTAAAGATCAGGTGGAAATGTTCAGACGCACCATCTGTCAGCATAGAGAAACCTTGCACTACTCCTTGTCCATCAGAGATGAGGTTTAATGCAATGTATGTTGCCACTAGTCCGCCAAGCACTAAAAAGAAAACCTGGATTACATCGGTGTATCCGATTACTTTCATCCCGCCAAGGGTAATGAGGATAGCGAAGATTGCCAATCCAAGAATACAAACTAATACACTTAATCCTGAAATCCCGCTGATTGCCAACGCTCCTAAGTAAAGAATAGACATCAGGTTAACGACAATGTATAACGCAAGCCAGAACACAGCCATAATCATAGCCACGCGTTCATTGTAACGCGTACTTAAGAATTGCGGCATCGTGAAGATTTTGTTCTTCAAATACACGGGCATGAAAAAAACTGCAACAATGATAAGCGTTGCAGCCGCCATCCATTCGTATGCAGAAATTGCCAGACCAAGCTTAAAGCCCGATCCGCTCATGCCGATCATTTGCTCCGCAGAAATGTTTGATGCAATTAAGGATGCACCGATCGCCCACCACGTAAGCGAGCCTTCGGCCAGAAAAAAATCTTTTGAATCAAGCTGAGCTTTTTTCTTGCGGTTGTAAATCCAGTATCCATAGATCGATACGACAAGGAAGTAAAAGAGAAATACAATATAATCGTACAGTTCCAGGCCTTTCATTTTGATCGGGTTAGTTTGAGGTACTCATTACTTCACAATAAATTCAGCCTGCTTAACATCGCGCGAGTTACCCCCTACAAAAACATGGAACTTGCCAGGCTCGTAGCCAAAGCTCAGATCACCTTTGTAGAATGATAAGTCTTTTTTGTTTAAAGTAAATGTAACAGTTTTCTTTTCACCCGCTTTCAAAGTAAGCTTGTTGAAAGCTTTAAGTTCTTTTACAGGACGCGTTACAGAACCCACCAGGTCACGAATGTAAAGCTGAACAACTTCGCTGCCATCAACCGTTCCAGTATTGGAGACATCAATAGAAACTTTTAATGAATCAGAACCTGTCATTTCAGTTTTGTCAAGTGTAATATCGCTATAACTGAACGAAGTATAGCTTAAGCCATATCCGAAAGGATAAACTGGCTCGTTGGAGACATCCAGGTAGTTTGAACGGAACTTTTGAAACCAAACTCCGCTTCCCAACGGACGGCCTGTGTTCTTCTGTCCATAATACATGGGAAGTTGACCAACACTCTGCGGGAAAGTTGTGGTGAGCTTTCCGGAAGGATTCACATCCCCAAACAATACGTCAGCGATCGCATCTCCAGCTTCACTTCCGCCAAACCAAACGTTTAAAATTGATGGAACATTTTCAGCTTCCCATTTGATTGCTAGTGGACGACCGGTAAAGAGTATCAGTACAACCGGCTTGCCCGTTGCAACAAGTGCTTTCAATAATTCCTTTTGTGTTGCCGGAATTTCAATGTTGCTTCGGCTTGAGGCTTCACCGCTCATTTCAGAAGCTTCACCTAATGCGGCAACAATGACATCCGCACCGCGTGCGATCTTTAATGCTTCTTCACGCAAAGCTGTTGCAGAACGTTTATCGCGGCCTAACGCCTTTCCAAACATAGTCGCATTTTTTTCGAAGGTTGAATCTTCATCGATGTTCGCGCCTTTAGCGTAAACAATTTTTGCACTTCCACCTAATGATTTTTCCAAACCTGCACGCATTGAAATAGCCTGATCAAATTTCGCTGCAACACTCCAGGTTCCTGGCATGTTTTCTTTTGCATCGGCCAATGGACCAATCAACGCGATGGTTCCGGATTTCTTCAATGGAAGAATGTTTTTGTCATTCTTCAACAACACAAAGCTTTGTGCTGCAATGCTGCGTGCTTCCGCGCGATTTGCAGGTGTGAATACTTCGTTCTTGGCGCGGTTCTCATCACAATATTTGTATGGATTTGCAAATAGCCCAAGCTCAAACTTTGCTTTTAGAATTCTGGCGCACGCTCTGTTAATGTCGGCCTCGGTTATCTTGCCATCTTTTAACGACTCTTCAAGCGTCTTTAAAAAACCTTCCGCAACCATATCCATATCTAATCCTGCTTGTAATGCTTTTGCAGAAACATCTTTGAGGTCTTCACCATAACCATGGTCGATCATTTCTGAAATACCAGTGTAATCTGAAACCACAAAGCCATTAAATCCCCACTGATCGCGGAGCACATCGGTTAATAACCATTTGTTGGCAGTTGCTGGAACGCCATCAATTTCATTGAAGGATGCCATCATGCTTCCTGCACCTGCATCTACGGCTGCTTTGTAAGGTGGAAAATATTCATTGTACATGCGTACACGGCTCATGTCCGTTGTATTATAATCACGGCCAGCTTCAGCTGCTCCGTATAGTGCATAATGTTTTACACAAGACATGATTGAACTATTGGAAGAATAATCGTTGCCTTGGTAACCTCTTACCATCGCTTGAGCAATCATACCTCCGAGATAAGGATCTTCACCACTTCCTTCAGCAATCCGGCCCCAGCGGGCATCACGTCCAATATCAACCATCGGAGAGAAGGTCCAGCAGATACCATCTGCGCTTGCTTCCTGTGCAGCGATGCGCGCACTACGCTCGATGAGTTTCATATCCCAGCTACAGCTTAATCCCAATGGAATTGGGAATACAGTTTCATATCCATGGATTACATCCATTCCAAAAATCAACGGAATTTTCAACCGACTCTTTTCAATGGCAATGCGTTGAACTTCTTTGATCTTAGCCACCGATTTGATGTTGAACAATCCGCCTACCAGGCCTTGTTCAATTTTTTTGGCGAGGTCAGTGTTTTGAGCCTGACCGGTTACAAAATCACCTGCGCCAGGAAGGTTAAGCTGACCGATCTTCTCTTGCAACGTCATTATGCCAAGCAGTGAATCGACCTTAGCCGTATAAGGATCATTAGCACTTTTTTTATCCTGCGTTGTACACGCGAAGACTAACATCAGCAGTGAGAGGAAAACTGTAATTCGTAGAGATTTCATAGTAGGATATTTATGCGTTGAGGTTTGGTTTTATATGTAAAAAATAATTTTTGGGTCTTAGACTACAGGATGTTTAAAGGTTGAAACGAGCTGAATCTTTTTTCCAGTCGAGCCAGATTCACGGGCTGCTTCAATAATTTCAAGCACATGCAGGGCATGTTCGGCAGCAATTAACGGTTCGGTATTCTCTACTAATGCTTGCGAGATTACACTTGCACCTTGCTGCCAGACATATTCTTTTGGATCGGGAACAAACCGTTGTGATTGTTCATGATCATGCGTTACCATGTCAACTCCGTAAGGAGCCCAGTCGTAACCGACAAGACCCATGTTACCATGCGTACCCCAAATTGTGATGGTATGTTTTTCCTGACCTTTCCCTTCATGGCCATACGGATCAAAATAATTGAAACCGCATTGAACATGAGAGATCACACCATTACCATGATCCATCAGTACCATAGCATTGTCTTCCGCGACAACATCAATCTTTCCTTTATTATCAACTGTTCGTTCAGGCGTTACAATGCTGGTCATCGCCATTACTGACTTTGCTGGCCCAAGTAATCCTGTAAGAGTAGCAAGATTATAAACACCTAGATCAGGCAAACTGCCACCACCTTTTTCATAGAAGAATGCTGACCATGTTGGGCCCAGATGTCCGTAGTGTGCATGGGCTGAAGAAATTTTACCAAGCTTGCCTTCACGAATGGATTGCGACATGAAAGCAAACTGCGGACTGTTCACAACAGCCGGTGCTCCCCAGAGGCGAAGCTTTTTACTTTTAGCAAGATCAAGTAATTCTTTTCCGGCTTTATAAGAATTTGCCATTGGCTTCTCGCTCCATACATGATGATTGGAATCGAGCGCGATTTGATTTAAACGCTCGTGCTCCTGCATATCCGTAAGATTTACAAACAGATCGAACGGAGTGCCTGCCAGCATCTTGTCAATAGAGGGATAATGATTGGGGATATTAAATTCTGCTGCGCGATTCTTTGCTCGTTCATAAACAATATCACAAGCACTCACTAACTCTACATACGGAGATTTTGAAAGATGAGGTAGATATTGCCCGGAAACACTTCCGCATCCAATTATACCAATGCGGATTTTTTTAGCAGGAGTGTGGATGGCGAAAGCTTCTAATGATGTAAGCAGGTACGCTGCTCCAGCTGCTGTAGTTGTCTTTAAAAATTCCTCACGAGTAATGCGCATAGCGTTTGGACTTTATTTTTACTTATCAGCTTTAATATGCGGACTTTTGAAGCCCAGCTTCGTCAATCCATTCTGAACATCCGGAATTTTCATGAACAGATTCCATAATAATCCCGAACGGTAATTTTCAATCATGACAATGATTGGACCTTGATCTATTGCCAGATGGGACTTCGCGTACCAATTGTGTGTTTCGCTGAAACCGTCTACAAACCCATACTCACTCCATATCTTATCGCCATGATCGTAATAGAAGTGACGAAGTGCTTGCATAGAATGTTCTGGTGTATACGGGAATGATGACAACGCAGCAGTTGGTTGAATTACACCAAAATCTTCTGTTGGACTGTGTGCTACATAACCTTTGAAGCTATCACCGGCAGTTAAACCCCAGCACTTTTCACTGTATCCTTTATATCCTTTTAGATTTTTAATGCAATGCTCGCGGTTGATGAGCGTATGATTTTTATTTTGTTCAAAGTAATCGGTTGACCAATCTTTCAGACCGCGCGGGTCAATACCTAGAAAAGTATAATGTGCAAAGAAGAGTGGCCCGCCATATTCAAACCCGAGCGGAAGATTGATTCCATAGTATGATTTGCCATTGCGCCATGAAGCGCTATTTACCCAGCCATTGTTATACGTTTCCCACGAAATCCCTTTGTTAGGAGATGATGCAGAAACGATGTACGTGATTAAACACTCATTCCATCCGCGAACCGGGAAGTTCATATCCCAATCGTTAACCGGACTCCAATGCCAGTACAGCATATTGTTCTCGCCTTTCGTATGCCAGTTCCAATTGGCTGTATACCACAGTTGGTTTACCCGATTGCGGAAATATTTTTCAAGGTCAGTATCGTTGTTGAAGTATTCACGAGCGGTAAGCAAACCCATGAAGAGATAGGAAGTCTCAACAATATCTGCTGCGTCATCTAAACGACCGAAGGCAATTGTTTTTCCGGTTTCACCGTTCATAAAGTGCGGAAAGATTCCGTGATAACTATCAGCATGTAAAAGAAAGTCAACCATTTTATTCAAACGTTGCACAGCGGCTTCGCGACTGATCCACTTTCTATCAACCGCCACAACAGTAGCCATGATTCCGAAACCAGTTCCTCCAATGGCGCAAGCTTCAGGACCGTATGTATTGGTACTTAAGTTTGGTGAACCATAAGCTTCATCCGCATAATCCCAGAAATATTCTCCACGGATTGTATTGCTGCGCTCACGTGCTAATCCGCTTGTGGGATGAGCGAAATGCCAGAAGTATCGAAATGTTTGACGTTGCACCACATCCAGCAAGGCTGAGTCGGAAAGATTTGGAAGAATGCCAACCGGAGCAATGACATCTTTCTGTTCTTTCGATTGCGTTTTACTCTTTTGAGCAATGCCATCAATTGAAAACAGAAAGAGTATTGCGATAAATAAGAGCTTGTAAGTCTGTCTCATGTTATTTCGTGATTTCAAATCCAAGTTTCTTAAGTCCGGCCTGAACTTCAGGTGCCTGCATAAATAAATTCCAAAGTAAACCTGTGCGATAGTTTTCAATCATCACCGGAATGGTTCCCTGATCAATTGCCAGGTAACGTGGCAAGTACCAATCTTCTGAAAAGTTGAACGCATCATAAGGTCCATACTTGCCCACAAGACTATCACGCGAAGGGGCGTAGATAAATTTCAAGAATTGCATGCTTTCTTTTGGTGTGTATGGGAAAGAGGAAAGTGCTGCGGTAGGAGAGATCACCCCTAAATCTTCAGAAGGTGAATGACCAGCATATCCAACCGTTGAGTAGCTGGAAGTTAAGCCCCAGCAATTTGGACCGTAACCTTTGTAATGTTTTGGATTATCTACACAATAGCGATAATCAATTAGCGAATGATTGGTGTTGAGTTTCCAGTAATCCGCATACTTATCTTTTAGATGGCGCGGATCAAGACCTAAGTAAGAATAGTGTGACCAGAATAATGGTCCAACAGGATCATTGTTACCCTCAAAATGATCAAGCACCGTTGGTAGGTCATAGAACACACGATCTGTTATGATGCTGTCATTACGCGCCCAGCCTTGGTGATAAACTTCCGGTTTAATACTATAAGTAGGTGAGGAAGCGGCCATCACATAGGTAATCAGACATTCATTATATCCGCCAATGGCGAAATTCATTTCCCATTTATATTCAGGCGACCAATGCCAATACAAAACATTTTCTCCACGCGTGTACCAATTCCATTCAATGCCACGCCATAGCTTGTCGATTTTTGCTGCGAGTGCTTTTTCTTTTTCGTTACCGTTTTTAAAATATTCGCGAACGGTTATCAATCCTTGAAAAAGAAATGAGGTTTCTACAAGATCACCACCATTATCTTTTCTGCCGAAAGGTTTAACCTTGCCTGTTGTTCCTTCAATCCAGTGTGGCCACGCACCATGAAAACGCTCCGCTGTATCCAGGAAGTTTACAATTTTCGTATACCGTTCAAGTGCTTGCTCGCGTGTGATAAAGCCACGTTCAATTCCTACAAGAATGGCTATGATTCCAAAACCCGAACCGCCTGTTGTAACAACGGTTTGATCGTTATCCGGATAGATATTATCCATATGCGTGCGCTCTTTGCCAAGGCCTGAAGTGGTTTCAGCATTATCCCAGAAATACTGGAAGGTCTGGTACTGCACAAGGGTGAGTAAAGAATCTTCACTGATGGCCAGCGTATCATTGGCTATTGGTTTTACTTCTTTCTGCTTTCTAGGTTTTGAACAGGACGCAATGATCAATAAACCAAAAACAAAAAAGTATATACACCTCATCGTTTAAATGTGTTAAAGGTTAAGTGTTAGCATGAGCTTTCGCGCATGCAATATTTTTATTGCACCGTGTTAGTTTTTCTACTAACGCGCAGCGTTGATTTTTTTCAATGCACCCTGCACTTCAGGGTTAGCCATAAATAAATCCCACAGCAGCTTGCTGCGATAATTTTCGATCATGACGGTAATAGGAGCCTGATTCAAGCCCATATAAATAGGGGAGCACCAGTTTTTATCAAGGTCAATAGCATCACGAAACCCGTAATAGCCATATAAATTTTTTCCGAAGTTGCGGTAGTAATTCTTTAATGCCTTCATAGAAGCTTCTGGCGTATACGGAAAAGATGCGAGCGCACCTGTTGCGGTTAGTTTGCCTTTATCACCTTTTACAGTGGGTTCATCCGCTGTGTAATAGGATACACCATCGCTTGCTGTAAGTCCCCAAAAATCATCACCGTATCCTTTGTGCTTGAGTGGATTTTCAATGCAGTAACGAAGGTTGATTTCAGCAATGCGTTTATTGTTGTCGAAATAGTTTACATACTTATCCGTAAACTGATGCGGGTTCAATCCCAGGAAAGAATAATGAACAAAGAATAACGGCCCCCCATTGGAAACACCAACGGGCAATTCAATCCCATGATAGCTGTTGCCATTTGTATACGAAGCACCATTGGTAGTTTGGCCCCAGTTTGCCCGATAGATTGCTGCTTCGGCAGACTGACTTGCCCAACCCGAATAATACATCGATCCCGGAACGCCATGAGTTTGTGAAGCAATGGCCAGGAAATACGTGATCATTGTTTCGTTCCAGCCAATAAGCTTATGATTAATTACCCAGTCTTGGTCGGGTGACCAATGCCAGAATAAGAAATCAGAATCTTTTGTTCGTCTGTACCAATCCCATTCAACTTCATTCCAAAGTTTGGTTATAGCGTTTCGAATTTTTGTTTCGTTGGCATCTTTACCCGTGAAGTATTGACGTGCAGCCAGCAATCCCTGCATGAGGAAAGAAGTTTCTACTAAATCACCACCATTATCATGTCCACCAAAGAAAGCAACAGTTTTACCGGTTGTACCATCCAAGAAATGTGGAAACACACCATGATACCGGTCAGCCTTCAATAAAAAGTCAGAGATCCTAACAAAGCGCTCAATAGCTTGATCGCGTGTGATAAAATTTCTTTTTGCGGCAGCGATTATTGCCATAATACCAAAACCTGATGCTCCGGTAGCGATCATCGTTGAACGGCCTGGAATATTTTCTAATGCAAGTCCGCTATTCGGCTCGCAGCCATCCCAATAATACCGGAAGTGCGATTGCTGAATCATATCCAGCAATTCTTCATCGGTCATTGATCGGGTAGAGGCAGTTAGTACATTGGAGAAATCTGTCTCGCGACAGTTTTGATCCAGGTACGTAAGCTTATAGCTGATCTTGCCTGATTGAGATCCTGTAAAATCCGAGAAGCCACTAATTCGCGGTGACTGAATACCCACGGGGGTAAAATCTTTACCGTTCAATGATCTATATACTTTAATGTATTTGATCATTGAATGGTTGTCTTTTTCCCAAGTCAAATCCACATGTTGTTCATAACCGGTTGCGGATAAAAGCTCGGGTGCTTTATCGAGTATCATCGCAATTGTTGCTGCCGGAACAAATTCTATCTGATCAATAAATAAATGTCCTTCTGCTTTTGAAGAATGTCCTTGAGAAAATGTTACGCCCTTAACATTTAATAGCTTGTATGCCTTGTCTTTAATCAGCGAGTCCAATGGAATTTGTACTCTTGTCCACGTATTTGGTTTAACCGAAGAAAGGTAATTGGCAAGATCAGCAGTTTGTGAGGCTTTATCATCGTAAAATGTTAAGCTCACAAAAGGTAATGTCTCTTTTGGAGTTGTGCCGTTCAGGTAAACCCAAAAGGAAAGCTGATCAGCGTCTTTGAACAAATCCTTGCCCCGAAGTTCGTGATAGTTAATACTTGCAGACCAATGCCCATGTTCGCTTGATAAATACTGAAGCTCTAATGAGTTACCTGGTGTAAAAAATTGCTGATTGGATACAGGTAATTTTTCCTGAATGTTTTTAATCCAGCTTCCATTCCAATACGTTGTTTTGCTATAATAGTAATCGCCATCCATCAGGCTATTCTCGAAAATAACCTTGTCGTGCAGTTCTTGTGAAAAAACAGCAGACACCGATAGCAGTAAAGCGGCTGTGAGCAGCTTCAGGTTTAGCATACGTATGGGTTCAACAATCAATATTCAAATCCAAGCTTGTCCAACCCATCTTTTACTTCCTGGGCAGACATGAATAGATTCCATAATTTTTGCGTGCGATAATTTTCGATCATTACGATGATAGGCCCTTGGTCAATCGCCAGGTACGAATTGGCATACCAGTTTTCAGAGGCATCAAAGGCATCATAAAATCCATACTCGCCCCAAACCCGATCGCCCATTGTGTAGTAAAAGAATTTTAATGCCCGCATTGATTCCTCTGGAGTATATGGAAACGAGGACAGCGCTGCAGTTGGTGAAATTACCCCTAGGTCATTCGTAGGAGAATGCGCGCTGTAACCGGGATAACTGTCGCTGGCTGTTAAGCCCCAGCAATCCTCGCTATAAGCGGCATACTGTTTTGGATTGCGTACACAGTATTTATAATTGATAATGGAGTGATTTACATTTTGAGTCCAGTAACTTGAAGCATATTGATCGCTCAGGGTGCGCGGATCAAGACCTAACCAAGAATAATGCGTAAAAAACAACGGCCCGCCTGAAGGAAATCCTAAAGGAAGCGTTACGCCTTCGTACATATTGCCATTCCGGATAGCACCGTTTCTTGCCCAACCCTTTTCATATACAGGTTTTGTGATTGTATTGTTCGCAGGTGCTGAAGCTGCAAGAACGTAAACAATTAAGGCTTCATTCCATCCGCTGATCTGGTGATTCATGATCCAGCCCTTATCTTCTGACCAATGCCAGTATAAAACATCTTGATTATTTTGGCGGTACCAATCCCATTCAACGGCTTCCCATAATGTGTTAATACGGTTAACAATGTTATAGCTGTTTGTTATTGCGTTGGTTGTGATATACTGTCGGAAGGTAATTAGTCCCTGTACTAGGAAAGCTGTTTCTACCAAGTCACCACCATTATCGTTTGGACTGAAGGGTAACACGTTACCATCGCTGTGCATCCAATGTGGCCACGCACCATGGAAACGATCAGCTCCTTCGAGGAACGTTAATATTTTATCCATTCTGGCAAGGCCATCATCTTTTGAAACGAAGTTTCGTTCCATTCCAACAATCAGCGCCATGATGCCAAAGCCTGATCCTCCGCTTGTTACATAGTTTGCTCCATTTCTTTCACGGGCCATACCGCTGGTTTGCTCGGCACCTTCCCAGAAATACTTGAATGTCTGTTTCTGTACGACAGAAAGTAAGTCATTTGTGTTATCGTTATCATCATCCTCATCATTTGCCAATTGAGGCATTTTGAGTGAGTAATCAATTTCAGTATATAAAGTTTTTGTGCTTGCGGTATAGCTTTCTCCTTCAGCGCCCTTCAGCGCACTTGATATGGTAAGAATATATTTACTGAGATAGCGAAGTGGAGCGGAGCGGGTTATCACAACTGTTTTATCTTCGTTTGAAAACGCAAATTGCAGTGACGCAGATGTAGGCCCGGCTACCGAAACAGCACTTCTTAAACTTGTTGGATTAACCGGAATTGAAAAATTTAGTGTTGCTGAAAAAGAAAGGGGAACATCAGCAACAGGATTAAGGGCAAGAACGTTTGTGTTGTCAATGAGTACACTAACCAGGTTAAGATTTCCCAGCGTAGTTTTAAATTGGATGGTTTGAGTAGTTAAACTTTGACCACCTTTTCCCTGGAGGCCATCAGTAATTTCCAGCGTATAAAGCGTGCTGGCATTAAGCAGTCCGGAAGGTGTAAGTACAACAGTTTTTCCATTATTTAAAGTTCGGAAGTTTGCAGTTACAACATCTTCGCCTGCTCTCAGGATAATACCATCCTCTACAGAAGCTTCGTCAACTGCAGAAGAAAATTGTAACGCAATACTTTGATCAATCGGAATTCCAGTTGTTACGGATCCGTCCATGCTGATTTCTACGGAGCCTACGTATACATGTTCTATAACGAACTTTGCATCCTCAGGCTCATCTGTTCCACATGAGGAAAAAAACACTAAAAAAAGAACAAGATAAGGAGCGAGTTTGTTGTACATAAAGGGTAAAAAATGAGGACCCCGAAACCGAGGCCCTCATTATGGATAATTCTATTTAATATTTAATGGATACTATTGGCCAAAATTGATAGCGCAGTACTAATCTTCATCAGCAATGATAGCCTGAATTTCTGCTTGCGTTAATGCTTTATTGAAGAAACGCATTTCATCGTAATTGCTTTCATCTGACAAGTGATTCCACTCCAGAAAGCGCGGTGCCCCGGAAGCAATTGATGCTACAGTACAACCTGTCCAGTCAATATCAGACTCTGCTAAATCAAATGGACCTGAGCTTACTGATGCACCATTTATGTACACTGCTGCACTGGTTGGTGTTATAACAAAAGCAAGATGAGTCCATGTACCTGGCGTTACTTTAGCAGCTGCACCTCCATCAAACCAATTCTCTTTTGTTCCGGTTCCTACATTAAGTTTAACAACCTGGTTGCCACCTACCTCTTCACGGAAAAAGCGGAATCCTTTTAAACGATTGTTTGGCGCTAACGGATGGTCAGGATCCGGTGCGCTTACAATCAGTATACCGGCACGGTCCGGTGTATTATCACATTTGTACCAGAATACAGCTGAGAAATTACTGGACAACGTAAGGTTGCTTGTTGGGTAAGTCAGGTAAGCATTTGCTGCTCCAAGATAAGATTTGCCGCCATCGATATTATCATCAGCGAAACCAGGAATACCTACTTTAGTTGCCTGCACAATCTTTACTTGCTCAGTAAAATCTCCGTTAAAGGGCATGTAGAACATCTCTGCTTCATAAATCGGATCGTAAGGCTCCTCTTTCTTAAAGTTTATGGTTTTTGTAGTTGTCTTGCCGGTCTTATCTACTGCAGTAGCGCTTAGCACATGGTCGCCATTTTCAAGGGTTCCATAGGTATATTTTGCAACAGCATTACGATAATCTTTGAAGTCAGTAAAGGTGGCCAGTTCTTCACCGTCCAGTGTAAGTGTTATTTCTGCCACTTCAATATCATCAGCCACTTTTAGATCGATATCGATCGGGGCAACATCTGCTGCAACCCGGAAAGAAGTTCCTTCAATTGGATAATTAAAGGTGACAACCGGTGCTGTCACGTCTTCTCCTTGTCCTGCAGGTTTAATGTCATCAACATAACCGTCTTCTTTACACGCAAAAACTGCTAATGTGCTTGCGGCTACGATTAATACTCTGTTTATGATTTTCATATATCTGTTAATTTAAAATCTTATTGAAGTTGCGGTAAAATATCTACCTGTGCCTGAGGATAAGGTAGGAATCTATCATCCTCCTGATATGTTCTTCTAGTATCATTCAGTTCGCTGGTCATGTTATGACGAACCAAATCTTCGAAGCGCGTACCCCATTCCATAGCTAATTCAGCATACTTTTCATCCAATACTTGCTGAAGCGAGACTGTACCTCCAATCGGAGCCAGGTCCGCACGATTTCTTACCTCGTTCACAGCGTCAGTTGCAGACATTACCGTACTGCTGGCACCCGAAGCAATGGCTTCAGCATGCATCAACAGGATAAAGGAGTAACGTATAACCCGGAAATTATTGTTCATTCCATAGTCGGTACGCCCAGGTGTTAGCTGATTGGACGGTAAATAGTGCTTACCGCTTGAAAATATAGCCCGAGACTCTTTTGGGTTTGCACCGGTTAATCCAATCACATCCCCGCTCGCAGTGGTATTGGATACGTACGCTGGCAGTTCCCCATATACTTCTTCCAGGCTATCCATGCCATGTTGTGTAAACAACACATTAACGGGTAAACGTTTTTCTTCATTACGGTCGAGCATAAACTCAACATATTTAATGGTTGGTTCCCAGAAGCCCCAGCCATTCCCAGAACCATCAACTACAGGATCCCATTTATCAGGTCCGAAAAATGCATATAAGTAGCTTGTAGAAGCTCCAGTTCCTTGCCCGAAATCAGAGTATTGAAGTTCCAGCAAGCTTTCATTACTAAGCTTTCCAGGTATCTTAAACAAGTTGTAATAATCATCATCCAGTGAGAATTTTCCCGATCCAATGATCTCATCTGTTGCAGCAACAACTCCGCTGTAATTAGCCATTTCCATATTAGCCCAGGCTTTAACAGCTAACGCAGTGTATTTGGTAATGCCTCCAACAATATCGGTACGTTCATTAGGACGCAGGTCGGGCAGATTCTCAACCGCTTCATCCATCTCATCTGAGATGCTTTGCATAACTTCATCGTGTGAAAGGATAGGTTCGGTTACCATTTGTGTAAGGCGCGTTACGTGGGGATCGAATACATTACCCCACAGGCGCGCAACCTGTAGCAATTCA
The DNA here is from genome assembly GCA_965227265.1 of Cyclobacteriaceae bacterium. Lineage (GTDB taxonomy): Bacteria > Bacteroidota > Bacteroidia > Cytophagales > Cyclobacteriaceae > UBA2336. The sequence continues at coordinate 2,021,733 of OZ245738.1, read as the reverse complement.
AATGCACGCATAACTTTAATTTCAGCAATATAGCGTAGTCCGATAGCCGGATTTGAAGCACCTTCGTTAAGTGATTCGATATCAGCAATCATATCATTGAAGATTACGATATCACTATAGAGTCCTTGCCATACGCTGTTCGGCATCCAGGTTGATCGGGAATATTTAAATTCATCCGTTTCAATTAATGGAGCCTGATCACCAGAAGCATTTACATCGTCCCCTCTAACTGAGATAATTGGAAAAACTTCCCAGCCAATGTCATAGAACTTAGCGTAGGCACCAATCAATAAACCTTCCATGGTTATTGAACTTTGATTATCATCCACAACAGGCTGATTTTCCAAGGGCTCATTCAAATAGTCGTCACACGCTGTAGTCAGGCTTACCAGCAACAGCAGTGCAAAACATTTCTTATAAATATTATTGAATTTCATAGTCAATAAGGATTAAAATTTCACATTAAGACCGACAGTGTAAACAGCAGGTATTGGGTAGGTTTGACTATCAATACCGTCCGCAACTTCCGGATTAAATCCATTGTAATTGAATACAGTAACCGGGCGTTCAGCTGTCAATGTAACCGTTGCCTCAGGCAGTGTTACACCAAGCAATTCTTTTTTGCCCAGATTATATGACAATCTTACATTCTGAACACGGAAATAATCTCCACTCTCAACCAGGTAAGTACTCATACTGTTGTTCCACGATTTTCTAGTTCCGCGTAAGCCAGCAGCGGCAGGGTAACGATTTGAAGAACCTTCGCCTGTCCATAAGTTCGTGGCAAGTTCAGCATCGATATTACTGTCTTCAGTCCAGTTAATTTCACCACGCTTTCGGTTAAGAATGCTATGTCCGTTCATTCCCTGGAATGTAGCGCCCAGTTCCAAACCTTTCCAGGAAACTGAAAAGTTAAAGCCGTAGGAAAATTTCGGTAGAATTGATCCGATGTTTACCCGGTCATCACCGTCAATAACACCGTCATCATTCTGGTCTTTAAATTTGAAATCCCCGGGAACTAAACCTTTTTGTGTAATAAACTCCGCAGAATAACCGCTGTTGGTAATATCGTCTTCATCCTGAAATACACCTTCTACTTCGTATCCAAAGAATGCTGTTAGAGACTGCCCAACAATTGTGCGCTGTTGAAATTCTGCTGTTCCATAATCCAGGTAAGTCTGACCTCTCAGGTCAGTAGCTTCGTTTTTAAGGGTGGCAACATTACCGCCCACAGAGTACCGGATTCCGGAAGTGATTTCGCCACTCCAATTAAGGGCCGCTTCGAAACCTTTATTTCTGATTTCACCACCGTTCATCCGGATAACTTCTCCGGAAGCCGGAAGTTTAACTTGTAATACAGCATCATGCGTATCCCTTACATAATAATCGAGATCTGCTGTTAAACGATTTTGGAAAGCTCTTGCCGTTACTCCAATGTTCGTTTCGTAAACAGTTTCCCAGCGATCTACAAAATCAAAATTTGTGTCGATGAAGATACCTTGTGTATTGGTACTTCCAACTGCAACAGAGATCGCTTCAATAGTAGGCTGACCGATGGAAGGCGAAACACTGTCGTTACCCAGCTGACCCCAGCTTCCACGAATTTTGAGGAAGTCGATTTGAGGAACCTGGAAGAATGCTTCTTCGGAGAGTACCCAACCAGCACCCATGGTAAAGAAGTTACCCCATTTCTTTTGGTATTTATTTGTTCCATCTCTCCGGAACGTTGCATATAATAAATAGCGATCATCATAGTTATAAGCGGCACGTCCGATGTAGGATACACCAAATAAACGTGATGCAATGGATCCTTCGTCTTTCGTTCCGTTTTGGTCAATGGAAGTTCCACTGGTCAGGTACCAGGTTTCCGGATGATTACGGTCAAGTGTAGGGATATTTACTCCTCGAGCTGTGGCACCTTCAAACGTCTCACTTCTGAAGGAATAACCTGTCATTAACTGAAGATTATGTTTTCCAAAATTATTATTATATGTCAGAATATTATCAACGATCTGGTTAAACGTTGTAACATTCGTTCTTGTAAGAGAGTTTGGGTTCTCAACATATCCGTCATTGTAAGCAAACCAAACGTTTCGACTGCTGATTGTTTGGTTTGTAACATTGTAAGATGATTTAAAGGATAGCTTGTCAGAAAACTGATAATCAAAATAAAAATTACCCAGTAACTTGGCAATGTTATTTCGGTTATTGTTATTCTTTAATGTGAAGAACGGATTTTTGCTGTCGCGGTATCCTAATCGTTTTGCACTGGCAAGCTTGAATGGAGTTGCCTCGAGATTATCTTCATCATATACTGGCATAATGGGTACTGCGTAATATGTAGTTCCCCACACGCCTGCATCTGCCACATATTGGCGTGCATTGCTAACGTTAAGATTAGCGCCAACCTTCAAATGGTCAGTAGCCTTAAAGTCAATCTTACCTCTGAAGTTCAAACGCTCATAGCTGTTTTTTACTTCTCGCAATAGGCCATCCTGCTTGAAATAGCTTGTACCGAGGGAATATTGAATCTTATCTTGGCCCCCAGTGATACCAATTGAATGGTTTTGTATAGGCGCAGTTTGTAACACCTTATCATACCAATCGGTATTAGCCGCTGGTACGTTTGGATTTACACGGCTCCGGCCATAGTATTCAAATGAGCGGTTAACAAATGCAGCTTCCGCTGCAGTGCCTGCTGCCAATGCATAGTTGGTGTATTGCTGGGAGTTGGCCATTTTTAAAACGTTCTGTGCCACCTGTACACCATAGTAACCATTGTACGTGATCTCAGTTTTTTGATTGAATGAACCCGATTTTGTTGTGATCAGCACCACACCGTTAGCAGCACGTACTCCATAAATCGAAGCAGCAGAAGCATCCTTAAGAATAGAAATCGTTTCTATGTCCGTTGGATTAAGGAAATCGATGTTATCGAAAAACATTCCATCAACCACATATAGCGGATTTGCATTGCCCTGGCCCGGCATTGAACCAATACCCCGAACACGAACCGTTGGGCTTGCACCGGGTGCACCACTGTTAATAACCTGTAAACCAGGAACCTTACCTTGTAAGGCTTGCATGGCCTGACCTTGAGGGGTCTTTATCAGTTCACTGTTTTTAATCGTTGTGATGGCGGAAGTCAGATCCTTTTCGCGCTGTTCACCATATCCCACAATAACAACTTCATCAAGCGCTGTCGCATCAGTTTCTAATGACATATCAAAAACTGAGCGATTTGTAACATCAACGGTTACAGTCTTGTAACCTATAAATGAAAACGTTAGTGAATTTTCACCAGGCGCGAGCTCAAGTGAATATTTACCTTCTCCATCGGTACTGACGCCTTTGGAGGTGCCGGTTACGAGGATGCTGACACCCGGAATAGGACCATCCTCAGCGGATACCGTGCCGGTTAAAATTCTCGTTTGTGCGAAAGCTCCGCCCCCCAAGAATAGGAGCAGCAACGCAAATGAGAGAAAACGTAAATTTTTGCCCATAGATATTTTAGGTTTAAGTGACTAATTTCATAAAAACCAAAGGTGAATTAAACTTTTTTAAGGAATTGGACTCTATTTTAACGAAGAAAACGGCAGGGATAGTATGTTTTTTTAATCTGAAAAAAACACGGATTTCAAACGTTATTCCTTCAAGTTAGCAACAATCAGGAAATTTTTTAACCTGAAAAAAACATTATACCGAAAACGTTGCCAAACTGAAATTATTTGGAATCGTTTGCGGTGGATGACCTCGTTTTTGAGCGAATTTGATGGTTTTCAAGAATTACTTCTTCCCAACGAGAAGCTGTTGGCTTGATTCCTTTGAGTTCAAGCTCTTTAACCCGCTCCTGAACCTTAGAACGAAAAGACCATACCGTATTTACGCCCAAATCCATCTTGTAGGCAAGCGAATCCAGCGTGCTTTCCCGCTTTCCGCTAACAGCCAAATAGGCCAGGTAAAAGGCTTTTTCGATTGGAAATTTGATGCTGTGGAAGATAGTAAAGGCGGTTATGGATTCATTGTAGCCACAGCGGGTACAGCGCCTGGAGAATTTTTGAGAACCCTCAAAATATTTCTCATTTGCGCATTTTCGGCACTGAAATCCATGATCCCACTTGAGATTTTCAACAAACCGATAACACGAAAGTGCATCCGGGTACAATGTCTTAAATTGACTGTAATCCATGGTTTTTTCCATGAGACGGTCATTCAATACTTCCCGAATCCTGTTTTTTAACTTCCAGTTGTCCAGATCCAGCATGGAATTGATCTGATTGATCTCCAGAGCTTGTCGTTCCAGCTTTTGATTGGTTTCTTCAAACTCGTGATTTTTAAGGTTGATTTCTTCAGTTCGTTCCTGCACTTTCTGTTCCAATTCTTTATTAACCTTATCCTTAAGCTGCATGTTAAACTCATGCTGATGGATTATTCGCTTGAGTGCCCTGTCTCGATTGTCTTTTAAAATACGAATCCTGTCACCCAGCGCGAACGTAAGGAACAGCATTTCAAGTGTAAAGCTCAGGTGGAGGCTGTAGTGCGAAATGATGGTGAAGGGCAGCACGTTCAAATACACCAGCATGCGAATAAAGAATCCGGAGAATAATATACCGTACGCAATTACGAAAAACCGGGCCGGGCGATAGCCTTGATACCAAACCACAATTCCGGTATAGAAAACCAACGAGAGGGGAATAATCTCCAGGTTTCGATAGGAGAAAAGACTTTGGTAAAAAAACAACGTGAACAGAAAAAGGGCCGTGCGGGCGATAATCATCCATTTCAAAATCTTATCAAGAATTGAAACATTTGCTTTCGTGCTGAGAAAACGTCTTGTAAAAACTAATGCCCAAAGAATAAGTGCGTAAAGTGCCACGCCCACGACAACGTCATTCCACTCAGGATGTTCTGGCCAGATATATTGGAAGCCCACACCATCAAGACTCATCGCGTACAACGCAACACTCAACATATAAAAAATATAGTAGATGTATTTCATTTCGCGGATAGCGAGAAACACCAGAAAATTATACAGGATAATGATGAGAACCATTCCGTAAAATGTTCCGTACAGGAAATATTCATTCAGTACGTAGTAGACAAACCTGTCGATGGTGCGAAACGCAATACGGATGTCTGCAAAATCATGAGATTGTACTTTGAAATAATAGTAAACCGTAGTGTCACCATGATTGGGTAACTGGATCTCAAAGTTTTTATGCATGAACATGCGCTGACGAAACGGATATTGGTCACCCGTGATTACCTGTCGATAAGTGCCATCCGGCTGGGGTACATAAGCCTCGAGATGATCGATGGTTTGATCATAGAATTCAAAGATCCAGGTGTTCTTGGTTCTTGAATCGTATTGAACGGGCATGCGCAACCAGTACGCAGCGTTGGATTGAAAATCGGAATTGAGATAGGAATTGTGCCGGAGAAAGCTCTTGCTGAATGCAGGATCAGAAGCTGTTTCAATGTTTAACGTATCTCTTGGATCGATGAGGTAGGAAAGTCCGGGAAGCGTAAAAATGTGCTCATTAACAGCATCGTTCACAACTGCAATTTGTGCCCACACAGACGAGAAACAAGTCAATAAAATTAAAGTCTGTAAATACCGCATCAGTCCTCGATGTCAATCTTCCGAAGATGAAATATACGAAATGGATAATAATGACATTTTGATACCTGAGCCTGAATGAAAAAGAAAACACGAAATCTTCTGAGGATGCGAAAGGTTGTTTTAGATTCGCACTGGTATTTTTTCACGTGTGAACTCCATTTCGAATCGCATTACAACATTAATCTTTGACCTGGGAGGTGTAATTGTAGACCTTGCGCCTGATCGCACGTTAAATTCGTTTGCTGTGCTTGCCAAAAGACCGGTGACAGAGATTTTAGAAATTTATACGAGTCAGGATTCATTTCATGCGTATGAAACCGGAAGGATAGGTGAGGAGGCATTCCGGGATTCGGTTCGGAAAATGTTTGACCTTACAGCGACAGATCAGGAAATTGATCGGTGCTGGAATGCTATGTTGGTTCAGATTCCGACAGAAAAGCTAACGATGCTTAACCGATTGAAAAAGCACTTCACAACCCTGGCGCTCAGCAATACAAATTCAATTCATTTGACGTACATCAATGATGTAATGTTAAGCGGTGATATCCTGGACAACTATTTTCATCACACACATTACTCGCATCGGTTAACCATGCGCAAGCCCGACAAGGAGATTTATGAATATGTGCTGAACTTGCATGGGCTTGTTCCTGAACAAACGCTTTTTTTGGACGACAATGAAGCTAACATCAGCGCAGCAAAAACCCTGGGCATTGATGCTATATTAATAGAACATCCTGACCGGGTTATAGATTTATTTAACAACTATGCGTAGCGAACAGAAGCGGATACTGATCCAGATTTTACTTTTTAGTACAACCTTCTTTACAACAACCCTGGCCGGTGCGTGGTGGTGTTATGGTAAAGTTTGGATTTATGTTTTTCCTCCTGTTTACAACTCTGAGTTTACCTTCCAGGATTTTTTATTGGGAATGCAATTCTCCATTCCATTTTTGCTAATCCTTACCGTACATGAATTTGGGCATTACCTCACCGCGCTGTATCATAAGGTAAAGTCTTCTCTTCCATATTACATTCCGTTTCCACCACTTCCATTTTCTATCGGAACAATGGGTGCAGTAATCAGGCTTAGGAGCAGGGTGCCTTCAACATTAAAAAACTTTGACATTGGTATTGCCGGACCGCTTGCTGGATTTATTGTGGCATTGGGTGTTCTCTATTATGGCTTTGCAACATTGCCACCTGCCGAGCATATTTTTACAATCCACCCGGAATTTGAGAAGTATGGATTGAATTATGCCGAACATGTTTATACGCCAAACGATACTACACTCAGTATCACCATGGGGAAAAATCTTCTATTTGTATTCTTTGAAACTGTGGTTGCTGATCCATCCCGCGTTCCTAATGTACATGAGATGATGCACTTTCCATTTTTGTTTGCTGGTTTCCTGGCGTTGGTGTTTACAAGTCTTAACCTTTTGCCAATCGGCCAGCTGGATGGCGGACATGTGCTGTATGGATTAGTGGGGTTTAGAAAACACCGAATTATAGCCTCCGGAATTTTTGTAGCATTTATTTTTTATGCCGGCTTGGGGTTTGAATATATTCTACCCTCTCAGCCTCCTTCTTTATTGGTTTGGACCATACCAGCCTATGGCCTATTTCTTTACGCCTGCTTCACCGGACTTCGTCTTCCGATGAAAGATACGCTCATGTACACCGTAGCTGTATTTGCAGTTCAATACTTGATGGTGATTGTTTTTCCGGGGATAACCGGTTATTCAGGTTGGTTGTTGTTTGGCCTGCTGATTGGGAGAGTATTGGGTATACCGCATCCGCCTACGGAAATCGAACAGCCTCTTGATTTGAAACGAAAAATTCTTGGATGGATCGCACTCGTAATTTTTATCCTGTGCTTTACGCCAAGTCCGCTTAATATCCCGTAACCAGGATTTTATCAGCAAAAACTTTTGTACCCGATCTATAACGAACGATGTATAGTCCCGGAGCAGCACCCTGAAGTGTTATCTTTTTATTCTCCTGTAAATTTTCTAGACTAAAATTTACGGGTTGACCGGTCATTGTGATGATTTGAACTTCACTCACTGGGCCCTTCATATAAAATTCACCCCTGCTTGGATTCGGATAAATGGAAACTGGGTTCAGTTGACCTTCTTCAGTTCCCGTTACTATCGGAATAGCTTCCCCAAATCGAGGCCGGATCATAAAATTACCCACAACCTTATCGTTCGGTTGCCATTGATGGTAAACCGTAGTGCGATAATAAAGATGCTGCCCGGTATCGTGACTCGTATCCAGGCCAATGCGAATATGATCCGATCCACCGGTTTGAGTTTCGAGATAGCCGATGTAAAACGTATCTCGCACCTGTACCCCTTTAGTAAAAGTAATTTCACTAAAAAGGCTATTGGCGGTTCGCGTTACCGGAACTGTCAGACTATAGATCGATGCGCTGTCTGGCTTACCGGCTTTATCATTAAAAATAAAGAGTTGCATATTAGGTGGAACGGTACTTCTCGTAAATGGAAAATAGATGTAAGCCCCATTTAAAACACATTCAGCATCCGGAGTGCCTTCAGGGATTACAAACCGATAGGCAAGCTGGTTGCCTTGTGCTGCTAGCCCCGCAGAATATTCCGCAACGCCATCATCATAGGCATAGTAATTGGAAAGGATAAAGGTGTGCTCTAATGTATCATTCGATCGGAATTCTATAGGAATATACCGGTCATAATAATCATCTGCCGGTTTATTGTCTCCTCCGTCAATGAGTACCTTGACGTATACTTTAGTGGAGTCAGCATCAGGCGCTGCGAAAGTTGAAGTCTCCGGTAATAATTCAATTGGTTGAGTGCTATGCGTTAACATTTGCAGGGGCTCAAATTGGATAAGCGTCTCCAAATTCCCATCAAAGGTTGTTGTTGGTATGCTATCCTTATAATGGGTAATGGTAAAGTATGAAGAGTAGCTGACTACTTGCCCCGCTGCCCCGAACGAAGCATATTTAAGACTGTACAGTGAAACCAAAGGCTTGGTAAGATGTTTCTCTTCATCAAAATGTTTACGAGGCATTGAGAAGTATCCATCAGTAAAGAGGGTGGTAAAAGGTTTTGTGGTAGTACGATCAGAGATGTTTGTGTTTCTATCCTCTTCATCTACATTTGAAGTTGCCGGATCATCGTCTACGCGCTCATTGAGATAAACGTAGTCCAGATGCCAGGCATCGTATGATCCTGAAAGTCTTCCAAAAGAAGTAAACCTGAACTGAAACTCGTTATGAAAATAATCAGGAGCTTCTACCAGTGGCTGTGGGATTTGAATAGCCGTGTCGTAAAAAGTAGCAGGGTTCGCATTAGATTTTATAGTAAATCGGGCGATCTCACGCCAGACATTATTTTTATCTTTAAACTCAAGTTTAAGAAAGTCAGATGGATTAGGCATTTCACCGTTACCGCCTGCCTGATAGAAAAAGCTCAGGTAAATATTTGTCCGTTGATCAATGGGTACACCGGGCGATTCCGCATCATCGGGTACTCCTAAGAGTATTGGTTGTGACTCTAATACATCTCCATAACCCGTTTCCTCGGGAATATTAGAATAGGGAACACCTGCTTCATTGTAACCATCAAATGTTGCTACATTAATACTGGGAGGATTTATGGCCTGCCCGTCATTCACAAATACGGTATTACTGACAAGCCAATTGAGTGGATTGGCCTGATGGCCTTCTGCGGTAGAAAAGTCATCCCAAAAAGGAAGCTCAACAGGAGTTGCATTCAATCTTGCGCTTAAATTAGAAGTTTTCGTAACCGATGTTTTTGCAACTGGTTCGAATTTCTCAATCTGCGCTAATGCCATTCCTGGCAGCACAGCAAGCAGGATTAATACGTACCACAATTTGATAGAATGCACATTATTATTGTTAACCCTACTCGTTTGTTTCATCCTCTACCACTGTACCTGCCGCGCCAATCCAGATCTTAACGATATCACCTACCCTGATATTTTGAGGGTAGGGTGGAGATTGCTTTAATACTACTGAAATAACTCCGGTGGTATCACCCACGGCAATAATTTCGATATTGAGATTCGACCCTAAAACTTCTACTTCAGCCTCATCCCAATCTTTTCCTAGCAGGTCGGGGGTAACAAATTCCTTATTTCCGCCATCCATAACAATCAAGTCAATTACCGAACCTTTGGGAACCCGTTCACCAGGCTCAATCGGATGACCTTTGTATTTCATACCCTGCACAACCTGCAAAAATGGCCCTCGCACTAATTCGATCCGGCCACGCTTCAACTCATTGCTCTTTAATACAGCATCGGCATTGATAAGTGACCCGTCAATTAAGTTAGGTACAGGCACTGTGGGCGGAGTAACCCGGTTTAGCGAAACATAAATAACCCGGTTCTCTTTTACTTTTGCTCCGGCTGATGGGTATTGTTTTAATACCGTAAGGGGAGGATAATTTCCTGAATAAGTTGAATCATTCACTTCAAAGCGTAAGTCACGCTTTCCAAGAAAATCTTCCAGCTCACTAAAGTTCATTCCCACCGTGTTCGGGACAGTAATAGTTTCATCGTGATTGGTTACGTGTGGCAGGTACACATAAAAATACAGAATCATGATAATCAGTAATGTGCCACACGCCACGAGAATGCTGATCAAAATTCCGCCCAGTGTTGATGTATACTTTTTAAGGTTGAATGCCATGCCTGTGGTTTGATTACTACAATGATCAGAATTTTAAAGAAGATTGAAAATCATGCTCAACGCGTTTATTAGCCGTATATCGCTCGGCTGCCAGTGTCAGCAGCCGGGTGATAAGTGCGCTGAACGAAATTCCTCGTTCGCTCCACATCATAGGATACATACTCGAGTTGGTGAATCCGGGTATGGTATTGATTTCATTAACATAGATCTTTCCTTTTTTGGTCAGGAATAAATCTACGCGCGAAAAATCCTCACAATGCAAGGCGCGATATGCTTGTAATGAAATTTCACGGATAAGCTTGATTGATTTCTTATCAATCTTAGCCGGGACTTTAATCTCAACCGCTTCTGAATCCACATACTTCGCATCAAATGTATAGAACTCGTATTTTTTGCTGATGATGATCTCGCCCGGATTGGAGGCTTCAGCAGGATTGTTTCCAAGAATGGCGCATTCTATTTCACGGCCTTCAATAAACTGCTCAATCAAAATTTCCTGATCGTATCGGAACGATTCATCCAGTGCACTTTTGAATTCACTTTTGCGGCTAACTTTTGTTACGCCAACCGATGATCCAAGACTTGCTGACTTCACCATGAACGGAAGACCAAGCTTACTTTTGATCGCGTCAAATTTTATTTTCTTCTGCTCATCGAAATGAAAAGCCAGGAATTTGGTAACGGGTATGCCGGCTTCTTGAAGCAAACGTTTCGCGATAATTTTGTTCATGGAAACAGCTGAACCTAATACTCCTGTTCCCACCATGGGCAGATCAATTGCTTTGATTAATCCTTGAATACTGCCGTCCTCACCATCCGTTCCATGCAGCACGGGGAAGATTACATCTATTTTAAGGCGGTCACCGCTAGCGAGTAAAATAAAGCCGGGCTTTTCGGGATCAAGGATAAGGCCTAGTGGCTGGCCTTGATCAATATCTTTGTCTACGGTTTTAGTTAAAAACCACTTACCCTTTCCATTGATTCCGATCGCAAGCGGTTCAAACTTTTCTTTATCGATGTGTTCAAAAATGTTCCGGGCTGAATTTATGGAGACGCCATGCTCAACTGAGCGTCCGCCATAGAGAATAGCAACAATCTTCTTTGACTCCATTAAGAAATATTAAGTACGAAATTTACAAAAATAGGAGAGTGTTTTACGGATACAGGTAAACCTTTCTTGAATAGTACTTCGATCCAATTCTTAACCGGACAACATACACACCTTTTATCCGGGTAGGTAAAGGTAAAGGCACAGTTTCGTTGAGAATTTGCTCATATTGAATACGGACTGTTTCCTGACCAGCCATGTTAATCACACTTATCTCAACCGGTCTCATCTCGTTCAACCCGAAGGTGATTACGGGTGCACCTGCCTCATTTGTATAAAGCGCAAATGTATCACAGTCGGGATTTAATACCTGTACGAAAGTTTGAGCTCCGTTATTGCCAGGGTCAGGATCGGTCAATCCGTTTACCGTAAGGATCTTTACGGTAATTATATTTTCACCGATTATCAGGTTTACTCCGGATAAAGCTATTTCTGCCTGATTGGTAAAAGGTGTAGTAAATGGAATGGTAGTATTAACGGCAGAAGAATTTATGACTATGCGCACCTGTAACGAAGTAATTGCTTCACCGCTGAGGTTAGCAACCGTGAACTTAAGCTCGGGTGTTTGATCGCAGACGATGGCAACAGGGTTTTGAATTTCAATAAGTTCAACGTCAATATCTCCGGGGATCGGTATTTCCAGGCCGGGTGAACTTAAAAGGCTGTTTCTGCGCGGACTGTTTTCAAGCACCGTCATCATCCGGTCAACTTGATTAAGCGTAAATAAATTCATCATGATATCATCCGTGTAGTCCATGTAATTTTGAAACATAACAGAGGATGTGCAATTATCGGCTAGTGGATAGTCTGGTGTATCGTAGGTTTCTTCACCCTGGTTTGGAGTATCATCGGCATAATCACTTTTGTTACAGCCAGTATCATCACCCCAAATGTGCTTTAAGCCCAGAAAGTGACCCACTTCATGCGTAGTGGTTCTGCCTTTATTGTATTGATCATCCAGCGAAAATGGTCCGGCATCATCGGTTCCAAATACCCGATAGTCTATAATGATTCCATCCGTTAAACTATTATCGTCTGCATTCTCTAATCCCGGCAAACCGGAAGACACAGGGAACTGCGCATATCCCAAGAAATCCTGAAATTTTATTACCCAGATATTCAAGTAATCTTCAGCAGGCCAGTATTCTGTGTAGTCATCATCTGAATTACCCACAGCAGGATGCAATGCTTTGAACTCTGACTCACGACCCAGAGACCATTGAGCACGATTACCGTCAATTCGCATGATGCCATCGGTTACCTGACCATCTGGATCTTGATTTGCTAATACAAATTCAATGTCAAGACTGCCGGCAACCGATGTGAACTCGGCTGGTGTATTTCCGGCATCTGTATTTAACCTGTTAAAATCTTTATTGAGAACTTCAATCTGCGAAATAACTTGTGCATCGGGTATGTTTCGGCCAACACCCTCTGCTTCTCCATCATGAATGATATGAACTACTACCGGTATTCTGTAGGGAGCAACTGAGGTAAGGTTCTTTTGAAGATTATTTTTTCGCGCCCGAATTTTTTCGGCAAGAGCTTTTTCAAATTGTTCATCAGTTTCGAAAACTTTGCCAGTTGTGAGTTTTAGTTTCTGATATTCAACTGTAGCGCAACGTTCTTGTGCATGAAGACCTGACCAGAAAATAGTGAGACAGAAAATCGTTAAGGCAGGCTGCAGTATTCTCATAGACCCAACTAGATCAGATTCAAAACGAAAATGGATACTGGCTTAGTATACAGACTTTCCAGGAGAACAATCCACGTAAATCAACTTTAGTTGACATGCAGGTTAATCACTTCAATTCGAGTGATTTCAGGTACTGCTTTTTTAATAGCTTCTTCAACACCAGCTTTAAAAGTCATTGTACTCATCGGGCAGGTACCGCATGCACCGACAAATTCAAGCTTAACAACATTATCGCTGGTGATCTGAAAGATCTTTACATTTCCACCATCAGCCTCTAGGTAAGGACGAATAGAATCAAGAGAAGCTTCAATGCGCTGGGTGAGGTCTTCAACGGTGGAGGTATTCATGGTTGCTGGCTTAGATTTCTCAATACAAATGTAACATTTAGAGGGGTAACTTTAACTATAAAAAATACCCTTCGAAGGAATGTTTCGTTATGCGTTTAAAACGGTTTTCAATGTTTGGGGCTGGGCATTCCTGATGGCTACGTGCCTCGCCAATGTTTCTGCCAAGGTCATAAAGGCTTCGCTTATTGGTCCGTCCTTGAGTACAACCGGCAGGCCTGAATCTCCGCTTTCGCGGATCGACTGCACTAATGGAATTTCTCCGAGTAATGGAACATCATGCTTTTCGGCCAGCTTTTTACCGCCATCTTTACCAAAGATGTAGTACTTGTTGTCTGGTAATTCTTCCGGAGTGAAATACGCCATGTTTTCAACAACTCCCAATACCGGAACATTAATAGCAGGTTGCTTAAACATAAGCAGACCTTTGTTGGCATCTGCAAGTGCAACCTTTTGAGGTGTTGTTACGATCACTGCACCCGTTACCGGAACAGTTTGTACCAATGTCAAATGTATATCACCCGTCCCTGGAGGAAGATCAATAAACAAGTAATCAAGTTCGCCCCATAAGGCATCACTGAAAAATTGTTTCAGGGCAGAGCTTGCCATCGGTCCGCGCCAGATCATAGCGCTGTCGGGTGGTGCAAGAAATCCAATGGATAAAAGTTTTACACCATACTGCTCAAGCGGAACAATCATGCTCTTGCCGTTCACTTGTTGCACGGCTGGTTGTTCATGCTCACAATTAAACATTGTCGGAACCGATGGTCCGTAAATGTCAGCATCGATCAATCCGACTTTTGCACCGCTTTTTGCCAGTGCAACCGCGAGGTTAGCCGTAACGGTAGATTTACCCACACCGCCTTTACCGGAAGCAATGGCAATGATATTTTTTACGTCCGGCAACAGCGGAGCATTTGAGCGCAATGTTGTTACGGAAGAGGTCATGGTAATGTCGATCACGATTCCTTCACCTGTGATAGCTTCAACGGCATCCAGACAATCCTGCTTAATCTTTTCTTTCAGGGGACAAGCCGGGGTTGTAAGTACCACAGTAAAACTTACTTTTCCGGATTCGACTTTAACATCCCGGATCATGTTGAGGCTTACAAGGTCGCGTTTCAGGTCGGGGTCTTCAACCTTCGAAAGGGCCTGTAAAACATCTTTTTCACTAAAATTCATGGTGCAAATTATTGCTAGAAGTTGGAAGTTCGAAATTCGAAGATCGAAAACACACGATTTTGAGGATTTCACTAAAATTCGACCTCGAACTTCGAACCTCTAACCTCGATTCGGTATCTTTGCGTTCCAATTTTGGGTACCGCTACGAACTATTTTTCACGCTTTGATCTCCCGCAATACCATTGATGAAATTAAGAGCCGCATCGACATTATAGATGTGATAAGCGACTTCATTAACCTGAAGCGGTCAGGGCAGAATTACAAAGCACTAAGCCCGTTTACGAATGAAAAAACAGCTTCGTTTTATGTAGTTCCAACCAAAGGAATTTTTAAGGACTTCAGTAGCGGGAAAGGCGGAGATGCCATAACCTTTGTGATGGAACACGAGGGAATGAGCTATACAGAAGCTCTACGTTTCCTGGCTAAAAAATATGGCGTTGAAATAAAGGAAGATCAGGTTCTTGAGAAAGATGTTATTGCGCAAAGTGAACGCGATAGTCTTTATATCGTGATGAACTATGCGAAAGATTATTTCAAGGAGTTGTTGCACAAAAGCGAAGAAGGTCAGAGTATTGGCTTGAGCTACTTTCGCGAGCGCGGGTTTACGGATCGAAACATTGAGAAGTTTGAGCTTGGCTATGCGCTGAACGAATGGAATGGTTTCGAAAAAGTTTCATTAAAGGCTGGATACAGTCCGGATATTTTAGAAAAGGCTGGCTTGATTGTTAAGCGTGAGAACGGCAACACCTACGATCGCTTCCGCGGACGCGTGATTTTCCCGGTACATAATCTTTCCGGGAAAGTAATTGCATTCGGTGCGCGGATGTTAGGCAAAGAAAAAGATCAGCCTAAATATATTAACTCACCTGAAACAGATATTTATCATAAGAGTAATGTGCTCTATGGAATGTTCCAAGCGAAGAATGAAATCCGTAAGCACGAGTTCTGTTATTTGGTGGAGGGTTACACGGATGTTATCTCGTTACACCAAAGTGGAATTGAAAATGTAGTTGCGTCATCTGGTACAGCGTTAACCGAAGAGCAGATCAAGCTCATGCGCAGGTTTACTGAAAATGTTACAGTATTATTTGATGGTGATGCTGCGGGTATTAAAGCTGCGTTACGCGGAATTGATCTTGTACTGAAGGGCGGCTTGAATGTTCGAATCGTTTTGTTGCCTGATGGTGAAGATCCGGACAGCTTTTCAAAGAAACGCGGCAGCAGCGAACTGGTAAAATTCCTGAAAGAACATACGCAAGATTTTATTTCGTTCAAGATCGATCTATATACTGCGGATGCTTCAAAAGATCCCATCAAGAAGGCAGAACTAATTCGTGATATTCTAACTTCTGTTACGGCAATTCCTGATCCGCTTAAACGCACTGTTTATTTACAGGAATGCAGTAAGAAGCTTGAAGTTCCGCTATCCGTGTTAAGCATTGAAGTAAAAAAGATACTTCTTGCAACAAAAACAAACGAAGCGAAACCTGAACGTACGCAAGGTCAGGTGGCCGATGGACTTTCATCATCACTTTCGGAGATTCATTCGTTGTCAAAATCTTTTCTGCTTTCTTCTGAAGAGTCACTTGCGTTGTTTGAGAAAGAGTTCATTAAAGTGCTAATCAATCAGGGGCATTACCGCACGGCAGAAGGAGAGTATGCGTATGAATACTTATTCCGTGAATCGCAGGACGTTGAGTTTTTGAATCCGATGCATCAGGAAATTGTCGACCAGTACAAAGTGGAGGTGGCCAAAGGTAATTCAGTTAAGGCAAATGATTTCCTCCGTGCGTTAACGCCTGGAACAGCTTCTTATGTTTCGGGATTTTTGGTACAGAAATACTTTATCAGCGAAGGCTGGAAAAAACATCATATTCTTATCGGAGATGAATACCTCCTTGAGCAATCTTCGGTAAAAGTGATTATGCAATTGAAGCTCGGTATTATTCTTAAAATGCTATACGACAATCTTCAAAAAGCGAAAGAGCTTAAAACTGAAAATGAACAAAATGAAATGATTGACATTCAGGCAACGCTTGATGGATATAAAAATGAGATTGCGACCAGCCTGGGCCGAATTGTACTGCCAGGCGTGAAACAATTTCAAGATCAATAATGTTGTTTGTATAGTTCCCCAGAAATATGAGCGAAAAAATAGTTTTAAATACGATAGAAGAAGCCATTGAAGATATTAAGAATGGCAAAGTAATTATCGTGGTAGATGATGAAGATCGTGAAAACGAAGGTGATTTCGTCTGCGCGGCAGAATGCATCACTCCGGAAATTGTAAACTTCATGGCAACTCACGGCCGAGGTTTGATTTGTGCGCCCTTGATTGAAGATCGTTGTGAAGAACTTGGTCTTGAATTAATGGTAGGAAAAAACACGGCAACTTTTGAAACACCATTCACAGTCTCCGTTGATTTGATTGGTCACGGCTGTACTACGGGCATTTCAGCTCACGATCGTTTCAAAACAATTCGTGCGTTAGCTGATCCGGAAACAAAGCCGGAAGATCTTGGAAGACCCGGTCATATTTTTCCATTGAAAGCAAAACGTGGTGGAGTACTTCGCAGAACAGGTCATACAGAAGCATCCATTGACTTTGCACGACTTGCCGGGTTTAAGCCCGCAGGTGTTTTGGTTGAGATCATGAATGAAGACGGCTCGATGGCTCGACTTCCGGATCTTGTACACGTTGCGAAGCGCTTTAATCTCAAACTCGTTTCTATTAAAGACCTTGTCGAGTACCGGATAAAGAAAGAAACACTCATCAGCAAAGAAGTTGAGGTGGATATGCCGACCGAGTATGGTCATTTTAAGCTATCAGCCTATCAGCAAACCAACACACAAGAGACTCATCTTGCACTCGTTAGAGGAACTTGGGAAAAAGACGAGCCTGTTCTGGTGCGTGTACACTCATCGTGCGTTACCGGGGATATCTTTGGATCGTGCCGATGCGATTGCGGGCCACAACTACATCATGCGATGGAAATGGTTGACCGTGAAGGAAAGGGAGTTGTATTGTATATGAAACAAGAAGGCCGGGGAATTGGACTTCTTAATAAATTAAGAGCGTACAAGCTTCAGGAACAAGGCTTGGATACCGTGGAGGCTAACATCCAGCTCGGCTTTGATATGGATGAGCGCGATTATGGTGTGGGCGCTCAAATTCTGCGGGATCTTGGGATTACCAAAATCAGGCTCATGACCAATAATCCTAAGAAACGCGTTGGCCTCATGGGTTATGGCCTGGAAATTGTTGAAAATGTCTCAATTGAAGTTGTGCCTAATCCGCACAATGAAACATATTTGCGTACCAAACGTGATAAGCTTGGCCATAGTATTTTAAAGTCATAATGAGAAAATTCCTTCTTTGCTTAATATTTTTAGGAATAACGTTTTGTGCTTCGGCACAGTGGGCGTTTGAGCTTTGGCATGAAGGCAGGATAGTACTTGAAACGGGTGATACGTTGCGCGGTCAGGTAAAATATGATTTACAACAGGACCTTATTCAATTCACGGATAAAAAAGGAACCGTAGATGCGTTAACGGCAAGGAAAGTTTTGTTCTGTGAAATATTTGACAGAACGATTGATCAGTATCGTCAGTTTTATTCATTGCCTTACAATACTGCTTCGGGTTACCGCACTCCTATATTTTTTGAGCTTATCGCGGAAGGTAAGTTGACAGTATTATCCCGGGAGCGCCTTGAAAATCAATCAACAAGCTCTTATTATTATGGAGGTACCTATTCTCGAACAGTATTGGTTACTAAATACTACATGCTGAAAGAGAATGGAGATATCGTTGATTTCAGCACCAGGAAATCAGATGTTATGCAGCTTTTGGGAAAATATGCTGATAACATAAATGATTTTATGAAAGACAACCGGCTAAGACTTGATGAGAAACAAGATCTTTCAAAAATCATTAAATATTATAATTCGCTTTTTAAAAAATAAATGAAACGTCCCCTGATTCTGGTTTCCAACGATGATGGCATTACATCGAAAGGAATACGCACGCTTGTTAATGTTATGAAAAGATTGGGTGATGTGCTGGTGGTAGCTCCGGATAGCCCGCAATCCGGTAAGGGTCATGCGATTACGGTTGGGGAGACGCTGCGCCTAACTGAGAGTTTTATCTTTGAAGGTGTAAAAGCGTATGAATGTTCTGGCACCCCTGCAGACTGTGTGAAGATGGCCCGGCATTTCGTGTTAAGAGATAAGGTACAACCTGATGTTGTAGTAAGCGGTGTTAATCATGGGAGTAATACTTCCATCAGTGTTTTATATTCAGGAACCATGTCAGCCGCCATTGAAGGTGCCATTGAAGGAACACCGGCTATTGGATTTTCCTTGTGCGATTTTTCGCACGAAGCAGAATTTTCGCACATCGAAGAATACATTTACAAGATCACAAAACAAGTTTTAGATAAAGGCCTGCAGAAAGGTGTAGCGCTCAACGTAAACTTCCCGCCAAAACGGGATGAATCCATAAAGGGAATTCGCATCTGCCGCCAGGCAAACGCAAAATGGGTTGAAGAATTTCTTGAACGCATTGATCCCAATGGCCGTAAATATTATTGGATGACCGGCAGCTTTGTTAACTTCGATAAAGGTGAGGATAATGACGAGTGGGCAATTGCGAACAATTATGTTTCGATAGTTCCTTGTCAGTTCGATCTTACCGCCTATTCAGCACTTCCGATACTCAATGAAGATTGGGAAATTCTTAATCAATGACCATAAGAAGGTTCTTACTAATTGTTTTTGTTGCTATTGTTCAGTCAACCGCGTTTGCGCAGACTGATTTTGCAAAAAAGCTTTCCGATGCTGCGATATCACTGACGCTACAGAAAGTTGAGTATGATCCACAATACTTTTCGATTCCTTACCCAAATGGTGATGTGCCGGCAGATAAAGGGGTTTGCACGGATGTTATTATCCGGGCTTACCGGAAAGTAGGAATTGATCTTCAAAAAGAAGTTCATGAAGATATGAAAGCAAACTTCAGTCAGTATCCGAAAGATTGGGGTTTGAAATCAACCGATAAAAACATCGATCACAGGCGTGTTCCTAATTTGATGAAATATTTTAGTCGTTTTGGTACTGTTAAGAAAATCAGCACTGTTTCGGATGATTATCTATCCGGTGACATAGTAGCGTGGAATCTTACAGGCGGGATCAATCATATTGGCATTGTTGTAGATAAAAAATCACCTGACGGAAAACGACATATGATCGTTCATAATATCGGTACCGGTCAGGTGATAGAAGACGTATTATTTTCGTATACAATTATAGGGCACTACACTTATTCTGGTAAGAAGTGAACTTACTTTAGTACGTACTTAATACCCGCCTGGATGCCAATACTTCCCATGGAGTATTTGTCGCGAAGATCAAAATTTCCCTCATCGTCAGAATCAATTTTATCCTTAAATTTTACTTTTCTTTGCTCTTTTGGAATGCTACTCAATACATTTTCTCCATTCGCGGTATAGGCTGTAATTTCTCCTTCTTTAGGAGCGTATGACATGCTGATAAAACTGATTTCGCTAAAGAATTGTAATTTTTTATCGCTATTAAAAGTAAGACCCAAAACTCCTTTGAATCCGACACTCATTCCACCCGTTAGTTCAAACTCATAAACTTGTTTGATATCGTCAAACGTATCAATCTGAGTGTTTTCATTTTTTAACTTTGTTAATGCGATAACGGGTCCTATACGTGTATAGGGTCTAAGTTTACCTGTTCCTGACGTAAAGGTTAGTGAAGGTGCTAGTTGAAAAGAACCGGAGGATATTTCTGTTGTGGATTTTTCCATGTAATCCTCATCTGAATAGGTTTCGCTGAAAGAATTCTTTTTGCCTGCCAGGTATCCCACTTCTACATCATACCCCAATACCTCATTGATTGAACCGCCAAGGCCCAACTGAACTGATATTCCGCTTCCAAAGCTTCCATAAACGGATTTATAGGATTCCTCATATTCATCGGTTTCATTATTATAATGCTCCTTGGAATCGATTCCAATTCTCTCTGAATTCGCAGGCAGGTTGTAACCGATATTTCCGCGCACGTAAAGTTGTGCGAAAGCAGACACTGTGCTTAGGACAAGCACAATTATGCAAAGGATTTTTTTCATAAGCAGGGGTCAGGTTTAGAGGGCGTAAATTTCTTAACTAAAGTTAAATTCTTTAGACCAGAAATCAAACTTATAACTACATAGGATCAACATCAGCAATGATCCGTGCTGTTCGGAACTCCTTTTGAGTAAGTGTGAAGTTAACAGATGTGAGAATTCGTTGCTTGATGTTTTGAAGGTGACCAGAGTCGCGCGGAATTTTTATGAGAATGCTCATTAAGAACTGATTTCGGATTTTTCCAACCATAGGTTCTCCAGGTCCCAGCACTTTTACTTCCGGAAGATTTGTTTTAAGAATATCCGCAAGGTTGTGCGCTGCTTCGTACGAAACCTTTTTATCAATATGCTTCACAACAATCTCGATCAGTCTTGAAAAAGGAGGGTAAGCATGTTCCCTACGATCTGCTATTTCGGTGTTGTAAAATTCCTCTTGCGTGTGATTTAATATAAAATTTAGCACCGGATGATCGGTGTGTGAAGTTTGGATAACAACCTTTCCTGGTTTATCACGCCTTCCGGCCCGGCCACTCACTTGTGTAATTAATTGAAAGGCTCTTTCGTATGATCGGAAATCCGGAAAGTGCATCATACGATCAGCATTAAAAACACCGACAAGGCTTACCTTATCGAAGTCCAGGCCTTTGGTGACCATTTGTGTGCCGACAAGAATATCGGTGGAGCCGCTTTCAAACTGTTCTATAATATTATCATAGCCGGATTTAACACGGGTTGTATCATAATCCATGCGCTGTACCGTAGCATCCGGATAATAAAGCTTCAATTCCTCTTCAAGCTTCTCCGTTCCGTAGCCCAACGTTAACAAACGCTTGGATGAACAAGTCGGACATTGTTGCGGAAGCTCTTCGCGATACCCGCAGTAATGACAAATTAGTGCATGACGATATTGATGATACGTTAAGCTAACCGCGCAGTTAATACACTTAGGCACCCAGCCGCAATCCTGACAGTTAACCATAGGAGAGTAGCCTCTGCGGTTTTGGAAGATGATTACCTGTTCTTTTTGCGCGAGTGTTTCATTGATGGCCTTTAACAATGTTCCTGAGAAATCTCCTTTAATCGTTTTGCTTTTGCGCTCCTGGCTTAGGTCGGCTAAAACAACTTGCGGCAGTTGAGCATCACCATATCGTTTATCAAGTTTAACATAACCATATTTTTCATGATGTGCCTGAAAGTATGATTCGACAGAAGGCGTAGCGGAACCCATTAACACTTTTGCATGGTGCAGTTGAGCAATTACCAACGCAACATCTCGCGCGTGATAACGAGGTGAAGGTTCCTGTTGCTTGTAAGATGTATCATGCTCTTCGTCAACAATGATTAGACCCAGGTTATCAAACGGTAGAAAAATTGAGGAACGAACGCCCACTACAAATTTAAACTTGCCAGAAAGAACGCCATTCCAGACCTCAACCCGTTCATTATCCGAAAATCGGGAGTGATACACACCCATCGCGGAGCCGAAAACTTTTTTAAGTCGTTGAACGATCTGAGTAGTTAATGCAATCTCCGGCAGCAGATATAAAACCTGAGAACCACCTTCCAGTGCTTTTCGAATCAGATCAATATAAATTTCTGTTTTACCACTTCCGGTAATGCCGTGAAGTAAAACAGCTGTATGTGTTTCAAATGATTTAATAATTTCGGCCTGTGCCTGTAACTGATCTTCGTTTAATGTTACGTCTGCTACAACCAGGTCCTCATCTTCAAACCGCGAAACAATTACTTCAAATTCCTCAAAGATTTTGTTTTTGATCAGCGTATGTAATGAAGATTCTGAGAGCTCATCGCCTAACAATGCTTTTTTTCCAATGCCTGAGGCATTTGTTTTCGGATCTTGGAGAATATGAACCTCCTGCAGATATTTTAGAATAATTTCCTCCTGCTTGGGCTTTTTAACCAACGATTCAAAGACTAATTGCAATGCATCATTTGAATTAAACTCAGTCGCTAACCGAATTCTTTTTTCAGTCTTAGGTTTAAACTTTTCTTTTACTTCCTCATACAGAATTATAGCTTCTTTGCTTACCAGCGATTTCAGGATGCTGTAGAGATTCTTAAGATTTAATAAACTTGATATATCAGAATAGGGAAGAGGCTCTTGCTTAAGATGCTTTAGTAGGATTTCTTCTTTCTGAGAAAACTCGAACAACGTTGTTTCCTCATCAAAAGCCGGGTGGATTTGGACCATCGACTCACTCGAAAGCTTTAGCCCGGCAGGCAGTGCTGCGTTCATTACTTCGCCTGCGCTGCACAAATAGTAATCTGCAATCCAATTAAAAAGCTTGAGCTGTAAATTGTTTACAACAGGCTCTTCATCCAGCAATTCAAGAATGTACTTGGCTTCGTATTCTTTAGGGGGCGATTCATGGACCGCGATAACAATTCCCGTAAGAATTTTGCGAGTTCCAAACGGAACAATAGCCCGAATGCCCGTTTGAATTTTATCGTTTAGATCAAACGGAACGCGGTACGTGAACAATTTGGGAACAGGAATGGGCAGCAGAAGCTCTGCAAAAAAAGTACTGCGAGAATCGGGTTGTTCAAAAATTTCCACTGCGTAAAATAGCTATAATTCCTGTCTGGTGAACTTCTTTGTCAGGTTGAGCGGAGTCGAAGCCTGACTACTTCACTTTAATTGTTTGATCGCCTCTTTCACAGTCTGCACCGGAAGCTTACAGGTTTTGTCGTAACAAACATAGATTAAGTTCTTGTCAGGTTCTGTCAGCTTGCCTTCCAGTAAAGGAAGTAAACTGGTTTTGTGTGCGCCCATAAGAAGTGCAAAAGGCTGAAAAGTCTTTTTAAAATCTCTTTTTTGATAGAGATACGATTCTCCGGTAAACACAACTTCCGCAAGACCAACGTTCATTTCAGTCAGCACAATTCCCCAATTGCTCATGTAGTTTGGTTCGTGCGATATCAGGTGGCTTATACCTTCTGTCATTTCCATGGCCATTTTTCTCCAGTCTTCACGATCTAAAATAATCCCCAGGTGATATAGATTTTGAACCATCACTCCGCTGGAAGCCGGTATAACATTATCAAAGATTTCTTTTTTTCGTGCGATAAGCTTTTCGGATTGTTTACTGGTGAAAAAGAAATACGATTCTTCAGGATCGTAAAAATTTTCCAGTACGTAATCGGTCGTTGCTTTGGCTTTCGTAATCCATTGCTCGTTAAAAGTTGCTTCATATAGTTTAATGTGAGCCTGAATTATATACGCATAGTCTTCCAGAAAGCCTTCTGTGTTTCCGCGCTTGTCTTTAAAAGACCGGTAGACTTTTGTTCCATCGATTAAATTCTTTTCAATGAATTGAATGTTCAGAATAGCGATGCCTAAAAACCTGGGCTCCGCAAATGCATGATAGGCATCCAGCAATCCGGTAATCATCATGGCATTCCAGCCTGCCAAAACCTTATCATCTAAACCGGGTTTGATTCGCTTCTCACGAACTTCAAGCAGTTTACTCTTTACAGATTTTAATAACCTGTCGAATTGTTCCTGCGTCAGATTATGCTCTTTTAAAAGCTTTTTGATGTCATCTGTCTGTTTGAGAATGTTTTCTCCGTGTTCCCAGTTTCCGCCCGGGACACTTTCAAAGTAATCAGCAAATAGCTCAGTATATTCGTCAGCAATCAGGCTTGTTAATTCTTTGTAATCCCAGATATAATATTTGCCTTCAATGCCTTCGCTATCAGCATCCAACGCAGAGTAAAAGCCATGACTTTCATTCATCATTTCTCGTGTGAGCCATTCGTAGGTATCATAGACAACTGTTTTGAAGCTTTCATCTTTTGAAATTGTGTAAGCTTCGCTGTATAATGTCATCAGTTGAGCATTATCGTACAGCATCTTTTCAAAGTGCGGAGTAAACCATTCTCCGTCTACTGAATAACGTGCAAAGCCGCCACCGATTTGATCGTAAATTCCACCCTGAGAAATTTTCTTTAACGTAAACAAGGTGTGCTGTAAGGCTGCATCATTTTTGGTGAGCTGCGCATACCGTAATAACCACAGCCAGATGGAAGGCATGATAAACTTTGGGGCACGATCTAATCCGCCCCAGGTTTTATCAAACTTCTTTTCAAGTTGCTGGTACATTCCATCTAGTAACTTTCTGAAATCTTCTTGTTCAGCTTTTTTCTTGTATTGACCAATTCCCTGACTTGCTAAATGATTTGCCAGCGTTTCTGCTGACTCCAGAATATCCTTTTTTTTAGAACTGTAGGCTGTGTTGATATTGGTTAGAACTTGTACCCATACCGGAGGTGAGAAATACGTTCCTCCAAAAAATGGTTTTTGGTCGGGTGTAAGAAATACATTTAATGGCCAGCCGCCATTCACGCCTAAAGCCTGCACAGCATCCATATAAATCTGATCGATGTCAGGCCGTTCTTCACGATCGACTTTAATGCAAACAAAAAAGTTGTTCATGACTTCTGCTACCTCATCTTTCTCGAAAGATTCGCGCTCCATTACATGACACCAATGGCACGATGAATAGCCGATGCTTACCAATATTAGCTTGTCTTCTGCTTGCGCTTTTTTAAGCGCTTCTTCACCCCATTCAAACCAGTCTACCGGATTGTGAGCATGCTGCAATAAATACGGACTCGTGGAATGAATTAACCGATTGGTATGCTTATCGTGCATGAAGTTGAGCGTTAACGGATGCTATTTCTTCATCAACATTTACTATGCCGTTAAGTTCCTTTAAATCGCCTAGAAGCTTTTTCAGGAATTTTTGATGTGAATCGGATTGTATATGAAAAGGCCTGTGCTGCAACGCTGTATAAATGGATTTCCACCGTGGAAGAAAATCTACTGTTACTTTATCGAAGTATGCTTCTGCGAATTTCTCCCAGATATATTCTTCTGCATCGGCTGAAGGATGGATCATATCAGATTTGTAGAATCTGTAATCCCGCAAATCGTCAAGCATGATTTCATACGAAGGGAAGTACACAACATTTGGATGAAGCTCTGAGATCGTATGACAAGCACTCCTCAAGATTGCTTTGCTGACACCGTTCAGCTGAATTGAATCCTTAATATGCCTCACCGGACTAACCGTTAACATAACCTTGCAAGTCGGGTTAACAGCTTTCAGATTTTGATAAAATCCTTCAAACGATTCTAGAATCTTTTTCTCACTTAATAACTCTTTCGTAAAATTCTGAGCAGGCATTTTATGACAGTTCGAAACGATGTCATTGGTTTCCGTGCGCTTATAAACCCAGGCTGTTCCGTAGGTGATAATTATCCAGTGTGCATCTTTTATAAAATTATGCGCAGCTTGAATTGCTGACTTCACGTTTTCTTCGACAACCGATTTATCAGGATGAGAAAATCCGGAGTGAAAATCGTAATGGGCATACAAACCGTTGTTCTCAAAAAAAGAATGAGAAAGCGGTAACGCTCCATTCATGCCAGCCCTAAGTGTCTTGTGAATAGAAATTGGATTGTAACTCGTTCCAAATGGATTCGACAGGACCGGGAATTTGTTTTCAGCCAGCTTATTTCCGATCACAATCGAAAAGCAAGAGCCAGTAGTAAAAATTTCCTGCTTCAGACTAATGCCTTGCTTTGCTTTTTCGAGTTTGATCTCCGTACGAAACTGCATGTTACTGCTGTTGTTGCATTTCCTGGAATCTGCGGAAAGAATTCTGTGAATACGATACCTGTGGTTCAGGAATTACATTCTCAGCCTCTCCGGAATTTACCAATCCGTCTTCATACTCGACTGAAACGGCTACCTCCAGGGTATGGTTTGATGTGCCGCGATACGTTCCTTTAACCGGAGAGCAATCCGGAAAGTTTTTCCCAACCGCTAACCGTACATGTGTTTCATTCACTAAAACATTGTTGGTAGGATCAATCCCGATCCACCCGTAATCCGGAATGTACGCTTCAACCCACGCATGCGTTGCACCTTCGCCACGCATTCCGTTTTTATGCGGACAAATGTATCCGCTTACGTACCGAGCTGGAATCTTCATCTTGCGCAGCATGATCAACAGCATGTGCGCAAAATCCTGACAGACACCCGATTTAATCTTCCATATCTCATCAATGGTAGTTTCGACCGTAGTGATTCCCTTCTTATAGGTAAATTCGTTATAAATGTAGGCGCAGAATTGGTTAACAAGTTCCAACGGAGTTTTGTCCTGGAACTCAGGTTGTAAAAGTAATTCGTCAAGCTCGGGTAAAGAATCATGTTTTGAAATTTTCAGGAAATCGATATAAGGAACCTGAAAAAGAATCGAGTCATAAAATTTCCACTGATCTTCTTTCGAAAGACTCACCGTTGGCATTGGCTTAGGCTTAGTAACCACTACCAACTTTGAATCAATAATGAGCTCGTTATGGGGTTTTGAATGAGTAAACGTGCCTACGTCATTCCCATAATAATCCTTATGAGTTTCTACGGTTGGATTTCCGGTGATCTGGATGGTATGTTGCAGAACGTCCTGATAATTATCTTTAATAGGATAGAGGATAATTTGGTTCGCGCTGTCACGGACGGGCACTTCGTATGAATATTTAGTAACGTGCCTGATTTTAAATTTAGACATGAATTAGTGGTTGCTAACTGTACGCAAAGTAGTGCTCATTTAACGCATTACCAATCGCACTGAGATCGCGGTTTAATTCGCTTAAAAACTTGTGTAATCCCTGTTCGGAAAGCATTTGCATGTTAGAATACTGAATCTTGCTCCGGAGCCGCCCGATCATAAACCGGATCTTATCGAAGTTAGCCCCATCACTGCTTTCCCGAAGCCGGTCAAAGTACCGGTCAAGCATGTTTACTGAGTATAAAATTGACAGGGGATAGTTATTATTAAAGACAATCAGCTCAACAACGTTCCGCGCTTCAAATCCTGAACGATAGGTTTTCAAGTACAATGCATATCCTGAGATCGACTGAAGTAGATGCTTCCAATAGGTTACTTCTGCAGTCTTATCAAGATCGTATGAAAGGTCACTAAATTTCACATCCAAAATATCGGCTGATTGAGTAGCACGTTCCAGGTACTTCCCAATGTTCATAAAATTTAGTCCTTCACCACGAAACATGGTAGACTCAGTAATTCCATAATACAACATTGCTCGACCAATGAGCATATCAAGCGTGGTAATTGGATCTTTGGTTTGCAGTGCTAACGTAAGTCTTTCATCTCTTACAATATGATAGAATTCGTTTAGCGTTTGCCAAAGTTCGTTGGTAATATTATCCTGAACAGAACGTGCATTTTCTCGTGCTTTTGTAACAAGCGTAACAACAGCATTTGGGTTTTCCCGATCGGTAATCATGTAATGAAGTACCATCCGCGTGTTCTTTTCAATGCGGGTAACTTCTTCTTCCTCCAGTCGGGTAAAAATTTTAAGCACAGGCTGCCACGTAAAGTTACTGCCATCATCCTGGGCAGATGCGTAGTTTACTTTCAGCATACGCAAAATGCTATCCGTGCGCTTGATGTAGCGCGACATCCAATACAACGAATCAGCAACGCGGCTTAACATATCTTCATCAATTAGCTAAAACCCAGGTGTCTTTACTTCCGCCTCCTTGTGAAGAATTCACGACAAGTGATCCTTCTTTCAGGGCAACACGTGTTAATCCTCCGGGCACAATTTCAATTCCATTTGGTCCGCATAACGCAAATGGCCTTAAGTCAACACGTCTCGGCTGAATCTTACCATTAATATAGCATGGCGAAGAGGAGAGACTGATAGTAGGTTGAGCAATAAACTGGCGTGGATCTTTTAAAACTTCTTTTTTATAATCTTCAGCTTCTTTTTCAGTGGCTGCGTGTCCCATTAACATTCCATAACCGCCTGATTCATTGGTTTTCTTGATCACCATCTTGTGGATATTTGCGAAAACATGCTCGCGATGCTCTTTATTAATGAGGTGGTAAGTCGGAACGTTTTTCAGGATCGGCTCTTCATTTAAATAATATCTGATCATTTCCGGCACATACATATAAGTTGCTTTATCGTCCGCCACACCGTTGCCGGGAGCATTAACGATGGCTACATTTCCTTTCCGGTAAGCCGATAAAATTCCAGAAACTCCTAAGGCGCTATCCGGATTGAATACCAACGGATCTAGAAAATCATCGTCAACCCTGCGGTAGATCACATCCACCTGCTGTAAACCAGAAGTAGTCTTCATGAATACACGTTGATTTTCTACAACAAGATCTCGGCCTTCAACAAGCTCAACACCCATCAAACGCGCAAGCGTAGTATGCTCAAAGTAAGCTGAGTTGTACATCCCTGGAGTAAGCAATACAACATTAGGATTTGCTACTTGTCGCGGGGAAAGTGATACAAGATTTTTATGAAGAATATTCGGGTAATGCGTAACGGGTAATACTTTATTCTGCGGAATAAGATCAGGGAAAATTCTCTTAGTGATCTCCCGATTCTCGATCATGTACGAAACTCCGGAAGGTGTTCTGAGATTATCTTCCAATACATAAAATGTTCCGTCATGATCCCGGATCAAATCTATACCAGCTATATGAACATAAATATCATGCGGCACAGTTACATTCTGCATTTCACGAACGTAATGCGGACAGGAGTAGACCATTTCGAATGGAACAATCCCGTCTTTTAAAATGAACTGTGTTGAGTAGATGTCTTTCAGGAATAAATTCAAAGCCCGAAGACGTTGGCGAATTCCGGATTCAATAAAGCTCCATTCCAATCCAGTAATAATGCGCGGAATGATATCAAATGGAAAAATTTTCTCAATCCCTTCTCCACTTGAATATACAGTGAACGTAACCCCCTGACTCATGAAAAGCTTACGGGCCAGCTCCTCACTCTTATTCAATTCAGCGGCTGGAATGGCGGAGATAAAATCGAAGACTTTCTTATACGGATCGCGCACGTTTACCTGATCATACATTTCATCCCAGGTATTGGGACTGGTAGTATAGTTATCAAATAAAGTCGTTTCTTTCATCGGCTACGTAGAGACGCAAAATTTTGCGTCTTATATTATCAGGTACGGGTTATGAATAACCAATATAGTAATCCAGAAACGGTATTTGTTAGGTTTCGAAAAGAATTATCGTTGCAAACGAGTGCGAAAACAAAAAGCTCGGCTCTCAAAAGGAGTACGTCATGCTGAGGCGGTGCCGAAGCATCCCCTTTTAGAGAACTTGATATGGAGATTCTTCGCTATGCTCAGAATGACGTGTAAAAATACGCCAAACAAAAAGCCCGGCTTTCGACCGGGCTTTTGATATTTATCGTGTTGTAAAATTACTCTGCTACAACTTTAATCGTGATCGGATGCTTCACCTCTTTGTGAAGATCAAGTGTCACGGTGTAGTTTCCTAATTGCTTAGGTTGTTCTTTGAAAATGATCTTCTTACGATCAACCTCAAAGCCTTTAGCTTTCAGTGCATCAGCTACCTGGAACGGAGTAACCGCTCCAAAGATCTTACCTGTTTCACCGGCTTTTGTACCGATTTCAAATGTAATCTCTCCAATTTTTTGAGCCAATGCTTCTGCATCCTGTTTCAGCTTAGCAGCTTTGTGCGCAGCCTGACGGATGTTTTCGTTCATCATTCTTGTATTAGAATCGTTGGCGATTATCGCAACACCGTTCGGGATAAGAAAGTTACGGCCATAACCTGGCTTTACTTTTACCGTGTCGTTCTTATAACCAAGTCCTTGTACGTCTTGTTTTAATATAACTTCCATGTTCGTTTCTCTTTAAGGGTGGATTACTTTAACGAATCAGCTACGTACGGAAGCAATGCAATGTGGCGCGCACGTTTCACAGCTTGCGATACTTTCTTCTGGAACTTCCAGCTTGTGCCGGTAAGTCTGCGTGGAAGGATCTTTCCTTGTTCGTTGATAAACTTCAACAGGAAGTCAGGATCTTTATAATCGATATACTTGATACCGTTTTTCTTGAAGCGGCAGTATTTAGGCTTAATTTCTGCCCGCTTGATGGGTTCGTTTACAAGTGTCATTATGCTGGCTCCTCCTCTTTACGTTTACGTGTAGTGTCTGCTTTTCCTTTGTTGAATTCGCCCTTGCGTCTGCGTTCGTTGTACACAACTGCGTGTTTGTCAAGAACGGTCGTTAAAAAGCGCATAACTGATTCGTCACGTCTGTACTCGGTTTCGAGTATGTTAACCAGATCCGAAGTTGCCGAAAACTCAATGAGGTTGTAGAAACCGGTTGACTTGTGCTGAACCGGGTAAGCCATCTTGCGAAGACCCCACTGCTCAACGTTGATTACGTCAGCCTTTCCTTTCTTTAAAACCTTCACGAATTTCTCGACAGTATCCTTCATCTGATCATCAGACAAAACGGGATTCAAAATGAATACTGTCTCGTAGTTTTTCATGGTTTAACAATTGTTTTTAAAATGAGGTGCAAAAATACGTAAATCACTGGAAATCAACAACAATTCCTGAAATATGACTTTAGTATTAATATGCTGAAATACAGTCTATTAGCTTGAAATTTGTTGCATTCTTATAGCGCGACTTGATCCACCGGTAACATAATACTAACACCGCAAACGCAGAAATTGCTTAATATTGAAGGTTAAAAGCTGCCAAAGCATATCAAAAAAGCACTCTAAACCACTACAATGACCTACATCATCAGCGGAATCCAGCAGGTTGGGATCGGGGTAACCGATGCAGAGCAAGCCTGGGCCTGGTACCGGAAGCATTTCGACATGGACGTTCCTGTTTTTAAAGATGCAGCCGAAGCCAAGCTGATGACCAAATACACTTCCGGAAAGGTTGAAGCAAGATACGCGATACTCGCCATTAACATGAGTGGAGGTGGTGGTTTTGAAATCTGGCAGTACACTAGCAAGATTCCGGTGAAACCGGAGTTTGATATTGTGCTTGGAGATACCGGCATCTATGCAACGAAAATCAAATCACGTGCAGTAGAGGAGAAGTATAATGAGCTCAAGGCAAAAGGCGCAAATATTATTGGCTCACTAACACAAGCGCCTGATGGTCGCAAGCATTTCTTTTTAACCGATCCATACGGAAATCTTTTTGAGATAGTCGAAAGCACAAGTTGGTTTAAGCTTGGTAAAAGCAAGAATGGCGGAGTGTCAGGATGCGTGATGGGCGTTTCAGATATTGATAAAGCAATTCCGTTATACCGTGATGTATTAGGCTACACCGTTGTCTATGATACAACGGATACATTCAATGACTTTAAGGGCTTACCCGGATCAGAAGATAAATTCAGAAGAGTTCTGCTTCGTGGAACGAAATCCGGAAAAGGAAACTTCGGAAGGTTATTAGGAGCAACGGAGATTGAGCTTGTGCAGGTATTGGGCAGCCGTCAGCCACGCAAGATTTTTGGAAAACGTAATTGGGGTGATCTTGGATTTATTCACGTATGCTTCGATGTAAACGGAATGAAAGAGCTCAAGAAGAAAGCCGAAACAGTCGGGTTTCCATTTACCGTTGATAGCAGTACATCTTTCGATATGGGCAAAGCTGCAGGTCAGTTTACCTATGTGGAAGATCCCGATGGAACCTTGATTGAGTTTGTTGAAACGCACAAAATTCCAATTTTCGAAAAAATAGGTTGGTACTTAAGCTTAAAGAAACGTAATCCTGAAAAACCATTACCGAACTGGATGGTGGGAATGCTTTCGTTGAATCGGGTGAAGGATTAATAATTTCGAATTTAAAATTTCGGATTGCGACTAGCTACAATTCGAAATTTTAAATTCTGAATTCGAAAATTATTTCACTTCAAACTTCCCTGATCCGATCTTATAATCTTCACAGTAAATTTCCAGCGTATATGATCCTGAGGCATACTCAGAACCTTTCTCGTACAGATATGTAAGCTTTTGCTTTGTATTATCGAATAGAATTTCCTGGGACGCTGTGTAAAACTCTTCTTTACTATTGTAGATAAACGTTCCTGAACCGCGTGAAACATCAAACAATACCTGATTGTTCTGATCGATGATGCGGATCATAATCTTCTTGCCTTCAATGGGGGCAACATTATTTTCAGCCAGGTTAAACTCAATTTTTAATTTTTCAAGTTGTCGGTTTTTGAAAGGTGATTCGCGTTCCTTGCCTTTGTCATTTAATGCTGTGATCCCAACATTTTCAGCTTTCAACTGCGAAGCAATGGTAACCTTAGTTGCCAGCTCATCTTTCTTTTGTGATAATCGCGAGATGGAATCGCCTAATTGATTTTTTTCAGTTTTGAGGTTCGTATTTTCTGAAAGTAATTCTTTGTTTACCGATTTAAGCTTATTCAACTCTTCATCTTTTAACTCCAAGAGCTCTACGTAGCCTTCAACTCTATCTTTTAATTCTTTAATCACCTGACCGTTTGCCCTACGGGATTTTTTTAGTTCCGATTCAATTTCGGTCTTGGCTTTTTGAAGTTCCGTAACATCCCCACCCAATTTTTGGATTTCGATTATCTTTTGATCGAGTTCAACTTTTATGCTATTCAATTGTTGTAATGTAGCTGCGAGCTCCTCTTCTGTAGAAGCAATGGTTATTTCATCAGCCTGTTTTTCTTTGCGGTCTAAATACATCTTGACGAATTGAACTAAAACGACTATCGAGAGGATAGCAATAATGATCACATTTCTATTGGATTTTTTTGGAGCCGGAGCTGCCGATGGGGTTGTTGTTTCGCTCATACCAGGGTTAACTAAAACTCAAAAGTACGGCTTCCGACAGGCTAATCCAACACTTTGAATTGCAATACAACGTGTTGTTTGGTCAGTGATGGATCAAAAAACAAAATTCCGCAGCGATAGAGATCGAGTGTAGTATGCACCAAGTCGTGCTTACAGATTTCTTTCCAGGCTTTACTCATCCCCGGGTTTCCGTGGATATCATCAATCACCATGATGCTTTTATGATGAACTTTCATCAACAGCTCTTCAAAGTATTTCTTAGTTGCTTCGTACTGATGATTGGCATCTACAAAAGCAAAGTCAATTTTGGGAATGCGCGAGATTGTGGAGTATAGCGTACTATTAATGTTGCCTTTGATGAGCTCAATATTTTTTGTTCCTGCGAACTCGAATGTATTCTCAGCAACTTCTGCAATGCTTTCCGATCCTTCAAAAGTATAAACCTTAACACCTTTCTTCTTAGACAGGTATAATGTATTTAATCCAAAGGAAGTGCCCAGTTCAACAACTGTCTTGGCTTGAACGTATTCTGTAAGGCGATAGTAAAGCGATGAAAAACGAATACTGCTCAAGCTGGTTTCAGTGATCTCACTTATCTTTCTCTTGTTACCAGTAAAGTGTTTTGATTTGGAACCTAAATCTTCAACGGGTATCTCGCGATGTGTTTTCAAAAGATCAAACCGCAATTTTTCGATCTCCAGGTCAGGAATAGGTTCAGCGATAATAACTTTTGTATAGAGATCGTAAAGAAATGGAGATTGTAGCGAATGTTCGTTTACTGAATCAAGCCAGTAATTGAGATAAGTTTTTACCTGGAAAAAGTCGGGCACAAATGATTTTTTAGATTTACGATTTACGACTTTAGATTTAGAGAATTCTAAAATCTAAAATTTAAAATCTAAAATTAGTTGAGTCTGAGCGGAGCGATCATCGTGAATTCTGGAATGATCACTTTCAGCTTGCTGCCGTCAATGATGCGTTCCATGCTGTAGGTACCGGTCATTTTACCTAATCCTGATTTCAGGTTACAACCGGAAACATAGTGATGAGATTGGCCTGGCTCCAATACTGGCTGCTGACCAACAACACCTTCGCCTTCAACTTCGCGCATTAAAAATCCGGCATCGTGAATATGCCAGTGCCTGCGCTTTAATTGAATAGTGTATTCACTCTGGTTTTCAATAGTAATGCGATAGGTAAACACAAAGTGATACTGGCTGGGACTTGAATATGCAGGTTGATATTCAGTCTCAACAGTCACTTTTACGCCTTGTGTAATCTCGGTTACCATCTGGCCAAAAATATCAAATTTTTGGAATTTAAAAGGTTAATTTAAAACTCGTTTATTACCTCTAAAAACTGCCAAAATGGACGTAAAAATCGCGGTTTCGTGGAAATCGCAGCTGTCAGAAGAATTTAAGAAGCCTTATTTTGATCAATTAATCGGGTTTGTGAAATCCGAGTATAAAACCTACACGGTGTACCCTCCCGGAAAAGAGATTTTCAGAGCTTTTGACGAATGCGATTTTTCGGACGCCAGGGTGATTATTATCGGGCAGGATCCTTACCATGGCCCGGGCCAGGCAAACGGGCTCTGTTTTTCAGTCCATGAAGGAGTTCGGGTTCCGCCATCGCTGGTGAACATTTTTAAAGAAATCCATACTGATCTGGGAAAGCCAATCCCAAAATCAGGCGAGCTTGAGCGCTGGGCTGAGCAGGGTGTGGTATTGCTGAACGCAACATTAACCGTTCGCTCAGGAGAACCTGGCTCACATCAAAACAAAGGCTGGGAAACATTTACCGATGCAGTGATTAAAAAGATCTCGGATGAAAAAGAAAACGTTGTCTTTCTCTTATGGGGCGCTTATGCGCAGAAGAAAGGAGAGATCATTGATCGTAACAAACATCTTGTATTAATGTCTGCACATCCATCACCGTTCTCAGCGGACCGTGGCTTTTTTGGAAACAAACACTTTAGCAAAGCGAATGCTTATTTGAAGAGTAAGGGATTGAAAGAAATTGAATGGTGAGAATGTTAATAGTTATCAGTTAATAGTATTGGAATTTACTATTAACTGATAACGGATAACTATTAACGAATGAGATCAAAGAAACGGTTCCAGCGAATTCCGCCCTTGTTCCGATCAATCGAAAGCCAGATAAAGAACCCTTTTCCAACAATATGATCTGCCGGAACAAAACCCCAGTACCGTGAGTCCTGTGAGTTGTGACGGTTATCACCCATCATGAAATAATAATTCTGGTTAAAAGTATAGCTCGTTACTTCTTTTCCGTCAATGAACAATTTTCCATCGGTGATTTTAGCGTCATCGTTATGATCGTAGTCAACAATGGTTGATCCGTACATCGCAAGTGTCGAATCGTTAAGCTGAATTGTCCAGCCTTCTTTTGGGATGGTCAATTTCCCATAGTTATCCGCGCTCCAACTAAAAAGCTTGGATTGAGGGAAGGTTCTCGGATCAGGGTTATCGGAGCGTTGAGTATCCAGCGCAACATCTGTTATGTAAGGCAATGCTTTTAATTCTGCAGCAAGCTTCTCCGTCAGAAACATATGATAGATCACCTTATTCGCTTCTGGTCTTCCGAGTAATGTAAAATCTTCTTCACCTAAATCGTACTTATCCAGGTTGCGTTTGTTGATCTCATCTTTCGCAGTAACAATGTATCCAAACTGCATGTTGGGTGGATTCTCCAGTGGCGTACCATTGATGATCACCTGACGATCTTTAATCTCAAGCACATCACCGGAAACAGCAACACACCGTTTAATATAATTTGTTTTAAGATCTACAGGATATTTTTTCCACTGGCTGCGTGGAAGGCCCCAGTTGTTTTCTTCCATTCCCGGAACGTTGAATACAACAACATCACCGCGTTTTACTTCACTGATGCCCGGTAAACGATATTGCGGAAGTTGAATCCATTCAACATACGAAGGAATTTCAGTGAACCAGATTTTCTGATGGGTTAATGGAACCTGAAGCGGAGTCTTTGGTGTGCGTGTTCCATAGTGAAACTTACTAACAAACAGGAAGTCGCCAACGAGCAATGAATTCTCCATGGAAGGGGTAGGGATTGTGTAAGCTTCCATGATCAGCCAACGAATCAATGTTGCAGCAATTACCGCAAAAAGGATTGCATCCCACCACTCACGTACTTTCGACTTAGGCTTTGCGTCCTTTTTTTCTTTTTTCTCCCAAAACTTCCAATTCATACAGTTGTATTGCTTTACTAAAAACGTGCAAAGAAAGGCATTAAAATCAGAATTTTAAGAAATCATCCATTCCTAAAACACCTTTTTTACCGGGAAGCCACTCGCCTACCATAACAGCTCCCCGCGCAAATCCTTCGCGTGAATGGGCTATATGTCGTATTTCGAGGTCGTCAATTACAGAAGTGTATTTCACAGTGTGCGTACCCGGCACTTCGTTGATTCTGAATGAGTTAATGACGAGGCTATTTTTATCTTCAGAAGATTCCTTAACCCATTTTTCGGTAATCCCTTCATGGATTATACCTTCTGCGAGTGTTATAGCAGTACCACTTGGCGCATCCTTTTTTTCAGTATGATGCGTTTCATCTATGCTCACGGAGTACTGATCAAAAGCTTTCATCATGACTGCCAGCTTTTGGTTGAGCTTAAAAAAAATATTTACGCCTACGCTATAGTTTGAGGCGTAAAAGAATGTTCCATTATGTTGTTGGGCAAGCTTTTCAACTTCACTTTTTTTATCGAGCCAGCCCGTTGTTCCGCAGGCAATTGGAATATTATTTTCGAGGCAAGCCTTAATGTTTTCAAATGCTGCTTCCGGTTGCGAGAACTCGATGGCTACATCAGCCTTTGAAGTTGCTATCTGCGAAAGATCTTTTGAATCAATCCGCCCAACGATTTCATGGCCGCGTTCCAACGCGATCTTCTCAATGGCTTTGCCCATTTTTCCATACCCGAGCAACAATATTTTCATTGGGCTTAAAATTTAAAGATCAACGACATGCCCATGGTTCGTCCGGTAAGCATATCGTTGTTCATGGTAGGCATGATAGATACTTGCAGGTTTGGGTTGAGGTCAAACTCTTTCAGGTGAGCATCGACATGGGCATCAACCATCTGTAGCAGGTACATGCCGCCCATCAGGATCATGAAAAAGTCGCGTTCACGTCTGTATCGGTTAACAAGACTTCGAAGGCGGTCCTCATCATAGTTATAACCCCGAACGAATATTGTTTGATCGCCTGATTCAAGTAAATCGAAAAGTGCTGCTTTAAAATCTGTATATCCATTTTGGTAGAACTGCATCCCATATCCAAAACCAATGAGACCTCCATACACCAAGGGCACTTTCCAGTATTTTTTATTATAGATCTGCCCAAGTCCGGGAACAATCGCTGCAAACATAAGTGCTTTACGCGGATCGTAGCGACTCGCATAAGATTGCAGTGTTGCTGTGTCTGATTTTAGAAATACGGTATCGGAGTCAAGTTCACTGCGAAGACTGTCCTGCGCGAAAGCAGTAAAGGATGATCCAATAATCAAGCAAACCAGTACAATCTTCTTCATTCAGCGATGGGGCTTAAGCGTGTGAGGCTTAGTGTATCTTAAGAATGTCCAAGATACGATTAAGGTCCTCGACTGACAAGAAAGGGATTTTGATTTCACCTTTTTTGCCATCGCTTTTTATAACAATGCGAGTGCCAAAGTGCGAAGAAAGCTTCGATTGAAGCTGATTTATTTCACGATTTGCAGTAGGCGCTGAAGCATTTGATCCTTTTTCTTCCTTTTTGGTGGAGGCAAGCTCGCGTACAAGTTCTTCAACCTTGCGGACAGAAAGATCTTCTGAGATGGTTTTCTTAAAGAGATATAACTGTTGATCAGGATTCTCAACATTAATAATTGCACGCGCATGTCCCATGGAAATACGGTTGTCACGCACGGCAATTTGAATATCAGGCGGAAGCTTTAATAGGCGAAGATAGTTTGTTACTGTCGCGCGGTTTTTACCTACCCGGCCGCCAAGCTCTTCCTGGTTCAAATTACATTCAGTAATCAAGCGTTGATAGGAAAGCGCAACTTCAATCGCATTCAGGTTCTCGCGCTGAATGTTTTCGATCAAGGCCATCTCCAGCATCTGCTGATCGTCAGCGGAGCGGATATAAGCGGGTACACCTTTTAATCCAGCAAGCTTCGATGCCTGAAAACGTCTTTCACCTGAGATCAATTGATATTGATCACGCGCCAATCTTCTTACGGTAATTGGCTGAATGATGCCATGTATTTTAATGGAATCCGCCAGCTCTTGTAAAGCTGTTTGATCAAAATACGTACGCGGCTGAAATGGGTTAACCTCAATTTGCGTTAAGGGAATTTCCAGCGTGCTTCCCGATGTTGATGTTACCGTTGTTGTAACCGGAGTTTTTGAAACGGGAGCGTCAATCTCTAAACGATCTTCGGTGTTACTATCACTCAGCAACGCGTTCAGTCCTCTTCCTAATGCTTTCTTCTTGCTCATTTCGCTACTGTATTTTTGTCAAGTACTTCGTGGGCCATGTTCAGGTAGCTGATGGCACCTTTGCTTTCTGCATCGTGAACAATTACCGGTAAGCCAAAGCTTGGCGATTCGCTCAGTTTAACGTTACGTGGAATAATTGTTTTGAACGTCATCTTTTGGAAGTGTGTACGCACTTCTTCCACTACCTGATTTCCTAAGCTTGTCCGGGAATCATAAAGTGTTAATAAAATACCTTCGATTTCCAGGTTTGGATTAAGCCGGGTTTGAATGATCTTAATCGTATTCAATAATTTGCCTAATCCTTCTAATGCAAAGTACTCGCATTGTACCGGAATGATTACTGAATCTGCTGCGGTTAATGCGTTAATAGTAATCAAGCCAAGTGAAGGTGAGCAATCGATGATAATAAAATCATAATCGTCTTTTATTTTGCCTAAGGCATCACGCATTTTTTCTTCGCGTTGAGGGATGCTTACCATTTCAACTTCAGCTCCAACTAAATCGATGTGGGAGGGAAGTATATCTAAATATTTTAGTTGTTCGTTCGTAACGATTGCATCGGCAGCCGGAGTTCCATCCACCATACATTCGTAAATGCTGATCTCAACTTCCTTTGGATTTATACCTAATCCTGAAGTTGAATTAGCCTGAGGATCGGCATCAACCAATAAGGTTTTGCATTCCAGCACAGCTAGGCTGGCAGCCAGGTTAATGGCTGTAGTAGTTTTTCCAACACCACCTTTTTGATTGGCAATCGCAATGATCTTTCCCATGATAAAAAAATAAGCCCCGACTTTTTATCGGGGCTCAAATATAACGTAACAAATCAGGGGCGTGGAACATTGTGGAACGTATTTGTCCACAATCAATTCACATGCGAATGTTAATTTTTCTTCTTTTTCTTCAGGTCGTCTGCATTTTTGCGGGCTTCTTCGCTTGCTTTCATCGCATCCTGAAGCTTGGTCATAAACTTGGATTTCTTGCCTTCACCGGTTGCGTTTTTCTTTTTATTCTCCTCCATGATCGCACGGATCTTGCCATCGTCAACAAATCTCTTGATGATTGCCTGTTGGCCAAACGTTGCAATGTTCGACATGAAGTAGTAGAAGCTCAACCCGGCAGGGAAGGAGTTCAACACAAACAGGAAGATGATGGGCATCAGGTATGACATCACCTTCATCGGGCCTTGTACGGTTGACATCTGGTTATTCTGCCACGTGTATACAAGCGTTGAGATTGTCATAAGCAACGTAAACAAGCTTACGTGATCACCATAAAACGGGATTGTAAACGGAAGATTGATGATGGAATCGTACGTTGAAAGATCTTCAGCCCATAAAAAGTGCTCCTGACGCAACTCAATAGTGTTCGGGAATAGATAGAACATCGCGAACAGAATTGGCATCTGCAACAACAAAGGAATACAACCGCTGATCGGGTTAACCCCAACTTGCTGGTATAATTTCATTTGTTCCTGCTGGGTTTTGGTCATGTCATCGCCATACTTTTCCTTGATCTCATCAAGCTCAGGCTTTAACACTTTCATTTTCGCCATACTCAGGAATGAACGATAGGAGAGTGGCAGTAGAATTAACCGAATCAAAATCACCAAAATGATAATGATCAATCCGAAGTTGTGAATGAACGTTGTAAGGAAATAGAATACCGGGAAGATCACGAACTTGTTGATCCAATATACCGGAGGCCAGCCGAGGTAAACGTTTTGATTAAACTTCTCAGCAACTCCACCAATTTTTCTGTATTCGTTCGGGCCGAGATAATATTTGAAATCCGCAGTTCCGTTGGCAAGCTTTGAAGTTTCGATGTAAAGTTTGGCGCTTGCTTTTTTAACGACCTCTTTATCAGTAGGGTCAACCGAAGTTTCTACTTCACCACCCTTAAAGCTATTCGCGGAGATAAGTGCAGTAAGAAAGAATTTTTGCTTGAACGAAACCCATTTCAGATCACTGCCGAATGTTTCTTTCTGAGGATCTGTTGAACGTTCCGTTAACCAATCAACTTTTCCACCTTCATTATACGTGATGGTTGTATTGTTTCGGCTATCCGCAATATCTTTTTCACGCGGACGTAAGATGTTGTTCCACTGAAAGGTTAACTGTTCGGATAAAGACTTATCAAATCCTTTGCTGGAAATGCTGTAGACGATTTCATAACCATCTTCCGGAATGCGATACGTTTGAATGAGCTCAGCGCCATCGCCTGGTTTAACAGAAAATGTTACAATTGTAGTATCCCCAGTTTTGCGCGTTTCAACATCATAGTATAACGAATATAGATCAAGATCTTCGCCTTTGTATTTGGTTGTTAATTTGAAATTGCTTGAATTTTGATCAATCAACACAAGTGGCTTTCCGAAATAGGTTTTGAAATTTTTAAGCTCAGCATATTGGATCACTCCACCTTTGTTACTGAAATTCAAATTGAGCATGTTGGTTTGAATGCCCGTTAGCTTTTCTTCGCCTTTAAATGCAGTTGCAATGCCACCGAATGTTGCGTTGGCAATGCTGTCGTCTTTTACGATTTGCTGCGGAGCTGGTTTTCCAACAGAATCCACTGAAAGTGAAGGTGTTGACGTTGTCTGCTGTACAGGCTTATCCGGGTTTGCAAACCAGAAAAAGTACACCATCAACAACGCGCCAATAAGTGTAAGGCCAATGGCCGAATTTCTATCCATTTCTACGTATTAAACTAATTAACAACTGATTTCTTATGATCTACAGCAGCCTCAACGAACTTCACGAATAAAGGATGCGGATTCATCACAGTACTGCGAAGCTCCGGGTGGAATTGAACCCCGATAAACCACGGATGATCTTTCAATTCGACAATCTCCACGAGGTTTGATTCCGGATTTGTGCCAACTGCTTTCAATCCACCTTCTTCAATAGCTTCTAAATATTTATTATTAAACTCATAACGATGACGGTGGCGTTCCTGAATGGTTGATTCACCGTATACATTATAGACTTTGCTGCCTTTCTTAAGCTTGCACGTGTATGCACCTAAACGCATTGTGCCTCCTTTAGCAGTGATCTTCTTTTGCTCTTCCATTAAATCAATCACCGGATTTTTCGTTTTGGGATTCAGCTCCGTTGAACTGGCCTCAATTCCTAAAACATTACGGGAGAATTCGATCACTGCGCATTGCATACCTAAACAAATTCCGAAGAATGGAATCTTGTTTTCGCGTACGTATTTTATGGTTTCGATTTTGCCTTCCATTCCGCGCTCACCAAAACCAGGCGCAACTAAAACACCATCCAGGCCATCCAATATAGATCGTACGGTGTCTTTGTAAATTTCTTCTGACGAAATCCATTTAAGGATAACGCGACAATCATTTTGCGCACCGGCATGTACAAAAGCTTCTGCAATTGATTTGTATGCATCGGGTAACGAAACGTATTTTCCGACAAGTCCGATTGTAACTTCTTCCGTTGGATTTTTAAGCTTACCTAAAAAATCTTTCCACTGCTCAAGATCGGGTTCTTCCTTACTGTGAACTTTAAGCTTGGCAAGTACGCGCTCGTCAAGTTTTTCTTTTTTCATCAGGATCGGAACATCGTAAATCGTGTCCGCATCAATGGCTTCGATAACTGAATTAAGGTGAACGTTACAGAACAACGCAAGCTTTTTCCGGATTTCCATCGGAAGCGGATGTTCGGTGCGGCAAACTAAAATATCAGGTTGAATACCGGCTGCAAGTAGCTCTTTTACAGAGTGTTGCGTTGGTTTTGTTTTTAATTCTTTGGCAGCTTTCAAGTAGGGGATAAGCGTTAAGTGAATGACCAACGCATTGTTTGAACCAAGTTCCCATTTTACTTGGCGCACTGCCTCCACAAATGGAAGTGATTCGATATCACCAATCGATCCGCCAATTTCCGTGATCACAAAATCATATTCTCCGGATTCACCCAATAAGAAAAGATTGCGCTTGATCTCATCGGTAATGTGCGGAACAACCTGAACGGTTTTGCCTAAATATTCTCCTTGACGTTCTTTTGTAATGACATTATTATAAATCCGGCCGGTAGTTATATTGTTCGATCGTGAAGTCGGAACGTTTAAGAACCTTTCATAATGACCTAAGTCAAGATCAGTTTCAGCACCATCGTTCGTAACGTAACATTCGCCATGCTCATACGGATTGAGTGTGCCTGGATCGATGTTAATGTAAGGATCGAATTTCTGGATGGTAACTTTAAAGCCGCGGGCTTGCAGCAGTTTGCCCAACGAGGCTGAGATAATCCCTTTACCGAGTGAAGAAGTAACACCCCCCGTCACGAAAATGTATTTTGCTGCTGACATAATTAATCGTTACGGGGTGCAAAAGTAAGATTTAATTCCCGTAAAGCCTTCGATGAGCCGGAGTTTGTAGGTATATAAGACTGCTAAACCTTATCGAATTGAGAATCAAACGCATAATCTTCTTTTAACAGCATAAAAGCTCGAAAACTGGCAAGTCGACTTCCTGTTTATCTGGTTTTTCAAAGATTTCCCGTATTTTTAGAGGATTGTTTGGGTTACACTTGCCACCTTTTTTGATATTAAGTACCAGAAAACCTGAA
Organism: Cyclobacteriaceae bacterium; assembly: GCA_965227265.1. Classification (GTDB taxonomy): domain Bacteria; phylum Bacteroidota; class Bacteroidia; order Cytophagales; family Cyclobacteriaceae; genus UBA2336. The sequence goes on along the minus strand of OZ245738.1, from coordinate 1,978,104 downwards.
TTACGCCTTCATGAGAGCAAAACATACGCTAGTCCACTCATTCTTCTCAATGAGCTTTAAATTTCAGAACAGCACTCTTTTTGCAGTATTTCTATTTATAGTCTCCGGGCTTTGTTCGTTTCAGAGTGTTGCGCAGACAGCCACCATTACAAATGCTCGCCATGAGTCAGTTGATCAACGAACCGTTTCGGTTTTGTTTGACAACACCATTCAATCAGCACCTGCGCCCGCCATTAATGGTTGGGTAGTAAGAATTGGCGGGGTGTCAGTCACCGTTAACTCGGTGACAGTTTTAGGAACGCGGGTAGAGGTTCGATTTGATGCAACAGCCGTTAATGGTGTTCCATATATTTTAACTGCTCAATCTGCTGCCGGGGTAACGGTAAGTTATGATCCTGCTGCTGCCGGTTCAAATACTAATACAAATGGCAGCGGCAATGAGATAAACGGCTTTACAAATGTTGTATCGCAAAACAATTCCGTTTTTGCCTGTTCTGACTTGATAAAAACCCTGAATGGGATTTATCCTGGAGCAACAGCAGATATCTGCTCACCCGTAGTTGTTAACTTTTACCAGGCACAATACGTTTTAAGTTTACGCTTTAGAAACAGTACTACGTTCGACATCACCAGATTAAGATACGCAATTAACTGGGGTGATGCGACTGCTACCGATGCCGCCCCCTATCAATCTGATTTGTTGGGAGCACCGGCACCGACTTTTGTGGATCCACTTGGTTTTACGGGTGGAAATCCCGGTGTTGTAATGACCGCGCGGCCAACTCATACATATCCCGCCACGAACTCACCTGCTCCTAATATTTGTAGCTGGGATATTTTGTTAACTCCGTATTATAATTTGGTCGCTACTTGTTTCAGTATAGCAACAACAAACACTTTCGCGACCTACGATACTGACAATGCAAACTCTGGCGTGCTAAATCTACCACCTTCGGTAGTCAACACTAACCGGGTCTGCTTGGGAAACAATGTTGGTATGCGGTTCTCCGATAACACGTTGCTTAATTGTAGAAATGCTGCTGGGGTAGAGCAAGGAGTTCCTAACGATCTTAGCCGTTGGATCCGTATTGTATACGGAAGTCAAAACCTGGCCACCAATATACCGGATATCAGAGTTAGTGCGCTTCCAGGACCACCAGTACAAGTAACTGCTGACAATGCTGCTGGTACGTTACTTTTCGCAGGTGGTTATTTCCCTACTGGCGGTGGAGGGATAGGAGTTCCCGATTTTAATGGTGTAATCCAATTGGCGACACCGGTATCAGCTGCCACGGCTACAGCTTTCATGCAACAGATTACAACCCTTTCAGGTTTAAACCAAGCAGTTGGAGACCGGTTTTATGTTCGCCTTGATTATTGGGACATCTGTAATCCATACAACCCGGCTGCTCCGAATGCTAACCGAGTATCAATCGAGAACTATATCGAGATTGTTAGCAAGCCTACTCTTCCTGCCGCTGTTAACAAGGAATATTGCTTCACAGAAGTTATTGGTTCCGGAGGAACATGTGGTGCACCAACAGGTGAATATTACGAACTGACTGCCGGAAGTATAACCGGAAACACCGAAGTAATATGGTATAACAACCTGGCAGATGCAAACGGTAATGTGAATGCAATCGCTTCAAGCTACGGCACAAACTGTAGATTTTTAAGACCTGAAAACACAGCCATTGGTACGGGTGGCATGGCCTCACCTGGAGTATACTCTGTATTTGCGCGTTATCGAACCGGAACAGTGGCTCCGAATAATTGTTTGAGTGACCCAATCCAGGTCACCATTACCAGGCGATCTGCCTTAACTGCTCCGGGCGCGATTTCACCTTCAACGTCTGAGGTCTGCGATGGAGCTCTGAATGTTCCATACACGTTACCTGCCGCAGCTCCGATTGTTGCCGTGGGTGGTACAACCCAATATGCATGGTCTTTTGGTGGAGCAGGAGCGACTGTGGATGCTCCGGCAACCACTCAAAACATCACCGCTGATTTTAATATTGGCGGATCATTTTTGACTACAACAAGAACCCTCGATGTGTATACACAATTCACTACGGCTGCTACAACAGGTGGTAATTGTGCTGTTGGCCCATCGTCAAGAACGGTAACTATTTACGGTCCTACATTGGGCGGAACTGCTTCTGGCGGTGCTCCTTATTGCCAGGGTGCAGATGCTAATAATATAACGTTGACTGGCCATCGTGGCGATATTGTTCGGTGGGAGGTTAATTTCAATTCCGGTGGTTTCGTAGATGCAGGCGTAGGCACAGCTGCAACATTTGATCCGGGGGTTTTAGCGGCCGGTACTTATGAGTACCGGGCTGTTGTAACAAACGGACCTTGTTTACAACAAAACAGTACCACCACTACAATTAATGTTGCTGTAAACCCGACACTCTCGGGTGCGGGTCCAGATCAGGCGTTATGCGGGGTTCTGACAGCAACATTGGATGCAACACCGGCAGCTCCCGGAGTAGGAACCTGGACCTTTGTTTCCAGCGTACCGGCAAGACCGGCTCCTGTTTTTTCAAACATTAACAGCAGATCCTCAACCGTTAGTATTACTGCCGGTAATGAAGGCGCTTACACGTTGCGATGGACGGTTGTGAACCTACCCTGTTCTAGTTTCGATGATGTAGTTATTGATTATGGTTCCGATCCTACCAACCCGAATGCAGGAACTGCTCAGGATATTTGCGGGCAGACTACAAACATGGCCGGTAATACCATTACTATTGGAACCGGTACGTGGTCAGTTTTTACTGCGCCTGCAGGAGGAACATTGACGATCGTTTCGCCTAATTCTCCTACATCCCAGGTTAATCTTGCGGGTGGTATCGTATTTGGTACATATCAATTAAGGTGGAGGTCACAAAGCGGAACATGTCCACCGGAAGACAGTTTTGTAAACGTAACCTTTAACCGCCCGCCTACGATTACAGGCCCGGCAGACTTTTCTGCCTGCGTGGATACACCTCCATCAGCTCCTTTTAATATTGCATTAACCGGAGCCCGAGGTGGAACCTATGGCGGAGGTGCAACACAAGCCCGCTGGGAAGTAGTTACCGGTACAGGAACTTTTGCTTCGAACAATACGGCAACTGGAAATTTTGATGCTACTAACCCCGTTGAAGATACATATCGTCCATCGGCTGCTGATTACACTGCCGGAACAGTAACATTGCGCTTAATAACTGATGATCCAACAGGAGCGTGTACTCCTGTTAATGATCCTGTTGTGATCACGATCGATCGCCTTCCAACTGCAGCAGATGCAGGTGCTGCAACCATGTCGGTCTGCGGAACCACGGCAGCTTTAACAGGAAACACTCCCAGCGTGGTTGGAGCGGTAGGTACCTGGAGTACGCCCGCTGTAGGTGTAACGTTTACACCTGATGCAAATACACCTAACGCAACGGCTAACAGTTTACCACTGGGAACAACACGATTAACCTGGACGATAACAACGGCTACAGGAGTCTGCAGTCCAAGCAGCGATTTTATTGATGTAACGCGTAATGCTACGCCTGCGAATAACACCCAACCACTTACAAAATGTGTTGACATTCCATTCGGAACTACAGCTGTTGTGACGCTGGTTGAATTGCAAGCGCTGAATGATGCAATCACCGGCATTGCCGGTTCAACAAATAGAACCGTTCAGTTTTTTACAAATTCGGCACGAACAATCCCTTATCCGGCAAATGCTCCATTGTCAAACGGAGATATCGTTTACACCATTGTGACCCGAACAGATGTTACACCTCAATGTACTACGAACGGACAAGTAAATATTACCGTTGCACAACGCCCGTTAACAACGCCACAGAATCCTGAGTTTTGCGAAGACTTTCCAGTCGGAAGTAACACGCGGGCAGGTATTAACCTGACAACGTTTAATAATGCCATTAAAAATGGAGTAGCGGCTAACACAGTTGCCTGGTTTTCGGATGCAGCCAGAACGCTTGCTGTTGCAACACCAACCAGTGTTACTGCCAATAATGGTACTCGTTTTTATGCACGCGTAACTAATCCAACAACAACGTGTACGGATACAACAAGCTTACGAGTTATACTTAATCCCATACCCTCACCAAATCCACTTTTAGGTCCATCGAATGTCTGTGCGGATTTAACAGCAGCTATACTATATCAGCTTACAGTAAGTAATGCTGGTTATACGTATACCTGGTCGGTGCCTGAACCACCGTTTGACAAACGCCTTGGCGGAACCTCAACAGATGACCTTATCCTGTTAAGCTTTCCGGTGATCGTGAGCCCTGGTCAGGATATTTCGGTTATTGAAACCTCGGATAAGGGCTGTATTGGTCAGCCAAACGTTAAAAACATAACGGTTGATACAAGTCCGCCAGCGATTACCATTGTTGGACCTTCTGCTGTTTGCGCAAATGAAGCCGGTGTTATTTACGAAGTGGCTAACCTTGCAAACACTACCTACTCCTGGACTGTGCCAATAGGAGGATCGATCATTAATGGACAAGGTACGTTCAGGATAACCGTAAATTTTGGAACTGTCCCAGGTCTTGTTACGGTTACACCAACAACCACGAGTGGTTGCCCAGGTAACCCGGATGACCATGCGGTGGCTATAAATAAGAGACCTACACTGGCATCTATTTCAGCAACCGTATGTAGTGATGCGCCTTCTGGAATTATACTTTCAGCTACAAGCAATCCGGGTGATGAGCCCGCAGCTTCGTATAATGTTGTAAACGTTGCCGTTCCATTTGGATTGACACCGTCAAGTATGCCAACTGTAAACGGTATTCCGGACACCGGAATTTCTACACATTCGTTCACGAACTCAACCGGTGGACCGCTTCTGGTTCAGTATACCGTTGTTCCCGTAAGTGCATTAGGCTGCGAAGGAGCATCCAGGTTGGTTAACCTCACGATTAATCCTGAACCTGTTTTAGATCCGACCTTATCAGATGCTATATGTAGTTCAACCGAGGATGTTAACATTATCCTGAAAGTTGCTACCGGAAGCTTCTCTGCAGATCAATATGAAATTGTTTCCGTAAATGCGAATGGGTTAACGCCTATAGCCGGAACCCCGTTAGCTATCGGGATTTTCACAGAAACTGTATTAACCGATGACCGTTGGCAGAATCTTACAGGCGCTCCTGTTAATGTAGAATACTTTGTAAGACCAAGAAACTCAGGAACAGGTTGCGTGGGAGATCCTGCGATACCGGTAGTGGTGACCGTAAATCCGGAACCACAGGTAACAGCCGCTTCGGATATTATTTGTAGTGGTGAATCTCCAAGAGCTAATTTGTTAAGCACAACACCTGCTATTGCGGTCGCTTCATATTCATGGATTGTAGTGGCGAATACTGGTGTTACAGGTGCGGTGAGTGGTTCTGACCCTACGCACATAACGAACATCCTGGTTAACAACAGTGCTGTTCAGCAATCAGTAACGTACGAGGTGCGGGCAAATGCAGACGCAACAGTTGGCGGTTGTCAGGGCCCACCGACAACAATAACAGTTGCCGTAAATCCGGCACCTTCAACCAATAACATAGATCAAATTGTATGTTCTACAGTTTCTGGGGGAACGACATATACTGAGAACTTAATTGCACTACAGCCTTCTATCAATAGCGATGGCTCGCTTACCTTTACCTGGCATACAACAGAAGCCCATGCAATAGCAGGTACAAATGCCATGTCAGTTGCTACTGCGTCCGCGTATCCATTGGATGGAACTGCAATCTTCGTGCGGGTAAGTAATGGTATTTGTTTTAAAGTTCAGCGCGTACAGTATACAGTTAACCAACGACCAACACTTAACGCTTCCATAACGTCAGCTTATAACGGAGCACAACTTTCCTGTGCGACCTCCAGCAATGGTATCATAACAGCAGTACAGCCAATAGATGGAAGTTCACCATTTCAATATAGCATTGACGGGGGCACGAGTTATTTCACTAGCCCAATATTCAATGGGCTTTCAGCTTCGGGTAATCCATATACGGTAACTGTTCGGGATCTTAATGGATGTATCGGTACAGCAGCACCGTTAAACTTCGTTGCACCAACTGCTGTCAACGCTACTACCAGCGTTACTTCTAATTATAACGGAGCTCAGATCTCGTGTAATGGCGCAACCGATGGTTCAATAACCGTAGTGGGTTCTGGCGGAACTGTTCTTACTACGTATCAATATTCAATTCTTGAACTGCCTTCTAATAATACTGGTGCTACCTCAGGTGTATTTACAGGACTTGGAGTGGGGTCCTACACATTTGTTGTTCGAGATGCGAACAATTGTACATTCACCACAGCTACAGTCACCCTTACTGCACCAACCATAATTACACCAGTCGCTTCGCTCACGTCTCAGGCGACCTGTAATGGCGATAGTGATGGAGTGATTACAGTAGTTGCAACCGGAGGGACAGTTACTACCACCTATACGTATACACTCAATCAGGCACCTTTTACAGTCAATACTAGTGGCGTGTTTACCGGCCTGCCAGTTGGTGTATATTCAGTGAATGTTACCGATAATAATAGCTGTCTTAAGACCTCTAACTTTATTGCGGTTACTCAACCTGCGCTGTTAAATGCGTTTGCCTCGGTAACAAGTAATTATAATGGGTCTCAAATCAGCTGTAACGGTGCTAACGATGGTGAACTCACAGTTACGGCAAATGGAGGAAATGGAGGCTACACTTATGTATTTAATGGCGTTCCTGCTAATACTTCAGGAGATGTAACCGGAGTTTACAATCTCGTTCACCCAGGTTCGTATACTGTTACAGTAACGGATTCAGAAGGGTGTAACAGAACAACCGCTGCTGTAGCGGTAAATCAGCCATCGGCTATAACGATTCAATCTTTTATCACAAACACAATAAGTTGCTTTGGGGATACTGATGGACAAATAAGTTTGGTCGCAACAGGAGGAACAGGTGCGCATACCTATGTACGGAATGACGGTCCGGTTGCTAACCCGGGACCTGAAACAAACGCTTCAGGTGTATTCAGTAATCTTGCTCAGTTTACGTATAACTTTACCGTTAGAGATCTTAACCTGTGCCCTGCAACGGCTATGGTTGTCTTAAATCAGCCAGCGTTGTTAACAGCAACTGCTGCTGTAGCAAGTGACTACAATGGCTCTGATATTAGTTGCCCGTCCAGCTTGGATGGTATTGTACAAGTTACTGCTGTAGGCGGTACGGTGCCTTATAATTATGTCATGTTCGTGCCATCAACTGGTGTTCCGAATTCAACTGGTGTGTTTAATGGGTTGGGTGCAAATAATTATCAATTCCGGGTTACGGATGCGCGTGGCTGTACGGCTGAACCAACAGCTTCAGTTATAGCTCCTTCGGCTGTGCAGATTGATGCTGCGTCAGTAACCAGTAATTATAATGGTCAGGATATATCCTGTACAAACTTAACAGATGCAGAAATAACCATTGTTGCTTCAGGTGGATCTCCGGGAACTCCTGTTCCGTATCGGTATACATTAAATTTAACATCTAACACTACTGGTTTAACAGACGGTGTATTTAACGCACCAATAGCAGCAGGTTCTTACACACTTTACCGCAATAGATGGTAATAACTGTACCGCTGTCAGTCCGGCAATAGTTGTTGATCCATATCCTGTTATCAGTTTCTCTGGTGCGGCAGTTGCTCAATATAATGGACGAGAAATTAGCTGTAATGGCTTGTCTGATGGTCGGATCAACTCCACTCCAACGGGTGGTGCTGGCGGCTGGACTAGCTTTACAATTTCGCCTTCCGCAGGAGTGAATGCAGGAAGTGGTGTATTTACGGGTCTTGCTGCAAACTCATACATAATCAGCGCCCAGGATGTAAACGGTTGCCCCGCATCAACAGCGAGTATCACAGTTCATCAGCCAGATGCTTTAGTTGTTACGGCTACATCGGTAGCAGGATTAACCTGCTACAACTCGACCAATGCTTCTATCCGTGCCTCTGCAACGGGAGGAACAGCCAATTATATATTCTCTATTGACTCGGATCCGGTTCAAACATCTCCGGGAATACCGGCAATACCGGGCAATCATATCTTTGCCGGTCTAGGTGCTAATGTGACTCCAGCGCCAGCTAATTATACCATAATGGTTAGGGATGTAAACAACTGTACGGCTACTGTAATTGCGGCTCCGATTGTTGCACCATCACGACCGGTAATAGGTGCATCAGTAACTAGTAATTATAATGGACGCGAAGTAACCTGTCATGATGTGGCGGATGGTATTATAACAGCAACTCATACACCAGGAACCGGAACGGGTTCGGTGACTTTTGGAATAGCAGGGAATTCATCCGGTCAGTTTACCGGGGTGTTTACGCAGTTAGCACCTGGGGTGACGTATACGGTAACAGCAACAGATATTAATGGTTGTGATGCGGCTCCGATTACTGGTCCAATTGTTACTGTTGATAACGTAGATGAATTAATAGCTTCACTTGTAGCGGGATCAAATTATAAAGGCTTTAATGTTCCTTGCTTCAATGATGCAAAAGGTGAAGTTGTTGTAACTACCACTGGAGGTACAGGTGTGCCAATGACTGCTGATTTCCAATATATGCTGATACAATCTCCTTCAACACCGGTTGATTTTACAGGCGGAGATATCCGTTTCAAAAATCTGAGAGGAGACGTGTCATATGAAGCTCGTGTGAAAGATTTAAACGGATGTTTAGCTACTACAAATGCTGTTCCATTGACCCAGCCAGATCCAATCACGCTGACGGCTGATGTTACTTCTAACTATGGTGTAGAAGGAACAGATATCAGTTGCTTTGGTGCAAATGATGGTAGAATATCTGTTCTGACTATCTCAGGTGGTACTAATCAGGTTACTGGGGCGGGTTCAACAATCACTGATTATACGTATACAATTCTCCCGGCAGAGGGAGCAGCAGGAGTTCCAGGTGAGTTTATAAACCTGGGTCGTAAATCGTACACAATAACTGCTACGGATGGTAATGGATGTACGCAGGCTGCAATTCCTGTAACGCTTTCAGAGCCTGCTAATTTGTTTGGCGGACTCATCTCTGAAAGTCACCAGATTTGCGAGAATCAGCCTTCTAAACCAGTACAGGCTTTCACCGAGATTCAAGTCACCTTTGGCGGAAACGGTTCGTATGTGTACCAGTGGTATCAGGCGCCTGGATCAATTGCCAATCCTTCTTTCCCTGCGATATCAGATTTTGATCCTACCGTTGGTGATTACACACTTGTACCCGGAGCAACTGCTGCGACTTTTACAGCTCCTGCAGGCTTATCAGCGACTACTCATTATATACGTGCGGTTCAAACGGATCCTAATCCGACTATATCTGCACCTACGTGTCCGGTGAAACCATCGAATAAAGTAACGATTACAGTTAACCCAAGGCCTACAGCTGTGTTCGTGCCAAAACCTCCTGTTTGCGAGGGGGCAACGTTTACGTTAGGAATTACCTTCACGGGAGCTGCTCCATTTAATTATGACTATGAAATGATAGAAACCGGATCGTCTGATCCTGCTACGGTAGTCGCAGGTGTTGATGGAGGTACTAACAGTTCAATATTTGTTAGCGATTACCGGGAACAAACAACATTTACCATCACCAGAGTTGTTGACAGAAATGAATGTGAAGCTCGGCCAACGGTATTAATTCCCACAAGTTTCATCGATCAGGATACAGTAGATATTATAAAAGCTGTGGCGGAGTTTGACTTTACGAGTCCGAACCCTCAATGTAGCGGAGAAACGTTTTCATTCTCGTACCTGCAGGATGCCGGAGCCGACTATACATTCCAGTGGCCTGATGGACACATAGACACGGAACATGCTATAGCGGATGGAACTGGAACGTTCAGCAGGAGTATTAAATCGTTGAGCTATGATGGCAAGTCAGAACTGCCGGTTACATTAACCGCGAAAAATAGTACTTGTCCTAAGCTAGTTGCAACTAAGATAATAACGATCTTCCCTGCGATCATTCAGAATGTCATTGCCTCAGCCGATGAGGTGTGTAGCGGAACTCCAATTGTTGTTACTAATAATACACTTGGTGGTAATAGTCATGCGTGGACAATTACCCGGATTTCAGGACCTGGTGCGCCTGTATCGATCCCAACAGATGCTCCTACGCCTGATGCCATTACTAAGTCATTCACGATCCATAATACTGAGTTGAATGATAACCCTAATGAGTATGAGATTACCTATACCTCGACTAACAATCTGGCAAATGGATTATGCGAGGCGGATACGACATTTAATGTGTTTGTTTACCGTGAGGCTATCGCAAAAATCGGGACACCGAAAGATCCTTTAACGCCAATACCATTGTGGACAGCGCCAAGCGATGACATTACGTTTCAAAATGCAACCGCACCGTATGACCCAGCTGATTTTGAGTACACTTGGACATTCTCGAATAACAACCCGAATACTCCTCCTCAAACGGTAAATGGAAATACGAATGAACCTGGCGGAGTAAAAGATCCAACGTATACGTTTATGAATCCTGGTTCAGGCAAGCGTGCAGTTCTTGTTGTAGTGAACCGTGCGGCCCGAACGGCTGGTTTGCCAAATGGTGGTTGTTCAACACGCGATGAGTTTATATTCCCAATTAATGTACCTCCGTTAAAAGCATTGTTTGCAGCTACACCTGCGGTTGACTGTTTGCCTACTGCCATTCAGGTTGATAACCAATCAGAAGGAGATTTTACAAACCAATGGATTGTGGTTAATGAGAACGGACCAGGGGCATTTAATTCAACTGAGTTTGAACCACAGTTTCAACCTAATTCACCAGGACGGTATAAAATCACGCTCCTGATCAAGGACCCAAATTTCCCAAGCGATCCTCCGAAACAGGCTCCGGATGTATTTGTTGATGTTTACGATTCTCCGTTGGCACGTTTCGACCCGGCTCCTAAAGTTGTGTTTATCCCGGATCAGGAATTGAGAGCCTATAATAGTAGTGTACCAGCACACGATGCGATTTTAAATAAGACAGGTGACATTTATTATAAATGGTATTTCGGTGACGGATCAGATACGCTGCAGTCGGGACTTAATCCATTAAGTAATGATCCAAATACGTTCCATAGCCCCGTTCATATATATGATACCGAGGGTGTTTACGAGATTGCGTTGGTAGCAGTAAACAAGTATCCTACTATTGAGTGTAGTAATACAGTAAAACAAACCATACAGGCAAGAGCTGCAGGATCAGCCCAAATACCAAATGCATTTACGCCTAACCCTGCCGGCCCGAATGGAGGCGCGTTTGATAATACCGACTTAACCAAGAACGATGTTTTCCTTCCGGTTACGAAAGGGGTTAAGGAATTCCAGATGCAGATTTTTGATCGCTGGGGTAACTTGGTATTTGAAAGCCAGTCCACAAACATTGGTTGGGATGGATATGATCGAAATGGCAGATTATTGCCGGCAGGTGTGTATGTTTATAAGCTTGTCTTGAGAATGGCTAACGACCAACGAACTACTCAAGTGGGAGATGTTACACTAATACGATAAGGGAAGATCTATGAGAAGAATTTTAATACTAAGTGTATTATTCCTGATTGTAAGAACTGGCTTTAGTCAGGACTTCCAGTTTTCTCAATACTATCAGGCACCGTTGTACTTGAATCCCGGCTTTACCGGGATTACACAACAGCAGCGTGTATCGTTCAATCACCGTGTACAGTGGCCAAATTTGCCGAAAGCTTTTGCAACCTATGCAGCTGCTTACGACATTTTTGTTGACGAATTAAGAAGCGGGTTTGGCGTACAACTTACAGCCGATAAAATGGGAACTGCGGGTTGGCAGACAACCAATATTAATCTTCTCTACTCTTTTAAAGTTAAGTTAACCGATAAGCTCGTTTTCTCTCCAGGTCTTGTTTTTGGATATGGAACAAATGGTATCGACAGAAATAAGCTTAGGTTCGGGGATGGATTGACAAATCCGGATCAACCGTATTACTCTAATGATCCTGTGGAGGGGCGCTTAGGCCGTCAGAATTATTTTGATGTAGGTACAGGATTTTTGCTTTATAGCCGGAACCTCTGGTTAGGTGCAGCCTTTCATCATTTAAATAAACCCAACTTATCTGTTCTGGGTGATGATAGCAGGCTCCCGATTAAAACTACTATTCATGGTGGGATGCGCCTGAATTTGAATAGCGGTATGCGTTCACGAGGTGCACGTATGTCTTATTTAACGCCATCCTTTATCTATCGCATTCAAGGAGCTTCATTCTCACAACTTGATGTAGGTGTTAACTATCACATCGATCCTGTTTCGGTAGGAGTCTTTTATCGCGGGAAGCCTTTTCAGAAATCAGTTATTAATTCAACAACTCAAGACGCAGTTATTCTTGCACTGGGTATGTATTTCAAGAATTTTAACATTGGATACAGCTATGATTTTACTGTATCGGAACTTGGAACATCTTCCGGTGGAGCACATGAGATCTCGATTATTTACGAATTCTCGTCCAAGCCTGCCGGTCGTTCTGTTAAGAAAAAATATAAGTTGATTCCTTGCCCGACTTTCAATAGTAAGGAAGGATTCTGGAATTAATTTTAGAACACAAGAAATAAACAAAGCCCTGCCTTGCGGGGCTTTTTGTTTTACCGCTCTCTAATGTAATTCGTTTTTAAAAACATCCTCTTGTCGACTAATTGGATATATGTGCCGTTAAATCGGTTTCCTTTCTTACGCTAAACCTATTTATTGCAGTCTAATAGTGTTGGCTTTGATCGGTTTTGAACCGGTTAAAGAATGAACCCCCGTATCAGGTTATTTTTTCTTGTTGGCATCGCTGTACTGGGTCTTGTAGGCTCAGCCTGGAGTCAATGTAATGCACTTCGCCCGCAGATTGACATTAGCTTTAATACTGACCAGGATTGTGCTCCGGTTACGGTAACGCAGTTTACTATTACATATTATTTTAACGTACCGCAGGTTCCGGGTCAAATTGAGATTCAATATGAATGGAACGATCCTGCGAATACCATAACAACCCTTAATTCAGGTAGTATTATTGCGGGTACAACCCCCAGCGGGCCTAATACTTCATTTACTGCTAATGCAACCTTTACTTATTTTGACAACAATGGTCAGTGCAGCATCCGGCCTACTGCTTCTCTTATCATTGGCGGAACACTATGTCCTTCTTCTTCTGAAACTCAGCTCGCATTCTTTTGGGGCACCGATGAACAGGCAAATGCCAACGTGGCCATGGCACCGGAAGAATGGAATGTATGTTATGATAATCCGGTAATAAATGCGGTGTTCAATGATGCCTCTGAGTTTAACTGTAACATTGTTGTTGAGCCCGACAATCCAAACCGATTTGATCGCCACACGCAGTTTGTGTATGGATCAAATCATAATCCGGCTGCTACCATTCGAAACCTTACGTTGAATGATGGAGCTACTGTTGGCTTAACAAATGGGGCAGGAGGTCTTGTTTCTTCAGCCACGCGAGGAACCGGGGGCTTACTTGTAACCGGAGTATATTTTGGACCAGTCGATGCAATCCCTTTTCCGGCTGATGGCCCGACTTCGTCTACATTTCCGATGAGCGCACCCGCGAACGCAGCCAACTTAATCGGTAATCGATTTGAGATAACACTTTTTAACTGGAACATCTGTAACCCCTGGAACGGTGATCCGATAAACCCCAATTATGAAGACGCGGTATTGACGAGAGGCTACATCGTTATAGTAGCAGCGCCTGAACCTGAATTCATAACGGAAGACAGTGGTGGAAATCCAACCCGCGACTTTTGTATCGGAGAAGATATATTCTTCAACAATGAAACTCCCAACCAAGGGGATTATACGTACATCTATGAATTTTATGACGATGCAGCTGGAGCGATTCTGTTAACAACAAGTACTCAAGCCAATCCAACTTTTGCATACTCTTCCGGAGGAACCAAAATGATTCGACTGATCGCATCAAGCCCTACAGCACAAGGTACGTGCGAAGAAGAATTTACGGATATCGTAAATATTACGCCTTCGGTTCAAGCTGTGATTGGACTCACCGATTTTGCTAACACTCCGATTTCAGGAACATTTTGTCAGGAGGCTGTTGCCCCCTTCACAACGTTTGAAGTTCGGTTTACTGATCTTTCCACCGGCACGATAACCGCAACCACCGAATGGCGGTGGCAGTTTTTTGATGAGACCAATGCGATGATCGCTCAGTTTCCGGCTGTAGGATTTTCAAGTGCTGCGCTTGGACCATTTGATCGGACTTTTACGAATCCCGGAGTATATCGGGCTGTGTTAACAATCCGTGATAATATTACAGGATGTGCAAGTGATGCAGAAGTGGAGATTCGCGTGTTGAATAAACCCGCGCCTGAATTCACCTTTACCAATGTATGTGAAGGAAGTCCTACATCCTTTCAGGATGCTACAACGCTTACACCTATTGATGGGCAAACTATTACTTCCCGGGAGTGGGATATGGATTATGATGGTGTAACATTCAATCCCGATCCTTCCTTAACCAATGAGACTGACTTTGACCATATATTTCCGGCTGCAGGTTCTTACGATGTTCTTTTACAGGTTACAACAAGCGGAGGCGGATGCTCGGATACAGTTCGTCACACAGTAACGGTTGATGCAATACCTGCCGCATTATTTACTTCCAGCACAGCTTCAGGATGTAGTGTTTTATCGGTAACATTTATGAACAACTCAATCGTTGGCCAACCGGCAGTAATTGATCAATATATATGGGAAGTGGATGAAGGAAGTGGATTTGTTGTCGATTCAATTCAGCGTCCAACGGATCCTTTATTCGGAAATATTTATACCCGGGAATTTGAAAATTTTGGTTCAGTCAATAGAACCTTCGATGTAAGACTCCGGGTTGTTACCGTAAATAATTGTGAGTTCACATCACCTGCGCAAACCATTACTGTTTTTCCCGGACCTCGTTCAGGATTCATCGCAGCAAATTATTCACCGTTTAATGATAACTGTTCTCCGCAGACTGTCAATTTTGTTGTAGACAATCAAACCCAAAGTTTGAGTCCTGCTGACTATCGCTGGATCGTAACCGATGCTTCCGGAATTCTTAAAGATACAAGTACAGTTACTGTTCCAAATTTCAGTTTTCAATTTATTAACACTACACAAGCAATTCGTGATTATCAAGTCACACTGCGAACTACGTTGCCAACGATGTGCGCAAGAGATTCAATTCGAACAATTAGAATTAGTCCTGTTCCACTTTCAGATTTTACGATTGATACACTTGTATTTGATTGCGAAGTGATGCAAATGCGATTTGAAGCTCAGCAAAAAGGATTGGTTGAGTATACCTGGACAGTTACGGTAAACGGATTGCCATTTTTTGTTCCGCCTGGTACAACTGATATTCTGGACTATGATTTCAATCGCACCGCAGCTCAGCAGGATGTTGAGGTAACTCTTCAAACGATGAATGGATTTAATTGCCTGAGCACCGTTACAACACATGATTTCACAGTACCTCCGGACGACAATATCTCAATTTCATTTACTGCAACACCTCTTGTTCAATCATTACCAAATTCTATAGTAACGATTACAAACAATACAACACCCGGTCCCTGGATACAGGAATGGGATTTTGGTGACGGAACAACGTTCACGGGAGCAAATCCTCCAGCACATGATTATGGAACATACGGAGAGTTCACCATAACACTAACTGTGACCAATAACATTTGTGTACTTACGCAAAGTGTTATGGTTCGAATTGATCCGATTCCACCCATCTTAGAATTTGAGTATGACCCGCCATCAGGCTGCGCACCATTAAGGGTAACCTTTACCAATCTTTCACAGTTTGCAGATCCATCCACATATTTCTGGCAGTTTGGAACGAACGAAGGCGTCTCTCATGCAGTTAATCCTGTTTATACCTACACGCGTCCGGGTTTGTATTCGGTATCGCTTTCGGCAACCAATATTATTGGGGATACGGTAACAATTGTTAAATCACAAATCATCGAAGTCTTTCCGAGCCCGACCGCGCAGTTTACTGCTAACCCGGATACAGTTTATTTGCCGGGTGGAAAAGTATTTTTAAACAATCAAAGTTTAGGCGGTGAATCCTACGATTGGGATTTTGGTAATGGAAAAGGATCAAGCTTGTTTGAACCTGCTGCTGTTGAGTATAATCTGGAAGGCAGTGCTGAAACTCTTTTTGAGATCACATTAGCTGTGCAAAATGATTTTTTATGTACGGATACTGCTCGTGTTATCATCCATGCTATGAAGGGGCAGCAGATTTTAGCACCAAATGCCTTTATTCCAAGTAAAACTGGTCCGGGAAGTACGGATACCAATAATACCTTTATTCCAATACTGCAGGGAGTGACAGAATATCACTTGATGATTTTTAACCGTTGGGGGCAACTCATGTTCGAAAGCAAAATACAATCAAAAGGCTGGGACGGATACTTTAATGGAAAGCTCTGCCAGCAGGATGTATATGTGTATAAGATTGTGGCGAAGTATGAAAATAACCTTACCGTCACGCGTGTGGGCGATATCCACTTACTACAATGAGAAGAGTTCTATCTATTATCTTTTTGATTGCGTCAGTAGGGAAGATCTCGGCTCAGGATCCTGAATTTTCTCAATACTATTCAGCGCCCCTGTACCTAAACCCGGGATTTGCCGGCACAGGAACGGATCACCGGTTCATTATGAACTACCGGAATCAATGGCCCTCGATTACCAATGGTTTCGTCACAGCAGCAGCTTCGTATGATTATAATCTTCATGATCTTAATAGTGGAGTAGGGTTATTGATTACAGGCGACAAGGCTGGCACGGCAGGCCTTAGATCTGTACAGGTAAATCTTCAGTATGCTTATAAAGTTCATATAGCCAACAAGTGGGTACTTTCTCCCGGATTAAATTTTGGAATCGGATCCCGTAATATAGATATGGATAAGCTTGTCTTTTACGACCAGCTCGATCCAGATGATCCAAATAATCCCAATCCGTCAAGTCCTAATTATCAAAACATCAGCAGTAAAATGTATTTTGATTTTGGTTTTGGAGGATTGATGTATAGCCGGAAAATCTGGTTCGGATTTTCGATGGCCCATTTGAACAAGCCCAACCGTTCGCTTAGGAATGATGAATCGATAATTCCTGTTAAAACAACAATTCACGGTGGTATTCGTATCCCACTGTATAACGGTTTACTTAAACGTGATCGTGTGGCAGCTATTGCGCCATCCTTTGTGTATAAAAAACAAGGAAATTTTGATCAATTTGATATCGGAACATATTTTTTATATGAACCTATAGTTATCGGACTTTGGTATCGTGGAATTCCTATTACTCAAAATGTTGCAGATAATATCAGTCAGGATGCAATTGTAATTATCCTTGGGTTTCAGCTTGAAAAAATTGAGTTCAGTTACAGTTATGATCTTACGATTTCTGAACTCGGTCCATCCATCGGAGGAGCACATGAAGTTGCTGTGAAGTATATGCTTAACACTCCACGAAGTGCAAAGAATAGAAAGAAGAAGGAGATAATTCCTTGCCCTGCCTTCTACCGGCATTAATTTCAGCATAAACATGTACATTTGAGCTCGTTTTGGCGCTCATGAATCTTTCTTCTTCCCTTACTCACCCTGTTTTTAAGACTATTGGCCGCGTTGCGGATGCTGCAAATGTTCAGGCTTTTGTAGTAGGTGGTTATGTACGCGATATTCTCCTCAAGCGTGCTTCAAAAGATATTGACTTTGTGTGTGTAGGCAGTGGTATTGAACTGGCCGAGAAAGTAGCGGAAGCACTCGGACCTAATGTTCGGGTAAATGTTTACAAGAATTTTGGCACCGCGCAGATTTCCATGGATGATTTTGACCTGGAGTTTGTAGGCGCGCGTAAAGAATCATACCGAACAGAATCGAGAAAGCCAATCGTAGAAGATGGAACACTTGACGATGATCAGAAACGGAGAGATTTCACGATCAATGCCATGGCGATCAGTTTGAATGAGAAGAGTTTTGGAGAACTGATTGATCCGTTTGATGGATTAGTGGATCTAAAAAGTAAACTGATTAAAACTCCGCTTGATCCCGCAATAACATTTTCCGATGATCCACTGCGTATGATGCGTGCCATTCGCTTTGCATCACAACTCAATTTTGATATTGATGCTGATACCTTTCAAGCAATTGCTGATCAGAAAGACCGTTTGAAAATTGTATCACATGAGCGTATAACAGACGAATTAAATAAGATAATCGTTAGCCCGATTCCGTCTTATGGCTTCAAGCTTTTATTTCAAAGCGGATTGTTAAAAGAGTTTTTCCCAGAAATGGTTTTGTTGCAAGGTGTAGAGTATGTTGGTGGCAATGCACACAAGGATAATTTTTATCATACGCTACAAGTATTGGATAATGTCTCCAAAGTATCAGACGATCTTTGGTTGCGTTGGGCTGCCATCCTGCACGACATCGCAAAACCTCAAACCAAACGTTACGATAAAGAGCACGGTTTTACATTTCATGGTCATGAAGATAAAGGTGCGCGTATGGTTCCGGGTATTTTCAGAAGGATGAAATTACCGATGAACGATCGGATGGAGTTTGTGCAAAAACTTGTTCGCATGCATTTAAGGCCGATTCCGCTCTCCAAAAATGTTACAGACTCTGCCATTCGTAGATTATTATTTGAAGCAGGTGATGATGTTGATGCCCTGATGAAACTTTGCCGGGCTGACATTACCTCCAAGAACAATGATAAGGTTAATCGTTTTCTCAAAAATTTCGACATCGTTGAAGAGAAGATGAAGGAAGTAGAAGCGAAGGATAATATCCGGAACTTTCAACCTCCCGTTACAGGCGATGAGATCATTGCCATGTTCAACATTCCGCCAGGAAGAGTTATCGGTGAGATCAAAGAGCAAATCAAAGAAGCTATCCTGGAAGGAGAGATCCGAAATGATCGGGAAGAGGCGCTTCAGCTTCTTACAAAAATTGCCAAAGAAAAGGGTTTGATTTAGTTATCCGATAATCATTGTCAGGGAGCTAATTCACGGATAACTATTAACTTTTAACTAATCCCAAGCAACCCTTTATTTTCTACCTTGTCTTTGGTACCAGAAGCATGAAATACGCTTGAACGAACAGGGTTTAGACATTCATAAAGAGCTTATCGACCGGTGCCGGATGGGTGACCAGGAAGCGCATTTCAGGCTATATAAACTCTATTCGAAAGCCATGTACAATGTTGGATATCGGATTACAGGCAACGAAGAAGACGCGGAAGATGTTCTGCAAGAGGCGTTTGTGAGCGCTTTTAAAAACCTTGAGAGTTATCGCGGAGATGCAACTTTTGGCGCGTGGATAAAGAGAATTGTGGTGAACAAGTCCATAAACGTGATCAAGAAACGCAAAGAAAATGTGATTGCGCAGGATGAAGAATTTGATGTTCCAGTAGAAGAAACGGAAGCAGATTATATGCCGGAGTTGAGTGTTGAAAAGGTAAAACGTTGTATCGAAATGCTTCCGGATGGATATCGGTCTGTATTGTCGTTGTACTTGCTGGAAGGGTATGATCATGAAGAGATCGCAGGGATTATGGGGATTACAGAATCAACTTCAAAATCCCAGCTAAACCGCGCTAAAGGTAAATTGAAAGAACTATTGATAACGAAATAATATGAAAGATCAATTGGAAGATTTTATTCGTCAGAACAAGGTTGCTTTTGATGATAAAGAACCATCAGAAAAAAACTGGAATAAAATCAGTAACAAATTGTTTGAAAGTGTTTCTCTATGGAACAATCTGATGGTATGGCGCGTAGCGGCAGTTATTCTATTGGGTTTTTGCATTTACCTCGCATTACCCAAGCTGCAGGATAGAAAAGAAAATGCGATCGCACTAAATGAGTTTAAGGATATTGAATTGTTCTACATCAGCCAGATCGCCAATAAAGTGGATCAGCTTGAAGGTCATAGGGGCCCGGAAGGCGGACTAAATGGTTTTACCCATGACTTTCAGCAACTTGAAGCAATGTACCAGGTTTTAAAGGATGAAATGAAAACGCATCCAAGTCAAAAGGTTAAAGATGCGCTTGTATTGAATTTATTAGTGCAGATCGATTTACTTAATCAACAATTGCATAAAATTGAAAAAGGCGATGATAACTTAGAAAAATCTGAGATAATAAACTCCTGATTCTATTTCTTAAAAGACAGTCCTTCACCTTTCAATACTTTTTTCAGCTTGGGAATTGCAGTTGGGCCTATGCCATGCAGACTTAAAACTTCTTTTTCACTTTTCTTAGAAAGCTGCTTTAGTGTTCTAATATTGTTATTCTCTAAAGCCCGTCTTGCAGGTGCAGAAAGTTCAGCTAGAAAACCTTCTTCGGGTGCACGTTCTTTTTCACAAATCGGGCAAGTAGGGCAATCACTACTTTTATAGTATTGATGCCCGTTTTTGCATGTTCGTAATGTTCCCTTCGGCTTTACCATTAATTTTTTTCAGCGTAAACTTTAAAGTTGTTGAGAATTGCTTGCCAGCCATTGCGCTGCATGTCTTCTGGGTTTTCATTTTCAGGATCGAAAGTTTCTACAACCTTGGTCTGATTTCCTTCAGAAGCAAAACTGATCTTTACCGTACGACCATCACCCAACGCGTATTCAATTGCTTTATGGTTTTCAACGTTGGTGTAAACACCTCCGAATTCAAAGCTGAAGCTTCCGTCCTTTGCTGCCATAGTAGTTGAGAATTTTCCATCTACGCGAAGATCGTTGTCGGCTTTAGGTGCATGCCAATCGGGTGAAGCGAACGCCCACTTAGTAATGTGGTTTGGTTCGTTCCAATATTTCCAAACTTTTTCAACCGGTGCATTAATGGTTGCCTGAATGGTGATAGCTTTTTTAATCATGCTTTCCATTTTTTATTGTGTTTAATTTACTATTCGTGTTTGATTACATCACAAACATAGCAGACAAAAACACGCTAAAAGCGGTGCAAACCCGACTTTGGAAGGGGGAAATCCGACAAAAGGATTCTAGTATTCAGTAATTAGCTCGAAAGGCTCTTTAGCGGAATCAATTACTTTTCCGTTTTCGCATTTCAAAATACGAGCAGGGAATTTCTTGATCAACGGGTAATCGTGTGTAGCCATTAAAACAGCCGTTCCGCTTTTGTTGATTTGCTGGAATAGTTTCAGAATTCCATGCGAAACTTCCGGATCAAGATTACCAGTAGGTTCATCGGCAATGAGAATTACCGGTTCATTTAACAAAGCTCGTGCAATTACAACACGTTGCTGCTCACCACCGGAAAGCTGGTGTGGCATTTTCTTCTCAACAGAACCCAATCCAACTTGCATGAGCACTTCGGATAAACGCGCCCGCATCTTGCCATTGTCTTTCCAGCCGGTAGCTTTCAGTACAAACATCAGGTTATCGTCTACGCTACGGTCGGGGAATAGTTGAAAATCCTGAAAGATGATACCTAGTTTTCTGCGGAGCTTATGAACCTGAGAATCTTTGAGTCCACGGATATTAAAGCCGGCAACGTTAATGTCACCTAATCTTAAGTCAAGATCCGCGTAAAGCGTTTTAAGTAAGGAAGATTTTCCGGATCCGGTTCGGCCGACAAGAAAAACGAACTCACCTTTATCGATATCAAAATTGATATCTCTCAGAACTGTACTATTGTCCTGAAAAATATGCGCCTCGCTTACACGAACAACTGGGTCAGTTGAAAACATTATCCGTTAACTTTTTTATGATCCGCGAGGAATTTAGCCAACCCGCTATCGGTAAGCGGATGGTTCAATAAAGCTGTAATAACATTTAACGGACAGGTCACTACATCTGAGCCAATCTCAGCACACTGAATCAAATGCATCGTATGACGAACAGAAGCGGAAAGAATTTCAGTATCGAATCCGAAGTTATCGTAGATTAAGCGGATCTGAGAAATCAATTCCAGACCGTCTTGTGAAATATCATCTAATCTGCCAATGAAAGGAGAGACGTAGCTTGCGCCCGCTTTGGCAGCAAGAATTGCCTGGCCTGCTGAGAACACAAGCGTACAATTTGTACGAATACCTTCACTTGAAAATTTCTTGATTGCCTTAACACCATCTTTAATCATCGGCACTTTCACCACGATCTTATCATCAATTTTAGCCAACTCATGACCTTCTTTGAGCATAGTCTCATAGTCGGTTGCGATAACTTCTGCGCTTACGTTATTGTCAACGATGTTACAGATGGCTTTGTAGTGTGCCTTAATGTTATCAGCACCTTTAATGCCTTCTTTTGCCATCAAGGAAGGGTTGGTTGTAACCCCATCCAATACGCCTAAATCGTAGGCTTCTTTAATTTCGTTGAGGTTTGCAGTATCGATGAAGAATTTCATGCTTAAAGGGTTGTTGTAGTGGTTTTAAGAAGGTGTAAAAATAAAAAAAGTCCGGTAGGGTTCTTAGAAATTCCTCCTGGACTTGTCCTCAAAATCAATAAAAAGTGGCAAACCGAACATCGCACCGCTTCAACCGCCTACCCTTGCTACCTTCCGATCCTGGGGGAATTCAGCAGGAGCTGGTCGTGCCGGTTTACCGGGTGCAAATATAGCAGGCAGGTGAGAATTATCAAGTATGTTTTACGCCAAGCCGGAGAGGTAAAGGTTAAACTCCAATGGGCTGCAGTCTTCGAATGCATCGGCCTTTAAATCCTCGAGAATACCTTCGTCAAATTGTAAGTCACGGATGGAAGGTTGCTGACCTTCTGAAAGTGTGATCTCCGTTCCGGAGTAATGGATTGGGTTGACTTTAACCAATATCAGAAGACCATCAAGGTTCTTTTTAAAGTATTGGTGAACGATATTCTGATTTTTGGCCATACGATTTGCTGTTCAAAAGTATGGCATATTAGGCTTGAATCGAAAAATCACGGTTGATTATTTTGTGATCCGGACGAGGTTTGCTATACTTGCTCAATATTCTATAAACTCATGGGAAGAGGAGATAAAAAAACTAAAAAAGGTAAGCGTACAATTGGCTCTTTTGGTGTTAGCCGTAGTAAAACCAAGATCAAATCAAGATTAAAGCGTGTTGCTTCTAAAAAGAAAGCTGCTACGGCAGCGTCAACCGCAGCAAAACCAAAACGTGCACCTCGTAAAAAGGCTGAGGCTTAGTAAGATTTACAATGAAACAATTTTCTAACATAGCATGGTGGTGGCATATATCTGAAACAGATATGTGAACAGCCCTGTTATGACAAATCCATAAATCGGAGGCCCGCTGTTCACAGCGGGCTTCTTGTTTTTATACCCTTTTTGAAAAATTGAAATGAACTATAAGATTCAAACCCATTCGAAAAAGCTACTCTCCGATACACTCACACCGGTGAACATTTACCTGAAGCTGCGCGATGTATTTGCCGGAAGCATTCTGCTCGAAAGTTCTGACTATCACGGCCAGGAAAACAGTTTATCAATGATTTGCTGCGAGCCGATGGCCAGTTTCAAAGTAAAGAAGAATAGTCTTGAGCTTCGATTCCCCGATGGAACCGTGAAACAGGAAGAACTAGCAAATTCATCCTTGACTGAAAAACTTGATTCGTTTAGGGGATTGTTTGAAACGGAGAATAGTTCAACAAAAAACGGCTTTTCGGGTTGTGGCCTTTTTGGTTACATGACGTATGATACCGTAAAGTTTTTTGAGGATGTATCCATTCAGGGTTCTGAGCATGAAATTCCGGAAGTGATCTATTCACTTTACCGGTATGTAATTATTGTAAATCATTTTACGAATGAGCTTACGTTATCAGAAAATAAAGTAGATGACTCAAAAGACAGCGGAATAGAGAAAATTGAGCAGTTGATTTTCAGTAATCGGTTCTCAACTTATAATTTCCAATCGATTAATGAAGAAACATCCAATGTTACAGATTCTGAGTACATCGAGATGGTTAAGAAAGGAATCAGCCATTGCCAACGAGGTGATGTTTTTCAGATTGTGCTTTCCCGAAGATTTTCAAGTCAATTTAAAGGTGATGAGTTTAATGTGTACCGCGCTTTGCGCTCAATCAATCCATCACCATACTTGTTTTATTTTGATTACGGAAGCTTTAAGTTGTTCGGTTCATCTCCGGAAGCTCAGTTACAAGTTCGTGGAACACAAGCAAGTATATTTCCGATAGCAGGAACATTTAGAAGAACGGGTAATGATCAGGAGGATGCTGAACTGGCGAGCAAGCTTGCGGCCGATGAGAAAGAAAATGCGGAGCATATCATGTTGGTTGATTTGGCGAGAAACGATATGAGTCGTCATGCAGAAAATGTTACGGTTGAAGTGTTTAAAGAAATTCAGTACTACTCGCACGTTATTCACCTTGTTTCAAAAGTTACCGGTAAGCTTGATCAAAGCACTTCGGCTGTAAAAATTGCTGCGGATACGTTTCCGGCCGGTACACTATCGGGTGCACCGAAGCACATGGCAATGACCTTGATCAATCAATTTGAAAATGTGAATCGAAGTTTTTATGGTGGTGCCATCGGGTATTTAGGTTTTAACAATGACTTCAATCATGCGATTATGATCCGAACATTCTTAAGCAAGAGTAATCACCTGATTTATCAGGCAGGAGCAGGGGTGGTATCTAAATCAAATCCTGAAAGCGAACTACAGGAAGTAAACAATAAGCTTGGCGCGCTGCGAAAAGCAATTTTAATGGCTCAAACAATTTAATGATGAAGATTTTAGTGCTCGATAATTACGATTCATTTACTTACAACTTGGTGCATATAATCCGGGAACGGAAGCACGATTATGAAGTTCACCGGAATGATAAAATCTCCATGGAAGAGGTAAAAAGGTTTGATAAAATATTATTGTCTCCGGGGCCAGGCATTCCAGATGAAGCCGGTATTATGAAAGATTTGATCAGGACCTATGGGCCTTCAAAAAGTATTTTAGGTGTTTGTCTGGGCCATCAGGGTATTGGTGAGGTTTACGGTGCTTCTTTATATAACATTCCTAAGGTTCTGCATGGCGTAACATCTACAGCTAACGTTATTGATAGTAACGAGAAGTTGTTTAAAGGCATTTCTCCAGCATTTCAGGTAACGCATTATCATTCTTGGGCAATTAAAGCAGATACAATCAGAATGCCATTGAAGATTACCGCAACTAATGATGAAGGATTAGTGATGGCAATTCGTCACGAAAAATTTGATGTATGTGGAGTTCAGTTTCACCCCGAGTCTATTATGACACCGGAAGGGCCTAAGATTATTGAGAACTGGCTTAGAAGTTAGAGAGGTTTGATGTTCGAAGTTAGAGGTTCGATGTTTAAAGGTTGATAAGGAAATTATGAAGGCTATATTAAATGAATTAATTGATCATCAATCGCTCTCAAAAGAAGAGGCGCGGCAGGTTTTGCTTGAATTGACTTCAGGGAAATATAATCCCAGTCAGATGGCATCATTCATTACTGTGTACATGATGCGCAATATCACAGTAGATGAACTACAAGGCTTTCGTGATGCAATGCTGGAGCAATGTATTCCTGCACGATTTGATCAGCCCGTAATGGATGTCTGTGGAACAGGTGGAGATGGAAAGAATACGTTTAACATTTCGACTTTGTCATCTTTTGTGGTGGCGGCTGCTGGTCAACCCGTTGCGAAGCACGGTAATTACGGAGTTTCCTCTGCTTGCGGTTCATCGAATGTGTTGGAGTATTTTGGCTATAAGTTTACAAACGACATCGATGAACTTAAACGTTCACTTGACCGATCTAATATTTGCTTTATGCATGCGCCACTATTTCATCCGGCATTAAAAAATGTTGCGCCCATTCGCAAAGAACTTGGTGTTAAGACATTTTTCAACATGCTAGGACCGATGGTAAATCCTGCTTTCCCGAAACGTCAGCTGGTGGGAGTGTTTAGCCTTGAGCTTGCCCGGAAGTATGGATATCTTTATCAGAATTCGGATAAGCAGTTTGTAATTCTTCACGCGTTAGACGGCTATGATGAAATCTCGTTGACGGGTGCTTTTAAATATTTTTATAATGAGGGTGAACAGATTGCTGATCCTTCGGATCTGGGATTACCACAAGTAAAGTACGAAGACATTGGTGGTGGAGATACGGTTGAAGATTCTGCAAAGATATTTATGAGCGTTCTGGAAGGAAAAGGAACTACTGCTCAGAATTCAGCAGTTATCGCGAATGCGGGCATGGCATTATATTGTGCTGATCAAAAGAAAGGTGTTATTAATGCCGTTGCTAAAGCGAAAGAAACTTTGGAATCTGGCAAAGCGCTGGAGTCTTTCAAAAAAATGCTGAATCAATAATGAATATTCTTGATACCATAGAAGTACATAAACGGAAAGAGGTGATTCACCGAAAGCAATCTGTGCCTATAAGTGAACTAGAAAAGCGGATACTATTTCAGCGGCCGGTAGTTTCTATTAAAAAAGCGCTCATGGTTCCGGATGCATCGGGCATTATTGCTGAGTTTAAACGCAAGTCACCTTCTAAAAGCATTATCAATGATAAAGCTGAAGCTGATCGTACTACCATGCAGTACATCCAGGCAGGTGCTTCAGCAGTATCTGTATTGACTGATGAGAATTTCTTTGGGGGAAGTGATGAGGATTTTCTTGCTGCAAGGACTGTAAATAGTTGTCCTATGCTTCGTAAGGACTTCATCATTGATGAGTATCAGATTATAGAAGCCAAATCAATAGGGGCAGATGTTATTCTACTGATTGCAGCGATTCTTGATTCTACGAAGGTTAAGCATTTTGTGAAAGTAGCCCATAGTTTAAATCTTGAAGTGCTTCTTGAAGTTCATGATCAGGAAGAAATAGAGGTGAATCTGAATTCGGGAGCTGATTTAATGGGAGTTAATAATAGAAATCTTAAAACTTTTGAGATTAGTACAGAAGTATCCAAACGACTTTATCCATTAATCCCTAACGATGTTATTAAAGTTTCTGAAAGTGGAATTGATAAAGTGGAAACAATTCTCGAATTGCGTAAGATTGGATTCCAGGGATTTCTAATGGGACAGCGGTTTATGGAGCAGAGTGATCCTGGGCTGGCATGCAAGAATTTTATCCACGAATTAAGAACTTCTAAATGAGTGTAAAACTCAAAATCTGCGGAATGCGTAATCCGGCAAATATTGCTGAGGTTGCTGCATTACGTCCAGATTATATGGGTTTTATTTTCTATGATAAATCTCCACGGTATGTTGGAAAAGATTTTGAGCTATCAACATTAAATAATTCAATTAAAAAAGTAGGTGTTTTTGTTAATGAAAGAACTGAAGAAATTTTAGAAAAAGTGTCAATTTATAAACTTGATTTGGTTCAACTTCATGGAAACGAATCCTCCAGAGAATGTCAGAAATTGAAAGATAGCGGAGTGAAAATCATAAAGGCGTTTTCTGTGGATAGGAACTTCGATTTTAACTCAGTTAAAGAGTATGCAGATGGTGTCGACTATCTTCTATTTGATACGAAAGGAAAGTTTTTTGGCGGAAATGCGACAACCTTTGACTGGAAATTACTTAAGCAATACGATCAGCAAGTTCCGTTCTTCCTTAGCGGTGGAATTTCACCTGAAAATGTTTCAGCCTTGAAAGAATTGCAGAACCTAAATATTCATGCTGTGGATGTAAACAGTGGGGTAGAAGTTTCTCCTGGAGTAAAAGATAGTAATAAGATAAAAGAACTTAAACGAGTTATAGACTCACTATAAGATATGAAGTACGCAGTTAACGATAAGGGTTTCTACGGAAAATTTGGCGGAGCCTATATACCTGAAATGCTCTACCCGAATGTGGAAGAACTAAGACAAAATTATCTTTCCATCATCGGTGAAGAGGCTTTTAAAGCTGAGTTTGCAAAGTTACTAAAGGATTATGTTGGCCGACCAACACCGTTATACTTTGCGCAACGCTTATCCAATCACTATAAGGCAAAGATTTACCTGAAGCGTGAAGATTTGTGCCATACTGGTGCGCATAAAATCAATAACACAGTTGGTCAAATACTGCTGGCCAAACGTATGGGCAAGCAAAAGATCATTGCGGAAACAGGTGCTGGTCAGCATGGAGTAGCTACTGCTACGGTTTGTGCGTTAATGGGTTTGGAATGCACAGTGTATATGGGTCAGCTTGATATGGAGCGTCAGCGTCCCAATGTCGAGCGTATGCGCATTCTGGGAGCAAAAGTAGTTCCGGCTATGAGTGGTAACATGACGTTGAAAGATGCAACCAATGAAGCTATGCGTCACTGGATTAATAATCCAACCGATACGCATTACATCATTGGCTCTGTTGTTGGTCCGCACCCGTATCCGGATATGGTTACACGATTTCAATCGGTAATTAGTGAAGAAATGAAAAGTCAATTGCAGGAGCAAGAGGGGAATCCTTTTCCGGATTATGTGATTGCCTGTGTAGGTGGTGGAAGCAATGCTGCAGGCGCATTCTTTCATTTCTTGAATGAAGAACATGTTAACCTGGTTGGAGTTGAAGCTGCCGGAAAAGGAGTTGATTCAGGTGAGTCTGCAGCAACTACCGCATTGGGTAAGCTTGGTGTGCTTCATGGAAGTAAAACGTTGTTAATGCAGACAGAAGATGGTCAGGTTATAGAGCCATATTCAATTTCTGCTGGATTGGACTATCCGGGCATTGGACCATTGCACGCACATTTATTCGACACGAAGCGCGTGGACTTTGTAAATGTAACCGATGATGATGCCATGAAAGCGGGTATTGAGTTAAGTCGTACTGAAGGAATAATTCCTGCGATTGAATCTGCGCACGCAGTGGCAGCGTTGAAGCAACTTGAGTTTGATCAGGATGATGTGATTGTAATCAATCTTTCAGGGAGAGGAGATAAAGATTTAGAAACTTATATCCGTTGGGGTAAATATTGAAAATTCCGAATGATGAATTTCGAATTTTAAGCGATTAGCATGACTAGACTTAATAAATTATTTTCTGACAAAGAGAGAAATATCCTGTCGGTGTTTTACACTGCTGGCTATCCGAAATTGAATGATACGGTTGCCATTGCAAAACATCTTGAAAGAGCAGGGGCAGATATTATCGAAATAGGAATTCCATTTTCTGATCCGGTAGCGGATGGACCAACCATTCAGGCAAGCAATAAAATAGCGCTTGATAACGGAATGACTGTAAAGCTTTTGCTTGAACAGGTAAAAGAAATCCGGAAGAAAGTGAAAATACCGATTGTCTTAATGGGATACCTTAATCCTGTTCTGCAATACGGAATCAAAAAGTTCTGTAAAGATGCGGTGGCCAATGGTGTTGACGGTCTAATCCTACCAGATTTACCATTAGACGAATTTAAAGCTGAATACAAGGATCTTACTGCCTCATTAGGACTTAATATTATCTTCTTAATTTCTCCTACAACATCAGAGGAGCGCATCCGAACAATAGACGAACTGTCAACCGGATTTGTATACGCAGTTTCTTCTTCTAGCACAACAGGAGCAAAAAAAGGATTTTCAAATGATCAGGAGAATTATTTTCAGAAATTAAAATTAATGAAGCTGCAAAATCCATTTCTGATCGGTTTTGGTATTTCAGATCATGCAACATTTTATAAATCATGTGAATCTGCATCAGGCGCAATTGTGGGGAGTGCTTTTATTAAGCTTTTAAAAGATTCGAATAACTTTGAAATAGATATTTCAGGTTTTGTAACTAATCTTAAGTCTAACATCTAACGTATAACGTATAACGTATAACATCTAACATCTAACATCTAACATCTATTATGTATACAGTCTACGGAATCAAGAATTGCAACACTGTTAAAAATGCACTTGACTGGCTTAAGAAAAATAAAGTCGAATTTGAATTCCATGATTACAAAGCCAAAGGAATAGATGCGGCAAAACTTAAAAACTGGAGTGGACAAATAGGGTGGGAGAAGCTTGTTAACAAGAAAGGCACAACCTGGCGTCAACTTGATGAAAAGATTCAAAGTAAAGTTACCAATGAGAAATCAGCCATCGATCTGATGATCGAAAAGACAAGTGTAATCAAACGACCATTGATCGAATCCAAGAATAATGTAGTAGCATTGGGTTTTGATGAAGCTGAATACAAGAAGGCTTTTAAATAATCTTAATCTTTAATTTCTGTTAGCTTTGCAGCGCTTTTATGGAACTGCAGCTTAATACAGGATACCGTCAGATTTTAGGAATGGCCTTGCCGATTTCCTTGGCTATGCTTGTTCCGCAGATCAACTTTATTACCAACAACATTTTCCTGGGTGCACTTGGCGAGAATGAGTTGGCCAGCGCAGGTATTACTGGAGTTTATTACCTCATCTTCGCAGTTATTGGTAACGGATTGAATAATGGCTTGCAGGCGTTAATCGCACGAAGAGCAGGGCAGGGTTTGCCGAAAGAAATCGGTCGGATATTCTATCATGGTGTTTGGGTTGCGCTGGCTATTGCAGCGCTTGGAATTCTCACAACGTATGCATTTGCTCCTGTCGTTCTGCGTTCACTTATTCATAACCCTGCAATTGCCGATCAGGTGATTGATTTTCTATTAATCAGGATATGGGGCTTGCCATTTCTGTATTTATATGTAATGCGGAATGCTTTGTTGGTAGGAGTGAATCAAACTAAATTTTTGGTTTGGGGAACGCTTGCAGAAGCATTAACAAATATTTTTCTTGATTATGGACTTATCTATGGAAAATTAGGAATGCCTGAAATTGGTTTTAATGGTGCAGCATATGCGTCCATTATTGCCGAAGCAACGGGTTTGATTGTTATCTATGCCATCATTCGAATTAAAAATTTACATAAAACATTTTCATTCTTTGATAACGTTAAGCTTGATAGATCTGTATTTAAAATCATCCTGATTCAATCATCACCTTTGATTGCTCAGTATGCGATCAGCATCGCCAGTTGGGAATACTTTTATATCCTGGTGGAACATCACGGAGCAAGAGCGCTTGCGATATCAAACACCATGCGAAATATTTTTGGCTTGTTTGGAATTTTTGCCTGGTCGTTTGCGGCTACAGCCAATACAATGGTGAGTAATATTATCGGGCAAGGTCGTCAGGACGAAGTGATCGGATTGGTTAAGCGTATTGCAGGGATCAGTCTGTCTATATCGGGAGTAATTTTTATTGTACTCAACCTTGTGCCGCATTGGTTTTTGGGTTTCTATGGCCAGGGCCCTGAATTTATTGCAGAGGCAATTCCAGTCGTTAGAATTGTATCGGTAGCGCTTTTGCTTATGTCTGTTGGAACAGTTTGGTTAAACTCAGTGACCGGTACAGGTAACACTGTAGTTAACCTGACGATTGAGTCAATCACCATTGTCGTGTATTGTGCTTACGTCTATATCGTTTTAGAATATTTAAACCTTCCGATTACGTGGGGCTGGTTATCCGAATGGGTTTATTGGATATCGATGTTTAGCATGGCGTATTTTTATTTGCGTTCCGGCAAGTGGAAAAATAAGGCCATTTGATCCCAGTAAGTTAGCTTTTGAATAATCATTTCAACCGTTTGAATCGCTTAAATTCTATATCTTTAAGCGTCAATCTGATCATGGAAAATGTCTGAAACGGTTCAACCCAAGCCGAAAGCTAAATCTCATAAAGCTGCACTCTCCCCGGATGTTTTAATAAAGGCGTATGAGCTGATGTGCGTAGCCAGACGCATGGCTGAAACCTACGAAGAGAACCGTGAGGTATGCAGTAAATACGTTCATAGTACCTCAAGAGGTCATGAGGCTATTCAACTTGCCGCGGGATTACAATTAAAACCGTACGACTTTGCTTCGCTTTACTATCGTGATGAATCCATGTTGCTCGCGATGGGATTACAGCCACACGAATTGATGATGCAATTAATGGCTAAACGCGATGATCCTTTCTCTGGAGGGAGAACCTATTACGGGCATCCATCTTTAAAGCGTGAAGGGTTTCCATTAATACCGCATCAAAGTTCTGCTACCGGAATGCAGGCAATACCGGCTACTGGAATGGCGCATGGAATCTCATACCTCGAAGCGCAAAAACTATTAAAGGGAAAAAATAACCCGATTGTGATTTGCTCACTTGGAGATGGCTCGGTTACAGAAGGTGAAGTTGCAGAAGCATTCCAGATGGCAGTACTTAAAAAACTTCCAATCTTATATCTTATACAGGATAATGATTGGAGTATCTCTGCTATGGGCAACGAAATGCGCGCCATGGATGCATATGAATACGCAGCGGGATTCAAAGGACTGGAACGGATGCGCGTAGATGGTTCAGATTTCTCGGACTCATTTGAAGGATTAAGTAAAGCAATTGAATACGTTCGAAAGAAACGTGCTCCCATACTCGTTCATGCAAAATGTCCTTTGTTGGGCCACCATACATCGGGTGTGCGAAAAGAATGGTATCGTGGAGATAACCTTGATCTGCATCAACAAGATGATCCCTTGGTTAAGCTTGCGAAGCATTTATTAGAACATGTTGAAGAAAGTGTTCTTACGACAATAAAGGAGAAAGCTGCAACATTCGTTGAATCTGAATATAACAAATCGTTAAGCTCACCTGATCCTGAAGTTTCTGATTTCAATACACATGAGTTTGCACCAACGCCTGTTATAGAGGAGAAAGGAATCCGGTCTCCGAAGGGTGGCGAAAAAGTTGTAATGGTGGATGCTGCACTTCATGCAGTGGATGAAATCTTAAAGAAACATCCGGAAGCATTGTTTTACGGACAAGATGTAGGACGAAGATTAGGCGGAGTTTTTCGTGAAGCTGCAACGCTTGCACAAAAGTACGGTGATGAGCGTGTGTTCAATACGCCTATTCAGGAAGCATACATCGTTGGTTCAACAGCCGGTATGTCGGCCGTAGGCGCTAAACCTATAGTTGAGATTCAGTTTGCTGATTACATCTGGCCAGGAATGAACCAACTCGTGGAGGAGCTTTCAAAAAGCTGTTATCTGTCTAAAGGTCAGTTCCCAATACAATCGCTTATTCGCGTTCCGATTGGTGCGTACGGTGGAGGCGGACCATATCATTCAGGAAGTGTTGAATCGGCTTTGCTAACGATCAGTGGAATTAAAGTTGTGTATCCTTCCAATGCTGCAGATATGAAAGGGTTGCTCAAGGCATCCTTCTATGATCCTAATCCGGTTGTTTTGCTGGAACATAAGGGTTTGTATTGGTCAAAAGTACCCGGTACAACTGAAGCGAAAACTATCGAACCTGATGAGGATTATATTATCCCGCTGGGAAAAGCAAACATTGTCCAGAAAGCTGATGACAAATATGTGCAGGCAGGAGAGAGTTCGGTGATTATAACCTACGGCATGGGCATTTATTGGGCAAAAGAAGCATCGAAGAAATTTAAAGGTCGTGTGGAGATTATGGATTTAAGAACACTTAATCCGTTGGATTGGGAAGCTGTGCAAGAGTCTGTTAAGATACATGGTCGGGCGATGGTATTAACGGAAGAACCTATACATAATTCGTTCGCTGAATCATTGGCTGGCCGAATCTCACAAGTGTGTTTTAAAAATTTAGATGCTCCTGTATGGACAGTAGGCGCAGTAAACCTTCCGGCAGTTCCGCTTAATATCGATCTGGAGAAAATGATGCTGCCCAACAGCGATAAAGTTTTTGCGGAGCTTGAAAAGCTGCTCAACTACTAGAACGAATAGCCGATCCCAATGTTATAGATTACCGGTTCGTTATGTGTTGTGTACGGCCTGAAGAATCTCATCTTATTGAGCACAAATTTTTCACCTTCATCTCGGGCGGGATCATAAGCTTTAATGCCTACATCAAAACGGAGAATCAAAAACGAAAAGTTGAATCGTAATCCAAACCCTGTACCTACACCAATCTCCTGCGTAAATCGATTGAGCTTGAACTCCGAATTACCTTTGTCTTCATTATTATCACCCAAAGGCTTAAATGTCCAAACGTTTCCGGCATCGATAAATACTGCACCTTCAACAAATCCAAAGATTTTTTTGCGGATTTCTACACTTCCCTCCAGCAAAATATCCCCCGGCTTTTCAAACTGATAATTGTATAAACCATCTTGTGATACATCTTCGCTTTTATCAGGTTTAAATGAACCTTGGCCTAATCGTCTTGGTCTCCACGCTCGGATACTATTGCTTCCGCCCGCGAAGAAATACTTTTCATACGGAAGGGCTTTGGTTGTATCGCCATACGCATAGGCAACACCTGCATTAAAGCGATAAGCAAGCATGGTAGTTTTGTCAAGCACTTTTACTCTTCTGAAATCCACGTTCGCACGCAGGTATTTAAATTTTTGAAGACCTTCCGCAGAAATATCAATCAGGTTTTGAATGGTTCCACCGCTTTCTACTGCCCACCGAAAAAACGCAGACGTTGTACCCGGACTTCCATAATTATTAAAGTTCCAGGTCATGGCAAAGATCATACTGCTGACAAACGATGAGTTGAATGAGTAGATAAGTGGGTTGCCGTATTTCTGCTGCTGTTCAACCAAAAAATCCTGAAAGTCCTGATCCGTTTTTGAGTTAATAACACTCAAGTTCACTACCGTGAAATCATACCGCCTGATGCGTTGATTATCCCAACTATAGGTAAGGTTGGCGGATGTAGCTCTTCGTTGATATTCAGGTCGATTTGTATAGGTATAGCCAACCTGGACTCGTGTTCGAGGGTTGACACGACCTAATCTATAGCGTACGTCATCACTCAATGGAATCAGAAACTGCGGAAAAGATATCGAAGCGTTAATTCCTGCTTCAATGCTCCGATAAACACTTAGACTGGTTGCAGTAGAAGAAGTAGCAGAAATGACCCCCTCATATCCAAGACGACCGTTCATTTCAAAATTCTCTAATCCTTTGAAGATATTTCGCTTGAGAAAGTTTAAGCTATAGAAAGGACCAGGAAAACCTTGCGTAACGCTTAAGCCTATCTCATTTGACCATTGGTATCGATCCAGCGAACTTGTGAAAATGTTTGCAATGAACTTGCCCCCTGAAGTGTCGTAGTTTACGTTTACAAACTTAAAGTTGTTTAAGTTGGCCAACTGACGTTGTGTATCGAAGGTTTGCTTGCGACTGTATTGCTGACCGGGCGCAATAAACACACGTTGACCTAACACTTTTAGGCTGTATTTCTTTTCGAAGTATTGAAAGTTAACACCTCGGGAAGTTCGTTTTGTGCGAAGCGCGTTTACGGAAGGAGGTGCAATCCCAGCATCGGTTGTGAAATTAACTTCATCAATGAAAAATTTTTTATGATATCCTCGTTTAGCGGGGTCGTTAATAATTATTTGTACACCAACTCTTCTGTTCGGCCGGTAAGCTGTATCGGTTTCGTATTCCACGTATTGGCGACTAAAATCAAAATAACCATTATCCTTTAGTAAAAGATCAATTCGTTCACGCTCTTTGGTAAAATTATCCTGACGGTAACGCTGCCCCCTTACCAGATAGCTGGCAGATTTATTTTTTGTTAATAGACTATAGATGGCTGTATCGGGCACCCGATAGAATACAGTATCAATTCTATAGGGCCGACTGGCACGAACTGTATATGTTATAATGACTTTCTTTTTTCCTTTTGATTCTTTGCTAACATCAACATCGTTATTAAAATAGCCATTGGAGAATAAATAATCTTTAAACTTCACAACGGTTAGATCGGTTGCTGCAGAATCGTACACAACAATCGGCTCAACCCACTGCATACGAAAGTTGCCATTTTGAAT
This sequence comes from Cyclobacteriaceae bacterium, assembly GCA_965227265.1. Lineage (GTDB taxonomy): Bacteria > Bacteroidota > Bacteroidia > Cytophagales > Cyclobacteriaceae > UBA2336. Next base: position 1,942,252 of record OZ245738.1, on the reverse strand, counting down.
CTTGTCGGTCTGCTTATCTATTTTGCTTTGCTTGGTGAAAAGCAGGTTATTAACCTTGTTGTCCGATTTTGCCTTTGCGATCTTGGCATTGTACTTTTTTTCAATCTTGGCAATCTTCTTTTCATACTTTTTCGGATCATAATTCTTCTTTCCCCAATAATGAACCCAGCGCGGAGTTAACGGAAGCCTGCCAAATGCCTTTTGATTTTCTTTTTGGGCAAAGAGATCTTTAAGTGTGCTTTCGTTGATGTCTTTCGGCTGGCCCTTTACTTTCTGCCGATAAAGCAACTGCTCGTTTTCTTTAAGATACCGAGTACCTGTACACCCTTGCAGCAGAAGCAAAACTGAGAAAAGAACTAAATAATATCTATTTTTCGAGAGTATCAAAGGTCAAAAAATGCTTTCCAAAGCCAGGATCAAATTCATAAAATCTTTGCAATTAAAGAAATACCGAAAACAGGAGCAATGTTTTGTGGTAGAGGGTGAAAAAAGTGTTCTGGAGACGCTGAAGTCAACATTACAGATTCAGGAATTGTATGCAACCCATGACTTTATCAACCGGCAAGAATCCGCATTGAATCAGTACAAAGGTTATCTTGTGGAAGTGAAAGAAGATGAGCTGGCTTCATTAGGTGAATATAGCACTAATAATGCAGCGCTCGCCATCGTATCGATTCCGGAAAATTCTGCATTCAGTGTTAACACCGATGAGTTTGTGATTATGCTCGATGATATTCGTGATCCTGGAAATCTGGGAACAATTCTCCGGACTGCAGATTGGTATGGTATTAAAAAAATCATTGTCTCAGAAGAAACAGCGGATATTTATAATAGTAAAGTTATTCAATCCAGCATGGGCTCGTTTGCACGGATACAAGTTCACTATGCAAACTTGGTTGATTTTTTGAGTGCAAATAAAATTCCAGTTTATGGCACGTTTCTAAACGGTGAAAATGCACACACGTTCAAGTTTGCAAAAGGAGGGATTTTGGTTGTTGGTAATGAGGCTAATGGAATTTCAAGTGAAGTAGAGAAGTTCGTAACGCATAAGATCACGATACCACAATACGGTAAAGCTGAATCGTTGAATGCAGCCATCGCTACTGCCGTGATTTTGGATAATATCCGAAGATGTTAAAAAAATCCTTGACTTTTCTCCGTTGCTTCAGCAGAGATTTTCTCAGCATGTTCTTTTCCTAAGTATTTATCAATGATGGAGTGCCCAAGATAGATAAGTGGAGTTAACGCAATTGCAATAATGAATTTGTAGATGTAGTTCGTAATCCCAATCGCTACGATCTGTGAGTTTGTAAACACTCCATAAAAGGCAATGAACAATACTACAAAGCTGTCAATAAATTGAGAGACAAGTGTTGATCCGGTTGACCGTAACCATAAATACTTATTGCCAGTTATGCGTTTCAATTTTTGAAAAACAAAAACATCTGTAAGTTGACCTATGATAAATGCAGTTAATGAGCCGATAATAATCCGCTGACCCTGGCCAAAGATTTTATTGAATGCTATGTCCATATTTACAATGCTTCCATCCGAACCTTTTGTGTAATGCCAGAAATCGGCAGGGGAGAGTAGCATGGTGAGAAAGATTACAATAAATGCATAAGCAATTAAGCCTGCGGTTAAATAACTGATCCTTTTTACACCCGGTTTTCCGAAGTATTCATTGATTAAATCCGTAGTAATAAAAACGACCGGCCAGATTACAACACCAGCAGTCAAATTAAAATCCATCGTGAATCCGAGAATATTAATCTGTGCCGGATTCATTCCAAAGGTTTGCTCGAAGGAGAAAATCTTCACACCAATCATCTCTGCGAGCAGCGCATTGGTTATGAATATTCCCGATAGAATTACAAACAGTCGGTGTTTCTTTTGTTCCAGCGTTGGCTCCATATTAATCTTCAATCGTAAAGGTTTCGCCCTCTAAGGCAAGATATGTATTGGGAAATACACGTTTGGCCTCATCAATTACCGGGATCAAATCTTTATACCGGGCCGAGAAATGACCGATCAGCAACCTTACTGGATTGGCCTTTAAGGCAATCGTAGCAGCTTGCTTCACAGTACTGTGCATCGTTTCAACCGCTTTATCGGCTTCCTCTTCCATAAAAGTTGCTTCATGATATAGGACATCGATATCTTTTACCTGTTCAATGATATCTTCAAAGTATTGTGTATCGGAGCAATACGCATAGCTTCTTGATTTTCGGGGCGAAAGCGTTATTGCTTCATTCTTGTAAAGAACTTTACCTTCTTCATCCACTAAATCGTCACCCGCTTTTAATTTGTTTAACTGCGAAAATGAAATATTTTCAGGCAGTAACTCCTTATCGATTCTCCGGGGCTTTTGCTTTTCTCGGATCAGGAAACCTGAACAATCAAGCTTGTGCAGGAGCGGAATGGTTTCGACTGTAACAAACTTGTTTTCAAAAATTACTTCTTTCTTTCCCGGTGTCAGCTGATGAAAGATTATCTTATAATTAAGCGCAGATTTTGAATGTTTGAGTTGAAGGGTAATAATCTCATCCAGACCTTGGTGACTGTAAACATGAAGATCAGTCTTACGTTTGTTCAGATGAAGCGTAAAAAGCAACCCCATCAAGCCCAGGTAATGATCGCCATGCAGATGCGAAATGAAAATATGATCAATGCGGTGCATGTTCAGGTCATATTTCATGATCTGAAGCTGAGTGCCTTCCGCGCAATCGATCAAGAAGTAATTGTTCTCAACTTCAATGTATTGTGCCGATGGCATTCGGCCGTACGCTGGAACGGCACCGCTGGAACCTAATATGGTAATTTTGAAGGCCAAGAATTAAATCAAGTCGAAGTAAGGTAATTATTTCCTTTTTAGATAGTATACATTATCGGTTTCTTTGATGCGTAAGGCATTGTCTGAAGGGGTAAAGTCAAAGTAATAGCCGGTTGGAGTGTGCATAAAATAATTTTCTGAGACCGGCTCTAGTTCAAATGCAGCGCCTTGTGTTTTGGCAATAAGCTTTTGGTTTTCAATTGTAATATCTACGCCAGGCATATGTTCTGCTGTATATAAACCAATGTATTGATCAGGCTTACTGCAAGTTTTTGAGAATGGTATTTCAGGATTTTCGTTGAAGCAACTTTTTAAAACTCCTTCCAGGATATCAATTCTTGGAAAATTTATTCCGTTGGTAATGTAGGCGACTGATAATTTGCTTTCAGGAAAATACCGAAGCGCAGTGTAGAACTCTTCAATACGGCCATTATGACCGTAACCTTTTATTGAGCCATGATTATAGGGAAATATTCCCCTACCATATTCATCTGTTATGGATATCATATTTTCGAGACTTGATTTTTTAATCAGCTTTTCGTTGAATAATGCATCGATAAAAATCACAAGATCACCGGAAGTCGAGACAATTGCCCCTGCACCGGCATGAATGGTTGGATCAGTTTCGGTTACTGAATTCCAGTTGCCATTGGCATACTTGTAAGAAGTACTTTCATTATTGACAGGATTTATTGCCTTAGCTACATATGTATTCTTTAAGGCTATTCTTAAAACTATGCGATCTTTTAGATTGGCTTCGTATGGTTTGCCGGTAACTTTTTCTAGAATATAACCGAGCAACAGATAATTACTGTTGGAATAATCTGCTTTGCTATCCGGCTCAAAATCTGAACCTTTTTCACGAATTAGTTGCAGCATTTCTGCTTTAGATTTAGGCTTGTTCATCCAATTATTAAAGCCGGTATCTTTTGTGTAGTCGTGTAATCCGCTTCGGTGGCTGAGCATTTGAGTAATGGTAATTTTATCAGCGTTCGGAATGTCTGGAAAGTAAGCGCTTAACTTTTGATCGAGATTAATCTTCTTTTCTTCTATCAGTTGAAAGATCATTACTGCTGTAATCATTTTAGTAACAGATCCTATCCGATACCGGGTTTGTGTAATGGATTTGGTTTGTGCAGCAGGGAAGCGGTAGGAGAAACCCACAGCTTTTTGATACACTACTTTTCCTTCTTTCAAGATGGTAAGACTTCCTGATGCAAGATCGTGTGCATCGAGTGCATTGAATAGGCTGTCGAGTTTTGTGGTTTGTATTTGAGAGAATGATGAGTTGTTAGCAATCAGCAGTAAAACAAAAATCAAGAGATATTTATTCATGGAGATTATACGTTGTATCTAAAAAACAAAGACCAAAATCAGTAACGACTTTGGTCTAGTATATGTTGCTAAAAAAGAGAGTTAGTTAGTATCCCGGTCTTTTAAATCTTTTTCAATTTCATGCATAAATACTGCATCAATTGCTTCTTCAGCCGTGAGTGTGATGTTCAATACGCTATCAAGCTGGGAGATTTTGATCAATTTAACGGTATGTTCCGATAAGGCAGCGAGAACAAAAATCCCACCTTCTTCCTGAAAAATCCGGTTGCCTACCAACAATGCACTCAAGCCAGATGAATCGGTGTATTTAACGTCTGATAAATCAAGGATGATATTCTTAACGCCTTCAGCGTGCAGCGTAATAAGCTCTGACTTCAAATTAGGGGCAACACTGCTGTCCATCTTCTCCTCGTGCAGGCGTAGCATGCTGTATTTTTCCTGCTTATCGATCGTGTATTTCATCTTCGTGCGTACTGTTTAACTCTTGAGAGCCTCAAAATTAACGGAATTTACCGAATTAATGATACTATCTTCTATTCTTTGAAGAAGATCGGCAGAACCTGTATCGGCAAGCTTTTCGCCCGTAAAATGATTATAAAGTTCCTTATAACGGTCTGATATTGAGCTTACAATTTGAGGAGTCATTTCCGGGACAGATTGCCCATCCTTTCCTTGGAAACCATTTTCAATCAGCCATTGGCGAACAAACTCTTTCGAAAGCTGCTTTTGGATCTCACCTTTCTGCTGACGTTCGGAATAACCTTCCGTATGAAAATATCGCGATGAATCCGGAGTATGAACCTCATCGATCAGGTAAATTTTATCGTCCTGTTTTCCGAATTCATATTTAGTATCGACTAAAATCAGGCCTCTGGCGGCAGCCAGTTCGGTGCCTTTCGCGAATAAAGCAAGTGTGTATTTTTCTAATGTTTTATACTCATTCTCCGAAACAAGTCCACGCTTAAGAATCTCTTCGCGCGAAATATCTTCATCGTGCCCAACGTGGGCTTTAGTAGTTGGCGTAATGATCGCTTGCGGAAATTTGTCGTTTTCTTTAAGTCCTTCAGGCAATGTCACTCCGCAGAGTACTCTCTTGCCTGCTTTGTATTCGCGCCAGGCATGACCGGCCAAATAGCCGCGCACAACCATCTCCACCGGATAGGTTTCACACTTAAAGCCGATGGTCACATTAGGATCAGGCGTGCTGATTACCCAGTTGGGAACAAGTTCCTTGGTAGCTTTTAAATTGATGGCAGCAATTTGGTTGAGCACCCGTCCTTTATCAGGAATAGCTTTTGGAAGCACCACATCAAAGGCTGAGATCCTGTCGGTGGCAACCATGGCCATAATGTTGCCGAAATAGTATACGTCCCGAACTTTCCCTCGGTAAAAACCTGTCTGACCTTTAAACTTGAAATTGGTTTCCTTTATTGCCTCCATAGAAAAAACTGAAGCGCAAAGATTGGAAATGTACGGCAGATATTCGCGTGCCGAATTAATTAATTCTAATTCTTAGGCTCAGCTTTTGGCTCTACAAGTAAACCTGCTTTGAAAACGTATGTTTTTGCAACATTTCCCTTCTCGTCAAACTCCTTCCATTCTTTGTTTTTCTTGTCGGCAATATATTCGCCTTGCTCTTTGATTTTTCCATTTGGATGGTAGGCTGTGAATAAACCGTGCTTTCGGTTTGAGCGAAGTTCACCTTCGGCTTCTACGCCACCGGTTTTATAATAGGTTTTGTAAGGCCCGGTAAGCAAATTGAATTTATACATTTCTTCTTTGGCAAGCTTTCCGTCTTCGAAATATTCATGCCGAATGCCGGAGAGTTTTCCATTCTCATAGTTTTCTTTAATGCGCTCAGTTTTTCCGTCCGGATAATAAAATTCCCATTGGCCATTAGGATGCTTATTCTTAAATCGTTTGACCGATATAAGTTTATCTGCGTCAGTATATTCTTCAACAACCCAATCTTGCCCGGTTAGTGAAGGTTGTTCTTTTAATTTCAGCTTTCCATTGGTGTGATAGGTGAGGGCAGTACCAATCTTGTTTCCTTCTTCGTAGTTGAATCTATGTTTGACTGTTCCATCAGCATAATATCCTGTATTGTCGCCATGTAAACGTCCGTTCATAAAGTTTCCTTCCAGCAGCAAATGACCTTCGCGATCGTAGTTTTTAAATTCACCATTTTTAGAGCCTTCTTTCATGGTTGAAACAGTTTCCATCTGGCCGTTATCATAAAAAGTTTTATAATAACCGCTCATGATACCGTCTTTGTAGTTGCATTCTGTTTCTACTTTTCCATTTTCGTAAAAACTTCGGGTGATGCCATTGGGTTTACCTTTCGCGTACATGATTTCTTTTTTCATGTTGCCGTTTGTGTAGTATTCGCGTACTACACCTTCGGGCTTGCCTTTTATGAAAATGCTTTCGCTTTTCATTACACCATTATCATAATAAGATTGGATGCTGTCAACCAAAAGATCATTCTGATAAAAAGCCTTTTGGACAAACTTTCCATTCTCGTCATACACTTCCACTGCACCGTGCCGAAGTCCGTTCACATAAACCATTTTCCGTGAAAACGTCCCGGTAGGATTGTACTCGATGAACATGCCTGACTTCTTGCCCTTGTTGAAATTGCCTTCTACAGCAACCTCCCCGTTGGGATGATATTTTTTATAGGAGCCGATTAATTCTTCCGCATCATCCTGAGCAACCGCATAAACTTCGAGTGGAAAGCGTTTAGCTGCATCATAAAAAGTCTTAACCTCGCGTTGCGCGAAAGCAGAAAATGAGATCAGACTCAGGCAAAACAGAACGATTCTCATGCTTTTTAAAGGATTGTGCGAAAATAAAACAGCCCTGCTAATAACGCAAGGCTGTTTCGATTGTTGTGTCCTCCCTTTCGTTGAGATGCTTACATATTCTCGATCACAATGGCTGATGCACCACCGCCACCATTACAAATTCCGGCTACACCAATGTGTGCTTTATTCTGCTTGAGAACGTTAATCAACGTTGTGGTGATCCGCGAGCCGGAAGATCCAAGCGGATGTCCTAAGGCAACGGCACCACCATTAACGTTTACGAATTCTGGATCAAGCTCGAGTTTAATGTTATTAGCAATTGCTACTGCTGAGAAGGCTTCATTGATTTCATAGTAAGAAACATCTTTCGGTGTAACACCTGCTAGTTTCATAGCTTTCGGTATGGCCAGAGAAGGAGCAGTCGTAAACCACATCGGATCGTGTGCTGCATCCGCGAAGCCTAAAATCTTAGCGATTGGTTTTAATCCAAGCTCATTAGCTTTTTCCTTGCTCATCAATACAAGTGCAGAAGCACCGTCATTTAACGTTGATGCATTGGCTGCAGTTACTGTGCCTTCTTTTGTGAATACTGGTTTCAAGGCTGGTACTTTTTCGAAGTTCACATTTTTATACTCTTCATCTTCGGCAAACATTGTTTTGTTGCCTTTACGATCAGTCATTTCAACGCCTACGATCTCATCTTTAAATTTTCCGGCAGCCCAGGCTGCAGCTGAACGCTTATAGGAATTGATCGCATAGTTATCCTGATCCTGACGTGAGATCTTCATTTCTTTTGCAGTGTTGTCGGCACAAACACCCATTGCGCAATGATTGTATACATCGGTTAACCCGTCATAGGTAAGTCCGTCAAGCAATTCGCCATTTCCGAATTTATAACCCGTTCTTGCTTTCAGCAGATAGTAGGGGATGTTGCTCATGCTTTCCATGCCACCCGCAACAACCACATCGTTATGACCAAGCATGATAGATTGTGCACCAACCATAACTGCCTTCATTCCGGAAGCACAGACTTTGTTGATAAGTGTGCATGGAATATTATATCCTAATCCGGCACCGACTGCTACTTGTGTTGCAGGCGCTTGTTTGAGTCCAGCGGAAATTACATTTCCGACAAAAACTTCCTGAACCTGCTTTGGATCAACACCTGCTTTTTCAATAGCTCCCTTAAAGGCAATTGAGCCTAGCTCGACTGCTGTTAACGAACTCAGGCTTCCACCAAAGCTTCCAATGGGTGTGCGGACTGCGGAAATAACATAGACTTCTTTCATACTATAATTCGGATTAGCGGGTCAAAATTATGATAAATCCTGATAGGAAACCTGTTGACTGAAATCGAAAGATTACCAGTCGGGCTTGCCTTTATCCTTAGGTTTTGTGGCTTTGCGCTTGTTCTGTTGCAGGTATTGCTTTTCCTGGTTGCGCATAGCTTCCAGCAGCATCTCGGCTTTCTCCGGACTGATCTTCATCTCCTCCAATTTCTCTTTCACGGAAGGAGGCATTTTGTCCTTCTCTTTTTTATCCTGCTCTTCTTTTTCCTTCTCCTCCTTATCTTTCTTTTCTTCGTCTTTCTTCTGATCCTTCTTCTCCTGTTCTTTCTTCTCTTTCTCTTCTTTTTCCTTTTTCTCTTTTTCTTTCTGCTCCTGATCTTTTTTCTCCTGATCTTTCTTTTCCTGATCTTCTTTTTTTTGATCTTTTTTCTCGTCTTTATCTTTATTCTTTTCGTCCTGCTTTTTCTGATCTTGTTTTTTCTTTTCTTCTATTTTCTTTTTGAGCAGTTCGTAATTGTAACGGGCATCTTCATTTGTCAGATCACTCTTAATAGCCTCTTTAAAGTGGGTTAAGGCTTCTTCCTGCTTACCTTGCTGATCGGCAATCAAACCAAGTTGTTGCTGCGCTTTAGAGCGTAACTGATTTTTTGAGCTTGCCGTAAGCGATTGATATTGACTTAGCGCATTTGTAGTATCCTTCAGATTGTAATATGCACTGGCAAGATTTAAAAGTACTTCATCTTCGCGTACATTTAAAGAATCAAGCAGGTAGCGATACTTGGTGATGGCTGTTTTGAAATCATTCTTGAGGTACGCTTTTTTAGCATCGGCTTTTAAGCCATTGATTTTACTGATTAGCGTAGGATCCGTTAACGTGAAGAGTGTCAATAAAACTGCTGCTAAAATTCTCATATCCGTACAGTCTTAATGTTGAGCAAAACATCAAGCACTAATAATGCCAGTGCTGCGATCAGGAAGTAAAAGTACCGGTTGGCGGTCACATCCATCACCCGCGCATCCATTAATTCACCTTCAATTTTGCTGATTGTACTAATTAACCGCGAAACATCATTTCTGGTTTCATTGATCTCAAAATACTTGCCTCCTGTTTTGGATGCCAGCGCCATCAGGGATGTTGAATTCAGTTTACTGATTACAACATTACCTGTCTTGTCTGTTTTATAACTCGAACCTGATCTGATTTGGCCACCTTTTTCAGTTCCGATTCCTAACGCGAAAAGTTTAACATCCTGATCTTCTATCTCCTGGGCTGCATCGGCTGTGTCATCACCAAAGTCTTCGCCATCACTAATCAAGATAATGATCTTTGACTTGGCTTGTGATTGCGCGTTGTCTTCCATTTTCTTCATAGCCATTCGAAGCGGTGGACCGAAATCTGTACCTGATGATGGCACGAGACCTGTATTAATAGATTCAATAAAAAGGCTTAATGCATTTTGATCGTAGGTAAGCGGGCATTGCATAAATGCTTCGGAAGAAAAAATGATGATCCCGATCCGATCGGAGTTGAACGCGTCAACAATTTTCTTCATCTCAAATTTTATCTTTTCCAACCGGGTTGGCTGAATGTCAAATGCATCCATCGATTTGGAAAGATCGACACAGATCATAATATCTTTCCCAATCGACTTCACCTCCTGTTTGGATGAACCAAAGGATGGTCCAAGTAAGGCAATGATCAGCAACGCAAACATAGTTGTACGAATGCCGACTTTAATGAAGATTGTTGAGAAGGCTGTGTTTAACGAACGGGCAATCCTGACTACCCGAATAATGTAGAACACATATAACGCTACAAAAAACGCTATAAAAATGATTTCCGTAAGTCCAATTCCGCGATACCAGGCCACTGTAATGCTCCGTACACTTTAAGTAATCACGCAAGTAACAATTATTACGCAATCCGGGCAATACCGTTGGTGGAACGTTATTTACTCATACCGCAGCGAATTGATGGGATTAGCCCGGGCAGCTTTTATAGTCTGGTAACTTACTGTAAGCAATGAGATTATCAGAACAAGCAAGCCCGACAGGAGAAATATCCACGGGGAAATTGTTGTATGATACGGGAAACTGTTCACCCAATCGCGCATGAAGAACCAGACAAGAGGCGATGCCAATAAGATTGAAAGTGTAACGAGTTTTAAATACTCTGTGGAAAGCAACTTAAAAATTCCTGATTCTGTCGATCCTAAAACTTTTCGGATGCCGATTTCCTTGGTGCGTTGTGTGGCCGTGTAGGCTGAAAGTCCGAATAAGCCCAGGCAACCCACCGCAATGGCTAATGCTGCAAATACAGTAAACAGCTTTCCGAACTTTCTTTCATTTTCATATTGCCGATTGAAATAGTCATCGAGAAAGAAATACTCAAACGGATTACCCGGAAAAGCTTTTGCCCACGATTGACGAATGTGCTCAATCGTTTTGGGAAGCTCATCTGTTTTTACACGGAGGGAGTAGTATTCGCCACTATACGCTGTGCAATAGAAAATCGTAGGGTCCAGATTTTTCTTCAGCGATACCTGGTGGTAATCGTTTACAACACCAACAACAATAGGATCCCATTGAAAACCGGGAATAGAAAGTGTTTGACCCACTGCATCTTCAGGGGTTTTATAACCCAACAGTTTTGAAGCTGATTCAGTGATAATAACAGAAGTGTCAGGATCATTGGTGAATTCTTCTGAAAAATTTCTTCCTGCTAACAGTTGCATTTTAAACACATCTAAAAATGTGTAATCCATACTGTTGAAGCGCATCGATACAGATTCATCCTCGGGAGATCTGTATTTTTTTACGGTTGCTTTATATTCACGTTGTTTACCCGGTATCGTTACCGAAGCAGTCATATTCTGAATAGATTCGTTTTTCTTAAGTTCATTTCGAAATACGTCCACTGTTGAGTTAAAGGCTGTGCGGTCGCGTGGAGCAATCCCTGGTCGCTCAACAACCATTACCTGATCGATGTTCATACCGATATTCCGATTCATCATAAAATCAAGTTGCCGGTATACGATCAGCGTTCCGGCAATCAGTGCAACTGATGTCATAAACTGGAACACGACCAATCCTTTTCGTAATAAAATTCCACCCAAGCTATTCTTTAATTTACCTTTTAAGACGACTACGGGTTTGAATGATGACAACACAAGGGCAGGATAGAAGCCTGAAAGAACAGTGCCGGTAATCCAAATCAATCCCAAAAGACTGAGAAACCAGGGTTGAATCAGGTAAGATGCGGTGAGTGACAATCCTGATAGAGAATTGAATGAGGGCAACACCAGCAATACAACTAAAAAAGCTATGATAATGGATAATAGATTTATTAATCCGGACTCAACCAGAAATTGTCGGACAAGCTGAAACCGGAATGCGCCCATAACTTTTCGCACGCCAACTTCTTTCGCGCGTTCCATTGCCTTGGCTGTAGAAAGATTGATGTAATTGATCCAGGCAATAACCAATACGAAGATTCCGATCATGCCGAGAAACAAAACAATTCTTTCATCACCATTTGTTTCAGGTTCTTCTGACAGGTTAGAGGTAAGGTGAATGCTTTTAAGTGGTTGAAGTGCGAGTACTTCACGGGCATTGCGTTCTTTTAGCTGCGGTCTGTATTTATCAACGATAGCCGGGAATTTAGCTTCAACCGATTTTGGATTTGTGCCGGGTGTTAACTTGACAAACGTATACATGTCTTTTCTGTTCCAAGATTGATCATACCTGGAGCGGGCTTCATCAAACCGGGTGTACAGTGTTTTATACGAAAAGAGAATATCAAATTTAAGATGTGTGTTAGCGGGAAGATCTTTCAATACTCCCGTAATGCGAACAAGCTCATTATTAAAATCATCATCCTCAAGTTGTAGCATTTTGCCGATGGGATCTTCATTGCCAAAATACATTTTCGCATACTGTTCGGTAATCACTGCAGTTAAAGGTTCGGCCAGTGCTGTAGTGATATCTCCTGCCACCATTGGATAACCCATCATCGGGAGGAACGATGAATCAGCATATAAAAACCTGCGATGTTTGAATGGTATGGCTTCAGGCTTTGCCTCTTTATAAGTTATGATCACATTGTTCTTATAACCCATGTTGTAAAGCCTTGCGCAATCCTCCACTTCTGGGAGATCATTTTTCAACGCCAGTCCGGCTCCCGGATAATTTTCGGCACTTGAAAAGATTTGTTCATTACTTGTAAACTGAGTAAGCGAAACACGATATATGTTGTCTGCATTCACTACAAAATCTTCGTAGCTGCGCTCAAATTTTACATACTGTGCGATGAGCAGAAAAACAGCCAAGCCAATAGCCAGTCCGAGGATATTTAGAATCGAGAAGAATTTGTTTTTTTTGAGACTGCGAAGAGCCGTGAGTAGGAGATTCCGGATCATAGGGGTGAGTTTATTTATAATAAGACCTCGTTTTTTTCAAAAGGTTGCGCATAGCGCGTCTTTTTTTACAAGAAAAAAGCCCTTTCGGGCTTTTAGTGCTTTTCTTGTCAGTTAATTGACGACAATTTGTGCCGCAAGAACATTCGAATTGCCATCGGGTGGCGAATCATATCCTCGGATAATGATTGTATAATAGTATTTTGATAGAAGTTTGGTATTTGGAATCGACAGGAGAAGTTCATCATCATCAGAAGCCCGAACCTGGAAATCAAATTCACCTGCATCAACTTCTATAAACTCGGAAGCATCTTTAAATTCAAGCGCACTCACCCAACGGTCGGTATCATCAGCTACGGTAAAATCAACATTGCCAGCATCAGGCGATAGATTGATAACCCGAACATTTGCCTTTCCCGATGTTGGTGTTGTAAAGTTGTCATTCAACACAACGACTTCAGCATTTTCATACTCATCCGCTACAAATAAAGAGTAAACTTTACCTGGCTCGAACACGATTGTTGTATCCATGTCAATACTACTGGACAGATATGGGCCGAATTTAAGATTTCTGCTTCCGGTAAAGAATCTAAAATATCCGGAATATTCTGCGTACTCAAAAGGAGTTGAGTTGATCTGGTTATTATCGACTTCTACATCCAATTGTGGAGCATCCGGTGAACCGTTGTATAAGGATACAAATGCTACCGGTATGTTTGTGGTTGATGAATCGTCATCATCCAAACAACCGGTAAATGCTAAAAACATGGAGCAACATAGTGTCCATGCTATAATTTTATTATTAACAATCTTCTTCACGCTATTCATACGCTTCTTTCTTTAAAAGTTAATTTTTTATATAACGATAAAATTTTTATTTAGTATAGTGTATTCAATTTTGTTGCCTTTTTAAAAGCTTTTTTTACACGCGTTTTTACTGTATCGGTTGTTCAATAAGGCTGGATTCGGGAATGTTTGTAGAATTCACGCTACACTGGTTGATTTTTGCTATTTTGGCGACCTAACGAACGAAGCAATGACACCGGTAAAATTCAATGAAAAGGAAATCCGTGAGATCAACGAGATCATCACTGAAATTTCAAAAGTGATCAAGCCTAAAAGTGAGATTGGCGCAAGAAGCAAAGCAACGCTTACCGGATTGCTGGCCGCTGCCAAAACTAAAAAGCCAACCTATTTCAAATGCAAGCGCGAGTATTCAGATGCGATTGTAAATCATTTTACAAAAGAGAAAGGTGTTACAAAAAGCCGGTTTAGCATGAGCACTCAGGATACCGTTTTCGTGATTTAAGGAGAGAAGAAAAACCTTTAAGGACAAAACCTTTAGGTCTTGTTTTCGTATCCTAGAAAAATGCAGTTTCCAATGAGAAAAATTGATATTCTGAACTTTATTACTGATTTCCGTAAAGCTCCAAACGATATTAAGACCTATACGCAGGTTTTATCACATGTAGGCACAGCGCAAGAGCAATCTATCAATCAAATGCTGGACGAATTACAGGCAGCAAAAGTTATCCGGCAGGTTGAGGCAAATGGCGAGAAAGCATTTCAGGTTATCGCTAAATAAAAATTTCTCACTATAAATCATTGACAGTCAGCCCCGCACCCGCGGGGCTTTTATTTTCCAGCACATTTGTTACTAAATAGTAGAACAAATAATCTACTCAATCGTATATTTCCTATACAATCTAGTATCATATGATCGAAACACGTTTAGGAGAATTTGAGGAAGTTATCCTTCTGCTTACCGGTATTCTCGGGGAGGAGGCCTATTCTTTTAAAATCGGGGAAGAGTTTGAAACCCAGACTTCAAGGTCGGTTTCCATCGGTGCTGTTCACTCCACCCTTAACCGACTTGAAGAAAAAGGATTTCTTACTTCTAAAGTTGGTAAGGCAACTGCTGAGCGCGGGGGCCGAAGAAAAAGGATTTACACGATAACTGCTTATGGCAAGCGCGCGCTTGAAAGTGCCCGGGATTTACGCATGTCGCTGTACAATCAATTCCCGGCCTTTGCGAACAAAGTTGACTTCGGATTCAGCGTGTAAATCTCTGTAACCTTATGGAGGTGTATGAGAGTCTGATAACTGACCTGGAGGAGGAGATTCTGTTTCAACTGAGCTTACAAGAAACTGAATTGCAAATTCTTTTATTAACCGAACGTGTTGCACACAATATGGACAAGATAGTTTCAGTAGGACTTGTACATGAAATACTTATAAAGCTTGAATGTAATGGATTGGTTCAAACAACTATTTCAAATACAAGAAGGAATTATAAAATAACCGCTACAGGCATCGCAACTTTGCAAACAGACTGGAGTCATTATAAAAAGATTTTAAACAGAACATGAACAAACAAAAGCATTATCCGCCCCGGGCTGCGCAAAAGTTATTGCTATTGTTCCTGCGAAATGATCTAGCGGAAGAAGTTATAGGAGATTTGGATGAACGATTCGGTAAAATCATTCAGCATAAATCGAAGCTTAAGGCAAAAATTGATTATTGGTTCCAGGTGATAAACTATCTGAGACCCTTTGCGATCCGGAAAAAAGGCAATCAGAATTTAACGCATTACGATATGTTTCAAAATTATTTTAAGATCGGTTGGCGGAACATTATAAAGTACAAAGCTTTTTCGGCCATTAACGTTTTTGGCCTTGCATTGGCGATGTCGGTATGTATGTTAATCATTCTTATGCTTGCCGACCAACGTAGATACGATGCATTTCATGAAAAAGGAGATCGGGTATATAGAATACTTTCGACTACGTATGCAACAACGCCATATCCACTGGCTGCTGCTTTAAAAGCAGAGTACACAGTTGCTGAAGAAACCACCAATCTTACTCCAGGCCCTGCCGGTGACGCTATTTATCAAAATAGGCTGGCTGAGATGAAAGGCTATTTTGCGGAACCTTCTTTCTTTAAGATTTTCAGCTTTACGCTGGAAAAAGGAAATACAACAACAGCGCTACAAGAACCTAATACGGCTATAATCTCTCAAGAGCTTGCGTATCAATTATACGGTAACGATGACCCGATTGGTAAAACGTTCGATTTTTCAGACCGGCAGTTATCCTTTCCGCAGGAGTTTGATGGAATTGGTTCACCGCCTGTTTCCTGGGGAACGTATACTGTTACAGGTGTTATTGATGAATCAAAATACAAATCGCATTTGAAATTTGATGTGTTGATGTCATCATCTTCGCGACAAGCATTATATGCAGCCAAGAAGCTTGAAGACCAAACTAATTTGTGGGATTGGTATTACAGAACCTATACTTATGCATTACTGAAAGATGACAAGACCACAGGAGATTTACAAGCAACTTTAAATGATCTTGTTGCCCGTAAATATGCGGACATCAAGTCAGATCAGGTAAAGGATTTTAAACTCATTCCTCAACCTTTAAGTGACGTTCAGCTTGGATTGGCCGGTAATGATACCAATAATCGCCTGCCCCTTATCGGATATTATTTTCTGATTATTCTCGCATCGATCATCATGTTCACTGCATGCTTTAACTATACTAATCTTTCGGTAGCCCGTGCATTAACCCGCGCGAAAGAAATTGGTGTACGTAAAGTTACCGGTGCCCGAAGAGGATCGATTGTGGTTCAGTTTTTAAGTGAATCAATAATAACGTCTATGCTGGCGTTGGTTATGGCGACCGGTCTGTTGTACATACTTGCACCAGCCTTCAAAAATCTTTGGGTAAACAACTATCTGAATTTCGAGTTGCCAACAACTCCGGGAGTTTATGTTGCCTTCGTTGCTTTTGCTTTATTGATTGGAGTGATTGCCGGTATTTATCCTGCTTTTCATTTATCGAAATACAATCCCGTTAAGGCATTAAAGAGTTTAGGTATTTCGCATCGAAGTAAACTGGGTATGCGCAAAGTGTTAAGCGTCTCGCAATTTGTGATCTCATTATTTTTCATCACTACCGCTATTCTTGTTTTCAATCAGTTCAAGTATTTCATGGAGTTTGATTATGGTTTCAAATCATCGAACATTGTTAATATTGAATTGCAGGGAACGGATTATCAGAAACTGAAGCTTGAGTTAAGTGCTCTTCCGGAAGTAACCTCCATTTCTGCAACAGACATTATTCCGGCTACCGGAAGAAATAACGGGATGGACTTTATCAAGCCCGGCACAAAAGAAGAGTTTGTATCAACTGCCGTATTACAAACCGATGAAAATTTCCTCAGCAACCTGGGCGTAAAAATTATTGCAGGCCGAGATCTTCCTTCAATCGATCAAGGATCAAATAAAATTGTTATTAGTGAGAAAGCGTTAGCGAAGCTTGGTTTTCAACGCCCGCAGGATGCTATCGGCCAATTACTCGAAACGCGGTGGGGCAGTGAACAACTTGAAGTTGTTGGTGTATTCGAGGAGTTTACTTACAAACTATTAATCAATACGCGCGAGATAAATCCTATTACACTGCGCAACCAGCCTGCGGCATTTCAATATCTGAATGTAAAAATTGCTTCCTCCGATTTAATGGGAACAGTTGAGAAACTGGAGGCTAAATGGAAAAAGATCGACCCGATTCACCCTTTTAAATATGAATTTTTCGATCAACAGCTTGCCGCTACACACCAGGGAATTTTTGATCTTGTTTCAATTTTGGGTTTCATCGCGTTTCTCGCGATCGTTATCTCGTGTCTTGGATTGCTGGGTATGGCTACGTACACAACCGAACGGAGAACAAAAGAGATTGGCATCCGAAAAGTACTTGGCGCGGAAGAATTTAGTATCGCTCGCTTATTATCGAAAGAGTTTATCAAGATGTTGTCGCTTGCGATATTCATTGGCGTACCGTTAAGTTATTTCGTTAACAATCTTTGGCTTCGCATGCTTACAGTAAGAGTAGAGTTTGGAGTCGGAACAGTGTTGTCCGGTGTTTTAGTCTTGCTAATACTCGGAATACTCACCATTGGCTCACAAACCTTACGGGCTTCGAAAGCCAATCCGGTGAAAAGCTTGAAAATGGAGTAGCGAACGTGAGAACTGTAAATACATATCCTCCAAAATTAGCCCGTTGGATCTTACACCGATTTTTGCGTGAAGATCTTGCAGAAGAAGTCGATGGTGATTTGGAAGAGAAATTTTATCAGACATTAAAAACCAGTTCGGCTTTTAAAGCTAAGCTGAACTACTGGTATCAGGTTATTCATTATCTGCGGCCATTTGCCCTCAGAAAAAATAAGTTCACTATACTCTATTACGATATGTATCAGAATTATTTCAAGATCAGTTGGCGCAGCTTGCTCAGACAAAAAATGTATTCGGGTATTAAAATTGGCGGACTTGCTATTGGTGTAGCAGCCTGTTTCTTGATCTCACTTTATGTGAAGGATGAACTGAGCTATGACAAACAGTTTGTTAAAGACAATGGTCCGTACCGATTGGTGGTTCAGGCCGAGATAGGTGAAAACCAAATGGAGCGAGCCGTAGATTTCCCGGCTCCGGCATGGGCTGCACTGAAAACAGATTTCCCGGAAGTAGATCAAGCCGGACGTTATCTCGCCAGTCCCTTGTTTGGTGCGCACGAAAATGAAATTCGCAGAAGTGACAGGGACGAAAACCAGCACGAAAGTGGGTTTGTTTATTTTGATCAGGAGTTGCTGGAGCTGTTGGACCTTAAGGTTATTTCCGGTAACCCGAAGTATGCACTAACTGATCCAAACACAATTGTGATCACCAAACGGAAAGCAGAAAAATATTTTCCGGGTGAAGATGCCGTAGGTAAAGTGTTTATTATCAATAACGATGACAAGAAGCTTTTTAACGTTGGAGCTGTTATTGAAGATTTTCCGGTCAACTCACATCTTCAGTTTGATTTTTTAATGACGTTAAGCGGAGTAGAATTCTGGCCGGGTGAACAATCGTGGTGGATGGCCAGCAATTACCAAATTTATGTAACGCTGAAGCCGGGTGCAGATGTTCAGCAGACAGCAGATAAAATCAAGCATGGTTTTATTGAAAAGTATTACAAGCCAGCGTTAACAGCTTCGGGCTCGGTTGGTTTTGAGAAGATCCTCAATTCAGCAAAGTTTGAACTACAGCCTCTGGATAAAATTTACCTCGATGGTTCGGTGCACGATGGCTTGCCACATGGCGACATGCGTTTCATCTGGTTGTTCAGTGCGATTGCTATATTCATTGTCATTATCGCTTGCATAAACTTTATCAATCTCTCAACCGCACGTTCAGCCAACCGTGCAAAAGAAGTTGGCTTACGGAAAACAGTAGGTTCGTACCGCAGTCATTTAATCAATCAATTTCTGACGGAGTCAATCTTGTTTAGTTTTATAGCGATTGCAACCGGTATTATTATGGCGTGGTTGCTGCTGCCATATTTCAATTTACTGGCGGGTAAGTCATTAACATTTCCATGGACTGTCTGGTGGGTAGTGCCAGGTTTATTTGGTGCTGCACTGGTTATCGGGATTCTGGCCGGGTTGTATCCTGCATTTTATCTTTCATCCTTCACTCCGGTTGATGTATTAAAAGGCGCAGTCAGCAGAGGAAGTAAGAGCTCAACCACCCGAAGCATGCTGGTGGTCTTTCAATTCACTACTTCTATTATTCTAATCATCAGTACGGTTGTGATTTACCGGCAGATGAGCTTTATCCTGAATACAAAACTGGGATTTGAAAAAGATCAAGTGGTGATGTTGCAGGGAGCCAATACGCTTGGCGATAAAATTCCAACCTTCAAAAGTGAATTGCTTAAGCTTTCGCAGGTTGAGCATGTTAGTGTGAGCGATTATCTACCTATTCAGGGTTCCAAGCGGGATGGCAATACCTTCTATAATGACGGGATGGACAAAGTAGAGAAGGGCGTTTCTGCCCAGAAATGGATTGTGGATAACGATTACATTAAAACGCTGGGGATGAAGATTGTGCAGGGTCGGGATTTTAATCCGGATATGATCAGTGATTCCACATCCATCATTATTAATCAAACGATGGCTAAGCAACTTAACCTTATTGATCCGATTGGAAAAGTAATCCAGAACTGGCAGAAGTATACGGTTGTGGGAGTAGTGGAAGATTTTCATTTCCAATCGATGAAAGAAAATATTGGTCCGGTTTGTTTTGTTGTAGGCAACAGTCCTTCGGTGATTTTGGTAAAAGCCAAAAGTCAAAACATGCGGGAGGCAATAGCATCCATCTCCGGAGTATGGGAACGGTTTTCACCAAATCAGGCAATTCGGTTCAACTTCTTGAGTGAACGTTATGCATTAACGTATTCAGACGTTGACCGGATGGGTCACATTTTTACAACCTTTGCTGTGCTGGCGATCATTGTTGCCTGCCTGGGGTTGTTTGCGCTGTCTGCATTTATGGTTGAACAGCGAAGTAAGGAAATCAGCATTCGAATGATATTGGGGGCCTCGATGAATACGGTCTTCAGACTGCTCACGCAGAACTTTGTATTTCTAATCTTAATATCGTTTGTTATTGCAGCACCTGTTGGTTGGTACCTGATGAACAAATGGCTTCAGGATTTTGTGTATAAGACCGATATTACCTGGGATATATTCGTAATTTCTGGAATCAGTGCACTGGTGATTGCATTGGGAACAGTAAGTTATCAGGCAGTGAAGGCTGCACTGGTGAATCCGGTTCAGAATCTGCGTTCAGAATAATTTTTCCTGATTTCTCATAATTTCTGAAACCTATATCGTAATTTTACGATATAAGGAGTTATGGGTTTAGCCAAGACAGAAGAATTTACAAAAGCTCAGAACTATCTGGCTATACTTACTAAAGCGTTGGGGCATCCTGCGCGCATTGCCATTTTGCAATTCCTGATTAAAACAAAGTCTTGCATTTGTGGGGATATTGTTGATCAGCTTCCTTTATCTCAATCAACAGTTTCACAGCACTTAAAAGAACTTAAGAATGCAGGCCTCATTAAAGGAAATATTGATGGTCCGAGTGTTTGTTATTGCATTGACGAAAAAAACTGGGAAAAAGCAAAGAAGGTGATAGGAGGCTTATTCGAAAGTTATGACGCTCAAAATTGTTGCTGACATTTTTTTATGCTAATCCATCGCAATATTACGATAAATTACACTATGAATACACCACAAACTAATGAACAACTCAAACAGCTTGTAAAAGAAAAATACGGGCAGATTGCTGATCAAAGTAAAACCGAGAATGAAAGCAGTTGTTGCGGAGCCAATACTTCAAGCTGTGCAACAGTTGATTACACAGTTATGGCTGATGATTATTCAAATTTAGAAGGTTATGTGCAGGACGCTGACCTCGGACTTGGCTGTGGCTTGCCAACGGAGTTTGCGCAAATTAAGGAAGGAGACACAGTAGTAGATCTTGGATCAGGTGCGGGCAATGATTGTTTTATTGCGCGATCTATAACAGGTGAGTCCGGTAAGGTAATTGGTATTGATTTTACCGATAAGATGATCGAAAAGGCGAGGCTAAATGCTGATAAGTTAGCGTATAAGAACGTTACCTTCCAACAAGGTGATATTGAGAACATGCCGCTCGCATCTGACCTTGCAGATGTAGTGGTTAGCAATTGTGTACTAAATCTCGTACCGGATAAACAAAAAGCATTTTCGGAAATTTTCAGGATTCTGAAGAAAGGCGGTCACTTTAGTGTATCAGATATTGTTCTGGTCGGTGAACTTCCGGAAGCATTTCAAAAGAGTGCAGAACTTTATGCGGGGTGTGTTTCAGGGGCTATTCAAAAAAGTGAATACTTGAGTTTGATCGAGCAAGAAGGATTTGAGAATATTAAAATCCAAAAAGAGAAGATCATTACGTTACCAGATGAAATCCTAAAAGAACATTTATCACAGAATGAGCTGAAAAGCTATAACCACGTCCATGCAGGAATATTTAGTATTACAGTTTATGCTGAAAAGCCTGTTGCCCATTGAAACCAACGGTAGAATACAATGAAAAGAATTCTTGTTCTCTGCACAGGTAACAGCTGCCGTAGCCAAATGGCTGAAGGCTATCTGAAGCACTTTGCCGGAAGCAGGGCAGAGGTTTACAGTGCTGGTATTGAAACACATGGCGTGAATCCAAAAGCGATCAATATTATGAAAGAGGATGGTGTTGATATTTCCAGGCATACATCCAATACTGTTGATGAATATTCTGCAATTGATTTTGACTATTTGATTACTGTATGCGATAATGCCTATGAGCGCTGCCCAATATTTACATCAACTGCGAAGAAATGGCATCATAATTTTCCAGATCCGGCTAAGGCAACAGGATCACAGGAAGAAATTTATTCTGAATTCAGACGTGTTAGAAATCAGATTAAAGAGTTTTGTAAAAACTTTATTGAACTGAATGTTAACGAGCAGTCATCGTGACCGTATTGCCAATGTAAGGCGGAATTTCATCCGTAAGAATGGCTGCATCAAATCCGCTTGCGTGAAGAAGGGCGATCAATGAGCTTTCATGAATTGAGTCAGGAGATTTTATGCGAAGTATCCGGTCGCAATCTTCCAGGTCAAAATTGACCGAGTAGACGGGGAAATTTTCGTGAATCAGGTTTACAAGATGTTCAGCTTGTGCTCCGGTTTCAACATTGGTTTTAAAAACTTCAATAATTCCCATAATAACGTATTACAGATCAAACTTACGGTCATTCCGGTGACAAAGGCTGTCCAATTACGACATTGAAGCAGGCTGTTCACGACATTTTATCTTTCAACTACATTCGGAGAGTATAATCAACGACTGACTCTCCGAATGGTAACTCAATCAGACAGAAGAGTTGTTCTAACCCTTCCTGCGTGACGAAGATCTTACGCTGTTTTTAACTTCTTATGATAGAAAACGTACGAGGCTATTCCTAATCCGAAGAAGACCAGCATAAACAGCGAATCAACATTCAGCATCCCGATCGCATAGAAGGAATACGTAGCACTGATCAAATCAAGAAATATTCCCGCATAGGCCCATTCCTTAACGCGTGGGAAACCCGGAATCAAGATTCCGATCACCCCCAGCACTTTTAATACTGCGATGTAACTCACGAAATAACCAGGATAGCCTAAGATGCCGGTAATAAATTTATAACCTTCTTCATTTGGAATGCAGGTTGAAAGAATGGCAAGTGCAAACAGCACGGTAAAGACCCAATACAGAATGTTGATTGTTTTTGGTTTCATAGGTTTAGATAGATTAAGGAATAAAATTATTGCATTGTTTTAAGATACTCATCCAGTTTGAGCATGCTTAGGCGATTAACTTCAAGCGCTCCGAATTTTACAATTACTTCTTTCAATTGTTCCGCGGTAGCGAAAGTCATTCTTGTATTTACCTCAGTGGCGTTCCCTTTTTTCTCAAACTTTACGGTCACGTAAAATCTATAAGGATCATTTTCCATGTCGGAACCGTGTTCATACGATAAAAATTCCGGCTTGATAACTTCTTTGTATAAGATACGGTTGGGAAAATCGTGTCCGCCTGGAACGTGCATGATAAACCTCCAAAGACCTCCGGCTTTTACGTTCATTTCATGAATGGTGTACGTGGTTTCGGGCGGACCCCACCAATGCACAAGATGTTTAGGATTTGTCCACGCTTCCCAAACCAGCTCACGCGGTGCTTGAAATTCGCGGGTTAATAGTAGCTCTCTGTCGGATGTTGAATTCATGTTTTCTTATTTTGTGTAGAGACGCAAAATTCTGCGTCTCTACGTTTCATTATTATTAATTATTTTAAATTTTTATAAATAAAGTCTTCCAGCCTGTCAAAGTTCTGTTCGTTAGCCTGGGTAATAAATTGATTTATCTTTTCAACTTCTTCCCGATCCTGAAAAACCATTGTGAAGCTGAATTTTGTCTGGTTGCCTAACGCTTCAAACCCTAATGTCATGGTAAAGTGATGTACTGGCAAATAGTGAATGAATTCGACTTTTTCGTTTTCAACTATTTCTGTGAACTCGCAATGGTTGTGATAATCGGTTCCAGCCTCGCTGTGCATCACAAACTTCCAGTTTCCGCCTGGTTTGAATTCAAACTGTTCAATGGTATTAGTAAATCCAGCCGGTCCCCACCAATGTTTTAGATTTTCCGGATCGGAGAATGCTTTAAAAACAACGGCAGCAGGAGCATCAAGTACACGTGAACTGATGATCGTGCTTCTTTCGATATCTACAATAGCTGAACTCATGCCTGAATATTTTTTAAATGTTCCTCTAATTGATCAAATGTTCCTCCGAATCCTTGTTTCATAGAAGAGAATAAATTCCGGAAGCCTTCACGTTCTTCTTCTGTTGCGTTAATAGGTTCTCCGCGTAAGGTGATTTTAGTTTTTCCATTATGCTCGCTTAACAACCACGTGTTCAGGATTTCATTTGGAAACTTAATGGGGAAGGGTGTAGGAATAACATTCCCTGCTTTGTCAGCAAAAGAAGAGATGAATACAATTTTCTCAGGTCTTACAATCTCCTGGTAAACAAATTTTCCGCACATCGATGTGTTGTCAGGAGAGGTCAATTCATAATGAAATGTTCCTCCTGTCTGAATATCTGCTTTTAAAATAGTAATCTTCGATCCTTTAGGACCCCACCACTCTGAAAGGTGTTCAGCTTGTGTAAACGCATCGAATACAAGTTCGCGAGGAGCGTTAAATTCCCGAACGATGACGAGCTCATTTTTTTCGGCCATGCTTTTTTAATTTAGTAGTGTTCTTTTTTTGTTCCTGGATCTTTTTCAAGTATGCATCAAGCGAATCAAAACGCTGCATCCAGATCTTCTTATACTGTTCTACCCAGTCTGAAACTTCATTCAATTTTTCGAGTTTGGCCTCGCAGTACCGTTCACGTCCTTGTTGCTGCATGACAACTAATCCGCACTCCGAAAGTATTTTCAAGTGCTTGTAGATTGCGGTGCGACTCACATCAAAATTCTCGGCAACCGAATTTACATTGAGCGCCTTGTGGGCAATCATGTTTAAAATCTCCCTGCGCGTAGGATCTGCAATGCCCTGAAAAACGTCCCGTCTCATACATGTAACCTTTTGGTTGCACAAATATATAGGAAACCTTTAGGTTTCGTAATTTTATGAAGACATTTTTTATGATTTTTCGTGGAGACGCAAAATCTTGCGTCTCTACACAAATTATTTAAGAATTTGAATTTTGCGGAGCTGCACTTTCGTCCAGGTACAGAATTTCCCATTGGTGGCCGTCCAGATCGGCAAAGCTGTGCCCATACATCCAACCATGATCTTGCGGATCAACATAGGTTGAGCCACCGGCTTTAACAGCATTCTTTATCATCGTATCCACCGCTTCGCGGCTTTCAGCATCTAGCGCTAATAACACTTCAGTACTTTTCTTTGCATCTGAAACGGGCTTCTTGGTGAAATCCTTGAAACGTTCTTCCACCAATAGCATCGCGAAAATATTTTCTCCAATGATCATACACGTACCGTGTTCATCCGTGAATTGCGGATTGAAGCTGAATCCCAGTTGCGTAAAGAAATTGATGGATTTATTAAGATCTTTTACCGGAAGATTAATAAATATTTTTGTTGCCATAATTTCCATGTTTAGCGTTAAGTCTTTCCTTACCCGTGAAAGGCTGCTTTAAGTTTAGCGATGTCAAGCTTGCGCATTTGCATCATTGCCTGGATGGCACGATTTGCCTTTTCACGATTTTTGTCGGTAAACAATTCGTATATCACGGTCGGAACAATCTGCCACGAAAAGCCATACTTATCTTTGAGCCAGCCACACATGGATTCTTCACCGCCATTGGCCGTAAGTTTGTTCCACAGTTCGTCAACCTCGGCTTGAGTTTCACATTGCACCGATAGAGATGTGGATTCTGTGAAATTCAATCTTGGATTGCCATTCAGGGCCTGAAATTGAACTCCATCTAACACAAAGTTAACGGCAATAGCTTTTCCATCAGGACCGGGCATGATGCTGGTGATCTTGGAATTTTTAAAAACTGAAGTATAATACGTTACAGCTTCTTCTGCGTGCTGGTCGAACCAGAGACAGGTTGAAATTTTTTGTTTGATGCTCATATATTAGTAGTAAGTATTAAGTAGTTAGTAGGGTGAGTTTTTGTTACTATCTTTTAAGAGTTCTCTTTTTGGTGGTTTTTTTAACTGACTTGTCTGTCTCTTTTAATGCTTCGCGCGTTTCATTTTCAAGCACACGTTCTTTCACGATACTTTTGATTAGCGCAACGGGCAATGGTTTTTCAGGTGTAAATTGAATTGTCCCTTTCGCGACTTTATAACCTTTCAAACCTTCTTTGTTTGCAAGAATAGAAGAGCTTCCCGGAAAAAAACTACAGTGATCTTTGAAGGCTCCGAAATAAACCAGTGCGCCTTTGTATTTATAGGCCGGCATACCATAACTTATACTTTCTTCAGCGTTTGGTGCAGCTGCTTTGATTTGCGCCCGAAGCTTTTCAAGCGCGGCCCTTACATCGGCTGGTTGTACTTTCAGATATTCTTCAACCGATTTGAAATTCTGCATTCTCATATTAATTGTTCTTTTCGAGGTTGTTCTTCAGATTTTGTAAGCTGATCTGCATATCCTTATGGAGTACTCCGCTCATAAACAAGTTCATAAAATTCATCGGGTACTTGCTTTTGCCCTCCATGATCCAAGTAACTCCGGTTTCGTTAACTCCAGTTGAATCGGTTAGCATAGTCACTTGACTTGTTCCTTCAAACGGTTTGATAAATCTGATCTCTGTATTCAATTTTTTATTTTCAATTATTGCAGTGATTTCCTGCGCACCCTGACCAACACCTTTATCTTCACTTTCCCAGGCGTAGATAAATCCGACCATTCCATCCGTTCCGGTTAAGGTCTTCTTCATGGTTGGATCAGTCATTACCCATTTGCTGTAGTGTTCCTGATTTTTAACAAACTTCACATAATCGAAAACTTCAGACGTTGATTTGTTAACAGAAATTTTCTCTTCAATGCGATATTCCTTTTTAACAAATAAGGCAATGATCAATGGTATAGCGATGATAACCGCGAGTACAATCAGGATAGTAAACAGAATATTCATTTTGCGTTTGGGTTTTATAGTAGGCGACTTAGTTTCAGATAAATTTTTTATTTGTTGAAGCGCTCTTTCCCATGCGGGCTCCATTTGCTCGTAGTAAGCTTCCTGCATATCAGCTGAAATAGAAAGCAGTATGGGGCCGTTCTGCTCGGTGATCCGGTAACTTTCTCGTTTGCCTTTCAACTCTTTGGCGGTTTGACTGGTGTAGTCTTCAATGCCATCCACCAGTTGTCCGGTAAATTCAATAGTCAGTGCTTCAAACTTTCTGTTTTCAATTATTCTGCCGATAAGACCATTTCCTGTGGGATCAGTAAAGATCACTTTACTATTAATGTTCCAATCCGTTTGCGCATAGGCACCCGGACTGAACTCCTGATACCAGATTCTTGAAAATGTATCGTTGAGCAGCACATGCCAGACTTTTTGTTTCGTGGCATTAATTAATATGCTCTTTTTTATAGTGTTAAATTTCATATCAGTTCTGCGCTTTTGGTATTACAAATTTACTGTCTGACATTGGTTTTGAACGGGTGTGAATGCGCCAATGTGTGGGGTTAACGCGACCTTATTCCAGTATGCGTACCATGCATTCAACTTCATTGTCATTTTTATACCATTCAATACATTCTCCCGTCTCATCAAGTTTGGGATGGCTAAGCAGTGAATAAAAAGTTTGTCCGATCCGCTGTTCATTTCCACGAATGTTTCTTAACGTTTCTGTTGCATACGTACCTTTCTTAATTGTGTATTGGTCCAATCCGAATATATAAGCCTCTCCTTTAAACGCTTCTTCAACGGCAGCCCAATACATAATACCGTTATCGCTTCCGTGTGAAATCCCATATAAGGTACGATTAGCAATTGAAGACTCAGTCTGTTTCAACTTCTGAACGGCCTCCAGTATGCCTTCCGGAAAGGAATCCGCCCGAACGCAGATCATATATAGATCCTTGTCTAACGTGTATTTTTCCATGATTTTAATATTTATACCACAAACTTAGGCAGTGCAGTTTTTCCACGAAGGTGCAAATCCGGCATTCGAGCGGGTTGATTGCGACAAAGGCTTGGAGTAGCTTTGGAATACAAACCGGCAGTAACTATGCTTGCTGCGCGATTAAACAATAACCTATGAAACACGTTTCCATTCTACTTCCACAAGGAGCAATTTTGGGTAGCATTGAAGGGCCACGGCAATTGCTTGCACAGGTAAATCATTTCTTTCAATCGAGAGGAGAGAAACCGATGTTTAACATTCAACTGGTTGGATTGACAAACGAAATCACATTAAGTGGTGGAGCGTTTACTGCACATGCTAATGCATTGATCAATGATGTTGAAAAAACAGATCTTATCATCATTCCTGCTGTTGATGGAGATCCAGTAGAAGGAATTGAACGAAACAAAGCGCTTATTCCGTGGATTCAAAAACAATATGCGCAGGGTGCGGAAGTTGCAAGTCTTTGTATCGGAGCATTTATCCTGGCGTCAACCGGACTGGGAAATGGAAAGAAGATGGCCACACACTGGCTTGCTGAAAATCAGTTCCGCAAAATGTTTCCGCAAGTAACGCTGATCGCTGAAAAGATTGTTACCGATGAGGACGGTATCTATTCCAGCGGTGGCGCATATTCATATCTCAACCTGATCTTATACCTCATCGAAAAATATGTGAACCGCGAAACTGCAGTTTTGTGTGCGAAAGTTTTTGCGTTGGAAATTGATCGTGATAACCAATCGGCCTTCATGATGTTTAGCGGAACTAAGGAACATGGCGATACGCCAATCAAAGAGGCACAAATGTTCATTGAAAGTAACTATCAGGAGAAAATCACAGTCGATCAACTAGCATCGATGTTTGCGTTGGGAAGAAGAAACCTGGAACGAAGATTCAAAAAGGCTACGGCCAATACTGTTGTGGAATATATTCAACGTGTAAAAATTGAAGCCGCCAAAATGAGCCTGGAATCATCACGCGAAAACGTAAATGAAGTGATGTACAAAGTCGGATATAACGATATCAAAGCATTCCGTACTACATTTAAAAAGATTACGGGACTTTCACCCGTTGAATACCGCAATAAGTATAATGTGCTGAGCGCAGTAGCATAAGTGGGGGATGATCATAAGCGGTCGCATTTGTTCGATACCGCACAATTTATTTTTTAGGTAATATCATTACACGATCATATTGTAACTTATGGCAATGGTAAACTTTTTGCTATTGCACTGCATCAATACCTATGGCAGGATTCACTAATTGCAAACGCTATGATTCGTAACTATGTAATGATTGCTTTTCGCAATCTTAAAAAGCAGTTTTCCTATAGCTTGATCAACATTGTAGGCCTCGCGCTAGGAATTGCCTGTACCTTGGTGATTCTTCTTTTTGTGTATGGCGAATGGAGTTACGACCGGAATTTTAAAGACCATGAACGTATCTATAGAGTTAGCACATCCTGGTTTGGGATAGGAAATTTTGCTAACGGCCAGGAGCAACTGAATGAATTGTTGACCGATCATGCAGAAACTGAATTGACTACCCGTATTCAACGGCTCCGTGAAGTTAAAGTATCCAGTACAAAAGCGAAGCAGGTGAGTGAACAAAATGCGTATGCTGTAGATTCATCCTTTTTTGATGTCTTTTCTTATAGTTTGGTGAGTGGCAACCGTCACACTTGCTTGAACAGTACAACTTCAATCGTGATAACTGAAAAGGTGGCTTTAAAATATTTCGGTACGATCGATGCGATAGGTCAGACACTGGAGGTGGGAGATGATAAAGAGCCGCACCAGGTAACTGCTGTTATACAGGATCCGGATTTTAACACACACTTGAAAGGCGATATTTGGATGCGCTATAAGCCCACGCATAACACGGGCTGGGCTCAGGCTGCTACGTATAATTATGTTAAGCTTCGTGAAGGATACGGAGTTGATGATTTAAAAAACAGTTTGGCAGGGATTATCAAAACGGAAGCTTATCCGCAGTTTGGCGCGGGTATGAGTTATGAAGACTGGATTCAAACAGAAAACTCAGTCAAATTATTTCCCGTTTTGCTAAGCGATATCTACTTGCGCTCCAAGTTAAAGTTTGAGTTGTCACCAGGAGGCAGTGAGTCGAACCTATATGTTTTCGGAGCAGTAGCGCTTTTAATCATTGTACTGGCAATGGTAAATTTTATCAATTTATCTACGGCCCGTTCCGCGAGGCGTGCAAAAGAAGTAGGGCTGCGCAAAGCGATGGGCACAACCCGAAAATCACTGATCGTGCAATTCCTTTCCGAATCGATTATTACAAGTCTGTTTGCTATGATCCTGGCACTGATATTGGCCGAGCTTTTTCTTTCTATTTATCGAAGCATTACCGGTCAGTTATTGCTTGAAAGTATTTTTCTCCAATGGCAATATAGTTTACTTGCGTTGGGTCTGAGTTTAAGTGTTGGCGCTCTTGCAGGACTTTATCCTGCAATTTATCTAACCCGGTTTCAACCGGCCAGAGTTTTAAAGGGAAACTTCCAAACTGTTGAAAGCAAGGCCGGCTTTAGAAATGTGTTGGTAGTTTTCCAATTCACCATGTCCATTACGCTTATATTATGTGCCATCGTTGTGCTGCAACAGTTGCAATATCTCGGCACCAAGGACTTGGGATTTGATCAGGAAAACGTAATTAATATTGAAAATATTAATGATTTGGGAAGTGAAGCATTTCGTCAAAAACTAAATGAACAATCGCAGGTAGCAAACAGCAGTTTCATTTTTCCAGCACCCGGCTCACAAGGTATTGTGATTTATACCTATCGCACAAAGGATATGCAAGAGGATGTTACGCTAAACACGATGATGGTGGATGATAAAGCCATAAACACGTTAGGATTTCGATTATTGGAAGGTCGCACGTTTGATCCGCTGCGTGACACGGATTCAACCGCAGCTATCCTTAACGAAACGGCTGTAAGAGATTTTGGATTGGAAGGCGAGGCTATCGGAGCGGAGATTAACAAAGGTTTAAAAGTTATTGGTGTAGTGAGTGACTTCCATTTCCATTCAACCGGAGAAAAAATTGCGCCCGTTGTAATGATTTTTAAACCAAAAGGCTATTCAATATCGTATAAGCTTAGCGGTAACATTAATGAATTCATTGAACAGGCCCGGATGGAATGGGCAAAGTTTTCACCGGAAGAGCCTTTGCAATATTCTTTCATCGATCAGAATTTTGAAAAGCTTTTAGAGAAAGAAAAGATTTTTGCGAAAACCATCACGTTCTTTACAGCGCTGGCGATTTTTATCTCCTGTTTGGGATTGTATGGCTTGTCTGTTTTTACAGCAGAGCAGCGAACAAAAGAGATCGGCATACGCAAAGTGTGCGGAGCATCCGCTCAATCCATCGTTATTTTGTTGAATAAAAATTTTACGAAACTGATTCTTATCTCAATTGTCCTATCGATACCGACTTCCATTTATATTATCGGCCAGTGGCTTTCTAATTTTGCGTACCAGATTGAGCTTAACCCGTTGGTGTACATTGGCGGATCGCTATCCGCACTGATGCTTGCCTGGATAACGGTGGGCTTTAATTCCTATGCAGCGTCTATGTCTGACCCTGTTAAAACGCTTAAGAGTGAATAAGGAAGCTTGATCAATTGATTTTGGATTCGCTGCAATTCTTGCAATAAGCAGAAAGCGAAAGCAACTGCTGACTTATGCATGATTCCCATTGCAAACGCGATGATGACCAGAAGGAGGATTATCAGTCGCATACAGCACAAATCGTACAGTTACGAATATCGTAAATTTTTAAATTCGTGAACCGAAGTCATTAAATTTATGCATGAATAATTCCATCAGCATTCGCAAGGCCATGCTTCAGGACATCGGCACATTACTTGAATTCGAGCAAGGTGTTATCGAAGCTGAACGCCCTTTTGATATTACCCTAAAGCGAACGGATATGCGCTATTACGATATTGAAGAAATGATTTGTGCCTCACATATCGAATTGCTGGTAGCGGAGTTGAACGGTGAAGTTGTGGGCAGCGGCTATGCGCGGATTGAAGAATCAAAGCTTTATTTGCAACACAGGCAACACGCGTATCTTGGTTTTATGTATGTAAAGCCTCAACATCGCGGGAAGGGAATCAATCAGAAAATAATTGACGCATTAAAGAATTGGTCAATCGCGCAAGGCGTTAAGGAGTTGCGACTGGAAGTTTATTATTTAAATGAATCTGCAATTAAAGCTTATGAAAAAGTCGGTTTTTTGAGGCACATGATCGAAATGCGAGCTAAAGCAGAATGATTGATAACAGTTAAAATTCTGTTAAACCAGTTGTAAAAATTTAGTTAACGTATTCATCTTCCTACATTACTTTTAAATGCATTGAGTAAAAGGTCGTCTAAGACATGGTATAAAGCACTTATTATGAAAACATCTTTAGCAACATTGGGGATGAGCATATTCATCATTTCATTAGCTAGCGCACAAATCGAGTGGCCAAAAGAACCAATGCTTGTAAATACAAAAGTTTTGACGTCAGGTGAGCTGGCGATCACTGCCTCTCAAACTTCTTCGAAACATGATTTCGATTTTTTAAAAGGCAAGTGGCTGATGAAGCACAAAAAACTGAAAAAGCGCTTTGAAAATTATAATGAATGGGCGGAGTTTGAATCCACCGATGAGAACTTCGGCATGATGTTGGACGGACTTGGTAACACCGATCTTTATAAAGCCACGCTTGACGGAAAACCGTTCGAAGGTTTTACGTTACGGCTATTCGATCCGCAAACGAAATTATGGAGCCTTTACTGGGTTGCCAGCAACACCGGCAAGCTTGATCCTCCTGTGGTGGGTTCGTTTGAGGGAAACATTGGCAAGTTTTATTGCAACGATGTTTATCAGGGTAAACCGATCATTATGATGTTCGTTTGGGATAAGACTAATCCGGATGAACCGGTTTGGTACCAGGCGTTCTCGCCCGACCATGGCAAGACCTGGGAGTGGAACTGGACAAATACTTCTTACCGGGTCAAATAAATGGAAAACATAAGAAGGGCAACGCTTAACGACATTGATGCAGTAACAGAATTGTTCAATCAATATCGGATTTGGTATGGAAAAGATTCAAACCTAGCAGGAGCAAAAGAGTTCTTAAAAGAACGATTGAGCAAAGATGAATCCATAATCTTTGTTGCTGTGGAAAACAATAAGTTGGTTGCTTTCACGCAATTGTATCCATTATTTTCATCTACCCGAATGAAGCGCCTTTGGCTGCTGAATGATTTGTTTGTTAAAGAAGAATACCGGGGTCAGGGCTTTTCAAAAGCCTTGCTGGAACGCGCTAAAGAATTGTGTCATGAAACCAAAGCAGCAGGCTTTACACTTGAAACTGAAAAATCAAATACTATTGGGAACAAGCTTTACCCTTCTGTAGGGATGGAGTTAAACACGGAGTGTAACTTTTATTACTGGAACGTACCATGAGATACCTAAGCTTATTTTTGTTTATTGTTTTACTACTAGTACTATTCAACTGCAACGATATAAAGCAAACTAATATTCCATATCCAACTCCGGTACCGGATTCAGTTGCCTTAACGTTTTTACCAAAACTTGTCTCAAGCGATTCATTTGATTTCAACGCCTGCTTTTCACCCGATGGTAAGTCGTATTATTTTACACGCAATGAAAATGGCAATACGTTGATCTATTGTATTGTCTATAACGGTACAGACTGGACTGAACCTACGCTAACAACCTTCACCGATACACTTTGGTCGCAGGCTGATCCGGCTTTTGCACCGGATGGTAAGCTGTATTTTATTTCCAATCGTCCGAAAGACGCAACAGATACATTGAAAGACTTTGACATTTGGTTCAGTACACCACTCACGGATGCTGGTTGGTCAGCCCCTGAAAATTTTAAGGCTATCAACTCCGACAGTAACGAGTATTATATCTCTTTTACAGAAAAAGGCAATGTGTACTTTGGGTCATCAAGATTAGGAAGCCTGGGACAAGAAGATATTTATGTAAGCCGGTTTGAAAATGGTGCCTATACAAAACCTCAAAATCTTGGCGAAGCAGTGAATACGGATAAGGCCGAATTTGATCCGTTTATTACTAAAGATGAGAAGTTGCTAATTTTTGCGTCTTCAAAACGGGATGATACACTTGGCGGAACTGATCTTTATGTTTCAACATTTGAAAACGGGGCATGGACAAAGGCTGTCAATCCTGGAAAAGAAATTAATACAGCAACGCGCGACTTCTGTCCCTACATTTCGCCCGATGGAAAATTCTTTTTCTTTAGCAGTAATGGGGATGTGAAATGGATAAGTATGGAACGATTTAATAAAGCTGTTGATGAGAATTAAGATTATTTATCAACAATAATTGGAGCGCCTAACATCTTGGTGGCATCTTTAATCCATTCTTTCAACTTAAAATTGTCATTCATCTCTGCTTTGCCGATTTCGATGGCTTCTGATTCGGTGGCGTTAAGTACGTATGCTTTACGCCCAACATCATACCTGACCGACATCAGGAAATCATACTGTTGATTTACAAAATGCACTTCATCTTTACCAATGTCTTTGTTAAAAACCTTGCTGAGCGATAACATTGTACTTGGGGTTGGTGGATAAAGTTCTGTAAATCCCTGAAATCTATTTATAAAGTAGCGGAGAAAAATCTTTGAGTGACTTATTGCGTCACAGTAAACAATTCAATCTTTTCATCACGGCCCCGTAATTCACTTTCTCCTAATGATTTGATCGTTAATGCCTGGTCAGGCACCAGTTTCTTGATCAGTTGACTGGAAACTAACAGATCAACCCCCAACGCATTGCAGAGCGACTGGATACGGGCTGTAGTGTTAAGCACATCACCTGTAAAGATGATTTCTTTTTTGATCACTCCGATTTCACCAGTGGTTACTTTGCCTACGTGAAGTCCGGCTTTGAAATCGGGCATTACGCCAAAAGCTGCTTTATATTTCTCTTCGCGTTTGCGCAAGGCTGCTTTCAGCGAAAAGAAACATTGAATGCAGTTATTTTCGTGCAGGCCATTTTTTAATGTCCATGTGATTACCACTTCATCGCCAACATATTGATATACTTCGCCTGCGTGGCGGATGATAGGATCGGAGAGATTAGCAAAATACTCCTTCAGCATCTCAAAGTATTTTCCGTGCCCGATGTGCTCGGCAATGGTGGTGGATGATTTCATGTCGAGAAACATGAAGATCCGCTCTTCTTCTTTGGGGGTGTGGTATTTGCCTGAAAAGAAATTACTCAGTACGCCCTGTCCGAGATTTTCATTCACCTCATGGTAAAAAAGTGAAACTCCGATCATCGTCCCGACATAGATCGCCACGCTCCAGAAGGAGAATGTTATAAAGAACGCAACCGTATTTTGTAAAGCCGCACGGCTGAAAATACTTTGCTCCAATGCAAACGAATTGAAGAAAAGTGAAGTGAGCAACAAGAACAAAGTAATAAAGCCTAGGTAGATCGTAGTTTTAAGAATGATCTTCTGTACAAAGCTCCGGTGCTGGAAAATCCGGGTCAGATAAAGAACCTCAATGCTTCCAATCAATAACCCGCAGACCAATGCCGTGATAGCCGTAATAAAAACAGTTCCGCTGAAGTGGTATGGATTGCCAGTAGCGGGGTAGTAGGTGAGGTTGCCTAAGAGGCCGCGCTCCAGTAACGAATACACCAAACTGAAGATAAACCAGAGAACTCCAAAGGGGAGAATGCGGGAGACGTTGCGTTTGGTTTGCCGGGAGAGCATTTGCTAAGATAAGTAACAATTAGCTATGCTGATCAAAGTAAGTTGATTGAATTAAGTCGAGTTGTAAGCTCAAATCTCTTTGTAATAAATATTTCTTTGCTTGTAATCATTTAATGTGTAACTGTGTCAGTTTAGTTTTGTTAGCAGCATATCAAGCTTTACATAACCTTCATTCACACCACTCTCCATCCCGCTTTGCATCATGGCATCACGGTCGCTTTGTGTGCGGCAAACGGAATGTGTAGTAACTTTTGTGCGGTTATTAGGAAGTTTTTCGAAGGTCATACAGTCAAGCGTTACATGGCCACGTTGGGGGAGACCTTCAAACTCAAACGTCTGGATGATACGTTCGGGAGCTGTTACTTCATGGATGGCACCATTGAAGGCTGCAATTTCTTTTCCGTCTTTATTGTGGATAGTGTAGCGGTAGGAGCCACCGGACTTTGAGTTGTAATGATCAATCTTCATCACGCGATCTTTCGGGCCGAGCCATTGTTTGATTAGTTCAGGATCAGCATGCGCTTTAAATACTAATTCTCTGGGTGCATCAAACTCACGAATGATAGATACATCCTGTTTGCCTGGTTCGGCAATGATTTTGGTTTCATTTTTCATGACTTTCTCTTTTTTGATTTTTTAGTTTTCTCAGTTGTTTTCATAGTCTCCAGCAATACATCGAGCTTGCTATACCGATGTTCCCACAGCTTGCGGAAAGGCTCAAGCCAATCCGCTACTTCGCTCATTTTTTTAGGCTGTAAGTAACAGTAGCGTTCCCTGCCTTGCTGATCGATCACAACTAAGCCACACTCCGTTAAAATTTTTATATGCTGCGAAATCGCAGGCCGGCTGATGTCGAAGTTTTCAGCAATCGAGTTAAGGTTTAACTGTTTATGCGTGAGCATATTTAAAATATCGCGCCTCACCGGGTCCGCAATGGCCTGGAATACATCTCTTCGGGTTTCCATATATGTAAGTATCTGGTTACAAATATATATGTAAGTATTTACTTACGCAATATTTTCTTAAAATATTTTTATAACCTGAGTAAAAGGGTAGAGGTGACAAGAAATTTTAAACGATTAGTCTACGCGCTCAAGGTGAAGTTCTGGCTCATTATCCCCGGTCGCATGTGAAGACCAGAATTTGTCGTGGATCCAAAGCTGATTAGCATTGAGTTTAATGATCTCAAGTATGTAGATCTTTTCATCGGGTGTACCCGGACTTGATGTCAATTCGATTGTTTTATCCTTCAGTTCGTATGTTCCCATAACAGGTGTTTCTATCCAGGATCCATCAGAACTAATATCCAACCGGTATGCATATGTGCCATCTCCAAAAAAAGTAAGCCCGCTGCCGTATGATGAAGCAAGCAGTCTCGGTGTTCCGGGAACAAAGCCTTCCGCTTGAGTACCCATTTCATAGGTATTCCATTGCCCTGTTACGGGTGAAGTATCGCGTTTTGCAGCGTCATCCTCACCGCATGAGAGCGTCACCGATAAGATTAATACTGGAATCAGAATTCTGAAAAATCTGTTCATAGCATTGGGATCACGTTTTTATAAAACAAGATAACAGTCCTGTGCAAAATATCCTACAGGTAGCTTAGCCACCATTTTTCCTTATGAGCCGTTTTATAGCGATCATACCATTTGCATAACGGGTACAATCCGATCACAATTAATATCCATACCAGGTATACAACGGGCAGGCCGTAACCTTCACCCGGTGCGACAAACATAAACGGAAACTGCTGGCCGACATTGGCAGCATCTGCAAAGGTGTGGCCTCGTGCGAAAAAACAAATGGCTGCTGCAATGTGGATGAAGTAGATATGAAGGATGTAATAGAAGAATGCAGTTCGTCCAAACACAACCATCGCATTACTGAAACGATTTTTAATGTTCTCGGTATAAGCCAGCAGAATTAGGGCAGGGCCAATTGTCATACACAGAAACAAAAGCGATGGCGGATATTTGGTAACATCGATGAAAGACAGTAGGGTATAAAATCCGTTTGGCTGAACTGACCAGTCACGTGGATCACCATACGCGTTTGTGAAGCGTACCAGAACAAATAATACGATTAAACTTAATCCGATGCGTGTTAAAATCTTCTTCCGTTTTTCCGGGGTGTAGTCAGTCGTAAACAACAACCCGGTACAATAGCCCAGCATCATCACACCCATCCATGCTGCGAAGGGGTAGACCATTAATGCCACATGATTTGGGGCAAACTGGTAGGGCACAAAAACACCGTGATGAAAAAGATCCCACCAGAAATTTGATTGGAAACCCGGGGCTGCTTCCGGAAAATCGAGGAGGTTATGTCCTGCAACGAGGATAACACCAAGTGCAAAGATCAATTTGTAAGGAATATTGATCAGCATCAGCAAGCCAAACAAAAACATGCTGATCCCGATAGCCCAGATCACCTGGAATGGAATAATGTTATAATGTATATTAAACGTCCAGCCGAAGCTTACAATGCACCACTCGGCAATGATCAGCCACAATCCCCGCTTCAGTAGAAATACTCCAAGCTCTTTTTTTGTTTTACGCAGACTCTGCAAATAAATAGATGTACCCGAGAGGAAGATGAAAGTCGGGGCGCAGAAATGTGTTATCCACCGGGTGAAGAACAAAAATGTTGTTGTGGTCGTGAGGTCTAATGGGTCACCCGTATTGGCACCTATGTGAAAATAATCACGGACGTGGTCTAACGCCATAATTACCATTACAATACCGCGAACGATATCAATGGATTCAATTCTGCTTTTACTGAAGGTTGTCATGAAGCAGTGCAAGAACGTATTTTAAATGGAGTATTTCAAGCGCTAATTCCATACTCCAATATGAATTAATTAAACAGCGAAGGCTGTTTTACTAATGGAGCATGCGATCGATTTCGATATTGCGAATATCCACGTGCCGCCTTCACCTAACCATCAGAAAATAGTATATTTGACTAACCCCTGAATATGAGAAGCTCTGTTAAAATCCTGATTTTAATTTCGTTCTGCTCGCAGGATGGAATGAGGACGATAACCCAACGCTATCTTCCCGCGAATTACTGTTGAAGTATAATTGGATTATGTTCAGTATTACGAATCAAGGTATTCCTGATGGAGAACCTGAACCTACGTATACGGTTCTTGATTTTAGTGAAGCTAATTATTCTGGTGCGGGTTTTTCAGGTCAATTTTATGAAGTTGGCGAATGGAGTATTGAGGAAGATATACTTACGCTGGATGGAAAGCTTTATCAAATTACAGAGCTGACCAAGCAGAAACTTGTCTATGTGACCGGACGATGAGATTGTCACCCGGCTGGCGATCAAGAAAGTGTTACGGGCAATTGATATCTACAGACCCAGAGAATGGGGTACGTATTTTTACCTAGATAAAAGAGCGGACACCAGTGAATATACCGAACTTTTATAGAGTGCCCGAATCTGGAATTATGCGCTGGACCTGCTAACTGAACCTTCATAGGGGATTGTCTCAGAAATCATAATTTTTTTAGCCGAGGTGCATGACACAAAGTAATTTATCCTTTATTTTGGCGCACAATCTCCCAAACCGTGTCAAAGTCTATAGCATTGGCGGAAGATGATTCTGACGATCAATTATTGTTCTCAGAAGCATTGAAGCAAGTTTGTAAAGAAAGCATACTTCATGCTGTTCCAAGCGGTATGCAGTTACTCGATCTATTGGAAGATAGCAGAGCTTCACTGCCGGATGTGATCGTATTGGATGTTAACATGCCCGGGATGAGCGGGATCGAATGCCTCAAGATTATACGCAAAACAACCGGACTTGATCATCTGCCGGTGATCATCATGTCAACCTCAACCAATCCGAAAACAATAGACGATGCCTTTAACAGTGGTGCGGATAGCTACGCTGTAAAACCGGGTAAGTTTGACGATCTGAAAAGTATTGTGGAGAAGATTATTATAACCGACTGGGTTTCCATTGCAGCTACAAAAAATCGGGGAAACTTCATGCTGAAGCCCCACATAGCAATCCGCTGAGTTTAAACCTTCTTTTGTTTCTGCGGAAGGTAAGCATGCACGGTCTCACTTATTTGTTTGATGGAATCCTCCAGGCTGAAGAGCTTCGCGATCACTGCACTCGCACCAAGTTCAGAGCAATAATCCGTTTCGCGTTTGTTGAGTGAGGTACTGTACATAATGATGGGAACTTCCCTTAACGCCTGATACCGTTTAAGCCACGCAAGCAACTCAATGCCGCTCATCTTAGGCATATTAATATCCAGAAAAATCAGGTCGGGAATAACATTTCCGTTGGAGAGCATTTGAAGTGCATCTTCACAATCATTCACAGTAACGCATTGAAGTTGCGAATCAATCTGCCGGATAATGTCTGAGAACATCATCAGATCGTCATCATCATCGTCACAATAAAAAATAACCCCAGTGTTCATCGAAGTAAAAGTCAAAAAATGTAACCAACGGGGGCTTGGTTTTGCATGTATGTTACAGAGAATGATCGGGATCAAAGACCTAAAACCGCTAACTGTGTAAAAACCACGATGAAATGAACGTATGGGTAGATGAACAATAAAAAAGCCCGCTTCAGACGGGCTTTTAAATATCAAGACTCAGAAAAGTTATTCGCCAGCTTCCTTATAAATGGAAATTCCATATTGCTCCTGATCATTTGGAGGTGAAGCGTTCCAATCACGATAGGAGTGAGAGTCATCGGTTCGGTAGTGAACTCTGTACTCGCCTTTCGGCAGGATAACAACGTCATTGAAGAGCCTGTTCTTGCCGGCACCACCGCCATGGGTTGTGCTCCGGTAGGTCATGTCCCAAACGGTACGACCTGTGTTGGCATTTTCAATCCAGCCATAATCGTCCATGTCGCCATCACTGCCTTCGCCAAGCGCAATAATCCTCAGTCGCGTGTCTTTTGTCAGGTTGAAGGTTTCAAAGCGATCCTGGTCATCACGTACATGCAGAATTTCTACAATTGTGTTTGTGTTTTTGTATTGAGAAGGGTTGAAGCTTACAACTTTGGCTAAATCTTCCTTCTTGGTTGCCCATACGGTGATCCCCCAAAAATCCTGCTCGTATGGAGGACCGCTATTCCAGTGACCGTAAGAATGAGAATCATCCGAAGTGTAGTGAATTATGTAGTCACCCTTTTCTAACCGGATAGTTCCATCAAATAACTTATTCTTTGTAGCACCTCCGGCATGTTCGGTACGCTGGCGGTTAAAATCCCAAACCACTTCGCGTGTGGCGGCATTGATTATCCAGCCACCATCTGCCATCTCCGATGAAGATTCTTCACCGATGCAGAGCACACGAAGATCGACAGCAGACTTTACGGTAAGACCTTTTGTAATAAAGTCATCATTACCAACTTTTGTAATTTCAACAACCGGTTTGATTTGCTCAGGCGCTTTGAAAGGAATAACATTCTTTTTATCGGCACCATCTGCCCAAATGGTAATGCCTGAGAATTGCGGATCATCCGGAGGCATCATGTTCCAGTCGTTATAACCATGCGAATCATCCATTACGTAGGTTACGAGATAATTACCTGCGGGTAATTTAATTTTTGTATTGACACTAATGTTTTTATCAGCACCACCGGCAAAATCGGTAGACATGTAAGTCATCTCCCAAACGCGCTTTCCATTATCTAAGTCAGTTATCCAGGCGAAATCAAAGACTTCATTCTTACGGGCTTCGCCCAGCGCATAAATCCTTAATGTTGTTTCCGCGGATAGTGAGAATCCCTGTTTTGTATTCGAATTATGATCGGGGCGTTGAATAGAGACAACTGCATCTGATGTTTTAATGCGAATGATATCGCTGGGGTTTGCAGCCACAACGTTCTGTCCGGAAATTGAAAGCTTCATATCTTCCTGCATTCCCCTGTGCCATTTATTTCCACTGCCGAAAACGTAATCGATGCCGTCTCTGACATTGCTGCTCCATACTTCATTGTTGCGCTGTGCGTAAGCAGCTGTAAAATAGAATTCATACTTTCCTTTTGGTAGGGAAGCTTCATCGTTGACTTCAATTTCTCCGTAATCAAAATCTTCCTTTATGATTTTATCTCCCATGCGCCAAACAACTTCTCTTGTTTCGGCATTCAGGATCCATCCATAATATGCGATGGATTGCCAGTCTTTAAAAAAGATACCGGCTGTTCCGGTGATCTTTACTTTCTCGGGCTGCCCAACAGTAAATGCCCCAACGGCTACGCGACCAGGAGGAACATCAGAAAGTGTAACTTGAGAAAATACTGGGATAATTGCTGCGTTTAAGAAAAAAATGCAGCAAAGAGCTTTGATTATACGCATGGATTCAGGGTTTGAACGGGTTTAAGCGTAAAGACTGTGCCATCTTATAATAGTGCCTTAAATACTTCATTTTAAGGTATGACATGTGTTAAAACGTTCGAATTTGGTTGTGAAATGACCGCTTTAGGACACTTATGATTTCAGGTTCAAATTAATGGCCGTATAAGTCGAATTCATTTTTCTTGTAATCAGAAAGGCAACTATAATATTAGGAACCCAACAAAGCCAGGCTACAATTCGATAGGCTGGGATAAAACCATCCAGCACATTGGTCAGAATGGGAAGCCATATTCTCAACGTTACCGCAGCAAGGCACGCAGCATAACTGAAAGTCATCAGTATTTGGTGTTGCTTGATTTCCTTTTTTAAAATAACGCGGTACGCTTGAATAGTAGTAATCAGCCAGACTAATGCCAATCCTGTAAATCCTGCCTTTGCTACGATTCCACCTGTTGCATAAAAAGCAATGTACAACCCTGACAATGCACTAAGAACAGCACTGACCAAATAGATTATTCCTATAGTTCTGTGAACTTTTAGATAACGTTCCCTAAGGTTAACATTGAATTGTAACCAGCCAATGAGCAGCGCTAACCCGCCCAGTATAATATGAGGATAGAAAGCGCTATTCCAAACGATTGACTCAAGCAGTGCACTTTCTTTAGTGTTTAATAAGCCAAATTCTCGATCAACAAAAAAATAGATTGCAGGATAACAACCCACCACAATCGCAAGGAAGATAACTACTACCCAAAGGATTTTCTTTATCATTAATTTATTTAATGTTTATTATTTGCGCGCACTCTTATAAAGCATACATATTGAAGTTATGCTTAAGATGTTCTTTCTAACTAAAGGGTTGCATATAAAGTTGATCTTTACGGTGATTATTCTGATCTCAGACTTTTTATCGGACTCATTAGAGCTGCTTTAATAGCCTGGAAGCTCACCGTAATTAAGGTGATCACTAACGCACCTCCGGCAGATAAGGCAAAAATCCACCACGACATGGTTGTGTGATATTCGAAACCTTCGAGCCAGCGAACACAAAAGTAATAGGAGAGGGTAATGGCTATTATACTTGAGATAATAACGAGCACCACAAAGTCCTTAGAAAGCATTTGCCATACGTTACTTACCGTTGCGCCCATTACTTTACGGATGCCAATCTCTTTTGTACGTTGTTCAGCAACAAACGAAGCAAGACCGAATAAGCCGAGGCATGAAATGAATACTGCCAACACGGCAAAGAAAGCAGCAAGCGTACCGATCTTTTTTTCATTTCCGAATTTCTGCGCAAATGCTTCATCAACAAACCCCGCTGAAAACGGTGAGGTTGGATCAAATTTCTTAAACACTTCTTCCACTTTACTCAGCGACTCTTGGGCGTTCTTGTCCGGATTGAGCTTGATGATAAAAATATTCTCCGAATTTTCCGTTAGGTGCCACATGGCCGGTCGCACAGGTGTATACGGAGATTGAACGAGAATATCTTTTATCACGCCAATAACCGTATAGTTCTCATCATTCCATTTAATGATTTTACCAATGGGATCGGTAAAGCCAATAAACTTAACAGCTGATTCATTTAAGATGAACGCTGTTGAGTCTGTTGCAAAATCAGGCGAGAAATCACGGCCTGATGTTATCTGCCAGCCAATTGTTTTGCCGTATTCATACGTAACGCCATTGTTCGGAAAGTCAACGCCAAGGTTTGGATCTTTGCCTTCCCAATCAAATCCGCCATTCGTATTCCAAACATCGGTAATCGGACTTCCGGATTCCGCCAATTCAACAATCGCATTTGCTGTCTTTAACTCAGTGCGGATTGCTTCAAAATGTTTATGACGTTCACTATTAACACTAACCGTGATCAGCCCGTCTGAGGTATATCCCAGCGGCCTGCCTTGCGCAAACTGAATTTGTTTGTACACCACAATAGTTCCAATAATCAGTACAATTGAAATTGTGAATTGGATTGTTACTAATACTTTTCGTGGTAATGAGGCCAACCGACCTTGCTTAAATGAACCTTTCAATACTTTTACGGGCTGGAAGGAAGACAAAAACAAAGCTGGATATAAACCTGCGAATAAACCTGTTAAAAAGGTAAATCCAATTCCGATAACCCAGAAGAGAGGTAATGACCAGGGAATGGAAATACTTTTCCCGGCAATGGTGTTGAATGAAGGCAGCGCTATAAATCCAAATCCGAGTGCCAGGACGAACGCAAACAATGCAATCATAA
Organism: Cyclobacteriaceae bacterium; assembly: GCA_965227265.1. Lineage (GTDB taxonomy): Bacteria > Bacteroidota > Bacteroidia > Cytophagales > Cyclobacteriaceae > UBA2336. The sequence goes on along the minus strand of OZ245738.1, from coordinate 1,898,120 downwards.
CCGATTCACTAAAGAATTGTATAATCAGTTGTCCGCGTGCTGAGCCAATAGACTTTCGGATGCCGACTTCTTTGGAACGTTTCTCTGAACGGGCTGTGCTCAGGTTCATAAAGTTGATACACGCCAGCAGCAGTACAAAAATTCCGGTAATGCTGAACAACCATACATTGTCGATCCTGCCTCCGGTATTAACACCGGCTTTAAAATCAGAATATAAATGCCACTTGTTCATCGGATGTAGAAATACAATGGCCTTGTATCGCTTGTCTTCCTCCGCTTGTCGGTTGTATTTCACGTCCTTAATCCGGGTCGAAACTGTTTCCAGATCCGCATTTTCATTTAGCTGCGCAAAAGTTCGTGTGAAGTTGCTTCCCCATGGATCACCCATTTTTTGAATCCACGTATTCTGACTTAAATAAAGCGTCCAAGGTAGAATGATCTCCAAATCACTAAACGAAGTATTCTCAGGCAAGTCTTTATATACCGCTGTGACTTTAACATCGACCTCGTTATCTAATCTGAGCAACTTATCAATCGGATCTTCATCTCCGAAATAACTTTTAGCTACCGATTCAGATAGCATAATAGAGTTCATTTCCTTTAAGCCATTGTTGGTACCCTGAAGAATGTCAAGGCTTAACATGTCTATTGCACCTGGTTCAAAATAACTACCCTGTTTGGACAGAATTTTTTCGCCATACGTAAGTGTGTGATTAAAATTCCAGGAACATTGAAGAACATGCTTAAAATCGCTGCCGTAAACGTTTCGGATTTCTTCTGCCATCACAGCCGGGTTAGCAACTTGCGATCCTATCTCACCATTAAATGTTTGATGCTGCCACACCTGAACAATACGATCATAGTTTTTGAAATGCTTGTCGAACGTAAGCTCATCAAATACCCATAATCCAATGAGTAAAGCTACTGTCATTCCCATGGCGAGGCCAGAAATGTTAATGGCTGAGTAACCTTTATTGCGGAGCATGTTTCTCCAACCCACTTTGAAATAACTTTTAACCATATCGTACTGATTTACATTCGTCTCTACTGTTACAGGTCTTATAATACCGGGCCTGCAAAGGAATATGACATCGCGAATAAATTTTAAATCTGCTTTTCTTTTTCCTAAGTCTCGTAACCGTTCTGCATAAAGCTCCATCATGTCGCCCTCAATGTGGCTTAGCATTTCCGGGTGGCAGTACCACCTGAAAAACCGCAGAAACAATTTCGGTGGATGTTCTCTCATTCGTTATCCAGCTATCCTAACCTCCAGTACAACTTTTGGAATCGATTTCCATAAGTTATCACGCGTGCTACGCGAGTACTCCATAGCTTTTTTACCGAGCGCTGTAATTTGAAAGTATTTCCTTGGCCTTCCGGCACGATCTTCCGTAACCTCACCATCAAGCGATTTGATATAGCCTTTACTTTCAAGCCGTTTTAGAGCCGTATGCAAGGCACCCATGCTCACGTTGCGCGCAAGTCTTGCTTCAATTTCTTTTTTGACAGAAACCCCGTAAGCTTCTTTATAAAGAATGCCTACCGTCAGAATTACGATTTCTTCGAATTCCCCAAGCTGGTACTTTTTCATTGGTTAATAGTATTTTCCTAAATGTAGGAATAATGCTATTGCAGTATACTCGTGCCGTTGAAAAAAGTTACAATGAGTAGCGATTAGATTTTATTCACCTTTCGGAAAACCTGAAAAGAGGATAGTCATGCAAGTATTTCTATATATTTAGAATTGATTTTTGGACTGTAAATCAGGAATTAAAATTTAAGTAACGAATGAATCTCAATCACCCAGCATTAGTCGATCTTCTTCAAAAAGCTTACTCCGCAGAAAAAGCCGCAGCATTTGCCTACCAGGGGCATGCGGGATCTGTAAAAGACAAACTTGAGAAAGCTTCGATCAAACAAATTGAAATTGATGAGTGGAGTCACCGTACAGAAGTACTGGAAATTATGAAGAAGTATAAAATCCCCGTATCGAAGTACTACGAATTCCGATTTCATGTTGTCGGTAAGATCATTTCTTTTTCGTGCTATGTGATTGGCTGGTTTATGCCGTATTACTTTGCCGGCAGACTGGAGAGTGGGAATGTCTGCGAATATTTCCGGATGATGCAATATTTTCATGAGCTTGGAATACTGGAGCACAACCTTGCTTTGTATGAGATGGGAATAAAGGAGAAGGAACACGAGATATATTTTCTCAGCAAGATCAAAAACAAAAAGATGTTGCCTTTTTTTGAGAAAGTCTTTGCCTGGGGTTCATCAAAAAGCTTTAACGATGTCGACCTTGATAAAAAGTACCCCATTGAAGAATCGGCCGTATACTGCAAAAAGACCGAAGTGCTGTAATTCAAACTAAGCAAAAGACGGGTTTCCCTAATCCGGATAGGCGTTTGACCAAGTCTGGTTCACGTAAGTGCTCATTTTCCGTTTGTCAGTTAAAAAAGACATTATGAGCTATTTCAACTTTAAAACTTACTTGTTCTTCGGAGTGTTTCTATTAACCGTGTTAACGGTGCAGGCTCAAATGGGAGAAGCCTATGAATTAGCCAATGAAATAGTTCGGGAAAAACTCAGTCGCGAAGATCATTCCAATATTCGTATTCTCAATGATCTTACTAAAAATGATATTGTTGTCGTAGAAGGAACCTACGATCACATAAGCCAGGTGCTTACCAGTCTTAAAATTCCCTTTGCGCAAATTGATCAACATCAATTAATGCGGGTTGAGTTAAAACCTCACCAAACTGTTTTTGTTAACTGCGCATCAGCATTTCCCGCTGAAGCCGCGCGCAAGCTTGCCACTTTTGTGGAAGCAGGAGGCCAGCTTATTACCACGGATTGGGCATTAAAGAATGTAATTGAAGTCGCCTTTCCGAATACGATAGCCTACAATAACACCGCTACTGCCGATGAAGTGGTGAGAGTTGAAGTAGTAGACAAGCAGGATTCTGTTGTGTTGGGTTTTCTGGATGAAAAGGCTGCACCGGTTTGGTGGCTCGAGGGATCATCGTATCCTATCAAAGTATTGAACAAAGAACGGGTGAAAATATTAATTCGCTCAAACGAATTAAAAGAGAAATACGGTGAAGAAGCGGTTGTAGTTCGCTTTGAGCATGGTAAAGGAACTGTTTATCATATGCTTTCTCATTTATACTTACAGCGAACTGAAACTCGTGATAAGCGTCAGGAAGCATCTGCAGCAGAATATTTTTCAGATAAAGGAGCAAGCGCTGAAAATAAGCAGAAGGCTGCTAACAGTACGGTAACGTATGGCCAGGTTCAATCAGCCAATACAACTTCTGATTTTGTTTCCCGACTTATCATCAAACAAAAAAGAAAAACCACAACAAACAAATAAATGCTCGTGTTCTTTATGAAATTCCTATATCTTAGACATCGCACCAAAAACTCAAAACGTATGACTACTTTCAGATTCTTAGCCGGGTTATTTTTTTCCTTCATGACCTTTTCAGTTTTTGGACAAATCGGAGAAGATTTTAAAGTACCGGAAACATGGGCAAAAGATTTTATAATCTCCCTTTCATATCACAGTAGCATGAGCGGAGGTAAGACAACGATAAAGTTTACGTTCGACTCCTGTACGTATTTGAATCAACAATCTCATTCAAAAAAACCGAGTAAACTTCGTACCTATAAAATGAGAGAAGAGGATCGCGTAGCGATCTTGAAAAGATTAACCGAACTAAAAGCTGATGAGATAAAATCGGAGAGTAGCGTTCATGCCGTACACGATGGTTGGTCGCAGTCGATTTGCTTTGGGTTTCATTGTATTGAGGGCGGGACCTCAGCTGAGATGACCGAAGAAGATAAAAATTCCTTTTTGGATACGTACAGATTCCTGGAAGAGTTTGCGATTAAAAAGGCTAAGTAAATCTGAGTTATCCAGTTGAGCAATGAATCTCAAAAATAACGTGTTGCTAATAATACTGTGCGTATTTGCGGTACTCTCTTGCGGTAATCCTAAAAGCGATTATTTACTAAAAGTCTATGAACAACCTGGTGAAGCAGGCGCTGCAGGTTATGTGAGTGTGAAAGGGGATACGGTAATTCCTGCCGGGAAATATGCTCACTGTTACACAGATACAATTAAAACCTTTGGAATTGTAATGACTCAGGATAAACGCCTGATCGGAATTGATAAGAATCAAAAAGAATTGTTTGAGGTTTTCTGGTTCGACAACGGTCCTGATTACGTATCGGATGGATTATTCAGAATCGTAAAGGATAATAAGATTGGCTATGCCGATGAGAACGGTAAGATTACTATTGAGCCGCAATATGATTGCGCATATCCCTTTGAAAATGGAGTTGCAAAAGTTTCACGGAATTGCACTACAACTCAGGACGGTGAACATACAACGTGGGAGAGTGATCATTGGGAGGTTATTCACAAAGATGGGAAGTGAAAATCCTTAACGGATAGGACAGACTCGGCTAATTAAAAACCATACTTCTTAAATAGAATATCTAATTCCGCCAGGAATAGAAAATGCTCCTGCCACGCAACGTTTCCATTTTCTTTAACCTCTTTGATCAACGAAGCATAATGGACTAAATCAACTGAAGAATTTTTCAATTCCGTTAAATCCCTTTTGAGAAATTCTTTTCGTACTGAACTGATCTGGAATACTCCGTACCGGTCTTCCAGGAATGCCATCAGATCAGGCTCATGAAAAAGTTTTTGTATAACGCTATCCCGATGCGCGCGGATATCGGTAATGATGTGTTCAATAGAGGTGTTGGTGGATTGAACCGATTGATTTTGCTGCATAACAATAGACAAACCAAAGATAGTAATTGCCAATAATTCCGCAAGCAGAGATTACTTAGTCTTAATGCTCCAGGCTCCGGGACCGGTCATCAAAAACAGAAATCCAAAAAGTGCAAAGAGGAAAGGGTGTTGATCTTCGTACCAGAATTTTCCACTTCCCACCAAAAAGCAAATGAAAAGCATATTTCCCATAATGAGTATCCCAGTAAGGCGGGTGAAGAGTCCGGCTACTAGCAGCAAACCAGTAACTAACTCAAGGCCTTTTCCGAGGTAAACCATAAATTCCGGAGCGGGAAGTCCCTTAATAACATCCCAGTTAACATAGCCCACCATGAGCTCCCGGTTAAAAATTTCAAGCCCATGATAGGCCATGAGTAAACCGGTTATGATTCTGACAATCGCTAATCCTTTTTCTACCGAAACAGGATTACTGGAAAAGATTTTAGTTGCCATACAGAGATAAGTTTAGTGAAACATAAGTTTGACCCGCTCTTTATCCAAAAGGCACAATGATCATCATATCCAAAGAGTGGAGCCTTGGATGTGGTACGTACAAGATACTAAATTCTGTTAGCGATCGTGGTTAAAATTCGATTATGTGTTATAGAAATCCAGGGGCAACTCACCGATACTGGCTGACAATCAGCATAGTTGAGAATCTGTTTCGAGATGCAAACTTTGAATCGGATAAAAAACCGCACAATTTTTCGATCACGTTACGGAAGTTTTGGTGCAACCTTTATATTTGCATTCCTTTTCCGGGAGGAAATGGATTTTTAGGCTCAAAAACACTGGAGAGGTGGGTGAGTGGCTTAAACCAATAGTTTGCTAAACTGTCGTACGGGTCATTCTGTACCGGGGGTTCGAATCCCCCCCTCTCCGCGTTATTGCGGGGAAGTGGTGTTAGGAGCGTTGGAAATTGACTTGTTGAAGAGATTGACATAACGAATTTCCGTTCGTCATGAATTGATTGGTCCGATAGCTCAACTGGATAGAGCATCAGCCTTCTAAGCTGACGGTTCGGGGTTCGAGTCCCTGTCGGATCACTTAAAGATATATCTAGTCGGCTGGTAGCTTAGAACAATATTAAAGTTCGGGGCGTAGCGCAGTCCGGTAGCGCACCTGGTTTGGGACCAGGGGGCCGCAGGTTCGAATCCTGCCGCCCCGACTAGACATAAAAGCCTTCTGCTGAAAAGCGGAAGGCTTTTTTATTTTGAATCAATTTTATTTTGTTGAGAGATAACTACCGGTAATACCGATCATCATTTGATCGCTTGCTGGTTCCACGTAATGCACTTCCAGCCATCGCTGCGAAGCCACCAACTAAACCGCCAATGAGTGTGGTAAGTAGTAGTAATAAAGGTTTGTTGATGAAAAGTACTTTACTGATCCGCTCCGCTAAAGGTGCAGCAGATATGACATCTATCAACAACGCATAAAATAACCAGAGTAGTCCAACGCCTAAAAATCCGGCCAGGAAATTTGCCCTTGAATTAAAGGCTATTCCACCGACAAAAGCTGCGATAGCAATGCTCCACCATGGCAACACCAATTCAAGCATGAATGCCAGAATAGCAATTACAATAAGTTGTAACAGAAATTTCATTTGGAAGCCGGGTTGAGTGAAACAGTGTATAACGATTTGCCTTCGTCAGCAGCGTGTAGAAAGGAGAGTTCAAAATGTTTATCGGCTACCCACGTATCTAATAGATTGCTGTAATAATAACTTCCCGGATTGCCCGATTGTCCGCCTGGATAAACTCCCCAGGCTTTAATGCCGGTTTTCTCCAAACTTACCACCATGCGCCACGATGGACCATGTGTTCGCGAGTGTGCATTTACAATATCGTGATTGCCGCCATGCTTGACTGGAATATTGAATGGCTGAATTCGTAACAGATGGCCGATATAACTGTCTTTGAAAGTTCCCCAATCAGCTGTTGAACTTGTGGGATGACTTTTCTTCCAATCAACAATATCCTGAACGCCTGACTTAAACGACAATTGAAGAATTTCCTTTGCAGTTTCCTTTTCAGTTGTTTCCTGAATATCAAAGAAGCTCAGGTCCGGTTTTTCTTTAATGAGCTTGATGGTATTATAGGTTGTTGGCCGGTTAAGCGTAACATCATTCTTATCCATCTCATCCCAAATCAAAGGCATTACCTTATCCCACCAGGCTTCATAATAAGAAGCGGCTTCTGATTCTGAGGTGTTAATAAAATCCCAGGCTTTAAGTGAATTGTAAACGATTCTCTCTTCCGCGGTAAGATTAATTGTATCGAGGTGATTTAAAAATTCAGGCAGGCTTTCAGCTGCTTTCAGGTTAAAGTTGTCTCCCTGCAACTTCATCATATCCTGAACGGTAATGGAATTCGATTCTCTCAATACCTGGTTGATTCTTCTGTTCCGGTAAGCTTCCCAATTTACAGCAGTGATGTAATACGGATAAGTTGAATCTGCCGGATATTGATTTGCTGAGCTAACAAAGCCACGCAATGGGTTTTTGTACATAACATTTTGCTCATTGGGAATGAAAGCTTTCCAACCGGTTGAGCTTTTGCTACCGTCCAATACAAACTTACCTTCATTCTTTCTTCTTACCGGAAACCTGCCTTGAATGCGCATAGCAACATCTCCCGATACGGAAGCAAACACAAAGTTTTGAGCAGGAGTACCGAAATAATTTAAGGCCTCCATATAATCAGCATGATTTTTAGCCCGGTTAAGCTTAAAGAATGTTAGCAATTCTTCTGAGCCATCGTGCGACATCCATCGGAATGAATAATTGCTAAGCTGATCCTCTGCATGATACGAGCCATCATACGTAACGGGTCCCCAATGCGTATAAACTACCGTATCATAAAATGATTCACTGTTCCGAACTTTAAATTCTTCGATTACTTTTTTAGTATCCTTCCATTCGCCATCCAATAAATATTTTTCCCGTTTAGAATTTGCGTACGTGATCTTGAACCAATCGGCCAGATCGCGTTGGGCATTGGTTACGCTCCACGCGATTGAATCGTTAAACCCAATAATTATTCCAGGCGCACCAGGAAGCGAAGCACCCATTACATTTACATCGGGTCCATGAAGTTGAATGGCGTACCAGATAGATGGTAGTGAAAGATTCAAATGCGGATCGCCACAAAGTATCGGGGAACCCGTTGCGGTTTTGCTTCCACTTACAGCCCAGTTATTGCTTCCTGTGGTAGGATCAGAACCTGGAAGCTTTTTAACATTAATGAATTCCTCGGGCACAGCCATCGGGACTGTATCAAGCTTGGTAGGAATAAATTTCCAATTGCCGGGATTATTAACAATAGGATCGGTAGTCGGCTCACGATCCGGATACAGAAGTTCTAGCGTTTCTTTGCCAAATAATTTTAGCGCATTGGTCATTTCAATATCCTTATCGCCCATGTTAAGCGTTTGTGCCATGCTCTTTAATAACAAGGCGCACTTCAATGTTGTCCAGGGTTCGGGCTTGTAATCCAGAAGCTTGTACTCAAGCGGCAACTCCTTATAGGTGAGAGAAGCAATGTATTGATTGATACCCTCAGTATATTTTTCGACAATCATTCGTGATGTTTCATTCTCCAGCATAAGATCATGTGCATGCTGCGAACCATATACCATACCTAACCTGCGTTGGCCACGATCGTAGTCCAGTATTCTGCCTTCAGGTCCTACGCCTAATATTTCAGATAATCTGCCAGCGGCTGCATGGGTTTGAAACTCCATTTGCCACAGGCGATTTGCCGCTGTTACATAGCCTTGTGTTAAATAGAGATCTTCATTGTTGTTTGCAAAAATGTGCGGGATGAGGAGGCTATCATAAGTAATAACAACTTTGTCTTTCAATCCAATTATATCAAACTCTTCAGCCTTAAAATTCTTTGAATCAATATTCTGCCAGAAGCCATGAAGCGGGTCGAGAAATTTTCCAAAAGGCGGAATGGGAGATCCTTTGATTACCCAACGGTTGTCGAGTACGTAGATCAGTGCAAGACATACAAGCAGGGAGATAAAGAATTTGACGGGGTTCATGCAAGCAGTCAGTTTAGTGTCTGAATGTAAAAAGCTTTTCCTAATTTTCGGACTTAAAGGCTTAAAAATACACTAATCCAGCAGCATTGAAACAGATTCTTAGCCAGTATACCAAGGAGCAGGTAAAAAAAGCGAGCGTGATCAAGGCAATTTTCTTTGATACAGACGGGGTGCTTACCGATGGAAAAATTATCTATGACGATTCAGGGCGGGAGATTAAGGCGTTTAATGTAAAAGACGGCTACATTATTAGTCACTTAAAAAAGGCCGGAATTGTTGTTGGGATCATTACCGGTCGTGATTCCAAAACCGTAAGTCATCGCGCAGCAGAATTGAAGCTCGATTTTTGCCATCAGGGAATTGTTGACAAGCATTCGGTGTTTGAGAAGCTGGTGGAGTTTCATAAGCTTAAAAAGAAGCAGGTGGCCTACATTGGCGATGATATTAATGATCTCACTACACTTGCCGACTGTGGACTTTCGGCCTGCCCGGCTGATGCCATGAGCTATGTTAAAATAAAAGTTGATGTGATCACTCAGGCTAAAGGCGGGCAAGGCGTTTTGCGCGAGATTGCTGACCTCGTATTATCTGCCAGGGGCGAAATGGATAAAGTTTTAAAAGGATAAGTTAAGATTATGGAGAAATTTAAGGATACAGTGAAGATTGCCGACCGCATTACGCTTGGAGGTGATAAGATGGTATTGTTTGCAGGCCCTTGTGCTGCGGAGAGTTACGACTTATGCATTGAGGTGGGTACTAAAGTAAAGCAGCTGACATCCGACCTTGGAATTGACTTCGTTTTTAAATCATCTTTCGATAAAGCGAACCGTACATCTTCGGGATCATACAGAGGAAGCTCTATGGAAGCAGGTCTCGAGATATTATCTCGTGTAAAGAAAGAATTAAACGTACCCATTGTAACGGATGTTCATGAATCCTATCAATGTGCAGAAGCTGCAACCGTTGCGGATGTTTTACAAATTCCTGCATTCTTATGTCGTCAAACCGATTTGTTAAAGGCTGCTGCTAAAACTGGCAAAGCGGTTAAAATTAAGAAAGGTCAGTTTATGGCACCTGAAGATATGCAGTATGCAGTGCAGAAGGTAAGGGGAGAAGGTAATAATAATGTATTCTTAACCGAGCGGGGAGCAAGTTTTGGCTATCATACACTGGTAGTTGATATGAAATCGTTACCCATCATGAGACAATACTCGCCTGTAATCTTTGATGTCACGCATTCCGTTCAGCAACCGGGCGGTAAGGGTGGATCATCCGGTGGACAGCGAGAGTTTGCTCCATTCCTGGCGCGTGCTGCAGCGGCCGTTGGTGTTGATGGATTCTTTATTGAAACTCATCCTGTGCCCGATAAAGCATTAAGTGATGGTCCGAATATGATCCCATTAAAAGAAATGGAATCGTTTCTTAAAATGATTAAGGCACATTGGGATCTTTCCCGCAAGAATTAATCTTATCGGATTTGATTCAGGTCAAATTCCTGGCTGAAAATAATATTGCTGGTGTGTAGCGCGCGGTCACGAATCCGTACACTAATTTTCAATTTATTATTACCGAAAATTGCAATGAAGGCAGAGCTTACCATACCGTACCGCAAGGTGCCTTCAATGGGTTGATTCTTGTATGTAGGAAAAGGACTGTTTGAAGTGGTAAATCTTCCAAAAAAGTCATTGCACTCGTCTGAATTAAACCAATCGTATTCAACAAATCCGCCATCCTGAAATTGCCAGAATTTAACCTCTATATTGTAATAGTTGAGATTTCTACGATAGAATAAAGGATCCGTTATTCTGGCATACTGCTTACCATTAAGCGTTATTGTATCTTCTATTTGGTAGGTTTCATCAACAGAAGACAGCGGAGTTAAAACCCCTGGAAAAGGGTTTCCCTTCATAACCGTTGCAACCTCTTTATAGTTATAGCAATTGCCTCGGTCATAAACGGGTAAGAATCCATATTCCGGCAAGGTGCGGGTTTTGTTGGTAACGATCTTGCCGAAGATCTCACCATCGTTTAGAATTGCATAAATGCCACTATCAACATCCACGAATTGAGAAATTATAGGTATAGTATCCCCGGAGCCATCCTGCAAATAATAGAATTCGCTGTTGTAAGGAAATTCAGAGTCAGCTGGATCTGAGCTAAGGCCGATATCTCCATCTCCATCCTCAAAATCCAGCGTAACAATAAGCGAGTCAAGCTCCCCTGCATCACCTACTTCCTTAAACTTAATATCCTTGAAGAATATCTTAGGAGAATTGCTGAATTCCGGAGGGTCAAAACAAGCACTCACCGCCACCATCGAAAAACAAAACAAAATTATGCCCTTAATAACCCGCATGCTGTATTTTTGAACCTGGACAAGATACGTAACGCTTGGATAACTTTAAAAATTTTAAATCCCTTTTGTACACAATAAACGAGCAAAACGTCTCAGATATTGCGCTTAAGCTATTCAGATTTCAGGCTGAACATAACCCCGTTTACGGGAAATATATCCATCACCTTCGGATAATCCCGGAAAAAGTAACTTCGGTAACCGACATTCCTTTTTTACCGATTTCGTTCTTTAAAACGTATCAGCTCCAAACGGGAACCTGGCAAGCAGAAACAACTTTTATCAGCAGCGGTACGACCGGACTTACCACCAGTTCGCACCTGATTGCTGATGTAAATTTCTACGTTGACCATGCCGAAAGATGTTTTGATCATTTTTTCGGCTCACTTAAAGACTATCACATTTTTGCGTTAATGCCTTCTTATCTCGAACGTGAAGGATCTTCGCTGATTGCGATGCTTCAAAGTTTTGTGAAGAAAACTGCTTCTTCCTATTCGGGTTTTTATTTATATGATCATGGTAAGCTTGCCCGCGATTTGACGCTGGCAAAAAAGGATAACAGAAAAATAATTTTATGGGGTGTAAGTTTTGCGCTTCTTGATTTTGCTGAACAATTCTCAATAGACTTAAGTGGCTGCATTATCATTGAAACGGGTGGCATGAAGGGCAGAAGGGAAGAAATTACACGGCAAGGCCTGCATCAACAATTAAAGAAATACTTTAACGTTTCTGATGTGTACTCCGAGTATGGGATGACCGAACTGCTTTCACAGGCGTACACAAAAGGGGAAGAAATCTTTTATGCGCCTCCCTGGATGAGGTTTATGATTAGGGAAACAACTGATCCATTCGAAAAAGGGCTTATATCTCGAACGGGGGGATTAAATGTGATCGACTTTGCCAATTTTCACTCTGTTTCATTCATAGAAACTGAGGATGCTGGCAAAATTCATCCGGATGGCACTTTTGAAGTATTGGGGAGACTGGATAACAGTGATGCTCGAGGCTGCAATCTGATGATAGAATAACACTTTTGGCAGACGAACTGCATTATATAGCGTTAGGATTTGTTTTCTTTTAAAAGACGTTTATTTTTGTTCTAATCATTACCCAATAAGAGATGAAAAAAGTAGTTGTTTTCCTGATTCTGGCCGGCTTTGTTTCAGCGTGCAGCCAATACACTTGCCCAACGTATAGCAAGAAAGCTCCTGCTAAGAAGGCTACCGAAAACAGAATCTAATTCTTAGAGGTATTTTTTAACATCTTCGGAAACGATCTCGTCTCCGGACATGATGATTAGTCTTTCTACTACGTTTCTTAATTCCCTGATATTTCCGGTCCAGTCGTGAGCTTGTAAAGCTGTTAATGCTTTAGCATCAATTTTTTTCTTTTTAGAACCGTAGCCTTCAGAGATATCCTCGAGAAACTTATCAACTAATAAAGAAATATCGTCCTTTCGTTCATCCAGGGAAGGCACCTTAATCACGATCACACTAAGTCGATGGTAAAGATCCTCGCGGAAGCGCTGTTCCTGAATTTCCTTTTTCAAATCCTTATTGGTGGCCGCAATGATGCGAACGTTAACAGCAATCTCCTTTTCACCACCTACACGGGTTATCTTATTTTCCTGAAGCGCACGCAAAACTTTTGCTTGTGCAGAAAGACTCATGTCTCCAATTTCATCGAGAAAAAGTGTTCCACCTTCGGCCTGTTCAAACTTACCAATGCGTTGCTTGATCGCAGATGTAAACGACCCTTTTTCGTGACCGAATAATTCACTTTCAATAAGCTCAGATGGGATGGCAGCGCAGTTCACCTCCACAATGGGTGATTCCGATCGTTTGCTTTTTGCATGAATATTTCTCGCCACAAGTTCTTTACCGCTTCCATTAGGTCCGGTAATGAGTACACGCGCATCTGTGGCACCTACTTTTTCAATCATTTCCTTTACCTGCTTTAAAGCAGATGATTCGCCAATGAGTTCAAATCCTTTTCCAACTTTTCGCTTCAACACACGGTTTTCTTCGCGAAGTGTATTACGTTCCAATACATTGCGTAAGTGAATCAGAATGGTTTCAATGCTCTCAAAAGGTTTTTGAATAAAGAAATAAGCTCCGCGCTTAATACACTCCAACGCAGTCTCTCTCGTTCCGTGGGCGGAGATAATTATAAACGGGGTAGTTATGCCAGCTTTCTTAACGCGCTCCAGTAATTCAATGCCATCGATCTTGGGCATTTTTACATCGCAAAAAACAATGTCATAGAAATCTTCTTCCAGTTTTTTAAGCGCTTCTTCACCGTCTTTCGCTTCTTGTACTTCGTGGTTTTCTTCGGTAAGAATTTCGCGCAGCGATGTACGAATCGCAGCCATATCGTCAACAACTAAAATTTTTGCCATGCTGTAAGTTTACAAAAAAACCTGTCATCTAAAATTAACATAGATAACAGGTTGAAGTTTAAAAGTTATGCAAGCCTGTAAGCCGGGTTCTGTTTGCTGATTGCTCAACACGCTTATCATTTATCTGGTCCGCACGTTGCCGTTAGGATCAATCGGTCTACCCACCCCAATATCCGGTTTAACGGATAAGAACGGGCCGTTCATTTTTATCGGGGCCTATTTGACCTTTCAACTCGCGAGGTTTACCATGCGCCTTTCATTACTGGCCGGCCGGTGGGCTCTTACTCCGCCTTTTCACTATCACCCTTGCTGAACGAGTCAGCCGGGGCTACATATTCTCTGTGGTACTGTCTGTCAACCTGCTGTTACCAGAAGATTGCCCGTGCTTTCACACGGCACGATGCCCAATGTTGCCCGGACTTTCCTCCCTGGTTTGCACCAAAGCGATAAGCCGGCTTGCATGGTTACAAAGATACGAAATTGAAAGGAGTGGGTTAGTTAATGTCTTTACCGGTAAGCTTAAGCTCATAGGCATCAGCCTGAATGGCAACCTCCTGTATCATGTGCTTGACTTCTTCTTCTGATGCGCCATCCGTAGGGCAGGAGGCTTCAACTTTCAGGAAGCCTTCATCCAGGATAAACTTGCTGTAATCAAACGTTGCACTTTTTTCCAGTAATGCCTTGAAATCAATGTTAGTCGGGTATTCACACACTTTTGAAGAAAGCACTGCCCGCTGTTTGCCAGAGCGCTTGCTGTTTTCAATGGTAAGAATAACTGTTTGAAACCTGCCATCCGCCAGCGGAACAACGACAATTGATTTAGAGTGATCGTATTCGGTAAACTGCCCGTCAATCTGATTGGCATACTGCTTGGCAAACGCTGAAATGTTCATGGCTTTGGTGGAGGTTAGGAAAATTGAAATTAGAAAAAGTTGCTGATAAGTATCGCTTCGGGCAACAAATTATTTAGAAGTATGCCGGACGGAATTTTGGTCCCTTGCTTGAAAACTCAACTGTAGGAGAGGGTAACTTGAGCAAGCTTACCAGGTTAAAGAAAGTCTTCAACACTTTCGATCTGGTTTTAATCTCTCTCAGATCAAGATCAAGTGATAAATAATATTGCCGATAGGAGGAGTAGCCTGCTTCAACATTTTGTGAATCCCGGGCATATATCATTTCATTGGCGCCATATCCAACTGCAAGGTTAAGCCACTTCGGGAATTTCATGAACTTATTCATATCGAAAGAAAGCCAATACGTTTGGCCGTTATAATCTTTTAAAAATTGGCTGGCAAAATTATCACCCAACATATTCGGTCTAAGTTCTGCGTAGTCTGTAGGATGAAAAGAAAACTTTGGATAGATGCGGACTTCATTCCAAAGAAGTGATTGACCCAGGAAAAATGTGGAGCCGGCTGCATTCGCAATTAAATCTCCGGAAGAAGCTCCATACGCATCTGAGAATCCGTCAAAGATTTCAATCGGAGCGAGGATGAGAAAACCGGTGACTGCTCCAATTAAGTCTGCTTTACGTTGTGGAACGTTTGCCCATTTCAACGCTTTTGAAGTTCCGTAACTAAAATAAAAACCTGCATAGAAATGCCCGAGCTTATCAACTTGTTTCCATTCAGCATTGTCATTAAAGAAGCGAAAGGATTGCCGATCAGAATCTTTATACCAAAGCTCGCTTAACCCAACGAGTGTTGCTGAATAAGCTGCACCTGAAATAATAACAAATCGTGTCAACCGTTTTTTATTTATCGCTAATGAATCAGTTTGCTGTGCAGTGGCTTTTGTAAAGATCAGGATTACGACAAAAATTGTTAGTGATATTTTATTCATCACTCTCATCTTTTTTTACCATATCATCATTCGGTGCAGGTTCTTCGTCTTCATCCTCTTCCGGTGTTGTCTTAGCTTTATTACGTTTCCAAAGATCTTTCAATTCGTTAAAGCTTTGTGTATACAAAAGACTTACTCCTGTAGTGATGGCGTTTTGAGAGTTTAAGTTTGTGTTTACGGGGCTAACGTTTGCGCGACTGTACATCTTTACCTTAAACTTCCCATCAGCTGTAAGAAGATAATCCACTGTCCAATCACCCACGGCAGAGGAGAAGTTACCTTGATTCGATTGTGGATTGGTTCCTGTATTGCCCGTGGTATTGCTGTTCGTTCCTGAATTACCAAATGTGCCATCACGTGTGATGCGCAGGCGGCCATTAAGGAGAGTATAGGACAATCGAAGCTGAAATGCATTGAATGATTCCTGATCCATGCTTGATAAATCAAGATCAATTTCAAGATTATTATCAACTTGGCTCATCCAGTAACTAAGCTGATTAGAAAACAATTCGCTTACACTGCTAACAAGCGATCCACTCGTGTTAAACTGTTCCGGGGGCGAAAATCTGCGAAGCATGATCAAGCTGAACACTTGCCGCTTCATTTCTTGTTCATCCAGCCTGCTTTTAAATGCCTGGAATTGATCCACAAGATTAATGGGTTGACTTCCGCCACCGGTTACTGAGGCTGTAACTGACTTGGGAAGATCCCGCGCAAGAATGTCAAAGTCAATTTGGGGAGATAACATCGGGCCATCTAGCTTAAGAATTACTTGTACAGGATATTTTCTTTTTATAGGTGGAGAATTTAATATTGCCTGATCTGTATAAGGAAGAATGTCTCTTAACGTGGCTAATTGATTATACGATGCATTAATTCTCATCTGGCCTTGATACGGATCGCCATACCAGGTAATGCTGCTGCCGGATTCTATTTTAAATTCTTTATTGATAATGTCATAGAGTGTGAAATTATAACCGCCTTCTGTGAAAACAACAGGTCCGAACATGTTGAATTCTCCTTTTGTATCTAGCTGAAGCTTAATCCTTCCATTGCCGCGACCGTGAATAATATCACCTGATTTGATATCAAAAATAATTTCGCAATAGGCATCGGGCGTAACATCGAGATTTAAGTCAAAGCTTATGCCGGTAAGATTAATTTTTTTATTGATCTCTTTGCTGATCTTTTTCTGATAAAGTGAGTCTGAAAAATTAACAAACGTTATAAAGTCCTTGCGTTCAATCGATGAGGTACCACCTATGGGTACAGAAATTCTTGTATTTTTTCTGGTTCGTGCGTTTGCTGTTATTTTAAGATTATCCAAGGGTCCGGTAAAGCTCACATCACCGGTCGCAAAACCTTGTCCATAAAAAAGACTGTTGTCACGTGCATTCGTATTGAGCAACTGAAAGTTTTCAAACTCAGCACTCATATCAATACTCATCTGGCTGAAGTTGATGTGATTGATTCTTCCATTAAGCTTGCCTTTGTTTCGGAGAATGTCGGTAAGCTGGATGTTCTTGAAGTAAATAGACTCCTGACTTAAGCCAATAATGCCCTCTAATTGATAGGTGGTCTTAAGATAATCGACTGTGAGTTTTCCGGCATCGATTTCACCTTCTCCTTTAAATACCGGTCGGGCTAATGCTCCGGTTATTGAATACGCTCCGGATAATGTTCCTTCAATATTGCTGAAAATGCCTTTCATAAAAGGTTCAATGATTTTTAGGTTTGTTTTTTGAAGATTCGCAGTAATCGTAAGAGCATTCTCAGGATTGTACGGATCATAATATCCTGTGCAATCAACAATGCGATTCTCAAGCCTATCAATAAAGAATTCAAGCTTGAACTTCTTCTCTTGTGAGTTCCAAACATTATTCCCGGTTATATTTCCGACCAGGAAATCATCAACCTTCAAATCCTGAATATCAATTTCATTCTGTAGCGTAGGTTGATCGTATATCCGGCTAATCATTACATCTGCATTTACATTTCCACTCAACTTCCGCTGGATGATGCTATTAAGCGATGCAAGATTAAAGTTCTCAATTTGGAGCTTAAGCTTTTTCTCAGGCTCAGCCGATAGATGGCCATTAACTCCAACAACCTGCTTGTCGTTCGACCAGCGGAAGTTGTGAATGTTCCACTCTTTTCCTTTCATTGCCAACCGATTATCAGGTTCTATACTCCAGATTTTTTCGAGCAGCTGAATCTTTGAAGATGGGAGTAAAAGAATTGTTGTACTATCTCCAAAATCAACCTCTCCTTTAAGTCTTACGTAATTGCTGCGGGTTTGCTGATCGAGGTCAACCTCGAAATCAACATGATCTTTATTCCAGATTACTTCTGTAACCAGGTTTTTTGTGAGCAAATTACCTATCTGTTGTTTTTCGGAAGATATATATACCATGGCAAGTGCCTGAGTGCTGTCCGAAATTTTTGAGGCATTTAATTCAATTTCGGTATTGATGAACAACATGTTGCTGTATTTCAGTGAATCAAAGTGCGTGTAGGCACTC
Organism: Cyclobacteriaceae bacterium; assembly: GCA_965227265.1. Lineage (GTDB taxonomy): Bacteria > Bacteroidota > Bacteroidia > Cytophagales > Cyclobacteriaceae > UBA2336. The sequence goes on along the minus strand of OZ245738.1, from coordinate 1,880,145 downwards.
AATACATTGGTATTGCCCCGCGTAAACTTGCCTTCGATATCTATGTTCTTTCCTGCATCCAGGTTTAACTTTAATAAACTTGTTACAGGTTGGATATCCTTCAACTTGATTGTGAAGTTTGCTGAATAATTCTGAGTTGTCGGAAGTTTCCGCTCATAGTATTCTGCAAGCTTTAGTTTATCGTTCTTAATGTTCAGTATGAACTCATTGATCAGCACCGGAACATCCCGGAATAAAGCCGAGAAATAAAAGTCGCCTTCAGCCTTAGCATCTACCACTTCAGATTGAAGATGCAAGGATCGACTTCTGTTATCGCGTGTTGTTGTAATTGAGATACTATCCTGCAGTAACCATTGATCTTTGTAATTAAGTGTAAGGTTCTTCAGATTGGCAGTACCCACTAGACTATCCAGCGTGAACCCACTCATGTTTATATTAACATCGGCATGAATGAATAATTTCTGACGGGCTATATTGATTTTGTGAAGGTTAAGTGTATCAATCTTTGCCTGGATCTTGATTAAATTTTTATTATCCCGCACATCAACTGAACCTTTTGCAGTTACTTGCACATTAGGGTCATTGATCTTCAACTCACCGCTAAAAAATTGCGAAGCAAAATGGGCATCGGTGGTTATGTTTGTATAGTTATATTTTTTTATCCCAACCGAACGAACATTTCCGACCAGGTTAAAGTTGGCTGTTTTGCGTGTGAAACCAGAACCACTGATCCGGCCATCGAGGTTTATCTTCTGAAAATTTACTGTATCGGCTAAATACATTCCCAGATTAAAGTTTGTCAGACTGATCTGGCCTTTGTAGGAAGACTTCTCAAAAGCATCTTCATTAATTTTTAAATTGATATCCGATGAAATCATCCCTAACTGGTTGGAGAAATTTCCTTTTGCAACAAAGTCGGTCGGGTACCCTAAAAATTCTCCGTTCAGCGAAAGCGTACCCAAGGGTGTTAATCTGATTAATGTAGATTCGCTAAAGAGAAATGAAATATCCTGAAAACTAACGCGTGAGTTTTTTAATGAGAGCTGAATGAATGTTTCTTTCAGATCGGGCAAACCTTCCATATCAATGGAGCCCATCAAAACAGTGTTACCCGATTTGACCTCCATGTCTGAAAACCGAAAATCACTAATGCTTCCTTTCATTTTTCCGCTCAACATCAAGGGTAAATTCAAACGCCTGGCGGCCGGAGCGAATAGGGCGAGATCGTTAGGATGAATAACAGTTTTGTCGAAATGTGCTTCGACATTAACTTTATTAACAAAATCACTCAAGTCAGCCTGGCTGTTATAGTTAAAAACAAGTGTATCGGAGATGATACTTCTCCCGGCTTGAAGGTGAACACCTCTAAACTCCAATGTTTTTTGTGATATTCTGAAAAATGTGGAGAGGTTATTTACCCCAAACTTTGTTTTCTGATCTTTTGCAACCAATGTGCTGACATTGAACTCTACAGTATCACCCAACGCCATAAAATTTTGAAGCTGGGCTTCATCAATTTTTAGCGAGAAGTGATTGTAATCAAACCCACTCAGGCTATCAGCGCCTGTATAGTCATAGGTAAACAAGCTTTTCTCTATAACGGCTTCACCGATGTTGATCTTTGAGCTTGTACCTCCTTTTTTACCAGACGAGTATTGCTTGTTGATCTGATTAATGAAAACATTAATGTTTAAATTTCGAACTGTATCATGATCGATAATCTTAGTAAAATAAACCCGGGCACTGTCGATATAAATGGCATCCAGATTAATATTGGTGCCTTGAATCAAATTCGTTAGCTTGTAATTGAGGCTCAGGTGACTGATCTCAAACATTTTGTTGTGCTCGGTGTCTTCAACCAATACACCGTTCAATTCAAGTCGGTCAAACCAGGAGAAGTTAATGTTCTGAATAGTGGTTTTAAACCCGATAACATGTGAAAAGCCCCGCAGGTAACGATTGGCCAGGGCGCGCTGAACACCGGGAAGCTGCAGGATCAGGAGAGAAGAAATCAGCAGGATGATCACACTGACCGTTGTGTAGGCCAGTATTTTAACTATTCGTTTTTTAATACCTTGCAGATTCATTTACCATGAGTGCCGTAATTCTTGCCATTGAGTCATCTTGTGACGAAACATCAGCCGCTGTTATTTCAAACGGTAAGGTACTCAATAATATTATCGCCACACAGGCGATCCATCAAAAATATGGTGGTGTAGTACCCGAGCTGGCGTCCCGCGAGCATCAACGGAATATTGTTGCCGTGGTTAACGAGGCTCTTGAAACAAGCGGAATAAAAAAAGACAAACTCGATGCAGTTGCATTCACGCGCGGACCGGGATTAATGGGTTCATTGCTGGTGGGCGTTTCTTTTGCAAAAGGGCTGGCGATAGGATTAGGCAAACCCTTGATTGAAGTAAATCACATGCAGGCTCATGTGCTTTCACATTTTATTGAAGATCCTAAACCATCCTTTCCGTTCCTTTGTCTTACCGTAAGCGGAGGTCATACACAGATCATTCTTGTACGCGATCATCTTACGATGGAAGTTATTGGAGAAACACAAGACGATGCTGTAGGTGAAGCATTTGATAAAGCTGCGAAGATTATGGGCCTTCCGTATCCGGGTGGACCGTTGATTGATTCATACGCTCAACACGGAAATGAGAATGCTTACAAATTTTCAGATACTGATATGCCGGGACTTGATTTTTCCTTCAGTGGGATAAAGACAGGTTTTCTATATTTCATTCGCGATGAGAAAAAGAAAGATGAGAATTTTGTAGAAAAGAATCTGAATGATATCTGTGCCAGCATTCAAAATAAGCTTGTAAACATGTTACTGAAGAGAGTGGAACAGGCAAGTGTAAAAACGGGTATAAAAGAAATTGCCATAGCCGGTGGAGTATCGGCAAACTCAGAATTACGAAACAAGCTTAAAGCTTTAGCTGTAACGAAAGAATGGAATGTATATATACCGAAGTTTGAATATTGTACCGACAATGCTGCAATGATTGCGATGGCTGCTCACTATAAGTATATCAATAATGAATTTACAGCGTTGGATGTTGCACCGTTAGCAAGAATGCCCATTTGAGTTAACTTAATCTTACGTGAAAAATATTTTTAAGCAAGGCGATAAAAAACAGTTGTCCTATCTTGTGAAGCAGGAAGATGTTGCAGCTTTTCACGGTGAGGTCGTTCACCCTGTTTGTTCAACCTTTGCACTTGCACGTGAAATTGAATGGGCCACGCGACAGTTTGTTTTAGAAATGCGAGAAGCACACGAGGAGGGGATTGGCACACAATTAAGTATTGAACATAAAGCACCGGCATTTGTAGGCGAGAAGATTCTTTTCACCTCCATAATCGATACGCTTGAAAATAATGAAATTATTTGCGCTTTTGAAGCAACCGTAAATGGACGTATTATTGCAACCGGAAAAACCGGTCAAAAAATTTTAAGCCGTGAAAAGATCGATAAAATCTTCACGCAAAAGTCATGAACAAGCGTTTCTCAAATGATATTAACATCCGCAACCGTCAGGCAGGCTATGAGTTTGAGCTGTTGGATAAATATGTTGCCGGCTTGGTGCTGAGAGGAACGGAAATTAAATCAATCCGTGAAGGGAAAGTTAATTTGCAGGATGGCTATTGTTATTTCAACAACGGAGAACTGTATACGAAAGGGGTAACAATCGACCAGTATGCCCAAGGAACGCATTACAACCACGAAGCACAGCGTGAACGGAAATTATTGCTGAAGCGAACTGAATTGCTAAAGATTGAGAAGCGTGTGGAGGAGAAAGGCCTGACATTAGTGCCTACGAGATTGTTTATTAATGAACGCGGATACGCTAAATTAGAAATAGCGATAGGGCGTGGAAAGAAACTTCATGATAAACGCAGCACCATTAAAGATCGTGACGCCAAACGTGAGTTGAATAAACTGAAGATTTAAAATTATTGTGAGCACTGAAAATTTAGATTTTGGAGTTTGTCGTCTGAGCCTTATACCGGTGCGTGCGGAAGGCAATGATAAAGCTGAGCTTACAACGCAGCTTTTATTTGGCGAACATTACGAAGTTCTTTCGATAAGCAAAGATAAAAAGTGGCTCAGGATTAAAATGCATTTTGATCAGTATGAAGGTTGGATTGATGGAAAGCAACATCATTCCATTGCAAAGGACCACTTTGATTATATCAATCGCGCTGACTTTAAGATTTCAACTGACATTACAACAAGCATTCTCTACAATAAAACTCCACTCCCGATTTTAATGGGTAGCATTATTCCAATCTCAGGATCGGAATTGTTTAAAATGGAAGAACAGTTTGCTTTTAATGGCGAGTCGAAAAGTCTGGGTCAGAAGCGCGATGCGGAATTTGTAAAGCTAACAGCTAAGAAATATCTCAACGCCCCGTATCAATGGGGTGGCAAGAGCCCGTTTGGAATTGATTGTTCGGGCTTTGTTCAGATGGTGTTTAAAATTAATGGCTACCGCCTTTCGCGGGATACTGCGCAACAGGTAAAACAAGGTAAAGCAGTTGATATAAAAGATATTCAAGCAGGCGATCTTGTATTTTTTAAAAACAAGGAAGATAAAATCATTCATGTTGGTTTATTTCTTGGAGAAGATAAAATTATTCATGCCTCCGGAAAGGTTCGGATCGATCATTTGAATGAAGAAGGAATTCTTCATTCGGAATCCAAGGTTTACACCCACTCATTTTCACAAATCAGAAGGATACTTTCTGAGTAAAGAATCAATAACCAGGTCATACACCGTTTGCTTGTCTGAAAGATTGCGGTTATCTTTCATTCATGAACAATCGTGTTTTGGTACTTAATCAGGATTCCAGCCCGCTCATGGTTTGTTCAGTTGAGCGTGCTTTTATTCTTGTGTATCTCAACAAAAGCGAATTGGTTCGGCCTGCGAATGGGTATAAGATTCACTCTGTTACCATGACATTTCCCATGCCTTCGGTTATACGACTTAACCGATACGTGAATGCTCCCTACAAAGGTGTTACGTTAACCCGCCAAAATGTTTTTAAGCGCGATAATTTTGAATGTCAATATTGCGGAACACGTAAGGATCTTACGCTCGACCATATTATCCCAAGTTCTAAAGGCGGATTACATGCCTGGTCAAACCTGATTACAGCGTGTAAAAAATGTAATGCCAAGAAGGGTAACTATACTCCTGAACAGGCACAAATGCCACTGCGTAAAAACCCAAATAAACCCACATACGCTCTTTTCCTGAAAGAGCTTTCAGGCCATCACGGGAATGAGTGGGACGATTTTTTGGATCGTTGAGAACTTCTTGTTAATGGATTAGATAATCAATCTTTCTTAAAACCGCATTGTAAAAATCGTTTTGACATCCGGCTCCGACTCAACGGTAAGCGTGCCATTGTGTAACTGCATAATCTGCCGGGAAAGGCTTAATCCAATGCCTGAACCTGTTTTCTTGGTGGTATAAAACGGCACAAAAATCCGTTCGATTGCTTCCGGAATAATTCCTGTACCATTGTCAATCACCTCGATTTTAATATATGAGCCATCGTAACGACCAATCAGATCGATGCGCGCATTTTGCATGTTCGATACGGCTTCAGCAGAATTTTTCAACAAGTTGATCAGCACTTGTTCAATCATCTCCTCATCAGCTTGAATCGTTAAATATTCGGAATGACATACATTATGAAAATCCACATGGTGGTTTTTCATTTCCTGCCGCATGAGCATGGAAACTTTTTCGATCAGATTTTTAAGTAGGATTGTTTTAAGTTTGGGATTAGGCAACGATGTATATTCACGATAAGCATCAATGAATTTAATCAGTCCTCTACTTCGGTTTTCAATGGTACTTAGTCCCTCTTTTAAATCTTCAGCGCCTTCCTGTTTTAATTCATAATGGTCTTCCTTCTGGGTAAGATCATATTCCAAAATATCCATTAATGTAGAAGTAAGAGAAGAAATGGGCGTAATGGAATTCATGATCTCATGCCGCAGTACGCGGGTAAGATTTTGCCAGGCTTCGAGTTCTTGCTTTTGTAACTCGGGTTGAATGTTCTGCAGCGTAAGAAGCTTAACATCTGCATTGCGAATGCGGAGTTCTGTTGATTGAATAGTCAGGTGAAAATCGCTTGAGTCTTTATACAGTGAACCTTTGCCAGGTTCTGTATGAGTGAGAATGTAATGAAGCTTATAATTCTTTTCCTTTAGCTCGTGGATATTTTTAATATTCTGAACATTCAGAAATTTACGGGCATTCATGTTAATCAATTGAACCTCGCCATCAGTATCGAAAGAAATAATTCCGGTACGAACCTGTTGAACTACTGTATTCAAATATTGCCAGTGCTCTTCTTTCTCAGACCTGGCTTTCCTAAAAGCCTCCAGCACTTCGTTGAATGAAATATTAAGGTCTTTAAAACTTTTACCAAGCTTGTTATCGGCTGTAAACCCGGAAACAAAGTCTGAGTATTTAACGGATTCCAGGAATCGGGTAAGCTTGCGGTTCGTGAGACTTACAAAATGAAAAAGCTCACCAACTTGAAAAATAATAATGACGCACATTAAAATTGCGGCAAACATCATATTCGTTTTGCCGATCATGAAAAGTGCAAGCGACATGGAAAGCGCCAGAAAAATTGTGCGCAGCATTACCCGCGACCGGAAGTCCTTCAGCATCTTAGTTCAATACCTTTAGGCAACAGGATGGTTACAGTGCCTGGTTAGTTTTAAAGACAGCAAGTTACCGAATCAAACGCAGATTACAGGCCGTATTTTTCGAGCCTGCGGTATAGGGAAGAGCGGGTGAGGCCAAGCTCGGATGCGGCTTGCGTGATGTTACCATTATATTTTTTTAGAACCTTACGGATTAACAACTTCTCAACTTCTTCGAGGTTGTACTGCTCGAGGTTTAACTGGCCATCTTCACGAGCCGTTACAGGCGTAAAGTTGAAATCTTCCGGCTGTAATACACTGGTATTGCTTAAAATAACCGCGCGTTCTATGGCATGCTGTAATTCGCGAATGTTGCCTGGCCACGGATGTTTATGCATTCGGGTCATCGCGCCTTCGCTAATCTTGTTAACCGATTTATCATATTTCACCGCGTAGTGCTTCAGAAAATGTGCAGCGAGCAATGGTATATCTTCTAGGCGATCACGTAACGAAGGGATTTCCACTTCAATGGTATTGATGCGGTACAATAAATCTTGTCGGAAACGATTCTCCTTCACCATGTCGTACAACGGCATATTTGTTGCGCAGATTAAGCGGATATCGATGGGCGTGTCTTTGTTTGAACCTACGCGACTTACTTTTCTGTTTTGCAGAACGGTAAGAAGCTTGGCCTGTAATGGCATCGATAGATTACCAATTTCATCCAGGAATAGAGTGCCATTGTTCGCTAATTCAAATCTCCCGGCCCGATCTTCTTTAGCATCTGTGAAGGCACCCTTTTTATGACCAAAGAGTTCGCTTTCAAAAAGTGTTTCAGTAATTGAACCTAAATCAACACCCACAAAATTCTCAGACTTGCGTGACGAATTGCGATGAATGGCGCGTGCAATTAATTCTTTTCCGGTACCATTTTCACCCAAGATCAAAACATTGGCATCTGTTTTTGCCACCCGGTCAATGGTTTGAAAAATCTTTTGCATCGCATTGCTCGAACCGATGATCTCGCTGAAGCGATCATTCAATGCCTGATTGATCTCGTGGTTTTTTATTTTAAGATTCTGAATCTCATCGCGGGATTCACGCAGCCGCATAGCAGAGAAAAGCGTAGCCAGCAGCTTCTCGTTTTCCCAGGGCTTTAATACAAAGTCAGTTGCGCCTGCTTTAATCGCTTTTACCGCCATCTGGACATCGCCATAGGCTGTGATCAGCACAACAACCGAAGATGGATCGAGCTGAAGAATTTTTTCAAGCCAATAATAACCTTCACTTCCGCTGCTTACATCCTTTGTGAAGTTCATGTCGAGCAGAATTACATCGTAATCATCGTTATTCATCAAAGCCGGAATAGCTTCCGGATTCTTCTCAATGTCAACTTGAGAAAAATGACGTTTCAGGAACATCTTGGCTGCTTTCAGCAAGTCTTCATTATCGTCTACAATCAGAATTTTGCCGTGTTTTTGTTCCATGATCGATCAGGTATGTCCGCAGGTGGGCAAAACTGATACCGAAACCAGGTTTAGCTAAAATTGATCGAAAAATGCAGAAATCACCCAAAAAGTAAAGGAACCTTATGTCCGGTGGTGAACATTTACGTTCAGATGTGAACGTAAATTGCTTGTAATTAATGCTGAATTGGCATTCCAGACTGTATTACTTCACTTGGCACACTTGTTGGCAACATCCGGTGCGAATCCTTTATGTTAGAGGATTGCCCAGATACTAGACACTCGAATGGATAAGCAACTCAAGAAGAAAACATGGACGTTAAAGCGTATCGGCATGTATGGCGGTATTGCAATTTTCGTATTTTTTATAGCCTACCAGTTTTTGTTTGCGGACAGACGCTCACAGCTCGTTATTGAAAAAGATAAGATCACCATTGCAACCGTAGCACGCGGAGTGTTTCAAGATTACATTCCTCAAACCGGCACGGTTGAACCTAGCCGCACTGTTTATTTGGATGCAGTTGAGGGAGGTACAATCAAGCGAATTGTCGCTGAAAGCGGGGCAATGCTAAAAAAAGGAGATGTTATTCTCGAACTAAACAACCTTAATAGGGAAATCAGTGTCCTTGATCAGGAATCAAACCTGACGCAAAGTATTAACCGAATTAGAGAAACCAGACTTCAGATTACGCAAAACGCATTAAGACAACAGGAAAGCTTGATCACAATTGATAATTCATTGGCCACGTTAAAGCCTCAGTATACTCGACAAAAACAACTTTTCGAGAAGAAGCTGATTGCCCGTCAGGATTTTGAGAAAACAGAAGCTGATTATTTTTCAAACTTGAAAAGAAGAGAGATTACCTATCAGGCGTACCAGCTTGATTCCGTTGACAGGATCAGGCAGATCACTCAGTTGGATCAAAGTGAACGTAAACTTTTGCTGAGCTTAAGCAACGTAGGCTTAATTTTAGATAATCTAGTTGTGCGCGCACCTATTGATGGGCAGCTTGCCCGCCCGCAACTTGATGCTGGTCAAAATGTGAACATTGGACAACGTTTAGGTCAGATAGATATCTTGGGAAGTTTTAAAGTTCGGGTTGAAATTGATGAAATTTATCTGCCACGTATTCAAACGGGTTTAAGGGCAACTACCACGTACAACAATAAAGATTATGTATTGTCTATTACCTATATATATCCGGATGTTGCCGCAGGCGGAAGGTTTGCTGTAGATATGAACTTTGTTGGAGATACACCTCCGGGTATTAGAAGAGGACAATCGCTTCGTTTACGAATTGAGCTGGGTCAATCTTCAGAAGAGTTATTATTAGCCGTTGGTGGATTCTATAAGGACACTGGCGGTAACTGGGTGTTCGTTGTGGAAGAAGGCGGTAACCGGGCGGTGAAACGTAACGTCAAACTGGGCAGGAAGAACACGGAGAATTTTGAAGTGCTGGAAGGATTACAGCCCGGTGATAAAGTAATTACCTCCTCCTACGAGAATTTTGGCACGAATGAGGTACTGATTTTGAAGTAACTGTAACTTTTTCTGAAAAAAGAAGTATAAATTGTTCGGGAACATAAGACAAAAAGACTAACCCACGCATCAACTAACTAACTTGTAAATAACCAGCCATGATCAAACTTAAAAATCTTGAGAAAGTTTACACTACTGAAGAAGTAGAAACAACCGCGCTGAATAATATAAACCTGGAAATCAAAGAAGGCGAATTTGTAGCCATCATGGGTCCGTCAGGTTGCGGTAAATCAACGTTATTGAATATTCTTGGTCTGTTGGACAATCCTTCAGGCGGTGAATATCATTTCGGTGAGCATGAAGTTGCGAAATACTCCGAGCGTCAGCGCGCACAGCTTCGTAAGGGTTCAATTGGTTTTGTATTCCAGAGCTTTAACCTGATTGATGAATTAACGGTTTTCGAAAACGTAGAACTACCGTTATTATATATGAAAGTTCCTGCCGCAGAAAGAAAGCAGCGTGTGGAAGAAGTGCTGGAGCGCATGAATATCATGCACCGCAGAAATCACTTCCCGCAGCAACTTTCCGGTGGTCAGCAACAACGTGTTGCGATCTCTCGTGCAATTGTTGCGAAGCCAAGAGTGATCCTGGCCGATGAACCTACCGGTAACCTTGACTCAGCCAACGGTGAAGAAGTAATGAAGCTACTTTCGCAATTGAATGAAGAAGGAACTACAATCATCATGGTAACACACTCTCCGTACGATGCTAACTATGCTCACCGCATTGTTAACTTGTTCGATGGTAAAGTTGTCACCGAGAACATCAAAGAGCAATTCCACATTTAGTCAGTAGTTTACAGTTTAGTAAAAACCCTGACAGTATCGTCAGGGTTTTTTTATTGTCTTTCAACCTCATCGCCCGAACACTACTGTTCGCAATTGAACATTTGATTTTAGAAAATGTTTAAAATCGGAACGCATTTGGCCTGTCTGGCAATGGCACTTGGTTTGATAATCCATTTTGTAGTATTAGCACAACGTTAACCCCCACTTTATGCTAAAGAACCAACTTCTTATACTTTTCAGAAACCTGAATAAAAACCGGCTTTTTGTTTTGATCAATATTGCCGGCTTAAGCATTGCGATTGCCTGTTGTGTGGTGGGATACTTCAATTTTGATTTCAACAATTCGTTTGATAATGTTCACGTAAACAATAAAGCTATCTACCGGGTCAATTCGGTTCGCGAATACCAGGGTAAATCCACGGCCTATGGACTAGTTCCACTTCCGTTAGGGGAAACAGTCCGTCAGAATGTTAAAGACGTGGAGATGTTAACGCGCGTAAGTGGCGGAGGCATGAATATTCAAATCGGTGATGAAATGTTCGGTACTAATTCGGCCTATGTCGATCCTGATTTCTTCCGGATGTTTACGTTTGAGTTTATTCACGGCAGCGCAGCTGCTATCACCGATAAGAGCAAAGTTGTCATCAGCGATCAGCTTGCTGCCCGCTATTATGGAAATGAAAACCCGATCGGTAAAGCCATCACGCACCTTGTACGAAGTGATCTGAAAAAGGAGTATGAAATTGTAGGCGTATATAAATTGCCAAAAACAAATTCAAGCTTTGATGAAGACTTGTTTGCGCTGTATGACAATTATTGGGATGTTTCTGCTGAGTTTGAAAACGGAGCAAATTGGAAAGTGCGCAATACACTGTTTGTCTACGTTACAAACCCTGACCGGATTGGAGCCATTGAGCAGCAGCTCAAACCTTATGTAGAAAATAATAATAAAGTACGCGAAGATTTTCTGGTCCAGGAGTTTAAGCTTGATCAACTAAAAGGTATGGCCGTACGGGATGAAGTCAAAAACCGACCCGGAACGATTACACGTCAGGCATCCCCATTATCCGCTGTTATAGGCTGTGCAGTAATGGGGGTGATTATGCTGCTTATTGCCTGTTTTAATCTTACCAATTCGTCAATTGCACTTTCTTCTATGCGGTTGAAAGAGATCGGGATCCGTAAAGTAATGGGCAGCATGCGAAAAGAGCTGATCATGCAATTTATGGGTGAAACGATGGTGATATGCCTGATTGCCCTTTTGTTTGGACTACTCTTAGCGGACAGTTTTTTATTGCCTTCGTTTAATCAGTTATGGCCGTATATGAAACTCGAAGCTAATTATTTTGAGAAGCCCGAATTTTTGATGGTGATGATTGGAGTATTATTTTTTGCAGGAGTAGTTGCCGGCAGTTACCCGGCATTTTATGTAAGCAAGTTTCAGCCAACAACAATTCTAAAAGGAAAGCAGCAATTTGGCGGAAACGGCATCGCTACCTATATCTTCCTGGGCTCACAGCTTGTTTTTTCTCTCGCAGGAATAGTTTGTGCTGTAGCGTTTATCGACAACGCCCGCTTTCAACGTGATTTTGATATGGGCTTTAATAAGGATGGTGTGGTCTATACATTTGTTGAAAATCGTTCGGAGTTTGAAACGTTTCGGAATTCGCTGGCTGGAAATACTGATATTCTTTCAATTTCAGGCTCCCCAAATCATGTTCATTCAAATTATTACAATGACCCGATTAAACATGATGGTCAGGAAATTGAGAGTAATATAATGGATGTAGGTGATGATTACCTGAAGACGGTGGGCATGACCTTGCTGGAAGGAAGAGATTTTGCTAAAGACTCAGAGACTGATCGTAAAGAATCGGTGATTGTAACCGAAGAGCTTGTTAGGAAGTTTGGCTGGGATAAGCCGCTGGGAAAAGAAGTTATCTGGATGGATACTGTAAAGCTATATGTTGTAGGCGTTGTTAAAGATTTGTATAGCTTGTGGGAACCGCTTGAACCGATGATGATCCGCTATGCGAATCCTGAAAAAGTTAACTATGTTATTGTTAATGCTAAAATAGATAAGGTTCAGGATGTTAATTCGTTCATGGAGAAGCAGTGGAAGGCTATTTTTCCCAACCGGTTATATTCCCCAAGATATATGAACGCTGGTGCGATTGAGGCCAACCAGGTTAATAAGAATATTTTAATTATGTTTTTGTTTGAGGGTGGTGTAGCGCTATTGCTTTCCATCACGGGGTTGTTCACTCTTGTATCGTTGAACATTATTAAGCGTATGAAAGAAATTGGCGTACGTAAGGTACTGGGTGCATCAGTCGCAAATATCTCCCGAATCATTAATACCCAATTCATCATCATTCTGGTTATTACCTGTGTGATTGGTGCCTACGGTGGAATGTCGATGTCCAATTTGCTGATGGGTAGCATTTGGGATCACCATAAGTCACCCACTATAATTACAGCAATACTATCCTCTGCGCTGCTGATAGTTGCCTGTGTGCTCTCTGTTGCCGTGAAGACCTATAACACAGCAAGAATGAATCCTGTTGATGTATTGAGAAGTGAATAATTTTATTTTGATATGTAACCTGGGTCGAACATTGAACGTCTAACATTCAATTAATTTGAACCTGGTTAGTATGCTAAGAAATTACATTAAAGTTGCGCTTCGGAACATTGTTAAGCACCGAACCTTTTCATTCATTAATATTTTCGGACTAGCGGTTGCCATGTGTGTTTGCATGGCTATCATTATGATGGTAGCTGACCAGATGATGGTTGATCGCCATAATCCAAATGCCGATCGCATTTACAGAGTTAATACAATTCCATATTGGAAAGACAATAACGGTCAGCCCGGCAACGAAACAGCATCTACTTCAATGCCCATTCGGGATGAGCTGCTTACTAATTATACAAGTGTTTCGCGCGCAGTCAGGTTTGTGCGTGGCTTTGGCAATAGCTGGCTTGAGCTTGAGCCTAATTTTGATGTAAACGTACCGGTAAGCGGTTACTTTGCCGATGCAGAGGTGCTGGAGATGTTTAACCACGAGCTTTTGTATGGCGATGCAAAGACAGCGCTGGTTGAGCCTTATTCAGTTGTTTTAACTAAACAAGCGGCTGAAAAATTATTTAAAAAAGATAACCCGGTAGGGGAAACATTAAAGGTTGGCAAGCTGGGAATTTTTAATGTGACAGGTGTAATTAAAGACAATGGCAACCGGTCACATATTGTAGTAGAGGCTTACGCCAGTATATCAACTGTACCTAGTTTAGAGAAAGCAGGGTTACTTGAATCCAATCTTGATAATTGGGATAGTCCATACCGGGGATGGGTATACGTTGAATTGGAAGAAGGTAAAAGTATTGCTGATCTTAAATCAAATCTTGCAACGATCAGTAACGATCAATTTATTAAACGACAAGCTCAGGATGGAACTGTATTGAAGTATTCAGTTCAGAATCTACTGAATATTGTTCCCGGGCCGTTGCTGAATAATCCGATCGGGCCGTTTATGCCCTGGTATTTGATTTATTTCCTGGCCTTCATCGCAGGTATAATTTTGATTACCTCTTGTTTCAACTTTACAAACCTTTCCATTGCCCGCTCGCTTACACGTGCTAAAGAAATTGGTGTGCGAAAAGTAACGGGTGCCATGCGATGGCAATTGTTCACCCAGTTTTTAAGTGAATCAGTGATTATCGCATTATTTGCTCTCGTATTAGCGCTTGTCATGATCTATCTATTAAGACCTTTTATTGTGCAGCTTTCGTTTGCCAGGATTATGCGTTGGGATCTTTCTGCCAATTACATAGTGTATCTTGCATTCCTGATTTTTGCCATTGTAGTAGGTATTATAGCAGGATTGTTCCCGGCTGGTGTGCTTTCTGGCTTTCAGCCAATTAAAGTTTTGAAAAATATGGGGAGTTCGAAGCTGATGTCTAAGGTTGGACTTAGAAAAGCTTTGCTGGTCGTTCAGTTTTCACTATCGATGGTCTTTATTCTTACTGTTGTTGTATTGTATAATCAACTGAATTTATTCCTGCACAACGACAATGGATTTCTGGCATCCAATAAACTGATTGTTCATAAAGGCACCACTTCTTTAAAAGTACTTAAGCCAGAACTGGAGAAACAGGCAAATATTGTAAGTGTCTCGGCTGCATCTCATATTCCTATGGCAGGACAGGTTAGGAGTACAGATATGCAGAAACCGGGCTCTGATACCTGGAGCAATCTTATATACTTTGCAGTAGATGAAGACTATCTGACCAACATGGGCCTTACGTTAGTTGCGGGTAAGTTCTTTGCGGAAGATGCAGGTGAGTCAAACGCTAATTTTATTATTCTGAATGAAGAGGCTGTCAAAGCATATCAATTTGCTTCACCGGCTGATGCAGTAGGTCAAAGCCTGATTATACGTGACGATTCAACCGAGCGGCAAATTATAGGAGTCATTAAAAATTACTATCACGAGTTATTCAGCGAAAGCCTGCAGCCGATGGGTTTGATGTATAACCCGAATGAATATTCATTGTTGCAGATTTCCTACACAGGTGATTTTGAGAGTGCTTCAAAGTCAGTTGATAAAGTATGGACTGGTATTAACCCGGGAACCAAGGCTGATGTGAAAGATTTTCAAAAAGAGATGGGAGAGATGTACGAGATTATCTTCGGTACGTTGTTAAAAGTATTGGCATTTGTTTCAACGCTGGCTATTATTATTTCGTGTCTTGGATTATTGGGTATGGCAACGTACACCATTCAAACCCGCAAAAAAGAAATCGCAGTCCGGAAGATTTTAGGAAGCTCTAATAAGTCGTTGATATTTATTCTTTCAAAAGGATACCTGACTATTCTCGCAATATCGATTATGGTATCTGTTCCGGCAGCCTATTTTATGAATACGCTATGGCTTGAAATGTTCGCAGTCCACGTAAGTGTTGATGTTATAACCATAGGAGCGGGTGTACTAATTCTTAGTGTTTTTGGATTATTCACAATAGGATCTCAAACCTTGCAAGCAGCATTTGTAAATCCGGTAGATAATTTAAAAGATGAATAAACCTTTGTGCAACCTTTGTAGTGTTAACTTCGTCATTCCTTTGATAACCCTTACTTATGTTTAAAAACTACCTCAAAGTTGCTTTTCGTAATATTTTAAAGCATAAGTTCTTTTCCCTCATTAATATTCTGGGGATGACCATTGGCGTTACAGCGTGCTTGCTGATTACATTGTATGTGACGGATGAGTTGAGCTATGATCGTTTTCATACGAATGCAAAGCAAATTTACCAGGTTGGATTACATGCAAAAGTTGGAGGTCAGGACATCACAACTTCAACAACTTGTCCTCCTATGGCGGAAGCTTTTGTAAAGGAAATTCCGGGTGTTGAATCTGCCACACGTATTGCGGATGTGTGGGGTTCAGGTGTTGTTAAATATGAGCCGAGTAATTTGATGTTCACGGAAGAGAAGCTCTTTTATGCAGATTCGAATTTCTTCGACTTTTTCAGCTTTACCTTATTGCAGGGTGATCCTAAAAGAGCTTTGCTTGAGCCCAACTCAGTTGTACTTACGCGAAGCATGGAACAAAAATACTTCGGAACAGAATCGGGGATGGGTAAGCTGCTTTCAATAGGCGGTCATGAGAAAACATATAAAGTTACCGGCATCACGGAAGATTGCCCGACTAATTCTCACTTCCTGTATAGTATGCTGATCTCAGCCACTTCGGGTGAACATTTGAAGTCCACCCAATGGCTTAATAACTATTTGCATACCTACGTAATCATAAATGAGAATACTTCTGTTTCAGAAGTTGAAACAAAATTCCCGGATCTTATCATAAAATATGTAGGACCTGAAATAGAGCGTCTTATGGGCGGCACTATTGAGCAGATGAAACAGCAAGGCGGATCGTTTGGTTACTATACAACTCCCTTAACAGAGATCCATTTAAAATCAAAATCACAGCATGATCTGGAGCCAGGTGGTAACATCACATATGTTTATGTATTTGGTGCAATCGGTTTATTCATTATTGTAATTGCGTGTATCAACTTCATGAACTTAAGCACTGCTCGTTCTGCGGGTCGCGCAAAAGAAGTTGGCCTTCGGAAAACACTTGGGTCTTTACGCAGCCAGATGATTGGTCAGTTTATGGCTGAATCGATGGTCTACAGTTTAATCGCTGTGTTGCTTGCTGTAGGTTTTTGCTACCTGTTATTACCACAGTTCAATTTACTGGCGGGTAAACAACTTGGAATGAATGTGCTGGCAAGTCCTTTATTTATTACCTCGCTTTTTGCGTTAGTTGTTTTTGTTGGCTTGATCGCAGGCAGTTATCCTGCTTTTTACATGACTTCATTCAATGCAGTTGAAGTTTTGAAAGGAAAAGTCCGCGCGGGAATGAAAAGTAAGGGAATTCGCTCGGGATTGGTTGTGTTACAGTTCATGATTTCAATTGTACTCATAATATCAACTGCCATGGTTTACCAGCAAATCCGGTTTATGCAAGACCGAAATTTGGGTATCGACAAACATAATGTAATGATCATCCATAGCGCTACACGATTAGGGGATAATACCGATGCATTTAAAAATGCTCTTGAAAGTCAAACCGGAATTGTATCGGCCAGCTATACGAACAATAGTTTCCCGGGAGTTAACAATACTACTGTGTTTAAGGCAGCCGGTTCTGATCAGGATCATATTATGGGTCTTTACTATGCTGATTATGATCATCAGGATGTAATGAAATTTGAATTGAAAGAGGGACGATATTTTTCTAAAGATTTTCCATCTGATTCAAGCGCTATACTTTTAAATGAAGCGGCTGTTAAAGAGTTTGGCTACGAAAACCCTTTACAGGAAGAAGTAATTTATAGTGATGATGGAACAAAGGAGAAGCTGCGTGTTATTGGGGTGTTTAGAGATTTTAATTTTGAATCACTCAAATCGGAAGTGCGTCCATTATCCATTCGACTAACCAAAAAATCATGGCAGCTTATGGTTCGGTATGAAGGTAATGCAACAGAAGCAGTTGGTTCAATTGAAAAACTTTGGAAGCAATATGCTCCAAACGAACCCTTTGACTATGGATTCTTAGATCAAAACTTTGATGAGCTATTTCGTTCCGAACAACGTATTGGAACACTGGCTCAAGTGTTCTCCGGTCTTGCCATATTTATAGCCAGTCTTGGATTATTTGCACTGGCGGCTTTTACAACCGAGCAGCGTGCGAAAGAGATTGGTATCCGCAAGGCAATGGGTGCATCACCTGCCGGGCTGGTTATGCTGTTATCACGCGAATTCACGTGGCTCGTAATTATTGCCTTTTTGCCAGCGGCTGGCCTAGCATATTGGTTTATGAACTCGTGGCTCAGCGGGTTTGCGTATCATATTGATATAAACCCATTAGTCTTCATTATTAGCGGAATTGCGGCCATTTCAATAGCCTGGATTACGGTTTCGTACCAGTCTATTAAAGCCGCTGCTGCAAACCCGATTGAATCGTTGAGGCAGGAGTAGAACGTTGTTTAGAGGGTCATAAAGTGCTCATAATGAGTAGTTTTCATGCTTCAATATTAAATAATTGTTAACACGATAATCTTCCGATAACGATTCGCTAATTTACTCTTCTTAATATACTACCCATGACGCAGGATAAATCGCTTAAGAAAGAGTTGCAGGAAAAGCTCACATTTTCAATTGAAGAAACCGTGAAGCCGGTTGCCAAAGATTCGAAGAAGGTTAAAAAATTGATTACTAAATCATCTAAGAAAATAGCATCAGTTGTTGCCAAAAAGGCAAAAAAAGCTGAGAAGAAAAGCAAGAAGGCTGCAAAGTCACTTGATAAAGCTTTTGCTAAAAAAGCTAAGAAAGAAAGTAAGGCTACGAAAGCTGTTCAGGCGTAATTTTTTTGCGCTGAAGCCATTCAAATACCGAAACATTCATCAGTAACAATAACATCCCGTAGAAAATATCTTCTACGGGAATTGTTCCCATCCGAATGCCAAGATTCTCGGCATTATTATACCACACAACTTCACTTTCAATAAAGCTTCCGGTTAAAATTCCGTTTACGATGAAGAATGGGATCAATACAAAAATGTAGGAGAAGTAAAACCTGCTGAGGAAAGCTGATCGTAAAATAAATTCCAGAATAATAATATAAACCGCAAGTCCGATAAAGGTTGTTGCCGTGTACCATTTATCCAGGCTAATTACGCCTGCAATTAATAATCCACCAATAAGTACCGTTGAAATTATTCTTTGATAAGGTGCTAAATAGTCTTTTGTGATGAGATAGTTTAAGGCTTCGTACGTAAACACACAAGCGTAAGGAATGCAAATGAAAAATAAAACTTCTTCTAATGGTAAACTGCCGAGATAGATTCCGGTGAGATAATCTGGATTGAATCCCCAAACATTCAGTTGTGTAAAGAATTCATCCCAGACAAGAAAAATTACTCCCGGAATTAGAATGGCAACTGAAAGATACTTCCACTTCTTTGAAAAGTTCGCTTTAGAATAAAAGCTGAAAATAAACGGGAAAAGTATAGTCAGCAGGTCAAGAACAAGATAGAGGTATTGCTTCTCCAAAATTATTGGGTTTGCTGACGGTCTTTTTTGAGGATAAATTTCTTAGGCTCGTATTTCTTCGGAGCCCACAAGAACCCGAAAGCTTCACAATCTTCTTTTGTGTGCTTCGCGTGATGAATGTAGTGTGCATGAATCATGCGTTGTAAATATTTGCTTCTGTTCTTCGGCAGCCATCGGATTCGCTGGTGGACAATTATGTCGTGGAAGATGAGATAGAAAATACCGTAGCACAAAATTCCTAGTCCAGCAGCAAGACCGTACGGATTGTAATCCACAAGACTGAAATAGTAAAATAATCCAATAGAAGGCAGACTGAACACAACCGCAAACAAATCATTTTTTTCGGTAGTGTGATGATGAATTGTATGATGTGATTTATGCCATATCCAAAGAAATCCATGCATCACATACTTATGCGTGAACCAAGCGACAAACTCCCAGAACAGAAATGTTCCGATTGTAATGGCTGAGCATATTAATATAGCGGTCCAGTGCATGATACTTAACTTTTCGGGAACTGCTTCCCCAGAATTTCAAAACGATGATCAAAAATACCTTTTACTTCACGCCCCACAAAGAGCCAATGCGCGAGAAGTCCTATGGGTCCAAACGGAATGGCATAGGAAACTTCGTCAGTCATTTCAATTCCACCGACAACTTCTTTAAAGTTATGCTGATGATGCCACAAGGCAAACGGCCCAAAGCGTTGATCATCGACAAAATAAAATGGTTCCTGAACATGTGTTATTTCTGTAACCCAATAAACCGAATAGAATGGAAGTGCATTAATTTTGTATCGGATAATCTGACCAGGATACATTTTACCATTTCCGGAAATATGCAAAATCCTGAAATTCATCTTTGAAGGTGTGATCTTCGCGAGATTGTTGGGGGATGAAAAGAAATCCCAGGCTTCCTGAATGGAGATTGGAAAAAACTGTGTTCGTTTCAAGGTATAGACTTTCATGAATTCAGGGCTTCTTTATAAACTTTCAAAACGCGCTTGCGTGCAAATTCGTGATCAACAATTGGTTTTGGGTAATTTGCTGAATCATATTCCGGAACCCATTTTTTTATATACTTGAAATCAGGATCAAATTTCTTTGTTTGAAGATAGGGATTAAATACCCTGAAGTAAGGTGCGGCATCGCATCCTGATCCGGCCGCCCATTGCCAGCCGCCATTGTTTGGAGCAAGATCAAAGTCTAAAAGTTTTTTCGCGAAATACGCTTCACCCCAACGCCAGTCAATCAACAAATGTTTTATTAAAAAGCTTGCAGTAATCATGCGCACTCGGTTATGCATAAAACCAGTCTCGTTGAGCTCACGCATGCCCGCGTCAACAATTGGATAACCAGTTTTTCCCTGGCACCAAGCTGCAAACTCTTTTTCATTATTACGCCATTTGATTCTGTCGTACTGTGGCTTGAAGGCATTTTCTACATGCGGAAAGTGCCAAAGGATAGTATGATAAAATTCACGCCAGATGAGTTCATTCAACCAGGTTTCATTCTTCTTTAATGCAACCTGTACAAGTTTTCGGATGCTTACAGTTCCGAAACGTAGATGTACACTCAGCTTTGTTGTTCCTGGAATGGCTGGATAGTCCCGGGTCTTGTGATAGTTTTCAATAATCGATTGCCGGATGCTGCGTTCTGGAAATTTTGGGTCTGTTGCTGTAAAACCGATTTCATCCAGCGTAGGAAGGGGCAAAGGTTTTAGTTTTTTGAGTGAATTGAAATACTTTTCCGTTGGGTAGCTCTTGTAGTAAAATGGTGTAAGCGTAGCTCTCCATTTTCTGCTATAAGGAGTAAAAACTGTGTAGGGGTTTCCATCGTCTTTAGTGACTTCATCTTTTTCAAAAATCACCTGATCTTTATAGGTTTTAAGATTACTGCCATTCTTTTTGAGAATTGCAGCCACTTGTTCATCACGCTTACAGGCATATGGTTCGTAATCATGATTCGTGTAAACTGCTGCTGGACTATTTTTTTTAAACAACTCAACCGGGTTTCCATTAAGAATTAAAAGTGAGCTTCCAATTTCTTCAAGTTGATTTTTAAGATGTCCAAGTGTATTGTGAATGAACTCAACACGTCTATCAGATTTGTCATCTAGTTCTTCCAGGATTATTGTATCGAAAATGAAAATCGGTAATACATTTTTGTTTTCGCGAAGTGCATAATACAAACCTGCATTATCGCTTATTCGAAGATCTCTCCGAAACCAAAATAGTGTGGTCTTGGGATCAATGATTTTGGTTGGCTCCATCAGGCGGGGATGTAGCTTGCAAGTTCTGGATGATTAATGATTTCCTTAAACCAAAACGTGTAAGACTCAGCGTTCCTGGCAATATCTTTTCGGATATCGGCTAACGAAATAAATTTCCAGTCAGCAACCTCATTTGAATTTATAACAGGGTTGTCATCACAGGTTGCAATAAAAACATAATCCAGTTCGTGCTCGGTCAAGTTATGATCTAGGGTTGTTCGATATAAAAACTTGTATGCAAAGTTAGCTTCGCATTTAATACCCATTTCTTCTTTTAAGCGCCTTTGAACAGCATCTACCATGAGCTCATTAGGTTTTGGGTGACTGCAACAGGTATTAGTCCACAAACCTGCGCTGTGATATTTGCCTGCTGCTCTTTTCTGTAAAAGTAGATCTCCTGCTGAATTAAAAACTAAAACGGAAAACGCCCGATGTAGCATGCCTTTCTGATGTGCTTCCAGCTTGTCGAGATAGCCAATTTCGTTATCGTTCTCATCCACAAGAATTACCAGGTCTTTCATAGCATGTTCAGCTGATGTTTGAAATAGGAATAGGCCAGTAATCTTGCTTTATGGCGGTTTCGGATTCTGATGCGGCTTTGGAGAACCTGTTCACACGGAATATTCTTTATTTTTTTAAACAGCGCAAGGTAATATACATAGGCTACATAAACTCCAAAGCGGGCCGATCTCGGAAGCTTAACAATCCCTTCGTAGCCGTGATGAAAATCCTGGGCAATACTTTCTTCTATAGTTTTTTTTGTTTCATCGTTGAACTCATTCATATCAACATCTGGAAAATAGGTTCGTCCCATGCCAACATAATCAGCTTTTAAATCTCTAAGGAAATTGATTTTTTGGAACGCAGACCCCAAACTCATAGCATTTGGCTTTAACTTAGTATAAAGCTCATTGTTTCCATTACAAAATACCCGAAGACACATTAAGCCAACGACTTCCGCAGAACCCAACACATATTCTTTGAAATCTTCTGGTGAATAATTTTTTTGGTTTAAATCCATCTCCATGCTTTTCAGGAAGCTGGTGATCAACTCTCGATCGATGTTGAAATGATTTACGGTAATCTGCAAGCTGTTTAAAATCGGATTTATACTGATTTTATCCTCCAATGCCCGATATGTATCTTCTTTGAATTTTTCTAAAAGTTGCTGCTTATTGTAATCATGGAATGAGTCAACTATTTCATCTGCAAAACGGACGAAACCGTAAATGGAATAAATAGGATCCCGAAGTTCCTTCCCTAAACAACGGATGCCAAGCGAAAACGAAGTGCTATAGGCATGGGTTGTTAGACGACTGCATTTTATAGAAACCTTATCGTACAATGCTTTCATTCAAATTCAATTTACAAATTCCTTTTGCGTTGATATTTTATGCTGATTTATAACGTATTGAGCCACAACCTGACCGGAAACCAAGGATGGAGGAACACCTGGCCCAGGAACGGTAAGTTGTCCGGTATAAAACAGATTTTTTACTTTTTTATTGATAATGGAAGGCTTCAGGTTGGCAGTTTGCATTAACGTGTTTGCCAGACCATAAGCGTTTCCTTTAAATGCATTGTAATCATTTGTAAAATCATTAGGGCCGTAGTTGCGGCTATAAACAATATGATCTTTTATCGACTCTCCGGTTAACAACTCAAGTCTGTTGACGATGAGATCAAAGAATCTTTTCTGAATCTCTTCCGAATCTTTTAATCCTGGAGCGGAGGGCATTAGGATGAAAAGATTTTCATGCCCGGCAGGTGCTACGGTGTCATCCGTTTTAGAAGGACAACAAACGTAGAATAATGGATTATCAGGCCATACGGGATTTGTATAAATCTGATCAGCATGCTTGCTGAAATCAGTATCAAAAAATAGGTTGTGATGCTGTAAGTTTTTTAGTTTTTTGTTCAGTCCTATAAAATAGATAAGCGAAGAAGGGGCTAGCTTACGACCTTCCCAATATGCTTCATCATATTTTCGGTACTCTTCCGGTAGCAGCTGCTGTTCAACGTGATGATAATCTGCTCCGGCAACAATGTATTCAAAATCTTCACGCGTTTTATTGACGATCAATGCTTTTGCGGATCCATTTTCAACAACAATTTGCTCAACGTTGCTATTGAATTTGAAGTTAACTCCCAACGATTCCGCTAGCGACACCATGCCCTCTATAATTTTATGCATTCCACCTTGCGGATACCACGTACCTAGGCTCATATCAGCATAGTTCATTAAGCTATAAAGCGCAGGTGTATTTTCAGGAGTAGCACCTAGGAATAGAACCGGGAACTCCAACAGTTGAATGAGTCGTTTATCTTTAAAGTATTTTCTCACGTAGCCAGCCATGGATTGAAATACATGAAGCTTCAGCATTCCTCGCAGAAGCTTTGTATCCAGCAATTCCGAAACAGAAAGCCCAGGCTTATACACAAGTTGCTGCATGCCAACTTCGTACTTATACTGGCCTTCGTGGAGGAACTTAAGAAGTTGAACACTACTTCCGGGTTCTATACGTTCAAAGAATTCGGTTAACGCGGGAATACCGGCCGGTACATCCCACACATCTTCTTTTGAAAAAAAGATCCGGTAGGAGGGATCAAGCCGAGTTAACGTATAGTAATCGGAAGTCTTTTTATTAAAAGCTTTGAAAAAATTCTCAAAAACATCGGGCATCCAATACCAGCTTGGGCCCATGTCAAACATAAATCCATTGGTCTCAAATTTTCGGGCGCGACCACCGGGTGAACTATTCTTTTCAAAAACAGTAACGTCATAGCCTTCACGGGCAAGAAAGCATGCTGCTGCCAACCCTGAAAAACCTGAACCGATAACTGCTGTTTTTACCATGCGGTATTAAGATACTTAATATCCGGTCAACCGTTTTTGAATCTCTTTTCGTGCATGAAAAATGCGATTTTTTACCGTTCCAATTGGAAGCGTAAGGCTTTCGGCAATCTCATGATATTTAAAACCATTTGTGTGTAAGGTGAATGGTTCCAATAAATCCTGTGGTATAGAATTTACATGCTTCAATATATCGTTGTACTCAAATGTTCTTTCAGGCTTATTGAATGTGTGTTTGTCTTCGACATTTAGGAAGTACAATTCTTTTGTATTGTCCACCGATGTCATTGCACGCTTTTCCTTGCGATAATTATTGATGAAGGTATTGCGCATGATCGTAAACAACCACCCTTTGAGATTTGTGTTCTCCCGAAACTTGTCGCGATACGATAATGCTTTCAATAAAGTATCCTGAACTAGATCAAGCGATTCATCGCGGTTAGAAGTAAACCTGCGCGTGAACGTATATAAAGTTGGTCTGAGACCGGAAAGCTGATGGGTGAATTCAAGCGCTGTCATAGTGGAATTTTGTTTAACAAATCTATGAAAATGTTAAACAAATTATAGTCCAAAAAACAGATTTTGAGTTGTTTTCGATGAAATGCCTGAAATAAAATGGAAGCTTAGAGTTGGCTTATCAACTCTTTGAATTTCAATGCGTTACTAAATGGTTTTACATTCTGTAAAGCTTTTGCGGGCAGATCAGCTACCTGTATACCCGAAACAAGAATTTGTTGTTTGGGGAATTGACTGGACAAACGAGATAAATACGCTGGGGTTCCACCACTTAATGGGGCAATAATGGATGTAACAAGTGTTTGAGGATTATGGATGGCCACTATTCTAACTAGATCCTCATTGGGAACATTTTGACCGAGGTAATAAACTTTAAATCCTGCTTGTTTTACCAGGTAATAATTAAAAAGCAACCCGATTTCATGCAATTCATGTTCGGGAAGAAAAAGGAGGATTTTCTTTTCGCTATCAGATGCAAGCGGTAACGCATCAATAGCAGAGATAATCTTTTGGCGGATCAGGTTCGAAATAAAATGCTCCTGCGCAGGAGTGATGTTTTTGGTTTGCCAAAGTATCCCGATTTTCTCCAGAAAGGGATAAATCGCCTCGGTGATCGTGCGTTCAAATCCGAATTTGCGAACGAGCAGACTAACCGTTTTCTCGAAACGTTCTTCTTCCATATCAACCATCG
Source organism: Cyclobacteriaceae bacterium (assembly GCA_965227265.1). GTDB lineage: Bacteria > Bacteroidota > Bacteroidia > Cytophagales > Cyclobacteriaceae > UBA2336. Next base: position 1,854,714 of record OZ245738.1, on the reverse strand, counting down.
CTACAACCAGTTGCTCGATGTAACCCGAGGCTGTTGTTTGTGAAGAAGTCATGTCGAGTATCTTCCGGTTGATTTCCTCGAACGACATGTCCGCGATTTTAGAAATCTTCACACCATGATTATTCAACATCGAAACGTTGATAATCTTTTTCAGATCTTCATCGGAATAGAACCGGATGTTGGTAGCCGTGCGCTCGGGTCGGATGATATTATGGCGTTTCTCCCAAATGCGGATTGTGTGGGCCTTTATCCCGGAAAGTTTTTCAAGCTCTTTAATAGAGTAGGTGCCCACGCATTGATTTTTGTATAAAACACACAACAATCGGAATTGTTTAAAAACTTTACAAGCCCATTCGTATGGCTTATCTTTGTGATTGGGGTATGATTGACGAAATAAAACACTGGTTTAGAGATTACAAGCAGTATTGGGGTGGCTTTTTACTGCTCATCCTGTTCCAGGCAGCATTAACAACGTACCAAACGTCCTGGCCTCCGATCACAACTTTTCTTATTTTCTTTGGAGCTTACCTGGCGCTTAACATGATAGTGTCGGGAATCATTCTTGCTCTTACTTGGCCAGCCAGAAGAAACTTTCATTTCTCCCGGTTTATTAAGATACTCATCGCGTTTTCCGCGGTGTATTTTTTAAGCCAGTTGATCGCATTTCTCGTGCCTTACTTTCAGGATTAAAAACAGCTAACGTTTGCGCAGATTTATTCGGGAAATTCCTGAATGACAAACGTTCAGCACCTATATTTGTCCGCACCCAGCTGCCGTTTTATGGATGACTTTCTTGCTGCACGATCGCAGATGGCATTATCCTTAGGCTTTCATATCATCTATGCCTGCATTGGCATGGTGATGCCGTTTTTTATGGCCATTGCACATTACAAATGGCTCGTTACCAAAGACATTACGTATCGGAACATCACAAAGGCCTGGAGTAAAGGCGTAGCGATCTTTTTTGCAACCGGTGCGGTATCTGGAACAGTTCTCTCATTTGAACTAGGTTTGCTTTGGCCGGGCTTTATGAAACATGCCGGACCGATTTTCGGGATGCCATTTTCGCTTGAAGGCACGGCTTTTTTCATCGAGGCAATTGCGCTCGGCTTTTTTCTTTACGGCTGGGATAAGTTGAACAAATGGTTTCACTGGTTTACCGGGGTTGTGGTAGGCGTAAGCGGACTTGCTTCGGGTATATTGGTTGTAGCTGCAAATGCCTGGATGAATAGTCCGAGTGGGTTTGACTATGTAAATGGTGAATACCTGAACATCGATCCCATCAAAGCCATGTTCAATGATGCGTGGTTTTCACAAGCTTTGCACATGACACTGGCCGCGTTTGCAGCTACCGGATTTGCTGTTGCCGGAATTCATGCACTTATGATTCTCCGGAAAAAGAATGAAGTGTTTCATTTGAAGGCTTTTAAAATTGCGATTGTATTTGGAGCCATAGCCGCGTTTCTACAACCAATCAGCGGAGATATTTCGGCTAAGGATGTTGCGAAACGTCAACCTGCCAAACTTGCAGCAATGGAAGCGCATTTTAAAACAGAAGAAGCTGCATCTCTAATCATTGGAGGAATTCCGGATGAAGAAACACAAACCGTTAAGCATAAAATAGAATTGCCAGGCATGCTTAGCTTTCTCGCACATGGAGATTTTAAGCATGAAGTTATTGGGCTGGATAAAATCCCCAAAGAAAATCATCCACCTGTGATGGTAACGCACTTTGCGTTTCAGATTATGGTTGGCATTGGAAGTTTTCTGATGCTGCTGGCTGTGATTTATTTTATTTCTTTGAAAAAGCGAAGCTGGTACGATAAGAAATGGTTTTTAAAATTGTTCATCATCGCAACACCACTTGGTTTTATTGCAGTAGAAGCAGGATGGACAGTAACGGAAGTAGGGCGCCAGCCGTGGATTATCTATAATGTTATGCGTACAGCTGATGCCGTTACACCCATGCCGGGCATTGCCTATTCGTTTTACATGTTTACAGCCATTTACATTTCACTTACAGCCGCGGTAATCTTTTTATTAAGACGCCAAATTGAAATGGTTCCTGTTCTGTACGATAAGAAAGAGGCTACTCAATCCATGCTCGACTGATGGAATACGTTGTGATTGCATATCTTTTTCTTTCGATACTTCTTTATGTTGTATTGGGCGGGGCAGATTTCGGTGCTGGAATTATTGAATTATTTACTTCCGCAAAAAATAAAGACCGAACGCGTGATACACTTTATCGCGCCATTGGACCAATCTGGGAAGCAAATCACATGTGGCTTATCATTGCCATTGTGATTTTATTTGTTGCGTATCCGTTAATCTATGCGGAGATGTCGGTTTACTTACATATTCCACTCATCATCATGCTCATTGGAATTATTGCACGTGGTACTGCATTTGTGTTCCGACATTATGATGCGGTGAAGGATGATATGCAACACGTTTATAACCGCATTTATTTTGTCTCAAGCTTCATCACACCTCTTTTCTTAGGCATTATTGCCGGAAGCGTAATTTCTGGTCGAATTGATCACGCAGCTAGCACATTTGCTGACGTTTATATCTTTAGCTGGTTGAATTGGTTTTGTGTTGGTGTGGGATTCTTCGTGGTTGCACTTTGCGGATTTTTGGCTTCCGTTTACCTCATTGGCGAAACCGATAACCCGGATGACCGAAAACGCTTCATCAATAAAGCAAAACACATGAACATCGCTGCAGTCGCAAGCGGATTATACGTTTTTATTACAGCATGGATTGATAATATCCCATTAACGAATTGGATTTTCGGAACCTCTGTTGGATTGATTGCTGTTCTTGCCGCTACCGCATCGCTAATTGTATTGTGGATTTTGATTTATTCCGGCAACGCGATCATTATCCGGTTGTTGGCAGGCTTTCAGGTAACGATGATTTTGTTGGCCATTGGTTACGCGCACTTTCCTGATTTCATTGTCGTGAAGAATGGCATGAACCTAACCTTACTGGATCATCATGCAACCATGCAAACAATTAATGCACTGGGTTGGGCGCTGCTGATTGGAACTATATTCATTATTCCAGCATTATTCTATTTGTATTATAAGTTCAAGCATAAAGAGTATCCTCACGATTAGTATGTCAAACATCAATCTCATTATTGAAGAACGCCCTGCCGATATCGGTAACTTTTTAGTAGGAAGACTTTTGCCTTTTCGCGGTAAGCGGATGGTTGGCCCATTTATTTTTATAGACCATATGGGTCCGGCAAAAATGAATCAGTACCAGAATATTGATATCGGCCCACATCCGCATATTGGTTTATCGACATTAACGTATCTTTTTGAAGGCAGTATCATGCACCGCGATAATTTGGGTACTGAAATGGAGATCAAACCCGGTCAGGTGAATTGGATGACGGCCGGAAGCGGTATCGTTCACTCTGAGCGTACACCTGAATACTTGCGTTCATCCGACAAATCCTTGCATGGTTTACAAATCTGGGTTGCCTTGCCCAAGGAGTTGGAAGATATGAAGCCAGAATTTTTTCATGCTACTGAAGTTGAGCTTCCAGTTTGGGAGAAAGAAGGTGTGCAGTATAAATTGATTGCGGGCGAGGCATTTGAAAGAAAATCTCCGGTTCCTGTTTATAGTAAGTTGTTTTTAATCGAGATCAAAAATACCTCTGACAAATCCGTATCGATCAAGCACAAGTTGTTTGGGGAGGTTGCGATTTATATTTTGGAAGGAAGCTTAACGAACGATGGCAATACCTATGAACCCAAACGTATTCTCGTAGCAAAGGAAAAATCACTTTGCGAATTTACAATTGAAGCAAACACAACGATTTATATTTTTGGAGGGGAGCCTTTTCCCGAAGAGCGTTTTATCTACTGGAATTTTGTAGCCACAACAAAGGAAAGAATAGAAGTCGCCAAGACCCGTTGGAGTGAACAAAAGTTTCCGAAAATCAAAGGCGAAACGGAGTTCATTCCCTTACCACTTCAGCCGCCTAATCTAAAGCAGGGGTAGTTGTTGGCTTTTCCTTTTCTTCGTGCGTAGTAATTCTTCCTAATACCTCTGAAAGGACAAGACTAAACAATACAAATCCTACAAACAGCACAAATCCGGGTTGCAAAGAAGTTTCGCTCGTGGATAGACTTACAAGCGAATCGGTTTGCATCGTAAGTCCTTTAATCTGGTTGTCGAGAATTCCTTTAAATCCGATGTACGCCATAAAAATTGCGATCACATAAACATCGGCCATGCTCCACTTGCCCGATTTAAAAGCGAAGAACTTGATAACTTTATTATCTCTCCACTTGGTTTTTCCAAGTAGGTATAATTTTGTTGAAAGAATTTTAGCCATCGGGAAGAGAACGCTGAACACCATAATAAGAAGTCCGACAATGATCGAATCATATTTGCCGGTCTTCAATAAAATTGTAACTACATCTACGATGCTTTTGCTTTGAAAGAAGATTACCTGATCTTTAAATTCAATCGGTTCGCCAATTAAGTAAAACGTTAGCTCTTTAATCCGCGCATCAATTTCAATCATAGGAGAAGTTACCCCTGCAAATAATACGATTAGTGCGAGAATAACAGACATCGTAAATAACGGAGTGTGATAAACTTTCGAATTCCTTACAAGCCACCACATCACCAAAAAAGCAATCATTACACCGAGAATTACGAACATGAAGAAGTATGCTGAATCTTGAAGTCCACTCAGAAATAATTCACTGCGCTGGTTAAATTCTTCCAAACTGGATGCATTGTATTTTGTAAGTATTGACTGTACACGATTAACGTCATTTACACTGTCGTATGTCACTGATCCAAACTGTTCAAGCTTACTTTGGATCAGAAATTTTAGTCTCTCTTTATTTTTCTTATTGGTAACTTCTTTCAGGATGGTTTCTGCAAATTCGGGAACCTTTTTGTGCAGCTTATCTTCATTATAGAGAGCTTTAACAGCGACTTTTCGGATCTTTCCTTTGAAAGTCTTTTGCTTGGCATTTACCATGCTGTCGGCTTTGTTAATAACAGCGTGGAGAACTTCAGAAATTTCTGTTTTTAATGCAACTTCCTGTTCAGGCGTAAACTCAAAGTCATCAATCCGATGTGTGACAACGCGCACCATGTGATCGCGCCAGGCATTGACTGATAATAAACCATAGGAGATGTTATTAATCAGACTGTAATCACGTTTGATCTCCGCACGTTCATTAGAAAGATCATATACGCGATAGGCGCTAAATGCTGCCAATAGCAGGAGCAATGCGCTGAATAAAATGATGACGGAGCGTTGTAAAAGTGTTTTCAAGGAGGAGGGATTTAAGCCTGTCCTCTCGATGTCAATTGAAATGCCAGCTAAATTCTTTCTGTTTTAGCCTGAATTGGAATTAACTGGGGAAAATTATACCCACTATAAATAGCTGAGCCACCAATGTGCGTGCTTGCTCTTGTAGTTATTGTACCATCTGCAAACAGGGTATAGAAGGATGATTAGTGCTATCCAAACGATATATGTCCAGATTAATGAATAACCTACTCCGGGCGCTATTCCACCCAACCCTGCTGAAAGATGAAAATCAATTTCAGTAATCGACTTTCCTGAAATGATCAGATGGGTAACAAGCGCTGCGATGTGAAGCAGATAAAAATGAACGATGAAGTAAAACAAGGGAACTCGTCCAATCACAGTGGTCTTTTCGGCAATCCATCCGTTTGATCGTTCTATGAATGACAGAATTATTAATACGGGTCCCAGTATCATAAGAGTGAACAACAACGTTACCGGATATTTAGTACAGTTTATAAAACTTAAAAATGTAAACCACGCATTTTCCTGTACCGACCATGCATCCAACGGAGCAAGAACATTCGTGAACCGGATAATGATGAATAAAGCAATTGCAGTAAGACCACTGTACCGTAAAATATTTTCTCTTCTTTCAGTCGTGTAATTTGTGTAGAGTTTTGCAACGCCAAATCCGGCAAGCATTATTCCCAACCAGGGAATTAATGGATAGCTGACAAACGCTCCATGCGTTTCATCGAAACCGACAAATCCAGGGCGCTGAAGTAGTGTCCACAGGGTATAGCCCGAATCCTGAGGTGTGAGTTGAATAGAGTTTAATGCATCGTGGCCGAAGATGAGCACGAGCCCAATACCTAAAACAATTTTCTGTGGCAGGTAAACCAGTAATGATAAAACCATCATCGAAGCACCAAGTGTATAAATCACTTCGAAAAATATTACATCGTAATACAGATTAAAGGTAAAGCCGAAGCGCATCACGACTACCTCTATAATAACGAGCCAAAACCCGCGGGTAAATAAAAACCACGAAAGCTCTTTCTTAGTTTTCCGTTTTAGGGAAAGTCCTGCTGAGAGCCCGGATAGAAAAACGAATGTTGGTGCGCAGAAATGCGTGATCCATCGCGTGAAGAATAGTATTGTTGTTGTTTGCGAAAGGTCAGTAGGATTAGCGAGTTGTGCGTCCACATGAAAGAATTCGCGGGTATGATCAAGCGCCATAATGATCATCACGATGCCACGCATCATGTCAATGGATGTAATCCTTTCTTTTTGTGTGAGAGAAGTGCTGAGTTCAGTACTCATATCTTAAAATATTCTCCAGGAAGAAATTTGCTCAATAAATATCCGAATTGAATCCGGGTACAGCACGATACAAAACAAAACTCCAAAAAGCGCTCCGTATAAGTGGGCATCGTGATTAATACCATCGCGCGATCTCTTTGAGCTGATGTACGAATAAACGAGATAAATCGCAGCAAAAATAAATCCTTTAATAGGAATGGCGAAGTAGAGATAAAGATCCTGGAGAGGAGCAAATAGAATACATGCAAAAATAACCGCGGATACCGCCCCGGATGCTCCCAATGAATTGTATCCCGGATTGTTTCTATGCTTGATCAACGTTGGAATGTCAGAAACGATAACGCCCAGAATATATAAGGCAACAAAATAAATTGATCCGGCAGCTCCAAATATCTGACTAAAAATATATTCAAGATTTGGTCCGAAAAAATAAAGAGAAAGCATATTAAAGATCAGGTGCGCATAATCTTTATGAATAAATCCGGAAGTAAGAACCCGGTAATATTGGCCGCGATGCGTTACCATGTAGGGGTTCAGCATAAGCTTGTATAGAACTTCAGGCTGGTTCATGGTATATAAGCTTACGGCAGCAGTGATAACGATAATGGCAATGGTAAGACTGAATTCCATGAATAAAGTTATTAAGTAATACTGTAAAGATAGGATAGAACCATCGCTTGACTACGACTTTGATAAAGAATTTGATCCAGTTAACCCTTATTGATTTTAAATTCCCACCTCAATCTGGAACCGCATTATAAAGTATTCATGATCCTCATCTAATCCTTTCAACCAAGTGTCTTTTGCATAGGTAAATTCTGTTTGAAGTTTTACCCTATGTCCGCGTAGATATTTGGTTGCGCCTATCGTGTATTGCTCAAGCTTTGGTTCTAATGTTTGAATATCATTGTCAGGTACAACAACTGAGTAGCGCGTAACCAATTCATAATTACTCCTGAATAAATAGCTTCCTTGGTAGTTCTGACCATTTCCAGCATATACGTGTTGTTCTGCCGTAACGTCATCGGGATTGACAGTAATCGGATCGCGCGCGTAACGCCTCAGAAACTCACCGGCAAATGCCCAGCCGTTATGTTTGTAAAGAAGATCAAACATAGTTGTTTCAATATCGCGCGATTCAAATAAATATTTTCCGAGTTGACCGCCAGAACGTTTAGCATTTTCGTTGTTCGAGAATCCACCGCCAATCGAAACTTTGGGCTTAGGTTCACGGGCCAGATCGCCTTCAAAATAATCTCCGTTGTTCGTGAATTCTCCGAACGGAAGTAATTCAATTCTTCCGGTGTAACATAAACCGTTTACAGCAATATCGGATGAAGTAGTTGACGATGTTCCGGCATTATTGAAGTTTCTTCCGTCTCCTGAACTAACTGCTCCGCGAAGAACAAAGTTGAAGCCCTTTATTGCATTACGATAGTAAGCTTGAACGCCAAAGTCACGATCAATATTGAATTCTGAGTTTACAATAGAACGATCGGGCAATTGTAAATCACCCGATGAATTAACACGCTGACGGTTGCCAGGCAGTTTTGTTTGACCAATACCCAAGGCAAAATGTTTGTTGAAATTATAAATCACCATCGCATCGCGGATGATGTTCGGGAATCCGCTGTCCTCATAATCAATATCACCTCTGGAGAAAGAAAGCTGAAGAACGTAGGTAAGTTTTGGGTTATAAACGTAACCATCAAAACGCAAGCGAAGCCTTCTAACCCGGCCTTCGATAACATCCGGTTCCCAGTCGGATGCGCTTATGGTTTCCATTCCAACCCGGTTTTGCATTCTAAAACGAATGTTCATCAGAAAAAGACTATCAGGCGACATAATGCCCAATCCTTTTCCGTAGGTAAAATAAGGTACTTGAGATCCGAGTTGAGCAAATGCTGGAAAGGAGAATAGCATTAGCAGAATTGCAACGGGTAACAATCTTTTCATAGTAGGGGTTTCAGAGAGATTGCCCCGAAAATAATTGTAATGTTTCTGAGTGCCAAATTCAGATGCCCGGAACAGTCGCTAAAGAAAAAGGACCTAAAAGATTGCGCGGAACAGCAGGAATAATGCTCCTGCCATGAGCATAACAATAGGTAAGGTCAGGAACCAGGCAATAAGAATGTTTCTTACTGTATCGGCCTGAAGGTTTTTAATACCCTTGTTGGCAACCATACTTCCGGCAATACCTGAAGAAAGTACATGCGTTGTACTTACCGGAAGACCAAGATACGTTGACACACCGATTGTACTGGCCGCAACTAATTCAGCGCTTGCACCCTGTGCGTAGGTGAGATGTTCTTTACCAATTTTTTCCCCGATCGTTTTTACGATTCGTTTCCAGCCGATCATAGTACCAACTCCAAGTGATATCGCAATCATTAAAATTACCCAGGTAGGTGAGTAGTCAATCATTTTGCGAAGCGATTTTGTTTGATCAGTCAGGATCGTTCGTTCGGCTTCACTCATCCGTAATTCAGGTTTCTTTAAAAGAGACTTGATGTTACGCTCAATTAACATGATGTCCTTACGAACTTCAAAACGCTTTTCTTTGGCAATACTTGAAACGGTTGCGGTTGAAGCAACGAGCGCCTTCAGATTATCATTAAGCTCAATGGTTGTGTTTAGCTTTTTGTGATCCGGATCTGAGAGCGGAGTGCCATCAACAGATTTCAGAATTTGTTCAATTCGTGTTATTGGAGTTGTTAACGTAGCGGGGGTGAAGTCTCTATCCAATGCAAAATATGCAGGCACAATTCCAATCAAAATTAGCATAACAAGGCCAACACCTTTTTGACCATCGTTAGAGCCGTGTGAGAAACTCACGCTGGTACAGGTCAAGATCAAAATACCTCTGATCCAGGTTGGCGGTGGTGCATTTTTCTTGGGTTCTTTAAAAAGACTGTCTCCGTATTCAGTTCTCTTCGTTACACGTTTTAGAATAAACATGAGGATGATTGTCATGCTAAAACCAAACATAGGCGAGATCAGTAATGACATACCGGTTTGTGACGCTTTCTCCCAGTTTACCGGAGCTTCTGTAACGCCCGGTAGAAGAGAATATGCAATAGCAACACCGAGGATCGATCCAAGTAATGTATGAGAGCTGGAGCAGGGAATTCCGAAATACCAGGTTAACAAATTCCAGGTTATAGCGCTGATCAGCAATGCCATGATCATGGACAAACTGTGCGCGAGATTTTGATCAATTAATGTTTCTACAGGAAGAAGATTGATAATGCCAACTGCAACCCCGATTCCGCCTAGCAACACTCCTAGAAAATTGAAAATTCCTGACCAAATAACCGCGGCCCACGGTTTGAGTGAATTTGTATAAATAACCGTAGCGACAGCATTGGCTGTATCGTGAAACCCGTTTACAAATTCAAACGCGCAAGCAGCAATAAGACAGATAATGAGAAGAATCGAGTACGAGAGTTCCAGATCGAACATATAGACGCTTGAATTGGGCTCGCAATCTAACCGTTAAATGCCGTTGCGTTGTTATGGTAATGTTAACTTTTGTTTTGAAAAGTGGCGGTTAAATTACAGTTACTTGATTATCAACAGGTTGTATTTTAACACTTTTATAAAGTTTACTGCCAGATCTTTTGGCTGAACAACCAGGAAAGTAATTCAGGTTCACGACAGGCATTCACCCAGCTTTCGTGACCAACTTTTTTGTACTCCGTGTATTTAGGTTTGGCACCCACATCCTTTAATGCCCGAATCATACTTCTGGAACGCTCAACGGGTACAGCATCATCTTTGGCTCCGTGAAAATTCCAAATCGGAACATGCTTGAATTTTTCGACCTGGTGCGTGTCACCTCCACCACAAATAGGCACAGCAGCTGCAAACTTTTCAGGATACTTGGTCAGCAAATACCAGGTTCCGTAACCTCCCATCGACAGTCCTGTGATATAAATGCGAGTGTTATCAATGAAAGGAAGTGATTTCAGTGAATCGATTAACGCAACAACTGAGCTCATGGGTTCCTTAGGTTCCTGATACCAGTCTGGATAAGTCCAGTTTTCGTTGGGTGGACATTGCGGAACTACAACAAAGCAAGGATATTTTGTCCTGACGCTATCGGTTAAAAAAAGTGGTGCAATGTGCTTTAAGGTTATAACATTGTCGTTGCCACGTTCACCTGAACCATGAAGAAAGATGACCAACGGATAGCGTTCATTTTCTTTCTGAACGGAAGGCTTTAATAGCCGATATAGTAAAGTGTCGTCCGAAGTTGTATACTGTAGCTTGTCGAATTCCGGAAAGTCCTGGGCATTCGTACCGATTGCAAATGACATAAAAGCAATCAGAAATGATATTTTTGTCATGGGGAACAGAAGAATTATATACAAGATATTAAAAATAAGCATTCGTGAAGAACTTTCAATTCGTCCTGACAATTGCATTCAGCAGCCTGATTTTTTCAACCTATGCACAGGATACAACCCGAATTTCACTCTTGTTTCTGGGAGATCTGATGCAGCATGATTCACAGATAAAGGCCGCATATGATCTTCCTTCCAAACGATATGATTATAACCCGTGTTTTGAATTTGTTAAACCTTACATTCAATCGGCTGATCTGGCGATTGGTAATTTAGAAGTAACGCTTGCAGGTCCGCCTTACAAAGGTTATCCACAGTTCAGCGCTCCGGATGAATTGGCCTTGACATTAAAAGATGCAGGGATGGATGTGCTGGTAACAGCAAACAATCATTGTTTGGATAGAGGAAAAAAAGGGCTTGATAGAACCATTATGATGCTCGATAGTCTTGACATTATTCATACAGGAACTTTTCGGGATACGGTTGAGCGCATGAATGATTATCCCATGCTCTTTGAAAAGAACGGTTTTAGCTTTGCCTTGTTAAACTATACTTACGGAACAAATGGGATCCCGGTAACAAAACCAAACATTGTTAATACAATTGATACAGCGATAATCCGGAAAGACATTATAAAAGCAAAAGAGACATCACCGGATGCGATCATTGTGTTCATGCATTGGGGTCAGGAGTATCAATCATTACCTTCCAAATGGCAGAAGGATGTAACAGAGTTTTGTTTTCGCTTGGGTGCGAAGCTTGTGATCGGAGCACATCCGCACGTGTTGCAGCCAATGGAGTGGAGAAAAGAGACTGATCAGTTGATCGTGTACTCACTCGGTAATTTTGTTAGCGGTCAGCGCGATCGGTACAAGAATGGAGGCGCGATGCTTAAAGTTGATCTGATGAAAGTTGTTCAGGATAGTGTAGCGACAACACAAATAGATTCTGCCGGTTATATTCTCGAATGGGTTTACCGGACGACCGATACTAAAAAAGATTATTATGTATTGCCAGTACCTTCTTTCGAACAGGATACAACTGCTTTTATAAAAGACGAAGCTTCAAAGCTCGCTTTTAAAACTTTTCTAGAAGATTCACGAAAGCTTTTTAAAAAGCATAATATTAATCTGGATGAAATCAGATCTCAGCCTGTAAAGCAATCAGCAGCATTAAAACCTGAAGAGCAATGAAGCAACTTTTATTTGTTGGACTGGGCGGAGCCGCAGGAAGCATTCTCCGATATTTAACGAATGTTGTTACGATTAAATACTATTCAGCCTCGTTTCCACTGGCAACTTTTATCGTGAATGTTGCAGGTTGTTTTTTAGCAGGGTTGATTTTTGGATTGATAACACAAGAAACAACCGAAGCTCAAAATCTTAAGTTTCTTTTGATCACCGGTTTTTGTGGCGGCTTCACTACGTTCTCAGCGTTTGCACTCGAAAATGTCAGACTGATGAATTCCGGGAATACAACCACAGCTATGGTTTATACACTCGTGAGTATTGCAGCAGGATTAGTTGCTGTTTGGATCGGCTTGTTGATTACTCGGTAATTACCTTCTTCTTTTTTTAGTTTTTTTCTTTCCCGGAGCAGGACCACCACCAGTATCAAATAGCAGACTGATTGAAAACTCAAGGCCGGTGAAATCCATTTTGGAATCTTTAAAATCTTCATCAACAGTTCGTGTAGTTAACGGTTCACCATCATTTCCGCCAATGTATGTACCTTCAATTGGAAACTTGGCTTCGCCAACCAGGTAATTTGTCTCAAGTGAAACTGCAACCTGACTTGTTACCGGCAGTGTTAGTTCGACTCCCGCATGATAGCCAAAACCCGGCTTGTTGCTGAAGGTAAACTCAGAATTCGCGACTTGCCAATTTTCAAATTCACGAATGGCACGATCAAAATTTCCATAGTTGAGCTTATTCCCAAATCCATAAAAGAAAAAGCCACCGCCTTTAATATCAAATTCGAAGCGACCAGCTTTTAGCATTAATACCAGTTCAACCGGAACAAAAATTGTGAAATTTGGTCCAACCAAAGGTTCTTTGCTATCAAACGGAAGATCTTTCAAATTCAGTCCACTCATGCGGTATAACGATCCGCCTGTTTCCAGCGAAAGAAACTTGGTCAGATTAACACCAACTCCCCGGATAGAAAACGGACTGATAGGAGTGGAGAGATAACCATTCTTTGGAATAAAGTAGGAAAATGAAAGTCCAAACTGCTGTGCCTGCACAACTGATGTTGTGATCAGTATAACCAGTATAAGACATTTTAACTTTTGCATCATTTTTTTGAATTATAATCGAGAAACAGTTTTTGTAAATATGCTCTTCCGGAATATGTGTCTTCTTCCTTTGTTACACCAACTTTATGAAGGTAAAGCTTTCCGGGGTTATCATAGACAATGTAATGTTTAGGATCAAGATATCCGTAACCATCAATAAAAACGTACATCGCGAAGTCTTTCGTATGGTCACCGAAAATATCTTTACTAAAAATAAAATCAGGTGACGGCTTGTCGAGTTGAGCTAGCAATGTATTGGCAATATCGGTGTGGCCTGAGTATCGACTCACAACAGTATCTTTTTTAATTGCTCCACCTAACCAGAGAAGCGGAACGTGAAATTTTTCACGAATGCGTGAATCAATCTTATCTGGTAACCTGTGTCCATGATCAGCTGTAATAATGATAAGGGTATTATCCCACCAGGGTTGCTGCTTGCAATATGTGATAAACTCACCCAGGCATTTGTCCGCATAATAACATGAGTTTAAGAACAACGAAGCATCATCTTCACCCGCAATTTGCTTGAGCGGAACATCAAATGGCTCATGGCTGCTTAAGGTAAGGATTGTTTTAAAAAATGGCTGCGCTAGCGATGTTGTGTCGAGTTCTTTCTTTACCTGATCAAAAAGATATTGATCATGCACACCCCATTTCGAAGTGTTGTAATCACTTTCGAAATCATCATCAGAAGTTATGTGCTGAAAACCTCCATACGTTAAAAAAGAATGATAGTTCGCAAAGTCAACATCGCCACCGTAAACAAATGAAGTTTTATAGTTAAGCTCTTCAAGCTTCCGACTGAGGTAGCTAAGCTTCTGAGTTTTATCCGGAAATTTTATAATGGATCGTTGAGTTTGTGCCGGGAAGGCACTTAAAATACTTACCAATCCTTTATCAGTTCTGTCTCCGCTTGCGTAAAAATTGGAAAACAATATTCCTTCTTTGCTGAGTTGATTAAAACTTGGAGTAATACCTTTTCTTCCGCCAAGCGATTCAATCACGTTTGCTGTAAAACCTTCAACGATGATGAGAATAACATTCGGCCTATTGGTTTTTAGAACGGAAAGAGTTGAATCATTCTCAGGATAAAGCGCCTTAAAGTATGTTTCTGTAAGTGCCTGATCGAAATAATCTTCCGGGTATTGAAGATTCACATCGCTTTGCAGACTGCTTAAAAAATTCCAAAGCACATTAATGCCGGCATGGTTCGCAAAATTGTTTGTCTTATGAAAGTATACCTGGCCAGCATTCATCGTGGCAACACTAAAACCACCCCGGATCGGAATAAACATTAAAGCAGATATGATAAAGATCGGGATCGCTGTCTTTTTAATCGTTGGTTGTAATCTATACGCATGAATTGAAATAAACCTGAGGTAACAAAACACAAAAGCTGTTAACAGTACAAGAAGAATTAGAAGAAGCTTTATAACTACGTCAGTGCCTGCACTTCCTACAGCTTCTGAGCTCATATAGAATAAGGGTGTTGTGTTTAACCGGAAACCCCAATGATGGTACAATTCAATATCAGCAACAACAGCCATGCAAAGCGCAAGTATCATGAGAATATTAAATCCATTCAAGAGATACTCAATCCATTTTCGTTGTGTGTAAACTGAAATGATTAGGATTAAACCTGAAATCATAAGAATGTACCCAGTCATGCTGGCATCCATGCGTAGACCGTAGAACATTGATTTGGCAATATCAGTCCACGAGAGTTCTGCTGACAGCTCAGCATTGTAAACCAGAAAACTAACGCGCGCTACGATCATCACTACCATCCAGAAGATAGCTAACCGTAAAATGATTTGAAGACGTTCGCGCATATCAGGCAATTCAACCACTAAACTTCGGTTGCTTGGGTTTTCCGTGAAATTATCCCTAAAATTAGGTCTAATAATTTATTCAACAATGAACAAGTTTTCTTTCATCATACTCCTCGTTGCGATTGGATTGTTTTCGTGTAACGATAAGAAGCCTGCTGATTTATTAATAACAGGTGGAAAGATCTATACCATGAATAATGCTCAAGCGGTTGTAGAAGCAGTTGTTGTTAATGCGGATACAATCGTGTTTTCGGGAGCAGAAAAAGAAGCTCGTGAATGGGTTGGAGAGAATACAAAGATTATTGATTTGAAGGGCAACACCATGATCCCCGGATTCATTGAAGGTCATGCGCATTTTATGGGCATAGGCTATAGTGAGATCAATCTCGATTTAATGAATGTTAAAAGCTATGATGAACTTGTCGCGAAGGTAAAAGACGCAGTAGCGAAAATACAGCCTGGTCAATGGATATTGGGAAGAGGCTGGCACCAGGATAAATGGAATGTAAAGCCTGATAAAATGGTGAAAGGATTTCAAACACATGAGTTACTGAGTAGTGTATCGCCTAATAATCCAGTGCTTCTCTATCATGCGAGCGGACATGCGGCATTCGCCAACGCCAAAGCCATGGAGATAGCGGGCGTTAATCTGCTATCGAAAGAAAAATTGAAAAATCAGGCGGGAGAAGGTGGAGAGATTATCCGTGATGAGTTAGGCAATCCTACTGGAATTTTTAACGAGCTCTCGATGTCGTTATTTACTGCACATATTCCGGAGAGTGATTCTGTAAAAGACAGGCAAGCCTTTGAACTCGCCACGCAAGCTTGCTTTCGTAACGGCATTACGAGCTTTCATGATGCAGGTGTCTCGCGTGCAGGCATTGAGTTTTACAAAAAATTGCGGAACGAAAGTAAACTCGGAGTCAGACTTTATGTGATGGTTAGTGGATTTGACCGCGACTTAGTTCATGAATGGTTAAAGAAAGGACCGGAAATTGATCCCGCTCATTGGCTTACTATTCGTTCCATTAAGTTGCATTGCGATGGCGCACTTGGATCGCGCGGTGCCTGGCTGCTGGAGCCTTACACCGATCGTCCGGATTTTTCGGGGATGGCTACACTTTCTATGGATACAGTCTTATCAACTTCACGAGAAGCGTTGAAGGCAGGCTTCCAGGTTTGTTCACATGCCATTGGTGATCGTACCAATCGCGAAATTCTTGATCGATATGAAATAGCCATGAAGGAAAACCCAACGGTTAAGGATTCAAGATTTCGCATTGAGCATGCGCAGCACATTGATCCAAAAGATATTCCGCGCTTTGACACATTAGGTGTAATTCCAGCTATGCAGGCAATTCATATGTCGAGCGACAGGCCTTGGGCGATTGAACGGTTAGGAGAGAAGCGAATTAAAGAAGGTGCTTACATGTGGCAATCATTGCTGAAGTCAGGTGCTAAGATTGTGAATGGTACAGATGCTCCGGTTGAGCCTGTCAATCCAATCCCAAGTTTTTATGCTTCCGTTACGCGCATGACATTAAAGGGTGAACCTGAAGGCGGTTATGAGCCCGAAGAAAAAATGACCCGCGAACAGGCATTGCGTTCGTATACGCTCGATGCTGCGTATGGAGCTTTTGAAGAGAATTTTAAAGGATCGATTGAAAAAGGTAAGCTTGCGGATTTTACAATCCTCTCAAAGGATATTATGACTGTTCCTGATCAGGAGATTCTTTCGACTGAAGTTGTGACTACGATTGTTGGTGGAAAAGTTGTCTACGAAAAGAAATAGTGGCATGACGAATTCAAAGACAATAAAAAAGGAGCCCGAAAGCTCCTTTAATTTTTGGTTTATAGGTTTGGTCGATTAAAACACGATAAACTTCTCTGCTTTCTTGCGCAGCATCTCACGATCAGAAGTAATAGAAGGATCACTGTAGATGTGCTGCGAAAGCTCACTCACGATTCCCTTTTTGTAGCCCATTTTTTCTGCAATCTGTTCACAGAATGTAATCTCGCTTTTGAAAACCTGGCCGTCCATCTTCATCATCTGGATCAGGTAGTACAAGTGCTCAAATTTCTCGTCAGATGTCAGTGCGCTAATGGTACCGATTGGCTGAGGATTTTTAATCATGTCGGCAATTTCTTCCTTGCTAATTCCGTTTGCTTTAGCCACCATGTGAATGAGCTTTGACTCACGTTCCTCGATCTTACTGTCACTGGCAGCAAGGTTAATCAGGATGTTGAGTTCTGTTTTTTTATTAAATGCCATAGGTCGAAATGTTGTTTTTGAATTCGAAATGTTTGAATAAGCTTTGAAATATAGCGAAAATTACAATGTTTTGGCAAATGAACAAAAAATGGAGAAGGCTTTTAAAACACATGCAACCTTCGATTTGTGTCATGGTCTTTAGTGCAAACAAGTTATTATGAAAAGGCTTTTAATCATTTTGTTAGTAGCGATCACAGGTTCTGCCTATGCACAGAAATCTGAAAATCGCACCGTTGGCTCTTTTAAAGGTGTAAAAACCCAGCAGGGAATTGACGTGTACCTGAAAAAAGGAACCAAGGAAGCTTTACGTGTTGAAGTTACGGGAGTTGATCTTTCGGATGTGGTAACGGAAGTTTCAGGTGATTACCTGAAAGTGCAGATGAAGCACGGCAATTACAGAGGTGATTACGGTGTTAAAGTTTACGTCACGTATGTTGAATTGAATAATATTTCGGCCAGTTCAGCCGGAAGTGTTTTTGCGGAGAATGTTATTAAAGCGACCGACCTTACATTAAGTGCATCCAGCGCAGCCACCATTGATATTCAGCTTGAAGCAGATCAGGTTGAAGTAAGTACTTCAAGTGCTGCCGAGATTGAGATTAAAGGCAAAGCCAAAACGCTTACGATCGATGCATCCAGTGCTGCAGAAGTTGATGCCTATGAGCTTGTAGCTGATAATGTAGACGTGGAAACTTCAAGCGCGGGTGAGGTAAAGGTAAATGTCGTTAAATCAATTAAAGCCCGCGCTTCAAGCGGTGGTTCTGTCCGCTACCGCGGAAATCCAGAACAAAGCAACACAACTTCTTCCAGTGGTGGTTCGGTTAAGAAATCAAATTAATTTAGGCAACAGTATTATCCTGTAACGGACAATTTAAAAAGCTGGCAGCTTTACCAAGTGTAACTGCCAGCTTTTCTTTTTTACGGCTGGTTATAAGATGGACCTTAGTTCCGTCCGTTAATTTGAGATAACCGTTAAACTCTTCATTGACAAAAGTAGAAGAATGAGTTGTACGCGCAGTATAGGTTTGCGAAGTGACTTTTGAGCCATTGATAAAAATCTTTTCAACACCGTTGTACATTTTCCATTTACCACTCTTGATAATAAAATAGAATGATGTGTATTCGCGATATCTTTTTTTAGTCGCATCAATCTCAGTTCCGGTAGCGGCTGTCAAAATAAAACCGGCTGCAATAACCAATACCGATCCCACAGCAGGTTTCCCGATAACAAGCGCAATTCCAGCGAGTAATATCAATCCGGCAATAAACTGAAAGTGCCACGGAAAGAGACTTCCGTTTCGAATATCAATTTTGGATTCAGTCATTTGGGTAGGGGTTGCTCAAAAGTAGAAAGTTTTTAACACGCACGGTTGTCTTACAGTCTCAATTTTATGCCTCCGTTAATAATAAAGCCCTCTGTATGGGTGTATACCTGTGCAAACGTTGGATTGTTGTGCGGAGGGAAAACAACATTTTCAAACTTATTCTGCCGGGTATCCGTAAAGTTTTCAAAGTTTATGTACAGACTGAATTTCTTAAAGATCTTTTCCCCGAAAAGCCCGAATTCCCAAAAGGAAGGGGAAAGCCTGCCGTCACTCAGGTATTGACGATCTGTCCAGTAACCTTCAAGCCCAATCTTGTAGTTCTGTTCTTTTTCAATCAAAAACACCAGGTTGACTTTATTCTTAGGTGTAATCGCTAAAAAATCATTTTCAGATTTGTACAATGCTCTTGCATCTACAAACGTATATCCAACAAAGAATTTAAAAGGAGCGTAGATAAACCGGACGTTTGTTTCAAAGCCTTTTGATTGAACGGGTTTGTCTTCACTCTTCAGATAAAATTCATCCGTTTCATTTTGAGCTAACACTAACGGATCGGTTATTTTTGTAAAGAAGAAAAGATGATTGAATGAAAATGTAAACTTGTCAGTAAAATCGTGCGCGAAGTTAAAATCAAGATTCACACCTTTTGATTTCTCAGGATCTAAGCTATTATCCAGTTTTAAAACATTTTGGAAATACATGGATTCGGTTTCTTCAACAAACAACGTTGGCAGCTTGTAACCCAATCCGCCCCCTAATCTTGCAGAAAATTGATTTGTGAACTTGTACAGCAATGAAAGTCGTGGGAGAACAAAGGCTTTATACGTAGTGTTGTAATCAAGTCTTACTCCAGCCTCTACCAAAAATCTTTCACTTATATCCCAATTGTCTTGGGCATAAAGACTCGCTGTATTCAAAGTTTGATTTCGTTTAACATCGCTGCTGTCTTTGTTTTCTTTAAAGCGATCAAACAAATAATTCCCGCCCAGAACCAGTGTATGCTTATTCAATTTTGTTGCGTAGGAAATGTCTGTATAGGCAATTGTTTGAATACCGGAGAAAAAGTAGTCAGGTTTTTGCAGTTCGCGTTGGAATGTATTGAAGGATTGTTTTGCCGTAAACGTTTTCGTATCCGAAATCTTTTTGGTCAACGAGAAATAAGCATTATTCCGAAACGAATTGTTCTCTTCATAATACCCATGTCCTGAACCTCCTTCATGACGAATTGCTTCCACGTCACCTCCTAAACGGTTTGATCGTGTAAAGCTGTTTCCGATCATGATCTTGATACTTTCATCGGGATAAAGAAAAATTTTAGGGAAAAGTGTTATTTCCTTTTGTAATGGAAGCTCAGTAAAATCATCATTGTCCACATCATATTCCTTTTGATAATGAACAGTTCCGAGAAACGTAAACCCAACTTTCTTTTTTCTACCGGAAAGGAACGAGCCAACATCTGTACCCAGCGCTGAAGTTTGATTGATGATCAGATTGATCTCACGCTGATCACGCGGTTCTTTGGAAATAAAATTCACCATCCCGGCAATCGCACCGCCACCGTAAAGCGTTGACGAACTGCCTTTGATGATTTCTACTTGCTTAAGATCAAGCGGAGGAATATCGAGAATACTCAACCCGCTTGAAAAGCCGCTGTAATTTGGAAAGCCGTCTTTTAAAAGCTGCGTATATTTTCCATCCAATCCTTGAATGCGAATTGTTTGTGTGCCAGAAGTATAACTTGTTTGTTGTACCTGGATACCCGTGCTTTCATGCAACAACATCGCTACGTTCGTAGGTCGCATATTCGTTTTCTCATCAATTTCTTCGAAAGAAATAGATTCAATGCGGGTTGGAATATTTTCAATATTCCGGCTGATGCGCGTAGAAGTTATGACTACTTCCTCAAGCTCTTCTTCGTCAGCTCGAAGCAGAATTTCGATTGGATCATTCGTAGTTAAGGGGAAAGTTAGCACACGTGTTTGTTCCTGGAATCCAATTGATCGAACAAGTATAGTTTGTTCTCCATCGGGAATATTTGATAAGATTGCCAGGCCATTTTCATCTGCACTTGCCCCGATAGAAGTACCGGTGATTTGTACGGTTGCGCCAATAACTGGCCCTCGATCTTCTGCATTTTTAATGCGTATTGTTAACTGATTTTGCGCAACTGCGGTTGCAGTCACGAATGCCATAACCAGCAATGGCATGAATATTTTTTTCATGTTGATTTTAGATTGATTGAACTGAGAAACTTGTCGGAATAGACGTGTTTATCAACCTAGTTTAGGCGGCTGCCAGAAATCAATACTGAAATCGGTGATGTGTGGTGTTTTGTAGAATGAACTGGGAATGGTAGATGGTAATACCAATGTTGAGAATCCCGAGGGTGAAAAATTAAGCTCCACGGCCGAATAGCCGCAGCATGCACAAATGCAGAAAGAGGAGCAGAGGTCTTCCGATTTTTCATCTTCATGCTCCACCGAAGCTTGGTGCTGTTCATCTCCGGCACAAAATCCATCCGCGCAAGGCGTGAGCGCTAGCGTTAATGCATACAGGCTGAAAATGAAACAGAAAGCTTTCACAGCTCAAAAGTAAATCAAAAACAGGTGCAACAGGCTTGCAATCGGATTTTGTTTTCAGCAATCGAACTAGACTGAAGCGTTATTTGATCCGACAAGTTTTACTCTTTTAAAAGACCGCAATCGATTTTTACCCTTATCTTCTAAAAAACTTATTACTTTTTTAAAAATTAGGGTTTGTTTTAGCCCTCTCAATGAAAAAAACTATAGATTTGTAGCCGTATTTAGTTCACACCTACAACCACTACTATGTCGCATTTACGATTCAGGGCTCTGGAGCAGCTCAATAATCGGCCGAAAATTCACGTAGAATTTCCTTCGGCTAAAG
The DNA here is from genome assembly GCA_965227265.1 of Cyclobacteriaceae bacterium. GTDB lineage: Bacteria > Bacteroidota > Bacteroidia > Cytophagales > Cyclobacteriaceae > UBA2336. Next base: position 1,833,117 of record OZ245738.1, on the reverse strand, counting down.
CTTCCGACTTCTTTGGCGAGAATACCTTTGGGTTAAGCCAGATGAAATTAACCCTTTCATCGGATGTGTTTAAACAAGTAAGCCAATCCATTAAAATTGGTGCAAAAATCGATACGGTTACTGCCGATGCAGTAGCGGTGGCGGTTAAATCCTGGGCGTTGGCCAAAGGTGCAACTCATTTTACACACTGGTTTCAACCGCTGACGGGCGGCACTGCTGAAAAGCATGATGCGTTCTTTGACGGACTTGCCGGCATGGAGAAATTTAAAGGTGGGGAGCTCGTTCAGCAAGAGCCAGATGCTTCATCGTTCCCGAACGGAGGTATCCGCAGCACATTTGAGGCTCGTGGGTATACTGCGTGGGATCCATCGTCACCGATGTTCATCTATGGTAAGACACTTTGTATCCCAACAATCTTCGTTTCGTACACTGGCGAACTACTGGATTCAAAAGGCCCATTATTGAAAGCACTTTTAGCAGTGGATAACGCTGCCGTAAAAGTGTGTCAGCTTTTCGATAAGGACATTCAGAAAGTAAATGCATCCCTTGGATGCGAGCAGGAATATTTTGTAGTGGATGAAGCTTTGTTCATGGCTCGTCCGGATCTGGTGATGGGTGGCCGTACCGTATTTGGTCATGCGCCTGCACGTGGTCAGCAATTGGAAGATCATTATTTCGGATCAATCCCGCCACGGGTTTTTGATTTCATGAAAGAATTTGAGATCGAAGCCTGGAAGGTTGGTATTCCATTGCGTACCCGTCACAATGAAGTGGCTCCAAGCCAGTTTGAAGTGGCACCTCTGTTTGAAGAAGTAAACGTTGCCAACGACCACAACCAATTGTTGATGGATTTGATGGCGCGTGTTGCGGAAAAACATCATCTTAAAGTATTGTTCCATGAGAAACCTTTCGCGGGTGTAAACGGAAGTGGAAAACATAATAACTGGTCGTTGATCACGGATACGGGTGTGAACTTGTTTGCGCCATCGAGCAGCGCCCGTGATAACTTAATGTTCTTGACATTCTTTGTTACGACTGTAAAAGCGGTTCACGAACATGCAGATCTATTGCGTGCCAGTATCGCGACAGCGGGTAACGATTTCCGTTTGGGTGCTAACGAAGCTCCTCCGGCAATTATGTCAACATTCCTGGGCTCACAAATGAGCGCAGTGCTTGACGAGCTTGAGAAAAATGGAAACATCAAGATCGAGAAAGGTGATAACATGTACATGAAGCTAGGTATTGATCGTATCCCAGAGATCATTCTGGATAACACAGATCGTAACCGTACTTCTCCTTTTGCCTTCACCGGAAACAAATTTGAGTTCCGTGCAGTAGGCTCGAGCGACAACTGTGCTACACCAATGACAGCATTGAATTTGATTGTTGCAGATCAGCTTACGTTATTCTACGAAGCTGTTGAGAAGGAGATTGAGAAGGGAACTGAAAAGCGCCTGGCTATTGTAAATATCCTTCGGAAGTATATCAAGGAATCTAAGACCATTCGTTTCGAAGGAGACGGTTATTCAGAAGGATGGGTTAAAGAAGCTGCTAAACGCGGACTTTCTAACAAGAAAAACGCAGTTGAGGCAATTGATGCTTACCTAAGTCCTAAATCGGTTAAGGTTTTTGAAAAGCACAATATTCTTTCTCATAAAGAACTTGAAGCTCGTCTTGAGATTGCCTTGGAAAGTTATATCAAGAAGGTGCAAATTGAAGCGCGTGTCATGGGTGATTTGGCTATTAACCACATCATTCCAACATCTATCGCTTATCAAAACAAGTTGATTATAAATGCAAACGGCTTGAAAGGCCTGGGCGTGGATAATAAAGCTGTTGTGAAAACGATCAGAGAAATGTCAGGCTACATTGAAACGATTAAAACAAATGTGCATGAGATGATCGAAGAGCGTAAACGCCTGAATAAGCTCACCGATACGCACAAGCGCGCAACAGGGTATTGCAAGAACATCAAGGAGAAATATTTTGAAGAAATCCGCGATGCGGTGGATAAATTGGAATTATTAGTGGATGATGAGGATTGGCCACTTGTAAAATACCGGGAACTTTTGTTTCTTCGCTAAGTAATTTACCTAAACCTAAGGAAAGCGGATTGTTGAAAAGCAGTCCGCTTTTTTATTGTAAAATTGTCACTTGAAAAACCAGAATCGATGAAAAAATTAACACTCGGCCTTTTCGGACTTTTTGTTGCACTAAGTTTAAATGCTCAGAAAAAGCCGGTTGAAGAGATAACCAAATTGATTACCCGAAACGATGCAGAAGCGCATCTTACTTTCTTAGCTGCGGATGAAATGCGCGGCCGGAAGGTTGGTTCGCCAGAAGTAGAAATTGCAGCTAATTATATCGCATCGAACTATAAGCAATGGGGACTTAAAGCTGCTCCTGGTACCAATAACAATTATTTTCAGATCGTGGATTTCCAGAAAACGACTCCACCTTCTTTGATAGAATTTGTGGTGAATGACCAGACGTTCAAGCTCAAGGAGGATGTTATTCAATTAGGTGGAGGTGATGTGGATGCTTCAGGGGCAATTGTATTTGTTGGATATGGGTCACGAGCTGACTTTGAAAAAGCAGACGTGAAAGGCAAGATTGTTGTAGCATTCACTGGTTTAGTGGATGATCCGGATTTTTCACATGCGATAAAAACCCATGCTGTATCTAAAAATGCATTGACGAAAGAGTTTGGTGGAGTTGCATTGATTGAGATTCAGGCGCTTCCGGGACTTCCATGGCAAAATCTTGCTGGCTTTTTAGGCGGATCTAAAACTTCCGTAAAAAAAGATGTTGGTGGGATTCCTCATTTCTGGATGAAGAACAGTGATGCAGCGGTAATTACAACGTTGAAAGAAAGTAAAGCCGGAAAGGGAAGCATAAAATCTGTCGGATCAAAAATTAAATACCTCACGGGAAAAAACGTTGCCGGTATTGTTGAAGGAACTGATCCGGTTTTAAAGAACGAATACATTGTTATTTCAGCGCACTATGATCATGTAGGTGTTCAGAATAAACCAAATCAGCCAGATTCGATTTATAACGGTGCCCGCGATAATGGAATTGGAACAGTGGGCCTGTTGGAAACTGCCCGTTTCTTCAGCAAGTACCCTCAGAAAAGATCCGTGCTTTTCCTGGCACTTACAGGAGAAGAGCTTGGTATGCAGGGAAGCTTGTGGTATGCTGAGCATCCGCTGATCCCCTTAAAACAAACAGTATTTGATTTCAATTGTGATAATGCTGGCTACAATGATACCTCAATCACGACAACAATTGGATTGGAAAGAACTACGGCCCAACCTGAAATTTTGAAAGGCTCTGAAGCTTTTGGTCTAAAAGCATTAGGTGATGCAGCTCCTGAGCAAAATTTATTTGATCGTTCTGACAATTATAATTTCGCCAAGAATGGTGTGCCGGCTGTTAATTTTTCACCAGGCATAAAGGCTTTTGATGCTGAATTGATAAAGTACTATCATCAATCTATCGATGAAGTTGGGTCATTGGATTTTGACTATTTGATCAAGTACTTCAGAGCGTATGTGTACACGAATTATCTGATAGCCAATATGCCTAAAGCGCCAGTATGGATAGCAGGGGATAAGTATGAAGCGGAGGCGAAAAAATTGTACGGAAAATAATCCGTATGTATAATGGGTTGATACGTAGAGACGCAAAATTTTGCGTCTCTACATTTTAATCAAACCCCACGCGTGAAGAAATGTTTTTATTATCGGTAAGCAATTTAATAATAGCCTGCCGTATTAATTGCGGATCACTCCACGGTACGAAATGGTTCATATCTTCCTTCAGCATTAATTCAACCGTTGTATTCACCATCATCTTTTTAGCGAAGTCTGCATTTTCAGGCGGAACGAATTGATCTTTTGCACCCTGGATAAAGATCACCGGACATTTAATTTCTTTCCAGCGCGGCATCATGTTTTTCAGTTGCGGCTCAAGCTGATAGATTTCTTCATTCGATGCCCGGAAAGAGCGCGGCAATACCCAACTTAAGAATGGTGAGGCCAGCGGAGCCCGAAACCAGACTTCATCAGGCTCGAGTGTCGGATCAATGGATGCAGCAACGAAGACAAGTCCGTCAATCAAATCAGGATAATCCATTGCCAGCTGCGCAATTACTGGTCCACCTAACGAATGACCAATTAAAATTATCGGTCGGTTATTTTTATGCATATCCAGAATTGGTTTCAAGGCTGCTGCCTGTTTTTGCAACGATGTCTCTGCAATTCCGAAACGAGAATATCCGAAACCCGGCCGATCGGTTGTAATAAGCTGTGCTTTTTTGAGTAAGACAGAATCAGCCAGGAAATCTATGAACGCACTCAATGATCCGGGCGAGCCATGAACGAAAAGGACAAGCGGTTTAGTGGAATCACCTGTTTGTGCGTAGTGAATTTCGTAGTTATCGACCTTGTATTTATGCTGACTTCCAGAGACGTGTTTGGACTTAAAAAAATCATCTACTTCCTGAGGGCTCATCCGGAAAGTCATGCAGGAGTGCATAAGAATAAGAATGGTAAAATATGGAAGCGCAACAATCAGGATGCGTACGCGCTTACCTTTCATGCAAGCTAGGGTTTCAGAATTTTGGTATACTGAGCTTTGTTCAGGATCACTTCAGAAGCTTTTTTAAGCTCGTGATCGTACTTAAAGCTTGATTCAACACTTCCTTTTTCGAGGTAGTATCGCGCAATGATATCTTCTTCTAATAATTTTTTGATCTGATCTTTGTATAAGATCAGTTCTGTTTTCTTATTCTCCTCAATTTTTGCTTTGATCTGATCGAGTTGCGGTTTTAGGTCCGCATAATATTTTTCGTGTTCAGCTTCGCGTGTTAGCTCTTTCAATTGATGATCGAGGTATGAGGTGTAGGTATAATTCTTACCCTTCATCCAGTTTACGAACAGCTGATACTCCTCATTTGTGAGTGAAAAATTCTTGGGTTCAGCTATGCTGGTATGATTAAATGCATACAGCGTTGCGTAATCATAAATAAATCCATCCTGAAAAAGTTTTTGTGTGATCGCATGCGCTTCAGCAGGTTGAAGCTTAACATCAGGATCTAAGCCGCCACCATCATATACAATGCGACCGTTAAATGTTTTGAAAGGCTTCTTCAATGAATCCGGAACGGAAAGTACGCTTCCGTCTTCCCTGCGGTGTGAATAATCCAATACCTGGATGCAGCGACCGGTAGGTGTGTAGTATTTTGCAGTTGTTACTTTAAGCTGTGAGTTATAAGAGAGCGGTCTGCTCACCTGAACCAATCCTTTTCCAAAAGACTTTTCACCAATAATTACAGCACGATCGTAGTCTTGTAATGTTCCGGCCACGATCTCTGATGCAGATGCGCTACCACGATTAATAAGAACTGCCACGGGCATTTCTGTATCTACAGGAGCGTTCAGGGTTTCGTAGTTCTGATTGTGTTCTTGAATTTTTCCTTTGGTGCTTACTACGAGCTTACCTTTCGGGATAAAAATATTACAGATGTTAACAGCTTCATGAAGTAATCCGCCTCCATTGTTGCGTAAATCAAGGATAACAGATGTAACTCCTTTTTCTTTCAACGCAATCAATGCGTTTTTAACTTCTTTGCCTGCATCAGGTGTGAACTCAAGCAATTGAATGTATCCCACATTATTTTCAAGCATGCCATAATAGGGCACGTTGCTAACTTTTATCTTCTCACGTTTAAATTCAATTTTTATAGGTTGATCAACACCCATACGCTTTACAGTAAGACTCACCGGTGTGCCTACTTGGCCTTTCATTAAATGACCTTCTTCACCGGGTTCAAGCTTGGATAAATCTGTGTTATCAATTTTAATAACTTCATCTCCGATCTTTAAGCCGGAGCGTTGCGCGGTGTATCCCTCCAGAACCATCGTCACCATCGTGCGGTTTCCAATCTTACGGGTGTATGCGCCAATGCCACCATACTGCCCAGTGTTGATGGTACGGTAGTCCTCTACCATATCTTCCGGAATGTAATTTGTGTATGGATCGAGCGATTCTAACATCGCATCAATACCGGTTTTTACTAACGTGCTGGGATTAACTTCATCTACGTATGTAGCGTTCACTTCCTTGAACAGCGTGGCAAAAATGTCGAGGTTCTTAGCGATTTCGAAGTACCGCTCTGCTGGACTTGAAAAGGAGAATATAACCAACGCCACAACCGGTAATGCAAAAACAACTATTCTTCTTTTCATGATGATAAATTAAATGCTACAAACAGATACGGGAAGTTCAGGAAATAAGTTCTCAAATAAAATACCGCAAATTGCCCGTTTAGGCCGACTATCCTTTTTCTGCTTAACTAAGCAAATTGAGTACAGCAAAGAAGTGAAATGTGCTTCCCGCCAGAACAAATAAATGCCAGATACTGTGAAAGTATTTAATCCGGTCTTTCACAAAAAAGTAAGTGCCCGCTGTATAAAAAACACCACCGGTGATCAGGAGGATAAATGTTGTTAAGGTGATTGAATCGAAAAGCGGTTTAATCGCAATAATGGCAACCCAGCCCATCACAACATATAGCGTTGTTGAAAGCCACTCTTTTTGTCCGGTGAAGAACGCCTTCAAAACAATGCCCAAAATTGCGCTTCCCCAAATAATTCCAAACAATGTCCAGCCAATCCAGTTATTTAGAACTGCAATACAAAATGGTGTATACGTTCCGGCAATCAACAAGTAGATCGACATGTGATCGAGCTTCCTGAAAAGAACTTTTACTTTCTCATTTGTAAGACTATGGTAAAGTGTAGACGCTGAATAAAGGATTACGAGTGTTACTCCGAAAATAGTGAAGCTTACAACATGCCACGCATTTCCTTTTAACGCAGAAAAGACTGTAAGAATTACCAATGCTGCGATTGCCATCAGCGCACCTAATCCATGCGTTATGGCATTTGCTATTTCTTCACGTTTTGTCTGGAGGGCCGTTTGGACCATTGGATTAATGTTTTTCCTTAAACGGAAAGCGTCACTAAAAAATTCTGCTGGAGATTAAAATTTATCGGGTATTTGAATAATCCGAACTACAATTTCGTGTGGATCTCCGTCTTTGTCGAGCAGACTGAATTTTACAGTTGGATTGTCCAGATTGATATCGGTTTCAACATTGATCACTTCGTTATCGTGGAGGTGTTTTTGGATTTGATCCTGTAGAATAAATAGTGCGTTCGCAAAGTCTACTTCAAGCGGACTCGGATTATAGGTGGATGTCTTCATGTAATAATTTCGAATTTAGAATTTCGAATTTGCGATTAGTGCTCTATCAGTTCAAGTGTTCTAATAATTCGCAATCATAAATTCGAAATTCGGCTACCACTTAATCAACGCAGAGGCCCATGTGAACCCACTGCCGAATGCGGCTAAACAAATAACGTCATTTTCCTTGATTTTACCTTCCGCCCAGGCTTCGCTCATCGCGATTGGGATTGAAGCAGCAGTTGTGTTGCCGTACTTCATTATGTTGTTAAAGACTTTGTCGTCACTTAATGCCAGCTTCTCCTGAACGTATTGACTGATGCGAAGATTGGCTTGATGGGGAACGAGAAGATCAATATCTTCCTTCTTCATGTTGTTTGCTGCAAGCGCTTCATTGATCACTTCCATGAAACGAACCACTGCATGTTTGAACACCAGGTTCCCATTCATATAGACTTTAAATCCGGACGTATCTAAAAACTGTTCCGGCTGACGTTCTTTATGCGGCCGACTGCTGCCCGGATCTTTAACATAAAGCTCTTCCGCGAAACGGCCATCGGAATGCAAATGCGTTGAAAGAATTCCGGCTTTGTCGGACGGACGAAGAACAACTGCTCCGGCACCATCACCAAAAATTACGGCCGTATTTCTTCCGCGATCAGAAATATCTAATGCAGTGGATTGAATTTCAGCGCCCACTACAAGAATGGTTTTATACATTCCGGTTTTAATAAACTGATCGGCAATTGATAAAGCATAAATGAAGCCTGAGCACGCGTTCTTAACATCCAATGCACCGATGCTTTCCAAACCAAGCTCACGTTGTAACAATACACCTGAGCCTGGAAAATAATAATCGGAAGTGATTGTAGCGAATACAATAAACTCAACATCTTTTTCGGTTAAGCCTGCGCGTTCAAGCGCCATGCGCGATGCTTTTGCTGCCATGTTTGCGACTGTATCCTTTTCAGGATTCATCCAGCGTCTTTCTTTAATACCCGTGCGTTCCGTGATCCACGCATCGTTTGTATCCATGATGGTAGAAAGATACTCGTTGGTGATGATCGTTTCAGGAACATGGTGGCCAATGCCCGCGATTTTTGAATAGCGCATGAGTGGAATTTTTGAAATCCGGTAAAGTTAAAGAATTGTTACGGGATTGCTAATGAGTGTTAGCTTCGCAGACCATAGTCTATAGTATTTAGTCCACAACCGATTCCATTTAATAATTGGCTGTAGACTATGGACTATTCTAAAGCACTACGTTCACAATCTTCCCCTGCACAATAATCACCTTCTTAGGCGGCTTACCTTCGCTCCACTTCTGAACGATCTCGGAAGCCATGACAATTTTCTCAATGTCTTCTTTTGGCATATCGAGGGCGAAGTTCATTTGTGCACGAACCTTTCCGTTGATGGAGATTGGATAGCTGAACGAAGTTTCGATCAGGTATTGCTCATCGTATTTCGGGAAGGTTGCCTCGAACACAGTTTTGGTATGACCAAGTTTTTCCCAAAGCTCTTCGGCAATGTGCGGAGCGAAAGGAGCGAGGGCGATTACCAACGGTTCCAGCAACGCACGTTTGTTTGATTTCATCGCGCCCAATTCGTTTGAGCAGATCATAAACTCACTAACCGATGTATTGAACGAGAAGCTCTCAATATCCTGCTGAACTTTCTTCAACGTTTTGTGGAGGATTTTCAGTTCATCTTTTGTTGGCTCGGCATCGGTAACTTTAAAATTGCCAGCCGCATCATGGAACAGGTTCCAGAATCTGCGTAAGAATTTGAAAACGCCATCAATGCCTTGCGTGTTCCACGGTTTGGATTGTTCCAATGGTCCGAGAAACATTTCGTACATGCGTAATGTGTCTGCGCCATAGTCGTTTACAATGTGTTCAGGGTTGACAACATTGTGTTTTGACTTGGACATTTTTTCTATTTCAGAGCCAGAAATGTACTTACCATCATCTTCAGTTATGAAATGCGCTTCTGAAAATTCCGGACGCCAATTTTTGATGCCTTCCATATCAAGGACATCTCCGTCCACTAAATTTATATCAACATTTATGAGAATGACAGACGATGTTAATTTATAATTACCGTGTATTCCAGTCAGGTATTTTGTCTGTAATTCTTGTAATGCTTTGTTTATTTTTATTTGATCAGATGATGTTTCATTTTTGGTTAAAACTCTATGGGCAAGATGCCTTGACAGGTAAATAACAGGAATGACTGTATTTTTTGGTAAAGGTGAATCGCCATCAATTCTTGTTAATGTAAGAGGCATTCTATAAACAAATTTTGAAACCCCCTGAATATGTCCCTGATTAATCAACTTCTTAAAAGGCTCTTCAGAATCCACATACCCAAGATCTTTCAACGCCTTACACCAAAAGCGTGAATACAATAAGTGACCCGTTGCATGCTCAGAACCACCGATATACAAGTCAACATCTTTCCAATACTTGATCGCATCCTTGCTGGCAAACTCCTGATCATTTTTAGGATCCATGTATCGGAACCAATACCAGCTCGAGCCTGCCCAGCCCGGCATCGTAGTCAACTCGTATGGCTTGCCTTTGTAGTTCCAGTTGATGGCTCTGCCCAACGGAGGCTCTCCGGTTTCAGTAGGCTTATACTCGTTAATTTCAGGAAGCGTAACCGGCAATTCTTTCAGCTCAACAAGCTTGGGAATTCCATTCTCATAGTACACCGGGAACGGCTCGCCCCAATACCTCTGACGACCAAAAATAGCATCGCGCATGCGGTAGTTGATCTTGCGTTTGCCGATGCCAAGCTGTTCAACTTTCTGCAAAGCTTTTTCAATTGCATCTTTCCAATCAAGTCCGTTCAAGTAATCGGAGTTGATCATTTTCCCGGATTTCGGATCAAAATTATCTTTAGTGATGTCCGAAGCAGATCCTTCTAAAACATTGATAATCGGCAAGTTAAAGTGCTTTGCGAAAGCAAAATCTCGCGTGTCGCTGGAGGGCACGGCCATTACTGCTCCGGTTCCATATCCGGCCAATACATAGTCGGCAATCCACACCTGGATCTTCTCATTGTTAAAAGGATTGATCGCGTATGCTCCGGTAAATGCTCCGCTAATACGTTTCACTTCCGTCATGCGTTCGCGCTCGCTGCGGTTCTTGGCAACCTCAACGTATTTCTCAACTTCAGCCTTTTGAGCAGCCGTTGTGATTTGAGAAACCAGTTCGTGTTCTGGTGCAAGCACCATGAAGGTTACCCCATAAATCGTGTCGATGCGCGTGGTGAAAACATCGATCGCCTCACCCCGGCCCTCTCCACTGGAGAGGGTGCCAGATGAGGCTTTGATGGAAGTTGTGTTGTCTAATGTTGATTTGATCTTTGATAACACACTTGAAAGATTGCTCTTTACCTCGTCATTTGTGAACCGGATGACGTTGAAACCTTCTTCGTTTAAAAAGGATGTTCTTGCGTCATCGTATTCTTTATTGTTTAAGTGATAATCTCCGTCAATTTCAATTACTGTCCGTCTGTCAAGGCAGATGAAATCGGCAATAAACGTTCCTATGGCGTGTTGCCTTCTTATCTTATGACCAAGCTTGCTGTTACGAACTTCCTGCCAGATGATATCTTCACTTTCGGTTAACCCTTGTCTATTCTCTTTTGAGTATTGCTTAAGAATATGCCAATATTTTTTTTCTGAAGTCTCGTAGCCAGCACCTTTAGCCGCGACCGTTCCTTTCTCCGAAGGAGAAGGGTTAGGGATGAGGCTAAACCTCAACTCGCAACCTGTACTCTTCCCAATCCAGTTGCGCTGCATTTCTTTCACAGGCTCGGGCCAGTCAATCGTATCTAATCCAGTAAGTAAACGTTCTGCGTACGCAGATATGCGCATGCTCCATTGCCACATTTCCTTACGCTCAACCGGATAGCCACCGCGTTCGCTCACGCCATCTTTCACTTCATCGTTTGATAAAACCGTCCCCAAAGCCGGGCACCAGTTAACCATTGTTTCGGAACGATACGCGATTCTGTAATTCTGTAAGAAGTTCTCTTTTTCCTGTTCGTTAAAGCTCTTCCACTGATCGGCAGTTATGATTGGAGTTTCATCATCACATACTGCTTTGATGTTCTTATTTCCTTCTTTTTCTAACGTGGAGATAAGCGTTTGAATTCGTTCGGTCTTGCCTACAGTCGACTGTTGACTGTCAACTGTCGACAGATTGTACCACGAATCAAATAATTGCATGAAGATCCACTGCGTCCACTTATAATAGCTAGGGTCAGAGGTTTGAACTTCCCGGTCCCAGTCAAATCCAAATCCGATCTGATCAAGCTGACGCTTGTAGGTCTCAATGTTAACGCGCGTAGTTTTCTCCGGATGCTGTCCGGTTTGAATAGCGTATTGCTCAGCCGGCAATCCGAATGAGTCGAATCCCATAGGGTGCAGCACGTTAAATCCTTGTAGCCTCTTGTAGCGGGTTACGATGTCTGAAGCAATATATCCGAGCGGATGGCCCACGTGCAAGCCAACACCGGATGGGTACGGGAACATGTCCAGCACGTAATACTTGGGCTTATCGGACGTGTTCGACACTTTATACGTGCCGCGTTTGCGCCATTCTGAACGCCATTTCTCTTCAATTTTCCGGATCTCTTCTTTGCTATACTCGGCCATTTGCTGCTAAAAATTCTGGGTAAAGCCTCCGGAAATCCGGAAGCAACCGCAAAAATAACCCAATCCCGCAAAATGTCTATCTGACAGCCACTACAGTTCATCCTGTCCGGACTACAGTTCGGTAACTCCTTTTTTAAAACCCCGACCGGAAGGCGAACCTTTATCATGTAATCTCTCAAAAGCCAATCTATGAAAGCAGTTTTTACGATCCTCCTAACAACGCTCACAACACTTGCTTTTGCGCAGACGAAAGTTTCCGGTAAAGTAACGGATGATAAAGGAGAACCTGTAATTGGAGCGAACATACTTATCAAAGATTCTTATGATGGTATAAGCGCGGGTGCAGATGGCTCATTCTTATTTACAACAACTGAAACGGGTAAGAAAATTCTGGTTGTATCCTCTATCGGTTACCAGATTTCTGAACAGGAGATTGATCTGACTAAAGATGTTGAGATAAACATTAAGCTGAAAGAAGAATTCAACGAACTGGAAGCAGTTGTAATCTCGGCCGGATCATTCACAGCAGGAGAAGAGAAGCGCAGAACAATTTTAAAAGCAGTCGATATTGCAACAACCGCTGGAGCAACCGCTGACATTGCCGGAGCACTGAATACATTACCCGGAACAACGAAAGTAGGCGAGACTGGCCGCTTGTTCGTTCGCGGAGGCGATGACAGCGAAGCAAGAACATTCATTGATGGAATGGCAGTACTGAATTCGTACGAAGCATCCGCACCTAATACACCGACCCGTACTCGTTTTGCGCCTTTCATGTTTAAAGGCACAAGTTTCAGCACAGGCGGATATTCAGCTGAATATGGCCAGGCACTTTCTTCTGCTTTGGTGTTGAGCTCAAAAGATAAAGCAGAAATGAACCAAACCGATATCGGAGTTCTTTCGGTTGGTGGAGAAGTTGCGCATACCCAAGTGTTTGATCGTTCTTCCGTAAGCGGAAAGGTTGGATACACGAATATCAGTCCGTATTACAACATCATCAACCAGCGTGTAGATTGGAAAGATCCTTATAAATCGTTCGAGGGTAATGGAGCTTTTCGTCAGCAGGTTGGAAGTAATGGGGGCTACTTAAAATTATATGGCAACTACAGCAGATCAACTCTGGCGATGTATCAGCACGATATAGCCGAACCGCAAAACAAACAGCTTTACGAAATCAATAACGAATATGTGTATGGAAATGCTGCCTATCAGCAACCGTTGAATGAGAAATGGTCGGTGCGTGGAGGATTAGCCTATTCGTATAGCAATAATGCGATAAAGATTGATGGTTCTCCGATCAGTGAAGTGGAGAAAGGAGTTCATGCTAAGGCAGTTCTTGAAAATTCTTTGTCGGATAAAGTTGAGTTGAGATTCGGAACCGAAATTCTTACGCGTAGTTACGTTGCTTCGCGTTACGATGAAGAATCTGCTCAAACACAATCACAAGATTTTAACGAGGTAATTTCCGGAACATTCGCTGAAACAGAGATCTATGTAAACAATCAGATCGTAACTCGCGCAGGTGCCCGACTTGAGTATGACAACCTGATGAATAGGCTGTCGGTTGATCCAAGAATCTCAATCGCGTACAAGCCTTTTGAGAAAGGTCAGTTCTCATTTGCATACGGGAAATTCCGTCAAACTGCTAAAAATCAATATGTTAGAGTCAATAATAATTTGAACAGCGAGAAAGCTGAACACTTCATTCTCAACTACCAGGTAATTACCAACAGCAGAACATTCCGGGTTGAAACCTATTACAAGAAGTATGATGATCTCGTAAAGTTTGGAAACATTGAGGAAACCATCATCAATAATAAAGGCAATGGCTTTGCACGCGGAGCAGAAGTTTTCTGGAGAGATAGCAAGACGTTAAAAAATGTTGACTATTGGATTTCCTATTCGTTCCTCGATACAAAACGCAATTACCTGAACTATCCGTATGAGGCAATGCCAACGTACGCTTCGAAACATAATTTCTCTGCGGTCTACAAACACTTTATTAACAAGCTGAAATCACAAGTTGGTGTAACGTATTCGTACGGTTCACCCAGACCGTACAATAATCCAAACAGCGAGAAGTTCAATGCCGGCCGTACGCCATCGTATCACGACTTAAGCGCGAACGTTGCCTACCTTCCAAAAAACTGGTTGATTGTTTATGTGTCGTGTACAAACCTTTTGGGTCGCGATAACATTTTCGGTTATCAATACAGCGCAACACCAGATGCTAATGGAGTTTATGCTGAACAGGCAATCAAACAGCCAGCGCGTCACTTCTTATTAGTTGGAATTTTCATCACACTATCAAAAAATAAATCAGTTAATCAATTACCAAATCTTTAAAACATAAACCAATAAAACTATGAAAGCCATATTTGCAATCGTCCTCACCATAATCGTTTCAACGTTAACCGCTCAGGACAAGTACACCGAAACCATGTTAAAAAACATTGACGCAGCCTATAAAGCAAAAACCGTTGCCGAGTATCAAACTACAGCAAACACATTTGAGCGTATTGCTGCAGCTGAGAAAACAAAATGGGAGCCGTATTACTACGCAGCCTTCAGTAACATCATGATCGCTAATGCGGAAACGGATAACACTAAGAAAGATGCTTACCTGGATTTAGCAACGAAAGATCTCGATGCAGCAAAAGCAATCAAAGCAAATGACTCAGAGATCACTGCGCTTGAAGGTTTTGTTCACATGATGCGCGTTACCGTTGACCCAATGACAAGAGGGCAGGAGTATTCCAGTAAGGCTTACAAGTCGTTCGGTACAGCGGTTGCCTTGAATCCGGAAAATCCACGCGCACTTGCTTTACTTGCGCAGATGCAATATGGCACAGCGCAATTCTTCGGAAGCTCAACAGATGAAGCGTGTGGCACAGCGGAAAAATCAGTGCAAAAATTTGAAATGTATAAGTCTGACAATGCACTTGCTCCACAATGGGGAAAGCAGATGGCTGAAGGGTTGAAATCCAAATGTAAGTTATAAGTTATCCTATCTTTACTCACGTCATGCTGAGCGAAGCGAAGCATCCCCAAATACAGATCTCGAAAGGGGGATTCTTCGCTGACGCTCAGAATGACGGTGTATTTAAAATCTATGGAAACATTCATTAAGTTCTTAATCTTTTCACACGTAACAGCCGGAGCCATCTCATTAATTTCAGCGCCTGTTTCGATGGCGGTTTCTAAAGGTGGAACGGCTCATCGGGTTGCCGGTAAGATATTTTTCTGGAGCATGGTTTACATTTTTGTTTCTGCCCTTGTTCTAGGCACGTATCATTGGAAGCCGTTCTTGTTAATGGTGTCTGTCTTGAGTTTTTATTTGGTTTACAGCGGTTATAGAACACTTTATCAGAAACAGCTTTATCTCGGCAAAGGTGTAAAGTGGTATGATTGGGTTGTTGCCGCAGCTTGCGGACTGTTCATGCTGAGCTTTTTGATCTGGTCAATTGATCTGATGGTGAATGGAGCAAATGCTATTATCATTGTCTTCTTCAGTGTTGGTGGATTGTTCAGCATCGTAACAGAAGTAAAACGCTACATCAAGAAACCTGATTCAAAACACGGTTGGCTTTTCAATCACATCGGACGAATGACAGGTGGCTTTATTGCCGCGGTTACTGCGTTCTCTACCAACGTGTTAAGCTTCCTTCCGGGATTGGCACAATGGCTTTGGCCAACGTTGATTGGAACTCCGTTGATTATTTATTGGGTAAGAACGTATCGCAAGAAACTTGACAACGGTGCCCGAATCACCGACCTTGTTCAATTAAACAAGCTGTAAATCAAATGCCGAAATCTAAATGGCTGGGATTAAAAGGTGAGCTGAAATTTCTGGCAGGAACAGCAGCTGCCAGTGTTTTTCAAACTTACTTCATGTGCTGGCGATGCCATGAAGATCTTCGCGCCTACACACTGGTCAGCTTCTTTTGTTTGTTGATGTGGATTTTCCTCTGGCGTGGAAATGCAATCATTACGGACTATGCCAATACTAAAATCTCTTGGCTAACGGAACCTGTAAAAAGATTTCTGGTAGGGATTGGCTCAACGGTAGTATATACCGCTGCAGTGGTTGTTGTTATCATGTATGCCTTTAAATGGGTTTTTGATTTCCATTTTGGTGGCAGCTTTCAACCAACGATGGTGTATACGCTGATTTTAACGCTCGTCATCTCACTTTTTCTTCACGGCCGTGAATTTTTTATGAACTGGCGCAAGCTTGAGCTTGATGCCGTGAAGCTTCGCAACGAAAACCTGACTTCAAAGTATGAATCGTTAAGAAGCCAGCTCGATCCGCATTTTTTATTTAATAGTTTAAATGTTCTTACCAATCTGGTCTATCAGGATCCCGATAAATCCGCCCGCTTCATCAAGCAACTGTCGGAAGTTTACCGCTATGTATTGGAGGTAAGAAACAAAGAACTCGTCCCATTAGAAGAAGAATTAAAATTTGTTGAATCGTATTTGTTCCTTCAGCAGATCCGCTTTGGCGATAAATTGAAAGTCGAAAATAATCTTATTGGTGTGGAAGGTTTTATTCCGCCCTTGGCACTTCAGATATTAGTAGAGAATGCGATTAAGCATAATGTAATCTCACAAGATGATCCGTTAACGATTAAAATGTTCAAGCAGGATGATCAGATCATTGTTGAGAATAATCTTCAAAAGAAAACTGTGCTAACCGAAGAAAGCACAGGCATTGGTCTTGACAACATTACTAAGCGGTATGAGTTCCTGAGCAATCAGAAAATTACAATTGAAGAAACTAAAACAATTTTCCGGGTTAAGCTTCCATTAATTTCAACCGGCCTATGAACGTATTGATCATTGAAGACGAACCTTTGGCCGCGCAACGATTGGAAACATTGATTGTTGATATTCTTGGCAATGCAAGAATCCTGGATAAAATTGATTCTGTTAAAAAGTCCGTTCAATGGCTTCAAAAAAATCCTGCGCCCGATCTCATCCTGATGGATATTCAGCTAGCCGATGGTTTAAGCTTTCAAATCTTTGAACAATGCGAAGTTAAAGCTCCCGTAATCTTTACAACGGCCTACGATGAATACGCCTTGAAAGCTTTCAAAGTTAACAGCATCGACTACATTTTAAAGCCAGTAGATAAAACAGAACTCAGTAATGCGCTTCGCAAACTTGATGGATTAAAAAATTCTCAAGTCTCGCAGGAAACACTCATGCAAAGCATCAACCAGGCTATGAGCATGCTCACCAAAAAGTACAAAGAACGCTTTGTGATCAAAGTAGGGGAGCATCTTAAAACAGTCGATGTAAAAAACATTCTGTATTTCTACAGTCAAGAGAAGACAACTTTTTGCCATACAACCGATAACCGAAATCATATTCTTGATTTCACGCTCGAACAACTCGAAACGTTGATTGATCCTTCCGAATACTTTCGTGTAAACAGAAAATACCTTGTTAGAGGTGATAGCATCCAGGATATTATTTCCTACACCAACAGCAGGCTAAGGCTTGTGTTAAAAGATTCGCAGGATAACGATGTGATTGTAGCGCGTGAGCGTGTTCAGGAATTCAGGCAGTGGTTGGATCGTTAGGTTCTACGAGTTTTCTCAAATCCTCAATGTCAGATTGCTTCAAAGGCTTCGTCACGAAGTGAACTACATTCTTATAGGAAAATGCCTGTGCCCGGTCTTGCTGACTGTTGGAACTCGTTAATACCACAATCTTTGACTTGTCCCGAACCTCATGCGGGAGCGCGTTAAATCCATCCAGAAAGCCAAAACCGTCTACATTGGGCATATTCAGGTCGAGGAAAATAACATCGGGAGCGGCCTGTTCGCGCGAAGAGTTTAGTTTTTCAAGGGCTTCTTCGGCCGATTTGTAACTCGTAAGCTTCTTGGAAAACTGGTAAACCTCCAGAAATCTTCTCTGGATGAAAAGGTCAATGTCACTGTCGTCAATAAGTATTGTCGTCTCAACCATACCACCAAAATCTTCTGAAGAGTTTCAACTATTAGCTTAAACTTAAAACAAAAAGTCTGAAAAAGCCGAAAAAATCACGTAAAATTGTCCTTTCGTTGGCTTCCAAAGCAGTAAAAAAAATATTAAAATTGCCTTTTAAACCTAATTCAACTATGAACTTCAAGCGGTCTATTTATCTTGTTCTAAGTGCTTTTTTAGTGGTGGGCCTCAGCGCATGCGGGTCGTCCAATAGCGATAAAGAGAAAGATTCTGATGAATTCAAGGATGCTGAAAAGAGCCTGGAAAATCAGATAAAAGATGTTGTCTATAACATACCGTCTCCAACTGAAATCCCGTATTTGTTGCAAGCAACAGGTGCAGATTACAACCCAACGCTGGTTAATCCACGCACAAAAGTTGATCAGTATACAACCCACACCGATAAAGCAGCATTGAACCTGGGTATTTATTCAGCAGATATCGGTTACCTGACATCGTACGAAAAAGCTCAGGAAGCAATTGACTACCTGAATGCTTGTAAAACTCTGGCTGATGGCCTTGGCGTTATCGGAACGTTTGATATCGAAATCTTAAAACGTTTTGAAGCGAACATCTCAAACAAAGATTCACTTTCTTATTTGCTGGATGAAACCATCAAACAAACGGATAAGTTTTTGAAAGATGAAAGCCGCAACAAACTGGCCGCACTTGTGGTTACCGGATCGTTTGTGGAAGGACTTTATATTTCAACAGGTTTGATTAGAACATATCCGAAGGATATCCTGAAAGATGATGATCGCAACAAAGTATTAGAGCCGCTAATACGTGTTGTTATTCAGCAAAAGCAATCTGTTTCTGATTTATTGAAAATGTTATCGGTAGTTGAACAAACTGGACCTGTTGCCGGAATAATTTCAGATCTTAAAGAGCTTGAAAAAGCTTATGCTTCCCTCAACATCGAAGAAAACCTTAAAAACAATCGTGCTGATTTAGTTCTTAACGACAAGAGTTTGAGTGAAGTAACAAACATTGTTGAGCGCCTGAGAAAATCAATTGTTGATTAAGCGATAAAACAATAAAACCTTACAGACAGGGACTGGCTCGATAAGAGTCAGTCCCTGTTTCTTTGTGCAGATAGCTGTATATTTAACAAGCCAAACCTGATGTTATGAGTGAGCTCATCCTAAAAGCAATTATTCGTTTATTCGCTGTAGTAGCCCGGCAGGATGGTGTAACCGAACAGGAGCGCGACCAAATCAAAACCTTCCTTAAAGAACATATTGCAGAAGGAAAGATTGAATATTACCTGGCCCTCTTTGATGAATATACCAAACCGGGAGCGCACACCGCACAAGCTGACACACATACACTTCAACAAGAATGTGATGAGATTAACCGCGGACTTACCCAGAAGCAAAAAGTAATTATTGTATTAGAGCTTGAGCGAATTGTGCTGGCCGATGAGAAGATCTCGGCACGCGAAGAAGAGCTCATGCACATCATTTGCGAGTCGTTTAAGGTTAAGGAAGATGATCTCGCATCCATCCGCCAGTTTGTGGTAGGGCAGGTAGCATCAGAACTCGATCATGAGGCGTTATTGATTATTGACGCACATGAGGATAAAGACTTCGCACACGCCAAGCATATTCGTAAACCCCATCTGAAAGGATTAATTGAAGTTCTCTACATCCAGCAGGCGGAGTTATACTTTGTAAAATACATTGGTCGGGAAGATGTTTTCCTGAACAGCGTACCGGTAAAACCGGGAGCAATAAACGTGCTGGCCGTTGGAAGCGCGTTACGCTGGGATAAAGATGATCCGGTTTACTACGGAGATGTGCTCAGTAAATTCAAGAAGTTTGAAGAGGGTAACAAAATCACATTCGAGGCGAAAGGAATAGATTTCAAATTTAAGAACGGTAAGCTTGGATTACGGAACATTAATATCTCCGAAGAATCCGGAAACCTGATCGCCTTAATGGGAGCCAGTGGCTCGGGTAAATCTACGTTGCTGCATGTTCTGAATGGGTCTGAAACACCAACAAAGGGACAGGTACTTATTAATGGCGCAGATATCCATCGCGAACCCTGGCGCATTGAAGGTGTGATTGGTTTTGTTCCGCAGGATGATTTGATCATTGAGGATCTTACTGTTTACCAGAACCTGTACTATGCTGCCAAGCTTTGCTTTAATGATAAAACCGAAGAAGAGATTGATGAGCTGGTATTGAGAGTATTGGAAGATCTGGGCTTATCGGAGACAAAAGATCTGAAAGTTGGGTCTCCGTTACGAAAAACAATCAGTGGAGGTCAACGCAAGCGCCTTAACATCGGACTTGAATTGTTACGCGAACCCTCGGTATTGTTTTGCGATGAACCCACCAGCGGTTTGTCTTCCCGCGATTCTGAAAATATTATTGATCTGTTGAAAGAGCTTTCCCTAAAGGGCAAGTTAGTGTTCACCGTAATTCACCAACCTTCTTCCGATATCTTTAAAAAGTTTGATAAGCTTGTTATTTTAGATACAGGCGGTTATCAGATTTATTATGGAAATCCGGTTGACTCGATCGTTTATTTTAAGCGCAGTATCAACCTCATCAACAGCGATGAGGGTGAATGTAACGAGTGTGGAAATGTAAATCCTGAACAGATTTTCAATATTATTGAAACAAAGGTGATCAACGAGTACGGGCATTTCACTCCTGAACGAAAAATCACAGCTGAGCAATGGAACAAGATTTACGACCGAAATGCTAAAAGCTTAACGCTTAAGCCTGTAGATGACATCATAAAATCCACGTTACGGATTCCTGACCGGTTGAGGCAAGCTCATATTTTCGCTATGCGCGATATCCAGGCAAAGCTACATAATACGCAGTACCTGGTGATTAATTTACTGGAGGCACCGTTGCTGGCGTTTATCCTGGCGTTCATTGTCCGGTATTACAATGTTGATGATAAGCTGATGTCGGGTTATGTATACGGCAAAAACCTGAACTTGCCCGCATACCTGTTTATGAGTGTAATCGTTGCCTTGTTCATGGGGCTGACCGTAAGCGCAGAAGAAATAATTCGTGATCGTAAGATTCTAAAACGTGAAGCTTTCCTGCACTTAAGCAGAAGCAGCTACTTGTTATCGAAGATTACTATTCTGTTTGCGTTGTCTGCGATACAGACCGTCATGTTTGTACTCTTAGGTAATTATATTTTAGAAATTGAAGGAATGTTCTTTGAACACTGGGCAATTCTGTTCACTGTGTCGTGCTTTGCTAACGTACTTGGGTTGAATATTTCATCCGCATTTAATTCAGCTGTTACGATTTATATTCTTATTCCGATTTTGCTCATCCCGCAATTAATCCTGAGTGGGGTAGTGGTAAAGTTTGATAAGCTTAATCCGGCCATCGGGAATACAAGTACAGTTCCGTTTGTAGGTGATTTGATGGCTTCCCGCTGGGCGTTTGAAACGGCAATGGTCACACAGTTCAAGGACAATAAGTTTGAACAGGAATTTTACCAAGAGGATAAAATCATGGCCAACTCCGATTATAAAAAAGTTTATTTCATTCCTGAATTAGAAACTCGTCTTCAGTATTGTTTGGGTAATTATACCTCGCACGATGAGTCCATCCAGGGTAAAGTTAAAAGTGATCTTGAGCTTTTGTACAGTGAAATTCATCGTGAAGCTGAAGGAGTAGGAGCGAAAGAAAAAGATATTCCATTTGTAAACGCGTTGACTCCTTCAAAATTTGACTCAACAACATATTCACAGGCAAGTGAATTTCTGATTAAGCTTAAACGGGTTTACATGAACCGCTACAATGAAGCGGATGCTGAAAAAGAAACAAGGATCGAGGAGATGACCAGCACTCCTGAAAAAGAACTTGAGTTTGAACATTTTAAAGCAAATTATCACAATGAAGTAATTGCCGATCTGGTAAAAAACCTATCGGAGACTCATCGCACAATAGAAAAGGGTGGAAAGCTAATTCAGAAAATTTACCCGATCTATAAAGATCCTGATCCGGACCACACGATTGACTTCAACGCTCAGTTCTATATGCCCATGAAGCACTTCTTAGGTCGTAACATTGATACGTTTTACTTTAATTTGGGTGTTATCTGGTCGATGTCGTTGGTGTTAGCGATCGCATTGTACTTTGATGTACTGCGAAGGATCATTGACGGTATCGGTAGTTTGTCAAAGCCTGTGTAACATGTTTTTTGTTCTTTCTAAAGTACTGAACTTCCTCACGAACCCGTTAATCTTTGTTTTCGGATTCCTGATTGCTTCGGTAATTGTAAAGAAGACTCATCTCAGGAAGCGCTTTTTCTGGATTGCTTTTTCATTGCTGATTTTTTTCTCAAACGATTTCATCGCCAATGAAGCTATGCGATCGTGGGAGATTAAAGCAACGCCTTATTCATCGATTAACAAGGTGTACGAATGGGGCATTGTGTTAACAGGCGTTACGCAGAATGACCGCCAGCCGGATGACCGGGTTTACTTTAGTCATGGGGCGGATCGGGTAACGCACACGATCCAGCTTTACAAAAAAGGCATTATAAAAAAAGTAATGGTTAGCGGTGGAGTAGGCGGTTTACTCAGTAAAAGCCGACCCGAAGCAGATGAAGTGCGGGATGTATTGATACTGGCCGGTGTACCTGATTCAGTCATTGTTATCGAGCGCGAATCCCGAAATACCCATGAGAATGCCCTGAATGTAAAGGCGATCTTAAAAGATGTGAAAGGTGAAGATTGCTTGCTGATCACATCAGCGTTTCACATGCGCAGATCAATCGGATGCTTTAAAAAGGTTGGGTTAAATCTAGATACGTTCACAGCAGATTTCTATACACACCCGCGCTATTTTGCACCGGATGTACTGCTGATCCCTAAAGCAGATGCGATCAATCTCTGGCAAAAGCTGTTCAAGGAATGGCTTGGGATAACAGCGTACTGGGCTGCCGGATATATCTAAAAACGCAAGACCGTTCTAGGTAACCCTCATCTTCAAAGGATTTTTTGGGTTTCTATCGTTTGAAACACACTTTTTTCGAGGTTTTGGACAAGAAATGCCCTATCTTTTTGTTAACATTGATACAACAAACTTTAAACTAAAATTGAAACTTATGATTAAACAGAAATTATGGAAGTTGATGAGCTATACATTGCTGGTGGCAATGATTTCGTCAGCACTCGTTATCAGCGGCTGTAGCGATGATGATGATAAAAAAGTTGAGGAGCCGTTTGATGGGACTATGTTGGGCCTGATCCAGTCTGATGAGTTTAAGCAGGCTGAGGGTGCCGATCCGGATGAAGCACTGGATTCCCTTACAAAATATCTTGAAGCTTATCCTGACCTGAAAGCAGCGTTAAACGGATCAACTGAGTACACATTCTTTGCGCCAAGCAACACAGCTTTTATCAGCCTGTTAGCCACTCCAGGCTTCCCGGCTGACATCCGTGATATCAATCCGGACATCATCAAAGGTGTATTATCATACCACATCGTAGCAGGCCTTAAGGATAAGGATGCTGTTTGTGATTTTGGTGCAACGGGCTCACCTACATTGTTTACAGCGCCTGGCGCTTGTGGAGCGGCAGGGACCAATCAGGTTATTAAATCAAATTCAGATTGTACACTGCTTACAGGCTCAACCACAACGAACATTGTGATTGAAGACGCAAACAATGTAACATCAAATGGTATTGTTCATATCACACGTTCCGTTTTGATTCCTCCGTCAGTTGGTGCTTCTTTAACTCCAATTTTAGGTAAGCTTTCAGCGGTTGTTTTATTGGGTGCTGATTTTAAATACTTAGCTCAGGTAATGACAAAAGCAGATTGTGAAACAGAGGGAGATGACATTGCAGCGATACTTTCCTCTGCAGGTCCTTTTACTGCTTTCCTTCCAGCAGATGCAGTATTTACGGGTACGGCAGCTAACTGGCCAGAGGCAGCCGGAGGACCCCTTACTGTACCACAGCTCATTGATGCATTTACAGGTGCACAATGGAGAGCGATATTAATGAATCACGTTGTGGCAGGTTCTAATACGTATGCGTCTTTAGAAGCTGCGGAAGTGTTAACAACTTCATTAAACGCAAACGCCAAGCTAACGGTAAGTATTATTGATCCAGCTCCTGCGGGAACGCTCGGTAAATTCCTGACTACCAGTGGTGCTGGAACGGGTCTTCCTGGAAGTTCAAATGCTCCAATAGTTGTTAAGGACATAGTGGTAAGCAATGGAACTGCTCACGTAGTGGGTAAGATCTTATTCCCGAACTAAGTTCTTAGATTCTTTATTAGAAAGCCCTGTAGTTATACAGGGCTTTTTTATTGTCTACTCGTTAAGGCTTAGCATAATTGCGATAAAATCTTCAATATAAGGCTGTACTCCCGAGCCATGATCAGCTCCCGGCAAACGTGTAAAATGAACTGCACCTGCGCCTGCTGATACAAAATCATTGTAAACTGAGACCGAATTCTCATACGGAACTGTAGTATCCGCATCGCCATGGTAAAGATACATTGGAAGTTCAGGCACCCAATCCGTTAACGAATTTTCAGTAAAGGCATCTACGATATAGGCGTATTGTGGATCGGTATCAATTTCAGCAAGAATATCTGCAGTAATTAAGTTTGCTACTGTTGTGGTCAGCTGCGCGTTGATTTCGCTGCCAGATTTAGAACCATTGAACAGATCAGGAATCCGAGAGGCATAAGGCTCCTGAAAAAACTGACTTAAAGGCTGAGTCCAGTTGTAAGCAGTTTGGTAGGAGCGAGCGACATACGCTAGATAATAGGGCTGGTCATATTCATCCTGATCAAAGAAATACTCCTGAACACCTTTAATATCATATCCTCCGGCCGCAGGGAAAGAAGCTACTAGTCTAAACCCTGGAAAACCACGCTCTTCAATAAACTTATGTGCAGCCATAGTTGCATATCCGCCTTGTGAGTAACCGGCTAAAAATAGTTCACCATCAAACGAAATATCTCTTTTAGCAGCCAATTCCTTGGCAGCCTGAAGCAAGTCAATAACTGCGTTAGCAGTATATTCTTCAACGTAATATGGATGCGGTATAACAGATGATTCACCGAAGCCGATAAAATCTGGGATTACTGCAATCATCCC
Organism: Cyclobacteriaceae bacterium; assembly: GCA_965227265.1. Taxonomy (GTDB): domain Bacteria; phylum Bacteroidota; class Bacteroidia; order Cytophagales; family Cyclobacteriaceae; genus UBA2336. The sequence continues at coordinate 1,808,099 of OZ245738.1, read as the reverse complement.
GATTGTGCTAAGTGCGGTGTAATAAATTAATTCGGAACTGTTAATGGGTAGGGCGGTAGGAGCCTGACTATGCGCGGCAATTGTACCATGCTGAAAACTGAGCATGCTTACGTCATCATCCGTTTGAGGTAGAATAACAAGTCCGGAAGCAGTTATTTCTGCTCCTTTATAATGCGTTCGGTACGTAACATGAAAAATTTCCACATCGTATTGAATTTCATCAAGCGGAACATCAAGTCCCGAAGCTCCTATGAACGTTTTCATTTCCGATGCACTTCTGCTTAGAAAGGAGGTTGCTTCAACCAACGTTTTATCAACATTCTTTTCTGAATCACTATCACAAGCTTGGATCAGTATCAATATTGCCGTGAAGGCAAACAGGGATTTTAATTTTGAGATCATAAATTTTTGGGTAAAATAAAAGCCCCGCATCTGCGGGGCCTGTTCTTGAGATTACGCTTAGACTAGTTCATGAGCTGATCAAATATGATCGATACATAATAAACCCCTGAAATGTTAGGACCACCACCACTTTGAATATACTTCTTATTCAAAAGGTTTGATCCTCCTACCTTCAGCATTGATTTAATGCCACTGAGCTTATACGTAACCTGTGCATCGAATGTGTTATAAGAAGGAACGGGATACATGGTATATAATGTAAACGATGATTGCCAGTCAAAGGCTGCTTGCCAACGCCAGGTTACATTGAACCCAATCTTCTCAGTTACTTTTCTGTTGGCAACACTGAAATTTACCTTGTGTTCAGGTGTATTAAATTCAGCAACAAACCCTTCCGGTACATCACTCAATTTATTCCAGTTGTAATTTCCGCTAACCGTATAACCCCTTAGTAAGCTATATGTTAATCCACCCACAAAGCCCATAGCTTTAACCTGACCCGGAGAATTTGTATAAATACTAAACGTATTTTCAGATGTGCTGTTCAATATGGTCAGGTAGTTAGGATAGCCATCTGCCTCTGCCTGTGCATTAATCACCTGCACTTGAGTGATGAAGTCATTATAAATGTTGTAATAGTAGGCAATGTCTACAAGGAAGTTATTGTTGAATAGTCCTTTATAGCCAACTTCAATGGATTGTACTTTTTCGGATTTAACCGGGTTGAATTTGGTAAAGGGCTTTAACAAGGTTGAATCCCCTTCACCGGTTTCGAAAAGATTCTTGCGGTAATTCTGAACAGAGTTGCCATCAAACGACAAAGCAACTGGATTTCCATCTTCATCTGTTACTGATGAAGTGCTTGGAATGTTATACTTGTCAGCATAGCGCTGCAAACCTCCCAGCAATCTCGAGCTGATAATGTCCAAGTCGATATGCTGACCTTGTGTAGACGGGTTTCTAAAGCCAGTTTGATACGATATCCTAACGTTATGATTCTCGGCTACTTTATAAACCCCGGAAATTCTTGGATTAACCCTGCCGTTAAAGTTCTGATTTTTGTCATACCGAAGTGAACCTGAGAGTTTGAATCTTCTGTCAGCAAGCCATTTACCTGCTTGAACATAGGCACCATATTCTTTAATAGTGATGTTTTCATCGCCATCCGCGAAAATAGTTCCGTTCGAATTCAGGTCGTATAGCCTAAAGCTACCGCCAACCTGAAGTTCCATAGATTGAACTTGATTCTTAAAATCATATTGACCCTCAGCGTGATATAAATTTGTTTTATCGGCAAATTTTGGTCCGCTTGGAACCGTTCCATTCATAGCTTCCTTCTTAATTTCTTTGAAGGCCGTAGAGTTAGGATCCAGGTGCATACCTGTATAATTAACACCTCCTGCGAGTCCTCCATTATCCGTAATATTTCTGGCAAATTCGTGCGCTGTTATCTGGGCTTGAAGTCGTTCTTGTTCGCCTACTGTATTTATTTCACCGGGTGTGTATCCTTGTTCATACAATGAACGAAGATATAGTGTTGCGTAAGTAGCAAGGTAATTTGAAACACCTGTAAACAAAGGGTTTGATCGGGTTATCGCCAAGTCATTTACACGTTTAGCATAGAACTCAGTAATATAGGAGTCACCTGAATTTTCCCGGGTTGTATACGCGCGTAGGAAAAAGTTGTCACCCTTTAGTTGTAATCTGTATTGCGATATGCCGAAATCTTTTAAGGAATATCGTTGGGCTCCTGTGTAGATACTCGTTCCAAATCCTCCGTTATAAAGTAAGCTTAATTCAACCTTGTCGTTCAGACGATAATACAATCCAAGATTTGCTTTTAAGTTCTTGGCATTGTAGTCAATCAAATCTTTTTCCTTATAAGGTGTAATTGAAACAACATTGCTTGGAAGATCACCTTCCTGAGCATACGTTAACGCTGATATACCGGGTTCAAAAATATTATTATAGTATGCTGTGGAAGTTGAGGCAAAAGTTCTCCAGGGAGCACTGTTGGGGAAAATTGCCATGTTAATGGAGGCTTCATCTCCCATAGAATGGTACAAATCTGATCCTGGGTTAAAGGGAAATCCGGCTGGTTTTCTTGCTGCCTCCCTGTCTGTAGCATCCGTACCATGCCAATCCTGAGCCTTCATAAAGGCAAGATTTGCTTTAAAAGCAAACTTGTTGTTGAATGATTTAGCATAGCGGATTGCGCCTTCATACATGGGAGACGGGCCATCATAGTCAGCATTGGAGCCAACGTGGTTGACACCAATCTTTGACATAACACTCAAGCCCTGGTATTCAAAAGGACTTTTACTATTAACCAAAATAATTCCATTGAACGCATTGGGGCCGTACAAAGCAGATGACGCACCTGGAAGCATTTCAACACTTTCCACATCCAGTTCAGAAGGGCCATTTAAGTTTCCAATCGGGAAGTTAAGTGCTGGTGCCTGTGTGTCCATTCCATCTGTTAATTGAACGAAACGAGTGTTCCCCGTTGATCCAAAACCTCGGGCATTAAAAATCTGGAAGTTTATGCTGCTGGTTGTTACGTCTACGCCTTTCAGGTTTGCAAGACCTTTATAGTAACTATCGGCTGGCGTTGTTTGAACCGCCAGAACATCCATCTTCTCAATCGATACTGGTGACTCAAGAATACTTTCTTCGACACGTGAGGCAGAGATTACAATCTCCTGACCGAGAATAACTTGTTCTTCAAGATTTATATTAAGACCAGTAGTATTGGCAGAAGTAATCTCAATTTCCTGAGATTTATATCCAACAAACGATAAGGCTAATGTTAGCGGAGGTTCCTGATTAACTTTTAAGTTAAATCTACCCTCAGCGTCAGTGTTTGTGCCTACAACTTTACCTTTAACAATAATGTTTACACCGGCCAGTGTTTCACCGGTTCCACCGTCTTTAATGGTTCCTGAGATGGTTGTTTGGGCAAAAGCAAGCGAAGCTGAGAAAAGCATCACTGTCAGTAGTCCAATACGTTTGTAGAACTTCTCCATAAGCAAGGTTTAGAGTTGGTTTGTTTTGAGAATAAAGTTGGGTTAATAGACAAACAGGAGAATATTATTCTCCTGATCAGAAAAATACAAAATATTATTAAAAATTACGAAAACGATTGCGCTTTCAGGATAAGCTTATTTGAAGGTTTTGGAGAGACTATTTCTCCGGATTTTTGATCAGGTGCTGAACGAGTTTTTCACAAAGCGCATTCGTCTCACTTGACATATACTCATCACCCGTAGAAGAGAGCATGCTTTGAGCAAGTCCGCCCAGGCAATCAATGTAGAATCGTTTCATCTCGTTGACAGGCATGTCGTTGGTCCACAGGTCGATACGGAGCGTATTCTTTTGTTTCTCATCCCATAAAGAGATACTAATAGACTTGGTTTCGCTGGGTGCAGCATCAGGCTTGTCAGAGGCATTCCATTGAATTTTCTGAGGAACGTTGTTGGAATCTAAATCGATATTGAAATTGATCTCTGACTTTTTCATGACTATTTTTTCGTAATTATTTTCTTTAAAACCTCAGCATCATATTTATCCAGGTAAGATTTTTCTCCAGCCCGATTAAGCGCTTCCTTGTTTCTAATAAGATCGCGGATATCCAGGATTCGCACCTCGATATCAGAAAAATTAGTTACCAAAGCATTTTCAAAGGCTGGAATGAAGTCTATCCCCGGAGTAAAATTAATAATGTCAACCGCATCTGGGGCCAGGCCAAACGTTAGAACTAGATTTTTTTCAAATTCATTCGGGACTATTTCAGGCACTTCAAGTTTTAAATCTTTAAACGCGCTTAGAATTTTCGCACCGTTCTCAGCAGTAGGCTCAATCAATATATCAAGATCCCCTGTGTTGCGATTAACACCATAGAAAATAGCAGCGTGTCCGCCAATAATTATAAATTTTACCTTATGTGAAACAAGGCTTTTTAATAATATGAGATGTTCTTCGCTATGAAGTGCCAACGTTGCGGATAACTTTTACTTTTTGATGCTGGTATGAGTAATTAATGTCTTTTTTGCGCATTCTCATTCTAACGCTCAAGGCTAATTCCCATCGCTGGAAAGGCGTAAGTTTTAGGAATGCTTCGTCTTTCTCACGTTGTTCCTCATCAGAGGTTGATTTAACTACTTTTCCCACACCGCAAAATTACTAAAATTTAATCTCAGGAATTTCTCCTTCCACGATAAGTTTTCCTTCCGTAGCTTGTTTGATCTGCTCGACTGTAATACCCGGAGCACGTTCCAGCAATTTAAATCCTCCGGAAGGAAGAACATCGAGAACAGCCATATCCGTTACAATTTTCTTAACACACTTTAGACCTGTTATAGGGAGTGAACAAGTTGTTAGAAGTTTTGAAGCGCCATCTTTACTGCAATGCTGCATGGCTACGATGATATGCTTGGCCGAGGCAACAAGATCCATCGCTCCGCCCATACCTTTCACCATTTTACCCGGAACTTTCCAATTAGCAATGTCGCCATTCTCCGAAACCTCCATCGCCCCAAGGATAGTAAGATCAACATGACCGCCCCGGATCATTCCAAAGCTTTCTGCGGAACTAAAGAGAGAAGAACCCGGCATCATGGTTATAGTTTGTTTCCCTGCATTAATTAAATCAGCATCGATTTTATCTTCAGTCGGAAATGGTCCAATACCCAGCAACCCATTCTCGGATTGTAAAACAACATTTAGCTTCTGTGGAATATAGTTGGCAACCAGTGTTGGAATTCCTATCCCTAAGTTAATGTACATTCCATCACGAACTTCTTGGGCAATCCTTTTCGCTATACCTATCTTATCCAACATAACTTAAGATTTAGTGATTGTGCGTTGCTCGATACGTTTCTCGTAGTCTTTACCTTGAAAAATACGCTGTACATAAATGCCAGGTGTATGAATGTTGTTTGGATCAAGTTCTCCAAGTGGAACAAGTTCTTCAACTTCAGCAATTGTAATCTTTCCGGCCGCAGCCATCATAGGATTGAAATTGCATGCTGTTCCTCGGTAAACAAGGTTTCCGGAAATATCTCCTTTCCAAGCTTTTACGATCGAAAAATCAGCCCGAAGCCAATGTTCCATCAGATACTTCTTGCCGTCAAATTCCCGCACTTCCTTTCCTTCGGCAACTTCAGTTCCGTAACCAGCAGGTGTGAAGAAGGCTGGAATACCAGCGCCACCCGCGCGACAACGTTCCGCTAATGTTCCTTGCGGAATGAGTTCTACTTCCAATTCTCCCGAAAGAAGCTGGCGTTCAAACTCAGCGTTCTCACCAACATACGATGAGATCATTTTTTTTACTTGTCGTGATTTCAATAACAATCCAATTCCAAAATCATCAACACCGGCATTGTTTGAAATGCAGGTTAGCCCGGTAACACCTTTTTTTAATATTGCGCTGATGCAATTTTCCGGGATACCACTCAGTCCGAATCCGCCAAGCATCAACACGGCATTATTCGGAATATCTTTTACCGCATCCTCGGCATCTTTTACAACTTTATTGATCATATCGTAAAGGCTAATAAAGCTTGTTTTGTATCAATCGCAATTTGCTTTTTAAGTTGTTCCAGTGAGGCGAACTTCTTATCGCCCCGAATGAATTTATGAAATTCAACCGTTAGTGATTCGCCATAAATCTCTTTAGCGAAGTTAAAAATATTTACTTCGATTACTTTTTTTGTTCCATCAACGGTTGGCCGGTTGCCGATGTATAGCGCTCCCTGATACGTTGAATTTGCATGATGAACATGCACCGCATAAATGCCGTCAGCTGGAATGAGCTTATGAAGTGAATCGATTTCAATGTTAGCAGTAGGGTAGCCAAGCTGACGACCAAGCTGATCACCTTTTACAACTCTTCCGCTTAACATGTACGGTTGACCCAGTAAATGATTAGCTGTTTCTAAATCTGATGATTCGATAGACTTACGAATCGTAGTTGAGCTTACGGTAACGTGATCAACATCCTGCCTTGGGATTTCTTCAACCTCAAATCCATATTTCGAGGCATTCAATTTGAGCTGTTCAAAACTTCCTTCGCGATTTTTGCCGAAGTGATGATCGTACCCAATCACCAGTTTTTTTGTTCCAATTTTTTCTACGAGAATTTTGGTAATGAAATCTTCGGATGAGAGCTGGGAGAATTCTTTCGTAAACGGAATGCGCAGTAAATGATTAACCCCTTGCTTCTTTAATAGCTCCGCTTTCTCTTCAAACGTATTGAGCAATCTCAACCCGGTATCATCAGGATATAACACCAGCCTTGGATGCGGCCAGAAGGTAATTACTACAGTTTCCCCATCGCTTTTACGCGCGACTTCATTCAGTCGGGACAAAATCTTTTTATGACCTACGTGCACACCGTCAAATGTTCCGCTGGTTACAACGGCATTTTTAACCGGACTGAAATCATCAATGCTGTAATAGATCCGCATGGGGTGGTGTCACATCGTCAACCGACAGGGCATCTTCAAGCTTAAAGTTACCAATTCGGGTCCGGCAAAGTTGTGAAAGATATGCGCCAACACCAAGACTTTCACCCAGATCACGGGCAAGACTTCGGATGTACGTGCCTTTCGAGCAAACGATTTTAAAATTGATAATAGGTAGCTGAATAGATGTTATTTCGAATGTTGCTACCTCAACTTCGCGAGGCTTTAGCTCAACTTCTTTTCCTTGGCGCGCAAATTTGTAAGCCCGTTTGCCACCAACTTTTATAGCAGAATGAGCAGGGGGGAACTGACTGATCGTTCCGGTTAAGGATTTTGCTGCATTATGAATGGAGGCTTCGGTTACTGAAGAAATATCTACTGGCGAAGTCACCTCGGTTTCTAAATCAAAGGAAGGTGTAGTTTGCCCGATTACGAAAGTGCCTGTGTACTCTTTTTCAAGTCCCATGTACTCTTCAATTTGCTTGGTCATTTTACCTGTACAAATAATGAGAAGCCCGGTAGCCAGAGGATCAAGCGTTCCGGCATGGCCTATTTTCTTGATTTTGAGCTTATAGCGCAACTTATTTACCACATCAAAGGATGTCCAGCCCAATGGCTTATTCAGCAGCAGAAACTGTCCGGCATCTTGTGGTGGCTGATTGGGATCCATTATAAAATGGCAAGCTCACTGCCAAAATAGTACAACGCGAGGATTGTAATCCCGACAACTATCCGATAGTAACCAAACACCTTAAATCCGTGTTTGGTCAGGAACGTGATGAAGGATTTGATAGCGATCATGGCAACAATAAATGCAGCAATATTTCCTATGACCAACATATTGACTTGGGCAGATGACAGCGTAAAGCCATCCGTATAAAACTTATAAACCGATAATGCTGTAGCGGCAAACATAGTTGGAACCGCTAGGAAGAACGAAAACTCAGCAGCGTTTTTTCTGGTTAACTTTTGTGATAAGCCCCCGATAATTGTTGCTGCTGATCGGGATACACCTGGAACCATCGCTACTACCTGGAACAATCCAATCTTAAAAGCCTTTGGATAAGAAACAGATTGATCAGTTGAATCGTCATCGTTAAAAATCTTATCCATAAACAGAAAGAAAATTCCGCCTAAAAGAAGTGCATATCCAACTACATCAACACGTTCAAGCAATGCATCAACATATTCTTTAAAGAATAATCCTGCGATGACGGATGGAATAAAGGCAACACCAATCTTCAGATAAAAATCAAACGACTGAAAGAAGCGCTTCCAGTAAAGCGCAACTACGGAAAGAATAGCGCCTAATTGAATGGCAACAGTAAAAAGTTTTACAAAAGGATCGGATTCAATGCCCATAACAGAGGAGGCAATGATCATATGGCCGGTTGATGACACAGGAAGAAATTCCGTCAGTCCTTCAACAATGGCGAGGATAATGGATTGCAGTAAAGACAACCAGAATTATTTTTTAACTTCTGTCTTGGTAGTATCAGGCTTGATGAGGATTGCGTAGATCTCAATAACAAATCCAGCCATCACCACGATCGGGCCAAGGGTCAATCCTAAAAATCCAAAGCCATAAGGCTCACCATCAAGCGACATGATGATAAACCCAACGACCAAGGCAACAAGGCCAATGATCATCCACTGATAGTTCTTTTTTCCGAAAGGTAATTTTTCCATGATGTGTATTAATATAATTCGTCCAATGACATTTTTAAATATTTGCGAATGGCAAAGTAACTGCTGGTAACCGCTACAATCATTCCCACAACAATCAGACAGATGCTTAACGTAACCATCCGCTCCTTATTTTGAATTAACGCCAGGTCTTCAATATTCTTATTGGCATAGTTCACCATCAACCAAATCCCGACTGAGGCAAGTGCACCGGAAAGAACTCCGTACACTACTGCTCGTATTAAAAACGGCCGTTGAATAAACCACTTCCGGGCGCCAACCAATTGCATGCTTCTTACTAAGAAACGCTGTGAGAAAAGGGCTAAACGAAGTGTGCTGTTAATAAGCAGAACTACTGTAATTAATAGTAATGCGATAATTGCTGCCAGAATAACCCCAACCCGAGTTACGTTCTTGTTTATTGACTCGATAAGTCCTTCTACATAGAAAACCTCAAAAACCCCATTCATTTTCTCAAGCTCAACTTTGATTTTATCTACACTTTCTTTTGAATGATAGGCGGGATCTATCGTTAACACATAGGCATCGTGCAGCGGATTTTCACCCAGGAATTGATTGAAATCTTCGCCTGTTTCGGCAATGAATTTTTTACCGGCTTCTTCTTTTGAGATATAGACAACCGGATCTTCAGCTACAGTTTTATTGATGTAGGGGAGTTGCTCTAGTTTTTTTTGTACCTGCGTACGTTGCGTCTCGGTTAAATTGCTTTTAAGGTAAACTTGTAATTTGATGTTCTCTCGAACCACACGCTCCAGTTCCTGGGAATAGATAATTAGTAATCCGAACAATCCTGTAACAAACAATGCCAGCGTAATACTGATTACTACGCCCACTGAGGGATAGCTTCCTAACGTTTTGCGGGTGTAACTCGGTTGCACAGCCCCAAATGTAAGATTTAATCGCTATAAAATAAAAAAGCCCCGATTGGTTCGGGACTCTTTTATGATCTTTAAATATGATTTTTAAACTGCTATTTACTTCGGTGTGCCTGGAGCATCTTCAAGAGCTTCCGGTCACGTATCGGAGTCAGTTTGGTAGGCTGAGCTTTTGCGATATCAAGCAAGTAGTAATTTGATTTGTAAAACAACACCACTGTACGTTTTTCATCACCAATAAACTCAAGGATTTCGTACAAATTCCTTTCAAAAGCACCGTACAAAATCAGCTTATTGTTTTTGAATACGTAATGGAAGTTGTACTTCTTGCTCATGGTATCCGTTTCAACTTCTATCGAAGATGTTACGAATGCCTTCTTGATGTTCTCCATCTGCTCAAGCTCGTACTGCTTTGTCTTCTCATCAACTTCTTCTGAAGGAACGTAAACATCGATAGGCTTAGCCGGAGCGGGTTCGGTTTTCTCAACCGTAGGCTCTGACTTCTTAACCTTATCTTCAGCTTTAGTTTCCGGAGCAGAAGTTTCTTTCTCAACGGTAGTTGATTCTGTTTCCGGAACTACAGCAAGTTCTGGCTTAACTTCAGGTTTCTGTTCTGAAATTACGTTCAGCTCACCGGTACCTTTTTCCTCTTCATGGGTTGAATAGAAATAAATCCCCGTCACCACAAGTCCGGCAACTACTGCCCATGTTCCCACTTTCGTCAACAAGCTACTTCCACCATTAATCGGTGAAACCGGAACATTGTTGAGCATACTCTTAAGCTCAACGGCCCGGGCTTGTCTAATGCCTTCTACTAAGTCTTTCTGAATGTCGAGTTCCTGCGCAAGCTGGGGGTCAGCTTGAACCTGCTGCTCGAACGCTGATTTATCTTCAGCGTTGAGGCGGTTTGACAGGTAATCGTCCATCAATTCAAATTCTCTTTCTGTCATGTTGTTAATCTAAAAAATCATGCTCAGAGTACTGAGCTTTTACTAAGTCGTCCAATTTCTTCTTGCACTTATATTTCTTCGTCTTAGCAGTGTCCGTATTCGCGAAGCCGAGTTTATCGGCTATGTCCTGCATCGACATTTCTTCAAAGTAATAATACATCAAAACCTTTTTACAGGTTTCGCCAAGTTGGTCTATGCACTTGGCTACAATTCTGTTACGCTCTTCCGAATCTGTATCCAGCACAACCGCGATGTCTTTTTCTTCGTTCGACAATCGCTTCTTCCGGTCCAGTTCTTTTCGCCATAAATTCTGACAGATACTGTAAATGTAGGTGCTGATTTTTGAGGTCATCACCAGTTTCCCGGAAGTTGCCTTCTGCCAAAAAACGATGAGCGCATCCTGGTAAATATCACGGGCCTCGTCTTCGGTTCCGCTGTTGGTAATGACCATTTTAGTCATCATCCGGTAATATTTTTTGTAGAGGAATTCGAGCGTCTTCTCATCACCTTTGCAGATGCGTTCAAAAATCTCTTGTTCCGTCATTGTTGAGCTCGACTTTGATACCATTTAACTTTCTATTGGTAACCTTATTAGGTCACCATTGTTTAAGATTTTATCGGTGAAATATAATCAATGTAAGTTCAATGTACTTTTTTCCATGTTTGAGTACGAAAAAATGGCCCCAAATACCCCCTGATTTTAAGGTCTGACCCTTCAATCCAGGCTTTGCAATCATATACTTTACCGTTTTTAGGATCGAGTACTGTGCCGTCCGAATATTCGTCTCCGTCTTTTTTCAAATTCAGAATTATTTCCATGCCCATCACTTTTTTCCCGTAACGCGGATCGTCTTTGTCACATTTTTCGCACACGGGATCTTTTTGATCTTTCGGTCCAGGGAAAATCTTTACGATTTTTCCATACATTTTATTGTTCCGTTCGAAGATCTCAACGATGGATGTTTCGCGGCCGGTATCATCATCGATTGTTTTCCATTGACCGGTTATTTCAGATTGTGCCGATGCAGTTAAAGCCAACAACAGGAAGGGTGCAACCAGAAGTTTCATAGCTAAAAATAAGAAAAGCCCCGGTTTCCCGAGGCTTTTTTATATTTCTTGATGCTGTTAATTATAACCTAACCTCAACTGCCTTTTTAGCAGTAACGTCTTCAGCCTTTACTACTTCGACCTTAGGTTTCACTTCTTGAATTTTAGTTGTCGAGTTTGGTCCCTGATAAATGTAAGGAGCAATAACCAATGACACAATACTCATCAGCTTGATAAGGATGTTCATAGAAGGTCCGGAAGTATCTTTAAACGGATCACCCACTGTATCACCCGTTACAGAAGCTTTGTGCGGCTCAGATTTTTTGTAATACATCTCACCATTAATCAACACACCTTTTTCAAAAGACTTTTTAGCGTTATCCCATGCACCACCGGCATTGGATTGGAAGATACCCATCAACACACCCGATACTGTTACACCCGCTAATAAACCACCCAATACTTCAGGTCCGAAAATAAATCCGACAACCACTGGAGTGATCAACGCGATCGCACCTGGCATTAACATTTCACGAATAGATGCTTGTGTTGAGATCGCTACGCATTTCTCATACTCTGGCTTTGCTTTGTATTCCATGATGCCCGGAATTTCGCGGAACTGTCTGCGAACTTCCTGTACCATATCCATCGCTGCTTTACCAACTGCTTGAATACATAATGCAGAGAATACAAAAGGAATCATACCTCCAACAAACAAACCTGCAAGTACTGGAGCTTTGTAAATATCAATTGCGCTAATACCTGCGATACCTACGAACGCTGCGAAGAGCGCTAATGAAGTCAATGCAGCAGAAGCAATTGCAAAACCTTTTCCGGTTGCAGCAGTTGTATTACCCACTGCATCCAAATTGTCTGTACGCTCACGAACTTCCGGAGGGAGTTGGCTCATTTCAGCGATACCACCTGCGTTATCGGCAATCGGACCAAAGGCATCGATCGCTAATTGCATAGCAGTTGTGGCCATCATTCCAGCTGCAGCGATTGCTACACCATAAAGTCCAGCGAAATAGTAAGATGCCATAATACCGGCAGCGAGTGTGATCATTGGAATGACAGTAGATTTCATTCCGACTGAAAGACCTGCAATGATATTCGTTGCGTGACCGGTAGAAGATTGTTGAATGATCGATAGAACAGGAGGTTTACCCATTGCGGTGTAGTATTCCGTTACAATGCTCATGATAGCACCTACAACAGATCCAACCACGATTGCCCAGAATACATTGATGCTAGAAAATTCGTATCCGCGTAAGCTTAATGTTTCAGGAAGCATCCAGTCTACAATAAAGTATGACGCGATTACGGTTAAGATAACGGATGACCAGTTACCAAGATTCAAGGCTTGCTGAACGTTTGATTTCTCATCTTTAATAGTAACGAACCAAGTTCCAACAATTGAGAAGAGAATTCCCAAACCGCAGATTACCATTGGTAACAGGATAGGGGACATGCCGCCAAAATTATCCGTTACTACAATTTCCTGACCTAATACCATGGTAGCAAGGATTGTTGCCACATACGATCCGAAAAGATCGGCTCCCATACCGGCAACATCACCTACGTTATCACCAACGTTATCGGCAATGGTAGCAGGGTTACGAACATCATCTTCAGGAATACCAGCTTCAACTTTTCCAACAAGGTCAGCGCCAACGTCAGCCGCTTTTGTATAGATACCACCACCAACTCGGGCGAATAATGCAATTGATTCAGCTCCTAAAGAGAAACCGGTTAATACTTCAATAGCTGTTTTAACGGTGTCTGCACCAAGGTCAGCGAAGATCGCCAGGAATACGATGAACAATCCGCCCAATCCTAGTACAGCTAATCCGGCAACACCAAGGCCCATTACAGTTCCACCTGTAAAAGATACTTTTAAGGCTTGCTTTAAGCTTGTACGGGCAGCTTGAGTTGTACGAACATTGGCTTTTGTGGCCACCTTCATACCTATATATCCTGCAGTAGCGGAGAACACAGCTCCAATTATAAATGCAATTGAAATGATCCAGCTTGAATGAATCGCGCGACCATCAATTTCATGGATTGTGCCGGAGTAGGCGAGAAGCGCTGCAGCGAAGACAACAAAAATGCTGAGTACTTTCCACTCAGCTTTGAGGAAGGCCATTGCGCCATCGGCAATGTACCCTGCAAGTTCCTGCATCTTAGCATCGCCTGCATCTTGTTTATTCACCCAGGCCGACTTAATGGCCATTACAATCAATCCAAAAACTCCTAACGCTGGAATCAGATAAAGAATACTATTCATTTTTTAACTATGGTTAACAGATAAACCGTCCGATTTAAGCCGGATGGACTTTTTTTAGAACCGCAAAGATAGAATAAGCCTCGAAAGGTGCAAAACGTGATGATTTTGCCGGATTAAGGTGCCGGAATGCTCTAAAAAAACGATTGCAAGGAGGCGAGAATTAATCCTTGGACGTTCGCTTCTTCGTGCTGCGCTCAGCAGCTTGCCGTGCAACTGGTTTGGAGATTGTCCAGGTTGGATATCCAGGCAGTTCTACTTTGCCTGTAGTCACTCTTCTTTTGCGATGGATATTTTTCGAAACAAATGCAGACACATCTGTCACTTCAATGGTTAACGGAGCATAGAATGTTGTCCTATAAGCCAGGCGTTGAACATCTTTTGAGATGGTCCAATACGGAAAGTTGCTGGCTGATTCTTGTGCACGTAAGAAGAAGGGTGCAGCAACGATTAGAAAAATCAAGCTTAGTTTTTTCATAGTTGAATACATTAATGCAGTAAACAATTACTACTCAATTAAGGCTTATTTCGGTTGCCCCAATTTTTCAAATATTGGTAAAAAAATGTGAAACGAAAATTCAACCAATCGCGAATGCGCGAACAATACGGTTTAACGCTGAAAATCAGCGAAAAACGATTGCTTAAATTTTATGAATGGAATGATTCTGAAGGATTATTAATAAAAAAAAAGGTCAAGCACCCCTGCCTGACCTTCAAACAACAAAACGCTTGGCACTATTTTTTAATGTCCGTTTACAGTTGCGTATTCGGGCACTGTTTTTACTGTTTTAATGATTCGAGCGGCTACTTTATACGGGTCAGCAGCAGAGTTTGGTCTTCTGTCTTCCAGCCAGCCATTCCAACCACTTTCTACTGTGGCAATCGGAATGCGGATGGAAGCACCGCGATCGGAAACTCCATATGAAAACTTATCAATGGATTGAGTTTCATGTTTGCCGGTGAGACGTAAATGATTGTCAGCACCATATACGGCCATATGTTCTTTTACAAAAGGAGCGAAGGACTGGCAAACTGTATCGTAAACTTCTTTTGATCCAGCGGTTCTCAGTAAAGAGTTTGAGAAGTTAGCGTGCATACCTGAACCGTTCCAGTCGGTTGTGCCCAATGGTTTGCAATGCCAGTTAATGGCAATACCATATTTCTCAGCGGTGCGTTCAAGAAGATAACGCGCGATCCAAACTTGATCGCCTGCAGCTTTAGCGCCTTTGGCAAATACTTGGAACTCCCATTGACCTGTAGCAACTTCAGCATTGATCCCTTCTACATTGATACCGGCTTCTAAACAAAAATCAAGATGCTCTTCAACAATATCCCTTCCGAAAGCATTCTTAGCGCCTACGGAACAATAGTATTGACCTTGCGGTGCAGGATATCCTTGTGATGGAAACCCTAACGGTTTGTCGGTTTCAGGATTCCAAAGAAAGTATTCCTGTTCAAAACCAAACCAGAAATCATTATCATCATCCTGAATGGTAGCGCGGCCGTTAGTTGGATGCGGTGATCCATTGGGACTTAATACTTCCGTCATTACGAGATAAGCATTTTTACGACCTGGGTCTGGAAAGAGGGCAACAGGTTTTAATAAACAATCAGATGATCCACCGGGTGCTTGTTCGGTTGAGCTTCCGTCAAACGACCATTCCGGACATCCTTCCAATGTTCCGTCAAAGTTACGAACGATTTTAGTTTTACTTCGAAGGCTCTGTGTTGGTTTATATCCATCGAGCCAGATGTACTCAAGTTTTGTTTTCGACATAGACTAATTATTTTTTTGGTTATCGTTTTTTTTAGAATCCGGACAACGAATCAACGTTATCCGGATTGAGAATTAGAATTTATAGACTGCAGCCAACGTAAATGTTGCAATAGCATCTTTAGCATCTCCACCGTCATCTGTAAAAGCATCTTCTGATGTTTTATCAAATCTGATTTCTGGAATAATCATAAGACCTGCTACTTTATAGTTTCCGGAAAGCGTAGCGGCAATTACATTACCGTCACCATCGGCATCCACACCAATTGGAGATGCGAGCGGATGACCACCTGTTACAGAAAAGTACTCACCACGGATTGCAAGCGAGAATGCATCTGACAATGTAAACTTCGGATACAATGCAACACCCATGAATGTTGTAGCGTCTCCATCCAGATCTTCAACTTCACCCGGACCAGTAAATGCTTCTCCTGCTGCTATGGATTGATAGGATGCGTTAGCACCTAATGAAAACCCATCGCCTATTGCCCAGGATGCTGTTAAGTCAACCTGGAAAAGACTACCAGCGGATGTTATCAACGCGCCATCATCATCAAGTTCAAAATCGTCTTCATCCAACGTGCCATCCTGATCTCCATAGAGGAAGTTCAGCCAAACACCTCCAAAATCTCCTGTCTTTCCAATTTGCGCACCGAATGTATATGTATCAACAGGATTGAATTCTAAAAAGTCTGTAGGATTCATAATGGCAAGTTTTGCAACTACACCGTTACTGAAAGCAAAGTCGGCCCGTAAACCAGTATGATTGAAAGGTCCATTGGAAAATAGATAGGACGTAGAGTAGTTCGCATTCAGTGTTGGAGAGATTACTTCATACCCTAAAAACGTATTGAATTGTCCCATATTCAAGGTTACTACATTAGATAGCTTATAGTAAGCATAAAGCTGGTTTACAATTTGAGCACTTGATGCATCGCCCAAATTTTTATACGCACCCGAGTTGAAAACAGCATCTGAACCCCGCGGACCAAATACCAAGTCTGCAACAAAGCCAACTTTCTCTCCCTGATACGAAGCAATAAGGTTTGCCATGCCAAGTGAAAAACCTCTCAGATTGGCAAATGAAGTTGTTGGTCCATGTGTACCATAAGCATCATTGGTGGTTTTTAATGAAGTATGAAAGTACGTATCAATGGATCCAGCTAAGCTAAACGTTGGTTTTACTTCTTCCTTCACTTCGACAACAGGAGCTGGAGTATCCTGAGCAATGGCAGCCGTGCTTAACACCATGCTGATTATGAATAATAGGTAAGCATATTTTTTTTTCATGTGGTAGGGTTTTGGGTAGGTGAGAAGTTTGGTTTGGTTTTTTAATGAGACCCGGCTATTACACCGAGCCTCATGGTTGGTTGATGTGTGACTACTTGGCCGGGTAAAGCGTTTCCCCGTGCTGGCTGAAATCAGAGCCTATTTTTTTGTCTTCATCGCTTACCTTAAGCGGTGAGATCAGATCCGTAATTTTCAATAAGATCAGTGAACCAATGAAGGTGAAGGCAACAACAACAACCAATCCTTTCATGTGAATAAAGAATAGTGTTGTAGAGCCATCAATTAAAAGACCATTGCCTGTTGTGTTTGCACCGTTCACAGCTTGAGTTGCTAAAAGAGCTGTCATAATCATACCAACTAATCCACCTACACCGTGGCAAGGGAAAACATCCAATGTATCTTCCAGTGAAGTTTTAGCTTTCCAGTGTACTACGATGTTGCTGATAAGTGCGGCAATCGTTCCAATGAATAAGCTTGAAGGAATCGTAACAAAACCAGCGGCTGGTGTAATGGCTACAAGACCAACTACCGCACCGATACAAAATCCGATGGCAGATAATTTTTTACCTCTTACGGCATCTAATAGAACCCAACAAAGACCTGCGGCAGCAGAGGCTGTATTCGTTGTAGCAAATGCCGAAGCAGCTAATGGGCCAGCACCCAACGCGCTTCCTGCATTAAAGCCAAACCATCCGAACCACAGCAAGCCTGTTCCTAAAAGAACAAACGGTACGTTAGCCGGAGCGATGGCTGTTTTAACTTCATTTTTATTTCTTAAGTAGATAGAAGCAGCAAGTGCAGCGAATCCGGCTGACATGTGTACAACGGTTCCGCCCGCAAAGTCAAGTACGCCCCATTGAAACAGGAATCCATCAGGGTGCCAGGTCCAGTGTGCGAGCGGTGCGTAGATCAGCAACGAGAAGAGCACTAAGAAAATGATATACGATTTGAAGTTGATCCTTTCTGCAAAGGTTCCGGTAATAAGAGCAGGTGTGATGATCGCAAACTTAAGTTGAAAGAATGCGAAAAGCACTAATGGAATAGTTGGCGCTAACGACCACGGG
Source organism: Cyclobacteriaceae bacterium (assembly GCA_965227265.1). Classification (GTDB taxonomy): domain Bacteria; phylum Bacteroidota; class Bacteroidia; order Cytophagales; family Cyclobacteriaceae; genus UBA2336. The sequence goes on along the minus strand of OZ245738.1, from coordinate 1,790,242 downwards.
CTGCCGTCCAACACGTGTTGAAACATGAAGAAGGTAGTTGGGTCTCCAATGAATCCACCTTGCGATGTGCCAAAAGCAAGACTGAAACCTACCACAATCCACACTACGCTGATCACACCCATCGCAATGAAGCTTTGAAGCATGGTAGAGATAATGTTTTTGGTGTCAATCATGCCACCGTAGAAATAAGCTAACCCAGGTGTCATTAAAAGCACAAGTGCAGCTGCTGCCAGCATCCATGCCGTATCGCCTGAGTTAATTCCTTCCGTTATAATGCCACCTGGAACTGCCGGGACGAACAGCGCCAGGATGCTTACACCGATGAGGAGAATAAATGGTATTAAAGCTTTTTTCATAGTTGTTGAGTTAGGGTTTAGTGGTTTGGAATAGAGTGTTTGTTGTGTTTAGTAATTTTCATGAAATTCTGATAAATAGGGTATAAACTGAACTTTATTCCATAAAAAATTAACGAAAACGATTGTTATAGGGTAAAAATCAACCTTGTCAGAATAAAATAATGTTGATTTTTTGTGATAATGGGTAAATTTTAAACTGAACTAGATTAAAATATCATAAAGAAATCATGAAGTTTTGACGGGCAGCATTGCTAAATACACAGGTAAAGAAGCTGTATAGAAGAACAGTTCAGTTACTCAAAAATGCTTTTTGGGATTTTAGAAAAATCCGGTCAGTTGGATTGTCGATGACGAATTAATTGGCTTAGCTGCCGAGTAATTTTTTAAGCACGTTCCAGAGATCTTTCTTCCGTGAATCGTCAAGGTCGCTTAACCGATCAGACTGAATGATCGTAATATTATCTTCAGTTTTTGCCTGATAAAGTTCAGGCTTGGAAGTTAAAGGGACTCCAAAAGATATTATAAGAGAAGGATTAAAGACTTTGAGCTTGTCTAAGGATGTCTCTTTAACGTTCACAATCTGCACACCCGCAAGCGATAGCCGTGCAGCGCTAAGAATTTTACCTAACAGGACCACTTCTGCTTCTGGTAGCTCATTCCAGGCTACAGGTAGCAATACAATCGTCCTGGAAGGCAGTTTGTAAAGCTCTTCGGTATATATGAACTGTTCAGCAACACTCATTTAACGGCATCCTTAATATCAAAAATGGAGCGCAATTCTTTGGCCTCAGAGGCTTTCATTCGTCCGCTTAGTACTAAGCGTAGCTGTCGCCTTCTGAGTGCGCCTGCGTAAAGTTCTTTTTCTGCATCTGTTTCAGGCTCTACTTCGGGAACTTCAACAGGTTTACCTTCCATATCTATGGCTACGAACGTGAAGTAAGCTGAATTGCTTTCAAATTTATGACCCCTTGGAACATCTTCCGCATCTACATCAATCCTGATTTCCATCGATGAGCTAAAGGCGCGGGTAACTTTTGCCTTAAGTGTAACTACGTTTCCTAATCGAATAGGAGAGCGGAAAGAAATGTTATCCACAGAGGCTGTCACAACCGTACTGTTGGAATGCTTTTGTCCTGCAATGGCTGACACAATATCCATCCAATGCATCAATCGACCGCCCATTAAGTTGTTCAATGTGTTTGTATCATTCGGGAGCACAAGTTCCGTCATACTCACGAAAGACTCACGGGGAAATTTTTTCTTCTTGGTCATGCTGTAAAACTAATCAATGATTGTGAAGTAATATTTAACTGCTCCAGCCTTCTTTTCCCAACAACGGTACGAAGGCGAAGTTTTCAAACTCTTCTGTTACAAGCTCATCTTTCTTTTTTGTGATGCGTAACATCACTTGCTTGTCGCGATTTCCTACCGGGATGATCAATATGCCTTTGTCCGCTAGTTGATCGGTTAATGATTTCGGGACAACAGGCGCGCCAGCGGTTACAATGATTTTGTCATAAGGTGCCTTTGCTGGAATTCCTTTCGATCCATCACCATAATAGAAGTAAGGTGAATAGCCCAATTTTGGCAACATCACTTTTGTGCGATCGTAAAGCTTCTTGTTGTATTCAATTGTATAGACTTTCGCGCCTAATTCTAAAAGGATGCAAGCTTGGTATCCCGACCCGGTACCAATCTCGAGTACTTTATCACCCGACTTTATTTCTAATTTCTCGGTTTGAAAGGCAACTGTATAGGGTTGAGAGATTGTCTGGCCTTCCCCAATCGGAAAAGCTTTGTCCTGATAAGCATGTTCAAGCAAGGCAGTTTCAAAGAATACATGGCGTGGTACTTTGCCAATAGCTTTCAGCACGTTGGTGTCTGAAATACCCTTTTTTTCGAGGATTTTAACCAGTTTATTGCGCAGTCCACGCTGCTTATAATTGTCTTCTAACATGCGATTTCGATGCAAAAAACGCATTTTTTTAGCGGTAACAAAGTTTCAGGCAATTCTTAGGAAATTTGAAACCAACCCCGTTACTTTAGGGTTCTCTCATGCACAATGAATAAGCTTTTTGCCATAGCGTTCATGTGTATTTACCTGTTAATGTCAGTAGGAGTGGCTAAAACCACTCACTACTGCATGGGCAGGGAAAAATCCACAAAAGTTTTCTCTTTCGAGTCTAGGAAATGCCCTTGTAGCGTTTTTTTACCAGAAAATAGCGGTTGTTGCCAAGATGAACATGAGCTGCTAATCGTTGACGATTCCCAAACACAAAGCCCTTCTTTAGCTCTTTTTGCGCCTGGTTTTTTCCAGATTGGGGAAGTTTACAGCACTAAGCCCGAACAAGTATTTGCTTACGCGAGTATGCAATATATTAAACCTGTTTTTGCTCCGCCTCCCAAAGAACCGCTTTTCAAAATCAACTGCAGTTTCGTTTTCTATGATGGTGAATTGAGTTAGCTAATGCAGATCAGAATGATCTGAAAACTCAAAAATATTTAATCATCATCAAAATACTTATTTATGAAAACGAACTTAATCATTATCATATTTTTCGCTTTGCTAACGTCAACCACGTTTGCGCAAACATCGCCATCAGCTTCTTCTAAAGTTGTAACGGCAAACATTAAAGTCTACGGCAACTGCGGAATGTGTAAAGATCGCATTGAAAAATCAGTTGAAGTAAAAGGTGTTAAGCAGGCAAAGTGGAACATTTCAACAAAAAATCTTGAAGTTGTTTACGTCCCTGAAAAGATCAGTGAACAGAAAATCCGGGAATTAGTTTCTGCTGTTGGCCACGATACAGAAACCACTAAAGCTCCTGATAAAGTTTACGCAAAACTTCCGTTTTGTTGTCTCTACCGCAACCACGATCACAGCGGGATGGATGATAGCAAGAAAGATCACAACTAATTATGCGATCTATCAATATTCCGATTGTCATATGTGTGGCAATCGGAGCCCTGCTATTTTATAGTTCAGCGCAAGCGCAGCAAGTATTGGGTCTGGTGGTGGAGTTGAATGAAAAAGGAGTAGAGGAACCTATTCCCGGAGCCAATATCATTTGGTTGGGAACTTCAACGGCAACTACTACGGGTGATAACGGGGTGTTTATTATTAATCGTGTGCAAGGCGTTAATAAGCTAGTGATAAGCTTTGTAGGCTATCGATCTGATACTATTACCATCACCGATCAGAATAATTTTAAGATCACGTTGGTATCAAATCAGGTGTTGGAGGAGGTTATGGTTGAGGGCAGACGGGCGTCCACGCGCATGGATGTTACAAAGCCGATCAATACTTCAATAATGACCGAGAAAGAGTTATTTAAAGCAGCATGTTGTAACCTCAGCGAAAGCTTTGAAACAAATCCGTCAGTCGATGTAGCGTTTACGGATGCGATTACAGGAACGCGTCAGATTCAAATGCTGGGGCTTTCAGGACCGAATACATTAATCTCAATTGAGAACATGCCAGGTGTGAGGGGATTGGCTTCAAGTCAGGGGATACAATTTATTCCGGGTGCATGGATCAATTCCATTCAAGTAACGAAAGGTGTTGGTTCGGTTGTTAATGGTTATGAAAGCATTGCGGGACAGATCAATGTAGAGATGAAGAAGCCACAGGAAAGCGAGAAGCTTTACCTGAACGGATATGTTAATCAGTCTGCACGATCAGAGCTTAACTTGAATTATACAGTTCATACGAGTGAAAAATGGGCGACAACATTTCTACTGCATGGAAGTATACGGCCTTTGGAAATGGACCAGAATGATGATTCATTTCTTGATTTTCCAGCAGGCTCACAAATCAACTTTATTAACCGATGGGTTTATAACAGCGGAACTGGATGGCTTGGTCAGGTTGGAGTAAAAGTGTTAACCGATAACAAACAAGGCGGGCAAACCGATTTTGATCCGGATGAAGATAAGTTTACTACGAATCGATATGGATTTGAAATCAATACCAATCGTTATGAACTGTGGGGAAAGCTTGGTTATCAGTTTAAAAACAAGCCATACCAAAGCATTGGGTTGCAACTTTCGGGATTAACGCATGAACATGATAGCTATTACGGGTTTAACGTTCACAATGCGGATGAGCGATCCTTTTATTCAAACCTGATTTATCAATCCATTATTGGCAATACCCAACACAAATTTAAAACAGGTTTAAGCTTTTTATATGATGACTTTGATGAAAGTCTTCAAATCCAACGTGGCATTGTGTATGAAGGCCTAATTACATACAGTCCGATGTCTTTTGACCGAACAGAAATTGTTCCCGGAGCATTCGTTGAGTATTCATATGATGACCTTGAAAAATTTTCAGTGATCGCTGGAATGCGGATTGATCAGCATAATTTATTCGGAACGATTTTCACTCCAAGGCTTCATCTCAAGTATGATTTAACACCAACAACTTCGATACGTGCATCAGTAGGTAAGGGGACTCGTGTAGCAAATATTTTCTCTGAGAATACCGGAATCTTGGCTTCGTCACGAACGGTTGTATTCTCTAATTTTCAAAGCAAGGAGGTGTATGGTTTTAAACCTGATGTTGCCTGGAACTATGGGTTGAGTTTTTCGCAAGACTTTACAATCGATTATCGTTCGGGATCAATTCAGGTCGATTATTTCTACACGGATTTTAAGAATCAGGTTGTGTTGGATCTAGATAACACTGCCCGACAAGCTCAATTTTTTGGCTTGAATGGTGAATCGTTCTCTCATAGTTTACAATTTCAAGTGGATTATGAATTGATCAGACGATTTGATTTGAGACTTGCGTATCGCTGGTTGAAGGTTGAAACTAATTATTTGGAAGGATTATTGGAGCGACCATTGATACCTTCGAACCGTGCTTTTATGAATCTTGCGTACGAGACAAAATCAGATTGGAAGTTTGATTACACTGTGCAATGGATTGGTAAGCAACGCCTGCCTGATACATCACAAAATCTTGCGGAGAATCAACGCGATAAATATTCGGATGATTATGTGCTGATGAATGCGCAAATCACGAAAGACTTTGGAGCTAAGTGGAGTGTTTACGTGGGTGCTGAGAATCTTACTGATTTTAAATTAGACAATCCAATTGTTGCTGCCGATGATCCATTCAGTTCAGACTTTGACACGTCAATGGTTTGGGGTCCAATTTTTGGGCGAATGATGTATATGGGATTTAGGTTTCGAATAAAATAAATTGTTGCATGGTAGAGACGCAAAATTTTGCGTCTCTACGTGTTATAAATTAAAAACCAATCAGGATAAAGGGTGCCCAATAATAAGGAGCAGGATATTTTCCATTCAATAAGTTTAATTTTGCCTTCCTCAGGTCGCGGCTGTAATTGGCAGAAGGATTTTCGAGCAATTGTTTGTAAAAATCAGTCATGAGTTGAGCCGTTGATTCATCGGCAACGCTCCAGAATGATACGATGATATTTTTTGCACCAGCATATACCAGTGCCCGTGATAATCCAATAACACCTTCACCTTTTGAGATTTTCCCCAATCCAGTTTGGCAGGCTGAGAGCGCAACCAAATCAGCATTCAATTCGAGATTATAGATCTCACCGGCAAAGAGATTTCCATCTTCGGCTTCTGTTTCGGTTTGAAGATAAATTCGTGAAAGTTCAGGCGAATTCTCATCCACCACACCGTGCGTTGCAAAGTGAACTAGCGAAAAATCTTTTAACGATGCTGATTTTATGTTTGCTTCATTTGCTTTTTCATTCAGGTAGACTGAGTTGCGAATATTCTTTTGCCTGAATAAAGAAGCAATGGCATTTACTTCCGACTCGGTTCCCGGAAGATCTGCTAATGCATCTTTAACCGGAAATACTACAGGTGCACAAAAGAGAGCGGAAGAAATAGTTTTGCTCTCGTGTTTCTTTTGAAGCGCTAAACCTGCTGAAAACTCATAGCGAATGCTGTACTGATGTATCAAATAGGGGAGCGTTTTGAAATCTTCATCCCTAGATGATTTAGTAAGCAAAGCTTCAAAAGGAATAACTCCCATCCGGCCGGTAGGGATAATCACCAGATCATCAACAATCCCCGGAATCTTGCCTGGAACAAACAGCTTGTAAAGATTGTAAGCCGAGATTTTGAATGTGTTTATTTCCTGAAAGAACAGACTATTTCTTAAGCCAGTAATGTACTTGTCGTAGGCTTCAGGTAATGCCTTTGTATCGATGGTGAACTTCTTTTTAGCAATCACAAACGTGTACAGCCGGCTGTTATTTTCATCGATGAAATAGCTGATTAATGCAGTTCTTTCGAACAGCGAGTTCTGTAATTGAGTAATAGAAGGAGTTGCGGAATTATACTTCAAATTAAAGTACTCAGGATATTGATTCTCAAGGCGTTTGGTAAAATCCTGATAAGACCGGTTTAAACTGAAAATTGTCTCGCGGAGGTACTTTTCCTCTTCTGCTTCGGGTTTTTGAGCAAGCTTTTGTGCGATCAATGCAATGGCTGCTTTAAGATTCTTTTCTTCTTCCAAAAGATCATTTGGAATATTGGCAAATGACTTGGCATTGGTGTCGGAAATGGCTTCCTGCAATACAGCCGATTTACTTTTTTCAGCAAAGTAAAAGCTTAATTCCTCGTACAATTTCCGGTTACGAAATGACACATCACTTAATGTATAGGCAATCCGAACGCCATCGCCATACACGCCATTGGCAATAGCGCCTAACGCAATTTTATCCGATTCATTCGTAGCACTTTGACGGAGGAGGTCAATAAGCGAATCGCACGCCTGTAGTGTTGTTAATGCTAGTTGTAAGTCTGTATACTTTAGTGTTTTCCCGAAATACTTTTTCTCTAATCCTTGAGCTTTGTACACGAGCGAATAAAGCAACTGGCGGCCGTTATAAAATTCTTTTACGGAAGGTGTGCTCAGAATATCCTCACTATAAAAGTCAGGGATGTTAGCAGTAAGCGCTTTCTGATAATACGTTAAACCTTCATCAAATTTAAGCTGCGCAATTTTTTCATTGCCCAGGAGATTAAGAACGAAGGCAACTTCCGGATGTTTTTTACCCAGCGCGGCTTCATACATGGTCAATGATTTCGCGTAGTATCCAAGCGCGGCTTTCTGATCGCCCATGGCGGAGTATGTTTGCCCAAGATTCATCAACACAAGCGCTTTGTTTGCATGAGGTTTGGTATAAACTTTCTCCCAGATTTTCAGCGCTGTTTCGTAGTAATTGATTGCGTCTCCATAGAGTTTCTCTTTATAGTACACATATCCCAGATTTGTATTTCCGATTGCTATTTTAGGATCATCTTCACCATGAAGCTTGCGATACGTTTCAAGCGCTTTTTCATAATACTCAATTGATTTATCCGGATTTAAATCGGTATAAACCAATCCAAGGTCATTGTAAATTGCAGCGATGAGCTCATGATTAGAAGGTAATTTTTCCTGTCGGATGAGTAGTGCATGATTAAATTGTTCTTCAGCCTGAATGTATTTTCCGGTGCTTCGGTAAACGTTTCCGAGGTGAACCAATGCTTCAGCAGCCTCTAAGCTATTCGCAGCGTTATTTTTATCAAAAATATCAAGTGCAGATTGCAGATATTCAAGCGCCAGGTCATAGCGTGTTTGCACCATGTAAAGCAGTCCGTAATGACTTTTGATGAGTGCTTCGTCACCTTTAACATTTTTTAAAGCGGTTTCTGCTTCGGTAAATTTTCCGGAACGAATAAGTGAATCAACAACTGCAAGCTCTTTCTTTTGAGCGGATGCTAACGTTGTAACGACCAGGAAAAGTATGAGTATGGATAGTCTCATGCTAAAATCTATAGAAGTAAGTAACCGATGAAACAAGATGACGCGTTAAGCCATCCGGATTCTCATCACGTTGAATAATTTTGTGGCCCACTAAAAGCTTAACGCCCGATTTTACATTGAAGCTGTAGCCAACAGTTCCAATTGCTGAAAGCGCAAGACCTTTTGCACCATCGGGTTTTGTTTTTCCGCCTACGGTTGGATCCTCAATCTCATCGTTTGTGATTCGATAGATTGGCAGAAGCCCGACAGAAAAGTTTAATCTTGAAAAACGGAAGTTGCGTTCGATGCGTAGCATCACATCAATGCCTCGTTTTAATTGATTTGCCTTTGCGTACTTCCGAATATAAACAGAGTCTTCATCGCTGTTATTCCACCAAGGTCCCCAGAGAAACTGATTGTTATTCTCATTTAATGGAACTTGGATACCCGTAGCGAACAGCCATTTCTGATTTACAACTGAAATACCGGCTATAGCATCGAATGTTCCCAAGCTTGTCTGGTAATACATTGGAAGCGGAAGATTATTTTCCTCTTTATCTGATCTGTTCGTTGGAATTTTACTTCCAAATGATACGCTTACATCAAATTTCTCGGATGAGAATATGTTTCGCGTGAAGCAAAGTGAGATATCACCAATGCCGGAAGTATTTGCGAGTCTTCCCTGAACAGCCTGAAAAGGCAACTTAACCTGAAAACTGTTCTTTTTTCCAACGCTAAAACTTGCATCGAGCGTAGCTACATAAATAATAGGTGTTAATGTCGTTGAAGCGCGATAGAAACTTACTTCCATCGATCTCAACTTAATTGGAATGTTCTTATTGTAAGGCTGATCGGGCTTCATCGCGCCCATGGTACAAAAACCGGCATCACTGCAGCCTTGTGAAAAAGCCTGAACTGTAAGGGTTAGCGCTATTATTACTAAAAGAATCCGTGGTTTCAATGTGGGGAATTTGAGGCCAAAGTAATCAAAAAGAAACCCGAAAATCTCGGGTTCTTGAATGTTTAATATCGTGTGTTACGTGCTGATTACATTCCAAGGGATTGATTTTCAACCGATGAGAGCTCAACAACTTTTTCGTATTCGGCAGGCGAAAGATCATTAAAGAAATAATGTACCGGATTAATGAGCACACCATTCATCATAACTTCATAATGTAAATGAGGTGCTGTTGAAATGCCCGTGTCGCCAACATAACCGATCAACTCTCCGCGTTTAATATTTTGTCCTGAGCGAACAGCAAAATCATGCATGTGTGCATAACGGGTTTTATAACCGAAGCCATGATCGATCACTACCATTTTACCGTATCCACTGAACTTGACACTAACTTCTTCTATTTTTCCATCGGCAGTTGCGTAAATCGGTGTACCAATTGGCGCGGCAAAGTCGATGCCGGTGTGCATTTTCTTTACTTTATAGATTGGGTGAATTCTAAATCCAAAACCTGATGCGATAGCAACTAATTGTTTGTTGGAAATGGGTTGTATAGCAGGAATGGCTGCAAAAAGTTTTTCTTTTTTCTCAGCAAGACTAACGAGTTCATCCTGTGATTTTAATTCGATATATACTTTGCGTTTGAGCTTATCAACTTTTTCGCTCAGCTCGATGATCATTTCTTCATCGATCAGATTTTTGTCGCGGATATCTGCGTATCGATCCGTACCGCCTACACCTGCATTCCGGATATTTTTATCGATAGGTTCAGTTCCCAACACAATTCTGTAGATGTTGTCATCTCTGTATTCGATAGCCTCAAGCGCGCTGTTGGTTTGCTCAATTTCTTTAATCTTTAAATCATAATAATATTGGAGTTCCTTGATGCGGTTATTAAGGGCAACCTCTTTCGGAGAATCGAAGAAGTTATAGTAGAGAATAATTAAACCACCCGCCATTACACCTGTCAGCGCAAGGATACCGAGCATGTTAAGAATGATGTCGGTCTTCTTTGTTTTTACCCGCTCGTACTTGCAGGTTTCTGTATCGTAATAGTACTTGATTCTAGCCATACAAACTTACAAGTATACGTAATGTAGGATGAAGCAGTTTTGTGATTTCGGTGAATCGTATTTACAAACCGATAAGTCGCTATTTTCCAAATTTGGGACTGATATACATCTAAAATTAGCTGCTAAAGGCATTTTATTCCATATCGTTTTTAATCTTTATTGATTCTGAACGACCCTTTTTAAAAACCTGCCGGCCTTTATTAATGCCTTTGCGGATTTCTTTTTGCTGATCCGCAGGAAGTAGTAACGTTTCCTTACACTCAACCGAACAGCAACCACTAAATTTTTCCGCACACTCTTTACATTGAATGAACAACAGGTGACAACCATCATTCTTACAATTGGTGTGATCATCGCAAACCTTTCCGCATTGATGACAGTTGCTGATAATATCCTCCGAGATTCGTTCTCCTAAACGTTCATCAAACACAAAGTTCTTCCCGATAAATTTATTCTCCAGCTTTTGATCTTTCACCTGGCGGGCATACTCAATAATTCCTCCATTCAACTGAAACACTTTCTTGAATCCTTTGTGCTTCATCCAGGCGCTTGCTTTCTCACAACGAATACCGCCCGTACAATACATGATCACGTTTTTGTCTTTCTGATCGGCCAGCATGTTCTCCACAATTGGTAAAGAATCACGAAACGTATCCACATCCGGACGGATTGCATTTTTAAAATGCCCGACTTCGCTTTCATAATGATTGCGCATGTCGACAATGATGGTTTCTTTGTCTTCTGCCAGCGTATTGAAATCATCAGCGTTTAAATGAATACCGCAGTTGGATGCATCGAATGTTTCATCGTTGAGTCCGTCTGCAACAATTTTTTTACGAACCAGAATCTTGAGTTTGAAGAATGATTTGCCATCGTCATCAACTGCAATATTCAATCGAATGCCATCCAGAAATGAAATGCTGTATAAAGCAGTTTTAAATTGCTCAAGGTTTTCGGTTGGAATACTGATCTGTCCATTGATACCTTCATGGGCTACATAAATGCGACCCATTACTTCCAGGGAATCAAGTGTTTTGTAAAGTTCGTTCCTGAATAATTCAGGATCAGAAAGGTTATGATACTTGTAGAAAGATAGGGTAGTGCGGTTAACGCGCTCTGTATTAGCAAGCTTCTCCTTGAGAATCTTGCCTTCAACTCGGTTGTGTAGATGTGTCATTGTTATTCGGGTTCTTTCGCAGGAAAAACCAAATAATTACGCAAATTTAATAAAACTCCTGACTTGAAAGAAGTTGCTGTTGTTTGCGTTTCAAGCGTTATTTTTAGCCAATACAAAACTCCTATGCGTTATCTCTGTTTGCTTTTAATTTCTGTTTGCTTTAATCTTTCGGCACAACAGATCAATACTAAAATTATAGATCCTGAAGAGTGGGTCAATCCCTTGATGGGTACTGCTTCAAAGCCATCCATGTCAAATGGTAATACGTATCCCGCTGTTGGTGTTCCTTGGGGAATGAATTTGTGGTCGCCACAAACCGGTAAGATGGGTAATGGTTGGATGTACACATATGATGCCGATCAGATAAGAGGTTTTAAACAAACGCATCAACCCTCACCGTGGATGAATGATTATGGCCAGTTCGCGATTATGCCAGTGACGGGAAAGATGAGATTCAACCAGGATGATCGTGCAAGCTGGTTCTCACACAAATCGGAAACCTCAAAACCATACTATTATGGTGTTTACCTGGCAGATGCAGATGTAACAACTGAGCTTGCACCGACAGAACGTGCAGCCTCATTTCAATTCACGTATCCTAAAAGTGATAGCTCGTTTATCGTAATCGATGCTTTCGATAAAGGGTCGTATATAAAAGTCATTCCTTCTGAGAATAAGATCATCGGTTATAGTACGCGTTATGCGCGTGGTAAGCTGATTAATTTCAAAAACTATTTTGTAATCTATGTTGACAAGCCTTTTACATTTTCAAAAACCTGGAAAGGCAATCGGTTAGTAAAAGACTCGTTAGAAATTACTTCGAATCACTCAGGGGCTATTATCGGATTTAAAACAGTTAAAGGAGAAAAGGTATCATTAAAAGTTGCTTCATCCTTTATCAGCTTTGAACAAGCTGAATTGAATCTAAAACGTGAACTCGGCAACGATAATTTTGAAACAACAAAAGTAAAAGCAAAATCGCTTTGGAATAAAACGTTAAGTAAAATCTCGGTTGAAGGCGGAAGTATCGATCAGGTGAGAACTTTCTATTCCTGTTTGTACCGTACGCTGTGCTTTCCTAATAAACTTTACGAGATTGATGCTGCTGAAAAAATTGTTCATTACAGTCCGTACAATGGAAAAGTTTTGCCCGGTTACATGTTTGGTGGAACTGGTTTCTGGGATACGTTCCGTGCCTTATATCCATTTCTGAATCTGATGTATCCTTCAATTAATAAAGAGATGCAAGAGGGATTAATCAACGACTATCTCGAAGGTGGATTTTTGCCAGAATGGTCGAGCCCGGGCTTTGCAGATATTATGATCGGGAATAACTCTGCATCTATTGTATCAGATGCTTATATCAAGGGCTTGCGCGGATATGATATCAATAAACTATACGAAGCCTTGCTTCACGGAGCGAATAACGAAGGGCCGATGAGTGCAGTAGGCCGAAAAGGAGTATCGTATTACAATTCGTTAGGCTACGTTCCATACGATGTTGATATTGATGAAAATGCTGCCCGTACGCTTGAGTATGCTTACGATGATTTCACAATCTGGAAACTCGCGAAAGCATTAAACCGTCCGAAAGAGGAGATAGATTTGTACGCAAAGCGCAGTCAGAATTATAAGAATCTTTTTGATCCGCAAACCGGGCTGATGCGTGGTAAGAATAAAGAAGGTAAATTTCAATCACCCTTCAATCCATACAAATGGGGCGATGCATTTACAGAAGGTAACAGCTGGCACTATACGTGGTCAGTGTTTCACGATATTCAGGGATTGATTGATTTAATGGGTGGCAATCAATTGTTTGTGAACAAGCTTGACTCCGTTTTCCTGCTCCCGCCAATTTTTGATGACAGTTATTATAAAGGTGTGATCCATGAAATCCGGGAAATGCAGATTGCTAACATGGGGCAGTATGCGCATGGTAATCAGCCGATCCAGCACATGATATATCTCTACAATTATGCCGGTGCTCCTTGGAAAACGCAACATTGGGCTCGCGAAACGCTGGACAGAATGTACAAAGCAACTCCGGATGGATATTGCGGGGATGAGGACAACGGCCAGACATCGGCCTGGTATGTTTTTTCATCGATGGGATTTTATCCTGTATGTCCGGCAACTGACCAATATGTTTTAGGTGCGCCACTATTCAAGAAGATTACCGTTACGCTTGAGAATGGAAAGCAGGTTATTATAAATTCTCCAAAGAACTCAGCCGACAATAAATATGTCAACTCATTGAAGTTGAATGGAAAAGCCTATGAAAATAACTGGGTTGGACATTTTGATCTTATGAAAGGAGCCACGCTTGATTTTGATATGATTCCTCAACCGAACACAAAACGCGGCAGTGACAAAAAGTCTTTCCCTTATTCTTACTCAACCGATCAAACTAAATAATCATGCTTAAGAATATCATTCGTTATTCAATTATTGTGTTTGTAATTAACACGGTGAATGCTCAGCAGAATCTCATTCAATATGCAAAGCCAATTATTGGTACTGAGAAAATGGGACACACCTTTCCGGGAGCTACAGTTCCGTTTGGAGCGGTTCAGTTAAGTCCGGATACAGATACAATCCCGTATGAAGTAAATAATAAATACACTGGTACGGTTTACAAATATTGCGCGGGCTACCAATATGATGATCCAACCATCGTGGGATTCAGTCATACGCATTTTAGCGGAACGGGTCATTCTGATCTCGGTGATTTTCTAATCATGCCGACAACTGGAAAACTTCAACTAAACCCCGGAACTGAAGATAAACCTGAAACTGGTTATCGATCTAAATTTTCACACACTAACGAAGTTGCAGAGCCTGGCTATTATCGCGTTAAGCTGGATGACCACAATATCCTTGCGGAGATGACAGCAACTACGCGAACCGGATTTCATCAATACACATTTCCAAAATCGGATGAGGCGCATATCATTCTTGATTTGATGGCGGGTATTTATAATTATGATGATAAAAATGTCTGGACGTTTGTAAGGATTGAAAATGATACGCTGGTAACAGGCTATCGCCAAACGTATGGCTGGGCAAGAACCCGAACTGTCTATTTCGCGATGTCGTTTTCAAAACCCATAAGTCAGTATGGCGCAAAGAACTATGGCAAACCTCAAGCGTACAGGGGCTTTTGGGGGAAATTCAATCAAAGCAAAAACTTTCCGGACTTAGCGGGTAAGCAACTGCGTTTGTACTTCGATTTTAAAACTGAGGAAAATGAAAAAATCAAGATCAAGTTTGCCTTGTCACCTGTGAGCACTGCTAACGCAATTGAAAATATGAAAACCGAAATTCCTCACTGGGATTTTGAGCGAACGAAAAAGGAAGCACAGGAAAGCTGGAATAAAGAGTTGAGCAAGATTATGGTGCAATCCGCTAAAAAAGAGGAGATGGTTAACTTTTATACGGCCATGTATCACGCAGCCATCATGCCAACGGTTTACATGGATGTGAACGGTGAGTACATTGGACTTGATCAAAATGTTCATCGTGCAACGGGTTTTGTTAATTATACTTCTCTATCGATTTGGGATACTTTCAGAGCATTTCATCCTTATCTGAATATTATTAATCCAAAACGCAACGATGACATCGCGAAATCCATGCTGGCACATTATGATCAAAGTGTTTTGGATATGCTGCCGATCTGGTCGCACTACGCCAATGATAACTGGTGTATGAGCGGATATCACAGTGTTTCAATACTTGCAGATGCAGTGATCAAAGGCAACGCAACATTCAACCCGAATAAGGCATTAGATGCCTGTGTTACTACTGCTAAAAAGAGAAACTATGAAGGCATTGGTTATTATATAGACTTAGGATATATCCCTCAGGATAAAAATGGAGTTTCCGTTTCCACAACACTTGAGTATGCATACGATGATTGGTGTATCGCACAATTAGCTAAGAAGTTAAACAGGAACGATGTATATGATGAATTCATAAAACGTTCTCAAAACTGGCGAAATGTATTTGATCCATCCATTGGTTTTATGCGCCCAAAACTTAGCGATGGAACATTCAAGAAAGAGTTTGATGTATTAAAAACTGATGGGCAAGGTTTTATTGAAGGGAATACTTGGAATTTTAGCTTATACGTTCCACATGATCCAGCAGGTATGATTGAAGTGATGGGTGGGAAGAAGAAATTTACGGCTCATCTCGATTCGCTGTTCACCATGCATTTACCCGATGAGTTCTTTGCAGACACAGAAGATATTACCCGAGAAGGTATTATCGGAAACTATGTTCATGGAAATGAACCTGCGCATCACGTTGCATATTTATATAACTGGACTGATCAACCGTGGAAAACACAGGAACGTGTACGAATGATTTTAAAACATCAGTATCACGATGGTCCAGCCGGGTTAGGAGGTAATGATGATGCCGGGCAAATGAGCGCATGGTACATATTTAGCTCGCTTGGGTTTTATCCGGTTTCACCGGGATCAGATCAATACTCGTTAGGAAGCCCTTCTGTTCAAACCGCGAAGCTGAATCTCGAAAATGGTAAGACGTTTGTGGTTGAAGCAATCAATCAAAGCGATAAGAATGTATATGTAAAAAAAGTTTTACTGAACGATCAAATACTTAATCGCAGGTACATTACGCATGATGAGGTTGTAAAAGGAGGGAGGCTTACGTTTGTAATGAGCGCTAAGCCAGCGAAGTAAATAAGCTATCGTCATTCTGATGGAGGGATGACTGAAGATCTTCATGTATAGTGCACGAAATTGGAGATTCTTCGCTGACGCTCAGAATGACGTTGTGATGTTATTGGTTCTTCGGTTTTAATTCACCCCGAATAAGAGAGTTATATTCCTCACATGTCAAATTACCGTGCTTGTCGCAAAATTGGCATGTTTGATACTGATTATCATTGATGTACCCTTTCTTAACAACAACGGTTGTTCCTTTGCACACCGGACAAATTACTTTCCCGGAAGGTCCGCAATCAATATCATACGATGTTGAAAGTACTTGTTCTGCTTTCGCGGCTTCTTTTGCTCGGGACTTTAATAATCCTTCTTCTGATTTTTTCAGAATGCCTAGTGCCTCGGCATAGTATTGACCGGAAGGGCCTTTTAACTGAAGGTACTTATTAAGCCAGTCTATACTTTGCTTATACTTATCTAAATAATAAGAGTTCTTTCCAAAATAGAAGGTCAGATCTGACGGGATGCTTTTTATATTATTTAATACGTAAAGAAGCTTTGTATCGGCCAACGCATATTCACCTTCATCGATATACCGTACGGCTGAATCAAGCACCTGCATAAGGGCTGCACGCTTACGTTGTTCAGCCTGCAGTCGGAATTCTTCTGCTTTTTCTTTATCCTGTGCGATTGCGCTACTGACAATAACACTTAGAGTGAAGAATAAAATTAGTTTATTAATCATTTCACAAACACTATAGACTATACAAATCTTTCTTTCGAAACCCCAAGCCATTCCAACGGCCCATTGCAGAAAATGTCTTCTTTAATTCCGTTATCAATATCCATATCTTCAATAAACTTGCCAACTTCTAAATCCCCTAAGGGGAAAGGATAGTCGGTTCCTAAGGTGATTTTCTTTGATCCCTGTAGTTTCAGCACATACTCCAGCATCAGTGGATCGTGTGTAATGCTATCAACCCAAAATTTACCGAGATAGTTTTTGGGACTGATGTTATTATCGATAGCCACCAGGTCAGGGCGGCAATCAAACCCATGCTGAATGCGACCGATGGTTGACAGGAATGATCCGCCAGCATGCGCAAACATTACTCTCAGTTTTGGAAGTCTTTCAAAAATTCCACCAAAGATCATCGAGCAAACTGCACGTGCTGTTTCGGCAGGCATGCCAACAAGCCACGGAAGCCAGTACCGCTGAATGTTTTTTTCGCCCATCATATTCCAGGGATGAACAAGAACAGCAAGGCTAAGCTTTTCACAAGCTTCAAAAATTGGGAAGAACCTTTCTTCATTCAGGTTAAGATCATTGATATTTGAGCCGATCTGTACACCGCTAATCCCGATTTCTTTACAACGCTCTAACTCCTGTATGGCCAGTTCAGTATCCTGCATGGGGATGGTGGCCAGACCTAAATAGTTTTTCGGGTACTTAACTATTAATTCAGCAAGATCATCATTCAGGTATCGGGAAATATCAAGGCAATCAAGCGGCTTGGCCCAGTACGAAAACATAACAGGCACTGTACAAACAACTTGTACTTGCGTGTTGAACTTTGCGTATTCTTTTATCCGGATTTCCGCATTCCAGGAGTTCTCTTTTATCTCCCGGAAAAACTGGTTTCCACGCATCATTTTGGCTGCACCTTTTTTATGATGTTGCAGATAAATAAAATCTCCATAGCCAAACTTCTCACTCCAGTTTGGAAGTTTCTTTGGAAGAATGTGCGTATGGGTGTCGATTTTCAGCATTTCAGGAAAAAGCAATCCTGCAATATCGGGGTTTTTTGAACGAGATCAAGTGGGCGGCCACTTATAACTTCATCAGCTTCGCGTTAAAAGCAACAATTAGCTTATACAGATCATTGTATTCTGTCATCGGAAGTGTTTCAGCCTTATCGAATACATCGTGATATGCTTTTATTCCGCCCAGCGTGTATATGAAAAAAGAAGGAATACCTTTTTCAGTAAACCAGTAATGATCACTGTTGGCTGCTTTGCCGCGTGACTTAACCTGAACGAAATAATTATTCTGTGTATTGATTTCTTTAAGCAGTGAAAATTCTTTGGCAAATACAGATGCGTTAACCACCGTGATTCCTTCATCACCTGTTCCGGCTAAATCAATGTTGATCAAAAATCGAATGCTGGAAAGTGGTACGAGTGGATGTTGAGTAAAATACTTTGATCCCATTAATCCTGCTTCTTCACCGGAGAAACAAATAAACAGGATTGAATAGGGTTGAGGATTAGCAGCGTAGTACTTTGCCAGGTCAAGCAACAAAGCAATACCGCTTGCATTATCATTGGCTCCAGGAAAATATGTATCCTTTCCCATTCCACCCAGGTGATCATAATGTGCTGTAATCACAATCAATGAATCTGGCTGTTGGGTTCCTTTGATAAGGCCGCAAACATTCGATGTTTTGAAATCTTTTATAACCTTGTTTTCAATATCTATTTTAAATGATGTTGGCTTTTCCTTTAAAGAAGAACGATTTAATTGTAAGGTTGTGTAATGCTGAGATTGATTTGCAACTGACCACGTCAACTTATTCTCTAGAGAAACAATAACGCTGGAATCAGCATTTGCAAAGTGTAAGGAATCTTGTTCAGTCAAGTTGCCTTTTGCTTTAATTCCTCGACTATCCGGACTAACAATAAAATCTTTGCCAGGAGAGAGTATGACATCATTAATTGTTACTTCCATCTTACCTGGAAATGTATTTACCGGATAGCCAAACTCTTGTAAAAAACTTTTGCCGCACAAAGGTTGGAGTCCATACGATTTAAATTCTGAGGACAAGTATTCAGCAGCTTTCTTTAAGCCATTGTTTGTGTAGCCCCGACCCCAGAAGTGAGGTGAGCTTAATGTGTCGATTGTTTTTCTTGCCTGAACAATTTCTTGTGACCAACCGAGGGTTACAGAGAATAACAATGCTATTACCGTAAGCTTCATATCTTAATATTATCTTCCAAAGCGAAATACTTTTTTAATCCGGATGCTCAGATCACCTGTTGCTGGATATTGTCTATTGGAAGTAATGTTATTGAAGATCAACGCTACAACTAATAAAATTAAACATCCCGTTAAAACAGGAGAGAGGATATACCAAAATCCTAAGCTTTTAATTTTTTCTGAGCCGATTACAGCGATTAATGCAGTTGCTCCGCCTGGCGGATGAAGTGTTTTGGTAATCTGCATCATTACAATGGCTTGAGAAACTGCCAACGGTGCGGTGATCCAAATAATATCCGGAAGTAACTGTGCAACCGTAACCCCAACCAGCGCTGAGATAAGATGCCCACCAACCAGATTTCGCGGCTGTGCAAGCGGACTCTGAATGACACCATAGATTAATACGCTCGAAGCTCCAAAAGAACCGATTAAGAAGAGGTTATCATTTTGCGTCAGCAGATGACTTTGAATGAATGCAATAATGCCGATGCCAACAAATGATCCTAGGAAAGACCAAAAATGTTCTTTATGATTAACCAGCGTTTCGCGATAGATGATAAACCGAGAAACCCGAACGCCACGTTTAAAATGTTTCTTCATCAGCTCGTTTTAAGAATCAAATTTTACTGATTCCTTTAAAGTCTTCTCATCATACGCCAATCCCATTTCATCCAGTACTTCCTTAGGCACACCATCCCATTGGGTAGGTTTGTTGCCCATGTAGCCAAGATCTTTGATTCCTATATCGCTGCTGAAAAATCCCGTTGTCGTTAAATCGCGCATCACGTTGAAAAACGCTACGCCTTGTTTCATTTCCGATTTTGCTAGCTCAGGGTAGGCGATCTGATCTACCATCGCAAGCTGTTGTTGTGCTGAACAATTCACAAACGGATTATTGAATTGCTTGTAGCTCTGTATGTCGAGCCACTTTAATCCACCCCGCATCGGCAATTGATACTGGGGCATATCTTTTACAATAAACTCAATGAACGTTGGAACACCGGCTTCTGATGCATTTCCGGAAACCTCATCTTTTGGCATAATGATATTTCCGAGCACTGTGATGGTTGCCAGTTCATGTTCATCAAAAAACTTTTCAGCCATGAGCTTTTCATCGCGTTGCTGCTCGACTGGATGGCGATCAAAATCAAATTTTGTTTCTGTCGAGGTGGTTTCGACTTTCTTATCAGGCTCACACGACTGCAGGAGGGTAGCTGCCCCCAGCGTTCCAAGTGTTAATGCTTTAAGCGAATCTCTTCTTTTCATCTTATTAAAGATTTTGTAGCTTGATCTGTTCAATAATATAATCCGATGCTCTCCACGAAAGGGCAAGAATTGTCCAGGTTGGATTTTTATCAGCTTGTGAAACAAATGCACCTCCATCTACGACAAATAGATTCTTGCAATCATGCGACTGGTTAAATTTATTCAGTGCTGATTTCTTTTTGTCATTGCCCATTCGAACAGTTCCTACTTCATGGATAATTCTTCCTGGAGTTTGCAATCCATAGTTTGTTTCTGCTCCGGCTATGCCATACGTGATAGTTGCACCAGTCTTGTGAATAATCTCCTGAAACGTTTCTTGCATGTGCTTGGCTTGTTTGATCTCGTACTCGCTCCACTTGTAATGAAAGCGAAGAACTGGTATACCAAATTTATCAACAACGGTCGGATCGATTTCGCAATAATTGTCCGCACGCGGAATAGCCTCCCCGCGACCATCCATGCCAAAGGCAGATCCATAAAAATACCGGTGATCATCTTTTAAGGATGCACCGTAGCCTCCGGCAGGTTTCATATTTCCATTGCGATCAGGATATTTTCCGTTGTAGCCCTCAACTCCAAAACCAAATCCATACGTGGGCATTCCCATGCCACCCCAATACTCTATATGATAGCCGCGTGGAAAATCGAGTTTCTTATTATCAAGCCACCACGGTGAGTAAACATGGATTCCGCCAACGCCATCTTCATTGTAACGCTTGCGATTAAACAGTTTTGGAAGAATTCCACCTAATCCTACTCCAGTTGAATCGTGGAGATATTTTCCAACAACATTGCTGGAATTTCCTAAACCATTTGGATGTGATGAGGATTTGGAGTTCAACATTAACCGAGCAGATTCACAAGCGCTCGCGGCTAATACAACAACTTTCGCGTTTATCTCATACTCTTGTAAATCATCTTTGGAGATATAAGATACTCCTGTCGCTAATCCGCTTGAATTAGTCAATACCTCGCGAACCATCGCATTATTAATTACTTCGAGGTTGTTTGTTTTAACAGCAGGTTTAATCAAGCATGAAGACGATGAAAAATCTCCATACACCGTACAACTTCTACTACATTGACCGCAGAAAAAACATGCGCCACGATCATCATTGATTTTTTTAGTGAGAATAGAAAGTCTTGAAGGAATAACGGTTACGCCTAATGACGTTGCTGCTTCTTTAATGATTAATTCATGCAGCCTGGGTTTTGGAGGTGGAAGAAATTTGCTGTCAGGATCGTTTGGTAGATTTTCTTTTGTGCCGAATACTCCAATTAAATCATCCACGCGGTCATAGTACGGAGCAATGTCTTCATAGCCGATAGGCCAGTCGTCACCTAAGCCATCATGACTTTTACCTTTAAAATCTTTTGGTCCGAAACGCAATGAAATTCTGCCCCAATGATTTGTCCTTCCGCCCAACATGCGTGAACGAAACCAATCAAACTTGGAGCCTGGAGAATTAACTTGTGTATAGGGCTCACCTTCAAGTTCCCAGCCACCATACGAAGCATCAAAATCACCGAAAGGTCTGAACGTAGTAGGAGCGCCTCTGCGTGGAGATGCGGAAGGCCATTTAAGTTGCGTAACATTCTTAGCAGGATCAAACCATGGACCTGCTTCCAGTACCAGTACTTTTAATCCAGCTTGTGTGAGTACATATGCTGCCATGCCGCCACCGGCACCTGAGCCAACAATACACACATCGTATTGCTTTGTTGATTTCTTTATTTGAAGATCAGGCATTGAGGAATAGGTTTACCTGAAAGCTAATAGTTTCTCTGCTAAGGATTACCCTGCAAGGGTACTTTTTATGAATGGTTATGCTTGCCGTTTTTAGGAACAGGATCATAACCATGTGTTCCCCACGGATGGCAACGCGCTATGCGTTTAGAGCCTAACCAAATACCTTTAATCACTCCCCATTCACGAATAGCTTCAATGGCGTATTGTGAACAAGAAGGTGTATGCCTGCAATTAGATCCTAAGTAAGGAGAGATGGCAACCTGGTAAAACCGTATGGGCAGTATGAATAGTTTTTTCAACACCCTTTTAAACAGGTTATTCGATCGTGTAGTTCATTTCTCCATCCTTACCGTCCATGAGTTGAACTCCAAGAGATTTGAGTTCATCCCGGATTTTATCAGAGAGTGCAAAGTTCTTATCGGTGCGAGATTTTTTGCGAAGCTCAATTAAAACTTTTATTACACCATCCATTAATTCCTGATTGTGACCTTCTTCATCCTGAATACCTAACACGTTCTCCATAATAGAGGTGTAGGTGTTCTTGAATTCTTCGAACGTTTCTTTGCTGATCGATGTGAATTTTAAATTTCCGGATTTAAAATCATTGATGCGCGCAGACATTTCAAAAAGCACAGCCAATGTTTTAGCAGTGTTGAAATCATCACTCATCGTCTGATAACATTCGCTGATCATTCGCTTCAGATCAGTTGCTAACGCAGCATCTTCATTTGCTTGTCCAGCATGGTGTAAAGATTTTAACGTTGTCAACGCGTTAGAAAGTTTTTTAAAACCCTTCTCCGCAGCGCTCAATGCATCGTTAGAAAAATCAAGCGTGCTGGAGTAATGGGATTGTAGCATGAAGAACCGAACAGCCATCGGACTATAAGCCTTCGCTAAAAGTGGATGGCTCCCAGCAAATAATTCTTTCGGTAAAAATGAATTGCCTTTCGACTTGCTCATTTTTTCTCCATTCACCGTAAGCATGTTCGTGTGCATCCAATATCGAACTGGAGATTTTCCTAATGCACCAACATTCTGCGCAATCTCACATTCGTGGTGCGGGAATTTTAAATCCATTCCACCACCGTGAATATCAAACTGATCACCCAAGTATTTGGTACCCATTGCTGAACACTCCAAATGCCAACCCGGAATTCCTTCACCCCATGGTGATGGCCAGCGTTGAATATGATTGGGTGAAACTGCTTTCCAGATTGCAAAGTCTATCGAGTTATGTTTTTCATCCTGACGATCCAGCTCACGCGTGCCTTCCAGTAATTCATCTATGTTTCTTCCGCTCAGTTCTCCGTAATTATGTTTCTCACTATACTTACGGACATCAAAATATACTGAGCCATTAGTTTCGTAGGCGTAACCATTTGCCAAAATCTTCTTCACCATTTCAATCTGTTCAACAATATGACCCGTAGCCGTTGGTTCAATACTGGGCGGAAGGATGTTAAAGATCCGGCAAACGTCATGAAAGCTTGTGGTGTACTTTTGAACAATCTCCATCGGCTCAAGCTGCTGAAGCTTGGCGCTTTCTTCAATGCGGTCAACACCCTGACCGGCATCATTCGTTAAGTGTCCGGCATCGGTAATGTTTCTCACATAGCGCACGGTATAACCGATGTGCGTGAGGTAACGATAAACGATATCAAATGAGGTGAAGGTTCTGAGATTTCCAAGGTGAACTTCACTGTAAACGGTTGGTCCGCAGGAATATAATCCAACAAAAGGTGCTTTGATTGGCGTAAAGAGTTCTTTATTTCCGCTGAGCGAATTAGAAATGGAAACAGGATATTTTTCGTACAGAGCCATAGTTCGTAAACGGGAACGAAGGTAATTCGTTTTCAGTTAAAAGTTATTAGTTAAAAGTTAATAGTTAATCGGTTGAGCCGTAAAATACCAGCCAACCTAACTATTAACGGATCACTATTAACTAAACAATGATCCTCCCTTTGGCGGTACCTTCACAAACTCCGGGACTTGTAACGTAGTCCCAATGGTTTTGTTCATTTTCTCGATCAGGTATTTACAAAGCTCAGGCGAGTGAAGTTCTTCGTGTTGGTGCATAAAGAAATAAACAGTTTTGATTCCTTCCTCCGTCCACTTCTTCATTCGCTTAACCCAGTCATCAATGCGGGTATAATCGGTAGGGTGGAGTCCATTCCCAACAAATCGTATGAAAGCTTCTTTTGTAGTGAGACGCATGTGTACGCAATCTCTTCTGCCGGAGGCATCGGTGATCACTGAACCGGTCTTTAATTTTTCAAACGTATTCCAGGCGTTGTTGAATACTTCTTTATCAGAATACCAGTCCGGATGACGAAGCTCAATAAAAAGCTGGACATCTTTCGGTACTGATTCTATAAAAGATTGAATTGTCTCCAGCGACTTAGGCGCCATTTGCGGATGCGGCATTAAGAAGATTGGCCCAAGGTTATCTTCGAACGCATAGATTGCCTCGAGAAATTCATCGGTAAGTTCTTTTGTATTTTTTAACCTGCGTAAGTGCGTGATCTGATCAACAAACTTAGGACAAAACTTAAAACCTTTTCCGACTTTACTTTTCCAGCCTTCTATTTGTTTTTTATAGGGCATTCGATAGAAAGTAGCATTAAGTTCGATTGAATTGAACTTACCTGCGTAGTGTTCAAGAAAATCAGCGGCTTTTGTTTTTGGTGGATAGATCTTCCCAACCCAATCAGGCCGACCCCATTTGGCACAGCCTACATAAAAAGTAGTTTTAGCGGAAGGAGATTTTGCTAGTACTTTGGTTGTTCCGGGATGATCAGCTGGAAGCTTGAAATTTATCTTACTTAAATCTGGTGCCTCAACTTTCCCGAAATCCATTTGCCGTTATCTGTTAATAGTTAATCGTATCATGAGGTAATTTATACGATTAACCATTAACGAACAACTGATAACCCTATTGGCGTTTCATCTTCTCCATCTCCTGCTTGATCTTCTGATCTTCCCAATCCTGGCTGAAAAAAACTCCGGTTTTAAAGAAGCTTATCGTATAGAAGAACATCCCGATTCCCCAGCCAAACCAAACCCAGCCAACCCACCAATGAATGACATCTTCATCGCGTTGGGAATACCAATTCACAAATGTTAAAAAAGTAGAGACTGCGAAATAACTGATAATCGCACTATAGTAATTCTTTCTCCGTCTAACGCGTTTGCGGGCTTCTTTATAAAGTTTTTCTTCTTCGGGTGTGTTATACATGATCGTAGTGTTTAGGTGTTACAAGTTAATCAACCTTTGTCAATTTTAATTCAATAAAAGGATACCAGTTCACGCCTTCCGGAGAGTATTCACCGGTTTCGTACCAACTTTTGGTTTTAGGGTCAAGCTTAATGTCATAGCGCATCTTAGCGTTGTTCTGAATATCAAATCCCCACTCAAAATGATTTTCACCCAACACTTTGTAATATGCTTGCGTTTGGGTTCCGTCCTTTAGATGTGAGATCATCTTAAATTCTTTCTTTTGCTCATCATAGCTCACAACAGCAAAGGCATTGAAAACGATCTCATTCAGATTGTCAGGATTACGTCCTGTGCCTTCGAACACAAGGATCGTGTTGTCAAGTTTGAAGTAGATGTCTTCTTCCTGGGCAACTTTTGTATCCGGACCGGTGCGTTGTTTGGCAATGGCTTCGCCTTTCCATTTTCCTGCGAAGTAGGAGAGCTTCTGCATTTCCTGCTTAAGCGCTGTTGATGCTTTGCCTAAACCTTGTGCGTGCGCGTGACCGATTGCTAATCCAAGAAAAAGGGCACAGATAATTAGTAGGTTTTTCATAGTAGTAGTTTATTGAATTGGTTTTAAGAGTTTACACGTAGTTTGAATCATCCATTGAGTACCGGTGCTAACAATCACCTGGCGCATTGAAGAGGGGCTATCAATTCTATTTTCAACTTCAGTATCCTGATTATCAACTTCGGCTTTTGTGATCATCGTTATGATGAGGCAAACAACCAGACCGGTTACGAGGCAGAGTATTTTAATCTTGTTGTTCATGGATAAACTGGTTTATTTTATAAACTAAATGCTCAAAAAAATATTACTGACCGATATATTGTTTCAATGAGTTCACGTATTCTTCAAATGCTTTCAAGCCTTGCTTGGTAATGCGACAGGTTGTTAAAGGCTTCTTGCCTTTAAATGATTTTTCTATCGCGATGTATCCAGCTTCCGAGAGTTTATCAAGTTGTACGCTCAGGTTACCGGCCGTGGAGTTTGTTTTCTCTTTAAGAAATGTAAACTCAGCGGATTCAACACTCATCAGCAGCGACATCACACCAAGCCTGAGCTGTGAATGCAGGAGCGGATCAAGTTCCTTTAGCGCCATGACTAACGATCAGATTTTTTAAGCATGTAACCGGGAACTAAATAACCTAACGCAATCGCTAATGAAGCAATCAAAAATTGATCTTCTCTTGAAACAAAGAACAACACTAAGCCCAATACCCAAAACACAATGCCTCCGAAGTAGAGCGGTTTGAACTTAAGAATCACACCCGTAACAAATGTCGGAACTGCGGCTAATAAAATAATCACCGGGTTAACCATTCCGTTAATGTACTTTCCCAGGAATGCAAAAATGAAACAGTTAATACCGAACCCGATCCAAAGCCATTTGTGAATTTCACCCAGGTGAGTGGATACATGTTCTTTCTTTCCCTGGCGAATGCCATAGATTGCCGAAACAATCGACATAGGAATAGTGATGGCGAACACGATGTACGGATTTTTTACATCTGTGAATTTGATCAGTGCGTATACACCCAAATTACAAACAACAATTGTCCAGCCCCATAGCAGAAAATAGAAGCTGCTTTTTTGGACACTTCCTTTTGCTTCCCGGATCATCGAGGTGATCAGGTCAAGGCTTTGTTGGGGATTCAAAGATTCATTCCTGTTTTCCATACTGAGCTTTAACGACACAAATGTAAAATAGTTTATAAAATAAACCAAAATTATTGAAATGTGGCTTTTAATGGCTAATTTCGGGCATGTTTACAGGAATTATTGAAGCATTTGGTAAGATTAAGTCTGTGAAGCAGGAGGGTGGGAATAAACATTTTACCATTGAAAGTCCGATCAGCAATCAACTGAAAATTGATCAAAGTGTATCACACGATGGTGTGTGCTTGACAGTAGTGAAGGTGGATAGTGACTCACATACCGTTACCGCGATTGATGAGACACTTCAGAAATCGAATCTTGGAAAACTTAAACAAGGCGATGCCATTAACCTGGAACGCTGCATGATTGCCAATGGCCGGTTTGATGGACACATTGTACAAGGTCATGTTGATCAAGTCGGAACAGTAAAATCGGTTAATGAGGCTAATGGCAGTTGGTTGATTGATTTTGAATATGATCAATCATTGGGCAATGTAACCGTTGAAAAAGGCTCAATCTGTGTAAATGGTGTTAGCCTGACGTGTTTCAATTCAAAGGCAAATGGATTTACAGTTGCTATAATTCCTTACACGTATGAACACACGAATTTTAAATCTCTTAAATCAGGTGATCTTGTAAACCTGGAGTTTGACATTGTTGGTAAATACGTTAAACGATTGCTGGAAAAAGTTTAGCGCGATCTGCTTTGCAAAAAGCATGATCTTTATATTTTTGGAAAAGATTTAATTCTAATTCCTCTTTACCTTATGAACAAGATTTTTTTTAGACTGCTGCTCGTGGGTTCATGTGTTATGCTAACTGCGTGCGGAAGTGATGAACCGGCTCCTCAAACTATTACCGATCCACCTTTAAGCAGCAAAAGAAACATTAACTATTTTCTAATAGCCAGTTCCTCGGGTGAGACAATTGTTACAATTGATACCGCAAATTCTACAGTGGATGTATCTGTTCCTTTTGATTTTGATGTAACATTTGTTATTCCGGTATTCGAAGTATCTGATTTTGCTACCGTATCACCGGCAAGCATGGTGGAGCAGGATTTTTCCACGCCTGTGCTGTATACGGTTGAGTCACAGAGCGGATTAAAAAAAGTGTTTAGTGTTTCGTTGACCAGACGTTCTCAATTGCCCCTTACCAATATCAAATTTGAGGCTGCCTATGCATCATCATTTCCACGTAATTGTGATTGGGGCGACACGTTGTATGTTGCAGCTGAGAATCTTCTTAAGAATCTTAAAGATGAAAATGGAGATAATGTTTTAAATGATGTTTATTTAATTCATACGACAACAGCAGTATCAACAAAGTTTAGCGTTCCTTATGCAAAGTTTGAAGGATATGTTACCAGCGGATTGGGCAGCCACGGATTGAGTGTTATTATTCCGGACGACTTTCCGCTTGGAGAGTATATAATAAAAGTTGGAGCACTCGAACAAGTTTCTGAATTGCCCAATCACTTAATGATTAATTTGCCTGATCCTGTATTTACAGAGTATCCAGCGGTAATGAAGGTTGGGGATTTGGTTGAGATCAAGGGTAGATATTTTACAAATATTCCAAGGGGTACAAATAATCAACCTAGAATTCAGGTTTATAAGCCAACAAGTCTGACTACGTTTACTAGTGAGGAGTTTGAAATTATCTCCTTTACGGAAACATCTATAAATGCAAGAGTTAAAGGTTTTTCTGATAACGCTGGCTACATCATATTGGGTGATGCTTATTTATCATATTACAGCCGCAATGGATTTTTTACCTTTAGCAGCTATAATACAGTAACACTTACACAGTAGCGCATAGGCCGTTTAGATGCTGTTTTAATAGCAAATACCATAATTCTACTACTAAAAATACCGTAAACTTGGTATTTCAGGGATGATTCCAAAGTGCAAATTTGCTCTCCGAAAAATCCCGGTTTTGGAATACACATTTAAAAATACGTCCCGCGATGAAGCTCAGACCATTGTTCTGAATGATTATAACCTAACGGTTCGTTCCGGAAGCGAGGAGACAGTCTTACCGTATGCACATATAACCAGCGTGCGGCTTTGCAAAGTATCCCAGGATATTTTCAGGATGATCATTTCGTTTAATGATAAAACCTTGATTGTTACAAACCAATTCGTTGCGGATAATGGTGGAACTGAAAACCGGTCACGCTTATATGCAACCTTTGTTCGGGTGCTTCATTTTCATTTGAAAGATAAAAGCAAAGCACTTTATAAATCCGGCTGCAGTCGTGAAAAACTCTGGCGTTCCAGTATTGCAGCAGCAACCGGTTCTTTTGTGTTGTGTTTTGTTGCGGATTTTCTGGGTTTCAGCCTGATCAATCCTTACATCGATGCCGCGATTTTGTCGGCCATGTTTATCTCGTTACTGTTGTTCATGCAGATCGGCAGCTTGCCAAAAGATTATTCCGCCACAAATATTCCGTTGGAGCTTTTGCCCGCTGCGTAATTATTTGATTTGTAGTTGATCGGCTTCTTTGTATTTCTTCCGCCAGATGAATTGCTGAACTTTGTAACCAATCCATCCGCAGGTTAATCCAATGAGTAATCCGACCAGGATATCGCCCGGATAATGTGCGCCTAGATAGATTCGGGTATACGTCATTACCGTTGCCCATACAAACAATACCCACATCCAACGGTATTGGCGTCTGAACACCAGCCAAAAAAACATAGCAGTAGCAAAGGTGTTGGCGGCATGACTTGAAGCAAAACCAAACTTTCCACCCGTATAAATTTTTCCGGCTGAGTCTTTGACGAGGTGAACAAGTCCTTGCAGCGATGGCTCACGTGAAGGGCGAAGCCTTTCAAAAAATGGCTTCATAAATCCGCTTGTAATCCGATCGGTTAATAGAATGGCAACCGCAATCCCGATAATAACAATCCACCAATCCTTTTTAAAATATTTGATCGTGAGAAACAGCAAAAACAAATAGAGCGGCAGCCAGAATAAAGTCTTCGTAACCCAGAACATTATGGGATCCAAAAAAGGTGTATGAAAGCTGTTCAGGTAAAGCAGCAACTCACGATCTAATTCTTTTAACCATTCAAGCATGTAGGGAGTATTAGTTTTCAAAGCTACTTAACTCTGATTCAAAAGATATAACTTTCGGCCATGAAATTTTCACAAGCACCTTCGGCCGTATTGATGGTCAGGCCGAAATTTTTTGGATTTAATCCGCAAACAGCGGAAACAAATTCGTTTCAACGTAATGTGGTGAGCGATGAATCTATTAAAGAAAAAGCTTTAGTTGAGTTTGATAAAATGGTTGATCTTCTACAATCAAATGATATTGAAGTTATTGTTGTTGAAGATACTGCGCTACCTGAAAAGCCGGATGCAATTTTCCCAAATAACTGGATATCGTTTCATCATGATGGAACGATTGTTCTGTATCCCATGCAGGCTGAAAACAGGCGAACCGAGCGAACGAATCCCGTTAAGCATGAGATTGAACAACACTATTCTATCAAGAATGTTATTGACCTTACTGACTTTGAAGATAAGAATAAATTTTTGGAAGGAACCGGAAGTATTGCTTTCGATTATGTGAACAAGATCGCGTATGCCTCACGTTCATCCAGAACTGATGAAGCCGTTTTAAACCAACTTTGCTTGCAACTCGGATTTAAAGCAATTGTATTTGATGCGTTGGACGAACATGGCCAAGCTGTTTATCACACGAATGTATTAATGTGTATCGGAACAGAATTTGTGATTCTTTGCCTGGATGCCATTCCTAATGAAAATGATCAGGAGAAGCTTCTGAATTCATTTTCTGCAACAAATCATAAAGTAATTGCGATAAGCTTTGAACAAATGAACCTCTTCTCAGGTAATATGATAGAGGTTAATTCCAAAGCAGGAGAGCCGTTCGTATTACTTTCTCAAAAAGCATTTCTTAGTCTATTGCCCGGTCAGTTGGATACGCTGAGCCGGTACGCTGAACCAATTCCAATTGATGTTTCAACTATTGAAACATATGGCGGAGGAAGTGTGCGGTGTATGGTAGCCGCAATCTTTAATCCTGAACGCTAAGCCGGATGGTTTTCAGCGGCCTGACTTTCTATCCATTCTTCAGCGGCCTGATACGATTGGAAGAAGAGGGTTTCAATTCCCAATGTTAATGAGGTTTGCCGTAAGCGTTCACGATAATCTTCATTGTGTTGTTCAGGATCATAAATGGAAACACCTTTTTTAAGTCCGTATTGAACTGCGGCCGGGAAAATTTCTTTGAACATCCATTTCTGATCTTCGATCGCTACGGTTCCTTGTTTGCGCATATCGCTGATCCAGTAAGTTGTATGGTAGAGCATCATCATCTCCAGGCTCTTGATAAATACCTGCCGGTATTGTTTACTTGTTGCCTGGCACTTCCAGATAACTCCAAGCGCATTTATCTTGGCATTGTAGAACAATGTGCAGCATTCATTGTTTAAACAAATTTGCCCGTCAATGTCGGTAAGGATTTTAAAGTAGACGAAGAACGTTGTACCAACATTTAACTGACTCTCAATTTCGATTTTTCCACCCAGGCTTTCAACTTGCGATTTAACAAGATAAAGCCCCAGTCCGCGACCTTCTATGTGCGAATGAAATCTTTTATACAACCCAAAGAGATCTTTTCCATACGAATCAAGATTCATTCCCATTCCATTGTCGCGAATTTCCAGCACTACAAAGTTGTCGCGTTTATAGGTTTTAACAGAGAGTTCCAGTCCACGTTGTGGAGATTTATATTTGATCGCATTAGAAATCAGGTTGTATAAAATGCTATTCAGGATTGGTCGAACGGTATAAATGATTGGCTCGTTACCAAAGTCAACAAATAATCTGATGTCGCTAAATAAGTTTTCGCCAACATTCTTTTTGGCCTGTTCAAATTCCTGTGCAAAATGTATTTTCTCTTTAACACGATAGAATTCATTCCGCACATCAATGATCTTATTCAGATCCCGAATTACTCCATCAAACTCAAGCGAAGAATCCTTGATCAGGCTAACAAGCTTTTGAATCTCTTCGGAAACTTCATAATGTTTTGAGTTTAATAAATTTGTAAGCCCCAAAAGTCGGGCGATAGGTGCACGAAGATTATGGGAGATAGTGTAAGAGAATTGCTGCAATTCATGATTGTGCTTAATCAGCTCTTCATTCGCATCAATCAGCTTACGGCTTTTATCCTGAACCATGTGTTCAAGTTGCCGGTTGTGCTCGGTTAGTTCATTTCGTTGATTTTGAATAATCGCATTCGCCAACTTAAGATCAGCGTTTGTTTTCTCAAGATTGTCATTGATCCTTTGTTTCTCCAGAATCAATTTCATGTTATGTTCTTCAGCACGTTCGCTGATGATTTTGAGAATGAGCGCACTGATTGAAATTGCCAGGAAAACGATTATAGTAATGTGATTTATGTAATAATACGATTCTCCGGAAAACCCTTTCTGATAATAGCCTTGGCCAAGCGCCTCATGGATTGGATCGAATAAAACCAAACACAAAAGGGCAAAGCTGATCAATCCGTAAAGCTTGAAACGTTCGCGTGTATGAAACACGAGGCAGGGAACGAGGCCGGCAGCAAGTAAAATCACCCGACTATCGTAATAGAGGATGTCAGTGTGATATGCTGTACTTTTTAATACAATGGTTATGTAAAGTGTAAGAATTGGAAGAAAGCCGCAGAGTAAAATCCTGCCGATGTTCGTAAACCCAAATCGGTTCAATGCAATGACCGAGATATAAATTACCGAAGCAAGAAAATTAAACGGTGTGGATATGGAAGTACCGAAAAGCCATGTCGTTGCTGCAAGCAGCACTAAAGACAGTATAGCGAAGATCAGGGCGATCAGGTTGGCGATCTTAACATTCCGCTGTAACGCATCACTGCTTTCAGAAACGGGGGTAAACATTGGCTATCAGCGTTTTGCGGGCGCAAGTATAAGGAATCGTGAGAATATTTCTTTCTAAAAGAATTTCTTTAATTTTCGAAGTTGTAGTTGGAATTAATTCATCCTCAGATAATGGAAAAATTTGACCTGGTCGTAATCGGGGCCGGCCCTTCAGGCTATGCCGCAGCTATGCGCGCGCTCGATTTTAAAAAGAAGGTTTTACTGATTGAAAAAGAAAGGGTGGGCGGTGCAGGTGTTACCAATGGTGCACTGTCATCCAAAACCTGGTGGGAGCTTTCACGTGAAGCAGCAAGCTTTCGGAAAAACCTGAAACGGTATAACATCCAGGCACCCAGTATTTCATATAAAGAAATTCAGTCAGAAGTGCTTCGCGCGGTCGAAGAACGGAAAGGTATGCTCGAAGAGCACATGGAGCTTCTGAAAAACTTACCAAAATCTAACCTGCTTACGTTTAAATTTGGCACAGCAAAGCTGATTACGCAAAACGAAATTGAAATCTCGAATGGTTCACGAAAAGAAGTTGTTTCCGGTGATTATATCATTTTAGCGACCGGAAGCCGGCCACGACATTTACCAGAATTGCCAATCGATGAAAAGATCGTAATGACAAGCGAAGGCATTGAAAACATGGATGATTTTCCGGAAAGTATGGTGATTGTAGGAGCGGGGGTTATCGGTTGTGAGTATGCTACAATCTTCTCCGGGTTCGGAAAAACAAAAGTTCATTTGATTGATAAAGGCGAGCGTATTCTTCCGTTTGAAGATGAAGATGTAGTGAAAGTGGTTGAACGCAACATGGAAAACAATGGCGTGCTGATCCACCGCAATTCGCGACTAATCCGAATGGAAATAAAAAATGGGCGTGTTGAATACGAACTTGAGTATGATGATACGAGTAAGGAAGTGTTTAATGTTGAGAAAGCTCTGGTCTCGGTTGGACGTATCCCGAATTATGAAGAGCTCTGGGATGATAAGGTTCCAATCAATATCACAAAACGCGGTATTGAAGATAACGATACACAAACCAACGTTGCTAACATCTATGCAGTGGGGGATATTACAGCGGATATTTCCTTAGTGAACGTTGGGGAATTGGAAGGCCGTTACGCAGTCGAACGAATTTTTGGAAACCCAAAGCGTAAGCTGGTATATGAGAACATCAGTACGATAATGTTTTTGAGTCCGGAAGTGGCGGGTGTTGGTTTAAATGAAACTCAGGCGCGTGAAAAAGGAATTGAGTATAAAGTTGTAACGCTTGATTACAGCTGTATACCACGGGCCATTGCAAAACGTAATACACAAGGCTTTATCAAGTTATTAGTTACAAATGATGAGGCGATGAAAGTATTGGGCGTAAAGATTATTGGTAATCAGGCATCCAGCGCTATTCAAGCAGTTGCGTTGCTGATCTCCATGGACAAAGGAATTGAAGAGCTTGCTGAATGTGTTCATCCGCATCCGTCAATCACGGAAGGTATTCAGGAATGTGTTCGCATGCTGTTAGGTAAATCGTTGTTTAAGCCTTCGGCTTTGAAAGGAAGATTATCCTGCAGGACTTATTCCGTAGGAGAATACAGCGATATAAATTTTTGATTTTGTCGTGCGCGTAGAGATGCAAAATTTTGCGTCTCTACAATGCCCGATCATAAATACCCGATAATATATGTCGATCATACATACCCAACCACGTATTATCCGACCGAACATTCCCCGCCATTACCAAACGCATATCAAAATCCATTTCAATCTTTATTTGCCAACACTTCCGATAACGGAACCTTCCGGATCTTACTTTCAATCCAGGCAGAGAAATCAAACAGCCGGGTAATCTGCTGCTCAAAAACATCGTGATGCATTTTGTTAAAATCATCCTGAATTTTTTCCCAGAGTGCTTTTCTCTTCATCCCAGATATCGGCAGATTTTGTTTGTTAACAAAGCTTAGTACACTTCGTTCGATTTTGTATTCTTTGCCTACCACATTCATATCACGCTTGATGGAGCGGGTTTCAGATTTAATCAGGTCAAATTCTTTCTTTTCATACAAAATCATCAGGTTGGCTAATCGGATCGTGCGATAAAGCGGGAGGTAGGAGTAGTTCTTTCCAATAAAAATAATTTTGTTTAGTGCTTTCTGAGCTTTGCCATAATCTCGTAACCCAAAATGGATAAGCGCTGTATACAAACTCAGCTCTGCATTCCGCGCCAAGCTCAGTAAATGCGATTTTTTAAACAGGTCCTCCGAATAGTTTCGCATTAACGCTTCACTTGCAAAGAAGTCACCATTGTCCAGCAAGGGAAAAAGTTCATATAAAAAAATAAGGCAAGTGACATTAGCGCTAAAGTTCAGGGAAGGATTATTAAGCTTCTTCAACTGATCGATAAAGTGCTTCATACCTTCGTAATTTTTCAAGCTTCGCAGACTGTCAAGAATTCCTTCAAGCGTTAATAAATAATAAATAGGTGGATTCGACCAAAGATGTTTATTGCTTTCCAGCAGATTGTTCAGCTCATAAAACGAATGAAGGGCAGATTTATAATCGCCAACACTGATAAGATAGTTAGCCTGGAATAATTGGTGAAGCTTCTGGATCTCAAAATTATCTACGTTGGAAGATGCGACAATACTCATCTCACTTACCACCAGATCATTCAATTCATTCTTTTGCTGTTCGGAGCGAATATTTCCTTTGTGTAGAACACGGTGTTTTAATAATTCATATAAAGCCGATTGCTGGTTGATCTTTTGTGTAATGCGCATCACTTCATTGATTCGGAATTGCTTGTTAAGCAACATCTTTTCATCGATGTGCGGAAAGTTTAGGGCTAACAAATATTCCAGTTCAAGGCGGGATGCGATTAGTAGCGCATAGTAGTTTTCAAGCTTCCTTGCACTTGCTATTACTTTGTTTAGCAGGTCAAAACATTCTTCGAATAATGATTTCTCAAACAGAATGCGCGCTTTGAGAATTTTATCGAATAGAGAGTAGTAACTGTCTTGCTCAGTACGAAGTTCAAGCATCGTATCTAACAACACCTTGTACAGGTACTTAACCGTAGTGTCAAACGAAGCACCCGAATGCTGCTTTAGATATTTCGTGCGCATCAGTTCCGGTGTAATCGCTTTGTCTTTGCCGATAAGGTTATACAAGCTCATATAGTGCGGCACCGACTCTGTTCTGGGAGCGGCCATATTAAAAGCCTTCTTTTCAGGCTTCGTCATGGATTGAATAAGGGATATGAGCGCTGAGGATTTAAGCATGTGGATATTACATATATTGAATATTGATGATTATAATCATGCAATGATCTATAAATCAAGTAATTAATTAAATTGTCTTATAATTGTCATTACTATTTTAGGTCATTTTTTGGATTATCACAAACGTTTGAAAATTTAGCTTTGATCACTTCATTATAATAGACAAACTAAACCAGCAGCATGTCGAAGCGTTACATAGGCTTTTTTACCGGGATCTTCGCCTTCATTGTTATCCTGTTATTACCGGAGCCTGAAGGCCTTTCGCATGAAGGGAAAAGTGCAGCGGCTGTTGTAGTACTCATGAGTATTTGGTGGATCACTGAAGCCATCCCGGTTTTCGCGACTGCTTTTTTACCGTTAGCGTTATATCCACTATTACAAATTTTACCTGCCGGAAAAACAGCCGTTAACTACGGTCACAATTATGTTTTGATGATGCTGGGTGGATTCTTCCTGGGAAAAGCTATCGAATCACAAAACCTGCATAAACGAATTGCGCTTGTTATCATAAATCTCTTTGGTATAAGCCGCCAGCGAATCATCTTCAGCATGATGATCGCGACAGCCTTTCTTTCTATGTGGATTGCCAATGTAACTGCTGCCGTTATGATGTTTCCCATCGCGTTGTCAATTGTTTCTAAAGAAGAGGAAGATCTGACTACCGGAAAGAAGAGTACGTTTGCTACTGCCTTAATGCTCGGCATTGCATACTCGGCTACGGTAGGTGGTTTGGGTACATTGATCGGAACACCAACAAATCTTATTTTAATCGGTATCCTCGAAAATCTTTTTCCGGATGCACCACCTATCACATTCTTTACATGGCTTAAAATAGGCTTGCCCTTATTGATTGTATTACTTCCCATATTCGCATTCTACTTGATTAAATATTTTAAAGTCAGTGGCAACCTGAGCAGCGATGACTCGGTTATTAAAGAAGAGCTGAAAGCATTGGGTAAAACAACTCCAGGTGAACGCAGGGTAATTTATGTTTGCCTGTTTGCAATCTTTGGTTGGGTGTTCCGTGAAAATCTTGTTTTTGGTGATTTCATTATTCCAGGTTGGAGTGAACTGTTGGGACTTGATGCCTTTGTTCACGACAGCACTATAGCGATGGCAGCTGCGTTGTTATTGTTTGCAATTCCCGCTGACAAGGAAAAGCGCTTACTTGATTGGAAACAAGCAAGCCAGGTACCCTGGGGTGTTGTGATGATTGTCGGTGGCGGGTATGCAATTGCAGCAGGCTTTGAATCAACCGGACTTGCCGATTGGTTGGGCGGTCAATTAGCGTTCATCAGCAGCTATCCATTTATGATTGTGCTGATTTTAGTAATTGGCTTTGTAATGATCTTCACGGAGTTTAATTCAAACACCGCAACAGCCAATATCTTATTACCGATTTTGGCAAGCATGGCAGTTGCCGCAAGTATGAATCCATTATTATTAATGATTCCGGCTACAGTCGCATCGTCTTTAGGATTTATGATGCCGGCAGGCACAGGCCCGAATACCGTGATTTTCGGAAGCGAGCGGGTAACTGTTTCTGATATGGTGAAGTGCGGAGTCTGGCTAAACCTGATCAGCCTCGTAATCCTAAGCCTTATGATGTACTTCGTCATTATGCCGTGGTTAAACTTTGAACCTACATTGCCTGCTTGGGCACAGTAAAGCATCTGGTTGTATATTTAGGAGGTTTTTCAAAAGGATATGAGTGCAACAACAGCATTTGCAGGAAATAAAGGAGATAAGGATCGCTCGGATTGCTTTGTCTCTATTGATCTGGCAAAAACTGGCGGAATTCAGCTCTCACTGAAAAGTAAGGTGAAATCACTTTACGGAGAAAGCATCGTTGCATTGTGTACAGACATTCTTAAGTTTTTTGAAGTACAGCATGCAACAGTAACCATAGAAGATAAAGGCGCTTTACCTTTCGTGATTGCTGCAAGAATGGAAGCCGCCATCAAACGCGTGGTTCGTACGGAAAGGGAATATCTTCCTGAAATGCTGAAGGAAAATCAGTATTCAACGGTAAAAGATCAGCATCGGTTCACCCGACTGTATCTGCCCGGCAACACGCCTAGCCTGATGATTAATGCCGGCATTCATAAACCCAATGCTATCATTCTTGATTTGGAAGATGCAGTCGCGGTTGATAAAAAGAATGAAGCAAGATTTTTAGTGCGTAACACATTGCGGGCCTTGGATTTTCTTGGTACCGAACGCATGGTAAGAATCAATCAGTTACCTGCAGGATTGAACGATCTTGACTATATTATTCCGCATAATGTTAATGTAGTATTGGTGCCGAAATGTGAAAGTGCTCATCAATTGCATGAAGTCAACAATCATATTATCGCTATTCAAAACAGACTGAAAATAAATTCTTCTGTTTGGCTGATGCCCATCATCGAAAGTGCTTTGGGCGTTATGCATGCATTTGAGATTGCAAAAGCCGCTAATAATGTTGTTGCAATAGCCATTGGACTTGAAGATTATACAGCAGACTTAGGAGTGAATCGCACACCAGAAGGAACAGAATCGCTGTTTGCCCGAAGCATGGTGATCAATGCCTGCAAAGCTGCGGGTATCCAACCGATTGATTCTGTTTTTTCAGATGTAGCGGATATGGAAGCATTGAAGAAAAATGTACTTCAATCTAAAGCATTGGGATTTGAGGGGATGGGCTGTATTCATCCAAGACAAATTAGAATCATCGAGGATAATTTTGCACCCGATGAGCGTGAGATCGATAAAGCTAAAAAGATCGTACTCGCTTTTGAAGAAGCTTCTAAAAAAGGACTAGGTGTTGTTTCGCTCGGAACAAAGATGATTGATGCGCCAGTAGTAAAACGTGCGCAGCGTTCAATTGATCTTGCCCTTGCGCTGGGTAAGCTTAAGAAGAATTGGAAAGAAGAAATTAATTCAGGAGAACAGGTATGAGTAAATCGGCAAAGCTTGTTGTAAATGCAATTGGTCGCTCCGTACCAACGGAAGTGAACGGCAAGCCTGTTATTCCATACAAAGGTATAGGGAAACATAAACCTGATGGAAGAAAATTCGGACCGCGTATTTCTTCCTGCGTTGATTTTCCGGAAGATGGCAACAAACTAGTTCCTGCGCTGAAAGATGCATTGAAAAAAGCCGGTTTAAAAGATGGCATGACAATCTCAACGCATCATCACTTCCGTAATGGTGATTTGATTGCCGTGCAAATCTTTGATATCGCGGCTGAGCTGGGTATTAAAAATCTTATCTGGTTTCCTTCGGCATCATTTGAATGCCATGCGCCTCTAGCTAAATACCTGGAAGATGGAACAATCCATCACATTGAAGGAAGTATGAATGGTCAGCTTGGGCGTTTTACTTCGGACGGAAAGATGAAAGGAGTGGGCGTGCTGCGTTCGCATGGCGGAAGATATCAGGCTGTACAAGATGGTGAAGTAGAAATTGACATTGCTGTTATCGCTGCGCCTTCAGCAGATTTTTTTGGAAATGCGAACGGTGTTGATGGTCCGGCCGCGTGTGGATTGTTAGGATTTGCCTTAGCTGATTCTCAGTATGCTGATAAAGTAATTGTTGTCACCGATAACCTTGTTCCGTTTCCATGCGTGCCCTGGCAAATACAAGGAAACTATGTGGATTATGTCGTGAAGGTTGATCAGGTTGGTATTCCTTCAAAAATTGTTTCGGGAACAACCGAAGTAACGAAGAGTCCGGATAGATTACTGTTGGCTGAAATGACTGCTAAGTTTTGTGAACAGGCAGGAATTATTAAAGATGGTTTTTCATTCCAGGCAGGAGCGGGTGGTACTTCCTTATCGATTGGAATTTATTTTGCGGAGATGCTGAAAGCAAAAGGCATGAAGGCAAGGTTTGCGAGAGGCGGAAGCAACAAGTATCTCGTGAACATGTTGAATGAAGATCTCGTGGAGTACATTCTCGATGGTCAAACATTTGATTTGGAAGGTGTAAAATCCATGCGCGAAAATCCGAATCATGTTAATACAAGTCCTTTTACGAGTTATAATTATCACGGCAAAGGAAATTTTGCGTCCATGCTGGATGTAGTGATTCTGGGTGCCACTGAAGTTGATGTAAATTTTAATGCAAATGTTGTAACACACTCCGATGGTGTGTTGCTGCATGGAATTGGCGGTTGGCAAAACTGTTTGTTTGCGAAGTGTACGATTTTACCGATTCCTCTTTTCAGAGATCGCATTCCGGTAATTCGCGATGAAGTAACTACGATCTGCGGCCCGGGTGAATTAATTGATGTAATTGTAACTGAACGAGGTATTGCCATTAATCCATTACGAAAAGATCTGATCGAAAAAGTAAAAGACAGCGGACTTTCTATTCGCACCATTCAGGAGCTAAAAGCAGAAGCAGAAAAAATCTGCGGTGTTCCAGCAAAGCAGAAATTCGAAAAGGATATTGTTGCGGTCGTGAAATGGGTTGATGGTACTGTGCTGGATGTAGTGCATAAAATCTCCTCGTAAACTTTTTATCTCCGCGGTAGCGCACATTGAATGAAAGGCTGCATCTTGTAGTCTTTTTTAGTTTTAGCATTCTTCTATTTCTTGAAAATCAGGTTGAATTCGGGCCTCTCCCCACGGGAAGCTGCAACCGTTTCCAGAAATTTTTAGCGGGCGATGGAAGTGAATTGATCTTATTGTGTGTGTATTGTTTATTAAACTTATTCGATATATAAATATCTGATTAACAGTTATTTATATTATAATGGCATGAATTATAATTACTGAAATGATTCATTTTTTGAAGAATTCAATCGTTTGAAGTGTATACGTTTGATTCACCTATTCCAGAGTTTATGAAAAAAATCATTGTAATCGGAAGCTGTAACACCGACATGGTTATTAAAACCGACCGGCTTCCAACGCCCGGTGAAACTGTGTTGGGCGGAACCTTCCTGATGAATGCCGGTGGTAAGGGCGCGAATCAAGCCGTAACTGCTGCTCGTCAAGGCGGTAAAGTAACGTTCATCTCAAAAACGGGTAATGATGTTTTCGGAAAGCAATCCGTTGAGCTTTATAACTCAGAAGGCATTAATACCGATTATATTTTCTCGGATCCAAAGAATCCATCCGGAGTTGCACTCATCACGGTTGATTCTCATGGTGAGAATTGTATCGTAGTTGCTTCAGGTGCAAATGGCAGCTTATCATCCGCTGATATCGAAAGCGCAAAATCAGAAATCGAAAGTGGGAACTTTGTGCTCATGCAATTAGAGATCCCAATAGAAACAGTTGAATATGCTGCTGAGCTTGCCAGTAAGAAAGGTATTCCGGTAATTCTCAATCCGGCTCCGGCCAGAACACTCTCTGAGAAATTATTGAAATGCTTGTATGTGATTACTCCTAACGAGCATGAAGCTGAAATGCTTTCCGGAATAAAGGTTACTGACTGGACAAGTGCTCGAAAAGCAGCTGACATTATCAGTGATAAAGGTGTTGATAATGTTGTAATCACCATGGGTGCTCAAGGCGCATTTGTAAAAGAGAAAGATCAATACTATACCGTTGATGCTACAAAAGTTACCGCGATCGATACAACGGCAGCGGGAGATTCCTTTAGCGGAGCATTTTGTGTTGGCCTTGCAGAAGGTAAATCAATAAAAGAATCTGTTAAAACAGCTACACGGGTTGCTGCGATTACCGTTACGCGCATGGGCGCGCAATCATCTATTCCATTCCGCAATGAGCTTGCATTATTATCAGAAGTTGAAAAAGGTTAATGCTATGAAAAATATCCTGACTCTTTTAAAAAATAAAATTCTCGTTACGATCGTACTGCTAACATTTTGTGCAGTAAATGTTTCTGCCCAGAATGCAGAAGTGACGGGTATTGTAAAGGAAAAATCCAACGGCCAGCCGCTACCAGGAGTAAGCGTTATCGTAAAAGGAACCCAGACAGGTGTTATAACGGATGCAGACGGAAGATATGTAGTCAGTGTTTCTCAGGATGCGATTTTGGTATTCTCATTTATCGGCTATGAAAATGCAGAAGTATCTGCCAGTGGCAGAACGATAATTGATGTCGAGCTGACAGAGTCATTATCTTCCCTCGATGAGGTTGTCGTTATCGGCTACGGAACCACTACTAAAAAAGAATTAACCGGAGCGGTGACTTCCATCAAATCAAAAGACTTCACAACGGGTAGTTTTAACGATCCAATGGGATTGGTACAAGGTAAAGTGGCAGGTTTATCAATCAGTAAGCCAAACGGGGCGGACCCGCTTGCACGGTATCAGATTTTGTTACGAGGTGTAAATAGTCTCCAGCTCACACAAACTCCCTTAGTTATTATTGATGGTGTAATCGATGCAGATCTTAATAATATAAATTTCCAGGACGTTGAATCATTTGATGTACTAAAAGACGGATCAGCTGCTGCTATCTACGGAACGCGCGGAACAAATGGCGTAATTATTATAACTACAAAATCTGCCAAAGCAGGAAAACCGGTTATTGACTATTCTGCTCAGGTGTCCGTTCAGGTTAACCCCCGGGGAGTTGAAAATTTATCAGCAAAGGAATTCGAGAACGCGATCAATACGTATCAACCATCAAAAGCATCAGGCAGCCTTTTTGGCTCAAGTACCAATTGGTTTAAAGAGGTTACTCGCGAAGCTCCTATAAGCTATCAACAGAACATTGCACTATCGGGTGGAGCTGATAAGTTATCGCATCGTACTTCCATCACGCACAGCACAGCTCAAGGTCTTCTGGATAAAAATCAATCGGAGCGATTGCTATTGAAGACAAATATTAATCAAAAAGCTTTTGACGACAGGCTTACTCTAAGCTTGAACATGACCAACAGCTTACGGAAGTATAGTCCTGCTAATTATGAAATCTTCCGGCAGGCTTTTATACAAAATCCTACGCAACCGGTGTATGACGACTCTGATCCTGAAACTGGTGGTTATTCCTACAAGCAAGGTTTGGAATATTATAATCCTGTTGCCATGCTTAACGAGCGTACGCGCGATGGAAAAACCAATGACCTTGTATTAAATCTTCGAGCAACTGTAAAAATTCTGGATGGTTTAACGTGGGAAAATTTCGTATCCACACAAAAATCTGACTGGGAAGAGAATTCCTATAAAACGCGATACTATCCAACCATTTTGGGTGTAGGTGGAGAAGCTGAGATTGCAAACGGACGTAATAGTAATTCACAGTTCGAAACTTCTTTCCATTTCAACGAATCATTTGGTGATCATAACCTGGAAGTTTTGGGCGGTTATTCGTATCAGCAGTTTGAAGAGAATTCTTCGTATGTCGGAAATTCAGATTTCGATACCGATGTCTTTAGCTATAATAACATATCTGCAGGAGCTTATTTCCGTGCAGGGAATGGAAGTCTTGGTTCATACCGAGAAAAAACAAACCTAATTGCGCTATTTGGCCGTGTGATGTACAACTATAAAGAAAAGTATCTCGCATCGTTCGCTATAAGACGTGAAGGCTCCTCTAAGTTTGGCGCGAATAACAAATGGGGAACGTTCCCTTCGTTGAGTGTTGGCTGGAGATTATCGGAAGAAGCATTTATTAAAGACATCGCCTGGATAGACAATTTAAAATTCAGGGCAGGTTATGGTGTCACCGGTAATCAGGGTTTCGGTCCATACCGGTCTCTGTTATTATTAGGTCGTATCGGAAGCTTATATTATAACAATCAATGGATCAACTCATATGGGCCAGGCCAAACTCCAAATCCGGATTTGCGTTGGGAGACCAAGCATGAGATTAACATAGGCATTGATTTCGGAGTGCTCAATAATCGACTGACAGGAAGTCTGGACACCTATATGCGCAAAAGTGTAGGCTTGTTATGGGATTTCCCGGTAACGAGTCCACCCTACCTTTCTAATAGATATTTTACAAATATCGGAACAATTAGCAACAGGGGCATCGAGCTCACCTTGAATGCTGCTCTTGTTAAGAAAGCCAATTTCCAATGGAATGCAATTCTTACAGCAAGTCATAACAGCAATAAGCTTAATAAGCTTTCAAATGCAGAGTTTAAAGATACATCATACCCTGTAGGATACATTGGCGGAACGGTTGGAGTTTATTCACAGCTAATAGAAGAAGGGAAA
This sequence comes from Cyclobacteriaceae bacterium, assembly GCA_965227265.1. Lineage (GTDB taxonomy): Bacteria > Bacteroidota > Bacteroidia > Cytophagales > Cyclobacteriaceae > UBA2336. The sequence continues at coordinate 1,745,973 of OZ245738.1, read as the reverse complement.
CAATTAGGTACTTTTTATGGACCAGTCTGGCTGGGACTTGATGAAAATGGTAATGATACTTTCAAAAACGCTAACCCGGTAGGAGAGGTTGATAAGGATGATTGGGAAAGACTTGGAAGTGCTTACCCAATTGCCAACCTGGGGTTGACTAATACATTTAGTTATAAAAACTGGAATTTAAGTCTTGTGTTTCGTTCAGGATTGGGGGGTAAGGTTATGAATACGTATCGTCTTTACTATGAGTCATGGACAAGTATTGGTCTTCGAAATGTAGTTCATACTCAACTTGATAATCCGAATTTCGATAATAAGATCGTGTATTCATCCAAGTACCTAGAGAATGCGACCTTCCTGAAACTCGACAACGTTACGCTCGGTTACAACTTTAATATAGAATCAAAGTACATCACCCGGTTGAATGCATACTTGTCTGCTCAAAATGTTTTCTGGATTACAGGATATAAGGGAATTGATCCGGAAGTAAGCTTAGGAGGAATTGAGCCCGGCATTGACGGACTATCGTATTATCCTAGAACAACCTCTTTGACACTTGGTGTTAATGCTTCATTTTAAAAAGGGAATTATATGAAAAAGTATATTGTTAAAATAGCAACAGGCATCTTGTTCATCAGCTTGACAGTTTCATGTTTTGATCTGTCGGAGACTCCTTACTCACAAATTCCGCTGGAGGGTTATTTTCAAACCGAAGAGGACGTGGTCTCTTATGCTGGTCGGGCGTACATCAAACTACAGCCTTATCCGGAAGAGCAAAGACTATGGTCGCTTGGTGAAAATGCTTCTGATGAGCTTGTGATACCAGCCAAACATAACGGTGAGTGGTACGATCAGGGACGTTGGGAAGATATTCATAAGCATAAAGTTGCTGCTAACAATAAAATTCTTACAAGCGCTTGGACCATGGTGTTTGAAGGAGTAACGGCCTGCAATGAGATTTTGGAAACACTCGCACCAATTGATTTTTCAGCCAAAGACCGCATACTTTCTGAAATTAAAATTCTTAGAGCATTTTATTATTACTGGGGATTGGATTATTGGGGCAATATTCCCTATAGTATAACTTATAGCGATAAGACTGCACCTCCACAGAAAAACAGGAAGTTTATTTACGACTTCATCTTACAGGAAATAACGGATAACATTGATAATCTTCAGGATCAGCCTACAAGCGAATACTATGGGAGAGTAACGAAGGGCATGGCATACACACTTTTGGCAAAAATGTATCTGAATGCCGAAGAATGGGTTGGCGAGGATAGATATCAGGAAGCTATTGATGCCTGTGATCAGGTAATTGCATTAGGTGCTTATGCTATTGCGGATGATTACTTTTCTAATTTTGCCGTACATAACGAAGGATCGCAGGAAAACATATTTGTAATTCCATATCATCCACAGCTTACGGATGAACATTTTTACTGGGAGAATTTAACACTGAACGCAGCAAGCCGTCCAACCTTTAACATCATTGGTATTCCTTGGGATGGTTTTGTTTTACCTCCGGATTTTTTTACGAAGTACGCGGCTAATGATGAACGTATTCATTCTTTCCTGTTCGGACAACAATATGACATTGATGGTAATCCTATTATGATTGAAGGTGAACCGTTTATTTACACGCCTACAATAGATAACTACAGCTCCCGTGGTGAGTATGAAGGCGCACGTTGTGCAAAGTATGAATACCAGGAAAATCTTAACTATGATGTGACGGATATGGAAAATGACTTTGTGCTTTTCCGGTATGCCGATGTGCTCTATATGAAACTGGAAGCCCTTTGGCGATTGGAACGTGCCGATGAATTTATAAACGATCCTTCTTTGCAGAAGATTCGGACGCGTGCCGGATTAACGGCTTACGCGGAAACTGATCTCACAGCTCAGGAACTGCTCGATGAATTCGGAAGAGAATTTGCCTGGGAGGGAAGAAGGCGCCAGGACCAGATTCGTTTTGGAGTATGGGGCAACACCTGGTGGAATAAACCTGTTTCAGATGCAACAAAAAAATTATTCCCGATTCCCCAAAGCGCAATAATTGCCAATCCTAATCTTATTCAAAATCCGTAAGCATGAAGTATAAATTTTATATATCAGTTCTGATTTTTATTACTTTATCTTTTGCTACGATCGCGCAGAAGAAAACTATTTCAAAGGCTGAACTTCGCGATAAAATTGCCGGTGCCTGGATCGGGCAGATGATTGGAAATATTTACGGCCTTCCACACGAAAACAAGTATGTGAATGCACCCGGAGACGAGAGTAAATGGCCTTACGGATACACAAAAAATCTGGATAAACTTAAGCAATACAAAGGCGCTTTTTCGGATGATGATACCGATGTTGAATACATGTACCTGCTTACCATGGAAAAGTATGGTCATGAGCCAACGTACGAACAAATGCGCAATGCGTGGATGTTTCACATTCGCGATCGTGTGTGGTTAGCAAATCGCGGTGCATTAGGATTAATGCATTTTGGATACACGCCACCTTTTACCGGAGATAAAAACATTAACCCGCATTGGTTTCAGATCGATCCGCAGTTGATCAATGAGATCTGGGCATATACTGCACCAGGCATGGTCAAATATTCCGCCCAGAAATCAGATTGGGCTGCATTAATTACAAGCGATGAATGGGGCGCAGAGCCAACGGTTCACTACGGAGCGATGTATGCCGCAGCATTTTTTGAAAAAGATGTGCGCAAGCTGATTGATATTGGGTTAAAAGAACTTCCTGCCAATGGCCGCTATGCGCAAACCATCCGCGATATGATTGCACTGCATAAAAAATATCCAAACAAATGGCAGGACGCGTGGAAAGAACTTGCTGAGAAGTATTATATCAATGAACCTGATCTGACTAAGACAATCTGGAATGCAAACCTGAATGGTGCTTGTGGAATTTTAGCGATGCTTTATGGTAATGGTGATTTTCAACACACGCTTGATTTATCTTGTGCGATGGGCTTTGATGCCGACAATCAGGCTGCAACAGTCGCAGGATTATTAGGCATTGTATACGGCTTTAAAGGCTTGCCTTCCAATCTGTACTTACCGATAGAAGGCTGGACAAAACCTTTTAACGATACATACATCAACATCACCCGTCATGAATTGCCAGATGCCAGCATTCAGGATATGATTGACAGAACACTTGCGGTAACCTTAAATCTTGTTAAAGCAGAAGGAGGTTCAGTAAGCGGTAAGCCAGGCGCAGAAAAAGTTACCATCAATACGGCTGCTACGTTTGATGTACCGGTTGAATTTTATATCGGCCCAGCACCACGCATGGAAGTTAATAAGCCTGTAGATTTTATTTTCTACAGTGATGCTAATAAAAAATATAACTGGACATTAATTGGAGGTGAGCTTCCGAAAGGAATAACCTTTGATAAAGGAAAGCTTTCCGGTACACCAACTATTCCTGGAAAGTATAAGATCACCGTTCAGCTTGATAATGGTAAGAAATTCCTGAAGAAGGATTTTGAGCTGTTGGTTCGTACAGAAAACATAGCGTCATCAGCTACTACTGTATTGTCGAATGTAAATGAGTTGAACTGGAAAGTTATTGATTCAGCCTGGGTAACCTTTGGTAAATCCATGTATGCCACAAAACCAGATGCAATTCTTCGCGATGGAATATTCAATGGTGCAGGTTCTGTGTTTTATAGTCTTGCTGCTAAGGCAAAAATTCCGAAAGTAGATTATTATGGCTATGAATGGAAAGAAGATCAAACCATCGATATGCTCGGATTCTTCACCGGTGGGATGGAAGAGTTCGGAGGCTGGTTTACTTCGCTGAATGTTCAGTATAAAAATGAGGAAGGTAAGTGGGTTTCGGTTGAAAGAACGTTGATCAATCCGCCATTACCTAAAACAGATATTGTTTTCTTCCAACCTCATTTTGTTGAATACGTAATAAGCTTTGCTCCGGTGAAAACAAAAGCAATACGGATTATTGGCGATGCAGCTATCCAGGATCACTGGAATAAGTTCACGAAAAAGGTTTCAGGATTTACATCCATTACAGAGCTAAGCGTTTATAAGTCTGAAGGAAAATAATATGAAGTTGATTGGTTTTAAAATTGGTTTAATTGTTTGTATCGCTGGTGTTGCGGCTTCCGGTTGTAATCCGGAGGCTAGCACATCTGCGGACGATGTTCTTTCAAAAGGATCTATTACCATTTCAAAAACAACATTACAGAATAAAATTAAAGGAGGTTGGGCCGGACAAACAATCGGGGTTGTGTATGGTGCACCGGTAGAGTTTAAATATCAGGGTTCGCTCATTGATGATCAGCTTAACATTCCCTGGAACGAGCATTATGTGAAGTATTGGTGGGATAAAAAACCCGGCCTGTTCGATGATATCTATACAGATTTAAATTTTGTAAAAGCTTTTGAGAAACACGGCTTGAAAGCAAGTTCAGATTCAATTGCACATCATTGGTCGAATACAGCGTATCACCTCGCGCACGCCAATCAGGCATCACGCTATAATATATTGAATGGAATCATGCCACCTGCTTCCGGCTATTGGAAAAACAATCCACATGCAGATGATATTGATTTCCAGATCGAAGCTGATTTTATTGGGTTGATGGCACCCGGCATGGTAAATGCTGCTACCGAAATTGCAGATCGGGTAGGGCATGTGATGAATAGCGGAGATGGCTGGTATGGCGGAGTTTTTGTTTCGGCTATGTATTCCCTTGCGTTTGTATCGAATGATCCGGTATATATAGTAGAGCAGGCTGTTGAAACAATTCCTGCGGGAACAAAATTTCACGATTGCATTGCAGATGTTATCAAATGGCATAAACAATATCCGAACAATTGGAAACAGACCTGGTTTGAAGTTCAGAAAAAATGGAACCTTGATGTTGGCTGTCCAAAAGGTGCTTTTCTTGGTTTTAACATTGATGCAAAGATCAATTCAGCATATGTAGCCATCGGGATGTTATATGGCAAGGGAGACTTTACAAAATCCATTGACATCGCAACCCGTTGTGGTCAGGATGCAGATTGTAATCCGGCAACGGTGGGCGGTGTATTAGGTGTAATGCTTGGTTATGATAAGATCCCTGATTTCTGGCTGAAGCCTTTACAAGAAATTGAAAACGATAATTTTGAAAACACCGATGTATCATTAGCGAAAGCGTATGGCTGGAGTTTCAATCATGCATTGGGTGTTATTGAACAACAAGGTGGAAAAATGACCGGAGAAGAAGTTACGATTCCCTTAACGAAGCCAGTTGCAGTTGCCTTTGAACAAAATTTTGAAAAGACTTACCTGGTAGAACGCAGTAAAGTTGACAAGTCGTTTACCGATGAGATCACATTGGAATTTACCGGTAATGGCTATCTCTTATACGGCAACTTGGTAAAACGCGGAAAAATTGACCCCGATTATATCGACCGCATATCAAAGCGCACATACGGATCAGAGCCTCTTGGCTTAGCAGAATTGAAAGACACATACGTAGCGAAAATGCACGTGTATACTGATGGTGTAATCACGGATACATTGTCATTACCTATGATGAACACAGCCAGAAGACTTGAGCCATCGTGGAATTATCAAATGTCGGAAGGCAAACATACTATCAAATTAAAATGGATTAATCCTGATCCGGGCTATGAATACAGGATTAACGACATGATTGTTTATTCAGAGAATGAACCGAAGAGCAATCTTCCAGCGAATGAAGTGAAATAATGAGAAAAGGATTTCTATATAGCGTATTAGTTCTGATAACCTTGGCTTCCTGCACAAAGCAGGAGTTATCAACGGCTTCATTGCCAGAACATTTTTCTATTTCAACTGAAGCGTTAAAGGATAAAATTCGCGGTGGTTGGGCTGGCCAAACCATTGGTTGCACGTATGGCGGTCCGACTGAGTTTAAGTTTAAAGGAACTATTATTCAGGATTATCAACCGATCATCTGGCATGATCATTATATAAAAGAAACTTTCGAGATCGATCCCGGTCTTTATGACGATGTGTACATCGACATGACATTTGTTGAAATCCTAGAAAAGTTTGGCTTGAATGCTCCGGTTGATTCATTCGCGATCGCTTTTGCAAAAGATGACTATAAGCTTTGGCACGCAAATCAGGCTGCTCGCTATAATATTCTCAATGGCATCATGCCACCGGCCTCCGGGCATTGGATGAATAATCCACATGCCGATGATATTGATTTTCAAATCGAGGCTGATTTTGCCGGAATGATGACTCCGGGCATGATCAATGCTTCATCCGCGATCTGCGATAGCATCGGCCACATCATGAACTATGGTGATGGATTTTATGGCGGAGCATTTATGTCAGCCATGTATTCTGCTGCTTATGTTACCGATGACATTCATTTGGTTATTGATGAGGCATTAAAAGTTATTCCTGCTGAAAGCAGATTTTATAAAACGATTGCCGATGTAATCGACTGGCATAAGCAATATCCGGATGATTGGAAGAAGGCCTGGTTTGAAATTGAAAAGAAGCATTCTTCCGAAAAAGGTTGTTCGGAAGGTGTGTTCAATGCGTTCAACATTGATGCTAGTCTCAATGCAGCGTATGTTGTGATGGGCTTGCTGTATGGTGAAAAGGATTTCTTCAAGACTATGGATGTTGCTACGCGTTGCGGTCAGGATTCAGATTGCAATCCGGCAACTGCTGCTGGAATTCTTGGAGTGATGATTGGCTATAAAAATATTCCAGCGTACTGGAAGCCTGCTTTGGAAGAAGCAGAAGGATTAAAGTTTCCGTATATGAATATTTCTTTGAACGAGATCTATGCATTAAGCTACAAACATGCTGTTCAGGTAATAGAAAAAAATGGAGGCGCACTAACGGATTCTATTATTTCCATCAACGTGCAAAAGCCCCATACGCTTAAGCTCGAACAGTCATACGAGGGATTATATCCTGCATCTGAACTGTTGATCCGAAAAGATCATTTCGAAGAACCTATTGTAGCTGACTTTACAGGAAATGGAATTGTTATCCTCGGAAATCTTCGCAGTGTTTGTGGAGTTTCAAAAAGTGATTATGTGGCCTTATTGGATGTGTACGTAGATGGTGTTAAAACTGAGCAAATCAAAATGCCTTTTGATTACATTATCCGTAAATACGACATCTATCATAAATATCTATTACCGCAGGGAGATCATAAAATTGAAATTAAATGGGTGAATCAAAACGCTGACTTCAGAATGTATTTGAAATCAGTTGTAACGTATAGTGATTCGCCAGCAAAATTGATAGATCCAATATAAGATGAAGGGCATGAGGGGAAGATGGTTTATGAATTGTTTAGTCGCGATAATAATCGTGATTCTTTCGGGGTGTGGAGAAGATGAGCCAAAAATATTTCCAGTTGAATTCCAGCGTCTCTGGGAAGATCAGGTGCTTCAAAGCGAAATTTTGAATTATGATCTTGAGTATGCCGTGCTTCTGCCGGAAGGCTACAATGAATCAGAAGATAGCTATCCGGTAGTTTATCTCTTGCATGGATATGGTGATGATGAAACTGCCTGGTACACAAATGGCTCACTTCAATTTTATGTGGATAAGCAAATCGCTGAAACCGGACCTATGATTTATGTAATGCCTCAGGCATTTAACTCATACTACATTGATCGATACTCCGGAAATTTCCCGTATATGGAAATGTTTGTTGATGAGTTAGTTCCTGAAATTGATTCTCGTTTCCGTACGAAAAAAGATAAGTCACAACGCGCAGTTATGGGTTACTCTATGGGCGGTTACGGTGCGCTCATTCTGCCAACCATGCATCCTGAAGTATTTTCAATTGGTATTCCATTGAGTATGTCTTTTCGCACAGATGAGCAATACCTGATCGAATCACAATCTTCATTCGATAATCAGTGGGCACCAAATTTTGGACCTTCAAAGGGGACTTCAGGTTTGGCCAGACTTTCAAATTACTTTAAAGCAAGAAGCCCTTTCCATTTCTTTAATCAGGAAAATACAGAGGTTTATAACAGTTTGAAATTGTTAATTGATTGTGGAGATGATGAAGAGTCATTGATCTTCACCAGTAATGAGCTTCATTCGCTGATGCGCGATAACGAGATTCCTCACGAATACCGCGTACGGAGTGGTGGTCACTCATTTGACTATTGGAAAAAATCTTACCCGGAAGCATTAAAGTTCATCAGCAATGCAGTTCAAGGCACACTTCATCCAACAGAGCCAACGCCTGCTGCGATCGGAACACTCGTTATGGATAGTGAGGTTGCAGAACTTAATCTTGAAGGTGTTACTGCTCATGTTTTGCTGCCGGTGGATTATGAATCAAGCGGACTTGATTACCCCGTGCTTTATTTTATCAACGATGGTGCCGGCAACCAGCATGACAACATGATTAACGCATTGTCCATGTTGCGCAATGCAATGGCAGCTTCTAAAGTTGCTAAGTCAATTATTGTAGAAGTATCCTCCGATGCAATAGTGGAGAATGATGAGTTGTTGCAACAGATAGTCACGTATATGGATGAGAATTTCCGTACGAAAGAACTCCGTGAGAATCGGGTGATCATGGCAAATGGTGAAGGTGCACTCAGTGCATTAAAGTCAGTAAATGATACCGATCTATTTAGTGATTGTTTCATTTTCAATGCCCAGCTTTCAGAGGAAGCGACAGATGTTTCCAATACTGTATTCTACTACCTGGACGGAACCGACAAAAGCACAAGCTATAAAGGCTACGAGAATTTGTTTAAGAAGATCAGAAAGGATGGGACTGATGGTTATGAATATCGCATCCGTCAAGGGGCAGATTCATACCAGGGATTTTTAAATGGATTGACTGAATCTTTTCCATTCTTGAAAGAAAGTCTAAACAGATGAGATTGCTTAAAGCGATAGGGCTCGTTGTTTTAGTGAACGCATCGGTGGCATGTGCGCAGCAAAAAGCGCGTATTATAGAAGGGCTTGCTATGAACAGTAAGATTCTGTCACAGGAAGTAAAGTATTCTGTTATCCTCCCGGAAGATTATTATTCATCCAAAAAAAACTACCCGGTAGTTTACTTGCTTCATGGACTGGGCGACAATGAATCTTCCTGGCTCGAATATGGACAGGTGAGTCAAATCGTTGATCCGGCTGTCAGGAAAAAAGAGATCATTCCTATGATCTATATCATGCCACAAGGCTACAGTAATTATTATGTGAACGATTATGCAGGCAAGTTCCTGTATGAGGATATGTTCATTAAAGAACTGGTTCCTTTTATAGATAAACAATACCGAACAGTAGCTGACAATGCGCACCGTGCAACGCTCGGTTATTCCATGGGTGGATTTGGTGCCTTGGTTCTTCCGCTTAGAAATCCTGATGTGTTCATGGTAAGTGTTCCGCTTAGTATTTCCGTCCGTACGGATGCTCAATATATGACAGAAGAAGCTTCAGGCTGGGACGATCAGTGGGGCAGGTTGTTCGGAGCTGTTGGTATCACAGGTGAAGGCAGGTTGACAGCCTACTACAAGCAGCATTCACCCTTTCACATTTTTGCACAGCAAAATCTTGATAATCTTACGAAGCTGAGGCTTTACATCGATAATGGCGATGATGAAGAAACGCTTTGTCGCAGCAATGAAGAATTGCATATGCTTCTTCGCGAAAGAAATTTCCCACACGAATTCCGCGTAAGGAATGGTGGACATGAATTTCAATACTGGCGCGATGCAATGCCTAACGGATTACATTTTATAAGCGATGCATTTGAAGGTAGAGCATATCGGGGAGATACAGAAAGTTTATCAAAAGCTGCTAATGTTTCCAACGCTGTGAAGTTGATTCATGAAGATGGGTACGATGTTCTGCTTCCGTCAGAATACAATCAAGCTCAACGTTTATACCCGGTAATTTATTTCGTTGGGGATTTTAGTTTAACGGGTAAAGAAAAAATTGTCTCTGTAATCCATGAATCGATTCTGGATGGATCGCTCACCCCAGTGATTACTGTATTCCTAAATGCTGCAACAAAAGACATAACGAGTTCATTGGTTCCAGTAGTCGAAAAGAAATACCGCGCGAGAAATGGCTGGAGATTCCGGGCACTTGTCGGGTTTGAATCGGGTGGAGTTCCTGCTTTGCAGAGTGCGCTTATTCCAGAAGTCTTCACTTCATGCGTACTGTTTGATACAAAGCACAACTGTGATGCATTGAAAAGTGAATTTCAAAAAAATAAAAAGCAACTCGCGCGTACTTGGCTTATGCTCTATAGCTCCGATAAAGGAGATGCTTACCAAGAAAATGGCTGTGCACACATTTTCCTCCGCGATGAAGAAGTGTATCACGAGTACCGGGTTCAGCAGGGCGCAGGCGGTGAAGAATGGATGCTGAGCAACCTGAAGGAGACCTTAGACTTTTTACAACGAAAAATTCACCGATAACAACTAACCTAAAACTATGTATATCATCAGCAGCTATTCTCTCGCAGTCTTCTTTTGCATCATCACGATGCTGTGCTGGGGCTCGTGGGGAAACACACAAAAACTGGCGGCCAAAACATGGCGCTATGAATTATTTTATTGGGATTATGTGATTGGCATTGTTCTGCTGTCGGTTGTGTTTGGCTTTACACTGGGCAGTATAGGTGAGCAGGGAAGAAGCTTTACGACAGATCTTGCTCAGATCAGCAGCAGCAATTTGTGGAGCGTTATTATTGGGGGTGTAGTTTTTAATGCTTCTAATATTTTATTGTCGGCATCTATTTCTATTGCCGGAATGGCGGTTGCTTTTCCATTAGGCGTGGGTCTTGCGCTTGTACTCGGTGTTGTGCTTAATTATAATAGTGCCTCCAACGATGACCCTGTTATTTTGTTCACGGGCGTTGCGTTGATAGTTGTGGCGATTATTTTCAACGGCATTGCTTCGGGTAAGATGGCAACGGAAGAGAAGAAATCGTCTTCAAAAGGTATTTGGCTTGCCATTATTGCCGGTACACTGATGTCGTTCTTCTATCGCTTTGTAGCGGCTGCCATGGACATCAACAACTTTGAATCACCAACACCCGGCATGGCAACTCCGTACACTGCGTTCTTCATTTTCGCCATCGGTATGCTAGCCAGCAACTTCGTGTTCAATACCATTATCATGCGAAAGCCTTTTGTGGGTGCAGCTGTATCGTACAAAGATTACTTCAGCGGAAGCCTCTCAACCCACATGGTTGGAGTTATAGGTGGGTTGATCTGGGGACTTGGAACTGTACTGAGTTACATGTGTGCGGGAAAAGCAGGTGCTGCAATTTCGTATGCACTTGGCCAAGGCGCTACCATGGTCGCTGCATTCTGGGGTGTGTTCATCTGGAAGGAGTTCAAAGGAGCAGGCAAAGGTGTGAAAATGCTGCTGTTTTTTATGTTTTTACTTTTTATTACGGGCCTTGGACTGATCATCATCTCCAAGGGTTAACTATACTATAAACTAACTATTAACCTAAAAACAATTAAATACTATGAAAAAAAGTCTGATGTTTTTAAGTGCTGCGTTACTTGCGCTAAGCACAGTGTTTGTCACTTCGTGTGGCGATGATGAGAATGGGAAAACGGTAGTAATTCCACCAGACCCAATTAAAACCATATCCTTGGACTATGATGGAACAGGATCGGATGTTGAGCGATGGGAGTTCTTTTATGATACGGAGGGCCGTGTAGAAAGCATTGATGTGTATTACAATGATGCTTTTGACAAGGAGTTTACGTACGATTATTCTGTTACTAACAAGCTTACTATTGAGAGAACTGGTGTTGGTGTAGAACATATATATACTCTTGATAATGAGGGTAGAGTAATTAAGGAACTGTGGGATCAGGCTGTAGAAGATGAGTATGATGGCTATGAATACGATGAAGATGGTATCATGAAGAAAGTTGTTGAGCATTATGACGGTGAGGATCATGTGAAATATGAGCATACCATTGTGAATAAAAATGTTACGCACCGGATACGGTACGAGGAAGACGGTACGGTAAGAGAAGACAGAGAGTTTATCTACACCTCTGGAGATAATGCAGGTAACATTCACCAGATCTATACAGTAGATTCTGAATGGCTAAATACAGGAGGTATTTTTGGTTCTCAAAATAAGAAACTTGTAGATTCTTTTGTGCGCCACGTTACCGAAGATCCTGATACTGAGTACGGAGCTGATTTTGAATACTCTTTTGATCTTAAGAAAAGACCAGCAACCATAACAAAAAATGGTACAAGCAGTGATGGTCCGTATACAGAAATACTTACCTATACGTACTACGAACCAGTAGAGTAAGAATAATCTTATTTTTTAGTTAAAGTTCGGCCAGGGGCGTCCATCCGCCTTTGGCCTTTTTTATTTATGACGCTTTTGTAAAATATCCTTAACATCCTTCAGCGACAGATTTTTTGCCTGCAACAGCACGAGATAATGATACATTAAATCGGCAGCTTCATTAAGAAACAGATCTTTATTGTCATCCTTGGATTCAATCACGAGCTCAACCGCTTCTTCACCAACTTTCTGAGCAATTTTATTGATGCCAGCTTTGAACAGGCTTGTTGTGTAGGATCCTTCTTTGGGATTAGTCTTTCGATCCTTAATTAGTTTCTCGAGCCGGGTAAGATCCCAGTATTCATTCTTTTCACTGAAGCAGGTATCCTCACCTGTATGACAGGTTGGGCCTTTTGGATTTACTTTAATCAGTAATGAATCGTTATCGCAGTCTTGTAAAATCTCAATAAGTTCAAGGGAATTGCCGGACGTTTCGCCTTTTGTCCAAAGTCTCTTTTTACTACGACTGTAAAACGTAACTTTCTTTTCGCGCTTTGTTTTTTCATAAGCCTCTTCATTCATGAAAGCAACCATCAATACTTTGTTTGTGCTGGCATCCTGTATTACACAGGGAACAAGCCCGTTGAGTTTACCAAAATCAATGTTGCTCATAGAATAGATTAAAGCCTTACCGGAATATTGCTGTTTGCTAAATATTTTTTCAACTCCGGAATTTTTATTTCTCCAAAGTGAAAGATACTGGCTGCCAATGCTGCATCTGCTTTGCCGGAAATAAATACATCTTCGAAGTGTTTGTTATTTCCTGCACCGCCTGAAGCAATCACCGGTATTGTTAAAAGTTCGTGAAGTTTAGCCAAAGCATCAACCGCGAAACCATTTTTTGTTCCGTCATGATCCATGCTGGTAAATAGAATCTCTCCTGCGCCTCTGTTTTCGCACTCTTTCGTCCAGGTATAAAGCTTTTTATCCGTTGGATTTTTTCCGCCATGTGTATGTACTATCCAATCATTATCGACTTTCCGGGCATCAATCGCGGCAACAATGCACTGTGCTCCAAAGGCTTTTGAAAGTTCATCAAGCAATTGCGGATTTTTAACAGCTGCTGAGTTGATGCTTACCTTATCCGCACCGGCTTCCAGTAACGGGGCAACATCTGCTATGGAATTAATTCCGCCACCAACAGTAAAAGGGATGTTAATGTTGCGGGCAATTTCTTTAACGAGCGTAGCGAAAGTCTTTCGTTTTTCATCCGTTGCGGAAATATCAAGAAAGACAAGTTCATCCGCACCTTGCTTTGCATACTGTGAGGCTAACTCAACCGGATCGCCCGCATCGCGGATGTTTATGAAGTTTACACCTTTAACCGTGCGCCCGTCTTTTATATCCAGACATGGAATAATACGCCTGGCAAGCATTACTTAAATGAAAACTGTTTGAGATCGGCAAGCTCAATCTTGTGTTCGTACAATGCTTTTCCGATAATCGCGCCATGCACACCAATTGCTTTCAGCTTGCGCAGATCGTCTAACGAACTGATCCCGCCACTGGCTGTAACTTTTAAAGTTGGAAAGCGTTCCCTTATTTTTTCGTAAAGAATAAAATTTGGTCCTTCCAGCATACCGTCTGTACTGATATCGGTACACGTTAAATACTCCAGGCCGCTGTTCATGTAGTCTTCCACGAGATCAAATAGTCTCAACTCCGTTGGCTCAAGCCACCCATTGATCATAATGTGCTCGCCTTTCACATCCGCACTGAGTACGAAATTGCTCGATCCGTATTCATCCATCCAACGTTTGAATTTATCAGGCTCACGGATGGCAATGCTTCCGATGTTAATCTGGTAGATATCCAACTCCATGAGTTGATGAACATCTTCATCCGTTTTAACGCCACCTCCAAAATCGATTTGCAAGGCAGTTTTTTCCTGAAGCTCGTAGATCACATCCCAGTTCACTACTTCACCTTCTTTCGCACCATCGAGATCAATCAAATGCAGGTATTCTAAATCTGCATTCTGAAATTCCATCGCTACGTCCAGTGGATCTTCGCTGTAAATCTTTTTCTTTTTGAAATCGCCCTGCGTCAACCGCACGCATTTCCCATCCATAATGTCTATTGCAGGAATTATCCTCATACGCTTAAAAAATTCTCTAAAATGTTTTGTCCTGCTTCAGCCGATTTCTCCGGATGAAACTGAACTGCATAAAAATTATCTTTCTTCATCGCAGCGCTGAACGGAACTGTATACTGAGTAACAGCAGTTGTATACGGATTAACTGGTACATAGTAACTGTGTACAAAGTACACGCTTTCGCTTTCAAGTTTAGGATTAATCCAGCTGTTAATTGCGGTAAGCTGATTCCAGCCCATGTGCGGAACTTTCTGATCAACGGTTGGAATAAAACGTTTAACTTCTTCGTCAAATATACCCAAGCAATCGGTCGCATTCTCTTCTGAATATCTGCACATCAATTGCATGCCCAGACAAATGCCCAACACAGGTTGATGCAAGCCTTTGATAAGTTGATCAAGTTTTCTACTTCGTAAATAATTCATCGTTGTGCTAGCCTCACCAACTCCCGGAAAAATTACTTTATCTGCTTTGCGTATTTCTTCAGAATCATCGGTGATACTAAAGTTAACGTTTAATCGCTTCAATGCGAATGAAACAGATTGAATATTACCAGCATTATATTTTAACAGCGCTACTTTCATTACAATGTGCCTTTGGTACTCGGCAACTCGTTTCCTTCTTTCTTCACGGCCATTTTAACTGACTTTGCAAAAGCTTTAAAGATCGCCTCTATTTTATGATGTTCGTTCGTGCCTTCAGCTTTGATGTTGAGGTTACATTTCGCAGCATCGGAGAATGATTTAAAGAAGTGATAAAACATTTCAGTGGGCATTTCGCCAATCTTCTCCCGCTTGAATTCAGCCTCCCAAACCAACCACGGGCGACCGCCAAAATCCAACGCAACCTGCGCAAGACAATCGTCCATCGGTAAACAATATCCGTAGCGTTCAATACCTCGCTTGTTTCCTAACGCTTGCAGAAATGCGTCTCCTAATGCCAATGCAGTATCTTCAATCGTGTGATGTTCATCGATATGTAAGTCTCCTTTCACCTTAATCTCAAGATCCACATTTCCATGTTTTGCCAATTGATCCAGCATGTGATCGAAAAAGCCAAGTCCGGTGGAGATGTTGCTTTTGCCTGATCCATTCAGATCAAGCGAAATGCTGATGTCTGTTTCTTTGGTTTTCCGATTTACAGTTGATGTTCTTTTTGAATCAGTAAGCAGGTTATAAATATCTTCCCACGATTGCGTGATGAGTACACACGATTCATGGAACGGAAACTCCTTGATCTTCAAGCCAAAGCTTGGATCTTTTAATAGAATTCCTTTTGCCCCAAGATTCTTCGCTAACTCTACATCAGTTACGCGATCACCAATTGTGAAAGAGTTTTTTAAATCATAGTTACCGGAAAGATATTCCGTTAATAAACCTGTTCCGGGCTTTCGTGTATTTAAGTTTTCGTGCGGGAATGATTTATCAATAAATACAGCTGAGAATTTTATGCCTTCGCTTTCAAACGTTTTCATCATCCGCTCATGCGCTGGCCAAAAGCTTTCTTCCGGAAAGCGATCCGTCCCTAAACCATCCTGATTCGTAATGATCACCAATTCATAATCTGTTTCGCGTGCAATCTTCCCCAGCCAGGTAAAAACGCCCGGATAATATTCCAGCTTTTCCAGACTATCAATCTGTTCGTCAGGGGGCTCAAGGATTAATGTTCCGTCCCGGTCGATAAATAAAGCTTTTTTCATAATTTCTTCAGCGCTTTGATCAGTCGCTGATTTTCTTCTGGTGTTCCGACCGTAATCCGTAAACAACCGTAGCACAACGTAACTTTCGAACGATCGCGCACGATAATTCCCTTCTCCATTAAATATTGATAGGCGAGGAACGCATCGGTCATGCGCACAAGCAAAAAGTTTGCGTCTGATGGATAAACAATCTCAACCACCGGCAACTTTAACAATGCTTTTGAAAGTTTCTGACGTTCTTTAATAACTTCCTTGACAGAAGAGTCTTTGAACATCGTACTTTCCAACGCGTCCATCACAAGTTCCTGAGTCCTTGTGTTTACGTTGTATGGATATTTAATCTTATTCAGCAATGCAATGATTTCTTCTGAAGCGAAACACATTCCTAATCTAAGTCCTGCTAAACCCCACGCTTTTGAAAATGTCTGCAACACTACAAGGTTAGGATATTTCGCCAGTTCATGAATGAAGCTTTTGCCTTTTGCGAAATCTAAATATGCTTCATCAATTACCACTAACCCATAGAACCGTTTAAGAATCTCAATGATCTTGTCGCGGCTTAATAAATTGCCGGTTGGATTATTGGGATTACACAGAAATAAAATCTTTGTGCTGGCATCAAATGTATTCGGAAATGTTTCCAGATCAAGATCAAATTCGGGTGTTAACAAAGCTTGCTGAACTTTCACTGCGTTTACTTCCGCACAAACCGCATACATTCCGTACGAGGGTTCGGTAACTAGAATGGAATCTTGGTTCGGTTCACAAAACGCACGGATCAAAAGGTCAATAGCCTCGTCACTTCCATTCCCTAAAAATATCTGACCCGGACGAACATCTTTTAGTTCGGCAATCTTCTCCTTTAATAAACGTTGCTTCGGATCCGGATACCGGTTATAGGGAGAAGGATAGGGGTTCTCATTGGCATCAAGATAAATTTCAGCCTCACCCTTAAACTCATCGCGTGCCGATGAATAAGGTTTCATGTTCAGGATATTTTTCCTGACGAGTGTGCTGATATCAATAAAAGACTTCGAACGTTTTGCCATGAGTAAAGAATTGCCGGGTTATTTAATGCTTTTCAGTCGGATGCTCACCGCTTCCTTATGCCCTGTAAGTTGTTCTGCCTCAGCCATTTTCTCCACTACAGGTCCAAGTGCTTTCAATCCGCCTTCAGTAAGTTTCTGAAACGTAATATACCGGATAAAACTTTCAAGCGAAACGCCTGCTGACGCTTTTGCGTAACCGTTTGTCGGGAGTGTGTGATTGGTTCCGGACGCATAATCACCGATAGCTTCAGGCGAATAATTACCAATAAATACCGATCCTGCATTAATGACCCTGGCTGAGATCTCATCAGCATCATGAGTATTGATGATCAGGTGCTCAGGAGCATATTCGTTCACGAAATCTATTGCATCATCCTGTTTGCTAAAGGAGATAACCTTGCTGTGGTTTAATGCTTTTTCCGCAATACTCTTTCGCGGAAGTGTACTGAGTTGTTTTTCTATTTCGGATTGAATAGTAGTGATGATTTTTTCATCCGTCACCACTAACATTACCTGACTATCTTCTCCGTGCTCGGCTTGCGATAATAAATCAGCCGCAACAAAAGATGGATCAGCGGTTTCATCCGCTAATACTAATACCTCCGAAGGACCCGCTGGCATGTCAATCGCAACACCATACTGACTAACAAGCTGCTTTGCTTTCGTTACATACTGATTTCCTGGTCCAAAGATTTTATAAACTTTAGGAATACTTTCCGTTCCGTAGGCCATCGCACCAATTGCCTGTGCTCCGCCAACTTTATAAATTTTTGTAATGCCGGTAAGCTGTGCTGCATAAATGATCGCAGCGTTTATTTTTCCGGTTGTGTCCGGAGGAGTGCAGAGAATGACTTCATCACAACCTGCAAGCTTTGCCGGGATGCCGAGCATTAATACAGTAGAGAACAAAGGAGCAGAACCACCTGGAATATAGATGCCCACTTTTTGAATCGGTACCGCTTTTCTCCAACACAGTACCCCTTGCGTTATTTCAATCGGCACAAGTGTTTGCTTTTGTGCAGCATGAAATTTTTCAATGTTGGCAGCTGCGGTTTGAATGGCTGCCTTTAAATCGTTTGGAACTGATTTGACTGCTTCATCAACTTCTTGTTGTGAAAGTTGAATTTGCTTTACATCAGCTTTATCAAACTGTTTGGTGAATTCGCGCAACGCTTCATCACCAGACCGCTGAACCCGCGCAAGAATGTTCTTCACCGAATTTTCTAAAAACTCAAGTTCAACCTGAGGGCGCAAGCATAAGGCCGGCCATGTTTTGAATACTGGATTGATAAATGTCTGCATGATTACAAAATCATTTTTTCAATTGGAATAACCAAGATCCCTTGCGCACCGAATGATTTCAGTTGATCAATCTTTTCCCAGAAATCATTTTCATCTACTACGGAGTGTAACGAGCTCCAGCCTTCTTTACTTAGCGGAATGATCGTTGGGCTTTTCATTCCCGGAATAATGCTGGTGATTTTTTCAATTGCCTCGTTCGGACAATTCATCAAAATGTATTTATTATTCTTGGCTTTTTGAACGGCTTCAATTCTGAACAAAAGCTTGTCAAGGATTTTTTTCTTTTCAGCATCCAGCTTCGGACTTGCTATGATAACGGCTTCCGATTTTATGACTACCTCAACTTCTTTTAAACCATTGCTTAGTAACGTGCTTCCGGTGCTCACCACATCACAGATTGCATCGGCCAAACCAATGCCCGGGGCAATTTCAACCGAGCCACTGATTTCGTGTAATCCGGCCTTGATGTTATTCTTCTTCAGAAATGACTTTACAATATTCGGATAGGAGGTAGCAATGTTTTTTCCGTTGAACCAGGATGGTCCAGTGTAGGTTTCAGCTCGCGGTATGGCCATCGATAACCTGCACTTGGCAAAGTCAAGGCGTTTGATCAGCTCGTTTTGCTTTTGTTTTTCGATGAAAATATTTTCACCTACAATGCCCACATCCGCTACCTTATCTTCCACGTATTGTGGAATGTCATCGTCACGCAGAAATAAAATCTCAACCGGAAAGTTTTGGGCCTGTGTTTTCAGCTGATCTTTTCCGTTGCTGAACGAGAGTCCGCTTTCCTGTAAAAGATTAATGGAGCTATCTTGCAAGCGTCCGCTTTTTTGAATGGCAATTCGAAGTAATGTGCTCATAATTTAAAAGGTCATGAAATAAAAAAGGCTTACCGGATCGCGGCAAGCCTTTTTCAAAGTCTTATGGTTTAGTTAAAACATAAACCTGCCACGCATCGTAATGCTTACATGATGGTGGTGCAGATGGATGTTTGTTATTGTTCTCATTTGATGATTCAAATAAAGACAACAATTTTAACTTATCAAAACTGTTTGCCGACAAACCTTGTTTAATTTGCAGGCTAACAACTGTTCATTCATGAATTTGCGCTGGATACCGTTTGTTTTTATCGTCATAATCGGGTGCTCGGAAAGCACCGACACGAAAAAACATCGCTTCCTGCTAAAAGGAAATGTGGAACTGGAAGATCAGCACGAAGAAATGGCGCTTCAGTATTTCACCGAAGCGTTAAAGATTGACTCATGCTTTGCAGACGCGCACAATAACCTGGGCACACTTTATTTCAGGCAACAGGACTATGATCAAGCAGTTCAATCCTACAGCCATGCAATAACATGCAAACCGGATTTCAATTCTGCGTATTTCAATCGGGCCAATACCTATTACGAGCTTCAAAAACCGGAGCCGGCACTGGCAGATATCAATGAATTTTTAAAAGTAAAGCCTGATACTATTCCGGGGATATTCCTGAAAGGATTGATTTATTCACAGCTTCGGCAATACGCGGAAGCTGAAGCCGCTTTTGTGAAGCTTCTCAAGCTTGATTCTACGAATACAGAAGCCTTTACAAACCTGGGAACGGTTCTCTATTATAGAGCTGATTATTCTGGAGCAAAAAAATACCTGAACAAGGCAATCAGACTTAAATCCGATGAAGCAGATGCCTACAACACACTGTCCCTTGTTGCGCTTGCTGAAAATGATTTCACCGCTGCATTGGGATATGTAGATAAAGCGCTATCCATACGAACCGATAATGGATACTATAAAAATAACAAGGGTTATATTTTCCTGATGATGAATGAGCCTGATAAAGCATTATCGTACATTGATGAAGCCATTGTATTGGATCCGTATAATTCTTACGCTTATCGGAATAAAGGTATTTATCATGTGAAGAAGAATGAAGCTGTTAACGCAATCCGGATGCTTGAGAAAGCAATTTCACTTGATGATAAAATCGAACATGGCTATAGCTATTTGACTGAATCTTACGTGTTGAATAAGCAATTGGATAAAGCTTGTGAAGCGCA
The DNA here is from genome assembly GCA_965227265.1 of Cyclobacteriaceae bacterium. Classification (GTDB taxonomy): domain Bacteria; phylum Bacteroidota; class Bacteroidia; order Cytophagales; family Cyclobacteriaceae; genus UBA2336. The sequence goes on along the minus strand of OZ245738.1, from coordinate 1,725,416 downwards.
GGCTAAAGCGCGTGAGCGGAATGAGAAAGCTGTTGGTAAAATTATTACCTGCAAGTAATGTTGTTACAGGAATTAATAAAGGAACTTGATAAGCGATTAAAAGATCCGCTGCCCGGAGCAACTGCGCACGAGCTCTTGCGCGCACGACCAGTGAGCGGACAGTTTCCGGATTTCGGTCATAAGCTGCCGCCTAAACCCGGAAGTGTACTCATACTTTTATATGAAGAAAACGGAGTCATTAAATTACCTTTAACCAGACGTGCTACATATAAAGGTGCGCACAGCGCACAGATCAGTTTTCCGGGGGGTAAAGCGGAAGCAGGAGAGAACGCTGTTCAAACTGCACTTCGTGAAGCGGAAGAAGAAATTGGAATTCATCCTGCAGATGTAACGGTCATCGGTCAGCTTACTAATTTCGATGTCATCCCGAGTAATTTTCTGGTAACCCCGATTGTAGGTGCACTGAATTACGTTCCGGCATTTAAACCCGATCCGCGTGAAGTTGACAAAATCATTTATGCTGAGCTTACTGATCTGATCCGTGACGATGCTGTGTACGAAGAAGAAATCCTGGCCGCAGGTTTATACCCGATGATTGCTCCGCACTTTTTAATTGAAAATGAAATCGTCTGGGGTGCGACTGCAATGATGCTGAATGAGTTCAGAATAATTGTGCGGGAGATCGTACAGGGATATTAATCTACCCGTTCCGCTCGTATGATTGCTCCATTATTTCCGGAGCCATTTGCCCAAGTGAATAGTATGTAAAACTGACCGGTGGTTTCATTAAAGTATCCGCACATTTCACCCCAATTATTCAAGTCCGATTCACCGCATTCAATTGTTACCCCATCTGAAGTATACGTTACTTTCTTGCTGTACCCCAGGGTTATTATTTTATTACCCGTTGTACTTATCAATGATTTTGTAACGGGAATTGATAAATCGTAATCGACCTGAATCAGAATATTGTTTAGGCCATGTTTTTTAACGGTAAAGAACACGGGCTGCTGGTTGGTGTGTCCGGGAAATGTGTCATCGAAATACTCAATCTTTCCCCTATAATCGCCTAAAACCTTGTGTAGAAATTTATTTTCCTCCTCATCGCAATGAAAGAGTGTTAAAAGCAAAAATATGTATCGATAAGATTTTATCACTTGTTAAGTAAAATTAACACATAAGCAACGCAATAACATGCTAATGTTATACAAGCACCAATCAACGGTTTGCTAAACCAATACTTCTGAGCCAGGAAAACATAAAATGCTACGGTAGCTATGTTGAACAAGAAGTAGAAGTGACTTTTCTGAAGCATCGGGAAAAACTTCACAGCCACAAAAATATTGATTACTGCAATAAAGATAATCCCACTACTATGACTGCCATTAAATCCAACCCAGGCATTCCACATCGAGATGTCTTTTGTTAAAACCGGACTTACCGCTTTCATGTCAGTTAATAACTTTTGATCACGAGGTAAAAACTTGTCGGTAAAGAATGTGTAAAGCAGGTGGACCGTGCCCAAAATCCCAATCAGGGCTGACCCAATAATCCAGAGATATTTCGCCCAATTAATCATGACTTGAAAGTAAACAAAAGCTTAATCAAGAAAGTATGCACTGCCGACTACTTTCTTTCACCATTACTCATGGCCTGCCGTCAGTCTGAGCGAAGTCGAAGACAGGCAGGCCAGGATCGAAATACAGAACTCAATCCTTCAACCGCTTCAACTCCGCTTCCAAGTCATGGATCAAAGCCTGATTGGTTTCTTTGAAACCGATAAGCCAGGCCAGCGTTCCAACGTTGTTATCCTTGAAGCCGTTAAGCTCATAATATAATTCGGTCTGAAACTGTAAATCGTTTGGATTGCTAAGGGCGATGGACTTGTTCAGCGTCATCGTGGTGATGAATCGCTTGATCCCGTTATTATTCATGAGAATAGGAAGGATGGCCTCTTCAATATCTTCAACGCTTCGCTGGGTGCGGTGCTGATCATAGTCATAATACCGTGAGATCCGCGTGGTAAAGCTGTTGTTGGAAAGCTTTAAGCCTTTTGACTTGAGCATTTCAAAGGCGTTGTTGATGGGGAAATAGCGTTCAAAGGTGATGAACCGGATCAGGTCAGACGACAGTGAATCGGCATTGAACCTGTGCGTAGGCAGATAGGCAAGCATGTTCTCCACCGATTTTTTTGCTCGTGCGCGCTGGCCGATGATATGATCAATCAGCACAGCATCTTCCCGAAGATTGCTCAGTACTTCTCCCAAAACATAGATTTCAGCCTCACGTTCTTTCCGGCTTTCGCTCCAGTTGGAGATATACAACGCAATCAAAATCCCGATCACCACGAGCAGGATCTCACCAACCGCATATTTTAAATACTGAACTGTTTTGTTTTGATTGAGCGATTCCTTGCGGTCTTTGTTGAAGAGCTTAGCCATTGTAAAACTTGAATTAAAGCCGCTTCAAAAGTACTGAATTAAGCTCAGCTAATCGCCAGCGTTACTTCAAGCCTGCCGTCAGTCTGAGCGGAGTCGAAGACAGGCAGGCAGACTTTACTTCGCCAGTGCCCTGATATCTTCCACCTCCAGCACCTGTTTCTCATACCCACGCTGCACCGCATGAATCATGGCCTTGCCAACATCTTTTAATGGAATGGATGTTTTCGCCATCAGGTATTTAAAAATATGGAACAGGATCTTCTGCGCGGTGCCAATGCTTTTTTGTCCTGGAGTGGGGATCATTAAGGCCGGGCGGAAATTATACTGGCCTTTGAAGCCGAGCTTCATCAGATCGTTTTCGGTTTTTCCTTTCACACGCGCCCACATCGACTTGCTGCGTTCGGAGCTGTCGGTGCTTCTTCCGCTCACGTAAATGAACACGAGGTTAGGATTTTGTGCGAGCAAGGTCTTGGCAAAAGTGAGGGTTGTATCGTAGGTGATCTCGGTGTACTTTTCCTCGCCCAGGCCAACCGAGCTGATGCCTGCGCAAAAGAAGCAGCCATCATAGCCGGTAAGCTGACTGGCAAATTCCTGAGCTTTTAAAAAATCCCTAACGATCAATTCCTGGAGCTTCGGGTGTTCCAGCGCATAATGCTTTCGCCCGACAATCAGTACTTCCGTTACAGCAGCATTTTCGAGACACTCCAGCAAAACGCCTTCGCCTACCATTCCGGTTGCTCCGGTGAGGATTATTTTCATATTAGAATTGATTATAGAATGAGGGACGATTTAACCTCGAGATTATTGTGACTGCACAAAAGTAGATTTCAAGCGATAATTGGGAAATTTACTTGTCACTTTAATAAGTAATTTTTAATATAATATTTCCTGAATTCTTTTCCTTGTGAAGAAAAACTATAAATGTATTTACCTCCTGTGTCATAGTTGCCTTTCTCTAAAAGACCGATTTTAAGTAAATAAATAATTGCTTCATTGCTTGGTTCTATTGATCTTTTGTTGTCAACTAATTCAATTATGTTTTCAAAATTTGATAAAAGACCTTTTCTTTCAATATTATCTGCTAGTAATTTTAAGTCTGATACTTTATTCCCTTCTAAAGTATCAACTTTTGAATCTTCTTTTTTATTATTTCTATTTTTTTCAAGTTCTTCTTTAAGAAATTTTATTTCTTCATTCTTTTTCTCTAGGAGTTTATCAAAGTTCAATTCTAACTCCCTAATATCCATTCTTAATTGAATTGATTGCTCTACAGTTAAGAGCTGCTTCCCTTCGATCTCATTTTTTGCATTTACCCTCCAGTTAGTAAACTTTATATCTAACCAATACGCTCCATTTGTAATAAAAGGAATTAAAGTTAATAAAATGAGTGTAGAAATTAACGGAAGAGAGATTAGATTATTCAAACTGCCATAGTTGGTGACGATGTAATCAATCTTATTCCCTTCAATCTTATTTTGATCAATAATAAAAGTGAGATATATGATTTTCCAATTCCAGATAAGCCATGACATCGCAAGAGTTCCATAAAAAGGACTTGATACTCGCTCTGAGAAAATTGATGTAATAGATTTTTTTATATCGTCAATCATACGCAACTAAAAATATAATCAGACTTGTTTAACACTTTCAAGTGCAGCAACAGCTTTTTCTCCTTCTTTTCTTAGTATGTCTTGTGATTTTTGTTCTAAAGTAGATGCTAGTTTTGAGAATCCAGGAATTTTAGAGAGTTTAGTTATTGCATTTGTTAACTTCACGCTCTTCTCAAGCGCATCCATCATAGGATGATCAGATTTGTTGTAATCTGATATTAATTTTCCTGGATTTTCGGAGTTAACTTCCAAGATATTATATAAAAGTTTGATTCGTAACTCTGAGGAGATATCCTTATCATCAATTGTGTAAATTTGTCTCGATAATCCTTCAAAAGTTTTACTGAGTACTTCTTTGTGACTATACTCCTCAATAAGCCTTTTTGCTAAATTCATTTTTCGATTAGCTGAATAAGCAACCCATAGTACTGGGAAATAGAGTGGGAGAATAGCAAGAACAATCCTAGGAACTCTTGTTATTACCTCTTCCAATGATGTGCCTTGGAAAAGAGATACTAAGCTAATTATAAATGGGATCAATGAAATTCCTACAAGTCCAATAATGGCAATATTGAATGATGTTCTGTGTTTTTTATTCTCTGCTTCTTCGGTTTGTTTTTTCTCGGAATATGCATAACTCAAGCCTGTTGTAAGGGCATTTGGTAATAGATTTTCGATTTTTGTTAAAACCTTATTATATTCTTCTTTCCAATTGGTTGTCAAATTTGAAAATGAATCTTGTTTTTCTTTAGCGAATCTTTCATAAGATTTGTTTGTGGTTTCACTCAGAGATTTTAAATTTTCTTCTGATGTCAAAATATTAGTCCTTAGGTTCTGAAAAGATTCTTCCAATTCGTCTTTCAATCCTTTGACGATTGTTTCCTCTCCTTCATCATCCTTATCGGTATATCCAATTATTCTGTAGTATAAATCATCTATCTCTTTCCGTCTATCTCCAATAATTTTATATAGAGAACTTAGTTTTGAATCATAGTCCTCACCTTTCTTAAATATATCTTCAAGTCGGAGCATTCTTTCATCTAACAATGCTTTTCCGTCAAGAATTTTTTGAATTTCAATAATTTGCTCCTCAACTTTTTCCGAGTCAGTAATTATATTGTTATAAATTGTTCCTATTAAGTCGTTATTCTGTGATGATGATGCAGCATTTGCTTTTATCTGTAAAAACATCCCATTGAAATTCTCATAATCTTCGCGAAGATTTTGTGTTAGTTGATTAACTTCTTCTAAACGCTCGAAAACTGCACTCTTTGCTTCATCTGTCGCATCTTTTGAGAGTTTAGATTGTTCTGAAGCGACTCTTGCTTCAATTTCGTAGTCTGAAGTTTTTTTATCAAGTTTTTCTTCAAGCTCCGTAAGTCTTTCCCATATTCTTTTCCTTTCCTCTTCTAAATATTCAATTCTTTCTTCTTTATTCATGTTGTTAAAATTTAAAGGAACTTAATTATAGACTTAAAAAGTTTTGACTTTAAGATCAAACTTGACTTTGATTAATTACATCAAAGTATTAATGACTGAATTATAAGTTTGACTGCGAGTAGCCTGGGGGCAGACCGGAGTTCATGAAAGCTAAGAAGGTTTATGAGATAATTAGTGAGGTTATAGGAGTAACTCCTATTGAATCCAGCATATTTTGATAATCGGGTAGGCGAGGCTCTAATGGATCAAGTATAGATCAGGCATAGATACCGTATAGATACTCCATACATACCATATGGATTCGTCAATCTGGCACTTACAATCCTTTTATTTATTTGGATTAATTCCAAATAGAGCGTAAAATTGCGGTTCAAACGCAATTATGCCCCGTTTTTGCCTCCTTTTTCTTCTTGTATTAGCTTCGGTAGTGGGTTATTCACAGATACTTACCCGCCAAGATTCACTTTCGGCCGGCCTGATCCATTCTAACCGGCCATAGATGCAGAAGATCAGCATTTTACTGGCCGATATTCAGCCGCTTACTGCAGCCGGCATCCGCTTGTTGGTGGAGTCTGGTAATGAGGCTGAGATCATCGGCACAGTAGAAGATATTTCGCGTATCGATGAACTAACACGCGAGCTCAAACCTGATTTGCTCATTGCTGATTATAATATTCCCGGCTATCTCACGCTTAATAACCTCGAAGGTGTTATCACGAATACACAGGTGAACACACTTATCATTTCATCCGACAATAATCAGCAAACCATTCGTGAGTCGTTAAAGATTGGGGTGAAAGGTTATATCACCAAAGAATGCAGTCGGGAAGAGATCGCGCTTGCGATCCGCTCAACTGCGAGAGGAGAGAAGTTCTTTTGTCATAAGATCCTGGATGTGATCATGGACAAAGATGCTGATGCTAAAGCATTGGAGTCTAACGTGCTTACAGCCCGCGAGCTGGAAATTCTTGAGCTTTTGGCAAAAGGATATTCCACGCAACGTGCAGCAGATAAGCTGAGCTTAAGTCCGCATACGATTCATACGCATCGTAAGAGCATTATTAGAAAGCTTGGTATTAAATCTCCAACAGAGTTTGTTCTGTACGCAATTGACTTTGGGCTGATTACGATTAATCGCTAACCCTACGTCATGTCGAGGCGGCAGAGAACTATTTTAATTTAACGTCATGCTGAGGCTTCCTGAGCGGAGTCGAAGGGAGCCGAAGCATCCCCTTATAGAGAACACGGTGCGACATAGCTAGTGTTATCCAAATTTTGAACTTCTTACAAGGGGATTCTTCGCTTCGCTCAGAATGACGGTGTTTATTAATTATTTTTATTAATGCAACGAGGTGGCTCCGTCTACATACTAACGAACAATCATCACACGGTATTTTACGTGGGGGTGACTTCAGAATTGGCCTATCGGTACATCGAACATCGGGATAAACTTTATCCAACAAGCTTCAGTGCAAAGTATAATCTTAATAAGTTAGTGTATTATGAAAACTTGCCATCAATTGAAGAGGCTATAGCTCTTGAAAAGTATATTAAAGGTAAAGGAAGAAAATTTAAAGCTCAGTTGATCGAATCCTTGAATCCTGAATGGAAAGATTTAGGAGAAGATATTTTGAAATGGTGATTTACTAATTGTAACGTCATGCTGAGGCAGCAGCCGAAGCATCCCCTAGTAGAGTATACGTACGACATCGTCAAGGTTATCCAATTTTATACTCCTTAGAAGGGGATTCTTCGCTAACGCTCAGAATGACGTTAACCAATAAGTTCGAACTTCTACTTCCAGCTTCGAATCTCGAGCCTCGATTCACTCCCCTCCAAAGGGTACACCGATCCGTCTTAAATTCCGCCTTTCAAGGTTATTGCTCAACCTTACCAGGTACTTTACCTTTGTTTAGAAATCTTCTAAATACTTATAACTACAGTTGTGAATAAGAGACTTGGTATTTTTTTCATGGCGTTGCTTGCCTTCAGCGCCTCATTCGCCCAAACCCGTATCATTACTGCCGGAAGCGCCATCACTGAAACAGTTTGTGCCTTAGGCGATTGCGATAAGATCGTAGCCACTGATAAAACCAGCCTTTACCCGGTATCCGTTCAAAGTCTGCCCTCCATCGGGTATCGCAATGGCATCAATGCCGAAGGCATTATCAGTCTGAAGCCCACCTTGATCATTGCTGAGAAAGATTATGTGAAAGACGAGGTGTTGTCGCAGCTTTCAGCAACAGGTATTAAAGTCCTTATTATTGATCGCGTTTATACTGTTGAAGCTACTAAAAAGCTCATCACGCAAATTGCAGAAATCTTAAACCGTCAGGCAGAAGGAAAAAAAGCAATCGCACAGATTGATGCAGATGTTGCCGAAGCAAATACACTCCTGAAGAAAGCTACAACCAAACCTAAAGTATTGGGCGTTTATAACCGCGGCAGCTCAAATATAAGTCTGGCCGGTAAAGATACGTTTGGAGAAATCATCGAGTACGCAGGCGCGAGCAACGCTTTTAATACAATCACAGGTTATAAGCCCTTGAATGCTGAAGCATTAATTGCCGCTAATCCTGACTTCATGGTTACAACATCCTATGGTTTGGAAAGCATTGGAGGTATTGATGGATTCTTAAAAATCCCAGGCGTTGCGCAAACAACTGCCGGAAAGAAAAAACAAATTGTCTCGATCGACAGCATTATGCTCACAAACTTTGGTCCGCGCGTAGGTCAGGCCATTAAAGAGCTTGTTCTGTTATTACATCCTGAGCTCAGCAAATTAAAGTGATCGCAGCGTTAACCATTCGGGATACCCGTAATGTGGTGGTTATCACAGGACTTAGTCTTGTGCTGGTGTTTACCATATTGTTTTCTCTCACGATAGGCGCTGTTCCAGTTCCGTTTAAAGACGTTGTAGTTGTATTGCTGCAGAAGATCGGTTTGTTCACAAATATTGAAGTCGATAGCATGTCAGATGTCGTGTTAAGCACCATTCGTTTCCCGCGCGTGTTCATGACAATCATGATCGGTGCAGCATTAGGCGTAAGTGGTGCAGCGTTACAAGGATTATTCAGAAACCCGTTAGTTGAATCAAGCTTAATTGGAGTTTCCGGTGGAGCCGCATCGGCTGTTGTGTTGGTGATTGTGTTTGGAGGTTCGTTCTTTTTAGCTAAAGACACTTTTTTATATAATGCTTTAATCCCAATCACCGCTTTTGGAGGTGGACTGCTGGCAACATTTCTCGTAATGCGATTGAGTAGTCAATCTGGCAAGACAAATATTGCCGTGCTTGTGTTGGTTGGCGTTGCTATCAATGCATTGGCCGGATCAATCATTGGACTCTCTATTTTCTACGCGGATGAAAATCAATTAAGAACATTTACTTTTTGGACACTGGGAGACCTTGGCGGTGCCACTACTGAAAAGTTGATCATTGCTACGCCTTTGCTGATCGGTTCGATTGTGGCGCTTTTGTTTCATTCTAATAAGCTCAATGCAATTGCACTGGGTGAAGCTGAAGCCTACCACATGGGTGTGGATGTTGAGCGAACCAAACGCACCATTGTTTTCTTTAGTGCAATGGCGGTAGGAGTAAGCGTATCGCTTTCTGGTGTTATTGGATTCGTTGGTTTGGTGATCCCGCATTTAATCCGCGTGTTGTTTCATTCTGATAATCGATTAGTACTCCCGGCTTCTGTTATTGGAGGAGCTTGGTTATTGATCATTGCTGATATCATTGCCCGGACCATTGTAACACCGGCTGAATTACCGATTGGTGTAATGACTGGTTTGATCGGTGCGCCATTCTTTATTATGTTGTTGATGAAGGCTAAGCTTAAAAACGAAATCTAATGTACCAGGCCTCTGACTTATGGTTTCGCGTTCGGGATAAAATCATCTTACAGGATGTTAATCTTACTATTCAGCCCGGAGAATTCACCGCAGTGGTTGGACCGAATGGAGCAGGCAAAAGTACTTTGTTAAAAGCACTCGCGTATGAGAACACCAGCTTTCAGGGCGAAGTGAAAATCAATGGAAAACCCGCTAAATCATATTCCGCAAAATCATTGTCGTTAATAAGAGCCGTTCTTCCGCAAAGCTCAAATGTTCAGTTTGCGTTTACGTGTGAACAGATTGTTCATCTGGGTCGGCACGCACACCGATCAACGAAGGCTGAAAATCAGAAGATTGTTAATGAAGTGATGGATCTTACATCAACGCTTGAGTTCAAAGATCGCAACTACATGACCCTGTCAGGCGGGGAGAAGCAGCGTGTGCAAATGGCGCGTGTGCTCTCGCAAGTTTGGGAAGAAACGGTTTATCCGCGCTACATTTTATTGGATGAGCCAACCTCTAACATGGACATTGCACAGCAACAGCAATTATTTAGTCTGGCGAAAATGGTATGTCAGCGCAACATTGGTGTGATGGCGATTGTGCATGATCTTAATCAAGCCGTTCAGTTTGCAGATAAGCTTTACTTTTTGCGCGATGGAAAGATCACTGCATCCGGTGAAGCGAAGAATGTCTTCACCAAATCAAACATTGAAGAAACCTTTTGTTGCCGTGTGAATGTCTATCACGATCCGTGCAACAATTGTCCTTATATAATCCCGGAAAGGGCAGAAGCTGTTCCGGTATCTTTTTCTAATCATCTTAAAATCAAAGCCTAGTTATGAGCAAAGTAGCAGAATCAACATCGTCAACCCTTCGCGAATCATGGAAAAAATTGCAGGAAACAAAACCCGGCATGAGAATTCGCGAATGCGCACAAGAGCTTGGTGTAAGCGAAGCAGAATTGTTGGCAACAACGGTTGGAGATTATACTACCAAGCTTGAAGGAGACTGGACAGAATTAGTAAAACGTTTCCCTGAATTAGGCCGAGTAATGTCACTTACACGTAATGATGGTTGCGTGTTAGAACACAAAGGCCCGTTTCAGAAAATTGATATCATGGGTGCCGGTGCCCGGGCTATGGCAACCGTAATTGGTCCGATTGAATCGCGCGTATTTTTTGGTGGCTGGAAGTTTGGTTTTGCGGTAAAGCAACAAACTCCGCGTGGTTTGCAACAAAGCATTCAGATTTTTGATCAATCCGGAACAGCAATTACTAAAGTTTATCTCGTTGAAGAGCAAAACAATAAGAAAGGCAGCAATCAGGACGCGTTTGATAAAATTGTAACGGATTATACTTCCGCTGATCAATCAACCGCTTTAAAAGTTGAAAGCATCGTTGAGCCTCCAACCAAATCAATCCCCGAAGTTGATGCCGCTGCATTGATGACCGACTGGTCTAACATGAAAGACACGCACGATTTCTTCGGAATTCTGCGTAAGCATAATGTTAACCGATTGGATGCATTATATCTCGCAAAAGATTATGCCTATCAACTAAATAAAGAAGCGCTAAAAACTGTTCTGGAAACAGCAGCGTCAACGAAGCTACCAATCATGATTTTTGCCGGCAACCGCGGTAATCTTCAAATCCACCAAGGCAAAGTTCAAACCATTCGTGTGATGGAGAATTGGCTGAACATACTCGATCCGGATTTCAACATGCATTTGCGTGAGGATTTGATCGATACATTATGGGTTGTGAAAAAGCCAACCGAAGACGGAGTTGTTACAAGTATCGAAGCTTTCGATAAAAATAAAAACATGATCGCCCAATTCTTCGGTTTGCGCAAGCCGGGTATTCCCGAGCTTAAAGATTGGGCTGCGTTGGTAGAGAAGTTGGCTAAAAACTAGTCAGTCCCCGGCCTTGTGCCGGGGCCCCCTAATAAATTGCACGAGATTGGATATCAAACAAAGACGGCTAGCGTATTAATAGTTGTGAATTTTATATGGGGATCGCGGGACAGGCCCGCGATGGATTAATCTTCCTTAAATAGCTCATACAAATCTCTCCATTCAGCATTCATAGAATTAATAAGATTGAACTTAAATTCTCTTGGATACTTTTTGAGTTGCTTTTCACGATGCTTTGCATCATCGGCAGATGTAAACTCTTCAAAGTATAGAAGCTTGTTAATATTGTATTTGTTTGTGAAGCCCTTGAGAAGCTTGTTTTTATGTTCAAAAACTCTTCGTTCTAAATTATCAGTAAATCCAATATAGAACACTGTATGATGCTGATTCGATAACAGATAAACGTAGAATTTATCCATTATTAAAATTATAGTTTTTAGCACAAAATCAAAAGACGAATAAGTCCCCGGCCCTGTGCCGGGGCCCCATGTCAATTGTACGAGCTTGGATAACAATATAGCTAGCACTATCCAATGGCTGTGCACCTATGAGGGGATCGCGGGACGGGCCCGCGAAGGACTATCGTCCCAGCTGCATCAAATACTTCTTCGGGGTAATCCCAAACTTTTTCCGAAACGCGGCGATATAATGACTTGGGTTTGTATACCCAACCTGTGTTGCAACTTCATTCACTTTATACTTACCCGTGTCTAGCTGAAGACGGGAATAATCAAGCTTATGATCGAGTAAGTAGCCAAATACCGTATTGCCATAAATTTCTTTGAACCCAACCTTAAGCTGAAATTCATTCAGGCCCGCCACACGCGCCAGCTCTTTCAACCCCGGAGGATTGTCCATGTGTTTCAGAATATGCTCTTTAGCATGCTTGATCTTGCGAACGGTCTCTTCGTTATTCAAAAATGGACAGCTTTCAGTGTTCGCTTTCTTTTCCGAAAAATATAAGCTCAATACTTCGAGAATTTTTCCCTGGATGTAAAGTTGTCGCGCGTTTTCACTGAGCTGGATGTTGAACAATTGACTAAGCGTAACCATCAGCATCGAAGGAATATCACGCTCATCATAAAACTTATAGTTCACGTTTTCCGCTTTTAGAAAGGGGAGCGGTTCGTGGGTAAACAGCTTATGCAAATTCTCAAGCGAGATAAAAAGAAATACCATTTTGCAACCCGGAGAAAGCTTTAGGGTAAAAGGCAAATCGCTCTCGGGATTATACATGAAATAGTTGCGCTGCTTTTGAATATCCCGCCCATAATGCGGACTGAATTCAAACTTGGCACTGCCTTCCAGGCAAAAATAGAAGTGGATATTTTTCCGGTTGATCTCGCTGGTAAGCGATTGAGTTTCGTCTGAATCGTTGTTTACCGTAACGAGCTTTGTCCCGCTCTGATCGAAGATTGTTTGCTCTAACCTTTTGAGGGTATTTTCAACTACCAACTCCATTTGATATTTCGTTATGTCAACACAAAAGTATCCAAAAAATATGAATATAATAACCTGATTTGATAGTATTTGCTCAATAAATACCCAAATCAGTACTATCGAATACCAGTGTTACTAATCATCCATTCAAGGGTATTTTTATATTATTTCCAGCCTTAATGTTGCATCGTTTTAGAGCATAGTTGGAATGTATAAGTTCGTTGGTGTTGCAATTTTTTGGCTGATTACCATTTCAGTAACTGCTCAGGTAAGGATTACAGTATCTGATCTAACAAGCGGTAAAAGCTTAGAAGGCGTAACAATAGTTGTTAAGTCATCAGATACAGAACAAACATTTATCTCAAATGAGAAAGGCAGTATTGAGGTTGCTGGCATAACCTTTCCTGCATCCATTACTGCTTCACACATTGGTTTCAGCAATCAACAAATAGACATATTAGGAGCTGGAGAATATTCAATAGAACTTATCTCGACTTCTGCACAATTGGATGAAGTTGTTGTAACGGGTCAGTTTGAACCCCAGTCGTTAAGTCAATCGGTTGTTAAGATAAAAACGATTTCGGCAGAGACCATCCTGGCAAAGGGTGCAACCCGACTGCAAGATATTCTAAACACAGAATTGAACGTTCGCTTTTCGATGGATCCTGCGCTCGGGGTTTCAACCATGTCCATGCAAGGATTATCCGGACAAAATGTTAAAGTTCTCATTGATGGTATCCCTGTGATTGGACGTCAGGGAACTTCCAATGCAATTGATCTGAACCAACTTAACATCAACTCAATTGAACGTATTGAAATTGTTGAAGGCCCAATGTCAACCATCTATGGAGCTGATGCGTTGGCGGGTGTGATCAATATAATTACGAAGAAACCGGAGCGTGAAAAGCTAACGGGTTCGGTAAAGCTTCACGAAGAAAATATTGGAGATGAGTACAGCTTTTTTAAAGAAGGTATTCATCAGGAAAGTATCAGTCTTGGCTACCGGGCCAAGTCGTTTTATACTTTGGCGGATTTTGGCCATAATTATTCCGGTGGCTGGGAAGGTGATTCCACTAATCGGGAGAAACAATGGCATCCCAAAAGTCAATGGATTGGAAGCGGTGTTGTAGGCTTTCAACGCGATTCCTGGAATGTATCATATCGCTTGGATTATCTGAATGAAAATTTATACGATCCCGCACATTTTTTTGGAAACGAAGCACTCGACAGGCATTACATCACTAACCGGTTTATGCATCAGCTGCAAGGTGCTATAACTTTTAACGACAAGCTTAGTTTTAATACAGCAGTTGCGTACACCGATTACAGCCGTAAAACGCAGGCTATTGTAGTGAAGAAAGACACAGGTGAAGAAAACCTTGCGTTAAGCGGACAAGATTTAACCTCATACGATGGAATAACCATTCGCGGAACGCTCCAGTATAAAATTTCAGATAAGATTTCTTTACAGCCGGGATATGATATCAATCTCGAATCCGGTGCGGGCGGAAGATTAATGGAAGGAACAAACCGCCTTGCTGACTACGCTGGCTTTCTTTCTGCGGAGATCAAGCCTGTCAAGTCTATTACTATTCGTCCAGGATTACGATTCGTTCATAACTCTGTTTATGAGGCACCGCCTGTTCTACCATCGCTTAATACAAAGTTTGAGCTTTCACCATATCATGATCTGCGGGTTTCTTACGGACGAGGCTTTCGCGCACCCTCCATTCGTGAACTATACTTTTATTTCTACGATAGTAGTCACCAATTGGAAGGTAATCCTGATTTGGAAGCAGAGCTTTCCCACAGTTTCAATGCAAACTGGAACTGGCGTGTGCTTACTGGCAGCGTATTGTACACCACCAGTGTAGGTGGATTCTACAATTCAGTTGACAATATGATTACTAATGCGATCCGTGCTAATTCAACGGTAACAACCTACATGAACATCGATAAGTATAAAACGAAAGGCTTAACAGTTAATAATGAATTGTCGGCTGGGCAGGCTAAGCTAAAGGTTGGATATGCCTACACAGGCCGATATAACAGTCTTACGGAAGCAGATAAAAACCTTCCGGATTTCAACTGGTCATCTGAAATAAATGCATCATTAAGCTATCAATTTAGTAAAGCCGGTTTGATCGCAAATGTGTATTATAAGTATACTGGCAAAACACCCTTTTATCAGCAAAGTTTTTCAACAAATCCACCTACCATTTTCCTGGCTGAGGTAGAGGATTATCATTGGGCTGATGCAAGCCTGCAGAAAACTTTTTTAAAACACTTGAATGTAGTGTTGGGTGTACGCAATCTCTTTGACATAACCGGTGTACGCAGCAACGCGATTTCTTCCGGGGCACATACTTCCGGCAATAACTCACTCGCTTCTGGCCGGTCTTTTTATACAACACTTATCGTGAATTTTTAACTTTCTAAATCCTATATAGCATGAATTATAAATCAATTAAGTTTCTTTCGCTGTTACTTGTAGCAGCAACGTTTGTTTTCTCGTCTTGTGAAGACGACCCTAAGCTTCCGGATAACAAACTAGAGTTTGAATCTTCTGTAGCCGGAATTGCAAGTGAAGATGAATCACTTACACTTAAACTTAATCTGTCGCGTGCAGCATCTTCTGATGTCGTATTAACCTTATCTGTAAATGGCGGAGCATTAGTTTACGGAACAGATTTTACAACAACACCAGCGGCCGTTGGTAATGTGATTACTCTAACTATACCAAAGGGTGAAACAACAACTCAAGTTGTGTTAAATAAAGTAGAAGGTGTAGGTTTTGGCGGTGATGAAGTCGTTGTTTTTGAAGTAACCTTAGTGGATGGTTCACCTGTTTTAGGAGAAAATTCTAAAATCACAGTGACATTTTCAGAGATTACAGTTGATGGTGCTGAAATGAATATTCAAGGTGGTGGCCCGACATATCCAAACCGTGTATTCATCGACCTGAGCGCTAACCGTCAGACGGCTGTGAACCGTACTTCATGGGATCTTGGTTTTTATAGCGGAGAGGATTTTCGCGTAACGCTCAATTCAGCCAATGGAATGATGGCATATGCGTTAGATAAAACTGATTTAACAACTGTAACGAATGCAGACACCGCTGTGCTGCGCAGTCGCCTTTCTATGGAAGCTGTGTTTGCAGCCATTACAAGCGAAACAACACCTGAGTGGGCATCATCTGCCATCAACTGGATCGATGATCCATCCGGAGATTTATCAAAAACTGCAATAACGTCTATCTCGGCAACGGCATCTGAGAATAAAGTTTATATCATCAATCGGGGTTCAGGTCCTGGTTCGCCCGCTACAGAATTAGGCTGGAAAAAAATTCGCGTGATCCGGAACGGTAGTGGCTACACGTTGCAATATGCAGACATCAATGCTGCAACTTTTTCGGAAATACAGATTACAAAGAATACAGATTATGAATTTCAAAATGTAAGTTTTGCCACCGGAGCCGTAATCGTTGAGCCTGCCAGCGGACGTTGGGATATTGCCTGGACCGGCTTTGCCAATTCAACAAATTTTGGTTCAGGACCTGTTCCATATTACTTCCAGGATATTATCATCCAAAGCCGTGATGTTCAGGCCGTACAAGTGCTAACCAGCACCAAGTCGTATGAGGCATTTGGCGAATCGGATATAACCGGTCTGGATTTCGGTGTACAATCACAAGTTAAAATTGGCAGCTCCTGGCGTTCAGGGGGTGGTCCGGGAGTAAGCCCGGCTGTGCGCACAGATCGTTTCTACGTGGTAAAGGATGCTGATGAGAACATTTACAAAGTTAAGTTCACAGCACTTACTACGGAAGGCGAACGCGGCCGCCCGTCTATTGAGTACGCTTTGATAAACGGAGCAGAATAAGATAATGATAATCAGGCAGTGATGAATCTTTAACTGCCTGATTATCATAATTTCAGGTAAAACAAAAGTTGATGGTTATCTTTGCATCGCGCTAAATCGAAAACATGATGAAATCATTCAAAATAACACTTTTTGCATTTCTCTTACTGACAGTTCTCTCAACACAAGCTCAACCGCCAAAAACTCCGGCAACTCCGGGAACAACCTTTGGTGAAACGGTTACAGCGGATAATGCAACAGCCGTTGCTGAGTTACCAAGTTTGATGGCCGACAAGCAATTGACTGACGTTAAAGTAGAAGGTAAAGTATTGGATGTTTGCCCAAAGAAGGGCTGCTGGTTATCACTGGAAATGCCTGATAAATCGGTGACGTTTGTAAAGTTCAAAGATTATGGATTTTTTGTTCCACTGGAATTGATTGGCAAGACGGTAGTCGTAGAAGGTCAGGCTAAGAAAATTGAAACTTCGGTTGACGAGCTAAAACATTATGCTGAAGATGCCAAGAAATCAAAAGAAGAAATTGCTGCGATCACCGAACCAAAGAAAGAGATTCGGCTAACCGCGAACGGTGTACTGGTTGTAAAATAATCAGGACGTGAACAACATCAGGAATTTAAGAATCATTGGCATACTCGAAGGAATTTCCTACTTGGTTTTATTGTGCATTGCCATGCCATTAAAATACGTTTGGGGAATACCTGAGGTAGTTAAATATGTTGGCTGGGCACATGGACTTTTATTTATCCTTTATATTCCCGCAGTTCCGTTAGCAAAGAAAGCAATGAACTGGAATTTTTTATGGGTATTGATTGCGTGGGCTGCTTCCTTAATTCCTTTCGGAACATTTATTCTGGATCGGAATTTAGTTAAACGGGAGAAAGAATTGCTGGTTAAGCAAACTACATAAAGTTAATTGATTTTTGTTTAATAGTTAGAGCCATCCGAAAGGGTGGCTTTTTTTGGATGGTTAAACAATAAAAAAGAGGCCGAAGCCTCTTTTAAAAATCATCTTGCTTAAAAATTACTTTTTCTTCTTCGCAACTTTCTTAACCTTCTTCACAACTTTCTTGGCAGCCTTTTTAGCTTTGCCCACTTTCTTAGCTGCCTTCTTCACAACTTTCTTGGCTGCTTTTTTAACAACTTTTTTAGCGGTCTTCTTAACAGTTTTCTTCGTCAAAGCCTTTTTGATCTTTTTAGCTACAGCTTTGATTTTGGTTCCCAATGTTTTCCTGGCTGGAGCTTTTGGAGTTGATCCAACGATCTCCTTCGCCATCAGATTAAGTGCAGAACCTGCCTTAAACCATTCGATTTGTCCGGCATTGTACGTGTGGTTAACCTTAATTGTGTCGCTTGTACCATTTGTATGATGCAAGACAAGCGTCAGTTGCTTTTCAGGAGCAAAAGATGTCAAGTCAATAATATCAATGTTATCATCTTCCTGGAAGCGGTCGTAGTCGCCTTCGTTTGAGAACGTAAGACCTAACATACCTTGCTTTTTCAGGTTGGTCTCATGAATACGAGCGAATGATTTCACCAAAATCACACGAATGCCCAAATGACGCGGCTGCATCGCAGCATGCTCACGGGATGAACCTTCACCGTAATTATGATCACCTACAACAATCGTTGGAACACCGGCAGCTTTATACGCGCGTTGCGTAGCAGGCACAGGACCATATTCACCGGTTAGTTGATTTTTAACGTTATCGGTCTTGTCGTTAAAGAAGTTTAATGCACCGGTTAATGTGTTGTTAGCAATGTTATCCAAATGACCACGGAATCTCAGCCATGGACCCGCCATAGAAATGTGATCCGTTGTACATTTTCCCTTAGCCTTAATCAACATTTTCATGCCGATTAGATTTTTTCCATCCCACGGTGCAAAAGGTGCCAATGCTTGTAAGCGATTGGAGTCTGATTTAATCTTCACCTGAACCCTGCTGCCATCTTTAGCAGGAGCGAGGTAGCCGGCATCTTTCACCGAGAAACCTTTAGGCGGAAGCTCAAGACCTGTTGGCTCATCCAGCTTTACTTGTTGACCACTTTCGTTGGTCAATGTATCGGTCAATGGATTGAAGGTAAGATCACCTGCAATCGCAAATGCTGTTGTAATTTCCGGAGAAGCGACAAATGAATGTGTATTTGGATTACCATCATTACGCTTGGCAAAGTTCCGGTTAAACGATGTGATGATTGAGTTTGCACGGTTCGGATCGTTTGTATGACGTGACCACTGACCGATACACGGTCCGCAGGCGTTCGCCAACACAACTCCACCCATCTTAGCAAAGATGCTCAGGAAGCCATCGCGCTCAACGGTATACCGAACAAGCTCAGAGCCTGGCGTGATAGTAAATTCTGCTTTTGCTTTTAAGCCTTTATCGCTTGCCTGTTTAGCAAGTGATGCAGATCGGGAAATATCTTCATATGATGAGTTCGTACATGAACCAATCAAGCCAACTTCAAGGCGCTGCGGCCAGTTGTTCTTTTTAACTTCTTCTGCAAACTGAGAAATTGGAATCGCACGATCCGGAGTAAACGGTCCGTTTACATGTGGCTCAAGTGTTGACAGATCAATTTCAATTACCTGATCGAAATATTTTTCAGGATTAGCATAAACTTCAGGATCGCCCTGTAAATGTTCTTTTACTTTATCGGCAAGATCAGCAACTTCTTTACGGCCTGTACCACGCAGGTAAGCAGCCATCTTCTCATCGTAACCGAAAGTTGATGTTGTTGCACCAATCTCTGCACCCATGTTACAGATCGTTCCTTTACCGGTACACGATAATGAATCAGCGCCATCACCAAAGTATTCAACAATAGCCCCGGTTCCACCTTTAACGGTGAGGATACCAGCAACTTTTAAGATCACATCTTTAGAAGAAGTCCAGCCATTAAGCTTACCAGTTAATTTGATACCGATCAGCTTAGGGAATTTCAATTCCCACGCCATTCCGGCCATCACGTCAACCGCATCCGCACCACCAACACCAATCGCAATCATACCGATACCACCGGCATTTACGGTGTGTGAATCGGTACCAATCATCATTCCGCCCGGGAAGCCATAGTTTTCAATTACTACTTGGTGAATGATACCAGCACCTGGTTTCCAGAAACCAATGCCGTATTTATTTGAAACTGATTCAAGGAAGCTAAACACTTCACCGCTGGCGGTGATTGAATCTGCTAAGTCTTTCTTTGCACCATCTTTTGCCAGGATCAGGTGATCGCAATGCACGGTGGAAGGAACCTGAACTTTAGGCATTCCGGCCGACATAAACTGAAGTAAGGCCATCTGTGCCGTTGCGTCTTGCATCGCTACACGGTCAGGGGAGAAGTTTACGTAAGACTTTCCCCGACCGAAGTTCTCCACCGGCTGGTCTTTGTGCAGGTGGGAGAAGAGTATTTTTTCTGATAAGGTGAGGGGTTTGCCAACAACCTTACGCGCTTGTGCAATTTTCGCTGGCAGGTTTTTGTACACTGCCTTAATCATGTCTAAATCAAAGATCATAAGCCGGGTTATGTTTAAAGGTTCTAAGCTAAGAATTTATTTGCTTTTTTGGGAATTCAGGCCATTTTGAACGATTATAAATAAAAAAGCACTCGTGGTCCCCTTAATTAGGAAGCAAAAAAAATGGATAACACCTTGTTATCCAGTTCATGTCCAATTTATGGGAGACCCCGGCACAAGGCCGGGACTAGTATATTACTTGGCGTTTACGTAGTTCAAAAACTCTTTCTTGACGTTCTGATCATTGAACTTGCCGGAGAAAAAAGCTGTACCCGTCTTGCTGTTTGTATCGCTCACACCGCGCGAGGCTACACACATATGATTTGCATCGACTACAACGGCAACATCCTTGGTTTGCAATACGCGTTCTATTTCTTTCCCGATTTGCATCGTTAAGCGCTCCTGAACCTGTGGCCTTTTTGAAAAGTATTGAACAATGCGATTGATCTTAGAAAGACCTATCACCTTACCAGACGAGAAATACGCTACGTGTGCCTTTCCATAGATCGGTACGAAGTGATGCTCACAGTGCGAGTAGAAGGTAATATCCTTTTCCACCAGCATTTGATCGTAGTTATACTTGTTATCAAATAGCTTTGCCGTTGGTCGGTTCTTTGGATTAAGTCCGCTGAACACTTCCTTTACATACATCTTGGCTACCCGATGCGGAGTGCCGCTGAGGCTATCGTCTTTTAAATCAAGACCAAGAATAGTCATGATCTCCCGAAAGTGACTTTCAATTTTTTTTACTTTCTCATCATCCGGCATATCAAATGCGTCTGCACGCATAGGCGTATCAGCCGAAGAGGATCCGTGATCATCATCCGGATCAGTATCCGAACTAAGTGGCCGGATATTCAACGAAATTTCTTTCGGTTTCATACAGTATAACTTTTAGGTCGAGTGATGGATCTATTTTATCGCGCAAAATTTTCCAGATCACGATCACAATGTTTTCGGCAGTGGGATTGAGATCTTTGAAATATTCTGTATCGAGGTTAAGATTTTTATGATCAAATTTTGTTAGCACGTTTTCTTTGATGATGTCGCTCAAAACTTTCATATCAAATACGTAGCCCGTGCTTTTATTTGGCTCTCCGGTTAGCGTGACAATCACTTCATAGTTATGGCCGTGGAAATTTGCATAGCTGCACTTGCCGAACACTTCCAGATTTTTCTCATCTGTCCAGGCCGGATTAAACAGCCTGTGTGCAGCGTTAAAATGTTCTTTGCGGGATACCTTTACCTTCATTCCGTAAAAGTAACAGGGATTAGCGGAAAAGGTTCAAAAAGGATTGGAAAAGCCTGAATATCTAACGTTTAAGCGATAGATAGCCAGTAACTTTATCGTTGCTGGCTTCGATCTTGTAGAAATATGTTCCACTTGGAAGCTCTTTGCCATTATCATTTTTACCTTCAAATCGCTTGTTGACATTGTCGTATCCGGAAATTTCGAATACCTGATCGCCCCAACGATTGAAGATGGTGACTTTGTTATCTACTGGTAATCCTTCGATGCGCATGTAATCATTTAACCCGGAGCTGACTCCTGGTGACACAGCATTGTACACAACTATTTTCGCTCCTGGCTCACCAATGAGGCTTAAGGAGATAACATTTACCTGAGAGACGATGGTTTCTGTAAAGTCGGTATCGCGCACCGTGAATGTTACCGTTTTAGCAGGAGGGACACCTGCCCGACCTGACTGTTTAGCAGAAGTTACATTTCCGGTAAACTCGTAGGTTACTGTTCTAAGTATTGTTTCGTAATCTGTTAAACCTGCTTTGCCTTTAATCGTAAGTATGCCATCTTCAAATTCTCCTGTAAGGCCACCGCTAGCTGTAAAAGCAAGTAATTCATTGCCTTGTGCGAAATTGCTGATGGTTATCGTTGCCTGAACAATATCATCATCGTCTTCATCATTGATTGTCAGGTCAGGATCCAATACAGCCGGAGTGTTTATCGTAACACTTACTGAGTTCAGTGACACGTTTGTTACCGGAGCTGGATTTTGGTTTTCGTAATACGTAACAGTTCCGCCTTCAATATCATGTTGGCTAGCGCCATTTCCTACAAATAAGTCAAGATCTCCATCGCCATCAACGTCTCCAAAATTCAGGAAGCTGTCAGGTGAACTGGATTGATTAAATGTTTCAGCGGGCAATTCAGTAAATGAACCGGAGCCGTTATTATCGAAAAAGCGGAAAAATGCATAATAGTAATCATTACCCGAAGGTCTGAATGTTGCACTTGCAACCAGATCAAGATCACCGTCATGATCGATGTCCACGGAGGTTATTTTAGTAAAGCCATCGAATGCAAAATCATTGAATGGTTCAGGAGCAGTTTCCGATTGGAAATCACCACCATCATTTTTAAAGAATATAATGGAACGTGAGTCATTGTTAAATGCAAATGCATCCAGATCCTCATCATTATCAATGTCGATGAATGCGAGGGAAGGCCTTTCGAGTTCCGAAAGATCTATAGGTGAGTCTGTTTCTGAAAATGTACCTCCATCATTCTCCAGAAATTTAACATCATCGTAATGAGCAGTTATAAACAAGTCCTGATCTCCATCTCCGTCAATGTCCGCAAACACAGGAAGTGTTTGATAAGACAGGCCTACATCGGTCAAAGGATTTTCGGGATCGAGGAAGAGGTAGCCGTCTTCATTTTTATAAACGACCAAAGCCCCAATATATTTGCTGCCCAAGATTGCATCCAAGTCACCATCACCGTCAATGTCTGTAAAGGAAGGTGTGGCTTGTCGGTGTACATCAACTCCTTCAAAAGGAGATGAATTCAGGCCTTCCCGTTCTACAAATACAAAATTACCTGTGTTCTCAGGGTTATTTTCGAAAAAACGGATAGGCTGTGTACCTGCTGCTGTAGAATAGGTGCTGCCCGTTCCGATCAATGCATCGAGGTCTCCATCGCCATCCAGATCCACTAGATTTATCCAGGTGCCACCTGAAATAGAAGCGTTGTTAAAAGGATTACCGGTTTTTGCCGAAGGATCCCAATCACCATATTGTTCAACAAAATAAGAGCCGTCCCAAATGAAAGCTTCAATACCTCCGTTCTGAGTGCCGGAAAGTATGTCGAGGTCGCCATTTCCATCCAAGTCAACAAATGTTAAGCTGCGTCTGTATCCGTAGCCTAACCCGTAAAATTCTTCACTAAATCCTTCACGGGTAAATTCGCCACTGCCATTGTTACGATAAACTACTACTGCATGAGCACTATATTTGCCATCATAGCCGGCATATATATAACTACTGCCAATAACCACATCAACATCTGAATCACCATCAATGTCAGCAAATGTTGGCAATGATGGACCATACTTTCCGTATGTGGTGGCTCCGTATATTTCGTTAAATGGATTTGAGGAACCGGTCTCTTCCTCAAACGCTAGCTCGGAAGGCGAGGTGCTTATATTGCGGAAAAAATGGGTAGTGCCATCATTTCGACCCGTACCTACTAATAAATCAAAATCACCGTCATTATCGATATCAATGAAGGCCGGAGCAGCTTCCTGACCAACATCAACGAAATCAAGCGGATTGTCTTCGCCTGTAACTTCGTTAAGCCTGCGAACTGCATCCTTACCTGCTGTATTTCTGAAGAAATGGATTTTACCATATTTGTCACCTACAAATACATCTTGATCGAGGTCACCGTCAATATCGACTGATGCCGGTTTAGGCAAGGCAATATGTGAAGGTGGGGGCAGTGGGTTTTTCGAATTCTCCTGAACGAATGGTCCAAGTGAGCTTTGAGCATTAGCAGGCGTAGCCGACATGGCTAATGCGATAGCAGCCCCAATTCCGCTTAATCGTAATTGTGTTTGAAGCGACTTTAATCTTTCAAAAAGCTTGATAAGCCTTTGAACCAGTGAACGTTGCTTTCTTTTGGAAAGCGTATAGAATCGGCCGGATTGTCTTGCCTTTTCGAGGCGGACCTTCAGTTTCAGGTATTTGCCTGAAGTAGAGGTGTAGAGGGTTCTGAGGAGCGATCCGTTATAGTTCATAGATCAAGGGTATATAAATGTAGATTAAATGCGTATTTTTTCCAAGCCGGGTGGCATGTTTACCTATGTTAAATTTTCAGAACGTATACCACAACCTTTCAGAGAACGTAATTGCGGAATTAAAATCGCTGTGGATGAGCGAGGGAGCAATTTCAGATGAAGAGGATATTAGCAAACGATTAAAGGAAGTTGTGTATATAATTCAGGACAGCGACACAGGAAAAGTGGCCGGAGTTTCGACTGCTGTGAAGAAGAAGCTGAATCTGCTTAATGAAAATTTTCTGTATGAGTTCAGGTGCTACATCGGAGAAAGCTATCGGATTGCTGGACTGGATATAAAGATCTCCAAGCTTACGATAGATTTCCTGCAAGAATTAGGTTCGCGTGATCCTGAAAAACCTGTGGGAGTTTTTACGGTGTTGCAAAATGATTTTCTGCAAACATTACCACTTTGGAGACGGGCGGTATGGCCTGAAACAGAAATGTACTTTATGGGATATACGAAAGCTGGTGATCCGATCCGGGTTCATTATTTTAAAGGTGCCAGGATTTAACCTTGTTCAGCGATGGTCTTACAAAATTTTGCAAGCGTTGGATTTTCCCAAAAAAGAATAGGACTTACCGAAGTGTTAAATTTATCTTCGAGTTCGTCAAGCATCTGCATGGCGTGGATTGAATTAAGGCGGAGTTCATCAAAGCTTGCGTCCAGGCTGATAGACTCAGGCGGAACCCCCATCATCATGCCGAGTTCTTCGCGACAAAAGGCAATTAATTCTGCTTCAGAAATTTTCTTATTCATATAAATCGATGGAAGGTACAAAACCCGAACTGCTTTTTGAAAATCTTTGGAAAAAGAATGATACTTCTATTCATACCAAATCGCGTCAGCTGTGGAAGAAACATTTTCCGAACATGCCGGATAAGATGTTGGACGAACGGGTACATCAGGTTGTGTTTGCTGTAACTACTCTGGAGGGAAATTTTGTAGGTATCTCGACTGCTTATAAAGCTTACATCGATCAGCTAAAAAATAATATGTATGCCTTTCGGTGTTTTATTGATCCGGATCACCGTGTACCTGGACTCACGACTAAGCTATTAGTAAAAACGCGCGACTGGTTGGAAGAAATCTATCAGCAAGATGGAGACGAAAAGGAGCATTGTATTGGAGTGATCACGATGGTTGAGAATGAACGTCTTATCAAAGTCCGCACTGAGGCAATTTGGCGTGGGTCAGGCATGGTTTATATCGGCAATACAAAAGCCGGAAAGCCAATTCGTGTTTATTATTTTAAGAAAGCGCTTATTTGAGTTTTGCAGGCAGCTCAATAAGACACCGAATCGCGAGGTTGTTATTCCATTGAGGATTAGGGTTAAGCAATTCAATGGATTTGTAGCGTTCAAGTACTGTGCTTAACATCATTTGTGTTTGAATACGTGCCAGCCAATCACCGAGGCAATAGTGCGCACCAGCACCGAAGCCAAGATGCTTGTTGGGATTTCGATCAATTACAAATTCATCTGCCTTTTCAAAAACTTCCGGATCACGATTTGCAGAACCGAGACATATCGTTAAGGTATCGCCTTGTTTAATAGTTTTTCCGCCAACTTCATAATCTTTCCCGGCAACACGACCAACGATTTGAACGGGTGCATCAAAGCGTAATAATTCTTCAATCGCTGCGGGAATTTTCTCAGGATTGCTGCGAAGCAAATTGAGATCGTCAGGGCGGGAGATAAGATTATAAAGCCCTGTGCCCATCAAGCTCACAGAAGTTTCTTCTCCGGCAATAAAAAGCAGAATACAAGATGATACCAACTCCTCGCCATCGAGCACATTTTCTTCCTTGTTCATGTGAATCAATCTGCTGATGATTCCTTCATCCGGGTTTTTCTCTTTCGCTGCAATAACTTTTTTAAAGTAAGCAATGAAATTTCCGGCTGCTTCATTAATGCGTACAATGTCTTTAAATGAAATATAAAGATCAAGCGCCTTGATCATAACGGAACCTTGCTCTTTTAAGTAGGTATAATCTTCTTCCGGCAAACCAAGAATTTTACCGATGGTCATGGCAGGCAGAGGCTTCCCTAAATCTTTGATCAAATCGAATGAATCGGATTTAGCAGGAAGAAGAGTTTCCAGGTTTTTTTTAATAATGCCCTCCACTTCGCGCGTATTCCAAACCTGGTGAATGAACTTGCGGATGCGCGTATGATGCGGAGGATTGATAAACAGAAGAAACCCTCGCATAGCGTCTTCAATGTTACTGAAATCCAGGTCTTTATATTTGAAATAATTTATACCTTTTTTCAGCCACGTAAATCGATTTCCCGCCAGAAAGTCGGTGCTTCTTATAATATTCCGGGTATCCTCATAGCGCGTGATAATCCATTCACCCGTTTGAGAGAAGTGAACTGGATCTTCCTCACGTAAGCGTTTATACATCGCATACGGATTTGCAATGTGTGTTCTATCGAACGGTTTCCAAAGGTGCTCACTTGCCATCGGCTATCATTTCCTGAAGTAAAAAATCGGTATAGGTATCGAGTGAAGGATAATCCCAAAAGTGAATCGGATTTAATTCCAGGGTGAGTTTCTTTTCAAGCTTATCCAGCAAGTAGATGCAGCTTATCGAATCAAGCCCGAGGTTAAAAAATGTATCGGTGTCGGCAATATCTTTTGCTTCAATGCCGGTTTCCTCGACAATGAGTGTTTTAAGAATCGTTAGCAACTCAGGCCTTGTCATCTGTTGGTTTCATTTGTCCCCAAAAAGTTTTTTCAGGCGTTGATACCGCCAGCTTGTGATCAGGCTTTTCATGATTTAATATTCCCGGTCGCTGCATGCCCGGCAATACTTTAACGTCATAAATTTCTTCCACACTATTCTCATACTTGATATATCCTGTAATACTGTTGGTTGGCAGATGCATCACTACAATTCCACAAAAGATTGATCGCTTGGCGATGGGTAAATCAGCAAAAGCTGTACTGGTTTGACGGAGCTTTGAAAGTCCAATGAAAATGTAATCACCTATGCGATCCAAACCACGTACGAAACCATCAAGCTGTCTTAATACCTTATAACTTTTAGTTTTAATGTCAACTTCCGCCAGTTCGCCTGTTGCAGAGAGCAGCACATATAACTTATCATTATACAATCTTGGGGAGTGAGGCATACCAAGGCCTTCCACAACGACTTCATTTGTTGTAATATCAATGATACAACCGCCACTTGCTTTTGTAGCACGCCAGCCTTGTACGGTATCTGTTTTACCCAATACCGTTACGTATTTGGGTACATCATCTTTCAATGCAAGGCCATTCAAATGGCAGCGATCTTCGGAAGTTATTGACGTTATAAAATCTGGTTTCCAGAAAGGAGTGAAGCTGTAAGCATCGTTTATATACGCAAGGCATGAGAATCTTGTATTAACGGCCAGAAGCCCTTTCGTTGTCCAGTGCAAGTCATGAATGTCTGATTCGCCTGTATAATAGCTTGATCGAGGAAGAAACATGGCATCGTAAACTCCCGGTTGTTTGGGATACGTCTGTGCAAGTTCAGTATCATTCGCAAGAACGACAACCTCACTAATGGTTGCCAGCGCCATCTTCTTTCCTTGCAGCGCCATGCCCATGGGCTTTGGAAATTGACGAGGCAGCTGAATGAGGTGATCCCGATCTTTCGGACTAATAAAAATTACTTTACCGGCCTGATAGGTTGTAATGGCCAACGAGCAATTTAGCTTTTGCAGCAGCTCAGGGATGTGAGGCGAGTACGTACACGAAAAAGGCGCTAATGCATCCATGAACAGGGGTTGGGCGGTTAAAAATAAAGGATGGAACTATATAAATCTAACTTTATGTTTGTAAAATCGTGGTCTTAAACCAGATATCGTGACGTTCGAAGAAATTAAAGTGCAACTCGAAAAGTATAGATCGGAAGGTAAACAACTGTTTACCAGTTCGTCTTTTCAGTCACATAGTCTGGTTATGCTGCACATCATCAGCCGGATTGATAATTCTATCCCGGTTTATTTCATTAATACCGGTTATCATTTCCCGGAAACGATTCAGTTCAGGGACTTTATCACGGATTCTTTTAAACTGAACACCCTCGATCTTAAATCTGAAGTGCCCAAGCATATGCAGGTAGATTCTGAAGGCAGATTGTTGTTTGCTTCCGATCCTGATCATTGTTGCTACCTGAATAAGACCCAACCTATGGATGGAATACTCAGATCATTTGATGTGTGGATCAATGGCGTTCGGGCCGATCAAAGCGCAGTTCGTGCCGCGATGAAAGTGGAGCAGCCAGCGCCTTACAATACCATCAGGTTTCATCCTATGCTCGACTGGAATTCAAAGATGATCTGGCAATACCAGAAAGAGTTTAATCTGCCCAAGCATCCGCTGGAAGAGAAGGGCTATGTGAGCATCGGCTGTGAGCCTTGCACGCGCAGGCTTGATCCGGGCATGCAGGAACGCGAAGCCCGTTGGTATGGCTTGAAGAAAGTAGAATGTGGTCTTCACACAGAACTCGTGACCAAATAAGCTATGAACATTTTAGTAACAGGAGGAGCAGGGTACATCGGTACGGAATTGGTCGCCCGGCTAGCCGCTGATGAATCTGTAAAGAAGATTGTGATCTATGATAACCTTAGCCGGCCGAATTATGGGATGTTCTTGGGTGGACGAAAGTCAGGCTCTGAAAAGATCAAATTTTATAAAGGGGAGCTGCTTGATTCCCGTCACCTGAAGAAGGTGCTAAAAGATATTGACGTAGTTTATCATCTCGCGGCAAGAGTTACATCGGCATCTGCGAATGGCATAGGTCATATGTTTGAACAGGTCAATCATTGGGGTACGGCTGAGCTCGTCTATGCTGTTGAAGAAAGTAATGTCAAGAAATTCATATACACCAGCAGTTCAGGTGTTTATGGTAATTCAGATGTTGTTTTTGATGAGCAATCTTTACCAGAACCACAGACGTTTTACGCCATCTCCAAGCTTCGGGGCGAGGATCATGTAAAACGTTTGATGAATAAAAAGGAGACATACATTTTACGATGTGGAAATGTGTATGGTTATAACCGTGGGATGCGCTTCGATGCAGTGATCAACAAGTTTGTATTTGAAGCTAATTTTCAGAATAGGATTACCGTACATGGAGATGGAAATCAGACCCGGACATTCATTCACATTAACTCCATTGCGACAGCGCTAGCCAATGTTCTAAAGACTGACCTTCCAGGCGGGACCTACAATTTGGTGGAGCGAAACATTAAAGTTATCGATGTTGTTGACGAACTGAAGCAATTGATTCCTGATATGGAGTTTATCTTTATCAATCAGCACCTTAAGCTGAATCAACTCAATGTAAAACGCAATGAACTTGTCAACGAAAAGCTTGGCATTGCTGCGCAGAAATCTTTAAAAGAGGAATTACAAGTGTTTATTAATCGCTTTAGCTTTTAGAAGCTGTTCACACGCTGAATGTCGTGGAAACCAAATACTGCTACGTTCAGCCCCAGCGTGATCTCATGTGTAGTAAAATTAGTTCCCACCGATTTTCCTGTTGGGAGTTCGAATGCATATGCAAACCGGAAGGATGGGCCAAATCTTGCCTGAGCAAGGAAACCATACGTACTAAAATTACGGGTAAACGCTCCAATACCGTAACGCTCATCGATGTTTAACACTGCATTTACGTCAACGGAAAGAGGATTGGAATCAACGTACTTTAACAATACCGCTGGTTTTAATCTTAGACGATCATTGAGGAATAGAATGTAGGAAGCCATTGCGTAAAAATGCTGAGTATAGATATCACCTTCAACGGTGTTACTGGTGGCATCACTGGTGTAAGTTCCTTTTGTTTTCAGCATACGCGGCACAGACAGACCAAGGAATAAATTGTCATTAGTTAAAATTACCCCTGCGCCAAAAACCGGCTTGGTTGTGTTAATATTCTCTGCGAAGTAAACATCGCCTCCATCGTAAATTTTAAGTTCAGAATTATCGCCCCGGTAGTTGGCAACTCCTGCCTGTAAGCCAAAAGAGATAAATGTTCTGTCCATTTGGATCTTATAGCTGTAAGTTCCCAGAGCAAGTGTATTCTTATACTCACCAATCTGATCTGCCACGATAATAAGCCCTGCACCCATCCGGTTATCTGCTAAGCTTGTATGAATAGTAGCATTAAATGTTGAAGGGCTGCCCTCAAAACCTGCCCACTGCTTACGAAAACTTACAGATGCATTAAGCTCTTTATTAAGACCTGTGTAAGCGGGGTTAATCACTAAAGGATTATTCAGATACTGCGCATAAAGCGGGTCGATCTGAGCATTCGCTGTTGTAGCTGCGGAGATAGTCAGGATCAGTAGACAAAGGAACCTGTAAAATCTATTCATGCGTGGTATGGGGCTTGGTCAAGTATTTAGGAAAAATAGCGATTAGGATTTAATTTTCCTATAATGGCTGTTTGATTAGAGACCTGAATGCATACTATTGAGATCATATTACTACTCCTGGCAGTTGTCACGATTCTGGCGGAGGTAGCGAACAAAATAAAAGTTCCGCATCCTATTTTGCTGGTACTTGTGGGGATTGTAATCGGGCTTGTTCCGTGGCTTCCGGATTTTGCCTTAAAGCCTGAGGTTATATTTCTGTTATTTCTTCCACCTGTTCTCTATGCAGCTGCCTGGTCAACTTCGTGGCCAGATTTTAAAGCAGCCCGAAGACCAATCGGCCTGCTGGCAATTGGGTGTGTTATCTTCACTACTTGTGCAGTTGCCTGGATAACACACACTTTTATCCCGGGCTTTGGATGGCCGGAAGCATTTGTACTTGGTGCAATCATCTCCCCACCTGACGCGGTAGCTGCAACCGCTGCTACAAAAGGATTAGGTGTACCAAGACGTGTAATTACCATTCTCGAAGGAGAAAGCCTGGTAAACGATGCCACAGGCTTGATCGCCTATAAGTATGCGGTGGGTGCGGTAATGGTTGGAAGCTTTGTGTTGTGGGAAGCAGGACTGCAATTTTTGTGGGTAGCTGTTGCTGGTATAGCCATCGGTCTAATCGTTGGACAAATTTTCCTGTGGATCCATAAGATTACACCTAACAACCCAACAAGTGACACTACGTTGACATTTCTTGCACCTTATGTGTCGTATTTAATGGCGGAAGAGTTTCATCTGTCCGGTGTATTAGCAGTCGTTACTTCGGGATTGTTTCTCGCATGGCATTCATCGGAAGTATTCTCACAACAAACCCGACTTCAGGCAAACGGAACTTGGAACACAGTGCTCTTCATTTTGAATGGGATAATCTTCATCCTGATAGGATTGCAATTACCTGTAATTCTCCGGAACATCAACGACATTCCTTTCTCCACACTCTTACTTTACGGGGCTATTGTTAGCGTTACAGTTATTGTGGTGAGGATTATCTGGGTGTTTCCAGCTACTTACATTCCTCGAATTAATAAAAAGATCCGGAAAAGAGAACCCACGCCCGATCTTAAGCTCGTGTCTATCGTTGCGTGGTCGGGGATGAGAGGAATCGTTTCTCTCGCAGCCGCATTGGCTTTACCATTGATGATGAGCGACACCAAGGCTTTCCCAAACCGAAATCTGATCATCTTCCTAACATTCAGTGTAATCTTCTCAACCCTGGTTTTGCAAGGACTTACCTTACCGAAGCTCATAAAAATGCTCGGCATCAAGACCGATGAAACAGAAGATGACGAAGAACATCAAGTTCGGGTCAAGGTTACATCGTCTGTAATCGAGCATATCGAAGAGAATTATTCCTTGCTAAATGATGAAATCTTAAATCAAATCAAGACTAAGTATGAGATTCGTTTTCAGCGACTTAGGCGTGATGAACTGAATCAAAAGATAAACGATGATCAGTACGTTGAAATTCAACGGATTCGTCAAGAGTTGCTTGATAAAGAGCGTAGCCTTATCCTAAGAATGAGAAATGAAGGAACGATCAGCTTTGAGGTTTTGAGGAGGCTTGAGAACGAACTTGACCTGGAAGAGACGCGACTTATTTTGGAACGGGAAGCAAAATAGCTTCCGTCATTTCGAGAGAGCTAAGAGAAGCTATAAAATGCTGCTCTTTCCGCGAGAAATCTCGTGTGGATTAAGAGACTGAGACTTCTCGCGGTCAACCTTGCGTCTTGCTGAAAACTTTATACGCTCGAAGTGACGGAAATAAAAAAGTCCTGCTTTTGACAGGACTCTTCAACTTTATCAATACCAAATTAACAATACTCTTCAAACACCTCAACCAAATGCTGGCCGATCATCTGAGAATTTCTGCCTTCAATATGATGGCGCTCCACGAAGTGAACTAATTCACCGTCTTTAAAAAGCGCAATCGCAGGTGATGATGGCGGATAAGGAAGTGTATATTCTCTTGCTTTTGCTACAGCCTCTTTATCAACTCCGGCAAAAACCGTTGTTAACAGGTCGGGCTTCTTAGAACTGTTTTGCAATGCCCATTTTATACCCGGACGAGCTGCACCAGCCGCGCATCCGCATACCGAATTAATCACCACCAAAGTCGTTCCTTTTTGATCTTTGAGGGTGTTTTCAACATCAGCAGAAGTCTTCAATTCCTTGAAACCTGCTACTGTTAAATCCGTGCGCATGGGCGCTACTAATTGTTCGGGATACATATTTTTATCGTTAGTTATAGGTAAAACAAAATTACATAAATCCTAGTTCAAGCTTTGCAGCCTCGCTCATCATCTCCTGGGTGTAAGGCGGGTCAAAGGTAATCTCGACCTTCACGTCATTTACACCTTCGATAGCCTTTATTTTTTGATTCACTTCACCCGGAATCTGCTCTGCCGATGGGCATGAAGGTGAGGTAAGCGTCATCAATACAAATACATTGTTCACCGGGTATACACTGATCTCATAAATAAGGCCGAGTTCATAAATATCAACCGGGATTTCAGGATCGTAAACCGTTTTGATGGCAGCCAGAACCTTGTCTTTCAGATCAGGCATTGAAACTGAGGCTGAAACTTCTGTCTGAGGCTCGCTATTTTTTACTTCTTCACTCATGATTTTACTTCCTGTTGGGTTTTGAACGCCAGTGCATAAAGTTTCATTTGCTTGATCATGGCCGCAAAGCCATTAGAACGTTGCGTTCCGATAAAGCGTTCCATGCCAATTTTATTCATGAAGGACAGGTCGGCTTTCAGAATGGCTTCAGGCGATTGTCCGTTAAAAATTCTAACCAGCAAGCTTACGAGTCCTTTTGTGATAGCAGTGTTGCTGTCGGCTGAGAAAAACACTTTATCATTTTCTTGCTTAGCGGTTAACCAGACTTTTGATTGGCAGCCGCGAACTTCATTATCCTCAGTTTTGTCTGCCGGATTTATTTCCGCAAGCTTCTGACCCAGTTCCATGATATAGAAAACCGTCATCTCCATATCGCCATCGAGCAATGAAAACTCGCTGATAATTTCGTCCTGAATATCGGAAATGGTTTTACCCATTTATTTCATGAATTTGATAATGCGATCAAGCCCTTCAATGAGCTGATCAACTTCTGCTTTTGTATTATAAACGCTAAATGAAGCGCGTACAGTTCCTTCAATTCCAAAACGTGCCATTAATGGTTCTGTGCAATGATGTCCGGTGCGAACGGCAATGCCGCGCGCGTCAAGCATTTGCCCGATATCAAAAGGATGGATGCCTTCAACTGAAAAGGAGAGGACACCAACTTTTTCTTTTGCCTCACCGATAACTTTTACGTATGGTAAGGTTTTGATCTTCTCGGTTGCATACACTAAAAGGTCATGCTCATGAGCCGCCATAGCATCTTTTCCAATATGATTGACAAATTCAATTGCTTTTCCGAAAGCGATTACATCAGCAATATTGGGAGTGCCTGCTTCAAACTTATAAGGAAGGTCGTTGTAAGAAGTTTTTTCAAACGTTACGGATTTGATCATCTCACCACCGCCCTGATAAGGAGGCATTAGCTCAAGCAAAGCTTTTTTACCGTAAAGAATGCCAGTGCCCGTTGGACCAAACATTTTATGTGATGACAAGCAATAGAAATCACAATTCAAGGATTGAACATCGATTTCTAAATGAGCTCCAGCTTGCGCGCCATCAATCAAAGTAACAGCGCCATGCGCATGTGCAAGATCAATGATTTGCTTGATGGGATTGATCGTTCCTAAACTGTTTGACGCATGGTTAACCGCAACCAGTTTAGTTTTTGATGACAGCAGAGTTTTGTAATGATCTATATCAAGCTCACCTGAATCAGTGACGTTGATAACTTTCAGAATTGCACCTCGATCTTCACACACAAACTGCCACGGCACGATGTTGGAATGATGTTCCAATCCTGAAATAATAATTTCATCGCCTTCCTTAATGAAAGCTTTCCCATAAGAAGCTGCAACAAGATTGATTGCTTCGGTGACACCTCTTACAAAAATAATTTCCTGTTCAGAAGACGCGTTGATAAATGCTTTAGCTAAGGCGCGTGTTTCTTCATACGCTTTTGTGGCTTTCTCGGCCAGCGCATGAATTCCGCGATGAATGTTTGCGTTATAGCCTTTGTAATAATCAACTAATGCATTGATAACAACTTCTGGCTTTTGATTAGTGGCTGCGTTATCAAAATAAACAAGATCACGACCGTTCACTTTCTGGTGAAGTACCGGGAATTGCTTCCGGATTTTCTCAATGTCAAGTGAAGCCCGTGTAGCCACGCTCATGTTAAAAGTTTTTATGCAAGCGTTCGCTGATCAATGAATCAACGTATGCTTTTAAGGTTTCGTTTGAGATCGTCTTTAATGTCTCTGCTGTAAACGCGTATAGCATCATGCCTTGTGCAGTTGCTTTATCGATGCCTCTGCTTTGCAAATAGAATAATGCTTCTTCATCCAGCTGACCAATCGTACAGCCATGTGAACATTTCACATCATCAGCCCAAATCTCTAGTTGTGGTTTGGTATTAATAGCTGCGTTAGGAGAGAGGGCAATGTTTCGGTTCGATTGAAACGCGTTTGTCTTCTGTGCCTGAGGGCGAACAAAGATCTTTCCGTTAAAAACTCCTTTTGAATTTCCATCGAGAACACCTTTATACATTTCGTTGCTGAACGAGTTTGGCTTCTGGTGATCAACAACAGTATGGTTATCAGTCAAGGTGTTTGCATTGATCATGTACAAGCCGTTGAAATGTGATTCGCATTTTTCTCCGGCAATCGTGATAGCGAAGTTATTGCGAACGATTTGTCCGTTTAGTGTAAGTGTGAAAGTATCTACACGACTTGAATCAGCTTGATGAATATTGGTGTTTGCAACCTGATAAGATTTACCAGCATCGTTCTGAATCTTGCAATACTCCAGACCTGCGTTTTCTTTAATAACGACCTCTTCCGTGAATGTATGCAACGAAGCATTCTCACCGATTGTATTAAACTTTTCGATGATACTGAGCTTGCTTCCATTCTCAACAATCACAAGTAAACGTGTATGCGCAATTACCTGAACTTGATTTGTATCGTTGATATGTAAAATGAAGACCGGTTTTTGAACGGTCGTGTTTGCCGGAACATGAATAAAAAATCCTTCCTGCCAGAAGGATGAGTTCATGGCTGCGAACGGATCAGCTTCAATACTAACAAGCTTATCAAAATACTCAGCAACTAATTCTTTCTCAGATTGAAAAGCCTCGTATAATGATTTGATCTTAACCTCGTTAGCTGGGCTGATAATTTTTGAAAAGCTTTCAGAATACTTTCCGTTGATGAAAACAATAATGTTGGCATCAAGTCCTGGTATTAGATATTGTTCAATGGAAGTAAGCTGAGTCGGAGCGACCTCATTTTTCCAGGTAAAAATATTATCAATGGCACGGGTAAGCGGGGTGAAGCGGTATTCTTCATGCTTGCTTCCAGGCAACCCTTTTCTTTCTAATATTTCAATTGCTTTTTTACGGCTCTCAGTAGCTTCACCAAATTTTACGGTTTGAAAGCTGCTGATAATGTCGCTGAAGCTTTTGCTGGTAGTAACTGTACTCATCTTACGCTACGGCTACCTCGTCTTTAATCCAGTCGTATCCTTTTGCTTCAAGCTCAAGCGCAAGCTCTTTACCGCCTGACTTCACAATCTTGCCTTTGTATAACACGTGAACAAAATCAGGAACGATATATTCCAGCAAACGCTGATAGTGTGTTACAACAATTGTAGAATTATTACTTGTGCGAAGCTTATTAACACCGTTGGCAACAATTTTTAACGCATCGATATCAAGACCTGAATCTGTTTCGTCCAGAATAGAAAGCTTGGGTTCAAGCATCGCCATCTGGAAGATTTCGTTACGTTTCTTTTCACCGCCTGAGAAGCCTTCATTCAACGAACGATTCAATAGAGATTGATCAATCTCAACCAGCTTCATTTTTTCTTTCATCACACCTAGGAATGAAACAGCATCTAGCGTTTCCTGACCTCTGTACTTTCTGATTTGATTTACAGCAGTCTTCATGAAGTTAATCGTGCTCACACCCGGAATCTCAACCGGATATTGAAATGCCAGGAACACGCCTTCGCGTGCGCGATCTTCAGGCGAGAACTCTAATAAGTTCTTTCCATTATAAATTACTTCACCTTCGGAAACTTCAAATTCTTCACGACCGGCTAATACTGAAGCAAGTGTGCTCTTTCCGGAACCATTTGGTCCCATGATAGCGTGTACTTCTCCCGGCTTTACGTCTAAGTTGATACCATTAAGGATCTGCTTATCGCCAATCTTTGCTTGTAAATTCTTTATGCTTAACATTCTTTGAATTTCGTATTTAAAATTTTGAATTAGTTATCGTTTCTCTTTATAAACTTGGTTCCTTTAATTTCAGACTTAGACAGATAGTTCATAAAACCTCCAATCTGTTTCCCAACTTCAAGAGCTTTGGCTGAGAGTTGTTCGAAATCTTCATCACTTAAATGCTTTCGATCTTTAGCTCTCAAAAGTTGTGAACGAACTTCTCCACAAGATCCTTTTGAGTAAGAAAGAAATTGAATGAATTCCTTATTACCACCTCTTTCAAATCCTTCCGCGATATTGTCCATAATCGATCCGGACGCTCTATTAATTTGATCGCGAAGACTGAAATCTCTTGAAAAAGATCCTTCCAGCGTTTTAGCATAAATCTCAATTGATAAAGCTCTGGCCTTCTGCCAAAAGTCAATGTCCTCAAATGATTTTATAGTCGCCACAATTCGAAATTTCAAATTCGAAATATTAACCAACGCTTCCTTCTAAAGTCAACGCCAATAACTTCTGTGCTTCTACTGCAAATTCCATTGGTAATTGGCTCAATACTTCTTTTGCGTATCCATTTACAATCAACGCAACTGCCGATTCTTCATCGATACCGCGTTGCTGGCAATAGAAGATT
The DNA here is from genome assembly GCA_965227265.1 of Cyclobacteriaceae bacterium. Lineage (GTDB taxonomy): Bacteria > Bacteroidota > Bacteroidia > Cytophagales > Cyclobacteriaceae > UBA2336. The sequence continues at coordinate 1,687,856 of OZ245738.1, read as the reverse complement.
TGATCTTCACCAATTTTAGATGTGGTTGCTTCGTGTTCAACTTTTGCTGAGTTGTTCTCTACATCAATGTAAGGGAACGTATGTGCACCGCACTGATCGCCCATCAATAATGAATCACATTGCGAAAAATTACGCGAACCTTCTGCACGTTTTAAAATATGAACTTGGCCACGATAGCTGTTCTGTGAATGTCCGGCAGAAATTCCTTTCGATACAATGCGTGACTTCGTGTTCTTACCGATGTGAATCATTTTCGTTCCAGTATCGGCTTGCTGATAGTTGTTCGTTACAGCAACTGAATAGAATTCTCCGGAAGAATTATCTCCTTTTAAAATGCAGGAAGGATATTTCCACGTAATCGCTGAACCTGTTTCAACTTGAGTCCAGGAAACTTTTGAGTTATCACCGGCACATAAAGCACGCTTCGTTACGAAGTTGTAGATACCGCCTTTACCATTCTTATCGCCTGGATACCAGTTTTGTACGGTTGAATACTTTACCTGCGAATCTTTCATCGCATAGATCTCAACTACCGCTGCATGCAATTGATTTTCATCACGCATAGGAGCGGTACAGCCTTCGAGGTAGCTAACATAAGAGCCTTCATCGGCAACGATCAATGTTCTTTCGAACTGACCGGTGTTGGCTGCGTTAATTCTAAAGTACGTTGATAATTCCATCGGGCACCGAACGCCTTTTGGAATGTAGCAGAATGAACCATCGCTGAATACAGCGGAGTTTAAGGCTGCAAAGTAGTTATCGCTCATCGGCACAACAGAGCCGAGATATTTTTTAATTAGATCCGGATGTTCACGCACCGCTTCGCTGAACGAGCAGAAGATGATGCCAAGCTCACCGAGTTTATCTTTAAATGTTGTTGCGACTGAAACACTGTCAATTACCGCGTCAACCGCTATGCCTGTTAATCTTTTTTGTTCTGTCAAAGAAATGCCCAGCTTTTCAAAAGTCTTGATCAACTCAGGATCAACATCTTCTATGTTTTTCGGCTTGGCACTTTGCTTCGGAGCAGAGTAGTAAATGATATCCTGATAATTGATAGCAGGGTAGGTGACGTTAGGCCATTTCGGCTCTACCATCTTAGACCATAAACGAAATGCTTTCAGGCGCCATTCGAGCATCCATTCAGGTTCGTTCTTGCGCGCAGAGATAAATCGTACAGTGTCCTCATCAAGCCCTTTGGGGGCTGAATCCGTCTCCATACTGACATTCCAGCCATGCTCGTATTCCTTCGAGGTTAATTCTTCCAGCAGTTGGTTGTCTTTGCTCATGCCTTCTTTAGACTCAGTTTAAATAACTCGCAAATATACAACAGAAACAGCGGAAATTGGTTCTCCAGCACCGCAACTTTCGGTATCAAGAGAGGTTAAGATTTCGGTCGAGGCTTTCCTCCAGAGAGATCATTGTCTCAGTGCGCTCAATACCATCTACTTGCTGCATTTTATCGTGAAGTACCTCCTTGAGGTGATTTGTATCACGACAGTGGATTTTTACGAACATAGAATAGTTGCCGGTTGTATAATGAATGCTGGTGATTTCCTGAATCTCCTTGAGTCGGGAGACAACTTTGTCATATAACGCGCTCTTTTCCAGGAAGATACCGATGAAAGCTGTGATGTCGTAGCCCAATCGTGCGTAATTGAGCTTTAATGTGGTTTTTTCAACAATTCCGGCTTCTTCGAGCTTTGTCATACGCACATGAACAGTTCCCTGTGAAACGTTAACCCTCCGGGCGACCTCAGTAAATGGTTTTTTGGCGTCATCTCGAAGAATCTCGAGGATTTTGAGGTCAGTATTATCGATTTCATAATTTTTGCCCATTTCCAATACCTAATTTTGAATATCTATTAACTATTATGCTATTTATTAAAAAATATTCAATTTTTGTGTCACTTACTTGAAATATATAGCAGTCATTAGTTTACTTTGTTGAAGTAATTACAATGTAAGGTGTTGAAATTGGCAGACAAGCCCTCCTGTCTCGGGGGTGGAGAGTCAAGGATAAACGCAGGGTAATGGGTTGACCACTAAAAGTTCTCTTATGTCCTGTAGCTAACTTCTCCGTGGAGGTTCGAAGCCTTCCCTTACAGCCAAGGTTAGTTAAGTCAGCAGAAGGTATGTGCAGAGTCATCCTACAACAGGGTGACTTTTTTTATTAAAGAAAGTCTGAGCGCAGTCGAAGACTGTTATCTTCACACTTTAAGAACTAACGTACGTGTAATGGCAAACTTTCCCTGGATCAAAAATTACCCTGAAGGCATTCCTGCCGAGATCAAGCTTTACGACTACAGCTCAGTTGTTGAAATGTTTGAGAAGAGCTGTGAGAAATTTAAAGACCGGGTAGCGTTTGAGAACATGGGTGTTGAAATGACCTACGGTGAAACCGATAAGCTTTCAAAAGATTTTGCTGCATACTTACAAAGCATTGGATTACAAAAAGGTGATCGCATCGCCATTCAAATGCCAAACTTGTTACAATTTCCGATCGCATTCTTCGGAGCCTTACGCGCAGGATTAACCGTGGTGAATACAAATCCATTGTATACTCCGCGTGAGATGGAGCATCAGTTTAAAGACAGCGGTGCGAAAGCAATTGTTATTGTTGCCAACTTTGCCAGTAACCTCGAAAAGATAATTGCATCAACAGCAATCAAACATATAATTGTTACAGAGATCGGTGATTTGATACCTGGCTTTAAAGGAACACTCACAAACTTCGTTGTAAAGTATGTAAAGCGAATGGTGCCTGCGTATCATTTACCGAAAACAACATCTTTTAAAGAGGTGATGAAGAAAGGTGCAGCACTGAAGTTTACAAAACCAGAGATCACAATAAAAGATAATGCTGTACTTCAATATACAGGAGGTACGACTGGTGTTGCAAAAGGTGCACAGCTTTCGCATGGCAATCTTGTTGCACATAATTCGATGATCACCTATTGGTTCTCGCCATTCCTTAAGCAAAAAGTAGATCAGGAGATCATCATCACTGCCATTCCGATGTATCACATCTTTGCCTTATCGGTAAACGGATTATTGATGTTTACAGTTGGTGCGAAAAGTATTCTTATTACCAATCCGCGCGACATGAAGGGCTTCTGCAAAGAGTTGAAGAAGCATAAGTTCACCATCATTACTGGTGTTAATACATTATTTAACGGCTTGCTCCATAATCCTGCATTTGCTGATCTTGATTTCTCAAACCTGAAAGGCGCAGTTGGCGGTGGAATGGCTGTGCAAGATGTTGTTGCTAAAAAGTGGGAAGAAGTAACTAAGGCACCTTTGGTTGAAGGATATGGATTGAGCGAAACATCTCCGGTGTTGTGCTGTAATCCATTGGATGGAACGCACAGACTGGGAACGATTGGTTTACCGATGCCGAGCACAGAGGTTGCAATCTTTGATGATGCCGGTAATCAATTGCCCCAAGGTGAACGCGGAGAGATTTGTGCGCGTGGACCACAGGTAATGAAAGGATATTGGGAAAAAGATAATGCCGGAGTGTTTTTTGAAGGCGATTGGTTCAAGACAGGTGACATTGGCTTAATGGACACCGATGGTTTCTTTAAGATCGTTGATCGCAAGAAAGACATGATTAAAGTTTCAGGCTTTAATGTGTTTCCCAATGAGATTGAAAATGTGGTTGCTGGCCACCCGAAAGTACTGGAAGTTGCAGCCATTGGTGTGCCGGATGAAAAGTCGGGTGAAGCCATTAAACTGTTTATTGTGAAGAAGGATCAGTCACTTACGGAGGAAGAATTGAAAAAATACCTCCATGAGAATCTCACAAACTATAAAGTACCTAAATACGTAGTCTTCCGCACCGACTTACCCAAAACAAATGTTGGTAAAATCCTGAGGCGTGCTTTGAAAGAAGAAGAAGCGAAGTAATCTTTGCGCATTATTTCAAATCCAAAAAAATAATGCGCGCATTTTGTATTGTTCTTCTGATCACAATCAGTGTTTCTGTTGCTTCGGCACAGATGAAAACCGGTAAAGATTCACTTCTTTATCTTAAGGAAACGCACTTAAAAAATATCAAGCAATTAACATTCGGAGCAGATAATGCTGAAGCGTACTGGAGCTTCAACAGCAAATTGCTAACCTTTCAATCGAACAATAAAGCCTGGGGCAACACGTGCGATCAGATTTACTACCTCGATGTAAACAAGTCTGATCTTAAAAAGAATCAGCCACAGCGCATTAGCAATGGCGAGGGAAGAACAACGTGTTCGTTCTTTATGCCAGGTGATAAAACCATTTTGTTTGCGTCAACACATTTAGGAGGTAAGGATTGTCCGAAAGATCCGGAACGCGTTCCGGGTGGAAAGTATCTCTGGCCGATCTATGATACATACGATATTTTTATTGCGGACCTGAAAGGAAATATCAAGAAGCCATTGACAACAACACCTGGTTACGATGCAGAAGCAACACTTTCACCAAAAGGAGATAAAATTGTTTTTACATCAACTCGTAACGGTGACCTTGATTTGTATACGATGGATATTGATGGATCAAACGTGAAACAAATCACAAACGAACTTGGCTATGACGGTGGAGCATTTTTTTCACCGGATGGAAAGAAAATTGTTTTCCGTGCTTCGCGCTTTACAACGGAAGAAGAGAAGAAAGAGTATCTCGATTATTTGAAGCAAGGACTAGTTGCGCCAACGAAGATGGAAATCTTCACGTGTAACGTAGACGGATCAGACCTAAAACAAATTACTAAGTTGGGTAAGGCTAACTGGGCACCTTTCTATACTCCGGATGGAAAGAAGATTATCTTCTCTTCGAATCATCATGGCCAGCGCGGCTTCCAATTCAATTTGTTTATGGTGAATGAAAATGGCTCAGATCTTGAGCAAATTACCTTCGATGGCATATTTGATTCGTTCCCCATGTTCTCGCCTGATGGAAAGAAATTGGTGTGGTCATCTAACCGAAACAATAGCGGAACACGCGATACGAATTTATTCGTAGCAGAATGGGTTGACTAACCGTAATCTAGACATACTTTTAAGCCCTGATGCTGAGCGTAGTCGAAGCACAGGGCTTTTTTGTTATTCAGGCTGTAAGATATTTTGTAATATCGCATCATCATCATTCAAGCCTTTCCTATGTCTCGTATTATTCTTTTTAGAGCCTTATGTGCAATTCTTTTTACAAGTACTCTCATCGCTTGTTCAACGTCTCCGGAGAAGAAAGTTCTGACTACAGAACAAAGGATTGATTCGCTCATCAACCTTATGATACTGGAAGAAAAGGTGACGATGATCCATGCGAGTTCTTCCTTTACAACAGGTGCAGTGCCAAGACTTGGTATTCCGGAATGGACCATGTCTGATGGCCCGCACGGTGTTCGTAAAGAACATGGTCGCGGTTGGATAGGAAGTGAAAGTCCTGAATACTTTGCCACTTATTTACCGGTTGGTGTTTCACTTGCGTCAACCTGGAATCCTGAGTTAGGGTATGCATTTGGTAAAGTGTTGGGTGAAGAAGCCAAGTACCGCGGTAAGAATGTGATTCTCGGTCCAGGTATCAATATCTTAAGAACTCCGCTTAATGGTCGCAATTTCGAATACCTGAGTGAGGATCCGTATCTGATTTCTAAAATGGTTGTCGGGTATATAAAAGGAGTTCAGGATCAGAATGTTGCGGCATGTGTTAAGCATTACCTGGCAAACAATCAGGAAATAGATCGTAACACAGTGAGCGTTGAAATGAGCGAACGCACGTTGCGTGAAATTTATTTACCTGGCTTCGCTGCTGCGGTAAAAGAAGGCGGTGTATATACACTGATGGGAGCTTATAATAAATTCCGCGGACAATATTGTACGCATCATGAATACCTGATCAATAAAGTTTTAAAAGAAGAGCTTGGATTTGATGGTGCTGTAATTAGCGACTGGGGTGCGGTTCATAGCACAATGGAAGCGTTGAATTTCGGTACAGATGTTGAAATGGGTACTGATCTTTCCCAGCCTGATCCTAAAGATTACAGTAAGTTTTTTATGGGTGATACGGTGATCAGTCTTGTTAAATCTGGTCAGGTTGAAGAATCACTTATAAATGAAAAAGTTAGACGCATCTTGCGAGTAATGTACCGAACAAAAATTATTGGTGGCGGAGATCGGGGAACAGGATCATTCAATACGGCAGAGCATCAGCAAGCTGCATTGAAAATTGCTGAAGAGGCAATTGTGCTATTGAAAAATGAAGGCAACCTTCTTCCCCTAAATAAGACGAACATGAAGAATGTTGTGATCATTGGTGCAAACGCAACGCGCAAAAATGGTGGCGCTGGCGGAAGCTCCCAAGTAAATGCCAAGTATGAGATTACTCCCTTGCAAGGAATTGAGAAAATCTTGTTTGAGAATGTGAAAGTTTCGTATGCAGCAGGGTATGAAGTTGCAAGAGAAGGCAAGGCAAACGCCAATCTAATTAAAGAAGCGGTTGATACTGCAAAAAAAGCAGATGCATCTATTTTAGTCTGTGGGTGGATTCATGGCTACAGCGATCTTTGGAATGACAATGCGCTCGATGCAGAAAGTGTTGATAAACCCAATATGTTTTTACCATTCGGCCAGGATGAATTGATTACTGCGGTATTAAAGGCTAATCCGAATACAGTGATTGTAATCATGGGTGGAGGCCCAATTGATATGTCGAAGTGGGAGAGCAAGGCCAAGGCAATTTTGTTTGCCGGTTATCCGGGCATGGAAGGTGGTAATGCGATTGGCAAAATCATCTTTGGTAATGTTAATCCGTCTGGTAAGCTTACCATGACATTCCCTAAAAAACTTGAAGATAGTCCTGCGCATGCTATTGGTGAGTATCCAGGAAAAGATAATGTAGTTCAGTATAACGAAGGTATTATGGTTGGCTATCGGTATTATGATACCAAAAAAGTTGAACCGCAGTTTGCCTTCGGTCACGGACTTTCTTACACCACATTCCTATATGAAAACCTTCAGGTAACGAAAGCGGATAATCAATCTGTTACTGCGACTGTTACGGTAAGGAATACCGGCAACAGACCAGGCGCGGAAGTGATGCAGCTTTATGTAAAAGATGTTGAGTGTTCCGTAGAGCGACCCGATAAAGAATTGAAAGGATTTCAGAAGGTTGTTCTGCAACCCGGGGAAAGTAAAGACATTATCATCACGCTGTCGGTTGATGCGTTCCGATTCTTTGATGAGAAAAAAATGGAGTGGGTGTTGGAGCCAGGTAAGTTTCAGATTATGGCGGGCAGTTCTTCGAGGGATATCAGACTTACAAAGGAGATTGATCTATAAATTTCGAATTTAGAATTTCGGATTAGTGAAAACTCTGAATTTTTAAATTTACTGCACGCTCCGTTCAATCAAATGATTGCGGTATTTATTAAAGATCACCGACTTTGAGATAAAGCCTGCATAAATTCCTTTTGATACAACCGGTAAGTTCCAGGCGTGGGTTTCATCAAACTTTTGCATTACAGTTTCCATTGATTCGTCCAACGAAATCACAGCCGGAGGTTTTTGCATTAATTCTTTGATCAGCACTTTATCATAAAGCTCCTGATGAAACATAATCTCGCGGATGCTATCCAGTTGAATGATTCCCACAAGCTTATTGTCGTCTGAAACTACCGGATACACATTTCGATGTGATTTTTCAATTATCGTTATCAGCTCCCTAAGCTTTGATTTTTCAAAAACAGGCTGAAAGTCTTTTTCCAGAATGCTGTCTAGTGTGATATAAGAAAGTATTTTTTTATCACGATCGTCTGTGATCAGCTCACCTTTTTTAGCAAGCTTCTGGGTGTCAATTGAATTAGGCTCAACGATCTTTACCAATACATACGAAACGGCAGATACAATCATTAAGGGAATCATCAATCCATATCCTCCGGTAATTTCTGCAATCAGAAATATAGCCGTTAAGGGCGCATGCATTACACCGCTCATTACCCCGGCCATCGCAACAAGGGTAAAATTACCTTCCGGAAGTTTTGCCAATCCGATCATATTGATAAATCGCGAGAATACGAATCCGGAAAATGCGCCCACCATCAGAGACGGTGCAAAATTTCCACCATTGCCACCTGCACTTAACGTTGCTGCCGTTGCAATCGCTTTCATGAAAATGATCACACCAATGAAAAGAAGGATTAGCCATTCATTACTTAATAAATCTTTAAACGCGCTATTGGCTAAAAGGCTTTGCGTATTGGATTCTGATAAGGCCATGATACTCGAATATCCTTCACCGAAAAGCGGTGGAAAAAGAAAGATCAAAGCCATCAGTAATAGTCCTCCAATAATTGCTTTGATATACGGTCGGTTCAGATTGTCAAATGCATTGTCGATTTTGATGAATACTCGTGAATGATAAATAGAAATTATTCCGGTAAACAAAGCAAGCAAGATGTAGAGATGTGTATTCCCAAAATTGAAAGATTGCTGCGAGCTGAACGACATCAGTATACCTTCTTTGAGCAAAACTTTAGAACAAAGTGTCCCGGCAGCGGCTGCAATGATCAAGGGTATAAATGCTGAGGCACTGATGTCAATCAACAATACTTCAATTGCGAAAAGTACTCCCGCAATAGGTGCATTAAAGGCTGCTGCTATACCAGCCGCTGCTCCGCAGGAGAGAAGCAACGTTCTGTTTTTATAATTAAGATGATATGTCCTTGCAAAGTTTGACCCGATCGCAGAACCGGTTGTCGCAATAGGAGCTTCCAATCCCGATGACCCACCAAACCCGATGGTGAGCGCGCTGGTAATCACATGAACAAACATGTGAAAAGGCGCAAGCAGGCTCGACTTTCGGGAGATTGAGAAAAGCACAAAGGATGTTCCCTTGTCGAGAGATCCGTTGTGAAAACGTTTTACGTAGGTAACTACAAGCAGTAACCCAATTAACGGGAAGAAGGGATAGAGGTAATATTGAGAGATGAACGTTGTGTTATCTGTGAGTGCATCATGAATGTAGTGAACAAACGTTTTCAGGATGACTGCGGCTAAACCGGCTGTGAGCCCGATCATAGCGCTGGAGAGTATCAGGAACTGACGTTCATTCAATCGCTTCTGCGTCCAGTCAAGAAAGAAAGTATGCCACTTAACCCAAACGTTCATGCCGACAAATTAGAGTGATAAACCTTAATTGTCAAAAATTGGTTATAGAGTCGGTTACAATTCACAACTTTGCACGATTATATCCGTACGCTTTGACATCACCCTTAAATTCAATTATTTAGCTTCATGAAGCAGCAAGAGAAAGACGAATTCCGGAAGCTCACCACCCAGGAAAAGGCGCTTCGGATTAACCTTCGGGCAGACATCTACGGATCTTTCGCGGAAATAGGTGCTGGTCAGGAGGTTGCTGCAAACTTTTTTAAAGCAGGCGGTGCCTCAGGTACAATCGCCAAAACTATTTCGGCTTACGATATGAAGTTCAGCGATGCCATTTATGGCTATTGCGAACGATACGTGTGCGAGCCGCGACTGGAAAAAATGCTCGATCATGAGTATAGTCTATTGCCAGAACGCCTTACGCATAGAATTGATAACACCCGTTTCTTTGCTTTTGCAGATACAGTAGAGATCTTAAACTTTGATCGGTCGAATCAAGCTCATGGCTGGATTGGCTTACGCTTCCAGCTGAATCCGCATTCTGAACCGAATGATTGTGTGATTCACGTAAAGATGCACGACAACGATCCGTTGCAGCAGCAAGTTGCGTTAGGGATTGTAGGTGTTAACATGCTTTATGCTTGTTCATTCCTCTCTGATCCGGAGGCTATGCTGATGTCGATGGTAGATGGCTTGACGGGCAGAAGAATTGAAATTGATATGTTCCGCTTAAGCGGCCCGGACTATGCGCATGTTGACAATCGCCTGATGGCTTTAAAGCTTGTGAAGAATGGTCTCACAAAAGCTGCGATGTTCGGTCCTGATGGTCAGGTAATGCTTCCATCGGATGAATTATACAAAAAGAATGTGCTCGTTTTGCGCGGACGTTTCCGTCCTGTAACGCATGTGAATGTTGATATGCTGCTGGCATCACGCAGACACTTCAGAAGAGAACCGGATGTTGATCGTTCAAACATTGTTGTGCTCACTGAGCTCACCTTGAACGACTTAAGTCCGGATGGTAATATTGATGAAAAGGACTTTTTACACCGCGCTGATATAATTTGTTCGCTCGGACAAACTGTAATGATCTCGAACTATTTCGAGTACTATAAGCTCGTTGATTATTTGTCCAAGATTACAAAAGGCAAGAAGATAGGGATTATCATGGGAATCTTTGCGCTTCAAAAAGTTTTTGAAGAGAGCACCTACGCCAAGCTGCGTGGAGGAATTCTGGAATGTTTTGCTTCTCTATTCGGATCAAACGTGAAACTTTACATTTATCCGGCTAGCCGGAATCAACCTGAAGAGTTGTTCCGTCTAAAAGACTTTGAAGGTGAGCTTCCTGAAAATCTGAAAAGCCTGTTCCGCTACTTAATGGAGAACAATAAGCTCGAAGACATCAACGATGCTAATGTGCGCAACCTCCATATTATTTCCGATAACGTTTTGGCGATGATCAGAAAAGGAGAAGCAGGTTGGGAAAAATTTGTTCCACACAAAGTTGAAGATGCTATTAAAGAACATGGGTTATTTGATTATCCACTAAACGGAGAAACAAAAGAGCTTAATGGTTCTGCAACTACTGCAGTTGCTGAGAAATAATTATCCTTTCAATTTACCGAAATACTTTTTCGCTTCCGCCATTACCTGTGGTGCAAGCACGAATGCCGAAAGCATGGTTGGGATTGCCATCAAGGCAAAGGCTATATCAATAATATCCAGCACGAAATTCATGGAGGCCAGTGCTCCAAGCATAATCGCTGCGAGGTAAAAATAGTCGTACCACTTGCTTCGTTCATAGCCTACTAAAAACGAAAGGGCTTTTCGGCCATAATAACTGTAGGAGAATAGTGCACTGATTGCAAAAATCAACGTGCAGAAAAGCAAAATGTAATCTCCGCCAAACGGCATTGCAGATTTATAGGCCAATGATGTAAGGGTGATTCCACTTACTCCTTCGGTTTTCCAGACACCGGTAACTAATATCGCCATGGCTGTCAGCGAACAGGAAATGATTGTATCAATCACCGGACTGAGCATTGAAATTAATCCTTCACGCACAGGTTCATTGCTTTTTGCAGCGCTCATGGCCATAGGCGCTGTACCAATTCCGGCTTCATTTGAAAAGGTTGCTCGTCTGACTCCAAGCATAATTATCCCTCCCGTTACTCCACCTAAAAACGGACTACCATGAAAATGTGTTGGCGAAAATGCATCCGTAAATACTAAACCAAAATAATATGGAACTTGATCAGCATACACAATCAGAATAAACATAACTGTGATAAAATGTAGAATGATCATTAAGGGTACAAGACTTCCTGCCCACGCACCAATGCGTTTTATTCCACCCAGAATTACGACAGTACAAATAATACAAATCAGAATGCCAATGATAAATTTTGGAATGCTGAGCGACAAACTGCCAATTGGAATAAATGTTTCTTCAATACCATTTGATTTCAATCCAATGTCAACCAGTGCTTGTGTAAGCTGATTCGCTTGAAAGATTGGCAATGCACCTACCATGCAGCAGAGACAAAACAATACAGCAAGCGGTTGCCATTTTTTACCGAGTGCTTCCCGGATCACGTACATTGGCCCGCCTTGTAATTCACCTTGTGAATCTTTACCGCGATACATGCTCGCCAGTGTACTTGTAAAGAAGTTGGTGGACATTCCAACGAATGAGGTCACCCACATCCAGAAGAGCGCTCCCGGACCTCCTAATGCGATGGCAGCAGCAACGCCCGCCAGGTTCCCCATACCAACGGTTGACGCTAATGCGGTGGATAACGCTTTGTACGAACTTATTTGCCCAGGAGCATTTGGGTCATCATATTTTCCGCGCAGTACATTTATCGCGTGAAAAAAATACTTGTATTGAATAAATCCGGAATAGAAAAGAAAGAAGGCTCCGCCACCGATAATTAAAAAGAGGATTGGCCACCAGACGTAAGATGCAGTATTGGCAACAGCTTGATTGAATGACTCCACAAATGATTATTGAGGAGTGTAAGATAGTTTTTTATTCGACACTGCCATCCAATTGCAAAGTTGCCACAACATGCGCGCGCCAACGTTCGCATCCCAATCGGTTGTGCCCGGTGCAACTTCACATAAATCAAATCCAATTATTTTTTTGTTTGCCTGAACAAGCTTCTTGATTAGATAAACTAGCTGTTGAAACTCAAATCCTCCAGCAACAGGTGTCCCGGTTGAAGGTGCAAGCTTCGGATCAAGTCCGTCAATATCAAAGCTGATGTAGACAAGGTCGGGTAAAGGTTTTATAATCTGCTCACAGATTTCATCCCACGTATTACCTTGGTATTCCCATGATTTAATATCCTCATCAAAAAACGTAACTACACGACCCATCGAGCGCTTGATTACATCCATTTCCTCTTCGCAAAAATCGCGAATGCCAACTTGGACTAACCGGTTCACTCCCGGAATCTTCAACGCATTTTGCATAATGGATGCATGTGAATACGTAAAACCTTCATACGCTTTCCGCAGATCAGCATGCGCATCGATTTGTAAAACGCCAAACCGATCATAGCGCTCACTCAGCGCTCTTAGAAATCCAAATGGAGTGCTGTGATCGCCTCCAACCAAGCCAACAAGCTTACCTTCTTTCAAAAGTCGTTGAGTTGTAGACTTTACGTAGATGTTGAGATTTTCACACGCCTCATTAATGCTCGCCAATAATGGATCGTTTGAATCGATTGCTTTTCCCGATTCAACCGAACGAATGTGCTGTTCGGATAGTTTACGAAGCTTGTTGCTTTCCTCCAGAATGTTTTCAGGAATCGGTAACATCGTTACTCCAAGTTTCCAGGCATCCTGAATGTCTTTCACAAAAAAATCAACTTGTGAAGATGCATCAAGAATTGCTTTCGGGCCATGTGCAGTGCCGGAGTGGTACGAAACAGTTACTTCCCACGGAACCGGAACAATTACAATTTCTGAAGTATCTGATGAAAAAGGTAATCCAAATAAATTTCCAGCTATGCCGGGACCGTTTGGATCAAATGAATGAATGATTTCTTCTTTACTCAAGGCTAAAGATTTTCGGGTGTGATGAGTTTGATAAACTTGCCGGAAGCTTCACCAATTTTGTGCCACAATAAAATTTCAAATTGAATAACCACCAATCCTCCGGCAGGAAGATCACCTATCTCAGCCTTTGTTAGATATTCAGCAAGGTATGATATAGCAGGATTGTGACCCACACATAAAACATGGTTCAACGTATCTTCAAGCTGTGTGATCTCACGCAAGAAAGTTCGCACGGAAGCATCGTACAGTTCATCATTTAATTGAATTTTTTCGGGCATTAGCTTCAAGGTATCCAATAACAGTCCCGAAGTTGCTTTTGCCCGCATCGCGCTACTGGAGAGTATGAGGTCAGGATTTATTTTTTGAGTGTGTAACCAGCTTCCGATTTTGATCGAATCGCGGATACCCTGTACCGTAAGCTCGCGCTCTTTATCGGACTGACCGGGTTGTTTATCAGCACTTTGGCTGTGCCGCATTAAATAAAGAAAGCGCTCCATAAAAATCCGAAAGTGGTTGTGTCTATAACGTCAACAATCACTCAATATTAATGTACTGAATTTGATTTTTTAAAAATTTACAGATATTTGAAACCTTTGATACAGTGTAGACATGGCAAAAAACCTCGTAATTGTTGAATCTCCCGCGAAAGCGAAGACTATAGAAGGCTACCTTGGAAAAGATTTCAAGGTATCGTCAAGTATGGGTCACATCCGCGATCTTCCGAAAGGCAGTGGCGCGATTGATGTGGAAAATAACTACGAGCCCACGTATGAAGTTAGTCCGGATAAGAAGGAAATCATCGCCAAGCTTCGAAAGATGGCCGATGATGCGGACATGGTTTATCTGGCAAGCGATGAAGACCGTGAAGGAGAAGCCATTTCATGGCACTTAAAAGAAGTTCTTGACTTAAGTGACGCGAAAACAAGAAGAATTGTTTTTACAGAGATTACTAAAAAGGCAATTCTGAATGCGCTCGAAAGTCCACGTGGAATCGATATTGATTTAGTGAACGCTCAGCAAGCCCGCAGGGTGCTTGATCGTCTGGTGGGATATGAGCTTTCTCCTATATTATGGAAGAAGATCAAGACTGGCCTTTCTGCCGGTCGGGTACAATCAGTTGCAGTGCGATTGATCGTAGACCGGGAACGTGTGATCAATGAATTCCAATCGAAATCTGCTTATAAAGTAAAAGCGCTTTTCATCCTGGAAGGAAAGAAGCATCTGATCGCAGAGCTTCCAAAGAAATTTGAATCGGAAGAAGAAGCGATGAAGTTTCTGGAAGCGTGTAAAGGCGCTGTCTACACTGTTAAGAATCTTGAAAAGAAACCTTCCAAAAGAACTCCATCTGCACCGTTCACAACGTCAACACTTCAGCAGGAGGCCAGTTTAAAATTGGGCTATTCCGTTATCCGAACAATGACAGTTGCCCAAAAGCTTTACGAAGCGGGTAAGATCTCGTACATGCGTACTGATTCAGTGAACTTATCAGAAGATTCAATCAAAGCAGCAACTGAGCAGATCGCGAAGAACTACGGTCAGCAATATGTGACTGAAAGAAGATTTCAAACCAAATCAGCAGGCGCGCAGGAAGCTCACGAGGCGATCCGGCCAACTGATTTTTCGGTTACCCAGGCGGGTGCAGATGAAGGTCAGCAACGTTTGTATGATTTGATCTGGAAGCGGGCAATCGCATCACAAATGTCGAATGCCGAAATCGAAAAGACAGTTGCTACGATCAGCATTTCAACAACACCAGAAACACTAACGGCATCTGGAGAAGTAATTACGTTTGACGGATTTTTAAAAGTATACATGGATGCCTCCGATGAGGATGATGATGAAGAAGCGAAGAATATGCTTCCGCCAATTTCAGTAGGTCAGGAGCTTCCGCTCGGGGATATGAAAGCCCGTCAGGAATTCTCTAGACCTCAAGCGCGCTATACAGAAGCGAGTCTTGTAAAAAAACTTGAAGAGTTGGGTATTGGTCGTCCATCAACCTATGCGCCAACGATTACTACAATCCAGAAACGTGAGTATGTAGTAAAAGAAATTCGTGAAGGAAGAGAACGGAATTATAAAGTGCTTACGTTGAAAGACGATAAGGTTACTGAAGAACTGTTAACAGAAATCACCGGGGCAGAAAAGAATAAACTTTTCCCAACGAACACCGCGATGGTTGTTAATGACTTTCTAGTTGAACATTTCCCGGACATTACCGATTTCTCCTTTACGTCCAGCGTTGAGCAGGAGTTTGATGAGATTGCGGCAGGAAAGATGGAGTGGAAGAAGATGATCGATAACTTCTACCGACCGTTTCATAAAAAAGTACAAGTAACCGAACTTGTTGAACGTTCAGCTGCCGGCAAAAACAAAGAACTTGGGGTTGATCCTAAAACAGGTAAGAATGTTTATGTGAAGCTTGGTAAGTTTGGCGCTTACGTTCAGGTAGGAGAGAACCCAGATGATAATGGTGGTGAGAAACCAAAATTTGCAAGCTTACGTCCGGGACAATTCATTGAAAACATTTCATTGGAAGATGCGCTCGAGCTGATGAAGCTTCCGCGCCAAATGGGCGACTTTGAAGAGAAGCCTGTTGTGGTTGCGATCGGTCGTTTTGGTCCATATGTATCGCACGATAAGAAGTTTGTATCTATTCCGAAAGGAACAGATCCGTACACGATAACCTATGATCAATCAGTCGAACTGATTCAGAACAAGCGAATCGCAGATGCGAACAGAACGATAAAGTTATTCCCTGAAAATCCTGATATTCAGGTTCTTAATGGTCGATTTGGTCCATACATCAAAGCCGGAACAAAGAACGTTAAGATCCCGAAAGACAAAGAACCGAAAGACCTAACACTGGAAGAATGTGTAGAGCTTGCTGCTAACGCACCTGAAAGAAAAGGACGCTTCGGTCGTTTTGGTGCGAAGAAAGCTGCTGCTCCGGCTGCCGCTGCCCCTAAGGCACCAAGGAAAACAGCTGCTAAAAAGACTGCCGCGAAAAAAGCTCCAGCAAAGAAAACTGCAGCGAAGAAAGCAGCTCCGAAAAAGAAGAAAGAAGAGTAGTAGTTAATAGTTATCCGTTAATAGTTGATTTCACGGATAACTATTAACTGATAACTTTTCAAACGCTTCAACTAACTTCGTTCGAATGAAGAAGAAACTGGTTGTCCTTACAGGTGCCGGCATTAGTGCCGAAAGCGGAATCGCAACGTTTCGCGACTCGGGTGGCTTATGGGAAGGGCATAAAGTCGAAGATGTTGCTACACCTGAAGGTTGGCGAAAAAATCCCAAGCTTGTTTTAGACTTCTACAATCAACGCAGAAAGCAAGCGCTTGGCGTTAAGCCCAATCGTGGGCATGAAATTCTCAAAGAGCTTGAAGATGAGTTTGACGTTACAGTGATCACACAAAATGTTGATGACCTTCATGAACGTGCCGGCTCAACAAACGTAATTCATCTTCATGGAAGCTTGTTCGAATCCCGAAGTTCATTGGATGAACATCTCATCTATGCTATCGAAGGTGGGGAATTAAAGCTTGGCGATACATGCGAACGCGGTTCACAGCTCCGTCCAAACATTGTTTGGTTTGGCGAAATGGTTCCGATGATTGAGGTGGCTTCACGAATTGCTTCTGATGCTGATTTTTTTCTAGTGATTGGAACTTCACTGGTCGTTTATCCCGCAGCCGGTTTGATTCATTATGTAAGACGTGAAGTCCCTAAGTTTGTAGTTGATCCTAATCTTCCGGATGTTGGATCAATTCCGTATATAACTATGATTGCAGAGAAGGCCAGCATTGGCATGGAAATGGTAAAACAAAAGCTCACTGAACTATGATGCTCGCAGCTGACATTGGCAATACGGATGTAACGCTTGGCTTGTACCGGGAGAATAAATGGGCGCATATCTGGCGATTGTCATCTGCCTTAAATCATCCAGAATTATTTTATGGCATTAAGCTTCGTGAATTTTTCTTTGAAGCCGGACTACAAACAGAAGATGTTCAGAAGATTGTAATCAGCAGCGTAGTGCCCGACTTAACCGATAGAATAATCAACGTTGTTGAAACTCTGTTTGAAAAGCGCCCGATTGTGTTAGGGCCAGAAGTATATGCAAAGCTGCCGATTGGAGTCCTGAATCCGTATGAGATTGGGTCAGACCTTGTATCCAACGCATTAGCGGCTTACACGCGATTCAAATCAAATTGTATTGTGGTAGACTTTGGGACAGCATTAACATTTACCACGCTTGATTCAAAAGGAAAAATTATTGGCGTAGCGATCGCACCTGGATTAAAAACTGCCATCCGCTCACTCTCACAAAATACAGCGAAGCTTTTCGATGTTCCGCTTGAGCTACCAACCTCTGTATTAGGAAAGAATACGGTTCATGCTATTCAGGCTGGAATTTTAATTGGATATGAAGGCCTTGTAACCTCAATGATCAAACGAATAAAATCTGAGCTGAATGATCCAGCCTGTGCCACCATCGCTACGGGTGGACTCTCATCCATCATTACTTCCGTTAAAGATCAGTTTACCGAAGTAGATAAGAATCTTACATTAGATGGTCTACGGCTGATCGGTGAGCTTGGTCTCTAACTGGTTACTTTGGCCTGGTAATTGAATCATTTCAGTGAAAAGCATTTTTTAATTATTTTGCAAGGTTATCTACCTAAAACAATGCCTAAATCGCGGTTTACCCTCATTTTCTTGCTGTTTTTGCTTGCACTTACCGTTCCGGCCGCAGCGCAAAAAGTAAAGTATAAAGATATTTATGCGCTCCTCAGCACCAAGCAATACGAGCAGGCTGAGCCATTCCTGAAAACATATCTCAAAGAGAATATTGATAATTCTAATGCGTATTTATTCATGGGTACGATCTATCAGGATAAGATTGCAAGCGATGATATTCTGATCCAAACAGATAAAGCGATTCAGCACATGGATTCTGCGATTCTGTATTACGATAAAGCATTAAAGCTGTTAACCGATAAAGAGCTTCGTAAAAACAAGGAATACTACGAAAGCTATAATAAGCGTGACCTGAGCACCGGAGAATTTGGGGTAAAGCTCGACTACGTTCAGTTTGATATTGAAAAACGGATTACCGCTTTAAAAGAGCAAATCGACAAGATTAAAATGGTGAAGTATTATTTCACAAATGCCGAAAATCTTTATAAAAAGTCACAAGACTTATTCTTAATCATTCAGGAAGCATACCCCGCCTTTCGTGAGCTCCACTTGCGTGCCGATGAATCTACAATAAAAGATCTTTCCAATCTTTTTAATCGGTTTGATTCCTGTACGAAAGCATTTGAAAACTATAAGATCAGCTTAAGCAATTACGGTAAGACAAAATACAACCAGAAATGGACACTGCGCGACATCGATAATTTTAAAGCCGATGGTAAGGAGATGACAGATTTTTATAAAGACGATGTGAAGGTTTGGGACTATAAAACCTTTGCGAATGAAGCACTTAATGTCATCCAAAAGGAAGTAAAGCCTGTTCAGGATAATCTGGTTAAGTTCGATATGGAAATCAATAAGCTTAAGACCAAGCTTGAGACTGATTCTGTATCCGTTAAAAGTGATCTTACCAAGCTTGCTGCCGGTATGCTGAGCGATCAGCTGAAGAAATTTGATGCGTCACCACTTCCACTGGACATATTTGCGTTGAAAATTGCAGATTTAGAATACAAATCAACGTTGATTGAAAACAAGAAGGTCCACACATCTGACGATGTTCATGTACGTTTGAATGCTGTGAAGGAAGAATTAAAATACCTGAACCGTGCGGATAGTGCTTCCGCAAAGCTATCTGCCCGAAACCTGGATGAAGATATTATTAACTATCAGCATTTTGTAAACAGCACCTTTACCAAAGGTGATATCCTTAAAAGTTACACGCATAGCATGAAAGATCACATTGCGCGTGAAAAATCCATGAAGGATGCTGAACTTGCTTTTCGTAATGAGGCAATGAACTGGTTAGTAAATGGCGCAGATTCCATTCCATTGTTTATGGATCACGTTAAGGGCAAGAACAAATTTCGTCCTTTGGTTGTGACACAGGATAAATATACGACAGGAATTGCTTTTGCGGACTCAGTTTCGGGAACGGGTTATTTTTATAACATCCCGGCTACGCATAAGCCTGATATCAAAGTCACTTTTCCAATTGACAAAGTCAGCTTGCGTGAAAAGCGATTACCGGTTATCCATTCGTATATAACAGCAGACCCTAACTCGCAGATTTTCTTTGCGTTGATTTACCTCGAACGCAAGGATAAAGCGGGCAAGTATCCTGCAACCGTAGCGAAGATTTATAAATCCGATGGCTTATCCTGGAGCAATAATTTCACCTTTGATTTCATCCCAACCGAGATCAATTTCATGCCCAATACCGGTGAGCTGATTGTGAAATCAGGCGGAGGTGCGAGTGTAAAGGTTGATAAGAACGGGAAGGTAATGAAGTAGACAATTTCCTTCTCGTCACTTAGAGCCTGCCGTCAGCCTGAGCGTAGTCGAAGGCAGGCAGGTGTGAACTCGCTCGAAATGACGATCTATTAATGAAAGAACAAATACCCGGCAAATATTCCTGCTAGTATTCCAAACAGATCAGCAATTAAAGCGCCTTGAACGGCATACCGCGTTTTGCGGATGTTAACGGAGCCGAAGTATAACGCCATAATATAGAATGTGGTTTCCGCTGCACCGCGAAAGATTGCGCCCATATTTCCAACGAAAGAATCCACTCCGTAAACTTTCGAGATTTCAACCATCATACCTCTTGCACCTTGTCCGCTCATAGGCTTTAAGAACGCAACAGGTAATGCAGGGACGAAGTCCGTGTTAACACCTACTGCAGCAAGACACCAGCCGATTCCATCGGTTAAATAGTTAAGTGTCCCAGATTCGCGAAAAACTCCAATTGCAACAAGAATACCTACTAGATAGGGAATGATCTTAATAGCAGTTTCAAACCCTTCTTTAGCACCTTCGATAAACGTTTCAAAAATTGGAATCTTCTTATAAACGCCCATTGAGATAAATCCAATGATCAGACTGATGATAATCAAGCTAGTCATGAGTAATGATTGTGCTTGTAAATCCTCCTGAGATAGTCCGGCAAAATAATATACTCCCAATCCAATAATGGCTGTCATACCAACCAGATAGGCCAACATCACTGGCTCGAGCAAATTTATTTTCTGCCGAATGGATACGTAAATCAATCCGGCAAGGGTAGCACAAGAATGCGCGATTAATATTGGAATGAAAATACTGGTTGGATTGGCAGAGCCCATCGTAACGCGATCAGCTATAATGGCGATCGGAATAATCGTTAATCCCGAAGCATTTAGCACCAGGAACATGATCTGGGCATTCGAAGCAACTTCTTTATTTGGATTGATCTCCTGAAGCTCTTTCATGGCTTTCAGACCAAGGGGAGTTGCGGCATTATCAAGGCCAAGAATGTTAGCGCTGAAATTCATAATGATCGCTCCGTTCGCGGGATGATCTTTTGGGACTTCCGGAAACAAGCGCGCAAAGAAGGGACCAAATAACCGTGATATAATCGTAATCATTCCACCGCGTTCACCAATCTTCATTAATCCCAACCAAAGCGTCATGACGCCTGTTAATCCAATCGAAAGTGTGAAGCCTGTCTTCGCCATCTCAAACGTAGCTTCCATCATTTTCGGAAACACGGTCGTATCCTGGAATACAACGAGCTTGATCAACGCCACGACAAACGCAATCAGAAAGAACCCGATCCAGATGTAATTCAGCATGCTACAAGTTAATCAAGTTGAGGGTATGGCAAGCGACAATTCCGGCCGTTTCTGTACGCAGCCGGGAAGGGCCAAGCGCTACTTTTTGATATCCATTTTTAATCGCGAGCTCAAGCTCGGCAGGAGAAAAGTCCCCCTCCGGGCCAATCAATATTGTGTAGTTCTCTTTGGCTTTAGCAACCTTAGAAAGCTCGTCCGGATTGGCCTGATCAACGTATGCAATGAATTTTTTGCTTGAATTCGACAGTTTGATAAACTCTTGTAACGGCCTGATTAGATGTATTTTAGGTAACGAAAACTTAAGCGACTGTTTCATAGCGCTGATTGCAAGCTTTTCGATTCGCTCAAGCTTAATAGAAGTGCGTTCCGAGTTATCGCAATCCAGAAATGTGATTTCATCCAATCCAATTTCAATAGCTTTTTCAACAAACCATTCGGTACGATCAGGATTTTTAGTGGGAGCGATGGCAATGTGAATGGTGAAGTCTTTTTTCTTTTCAACCTCCGAGCTTTCAAGTACAAAAGCGCATTTATCCGGCCGGGCATCCGTGATCTTACACGTATAAAGTGTGCCTTTCCCGTCTGTAATATGAATTGTATCGCCAGCCTTTCTACGCAACACTTTTGTCGCATGCCTCGATTCTTCCGGATCAAGAAAATGTGATCCGTATTGAATGCCAGTTTGGTAGAAAAGGTTTTTCATTTTTTGAAAACGTCATTCTGAGCGTAAGCGAAGAATCCCCAATTCAGTACTCTACATGGGGATGTTTCGCTGCCACTCAACATGACGGTGTAAATTATTTGTACTGCTGATAAAGCTTATCCATCAAGGCAACGTAATCCTTCATCGCATCTTCTTTCGATTTGCCTTTACGCTCTGCCCAAGCATCGTACTTAGCAATAGCCTTGAAGTCAAACCCACCCGGACGATCACCGCTCACATCACCTTCCGATGACTGCTTGAATAAAGCATATAGATCAAGTAATTCCTGATTGCTTGGCCGTTGAGTAAGCTCTTTTGAGCGGGCTACTGCGCTGTCAAATTGTTCTTGAAGTTCCATGATCAATAATAAAAAGAAAGGCTGAAAGTAGAACTCTCAGCCTCGTAAATTTTGGATTGAAATCGATTAATGAATCATTGCAAAAAGCCACTGCCCAAAAGCATAGCCTGATTTAGCAATAACAATCACCCCCCAAACAACTGCCAGAGGTATTGCAATTTTCCAAAAACGCTCGTTAAATTTTGTTTTCATATGTTATGCTTTACGGGTTCCAATAGTTGTATAAGGCTTCAGCTTAGGGCCAGTGTAAATCTGTCTCGGGCGGCCGATTGGCTCATTGTTAGCTCTTAATTCTCTCCACTGAGCGATCCAGCCTGGTAGACGACCCATCGCGAACATAACAGTGAACATATCAACCGGAATGCCCAACGCACGGTAAATGATACCAGAATAGAAGTCTACGTTAGGGTAAAGCTTACGCTCTACGAAATAAGGATCTTTCAAGGCAATCTCTTCAAGCTTCTGCGCGATCTCCAATACCGGATCGTTGATGCCAAGCTTTTTCAGCACATCGTCAGCCGCTTTCTTGATGATCTTAGCGCGTGGATCGAAGTTCTTATAAACACGGTGTCCGAAACCCATCAGGCGGAACGGATCGTTTTTGTCTTTTGCTTTGGCAATCCACTTGTCGATGTTACCGCCATCGTTCTTAATGCTTTCCAGCATCACAATTACTTCCTGGTTTGCGCCACCGTGTAGTGGTCCCCAAAGTGCATTAATACCAGCAGAGATAGAAGAGTAGATGCTTGCTTTAGATGAGCCAACAATCCGCACGGTTGATGTAGAGCAGTTCTGCTCATGATCAGCATGCAGGATCAATAATTTATCAAGTGCATCCGCTACAACCGGATCAACTTCATATTGTTCAGCCGGAAGCGCAAACATCATTTTCAGGAAACGGGCACAGTAATCCTGTGAGTTGTCCGGATAGTTAACCGGATGACCTACATTGTTTTTATACGACCAGGCCGCGAACGTTGGCATTTTAGCCATCGAACGAACAATGCTCAGGTAAACTCCGTCCGGAGGTCTGTTCGGGTTTAACGACTCAGGATAGAACGCAGTCTGCGCGCAGAATAAAGATGATAAAACACCCATTGGGTGAGCTGTAGAAGGAAATCCGTCAAGGATCTTCTTCACATCTTCATGAACCAGTGTATGTGTTGTGATATCGTGTGTGAATTTGTTGAGTTGTTCCTGTGTTGGGAGCTCGCCAAAGATCAACAGGTATGAAACTTCAAGAAAAGTAGATTTTTCAGCCAACTCTTCAATTGAGTAGCCCCGGTACCGCAGAATTCCGGTTTCACCATCCAAAAATGTAATGGCACTCTTAGTTGCTCCCGTATTCTTGTAACCAATATCCATGGTAACATACCCGGTCTGGTCGCGGAGATCACTGATATCAATTGCCAATTCATTCTCAGTTCCTTCGATTACGGGCAGGGTGTACGATTTGCCCTCGATTATTAATTCTACGGTCTTAGCCATATTAAATAGTACTGTTTAGATGCTTTTAAAGATAACGGGTAGTTTCTGAGAAAAAAAAGCCCTCACGGATTAATTCCCGCCTAAAATCATGGGCAAACCGTCTTTTCCGGAGCCCACCACAATCACTTTTGAATTGGGAGATTTAGCCAGCTCAAGTGTAGCTTCTATACCTCTCATTTTCAAGAGTTTGTCCGATAAGCTATTGTTGATGATATTATTAGCACGCGATTCACCTTCCGCAGCAATTCGCTTACGTTCAGCTTCACTTTTCTCCTTATCTAACCGGAAGCGGTAGGCAAGGGCCTCTTGTTCCTGCTGAAGCTTGCTTTCAATTGCAATTCTGATCTGATCGGGGAGAACAATTGATTTGATAAGCAGTGCCACCATGTTTACGTTGTTTGCATTCAGAACCTTTTCAGATTCGTTTTTGATGGTTGCTTCAACTTCAGCACGTTTGGTAGAGTAGATCTCTTCCGCTGTATAGCGACCCATTACCTGGCGCACAGCCGACCGGATCTCAGGCTTTACAAGAACTTCAACGTAGTCAACATTAAATTTTTCATAGATGTAGCCGATCTTATCGGGCATGGGGTTAAAACGAACGGTTACGTCAACGTGAATAGACAATCCGCTTTTATCGAGGATATCCATATCCTCATCGCGGGAAGTTTCCTGAACATTGTATACATACACTTCATTCCAGGGAGACTTTGTGTGAAAGCCGGGCTGCATTACATTGTCCTTATCCAATCCGTCTCCGAATTTGTAGAAGAGCACAGCCCGTTGGGTTGCTTCAACTGTATAAAATAAGCTTGAGGAAACACCAAAAAGCACAAAAAGGGCAATAACGCCCACAACAATAATGGGTACAATTCTGCGATTATTCATATAAATTTAGGGATAGCGTTAGGGTTGTTTTTCTTCTGGAGGTTTCGGAAGTCCGAGCAATTTACCAATAATAAGCACAGTAAATAGCGTGCTCCACACAGCTTCGAGAACACTTATATTTCGGAGCAACTTGGCTGCATTCGGTTGGCTAGTTTCTACTCCACCGATCACGCAAAAGCTGTAGTTTATACATTCCGAATACGTTGGAAAGCCAAGCTCCAAATCTGGATTAAGACTGCCCGGTTTGATAGTACAGATCAGGTCGTACAGACTTCCGAAGGATATCCCAACGGTCAGGAATACTGCAGCTGCACCCCAGAGCTTATCGGGTGTGAAGTAATCGTCCATGAAAATGTCACGGATCATAAATGCGATGATGATTATTTCAATCGGGAATAAAGAGCCGTGAATGATCAATAGCACCGTTCTTCGGTCCATCTCCACAAATTTGTAATATGGAAATTCAGACAATGATCCGAAGAAGATCATGCCCACCAGCACACAAAATATAGTGACGATTAGAATCTTGCTTTTTGTAAAGTTTCGGAGCAAATCCCACAGCAGGAAGTTGTAAACCGTTCCAAATCCAAAAAACACTGTAATGATAAATTTAGAAATGTTTGAGGTGCTGTCTTCCAATACCGGTCCCGATAAGGTTAGCCCAAGCGCAATGATCAGGATCTGCGTAATCACCACATTGCGGTAATCGTGCTGCTTTTCTTTCTGAAGCTCGGTTAAAGACTTGAGTAATGACGTTCTTAGCATAGGTATTGCCTGAAAGTTACCGCTTTGCGGGGATGCAAAAAGCCCTCACAGAAAGTTTTTTTGCAGGATTTTAGGCCAGTCAGGCTTTTGTTTTACTTTTGACTGTATCATGTTCAAACTCTTTCATAGTCACAGCTTTGCGATCGACCTCGGAAATAACAACACGATTATTTCGGATGAGTCCGGGCCGCTGTTTGCGCAGCCGTCTTACATTGTTTTCAATACGGCCAAAAATGTAAAGGCTGTAGGTGACGATGCGTATGCAATGTTTGAGAAAACACATGAGCAATTGACTCCTGTGAAGCCTTTGAAAGGTGGAGTTATTGCTGACTATGAATCAGCAACCCGGATGATCCAGGAAATGGTGAAGCAGGTTTATAAAAAGCAAAACTTCCTTTCGGGATTTGATCATGTGATCTCCGGAGTCCCCTACAATACAACCGAAGTTGAACGAAGAGCTTTGCGCGATGCGCTCGAACAGATCAATTCGAAGAAGTCACACCTATTATATGAGCCGTTGGCTGCAGCATTAGGCATGGGCCTAAATATTCGCGAGCCTCAGGGAAAGCTTATCATTGATATTGGTGGTGGCATTACCGAAATTGTAGTGATCTCGTTATCGGGTATCGCTGCATTTCAGTCTGTGAAAGTGGCAGGGGATACGTTCGATGAAAACATCCAGGATCATTTCCGCAAGAACTATAACATAGCCATTGGACTGAAGACTGCCGAACAAGTAAAGATCCAGGTTGGTGCGGTTACCGATAAGCTCATCGATCCGCCTCAGCCAATGTTTGTGAAGGGGAAAGATCTGATTTCGGGCATACCGGTAACACGGAAAATCGATTACAGCGAAGTGGCTTTTATCCTGGAAAAGTCAATCGCTCAGATCGAGACAGCTATCATTCAAACACTGGAAACTTGTCCGCCTGAACTGGCCGCTGACATCTACGAAACCGGCATTCATCTAACGGGTGGAGGCTCGATGTTGAGAGGCATTCAGTTGCGGCTTGAGAAGCACATTAAGCTCAACGTAATTCTTGACAAAGAACCGCTTCGCTCCGTGAGCAAAGGTATCTCACACACACTCGCATCTCCGAAGAAATTCCAGAGCATTTTGATCTGAAAAGTCTGACGTACATGGCAATTATTAACTTTACTCGAGTTAAAAATATCCATTATGATGCGATTGATTAGCAAATACATTTTGAAGTTGATGGGATGGAAATCAGTCGGAGCTTTCCCGGATCACCTCAAAAAGTATGTAGTTATCGTAGCGCCACACACCAGCAGCTGGGATTTTGTGATCGGGTTATTGTTCCGGAAAGCACTGCGGTTAGAGCGAGCTAAATACCTGGGCAAGCATCAATTGTTCAAGCCGCCTTTTGGGTTTTTCTTTCGATGGCTGGGAGGCTATCCGGTAGACCGGACTTCGAACCATAACCTAGTAGATCAGGTCGTCAAAATCTTTAACGAACATGAAGAGTTTGCGTTGGCGTTGTCGCCTGAGGGAACCCGTAGAAAGGTTGATAAGCTCAAGACCGGATTTTACAATATCGCCAAGAAGGCGAACGTGCCGATCATCATGGTAGCGTTTGATTACAAGCACAAACTAGCCATCATCTCACCACCCTTTGCAACAACGCATGATGAGAAAGCTGACTTTAAGAAGATACTGGAATTCTTCGGTCCAATAGAAGGGAAGCATCCGGAGAATGGACTGGGTCACTTATTAATTTAACGTCATGTTGAGCGTAAGCGAAACATCCCCTTATAGAGTACTAAATTGTTATAAAGTACTAAAACGGAGATTCTTCGCTGACGCTCAGAATGACGGTGTTAATTATTAGTTATTGCTTGTGCTGAACAGATCAGTTGCTTTGTTCTCAACTGCTTCTTTGATCTCAGTAGCTTTATTAACCACAACGTTTTTCGCTTGGTTAACATTCGCTGTTACAACGCCTACCGCAGCTGCTGCAGTTTGCTTGGCCTTCTTCGCTACGCGTTGAAATGATGGCTTTGCTCTTCTTACCGCTTTTTTAGCAGCTGACTTAGCTTTTTTAACCACTTTCTTAGCAGCAGATTTCCCTTTTGACACTGCTTTAGTAACCACTTTTTTAGCAGCTTTCTTTGCAGTTGTCTTACCTTTTTTAACCGCTTTCTTAGCAGCCTTCTTTACTGTTTTTTTAGCAGCAGAAACTTTCTTCTTCGCTGCTTTTTTTGATGTCTTCTTTGCCATAGCACTTAAGTTTTTATGTTGTGAACAAGATTATACAATTATGAAACCATGTGTGCCATGTTTTGTATGAATTGTAGATGAGACTGAATGAAATAGGACGAGAGAGTCATAAAAATCAAAAAGCCCTGTAAAAAGAGGGCTTTTTGGAACAATGTATCTTGCTAAGCTTAGTTGCTTGAAGGATAATCTCCGAATAAAGACGGGATAGGAGCTACCGGCTGTTGAACTTTTTCCACACGAGGTGTTGCTTTAGGCTTTGTTGCCTTCGCTACTTTCTTCTTTGCTTTGGTCGCTACTTTCTTCACAGCTTTCGATGCTTTCTTCGCTGCTTTCCTTACAGTTTTAACTACTTTTTTTGCGGCCTTCTTCACCGACTTCTTTGCAGCCTTCACAGTTTTCTTAGCTGCCTTTTTTACTTTCTTTGCCATAGAGGGTTTAAAATTTATCCGCGAAAATTACGTAAAAATATCAATGCCTATAAACAAACATGCCGCTGATTTTTATCAACGGCATGTTCTATAAAGTTTATTCTAATCTAGTAACGCTTTTTTCTATCGCCTCCGCTGCTGCCTCTGCGCTCAAAGTTACCCGGACGATTACTGCTGCCCGAGCTGCCGGCACCGCGATTACGATCACGTGATCCACCGCCTTCACGGTTTCCATATCCACCCGTACGCTGACCACTAACACTGCGCTCGCGATTACCACTTCCGCTACGCTCACGGCTTCCGCCTTCGCTTCTGTTGCTGCTACCTTCGCTGCGCTCACGGCTTCTGCTACCGCCACCACCGCCTTGCTCGGTCAGCTCAACCCGTACAACACGACCCGCGAACTCCATTCCCTGGAATCCTTTGATTACATCCGCGCTCTTTTCTTTATCGATTTCAAAGAATGAGTATGCACCTTTCAAGTCGATCTTACCCACATTCTTTTTGGTGATGCCACAGCAATCATCCAATAGCTCAAGCAAGGTTGGAACATCCAGCTCGTCCATCTTACCCAAGTTGATGAAGTATCGATCTCCTGTAGAAGAATACCGGTCAGCACCACCTTCAGCTGTTGTTCTACTGCCTTTTGAATCATTCAAATCAGGAGCATTACGGTAATATTCAAGGAAACGGTTGAACTCGATTGAAGCAAAACGCTTAATCAATTCATCCTTCGTAAGGTCCTTAAGTGCCTCATATACAGCTGGTAAAAACTCAGCGATTTCTTTTTCATTCACCTTCACTTCGTGCACTTTGTGCATCAGCGCAAGCAATTGCTTTTGACATACTTCCTGGCCTGAAGGGATTGCAATCTTTACGAAATTGCTCTTCATGCTTTTCTCAAGCTGACGAATCTTGCCAACCTCGCGGTTGTTCACCATCGCGATCGAAAGTCCTTTTTTACCGGCACGGGCTGTACGTCCGCTTCGGTGGGTATAGAACTCCATTTCATCCGGAATGTTGAGGTGAATTACGTGCGTGATGTTGTCCACATCAATACCACGGGCAGCTACATCGGTAGCTACCAATATCTGTAATGTCTTCTGACGGAACTTCATCATTACGCGATCACGCTGTGCCTGGTTCAGGTCACCGTGAAGCGCATCGGCATTGTAGCCGTCTTTCATTAAGCTTTCTGCAATCCGCTGAGTATCAATCCGGGTACGGCAGAAGATTAAACCGAATATTTCAGGTGTATAGTCAAGGATACGTTTAAGTGCATTGTACTTGTCGCGTTCCTGGATTACCACATATTGGTGTTCAATATTGGCGTTACCAGTGTTCTTATCACCTACCGTGATCTCATCCGGATCGGTCATGTAATTCTTGGCAATCGCTCGAACTTCCTTCGGCATAGTAGCCGAGAATAGCCAGGTGATCTTCGTATCAGGCGTTGAAGAAAGGATCTCATCGATATCTTCCTTGAAGCCCATGTTTAGCATTTCATCAGCCTCATCAAGCACTACATACTTAACAGTAGAGAGGTTGACAGCTTTCTTGCCGATCAAGTCGATCAAACGGCCAGGTGTAGCCACGATGATTTGCGTACCGCGTTTTACTTTACGGATCTGCTCGCTGATGCTCGCGCCTCCATAAACAGCTGTGATGTTAAGCTTTTTGAAACGTTCGCTGAAGTTCTCGAGATCGCTAACGATCTGCAAGCCAAGCTCACGGGTTGGGGCAAGCACTAAGGCTTGGGTTTCTTTTGAGTTGTCATCGACAAGGTCGAGTAACGGTAATCCGAAGGCAGCAGTTTTTCCGGTTCCGGTCTGGGCAAGACCAATAAAGTCTTTGTTGCCAGCCAATAACATCGGGATTGCTTTTTCCTGGATAGGTGTGGGCGTTTCGAAGCCGATCAACTGAACAGCATCCGACAGCCCCTTGGATAAACCAAGAGATTGAAAAGTTTTCATAAAGAGTTAAAAAATTAAAAAGTTACAGGAGCAACGTCATTGCGAGGAGATCCCTGGAGCAACCGAAGACTCCCGATAGTTGTCGGGCCGGTAGAGTTGGGATGACGTTGCACTGTCGTATTTCCAAAGTGCAAAAGTACGATTAATAATCCGTAAAGCCTTGATTCGTCAGGAATTAGAGGAAGAATATGGGCGATGACTTACTTGACGAAATTAAACGAGGCTACATTTCGCGTTACGCGAATGAATATTCTGTGCAGTAAACCTGTTAGCTTTGTGAATGCTTGAAACATCATCCGTCCGGAAGGTTGCTATAGTTGGCTACAACCGGATTCCCTTTGCCCGTCAGAACACTGCGTATGCAAAAGCCAGCAATCAGGATATGCTGGTCGCTGCGCTGAATGGATTGATCGTTCGGTATAAGCTCAAAGGAGAATTATTAGGTGAAGTTGCCTGTGGCGCAGTGATCAAACACAGCTGGGAGTTTAACCTGACCCGCGAAAGTGTAATGAGCACTTCACTCGATCCAAGAACTCCAGCCTGCGATCTTCAACAAGCATGTGACACCGGAATTGAAACTGCTATCTACATCGCGAATAAAATTGCACTCGGACAAATTGATGTGGGCATTGCGGGAGGCGTAGACTCTACGAGTAATGTTCCATTAGTATTAGGAGAGAAGGTTAGAAAGATACTACTCGCAGCCAATCGCGCTAAAACGTTTGGCGGAAAGCTCAGTCAGTTTTTAAAGATCAGACCCGGACAGCTCGCACCGATTGCTCCGGCTAATGTTGAGCCGCGAACTGGTTTGTCGATGGGCGGCCATACAGAAATTACAGCCAAGCATTATGGAATCTCGCGTCAGGATCAAGATGCATTTGCGTTAGAGAGCCACCAGAAAATGGCAAAGGCTTATGAGGCTGGATTCTTTACGGACATGCTAACGCCTTACGAAGGATTAAGTCGGGATAACAATTTGCGTAACGATAGCAGCCTGGAGAAGCTTGCAAAGTTAAAACCAGCCTTCGATAGAGAACATGGATCATTAACAGCCGGAAACTCATCACCGCTTACGGATGGAGCCTCCTGCATTTTATTAGCCAGTGAAGAGTGGGCGCGTGAACATCATCTTCCGGTATTGGCGTATCTAACATTTGCCGAGCTTGCTGCAGTTGAATACGTAGAAGCAAAGCAGAATTTATTATTGGCTCCGATCTATGCATCGAATAAAATGCTGAAGAAAGCCGGATTGAAATTGCAGGATTTTGACTTCTACGAAATTCATGAAGCCTTTGCGGCACAAGTATTGGCAACGTTAAAGATTTGGGAAAGCGATCAGCTCAGCCAACTGTTTGGTGTGGAGGCGTTAGGCAGCATTGATAAGAATAAGTTAAATGTTAACGGAAGCAGCCTTGCGGCCGGACATCCATTCGCAGCAACTGGAGGCCGGGTGCTCGCCACGATGGCAAAGCTCTTACATCAGAAGGGATCGGGGAGAGGATTTGTTTCTGTTTGCGCAGCCGGTGGACAAGGTGTAACTGCTATTCTTGAAAAATAAGTATGGAAGGAAAATCAAACGCAAAGCTCTATTACCTGTTCGCCATTATTTGTGGGACCTGGTTTCTGTTAACCAGCTGGGTATGGTACAGTTTTGCCAATCTTGTTGTTTCTTATCCTGTAGCATTGATTGGAATATTCCTTTGGAGTCGCGGAAAGAAATTGAATCCGGGCAGTAAAGCAAATCCAATTGCCTTATGGCTGCATGTCGCGGGACTAACTATTTCACTCATAACCCTTCTGATTCTGTTTCTATATAATTAATACGCTGCTGAAGAATGGATAAGATACCGAGTACGATTAAAGTATTGATCATTATTAATGTTGTCGTATTTGGGATTTCACAAATACCCGGTATTGAGGATCGGATGTTTGAGCTCTTCGCGATGTTCTTCACAAAGAATCCAAACTTTCAATACTGGCAGGTAATTACCAGCATGTTCATGCATGGCGGAATCATGCATATCCTCTTGAATATGTACGCACTCTGGGCTTTTGGTTCACCACTGGAAGTTATGTGGGGCAAGAATCGATTTTTGATTTTCTATTTTGTTTCCGGAATAGGTGCTGGATTGATTTATCTCGCGGTTAACTATTATCAGTTTAACGCAGCGTATCAGGAAGTTATCAGTATGGGAGTTTCTGCTGTTGACCTTCAAAAGGTATTCTCATTTGAAAGCATTAATGATCCTAATCTGCTTCAGTATTTGTCTAATAACAGTAGCCTTCATCATGAAGCAGTGAATACTCTTCGTTCGATCTTTTACATTCCTGCAGTTGGTGCATCCGGAGCAATCTATGGAGTACTTGTAGCATTCGGAATGTCGTTTCCAAATTCAAAGCTTGCATTGATATTCTTGCCAGTGCCAATTCCGGCAAAATTCTTTATTCCTATTATGATTGGAATAGATTTGTTCTCGGGCGTCACCGGCTTCTCTATTTTTGGCGGAGGTGTTGCACACTTTGCCCACGTGGGTGGTGCATTGGTTGGGTTTCTGCTCATGTGGTATTGGAAAGTATCCGGGAAAATTGAAGCTCCTGTAAGGTATCAGCAGTAATGATTTGATTTCTGGTGCTCATACCAATTGGTTTGAAGTTTGCAGTCAGACTTCTTACTTTACAACACTAAATACTGAATTATGCTAGTTGAAGTTAATACGGATAAGAATATCAAAAACAGCGAACGCTTAATTGAATACTGCAAATCAATGGTTGAAGCTGAGCTCGATCGTTTTGCGGAACAAATCACACGTGTCGAAATTCACTTAAGTGATGAGAATGGTGAAAAAGGCGGAGATGATGATAAACGCTGCCTGATTGAAGCAAAATTAAAAGGTAAAAGTCCGGTTGCAGTGAAAAATACTGCTGCTACTGTTGACGATGCCATCAGTGGAGCAATCGATAAAATTACGAAAGTGCTCGAAACGTCAATTGATAAGATGAGAAATCACTAACATTTC
Source organism: Cyclobacteriaceae bacterium (assembly GCA_965227265.1). GTDB lineage: Bacteria > Bacteroidota > Bacteroidia > Cytophagales > Cyclobacteriaceae > UBA2336. The sequence continues at coordinate 1,654,984 of OZ245738.1, read as the reverse complement.
GTTAGCGATTTAACGCGCATTACTTTTTGGAAACATTACCCGGTCAGGCTCCTTCAGGAGCTCGGCTACAACACGCTTAATAATTCTTGTGCGTGTATCAGTAGCTTTCTTCGGCTTGACCAGATACGTTACCATTGCCTCAACCCAGGTATTGGCATTTGTCCGGAAGGAGACAAACGGATACTCTTTAATGTCAACATCACCAATCGGGGTGTTCTTCATGTATTCTTTTAAGCTTTCAATCTTCTCATCCATATCCTGATCAAGCTCTTGCTTGGTGATGCGCTTGATCGTGTCTTCCACATATTGCATATCGCTTTCATACGCGATGTGAAAAGGGATCTCGTTCCATAAATAGGGAAATCTTGACCATGAATAATTGAACACCGCTGATTGTAACACTAAACTGTTTGGAAAACGGATCAGTCTTCCGGTTGGCAGATCGTTCGTCAGGTAATCACCTTTAAATTCCCAAAGAGTTGTATCGAGGTAATTGATCTCGACAATATCTCCGGTAAAGGCTTCAATCTGAATCCGGTCACCAACTCGGTAAGGAGTACGGATAACAATGTAAAGCCATCCGATTAAGGAAGTAATTGGAGTTTGCAATGCAAAACCTATCAGCAACGAAATCAATCCTAATGAAACAACCGCTGTATAAAAATTTTCAAAGAGGATGGAAGCTCCCGCCATAATAATCGTGATCACGGCAAGCAACCGAATAAGCCGGATCAGGTTATAACGCGCTGCAAGTGTTTGTTGCTTTCGGGTAATGGTGCGTTCAACAAAACGTGATATCATCAGAATAATACACGCCACCCCGGCAACTAATGAAATGTTTTTAGAATGTTTCAGTAATTCTGGATAACCGTCCAATGCGTGGAAGACATTATTCTTTATCAGAAAGTAAAGTAGAAAGAAACCTATCGCCAGAATGATATAGGTACCAATCCACACCGTGTGATTGGCAGTGTTAGCGCTTACTTCCTTCTGGTACTCCTTCGGATTGAGGATATTCATGCAATGCTGTTTAGCCGAAGCGGTTGAAAACCATGCCAGTAGAGAAATACTTTGATTTTAACGCGATTTGCAACCTGTGTTACACACCTAAGCGCATGGATTCCACAAGCCTATTGAAATAATGATAGCTGAACTTGCAGGAAATGCACCGGTGGCCGAACGGTTTTGCTGGGGATACCAAGACTGTTTTCAATGAGATAGAGCGATGATTCGCGTTCGCGTGATAGCACAGTAATCTCGGTGGCATGAGCAAATCCACTAAAGAGTTCTTCTACGATGTCAGGTGTATTATTATTGTGCGACAAGTGAGAGAGGAACAGGTGCGTCATGAACGCTGGACGATGATCTAAGAATAGTTTCAACGCCTGGCGGTTTGATAGGTGACCTTTTCCGCCACGAATCCGATTCTTCAGCTGAAATGGATAGTGCCCAAATTCCAGCATGTGCTCATCGTAGTTGCTTTCCAAAAAGGCAGCATGACATTGTGAGAAATGCTGGGTAACATGATAGCATGGAAAGCCGATATCGGTAAACACACCGATGGTAACCTGATCATTCGCGATAATAAAATTGTGCGGATCATTTGCATCGTGCGTAATCGGAAACCCGGTAATAGAGAGTTTCCCAATTGTAACTGATTCATACGCACGGAAAGAATTGATCAGGGAAGCTTCAATTTCATTCCCAATGTTTCCGTACAAAATCGTTCCCGGTGTAATGTATACGGGAAGCTTGTGCTTTTTGGAAAATGCTGGCACTCCGTGGATATGATCTCCATGCTCATGCGTTACAAATACGGCTTTGATTCGGGTTATGGGAATTTCTAATCGTTTCAAACGCTTTTCAACCTCGCGACAAGAGATACCTACATCAACCAATATGCCTTCCTCATCGTTGCCGATGTAGTAGCAATTACCATTGCTTCCGGAGTTGAGTGAGGCGACAAAAAGCGACATAGAATTACAAAGATAAACGTGTTAGCTGACAAATTCTGTCGCACAGACCCATAAAAAAAATCGCCCGCTGATCCATCAGCAGGCGATTCCCAGCGCGGTTAACTAATCGTTTAGCTCGCTTTTATTGCTTTGTTATATCCACTCGACAACTCATTAAATGGAAGCTCAACTACCAGCATATTATCTTCATAGTGTGCTTGGATGCTGTTTATCTTCACAAAGTAGGGGATCGCATTGTTGTAAATGATCTGCGGAAGCTGTACATCCTTACCATTTGACTCCAACGGGATCATATAAAAAATGATCAGCTCGTTGTTATGGACTTCAGCCTGTAAGCTTTCCTTATCAATTCCGGGAACACGAACCCGAACCTCATGCCGATCAGCTTCCTCACGCATTGAAACCAATGGCTCACTAACGCCACCGCTCAGCGTGTTTAAGATGTCAACGGAGGTTAACAGGTCTTTAAACTTTTTCTTCTTCATCACTTGGTTCTCCTTTCGCTCCTAAGATCAATCCACATACCAACTTAAAGTCACGCCAAAACGGCCGTTTTTAAAAGATTTCCAGAGATTTACAATTAGAAACCGGCTAAATTGTCCGAAGCTTAATCCTTTGAATCACCTTCTTCCTGGAAAACCGGTCTATCTATAAGACCATGCTGCCCGCTTACCCATGCGATTGCTTCATCTAATTGATCAGGGGAATAACCTTTAAATTCACCGGGCATAACCTTGCTAAAAATATCAGTAAATGTGTTGATGCTTTCTGAGTCGCTAACAATAGCCGCACGATTCCATTTATTGAGGTTATTAAGCCCCAACAAGGCATCCTTTATCCACGCGCCAAGCGTAAAGTTCTTAATAGACGTGTCCAGTACCAGCATGTAGTTGAGCTCATCGATTCGCTGCACCAGCTCGGCCACAGCTGGTAATACCACTTTGTCAAAATCCTCTTTCGTTACTTCGCTTGTAGCCTGAAAGCCCACCATTGTATTCGGGATATCTTTTAATTGCTTAATCATAGTTGTAAGTTTTAACCTTACCCTCGGTAAAACTGTGCCGCGATTGTTCTGGTAGACTTCATCTTAAACGCCTCCTGTTGATTTTTTTGACGCATAGCAACCACACACACCTGTGCTATAAACTCTACACAATCCCTTGTCGCTAGTGGTTTTTATACCAAATACAAGCCTACAGTAAGAATTGGAACGATTTTTACTTATACCAATTGCAGGATAAAGCATTTGAGGACTTAGTGACTATGAAACGTGGTGTAGTAAAGGGATTGATAGTGGGAAGCCTGATCAGCCTTACTTTTTTTTCATGCAGCAAGCATGACGTGGCCCAAAAGAAAAGTTACCAGGATATACTTTATGCAAACGCGGATAAATCAACAACGATTCAGCCCGTTGCTGAAATCCATGTAACATCTTCAACAAAACCGGAGTCGATTCTAATTGATACAGTGAAATTTTTAGGCGGTAAGAATCTCGCACTTTTCACAGACAGCTACTTTAACGCGCGTATATCCGAAAAGACGAATGCATTTTATCACAGCAATAAACTACAAACTAAGTGGCTTTATGATCTTGAGCCTTCTTCACTTTACTATTCTTTAGTAGGAAACCTAAAAAATGCGGAAGCTTACGGATTACAATCTGAAGACTATAACGCTTCACTAATTGAAAAAGCGGTTCAGGATATTTATAACGGTGAAGTTGCCCAAGCTGAAGAAGTTATGGCGCTTGATGTCCGGATTACGGAATTGTATTTTCTATTTACTACGCATTTAAGCGAAGGCAAGATCCGGAATGCAGGATACTCCGATAAGCTTTGGTTGCGTGAGCCAATTTCAAAAACTATAGCAGATGCGAAAGAATTGGCAGATGCGAAAAACGCTAAAGAACTAGAAAAGATTTTCGACAACATCCAACCTGCCAACGAACAATATAAAAGACTTCAGGCTGCGCTCAGTCAGTATAGGGATTTGGAACGGTATGCAGTAGAAACATTACCAGTAGCGAGTGTAACAGGAAAGATTGAACCAGGGATGAGAAACAAAGCTATTCCAGTAGTCCGTAAACGTCTTTCACAATTTGACCTTCATGTTTATCCATTAACACTTGATTCAATCAGTGGACAATGGGATTCCTTGTTGTATGACAAAGGATTAGTACAGGGAGTGATTGCATTTCAAATAATTCATGGCCTGGAACCGGATGGCGTGATTGGGTCGATGACAGTATCGTATTTAAACAAAAGCCTCCAAAGCAGAGTAGAAGCAATTGCCGTAAATATGGACCGCCTTCGCTGGACACCTGAATTAGATAAAAACTCAGAATACATTTTAGTAAACCTACCGGAATATAAGCTTCGGATTTTTGACAAGGAAAAAAATGTTTTTGAAATGCGTGTAATTGTAGGTGCAGTAGAAAATCCAACACCGGTATTTAATGATCGTATCAATCACATTGTCTTCAGTCCTACGTGGACCGTACCGGTTAGTATCATTAAAAATGAGATCATTCCAAGATTGCAATCGAATCCCAACTACTATAACGAACGGAATTATGTTTTCTATAAAAATGGAGAACAGATTGATCCGGCAAGCGAAGCTTGGGGAACGACACAACCACATCAATATAAAATTGTTCAGCAATCCGGTGGTGACAACTCATTGGGTCGCGTAAAATTTGGTATGAATAATTCTATGCGGATTTACCTGCATGATACACCAAGTCAGCGCCTGTTTGCAAAAGATTACCGCGCGTTAAGTCATGGATGTGTTCGCTTGGATGAACCTGCTAAATTCGCTGAGTATTTGTTGCGCGAGAACAATGGCTGGGATGAAGAAAAGATCAGCAAGCTTATGTCAGGCGATAAATCCTCAACTATTATGCTCAAGAAAAATTATCCTGTACACATTCAATATTGTACTGCCTGGGTGAATGAGGATGGTAAGGTAAATTTCCGCGAAGATATTTACGGTCACGATCGCATGCAGCTTGAACAGCTTAACAAACGAGCTGTAAAAGTGTCAGGAACTATTGCAGGCTTGTAATCGCCTGCGATTGTGCCGAATGAACGATGTTCTCCAATTGCAGATGTGAAGAAGTGTTCAGGAAAGTTTTGTTTTCTGAATAGGCAAAAATAAGCGTGTGATTTTTTATTGAATCAATAACTTTTTTAGAAACTTCTTTGGAAAGTGCAGGGCAGCCCTGACTTCTTCCCAATCGGCCATATTTTTTAATCCAGCTTTCGCTTACATAATCTGCTTCGTGCATAACCACCGCACGTGCACGCATGTTGTCGTTATAACCTTTATCCTGGCCATCAAGCTTTAAGCTGTAGCCTTTACTTCCAATGTATGTCTCCGCAGTAATGTAAAAACCTAAGCTGCTTGCGTTCGAGTGAACAACATTCGAAAATGATTCCGCTGAATTCCAGCCCGTCTTATTACCGTGCGCTACATATTCATGAAACTTCACCTTCATGTTTTTAAGATCGATTGTGTAGAAACGTTTTTCGCTGCTGGGCTTTGTAAAGTCTATGATGGAAATAAGCTTTTTGGATCCAAGCTTTCCTTCTTGTTCCAGGCTGAAGTAGCCAATCATGCCATACCGAAATGCAGTGTAGGAAAGGTTGTATTCGTTAAGACCGATGGTGTTATAAAGACTAAGAATCGAATCTTCAAAGATTATGGGATCAGTAAACGTACCGTTAAGTTCGGTAGAATCGTTAGTTGGTGCTGGATTTACATCAAACAGAACATTGGTCGGATGCGAAAAAGAACTCAGCACAAGCAGTAGCGAAGCAAAAAATGTCATTCAGGTTAGGTAAAATTTCTAAGGCAAAGGTCGCCCCAGGCCACAAATATAATTTTTAAAACACTATGGAAACGGTACACGTGCGCAGAAAGTGTATGGTAATGAACTAAAATCCTTAAAATTCGTTTGCATTAATATACCGATCGGTATAATTTGCGCCTATGCTTTCAAAAGCGGATAAAACAAAACAATTCATCCTTGCCAAAACGGCTCCCTTATTCAACACAAAGGGATTTGAAGGCACTTCCATGACAGACCTTACAAGCAGCACGGGTTTGACTAAGGGTGCTCTATATGGCAATTTTCACAATAAGGAAGATTTAGCCATGGAAGCATTTAAGTACTCGGTACGCAGAGTAAAAGAGTTTGTACGACAACGGGTAGAACATGAAGTAACGTATAAACGTCAGCTCCGGGCTTTGTTTGATTTTTATGCAGAGTATGTTTTCAACCCACCCGTTGCTGGAGGCTGCCCGCTCATGAATACCGCTGTTGAAGCAGATGATCATTTACCTGGACTCAGAAGAGTTGTTGTTAAAGAGCTTATGAGCACAGTAATGTTTATGTATAATCTTTTAAATAAAGGTGTTAAAGCCGGAGAGTTTAGAAAAGATATTAACGCCCGCGAGTTGGCCTATACATTTTTCTGCTCGATTGAAGGTGCCGTAATGTTTGCGCGTGCTGAGCGTTCAGAAGAACCCGTTAAGATCATTGTCAAGCATTGTAAAAAGTTATTAAACGAAATCAGTATTTAATATGCAACAGCGAAGAGTAGTAGTTACCGGATTAGGAGCATTGGCGCCATTGGGCAATACCGTTCCTGAATTCTGGAATAATCTGATAGAAGGTAAAAGTGGTGCAGCCGCGATCACACGATTCGATACATCCAAGTTTAAAACAAAATTTGCCTGTGAGATAAAAGGATATGATCCACTAAACTATTTCGAGAAGTCTGAAGTAAGAAAGTACGATCCTTATACGCAGTATGCATTAGCCAGCACACAGGAAGCTATTGCTGATTCCGGATTAGATCTTGATACAATTGATAAAACCCGGGTAGGAGTGATCTGGGGTTCTGGTAACGGTGGCTTTCAAACTTTTCAGAACGAAGTGATTGAGTTTGCAAAAGGAGATGGCACGCCACGCTTCAATCCATTCTTTATTCCTAAGGTTATTGTTGATATCGCTTCAGGTTGGATTTCCATTAAGTACGGATTTATGGGCCCCAACTTTACAACGGTATCAGCCTGCGCCACATCAACAACCGCGATAATCGAAGCGATGAATTATATCCGGTGGGGTAAGGCTACTATTATTGTTACCGGGGGTTCAGAGGCTGCAATTAACGAGGCAGGTATTGGCGGCTTTAACGCATTGAAAGCATTGTCCACAAGAAATGATGATCCAACAACAGCATCGCGGCCATTTGATGTTGACCGTGATGGCTTCGTAATGGGTGAAGGTTCGGGAACATTAATCTTGGAAGAATACGAGCATGCCAAGCGCAGAGGTGCAAAAATCTATGCAGAAATTGTCGGAGGTGGAATGTCGGCCGATGCGTATCACATTACAGCCACGCATCCGGAAGGTAAAGGCGCACAGCTTGGGATGAAGTGGGCGCTCGAAGATGCAGCGTTAAATCTTGAAGATGTTGACTACCTGAACCCCCACGCTACCTCAACCCCGAAAGGAGATGAAAGCGAAATGAAAGCTGTGGCTTCTTTATTTGGCGATCACATGAAAAAACTCCTGATCAGTGCCACGAAATCTTCCGTGGGTCACATGCTGGGAGCAGCGGGCGCAATCGAAGCAATCATTTGTATAAAAGCCATTCAGGACGGCATTATTCCACCAACCATTAACACCCAAAACCTTGACCCCGAACTGCCGGCCGGGCTTAATATTGTTGTCGGATCAAAGGTTAAGAAAGATATCCGGGTAGCCATGAGCAATACTTTTGGGTTTGGCGGGCATAACGCCACGGCCGTGTTCAAGAAATTTCAGGACTGAGCAAAATTTAATAATTATTCTTAAATTGCTTTGGTTTAACAATCCTTAAAAAGTCTATGGCGGAGACCTGGAGCAAAAAAGAAAACGAAGATCGTAAGAAGAAAAAGAAGAAGGAAAAAGAGCAGCGTAAAGAGGAACGCAAGTCTAATGCTAAAGAGGGTAAATCTTTAGACGACATGATCATGTATGTCGATGAGGACGGTAATTTTTCTTCTACTCCGCCTGATCCATTAAAGAAAAAGGTCATCAAAGGGGAAGACATTCAGATCGGAGTCGCCAAGCAATCAAACGTTAAAGCTGATCCAACACGTAAAGGAACTGTCACGTTCTTTAACGACTCAAAAGGGTATGGCTTCATTAAGGATTCCGATAATGGGGATAGCATCTTTGTGCATGTTAACGGACTTAACGAGCCTATTAAAGAGGGCAATAAAGTTACGTTTGAAGTTGAAATGGGGCATAAAGGTCCCAATGCTGTGCGCGTTAAGCTGGCCCGATAAAATTGCTCTCCGGTAGAATTTAAGATTATCACATAAAAATGCACTAATCAAGATTATCACACTTTTGAGTGATATTTCAATTTATCATTTTTTTATGTGATATTTAATGTATCATCTCTTAGGTGATATAGTTGTTATGGTAGCAAAAGCCCTTCATGGTTAGCATTATTACCGGAGATATTGTTCAATCGCGCAGAAGCAAGCCTTCTGTTTGGATGAAAGCGCTTAAGAAAGAGCTTGACAAGATCAGTCCGAAGCGATGGGAAATTTTTCAGGGCGATAGCTTTCAGTTAGAGCTTACTCAGCCGGAAGAATCATTCATGGTTGCGATGAAGATCAAGTGCTTATTAAAATCCAAGTCGATTGATGTTCGCATGGCTATCGGAGTTGGAGAAAAAGATTATACAGCAGCCAGCATAACCGAATCAAACGGGCAGGCATTTATTCTGTCAGGCGAAAAGTTTGAATTGCTGAAAAAGGAAAAGCAAACACTGGCCATAAAAACACCTTCGCCCGAATTGGATGGAGATATGAATCTTATTCTGAAGCTTGCTTCGATTGCGATGAGCAAATGGACACCAAACTCAGCCGAAGCCATAAAGATTGCATTGGAAAAACCTGATCTGATTCAGCAAGACCTCGGTAAAAAATTAGGGATCAAGCAAAATGCCGTTAGTGGCAGGCTCAAACGAGCATACTTTGATGAGCTGACAGAAGTTGACGCACTCTTTCGAAAAAAAATCAGGACTTTAGTGTCATGATTTTGTTTGTCAAACTTATACTCGCACACCTGATCGGAGACTTTATTCTACAGCCTACCAAATGGGTAAAAGCAAAAGAAGAAAGTAAGCTTAAAGCGTGGCAGTTATACGCCCACATCCTGATCCATGCAGTACTAATCATCCTTATTGTATGGGATGCCTATTTCTGGCCGTGGGCATTGTTGATTGCCGGAACACACTTGGTAATTGATGCCCTAAAGATTTCTGTTCAGCGTGAAAAGACAAAACGAATTCTGTTTTTCATAGATCAGCTGTTGCACCTGATTGTCTTATATGTGGTGGCTTGTCTCTATCTCAACTACATGCCAGACTTTAATCTGTTAAATGATCAGAATGTTTTGCTGTTCATTACATGTTTGGCATTCCTAACAACCCCCACTTCAGCTGCTATAAAATTCTTCATTGCGCGCTGGACACCAAACATGACGGACGGAGACGATGAATCGCTGCAGAGTGCGGGTAAGTACATTGGTATCCTGGAAAGATTATTTGTGTTTGCATTTTTCGCATCCGGTCATCCGGAAGGAGTGGGGTTTTTAATTGCAGCAAAGTCCGTATTTCGGTTTGGAGATTTAAAAGAAGCAAAAAGCAGAAAGTTGACCGAATATGTTTTGATTGGAACGCTGGTAAGCTTTGGCATTGCGATGATTACCGGAATTATATTCGCCAAGCTGATGATTTAACATAATCACACTTAATTGCGATAATGAAGTTTATCGTTCTTTTCTGTGATTAACCTTCGCGCTCTTTTTTAGCTGCTTCAGTCGTTGCTACAGGTGCATTGATCTTGAAGATAGAATGGAATACATAGGTAATCAAAAGACCCAGTAGGCAGCCAGAAACAACAGCAACAATTCTGCTCAAGGCTGAATCCCAAAGATGCGTACCGGCCATCGTTCCTTCATGATGTAACAGGATAATGATCATCGCGGCAAGCGTTGATCGTGCGCCTGCATTAAGCTTTAATCGATCACAGATAAACAAGGATATAATTGCTCCGGCTGCCAGGTTCCAAGGAATGGGAATTTGAAGGAGTAAAATAAGAAGTCCTGTACCAGCTCCTACAAAGTTTGCCTTGATGCGAGTGAGCGCCAAATCTACTGCATCTTTTCCTTCCGGAGAAAGTACAAGCATTACGGAAATTAAGCTCCAGGTATAATCAACCCAATCGTGGAGAAAAATAAAAATCGGAAAGCATAGAAAAATTCCGGTAACACATTTGGCGGCATAAATGGCCAATGTTTTGTTTCTTGCACTGAGGTTCATTCAAAAGATTTCTGACTTCGAATTTAGATAAATGGCAACACGAAAACTATCAGCAGCACTTCTTCAACCTGAGCTTGAATTTAGCGCTTCGCGCAGTAGCGGACCGGGTGGACAGAACGTGAATAAGGTTAACTCTAAAGTTACGCTCAAATTCGATCTTCGTAATTCGAATTTACTGAACGAAGAGGAAAAAACTATTCTTTTAACCAAGCTTGCTTCTCGCTTATCGGTGGAGGGAATTTTGACTCTAACTTCTCAAGATAATCGATCTCAGCTACAGAATAAGGAAGCTGTACGCGCTAAGCTTGATTTACTATTGAAGAAAGCATTTGAGAAGAAAAAGGCACGGAAAGCAACCAAGCCTTCTAAAGGATCGGTTCAGGAACGAATTAAAAAGAAAAAGCAGCATTCTGAAAAAAAGCAATGGCGGCAAAAGCCTGACTAATGTCCGCATGGCACCTTTGATAAAGGTTGGTATATTTGTGCCCGATTATTAATACATAATGAGACTTGGACAACTTGCCCGTAAGCTTTCGCTCAGACCTTCACAACTCGTTGATTTTCTTGCGTCAAACAATATTCAGATGGAAGAAGGATCAAATGCCCGTTTGGCGGATGAGCATACTAAGCTGATCATTCAGCATTTTGCGCCTGAAAGTATGGAGGAAATTATGAAGCCAGCGGCCAAAGAATTACCTCAACCTGAATCTGATTCTGTACTTGAAGAACCTGTGCTTGCACAGCCGGAACAAACAGCGCAAGAACCAATCCATGTTACTACTGAAGATAAACTTATAGAGCAGCAAACAGAACCAGAGGTTATCCGGGTTCCGAAAATTGAGCTTTCGGGATTAAAAGTATTGGGTAAGATTGATCTTCCCGAACCGAAGAAGAAGGAATCTAAACCTGAAGAAGAAAGTACGACTGAGGATCAGCAGAAACCTGAAAGGAAAAGTTCAGTAAAATCAAAACATCCAAGACGTGAGCGCGATCAGCGCACGTGGAGAAATCCACTTGAAGTTCAGCGCCAACGTGAAGCACGGGAGTTGGAAGAAAAACGCAATGCTGACATTGAACGTGAAAAAGAGAAACGCAAGCATCACTATCAAAATAAAGTGAAGCAGGTGACTCAGCCCAAACGCACTAAACCTGCAAAACAAACAAGCACAGTGAAAAGGCCTTTGGATGCCCGACCTGTACCTAAAAGCTGGATTGGAAGGTTTTTACGTTGGTGGACAACCTGATCTTAACCATTCACAATACATTTTATTTTCTATAGAAGGGCACGGACTTTGTGTTCTGCATTGAATGAATAAGGGTAATATTTTGAAGCTTATAGTCTCGCTCATACTGCCGTTGGGAGTGGGTTTCGTAGGTAGTGTTTTTACTCGCAATTCAATCAATGACGGCTGGTATGATTCGTTAAATCAACCATCCTTCAATCCTCCTAATTCAGTTTTCGGTCCGGTATGGACAATCCTTTACATTTTGATGGGCATCTCGTTGTACATGGTGTGGAGAGAGGTTCCCGGAAAGAAGCGTGAAAATGCACTCGGAGTATTTGCGCTTCAACTTTTATTAAACTTTTTGTGGACGCTTTTCTTCTTCTATTTCAAAGATATAGAGATAGCACTACTTGATATCATCGCACTTTGGGTATCCGTTGTTATTATGACCTGGCTGTTTTACAGAGTGAACCCTGCCGCTGGCTGGCTTAATGTTCCATATCTTTTCTGGGTAACTTTTGCAACTGCACTTAATATCGCGTACTACGTATTGAATTAGATTCTAATCTTTTAAGATTTCAATTTCAATACGATCGTTGAGCCTTGCACTGGAGCTGGTTTCCTTAACAAGCATGTTTGTACCGCCCCACGCCATAATATCCATTCGGTCGCCTGCAATTCCATGCTCTACAAGATATGCTTTTACCGCTTCAGCTCGGTCTTTGGATAACTCTTTAGAGGTTCCGGTTTTTTCCTCCGATCCTTTAACATCAAAATAATTTCGGGGTTTGCCTAAACCGATGATCTTACGTTTATCATTGCCATTTGTATGGCCATGAATTTTAATTTCATAATCCGGATTTGATTTCATCATATTCACCAATTCATCGAGTTCTTCTTTTGCCCGTGGAAGCATAATTACTGCATCTTTATAAAAAGAGACATTATACATAACCGATACATCGCCTTTGTTCAAACGTTCAAGTTTAAAAGGAATAACCCAGGCTCCGTATTGATCCAATGTTGCTCCGGCCGTAAGCTTTGGATTTGTATAGTCAACCAACTGCATAACCTCCTTGTACCCAAAGATTCCACATACAAAGGTCATCGGTTCCTGACGTTGGCTTGACGAACGCACAATGTCATTGTAATCATAACTGTTATACGCTGCAATGTCACGCCCTAGCTTCAGATCAACATTATGAATTTTGCCCGTGAAAGGTTGACCGTCCGGGCCAATTAATGCAAACTTAAAATACTTTCCTTTTGCCTTTTTAGTAGGTGGCAAGGCTGAAGCGTTAATATCTGGAGTAGTAACACGGGTTGTTGTGTCAAGGGGAAGTGTTACAATTTGATCTGGTCTTGAAATAGAATCCACAGAAATAGAGTCTTCTGTTATTTCTTTAATCTCAGCTACAGTATCGATTACAGGTATGGGTTCAGTTACAACGGTGTCAATCGGTTGAGTCGGAATTTTTGGCTCTATTGGTTGCTGCTGAATATTTCCATTATCCGGTGAACCTATTAGTAATCCTTTATACACCCAGCTATCCTGAAAGGTTGACTCTTTTTGAAGAACTCTCACTTCTGTGTAAGCATCTTTTTTTGTATCCGTCTTAATTACGTACACATAATAAAGTCTCGACTTGGGTTTTTTCTCGTAGGTAGCCTGGAAGAACCGGCTGCGCGCAAAGCCTGCAAATTTCTTAGCGTTACTTTCTTTGGCAAATGCTCCGATAACCACATAGTAATGTGAAGTCTGAGCGTATAAAATACTGCTGCTCAAGAAGGCAATCAGAAAAAATACTTTGCGTAGCGTTGAATTCATAGACCCGTTTTCTGGGTAAGATAATGAAAAATCGTACGCAGCGGAACTCAACGTTACCGTGCGAAAGAGTTTTTTGTTACGATCGCCCAAGCGAGACCGCAATCCGTTTCGGACGGGATGACTGGGCGCGTTCAATCAAATCTTTGTACAGACTAATAAGCTGTCTTCGAATGAATTGTTTTTCAAACTGAGTGATAAGCTTTTTCGATACTTCAAGACCTTGATCATAAAAGGATTGATCCGAAGTGAGTTTTTCAATCCAGTAGACGAAATCTTCGTTTGTGCTACCACTAAAGTATTTATTCTTGTAAAGAAGTTGATATTCACGCAAGTCGCGATACATAACCGGCATACCGGATGCAGCGGCTTCAACCGGTGCAAGGGGTGAATTTTCCTGGTGCGATAAAAAGATAAAGGCATCAGCCGCTGCATATAATGCAGGCATATCTTCTAAGGAAAACAGGCCGGCAAATTTTATATTGGATGGAGCATCTGCAATCTTTTTATCTAACCGATTAATGCCTTCTGTCATCGCGCCAAAAGGACGACCTCCGATCCAACGAAACTGAATGAAGGGAAGCTTTTTGCCGATTTCGATAAAATCTTCCGGCCCTTTGCGCTGTTGTAACTGGCCGACATCCATTACACAAAATTCCCCGTCCTTTAATCCCAAAATTTTACGGCCTTTTTTCCTTAGTGCATCTGTACGTTTCCATTTTTCTAATTGCAGTGGGTTTGCCATCCGCACGACTTTTGTTTTAACGCCTAATTCACGAATTGCTTCTTCCACCATAGGACTTATGGCAATCAAAACATCAGCAAAGGAGTATACCTGTTTGAAGTACCATTTTACAAAAGGCATCAATCTATTAGCAAAAGGTAGAGAACCTTTAATGGAATCCGGGATTACATGAACTGTTAATACTTTTCGTTTAGGATAGAATAATCCCTTTAGAAAAAAGTAAGGACCGTAGGTATGGCTATGCATTACATCGCCATGGCCCTGGCTATTTATCAAAACTTCAACATCACTTTTTTCCTGTAGCAATTCAGCACATTCTACAAAAGCTGTGTTAACGCCTTCTCCCTGCATTTTTAGCAATGCAGTTTCTGAGCAAACATTGATCTTTAAAGGATTGTATGAATCTGTAGAGGTTGTGTAGAGTTGCATTTGTTTAGAGCGTAGTGATGCTCAAAGCTACAGCACAAAAAACCTTAGCAGGAGTAAGTTTTATTGCATGTGTAATAAGATTTTGTTACGTCACCTAAGTAAGATTGACTAACAGCAATATTCTAATAATATGATTTTAATAGATAATTAACCTTGATAGCTTAACTGCAATACCCCAACGCCATCCAGATCAAAATAAAAACGAGTATGGTTCCCAGGCAACCGGCTCCAAGTTTTTTGGCACCATATCCGGCAATGAGACCTCTGAAGAGATTATTCATATTATTTTGGTTTATAGTAGATAGCTAATATTCCAATTATTAAATTGATTACCAACGCAAACGCGTTAGCGATGATTATTATCGGATCGGTCTTGAGAAAACCATACCAAACCCAAAGAGCAAGACCAGTAAACAATACAGCCAACATAACCAGGGATATATCTTTCGATTTCTTCTCCTTAAGAAGCTTGACTAACTGAGGAATGAGTGACGTTGCTGTTAACGCACTCGCACCAACACCAACCATCGTTTGAAATTCCATATGCTTAAGACTCCAACCGATCTATACATTTTCCCAGATCGTTTTTATCTGTGAGGACGTTTGCAAAAAGGTCGCCAACTTTATCAAATCGTTTAAGAGCGGTTTTGATCGTAAAGTCTAACGGACTGAGACCGTGCTTTACTTCTTTCCATTTTAACGGAGTTGAAACACTTGCCCCGGGCACTGGCCGAATGCTATAGACCGATGAAAGTGTTTGGCCCCGCCTGTTTTGAAGAAAATCGATATAAATTCTGCCTTTGCGTTGGTTTAGTGGTCGTTCAACGGTTGTAAAGTCTGGCAGTTGCTCATTCGTAAGATGGGCAATGATCTCTGAAAAAGGCCGGGCTTGATCGTATGTATAAACTCCTTGCAAAGGAATGTAGATGTGCATTCCGGTAGCCCCTGATGTTTTACAATAGCACGTACAACCCGCCTTATCCAAAACCTCTTTGATTACCAAGGCAACATCAATTACCTGCTCGAATGTATTTTTTTCAGAGGGATCGATGTCCATGATCAGGTAATCTGGATTGTCGGGCTTTTTGATGCGCGAGTTCCACGGATTGATCTCAATACAACCCAGGTTGTTTAAATAAAGCAGTGTGGCCTTATCGTTACACAAAATGTAATCGATGGTCTTATTGCCGCTTTCGGAATAAACTTCCACGCTTTTTACCCACTGCGGGGCTTTGTCGCCTGCATCTTTATGATAGAATCCTTTGTCTACAATACCACCCGGGTTACGCTTGAGTGATTGTGGTCGGTCAATCAAGTAGGGGAGAATGTAATCGGAAACCTTATTGTAGTAATTGATCACATCGCCTTTTGTGTACTTTTCATCAGGCCAGAAAATTTTGTTTTGATTGGTTAGCTTGAGCTCGTGTCCGTCTACGGTTACGGTACGATCATTCTCCTTGCTGGTACCAATATCATTTGATTTCTTAGTGGATGATTTAGACGATGATTTCTTTACTGCTGCGTTTTTAGCAACCTTTTTTGTTTCTTTTAAGGGAGTAGATTTTGAGTT
This sequence comes from Cyclobacteriaceae bacterium, assembly GCA_965227265.1. Classification (GTDB taxonomy): domain Bacteria; phylum Bacteroidota; class Bacteroidia; order Cytophagales; family Cyclobacteriaceae; genus UBA2336. The sequence goes on along the minus strand of OZ245738.1, from coordinate 1,638,826 downwards.
CTTTTTCACAGGCTCATCAACTTGATCAACTTCTTCCGGATCTTTATCAATTCTCAGGCCCATAAATACAGGATGTCGCATAATGCCTTCCTCCGTAAGCTCGCTGAACTTTACATTGCAAACGAGTTCAGGCTCAACCCAGGTAACAGCTGCGTTCACAGCCACTTTTTCATCGAACGGTGATTCATCTGTAACGAGTGGCTGCATTTTAGCGTGAAGCTCCTTAAGCATTTTATCTGTAAAGCCTGTACCGCTATGACCTATGTAGCGCAGTTTCTTTTTATCGTAAATTCCAAGAACTAAGGCCCCTAAATATTTGCGGCTTTCGCGAGGGGCAGTGTATCCGGCAATGATTGCTTCTTGCGTATTAACCAGTTTTATTTTAAGCCAGGAACGATTTCTTCGGCCTTCTTCATAGGTACTGTCAGCACGCTTGGCCATCATGCCTTCCATTCCTTCCATCTTGATGATCTCGCCAAAGAACTTTTCACCCTCTGCATCGATATGATCGGAATAAATAATGGCGTTGCTCTTGGGAATGGCTTTTAAGGCATACTTTTTACGTTCGAGTAAAGATAGGTCGGTAAGATCTTTTCCATCATATGATAAACAATCAAACACATAGTATAAGATCGGTAGATTGCGATTATCATCAAACTGTTGAAGCTTCTGAAAGCTTGGCTTCCCTTCTTCATTTAGCACAACAATCTCTCCGTCCAGCACGCAATCTTTTTTAATTTTTAAAAGCTCAGGCATCAGCTCTGGATAAAGCCCTTGAAACTCTAATCCGTTTCGCGAATAAAATTTGATATTCTTGCCCTTTTTTTCTGTGATTGCCCGATAACCATCCCACTTAATCTCGAATACCCAATTCTTATCGGTAAACGGCACGTCACTGGGCGTAGCCAGCATAGGCTTAATAAAGTGTGTGAGCTTCTTCGCTTTTGAGCGAACTGATCTTGCAGCCTTTGCGCTTTTTTGTCGTGAGTTTGGTCGATTGGAGTGCCAGGTTTTATCTGCATTGTGAGGCTTAATAGGGGCGACCTCTTCACTATCATAATCATCTACCGCATATTCATCACGGTGTTTGATCAGCAACCAGTTTTTTTCATCACGCAGCCGCACAAGAGCGAAAGATCCCTTGAGATGTTTGCCTTTCATGACAAACTTCAGCTGACCTTTCTCCAGCATTTTGCGAAGCTCGGCCGATTCATTTTTTGTTTTCGCGTGAAGCGGATCAACCGTGTAGGTTCCTTCATCCCAGATATCCACAACACCGGCTCCGTAATTTCCTTTCGGGATAACGCCATGGAAATTATTATATTCCATAGGATGATCTTCGACCATCACCGCCAACCGTTTATCTTTTGGATTTAATGAGGGGCCTTTAGGAACAGCCCAGCTTTTCATTACACCATCCAGCTCTAGCCGTAAATCGTAATGCAGGCGTGAAGCATCGTGCCGTTGAATCACAAAGCAAAGCTTACTGGTAGAAGCCTTTACTTTTCCCTCAGGCTCAGGCGTATTCTTAAAATTCCGCTTTTTCTTATAAAGCTTTAAGCCCATTTAAGATGCCTTTTTCAGACTGGCTTTCAACTGAGCCATAAGGTCAGTTGTTTTGCGGTGCGTTACTTTCAATACCGGAGCCTTAATCTTCTTACCTTTTGCTTTAGCTTTAATAAGCTTCATCAATTCTGACGAATAAGTGTCTTTGAATTTATCGATGTTGAATTTTGTTGTAAGTTGATCGATAAGTGACAAAGCCATCTTGATTTCTTCAGGCTTCGCTTTTGTTTTTGGAATGTTAAGCTCACCCAAATCCCGGATCTCTTCCGCAAAGCGAATCTTATTTAATAGTATAATCCCATTATAAGGTTTAAGAATACAAAGGTTCTCTTTGTTTCTAAGCACAAAGCTGCCAAGGCCTGCTTTACCACTTTTTTCAAGTGCATCATGAAGCAGCACATATGCTTTTTCGCCTGACTTATCGGGTTCGAGGAAGTAAGGTGTTTCGAAATAAACACTTTCAACTTCCGATTCCTTGATGAATGAGCTAATGTTAATGATCTTACTTTTCTCGGGACTGGCTGCCTGGTAGTCTTTATCCTCGAGTATTACATAATCACCATCCAGGTTAAAGCCCTTAACAATGTTCTTCCATTCCACAATTTTACCGGTGCCTTCATTCACACGCTGGTAGCGAATCCGGGCGTGATCTTTTTTATCGAGCATATCCATGCTGATATTGCTTTCCTGTGACGCACTGTAAAGCTTCACAGGGATGTTTACAAGGCCAAAGCCGATAGCGCCTGTCCAGATCGATCTCATAACATTTTCACTTTTTGGTTATCAAATTTAACACCCTAAGATTATAATAAGGGCTTTAATTTATCTCATAACATTCTCATTTGCAACAGGTTCAGGATACTTAATTAGATAATTAATGTAATCTTAATTGTTATCCCATTCGCCCGGCTTGTCTTCCCGGATCAGGAAGGTAATTTTCTCATTCTTAAAGGCTTCCATGATTTTGAGGTTAATCTCCTGCTGCACATCCATGTACTTTATATAATCCGGAACGGTAACGAAATAAACCACCTCGAATGTAAGTCCATATTCCGTAAACCGGGCAAAATGTGCCCTGTCAAACCGGGTGTTTTCAGCTGCTTCAATGATCTCCTTAATTATACCGGGAATCTTTTTAAGCTGTTCGGTAGAAGTTTGATAACGTACACTTAGGGAAAAAGAAATACGCCTAGTCTCCTGCCGCTTAAAATTGTGTACCCTTGATTTTGTAAGATCACTGTTTGAAATGATTATTTGTTCTCCTGTCAAGCTTCGAAGACGAGTTGTTTTCAGACCAATGTATTCAATCGTTCCGTTTTTGTCATCAACAGTAACGGAATCACCTACTTCAAAAGGTTTATCAAAGAATATTACAAAGTAGTTAAACAAATCACCTACAATATTCTGCGCAGCTAAGGCGATTGCAATACCGCCAATCCCCACACCGGTAAGAATTGTTGTTACGTTATATCCCAGGTTATCGAGTAAGAACACAAGACCGAGTATCCAGATCACCATGTTAATGATAATCATGAGACCGCCAATCTGTTTTGCTTTAACTTCTCCATTTTCTTGCTTGCGAACACTGGAGGTTATAATATTTTGAATGATCGCAGAGATCAGACGAATGATGAAATAAGCGATTACAACTGCCGTAGCAACGTCAACAACCTTTTCAGCTTTAGGTGAAAGAGTAAGGGAATTGATAGCCCAATATATTATGGCAAATGAGATAATCGGCAAACCGAAACGTTCAATTCCCCGAACCAACATGTCATCAAAATGTGTTTCACTTTTGATTGCCCATTTTTCGAATCGGTTTAGCAAAACACGTTTAAAAATCTGGATCAGAATTAAACCAACTACTACAACACCGAGCGCGATCAAGTATGATTGTACGCTATTGCCCAAATATTCACGCGAAAGAAATTCATCTGTTGAACTCATATAGTTCGCTAACTACAGAATTGTACCAGTTGAATCGAGTGTGTTATATACTGTGGATCAGGAAATTAGACATATTAGACAATGGATAATGTGGCATAAATTCCTCAATGTTAACCTGTACGTGTGTACGCTAACAGTCTAATGGATTAATAGAGTTTCTGACATTTGGTACAATAAAATGTTCTGCGAGAAGCTTTTCCTAGGTATTCTTTCTTGATCTTGTGGCCGTCTCGCGGACACGTTGATCGTGTATAAACTTTCCAATGCTTGCTCAATGTTTCTGCTTTTTTCTGTTCGAGAAATTGAAAGCTGTAACGAACAGCTTCTTTGATCATTTCCTTAAGCTTAGCTGGAAGCATTTTACCAACCTTACTTTTTGGATGCACTTTAATGCGAAACAATACTTCGTTCTTTATAATGTTACCAACGCCCGAAAAAATCGTTTGATCCATTAACGCATCGGCCACTAGCATTTTTGGTTTTAAAGCAATTTTTTCAAGTACTTTTTTGGCACTGAATTTTTTATTCATCACATCTGCACTCCAATCATACACATCGTCAAGCGGTTCGTCAATCATTACAATTGAACCCGCATAGAAGGAGAGGGTTTGATCGTTGGTAAACGTCATTCGCAATTTCGGATTGCGATTTTCTTTATCGTTGTTAATTCTATAACTGCCAAACATTTGGAGATGCACCCGAATTGTAAAATCCGGGAAGCAAATCAATAAATGCTTCCCGAACGTTTTTATGTCAGTGATCTTGGTGCCGTGAAGCCTCCCAAAGTCTAATGCCTTACCATAGCCATCTGCCTCAAGAACTTTTTTCCCCTTGAATGCTTGGATGGCTTCTTTTAAGATAACAATGGAAGGACCTTCCGGCATGTAATTTTATACTTATTGATTTATTGGAAGTAATAAATGAACTGGAGCAGAAACTCCAGCTATCAATTAATATTAATTAATAGGTACTTAATCTTTTGGTCTGCTGCCGGGCATTGCTGTAGTAGAATTATAGGGAGCTGTTGTAATTTTACCCTGGCCGTCTGCCCAAACAGATGATGATACTCCACTCTTATCACGCAATTCAAGAAAATATCCTGTTTTGCCTGGATCGGTTACAGACCAATAACCCGTAATAGTTTGATCTTTATACGGACTTTGGCTATAAGAATTTAGGAGTGTTGCAGATACATTGGAATTGTTCCATTCACTACGTCTCAGCGTTTCAACATAATTCCCTTGTTGATCGTAACGCGCTATGTAGTTGGCAGATCCGATTGCATAATTTCCGGTATAGCCATAGTTAGTTTGATACCAGTTGATGGTTTGTGTTTGTGTTGCAGAATTGCGTGTGCTTAGATCTTTTGCAAGTCTGTCACTAACCATTGGATCTGTTACGCGCTGGGGAGTTTGTGGTGTAATACCAGTTTCTTGAACCGGACGAGGTAGTGGTGTTGTTTGTTCCTGACTTTGAGAATATGTTGTTGTTACAATTCCTGACAAGGCCAGGCATGCAACATAATGGATTATCTTTTTCATAGCATTATATTTATGTGTATTGTACATGGATATAAACATAAATATCATGCCATTGATTGAAATCAGAGATTAAACTTCATTGAATAGAATAATTTACCGCAATCAATCTGCAATTGTTGTTCTTTAACTACAGATTGTAGAATGATTAGGAAAAAAGAATGGGTAGAACATTTTTTTAAATTTATATCTTTACATCATAACCCCGGTTATGAATCTCGCTGTTAGATTATCAATTCTTATCGTACTGTTACTATCCTTAAGCTGTGATTCAGATAACGAAATGCTAGATGGGACATATGTTGGAACTATTCATTGGTATATTGATGAGCCAGGAAGCGCTTCTGTATACCGCTCGAATATATGGCTGGATATGGATTTACAACTTAGAAGTGGAAAAACTTCATTTGAACGGATTCCCGAAAACACATTTCAAGTAACTGGCAATCTAATGCGTTTTAATAATTACAAAATTTTGAATGAGCCTGATGAATTGTTGATTGACGGGATATTTATATGGAAATTGAAGGGAGATAAACTTATCATTGAAAAGCGTGAAGGACAGGATCACACAGAACTTGTCTTAACAAAGCAGTAAGTTCCTCGAAATAATTTATTACAGATCAGATAATCCACATCTTGGCTTAAGCGTGAAAGGAACTTTTAGTTTGTTCTGACCAAGTAGAATTTCGAAGAATGAAATTTTCTTCGGAAGTCAGCTTCACGATTGTTTGAGCAAGCTTCTTTTTAATATCCTTTCCGCTTTTTCCCCGATCACTTAATGCAAAGAAATCATAGCGTATCTGAAAGTCTTGTATCACCCAGTTATATTTTCACAATTGCATTTAGTTCGCTGTGCCGAGCAAGAGACTAAAGCAGGATGAATGCAGCCCGAAGACTTTAAAAAAAGTTAAACTAGTCATAGCGTATAAAATTGGGAAAATAATCGTGAGGTTATTCCCAAATTTCAAAACTGATTTTTAATCGCTCAGTCTACGCTGCAACTGTTAATGTCAGCCTTCTGTTTTCCAAGGCTTCTTTAGCTAAAGAAATAAGTTCTTCAACAGTTTCGCTCGAAGTGAGAAGTTGATCAATGTCCTGCTCAAGCATTTCAAGCTCGGATGTAGTAAAATTTTCCCGGAGTGTGGAGAAAACTTGTTTCACAGAAGTGTCTTGTAAAGAATTCATGGCGTTTTCGGGTTTATTTGGCTTATTGTTTTGTCAGGCTTTGTTACCTCAGAATCAGAATTACAAGTGAAATGCCAATTCGCGGCAATTTGAACTTTTGGCTTGCGCGTCAGTAAATAATCGCCTTAGCGAATACACAAATGCTAAAATATTTTCTTGTCTAAAACGTAGGACTAACTCCTATACCTCTTGACAATTACCCAATACTTCTTGTAGATTCGGTGCACGGTTTGGAAAACCTTGTTCCATCCTTCAATTAATAAGTAATGCCTGTTAAGCTTCAAATTACCTGTATCGATAAGGCTGTGTCAACCGATCCTGCCCACCGTATTCTTTCAATTCACGGTGGGGGCTCAGGACATCAATGGACCGTTAGTCAGGAGGATGCTATACGAGGCATCGAACGAAATGATTGGGAATTCTACATTTATCGTCAGGGTAAAATTGTAAACATTGTGGTTGCTGAACGGGATGGTGAGAAGTACCTGAAGGCAACATGTGATGCAGATCAACCAGAATTCTTATTGAGTCTTCCTGAATGGAAATAAAAAAGGCTGCTCATGAGCAGCCTCTTTTTTACATAATATTTTTATTAGTCCTGGTTGAAATTAAATGACACGTATAACTGTGCATTTGAGTTCTTAGAATCTCCCAGAACACCTTCCCAAAATTCTGAATCAGAATCAGCAACTTTTTGCAGGCCATAATTGTAACGTGCGCCAAGTTGTACTGGGCCTACGTTGAAACCTACACCTGCAGAGATACCATAATCCCAAGCTTTGAAGTCATTACGATCAAGTTCGTCTGGCTCAACACCTAATGGTCCATCTACATCAAAGTCAATATTAGCATTCAACAAGTAACCGAAGTAAGGACCAACATGAATTTCTGCAGCATCGCCTAATTTGAATACAGCTAACACAGGAATATCGATGTAATTCAGATTAAAATCGGCCGACCCATCATCACCTTCAGCTTTAGCACCTTTTGTTGAATACAAGATTTCAGGCTGGATAGCAAAAACGTCTGATTTGAAGAGTTGTGTATAAACGCCTAAATGAAAACCGTAACGAGGATTCTCATCATCAAGATCATCAACATAAAGATTGGTTACGTTAAGACCGCCTTTGATACCTACACGAAAGTCGCTGTTATCGTCCTGAGCAAAAGCTATTCTGCTTGCAGAAGCCAGTACGAAGACCAGCAGAAAGCTTATAAAAAATTTAGATTTTAATTGCATAAATATTTGTTTTGGTTTTGATCCGTAATGATAATATCAGGCCAGAGTTAAAAACTCGGAATTCAATACATGAAGTACCCCAACTTACCAGCGCAGTAGGATTAATAGCCATAGCTGTGTAGACGCGCTTCTACAAGTTTAACCTATTCGGGCATCGAAACAGCCTTTGTGAACACGGGTATAAATAGCTTTTAAAGGGGAGGCAAAATTTTTATAGATATTGATTTTACTGCTATCTTTAAGCATTAAACCCGGCCATGCCTAAATCTATTTTGCTTGTTGAAGACGATGCGGACGACCGCATGTTGTTTACGGACGCACTTAATGAGATTACCTCAGAAGTTCGGTTGAAAACGGCAAGTCACTGTGACGATGGAATTGATTTCCTGATAAAACCCCAGGATGAGCTTCCGGATTTGGTTGTAATGGATATAAATATGCCTGGAAAGAACGGTTTGGAGTGTCTGGAAGATATTCGAAAGCACGATCGCTTAAATAAGCTTCCTGTAGTAATTCTTTCGACTGATACCGATGAAGATGTAATCAAAGATGCCTACAGGCGCGGTGCAAATTTTTATATTTCCAAGCCTAACTCTTTCCAGGGATTGAAACGCGAGATTCAAAAGATACTATCAACCGATTGGCGGACTTACAAGCACGGCCGGGCGTTGGGTTTCTAATCCAAACTATCCTTCGTAAATCAGGAGAAGTTTACCTTAACTAATAGCTTGAAAGGTGGCAGGAGATTTTCAATACCTCAGCAAGGAATTGAATTAACCTCCTGTCATGAAAAAAAAGCCGTCAAAAAAGCCCCGAAGTAGAGGTGATAAGGTAGTATTAATCGTTTCTGTAGCTGTTGTGGTGTTACTTGTGGGGTGCTATTTCCTCATTCCGTCTTTTCATGAAGGTATCAACAACGCTTTTGTAATACTTACGAGTGATGATCAGGAACGTATTCACGACTGGGTAAAACAATTCAAAGCGTGGGGACCAATCATTATCATTCTTTCCATGGTCGCGCAAATGTTTGCTTTGCTCATTCCAAACCTGATACTTTTTATCATAGCCATTGTCTGTTACGGACCGGTTTGGGGCCCTCTTATTTGCTTGGTTGGTGTATTTCTATCATCCACAATTGGATATTTTATTGGTAAAAAACTTGGCCCGAGAGCTATCGATCGGTTTGTTTCCGAAAATGCGCAGCAGAAGATAAAAGTGTTCGTAGAACGTTATGGTGTTAAGGCAATTTTTATCGCGCGCTTCTCTTCATTCTCGAGTGATGGTATCAGTTTCGTTGCTGGAATTCTGGAAATGAGCTATCGCAAGTATATTTTATCATCGTTGGCGGGTATTACTCCCTTACTGATTATACTGGCACTTTATGGCTTAAATGGAAATATTGAACGGGCATTGATCTGGATTGCGGCAATTTCGCTGACGGGCTTGGGATTATATATTTTCCTTGATCGTAAAAAACGCAGATCGGAATACAAAAAGAGAGATATAAAGGTCAGGCCTCGCATGCGCACTGCCGTATAAACATCCAAATTATATATACTTATTTCTGAGCCCTCAAAAATTCCGCACTCGCGGAAGTAATTCTACATATCAATGAGCTAATCTTAAAAAATGGATCATAAAACAAATTTTATTCGTGGCATTATTTTTTAGCCTCGTCAGTTATATCTACACGAAGTAGACTATACATTTAACATTAAGAAATATTAAAAATATGAAAGCATTAAAGATTGCAGCACTTATACTGCTCACAGCAGGTTTCGTTCAGGCTCAGGATGTAGTCGTGAAGGGAAATACTAAAGTAAATGTTGATTTCAACAAATTTAAAACATTTGCATGGGCTCAAATGGATGAGACAGCTCAACCTGAAAGTGGGTATTATATCTATACCTACACCGAGGAAAAAGCGGTTCCAAGAAAAAAAACTACTCAAACAACTAAGGCAGGTACAACGAAAACAACCACAACTACTACAACAGTTACTTCGCCTTATGTTTATTCTTACAATGTGATTATTCCTTCAACGAATGTGGCTGTAAACGCTGCTATTAAAAGTTCATTGTCAGAAGAACTTCAGGCAAGAGGGTATCGTCAGAATGACGTTCGCCCTGATTTGTTAGTAGCCTATCGTGTGCTTGAAAGAGAAGCCAGAATGAAGGGCTACATAAATGATGTACCAACAATGGTTACCGGTGGAAAAGAAGTTCGTACGCCAAGCGATACAACTACACATCTTCTTAAGCCAGGAACATTGATCGTATCGTTGATTGATACTAAAACATCAGAAGTTATTTGGGATGGATTTGCCTCAGGTTTAGTTCGCGATAATGCATTTATTACCGAAGAAGCTAAAGTTAAAGAAGCCGTTCACCTGATCATGGAAGAGTTTAAATACCGTGGCGATAAAGTTAACAAGGTTAACTAAGTTGATCAGAGAGTTTAAGTGAAAAGGGCTTTTGAGCCCTTTTCTTTTTTTAATTCAATAAGTAAAATGGAAGAATTTATAGTCAGAAAGCAAATCTCCGTAAGAGCACCCATGCGAAATGTGTGGCAGGCGATTACAGATCCGGAACTTACCCGCAAATACTTTTACGGTTGTAAGGTCTATTCAAGTTGGATAGTGGATCAACCAATATCGTTTAAGAGAAAAATTCTAGGAATCTTTCCGATGGAATTTAACGGGATGATCATCCAAATCAACCGCGGGTCATTACTTAAGTATACTCTTAAAAATTCAAAGTCTGCGACTGAATCGATTGTAACCTTTGAATTGTACGAGGATAGCGGCAAAACAATTGTTTCCATTACCGATGATGTGGGACAGGGGGAAGGTGCGGAAGATCGTTATGAACGATCCTTAAAAGGTTGGGATAAAATAGTGAATGGACTTAAACGCGTTGTAGAGGACGAATTACACGATGACACTTATAAAAACTAAGACAACTGAAAAAGGAGCCACGCATGATGCTCCTAGAACATTATTGCTGATTGCTCATGCACATGTTTTCTCATTTACAGAAGGCTGGAATGAGCTCCGCGATGAAACTGAGATTTTCCCGTTTGATAAACATGCATTTAACTTTGATTATCTATTGCATCTCAGCGGAATTAATTACCTGATTCATCCGGAAGATGTTTCGCAGATTATTCAAATGATCCAGCAGGGTGCTAGTGATCTGGTTGAGTTTAATTTTAGGTTCATTAACCGTATCGGTGAAGTTAAATCGCTGATAGGACTAGCACGGCTGGCACCCAAAGTTTAATTTCCTTGCCCGCGAATTGTTGGGTACAAGTTATTTTAAGAATTCTTGAACACGTTTTAATAACGGTAATTGAGCAGGGTTTATCATCAGAGACGCTTTTTCGTACGTCATCCATTCAGCCCGATCGACCTCCGGTATTGAAATGTATTTCTTTGATCGGGGAGGCCACTCAATATCAATGTTGTTTGAGGTAATACCCTGATGAGAACTCCACTCACCTGCAAAAGCCCAGGCGTAAATTATTTTGCCGCTTTTAAGTTTTACCGATCCTAAAGAATAAAAAGGTTCAATTGGTTTTATGCCGGTTTCCTCTTCGAACTCACGTTTTGCCGCATCCAATAATTCTTCATGTTGTTCCGTAAGACCTTTAGGAATACTCCAGGCCCCTTCATTTTTCTTTGCCCAAAATGGTCCGCCCGGATGAACGAGAAAGAACTCAAGTTCAGCTTCTGATTTTCGATACATTAACAGTCCTGCAGATTGTTGAGGCATACGTAAAGAACGTTAAAATCCAACAGCAGATTAAGAGAGCTGTGCTTATTAATCCGATTCCTGTTTTGTCTTTTGTTCGGATGTTGATTCTCGCTTTTCTCTTACTTTTTGCGGTGTAGAGGTCTGTTCATCATCCGTATTATAGGAGGTGAACTTTTTATCGTTGTGTTCCTGACCTTTTGTAGATGGAGTTTTTCTTTTATGGTCATTCGGATTCTGAGGCTTACTCTTTTTCATAATGGTAGTTTTATAATATTATACTAAAATCTGAGCCAGAACTCATAAGGGTCAAAATCTTCGCATTAGAACTGTTTTGTGGACAAAACCATGGCTATGTAGAATAATACCACCAACGCTGATGAATAAAAACGATTATTACTTCAAAATCACAATTTCAATTCGGCACGATTTATAATCATTCATTCAAAAAGAAATGATTATGAACCGCGACAAAAAGAATATTGACAAAAAAGACTCTGATGTAAAGAAATCAGCCGATGCGGTTGAAACGCCTACACCTCCACAACAAATGGATCCATCCAAAAACCCTAATAAAGAGTCAGGGGATAATGGATCAAAACAAAAAAAGAAATAATGGATTGATTCGTAGAGATGAAATTTTGTGTTTCTACATAAGATGCGCCACTACACAACAATTCTTCATGAAGACTTTTTGCGACTGGCCTTTTTCTTAGGAACCTTCGCACCAGCCTTGCGCGCCTCAGACAATCCTATTGCAATTGCCTGTTTGCGGCTGGTAACCTTTTTTCCGCTACCACTTCTTAACGTTCCGAGCTTTTTCTCGTGCATCACTTTCTCAACTTTCTCAGACGCTTTCTTTGAATACTTAGCCATAATAGTCTTGCTTTTAGTTAAATATTAATTATCCATTCACAATCTCACCGCCATTTGGATGAAGGAATTGACCCGTCATATATGCTGAATCGTTACTCGCGAGAAATAAATAGCTTGGCGCAACTTCGGCAGGTTCACCTACGCGACCCATGGGTACATCGCTTCCAAACCGGGAAACTTTTTCAGGCTTGAAAGAAGAGGCAATTAAGGGTGTCCAGATAGGACCGGGAGCAACTCCATTAACACGAATTCCTCTTTTGACAAGGTTAGATGATAAGCTTCGTGTAAAGGATACAATTGCCCCTTTCGTTGATGCATAATCTATTAATGTGTCGCTGCCCCGATAGGCTGTTACGGATGATGTGTTGATGATAGCACTTCCTTTTTTAAGATGCTTTAATGCAGCTTTAGTTACCCAGAAATAAGGCATAACGTTATTCGTGAAAGTTTTTTCCAATTGTTCAGTTGAAATTTCCTCCAAGGATTTACTTTCCCAATGCAGTGCTGCATTGTTCACGAGAACATCGAGTTTCCCGAATTTTTTTACAGTTTTTTCAACAATGCTTTTACACTGATTTTCTTTACATAAATCGCCACGCAGTAAAAGACACTCAGTGTATTCTTCTACCAATCGTTTTGTTTCTTCGGCATCCTCATCTTCACTGAGGTAAGCAATAGCAACGTTGGCACCTTCCTGAGCAAACAATATGGCCACCGCTCGTCCAATGCCGCTATCGCCTCCTGTAATCAAAGCTACTTTACCAGCCAGCTTGCCATCTTTATGTTCTTTAGGTTCAGATTTCGGTTCTGGTTTCATTTTGCTCTCCTGTCCTGGCCTTTTTTGCGCCTGGGCTTTACGAAGCTGCATGGGTTCTCCTGCTTTTTGCATAGTGTTTTTGATTATTTCTCAAAGACTTCTAAAAAAGTGTGCCATAGTTTAAATTGTTAATATTATTGCAGGAGAATATAAAGTATTGAATAGCTGTAGAATTGAATCAGCACGTTTTAGAAGCATCACCTCAACGATGAATAAAAAGAATAAATTGTTCGGGCTTGCTAGTAGCCATTTAGTATGCGTTTTGATCTACGGTTTAATTTTTTCGGCATGTTCTGGAGTTACAAAAGAGCCAATACAAAATCAAATAGTTATGGAAGCTAAAGCAAATAAACTTTTCGGTCTACTGCCGGACGGTGAGGAAGTATTTGAATACGCACTTGTAAACAAAAATAATGTTGAAGTACGGGTGATCAATTATGGCGGTATCCTCACAACCTTAAAAGCTCCTGATAGAAATGGTGTTATAGAAGATATTGTACTTGGCTATGATTCTCTAGCGGGATATTTGAAGAAGACTCCGTATTTCGGAGCAATTGTGGGAAGATATGCTAACCGAATTGCTAATGGAAAGTTTACCTTGGATGGAAAGAAATTTACCGTTGCACAAAACAACAATGGCCAGCATCTTCACGGGGGTGTAAAAGGCTTTGATAAAGTTTTTTGGAATATAGAGCAACTTGAAAATAATAGTCTGAAGCTTACATATCTAAGTAAGGATATGGAAGAGGGCTATCCCGGTAATTTGACTATTGAGGTTATTTACACGCTCAATGATAGCAATGAACTCAAGATTGAGTACAAAGCTACAACCGATAAAAAAACTATTGTTAACCTAACGCACCATTCTTATTTTAACCTTACCGGAAACGTTAAGCGCGACATTCTTGATCATGAAGTAACGATTCATGCTGATCAATTTGTACCTGTAAGCAATGTACTTATTCCCACGGGCGAACTTCGGGCGGTTAGCGGAACACCTTTCGATTTTCGAAAACAATTTTCAATTGGATCAAGAATAAATGATCCATACGAACAGCTGCAACTGGCAGGTGGTTATGATCATTGCTGGGTATTATCAACAAAAGATTCTGTTAAACAGGCTGCCACAGTTTACGAACCGGAATCCGGAAGGGTAGTGGATGTTTACACAACCGAGCCAGGCATGCAACTGTATTGCGGTAATTTTCTGGACGGATCAATAACCGGAAAGTATGGTGTGTATAAACATCGTTATGGATTTTGTCTAGAAACTGAACACTTTCCGGATTCACCGAATCAAGAGAATTTTCCTTCAGTCGAGCTAAATCCGGGCGAAGTTTATCATACGCAAACGACCTACGTTTTTAGTACGCGATAGTTGCTTAATTACTTTTTGCGCATCATTCGCGCGACCAGGAAAATGATTAGCCCGATAACAAAGATTACGATGAACATGCCGGTGTACACGCCAGCTCCGAAAATATCACCGATAACCTGGCAGCCACTTAGCATGGTAAGCATAATGAATACGATCATCATGGAAAGCGAGGCAGTTAATGAGTTTTTCATATAAATTGTTTTCGCTGCTAATCCAAGAATCAGACCGTGTAAATTTGAACTGGAATGAAAGATTTAAGGGATATTCTGTAGAGAATTATCAACAACTAGTTATTCTTTGAGTATGCAAGCTTCATGAATTTTTTTACTTCTGCGTTGAGATCTTTTTTATCCAACAGTCGAAGATGATGATTGTATTGCTGCGTTCCAGGAACTTGTGCAATCTTATGAAAGCAAAGGTTCTCTGTATGAGGCTGATCAAACGGAAAAACTACATCAACAAAATTTTTGCCTAACCGGATTACATACGCCATTCGAGTTTTAGCAGCAAACGCGATCATCGATTTTGTAGGGTGTATGGTCACTTTTCCTGTTTGTTGAAACGAATCGGCAAAATGCCAGAATAACGCTATTGTGTATTCGGGTTTATTGTGCAGAAAATCATCCAGCACTTTATCACCACAGGAATGAACCTGATTTGGTTTAACAAATTTCTGCTTGCAAAATGGACATGTCCACATGATAGTTATTGTGTCCGAAAAAGAACAATTGAAATATACTGCTTCTGGAACAATTTTATAAGACCAATTTTGTATGTGATTTAAGCATTGTTCTGAAACAAATTTCCTTACCTTGAAGCGTTATGCTTGTGCGGAATTTTCTTCTCCCAATCTTATTCCTGATCTTAACTTCTAAATCGTTCGCCAGTCCTGATCCGCAAAAATCGCTGGAAGAACTGAATACCGTTATTGCGCAACGAGAAACTTTTTTAACGGAGAAACTTAACCGGATTGAATCTCTGAAACGTAAGGTGATGCAACTCCCGGTATCCGGAAGGTATGAGGTTTATGAAAGGATTTACGAGGAGTATAAGTCATTTATTTATGATTCTGCTTTTCGGTATGCACGTATTTTAGAAACTTCAGCCTTTCGCATGAAGGACGCGAAAAAGATTGCTGTAAGTAAAATCAAAATAGGATTTGTATTGGTATCCTCCGGATTGTTTAACGAAACGCTTGATACATTAAGAACTGTGCAGCTCCAGCATCTTGATGACAGCTTACGGTCTGAGTATTATTTTCTTATGGCCCGAACGCATTACGATCTTTCTGATTTTAGCGGAGATGATTTTTATCGTCCCTATCACACGGCAAACGGAAATGCTTACATGGATTCTGCAATTGCGATCGCACCCAAAACATCGTTACGATACTTAATGTTTACCGGCTTGAAGAGTTTGAGGTTGGAGGATATTACAGGCGCACAGCAAGCATTTGAAACATTGCTTAAGAGATCCCTTACCAATCAGCAGCTTGCAGTTGCGGCCAGCACACTAAGCTTTATCTATCATTATACTTCGCGCCCGGATATGTCAAAGGAAATGCTGATTAAAGCTGCAATTGCCGATTTACGTTCTTGTACAAAGGAAACGCTTGCCATGCTCAACCTGGCAGATCTATTGTATAAAGAAGGAGATATTGAAAATGCCTACACGTATATCAAAATCGCTATGGATGATGCTAACTTTTATGGTGCCCGTCACCGTAAGATCCAGGTAGCAGCTGTATTCCCGGTTATTGAAGGTCAACGCTTGCGAACTGTTGAATCGCATCGCAGTGCGTTATTGATGTATGCATTTGTGATTACCGCACTCACGATTTTGATCGTTGTATTTTCGCTTATTATACTGCGGCAATACCGGAAATTAAAATTGGCAGAACAGGTTATCTCGGATGCTAATCATAAGCTTCAAGACACCAATCATCAACTCATCGATGCAAATAAAATAAAAGAAGAGTATCTCTGGTATTACTTTACTGTAACAGCAGACCATATTACGAAGCTTGATATGTTAAAGAAATCGCTGGAACTAAAGCTTCTAACTAAAAAGCAGGAAGAGATCAAATACATTGTTGACTCTATTAATATCAGGCGTGAGCGGGAAGATCTGTATAACAACTTTGACCGGGTGTTTTTGAAGCTATTCCCAGAGTTTGTTACCATTTTTAACTCTTTCTTTAAAGAGGAAGACCGACTTGTACCGAAAGAAGGGCAGTTGCTTAACACCGAGCTCCGCATTTTTGCCCTGATGCGAATGGGGATCCACGACAATGAGAAAATTGCCAAAATTCTGGACTATTCAGTCACCACCATCTATACTTATAAAACCAGAATCCGCAGTAAGTCCATTCTCCAAAATGAGGAATTTGATAAGCGCATCATGCGCATTCGGGCAATTTAAAGCGTCATTCAGCGCGGTAGTGGCTATAAAACACAAAGATTTTTTTTTAGTCGATTTTATTGCAATTCATTGACTATAAATATGTTAGGTGGGTTTTGCCACTTAAATTATCTTGATTTTTTCCAAATGAGTTGACTGAACCCTCCCTGGGCGAGTTTCTTTGTAGCTTCTGCAAACGATTCCGGAAACTGAATTTTAGTAACGGTTTGCATGTATTCGAACCCAATCTTAATACCTATGGTAAAAACCCTTAATATTTTGAAGTACTGCTCACTGATCATGCTTTGCTGCCTTACTTCAATGGCCTGGTCACAAAGTCGGACGGTTACTGGCTCTGTAACTTCCGGAGACGAGAAAGCGCTCATGCCGGGCGTTAGTATTTTAGAAAAAGGCACCAGTAACGGAGCTATTTCAGATGGAAACGGTCAGTTCTCCCTTCAGGTAAGTGGTGAATTTTCTGTACTAGTCTTCTCCTTTGTAGGATACGCAAGCCAGGAGGTAGTTGTCGGAAATCTGAGCAATCTTAACATTACACTGGCACCGGATGTCGCCAACCTTGAAGAAGTAGTAGTTATTGGTTATGGAACGGTAAAAAAATCAGATGCAACAGGTTCGGTAACGGCACTTCGCTCAAGAGATTTTAATAAAGGGGTAGTCAACTCGCCTCAGGAATTGATTGCCGGTAAAATTGCCGGGGTGTCCATTACGTCTATTAGTGGAGCACCGGGTAACACCTCTACCATTCGTATTCGCGGTGGATCATCGCTCAGCGCAAGCAATGATCCACTGATTGTTATCGATAACGTTCCGATTACAAACTCAGATTTAGGTGGTTCAGCTAATATTTTATCAACTATCAACCCGAACGATATAGAAACTTTTACTGTATTGAAAGATGCATCGGCCACGGCTATTTACGGACTGCGAGCTTCTAATGGTGTAATCATGATCACAACAAAGCGCGGTAGCAGAGGTCTTAAGCTCAATTATAACGCAACCGCTACCCTTTATACAACACCTAAGAAACTTGAGGTGTATTCGGGTGATGAATTTAGAAATCTTATCAATTCACAATACGGAAGTATTCCTGGTCATCCTGCGCCAACTATGTTGGGTGATGCCAATACGGATTGGCAAAAGGAAATTTATCAGAATGCTGTAGGCATGGATCATAGTATCAGCGCGACTGGCACAGCATTTAAGAAGTTGCCTTACCGGGTTTCTATTGGATATAACAATACCGATGGCATCCTAAAGACTTACAATTTTGAGCGTACTACAGCTTCTATTGGCTTGGATCCTTCTTTTTTCAACGATGCGCTCAAAGTAAGTATTAACGTGAAAGGAATGATCAATGATAACAACTTTGCCGACCAGGCTGCCATTGGAGATGCTATTGCATACGACCCAACACAACCGGTTCACAACGGGAATACCCGATACAGAGGATATACGACCTGGACTACAACGGGATCGGGAATAAACGGAGATCCTGTATTGCTTGGGCCTGCCAATCCTGTTGCCCGGTTAGAACTTACTGATAACACTTCGCGCGTAAAGCGTAGCATTGGAAATGTTAAACTTGATTATGCAATTCCTCTTATAAAAGGATTAACCGCTACGTTAAACTTGGCATATGATGTATCCGAATCAGTCGGACATAATAATGTGAAAGATAAAACACAATGGGTTTATCAGCCAACCGTAGAAGGCGGACGTTACAATCCGTATCAGGGTAAAATGAATAATAAACTTTTAGATTTCTATCTCAATTATTCAAAAGATCTGAAATCAATCGATAGCAAATTTGATGTTACAGGCGGATATTCATACGCATACTTTCATTCTTCCGGTGCTGATTCTACTATGAATGCGATTGGTGAATCCGCGGAGCGCACGAATGTTTATGAAACCGATTATGTGCTGCTTTCCTTTTTTGGCAGAGCAAATTATACATTCAAAAATAAATACCTCTTAACCGGTACGCTTCGTGCGGATGCAACTTCCCGGTTTGGCGGTCCTGAAGGAACACCGTGGGGAATATTTCCATCTGTTGCCTTTGCCTGGAAAATCAAGGAAGAAGGAATTCTGAAATCTGTCGAAACTATCTCTGATCTGAAACTCAGGGTGGGTTATGGAATTACGGGGCAGCAGGACATTGCTGGCGGTGATTATCCCTATTTGCCAACCTATACCATAAGTGATCCTGCTGCGCGCTATCGATTTGGAAATACCTATTATAACACGCTTCGTCCGAATCCATACGATGCAAATATTCGCTGGGAAACTACAACTACGGTGAACATTGGTCTTGACTATGGATTATTCGAAAACAGAATAACCGGATCGTTGGATGTTTATCATAGAAAAACGAAAGATCTCATTGCATACATTGATGTTCCTGTGGGAACAAACTTTTCACCTTTTTTAACTACAAACGTGGGAAGCATCAGTAATACAGGTATTGAACTGGGTATTAATGCCGAGGTAGTATCAAACGATGAGTGGGAATGGAATGTAGGCTACAACATTACGTTTAATAAAAATGAAGTTACCAAATTGAATTTGACAGATGATCCAAATACATCTGTTCCCGTTGGTGAGGTTCAGATTCATAAGATTGGATATTCCAGGGCTTCGTATTACGTTTATCAGCAGGTTTATGATGCTAATGGAAAACCTATTGAAAATGTTTTTGTGGATCGTAACAACGATGGTGTTGTCAATACAGAAGATCGATACATCTACAAAAAGCCTGACGCAACTGTTTATATGGGTATCAATTCCAGGGTGCGTTACAAAAACCTGGATCTTTCACTTTCAGGAAGAGCAAGCCTTAACAATTATGTATATAATAGTGTAGCTGCAGGTAGCACATACCTTGCCTTATACAGTTCGCTTGGATACATACGCAACATGAGTACAGCAGCGGACGACACCAAGTTCACCAATGCAGTGAATACCCGTTTTTCAGATTACTATATAGAAAATGCTTCATACTTCCGCCTGGATAATATCAATGTAGGGTACACGTTCTCCAATATTGTTAAGGATAAACTGACAATTAGGGTTGGTGCCGGTGTTCAGAATGCATTTGTCATCACTAAATATTCGGGACTTGATCCGGAGATATCAGGAGGAGTTGATAATAACTTCTTCCCGCGTACGCGTGCTTTCTTATTAAATCTTAACTGTACATTCTAATCAGCATCATTATGAATAGATATAAAATTTCAATGCTTGCAATTATCATGACAGGGTGGATTGCCAGCGCATGTATTGGAGATCTGGAAAGAGAACCCTTGAATAAGCAGATCACAACAGCGGATCGTATTTTTAGAAATCCTGAATCGTATAAGCAATTCCTGGCAAAACTTTATGCCGGGCTAAACCTTACAGGTCAACGCGGCCAATATGGTCAGCCGGAGATTTCAAATCCGGATGAAGGTGAAACTTCATTTCTCAGAACTTACTTTATGGCCCAGGAGCTCACAACAGATGAAGCTATCAGTGCGTGGGGTAATGCCGAAGTTCTTTCATTTCACGGACATACATGGACTGCACAAAATGTATTTAATAAATTATTATACCAACGCGTTTTTATCAACATCGCCTTTTGTAATGAATACATCCGCGAAGTTCCACCGCGCATTGATGGCTTATCAGCCGACATGAAAGATGACGTGCGACAGTATGTTGCAGAAGCACGGTTTATGCGGGCTCTATACTATTATTTTGCACTGGATCTTTGGGGCAATGTTCCATTCGTAACAGAGAAAGATAAAACAGGCGCTTTTCTTCCGGATCAAATTAGTCGGGCTGATTTATTCGATTATGTCGAGTCTGAATTGCTAGATATTTTACCAACACTAGCCGATCCGAAGACAAATGAATATGCCCGTGCTGATCGTGCCGCTGCGTGGATGCTGCTTGCAAAATTATATCTGAACGCAGAGGTTTACCTGGGCGATGATAGTGATCACAATACAGATGTTCTTACCTATTGTAACCTGATCATTAATTCAGGCGCATATTCGTTGCATGATACCTACTCAGAATTATTTCTCGCTGATAATGATCAGTTGCGTAACGAAATCATTTTCCCGGTAGCGGAAGACGGTACGAACACGCAGAATTATGGTGGTGTAACGTACATCATTCATGCAGCTGTTGGGGGCACACAAGATCCTGCAGCGGATTTTGGAATAGGTGCAGCCGGAGGTGCCTGGGCGGGTAATCGCTTCACGAATAAATTTGTTGAAACATTCGATGATATTTCCGGAGATACAGATTCACGTATCATGACCTATACAGATGGACAAGTTCTGGAGATCAGTAATCCTACAGTATTTACGGAAGGCTACTTATGTACAAAATATAAAAACCTCACCTCAACGGGCGGTGCAGCATCTGACGCAGGCTTTGCAGATACGGATTTCCCGATGTTTCGGTACGCAGATGTTTACCTGATGTATGCAGAAGCCGTGGAGCGAGGTGGAGTTGGTGGAAATGAGAATACGGCAATCGACTATATTAATGAGTTGCGTGAACGAGCGTACGGAGATGATTCCGGAGATATCGAAAGCGCGGACTTCAACCTGAACTTTATTCTCGATGAGCGTGGCCGCGAACTGTATTGGGAAGGACATCGCAGAACAGACCTGATTCGTTTTGGAAAATTTACAGGCGGATCATATCTGTGGGATTGGAAAGGCGATGTTAAGAATGGCAAATCAACCGATGCGCATTTAAATATCTTCCCGATTCCCGTTACTGACAGAGCAGTAAATCCAAAGCTTGAGCAAAATACTGGTTATTAAACTATACCGTAAAGCGTAGAAGATCATGAAAAATTTAGGCAGTATAATAGTGTTAAGTGTATTCATCCTGGCTTCGTGCGAGAAGGATGAAACTATGGTGAAGACAAAAGAGAATGCGGTTAGTGCGAACATTACAAGTCATACGAGTGGATTCACAAAAGTTATCACCGAAGCAAACCTTACCGAAACGGTAGAGTTTGAGTGGAGTCCGGCAGATTATGGAGTAAATACTCCTGTCAATTATGCGCTTGAGGTTGCATTATCCGGGGATGATTTCTCAAACGCTCAAGTTTTGGCTGAAACACTGCAGGATACTGTTGTCTTGACATGGGGTGCGATAAATACATTTCTCATCAATAATTTAGAAGTTACAGCTAATGAACCGGTAACTGTTCAACTTCGTATAACATCTTCATTGCTGGGAAAGGGGGAGGTAACATCTGAAATTATCACAGCAACCATTACACCTTTCGAACTTATTATAATTGTACCGGAGACTCCGGCAATGCTTTACCTGGTTGGAGAATTTCAAGACTGGGAACATACCGATGCAGCAATTTTTAGAAAAACCGGAACTGGTTTATATGAAGGCTATGTGAACGTCACCACAGCAACGAAATTTCTGTTTACCACTGAGGCGGATTTTGAACACGTTAATTACGGTTACTCTGGAGCGGATGGTGGCCTGACTACGGAGGATGAGGCTGACTCATTACAGATCAATACTCCCGGTTACTATAAATTTATGGTTGACCTTACTGATCCCGAGGATCCTACCTACTCAACAGCATTGATCACTACTTGGGGAATGGTTGGACCAGCTACTGCAGGCGGTAACGATGCAGGATGGAATACTTCAATACCGATGAGCTATGATGAAGAGACAAAACTCTGGACAGGAACAATTAACCTTGCCGCCAGTGCATTAAAGTTCAGGGCTAACGACAACTGGGATATTAATTTCGGTCCAGCTAATAGTAACCAATTGGTTGGAACACTCATCCAAACAAATGATGCAGTTACCATTCCTGAGGCAGCTAATTATACGGTTACAATTGATTTAACTAAATCAGTTGAACCGTATGTATACAAATACACTCTTGTTAAAAATTGATTCCGGAAAATGTGATGAAGACAGGTTAGAGGAGAGCAAGGGGTGGAGATTCATTAGCATGAGATCTCTTCCCCCTCCTTTATTTGAAATCTTCAAAACCTCCCCAATTCCGGAACAAAAACCATTAGATAATGCTTATTAATTTTTCGATCTTTGTAGCTATGAAAAAGTGCTTTGTTGTTGTGCTGTTGATACTGGCATGTAGCCCGGATGAAGTTGGTCCAAAAAAGCCGGTAACACCTCCTGAAGAGGAAGAATTCGTTCAATACGGAACTCCGTTTGCCGCTGTTCCGGATCCCAAGGAAATCGTTCTGTATGAAATTAACACCCGTGCATTCAGCACTGCTGGAAATTTTCAAGGCATAATTGATCGCTTGAATGATATAAGTGCGCTCGGAATAAATACGATTTGGCTCATGCCAATTCATCCTGTTGGGCAAGTAAGATCAGCGGGTGGATTGGGCTCTCCGTATTCCGTAAAAAACTACATGCAGGTCAACACTGAGTTT
Organism: Cyclobacteriaceae bacterium; assembly: GCA_965227265.1. Classification (GTDB taxonomy): domain Bacteria; phylum Bacteroidota; class Bacteroidia; order Cytophagales; family Cyclobacteriaceae; genus UBA2336. Next base: position 1,615,660 of record OZ245738.1, on the reverse strand, counting down.
GGCGACCTTGCCAAGCTTCGTGAATTAGTAACTAAAGCGCATGAAAAAAACATTGCTGTGATCATTGACTGGGTAGCGAATCATACATCATGGGATAATCCATGGATCACCGCCCATAAAGAATGGTATACGCAAGATGCGGGTGGTAATATTGTTATTCCGGCAGGCACTAACTGGCAGGATGTTGCAGATCTTAATTTCAGTAATTCAGAAATGCGGCTTGAGATGATTAAATCTATGAAATATTGGGTGCTTGAAGCCAACATTGATGGCTTTCGTTGCGATGCAGTAGATTTTGTTCCGACTAATTTCTGGAAACAGGCTCTTGATGAATTACAAGCAATTGAAGGAAGAAAATTGATTCTTCTCGGTGAAGGCTCAAAGGCAGAAGATCTTACAGCCGGGTTTCAGATGAACTATGGCTGGGATTTTTATACAACCTTAAAACAGGTTTATACCACAACTGCGCCAAAAAATGCAAGTGCGATTTTCGTAACGCATAATGCAGAGTATAACAGCATTCCGGCTGGTAAAGCTAAGTTACGCTACACAACTAACCATGATGAATCCGCCTGGGAGGGAACTCCGGTTGAATTTTTCGGAGGTACGAAAGGCGCTACATCGGCATCTGTCATTACTATTTTTACCAGCTCTGTTCCATTGATTTACAGCAGCCAGGAAGTAGGCCGGGCTTCTAAGCTTCCTTTCTTTACAAAAGATCCAATTAACTGGACTGCCAATGAGAGCATGGAAGCGGAGTATCAAAAATTCTTTGGTATCTATAATTCAACGGATGTGTTTACAAAAGGTGATTTTAAATACTATGCTGATACAAATATTGCTGCCTTTAAAAGGACTTTTAATGGTGAAGAGTTTTTAATCCTGGTGAATGTTAGAAGCACGGAGAAGTCCATCGCGTTGAATGCTGAACTTCAGAATACAAACTGGACAAACGCAGTGACAGATGCTCCCGTTTCTCTTGTAACATCTGTAACGATGCAAGGATACGATTATCTTATTTTGAAGAAATAGGACTAACCTCAGGAGTAATTGGTTGACAAGCAAATATTTGGTTGTGAGTCAATAGAAGGTCGTCCTACCATTTACCTGTAAGTCTGCCGTACTCTTCAGCATATTGCAGATTGTTCATGACTAATAAAATACTTCTCAGTGTTGCCTTTTTTGCTTACATAGTATGTAATGCAAACTTTGCACAGGGTCAGGATGCTGACACAATAACACAACATCTCAATGAGGTGATTATTACCGGCTACTTATCACGACAGCCTATCGTGCGGGTTCCGTCATCGGTGGCAGTGCTGGATTCTAAAGCCTTGTCAACGGGTTCCCAACAATCATTACTTCCGGTTTTGAATATGGTTCCTGGAATCCGAATGGAAGAACGTTCACCCGGAAGCTATCGGTTATCCATTCGGGGAAGTTTGTTGCGCTCGCCATTTGGTGTACGCAATGTAAAAGTATATTTCAATGATCTGCCTTTCACAGATGCGAGTGGAAATACATATTTGAACCTGATCGATCCCTCTTTACTCCAACGCGTTGAGATTCTGAAAGGCCCTGATGGAAGCTTATTCGGAGCTAATTCAGGCGGTGTTGTATTGCTCGATTCTTATAAAAGTGATTCTCTCTCTGTTCATGGAAATGTTTCAGGAGGTTCATATGGCCTGTTTCGTCAGAACGCTCTTGTAAGCGGAGCTTTTAAGAAAGTACAATTGAGTTTTGGAGAAGCTATTCAACGCTCAGATGGTTATCGTCAACAATCCGGCATGATGCGATTGAACGTGTTTGCATCGGGAGCATTTCGTTATGCTGAATCATCAAGCCTGAAGGCAACGTTGATTTTGTCCGATTTGCAGTATGAAACTCCTGGCGGATTAACCAAAACACAGTTTGACGAGAACCCGCAGTCTGCTCGCCCGGGTAATTCGCCAATATCACCAGGTGCAGTCGAACAGCATGCCGGCATTTACAATACAACTCTGTTTGGAGGCATCACCAATGAACTCGGACTCATCCCATCTTTTAAACATGTGATTTCTGTTTTCGGAACGTTAACCGATTATGAAAACCCTTTTATTACTAATTATGAAATGCGGGATGAAAAGAATGGCGGACTTCGTACCTATTTTCAGTATGGGAACACGAATGCTAACTTTAGAATAAATGTATACACAGGGATGGAAGGGCAGTGGGGTGTTCAGCAAATTTCAAACTATGAAAATTTAGCCGGTACACCAGGTTCTGCGATAACCGAGGATAAGGTAAATATTTCGCAACTCGTTTACTTTTCAAGATTTACGCTTGATGTGGCTGAGAAATTCAGTGCTGAATTTTCAGCTAGCTTAAATCAGTCTCGTTATGCATTTAACCGGGATGGTTCCAATGAAATTCGAACGCACAAGCTTGGCAATGAATGGATGCCACGAATAGCACTTAGTTATCAGGTTATTGCTGGTGTTGCTATTCGTATATTAATCAGTCGTGGATATTCTCCACCCACAATTGCCGAAGTAAGATCCTCAGGCATAACTATAAATTCAGGCTTGCAAGCAGAATCCGGTTGGAATAAAGAAATTGGCGTGAGATTCTCGCGTTGGAATGGCAGAATTGAAGCTGATGTATCGTACTACCGCTATGATCTTACAAATGCTATTGTTCGAAGAACGGCTGCGAATGATGCGGAAATCTTTGTAAATGCCGGAGGAACGAAGCAGAAGGGAATTGAATTTCTAATTAATAACATCATCTGGAAAGAGCATAGCACCGGATTTATCCGCGGCTTGAACCTGCTGTTAAGTTTAACCTATAATAATTTTGTGTTTGATGAGTATAGAGTAGATGGGGAAGAGTATTCAGGAAATAGTTTAACAGGCGTGCCAGAAAAAAATATAGCCGCAGCGTTGACTCTGAAGCTCCCGCAACGCTTTCATGTTTTCATTCAATCAATTTTTACATCCAGGATTCCATTAAATGATGCCAATTCAGTTTATGCCAGCGAGTATACATTATTACAAACCAGGATTGACTGGAAAATGATCAAATGTAATAAGGTAGGAGTGGGATTGTTTTTTGGGGGAGATAATCTCTTAAATGAAACCTACAGCCTGGGAAATGATATTAATGCTTTTGGCGGGCGGTACTACAATGCTGCGCCTTTGCGCAATTTTTATGGTGGAATAAGCGTAGCGCTGAAATAAAGATTATGCCTTAAGGCTGATCTTATTTAGAACAGCTTCGATTTTATTCATAGCATCTTTTCCTTTGATGATGTAGTCGAATGCGCCATGTTGCTTGAAGAAAATTGACGATTGTTCATTGTCTTCAGCTGAAAGCATTACAACAATTATTTCAGGATCAAGTAGTCGGATTTCTTTGAGTACGTCAATTCCCTGTACGCTGTCCATGTATTGATCCAGGAAAATTATGTCGGGTTTAAGTTCAAGTTTTTTTAAGCAATCCATTCCGTTATCAAACAGCGTAACGTTCTTAAATCCTATACGATTTAAATGAAATTTGGTGATCTTCAGATTAAAGGCATCATCATCCACCAGGAAGATTTTCATATCGATATGACTACGAATAGATTCCATTTAATTACTGATATCTTAAAACGCTTTGCTTTACGGAAACGTAATCAATCAAAAATCAGTACCTAAATCTACACAAACCAGTTCTTTATTGCATTGATGAGGATTGTTTTTTACTGAAGAATTAAATTCTATCTCACAATTAATTTTTTAATTAATTGAAATTCATTCCCCTCATAGCGAACAATATACATTCCAGGCAAAAGATTTGTGATGGATCTGTTAAGGATATAACTCCGACCTGTAACGGGTATCAGGATAATTGTTCGCTGAGAACTATCAATAATCCGGATACTGCCTTGCTGCTGTTCTGGAAAATAAAAATTGACCTCATTGTTCTGAACCGGATTTGGATAAATTATGAGATCGGCCTGCGGAGTGAATCGAATAGAAATTACAGAAGAGTAATCATACGTTTGATCAAAGTCGACCAGCTTTAGCCGGTAATAATTAACACCATCCAACGGATCGTTATCCTTAAAATCATATTGCAAGATATCTTTACTTATTCCATGCGCATTAACTTTTCCGATACTGGAAAAACCTTCCTCTCCACGTTCCAGTCGCTGCACTTCAAAATAGTCACTATTCTTTTCCGATAATGTTTTCCAATCAAGTATAACCTGGTTATTCACTTGCTTGCCTGTAAAAGTACCTAACACAATAGGTAAAACATTTAATTGATCCGCTACTGTCCAGGCACCTGTTAATTTAATAGTCGCTGCGACTGCTGTAGTCCGAGGATTTCCCACAGAAGCCAGAAGCGCTAGAGAGCCGGCTGCTGTCCAACTCGGCCCGGTATCATAACGATAATCTTGAAACTGGAGTGCTGTATTAACCCCATTATCGAAGTCATTCAGCCAGGATAAACTGACATTGCGCGCAGGTGACGGCTCAACGGTAGCGGTTGCATTCCAGGTTGCGGCAATACTCGTGTAGCCATTAAAAGTATTTATACCGGAAGGTCCGGTTACTCTTCCAATGCTTACTGTTCCAACGTTAGATCCCGCAGCAAGATTGACTCCTAAAAATGTTAGCGCTGCAGTGCCAACCGTTCGGGGGAGCATATCTGCGTAACCAATAATTTTACTACTCGAAGTTTCGACAGGATTTGTGGCGGTAATTGAAAACCGAAGATGCGCGGAAGCATTCGTAGTCAGGTTGCCGAAGGTAAACACAGCTTGATTGACAGTGATATCCTGATTTCCTAATAAAGCACCGTTCGTTCGACAAACACTTATTCTGTTCATTACCGGAGCTGAAAGAAAAATCGAATTTGTGACTGTTAGAGCCGGACCTCCGGTATGCAGAATATCTCCAAACTCAATGGACCCATTACTACCAAACGTGAATTGTCCGCTAGTGCGTAGTAAGGGAACAGCGGTTGTATGAAGCGTTAATGGATTATCCTGAACATTAAAGGTTCCGTTTTGCATATCGACAACACCACCAACTATTGCGCGCGATCCGTTTGCAATGGATATGTTAAGTACAATGGCCGCATTGGTAAGCGAATGCAATGAAGATCCTGCCTCAATATTGAAATAGTTCATAAAGCCGTTGCCGACTGTTAATGTTTTTGAAACTGCAGATGATTGCAGGTTTACAGTAGTATTGTTAGTAATGTTCAAGCTGTTGATACTTTCCGTTGGAACATTGGTTATTGTTACCGTTGTTCCACTGTTAAATGTTAGTGCATCGCTTGCAGCAGGTGTTATTCGTGTCGGAAACCAGTTTGTGGAAGTCGTCCACGAGCCATTTCCCCCAATCCACGTATATCTTGCTTCGGAAGAAGTTTTTTGAACCGTAATCGTGTTTGCATTATACACCAAGTTGCCAAGGGTAGGGGCAAGATGCACGGTTGCAAATGGCCCTACAATGGTGCTGGTAGATGAAAAGATTGTATAAGTTGTACCAATTAAATCGCCTGCTACATCACTTACGTTCAATGTTGAACCAGTAATATTAGTGGTCGCAGCATCTACGCTTGAGAAAAGAACTTGATCATACGTTGTTCCCGCAATTGCTCCTGAGGTAAGAATCTCAAGTTCAAATGTTGGTGCTTTACCTGTTATAAATACTGGGCTCAGGCGAAGAAGTCCAGCACCATTGTTGCCAGGCGTTACGGCACCAGTATTTGATAAAGTATTCCGGATTGAGAAATCTCCAATACCCTTAATCACTCCGCGATTTGTGAAGGTTACTGTGCCCGGTGTAGGATCAATCCAGGCTACTCCAAAGATTGAGCTTTTATAAATTGTACCGTCTGTTTCATTGATAAATACTCCGCCTCCTGTTCCTCCAATAAACGTATCGGTGATGGCGGGCAGGTTAATTGTTCCACGATTTATGAAGGTTGCAGTATTAAGATTGAGCGTAAAATCTGCAAGCGTGAATGTGGAATTATTAACTACGGTATTATTTAAAAAGGTTCCAGTACCGTTCACTTGCATGGTTCCACTGTTCGTGCTTGAAACCCCTAATATTCCAGTGTTGCGTACACTAAATGTTCCGCCTGCATTATTTACGACATTGCCCGCGCCAGAAAGTGTTGCATTAAGGGAAACTACCAGTGTGCCATTATTCGTAATGTCAGTACCTGCACCGTTTGCAAGTGTGCAACTAAATGGAGTGACAAGATTAAAGATGAATAGTTCAGCACCTAAATCAACAACTACTTGATCGATTGTAGTGGCCAAGATGAGATCAATCCGATCTCCGTTCACGATGGTTATCGTACCATCGGTATTTGATGGAGGAGTAGCGGCAGCTACCCAAACAGTTCCGTTGAAACGTTCCCAACTTGAAGCATCCGACCAATTACCAATTATGAATACATTACTACGATAATCACCTGTGCTTTGCGCAAAATTTTCATGAAGCGGAATTAACCACAGAATCCCAGCGATCAACCAGTTTAAACGTCCCATCCGATACGATTTTTTGTACCCCAAAAAGGTAGAGATGTTCTCCTCGACTTTTTCGGTTTGATAGTAGTAACTCCTATTGATTTCGACCACTTGGAAAAATGATCGCTATTCTTCTCCCAAATAAAATTTCAAAAAATGGTGCGATGGTTGTTTACTCTATTATTCAGTGATATTCTACCATTAGTCTTAATCACTCAAATTGGCTGATATTCTTTTCTAGAGTTGACTTTAGGGATGTGATTGGGACGCGTAACATTGCATAAATCTTTTTTTCTCTTAAAGTCTTAACAAAAGTGTAATTGATAGACTTTAGTTCTTTAGGGGTGATAAATGAAACGCGCTTTTGTTCCAAGCTGCTTTTAAACTTTAATAAAGCTTTAATCGAATGAATTAGATGGGATTTATCAATAGTTGAGCGGTAATCACGATTCACCCTTTTCGGTTGATTTAATGGATTGAAACAAGCTCTACTTTCAACACAAAATTGGTAGAATGAAATTGATGTCCGTGAGAAAGAAAAAGGTTGTTCTAATCGAAGACAATCCTGAGGTAAGACAAGCATTTAAATTAATAATCAACAGCTCTTCAAAATTTGTGGTTGTTGGCGATTTTGATGATTGTGAAACTGCACTAAAGAAAGCCAGAAAACTACATGCTGAGATTGTGTTGATGGATATTGAGTTGCCAGGAATAGGGGGAATAGAAGGCACACAACTCATAAAATCATTAGATCCAAGAATTGAAGTCATAATTGTCTCCGTTCATGATGATAGTGAGTTTGTGTATGAAGCATTAAGAAAAGGTGCCTCTGGATATATTTCCAAAAGTTCTAACTATTCAGAATTGCTAAATGGTTTGGAGGAAATTACTCGGGGAGGAGCTCCCATGAGCAGTAAAATTGCCCGGATGATTGTTACAGATTTTCATATTAACCTCGATAACCCCCTGGGGAAAAAGGAAACGCAGGTTCTGAAATTTCTGTCGGAAGGAAAGACCTATACCCAAATCGCTGAAGAACTTGCTATTTCAAAAGAAACCGTAAAATCGCACCTTCGCCATATTTATAAAAAATTGGGAGTTAATAGAAAGTCTGAAGCGATTGAAAAGGGAACTATGGATAAATTGATCTAAGGATATTCTGATTCTTCCATTCATGTAGTTTTTTGAACTACGTTCAGCCTTTTTCGTAAATTCTATTCCATGCGCCTTATCAAATATTTTGTTTTATGGATATTTATTTCGTGTCAATTTAAGGCCTATGCGCAGAGTTTTACATTCGTAAACTACAGTAAAAGCCATCATCTGGGCTCTCAATTGGTTGACATTACTCAGGATAATAATGGCAACCTTTGGATGGTTGGATTATTAGGACAGTTTTTTTTCCACGATGGCAGTGAAACAAAGGCATATTCTTTCCCGGAGCACTTGTTCACAAGCAATATTTTCAGAATTGCAGCAGACGCAAACAATACAATCTGGCTTCTGACTGACCGCGGTTTAATATCTTTTAACGGTGAAACATTTGAAAAGCTTTCCTTACCACCAGAACTGAAACCAGGGTATAAAAGTCAATTACTTGTTGATTCAAATAATAGAGTTTGGATCATGGATGAGAACAGAACAATTGGATATACGGGCGCTCAAGGAATAAGGCTGTTTACCATGGCTGACATTCCAGGTGATTCAATTCAAGCAGTTACGAGAGACTCTGAAAAAAATATCTGGCTGGCTACTCATCACGGATTACTAATCAAAATCAATGAAAATGTAAATGCCAAAAAGATTCAGTTAAAAGAGTTGCTGAACAAGGATATTGAAGCTGTTGATTTTTTAACCAATCAGCTTACTGTAGTTGCTGAGGATAGTATTTATACATTCATAAACTTCAAGCTAACGCAGAAGGAATTTATTCCAGGGGTTGAAAAGAGTGTTCTATCGGTTATCTCGGATGCAAACGCCAATGTTTGGATTTTTGAAAGAGAAAAACTTTGGAGAATAAAAGATGGAACAAAGTTGCTGATTAATGAATCATTTGGATTGACCGACAATAAAATTGTTAAGATATTTAAAGATAATAAAAATTTTCTTTGGGTTCTTACAGATGCTAAAGGTACGTTCCGCTATAGCAACCAGCCTTTTGACCAAACCATTATCGATGAAGAATCTATCGTCTCAGCAATTTTTCCCTTACGGAACCAACGGGGTGTGCTTTTTGGAACTTACGGAAAGGGGCTGTTTCTAAAAAAATCTCCTACGGAGCTAACAAAGGTTATAACAAAATCAAAGCTGGATCAATCGATTATTATAAGCATTCATGAGGAAATTCCGGATTCATACTTGATAGCTACTCATGGTGAAGGTCTTTTTAGATTATTACCAAATGACGGGTTGTTTGATAAAGTGTTTATTCAAAAACCTGACCAACCTGATCGCGCAAAACTTATTCGATGCATGGTTGTTTCTGGTGATACTGTTCTGATCGGAACAGCGAACGGACTATTTGCGCGGGTTGGATCACATTGGAAATTGCTTACAGGAGAAACCAAAATTATCGTCAATTGTTTTCTCCCCATAACTCCGAAACAAATATTGATTGGCTCAACAAAAGGATTATACCTCTTAGAAAACTCCCGCATCGTAAAAATTGACAGTGCTAATTATCAATCGACAGGAATTAATACAATTAAAAAAGATGCGAAGGGTAACTTTTGGATCGGAAGTAATCGAAAGGAAGTTGCAGTGTATAACACTAATTTGATCAGAATAAGTGAATTCGAATTACCACTGCCTTATTCCGGAATTTTTGTGATAGAATTTATTGATTCGCAAACTGCGCTGATAGGCATTGGAGGAGAATTAGCTACTGCTTTACTTATAAAATTTACCCATGATTATAAAATTGCTTCAAACACAATTTATGGACCTTCTCATGGCTGGCCTGATCCGGATTTTGTATTAGGAGCCTTCACATCATTAAAGAACGGATCGCTTTGGATTGGGACTTCATCTGGGGCTTTTGAGTATAAGCCTGCTGTACTAAACCCAACGGAAACGCCACCTGGATCATACATCAAAAAGGTCAAGTTATTGAACTCTTCTGATGATATTAATAGATATGCGTCACGTAAACGAGGTTTTTTCCGATTGCCTGACAGTTTGATGTTACCCCATTACCTCAATAGCCTTATAATTGGTTTCAAAGGCAACGACTTGAGCGGACCAAGATCAATTCAGTATCGGTTCAGACTAAAAGGTTTGAATTTTAATTGGTCTGAATGGGCCTCACAGGATGAAGTTATCTATACAAATTTGAAACCAGGCCTTTATGAATTTGAAGCCCAGGCTATGAATGATCAAGGGGTAACAGGTGCTCCTGTGGTTTATTCGTTCACAATTCTGCCTGCATTCTGGCAGACTTGGTGGTTTTATCTGCTAGTAGTTTTACTTCTCACCATTCTTTTCATCGTTTTTAACCGGTTACATTATCGAATAAAAATTCGGGACTATCAGAAACAGGAGAGTATAAAAAAAGATGAAGCCACTCGCATCAAACAGCAAATGTCGATGGACTTTCATGATGAATTGGGTAATAAGCTGGCAGGTGTTATTTCCTATGCCTCTGCGCTTAAACACAGTAGTAAAAATCGTGAGTTTGATGCAGCGCTTGATTATATCGGAGATAATGCGCAAGAGATTTACCATCGGACAAAGGATTTTATTTGGGCGATTGATGTAGAAAGCAATAACCTGCTTCAGGTATTAATTTATTTAAGAGACTTTGGAGTTAATTTTTTTGAGCGCAACAATATTTCTTTTGAAGTCAAATCAACTTTTGATCCTGAGATATTTAATAGAGCACTGCCTGAAGGGTATAATCGCCAGATCATCCTCATCTTCAAGGAAGCGATGACAAATATTCTTAAGCATGCAAACTGCAAACATGTAGACTTCTCCGCATCAACTTTACCTAATGGTGTAGTTAAGATAACAATTGAAGATGATGGAAAAGGTATCTCCAGTCCGATGGGCTCTGGGAGCGGCCTTCGAAATATGAAAAAGCGCGCTGGCGGAATAAATGGAGCGTTTGAAATAATTAAGTCTGACCTTGGAGGATTAAAAATTACGCTTGAATTCCGGATATGATCGCACGTAAACTGAGAGAAAGAATATGAAAAACGCGAATTATGATTTTTTTAAAAGGATTGTGATTATAGAAGACAATGTTGAACTGCGCGATGCTTACAAGATATTGTTAAAAGGAATTAATAATTACCTCATCGTAGGACTTTACGATGACTGCGAAACGGCTTTAAAAAATTTTTCGAAGGATAACCCTGATTTAATTCTTATTGATTTGAATTTACCCGGTATGGATGGAGTTGCGGGAATATTAAAGTTTAAGAAGATTGATCCCAAGATCAGAATTTTAGTTGTTAGTGTTCATGATGATAGTCCTCATGTATTTGATGCATTGTGTGCTGGTGCGATAGGGTATATCACAAAAGATTCGAATCATCAGGAATTGATAGCGGCTATTGAACAGGTATCTAACGGTGGAGCACCGATGAGCGCCAGGATAGCAAATATGATTGTGCGTTCATTTCATGTAAATCCTCAAACACCACTTACTGATCGGGAAACAGATGTGCTTAAGCAGCTTGCACAAGGTAAGACTTATGATTACATCGCAAAGGCATTAAATGTTACCCGTGATACCGTCAAAACGCACATTCGCCACATTTATGAGAAATTGCAGGTGAATAATAAATCGGAGGCCGTAATCAAAGCCAGAAAAGACAATCTCGTCTAGTCAACTCTTTTTTATCACCCGAAAATCGCGATGTTTCCCCTGATTGCAAATCATACTTTTGAAAGATCTGAACTTTCAACATGTATCGCGTAATGTTTTTTAATTATAGTAAGGCTGCATTCCGAAATATCCTTAAGAGTAAATTTTTTTCCTTCATTAATATTTTTGGCCTATCACTCGGAATAGCAGGAATGTTGCTCATTTTTCAGTTCATTCAATTCGAATTAAGTTATGATACTTTTCATCCAAAATCCGACAGAACTTATCGGATAACGTATTCAAAAGAAAAGGAAGGTGAGCAGGTATTCAATACAGTACTTGTTTACGCAGGTGTGGGCTCGCTAATGAAACAAGCCTTTCCGGAAATAGAAGATTTTACACGACTTCGTTCTTTCCTTATCGGAGGTATAGCAAAGGCTCCGGTTCGGTATCAGGAAATGATATTTGAAGAGCAACAGGTTTATTACGCGGATTCTAATTTCTTTAATGTGTTTCCATATCCTATTCTCAAAGGAGATGCGGATAAAATGCTTCAGGATCAATTCACAGTTGCGATTTCAGAATCAACCGCAAAGAAATATTTTGGCAAGGAAGAAGCATTAGGTAAGTCTTTGCGAATTGGTCAGAAATTTGAATTTACTGTTACAGGAATTTTTAAAGATATTCCGGAAAATGCTCATGCGAAGTTTGATTTCTTGATCTCACACGCCAGCCTGCGTGCAGCAATGCCTCCCTGGTGGAATGATGATAATTTGCAACTCTTTCATGGTCATCTGTATGTTGTATTAAAACCAGGAGCAGATCCTGATGCGCTCTCTTCTAAATTTTCATCGTTCGTTAATGATTATATAGACGGTGAAGCATTACGTAAAACAGGTGTAGAATTGAAATATGCCATTATGCCGTTAACGGATATTCATCTAAACTCACACATTCAGCATGAGGCTGAACAAAATGGAGATAGGCGAGTGGTACTTTATTTATCCGTGATTGGTATTCTTATCCTGTTAATTGCATGGATAAATTATGTAAATCTTTCGACCTCTAAAGCACTTGAACGGGCTCGCGAAGTTGGTATCCGAAAAGTTGTTGGAGCTCTTCGCTCGCATTTAATTATTCAATTTTTCTTTGAGGCTGTTTTGATAAACCTGATTTCTCTCCTGACAGCACTCATGTTAGTTTTTTGGGGACAAGGCTTATTTGACCTTGTTGGAGCGCATAATATTAAAAATTTAAGTCTATGGACTGATTCATTATTCTGGCTCGTAGTCGGATTAATTTTTGTCTTTGGAATATTACTTTCTGGTTTTTATCCTGCCTTAGTTCTTTCTTCCTTTAAGCCTGTCAGCGTTTTGAAAGGAAAATTTATAAATTCGAAAGGAGGGGCTTTACTTCGAAGAATACTTGTTGTTGTTCAATTTTCAGCATCGATTACACTTATAATTTGCACAGTAACCATCTACCAACAAGTTGAATACATGCGGAATCGCGATTTGGGGTTAACAATGGATAATACGCTCGTAGTTAAAGCTCCCATTGTTTTTGATTCTTTGTTTAAGAATAAATCATTTTCCTTTAAAAGAGAAGTACTTCAACTCGCCTCCATAAAAGGAGTTACAAGTTCTAATAATGTTCCTGGAGACGAGCCGGGTGGTGCCAGCTGGTATTTAAAAGTTGGGGGAAATGAAGATGATTTACAATTTTGCTATCAGGCTTGGATAGATGAAGATTTTTTAAAGGATTACGAAATCCGATTATTGGCAGGACGCAATTTCATCACCAATAGCCTGGCAGATTCAACTTCTGTTTTGCTCAACGAGGCGTGCCTTAAATTATTTGACTTTAAGAATCCTGAAGAGGCGCTTGGTCAACGTCTTGATATGGGAGAGAGACGGTATACCGTTATTGGGATAATTGACAATTTCCATCAGCAATCATCTAAAATTCAGTTTTCACCAATTGTTTTCAATTACTTTCCTGAAATTCGCGGCTATTATTCTATTAAGCTTAATACCGGTAAAACGCATGAGCAGATTGAAGCGATTGAGACAGCCTGGAAAAAAGTTTTTCCAGATAACCCGTTTAATTTTTTCTTTTTAAACGAAGAGTTTGACAAGCAATACAAAGTAGATATCCAATTTGGAAGATTACTTGCTTTTTTTTCGGTAATGACAATAGTCATTGGCTGCCTCGGTTTATTGGGATTGTCATCTTTCATGCTATCTAAACGAACAAAGGAAATAGGTATTCGAAAAATACTCGGATCAAGCGTTGATCAAATAATATTCCTGGTCTCTAAAGAATTTGTGATTCTGATTTCACTTGCTAACCTGATAGCGTGGCCAGTAAGTGCATACCTCATGAATCGCTGGCTTGATAATTTTGCCTATCATATCGATTTAAGGATAAACGTTTTCCTTCTCTCCGGAACTATAACCCTTATGATTTCACTCTTAACTATAATTATTCATGTAATTCGGGCAGCTTCCGCTAATCCTGTTCAATCTATACGAAATGAATGAAAAGCTTTTATACCCTGATACGCAGTCTCGCCAAGTAAAGAAATTTTAACTATGTCGGCATTAATAAATCTTGTAAGTCTTACTAAAAAATATTCTGCAGGGCAAGTTGAAAGCAGTGTGCTTCTGGATCTTAACCTGGAGATACTGGCGAAAGAGTTTATTTCCATCATGGGTCCATCGGGATCTGGTAAATCAACACTCCTTAACATTCTAGGCCTTCTTGATAATTCTTATTATGGTACGTATTTTTTCGAGGGGCGTGACGTATCTGCGTTCACGGAAAACCAGCATACAAAATTTCGTAAAGAGAACATTGGTTTGATCTTTCAGGATTTCAACCTTATCGATAACCTTACGGTGTATGAAAATATTGAACTTCCGCTCCTCTATTTGAAAATGGACTCCACAGAACGTTCGCAAAGAATTCAGGTTGCATTGGAGAAATTAAACATCGTACATCGTAGGAATTATTTTCCAAGTCAATTGTCAGGCGGACAACGACAACGCGTTGCCATTGCCCGAGCAACAATCGCCAGACCAAAATTGATTCTGGCGGATGAACCTACCGGCAATTTAGATTCAGTACAACGGGAAGAAATAATGAATTTTCTTTTGGAATTGAATGAAGAAGGCATCACCATTATTATGGTGACGCACTCATCGCATGATGCCGGGAGAGCACATCGGATTATAAATCTATTTGACGGAAGGATCGTAAAAAATGTAAGAGAGCCTTTTATACTCTAGACAATTGCTTTTTAAATTTTCTTCTTTATCTGTAGGCGATTCCTTAAAAGTGGGGCGGTACTTATTCAACTACAACAAGAAGTCCACGTTCACTTGAAAGTATTGGTTTACCGGAACCATAAATCGTTAGTTCGGCTTGTAACTTCTCTTTTACTGACCATAAAATCACACGGCCTCCTGCAAATGCTCCTTCTGCAATGTCGTAATGGGATAGACTGGATTTATTTACTGTTTTTACTTTCTTTCCCTTAATAGAACCTGGCTCTACTAATATATTGTTTCCATCATCAGAAAACGAAACCGTGTAAGCTTTCATTTCATTAGATTGGATATAATTGGTTTCATCAAGTTCATCTTTTGGAAATAAAGCCTCTGGTGAATTTGCAATCCGGTCAACAACAAAAACGAATTCTTTTCCCTGTAGCGAAGCAAGCTTTCTGGAAAGATTATCGCAGCTATTGTCGCTACAAGCTAATGCAAGAATAAAACTTATAGATAGGAGTAAAGCGGTAATCTTGCGCATGGTGAAGGGATTGATGATGTTGGCAAAGAATTACTAAAGTACCGAACGGATAGATCAAAAAAAATCACCCGGTTAGGATGATTTGTTACTTGATTACACGAGACTAACAAGATTGTTTGCTACCGTTTCTTTAAAATTTTACCGTTTTCTCCTACAACGAAACTAAGCGTATTGTTAACAAAATAAATACCGAAGAGACCAACCGAAACACCACTTTCACTTTTTAACCAGGTCGCTCCGCCATCTGTTGTATGAATGATGTTGCCATTTTCCCCGATAACGAAGCCTTCATTATCCGTTAGAAAGCATACATCACGCCAGGTGCTTGTAATGCCTGAATTTAATTTTGTCCATGATTCACCTCCATTGATCGTTTTATATAAATTATTTGAGTAGCCTGTAAAGTATCCGATTGAAGCGCTGCTGAAATCAAAAGATGTAATCGTTTCCCCAAGATTAGCCATTTTGGAAGCCCACGTTACACCACTATCACTCGTCTTATATAGAGCGCTTGTGCTTGCGGATGCATTTCCGCCACCGCCAACTACAAATCCAGTTGTAGCATTCAGAAATTCAAGGTGAACATAAAAGTCATTGATTGTCCCAAATACTTCACTCCAGTGTACTCCGCCATCAGTCGTCTTAAACACTTTACCTTTGCCACTTGCCACATATCCGGTTAGCGCATCAATAAAGTCTATCGAGAATAGACTTTCACCAGCGGGAAAAGAGACTATGCTCCATTCGTCACCGCCATTTGTAGTTTTGATAAGTGTTCCATTATTGGAGCAGGCGTAACCCGTAGTTGAGTTGATCATATCAATTGAACGAAGATCTCCTGTAGTGCCGGATGATTTTTTCGTCCAGGTTTCTCCACCATCGGTGGACTTTAGAATTACTCCACGGTCACCAACAATTAAACCAAGATCATTGTTAACAAATACAATTTGATTTAATGGAGTTGTAACACCGGAAGGAATCGATAGCCATTCTGGAGTTACCGGTTCTTCATTACCAGAACAACAAAATATAATACCTGAAAGCAGTAGCACGAACATATGTCTCATAGATTAAATTTCCTAAAGTTGATAACTACCGTAATCGGTTACATCACCCTTTTCAGGCGACCTCTCTCTGCTTTGAGACCATTGAAATAGTTCTGATACCGTTGGTTGAGAACTCTAAAAAACAATAGGTTTTTGCTTGAAGTAAAAGCATTTTCAGACAAGTTTTTCGTACAGGTTATGATAAGGAGTTACATTAAAACGGCTATTCGAAATTTCTTTCGGGATAAAGGGTATGCGCTTATTAATGTTTTAGGCCTTGCGATCGGCATGACCTGCGCATTGTTCATTGGACTCTATGTTTGGGATGAGCTTCGGTTTGATAATTTCCACTCAAATAAGAATCTCTATCGGGTTGCGCTTCATCGCACTTTTCCGGCCAATGAAACATACTATGCAACATCGCCCGCGCCACTTACTGAGGTATTGACCAATGAGTATCCTGAAGTTATAAAAGCCACCCGATTATTTAAAATTTTTGGTGAGTTGCGTGTCAGGGAACAAGATGAAATATTTTTTGAGCCAAATGCACTGGCAGCGGATTCTAATTTCTTTGATCTTTTCTCCATCCGGATGCTTGAGGGTAATCCAAAAGAAGCCCTTCAGCAACGGAATTCTGTTGTCCTGACTAAATCAATGGCTCTCAAATACTTTGGTGTTGAGAGTGCACTTGGTAAACAACTTTCTATTTTCTCAGACACTACTACCTATCTGGTTACGGGCATTACCGAAGATGTTCCCGATAACTGCCATTTCACATTTGATCTTCTGCTTTCTTTTACATCTTTTCAAGTAAGTGAAAGTAATAGCTGGGCCGGCTACAATGTGTACTCATATATTATTCTGGACAAACCAGAATCAAAAGAAACGCTGGAAAGAAAATTGCCGAATCTTGTAGAGCAATACTTCGGTCCGGAAGTTCAAACTATTCTCGGAAAAAAATATGAAGAATATTTTGCGGCAGGTAATCATCATAACTATCATCTCCAGCCTGTTCGGGATATTCATTTGCACTCTAACTATCAATATGAACTTAAGCCTAATGGCGATGTACGGTACATTTATTTGTTCAGTGCAGTTTGTTTTTTTATCCTACTTCTGGCTGGAGTAAATTTTACAAACCTGTCGACTGCCCGCTCATTTCGCAGGGCTAAAGAAATAGGAGTACGTAAGGTTCATGGATCGAAGAGGAGCCAATTGGTTTTTCAGTTTTTAACAGAGTCAGTACTCGTTTCGCTTCTTTCGATGATTATTGCGATTTCGTTGATAATTCTTTTACTGAATAATTTTAATGACTTCACGGCCAAGAATATTTCTATTGCTGATCTTAACCCGCTTTGGGTATTCGTAGTGCTTTTAAGTCTGTTGCTCTTTAATGGAATTATTGCGGGTATCTATCCAGCGCTAATAATTTCAGGACTTAATCCAATACGTGTGTTAAAAGGGAAGTTAAAATCTGGCAGAAGTAAATCATACCTGCGCAACTCACTTGTTGTGATTCAATTTGGAGTTTCTGTTGTTCTCATCATCAGCACACTGGTAATTTATAAGCAATTGGCCTATATGCGCGAGAAAAAATTAGGGTTTGATAAGGATAATATTTTGGTGCTCGAACGCGCTAATTTATTGGGAACGCAACGACTTGCTTTTAACGAAGAGATTAGATTGATTCCCGGAGTTAAAGCGCTTGGAAGTGGATTTTCAGTTCCAGGGAGACAATTTACCGGATCTACCTTTCAGGCAACCGGTGCTGAAGCAACGGAACGTATCAACCACGCTTCAAGTTTTTGTGATTTTTATTTGCCAACTTCATTGGGATTGGAATTTGTAGTGGGCCGGACATTTTCTGAAGATATTGCAGGTGATTCACTGGCTGTAGTTGTAAACGAAGCCCTCGTAAAGCGTGTAGGCTGGAAATCGGCTGAAGAAGCAATCGGTCAAAGAATTCGCCCTGTCTTTGATTTACAAAACCAATATGAAATTATAGGAGTGGTAAAAGACTTCAATTTTCAGTCTTTAAATACCGCCATTGAACCACACGCATTTTATGGGTCAAACACTGAGAATTATAATGCACTTTTGGCTGTTGTTCAACTACAGAAGGGTATTAATATTAAAAGTGTTTTAAGTATGATTGAAAAGAAATGGCAAAGATTTTTACCTGCGGAACAATTTGAATATACTTTTTTGGGTGAAGAGTTTGATAATCAATACCGGCAGGAGGAACGGTTTGGGAAAATATTTGGTCTATTCTCCGGGCTCGCTATTTTTATTGCATCCATCGGTGTGATTGGCCTATCTACTTTTATGGCGAGTCAGCGAACAAAGGAAATTGGGATAAGAAAGGTTGTGGGAGCATCCGCTTCAACTTTATTACTGCTGCTGTTGAAGGATTTTCTGAAACTGGTTGTACTGGCAAATATTATTTTTTGGCCGGTTGCCTGGTATGGACTTAGTCAATGGCTTTCAAACTATCCTTTCCATACGGATTTGAATCCAGTACTTTTTATTGCAACCGGAATTGCAACTGCAGTTATGGTGATGTTCTCCATCGCTTGGCAATCCTTAAAAGCTACGCTTGCTAATCCTGTGAAGTCTTTACGAAGTGAGTAACAACTGAATTTTTCAATGTTGTAGAGATATGGCTTCGTAACTTTTTCCTGCTTCAGGAACTTCGTCAACTGAATTTGTAAATTTAATGGCTATCGTTTCACATGAAGGCGCAGGTAACGCGCAATCTAGTGTTACATCCACATGCAAATGTGGTTGTGTACTAAAACCTGTGTCACCGCTTAAACCGATTTGTTGGCCCTGTTTAACGTGATCCCCCAGGTTTACTAGTATGCCATTTTTAGTGAGGTGAAAATAACGCGCAAAGCTTCCATCGGAGTGTTGAACAATAACATAATTCTCAAGTCCGGGTGTTCGATTGCCATCGATAAATTCTGCTTCCATATTTACAACTGTGCCTCCACGCATAGCGGTAATCACAGTTCCAATATCCATCTTAAAATCGAAGGCATAATAAAATTTTCCGGTGTGACTGTATTCTCCACCATTACCTTGTAAGAGCAAGAAAGAGTTTCCTGCAGGATAGGGTAATATATAAGTTGAGTCTTTCACTGTATCGTCATTTGCTGTACAAGCAATAATGATTTCTAAACTTAAAAGTAGAATCAACCTAGTTCTGGCTCGGTATGGCATATCGAATGTTAGAAGTAAGCAACGCGTTGAATTATGATCTGAGCATGATGTCCTTAGTAAAATATGAGTCTTGCTTAGTATTTCCTATTAACCCTAAGTCCATAAATAAACTTCGAAACACAAATGCAAATTTTATGATTAGCAGGTATCGTAAATCACCACAAATTCGTGAGATGATAAAAATATTTTTTAAGAGTTTCCGCAAAACAATTCCGGACTTGCTGATCCAATATGGGTTAATAGTTAAATAGTTATAATCCCTAATAAGTCTATGATCTGAGTAATTCTATCTTTTATCCAGATAAACCATCACCTGTTAGTAGCGATTCTTCTTGTGTGATTCTTCAGGAGTTTTGATCAACTCAACTACAACTGAGTTGGGATATTGTTAAACTAAACTACCTACTATGAGAAAAATTTTACTGCTATGCTTCTCTTGTCTGATCACATTTCATGCGTGGTCACAAACAACGAGAGTAGTTACTGGACTCGTAACGTCCTCCGTGGATAATACCGCATTACCGGGTGTTAGTGTGGTTATAAAAGGAACTACAATCGGTACCGTAACGGATTCAAATGGAAAATTTACGATCGAAGCTCCCACCGGCTCGAGTACTATAATTTTTTCATTCATCGGTCTTCAATCAAAAGAAGTTGAGATTGGGAATCTGGATCAGATAAATGTATCGATGAATGAAGATGTTACTCAACTTGGTGAAGTTGTAGTTACTGGGATGGGGATGGAACGTTCTGAAAAAACCCTTGGATATGCGGTAACAAAAGTTGGTTCTAACGAAATAACTAAGGGAAGAGCAGCCAGCACCATGAATTCCCTGCAGGGTAAAGTTGCTGGAGTGCAAATCTCTACAGCCTCTGGTGCGCCCGGTGCCTCTACAAAAGTTATTATTCGTGGTTACTCTTCGTTGGGTGGAAATAATAACCCCTTGTATGTAATTGATGGCGTTCCTATTAATAATGGAGCTAATAATTTTTTCGATCCGGCTAACAGTCTTAACCGTACACAGGACTTTGGAAACAGGGCGAATGATATTAACCCCGATGACGTTGAATCGATCAGTATCCTGAAAGGTGCAGCAGCAACCTCACTTTATGGATCACGAGCTTCAGCCGGAGTTATTATGATCACTACTAAAAAAGGCAAAGCTGGAGATGGCTTGCGGGTTGACTTTACATCTTCGGCAACTTTTACTACACCGCTTAGATTGCCGCAGCGCCAAACCGTATTCGGTCAGGGCTGGAGCGGTCATTTTGCATTTGAAGAAAACGGAAGCTGGGGACCAAAAATGGATGGCCAGGATCGTCTTTGGGGAAACGTAGTTGATGATTCGCAGCAAATAAAGCCCTTCAAAGTTCAAGAGGATAATCTAAAAGATTTTTACGATGTAGGTACATCTTTTATCAATACAGTAAGCTTGAGCGGTGGCAGCGATAAAGCAACGTACATGTTATCCTACAGTAACGTTAATGAAGATGGGGTTGTGCCTACCGACAATGATAGCTACAAGAGAAATACATTGTCTTTTAGGGGAACTACAGTTGGTAAGAAATTATCGACTTCTTACTCGGTAAATTATGTTAATAAAAATAGTAAGACCATTACAACGGGACAAGGTCAGGGTGGAGCAACCATGTTTCAGGAGATTATTCAAATACCGGTTGATATGAGCATAGTTGACTTTAAGGATTATCACAATAAGTTCAACAACCTAAATAATTACTTTACTCAATTTGCTCAAAATCCATATTGGTCAATTAATGAGAATGGTAATGATTTTGAAGAAAATAGATTTTATGGCAATGCAATGGTTGACTATGAGTTCACAGATTGGTTGAAAGCAAGTCTCCGGGTTGGGGGAGATGTGGCAAACTCTCAATTACTGGACTGGGTTGCAATCGCAAAGACTGATCCGGGCAGTCCTAATGGAACTACGGCACCATTTCCCGGAAAAGTTGATGAGAGAAGAAGATTTGCGCGCGAACTTTACGGAGACTTTATTATATCTGCCAATAAAGAGTTGAGTTCTTCATTGTCGTTACAAGCCCTTGCAGGGTATAGTGTTCAGGAGAGACGTAACAAGGATTTGAGTACTTATGTTATAGGATTATCTATTCCAAACTTTTATCACATCTCTAATAGTTTTACTCCTCCTCAATCGACTACTCTTGAAACTGCTAGACGTTTGTTGGGCGTTTACGGTCAGGTAACGTTAGGGTATAATGAATATTTATTTTTGACGGTTCAGGCTAGAAATGATTGGTCATCAACATTACCAATTGGTAACAATTCATTCTTTTATCCAAGCGCTAATTTAAGCTTCCTGTTTTCAGACGCGTTTAAATTAAGCGGTCCGATCTCAAGCGGAAAGGCTAGAATTTCCTATGGTAGAACAGGTAATGATGCCACTCCTTATAGTGTTTACAGCACTATGACAACAGGACAAGCGAGTATGAATTTTGGCGACATTAACTTCCCTATTGCTGGTGTTAATGCTTTTGAAGTTTCTAACCAAGTCGGAAATGGAAGCCTAAAGCCTGAGATTTCGTCAGAACTTGAAGTTGGCGCTGCTATGCAGTTTTTTAACAATCGTGTTGGATTTGACGTAGCGTACTATGATAAGCAAACCGTCAATCAAATCTTTGCCGTTCCATTTGCCACAACAACCGGTTTTACTACAAAAGTTTTGAACTTTGGAAAAATACAAAACAAGGGTATTGAACTATTGGTTAATGTTGTGCCCGTTAAGACTAATAATTTAACGTGGGATCTTTCTGTTAACTATACACAAAACCGCAACAAAGTATTGGAGCTTGTTGATGGTTTGGACCGAGTAACAATTACGGGCGCATACGGTATTGAATTTGTTGCTGAAGCCGGCTCCCCATTAGGTGCTATATATGGGCCAGATGCACTTCGCGATAGCGATGGAAATATTGTCGTGAACCAAAGCAACGGTATTCCGGTTGCTAACCCTGAACTTGTAAAATATGGTAACGCTCAGGCGAAGTTCATTATTGGTATTAACAACCAAGTCAGCTATAAAAATCTTTCCTTATCGTTTGGATTTGACATCCGTCAAGGAGGTCTGATATATTCATACACCAAGCAATTGAATTATTTTGTAGGCAATGCAACCCAGACATTATATAATGATCGTCAGCCATTCATTGTTCCAAATTCAGTGTACCAGCCTATTGATCCCGGAACCGGAAGAGCGCAGGTAGATGATGACGGGAACCCTGTTTATAGAGAAAATACAACACCGGTTAGTGTAGGCAATGTCAACGCGTATTGGAACACGAATACGAATAAAGAACGTGTACGAGATCTTATGATCGACCGATCGTATGTTAAGTTAAGAGAAGTTGTCTTAAGCTATACCGTACCTAAAGCCATTCTTTCAAGAACTCCATTCAAGAGTTTGAATGTCGCTTTTGTTGGAAGAAACCTTTTGTTATGGACTCCAACCGACAATAATATTATTGATCCTGAAGTGACAACATTCGGAAACGATCTTGCAGGTGATTTTGGTGAGTTTGCTGCCGGCCCGTCCGTAAGAAGCTTAGGTTTCAGTCTAAAAGGTTCTTTTTAAACTAACGCTTTATAGAAAAAAATGAAAAAAATATTTACACTATTCATGAGCACTGCATTGGTTATATGCTCTGTTTCATGTGAAGATTTCCTGGATATAAATAGAAGCCCAAACGTTCCTCCTGATGCTCCTGTTGAAATGGTGTTACCCGCTGCGGTAGCTTCAACAGCAGCAGTAGTTGGAGGAGACTATGCCATATTAGGAGGCCTTTGGTCTCAATATTATACGCAAAGTAACAACGCCAATCAATTCAAGTCAGAGGATGCATTTAATCTGCAAACTTCAGATTATAATGCTTCATTCAATGAATTGTATGCTGGAGCGTTAAATGATTATGAATTTGTAAGGAGGAAAGCAAAGGCAGAACATAATTGGTCATTTTACCTGATATCGACTGTTATGCAAGCCTATACATTTCAGGTTTTAGTTGATTTGTATGATGACATTCCATTCTCGGAAGCTTTGAACGGTGATGCCAATCGTGCTCCTGTATATGAACAGGGAGAAGTAATTTACGATTCACTTATTGTTCGAATAGATGATGCCCTGGCTAAGGATTTTAATGAGCAAGTAGCAGGAATTCGGTCATCGAAAAATCCTGGCCTGAGTGATTTTGTCTTTGGAGATGAGTTTGGAGCAGGTGATGATTTGGATGAACTTGTTGATGAAAACATTGAGAACTGGACCAAGTTTGCGAATACGTTAAAACTAAAAATTTATTTGCGCCAGATTAAATCTAGACCAACAGTAGCGGATGCCGGCATTCAAGCCTTGTTTGATGATGGGGCAGAGTTCTTGACAGAAGATGCAGCCATGACTCAATTTGTGGATCTTCCTAATCAGAGTAATCCAATGTACGAATATCATGATCGGACATTGGGTAACAGTAATCTTCGTGCCAGCAGAACGCTGCTCTCTTTTTTGCAGGCAACCAGTGATACACGTATACCCAGGTTTTACAACCCAGGCTCAGGTGGACAACGAGCGCTTGATCAGGGAAATTATGAAGCTCCTACTACGGTAATCGTCCCTGCTACTATATCAAGTGCCCGAATTCTGGCAACCGATGCTACCTATTTTATATCTGAATCTGAAAGCTATTTCCTTCAAGCTGAAGCCGCACTTCGTGGTTATGGTGGAGATGAAGAAGTACTTTTTGATGCCGGAGTGGATGCTTCCTTTGCACAGTACGGTCTTGCGCCAATGAATTTTGACCTGCCAGGAACATCACTTGAAGCTGACCTTGAACAGATCATTACCCAAAAGTGGGTTGCTATGGCTGGTACACATCAGGGTATCGAAGCGTTCTTTGAAAGAAACAGAACCGATTACCCGGTAACAAGCACAGTATACTCAGGAGATGGCAATGGAAATGTAAATCCAGCGTACGTTCCTGGTCAATTTGTTTATCCAAGAGAAGGTGTTACATCTGGTGTTTTTGCGAAAAGATTACTTTTCCCGGATACAGAACGAAGAAGAAATCCAAATACTCCTGCTCAGGAGCCTTTGACAGAGCCAGTTTGGTGGGATGTTGATTAATAACTAAAAGTTGATTTATGAAAAAGATAATTTATTGTTTGATATTATTTGCATCCGTTGCCGTATCGTGTTCAGATGAAGGCACGGAAGGTATTTCGCGCGTAACCTATTATCCTATTTTCGAAATTACCGGAGAGGATGAAGTTTTCAGTGAAATCGGAACTCCCTATGTAGATCCAGGTGCGGAAGCAACGGAAGGTGGAGAGCCAGTTGAAGTAGCCACATTTTTTTCCGGGGATTACTTCGGGGTTTCGGGTACATCCTTGAATGAAAATGATGCCGATAGATTTATGGTTGAATATTCTGCAATTAATAAGGATGGGATTGAAGCTACTGCGCATAGAACAGTATGGAGAGTCGGTAAGGGTGATTTTGCTCCTAACATCGAAGGGCTTTACACCACAACTGTTGCCAGAAATGGAGTTACACCAGTGACAGCAATTGATAGAAAGTATATTATTATCAAAAAAACCGGAACAAATACATATGCTGTATCTGATGCTATTGGGGGATGGTACGAATACCATCGCGCGCTTGGATTAGCGTATGCGGCTACCGGAGCCACCTTTACCTTAAATGACATCTCAACAAATAGTATTACTTCAACATCAGTTGTACCCATGGGAAGTATTTTTGGCGGAGAATGCAGAATACAAGGAATAACATTTGATGTAGCAAATAAAAAGTTAACACTTACAACCCGATGCGTTGGCTCGGACCCGTTTGATTACACGTTTGTTTCTACTTTAACGCAGGTAGCAATACCTGATTAACGAATTATAAAATAAAATATATGAAAGGTATTTTTAAAATCTCGATATTACTTTTGGTTGTCTCTCTTGCAGCTTGCGAGTTAGACGATCCAAAAGTTAGTTACTCACCAACATTTCCATTAGACGGAGAGTGGGGGGTTGTTTACAGGGTTGAAACAAGCCCGGGTGTTTTTGAGGATATTCACCATGCTGGATATACTCCTATTACCATTTCAGGAACGGCAGCAAATACAGGCGACAGTATTTGGATCTCCGACAATGAGAACTTCTGGGATTTTAAAATAAAGGCTGCTGCACAAGCTAAAGCCAGAACCTTTTCCACAGAAGGAAGCATCAGCATCATTCCTGACTATGACATAAACGTTGTAGTGACTAACGGAGAAGTTTTCCTTAAAAGTGTTGTTACAAGAGGCGCTCATGCAACTACTGATAGCATTTACATGCAATTGGAGTTTGAAGATGAGCCAGGTGTAATCTATCACTGTTCGGGAGTTCGGAGAACTGGCTTCTTGGAGGATGATGAGTATTATGGATTTTAATCACTAGGTATAAGAAGCCCTGACTGCCTAGTCGGGGCTTTTTTATTATTGAACATGTTTAGAAATTTAAAAAGATTGATAAAATGACCGGATTGAGAACTTGGATTGTTTTGATGAAGATTTTTGTAGTATCAAATACGATGAGTCAAACTCCACCCCGAAGGGATGTTATTATAGACAAACAGTTTGGAACAATTACCGATACACCTTTGAAAAAATCTGAAACAGTAGGCTCCGTTTACTTATCAGATGATTGGCAGAAGGGAGATGTTTTTGCAAAGAAAGGATCATTGGGAGTGGATATTATGAAGGGTATTCAACTTAAACTAAATCTGCAGGATAATGCCCTTGATATCCAAACAAGTGGTGGAATCAAAACACTTAAAGCAGCTCAAATTGATTCTTTCACATGGATTAATTCCGATGGAGTGAAGGAAAGATTTGAGAATGGTGACTTGTTTGAAAAGGATGGTTCTAGTTTGAAGGGTTTTGGTAAAATAATTTCAGAAGGTAAAGTAACACTGCTAAGCTTCAATTTTGTTGAAATACAACGAGCAAACTATAACCCCGCACTTAGTATTGGTAATACTGGGGACAAGATTATTAAGAAAACCAAACTTTACTTTTTAGATAACTCCAGGTTAAGAGCCTGTAACAGAAAGTCAGTAAAAGAAATTTTAAATCTTAAACAGGACAAAATGAATGCATTTGTCAGAGATAAAGATATAGACTTGAAGGAACTAAATGATTTAAAACTGCTGGTAGATTTTTATAATTCCTCCGAGCTCCCATAAATGCAGAATTGCGAAGAGCTTGGTTCCTCACTTTTAAACCCGGAGCGAACCGCGAAACCCTCTCGCGGCATAATAAGATTCTGCACCGTTGTGATACACAAAAATCTGATCGTATCGGAAATCCGCGAAGATAGCACCGCCAAGCTTCCGGATTTCAGCGGGCGTTTTTATCCAACTGGAAGTTTTGGTGTCGAACTTTCCTAGCTTTTGTAAATCTCGATATTGTTCTTCTGATAAAATTTCAATCCCCATATCAGCAGCGAAATCAAGCGCATTATTTTTTGGTTTATGTTCTTTTCTTGATTCCAACGCTTTGCGATCATAACAAAAGCTTCTCCTACCCGCTGGACTTTCTGCTGAACAATCATAAAAAATGTATTCACCAGTCTTTTTATCGTAGCCTACTACATCGGGTTCGCCTCCAGTACGTTCCATTTCACTGAGTGACCAAAGCTTGTCATCCATTTTTTCTAATCGGGCTTGAACGTTAGCCCAGTCAATTCCTTTGTGACGATTTATATTTTTTTCAAATCGTTCTTTCAGCGTACTGATCAACTCTTCATGCTGTCCGTTAGATTGCTTTTTCTTAGTGTCTTTGACTTTACTCATTGTGTATGGTTTATCAATAGGTATGTTATTATTAATTAGCAGAAACTACTTTCCTTTCCGCGGGCCGGAAATACCAAGACACCACTGTCAGTACTAGTAGTAGGGACGGCCCGAATAGTTGTATCACGTCACTACCTTTTGCGACATGCGAGAATATGGCTCCTGACATCGCAAAAAAGAAACCAGCATACGCCCATTCTTTTACTAATGGAAATTTAGGAATAAGTATGGCAACAACTCCTAGAATTTTCCAGATACCTAGCAATGTCAGAAAATAAGCCGGGTATCCTAACGCTAAGAACAATTCTGTCTCTTCTTTCATGTGGAGCAATTGAACAATACCGGTTGACAACATGCCCAGGGCAAGCCATAGTGTTGCAATCCAATAGACAATTTTATTTCTTTTTTCAGTAGTCATAGTATATTACTTTAATTTACTAACAATATTTTGTAATTGATTGTGAGCCATGTTAATGCCTTGCGCAAAAGGTAGTTTCAACATCTTATCTCTAAGTTCAACGGATCGATAGATGACATGCATGGTAAGCTTGCTCGTATCTTCTGTGATCGCTTTAAATTCAAGGAACTCAAGTTGGACATCGAATGGTGTGTTCTCCATTTCAAATGTCCGGGTGATTTTATGATTCGCTGAAAACTCATGGTATGTTCCGTTGAATCTGTATTTGTTTCCCTTGGGATCGGTTGTTTCAAACTGGTAACTCCCATGCTTTTTATTTTCAAGCTTAATCACTTTTGTTCCCATCCATTGTTCTACAATTTCAGCTTCTTCGTATGCCTTGAAAAGAAGCTCTATTGGAAGATCAAATTCCCGCGTGATGATTAATTCTTGTCTGCCATCTTCGGCACTGATTTTTGTTTTACGCTCCATTTTATTTTCTGGATTTATACTTTTTCATTACGGTTTCGAGTTTATTAAACCGATCATCCCACAGGTTGCGGAAGGGTTCAATAAAATCAGCCACTTCTTTCATTCTTTTTGCGTTGATGAGATAGTAAATCTCCCGACCGCTTTGTTCTTGTGTAAGCAGTTCGCATTCGGTAAGGATTTGAATATGCTTGGAGATGGTTTGGCGGGAGGAATCAAAATTGTCGGCAATGGCACTCGGTGTCATAGCGTGTAGCGCTACCAATGCGATGATCGCTCTTCGTGTCGGATCAGCAATGGCCTGAAATACATCCCGCCTTAATTCCATTTATGCAGCTATTTGACTGCAAATATATACGCAGTCAAATAGCTGCGCAAGGATTTAATTAATTTTTTTTTGTATTTTATATCTGTATGAAAGGAAAGCTTAACAAAGCATGGCATGAAAAGCACCGCATGCCTGAGAACCCGTCACTTTCACAACGGATAAAGTGGCATGCAGCACATCAAAAGAATTGCGGTTGCAGAGCAGTACCTGCCGGACTGTTAAAGAAGATGACAGAGAAGGGGCTGTCGTTTGAATAGAATTCTGTCGTGAGCTACATTTAACGTAATTACTTGTTTTTCAACTCTGCAATTATAGCTGCGTCTATCCAATAATAATCGAATCCCTTTCTTTCAGCCGATTGATTCCTATTGCTAGCGAAAAATAGATATTTACCGTCCGGAGAGATAGTTGCAAAACGTTCCATCGCACTGGAATTAATCTCTGGCCCCATATTAATAGGAGTTTCCCAGCTTCCATTTTTCCTGAAGCAAATATATAAATCATGGCTTCCTTCTATTCCTTCGGCACGGGTCGATTCAAAAATCAGAAAATCTTCATTTGGAGATATATACGGCCCATCTTCATAACCTGCAGTATTGATGTCGCCTGAAAGAGAAAAAGGTTTTGAATATTTTCCGTTGCTTAATTCGGCCTTGTATATATCAGCGTTATTCCCGCCTTGGGCGGAACAAAAGTATAAGGTCCCACTTTTGCTGACATCGTGTGAAAATTCCTGTGCTTTTGAAACAGTTGTATCAAGTGCAACTGGAATTCCATAGCCTTCTTTGGTTACATCAACAGTCCAGATCCTGTTACCTCTGCCTTCCGGATAACCATCGGGAGCTTTCCTGCGCGAACTGAAAAAGAGTTTTTTACCATCAACAGAAAAGGAAGGGCAGTAATCATCAGAGGTTGTATCCGCAAAGGACGGAGTTCCCAGATTTGACCATGATCCATTTTTGTATTTCATTTCATTAATGGAACCATGAAAATTGCTGTCCATCACAGCCCAGAGCAAAAGAGATCCATCGGGCGAAAAAGCCAGCGGACTATGTTCGTTAGCTTCTGTGCTTACTATCCCCAACGCAAAAATCTCAGCTTTTAAACCTGGCGGGCGTTGGCCCAAATAGTCATTGGAGATTTTTTGTTCCGGTGTGCAGCAAAGAAAAATGGTTACAATCAGCGTAAATATCAGTCTGATATAAAATTTTGACATAGCACAGGATTTAGAGCACTAGCAAATAGAGAAACTCTCCATAAAAATCAAATCCCCCTTATGTGTGGAACGGGGTAGTGCTTCTTCAGTTTTGAAAAATGCTCATCTAACCATGTTTGGTTTGAAAAGTAAAGCATCAAGAGTGCGATTCTAAAAGTGCTCAGACCTTAGTGCATTGTTGCTATTGAGTATAGCAACAGTTTTATAAGAATGCATTAACAATAATTTAACAGAAAAAATCTAACGAATAATGATCAGGGCATGAGCCGGTAGATAATGATCAAGGTTTTTTTTCCATAAAAAAAATCATCCTAGTTAAGGTATTGTATGCATGTGAAATTGTAAAGTTATTTGACATAACCTATTTATTACTAGTAATGATTGATTTTAATCACCCATTTAAAGTGATTTTTGTGAAGATGGACAACGTAAATAAAGTTTACTACGTTATCAGAATTGTGTAGTGATTGAAAATTAGAATACCACATTAAGTGGTATAGATTGAAAGAGCGGATAATGAAAATGATATTCTAGCTGTGCGAGTAGAAAGGGAAGTAAAAGTTGGTGGATGAATTCGAATTTTAGAATTATGATGGTATGCGATGAAAGCACGTTCAATGTCAGTTCATCCCATGTAGCCGAACTGTCTACCGGATATCATTTTGACTTTCAGAATTCTATTGATAATGCTTTAAGTCAATTACCCAAATTCAAGCCCGATTTGCTGATTGCAGACAGTAAGCTTAAGAATGTGTTTGGCTTTAAAAAGCTTCGTGCCCAATATCCTTATTTAATGATTCTTTTCCGGGTGGATGACGATGAGTTTTTCCTGGACAAAATCCTCACGTTTGGCATTAACGGTGCAGTAAAAGCAGATGGAGGACTGGAAGAATTTTTTACGGCCGTTGAATGTATGCGTCAGGACAAAGCGTATATATCCCCCGAATTGTTGCAAAAACTGTTTAAAGTGCATGAACGTAACTTTGATTCAGTGCTCTCTGCAAGAGAAATACATATCCTGAAATTCATGGCACAAGGATATACCTATACGAAGATTTCAGGTGCCCTGGGGCTTAGTCCGGAAACGGTAAAAACTCACATGCGGAATATTTATAGAAAAATTGGCGTCAATAGCCGCCAGGAAGCAATCGGAAAAGCAATGGATAATAAATGGATATAATATGATTTATCATCTCAACTACAAAGAAAGTAATACGCAGATCGTTAGGTTTATGTTATCGGATTTGACCGACCAGGAAATTGTGCAGAGTGATAAGATGGCTGGCAAGAACTGGGGACAATCGGATACGATTGTTATTGACCTGATTGATGAAAGTGGATACTCACTGGCGGAGAAAATTTTGAAAGCTAGCCCGAGGCCAAAGGTAATTGCAATGGTTTTTTTACAACGTAACGAAAAGCTTACCGAGCTTCTGCGCCTTGGACTAACAGGAATTATTTTCGAATCGGATCAATTGACCTCCATCATTAGAACCTTTCGCAGGATTTTGGTCGATCATGAAGATTTGGTACTCAGCGAGGAGTATATAAAATCATTCTTTCGAGGTGGGCGAATTAAAGAAGATGGTCTCCTAACATCCAGGGAATCACAAATCCTTAAAATGTTAAAGATGGGAATGACATCGGTAGAAATTTCCAATGAATTGTTTGTTTCAAAAACAACTGTGCGTACACATTTTAAAAACATTTACGGAAAACTTGATGTTAATTCAAAAAGCCAGGCAATCGGAAAGGCTCTTGAATTGAGGTTGATTTAAATTACTGCACGATACAGTATTTTTTATTCTTTTAGTATTAGGTTATTTAAAATTAATAATTCCTGTACATAAGAAGGTTTAGGTTAGTGCGTAAAGAAAACCCTTTGTATAAAGGGTTTTTTTATTTCTGACCAGTCAATCCTTAACCTTATTGTTATAATAAAATCCTACTTCGTGTAGTAGAGATCATTTTCATCTTTGATGAATCTTTAGGGTAATGTTAACTAAACAATAACCTATGAGAAAATCTCTACTACTAACTTTCTTGTGCTTGCTTGCGGCCTTTGAGGCAATATCGCAAACAAGGACAATCACTGGTCGGGTTACCGATCAGGAAACAAAAGAACCTCTTCCGGGTGTTAACGTTACCCTGAAAGGTTCTACCACGGGTACGATAACTGACTCGGAGGGCGTTTATTCACTAGCCATTGAAGCTGAAGCAGGAACTTTCGTTTTTTCTTTCATTGGTTTTATCACACAAGAAGTTCCGCTAACGAGCAGCAACGCGATTGACATAGCGTTGCCAACAGACGCAAAACAACTAAGTGAAGTTGTTGTTACCGCTGTCGGAATTCAACGTGACACCAGAAGTCTTGGGTATGCTGTTCAAAAACTTCAGACGCAAGATCTTGTGCAGGGCCGTACCTCAAGTGTTCTTAGCTCGTTGCAAGGAAAACTTGCAGGGGTGCAGGTAAGTGGTGGTTCAGGTGCACCTGGGTCGTCTACCAAAGTAATTGTACGAGGCTTTACCTCGCTAGCGGGCGGTAACAATCCGCTGTATGTGGTGGATGGTGTACCGGTTGATAATACCTTTACGGGTACTATAGGATTAAACTCTGCTGTTGACTATGGAAGCCGGATTAATGATATTAGCCCGGAAGATATCGAATCACTTACGGTACTAAAAGGTGCAGCTGCAACTACCTTGTATGGTTCCCGTGCAGCAGCGGGTGTAGTGATTATTACCACTAAGAAAGGAAAAGATGCAGCACTCTTGGGAAAGAAGGCTGAAGTCACGTTTGCATCATCCTTGATAATGGAAAATCCATTAAAGCTACCTACGTATCAAAATAAATTTGGACAAGGATTTTTTGGCTCTACCCGTGATTTTTTAAATGAGAATACGAGCTGGGGCTCGCGGTTTGATGGACAAGTGCGTCAATGGGGTAGGGAAGTAGATAATCAGCAACGCATTAAACCATTTGTTGGGTTGCCTGATAACGTAAAGGATTTTTTTGAAACCGGCAAGACATATACTAATTCAGTATCGTTGCAAGGTGGAAATGCTGTGTCGAATTATTATGTCTCCTATTCTAATGTCAATGCAGACGGAATAATGCCTACAGATGTTGATTCGTATAAGCGAAACACACTAAGTGTTCGCGGAGCAACAACGCTTTCGAATAAGATTTCAAGCTCTGCATCTCTGAACTATGCCCGTACCCAATCAAGTTTTGTCCCTACCGGTCAGGGTGGATCTGTATGGAACCAGATTTTACAAACGCCACGTGATATCTCACTTCTTGAGTTGGAGGATCTAGATGATAAGTTTAATGATCTGGAAGGATATTACTCTGAATTTACGATCAACCCGTGGAACGCTCTTAAAAATTATGGCTCGAAAGCAGTGATCGATCGGCTTTATGGCAACGTAGAGGTTGGATATAAGGCAACGGATTGGCTAAACTTTCTTGCACGATTAGGGTCTGACTTTGCAACAACTGAACAGTTGGACTGGCAACCTAAGCAAGTTATAATTGGAGATAATGACGCACAGTCTAATCCCGGTAACTTTAGCATTACAAATTTATACAACAGACAATTTAATGTCGATTTCCTCGCCAATTTCAATAAGGACTTATCTGAATCTATAAATTTATCTGGCTTGGTTGGTCTTAATATCAACGAACGTCAGATAAGAAATGTGGTTACGCAGATCAATGATCTTGTAATTCCTGAGTATTACAATATTGGCAACAGCGCCAACTCTCCGACTTCAGCAACGTTTTATCAAAACAGGAGATTGGTTGGAGTATTTGCCCAAGCAAATCTTTCTTACAAAGACTTCTTGTTCCTTTCTGTTTCTGGTAGAAACGACTGGTCTTCAACATTACCTGAAGGCAACAGAGGATTTTTCTACCCAGGTGTAAACTTAGGACTTGATGTAACTACCGCACTAGGAGTTGAAAGCAGCACAATTTCATACGCGAAAGTTAGGGCAAGCTGGGCTCAGGCTGGTAAAGATGCTAATCCATATCAGATTGTTTCAATCTTTAACCAGGCTGGAATAACGGATGGATTTACCAATTTGAATGCACCTTATGCACAAAGTATTCCCGCCTATGAAGTTAACGGCCAAATTGGCAATGCCAATCTGCAACCAGAGATCTCAACAGAAATTGAGTTTGGAGCAGATCTGAGGTTTTTAAATAATCGCATCGGCTTGGATGCAACGGTATACCAACGTGATGTGAATGATAATATTCTTCCTGTTCCTGTTGCTGCTTCTTCTGGTTATAATGCACAAGTTCTGAACATTGCAAAATTGCGCAACCGTGGAATCGAATTGTTATTAACGGCAACACCAGTTCTGATAAATTCCTTCAAATGGGACGTGTCTGTAAATTGGAGTAAAAATGTTTCTGAGGTAATCGACTTGGGAGGACCTTCACAAATAAACCTTGGCGGTATTGGTGGAAATGCATTGATAGCACGAGTTGGCGGACCCATGTTTGAAATAGAAGGTAACGTTCCGGTTCGGGATGCACAGGGTCGTGTTGTTGTAAATGCAGCTGGTCAGCCTTTAGCAAATCCTAATAAGCAGGTGATAGGGAATACACAATACAGATTCATTGGAGGTATAACCAATAGATTTTCCTATAAAGGAGTATCGCTGTCAACCACATTTGATGTTCGTAACGGTGGAGTATTGTATAGCCGCACAGCGAGCATTGGCTATTTTTCAGGAACAACTCCTGCAACTACGTATAATGATCGAAATCCATTCATTGTACCCAACTCAGGGTTACAGGTAGTAGATGCAAATGGTGATGCAGTAATGGATGAGAATGGCTTCCCGGTTACTGTAGAGAATACAACCGCGCTTTATAATACAGACGGCTCGCATCAAACATACTGGCAAAACGGAGGAACAAGAATGGATAAAGCATTCCTGATTTCAAAATCCTATGTTAAGCTGAGAGAGCTTGTTCTGGCGTATTCTATACCGAAGGCATTATTACAACGTACACCCTTTGGAAATATTGATATCAGCCTGATTGGCCGAAACTTGTTTTTATGGGTACCCAAAGAAAATGTATTCATTGACCCTGAACAAACAACGTTTGGTAATGATCTCGCTTCTGAATGGGGAGAGTTTGGAGCTTCACCTACTACCCGGAGCTATGGTTTTAATATTCGCATAACCTTATAATTTGAATTGCAATGAGTATGAAAAAAAATATAAAAATAGGCGTATTGCTGATGATACTTGGATTGACAGGTACAGCATGCGATGATTTTTTCGATATAAATACGGACCCTAATAATGCACCGGTTTCAACTGTCGAACTGACACTTCCAGCTGGCCTTGCTTCCATTTCCTATGTTATGTCTAATCAATTTCAAATACTGGGAAGTTTCTGGGCCCAACATTGGACCCAGGGTCCTGCAGCAAATCAGTATTCTGCAATTGATGATTATAACATTAATGAAGCTTCTTTTAATGGAGCCTACATCGAACTTTATTCAGGAGCACTTAATGATCTTAATTACGTATCAAAAACTGCTGAAGCATCCGGGGACTGGAATTACTTTCTAATTGCTGAACTTTCGAAAGCATATACATATCAACTATTAGTGGATATGTATGATAAGGTTCCATATTTTGACGCGTTACAGGGCAATGTTAATCTTACTCCAAAATTTGATGAGGGACAAGCTATTTACGATGACCTGATTGTTAAAATTGATAATGCTTTATCAAAAGACAGAACGTTAAGCAGCGTACGTGCAGTTGGGGAAGAGGATCTTATTTTCGGAGGAGATATGGACCAATGGGTGAAATTTGCCAATACCCTTAAACTGAAAATTTACCTGCGCCAGGTGGAGTCGCGAGAGGCTGTTGCTGAAGCCGGCATACAGGCGCTGCTTACGAGCGGTGCGGAATTTTTAGATTCCGAAGATGCAGAGATGACAGCCTTTGTAGATGTTCAGAATTTCAGAAATCCATTTTATGAAACTCAGATTGCCACAACGGGCAGAGGATATGTAGATGTTGTTGTGAGTAACACATTGCTCTTGTACCTGAAGGATGAACTGGATGGAACAGATACTTTTGATGATCCAAGAATCCCAGCGCTCTTCAACACACCTGCTTCGGGCGGTTCAGAATATATCGGATTGCTTCAAGGTGACTATAATACAACTGCCTTTGGAGGTGCTGACGAAATGTCCCAACCTGACATTGGGCCAACACATCCAGCAGTTTTAATGAGTGTTGCAGAAAGTAAATTTCTTCAAGCCGAAGCTGTTGAACGATTAGACGGTGATGGAAAGAATTTATACGAAGAAGGTATTGAGGCTTCCTTTGACAAGCTCGGTGTAACAGGCGCGAGTGCCTTGTATGCTCCCGGTGCTGAATACGAATATACTCCCGGTGACGAGGAAGCTGCGATCGAACAAATTATTACTCAAAAATGGGTCGCCATGGCCAACTTTCAGGGTTTGGAAGCACATCTAGATCATCGCAGAACTGGATACCCTAACTTTTTTACGTTTCCAGAAAATAACGTAACAGGTGATGTGTTCCCTAAGCGATTGCCTTATCCTTCCACAGAATTGAATAATAATCGTAATCAGCTTAATGCTGCGGGTGGACAAAAGCAAGTGGTGTCACGTGTGTGGTGGAATGAGCTTTAATTAAATAATTATTAAAAAAAGAAATTATGAAAAGATTGATTTATAGTCTCATCGTATTGGCATTCGTAACAATGTCATGTGAAGATGAAGCAACAGAAAGTGTTTCCAGGATAACATACTACCCACTATTTGAAATGGAAGGGGATGCCGTTACGGTACATGTTGCCGGTGAACCCTATACCGATCCGGGTATTGCAGCGAAAGAAGGTGAGAATTCAATTGATGTTGTTAAATCGGTGGTGCAGAGCAAATTTATTGTTGCAGGAGAAACACAACCGGAAGATGTTCAATATGCAACGCTCTCAGAAGTAGATGGAAATACCCCCGGCATGTATACGGTAACCTATTCAGCCGTGAACAAAGACGGCTATTCGGGCACGGCTGAACGGATTGTTTTTGTATTGGATGATGAGCCAGATCCATCGGTCGATTTATCAGGCGGATATACAAGCGGGGCTTCACCCGCTGCAACCATTACAAAAGTTGCAGATGGTGTTTTCTTTTCCACAAATGTTTGGGGTGGTGGAAGTGGAGTTGTAATAAGTGCGTATGTATTAACATCCGATGGTGTCAATATCAATATTCCGCAACAGGAATCGTTGGTAAGGATATTTGGTTATGGCACTCGAGATGGTAGCGGTAAATTATCACTGAAAATGTCGCGCCCTACTTTTGCCAATCCAGCTCCGCTTATTGACTTGGATAAGATTTGGACCAAAGTGCCTTAATAACACATTCAAACTAAACTAATTATGAAGAAGATATTAAACTGGGTTATTATAACAACCGTTGCAGCAGGTTTATATGCATGTGATGAAGCCGGAAGAGACGAGGTTCCATATACAAAGGTTACAGGAGAATTTGTAACGGACCTGACACTTTCAGGAGCAGATGAAGCACAAGCTGAAGAGCATATTGAAATTTTTAATACAGCAGAAGGTACCGATTCGCTTTGGATTGCAGATACTCACTTCTTTGATTCCAAGGTAAAAGTAAAATGGGATGGAAAGCGGTCTTTTTCTGCAGTTGAAGGAAAAGATATTGTACATGGCGAAGTGGTTAACATCACCGGTGAAATACTGGATGACGGTACACTCCATATTGAGTGGCGTTATTTACAAGGCGGTGATCCGGCAGACGACTATGTCGTAGTAGGCGTTGGTCACCGGTATACGGGGCTTGATGACGACCATTAACAAATTTTAACTTGCAAGAGGTTACCACATTCGTGGTGACCTCTTTTTTTTATTCTTGATTTATATGAAAGTAATTTTTCTTTTTATAATACTATTTCCCTTCCTAACACAGGCTCAAAATCAGCTTGCAGCATCACAACTTGCCTTAAAACGACTTGGTGGTGGTGTTTATGGAATTTACACCGAAGTTAGTCCGGGTAGCAAAGTTGTGGGTTCGCCTTATATGGATGAAGAATGGCGACCAGCTACGATTACGCTATATGAAATAGATGAACAGCTTTTAGCCTACCCAATCCGATACAATATCTATTCAAATGTTATCGAAATTAAAGTCAACTCAGAAGTAAAAGGATTGGAAGGAAATAGGGTAAAGGAATTTAGTTTTATCGAAGTTAACGGTTTAACAAAGACGTACCGGAACCAGGCAGCTTTGATTTCAGATGACAGAAACACTGGTTTTTACGAAGTTATAGCCGATGGCCATGCAAAATTGTTAAAGCGAACTGAAATAGTTATTAAAAAACCTGATTACTCCGTTCAATTCAACACGGGTAGCAGAGACACTCAAGTAATCAAAAAAGAATCTTTGTGGTATTGTATAAATGGTACGCTTGATGAAGTTCAGTCAAACAATAAAAAGATTGCTAAATTATTTGGTGCAAAAGGTGACTTGGTTTTAGAATATATAAAAGCCAATAATAAGAATGTTAGGAATGAAAACGATTTAAAAAATATATTCAATTATTATAATCAACTAACGAATTAAAAATTGCAGTAGATCATTCATGAAGTGATTCTGCCAGCTTTTTTGCCGATAATTTCTTTTACCTATATCAATCGCGCAACGATTTCATAACAAATTTATGTTTCTAAAATCACCTGTTTGTAGTTAGGTGGAAACATGGAGAATATTAGTAATCTTGCCATTCAAACAGAAAGAATGAAAACTAAGAACATTATCGCATTTATTTTTATTGCTTGCTTTTCGCTTGCGTGCGCTCCCAAGAAGATAACTGAAGCTGAGTTGGAGAAAATAAAACAGGAAGTAATAGACATAGATTTAGAATTCAGTTCTTTCTCCAAAGAAAATGGTTTTGCTAAAGCTTTAGCAAAGTATGCTGCTGATGATGCAATCAAACTTAATCCGCGACAATACGCTGCTTTTGGTAAAACGCAGTTACAAAAAGAAGCTGATGCAGATTCAACGAGTTCAAGCGAAGAATCATTGACCTGGCAACCTAAAAAGGTTCATGTTTCAGCGTCAGGTGATCTGGCCGCTGCATTTGGCGACTGGTATTTTAATTTTAAATCTCCACGAACAAATAATGACACTATTGTTTATGGGAATTATCTCACAGTTTGGAAAAAGCAAGCAGACGGAACATGGAAATATGTTTTTGATGGAGGAAACGCTGTACCTGGACCAACAACGGAGGAAATGCTGGCGTTAGTAAAGTAGATCAACCTCTTTATATATATTCCGTATTTATAAATATCCCTTCAATAAGAATTTTTACTGAAATAGTATAAAATCAGATTTAGTATCCTTTGAAATTTGATTCTTTAAAACGAGAATCCGTTGATAATTAGGAAATGAATGTTTGATTATAAGAATAATTATGAAAACAAAACTTGGACTGATTAGTGTTTTGGTATTTCAGTCTTTAGTCACCTTTTCCCAAATAGATACAGCATTTGTACTCCACGAAAAGGATTTGATAACAGAAGGCATAACCTATAGCCCTTCACTTGAAACTTTTTTTGTGGGAAGCATCTACAAGCGAAAAATTGTAGCGATTGATAAAAGAGGTGATGTGCGGGATTTTATTTCTAACGGTCAGTACGGAGCAAAATCTTTTGGCGGATTAAAAGTAGATGACCGCAATTCAATTCTTTGGGCAGTTTCCGGAGCTTGGATATTTGCTGATGGCGAGAAATGGAAAACTGCATTGTTTAAGTTCAATGCAAAATCCGGTGAGCTTTTAGGTAAATATCCGTTAGCAGATTCAGTTTCCGGATTTAATGATCTTGCTTTAAAATCAGATGGTTCAGTTTACATTACCGACACAGGAGCAGGTGCGATTTATTGTAAATCACCGGGCAAGGATGAAGTAGAAATATTTATGCCAAAGCAAACATTTAATTTCCCAAATGGGATTGTACTGGAAGGAGAGTCTCTTTTTGTAGCGGATGGTGATGGAATTTGGAAGGTTTCTTTGAAAACAAAGCAGGTTACAAAACTGAAATCACCAGAAGGTGTTGAACTTGGTGGAATTGATGGATTAAGCTCATTTGAAAATGACCTGATTGGTGTTCAAAACGGAGTAACTCCGCGACAGGTAATCAGGATCAAACGTAATACTTCTAAAACAGAAATAAATGAGATTCAAGTGCTGGATGTTCAGGATGTGCCCAGAAAGAACTTTAGTCCAACGACTGGGGTCGTGGTTGACTCATCCTTTTACTTTTTATCTAATTCCCAGGTAAGAAGTTTTGATGCAAATCGAAAGATTTTTCCGCTTGATCAACTAGAGCCAGTCTACATTAAGAGGATTAGATTAAAATAACGCATCCAATTCGTTAGCAAAACTTCATAAGTTTGAACGATAAAATCCAGAATCTTAATAAAATGAAAATTTTCTTACTCGTGTTAATTTTTCCTTAATTGTGCAGATTGTTTAGGAGTAGGCCCATTATCTTCACCCTTGGCTTAATCTAACCTCCTCAATCTCATGAAGAATGCACAATATAAAAAAGGCGTGCTCGAAATAGTTTCACGCGCCCGTGAAATCAATCCGCAAATAGGCAATTACTCAACACATCAGCCTTCCGGGCCGGACCATTTTCAGATCACATTATCGAACGGGACATTAACGTTACCGCGCAGAGTAGCGCAGAATCAGCAGGAATTTCCGACCGAAGTATCCTCTGAATGGGTTGCTGAGATTGCCAATACTTTCGAGCAAAGTTCAGTTGAGGCCCGCAATCAATCCCGGGGCTTTTTAGGAAACCTGTTGAATAAATTAAGGAGTTAGAATAAGTGTAGTTGCTTTGGTTTCCTGGTAAGATGATAGGAGGATGCTTACCAGTTCATTGAAGAGCAAACCAACCATGCTGAAAATCTCCTCGAAACGATCCTTCGCTGTATCAAAAAAATAATGGTCTTCCGATAGTCCGGGGATAATTGTCCTTATCTTTAAGTTAGATGAAGCGGTTATTTTGTGCCTGTCTTTTTATCCTTTTCCATTTGGCATCCAATGCCCAGGATGCCGATTCGATTTCTGTAGCGCTCGCCAAAGCATCACATGATTCTGTACGCGTCAAAATACTATCGTATCAATCAGAAAACGCACCCGATGGAATCTGGGAAGGTTATACGGTTCAACTCAAAGAACTTACTGAGAAAAAACTAACGGAAGAGAACGATGCGCGATTAAAAAAGTTCTACGCGAAGTATCTGGCTGTAGCGCTGAACAACCTTGCGTTAGATGAAAGCAATAAGGGAAATAACGATCAGGCCGAAACTTATTGGGAAGAGAGTCAGAAAATGGCGCATGAAGCGGGCGACCTTTCACTTGAAGCAATTGCATTGTCAAATGTCTGCCGCCAATATTATAATGGAGGTCAGCTGGAAAAAGCCTTTGATGGATTTCACCAGGCACTGAAGATACATCGGTTACTCGGAGATTCGTCTCGTATAGCTACTTCGTTGAATTACCTGGG
This sequence comes from Cyclobacteriaceae bacterium, assembly GCA_965227265.1. Taxonomy (GTDB): domain Bacteria; phylum Bacteroidota; class Bacteroidia; order Cytophagales; family Cyclobacteriaceae; genus UBA2336. The sequence goes on along the minus strand of OZ245738.1, from coordinate 1,574,340 downwards.
AGATATTTATCGAACGCAAAAGGATTTGCAAAATGCTGCAAAATCATATGCTGAAGCCCTGCACATGCTGCTGGCTGTGCACGACACAGTAAGATTAGCGGATGTCTATAACCGGTTGGGCATGGTAGCTACCATGAAAAATGATGAAGAGGGCGCTATGACGTATTATACAAACGCGTTAAGCATTTATGAGCGGAAGGGAATGAAAAGAGGGGCAATTAATATCCAATTCCAGCTTGGGAAGATGAAGGCTAAAATTGGAAAAATGAAAGAGTCTTTACCCTATTATTATAGAACGCTCGCCATGCTGAAGAATACGGAGCAAAATTATATCCTGATGCATTGTCTTTCCAGTATGGGACAGGCTTATTATTTTTTAGGACAACTAGATAGCGCCACCCACTACTTCCAGCAGCATATACTGATCGATAAGGATTTTAAGTATCCTGACATATTACTGGAGACAACCAAGCTTTCATACAAAATTCAGAAGCAACGTGGTAATATGACTATGGCGCTAGGCATGCATGAATTATTCCTCAGAGCCAGCGACAGTATTTATAACGATGCTTCCCGCAAAGCTGTTTTGAAGAGTCAATATAAGTATGAGTATGATAAAAAAGCGTTATTGGATAGCCTTAAAACCGAAACTGAAAAAAATGTGATGGAGGCAAGGCTTGCCCAGGAAAAAACCCAACGGTATGGATTGTTGGGAGGAATTGTGCTTGTGCTGATGACGGCCGGCTTTGGCTTTTCGCAGTATCGTGCGCATCAACGTTTAAAAGAGCTGAAGCTTCGTAACCAGATTGCCAGTGACTTACACGATGAAGTTGGCTCGGCCATTAGCAGTATTTCCCTATTTGCAGGGATGGCTCGTATGAAGCGTGGCGAGAACACCGAAGTGCTTGTAGAGAAGATTGAAGAGACAAGCCGCGAAACCATCAACACCATGAGTGACATTGTATGGAGCATTGAGCCGGCCAACGACAACTTCCAGAATGTGCTTCGCAAAATGAAACAGTTTGGCGAACAACTTACTGCATCGCTAAATATTGATTTCAAATTCATTGTTGAACCGGGAATTGACAAGCTCTCGCTTGATATGAAGCAACGGAAGAATATTTATCTTGTATATAAAGAAGCGGTCAACAATAGTTGCAAGCATGCGCAACCAACGGCTATTACGGTAACGCTTCGTAAAAATTCTGGTGCGATTGTAATGACGGTTTTGGATAACGGCCTAGGTTTTGATGTTAATCAAAAGAGCTCCGGCTACGGCACCGGCAGCATGAAAGCCCGCACGGCTGACCTGAATGGCAACCTTGCAATCATCTCGTCAGCCGAAACAGGTACTTCCATCACACTCACGGTTCCGCTGTAAACACAATCGCTGTACTATCACCTTTGATAGTACCCCTGCATGTGTACCCTTGATACTTTTGAGTATCAAAACCAAACAACTATGAACATCAGGAAATTTTTGGCGCTTGCATTAATTATGCTTGTGTCTGCAGTAGCGTTGCAGAATTGCAGCGATGAAGATCCGGCACCGGATTCAAACACCGATGTCGAATATTTCGGCACGCAAAACCCGGGCGATGCATGGGTAACGTTCTTCAATAACCAGGCATCCATTTTTGTGATGACTTGGGATCATGGTACATCGTTAGTCACAACAGACGATGTTATTTTTAAAGGTCCATTCGAGCGGTTGCCGAACGGCTATATTAAAATGACTGTCACTTCCGTTGTTCCGGCAACGGGTGGAATTCCTACAGATGGCAGCATGGTATTTTATGCTGTTGAGATTGCTGGCAAAAGCTTGTTTATTATGCCACCTTCAGCATCCAAGCTTGGGCTGATCACCATGAATGCACGTAGCACAAAAGCTGGATCGAACGGAACAACCAACTTTAATTATGTGCGCACTGCCTTCCCTACACAGGGTTATGAACATGTTACCAAATATGAGTGCTGGGGAAAGATGTCGTTCAACTTCAATGAATCGGCCGGAACATTTTCATTTGCCAGTGCTGGAGAGGCTCAAACACTGAGCTGTGCAGAGCACGACTTCAATCCTGCCGTGGCCTGTCAGTCAGAACCGGTTGAGTCTTTGCCAATTGGTACAACGCTCGGTACCATTGCACCTAATGGCGCCCTCACGCAAACCCTTGATATCGATGATAAAATATTTACCGGTCAATATACGGTAAGCGAAGGCTTACTCGTGATGGACAGCGGTGAAGGTAGCGGGGGTTTTATGGCTATAAAGGAAGATCCTTCAGCAACCATTGCACAGTTTATCGGTAACACGTACGCAGGATTCGGATCATTTTTCGGAAGAGATGATGCTAACAATTTTTTCCTGACGCAGTCAGGTGCGAAACTTAGTACGTTCTCCACAGACTCTGCAACGATTACCTACTATACCGATATTTCAACCAACACACTTCAGCCTAACGCATCTTTTGGTGTGAAGTTTAAAAGTATGGACAAAGGAATTCTGAAAGGCTATTTGTGGTCACTTGCGGGCCCCGGCTTGCCTGACGTTAAATATCCTTTCGCAGCAACTACCTATAATAAAAATGGCAAGAAGATCATCATTTTGGTATCGGGCCGCGAAAATACATACCCGTCAGCAACCCGTGGAGAGCAATGGGTGTTTGAATTTGTTTATAATCCATAGCGTTAATTTGTTTAGGTTAGTAAAAGAGGCGTTCCTCGGGACGCTTCTTTTCTTACTTACTTTGGTATCATCTCAAAACAAGCTTAGCTTTACTTATGGTCATCCGTGTTTGCATTTTTGAAGACAGCAAAAGTTTTCGTAACGGGCTGAAAGAACTTTTTAGCGGAACCGATGGCTTTGAAATGGCTGGAGCGTTTGATAACTGCGATCACCTGGTCAAAAACTTAAAGCAAGCACAACCCGATGTCGTACTTATGGATATCAAAATGCCTGGCATGTGGGGCACCGAAGCTGTGCGTTTAATCCGTTCAAACGGCTTGCAAGTAAAGATCGTAATGCAAACTGTTTTTGAGGATGATGATAAAATTCTCGCTGCCATTTCTGCAGGCGCATCGGGTTACATATTAAAGAACAGTGCTCCAACAAAATTTATAGAAGCTGTAGAAGAAGCTTATCACGGTGGCGCTCCAATGACAGGTTCGATTGCCGCCAAAGTGCTAACGTTATTACAGTCACAAATAACGACAACACCCACTGCATCCCAATTGACCGTACGCGAGAAGGAGGTTTTGCAATTGCTGGTGTTGGGCAAAAGCTATAAAATGATTGCTGCCGAACTTTCTATTACTTATGTTACAGTACGCTTCCACATGAAGAACATCTACGAAAAGCTCCACGTAACCAGCATGACAGAAGCTGTGGCCAAAGCAATTCAGGAGCGTATTATTTGAATTGCGTACTGAGCCTGTTTCTTTTAATTGACCGTTAGATCAGAAGTGCCCAGGTAAACCTTTGCCCGGAAGAAGTTTACGTACTGGGAGGTATTCTTTTATCCGTGCTGGTAGGTATTGTCAATGCTTGCACGTGCTTCTATTTTTACTTGCAAGTCATAACGTAAACCTATGAAACGGACAATACATGTTACAATCTTCCTGGTATTTTTTGCAATCATCACGTCACAGGCACAAAAAATAGTGATAACAGATTCTCCGGACGGAAAGCACGGGCTTTCATTTGAAGATGGAGAGGTGATCATACCCGCACAGTATGATGATTTTCACCTGGTAAAAGAGAACGTTGCTGCTGTTACACTGAATAGTAAGTGGGGGTTTTTTAACGTTATAAGTGCCACGGAGATCGTTCCACCCAAATACGAAAGTGCGGGTGATTTTAATGAGGGTTTGGCAGCCGTTAAGCTCAATGGAAAATGGGGCTATATCGATAAAACTGGAAAAGAGGTTGTGCCACCTAAATATGATCAGGCTGGAGATATTGATGAAGGCACCTCACGCATTATTCTCAATGGTAAATTTGGGTTTATTGATAAAACAGGAAAGGAAATCGTGCCTCCGAAATATCAAAGTGCCGATAATTATTATGAAGGCGTGGCTACCGTTCAACTCAATGAAAAATGGGGTGCAATAGATATGACCGGTAAAGAAATTGTGCCAATAAAATATGAAGATGCGAGTAAGTTTTTCGATGGACTGATGCGTGTGTTGCTTAACGGCAAGCAAGTATTTGTAGATAAAACCGGAAAAGAAATTTTTACATCTAAGTACTTTGGTACCGGAGATTTTTCAGAAGGCTTTGCGATCATCAGCGACAACAACAAATTCGGCTTCATAGATAAGACGGGTAAAGAAATTACAACAATCGACTATGATTTTGTAAATGATTTTTCTGAAGGTATGGCGGTCGTGGGCAGAGGTAACAAGTATGGCTTTATCGATAAAACTGGTAAGGAGGTTATTGCACTTAATTATGGAGGCATATATCCTTACAGTGAAGAAGGTGAAGAAAAAAAATATGGCTTCTATGATGGCAAAACAAAAGTTTGGCTTGATGGCAGGATCTTTTTCATTGACAAGAACGGTAATGAAATAAAATAAAATTTCGCTGTGTAAGAATTCCGTAGCGATCTGATCGTTTGCCGATGCAGGGTCTACGATAAGGAGAATACCGGCTTCACGGTATTTAACACATTGTCCAACTCGGCAACTTTACTTAAATTCACAATCGTGTCATTTTATCCCGGTCCTTAAACACCAAGATGCATGTCTAGACTCAGCGTTATCCTCGTTCTCTTTTTTATTGTTCACGCTGCTTACAGTCAAAACATTCCCTGTAAAAGTTATCTGATGAGCGGGTATCGGGGAAATTGTTCGATATCGTCTGCGCTTTCTACTGATGGCAAATATTTATACACAACAGATCGCGTAACGCTGAAGAAATGGGACATCGCGACCAATAAAGTAGTCGAAGAGATCCCTGGCTTTATGCGTACGCTCGCAGCCGGTACAGATAACCCGCGATTTTTGAGAGTAACACGTGAGTCAGGTATACAATCGCATCCGCAAGATGATCTTTACGATCTCAAGTTTAAGGCAATGGTTGCGGATCCCAAAGTTACGCTCATTGGACTAATGCCCGAGGGAAAACGAAAGTTATTTCAGAAGACATTATATTCATCAGCTTTTACAGTTTATTTTAGTTCTGATTCAGCTTTTGCCGGACTAGTTGACACGTCAGGAAAACTTTATCAGCTAGAAGTAAGCACCGGAAGGATGAACCTTCTTATTGAAGGCAATAATATCATACATTTCATTCAGGGGATCAACACCTTTACGGTATATGGGTTAAAAAATAAAAAGTACTTTGTCGATTTAGTCAGCGGTAAGAAAACAGAGTTCAGATCTACCCGCGGTATGGAGGCAGCTATTGTAACACCGGATAAAAAATACATCGTGTTCAGTGGCCGCGGTGGATTTTCGTTTGTTGATCGTAATACCGGTAACGAAGTGTTTGGTCGTGATGAGGGATACCGGGTTTATTTCAAATCCGATCAATCGATGTTTTATGTGTTTAATATTAATTGGGACGATGACCGGACCTATAGCATCTATCGCACATTCACGTTCAACTATCCTGGGTTTAAAGAACTGGAACGCAGTGAAACCCGATGGAGTGGTTTTAGCAATCCAGAGAGCCTCGATTTTGATCCTGACAAGGGCGTCTTTTTCAGTGCTTCCGGTGGCCGGGATTTTAAAACACATGAAGTTAAAATTCCTTTTTCTGTTGAATACATAGCAACCGCGGATGACTTGAAAGCAGAAGCAACAGACCGTGATCGCAATGCCAAAATTGGCAACGATGCGCTGGAAAAATTAGCCACGATGAAGACCCCGCCAATTGTTCATCCGCTTATGGACTTTGTAACCCCAAAAATTATAAGTCACTCGGACAACGGGAAAGTAGTGATCTATTCGGATTATGGCAGTGGCGGTTCGGTTGTAGTGTGGTCGTTTCCGGAAGGCGTGCCAAGTGTTGCTTTCCGTGATGAGACCAGCACCGCGCGGGGTATGGCATCGTCAGCGATCCTTATTCCGGGAGAGATCAATGATGCCAGGATTAGTCCGGGAGGTAAAATAATTGCGCTTGAGACGAGCGAAGGTATGTTGTTTTACGATGGTGAAGCCCGGAAGTCTGTATTTCCAAAGCGAGAGTTACTTGGTTTACTCGACAATGCCGCGCTATTGGGAGAACAGGTTGCATACGGAGTGAATACATACAAAGATGTGATCGTGGTCGACCCATCAACGGGAAAAACACTAGGCAAGGTAAAGACCAAATACATGAGCAAGTTCTGGGCTAACGCCCGGATGAAACCTGGAGTGTTCACGTTCCAGAGCGGTCCTGATGTTGGAGTACTTGATCCGGCTTCCCCGACAGAGATCAAGTACACACCGCTGTCCAGCCTTCCTGAAAATAATCCTGCTCGGTATGAATTCAAACAATGGACAATAGTTGATAAAGTTACAGGTAAGGAAGAACAAATTCCCGGGTTAAGACCGTTTAAATCGACAGACGAATCGAAAACTCAAGACAACTATCTTATCGCATCTTATTTCAACGAAGGGTTTTATATCTATGACCTGAAACAGAAAAGGCTGATCAGTGAAAAAGCTATTTATCCAGGCTGGATGAATGACGAGCGTCTCGTGTTTATGCCCGGCATCAACAAGCTTTTGGTCTGGACATCTGTACCTGTATTCACGTGGCCAAACGCGACAGCTGAAGATCCAGGTGCGTCAGCGTTTACGATTGATGTTGTGACAGGTGAGATCACTCCATACCTGATGTCAGAACCAAGATCGGTCTTTATCGAAAAAGGAAATGCGGCAAAGGCAGCTGCGTTCCGGTATGCATCACTTCCGTGTGAGGAAAAAATAAGGGATTTCGCCCCGGGCGATAATGCCGGATCAGCAACCAATCCAAGGTTAATTATTCTTGGATACGACTGTGATGTGAAAGCGTATGTTGTAGCAAAACGTTCAATGATGCATCCAGGAAGTAACAGCACCGTGCAGGAAAGTCGCTTATATGCGATGAAGGAGGAAGAATTAAGAACCCAAGGATACAGTCCCGTAACAAAATCACTCAGGATATGTCCTGTGTGCCATGGCTACCCAATGAGTTACTCGAAGCAGACAACTTCGGGTTGGTCGGATTGGGAACAGAAAAGTCTTAACATCTATGTTTACTCGCGCAGTTGGGAAACTAAAACAGAGGAAATTGGAACTACTTGCAGACGTTGTAAGGGCGAGGCATGGGTGAAAGTGGATTGACCCAGAAAAGTGCTGAATATGGATTTGATGTAATACACTCTTGCTAATCGAAATCACGATTTACGAAAAGTCGTGGTCATTAAAAGTTTTTTATTCGGTTGAAGGAATATAGATATCAAAGGTAGCCCCTTTGTTCAATTCACCCGTTGCTGTAATGGCACCATTGTGATTTTCTACAATTTTCTTTACGATGGTAAGTCCGATACCGGTGCCGGATACCTTGTCTTTGTCATGCAGGCGTTTAAATATTTCAAAGATGTGGTCTTTATATTTTGGATCAAAGCCTATGCCATTGTCCGCAATAGTAATATGACAATATTCTTTATCCGCTAAAAGCGTTGGGTATTCTATGGTATTACCTTTTACATTTCTGCTTGTTATTATTATATGCGATGGTTTTTCAGGATTTGAAAATTTGAGTGCATTACCAATAAGGTTGTGCATCAGTTGACGAAACTGAAAAGGTATAATAAGCGCATGACACATCGTACCGACTTCAACAGTAGCGTTTATTGCAGTAATCACTTCTTTAAAATCATCTTTTACTGATTCTAATATTACCTGAAGGTTTGTGGACTCAAATTTCCTTTCAGAAGTAGTTGTACGGGAGTATGCCAGTAGATCAGTAATCAGCGACTGCATCCGATTAGCTGCATCATGCATTCTTACGATATACTCTTTGCCCTTATCCGATAGATTTTGTGATTCATCAGCAATAAGACGGGTAGCAAAGGTTTGTATTTTTCGTAAGGGTTCTTGTAAGTCGTGGCTCGATATATACGTGAAGGACTCCAATTCTTTATTAGCCAGAATCAGTTCTGCTGCTCGCTTTTCTTTTTCCCCATTTTGAAAGATAAGCTCCTTGTTGGCAATAATTAATTCCCCAGCCCGCTTTTCTTTTTCTTCGTTTTGAAAAGCAAGCTCCTCATTGGCAATGACTAATTCAGCCGCACGTCTTCCTTTCTCTTCGTTTTGAAAAGTCAGTTCCTTGTTGGCAATGATTAATTCTCCGGCCAGCTTTTCTTTTTCAACATTTTGAAAAGCGAGCTCTTCATTGGCAATGATTAATTCAGCCGCACGTTTTCCCTTCTCCTCGTTTTGAAAAGTCAGTTCCTTATTTGCAACAATTAATTCTCCAGCCCGCTTTTCTTTTTCCTCCATTTGAAAAGCAAGTTCTCTTATTGTATCGGACAACTTATTTTCTGGCATATCAGGCAAACGCTAAGACAAATTCTTCTTTTGGTGGTTGCGGTTTTTCACACATTTCAAGGCTCAGCACAGCTTCAATAATTTTTACTAAAAGATCAAAGGAAGTAGGCTTACAGATATAATGCGTTGCGCCATATTGATAGGCTTTATTCACCGAATCTTCATTGGCCGTGGTTGAAAATATCACAATTGGAATATCCTTGAATTTTGGTGTATTCCTGATTTCATCCAAGCATTGAAATCCATCTTTGCGGGGCATGTTAAGGTCAAGAAAAATGACGTCCGGTGGTGGCGGTTTCATTAAGTCAAGATTGCTCATTAACTCTAGTCCATCGTTAGCAAGGATGAGGTTAGTTGTTATGGCTATTTGATTGAGTGCATCTTGAAAGAACATGCGGTCATCGGCATCGTCTTCAGCGAGGAAGATATTTTTCATTTCTTTCTAAATTATGTATGATAAGTTGTAAGAATCCTTTTCATAAGATCGTGCATAATTACTAACCATTAATTGAAACTAACCACTACGGAAATATTGTGCAGCTAAGGAGGGGGTGGGATGTATTCACCGCTGTCTTCAGAATTCACAAGGGATCAATCTCTCTAAGATACGCTTTATTACAATGGTAATTGGTTTTATTTAAATCCGACTCTCTCCAGATGAGATTGCTCTTGTACTACACTAATCATCTTTCCGAAGGCAGTGAGCAGGACGTGGTTTGTTTGCGCGAAAATGAGTAAGAAACTCTGTTTCTAACTTCTATCTGTTCATTATGGAATTGATAGGATTTTCGCATCTTACTGTTGTATTCAATAGACAATGATATGAAGACGTTTCTTTTAGTAGCATGTTTATTTTTCACCCTGACTTCGATGCACGCAGGTTATCAAGATGACAGTATTGAATTGAAAAGTGGAAAGGTGATGGAGACGAAAATTACCGGGCACAGCCAGTACACGGTTATCACCGAAAGAGGTAAGTATTCGTTCAGGAAAATCAAAAAGATAAAATTCTTCACCAAGAACTACGATGACGTGAAATTGTATGAAACTCTGCGAGACAAGGGAATCGAAGTGGAGTTCATAACCACACCACATTAACCATAAGTTGTTTTCGATTTTAATTCGCGTTATTTCGCGGGATTATTTCCCGATTCAATACCTATTCAGTATGATACTCAACAAGTTCAAAACCGATTGGGGCCAGATTGGGCTCACGTTTTTAAACAACTTTCCGGTGCATTACATAACCCAGCATAGGCAGACATAACGCTCGATAAAATCGGTACACGAAAATACAGAATGTCGTTGACGCGTAAAAGCCTTTCAACGTGCTCATCAATTTGTTTTGATTGATGTGTAGAAAGTCTCCTTAATATTGAGTTCACTAAACCCGACACTCACCAAACCATTACCAAGATATTGTAGAGATTTTTCAACCAGGATTTTTTTCCCGTGCTATTAACGAGTGCGGATCATTGAGTTGTGCAGGTACAACCAGTGCTTTTCCAAACTTCCTTTCAAGTTCAGCTTTCCGCTGATCAACTTCCAAGACATCAATTTTGTAAGAATTCATTTGTGCTTGAAAAATTTTAGTTTTAAAGCAACAGTATTTGCACTTTCAAAATTGTTCCGCAGCCAGTTCGCGATTAATCACGGCCCCCGTCATGTTTCCGGTCGCTACAGCATTAGCAACCGAGCGCATCATCGATGAATTATCACCACAGGCAAATACGTTAGCTACACTGCTTTTCTGCATCGCGTCAATCTTGATGTATCCTTGCTCGGTAAGCTCGCAGCCCAGCGCCAATGGAATGTCAGACTGGATAAAGTCGGGTCGAAAATAGATAGCGGCAAACGAAAGTTTGCTTCCATCATTAAAGGCAACTTCTCGAACATTTCCGTCTTCGTGCAGGATTTCCGAGATTGAAGTTTCAACAACAGTAATGCTGTGCTTCCGTAACGTGTTGATTTGATCTTCCGACAATGCTGGTTTACCATTTGTAAGAAGCGTGATGTCTTTTGTAAGATTGCTCACCAACATAGCGTAGTGCATGGCAGTTTCTCCGTTTGCGAAAATGGCGGTTTTCTGACCATTAAATTCATATCCATGGCAGTACGGACAATGGATTACAGTCTTACCCCAACATGCTGTCAATCCCTTTATGTCCGGCAGTTGATCTTTAATACCGGTGGCCAGGATTAGTTTTTTACCTGAGAATGATTTGCCCGAACGCATGGATACTTCAAACAAATCGTTTTGCCGTTTAACTGCGATGGCAATATCATCCAATAGGGTAACAGTCTGGTAGAACTCAACCTGACTTCGTGCAGTTGTCGTAAGTTGAACAGGTGTACTTCCATCCTGGGTCAGGAAATTATGGGAATGCGGGGTGGGGGCATTGCCGGGTTTTCCGCTATCGATGACTAGTACATTTCGAAGTGACCGGCCTAATGCCATAGCAGCTGAAAGACCTGCGTAACTTCCTCCGATTATTATTACGTCATACCGGGTGTGCGCCATACTGATTGTGTACGTTAATTCTTATGTATCCATATTAACAGTAAACGAATTGAGTTCGTTCACGAAGTTCGTTAAGCTGTAATGGTCGCTCAGATGATTGCCAGAAACGTAATTGAGAGGTTATAGCGTGACGCATGCACCGATAGAGAATGTGGTAAACATTTTCCTATAAATCCGGACGCTTCTTGTCAGGAGTATCGGAAACCGGTTTTATCACTTTGCGGTCAAAATGTTCACCTCCGTCTAGCGCAACAGTAATCTTCTTAACAATCGAGTCAAGATCATCACAGGCAATTTTTAAATGCTCCATCATTTCTTTCGGATTGCCCTGCTTGTCTACTTCAAGCAAGTTGATCAAACCAAGAATTTTTGAGACCGGGCTGCGCAGTAAATGTGAATTGATAAAGGCATATTCAGTTAGCTGCTCGTTGCGGCTTATTAGTTCCGCAGTCCGTTGCTTAACACGCTCTTCAAGCAGCGCGTTCATCGATGCGATTTCTTTGCGCTGCTGACGCAGTTTGCGCTCATAGTCCCGTCTTTGCGAACTTCGATAAGCCAGTGAGGTTATATCAGCAACTGAACTGGTGAAAATGATATCCTCTGCTTTCCAGGTACGGGGAGCATGTTGTTGTTCGCAGCAGATCAGTCCATTGAGTTCACCATCCAGCGAGAACGTGACATCCAGCATGGAGTGAATGTCCAGCGGAATGAGGTAGGAGTGCGTGAATTCAGAAGTATACATATGGTTTCGGGCATCGGGTGCATCAATGATGCGGGTCATGTTCAGTGCCGTTTCATACTTTGGGAATTTCGTAAGGTCCAGCACAATCTGATCGCGAAATTTTTCTAGTGCGAGGTCATAGCACGCAACGGATTCAAGGGTTCGCGCCTGTTGGTTGTAAGTCCAGACACTTACCCTGCTCACCCGTAACGTATGCGCTGTCAGGCGGGCAATGTCCTGTATCGCTTCCAGCGTTGTCCCGAAGTTGACGACCTTGCTTTTGGAAAATTCAAGTAGGGTCGACACGTGATGCTGAAGGGTGTTATTGCGTTGGGTTGTTTCATCTACCAGTGAAGACAATCGCGCATTGATGGATTCAATCTGTGCCTTTTGTTCTTGAAGTTTCAGGTTTGCTTGTTTCCGTTTACGTGCGTTTCGCCATTGAAAGAAAAGAAGTCCAAGGGCCAGTATGATAATAACACCCATCCCGATTGCCTGCCGATACTGATGCTGAATAATGGACTCATTTTCCACCTGGCTCATCTGTAACAATTCATTCTCCTGCTGCTTGCGTTGGATTTCCAGCTGAAACTGAAATTTGGCTATGCGCTCGGTGAGGTTAACCTCATTGACAGAATCCTTCAACGCCAGGTATTCGTTGGAATGAATTAGCTCTTCTTCACGATTGCCGGTTTGCTCGGCTGTCCTCCAGAGGTGATAGTGTGCTCGCATGCTGAGGTCCAGATGTTTCATCTGTTTGGAAATTCTCAGCGCCATGGTAAAATACTTGCGCGCAGCAATGTAGTCCTTCCCGATGAAACTGATCTCACCCAACACCAAGTATACGCGGGGGAGAAGCTTAACGTTTTTAAAACTAAGAATATACTCTAGTCCCTCCAGCGATAGCGACCGGGCTAATATCGTATTTCCCTTTCCTAAATAATATTCAGCAACGAGAATTTTTATCTCTGCATGGGCCAGTGCATCATCGATCTGCTGACTAATGGAATCTGCTTTTTGAAAGTAGCGTAACGCGTCATCGAACTGGCCGATATCCATGTAAAGTTTTCCGAGCAATACATGGGCTGACACGATATCGCGTGAATTACCCAGCCGCTTCCGGATGTCCAGCGCCTGCCGGAAATATTTTTCCGCCCGCACGAAATCATTATCGGATTTATACAAACCCGCAAAACTTTGGTACACATAGGCCAGCCCGGACGAATCACGGGTGAAACGGAACAACGATTCTGCCCGGACAAAATAGGGATAGGATTGCCCCAGCATCCCCTGCTCGGAAAACAACCGACCGATGTTGTTCTTTGCATAAGCCAGTTCAGTTGAATCTCCGGATACATGTGCCTGCTTGGCAGCCTGATCGTAATATTCGTAGGCGCGTACCAGGTTTCCTTTGTAATAACTGGCCAGCCCGATGTAATTGAGTGTTTTGGATTTGTCTTTGCCCAGCTTATCCGAAAGCGCAATGGCCTGCTGCGCATACCGGATCGTAGAGTCCGGAAAAGCGGACCTGCATTCCCAGGCAAGCTGGTTGAGTATGGTAAGTCTTTCCGTATCCGGTAAAGGTTTTGAAAGTTTGGTGCGAAAAGAATCGATGCGAATCACGTCCTGACCAAATGCGGGCAACTGAAGAGCCGCTACAAAAGTCCATAACGCGAGTACTCGACCGAAAACGGAGACAACTCTTGTCTTTAGAAAAACTTCAAGGGAGATCATACACGGGGGGTGTAATCAAATATAACGAGGTTAAGGGTAATAAGCTTGCGGATGTAATGGGATCAGGTTTTATCGTAAAAATCATGTACTTATAGTAGGAGTAACTCCTATGCGCTGGCTTGTTCTGCGTTGAATTGGTTATGGGTTACTACGGCCAATCATATTATATAATGTTACTTGAGTTACTTTTTACACATATTTCTGTGGCAAAAATAGCGTTTGTACTACGCTGCAAAGCCGGACCTCATGAGAGAATTTCCCTCACCTAACAAGCAGGCAGAATGGGGCAATAAATCGCCAGGCTGACACGATCAGCTCAAATCCTCCGGCTAAACTTCCTCATTTGAGCCTATATTCGGCTTTTTAGCAATTCAACGATCCGGCATACGTGGTGCGTGAATTGCACAAGCTTGATGTATGGAAGCACTACACCCCTTTGTGCTGATCGATGATGACCCCGATGATCAGGAAATCTTTAAACATGTTCTGAACAGGATCGGGATTCACGAAAATCTCCGGCAGTTTGCTTCCTGCGCTGCCGCGTTGGAATATCTGCGCGCTACTCAGGAGAAGCCGTTCCTGATTGTCTGTGATATTAATCTTCCTGAAATGAACGGACTGGAATTCCGCCAGCTTCTCAACGAAGATGAATACCTGCGCAAGAAAAGTATTCCATTTGTTTTCATGTCAACTACTGCGATGCCGAGTCAGGTTGACTTAGCATACCAGATGACCGTACAGGGTTTTTTTGTCAAAAAGTCGGATATGCAGACGATGGAATTGTCTTTCAAAAAAATTATCGAATATTGGCAGGAGTGTATTCATCCGAATACTTAGCCAATCAATGCGTAGCAATAACATTGGCCACAACGACATGACGGACTTTATCGAGCGTTGATTTCGCTTCATGATTCGGTTTGGTCTCGTCTTCCTCGAAAAGGTGTCCGTTGGATTGTTCAGGATGCTGTACATTAGCTGTTCACCTATTACCATAGTATGAAAATTAAGAAAGCGTTGCAACCTGCAGGGAAATTTTTGGGAGCAGTATTTCGGAAATTTGTTTCCGTTCGTGGTCTTAGGTTAAGTGCTGCATTAACCTGCTACATTCTCTTTTCATTGGTTCCGCTACTTTTCGTGCTCAATGCTGTATCCGGATTTTTTTTTGGGGAGAAGGCGGTACGCGGAGAGGTTTTTGATCAGATCAATGGGCTGGTTGGTCCCCGGATGGCTACTCAAATTCAGCAAATAATTAAATCCGTAAAGCTGTCGAAGGATACCTCGGTTGCCAGTGTAGTCGGTATTATCTTTTTGGTGATAACGGCATCCGGTGTATTTGCGGAGATAAAAGCATCCATCAATATCATATGGAGCCTGAAGCCAATCGCCAGGCACAGCTTGCGTAAGTTTGCGATTCGCTATTTGATGGCATTCGCAGCGATCGGACTGACTGCACTTTTGTTGTTGCTAAGTCTGGCAATTAATTCGGTGCTGGAATTACTGGATCATCGGCTGATACTCTATCTGCCCGGATTTAACATCAATTTTTATTACCTGCTCAACCTGATCATACTGTTTGTACTCCAGCTTATTTTATTCACGATAATTTTTAAACTGCTCAATGATGGAAGACCAGCGATTCGGGCTTGCCTGGCAGGAGGAGTTTTTGCCGCTGTTCTGTTCATGCTTGGTAAAGTTGGAATCGGCATATACCTTGACCATCTGCTGGGATATTCTGTTTACGGTACTATGGGAACGCCCTTGATCGTTCTTGGCTGGGTTTACTATTCATGCATAGTCCTCTACCTGGGAGTGGTATTTACAGGTGTTTATGCAGCAACTTACAGTAATGGCATAAGACCTCATGCGCATTATCAGAAAGTATAACGTGTGTGAACGCGTTCGTTCGGGCTGTCAACATGTATGGTGTGACAACGGAAATGATCCATATTTGTTTCTATCGGCAGTAATTGAACCCGTACTGCTCCAGCGCGTGAAACACTCTAAATAAAATCGAGCGTTCTAAACTGTCCATTCAACACGCCACTGCTGGGAGTATCCAGCCATTTATTCAATACGGTGGCATACACACTTCTGAAATCCACATCGTGGATCAAATCGCCCTGGTCAAGTTTTGAAAGATCAGGTGTGCCATTGATGAATCCTTTCCTTTTTAGATTCTTGCCCATGACAAATAAATTGTTCGCGGTGCCATGATCTGTTCCACCACTGGCATTCTGAGAAACACGCCTGCCGAATTCAGAGAACGTCATGATTAGTACATCCTGAAAACGATTTGACTTTTCAAGATCACTGACAAAAGCATGGACCGATTCTGCATAGGTGCTTAATAATCTTTCATGCTGTAGATGCTGCCGGACATGAGTATCAAAACCGGAAAGTGAGACATAGTACACCTTTGTTTCAATGCCTGACGTTATCAGTTCGGCAACTGTTTTTAACTGGCCGGCAAATTCATGATTAGGATAAGTCGCACCGGATGGTTGGGTGTTTGTTTTATTATAAATGTAATCGGCAGAGGATGTCGCCTCTGCTAATGTTTTGTATAAATAGTCTAACGATGGATCGGGTGATTCACGTGCGTTTTTGCTGATCTTTTGAAAGTAATTTGTATGAAGAATGTTGTACAGTTTTTTCGGATTTTTAACTGCCATGCCTTTAATGCTTTCGCCCTTTAACGCCAGGCTTAACATATCATCAATTTCAACAGCCTGATGTGCCACCTTGCAATCCTTGCAACTTGCATCCAGGTAACGGCCGATCCATCCGGTATTCAGATATTCATTCGAGTTACTTGCCGTATGCCAGATGTCCATGGAACGAAAGTGTGAGCGGTCCGGGTTTGGATAACCAACGTTGTTGATAATCCCCAGATATCCTTTATCATATAATTCATTCAGCTTGGCCAAGGAAGGGTGAAAGCCCAGTGAATCGCTTGCTTTTAATACCGATGACTTGGCCAATGCAAGTTCCGGTCTTAATTTATAGTACAGGTCATTGTTATAGGGAACAATCGTATTTAAGCCATCATTCCCGCCCGACAACTGTATAACCACCAGAATCCTTTGTCCCTGTGGAATACGTTGTGGACTTGCTTCAAGTGATTTAAGAAAGCCGGGCAACAACATTGTTCCGGCTGTAGCCAGCGCGGATTGTTTTAAAAATTTTCTTCGTGTACTCATGCTTAGCTAAGTTGATATTCAGGTAATGACATAAAACCAATAAATGCTTTCTTAATAAATTCCGGATCGCTTCCGGTTTTACCGGCCAAGTCCGATACGAGCTTCTTGTTCTCCGCTAATGCAGGGCAGGCAAGGAGATGCGCTTCGATTGCATCCAGCGTTGCCAATGCAGAGTCCTTGGTAAATACTTTTGTCAGCGTATTCAGGTTTACCGAATAAGAAATCTTGTTTGCTTTAATTGCCTTGTTGGAATCGTTGTTTACATCGCCATCATCCTTTGCAGTAAAGGCTGAATCGATATTGTTGAGCAGCATGCCCGGTAATGACATCCGGAAGGTTAGACTTGAGCTGTCAATCCATTCCCTGCCGTTTGGCCAGCCACTTACATTGGGTGGCTGAAGCAATACCTGACCTAACGCTTTCTGAAGATACGTAATGTTTAATGGGTTGCCGAATGTTCCGGTTGTATGCGTTTGAATGCCGGCAATTAATTCGACCGGTGATTTAATTCGATTACCGATATACTTCTTATCATAAAACCATTCACTGGAATAGATTCCGGACATCAGCTTGTCAATATCATAACCTGAGTTGTAGAACTGTCCTGTTAATGTTTCGAGTATATCAGCAGGTACAGTGCCCACGAAGAAGGAAAGAATTCTTGCTGTGATAAACTTCGCAGTCTGCTTGTCTTCCAGGATCATGCTGATAATATCTTCCCCTGAAAAATTCCCGGTCTTCCCACGAAATGTTTTAGAACCGGAATCATGCTGCTTCGCCCGAACCAGAAATTCACCCGTATTGGGATTGGATGTCCAACCCGTAAATGCGCGGGCTGCATTCTTTACATCATCTTCCGAATAATTTCCTCTCCCCAACGTAAAAAGCTCCATGACTTCGCGTGCGAAGTTTTCATTTGGACTGTCTTTCTTGTTTTGCTGATTGTTGAGGAATTGCAACATGGCCGGATCTTTTGAAACGGCCAGCAGCAGCTCGCTGAATTTCCCGAGTGCATGCTGACGAATTGTATTGATTTGTTGCTGGGCTAAAAAAGCATGGCGTGACCGGCAGGCAAAATGATCATGCCAGAAGAATGTCATTTTCTCGCGGATAACAACTTGCGGATCGGTAAGTTGTGTAAACCATACAGCGTTCAGTTCGAGTAACTCACTCCGGTTCTTTTTCTGCTTTTTCTTGAGCATTTCGGTGTCACTGCTCATGCTGGCAGAAGGGTCATCCTGAACGATAACCTTTATCGGTTTAATCGTACATTGAGTCCTCAGGCTTTCAGCCGGAGTTTGTGCAATGGATGCAAGTGGCAGTCCGAATCCCGCACGACTATAGAAATGTTTTTGCTGAGAAAATGGAATCATGATCATTAGACTATTGAAAAGCCAATTAGTTTAATTGGCTAACCGGCCAGGTCATTTCACCGCCAGGCCTTTGGGATTGCTCTGAGCAACTGATGACCTCTATTAAATCTTTTCTTAACCGAAGAAAGAATAAATTGTCAGGGAATTGATTTTCCCTCAGGCAAGTTATGGAGTAACGTTGAGACTATCAATCTGACAAACGTACAGGCTCCTTGCTACATGGTAGTAAAGATGCTTAACTCAACTTTATTTCGTACCGGGTACTTCTTCCAGATTTACCCACAAGTACAAACACACCTAGTTCCAACAATTGCTGCATATCGCGTGTTGCCGTTGCTTTTGATGCCTTGGTTATGCTTATATATTTGCGCGCGTTCATACCGCCTTCAAAGCCGACCGGCCCTTCTTCCAGCATTCGTCCGACAACCAGGAACTGACGTTCAGTGAGCTGATCGCGGAAGCGGTCGAAAAATTTTACTTTCTTAAGTGTGAAGTCGATTTGTCGTTCGGCTTCAGCTTGTGCGGCCAGTGTTGTACTGACAAAGTATTCGACCCACGGAGTCACTTCGGTTGATCGCTGAGCCTGTTCAAGTGAACCATAGTATGAACTCTTATTAGATTCAATCGTCCTTGAAAGACTTAGGATCACCGGCCGGCCAAGTGATTGCGCTAATGCTTTCTCCGCTACCGCACGACCGATTCGCCCATTACCGTCTTCAAAAGGATGAATGGACTCAAAATACAAATGCGCAAGTGCGGCTCGCACCGGAGCTTTTTTTATTTCCTTTTTACCACCGGGCGCTGTTTCATTGAACCAGCCAACAAAAGCCTCCATCTCTTTTGGTACTTGAGCAGAAGGCGGAGCTTCAAAATGAACACGCTCTTTTCCGATGGCACCTGAAACAACCTGCATCGGATCTTCGTGCTTACGCCAGTCACCAACCCGTAACCGGCTTGTTGATCCCATCAGCATTCGATGCCACGCAAAAAGTTTGTCTATTGTTAAAGGTTCTGCGTACGTCTTCCGCACATCGATCATTAGCTCCCCTAAACCTGCAGCCGATTTATCTTTGATAAAGGAAGCAGTTTCATGAAGGCCAAGATTTTTGCGGATGGAGGAAAGCACATCTTTACGGTTGGGATGCTCGCCTTCGATCTCGGAAGTTTTCATGGCTTCGGCAAGAATGATCTCAATTACAGTTCCTTCCCGGCTTTCTTCCGGTAAGGCTTCGAGAATGCCCAATACCCGACCGGCTTTCTCTGAAAACTGAAGCAACATGTCTTCTACAACCTCGGTGGTGTACTTGAAAGCGGGCCAGTCCTTTTGTTGCCAGTTATACTTCATGAGCCAGTTAGTCGGTCTATTCGGCTCAAATATAATAAAAAAATGAGCCGAATAAAAGACCTAATCGGCTCAGGATCGATGATTTGGGAGCCTGTTGTGAAATTCACTTCCTTGCTTTAAACAATCGACTGAAATGTTAAATGCTTTCATGATTTTTTGGATTAGCACATGAATCGCTTTCGCATGTTGTTCTTTCAGAGTCTGGTTAGGAGTTGCGTTTTCGAAAATAAAAAAGGAACTGCCGAAAGGACAATTCCTGAGATTCAGATTTTCGAATGAATTAGTCTATTGATGCTACAGCTTCAATCGGTTGTTTCGAGAGCACCGTTGTCGCAATGCGGTAGAGATCCGTATTGTGAATGCTTACCTGCTTAGCAAAGATCGCGAACTTGCCACAATGCGTGATTGTAAAGAACTCCTCATCCAGCGGGCCGTTCACGGCAGCACCCAGGTTCTGCGGGGTAGTCCAGTTTGTCCACGATTCATCCAGGCGTGTTGTTACATAGATGTCATGTCCGCCAAATCCGTTATGTCCTTTTGAAGCAAAGTAGAGTGTCTTGTTATCATGGGCCAAGTAAGGTGATGATTCTTCGTATTCCGTATTGATGGTGTTTCCTAAATTTACCGGAGCAGTTGCTGATTCACCATTCCAAAAGCTCACATACAAGTCACGCTTTCCAGTAGTTCCGTCACGCTCAATCGCTGAAAGGATAATTCCGCTTTGCAAATCCACATAATGATTTTCATGATTTGACATATTGTAATCATCTTCTACATAGATGGGTATTGGCCTGCTCCACGTGCCGTTTACGTTGACACTATACGATACTCCGTTGCGCATTTTTCCTCTTTTAAGATATTGGTTGCCTAAGACGATAGTATCACCGGTTACGCTTACGCTTTCTATAAAGTTCGCACCTTCGTTATTCAGGTAGCCCGGCATGCGCGCGGGTTCTGCCCACTTTCCTGTAGTCTTGATATATTCAGTATACCAGATATCTTCCTGATCATTCCTACC
The DNA here is from genome assembly GCA_965227265.1 of Cyclobacteriaceae bacterium. Classification (GTDB taxonomy): domain Bacteria; phylum Bacteroidota; class Bacteroidia; order Cytophagales; family Cyclobacteriaceae; genus UBA2336. The sequence goes on along the minus strand of OZ245738.1, from coordinate 1,553,905 downwards.
ACCTGTATTACCCGGATGAAATGACCGACTGAAGTACAGCCGATTGCCGCCTGGCACGAACACAGGTTTCAATTCAGCAAACGGGCTGTTAATGGATTCCATCGGGATAGCGCTTGTAATTTCCGACACTTCAGATGCCACGCGGATATCTATTCCGACATTCTTGACATGATTATCATGTTGCGTATTTCCCTGTGCTTGGGCTAATCGAGCGTTAAAGATGAGTAATACAAGTGCCACGAACGTAATCGTAGTAAATTTTATAATGCGTTCAGTAATTCTGTTTGTGTATGTCATGAGTTTGGAATTTAAAAGTTAGATGCTTGCAGCCCCATTGCTTTAATGGATGCCTCCGTTTTGATGATACAAAGGTGCGGCAATACTGCGCTGCATTTAACAGGAAATACCTGATTTGAGAGAAATCAGGATTAAGTGTGTTCATTGTGCCCGTAATGTGTTGAATGAACGTTTCTGGTAAAATATAATCGTGTGATCACTGTTTAACGGAAATACACTCAGGTAATCCCTGATAGGGGTTTTTGCTGATTTAAGGGTTTTACCCGGGTAAAGTCACTATGATTCAGCAAAGGTTATAATTAGTTAAAGCCATTACTATTGCCTACATTCAACATACACATCTATATATCCAATCCCTTTATACCTGTGTTCTGTTTTAGTCCTAAGTAAACGCGTGCGAAGATTCCATTAATCTCGCATAGACATTATCGTTGATGAGCACCAAGGTGTTGCTTCAGCAGTCACAGACATGATAAAAAAAATTGAATCTCCACAGGGAATGCCTGTACTCCAAAAAAAAGATGACCTCGCGAATGTGTACCGGCCCATCGATTTCGACCTTGCTAAAAAAGCGCTGGCACTGGAATGGAATCGAAGTGAAGCGTTAGAACAGGAACTTACCCGCGTAAAAAATGCGTTGGCATTTCAGGATAAGGGCATTGAAAAGCGCGCAGCCGAACTGATTATTGCCAACCGGGAACTGGCGTTGGAAAACGACCGGAAGGAGATCCGGGCAGCCGAACTTATTATTGCCAACAAAGAGCTGGCCTTTCAAAACAGTGAAAAAGAAAAGCGTGCAGCGGAGCTGATGGATGCCAACCATGAACTAGCGCTTCAGAGTATTGAGCGCAAAAAAGTTGAGGAATCAATCCGTATCTCGCAATCCAATCTTCGTGCGATTATTGATAACACAGACGCTACCATCTACTCGCTTGACCTGGACCTTTGTTATATAACGTTTAACAAGAAGCTTCATAATTACATGCGACAAGTCCACGGGCTTGATGTGCACCAGGGCGATAAAGTCCTCGATTTCCTGGATAAGCTTGAAGCCGGGCATGCGAGTGAATGGCGTGAGGTTTACGCAAAAGCATTAGCTGGGGGCATTGTAAAATTTGAGAAAGAATTTAAAGTAGGGGAGTTTTACAGCTATACAACTTTCTCGATCCATCCTATCTGGAAAAAGAATCGGGTGATTGGCATTTCCTGTTTTTCGCATGACATCACCGATCAGAAAACGGACCAGGAGAAATTACGGCAGAGCGAACAGCAGTATCGTAATATTGTAGAGACCGCTCAGGAAGGTATCTGGATCACCGATAAAAAAGATACCACCAGCTTCGTCAATAAGAAACTATGCGAGATTCTGGGCTATCGGGCAGATGAAATTATCGGTAAGCAGGTTTATGATTTTATGTCGCCTTCAGACCGTAAAGCAGCTGCTGAAGAAATCCGGGAGATTAAATCAGGCAACAGTGTTATTCATGAGTTCAGGTTCATCACGAAGTTGAATAAAACTGTTTGGACCAATTTATCCATGAGTCCGCTGCAGGATGCTGATGGAAATTTTACGGGCTTGCTCGCGATGGTTACAGATATTACCAACAAGATACTGTACCAAGAGTCGTTGGTTAACGATATTATTGAACGTAAAAAAGTTGAAGAGAACCTTGAGCATCTTGTTCAGGAGCGAACGGCCAAGCTGAACGAATCGCTTCTGAAAGAAAAAAATCTGGTCGAGCTGAAAAGCCGGTTTATTTCCATTGCATCTCACGAGTTTCGCACTCCGCTTTCAACCATTTTCCTGGCTTCCGGTTTTATTAAAAAATATAAGAATAAAATGAGCCAGCTGGAAATTGATCAAAAGCTTGATACCATTGAAAAGCAGGTCGGACACATGACCTACCTGCTGGATGATGTATTGAATGTCGGCCGTGCCGATGCCGGTAAACTCACAGTTCACCTTACGGAAATACCTATTCAAATTTTTGAAGAGCTTGCGCTCGAAGCCATGCGCGCTTCAGAATCAACACACAAACTTCAGTTTACAATCGACTGTTCCACACCTACAATTATCACAGATGAAAACCTGCTTCGTAACATTATCATTAACCTGATGACGAATGCTGTTAAGTTCTCGGAACATGCGAAAAAAGTAGAGATGAGCGTGTGGACTAAAAATGAAAAATTGTTTCTCTGTGTGAAAGATCTCGGGATCGGTATTCCGGCTGAAGACCTTGACGAACTTTACGTTTCTTTTTCACGGGGTAGCAACGTGGGTGCGATTGAAGGAACAGGCCTCGGGCTTTCCATCGTTAAAAAAGCGGTTGAGCTTTTGCATGGAACGATTGAAATAAAAAGTATACTGGGCAAGAGCACTCAATTTACAGTCTCCTTACCCTTTCAACATGGGTAAGCATATCCTTGTAGTAGACGATACCGTTTCGCTGCTTACGCAGATAGTTGAGGTGCTAAAAATGGAAGGTTATTTCATCACGTCTGCTTCCAACGGACACGCTGGCCTGATGCTTCTCAAAAAGATAAAACCGGACTGCATCATCACTGACCTGCTCATGCCCAAAATGGATGGATTTGAATTTATTACCCGAATTCGCAGCAACCTGGCGTGGAACCATATTCCTATCATGGTGTTTTCGGCTATGCCGGCCCATGAAAACGAAGAAAGAATTTTGGCATTGGGTGCGAATCTGTATCTCAAGAAACCCAGCATGCTCGAAACGCTGGTGACAACTGTACATAATCTTCTCGAACATGAAAAATAAAATCAAGGTAGCCATTGCCGATGATCATGCAGTCCTTCGAACAGGACTCATAACGTTGTGCCAAACCATGGATGATGTAACGGTCATCGGTGATATGGGCAGCGGGGAAGAAGCTGTAAACTTTGCCCGAACTGATAAGCCAGATATTTTTCTGATCGATATCGTGATGGGTGGAATGACAGGCATTGAAGCCACACGCTGGATTGCAGAGCAAACCCCGACAGTCAAGGTCATCCTCATTTCAAGTGAAGTGAACAAGGATTATATTACTACCGGGATCAAGTCAGGTATTCATGGCTATCTTAATAAGAATATTGATCGTGAGATGCTTCATACCGCGTTGCTTACAGTAATGAAAGGGGAGCGCTACTTCAGTCCGGAAATCAGTGCACTGGTTTTTCAGGATTTCTTCCTGAAAGAAAAAGAAGGTAAGGGATTGCCCGCTAAAAAGAAAACCACATTAAGCAAACGCGAGCAGGAGGTATTAACGCTGATTGCGCAGGGTAAAGCCCTGAAGGATATTGCTGAAGAATTGTTCATTAGCATAAAGACGGTTGAAACACACAAGCTTCATACACAGGAAAAACTCGGGCTTACCAATACAGCCCAGTTGGTCCGCTATGCTATTGAAAAAAATCTGATCGAAGTGAACAGGAGTGAATAGGGGGTAGGGGATTCCCTGATGTTCTCCCATTCTCCTGATTTATCAAGAATCCGCTTCTACCTGATTTTTAAGAAACCTGTTAGCTCCACCTTTGTATATCCTAAAGAAGAAGCTATGGAAAACATCAATTTGAAATACCTCAAGGCCTGTGAGCTCGAAAAAGCCAACAAGATGATTAACCGGTTCATCACCTGCTGCTCACATGAAATGCGTGCTCCCTTGAAATCCATTGAAGGTCTTGTCAACCTGTTACAAAACCGGGATCATCATAGTGAGGCAGAAACTACAACATTTATTGACCTCATTGGTAAAACTACTTCCAGGATGGATGACATGCTCAATTCATTAGAGCACCTGATGGAAAATACGATTCGTACAGTAAACGATAAAATTGTGGATTGCGAAGCAATAGTAGACCAGGTTGTTGAATCCTATCAGGATGAAATTCAGGAACAGGGAATTGTTATCGTTACCTCTGTTGAGCAAACCGGACCGGTGTTTTCAGATGCACCCCGCTTACGGCTAATACTGACAGATCTTCTGAAAAATGCAATCCAGTTCCGGGACATCAACAAGGTTGTAACAACGATTGAGATCAGCATAGTAACCAGCATTGATAATTGGACGATCTGCGTAACCGACAATGGAATAGGGATTGACCCGCTTCAACAGGAAAAAGTGTTTAATCTTTTTTATCGTGGCTCTGAAAAATCAACAGGTTCAGGTATTGGGTTATACATTATTCAGGAAGCAATCGACAAGATGGAAGGTACTATAAAACTTGAATCAACCCCTGGGATCGGCTCAACGTTTGAGATTACCTTGCCCAATCATGCAGCCCTGAAAAAGCATCATTCATTTGTACCTTTAAATTAAACGAGACAAGTCCATGCTAAATTCTTTTATAGAAAATCCAAACCTGTGATGAGTATCACGCATCCTCCGGATGGTTAAAAGAGTTGCATTTTAAAGTGCAATGAGATCCTTCAATTAGTTGACCTCATCAGAGAAATTTTTAAGTTCGTTTGAGTTTACACTGTAGGAAACTTTCATTGGTCATTATTCTTGTCTCAAAGTGTCTACTGGATTTGCTGCTGCTGCCTTCAATCTCTGTGAAAGTACAGTAGAAAGCCCTAACGTAAAAAGGATTGCCAGACTTGTTAAGATTTCAAAGGCGCCAACAGGAACAGAATACGACTGTATCCTGAAATAAAGTTTCTCGAAGAAAAGCACTTACTACTTTTGAGAACTAATGATAGCCCGGTTATGGGCATTTATGGCGATTATTTGCCGATGCAGAATCTTCTCAACCTTGACTATCAATACGATGGAGAACACAAGAGACAAACGAGTAACACGAAAGACATAAACAGATCGAACTACATCGAAACATCCGTAAACTCAAACAAACTTAAAAATTTCTCTGATGATGTCAACATTAGTCGATTTTTTTTCGAGCCTTCGTTACTTCGATAAACGATACATACCCCACCATGCAACTGGTGCAAGCAGTATGGCACTGGTCATTCCGGGAAAGTATCCGTAGGGTTCATTGGTGAAAAATGGAAATATGAAGTGCGTCAGTTCCGTTACTCCCATAGCAGAGAAAAATGTCCAGCTTAGATAGTATCCAAATGCGTATCTGCGTTTAACCAGGTAGGGTATAGCCAACCATGCACCGACTGAGACCATCACCAATGTAATCACTTCGAAAGATGCGATATCGGGAGTAGGCACCTTAGTAATCTCGGCAAGCTTGTCGAAGAAATTCATTATCTTTTCTTCTACCCGATGCAGGATAAAAAGTATCATTGTGCTCCAGTAAGGAATTTTAATTCTATCAAACGATGGTTCTTCTTTGAAAAAGAGCCAAATAATAAAGCCGGTTAAGAACCCCGATGCGAAAATCAGATCTGTGATTAACCCAAAGGCGACATAACCTACCGTCAAAATCGCAATTGTAAATAATAAGGCACCAACGACAATCTTTGAATCTCTTTTCATTATTCGGTTTATAGCTTCATCCTTTGTATTCTCACTGCGTTCAGAATGGCAAGAAGTGCAACCCCAACATCTGCAATAACCGCTTCCCAAAGATTCGCTACACCGCCTGCTCCAAGGATCAATACAATTATCTTCACCACCATGGCAAACGTGATGTTTTGCCACACGATGCTGCGCGTGATCTTGCCGACCTTGATTGCCGATACGATCCGGGAGGGCTGATCATTCTGAATTACTACGTCAGCTGTTTCTATAGTAGCATCACTACCCAGACCGCCCATAGCAATCCCTGCATCCGCCAAAGCCACAACCGGGGCATCATTGACACCATCACCAACGAAAGCAATTTTATAACCTTCGTTTTTTAATGCCTGAACCTTTTCAACCTTACCTTCCGGAAGCAGGTCTCCAAATGCTTCATCGATTCCAATCCGTTTGGCAACCTGGTCAACTACGGACTGCTTATCACCCGACAGCATAACTGTTTTAATTCCCAGCGCATGCATATCTTTGACGGCCTGAGCCGCATCCTCCTTAATCTCATCCGCAATGGTAATGTAGCCTGCGTATTGTTTGTTGACAGCAACCACTACAATGGTATCTACTATCTGTTCGATTTCAGCCGGATATGTAATGCTGAATTTCTTTAAAAGCTTGGCGTTACCGGCAAGAATTTCTTTGCCATCAATTATTCCTTTTAGGCCGTGACCGGAAATCTCTTCAACACTTGACGCGGCCAAATTGCCAAGATTATCACCAGCGTATTCGACAACAGCTTTTCCGATTGGATGTGTCGAATTCTTTTCAAGCGCAGCAGTCATCTTTACCAATTCCTTTTCATCGATGCCAACGGCTACGACTTTCTGAACGTTGAAGACACCTTTGGTCAGCGTACCGGTTTTATCCATAACAACCGCAGTTACTTTGGTCATTACATCGAGAAAGTTTCCACCTTTAAAGAGAATGCCATTCCGAGAGGCAAGCCCGATCCCTCCGAAATATCCAAGCGGGATAGAGACAACCAAGGCACACGGACAGCTGATAACCAGGAATACAAGTCCGCGATAGAGCCAGTCATTGAAAATATAGTTGTCAACAAAGAAGTAGGGAACGCCCACGACAGCTATGGCGAGGAAAAACACGATAGGCGTATAAACTTTTGCGAACCTGGAAATAAACAATTGTGTTTGCGACTTGCGGGCAGTTGCATCCTGCACCATTTCAAGGATTTTACTGAGCTTACTGTCCTTGAACAAAGCCGTGACTTTAACTTCAGACACGGTGTTGAGGTTAATCATGCCCGCGAAGATCTTATCGCCTTTGGCTTTTGTATCAGGCTTGCTTTCTCCCGTCAGTGCGGCTGTGTTAAAGGACGAGCTGTCACTTAACAATTCACCGTCAAGTGCAACTTTTTCACCCGGTTTAACGCTGATTGTTTCTCCGAGCTGCACGTCAGCAGGCTTTGTTACTTGCGAGGATCCGTTTCTGAGAACTGTTACTTCATCCGGGCGAATGTCCAGCAAGGCTTTGATGCTGGTCTTTGCCCGCTTTACTGCCGAATCCTGGAACCACTCCCCAATAGAATAGAAAATCATGACCGCTACGCCTTCCGTGTATTCTCCGATATAGAACGCTCCGAGTGTGGCTACACTCATCAGTACAAACTCATTGAAGAAATCTCCACGGCTGGCTTTTTTGAATGCGAGGTATAAAACATTTCTTCCGGCCAGGAGGTAGGCGACAGCATTAACGATCAATTCGAATGGATTCGGTAACGTGTACCTAAACCCATACTCTGCTATGAGAAGAAATGCCAGAATAGCTAACGCAAGCAGCAAATCCCAGTGCTCAACCCAGCCTGGCTTATCGGAAGTCTTTGATCCGTGATCATGCCCGTCATCCGCGGAATGCTCATGCGTAGTTTTATCTTGATTGGTCAGACCAGATTCATTTTCATGTTCTGAATGTTTTTCTGTACGGCCGCTATGATCGTTGCTCATAATGCGATAGTTAGTGAATGAAATAGGAAATGATACCCGTGACGATAAGTGTTGTGCCGGTGATAATGCCGGCATTGTGTTCAAGTGAGTGCCAGTTGAGCCTTACTAAACCTTTATAGGCGATGCGAATCCAGACGATCATTCCGGCAAGTGTGATGACAATATACAGTACGGACAGCATCAGGATGTAGGTCCATCCATGCGCACCCGCCATCAGGAAGTATGCTTCAATCTCAAAGCAGGGAGAAAAGAACATGGCGACTGTGAGTGTAATCAGCACCTGTTTTTTCGTGGATGGCCTTTCGGCATCCACACTAAAATGTTTGTGCCGATGGTGCTGGTAGATATAGAATATCCCTAATAGTATCAGCGCAGTAGGAGCGAAGACCGTGGTAAACCCTGAGAAGAAATCTGCAAGCTTTAGTCCGGCATATCCGATCACGACACCAATGAGCACGGTGCTGACAACATGTGCCCCGCCAGAAATAAAAGTCACAAAGGTCGTCTCGCTTAATGACCAGTTCTCTTTGCGGCTGATCGCCAGCACCGGCAGCCAGTGGTTCGGGATCAGCGCATGCAGTGCGCTCAGCACTAGCCCGCCCAGGATTATGGTTACAAGATCAGCGGGCACGGGCTGCATCGGAGGTGTATGGTTTAAGAAGTTCTTTCAGATCATCCGGTATCTCCATTGGTCTCAAAGGCGGAACATCAGCTCCGCCCGTATTACCCACGGGTATTTTACCGACAAAAGACTTTACGCCTCCGAAAATCAATCGCGGCAACTGGCCTGCAATCTCGGGCCAGTCTTTTATATACATACCAAACTTCAGCATGCGCCAGTGAACGTGTGTATGTTCAACTGCCCAGGGCTGTCCAAGGATATGTGCCCGTTCGAGATGACGCCATGCGCCCGTCAGATCATCATTCACCATCAACTCAATTGCCTGTGAGAGTTCTTTTAGGTAATGGGTACGGAGGCCTGACGGCATTTTCCAGTAAGTCTTCATGTTATGAACCTTAATTAATGTGCGTGCCCTTCTTCTTCGCTATTCTTCATTTTCGACAGCAAAGAGTATGCACCTTTTACAGCAATTCTGGATTCCGGATTGAAGTTTTCAGGGAGCGTTACTTCAGTGTATCCTAGCTCACTATTGCCAATCTCAATCTCTGTCATCGTGAAGTGTGTCCCTTCTTCGTGTTGTTCTGATTCCGCACTTTCTTTTTCCGTACTTTCTTCAACAGCGTCTGCTGCAACCACAAAAATGTATTTCTTTCCCTGGAAGTCGATGATTGCTTCATCTGGAAGTGCCGGGACCTGAGCACCGCCTGTTTCAACTGCGGCTTTGAGGTACATGCCCGGTAAAAGCTCTTTGTCTTCCTGATCGATATGGCAATGGATTTGGATCGTGCGGTCAGTACTGATCTCTCTTCCGATCAGATGGATCGTTGCCATTCTTTCTATTGATTCGTTGGCCAATGTAAAACGGACCTTTTGACCAATTTTTAATTTCCGCACATCCTTTTCAAAGACGATCAGTTCGGCATGGAGATGTTCCGTGTCAACAATCTCAAAGAGCACATCGGTTGGGCTTACATACTTGCCGATGTTCACATTAACTTCTGTTACATACCCATTGATGGGAGAGTAGAGATTGATCGAACTTTTAAGTGTGCCCGCATCCACGGATGCAGTACTAATATTAAGAATCCTAAGCTTCTCGGTTAGGCCATTCAGCCTGGCCTGCCAGGTAACAAAGGTTGTTTTGGATTGCTGAAGGGATTTGTTGGAATTAACATTTTCGGCAGCTAGTTGCTGCTGGCGTTCATAGTCTGCTTTCGTGAGTTCTACCTGACTTTTTGCTTCGAGATAGTCTTGCTGGATCTGGATAAAGTCAAGGTTTTCGATAGTCGCGATGACTTCTCCTTTTCGCACATGCGTTCCCTGCAAGAGTGTAGTATTCTTAAGAAACCCACCGAGTGGCGCTGAGATGCTCACAAGCTGCTGGGGCGGAACATCCAGTACCCCGTTAACCTTAATGGTTCCGCTGATCTGCTTACGCTCAACAGTGGATAGTTCAATACCAGCATTTTTAAATTGCGCTTCACTCAATTCCACCGTATTGCTTTCCTCATCATGATGTTCTTCTTCAGTCCCAACCTCAGGATCGGTTTTTGATCCGCAGGCCATTACCGCAAATGATAGCATCATAAGCAGAAGGTATCTGATCAAAAGATTTTTTATAGCGAATGTTTTTGTATAATTCATAATGGATCTCATTTGTTGCCTGATAAGTATTGGATGTAAAAAATGCTCTGATTATAGTCCCGGAGTGTTGTCAGATAATTCTCCTTAATAGATATGGCGTTACGCAATCCCATCAGGTATTCTGCATACCCGATCTCACCGCCTTTGAACGCAGCTTCCGATTGCTTCAATATCAGATTGGCGTTTGGCAGCGCAGAGGTCCGGTAATACTCCAGACTGTTCTTTGCTACACTGTATTGCTGGATGGCTTGCTGCTTTTGACCTTCAAGTGTTTGCACAAAATACTGATAGTTGCTTTCGGCCACCTTGCGATTAAACTCAGCTGCCCGAACGCGTGATTTATAAGGAGCAAACCACAAGGGAACTGAAAGGCCAACCTGGAAACCGGTAAAGCGCTCACTGCTTGAAGCAAATGTTCCGTCTTCGGTATTCTCAACACCAATCAGCGTTTGTGAAAAGCCACCGATGAGCAGGTCAGGTGCAAATCTCGCAGCCTCCAGTTTCTTTTGACTTTTGGCGACTTCAATTTGCTGATCCATATAGATGAGCGTTGGATTAGTTTGCGGAAGCAGCGAATCCCCGATATCCTCATGCGGAAATTCAGTCAGCTCACGTCCGGTGTCCGGCAGGTATTGGCTGTTGATCAACGTTTTCAATTGCGTCCGAAGCGCGATGATCTGCGATTCATTTTGCCTCAGCTGATTACGAACTTCATTGCCTTGCGTTTGTGCGGTTGTCTGTTCGAGCAGATTCGTTTCACCCGTCTTGTAGCGAAGCGCAGCAGACTTTAGAAATCCCTGGTAAATGCTATCCTGTTGAAGGAGCAATTCCTGGCGCGCTTTTGTGTACGTGAGTTCCAGATAAACTTGCTTGAGCTGATAGATCAACTCGTTCTCCGTAACGTGTTGTTTCAACTCACTCGAAGCGATGTTGGCGCGGTTGAATTTCCCCTGACTTCCGAAGACAGTGAAGGGAATAGCCTGAGTGACGGTTATGTTGTTGTCGTTTTTTGCATAGCTGTTATACTGGCCATACAAAAGTGAAACACTGGTCTTGGGAAGATCAAAACCTGTTCCTTTCAAGCTTCGCTGTGACTCAACTTCAAATTCAGCGGCACGGATTGAAAGGTTATTTTTCAATGCCGCCTGCATGGCCTGATCAAGCGTCAGGATGTCTTGCGCCTGGACGTTGCTCATCAACATCGCAGCTAGCAGGGTCGTTATGATCAATTTTATTTTCATAGGTATAGCGTTCACAATTGAATTGTTAACTGTTGTCGTTTGAAATGGGATGGACTTTTGATCTCGAACCGATTCTTTCAAAATAGATATACAGGCAGGGCAGCACGATTAGCGTGAGTATCGTTGAACTGATCAGTCCGCCTATTACTACGGTCGCCAATGGCTTTTGTACCTCAGCACCGGAACTTGTTGCAAGCGCCATCGGAAGAAATCCAAGGGATGCAACCGCAGCCGTCATCAGCACGGGTCTTAACCGTACCGTTGTACCTTTAAGCACAATATCTTCAAGATCCGTTTCACCTTCTTTCTTCAACCGGTTAAACTCAGCGATCAGCACGATTCCGTTGAGAACGGCCACCCCGAAGAGCGCAATGAACCCGATGCCTGCTGAAATACTGAATGGCATTCCGCGAAGCAGCAACGCGAATACACCCCCGATGGCTGCCATGGGTATTGCGGTAAATATCAATAATGATTGCTTGATTGAATGGAACGTAAAGAATAACAGCAGGAAAATCAGCAGTAAGGCAATTGGGAGTGCAACCGACAAGCGCGCTTGTGCTTCTTTGAGATTTTCAAATTGACCACCATAGGTAGGGTAGTAGCCCGGAGGAAAATCAACCTGCGCATTGATCTTCCCTTGAAGTTCTTTTACGATGCTTTCGATATCGCGGCCTCTCGCATTGAAGGCTACTATAATTCTTCGCTTGGCATCTTCGCGCTGAACCTGGTTTGGTCCGATCTTAAACTCGACTTCGGCCAGTTGCTTGAGTGGGATTTGTTCTCCACCTGGCGCTGTAATGAAAAGATTGCGAACATCTTCGATGCTCTGCCGGTTAATAGAAGCTAACCTTACGGTAAGATCAAAACGTTTCTCTCCTTCAAACACGATACCCGCTGCCTGCCCGGCAAACGCGCTATTGATTGTTTGATTGACAGCCTGAATGCTCAAACCGTACTTGGCAACTTCATCCCGGTTAATGCTGATCACGATCTGTGGCAGACCATCAACTTCCTCTACGTAGAGATCACGAACGCCTTCAACGGAAGAAGATAGCTTACCGATTTGATTGGCCAGTGTTGTTAACACGGCCAGGTCTTCACCGAAAATCTTGACGGCAACATCCTGCTTGACTCCGCTGATGAGTTCATTAAAACGCATTTGGATGGGCTGCTGAAAGCTGAAGGTCACACCTGGAACATCTTCAAGTGCTTCTCCCATTCTTTCCGCAAGCTCCTCGCGATTGTTCGCTTTTACCCAATCTCCTTTTGGTTTTAAGATCACCATTAAATCGCAGGCCTCAATCGGCATCGGATCGGTTGGTATTTCGGAAGAACCGATCTTGCCAACCACTTCTTTAACTTCATCCGGAAACTCCCGCAAGAGAACTTCTGCGGCCTTGGTGGTTGCTTCAACTGTATACGACAGACTGCTTCCGGTGAGAACCCGCGTCTCTACGGCAAAGTCGCCTTCTTCCAGTGTCGGCAAAAATTCACCACCCATGCGAAGGAAAACCACAACGGTTATTACTAGTAATCCAACAGCAGAGGCAATGACGATGAACTTAATACGCAATGCACCTTTAATTAACGGTTGGTACATCCGGTTAAAGAAATCCATCATCCGGTCTGAGAAGTTACGCGTATGAAGTATATTCTTGCTTAAGAAAAGCGCAGACATCATCGGCACGTAGGTGAGGGATAAAATAAATGCACCTAAGATCGCAAAGGCGACAGTCTGTGCCATGGGCTTGAACATTTTTCCTTCGATGCCAACCAGTGCAAGAATGGGCAGGTAAACAATTAGAATTATGATTTCACCAAATGCAGCGGATGTTCTGATCTTGGATGCCGACTCATATACTTCATCATCCATTTCATTTTGAGATAGTATGCCGGTTGTCTTTCGCAACCCCAGATGATGCATGGTGGCTTCAACAATGATTACAGCACCATCTACTATCAATCCGAAGTCAATTGCTCCAAGGCTCATCAAATTACCCGACACTCCGAATGCATGCATCAGCGAAACTGCGAACAACATGGCCAGTGGAATCACGGAAGCTACAATCAATCCCGCGCGAAGATTTCCAAGGAACAAGACAAGGACCAGGACTACGATCAATGCTCCTTCAATCAGATTCTTTTCTACGGTTCCAATTGCTCTTCCAACCAGATCACTTCTGTCAAGGAACACATCGATTGTAACACCTTCCGGAAGAGTCTTTCGGATCTGCTCCATCCTTTTCTTAACTCTCCCAACTACAGCACTGGAGTTCTCGCCTTTAAGCATAAGTACAACAGCGCCCACGACTTCACCTTCCGCATTGTACGTCATGGCTCCGTAACGCGTAGCATGTCCGAACTGAACGACTGCGATATCCCGGATAAGAACAGGGATACCACCTTCGGTATTCTTCACTACGATTTTTCCAATGTCTTCCGTTGATTCGATCAGTCCCTCGCTTCGGATAAACCAGGCGTTGGGATTTTTGTCGATATAGGCACCTCCGGTATTTTGGTTATTTTTTTCAAGCGCATCGAAGATCTGTGCTATGTCCAAATTGTAGCTTCGCAGCTTATCAGGTTCGATGGAGATCTCATACTGCTTTAAAAAACCACCAAAGCTTGCAACATCTGCGATGCCGGGTGTACCTAATAGTTGCCTGCGTACAATCCAATCCTGGATGCTTCGCAGTTCCATCGCATCATACTTTTTCTCAAACCCTTTTTCAGGACGCACAATGTATTGAAAGATCTCACCGAGACCTGTGGTAACAGGGGATAGCTCCGGAGTCCCAATGCCTGGAGGAATTTGATCAGAAGCGACTGTCAGCCGTTCATTAACTTGTTGACGTGCCCAATAAACGTCCACGTTATCCTTGAACACAATGGTAACAACGGATAGCCCAAACCTGGAAAAGCTGCGCACCTCGTGAATATCGGGGATGGTAGCCATCGTCTGTTCAATGGGGAAAGTCACAAGCCTTTCGATATCCAATGCTGATTGTGAAGGGGCGGATGTTATGATCTGGACCTGGTTGTTGGTAATGTCGGGGACCGCATCGATCGGCAAACGCATAAGAGAATAAACGCCCCACACGATAAGTGCAAGGGTGAACAGCCCGATGATGAGCTTATTCTTTATGGAGTAATGAATAATTTTATCCAGCATACTAGAAATGATGTTTTAGGTAATGGTAGATACGCGCTCCAATACCGATGAGCATTGCCGAGCAGAGTATTGCAATCAGAAATTTTGTCAGAAGCCCATACGCAGGACTCTTTGACATTGATTTTCTTTTTCCCATTGGAGAAAAGAGTTAAATGTTCTTCGAAGCAGAACGTTGCTTCGCAGGTAAAATGATAAGAGATAATGCACGCCGGGAAACCCGGCAGTGTTAGGCTAACCTAGCCTTGGCGGTTGCCAAATAGAATGTGAGTTACTGAGTAAAGGACGTTCCGTATAGGGAACAAGATGTAGTGTATTATGCGTATACACCGGAAGTAAAACTTCATTAGCAGTGAGCCTGATGGTTGCCGAACAGCATGCACAAATGCAGAAAGGCGTGCATTGATCACGTTCGTCCTGGGAGTGATCATGTTCTGCCAATTGAACCGTTGTAGTTGATTCAGTCTCATCTACACATGTCTCAGCGTCCGAGCACGGGTAAACCGCAAGCATCAGCAGGTACAATGAAAATATGAGGGTTCTCAGTTTCACGATTGTAAAAGTAAATAATATCACGTGCAATCAGGCTGCACCAAGCACTTTTTTACCATACTCCTTTTAATAGTTGACACTCAAGCCAACCCCGAATCCCATATCACTATCATAGTGCGCCCGTATCCCGATGTTTTTAGCAAGAATGTAGCGCAGTCCGACCATGTATTCCTTATCTGAATTTATCATCAATGCCATTCTGGCCCGCCTGGTCACGGGAATGTCTTCCCGCATGAGTTGAACCCGTACGTTGCCGTCATGAAACACTTCGGTCTCTAAAATTAGGAGCATGGGAAGGGTATAGGCAACACCCAGGCTGACTTGAGCCCGGTTATCCTTTGTGTTAGATTGACCAAACAGATTTTCTTCCCGCTCATCAATGCCCATTTTCCTGTATCGCCAGTCAAAGCCAATGAACGGCATCAACCACTGCATCTTGCCGATGTATCTTCCGATGTGGGTCTCGGTTTCGTAACCATGCATGTCGCTATAGCCTAAGCGCCATTCTGATCCAATGCTCCAGCGGGTATTCTGGATCATCAGCATCCCATCATTGCCATTGGTAGCGAAGTCATTTTCCGCCATAACATGAAAGTGCCGGTCATCGGAGAAAAGCTTACGCTGTGCATAACGTGGATTTTTAATGCGCGGATTTTTTGGCTGGTCATCGTAACTAATCACGCGTCCCATTCCGCTCATCATGTGATAAAGTATGTGACAATGAAAGAACCAGTCTCCGTATACATTGGCGTTGAATTCAAGTGTATCAGTTTCCATCGGCATGATGTCCACGATATTCTTAAGCGGTGCATAATCACCTTTACCGTTGATCAATCTGAAATCATGACCATGAAGGTGCATCGGATGGCGCATCATTGAGTTGTTGTACAGGATGATCCGAACATTCTCACCTTTCTTGATCATGATCTTATCCGCTTCTGAGACTACTTTATTATCCAGGCTCCAGACATAGCGGTTCATGTTCCCGGTAAGCTCAAAGCGTAATTCTTTTACGGGAGCATCTTTGGGAAGGGAGCTTTTAATTGGGGATTTAAGCATCGCATAGTTTAGCGTTACAATGTCGGAAAGCTTATTAGCGTTGTACTGATCACTTGAATGAGCGGCATGTTCGTCCTGATCTTTCCTATCCATACCCTTCATCGACCCTGCTTTCTTACCTTTCATTTCGCTACCGGTTATTTCGGGATACATCACGATATTCATATCCATTTGATTCAGGCTCATGTTCATGCCCATATCGTCCAGGTCGCCATTCATCTTCATCATCCCGTTCATCATTTTCATGCCTTCAAAATAGTTGAGCCTGGGAAGGGGAGAGATCACTTGTTTAACCCCACTGCCTACGTAAAGCGATGCTGATTTGGTCCGGTCTTCGGGCGTGGCTAAAAACTCATAGGCTGTATTCGCTCCCGGAATGCTCACGACAAGGTCATACGTTTCCGAAACAGCAATTAACAGGCGATCAACTTCAACGGGTTCAACATCGTTACCATCGTTGGCAACAACGGTTATTTTTCCGCCCGCATACGTGAGCCAGAAATTAGTCGATGCTCCCCCGTTAGAAATCCGCAGCCTGACCTTATCGCCCGTCTTAAACTGTGAAAGTGTGTGTTGATTTTTTCCGTTCATTAAAAACCTGTCATAGTACACATCGCTTACATCCATGGCCAGCATTCGCTTCCATTCATTCTTAACTTTGGTCTTGAAGTGTCCGGCCCCGATCGCTTCACCATAACTCTGTGTTGCACCTTTCTTTATCGCGAACCAATCCGAAGCATTGTGCAGCATCCGCTCTACGTTGTGAGGATTGTAGTCTGTCCATTCACTTAAGACTACCGGTACGGTTGGCAGATCATCAATGCCCTTTCTAAAGGTCGGATCGTTTGGCCGTTTGTTCAGGATCATGGAACCGTACATTCCCAACTGTTCCTGAAGGCCGCTGTGACTATGATACCAGTGTGTTCCATGTTGAATAATCGGGAACCGATAGACATATGTTTCTCCTGGTTCGATGGGCATCTGTGTTAGGTAGGGTACCCCATCTTCCGTATTCGGCAGAAAGACGCCATGCCAGTGCAATGAAGTCTTTTCCTTCATTTCGTTGTGAACATAGATCTCTGCTGTATCTCCTTCCGTAAACGTTAAGGTGGGCATCGGGATTTGTCCGTTAACTGCGATTGCTCTTTTTTCCTTCCCGGTGAAATTGACCAGCGTATCTTTTATGTGTAAGTGGTAGCGGACAACTTTTTGAGCGTAACTAATCTGCAAGGCAATCAAAATTATAGCTGCTGTCAGTACTATGTTCTTATATATTCTCTGCATGGACTTGCTTGAAATTAAATTTTGACGGCCCTTAACCGAAGTGCGTTTACTATTACTGAAACAGAGCTGAGGCTCATGGCTAATGCTGCAATCATTGGGGAAAGCAGTATTCCGAAAAACGGGTACAATAGTCCGGCAGCGACCGGCACACCAAGCGCATTATAGACGAAGGCGAAAAATAAATTCTGCTTAATGTTTTTCATGACTTCATGGCTGAGCTTGTGTGCTTTCACGATGCCCTGAAGGTCGCCTTTGACTAATGTGATCTTCGCGCTTTCAATCGCAACATCAGTTCCGGTCCCCATCGCGATTCCTACGTTCGCTTGTACCAACGCAGGAGCATCGTTAATGCCGTCACCGGCCATTGCAACGATTTTACCCTGGGCCTGAAGGTTCTTGATTTCTTTAAGCTTGTCTTCCGGGAGACACCCTGCTTTAAAGGAAGATAGATTCAACTGTTCAGCTACCGCACGTGCGGTGTTTTCATTGTCACCGGTGAGCATAATTACTTCAACTCCTTGTTCCATCAATTCTTTTATAGCCTGTGCACTGGTGCTTTTAATAGCATCGGTAATCGTAACAAAGCCCCGTGCTATTCCATCAATTGAAATATAGGATACGGTCTTTCCCATTTTCTGTTCACTAATCACTTGAGAATCCAGGTCCTCAGCAACTGCTGCACCTACTTTCTCCATTAGCTTCTTGTTACCCAGGGCTATTTTTTTAGAATGCACTGTACCGATAACACCCATTCCGGTGATTGCTTCAAAATTATCGGATGCCGGAACTAGGATCTTTTTTGACTTGGCAAAATTTAAAACGGCTTGTGCTAAGGGATGCTCACTGTACTGATTAAGGGAAGCGATGTATTGTAACAGGTCAAGTTCCGGATAGTCTACGCCAGTAACCTTTTCAACGGATGGTTTCCCTTCTGTGATCGTCCCCGTTTTATCCGTGATCAGGACATTTACCTTATTCATCTGCTCAAGCGCTTCTGCGTTTTTAATGAGCACTCCCGATTGGGCGCCTTTCCCGACTCCAACCATAATGGACATTGGTGTAGCAAGGCCTAATGCACACGGACAGGCGATGATGAGTACTGCGATGGCATTAATAAATCCGTAGACGACTGCCGGCTCGGGTCCAACAATTGCCCAGGTAACAAAAGTAATTGCGGCAATGATCACAACAAGCGGAACGAAATACCCTGAAATAGTATCAGTCAGTTTCTGAATTGGTGCTTTGGACCGGCTTGCATTGTTAACCAATTGAATAATTTGCGCCAGTAAGGTTTCAGCGCCAACTTTCTCAGCAACCATGACAAAGGAACTGTTGCCGTTAATGGTTCCGGAGGTAACCTGATCACCCGCTTGCTTATCTACCGGGATGGGTTCCCCGGTGATCATGGCTTCGTCAATGCTCCCTGCTCCGTCAGTGATCTTTCCGTCAACCGGGATCTTATCACCCGGTTTTATCCTGAGCAGATCGCCAGCGACAATATCCTGGATTGAAATCTTTTGATCATATCCGTCCTTGATGATTGTGGCCTCGGTAGGCGCCAGCTTCAGCAATTCTTTTATCGCTCCGCTGGTTTGACTGTGAGCGCGTGCTTCTAACAATTGACCAAGCAACGCCAAGGTCAGGATAACTGCCGTTGCCTCGAAATACAACCCGATCGTACCATGATGAGTTTTAAATTCTTCCGGAAAAACTCCGGGAAAGAATAAGGCAACGATGCTGAAGGCAAAGGCGAGCGAAGTGCCCATCCCAATTAAGGTGAACATATTCAGGTTCCAGGTTTTAACGGAAACCCAGGCTCTGACAAAGAACATCCGGCAGGCGTACACCACTACCGGAATAGTAAGCAGCAGTTGAAGATACCCCCAGTACTGAATTCCCATAATGTTAAATAAGGGATTGTCCGGGATCATTTCCATCATGGAAATAAAAAATACCGGGATGGAAAATGCAGTTGCCACGATCATCTTTTTCTTCAGATCATTATAGGCCTCAGTATCATCGGAATCTGTCGGAGTCATCGCCACCAGGTTCATCCCACAGATCGGACATGACCCGGGCTTGTCCTTGATGATCTCCGGATGCATGGGGCAGGTATATTTTGTGCTCAGGACGATTTCCGGAAGCTTAACCAGGTGCATTCCGCAGACGGGACAATTCCCCGGCTTGTCATAGACCTTATCACCTTCACAATGCATCGGACAGTAATATTTTCCGGGCGTGCCCGTATCCTGAGCATGGGCATGTGCGTGTTTTTTTGTGTCATGATGGACAGTTGATTTGCCATGCGCATGTGAACTGATTCCAGCTTCACTCATGGATATGGTGTAATCCCCAACCTCCGTTAACGCTTTTTGAAGTTTTTCTGTCGGGATATGGTTATGCATGGTGATGGTTGCTAAGGGCGGGTTTAGTTCAACCTTCGCCTGCACCCCGTCAATGCTATTCAATGCTTTTTCCACATTTGTCCGGCAGCCATTACAGCTCATTCCGGAAACGGTATATGTATGTTTCATGATGTTACTTTTCAAGCTCCTTGAGTTTAGCCTTCATTTGTTCAATCTCTGCCTGCTGACTGACGATGATCTTACTGGCCAGTTCCTGAATTTCTGGGTCATGGATAGGAGTTTTCTCCACCATCAATATGGCTGCTGCGTGATGCGGGATCATGGATTTCAAAAACTGCTTGTCCCCAACGCCAGCCTGCTGACGTATGCAGACATAAAAAACAATCAACGCAATCGAGCCTGAAGCATACAAAAGGATGTTAAGCTTTTTCTTTTTATACATGCTGCCCATTACGATTAGTTCGATGAGCATCATTGGCATGGTCATTAAACCGGCCATATAAAACTGGTTCACATTCGGAATCACGTTGGAGAATTTATCTACCATTGCATACATGAGGATATACATGGCTGCAAAGGAGAGAATGATCATAAGCGCTAGCTTTTTATACATCATCCCGTTGTGGGATGATGTAGAATGGCTATTAGATTCATGTTTCTTTTCCATGGCTGCTTAGTTTATCTTTTCAACTGTTTTACCGCAGGAAAGCATCTGTGATCCGTAATAAGGATTTTTGATTGCACTTTCTTTGCTCAGCCAGTCGGCACCCTTGCCGTCATTGTACATTGGGCAATGCTGATAATATACAGGCGCATCATTTTTCGACACCTTGATCAGCTGATACATATTTTTGGACAGTGTGGTGAAATGATCCCGTTGGTGTGAAACTTCTTTTGTTTCACTGATATGTTCCGTATCGGTTGTAAGGTCTTCTTTTACTTTCATCCAAACGGTATGTTCGTCCGGTTTAAGCGTTTCCATTTTAACAGCGCTGAGCGCGGCAAGCAGATCCTTGGCTTTTGCTGAAGCTGCGCTGCCGTCACTTTTCACCAGTGCGTCTTTTAAAGCGAAGTAACCATCATAAACAGCATTAAGCGGATTCCTGTCCTGCGTGGTCATTGCAGAATGATCGTGCATTCCGGGGGCAGGCTTATCCGATGTTGAGCTTGCCATAGCTTCATCTTTAACGCCTGATACTTTGGCTCTATCGTAGTGACAACATGCAGGAAGCTTTGCATAGGCCTCATCAGGCGCAAAGAAAGGTTCGCTGTCGTATCCGGCCAATGCGATGCGTCTCAGGATTTCATCCTGGTTTGTTTTAACACTGTCGTAGGTCAGTGTAGCCATTTTGGAATCTTTATTCCATTCAACTGTTGCAGCCTTTTTAACATTGCCGGCTTTTTCGATGGCACTTTCGCACATACCGCAATTGCCATAAATCTTTACTGTTGACGTTTTTGAATTATCTAATTGAGCACTGAATGATTGGAATGATAGCAACATAGAAGCTGCCATCAATATTTTTGATATTGATTTCATGTGATAAGCGTTTAAATTTCTTTAAATAAGTTATTGGAAAGCAAAATTTGCTTTCGATTGGACAGACCTGTGGCTGTCAGGGCAAGAAGCTAGCTTATTTTAGGCGGTTGCCAGATGGAATGGAAGCCCTCAGACAGATTATTTTCGGTATTGATGACGCTATGTTTTCGGGCTGAGAAATTTATGATCGTGTCTTTCAACAAATTCTCCTCAGCCAAAGCGATGGTGACTGTAAAATGTACGCACTTGCAATTGGAGTGATTACAAGTTGAGCCGCAGCCCTGATCTTTCGTGGAATGTTCACCTTTACAAGGATTTTCTTTACACAGACTTTTCTTATCTGCCTTTTCCGTTTTAGAAGTTGATTCCTTTTTAGAGCAGCTTTTTTCTGTTTTTTTGTGATTTTTTCCACAGGCAAAGGTCACCGTTGGGATCAGCATTGCCCCGAACGTTATCAAAAACAGCACTATGGAAAGTTTCTTGATCATTTAGTAATAACTAAATATAAGGGAATCTATCTTCAGTTTCCCGTGAGCGCACATGGATTGTCGATTATTTGTAAATAAGGCAGTCCAATGGTTCATATTATAAGGAGTCATGCTTGCTGGCCACGTCATCATAGATTTTATACTTTCCACCACCCAGGGCCGTTTGCAGGTCAGCCGTGTCAATGTGGGTTTCCATTTCAATAACAGCGCGCTGCGGATCAAGGTTCAATTCCACCGATGTTACGCCAGGATGAGCTGAAAGCCTTCTTTTTACAGTAGCCATGCAGTTCACGCATGTCATTCCCGCAAGTATATAAGAATGTTTCATTTTCTGATAGATTAAAAACAATATTCAAATAAACGGTTTCCCGCGGGAAATGGGTTTATATAATTCCTTGAAAAAGTTATAGGAGAACTGCAGGCAACCGGTTTTTTACGAAAAATTATGTGAAGTGAAACCTTTATCGTAATTTTACGATTACAAGGAATATGGGATTAACCAAGACCGAAGAGTTCACCAAAACGCAAAATGATCTGGCCGTAATGACCAAAGCATTGGGCCATCCTGCGCGGATTGCTATTCTTCAGTTCTTAATTAAGAAGAAATCCTGTGTATGTGGCGACATCGTGGATGAATTGCCCTTATCTCAATCAACCGTATCACAGCATTTAAAAGAGTTGAAGAACGCTGGCCTGATCAAAGGAGATATTGACGGACCAAGCGTCTGCTATTGCATAGATGAGAAAGCCTGGAACCGGGCAAAGAAAATGATTGGTGACTTGTTTGAAACCTACAAGGGACAAGACTGCTGCTAACGCTATTTTTTTGACTTAAGTGATCGCAATATTACGATAACAAAGTACAACGATGGAAAAACAAACTTCGGAACAACTCAAAGAACTCGTAAAGGAGAAGTATGGCCAGATCGCCTTACAAAGCAAGGATGATAACGCATCAAGCTGCTGTGGTGCAACCGGCTGCAGCACGATTGACTACACCGTAATGGCGGATGATTACACCAAGCTCGATGGGTATGTGGCAGATGCTGACCTGGGATTAGGGTGCGGGCTTCCGACTGAGTTTGCTAAAATCAAAGAAGGAGACACCGTGGTTGATCTTGGTTCAGGTGCGGGCAACGATGCTTTTGTAGCCAGATCGATAACAGGAGAGAATGGAAAAGTAATTGGAATTGACTTCACCGAAAAGATGGTGGCGAAGGCAAAGGTAAATGCAGAGAAGCTTGGCTACACGAATGTTGAATTCCGTCAGGGTGATATTGAGAACATGCCACTGGCTGGAAACATCGCAGATGTAGTGGTCAGCAATTGTGTATTGAACCTGGTGCCGAATAAGAAGCAGGCGTTTGAAGAAACCTTCCGCATTCTTAAGAAAGGCGGGCACTTCAGTGTGTCGGATATTGTGCTGGTCGGAGATCTTCCGGAAGGCTTACAGAAATCTGCTGAGATGTATGCGGGATGCGTGGCCGGAGCCATTCAGAAAGATGAATACCTGTCGATCATTCAACAAACCGGATTTTCAGCCATTACTATTCAAAAGGAAAAGCGGATCACACTGCCGGATGATATCCTAAAAGACTATTTATCAGCTGATCAGATTCAGGAATTTAAATCCGGAAAGACCGGCATCTTCAGCATTACGGTATATGCAGATAAATCTGAGAATTGCTGCGCACCCGGGTGTTGCGATTAATGTAAATTTTATGGAAACAATTAAAACACTCATTATTGGTTCGGGACCGGCAGGATACACTGCTGCCATCTATGCGGCACGTGCAAACATGAACCCGGTGATGTATACCGGCATGCAGCCTGGAGGTCAGCTGATGACGACCAATGATGTTGAAAATTTTCCGGGCTATGCCAAAGGAATTATGGGGCCTGAAATGATGGAAGATCTGAAAGTTCAAGCCGAACGCTTTGGAACAGACATCCGCATGGGTATGGCAACTGATGTCGACTTTTCAGTTTATCCATTCAAAGTAACGATCGATGAAGACAAAGACGTGCTGGCGGAATCTGTTATTATCTCAACCGGTGCATCTGCTAAGTGGCTGGGGCTTGATTCTGAAAAAAGATTAAACGGATCGGGAGTATCGGCCTGCGCAGTTTGCGATGGATTCTTTTATAAGGGCAAAGATGTGGCAATTGTTGGGGCAGGGGATACTGCTTGCGAAGAAGCACTCTACTTATCTAAACTGGCTAACAAGGTTCATATGATTGTACGCAAGGATCGCATGAAAGCATCACGGATCATGCAGGAACGCGTGCAGAAAACAGCCAATATTCAGATTCATTGGAATTCTGAAACAGATGAGATCCTGGGTGAGCCATTTGTTGACAGCGTTAGAATAAAAGACAACGTGACCAACATGACTACGGTCATCCCGATTGAAGGCTACTTTGTTGCCATCGGTCACACGCCTAATGCAACAGTTTTCAAGAAGTATTTATCGCTTGATGAGCAAGGCTATATCAAAACTGTTCCTGGTTCAACAAAAACCAATGTTGAAGGAGTGTTTGCTTGTGGTGATGTTCAGGATAAAAATTTCAGACAAGCCATCACAGCAGCCGGTACCGGATGTATGGCCGCATTGGAAGCTGAACGTTTCCTGTCCACCAAAGAAACTGAGATTGCTATTTAAAACAACATACTTATACCTGTAACTAATGACCAAGCCATTATTGCCCACCCTACAATCTACGACTGAGCGTCTGCTTCACGGATTTGATGCTATATCACCTGAACGAAAGGAACTGCTTAAGCAATTGACTGTTTTTGTTGAGAAACGGGTTCAGTCTAGCAAACCTGTGTACCTGAATTTTATCTGTACGCATAATTCCAGAAGAAGCCATTTATCCCAATTGTGGGCTCAGGCAGCTTCGCATTATTATGGTATACCGGACGTACAATCTTTTTCAGGTGGAACTGAAGCAACCGCATTCAATCCGCGTGCGGTTAAAGCTATGCAGGAAGCAGGTTTTGATATTTCACCAATAAAAGATGGAGAGAACCCAGTTTATAAAGTTCGGTTCGCTGATGATGCAAAGCCAGTCACTGCTTTCTCCAAAAAATATGATGATCCATTCAACCACAACAAGGATTTTGCTGCCATCATGACCTGCTCACACGCGGACGAGAATTGCCCGCTGGTATTGGGGGCAACAGCACGAATCGCGCTGACCTATGATGATCCGAAAGAATTTGATGGAACTTCGCAAGAAGCTGCAAAGTATAAAGAACGTGTCGAGCAGATCGGAACAGAAATCCTGTATGCATTTTCCCTGGTAAAGAAATAATCATGACCGAACAACCTAAACTTGGATTCTTAGACCGATACCTGACCTTGTGGATATTCCTGGCGATGGCTATAGGCATTGCTTTGGGAAACTTCCTGCCTGTTGCTCAATGGATGAACGTATTCCAGGTTGGGACAACCAACATCCTGATTGCGATAGGACTTATCGTGATGATGTATCCACCACTGGCTAAAGTACGTTATGAACATCTTGGCAAAGTGTTTCGAAATGTTAAAGTGATCAGCTTATCGCTGGTGCTTAACTGGATCATCGGACCTGTACTTATGTTTTTGCTGGCGGTTATATTCCTGCACGACAAGCCTGAATATATGGTAGGACTTATTTTGATCGGGCTCGCGCGGTGCATTGCCATGGTATTGGTTTGGAATGATCTGGCGAAAGGCGATAAAGAATATGCCGCGGGACTTGTGGCATTGAACAGCATCTTTCAGGTGATCTTTTATAGTGTCTTCGCCTGGTTATTCATAACGGTATTACCACCATACTTTGGAATAGAAGGATCTGTCGTTAATGTTAGCATGGCTGACGTAGCAGAAAGTGTACTGCTCTACCTGGGTCTGCCATTCCTGTTAGGTTTTCTGACCCGATACTTCTTTAAGAAAGCTAAAGGTGAAACCTGGTATGTTCAGCATGTAGTTCCGAAAATTAGCCCGTTAACGTTGATCGCCCTGCTATTCACAATTGTGGTGATGTTCAGCTTTAAGGGTAAGATGATCGTTGAAATTCCGTTTGATGTATTCCGGATAGCCATTCCGCTAATCATCTATTTTATCGTAATGTTTACGGTAAGCTTTTTTCTATCCCGCAAGCTTGGCGCTAACTACGAAGAGAATGCTTCGGTTTCATTCACCGCAACGGGAAATAACTTTGAGCTTGCCATTGCTGTGGCAGTCGGAGTGTACGGAATAAATTCTGGACAGGCTTTCGCGGGGGTAATTGGTCCGCTCATTGAAGTGCCCGCATTAATCTTATTAGTTAACCTGGCTTTTTGGTTTAAAAACAAATTGTATTTGAAGCAGACTCTATAACAGATGTGTTATGCATGATGCAAGAAGCTTATACAGGCAATGCCGTCAGGAAATCAGGCCGGTCATGGAAATGCTTAAGCACAAACAAAGCCAACTTGGCAATTTAGCTTGGGAGGAAGTAGTTCTGAAAACCAGGAAGAAAGTGCTTAAATCTCCGAAACAGTATTTCTCCGATCTCCCGGAGAAGGAGGTTTTGACGACCATGATCGACAAGTTATTTGAAGAGTTTAAGAAGGAAGTATCTTAAATTAGCATCTATGATTATTACCCCATTGCTTGAAAAACATTACCCGGCTGTAAAGAAAATTTATGAGCAGGGATTGGCAACCGGAAACTCAACCTTTCAGACTTCAGCACCTGATTGGAAAGAATGGGATGATTCTCACATCAGCAATTGCAGAATTGTGGGGATCGAAAATGATAAGGTCATTGGTTGGGCAGCGTTAACGCCCGTGTCAGGAAGATGTGTTTATGCAGGCGTTGCAGAAGTAAGTGTTTATGTGGATGAGAAATTCCGTGGCAAAGGCTATGGTACAACGTTACTCGATGCATTGATTCGGGAAAGTGAAAAGAATAACCTGTGGACATTGCAAGCCGGAATTTTTCCGGAAAACACATCAAGCATTAAGATACATGAAGCTCTCGGCTTCCGGGAAGTTGGCTACCGTGAAAAGATCGGTAAACTAAAAGACGTTTGGCGCGATACCGTATTGCTGGAAAGAAGAAGCAGTAAAGTTGGAATCTAAAATCGTGTGATATGAATACTTCAGAGACATCAATTTGGAACAGTACGCAGGACAAGCTAAAAAGCTTTGTGTTTAAGCATACAAAAGACAAAGCCACCACTGAAGATATCGTTCAGGATGTATTCCTGAAGGTTCATGCCAAGGTGGGCCAACTAAAGGAATCGGATAAACTCGTTGGCTGGATTTTTCAGATCACACGCAATGCAATAACGGATCATTTCAGAAAACAAGCCAAGACAATTAATGCACACGATATTGATTGGGATAGTGAGAAGCTTTCCTTGAATGACTGTGTTTCATCGTGCCTCTCTGATATGCTGGCAACACTTCCGGATAAATACAAAGAAGCCTTGGAATTAACGGAACTCAAGAACTTATCGCAAACCGAACTGGCCAAAACGCTTGACATATCTTATTCCGGGGCTAAGTCCCGCGTTCAACGTGCCCGGCAAATGCTGAAGGAAAAGATGGATGATGCATACCTTATCAAACTTGATGCGTATGGTAACGTCCTGGTCTGTGAAAATAAAGGGCCTTGCTCATGCCCGCAACGCGATGAGCTTGGATTGTAATAATAAAATAAAGGCAGGGCAGAGTTTATCTGCCCTTTCTTTTTAGCAACAGGCAGAAACTCCTTCCTCACAGCATCCTGTACCGCAGCAACCTGGATCTTTCTTGGATATCATAACGTTTTGTTTTTAATAAATAATAAGTGACGCCTTGTCACTCATTCAGTTGACGCGTGTTTCGCACGAAAGACGCAGACTTTCCTTTGCGTCTTTTTTCATGGCCCTCCGTCTTAGTAATAAACTTCGTAACATGAGAAAAAGCTTCTTACTTATAGTGATGGTGGCAATAACGGTATCCAACGCTTTTGGTCAGACCGGGAAAAATTATCAACGCAACCTGACACCGGCCAGAGGTCATTACAAACAGCTTGAAGCATTCAGCCCCAAGCCTAAAAGTGCAAGTGAAAAAATTGACAAACAAAAATTCATAACTGATCCGGAAACGATAGAAAGAAGAATGAGCCGCACACCCTATTATCTTCAGGGAATAAACGTTGACGATTTTACAATTCCAACCGTTCCGGCAAACAGTTCAGACCAAACACGGGCAGAGATCAACTACCTTCTTGCGTTACAAAACTCGCGAACGGACGAAGAGATTAGGGCAAGCTTGCACATGGCAGATATTTATTATAATCTGAGCGTCAAGCCAGGCGATTCAACGTATTCCACGTGTAGAAAAAACCTTTTTCACATTGGAAGTTCAATCGGCTCATGGTTTAATCCGGAGAACCTGCCGCTAACCGCTGATTTGATGGCCAATGTCTGGCGCGATGCAAGCTTTTTCATTTGGTCGTTAAAGTTTAAGTATGCGCGCATCAGACCGGTGTTCATTGATTCGGATGTTAAGAATTTACAAGACACAGATTGGGCGGCTTACCCCAGTGGCCATGCCGCTAACTCGTACGTCAACGCGTACATCTTCCAGGAACTTGCACCAGAATTTACAGATGTGTTTATTAAGGATGCGTATGATATGGCGCACTCCCGGGAGATCATCGGAGTACACTATCCTTCAGATTCAGAATCAGCCAGGATATTTGCAAGACAGTTTGTGAATAAGCTATTCAGCAACGAGAAATTTCTAAAGGATTTCGAATTGGCGAAAAAGGAGTGGAGAGAAAAGGGTAAGGAAACTTTTATAAAGCCAAAAGTTATTAACGATAAAGCGAAGAGTTGTGATGAAGAATCGAGTTGTGCTAAAGAATGTAAGAGCTAACTCAATTTTATTTCATACCGGGTACTTCGCCCTCCGGAATCACCTGTGATGGCGAACGCTCCGAGTTCCAGCAATTGCTGCATATCCCGTGTCGCGGTTGCCTTTGATGTCTTGGTTATTGCCATGTATTTCCGGGCATTCATACCACCTTCAAAGCCATCGGGTCCTTCTTCCAGCATTCGGCCAACAACCAGCGATTGCCGATTGTTAAGCTGATCGCGGAAACGGTCAAAGAATTTTACTTTCTTCAATGTGAATTCAATTTGCCGCTCAGCTTCAACTTGGGCGTCTAATGTGGTTCTGACAAAATATTTCACCCACGCAGTGACTTCGTTTGATCGCTGTGCTTGTTCAAGTGAACTATAATATGAGTTTTTATCAGACTCAATTGTTCGGGAAAGACTCAGGATCACCGGCCGGCCAAGCGACTGTGCCAATGCCTTCTCTGCAACTGCACGGCCGATGCGGCCATTTCCGTCTTCGAATGGGTGAATAGACTCAAAATATAAATGTGCGAGTGCAGACCGAACCGGAGCTTTCTTTATTTCTTTTTTTCCACCAGGCGCTGTTTCGTTGAACCATCGGACGAAAGCTTCCATTTCTTTGGGAACTTGAGCAGAAGGCGGAGCTTCAAAATGCACATGCTCTTTTCCGATGGCGCCTGAAACAACCTGCATCGGATCTTCATGCTTACGCCAGCCTCCAACAAGTAACCGGCTTGTTGATCCCATCAGCATTCGATGCCACGCAAAGAGTTTTTCAGTTGTTAACGGTTCTGCATACGTCTTCCGCACATCGATCATCAGCTCTCCTAAACCCGCAGCCGATTTGTCTTTGATGAACGCAGTTGTTTCATGAAGGCCGAGATTTTTTCGGATTGAAGAAAGTACATCTTTTCGGTTGGGGTGTTCGCCTTCGATCTCGGAGGTTTTCATGGCCTCGGCAAGAATGATTTCAACTACGGTTCCCTGCCGGCTTTCTTCCGGTAAGGCTTCGAGAATGCCTGATACCCGACCGGCTTTCTCTGAAAACTGAAGCAACATGTCTTCTACACCCTCGGTGGTGTACTTGAAAGCGGGCCAGTCCTTTTGTTGCCAGTTATACTTCATGAGCCAATTAGGTGATATTATTCGGCTCAAATATAGTAAAAAAATGAGCCGAATAAAAGGCCTAACCGGCTCAGGATTGATATTTTGGCAGCTACTTCACCTATCATTATAGAGCATGGTCATCAAGGCTGGTCCGTTTTTATATCCCACTGGAAAACCGGAAGCTTATTAAGTGCTTCAATCTTCTTGGTGTCGGTCATGTGTGCATACCGTTCGGTTGACTTTACGCGCTTATGTCCGAGCAGTTTTGAAACCGTATAGATGTCAACGCCTTTTGAAATCAGCATGGTAGCATGGGTATGCCGGGCAGAGTGAAAAGTGATCTTCTTGGTAATCTTAGCCTCCAATGCCCAACGTGTAAGAACGTTGCTGGTTTGGGCACTATACTTTACACCCGTGAATATCTTTTCATGTTGATCTCTGGCATCGCCCATCAAGTCTTTGGCTTGTGTAGTAATAGGCAACACTAAATACTCTTTCGTCTTACGCTGCTTTAGATGCACGTACCAGCCATCAATGTAATCTCCTTTGACTTCTGCCCACTTGAGATGATAGATATCGGCCCACCTCAAGCCGGTCAGTACGCTGAACAAGAACATGTTTTTGAGAACCGGTTCTTCACATGGAGCAGCGATCATTTTTTTAACTTCTTCAGGCGTTAAGAAATCTCTTAACGTACTCTCAGCGGGAATAGCTTTTACGATACTCGCGGGATTGCGGTCAATCAGCTTCCGGTGATACGCAATAGTAAGTGCCGCGCGAACCTTATTGAAATAAGAGTGGGCTGTGTTAGGTGAGAGCCTGGGTCTGCCCGTAAGTTTATTCGGTTCACTTAGATAATTTTTAAACTCCAGTAACCAGATGTCATCGATCTGATTGAGCGTTGGATCGGAACCATTCAGGAAGAGCATAAGATGTTTCAATGTACTATGCCAGTTATCGGAGTTACTTCTGAACCTGACTTTTTGCGCAGTCATCTCAGCAAAGAAATCTGCAAACTTCTGACGTGGTGCGATATTCGAAACTCCGTAATGACCAAGTTGAAGTGCAAGTATTCTTTTATACTTGATCTGCCGGGCGATCTCAAGTGTTGTTTTGTCTTCGGCTATCGCAAGTGGGTCAGATGAATTGTTGAGATACATCTTCAGACTTTCAACAGATCTTCTTCCGTTCCAATAGGTGTCTAAGTACAGTGAATAGCCTCCATTCTTTAACGCTCTCATCCGTACCCTGACCGGCTCTTTTCCATTGATGTTGTACTTCATTTTTCTCATACCAAATCGGTTTAAAAAAGGAAAGATTTAGACTCATTTTTTACCCTCCGGTTTAGCGTACATTTTTGTTGCGCAACTCAAACGTAACAATGGTGCAACAAAATGGTACCGTTGTCGCTGTATTGAGCGGACTCCAAAATTCCTAACGTATTGATAATCAAAGTGAGAGATTCCAGGACAAAATTTTATCCTGTTTTTGCATCGAATTGAATTTCAGCGAGTTGTGAAATTCACTTGCCGATACAGAACTTCGAAAAAATATTGTCCAAAAGATCATCGGTGGTTATCTCGCCCGTAATCTCTCCGAGATAATGTAACGATTGTCGGATATCCATCGCCAAAAAATCTCCTGTTATTCCTTCACCCATACCTTTCAGCACCCGATCAAGCGATTCATAAGTTTGCAAAAGATTTTGATAGTGGCGTAAGCTTGTAACTAAAACATCTCCTGATTTTACGCTATTAACCTGAAAGAAGGAGAGGAGCTTATCTTTTAATTGTTGAATGTTTGTTTTGTTGGAGGCTGATATAAAAATAAAGTCATCGTGCTCAAGCTTTTCCATTAAGCCGTTTACAGCTTTGTCTGATTTGTTGCCAACCTTAACGATAGGAATTGCAAACGACTTCAACAATTCTGACTCGCGAATAATATCATCGTAATTCTCATTTGAAAGATCAAACAGGTAAAGTATGATCGAAGCCTTTTTCATTCGATCGCGGGTTCGCTCAACACCCATTGCTTCTATAACATCCTGCGTTTCGCGTAATCCGGCCGTATCGATAAACCTAAAATTGATTCCGCCTAAAACCATTTCGTCTTCAATTACATCACGCGTGGTGCCGGCAATCTCTGAAACGATTGCTTTTTCTTCGTTCAGTAAAATATTCAGTAAAGTAGATTTTCCGGCATTAGGTTTCCCGGCAATTACGGTAGGCACACCATTCTTGATCACGTTGCCCTGATCGAACGACTGTATCAATGAACTTAGATATGACTGTATTTTTAAAATGAGCTTTCGCAGATCATCCCGCTTCGCGAACTCAACATCTTCTTCACCGAAATCCAATTCAAGTTCAATGAGCGATGCAAAATGAATAAGCTCTTCACGTAAATGATTGATTTCTTTCGAGAACCCGCCCCGCATCTGGTTTAATGCAGCCTGGCGGGCGTTATCCGTTTCTGCATTGATCAAGTCTGCAACCGCCTCTGCTTGTGCGAGGTCAAATCGTCCATTCAGGAAAGCTCGTTTGGTAAATTCTCCGGGGCCGGCTAACCGTGCGCCTTGCACCAGTAATAATTTTATTATTTCTTTGATAATAACAGGGGATCCGTGGCAGGAAATCTCCACTGCATTTTCGTGCGTGAATGAATTGGGCTCTTTAAAAACAGTAATTAGTACTTCATCAATAATTTTTCCTTCATATTGCAGTGTTCCGAAGTGCGCTGTGTGCGAAGGGACTTCTAAAAGATTTTTTCCCTTAAAAACCTGTTGAGTGATGGCGATAGAATCCGATCCGGATAACCTGATAACAGCTATCGCGCTGATTCCCTGCGCAGTGGCAAGTGCTACTATAGTATCCTGCTGTTTCAAGGCTGTAAGGTATCACTTAACACCCGCTTAAAAAAGAACAGCACCCGGGCAGGGCGCTGTCTTAAACATAAACCTAAAAAAAATCTTATTCGTAGACGCGGACATAGTCAACCTCCAGGCGTTGTGGCCAGATAGATTCATCAACTCCTTTGGCACCACCCCAGTTTCCGCCAACTGCGAGGTTCATTAACAAATGAAATCGTTGATCGAAAGGCCATCCTTTGAAATCATCTTTGGGATCCCGCACAACGGTATGATAGAGTTTATCATCAACGTAAAAATCCATTTTGTTTTCACGCCATTCGATTGCGTAATTATGAAAATCATCTTGTGCCCCTGGTACGGTTATCTTGCCTTCCTTCTGAGTTTGTTTTACATGATTATACGCTTCAGTATGAATGGTTCCGTGAACAACTTCAGGATCGTAGCCCACATGCTCCATAATATCGATCTCTCCACTGGCTGGCCAATCACCATATTTCCAATCGGTTGAAAGCATCCAGATGGCAGGCCAGGTACCTTTTCCTTTTGGAAGTTTAGCTCTTACTTCAATGCGTCCGTATAACCAGTCACCTTTCTTTTTGGATATTATTCTGGAAGATGTATACGCACTGTTCTCAAACGAATCCTTTCTTGCTTCAATAACCAGGTTACCGTTTTCTACACGTACATTTTTACTTTCTTTCGTGTAGTACTGTAGTTCGTTATTTCCCCATCCATGACCACCCATGTCGTAATTCCATTTTGTAGTGTCTGGTGCACCTGTGTAATTAAATTCGTCACTCCAGATCAGGCGTGGAGCGGGTTTGTCCATGCACGCAGAAAGGAGCAGAACAGAAACTAGAGACATTGATAGGGGTAATTTCATTAGAATTTCGTTATACGTTTTAATCCACCAGGATTTTATAAATCCGGGATTTATTCTTTTGTATCAGCCTCAGAAAATATATTCCATGGATAGGATTAGTAATAGTCACCGTCAGGCTTTCATTATTATAAGCATCCGTTTTATAGCGTACTTCACGGCCTTGAAGATCATAGATATCGATACGATCTATTTTGTGCTCAGGCAGCATAATCTGAAACTTACCGTTGGAAGGATTTGGAGAAAGAGAAACACTTTTCAGCGGATCTTCAGTTGCCGTAACTACCGCAACAGCTTCCGCAGCATTACTTAAGGCAGACTCGCCATTTTCATTTTCGCCCGAGACTTTATAATAATTTATGCTGGTTGTAGGGACTATAACATATGGATTTTCAGAGGTCTCTACGTTTGACTCTACACGGGTGTAAGTCCCTGTTTCAGTAGCACTTCGGTAGATATGAAAAACTGTGGCATTACTTACATCTTGCCAGCTTAGTTTAACTTCATTCGTCCCGTTTGTTTCTGCTGAAAGGGTAGTAGGAGTTGCAGGAATTGTTTCATTGTTGTAGAAATATAAATCTCCTACTGAAAATGAACCTTGGCCTTGCGACATATAAATCCGAACATACTTCATCAAGTTTGGATTTACTTCGGGCGTATTATTATCCCAAAGACCATCAAAGTCGAATGAGTAAAGTCGTGTGACACCGTCTTTAACAGAAGCATTTAGTTCGTAGCTCGTGGCGATTGTTTCATTTTCATTACCATCCCGAAAAGTCATGATAAGTTCGGGTATTGACGCAGATGCAGCCGGTATAGTAATTGGCAATTTAACGATGGAGTAATGTTGAATGTCTACAGCTTTGGGTAATTCAAACTGAATATATTTTAAGCTGCCTAGGTTGTAAGTAACATTCAACTTACCGGAAGAAGATTCAAGGTTAACATTAGTTGAACTATTGGTCGTCCAACCGGTCAACTGACTTGTGGCAAAACTATGGGCAAGGTATTTATCTCCTGTAGGTTCAACGATAGTCGATACATTCAGTTCTGTCGAATTAATTGTGCAGCCTGTATCGCCTGTTAACTCAAGACCTAATGTACCATCGGCATCATTCCAATCAACCGTGAGCTGGTTAGTTCCTTGTCCGGAAATAATATCAACTCCATCTGGTACAGTCCAGGTATAACCTACGCCCTCGTCATATTCAGGGGCCTCGAATTGAAGATTGTTCTGGTTTTCGTACACGAATTTGGGACCAGTTATTGCAGGAGCGGCCCGCTCTTCATACAGTCTTACATACTCAATTTCCATTTTAGCGTAGGTAAGACTGGGGTTAATTGTACCACCCAGGTTTCCACCCATTGCAATATTCATAATAATGAATTGATCAGCCGTGAATGGATAATTCTGTACAGTTTTGTTGGCGGGGGCATACGTATAAAAAACTACACCATCAACAGAAAAGGCAATCCTGTCAGCATTCCATGAAACTGCGTAGTCATGAAATGCTGTTTCAGCTGTAGGAACTGTTGTTGCAGCTACATTTTGAGTATTACCAAAACTGGAACGTGTGTGTAATGCAGACTGTACGCGGGTTGTATTGTTTCCAACGTGTTCCATTACATCAATCTCACCACAGTCAGGCCAAGGTACTGATGAAATATTTTGACCAAGCATCCAAAGTGCTGGCCATGTGCCCCCACCAACCGGAAGCTTTGCTCTAAACACAAGCTTTCCATAAGTGAAGGTCATTTTGTTTTGTGATTTAACCCGGGCGGAAGTCCAAGCGGTACCAAATTTTTTAGCTTCAATAATCAACTTGCCGTCTTCCTGGTGAACGTTGCTCGTGGTGTTTGTATAGTTTTGAACTTCATTATTTCCCCATCCTCCGGCTCCGGTATCAAATCCCCAATACGCTGAATTGGGTAATCCTGTACCATCAAACTCATCACTCCATACGAGTATATCGCATTGGCTATAACTTTTTATCGTGAACAACAGGAAAAAGGAAATCAATAAGAACTTCACACGCATCTCTCAACAGGATTTAGAATTTTAAA
Source organism: Cyclobacteriaceae bacterium (assembly GCA_965227265.1). Taxonomy (GTDB): domain Bacteria; phylum Bacteroidota; class Bacteroidia; order Cytophagales; family Cyclobacteriaceae; genus UBA2336. The sequence continues at coordinate 1,518,384 of OZ245738.1, read as the reverse complement.
CTTAAGAAGTTTCAACTGACCGGACATTTTGCCCGGCCAGGAAACCGTCTTGATTTTATCTATTTATTAAAATAGTGATGCATCAGGATAAGGGGTGATTTTACCTCCCGTAATGTCTATATCACGTTGCGGTGCAGGCAAAAATAAATCGTCTGTACTGAAATTTGCATTTCTTGGATTGGGAGAAGCGAAGATGTTAGCATTTGCTCTTCCTGAACGCACTAAATCAAACCAACGGTCACCTTCACCAGCAAGCTCTGCTCTGCGCTCATACCAGATAGCTTCCAATAAAGTCCATCCTTCTTCAGTCATTAACTCTGAGGTAGTACGGAAATCATCGGTATTATCCCCAGGGCCGGCAGCACGTTCACGTACCATATCCACATACGTCATGGCCTCTGCCGCAGAACCGTTTCCACGTTCCAATGCCTCGGCATACATAAGCAACACATCCGCATACCGGATGACCGGTTGATTGGCATCTTTAAGAACGTTTATCTCACCACCGTTAGGAACAGTATATGATTTAAAGTTTGCATACTTACGTTGCCAGTAACCTTCAAAATCTACTAGATTTTGCGCGGCAGGATTAACAGTACATCCGCCCAGACTAAGTTGAGTTTGTGAAATGATAGCAGCATCTCTTCGGATAATATCATCCGATAAATAAGAGTCGTACAAATTATCAGTCATAAGCATAAAGCCCCAGCCTTCAATGTATTCCGGGTGGCTTGCACAAATTCCACGAATCCCGCACAGTTGCACCATCATATTTCCATTGATGAATTGAAAGCCTGTTCCAAAATCTGCTGGGATCTCATTTGTATACTGAATTTCAAATACTGACTCCGAATTGTTAGCGGAACCAAACGCGTAGAGCTGAGTATAATCATCTAATAGTTCATATTCATTTGAAGCTATCACGGCTGAAAACTGTTCGGCAGCTTTATCAAAAAGAGCAGGGTCATCATTGCTTAAGTCGGCCCAATAGAGATAAGCTTTACCTAAGATTGCTTGCGCTGCACCTTTGGTAATCCTGCCCGTAAATTCTGCTGTATAGTTTAGGGGCAGAACAGGAATGGCCTCTTCTAGATCTTTTGTGATTTGTTCAAAGACTTCATCCATGCTATTTCGGGTTACTTCTTTCAGTTCGGGTGAAGCAGGAGCAGTTAAAATAGGAATGGGACCGTAAGTTCTGAACAACTCAAAAAGATAGATTGCACGAAGGCACTTAGCTTCTGCTTTATACTGATCGATTACCGGGCCCTCCAACCTAACATAGTTAAGAACCTGGTTGGCGCGATTAAGTCCATAGTAAAATTTCTTCCAGATCGCTCCGGTTTCTGGCGTAAGTGTGGTGGACTTCAGATCATCGATGTCTTGCCAACCGGGTTGATCGAAATTAGTTTGATCACCACCTGCATTTGCATTATCACTCCAGATTTCTCCAAGCATAACCATGGAAACCCACCGGCCGTCCACATAAGACCACTCCATCGGATCATAGGCTGCCACAAGACCTGCAAAAACCTGATCTTCTGAGACATAATAATTAGTAGAGAAAAATTTATTCTGAGGTTCGGTTACAAGAAAATCATCGCAACCTGAAAGTGCTCCGAAAATAAGTGTAACAAGAAATATTTTATTTATCGTTTTCATACGTTACGTATCGTTAGAATTAAAAAGTAAGGTTTAAGCCAACACCTGCTGTTTTTGATAGCGGGTAAAATCCTTTATCAATACCCGTATCCAATAACCAGCCGGTTGTACCGATTTCCGGATCAAATCCGGTGTACTCGGTAAGTGTCCACAAATTGTCAAATGCAACATACACGCGAAGCGAACGTACTAACGCCTTGTTCGTAAGATTTGAGGGTAGTGTATATCCAACCTGAAAATTCTTAAGCCTTACAAACGAACCATCTTCAACGTAGAAATCTGAGGCTCTTGAATTGTTGTTAGAATCATTTGTTGTAAGTCTAGGGTAGGAAGCATTTGGATTTGATTCGGTCCAGCGGCCTAACCATTCTTTTGTGTAGTTATTATTAATAACATCCTGTCTTTCATATGCTCGGAAAATATCATTTCCAAAGCTGCCTGTGAAAAGGGCTCTAACATCAAAGCCTTTGTAAGAAGCGCGTAGGTTTAATCCGATGATTACGCTCGCCCAAGGCTTGCCAATGTACGTTTGGTCATTGACGTCAATCACACCGTTACCATCATGATCTACATATTTAATATCACCGGGTTTTGCATTGGGTTGCAAAAGCTCCCCATCACCATTAATGTGTTCAAATATTTCATTTTCATCCTTGAAGATCCCCGCGGTTTTATAACCTCTGAAGTATCCAACAGGTTGCCCTTCTTCCATTCGGGTAATAACTGTATTACGAACCGGCCACGTATAGCCATTAATAAAACCTTCATCATTCACTTTTGTTGCTCTATTTCTTAGCGTGGTGAAATTGAATCCGGCATTAAAACTTACAGGACCTAAATTGGTTGCATAGTTTACTTCAAGTTCCAGCCCTCGATTAACCATTTGACCAACGTTACCTTGGCCACCACCAGCACCTAACAAATCAAGTACTGTTCTCGCCATTAATAATTTATCAGTTGTTTTTATGTAATAATCCAATTCTATATTCAGCTTACTGTTTAATAAGCCGAATTCAAAACCTACATCGAATTGCTTACTCTGTTCCCATTGCAATGCGGGATTGGGTAAATCAAGCGCTGATTGGCCATTGTAAATAGTTTGAGAACCAGGCTTACCAAATGGATACTGGGCTGTTAAGCCAATGAGTGAGGTGTATGCAAGGTCGGGAATACGATCACTTCCATTAATACCATAGCTTACTCTGAATTTTAAAAAGTCTATAGCCTCAACATTCCAGAATGATTCTTTCGAAACAACCCAACCCAACGCTACGGATGGAAATATTCCAAATCGCTTATCCGATCCGAATCGCGAAGTAGCATCTCTTCTCACGATAAAAGTGGCTAGAAACCGCTCATCGTAGTTGTAATTCAAACGGCCAAAAAAGCTTAATAAACTATATTTCTCGTTGTTGTAGCTATACGATCTTCTTAATGTATCCGGTGTGTTGGAAATTACCTGAAAATTAGGATCGAATTGCACTTCTTCTGGAATGCCAGAGGATGATGCTCCAAATCCGTTACCAGTCTGTTCACGCGCAGTAGTACCAACGGTTAACTCGCCATTGTGCTTACCAAAGCTTCTGTTGTAGGTAGCATAGTTTTCCCATTGCCATATAAATACTTTAGCAATACCCTCGTTGATATCATTCAGATCATTCGTGATGTTAAGCTGGTTTCCTTGGGTATCAAAAAATTTGTAGGACGGAGTGAAACCGCGGTTTGAATAAACATTATAATCAATACCAGCATCCGTTCTAAAGGTCAGTCCCTTTAAAATATTAAACTTTAAATAGGCATTACCTAAAACATTGTTCTGACTACCGGACGAGTTGGTTATAAAAATCTGGCTTAGCGGATTTAAATATTCCTTTTGTACGTACGGAGATTGGGCAAAACCATACGTTCCATTTTCATCATAATAAGGTGTAATAGGATCGTATACGAGCGCCTCGCTGATCGGAGAGCCGAAAACGTTGTTATCACCGATGCTTTCATTAGTGCCACGGGAGAAGTATAAATTTTCTCCAAAGGAGAACACTTTATTAACCTTTTGTTCTGTATTAATACGCGCACTAAATCTTTTCATGTTCGATTTTTTCGGTGCGACAATACCTTTTTGATCGAAGTACGAAAAGGATGCCAGGACACTACCGTTTTCAGTTCCCTTAGCTACTGAAAGCTGATGTGTTTGTGTTGCCGCAGGCTCAATAATTTTTCCGAACCAATCTGAATTTGCAGGAAGGTTATTTTCATCCGGAAATCCTATCGGCAGTGTAGAATTTCCATTTTGATATTTCTCACGCGTAAGTCGCACATATTCTTTAGCATTCAATACTTCTGGAGTTCTCCAGGGTTTTGAGACACCGTAGTACATGTTATAATCGAATTTGGTTTCTCCAGCCTTTGCTCGTTTGGTAGTTACCATAATAACACCGTTGGCACCACGAGCTCCGTAAATTGCTGAAGAGGCTGCATCTTTTAGAATTTGTATTGATTCAATATCGGATGGATTCAAGCTTGACAATACTCCATCATTAGCAGTCATTCCATCTACAACAACTAATGGACTTGCATCACCGTTTGTGCCTGGCCCACGTACAAAAAGTCGTAAGGCTGATCCCGGTTGGCCCGAAGAAGCTTTAAAGGTTACACCCGATACTTGACCCTGTAACATGTTGCCTACGTTGGCAATCGGAAAACCTTGTAACTGTTTGTCGCTTACCTTAGAAATAGAAGCTGTAGCAACACTTTTCTTTTGAACGCCATACCCAATTACAACAACCTCTTCCAGGGAGGTAACGTCTTCTTCAAGTTGTACATCAAGTTTAGTTCTTCCGCCAACTTGAACTTCATTAGTCTTGAATCCAATAAAACTGAAAACAAGTGTACCATCAGCGGGTACCGAAATCGTATATGATCCATCTGCATCGCAGATAATACCCGTAGAGGTTCCTTTTAGGGAAACGCTAACTCCAGGCAGGCCGTCACCTTTGCTGTCGGTTACTTTGCCACTGACTGTAGTTTGGGCAAACGCAGTGTTGCCCAGCAATAAAACGAAGAGTAGAGAGTAGAAATATTTCATTCAGAAAGGGTTAAGGTTTATGTGCAATAGTTTGCAAATACAATTTTATGCAAACGTTTACAAATTCCGATATAAAGGCTTGTAGTGCAAATTGAGAAGTGCATCAATCTTACGTCAATTGCAAATAATGACTACATCAAAAATACATCAAGGGTATTAAAAATGTCATTTTTTAGTCATTTTAGGCACTTTTATTTTTATTGGAGCGGAATTAAATACTACATTGATAAAATTTTAGTTCATCATGACCCCGGCCAAGGCAGTATTCTGTGCCCTTTTTGCCATTATTTCGATAAACTCCTTTTCTCAATCAGATTTGGCAGGTGTACCGTCCGTCAGAAACTTCAGTACCCAGGATTACGGGGCAGGAATTCAGAACTGGGATATCGCTCAGGATAGGCGCGGGCTGGTTTATGTAGCCAACAATTTTGGTCTGCTCGAATTTGACGGAAGTCGCTGGCAAATTTATCGTGCAAAGAATGGCTCCAAGATGCGGAGTGTAGCAATCGACAATGCAGGCAAAATTTTCGTAGGCTGTCAGGGAGATTTCGGGTATTTCTTCCCGGATAAACAGGGCCAGCTTTATTATACTTCATTGGCTGACAGCCTACCTGCCCAATACCGAAACTTTGATGAAACGTGGAATGTATTTCTGGATGAAGGCCGTGTATACTTCTGTACATTCTCTAACATCTTTGTTTATGAACATGGAAAGTTTACTGTAATCAAGCCTGTCCATCCGCTTGAGCTTTCTTTTTTTGTTAACCGTGAGATTTATGTGGAAGAGCGTGAACGCGGAGTGACGCAACTCAATGCCGATAATCTCGATATGATGGAGGGGGGAGCTTTTTTTAAAAATATGGGTGTTTCATCCATCTTACCATATTCCTCAAACCGACTTATTATCAGCACCTTTCAACAGGGAGTTTTTGAATTTAGTAATGGTATGATCAAACCCTGGCGCCCAGCGTTGCAAGCTATATTCAGGGAAGCTATCGTTAACGTGATGGTACGACTCAAGAATGGAAATTTCGCAGTGGGAACACAAAATCATGGCTTATGGATTATTAATGACCAGGGAAAAATTCTTGTGCAGCTAACCAGTGGCACAGGCCTTCAGAACAGAACGGTACTCAGCATCTTTGAAGATGATCTTCAGAATCTCTGGATCGGCCAAAACAATGGGCTTGCTTATGTAGAGCTTGGTTCACCCTTTACCTTTATTAACGAACAGGTTGGTCTTCCCGGAACGGGCTACACCGCGTATCTGGATAACAATAAATTTTATTTAGGTACCAATACCGGACTTTATGTAAAAGATATAAAAGTCAATAACGCATCGTTCAAGCTTGTTGAGAATACCCGTGGGCAGGTATATCACATCGGCAGGTATGGAAATGATCTAATGATGGGACATCATAGTGGGTCGTTCCGCATTGAAGGGGATAAGAGTACGTTGCTCTCGAATGAACCGGGTGCCTGGATTTTTCTGCAATTGAGGCAGAAGATGAATTTACTCGTGGAAGGTTCATACAATGGACTTGAACTTTTACAAAAAAAGAACAATCACTGGACATTCAGTCACAAGCTTGATGGATTTAAGGAATCATCGCGTGTGATGGAGCAGGATCGTGATGGTGCTTTGTGGATCACGCATGGATACAAGGGTGTCTACAAAATTATGTTCGATGATTCTGCTACAAACATTCGTTCCATAGATTTTTATGGTGCAGATAAAGGCTTCCCTTCCAATGCTTTAATAAATGTATTCAACATTCGTAACGAATTGATCTTTACGTCAGAAAATGGAATTTATAAATATGATAAGAAAACTGATCGATTTGCCCGGGACCCTTTCTTTACAAGCTTACTGGGTGAACATGCTCAGCTTTGGCATGTCAGGGAAGATGCATTTGGTAGTATTTATTTCACTGGAAGCAATCAGATTGGCGTGTTGAGAAAGAACACCGTTGGAAACTATGCTCTTGAAGTAAACATCTTCAACAAGATCAGGGGTTTTTTGAATGATGATCTTGAAAATATGATTGTGTTGGAAAACAATGAGGTATTGTTTGGCGCGAAGGAGGGGTTTGTTCATTACGACCCGAACATGAAAATGACAACTGAGTCGCGATTTAAAACACACATTCGCAGATTTTCGACTACAGCAGCAGGTGACTCTTTATTGTTTTATGGAAATCACGTGAATGAGAATGAAATAACAGAAAGTCAGTCTGAAGATGAAATCATCACGCTTCCCTATAAAAGCAACTCCATAAATTTTACATTCTCGGCAACTTCCTTTGAAGGCAACGGAGAGGTAGTCCATCAGTTCTATCTTGATAAGTTTGAAAAAACCTGGTCGGAGTGGACTTCGCAAACTCAAAAGGAATACACCAACTTACGCGAAGGGAAATATACTTTTCATGTTCGATCAAGAAACGTATATGGAGAGATTAGTAAGGAGATGACCTTTCAATTTTTTATCGATCCACCCTGGTACAGAACAGCCTGGGCGTATATGATTTATGGTATAACTGTATTGGGTTTGTTATATACAGGTTTCGGATTTATTGACCGTAAGCACAGGAATGAAAAACGGCTCATGAATATCCAGCAACAGAAGGAACTTATCCGAAAGGATAATGAAATGGAGTTGCTTGCGCAGAAAAATCAAGAAGAAATCACCCGCCTCAAAAATGAAAAGCTTGAAGCCGAACTCATGCACATGAATAAAGAGTTAGGGACTTCTACCGTGCTGATTCTCAATAAGAATGAATTTATTTCGGGAGTAAAAGATAATTTGAGAAGCATTTCAAAAAAGAGTACCGAAGAAGTTTCGAAAGAATTAACAAGGCTTGTTCGTGATATTGAAACAAACCTCTCATCGGATCATGATTGGGAACATTTTCAATTACATTTTGATAATGTACATGGAGATTTTTCAAGAAGGTTCAAATCTTCTTACCCGGTTTTAAGTCCTCAGGATATGAAGCTAAGCGCTTACCTGCGCATGAATCTGTCAACAAAAGAAATTGCGCACTTGTTGAATATTTCTGTAAGGGGAGTGGAAATCAGCCGGTATCGACTTAGAAAAAAACTGCAACTTGATCGTAAGCTAAACTTGCAGGAGTATATTCTGAACTTTTAAGAAATTGTTGTTGGTAACGTAAAGTAAAAGGTTGAACCCTTCCCTTCATCGCTTTGCACGCCTATATTTCCTCTATTCTTTTCAACAAAATCTTTACAGAGCACAAGCCCTAATCCGGTTCCTTTTTCTTCAGCAGTACCTTTGGTAGAATGCTTGGCATCGATCCGGAATAATTTATCGATCACTTCTTTGCTCATACCAACACCTGTATCGGCAATGGATACAAGTGCTTCTTCATTATTTTTTGTTGCTGATAATGTAATCGTTCCACCTTTAGGCGTAAATTTAATCGCATTGCTGATCAAATTCCGGATAACTGTTGTGACTGAGTTTCTATGCGCCATCACCGTGATCGGTTGGGCATTAGCATAGTGTAATGTAATCTCTTTTGTTCCGGCCTGGGCATCAAGCAACTCAATGTTTTCCTGAACAAGCTCGGATAAGTCAAATGGCTCTGGTTTAAATTCAATCGCACCGGTTTGTGATCTTGACCATTCCAGTAGATTTTCCAGCAACGCAAAAAGATTTTTTAAAGATTTGTCCAGATCATGCGCCAGTGATTGAATTTCTTCTTTGCTTAAGCTGTCAAAGTAGTTAATCAATAATCCTGAAAAGGAAGTAAGTGAGTTTAATGGACCTTTTAAATCGTGACTGATAATGGAGAAGAACTTATCCTTGGTTGCGTTTAATTGTTGAAGCTGCTCATTTTGTAAGCTGATCTGCGTGTTGAGTAACTCAAGTCTTTTGGCAGAACGTTGTTTCTGAACGTAGCCATATAAAATTAAGATCACGATAACAACACCGAATCCAATCAGCAGGAAAAGGAAATTTCTGATCTTTCGTTGCGATTCAATTTCACGTTCGCGTTCAGCACGGTCTGCTTCAAGCTTATTTATTTGAGTTTCTTTTTTATTTAACGTGTAGCGATTCTGCATATCAATAACTTCACGGTCATCTTTTTCACTTTGAATAAATTCTTCGATCGCCTGATGAAGCTCTTCATACTCAAGCGCTTTCTTGTAATCGCCCAGTGCCTTATAACAATCACTTAAGTATTCATAGCTTTTCATGATTTGTTCCTGAATCTGCGCCTGATTACCGGCTTGCAAGCCAAGTTCGAGGTTAGCGATGGCTCGGGGGTAATCACCTTTTCTTAAGTAAAACCCACCGACATCATTATATAGTTCTGCTAGTCGGGCATTATCTTTTAGGCGTTGAAAGATTTCAAGAGAGGCAACATAATTGGCTATAGCCCGATCGCTATTGTTCATTAAAATGTAAAGATCCGCAATTGAATTGAGTGCTTCTGCTTCACCTGTTTTATCTCCGCGCAGCCTGCGGATTGCAAGTGCTGATTTATAATTTTCAAGCGCCTTCGGATGGTCTTTAATATTGGCAAACAAAATACCCTTGTGAAAAAGTGCATCTGCTTCCCGGTCAGGCTGATTAAAATCTTCGCTTAGTTTGATTAATAAATCGTAATTTTTTAAGGCTTCATCTGTATTGCCACTAGCCAGGTGTACGCGCCCAAGTTCGTGAAGAATTAAGGTTACCGTGAATGGCTCTTTATTGACATCGTTAAGCTCGTAAGCAAGCTTTAGGTATTCAATACTTTTAAAATTTTCACTTACCCGTTCTGATACCCGTGACAATGCTAAGTACACCAGCGTTCTTTCTTTGATGAGCGATGCCGAATCCGTTAATTCAAGCGCTGCAATAAGCGGATCCATGGCTTGGCCAAAATCATTCATCCGGTTAAGCCTGATCAGTCCAATCTCAATGTTTGCACGGGCTTGAGCAGCTTTGTCGCTTGATTCAATAGCATTCTGGAGCTTGTCTTCTGCGATCGATAAGGCTTCTTCGACCGTCTTCTTCGGCTTTTCATAAAAGAAGCTTTCATACCATACAGCGTCTTTGTTATCCTGTGCTGACAGTAACGTGTTGCTCAATAAAAAAAGGAAAGCAAAAAATATTCTCACGATATGGTTAACGAATGGCTGCAAAGTTGAATAAAAATAGGCAGTTCGATAAAGCGAAGTTGATGAAAAATATTACTTCACCAAAATTACTTAGTGGGCAACTTGTCTGAGCTTTTTGAACACTAATCCGTGAGTCGGAGAGAAGATCATAGCCAACCCAAAGATAATGCCGCTCATGGCTGCAATAGCACCTGCAATTGATCCATCCAACCAAACTGCAAAGTAATAACCTGATATGGAAGCAAGCATCCCTGAAACGCATGACAACACCAGCATCCATTTGAAATTATCGGTTAGTAAATAGGCTGTCGCAGCCGGAGCAATGAGGAGTGCAACAACTAAAATCGCACCTACAGATTCAAACGATGATACCGTAGTAACGGAAACTGCACCCATCAAAAGATAATGCCATAACGTAGTTGAAATACCAATGGCGCTAGCGTACGCTGGATCGAACGTTGTGAGAAAAAGTTCTTTATAACCTGTTACGATAAAAATAATGATCGCTAGCAATACAAAACCCGTAACATAAATTGCTTTTGGACCGAGGCTGGTTCCTGACGAAGAGATGATCACATCCAGGGGAACATAAGCAATCTCCCCATACAACACGCAATCCTGATCAAGGTCCACCTTACCCGCAAAAATTGAAATCAATACAACGCCAACCGCAAAAAGCCAGGTGAATGTTACGCCAATAGCAGCATCGGTTTGGAGTTTTGCTTTTTTATGAAAGAATTCAATTAAGAATGTTGTAAAAATTCCAATCAACCCGGCACCAATAAGCATCGTAACCGAATCACGTGATCCGGAAAACAAAAATGCGAGCACAATTCCGGGAAGCACAGCATGTGAAATTGCATCGCCCACCATGGCCATCTTTCGCAAGATTAAGAAACACCCAAGCAGTGCGCAGCTGGATGCTACCAGTGAAGCGGTCAGTATGATATAAAAATCATTCATTTCGGTATGGAATTTTTGTCTGGTGCGGATCGAGTTCAGCAAAGCCCAATTGTTTCTCGAGTTCTGCTTCCAGTTCAGGTGTTAACAAGTGTTCAATCGTTTCTGCGTCTTCATGTACATGATCAGGAGCAATTTTCATGTATGTGGTGAGATACAATTCCCATAACCGATGAATTTTTACAACGCGTAAGGCTTTATTTTTTCCTTCTTCTGAAAGGTTCCAGAGATTACCGGTTTGCTCAACGTAGCCGTGATTTAATAATCTGCGCAGAATGGTTTGAAGCGTAGCCCTTTCATATTTTCTTCTCCGGATAATTTCGTCAAGATGCCTTGGAATGAAATAGTTTTTATTTTCTTCACCAAGCTGGTACATTACTTTCAATACGTTTTCATTATTAATGGTCCGATGAATTTTATTTTGCCGGATCAAGCGTGAAACAATACCGCGTTTTGGCGCGAGGAAAAATGAAATGAAGGCAATCACTGATATGACAATTACGATCCAAGGTCCTGTAGGCATTGCCGGAGCAATGAATGAAATGTAAGCACCCGATAATCCGCTAATAGCTCCAAAAGCAGAAGCCAGGAGAACCATTACAGTAATTTTATCTGTCCAGAAGCGCGCTGCTGCAGCAGGAGTAATGAGGATAGCGGCCATCAATACAACACCAACAGCCTGGATACCAATCACAACAGCCAGAACAATTAACGAAGTAAGAATTAACTCTAATGTGCGTACAGGATATCCAATTGATTTCGCGTAAGCTTTATCGAAAGCTAACAAAGCAAATTCCTTGAACATTACGTACACAACAACCAGCAGGATAGAAGCAACAATCAAAAAGGCATACAGATCGCTGCCAACAAGTGCCGCAGCTTTACCAAAAAGAAAGTGATCCAAACCGGATTGCGATGCGTTGCCCGACTTCTGGATAACGGTTAACATTAAAATTCCAATGCCGAAGAAAACGGATAAGACTAATCCAATAGCGGTGTCTTCTTTGATCCTGGTTTTGCGCGTAACATAATCCACAATTATTAATGAAAGCCAGCCGGTAATGAATGCTCCAATAATAAGCGCCAACGGATTTTTTGTTCCTGATACGATAAAGCCTAAACAAATGCCAGGCAATACCGCGTGTGCGATTGCGTCTCCAATTAAAGATCGTTTGTTGAGGAATGTAAATGTGCCTACGATAGCTGAACTTGCCGTAAGCAAGACCGAACCGATTACTACATAGCGGATGTTGGGGTCTGAGAACGAGAAAAATTCCAGGAAAGAGTTCATATCTTTTTCTCGCGCTGCGGAAAGTTTTCTCTGCGGATTAGATCACCAACATCAGCAAGCAGTGTTAGCTTGCCGCCATAGGTTTCCTGTAAATTCTCCTGCGTGAACGTTTCTGTTGTTGGGCCGCTTGCAACTAATCGTGTATTAATCATGATTACCCAATCAAAATAACTTGTTACGGATTGAAGATCATGGTGAACTACGATAACCGTCTTTCCGGATTGCGTCATATCACGCAATAAGTTGATTATTGTTTTCTCTGTAGCTGCATCAACACCCGCAAAAGGTTCATCCATAAAGTATACATCAGCTTGTTGAGCCAATGCCCGGGCGAGAAATGTTCGTTGTTGCTGACCGCCTGACAACTGCGAGATCTGTCGATTTGCGAATGCTTCCATACCAACCTTCTTCAAACAATCTAACGCAGCATCACGATCAGCTTTACGCGGACGCTTAAATAAACCAAGCTTGGAATAACGACCCATCAGCACAACATCCATAACGGAAGCGGGAAAGTCCCAGTCAACTGACTCACGTTGAGGGACATAACTTACCCTGTTACGGACATCATTAATTGCTTGATCGAATAACTTCGTATAACCGCTGCTGAGCGGAAGTAAACCCATGATAGATTTAATGAGTGTGGATTTACCGGCACCGTTAGGCCCAACAATACCAACAATCTTGCCTTGCGGAATTGTTAAGTCAATGTTCCAGAGAACTGGTTTGCGGTCAAACGCAACTGTTAGATCATGTACTTCGAGTGCCGGTACTTTACTTTCGGTTGCCATGTTATGATTTAAATAAATTAGTAAGATCGTTTATCGATAAGGTCGTGAAGTCTGCAGCAGTGAGGTCAGCTTGTGATAATTCTGCTGGTGAATGTGTGGTTGTAATACCAATAACTTTGCAACCTGCACGTTTGCCGGCTTCAACTCCGGATAGTGAATCTTCAATCACAATGCAGTCGGCCGGATCAAAACTTAAAGCCTTTGCTGCTTTGAGATAGATTTCTGGATTTGGTTTGCCGGTAGTGACTGCGCGTTCATCCAGTACCGTACTAAAATATTTCTCAATTCCGGTATGCTTGAAAACAAAATCAACATTAGCGCGGGGGGCAGAGGTTCCAATTGCTTTTGAGATGTTATTCTTTTCGAGTAGGTCCAGAAAATCTTTCAACCCGCTTAAAAGTCTAATCTCAGGCTCATAGATTGTGCGGAAGAGTAATTCCTTCTCATCTGCATAAACTGTCAATTGGTCATCGGAAATATCTTCTCCAAACAAGTGCCGGATCCATTCTTTATTAGTACGACCCCAGATATATTTTTTCATCTCTTCATCGGAAAGGTGCTTGTTGTATTTAGCACAAAACTGAAGAATAGCTTTTTTGTGCGCAGGGTTCGTATCTACGATAACCCCATCCATATCAAATAGTATTGCGAATTTTTTCATTTCTATTTTAATGCCGTTACAATTGTGTTGACGTTAGCGCTTACCATCCCTAAATAGTTTCCCGAAGGCGTACCGGCAGTGCCCATTGCATCTGAGTATAAACTTCCGCCAATCTTAACATTCCATCCTTTTTGATTGCAGCCTTCCATTACAGCATTAATTGACTTTTGAGAGACAGAAGTCTCCACAAAAATTGCTTTGATCTTACGGGAGATAATAAAGTTGACAAGATCAGTTACATCTTTCAATCCAAATTCAGATACAGTAGAGATGCCCTGGAGACCGCGAACTTCAATTCCATACGCATCACCAAAATATCCGAATGCGTCATGAGCCGTAATCAACACACGTTGTTCCGCTGGAATCTGCTTCAACTGTTCTCCAATAGAATTGTGCAGTGAATCCATTTGCTTTAAATAGACTGTTGAATTTTGTTCATATAACTGTGCGGATGCGGAATCATACTCAACCATAAAATCCCTGGCAGCTATAACTGCTTCTTCCCATAGCTTCACATCAAACCAAATATGAGGATCGTGCAGGTTATCAAATCCGGGAATTGTTCTCAAACGAGATTCGGGAATGTTTTTTGAAACAGCGATCACCGGTTTCAATCGACCTAACTTCTCAAACACTTCTCCCATTTTTCCTTCAAGGTGAAGTCCGTTATAAAAAACAATGTCCGCTGAAGTAAGTTTTTCAAGATCGCCTTGTGTTGCTTTGTATAAATGTGGATCAACTCCTGGTCCCATTAATGCGATTACTTCTGCTTTGTCGCCCACTACATGTTCTACGGCATCTTTAATCATCCCGGTTGTGGTGACAATTCTTATTTTTCGTTCACCAATGGGTACTTCTTTTTTGCCAGCACAGGCTGAGAGAATTACTCCCGTAAGTATAAGATAGATAAGCTTACTATATGTTGATCGAATCATAGTGTCAGGGTGTTACTAAGATATTTTGTGATGCTTCTTTTGAGATAAAAACTTTCTTCTTGCTATCGATCATAATTTCAATTGAGCCGTCAAATTCGGCCTTATCCATAATCGATAGTTTAGCGCCTATGTATACGCCAATCTTGCTGAGGTACTGAAGAAACGATGAGCTTTCTTTTACATTTACTGCGAGCACAGTAACTGTTTTTTTTCCGGGAATGTCACATAATGGAACTTGCTGGCCCGTGTGGATCTTTCCATTTTTATCGGGAATCGGATGGCCATGTGGATCAGCAATCGGGAAGTTTAGAAACTCATCAAGCTTCTCAATCAAAAGAGGAGACTGAATATGTTCCAGTTGTTCAGCAACTTCATGCACCTGATCCCAATGAAAGTTCAGTTTTTCTACCAAAAAAGTTTCCCAAAGCCGGTGCTTGCGGATAATGGTCAACGCATCAGCCTTGCCTTGTTTAGTGATCGTCACACCATAATATTTTTCATAGGTGATGATCTTTTTAACGGAAAGCTTTTTCACCATGTCCGTAACGGAAGCCGGTTTTGTATTCATGGCCTCTGCGAGCTCGTTTGTAAGCACTGACTTTGAACCTCCATCCGAGAGGTGATAAATAGCCTTGAGGTAGTTTTCTTCTGTGAGACTTAGCATACCGTTTGAGTTAACGATAGCCAAATATAAAAATTTTAGACGAGTCTAAAAAATTATTTAAAGGTATTAAATCAAAATTTCAGAGCACTCACGAGTTTTTGAGCTTCGGCTTCCCAGAAGATATCCTCACCACATTCGAATGTAAAGTGTGAATTGGCAAGTTGCTCGTTTAGAATACCAGCACCCACGTCCGTTGTGAGGATAATCCCGGCATTGCAGCGCTGTACCAGTTCAATTGAATCTGCAGTGTGCGAAATAATAACCGGTAGTCTCAAGGCCAGGTATTCATAAAGCTTGGTAGGGATGGAGCTTTCTGTTCCTGGATTGGGCGGGTAAATAATTAGCCCTGTTCCGGCTTTACTGATTTCGTGAAGAATTTCTTCGTGCGGAATAAGTCTATCACCTCCAATAAGCTTGATAAAAGGCGAATCTGCTATTTCCTTCCGGATCTGAATCAACGTTCCGGGTAACGCTGCATACCCAATGATGGTGAGTGTATAGTCTGCATTTATGGAGTTCAATTCTTTGCTTAACCTGATTGCTTCAAAAACTCCCGTGGTGGGAGCTAACGTTCCGCTAAATAACAGGTTATGGTAAGCTGAATGTTTAGCCGTGAAACTTTTAGCAATTTTTTTCGGGAGCTTATTTTCCAGAACGATTGGTTTCTTCGCAAACTTAAGTTCTTGCTCATATCCACGTTCAGCCAGAAGAAACCGATCAATAAAAGGGGAGAAGATTACTTCCGTAAGCCTGACCATGCTTGCCAACAATGGTCTAATGATACGAGGGTAAGTTGGTGCGTAGCGGATATTCCGATAATAGTTTTCCAGAATATCATACACAATTTTACGCGCAAAGAATACCTTGTTCAGTATCATAACTAACAGTAATTCAGGTGTATTAGCTATTATTAGTGAAGGTTTAATTTTAATTATTTTCTTCAAGATAATCAACGGAATCATTAGCCTGGTAAAGCTTATTCTTTTGAAGGGCGGAAGCGGTAATGTGATAATTCCGGGTACATCGATCTTACCTGCCGAAGGATATCCAATAATGAAAACTTCAAATCCTTCGGAGACGAACGTTGTAGCAATCTTTTCGAGCATACGCGTATCGTCTACCGGTTTAAGAACCGAAGCCAACACAACTCTTCTTTTTATTTCGTCTGACAAATGCGACTTTTACAGGCTTAAACTAATCACTAAATGGAATTAAAGCTACTGATTGAAAAAGCATGGGAGGATCGTTCCTTGCTCCAACAAAAAGAAACGGCCGAAGGCATCCGTGAAGTTGTTGAGCAACTCGATAAAGGCAAGCTTCGGGTAGCAGAACCTAATGGAAAAGACTGGACGGTTAACGAATGGATTAAGAAAGCCGTGATCATGTATTTCCCCATTCAACAGATGGAAACAATTGAAGTTGGTCCCTTCGAATTTCACGATAAAATGGCTTTAAAAAGAAATTATAAATCATTGGGAGTGAGGGTTGTACCACCTGCTGTCGCAAGATATGGTTCATATATCAGCAAAGGCGTAATTCTTATGCCATCGTATGTTAACATTGGTGCTTATGTTGATGAAGGCACAATGGTTGATACTTGGGCAACAGTAGGCAGTTGCGCACAGATTGGAAAGAACGTTCATCTCAGTGGGGGTGTTGGTATTGGCGGGGTGCTGGAACCTATACAAGCCGCTCCGGTGATTATTGAAGATAATGCCTTCATCGGGTCAAGATGCATTGTTGTGGAAGGAGTGAGGATCGGACGAGAAGCAGTTTTGGGAGCCAATGTTGTACTTACCGCAAGTTCAAAAATCATAGATGTTACAGGCGATAAACCTGTGGAGTATAAAGGATATGTACCGGACCAATCCGTTGTTATCCCCGGATCATACCCTAAAAAGTTTGCAGCAGGTGAGTATTCAGTTTCCTGTGCGTTGATTATTGGAAAGCGGAAAGAAAGTACCGATAAAAAGACTTCTTTAAACGATGCCTTACGTGAAAACAGCGTATCTGTATAAAATTAAGCTATTATTAAATTTGGCATTTGCTTTGACAATCATATTAAGAATGTGCGACTTTAGAGCCGCATTCGGGTTTTAACTATGAAAAGGCTGATTTTTGGATTTGTGCTTGTTGGATTACTTACTTCGTTTACATCAGATCGGGTAGAAATTTATCCACGTGTTAAGAACGATAGCTTTACAAAAGGCGAAGTTCTCAGCTACAAAATGAGTTATGGAATTTTTGCTGTAGGTCGCGGAACTACCAAAATCGATAGCAAATATTTTAAGATCAATAACCGCGATTGCTTTAAGGTAGAAGTTACCGGAAAGACTGTGGGCATGGTCGATTGGGTTGCCGATGTGGATGACCAATGGGGAGCCTATATTGATACAGCTGCTTTAGTGCCTCATATGACCTATCGCAAAATCAGGGAAGGCAAATACAAGAAAGATGAGGTTATCAACTTTGATCATGCAAAAGGGAAAATAGAAGCCAAAGTATTCAGTCATAAAACAGGCAAGTTTAAGACGCCTGTTTATCATGAAGCTCCTAAACATGTACGTGATTTGATTTCAGGTTTTATGTATATGCGTACACAAGATCTTAGCAAAGTTAAAATCGGAGATACTGTAATCGTTTCAGGTTTCTTTGAAGATTCGGTTTACAACCTCAAGGTGGTATTCAAAGGTCGTGAAACAGTGAAGACAAAAGCCGGAAAATTCAGGGCACTTGTTTTCAAGCCTTCCATGCCGAAAAATTCTTTGTTTGACGGTAAAGATTCCATCACCGCATGGTTTTCAGATGATAAGAATCGTATTGTCCTTAAAGTTGAGGCTGATATGTTTATCGGAAGTGCAGGCGTTGAGCTAACCGACTATAAAGGCGTTAAAAATCCGCTCAATATTGTCAAGTAGCGTTCGAATCGTAGCGATTATCAATTATATTTAGTACGCTAAACCTCACGTACTATGCTAAAAGAATTTAAAGCGTTTATCCTTCGCGGCAATGTTGTGGACCTGGCAGTTGGTGTAATTATCGGAGCAGCCTTTGGTTCTATTGTAAACTCACTTGTTGCTGACATTATAACTCCAATCTTGCTTCAACCTGCGCTAAAAGCAGCAGGGGCAGAAGATATAGCATCCTGGAAACCAGGAGGTTTGTTAGTAGGAAAGTTTGTGGCGGCAGTTATATCCTTTGTTGTAATTGCCTTTGTTCTCTTCCTGATCGTACGATTAATGAACACGGCCAAGCGAAAAGAAGAAGCTAAACCCACAGCACCAGCACCTCCACCAGAAGACATTAAACTTCTAACCGAAATAAGAGATTTATTAAAGAAGTAAATAAAAAACCCGGATTAGCTTCTGGGTTTTTGTTTTTAGCTGTGAGAAAAATTTATTTCTTGAATCGGGCAGCGACAACAAGATCCTTAGAGCCCGCTGAATATTGATAAAATCCTGACCCGGATTTGACACCTTTGTGACCTGCCTGAACCATATTAACTAATAATGGGCATGGCGCGTATTTTGGATTGCCAAAACCTTCATGAAGTACGTTCAGGATAAATAAACAGACATCTAACCCAATGAAATCGGCTAACTGTAATGGTCCCATCGGATGAGCCATTCCAAGTTTCATTACTGTATCAATCTCTTCAACCCCCGCAACGCCTTCATGCAAAGATGATATTGCTTCATTAATCATCGGCATCAAAATTCTGTTCGCAACAAAGCCCGGATAATCATTTACCTCCACCGGTACTTTTTCGAGTTTTCTGGAAAGCTGCATAATGGCTGAGGTAATTTCATTGCTTGTATTGTATCCACGGATAACTTCGACCAGCTTCATTACCGGTACCGGGTTCATAAAGTGCATCCCGATTACCTTGTCTTGTCGCTTTGTAACAGAGGCAATTCTAGTAATAGAAATGGAAGAAGTGTTTGTAGCCAGAATTGCTTCTGGTTTACAAAATCCGTCAAGGTCTTTAAAGATTTTTAGCTTGAGGTCTGCATTCTCCGTGGCAGCTTCAATAACCAGATCAGCATTCTTAACTCCTTGTTCAGTTGATGTGAAAGTCTTAATATTTTCAAGCGACATACGTTTCACATCGGCTGTGATCAATTGTTTACTAACCTGACGCTCCAGGTTTTTGTCAATCGTAACTACTGCCTTTTTCAGCGAGTCTTCTGAGATGTCAATGAGTGATACCGAATAGCCATATTGGGCGAATACGTGAGCAATACCGTTGCCCATGGTGCCAGATCCGATTACAGCGATGTTCTTCATAAAATATGTTGATCGTTCAATATTAAATAAAAAAGCCATGCAGGTAATGCACGGCTTTGAATATAAATCGTATGGAAAATTAGTTACCCGTTGTGTCGTTGCTTGAAGGTGTGCTCGGTGCAGGAATAGTAGTAGCAGGGGCAGCGCCTTCACCTGCGCGATCCAGTAATTCATTTGACGATCCGGAATTCGGAGTTACTAAATTCGTTGAGAGCGAAAGAACCATGATAGCGATAATAAATCCCCAGGTTAATCTTTCTAACAGGTCGCCTGTCTTTTTAACCCCGATAATGTTGCTGGCGCTTGATCCGCCTGCGATGTTCGATAGTCCGCCTCCTTTGGAGTTTTGGGCTAACACAACCAATACCAGTAAAACAGCGATAAAAATGATGATTCCAACAATGAGCGTAAACATAACTACTTCTTCAGGTCTTCAATTTGAGCCGCAAAGTAAGTCTTTTTTTGTGGAAACTTCCAAATTAGCTTCTTAAGAACCTCAATAGCCTTTTCCTTTTTACCCTGTCGAATCAGGATTTCTACCAATGTTTCAGAAATCACATTGTCTGCGAACTCACCGTTTTTTACCTCGGTCAGATCACCTGCATTGGTCATTTCAGAACGAGGCTTGGCCGTAATGCTCGGTTGAGCTTTTATGAATAGATCAATAATCTCAATTTGTTCTTTGGTCTTTTCGTTTTCAGGGGCAAGCTTTTGCTTGGTTGATTTAATCTCTTCAATAAGCGGATCAGACTTTGCTTCGACTACTTTTTTGGGTCTGCCAACGGTTTTCCGAACGACTTTCTTTTCAGGAACTTCCGGAATACCATTCTCAAACGCTGTCACCATTTCCTCAAAATTGTGCTTGAGCTCGTGCAGACGCTTGAGGTCAATTAAAACTGCCTCTGCATAATCAATTGAATCTTTTTCAGCGCTGATGGCGATTGAAGATATAGCTGAAACTGTAGTTACGGTTTTTACTTTTTCAACGTGTGTAACATGCAATCGGGCTTCTGACATGATCTGTTTGAGTACAGATCGGTCAGTGCTATAGACAGCTGCTGATTGTAATATATCCTGTTGGTTTTGTAGATCATGGTCTTTGCTTACACGGGCAGCGAGCGCATGTAAGAGCTGACTGTAAGGGTATTGGTCGCAAAGCGAGATCACTTCCGTGGCTTCCTGAGTTGAGGAAGCGGTGTAGTGGTTCAGGAAATCTGTAAGCTGTTTTTTGTCCACACCCGAATTTTTGACCTTAGTAAAAATAGGACTTTTTTACCAATTGGCAACCGAGGCATTGAAGATGTCAAGGCTGATCTGCTCGAAGATCTGCCGGATTAATACCTCTTCGATATCCGCGAGGTTTTGATCATTCGGGAAATCTTTAAAGAAAGAGAAGCTCTTATCTTTAAAGCTCATCGTTTCATCAAGCGTGTTGATGTAGTTTGCTTTAACCGTTATCGTGAGTCGTGTCGATGATGCTGAATTGATTGGACTATTATTGGTTGCAACCGGGGCGATAGGAGTGATGCGGTAATCGGTAATTACACCTTCAAGGGTAAGCTCGCCATTGGATTGCACAATGCTGATATTCGTATTTTGAATAAAGTAATCTTTAAGTCGGTTGGTAAACGTCTGACCTAAGTTAGCAGGACCCAAATCTGTGTTGTTATAAAACTCTTCAATGGTTAGTGTTTTAGCAGGCGTTGAAGTTCCTTGGAAAGAATATTGTACCGCGCAGGAAGTAGTAATAAACAAGCAACCTGTAATCAGTAGAAAGATTATACTATTCTTCGAGGTCATATTGCTTGATTTTGCGGTACAGTGTGCGTTCGGAAATACCCAAATCGCGTGCCGCATTTTTACGTCTGTTATTATTTTTTTGGAGTGCGCGCACGATCAATTCTTTCTCTTTCTTCTCGATCAAAAGTGAGTCGTCTTCTGTTTCATGTGAAATATCGTGAACTTCTTCTTCGTCTGTTTCTTCATGAACTTTCGGAACGGTTGGGTTATTGTAATTCAATAGTTGTGAATCCGCTGTTGGCAACGTATCAAGTCCTTCAAATAATTCAGGATTTTCTTTTACAATCTGAGTAGCATTTCCACCTTCACTGAACGCGCGAAGTACAAGCTTTTTCAAATCGACCATGTCTTTCTTCATGTCGAAAAGAACTTTGTATAAGATATCGCGCTCTGAAAAAGAATCGCCACCTGAACTGCCATTGCGGTATAACGCTGGTAAGCTTTTTTCCTGAGGTAGGTAATGAAGTAAACGCTCGGTGTTGATTTCCTTATTGTCGGTTGAGAGAACAGACATCTGCTCAACTAAATTTTTCAGTTGCCGGATGTTTCCCGGAAAACGATACTTCAGCAAAACTTCTTTAGCATCTTCGGTTAAAGAAATCGGCTTTACTTTATACTTCTCAGCAAAATCACCGGCAAATTTTCTGAATAGCAACTCAGCATCTTTTCCACGTTCACGCAGTGGCGGAACATAAATAGGAACTGTACTTAAGCGATAATATAGATCTTCCCGAAACTTGCCTTCTTCAACCTTCAGCATCAGGTTAACATTCGTGGCTGCAACTACGCGAACATCAGTTTTGATAACTTTCGAAGAACCTACTTTGATAAATTCTCCATTCTCTAAAACGCGTAACAAGCGAGCTTGTGTGCCCAACGGCATTTCGCCAATCTCATCTAAGAAAATGGTCCCACCATTGGTTACCTCAAAATATCCTTTACGGGCTTCATGGGCACCTGTAAATGAGCCTTTTTCATGTCCGAACAATTCAGAGTCAATAGTTCCTTCCGGGATTGATCCACAGTTAATCGCAATGAATTGACCATGCTTGCGCGGACTCAGACTGTGAATAATTTTCGAAAAAGATTCTTTACCGCTTCCGCTTTCGCCTGTAATCAACACCGACATATCCGTTGGTGCAACTTGCATCGCTACACGCACAGCATTGTTTAGCAGGGTGGAAGTCCCGATAATGCCAAACCGTTGTTTTACGCTTTGTATTTCTGAATCGCTAATGTTCATGTTACTCAACAGCTTTACCAATCAATGTTCCGCGACCGGAACGTTCAACTAAAACATTTACATATTGTCCTTTCTTAAAGTTTTCCTTCGGGAACACAATTACTTTATTGTGAGAATTCCGGCCCTGCAAAAACTCTTCTGACTTCTTTGAAAATCCTTCAATCAAAACTTTATAAATTTTCTGCTCATCCTTTTTATTCCTGATAATGGAATGTTCTGTTTGAAGATGAATGATCTCCTCCAGTCTTCTTAGCTTAACATGCTCAGGAACATCATCGGGATATTTTTTCTCTGCCAATGTTCCGGGTCGTTCAGAATAATTATACATGTACGCAAAATCGTATCTGATCTCATCCATCATGGATAAGGTTTCCTCATGGTCTTCTTCCGTTTCAGAACAAAACCCGCTAATCATATCCGATGAAACTCCGCACTCATCACCCAGAATTTCACGAATGCGTTTAGCTTTACTCATGTACCACTCGCGTGAATAGCCACGGTTCATCAATTCAAGTACACGTGAGCTTCCGCTTTGCATTGGCAGGTGAATATTTTTGCAAATGTTTTCATACTTCGCCATAGCGAATAAAACCTCATCGGTAATATCTTTTGGATGGGAAGTAGAGAAGCGGACACGTAAGTCGGGATGAATTTGCGCAACCAATTCCAGCAGGTTGGCAAAGTTTACAATTTTATCGCTGCCCGTTTTTTCAAGCCGAGCTTTATTGTTTTCTTCTTCACTCCATTTGTATGAATCAACGTTCTGTCCAAGTAATGTAACTTCACGATAGCCTTGCTCGAACAAAGTCTTTGCTTCAGCAACAATAGAATGCGGGTCACGACTGCGTTCGCGCCCACGGGTAAACGGAACAACACAAAACGAGCACATGTTATCACAGCCACGCATGATCGATACGAAGGCAGTAACACCATTCGAGTTTAATCGAACCGGATTGATATCTCCGTAGGTTTCTTCACGCGATAAAAATGTGTTGATGGCTTTATCACCTTCATCAACCTGTGCAATAAGCCTGGGCAGATCACGATAGGCATCCGGACCGGCAACAAGATCAACGATCTTTTCTTCTTCGAGTAATTTTGTTTTCAACCGTTCGGCCATACAGCCGAGCACACCTACCAGTAATTCCGGTTTACGTTTCTTAAAACCATTGATGTGCATTAACCGGTGACGAACTGTTTGTTCTGCCTTATCACGAATCGAACACGTATTCAAAAGCACAACATCTGCTTCGTTGATATCTGAAGTTGTATCAAAGCCTTCTTTCTGTAAAACGGAAGCAACGATTTCGCTATCGGAGAAATTCATCTGGCAGCCATAGCTTTCGATGTAAAGCTTTCGGCCTTTACCCGTGTTTGAATCCGTTGTGGTTTGGTACGTTTCGCGCGCCTCAGTTCCATCTAGAATGCCCAAATCGTCAATTAATTCCTTCATTATTCCTGATAAGGACGCAAAAATACAAATTTTAGTGTTTTTTTGTGACATCTTGTCAGTACGAATTTAAATACCCATGCCAGCCATCATCAGATCCGTTAGAGGATATACACCGCAATTCGGAGCCAACTGCTTTTTTGCCGATAATTCAGTGATTGTAGGCGAAGTATTCATGGGAGATAATTGTACAGTGTGGTTCAATGCGGTGGTAAGGGGTGATGTTCACTCGATAACGATTGGCAACAACACTAATATTCAGGACGGAGCTATTATTCATTGCACCTATCAGAAGGCGAAAACGGTAATTGGCAATAATGTTTCCATTGCACACAATGCTATTGTTCACGGATGTACCGTTCAGGATAACGTATTGATTGGTATGGGTGCCATTGTGATGGATGATGCCGTAATTGGAGAGAACTCAGTGATCGCAGCAGGTGCTGTGGTATTGGCCGGAACCCAAGTTGAGCCTGGAAGTATTTATGCCGGAATGCCTGCAAAAAAAGTGAAAGACATTGGTGATGAGATGAAAGACGTTATTCAACGTACCGCACGGAATTACCCGATGTATGCCGAATGGTTCAAAAACCCTTGATTTGACCTGATAACCGTTGAGGGAGCTATCTGGTCTTTTATAGAAAGGAGCAGCATTTAATCCCTTTATTGTTTCCCATTTTTTAAGATAAGTTCTTATATTCAAGAGTAATCTCGCATGCTATGGAAACATTGATAAATAAAGGCTACGATCAAACTGTAATCCAGGATTACAAAAAGCGGATGGAAGCTTATGGCCGGTCATATCTTGTTGATGAGGATGACGACAATAATGAAGAGTACTTGCATTTCTATTTCATAGGCAAAAATGATGGCGGCTTGGAGGTAATATATGATGCCGTGATGTATAACTTGCGTATGCAGCACGAAAGTGAAATGTTTGAAATCGCAGAACATCGGGCAGCCAATCACTTTCCGGATTATAAGAAGATAGCTTACGAAGAAGATGAAAACGGTGATCTTTCAACACTTGATAGCAGGGAAGAAGAGATTGGATTGTACATGGCTGAGGTGATCATGGAGCTTGAGGAAGAAGAAGCCGTGAAAGTTCAAGAGCATGTTGATATGGATAACCATGTGGATTTTGGGATCGCGCTTGATATCGGCTTGCATGTTGAATCCATTACACCAGAAATTGTTGAGAAATTCATAAATGATTTTAATACCGATGCGCTTCAATTGGATGATACCTTTTATTCATTCCAAACCACCGAAGAAGAGGCATAAACAATTTCAGCGTAGAGACGCAAAATCTTGCGTCTCTTGTGGTTTTATCATTTAAAATAATATACAATCCCCAATTCCGGGGCATGGTGCACAATTAAGGCTTATCGTTATATTTGTGCCCTTAATTAACAATAGACCCTGGAAATGAAGAATTTGTCGCTTATCCTTAACGCTGTGCTGCTGATTGCGGTTGGTGTTTTATTCTACCTGCATTTTTCCTCTGCAAAACCGAAAACTGCTTCTTCAGCAACACCTGTCGGTGATTTGACGATTGCTTATATCAATTCCGACAGTGTGTTAAAACACTACGGGTTTATGGAAGACACCAAAACTGTATTGGAAGCAAAAGCAAAAAAACTGGATGCAGATCTTACAAATCGCGCTAATTCATTGCGCAGTGAGATCGCAGCTTTTCAAAGAAATCAAGGGAACATGACGATTGCCCAATCCAATGCTTTACAAGAAGATCTTGGTAAAAAGCAGCAGAATTTGCAGATGTATCAGCAGAGCTTAGGTCAGCAATTAGCTGAAGAAGAAGCTAAGCTTAACAAAGAACTATACGATCGCATCACCACCTTCCTGAAAACCTATAGTGAAGAAAATAACATTCAGGTTGTTATGAAATTCGATCCAACCAGTGATGTGCTGTACGGAAAGTCTGCACTTGACATTACTAAACCCGTAGTAGACGGTCTGAACGATCAGTACACTGCTGAGAAAAACGGAACAAAAGTGAAAGCAGATTCACTCGCAAAATAAATAGTTAAACCTTCGCGGTTAATGAAAACGGCTCTCCATTCGGGGGCCGTTTTTTATTTTTATATTTGTTAGCTATGGCAGGCGTCCCCGAATTTCTCAAGCTCAAAACAGTTCAGCAGCGTCAGGTTGCGCTCATGCTTGCCATTGGGTTTTTCATGGGGGTGTTCATGGCCACCTATCAAATCACTGCCGACTCTATCTTCCTTAACAGGATGGGCGATTCTCTTGATAAAGCGTTTCTCGCTGCTGGTATTTTAGGTATAGTTACAACTGCGTTATTCTCTTATTTTCAGACAGTTATACGTTTTTCCATACTTACACAAGTAAGCGTTGGGCTCATTCTCCTATTCACGATAGGAGTTTATTCTTTACTGCATTTTGGAGATCCGGGACTGCACGATGAGGTAATTTTTACCATGTATTGTGCCTCAGGTCCGATGATTGCGATTCTGTTGCTTTCATACTGGGGAACATTTGGGCGATTATTCAATTTCCGACAAACTAAAAGCATTATTGGCTGGATTGATACCGGACAGCTTGTAGCCGCGATCGTTGCCTCTTTTGTAATTCCACTAACGGCTAAGCTTGTACCAGATACAACCGACTACCTACTACTGTGTACGATCAGCATGTTAATCGTTGGCGCGTTGCTTTTTGTAGTAGCAACGTCTTTTACGCTATCCAAAAATGACCCTTCTGAGTTTGATGAAAATGTAAAAAAGGAAACAAGCATTACCCGCATGTTTTCAGATAAATACATCATGATCATGTCATTGATGCTTCTCGTATCGATGACTGCATTTGTACTAAACCAATATCAGTTTCAGCAGATGGTGCAAGTTCAATATCCCGATCAGCGGGAGCTTACAAACTTTAACGCATTCTTTATGGGTGCTGTGTATGTTTTGAGCCTTGTAATGCAAACATTTATTAACAACCGGATTATTGGTACGTATGGCTTACGCATTTCTTTATTGATCCTTCCGTTTGTGCTGGCTGTGTTTTCCGTTGGAGCAGTAGTTGCAGGTTTTACCTTGGGATATGATAAGGTGGCATCACCTTCAGGATTTATCTACTTCTTCCTGTTTGTTGCGATGAGCCGCCTGTTCAACTGGACGCTGCGTGACTCGATGGAGAACCCGGTATTCAAGCTCTTTTTTATCCCACTAGATGGCCGACTTCGATTCAACATCCAGGCAAAAGTTGAGGGTATTGTTAACGAAAGTGCTCGGTTTGTTGGCGGTGCCATTATTTTCGCGTTAGCCTTCATTCCTTTCTTCAAGATTATTCATATATCGATATTTCTTATCGGACTCGTAATAGCCTATTACTTCGTAGTAAACAGGCTCTATGGTGGTTACAGAAACAAAATAAGACTTAAGCTTGAAAATGCTGATTATCAGCAAGATAAACTTGAAATAGGATTTACTCAAGTTACCCGTAAACTTGAGTCAATGTTAATGGAACCAGACTCGCGGAAAGCAGTTTTTTCATTTAAACTTTTGGAAAAAATCAATGCCAGCCAATTGTCGGTTTGGGTTAACAGCTTGATCCGAAATCAGGAGGAATCAGTGAATACGTATGCCCAAGAAAGACTGAATGAGATTAAAGGTCTTTCGGTATCGGATAAATATGTTATCACGATGGATTCAAGTCGGGTAGATGAAACTTCGAAAAACATTTTAAGTAAGATTGATCTTGACTTGATCATTCAAAATGGTGGGGACATTACAAAGACCCGGATTCAACGGTTAACACGATCTGGTGATGCCGATGATCGACAATATGCTGCTGAGCTTTTGTTGCATACTTCTGCTGATGAATGCGTGTCTTTCTTAATCGAACTACTAAACGATTCGGAACCAAAAGTTCGGAATACAGCTATACGTTCTTCTGTTAAAAAATGGAATACAGAAGTAATTTATTCACTGATTGAAAACCTGGGTAATCCTGTGTACAGTAATCAGTCGATGAATACATTGATCCTCATCGGAACAAAAACGCTACCTATGCTGGACAGCGCTTTCTACCGAAGCAACCAAAGCACGCAGGTAATGTTAAGGCTTGTCCAGGTAATGGGTAGGATCGGAGGGCAACGCGCGAAGGATATTCTTTGGAATAAAATCGACTATCCGAATAAGGTAATTGTGTCTCAAGTTCTTCTATCACTTGGAGAATGCGGATTCAAGGCAGGGGTATCTCAAATCACTCGTATTAAGTATGCAATTGAAACTGATATTGCCGATATCCGATGGAATCTAAGTGCTATACAAGAAGTTGGAGAAGATGGCTTTAACGTTCAGATTGTCAATTCATTAAGAGGTGAAATAAAGAATGATATAGAGCACATTTATATGTTGCTTGCCATGTTGTACGACACCCGTTCGATACAGCTGGTGAAAGAAAATATTGATAGCGGAACTACGGAAGGTATTACCTATGCAGTTGAACTTTTAGATGTGTTCTTATCGGACCAATTGAAGCAACGGGTAATTCCTATTTTGGATGATATCCCGGACTCAGATCGCATCAACAAACTGGACATGTTTTTCCCGCGGGTGAAACTAGACTCCAGGCTTGCGTTAAAGTTTATGATCAATCGCGACTTTACGCAATCCAATCGTTGGACTAAAGCCTGCATTCTTTACCAGATTGGTCTTTCAAAACAAGGAGACTTCAAGCTTGACCTGATCGCACAAATGTTTAATCCTGATAACCTTGTGCGTGAGGTGGCGGCTTGGGCATTGCACCAAATCAGCGAGAAAGATTATCTGAAAAACGTAACACGTTTGCCGGAAGAGCAAAGAAGGCAGCTAAATGAAATCGTAATTGATAAGCGAAGGTTGAGCAATTTGGAAGAAGTTCTTTTCTTTCAGAAAATTGATCTGCTCGAGGGAATTTCAGGGATAACACTTTCATACTTAGCTGATATCAGTGAAGAAATACAATTGAAGGAAGGTCAGAACCTGATTTTGGATGATAAGGTCAATAATGACTTTTACGTTCTCATCAATGGATCTGTAGACTTGTACGAAAAAGGGGTCTTTTTCTCGGAGATTTTACGCGGGCAATTTATAGGCGAAATGCTGGCAAAGTCTAACTACCTGAATACCAATCTAATCATTGCAAAAACCAACGCCAGCATCATAAAATTCAATAAAGACAAGTTTTACGAGCTTCTGGCCGATAATGTTAAGCTGGCCGACAAGGTCATTCAATACGCGTAGATATTTGGTTTTCAGGCTTTTTTTGCCTTATTTGAGTTCACATTTTTTTAGACTGATTGATTATTAACATTTTTTAAGCTAATCCTGAAGTTGGTAAGCATCATTTTCAAGCTAAATGCTTAACTTTCAGGTTGTCTGTGGTGTATGCTAACGAATCCTTTGCAAGCTGAGGAAATTGCCGTGCATCCTGAGGAACAAACTGCGTTTGCTCCCGGGACAACGAACCCATTTCCTGGCCTCAGACCATTTACCGTAGATGAATGCCATCTGTTTTTTGGCAGAGAAGGTCAGGTAGATGATATTCTCCTTAAACTTTCACAGAATCGGTTTGTTTGTGTAATGGGTTACTCCGGCAGCGGTAAATCATCGCTGATGTATTGCGGACTTGTGCCGGTACTTTACGGTGGATTTGTCACACACTCGAGCCCGAACTGGCATATCATAGTTACCCGTCCCGGAACTTCACCGATCCAAAACTTAGCCGAGTCAGTTGTTGATTATCTTATCGCACAGAATCGGATTATATCGGCCGACCGCGCGATCCATAAAGCAATCATATTATCTGTTCTTCGTAGCGGTTCGCATGGACTTGTAGAGGTTTCACGCTATTTACAAAAGCATGGTGAAGAGAACGTTTTCTTCATGATCGATCAGTTTGAAGAATTGTTCCGGTTACAAGAAGAAATAATCGAAGAAGATGCGATCAATGAATCGCAGTTATATGTAAATCTTCTTTTAACAGCGGTTCATCAGCGCGAGGTTCCAATATACTCGGCCGTTACCATGCGCTCAGATTTTATAGCGAGCTGCTCGGTGTTTCCGCATTTAACGGACGAGATTAATAAAAGCAATTACCTCGTTCCGCAAATGTCGCGCGAACAGCGCAAGATGGTTATCGAAGGACCGATTGCTGTAGGTGGAGGTAAAATATCACAGCGATTAGTTAAGCGATTGTTGGGTGATATGGGCAAGAATCAGGATCAATTACCGATTCTTCAGCATGCCCTGATGCGCACGTGGGATTACTGGCTTGAAAACCGTGAAGAAGGTGAGCCGATGGACCTGCGGCATTACAATGCCATTGGTAAAGTTTCACAAGCTTTATCGCAACACGCAAACGAATTATACGAGTCCCTTACAACTCGCGAGAAAGAGATAGCAGAAGTAATGTTTAAAAGCATTACGGAAAAAACTGCTGACAATAAAGGAATGCGCAGACCAAGCAAGCTAAGCTTGTTAGCTGAGCTTTCGGATGCTAGCGAAGAAGAAGTTATCCGAGTTGTTGAGCATTTCAGAAAGCCCGGCCGGTCATTCTTAATGCCCGCGCACTACGTTCCATTAACCAGCGAATCAGTAATTGAGCTTTCGCACGAGAGCTTAATGCGTATCTGGAATAAGCTCAATGCGTGGGTAGAGGAGGAATTCGAATCAGCGCAAATGTATAAGCGTTTGTCTGATGCTGCGGCCATGTATCAAATCGGTAAAACCGGTTTGTGGCGTCCACCGGATTTACAGCTTGCCTTAAACTGGCAGAAGAAACAACGCCCAACACGTGAATGGGCACAACGATACGATGAAGCATTTGAACGTGCGATCGTATTCCTTGACACCAGTCGTATTACCTACGAAGCTGAATTAAAAAATCAGGAGATGCTGCAGAAGCGTGTGCTTCGCAGAGCACGTGTTACAGCCATTGTGTTAGGTATTGCTGCATTGATAGCAATTCTATTCTTCGTGTTTGCACAAATTCAAACTATCGAAGCTGAGAAAAACTTTGCAGATGCAAATGCACAAAAGGAAATCGCAAATCAGAGACGTCTTGAAGCTTTAAAACAAACTGAGATTGCAAAAACAGAAAGAAGGGATGCTGATAGCGCCCGTGCGAATGCTGAACGTTACAATGAAGTTCTTAAAACTACTCTTGCACAATTGGAGGTAGAAAAAGATAGAGCCGTTAAAGCATTGGCAACGGCCAAGGTTCAAACTCTGCTTGCTGTTGAAGCTGGTCAAAAAGAAGCTGTCGCGCGCGAAGTTGCCGAAGTGAAAACAGCAGAGGCATTAGCAAGGTCAATAACGAACGATTCGCTGTATATGTTAACAGTTGCTCAATCGTTAGCAGCAAAAGCCATTCAGGAAGAAGATGATAATAATTTAACTGGCCTTCAGGCGATGCAGGCTTACCATTTTCACAAACGTTACTTTGGCAGAAAGTATGATACCTATATCTACTCCGGTCTATATCATTCGTTGAAAGAAATCTCAGGTACTGCGTATAATGCTATTAAAGTTCAGGGGCCTGCACGTAATCGTATGAATTCGGTTGCAGTTTCTAAAAAGAGCTCACAGTTTTATGCTGCAGCTGCGGATGGAAGAATTTTCTCAGGCAATTATGAAACGTTGAAAGGCAAACCTACAGGTTTTGAAAATCCATATCCTAACCGGATCGTTGCTTTAAGTCCAGATGAAGTTTATCTCGCCAATGGAACTGACTCTGCTAATGTTCAAATATTTAATCTGCTTAATCCAAAGTCAAAGCCAACATTAATAACTTCCTTAAAGGGCGCAACGAACGACATCGAATTTTTACCTAATAATTCGGCATTGATTGTTAGCAAAGCTGATAAAACTGTTTCGGTAGTAAACCATCTTACCGGAAAAGTTATAGCAACCGCCACGTTGCCGTCTGAAGTGAAGTCATTATCAATAAGCCCGGATGGTAAACAAGTAGCCGGTGGCACCTGGTCAGGTGAAATTGTATTATTTGATGTTCAAAGTATGACGTATAAAGTTGCCATGCGCGACTCGGCATCACAGATTCTTTCCGTAACCTTTAGCCCGGATGGGAAGAAAATTGCATATGGTACTTTTGAATTTAAAACCAAGCGAGGTCTGGTTAAAATGTATGATGTTGAGAAACAACAGAAAGATCCGCGTCAGTTTACAGGCCATCGCGCAGGTGTTTATGATGTGGAGTTTAGTCCGGATGGAAAACTACTAGCAAGTGCGGGATCTGATAAGCGCCTTCAAATGTGGGTACTTGATAATCCCGAAGATCTACCTATTGTGATGGATAATAACAATGGTTTTATCTGGGACATAGCGTTTGCAAAAGGATCGGATTATTTAATTGCTGCCAGTCACGAATCAGAAATAAGAGTTTGGCCAACCAATCCTGAATTACTCGCAACTCAAATATGTCCGAAGCTTGGGCGTAACATGACACAAGATGAATGGAATAAGTACGTGGGCGCTAAAGTTCCTTACGAATCAACCTGTCCCAACTTACTCATAAAGCCGTACTAATTTGATGAGATTCTACAGGACTATTCTTGGCAGCCTAATCTTAATCTGTGTAATCCACACGGCTATTTTTGCGCAAAGCAATTCCTGTGAGGAGCAGTTGAGTGCTGCAACTGCAGAATTTGAAGCAGGAAGATTTTACGGTATTCCATCGATGTTGGCACCTTGTATCGACAAAGGTTTTAGCCGCGAACAACGCCAGCGAGCTTTCCTGCTGCTTACGCAAGCTTATCTTTTGCTGGACGATCCAATCGGTGCAGACAACAGTTACTTGGAAGTACTTCGTGCTAATCCTGAGTTCTTAGCCGATACAGCCCGCGATCAGATTGATATTGTGTACCTGAGCAGGCGGTTTACAGCAGCACCTATTTTTTCATTAT
This sequence comes from Cyclobacteriaceae bacterium, assembly GCA_965227265.1. Taxonomy (GTDB): domain Bacteria; phylum Bacteroidota; class Bacteroidia; order Cytophagales; family Cyclobacteriaceae; genus UBA2336. The sequence continues at coordinate 1,485,478 of OZ245738.1, read as the reverse complement.
CCGCCAGATTGGGTGGAAACTTTGCTCCGGTAAGAGTGATCAGTGAAATACAATCTTCCGGTGGCCCTTCAGACAGCAACTATAAATTAAGGGTTGGGTACCAAGCTGCAGTTGGGGTTGATTGGCATATTTCTGAACGAATAGCGGTTACAGCAGAAGTTAATTACGCATTTACATCATATAAAAAGAATCAGGTGCAATTCGATAAAGACTTAACGGAATTTACAGATAAACAAAATTGGTTATCTGTTCCTGTGGGTGTTAAGTATACGTTCAGGATACGGGAGGAGATAAGACCTTTTATATTTGGAGGGTATGCACTTAATCTACTATTCTCTGACAGAGGCCAGATTCAACTTTCTAAACGGGATGAAGGCGAAGGATCATTGGACGAATCTTCTCCGGAATTCAGCTTCAGTAAGTATAGACAAAAAATCAACACATCTTTTTTCGTGGGAGCGGGGGCAAAGTATAAAGTAGGAATTGATTTTCTGTTTGCTGAAATGCGCTACAATTTTGGATTAACCAATGTAGTAGTACCAACCACTACGTATGACGGACCTGCCCAAGAGTATGGATATGTTGATGATTATTTCCGGCTGGATAATTTTTCAATTTCAGTAGGCTACATCAGGCCTTTATATAAAGCCAGGAAAGTGAAGCGGGTGAAGACGAAGTCAGTGTTGAAGGGAATAAAGAAGCAGGGGAAATAATGAAGCAGACAAAATCAGTTTTTCCGGTAATACTGCTTCTGCTAGTCTTTGCAGGTATTTTATCCTGTGAAACAGGTGGTCCTGATGACTTTGAAAACCATTTTATAAAATATTATGGTGAAGATGGTAATCAGGAAGCAAAAGACTTTGTAGTTAATTCTGACGGCACTATCGTAATGTTAGGCACTTTCTATGAAACTGATAATATCACCACTAGATTATACATTGTAAAATCTGATGCTCAGGGAAATCAGCTATGGGCAAAAAAACTTGGATCCAATGCGGAATATGCACAGGATATTGAACTGATAACCAGTGGCACTGATGTTGGAAAATTCGTTTTACTTTCGAATGTAAAAAAGAATGAAGCGGATTCAACTGCAATAAGGTTAACAATTATTAGTCAGGACGGTGATAGTTTGAAAAGCAAATTGTTCGATTTTCTGGAAAGCCAACGTGCAAAATCCGTAACCCCTCTTCCGGGCGGTGGCTACTACATTGCTGGTAATACAACTAACACAAATGCAGCGTTAAATACTGTGTTGGGTCCCGGTATTACCGATATTGAAGATGGACTGATAATAAAAGTTGAGGACAATTGGGATGATTATGAACCGGACCAATTAGGAAGTTCTGTGATAACATCCGTAGTCAAGGTTTTGGTAGAACCAAATGCTTTAATCTTCGCTTCCTACTCTGATGAACTAACAGGTGCAGAAACAAGATATGAGTCTAATTTTGTTTTTAGAAAAATAGACTTTATTACAAATAATGAAACTACCACTCGGGTTAATAATCCTACGCGGATTAGTGAATTTTTAACCGATATCGCAAAGCATCCGTTTGGTAAATATTTAGCTATAGGAACTCAGCAGATAGACATCGGTCAAACTGGAATTTTTGTGGCTTTAGTAAGTTCTTCTATTTCGACTGATTCAGATGTGTTGGATCAGAGTATTATTGGACCGAATAGGGGCGAAGGCGTTTCTGTTACGCCATCAGCAGATGGAGATTTCTGGGTTGCAGGAAATGAGATTTTAGGTAGTGGAAGGAATATCTGGATAGGCAAAGTTTCATCTACTAATTTGACGGTCCCTATTGCATATACTTTTGGGGCGGCTAATAACGATGATACCGCCAGTGCCATTGAAGAATTGGATAATGGTGATCTTTTGGTTTTAGGTACAATGGAATTAGTGAATCAAAAGAAAATGGCGTTAATAAAAATCAAGGCAAATGGCAGTTTTTAAGCAGAGCAAAATGCTTTTTAAGGTTACTTTTGCTTGTTAAAAGGGATTCATTGTTTAAGGGTTGGCTTACAAATCGAATATGCATAGATTTTACAGGTTAAGTAAAAAACTGCTTGTTTTAGGTGCATTATTTCTTGCCCTTGTTGCAGCTTTTCCGGCTGCTGCACAAACTACCGTTACGCCTGCTCCTGGTTTGGGATATCCACTTTGTGTTGGAGGTGATTATGCAGCCATCGGTACTATTCAAATAAGAGAAAATGTTATAACCTCTTATCCTATAACAGGCGGACTCACTTATTTCAGATTAAAACTTCCAGCAGGTTTTGAATTTAACAATGCAGTTACGCCTAGCATTACGACTTCAGGAAGTCACGACTTTGGTTCAGTTCCTGCATTCGTGGGGTATTTTAATGGAGATACGGAAATTGAGATAAGCTATCAGATTGCTACAAATGTAGAGGATGACGTAATTTCAATTTCCGATTTAGAAGTCGCAGCTACGGGTATAGGGTCAGGAAATATAATTCGTGTGACATCATCTGGTCCTGAAACTGATCAACCTGGCAATAATATTGGCGATGATCTATCTCATGGGTTTCTAACCAGTGCAAACTTTAGTGTTTCACTCAGCAGTTCGGATGCTAACAATCAGGTATGTGCAGGTGAACTTGTTACGTTCACAGCAACACCGACTATCTCCGGAGGTTCTAAAACCTATGAGTTTTTTAAGAATGGAATTTCTGTACAAGGTCCAGGTACTTTTCCTCAGTATACATCCGCGCTGAATGATAATGATGAAATTACCATAACCGCGGTTTATACTTCGAATGGATGTACAAGTGTTATTTCTACCGGAAGCGGAATAACTACAGATGTTTTACCCTTACCTACGGTTGATGCACCAGCCGGACCGTTTTCAATTTGCGGAAATGGTTTTGCAGATTTAACCGGAACAACTTTTTCTAATTCCACCGGAATTGCCTGGGCATCTTCTGGTGATGGAAGTTTTCAGCCAAATTCAATAACTGCTAATGCACAGTACCATCCAGGTCCAAATGACATTGCTAATGGTTCCACAGTTTTAACAGTTACAACAACCGGCTCTTCTTGTACAGCTGCGTCAGATAATGTTAACGTAACGATCACCCCTCAACCAACTCCAGTTATTTCTGGCCCTAATGCAGTGTGTGAGAATGTTACGGGCGTTATCTACAGCACCCCTAATGTTGGTGGTCATACCTACAACTGGTCGATCACAGGAGGTACGATAACATCCTCTTCAACTGCGAACAGCATCACGGTTACGTGGGGCGCAGCAGGCGCGGGCACGTTACAGTTAACCGAAACGATCACGGCCAGCACATGCGCAGTGACAACCTCATTATACAATGTTACCAAGAACGCCAACCCGGCACCGGTCATCAGTGGCCCGGCTACGGTATGTGCTGGCCATGTGGGAGATGTTTACTTTACAACCAATGTCTTAGGTCACAGCTACAGCTGGACAGTAAGTGGCGGAACCATTACCGCAGGCGCAGGCACGAACAGCATCACGGTAACGTGGGGCAGTGGCGCGAGCGGCACCGTACAATTAACCGAAACGATAACCGCTACGGGCTGTGCAACCGCAACAGCGAACTATAACGTAGCGATCAACGCGTTACCGACCCCGGTTATCAGCGGGTTGAACAGCGTATGTGAGAATGTTACAGGCGTACTCTACAGCACGCCACCGGCAGCAGGCCGTAGCTATACCTGGTCGATCACCGGTGGTTCGATCACGGCAGGAGCAACAACGAACAGCATTACGGTAACGTGGGGGGCAGCAGGCGCGGGCACGTTACAATTAACCGAGACGATCACAGCCACTACGTGCGCGGTGACTACGTCATTATACAATGTTACCAAGAACGCCAACCCGGCACCGGTCATCAGTGGCCCGGCTACGGTGTGTGCTGGCCATGTGGGTGATGTTTACTTTACAAGCAATGTCTTAGGTCACAGCTACAGCTGGACAGTAAGTGGCGGAACCATTACCGCAGGCGCAGGCACGAACAGCATCACGGTAACGTGGGGCAGTGGGGCGAGCGGCACCGTACAATTAACCGAAACGATTACCGCTACAGGCTGTGCGACAGCAACAGCGAACTATAACGTAGCGATCAACGCATTACCGACCCCGGTTATCAGCGGGTTGAACAGCGTATGCGAGAATGTTACAGGCGTAGTCTACAGCACCCCTAATGTTGGTGGTCATACCTACAACTGGTCGATCACCGGTGGTTCGATCACGGCAGGAGCAACAACGAACAGCATCACGGTAACGTGGGGCGCAGCAGGCGCGGGCACGTTACAGTTAACCGAGACGATCACAGCCACTACGTGCGCGGTGACTACGTCCTTATACAATGTTACCAAGAACGCCAACCCGGCACCGGTCATCAGTGGCCCGGCTACGGTGTGTGCTGGCCATGTGGGTGATGTTTACTTTACAAGCAATGTCTTAGGTCACAGCTACAGCTGGACAGTAAGTGGCGGAACCATTACAGCAGGCGCAGGCACGAACAGCATCACGGTAACGTGGGGCAGTGGGGCGAGCGGTACAGTACAATTAACCGAAACGATAACCGCTACGGGCTGTGCGACAGCAACAGCGAACTATAACGTAGCGATCAACGCATTACCGACCCCGGTTATCAGCGGGTTGAACAGCGTATGCGAGAATGTTACAGGCGTAGTCTACAGCACACCACCGGCAGCAGGCCGTAGCTATACCTGGTCGATCACCGGTGGTTCGATCACGGCAGGAGCAACAACGAACAGCATCACGGTAACGTGGGGCGCAGCAGGCGCGGGCACGTTACAGTTAACCGAGACGATCACAGCCACTACGTGCGCGGTGACTACGTCCTTATACAATGTTACCAAGAACGCCAACCCGGCACCGGTCATCAGTGGCCCGGCTACGGTGTGTGCTGGCCATGTGGGAGATGTTTACTTTACAACCAATGTCTTAGGTCACAGCTACAGCTGGACAGTAAGTGGCGGAACCATTACCGCAGGCGCAGGCACGAACAGCATCACGGTAACGTGGGGCAGTGGGGCGAGCGGCACCGTACAATTAACCGAAACGATTACCGCTACAGGCTGTGCGACAGCAACAGCGAACTATAACGTAGCGATCAACGCATTACCGACCCCGGTTATCAGCGGGTTGAACAGCGTATGCGAGAATGTTACAGGCGTAGTCTACAGCACACCACCGGCAGCAGGCCGTAGCTATACCTGGTCGATCACCGGTGGTTCGATCACGGCAGGAGCAACAACGAACAGCATCACGGTAACGTGGGGCGCAGCAGGCGCGGGCACGTTACAGTTAACCGAGACGATCACAGCCACTACGTGCGCGGTGACTACGTCCTTATACAATGTTACCAAGAACGCCAACCCGGCACCGGTCATCAGTGGCCCGGCTACGGTGTGTGCTGGCCATGTGGGTGATGTTTACTTTACAAGCAATGTCTTAGGTCACAGCTACAGCTGGACAGTAAGTGGCGGAACCATTACAGCAGGCGCAGGCACGAACAGCATCACCGTAACGTGGGGCAGTGGGGCGAGCGGCACCGTACAATTAACCGAAACGATAACCGCTACGGGCTGTGCAACAGCAACAACGAACTATAACGTAGCGATCAACGCATTACCGACCCCGGTTATCAGCGGGTTGAACAGCGTATGCGAGAATGTTACAGGCGTAGTCTACAGCACACCACCGGCAGCAGGCCGTAGCTATACCTGGTCGATCACCGGTGGTTCGATCACGGCAGGAGCAACAACGAACAGCATCACGGTAACGTGGGGCGCAGCAGGCGCGGGCACGTTACAGTTAACCGAGACGATCACAGCCACTACGTGCGCGGTGACTACGTCCTTATACAATGTTACCAAGAACGCCAACCCGGCACCGGTCATCAGTGGCCCGGCTACGGTGTGTGCTGGCCATGTGGGTGATGTTTACTTTACAAGCAATGTCTTAGGTCACAGCTACAGCTGGACAGTAAGTGGCGGAACCATTACAGCAGGCGCAGGCACGAACAGCATCACGGTAACGTGGGGCAGTGGGGCGAGCGGTACAGTACAATTAACCGAAACGATAACCGCTACGGGCTGTGCGACAGCAACAGCGAACTATAACGTAGCGATCAACGCATTACCGACCCCGGTTATCAGCGGGTTGAACAGCGTATGCGAGAATGTTACAGGCGTAGTCTACAGCACACCACCGGCAGCAGGCCGTAGCTATACCTGGTCGATCACCGGTGGTTCGATCACGGCAGGAGCAACAACGAACAGCATCACGGTAACGTGGGCGCAGCAGGCGCGGGCACGTTACAGTTAACCGAGACGATCACAGCCACTACGTGCGCGGTGACTACGTCCTTATACAATGTTACCAAGAACGCCAACCCGGCACCGGTCATCAGTGGCCCGGCTACGGTGTGTGCTGGCCATGTGGGAGATGTTTACTTTACAACCAATGTCTTAGGTCACAGCTACAGCTGGACAGTAAGTGGCGGAACCATTACAGCAGGCGCAGGCACGAACAGCATCACGGTAACGTGGGGCAGTGGGGCGAGCGGTACAGTACAATTAACCGAAACGATAACCGCTACGGGCTGTGCGACAGCAACAGCGAACTATAACGTAGCGATCAACGCATTACCGACCCCGGTTATCAGCGGGTTGAACAGCGTATGCGAGAATGTTACAGGCGTAGTCTACAGCACACCACCGGCAGCAGGCCGTAGCTATACCTGGTCGATCACCGGTGGTTCGATCACGGCAGGAGCAACAACGAACAGCATCACGGTAACGTGGGGCGCAGCAGGCGCGGGCACGTTACAGTTAACCGAGACGATCACAGCCACTACGTGCGCGGTGACTACGTCCTTATACAATGTTACCAAGAACGCCAACCCGGCACCGGTCATCAGTGGCCCGGCTACGGTGTGTGCTGGCCATGTGGGAGATGTTTACTTTACAACCAATGTCTTAGGTCACAGCTACAGCTGGACAGTAAGTGGCGGAACCATTACCGCAGGCGCAGGCACGAACAGCATCACGGTAACGTGGGGCAGTGGCGCGAGCGGTACCGTACAATTAACCGAAACGATTACCGCTACAGGCTGTGCAACAGCAACAGCGAACTATAACGTAGCGATCAACGCGTTACCGACCCCGGTTATCAGCGGGTTGAACAGCGTATGCGAGAATGTTACAGGCGTACTCTACAGCACGCCACCGACAGCAGGCCGTAGCTATACCTGGTCGATCACCGGTGGTTCGATCACGGCAGGAGCAACAACGAACAGCATCACGGTAACGTGGGGGGCAGCAGGCGCGGGCACGTTACAATTAACCGAGACGATCACAGCCACTACGTGCGCAGTGACTACGTCCTTATACAATGTTACCAAGAACGCCAACCCGGCACCGGTCATCAGTGGTCCGGCAACAGTATGTGCTGGCCATGTGGGAGATGTTTACTTTACAAGCAATGTCTTAGGTCACAGCTACAGCTGGACAGTAAGTGGCGGAACCATTACCGCAGGCGCAGGCACGAACAGCATCACGGTAACGTGGGGCAGTGGGGCGAGCGGCACCGTACAATTAACCGAAACGATAACCGCTACGGGCTGTGCAACAGCAACAGCGAACTATAACGTAGCGATCAACGCATTACCGACCCCGGTTATCAGCGGGTTGAACAGCGTATGCGAGAATGTTACAGGCGTAGTCTACAGCACACCACCGGCAGCAGGCCGTAGCTATACCTGGTCGATCACCGGTGGTTCGATCACGGCAGGAGCAACAACGAACAGCATCACGGTAACGTGGGGCGCAGCAGGCGCGGGCACGTTACAGTTAACCGAGACGATCACAGCCACTACGTGCGCGGTGACTACGTCCTTATACAATGTTACCAAGAACGCCAACCCGGCACCGGTCATCAGTGGCCCGGCTACGGTGTGTGCTGGCCATGTGGGTGATGTTTACTTTACAAGCAATGTCTTAGGTCACAGCTACAGCTGGACAGTAAGTGGCGGAACCATTACAGCAGGCGCAGGCACGAACAGCATCACGGTAACGTGGGGCAGTGGGGCGAGCGGTACAGTACAATTAACCGAAACGATAACCGCTACGGGCTGTGCGACAGCAACAGCGAACTATAACGTAGCGATCAACGCATTACCGACCCCGGTTATCAGCGGGTTGAACAGCGTATGCGAGAATGTTACAGGCGTAGTCTACAGCACACCACCGGCAGCAGGCCGTAGCTATACCTGGTCGATCACCGGTGGTTCGATCACGGCAGGAGCAACAACGAACAGCATCACGGTAACGTGGGGCGCAGCAGGCGCGGGCACGTTACAGTTAACCGAGACGATCACAGCCACTACGTGCGCGGTGACTACGTCCTTATACAATGTTACCAAGAACGCCAACCCGGCACCGGTCATCAGTGGCCCGGCTACGGTGTGTGCTGGCCATGTGGGAGATGTTTACTTTACAACCAATGTCTTAGGTCACAGCTACAGCTGGACAGTAAGTGGCGGAACCATTACAGCAGGCGCAGGCACGAACAGCATCACGGTAACGTGGGGGCAGTGGGGCGAGCGGTACAGTACAATTAACCGAAACGATAACCGCTACGGGCTGTGCGACAGCAACAGCGAACTATAACGTAGCGATCAACGCATTACCGACCCCGGTTATCAGCGGGTTGAACAGCGTATGCGAGAATGTTACAGGCGTAGTCTACAGCACACCACCGGCAGCAGGCCGTAGCTATACCTGGTCGATCACCGGTGGTTCGATCACGGCAGGAGCAACAACGAACAGCATCACGGTAACGTGGGGCGCAGCAGGCGCGGGCACGTTACAGTTAACCGAGACGATCACAGCCACTACGTGCGCGGTGACTACGTCCTTATACAATGTTACCAAGAACGCCAACCCGGCACCGGTCATCAGTGGCCCGGCTACGGTGTGTGCTGGCCATGTGGGTGATGTTTACTTTACAAGCAATGTCTTAGGTCACAGCTACAGCTGGACAGTAAGTGGCGGAACCATTACAGCAGGCGCAGGCACGAACAGCATCACCGTAACGTGGGGCAGTGGGGCGAGCGGCACCGTACAATTAACCGAAACGATTACCGCTACCGGTTGTGCGACAGCAACGGCTAACTATAACGTAACTCTTAATCCTAATCCAGTTGTTGCAGTAATAACAAATAAGATAGCATGTAATACTGCATCAGTTGCGGCTATAACGTTAAGTGCAAATACAGGTGGTGGCGAAACATTTACTTGGACAGGCGGAGCAAGTGTTGGCTTACCGAATGGGTCAGACAATAGTGCTCCTTTTGAAATTCCATCTTTTGCAGCAGTGAATTCTGGAAATTCTCCAGTAACAGTTACGGTAGGAGTGTCCGCTGTGAAAGCCGGATGTACAGGACCTGTTCAGAATTTTACAGTTACTGTCAACCCTAGTCCATCATTCAGCTTTACAAACTTAACCCCTTCAATTTGCGAGGGAGCTCCAGCTAACATAACACTTACAAGTCCAACAGCAAATGCTGTTATCACATTGAATAGTGTTAATTATGCTGGAGCAACGGGAGCCTATTTTGGTGGAGAAACTTTCATCACCGGTCAGAAAATTACAGAGACCATTAACAACCCTACTGAAAACCCGGTTACAGTAACCTATACTTTCAGTGTTGCGGCTAACGGATGTAGTAATCCCGCAACGCAATTCACTACAGTAATTGTGAATCCTGCTCCTCCGGTATTTAGTATCGTCAATGCTGTTCCTTCAATTTGTACCGGCAATGCGGTTAATATTACACTGAATTCACCGACAGCTGGTGCTCAAATAAGGCTTGATGCAATTAACTATAATGGAGCCAGTGGAACTGCATTACCAATTCCTACATTTTATACGAATGGCCAAAATGTTATTCAAACTTTAACCAATACCACCAATGCACCAATAGTAGTTACGTATACATTTAGTGTAAGTGCTAACGGGTGTAATAATCCTGTTCAGCAACAAACTCAGGTAACGGTTAATCCAACTCCGGTCATGTCGATCGTTAATGCCTTAGGATCAATTTGTTCAAATACGGCCACAAGCATTACTCTTAATAGTCCAACGAGTGGTGCTATTATCAGACTTGCCAACGTTAACTATAATGGAGCTACAGGTACATTAACATCGCCTCGAAACTATACGCCTGGATCAATCATCACAGAAAGCTTGATTAATCCAACCAATGCACCGATCAATGTTACCTATACGTTCGATGTATCTGCAAATGGATGTAATAATGCGGGACCATTTACTACTATCGTTGAGGTTAAACCTAATCCTGTTTTTTCTATCGTGAATGCAAGACCTCAGGTTTGTGAAGGTACTGCGACAGACATAACACTCAATACTCCAACAACTAACGGATGGGTGAAATTGGAAAGCGTTAACTATAATGGAGCAACCGGTACACTTTCTCCAGGAGGGCAGCTATTTTCAAATGGTCAAAAAATTACGGAAGTGTTGGTTAATCCCACAAGCCTTCCAATTACAGTCACCTATTTGTTTAGCGTGAGCGCAACAGGCTGTAGCAATCCTGTACAGCAACAAACTACAGTAAGCATTACACGGAGTGCTACCGCAAATGCTGGTACTGATTATACAGTTTGTGAACCAACTGTAATACCGGTTTCCGGAACGATTGGGGGAAGTGCCGTCAGTGGTTTATGGAGTATTGTTACCGGAAGCGGAACATTATCTGCCTCTAACGTTTCATTTCCTGCGGTGACTGCCAATTATACAGTCGGAGCAGCCGATATCGGAAATACAATCACGCTTCGCTTAACAAGTAATGATCCTGACGGGCCAACAGGTCCTTGTGTTCCGAACTTTGATGATATTCAAATTAAAATTAACCGAGCAGCTAAAATTACAGCGGGCATTGATTTAGCCCATTGCAGGGATCAAGCATCTATTGCACTTCAGGGTTCAATTACCTATGCTCCGAACGGAGTTAGCTGGTCAGGTGGTACAGGTGTCTTTGGCACAAGCACCAGCCCAACATCCACGTATAGTTTTAATAATCCATCTGAGATTAATACAAACGTAACGTTAACCTTAACAGCAAACGATCCCGATGGCGGTGGGCCGACAGGTCCTTGCGGAAGTGTTACGGATCAAATGATATTAAGAATCAACCAGCTTCCTACTGTAGTATTCTCAGGATTCCCTCCCGGATCACCTCCGCAGGTTGCTGAGAACGCAATTCCTATTACCCTTACCGGGAATCAAACCGGTGGGACATTTACCATTACACCTGTAACCTCGAGTATCGGAAGCACAACACATACTCCGGTTGACAATGTATTATTCGATCCGGATGCAGTTGACTTGGGATCAAATTTTGTGAGATATACATTTACCGATTTGAATGGTTGTACGAATTTCCAACAACAACAGGTAATTGTGAACCCGGTAACGAATATTGATTTCGCATTACGTTTCTGGGATGGTATAGACGGTCCGTTTGTTCCACCTAACGGAACCGGAGGGTTTAATTTTTGCAGTAACGTTGGCTTGATTAGAATAGTAGGTGATCCAATTGTAGCATCGGGTATTAACCCAACACTCTTTAGAGCTGTAGGAACCGATTCAACAATCCTGAATCTAAAAATTACGCAATCAGGTGCGGATTACTTTATTGATACAGATGGGTTGACTCCAGGGGATTACCTGCTACGGTATACCTATACGAATACATTAAATGTTACCTCTAAATTTATCCGAGCGATACGCGTATATGCCAGCCCGATAGCCCGAATTGATAACCTGCTTAATAATTGTATTGCTTCTGGCGTTGCATTTAAAGATGACTCCGATGTGAGCAGTACCCCTTTCCCGACTAGTATCAACAGTTGGTCGTGGGATTTTGGAGATGGTGGATCCAGTAACCAGAAAGATCCATTACCTGCGCATAATTATGTTGTTGCTGGACTATACCGTGTAAAATTGAGGGTTGGTACTACTCAGGGATGCTCAGATTCTACTTCGTTGCAGATTCGGGTAGGTGATGTGCCGATTGTTGACTTTGACTGGGCCGCTATTTGTACAAATGACAATACGAAATTCCAGGACCAAACAGATCCAGGGTCTGTTAGTACAATTACTGAATATAAATGGGATTTTGGTGATGGAGATGATGTAACCGGTGTACCCGGAGCTAATATTCCTGTTGGAACAAATGGTGGAAGAACAACCGGAACATTTGACAATCCTGAACATAAGTACATCTTACCAGGCTCAAAAGATGTTGTCTTAAGCGTTAAAACGAATGATAATTGTAATAATTCCAAGCCAAAAACAATTTCAATCCTTGTATCGGGAAGCACAGTAACGCCAACTGCAGGTGATCCTTATGAGAATCCGTTTATAGTAGATAATGGTGAATGGGTAGAAGAAGGGTTAGAGATATCTACTAATCCGGATGAGTTTAGTAATAACAGCTGGAAGTTTGGAATCCCAACCGGAAACGTTATCAAGGAGCTGCCGGGTAACGGAACAACTTCTGCCTGGTGGACGGGTGCGAATGGTAATACGTATTATGCATCTGAAGAATCCGTTGTAAACGGACCTTGCTTTAACCTCGAATCATTGTCAAGACCTATGGTAACGCTTGACTACTGGTCTGATGCAGAACCCAATCTTGACGGAGCAGCTTTGCAATATTCAACGGATGGTGGACTGAACTGGCGAATTGTTGGACCACTTGCGAGCAGACCGAATGACGGTATTAACTGGTATAATGGTGAGACAGTACAATCTAATCCTGGCAGACAGCCTTTTGGTAGTAACGGGTGGACAGGCAAACAAACGGGCTGGAAAAACGGCCGCTTTAACCTCGACATGATTCCTAAAGCGGAGCGTGATCAGGTTCGGTTAAGAGTTGCTTTCTCTAGCAATAACACAAACGATCCGAGTAAAACATTTGACGGCTTTGCATTTGATAACGTATTTATTGGAGAGCGTAAGCGTAATGTAATGGTTGAGTACTTTACAAATGCAGGAACAGCTTCATCGGTTAATGAATATTTTGATGATCTGTATACGGCTCAGTTTTCAGGTCCTGCACCTAAGGACAGTTCTGATTTCTTTAAGATTCAGTATCACATAGCCAACCCGTCACCGGATCCTATCAATCAAGCTAACCCGATCGATCCTGCTGCGCGCAGTTTGTTCTATGGAATTTCACAGCCGCCTTCCGCAATTATGGATGGTATCCTGGGTAATTACTATGGAACTGTATTTAATGGAAATTTCCTGGCAATAACAGAAGAAGTACTGGAGAGAAGGTCATTGGAGGATCCATTATTTGACATTAAGATTGATACGCTCGCGGCCGGACCAACATCTATTAACATTAATATCCAGTACATCTATAAACATCCAACACTTGCGTTCAGCAGCCCGGTTACACTTCAGGCAGTCCTGATTGAAGACAACGTTGATGGTCAACGAAACGTGGTGCGTAAATTCCTATTTGGCACGGAAGGGATCACAAAGAACATCTCCTGGCTAGAGAATCATACAGAAAGCAAGGATTCAGTTATTCAGATCACTTCACCAATTGGTAATGGCAATAATAATCTTTACCTCGTTGCTTTTATCCAGGATAAGCGATTTGATTCCAAAGTAATTCATCAGGCTGTTAAGATTAAGCTTAATAAAAAGAGCCAGGCGATTGTTACTGGTACTGAAGATCCTGTACTTACGCAAATAAAGGATCTTGCAATCTATCCAAACCCGGCAACCCGTTATATCAACTTTGCAACCGATGCCACGTTAACACGCGACTATCAGTATTCAATTGTTGATCAGCGTGGTATCACGGTCCTTTCTGGTAATCTGAATCGTGATCTTACTATTCCCCAGCAAGTTGAGCTTTCAAATATTGCTGATGGTGTGTATATCGTCATGATCCAACAGGGCAACAGGAGATTGATCCAGCGTAAGTTGGCTGTATTGAAGCGATAGGTTAAAACTTCTTTAATTCTTCTGTAAGATCGCTAATGATGTCACGGCAAGTTTGCGTGAACTCCACTACGTTTAATTGAAGCTCGAGTGAAGAGCCCTTACCGTTTTTAGCAAGCTCTTCAATTTGCACAGCAGAATCTTTCAAGTGATTGATGCCGAGCAATGTCATGGAAGGCTTTATCTGATGTGCTACACGAGCCAACTTGGTCAAATCAGAAAGGTTCAACGCGTCTTCCATTTCCTTTAACGAATTAGGAATAGACTGCACGAATGTCTGGAGCATTTCCTTAATGAATTCTTGGTTATTGCCCGACATGCCTTTGAGATACGTAAGATCGTATTGCTTGTTGATAGAAAGTATTATCACTTCAGATGCTGATGCAGGTACGATCTTGAGCTTCTCGAAAAGCATTTGGTACAAATCTTCTGGTGTGAAGGGCTTTGAGAGATAGTCGTTCATCCCGGCCACCAAGCATTTTTCTACATCAATTTTTGTTGCGTTCGCGGTTAGCGCAACAATGGGTGTGCTGCCAACCGGATGCGGCATCATGCGAATAGCTTTTGTTGCTTCGTATCCATCCATCACCGGCATCTGAACATCCATAAGGATAACATCATATGAATTGCTTTTCAGCTTTTCGATAGCGATCAACCCGTTTTCGGCAATGTCTGTACTGCATTTCCAGGTTTGGAGAATACTCTTGGCATATAAACGGTTAATATCATTGTCTTCTACCAAAAGCACGCGCACATTTTGCGTAGTGATGGCCATGTTGTTAGCAACATGTTGGGAGGCAAGCTTGGAGGCTTTTGTACTACCCACAGCGTAAGGAATATAAACCGTAAAGGTTGAGCCAACATGCTCCTGACTGTAAACTTCAATCCGTCCGTTTTGCAGTTCAACCAATTGTTTGGCAATGGTAAGACCAAGGCCTGTGCCACCATAGCGTCTCGTTACACTTTCATCAGCCTGACTAAAGCTTTCAAAAATTGTATTTAGCTTTTCGGAAGGAATACCAACACCCGTATCTTTTACAGAGATCAGTATATGAGAAACTCCTTTCTGCTCTTTCTCCAATTCACATTTTACATGGATAGCACCGGTATGTGTGAACTTAACAGCATTGCTGATCAGGTTGATGAGCACCTGATTCAACCGAACCGGATCGCCCATTAAGATTTTATTGAGCGACTCATCAATGGTGTAATGCAACGTTAGATTCTTCTCACGCGCCTGATACGTAAAGGTTGAGATGAGCGAAGGTAGAAGATCTTTTAGGTTAAAGGCAATCTTCTCGAATTTGAGTTTACCTGAATCAATAGCTGCAAGGTCCAAGATGTCGTTAATGATAACTTTCAAATTCTCTGATGAATGACGGATTGCACTTAAATACATCTCACGCTCTTCCGGATTTTGGTTCTTGCTCAACAAGCCGGCAATGCCGGCAATCCCGTTAATAGGTGTTCGTATTTCGTGACTGATGTTCGCCAGAAATTGTTCCTTTGCTTTTTGCAGACGCAATAACTCAACGGC
Organism: Cyclobacteriaceae bacterium; assembly: GCA_965227265.1. Classification (GTDB taxonomy): domain Bacteria; phylum Bacteroidota; class Bacteroidia; order Cytophagales; family Cyclobacteriaceae; genus UBA2336. The sequence continues at coordinate 1,469,857 of OZ245738.1, read as the reverse complement.
ATCATCTTTACGCTGGGTGATATCCCGACAGTCGAGAATCAATCCCGGTAAACCTTCTTTATTCTTTAGGTTGATGGCGTTGAATTCGAGGAAGCGGAAAGTTTTGTCCTTACATAGAAATTGAAACTCAACTTTCTCTGTGTAAGTTCTTTTTTGTGTTTGCTTGAAGCTTGCTTTGAATTCCTCCAACGAAGAGGGAAGAATGTAATCGAAAAAGTTTTTGCCCATCAGGCTTTTCGCCCGATACCCCAGGGTTTCATGAACTGAAGCATTGTGGTACAAAATGTTACCTTCAAAATCAACGATGAAAATAATATCGGAACCATCTTCAACAACGGCCTTGTAGAAATTTCCTTTCTTGATATAGGCCTCTAGTTTTTTCATATTCCAGCGTCCTCCATTTCTTTCAGGTATCGGTATAAGGACGATTTACCGATATCCAGACGTTTTGCCACTTCCAATACATTATTGTCGTAGCGATTCAGGAAATGTCGGATTATCCGATACATATAAGCCTGCATCGACATTTCCTGGTATAAAATAGATTCAGTTCGTGTTGTGCTGTTAAACGTTATATCCTGATCCCGAATTTCATTGCCTTCGGCCATTACTGCGGCCAACTCTACAATCGACTTGAGTTCCCGGATGTTTCCCGGGAATGGATACTCGAGCATTTTCTTCTGGGCAGTCTCGCTGATCCTGAATTTCGGAAGCTGATTTTCTTTAGAGAACTGATCCAAAAAGTGTTTCGCGATGAGCAGAATATCACTTCCGCGTTCGCGCAAGGGTGGGAGATGAACCGGAAGTCCCATTAGTCTATAATATAAGTCTTCCCGGAACCGACTAGCTTTTACTTCTTCCACAAGATCCCGATGGGTTGCCGTTATGATCCGAACATCCAGCTTAATTACCTGGTTGCTGCCGATTCGGGTAACTTCACGTTCCTGCAAAACCCGTAAAAGCTTAGCTTGAAGACTGGGATCCATTTCTCCGATTTCATCGAGAAAGATTGTTCCGCCATCGGCTTCTTCAAATTTTCCAATACGCCTGGTCATTGCTCCCGTAAAGGCACCTTTCTCATGACCGAATAATTCACTTTCAATTAGCTCCGAAGGAATGGCCGCAATGTTAACCGCAATAAAGGGCTTATTTTTACGTTTGGAATTATAGTGTATTGCCTTGGAAATCAGCTCTTTACCAGTTCCTGTTTCACCGGTTATAGAAACCGAAATGGTACTTTTTACAGCCTTCTCCAGCAGCGCAAATGTCTTTTTAATGGCTGAGCTTGTGCCTACAATACTCTTTTCAAATTCGTATTTCTCTGAGATTTCACGTTTCAGATGGTCGATTTCCTTGATGAGTGAATGCTTATTCCGGGCATTATTAATCGAGTTTAACAACCTGTCCTTTGTATCCTGATCCTTAGTGATATAATCAAAAGCACCTGTCTTTAAGAGCTCAACCGCAGTTCCGATTTTCTCCTGGGCTGAAACAATGATTACGATTATGTTTGGGTCGTGACCTTTGATCTGCTCCAGTACTTGTTGACCTGCCATATCCGGGAGTGAGTAATCCAGTGTTATGACCGAAGGATTCTTATGCAGGTTATTAATACACTCTTTTCCGGTTGTAAAGAACTCCACTTCGTAGTCAGGGTTCAGGCTCAGCACATACTTGATAAACTTGGTATAGGCCTGATCGTCTTCGACTACAAAAATTTTGACAGGTTCTTTATCGTACATGTGCGTATATTGAGCGAGTTAAAAATACGCCAGTTTTTCAAATAGTTAAATGTTCCTGAAAAAGGTTTATTTAGTGATTCTGAAGCAGTAACGTTAAGATATGGTCGCAGAACTGTCGAAACTTTCATCAAGTGAATTAGAGATTGTGTATCGGGCGCCTTTATTGGTCTGCATTCTGATAGCAGGGGCAGATGGCAATATTGACCGGAAGGAGATCAAGAAGGCAATTAACATCGTACAGAAAAAGCAAAAAGGTTCTGATTCAGTCTCTGTGTTGTTCAAAGAAATAGCACAAGACTTTGAAGATAAACTGAAGGTTTTAGAACAAAGCTATCCGTATGAAGCAACTCAACGCACTCCCTTATTGATTGAAGAGCTAAATGGACTTAATTCATTGTGGTCCAGGTTGCCATCACTTTTTGCTAAAAGTTATTATGACATACTTTTAATGCTTGCTCAGGAGGTTGCTACTTCGTCAGGTGGCTTATTGGGTATGAAATCGATAGGGTCAGAGGAAGCAAGACTTGTTAAGTTATCAATGATTAGAAATCCTCTTTCGTAAGATGGCTGAACGTTCCGTGCTCGGGAGCGCTGTTATTCCTTTGCGCCTGATTTTCCTGATGTGGCTTTTCTTTTTCCTGGAATATAATTTTGGATTGCCGTTAAGTGCATTCGGAATTCATCCGCGATCACTGATCGGGTTGGTCGGAATTATTATTTCACCCATGGTGCACGGAAATATTGTGCATCTCATCTCAAACACGTTTCCCTTACTGTTCCTTGGAATTGTATTGTTTTACTTTTACCCACGCATTGCAACAACGGTTTTTTTCAGGGCTTTTATTTGGACTAACATATTAGTCTGGCTTTTTGCCCGGAATGCAAATCACATAGGGGCCAGCGGATTGATTTACGGCATTGCGTTTTTCCTGATATTTTTTGGATTATTGCGCAGGGATTTTATGTCGCTGCTGATTTCAATTATTACAATAGCGCTTTATGGCGGGATTTTTTATGGAGTTCTGCCCAGCGATCCTAACATATCGTGGGAATCGCATTTTGGAGGCGCATTAGTTGGAATAACTTCGGCCGTGACATTCAGTGCGAAGAAAAAAATAGACTAATGGATGCTTCTGTAAGAAAGATATTAACCGATGCGAAAGCCGGAAAATTTAGCCCGGTATATTTTCTTCAGGGCGAAGAGCCTTATTTTATTGATACGGTTTCAGATTATATCGAAAAGAATGCTTTATCTGAAGCTGATAAAGGATTTAATCAGGTTGTTGTATACGGGAAGGATGCCTCGATGGCAACCATTTTAACTCACGCCAGAAGGTTTCCGATGATGGCTCAATTCCAGGTCGTGATTGTGAAAGAGGCCCAGGAAATTCAGGACTTAAATAAAGAAATAGGAGCGAAGCTGTTGCTGGAATATCTGAAACAGCCCGTTCCAAGCACCGTGTTGGTATTTTGTCATAAGCACAAATCGCTTGATAAGCGCAGGGAGTTAGGTAAGAATATAGAGAAGCTCACAACTTCCTTAACATCCAAAAAACTCTATGATAATCAGCTTCCGGATTTTATGTCGGAGTACGCTAACGAGCGCAGAATTGCCATCGATGACCAAGCCATTCGCGCGCTGTGCGAGTTTGTTGGAAATGACTTAAGTCGCCTGACAAACGAAATGGATAAGCTTACCATCTCCTTAAAACCTGGAGAATCAATTACCATTGAACGGGTAATGCAACAGGTAGGCGTGAGTAAGGAATACAACATATTTGAGCTTCAAAAGGCTATACTCCAAAAAAATTCTTTGAACGTTGCGAAGATTGTAAACTACTTCGAAAGCAATACGAAGAAGAACCCGGTTATTCCAATGGTTGCTTATTTATATTCATTTTTCAGCAAAGTATTACTTGCTTCGCAGGCTTCAGATAAAAGTGAGAAAGGATTAGCTAGTGCGCTGAAAGTGAGCCCTTATGTTATTCGTGATTATAGTCTTGCTTTACAGCAATTCTCAGCGGATAGAATACTTCGTAACATCTCATTACTGAAAGAAGCCGATCTGAAATTAAAAGGTGTTAATACCGGTTCAACAAATGAAGGTCAGGTTTTGCGAGAGCTCATTTACCGACTTATCCACTAAGCTGCTTAACCCTTCAACTTTTTTACTTAACTTTGAATCATAGCCATATGGCTGAAAGTCCTGCAAATTTTCGGACGGAGTTTTTGCAGCTTATTTTTTGGTCTTATTCTTGCAATATTTTTTGACCCTTGATGTTATTAATAAAACCCATTAATGTGAGGTTAGCAAGTTCGATTGTCAGCATACTCTTTTTCATAAGCTTTATAACAGAAGGGCAGGATCAACTGTCCCGCAGCAAAAACGAGAATCTTTATAAAAAAGGAACAGAACTCGTCAGTCATTCCAATTTCAGCGCAGCCCGGGTTGTCTTCACCGATTTCTTGAAATACGCGGCCCCAACTGATTCGCGTAAAGCGGATGCTGAATACTATATCGCATTAAGTGCCTTGAAGCTTGGTCATTCCGATGGCGAAAAGCTTATCGCTGATTTTATTGTACACAATCCATCTAACCCAAGAAGCGCAACTGCCTTCTTTGATCTGGGAAACTTCTTTTATGCCGAGAAGGACTACACAAAAGCAATTGGCTATTATGGAAAAGTAAACTTTGCAGGACTGAGTCAGGATCAGCAAGTGGAAGGATATTTTAAATGGGGTTACAGTTATTTCAATCAGAAAAAACTTGACGATGCGCTTGAAAAATTCAATGCCGTAAAGCTTCAGGAAAGTCAATATGCGCCTGCCGCTAATTACTATGCGGGCTTTGTTGAATATTCAAGAGGCAGTTATTCCGAAGCACTGATCGATTTAAAACGCGCTGAAGCAAGTCCCGCGTATGCGAACATTGTTCCCAGCTTGATTGCCAATGTTTACTACAAGCAGCACAAATATGATGAGCTGATTAAATACGCTGCGTCATTACAATCAAGGTCAGCACAGATTTCAAACTATAGTGAAGTTTCTATGCTTGTGGCCGATGCTTACTATTACAAGCAGGATTATGCCAAAGCAGCTTCAGCCTACGATGTTTACCTGGAAGAAAATCAAGCGAAAGCTGAAAACTCATTATTGTTCCGTGCAGGCTTTGCGAATTACTCACTCGGACAGGATGCAAAAGCTATCGATTACTTAAAGAATTCAGCTGCTAAACAAGATTCGGTTAGCTTTTATGCTTCTTATTATTTAGGAATACTCTATCTCAAGCAGGGCAATAAACAGTTTGCGTTAAACTCATTCAATCACTCGAAAGGTTATGTAAAGGACAAAAAGCTTGCTGAAGAAAGCGCATTTCAATATGCCAAGATATCATACGACTTAGGCAAAAGTGATGTCGCCATCACTGAGTTTGAAAAATTCCTTGTTGCTTATCCGGTAAGCGATCATAGTATTGCGGTTCGTGAATTGCTTGCGCAAGCGTATGTGAATGGAAACAACTACAACAAAGCCATTGAATATATTGAAGGTCTGCCTCGAAGAACTCCAAGTGTTGATCAGGCTTATCAGAAAGCAACGTACTTGAAGGGTTCCGAGTTATTCAACAAAGAAGATTATGAAGGTTCGGTTAAATCATTCGAAAAATCATTAGCGAGTCCGGTTGACCCGAAATACGTTGCACTTGCCAGCTACTGGAATGGTGAAGCTTATTCCATCGGCAGAAGATATGAGGAAGCTGCACCGTTTTATTTGAAAGTAATCGCGTTAGGTACTTCCGCAGAAGCTGAGGTAACAAGCAAAACTCGCTATGGACTAGGTTATGCATATTTTAATTTAAAGCAATACGATCAGGCACTCTTCAATTTTAAGGAGTTTGTCAATAAAGGAAATAAGAACGGAGCAACGTATGCCGATGGCGTTTTGCGCCTGGCAGATTGCTACTTCATAACTAAAGCATATTCAGAAGCGCTTACCAATTATGACAAGGCTCGTCAGCTGAAAACACCGGATGTTGATTACGTACTTTTCCAGACTGGTGTTATAAACGGTATCCTAAGAAAATATGCTGACGCAAGAACACAATTCTCAGCGCTGATATCAGGCTATCCAAAATCACAATATCGCGATGAAGGATTATTCCAGCGGGCGCAGTTTGAGATTGAGCAAAGCAATTATGCGGTGGCGATAAGTGATCTTACAAGATTGATCAACGAAGGTTCGCAGTCAGGGTCAAAGTTTTTACCGTATGCATATGAGCGTAGGGCAGCATCTAATTTCAATCTGAAAGATTATGCTAAGACTATAAGTGATTATGAAACTGTGATCAAACAATTCCCATCACATCCGGTCGCTCAACAAGTTCTGCTACCGTTGCAGGAAGCCTTAAGTTTGGCGAAGCGGAGCGATGAATACGATCAATACCTGGCACTGGTTACAAACGCAAATCCGGGCGGAAAGGATTTGGAAGTAATAAATTTTGAATCCGCTAAGAATCAATATTATGATCAGCAGTATGCTAAAGCGATTACGAGTTTCTCAACATTCCTAACTACCTATTCACAAAGCGCAAAAATTGCTGAAGCAAAGTTCTTCATCGCTGAATCATATTATCGTTTAACGGAATTTGATAAAGCATTGGCATTGTTTACCGAGCTTTCCGCTGATCCAACATCTGCTAACGCTAATAAAATTGCTGGCCGGATTGCAGAAATTCAATTCAAGCAAGGAAAATATGCTAATGCAGTTACCAGCTACCATAAGGTTGAACGTTTTGCTTCCAGTAAGAAGGATTTGTATACAGCTTGGTCAGGTCTGATGGAATCATTCTACTTGCTAGCACAGTTTGATTCGGTAAGTGTTTATGCGAACCTTATCCTTGAGAAGGGGAATGTAAATGCAGGTGCTCAAAACAAAGCTTCATTGTATCTCGGAAAAGCTGCAATGGCTAAAGGTGATTATGAAACAGCTAAAGACGAGTTTCTGAATACATTGAATACTGCGCGTGATGAATATGGCGCGGAAGCAAAGTACAGAATAGGAGAGATCTTCTCCCTAACTAAACAATACAAGCAAAGTAATGAAGCACTGATTGCGATCAGCGCCAGCCCTGAGTTTTCTGTGTATGATGAATGGGTAGGTAAATCGTTTCTGCTGTTGGCGGATAATTATCAAGCCCAGGGCGATGTGTTCAATGCCAAAGCCACATTGGAATCATTGATCAGTAATAACTTCCCGCTTCAATACATTAAAGATTCAGCCGCAGATAAATTAAAGAAGATTGCAGCGGACGAATTAAAAGAGCAGCAAAAAATAAAAGCAGACACAACCGGAAAGTAACATGACGAAATTTATTTCATATTCTTTTTTAGTTGCGCTTGTGCTTTTGGCAGTTCCTGTGCTTGCCCAAAATCCAACATGGGAAGAAGGCAAGGAGATGAAGGAGGTTGAGATTGAGATCATCCGCTCGCGCGAAAACGTTGTTCCCAAAGCAAACCGATTGTTCGAAAAAATTCCACCACGTCCGGTTGAGTTACTGTCACCACCGATAACCTACGATTACAAAGTCTTTAATTTTCAAACTCCTGAGCTTAATCCTGTCGCAAGACCTTTGCGATTAAAGCCAGAAGAATCATCACAAACCTATCGCGGATATGTGAGTGCAGGATTAGGCAACTACTCGTCTCAATATCTGGATGGATTCATTACCAATAAACCCGATAAGAAAAAGCTCATCGGAGCACATGTGTTCCTGAATCGCTCTGGCAAAGGTCCGGTGGATGATAAAAATTCAGGATCAGCGCACACGGGAGTAGCAGCGTTTGCGCAAACGTTTAGCAAAGAGCTTGCATTCGGTGCAAACATCGGCATTGAGCAACGAAGCACGCATTTTTATGGATATCCAGAAGGATCGGAAGTTGATCGTGGAGATATCAAGCAGGCGTATACATTGTTTAATCTGGGCGCACAATTAATGAACGCTAAGAAATCTGATTTCTCGTATCAATTGGGTGGTAACTTTAGTTTCATCAACGATAAGTTTGAAGCAAAGGAAAGTACAGTTGATTTATTGTTCAAAGGAGCATATAAGATCAACGATGAACAGGCAATCAATTTAAAAGCCGACTACTCTATCATTAACAGAAAGGATGTAGGTGTTGAAGCAAAAGCCAGAAATCTATTCCAGTTGAATGGATATTATTCATTCAAAACGCAAAGTGACTTTTATATGCAAGTCGGAGCAACCGTTGCATTAGAGAACGACTCTCTGGATTCAAAAGATTTCCATTTCTATCCCGATGTTAAGCTGACATATGCACTGAATGATGTGGTGGATTTTGTTGGATCATTATCCGGTGGCATGGAGAAAGTTTCGCTTCAGACTTTATCAAATGAAAACATCTGGCTTGCGCCATCTATCGCTACGTTTCATACCAATAAGAAATTTGATTTGAACGCAGGTATTCGTGCAAAGCTTGGGGGCAAGATTTTGGCAGGAGCAGGGATATCGTTCGCTGCGCTTGAAAACATGTACTACTTTATGAATGCTCCCGTATCCATAGGCACCGGGTTCGATCAATCGAAATTCTTCGTTAACTATGACTTGGGAACAACAAAACGCACAAATTTCTATGCATCATTACTGTACACATATTCTGATGTTGCCAAGTTTTCATTGCAGGGAGATTATTATGCTTATAGCGTAGATGACATGTATGCAGCTACTTCAACGAATGATTTAAATGAAGCCTGGCATAAACCAACATACCGCATAACGGCCGGTGCATCGTACAATTTATACAAGAAATTTATCTTTAACTTAGACATGATTGCGCAAGGCGGCATGAAAGCGTATGACTGGGATACCGAAGAAACGATTGATCTTGATGCTGCATTTGATCTTAGCTTTAAAACAGAATATTTAATCTCCGATACATTCTCTGCATTTGTTCAACTCAACAACATTGCATCGAATAAGTATCCAATTTTTTATAACTACCCCGCGAGGGGCTTTCAGGCGATGGCCGGGATAACGTGGAAGTTTAAGTAAGGAGTGGGAAGGGCTTGAGGCAAAAGTTTGTAGGCCTCGAAATTTCGCTTAATTTTGTATGTTACCAACTTTTTAACCTTCATGGCAAAACGAAAGAAACCTACGGATGACGAGACTAATGAGAATCTCAACAAGTCAAATGATTCCGATGATACCTTTGGTTTACCGGACATTGAGTACAAGCCGTTAGACCGCGTTGAAGAAACAACAACCGTTGTTGAAACTACGACTACCTATTCTTCAACTGAGCCTGAAGAACAAACTGTGAACGAAGAGTATCACGAACAGGTAGTGACAGACGAACAACCTACTGAATTTGAGTTTGAAGAAGAGTCTTCTCCGATCTGGCCTAAAGTTTTGGGTATACTAATCGTTGTGTTGTTGGCTGTGGGCGCTGTCTGGTATTTCGTAGTCTATAAGCCTAAGGCGGATAAGGAGAAACAAGAACTTGCAGCGCGCGAAGCGGCTCGCCAAAAACATGTTGCGGACAGTACAGCATCTGCCAATGCATTGGCCCAAGCGAAACTGGATGCAGAAAAACGTAAAGCCGATTCGTTAGCCAATGCGTCAAAAGTTGGTGTGTTTGAAGCACTAACCGAGCGCACCGGTCGTTATTATGTAGTAGTAGCCAGCGCAGTGGATGATGATCTTTTAATTGATCAAGCCAAGAAGTATGCCGCAAAAGGTGTAAGTACAAAGCTCATTCCTCCGTTCAGAAAGTATAAATTTTACCGTCTTACAATTGCTGATACGGATACATTTGCAGCCGCTCAACAGTTGGCAGATTCTAAAAAAGGTGAGTATACCGATGCCCTTTGGGTGTTGAAATACTAAACTTTTAATATTTATTAAAGATTTTAGCTGCACCGTTATGACAACGGTGCAGTTTTTGCATCGTATAACTATAACTTTTTGACGATGACACAGAAGGAAAAGAACAACAAGGTAATTGCAGCAGCCTCTACGGTTGGAATGTACGCTGTACTGTTCCTCGTACTGTTGTTTACAGTCGCTTGGCGTTCTCCTTATCCACCCATTCCTGGAGGTTCAGGTGTGTCATTAATTTTGGGAACCGATGATTATGGCAGCGGTGAAGTTCCGGATGAGCCAATTGGAAGCCAGGAACCCGAACAGCAAAAAGAAGAAACTCCCAAACAAGAAGAACAGCCTAAAGAAGAAGTTAAACAACAACCTCAGGAAGATGAGGACAAAGACGTTGTTACCTCCACCGAAGAAAGTCCCGTAACGGTTAAGAAGGAAGAGCCTAAGAAGAAGGAAGAAAAGAAAGAGGTTGTAAAACCTGTTGAACCGAAGAAGGACGAACCTAAAAAGGAGGAGCCTAAGAAAGAGGAACCCAAAACCGTTTATAACCCGAACAAAAGCACAACATCAACCGATAACAAAACCGGCACTCCCGGAAGCAAAGGCGATGATGAAGGTAAAACCGGTGATAAAGGTGATCCAAGAGGAACTCCTACAGGAGCAGTATATAAAGGCAATCCAGGAACTGGTGGCGATGGAAAAGGCGGCAGCGGTGGAGTTTCATTAGATATGGCTGGTTGGGCATTTGTTGAAACCCCTATACCTCCCAAAGCGACAGAAAGTGATCAATATTCAGGTAAAGTAACTTTTGTCTTTGAAGTAGATGAAACAGGGGAATTTATAAGAATTGATAAAGAATCCGGCAATTTAAGTTTTGATCTTGAACAGAAATGTAAAGAGGCGATTCGGAAAACTTCTATGTATAAAACTTCGACCGGTGCCGCACCTTCAAGAACTCCAGGTCGAGTGACATTTGCATTGAGGGTTCAATAGCTGAAATTAAATTTGGAATTTGCGAGCCCTGCCCTGAGATTTGCGGCCTGTTTATTCCATGTTCACCGATTACCAGCAAACGCTCGAGTATCTTTATAAGAACTTACCCGCCTTTCAGCAGGTAGGCGCTTCAGCTTATAAGGCTGATCTCACAAATACGCTTGCACTTTGCGAAGTTCTTGGTAATCCCCAGAGAAAATTCAAATCCATTCATGTAACGGGTACAAATGGGAAGGGAAGTACATCGCATATGCTTGCTTCAGTACTTCAGTCTGCGGGATATAAGACCGGATTGTACACATCGCCTCATTTAAAAGATTTTACGGAGCGGATTAAGATAAACGGTCAGCAGATTGGTCATTCGCATGTGATTGATTTTGTTAACCGGATCAAGCCCCATATTGAAACAATTCAACCTTCATTTTTCGAGATCACTGTTGCAATGGCGTTTGATTATTTTGCTTCCCAACAAATTGATGTGGCCGTAGTGGAAGTGGGATTGGGTGGAAGGTTGGATTCAACCAATATAATTACACCGGTATTGTCTGTCATTACGAACATCAGCTTTGATCATAAAGATATTCTGGGCGATACGCTTGAAAAAATTGCGTTTGAAAAAGCAGGAATTATCAAGAATAATGTTCCAGTTGTCATTAGTCAACGACAGGCTAACATTGAAAACATTTTTATCAATAAAGCAAAAGAATATCACGCACCACTCACATTTGCAAATGATGAATTTCAAATAACTCAATCCAATACTTTATTTGAAGTGACAAAAAATGGTTCCGTGTATCTCAGCGCATTATCGCTTCCATTAAAAGGAAATTATCAAGCAAAGAACTTAGGCGGAGTACTAAAATCCATTGAAATTTTAAATCAAAATGGATTTAAAATCAATTCTGAGCAACTCAAAACAGGTCTTGAAAAAACAGTTTCCCAAACTGGACTGAAAGGCCGTTGGCAGCAATTAGGGGCTAACCCGACAATCATTTGTGACACCGGTCATAATGCGGATGGAGTGCAGGAAGTTGTAACTCAAATCAATCAACAGAAGTTTGAAAATCTTTTTATCATTTTAGGAATGGTAAAAGACAAAGAACCCGATGAGGTACTGAAACTTTTGCCTAAACAAGCGCATTACTATTTTTGCCAGGCTTCGATTCCACGCGCCATGGATGCCGATTTACTCAAGCAAGCAGCAGGACGGTTTGGTTTGATTGGAGAAGTTGAAAAGGATGTAAACCAAGCGATCAGCAAAGCAAAAGCACAGGCCGGAGAGAACGATTTTATTTTTATAGGTGGCAGCACCTTTGTTGTTGCCGAAATTGATAATTTGTGAAAAGAAAGCTCGAACGTTTTAAAGAAATTGAAGGTCAGCCCAATGTAGTTGAGCCTACTAAAGAACATTATCATACGATTAAAGGAAATTGGAACAAGGATTTCTTTAAAAACGAAAACCCAATAACAGTTGAATTAGCCTGTGGAAGGGGTGAATATACTGTTGGTCTTGCTAAACTTTTTCAAGATAATAATTACATCGGGGTTGATGTCAAGGGTGAACGCATTTGGCGTGGAAGTGCTACGGCTGTTGAGAATAATCTAACTAATGCCGGTTTTCTCCGAACAATGATCTTGTTGATCGAGAACTTTTTTCAAGAACAAGAGATCAGTGAACTTTGGATCACATTTCCAGATCCTCGTCCACGGATTCGCGACATTAAACGCAGACTAACAAGCCCGAGATTTATATCGATGTATAAGCGCCTGCTAAAACCGGGAGCCTACGTTCGCCTGAAAACAGATAACACAGGTCTTTACAACTACACCCTCGAAGAACTTGCCTTGCGCGATGACATCGAGGATTTGAAATTCACTGATGATCTTTACAATTCCGATTTGCGACCCGAATGCTTTGATATCAAAACCCGATATGAGCAGTTATTCGCTTCCAAAGGTGAGAAGATAAAATATCTTCGGTTTCGCTTTAAATCCTGAGACCCAAGCCATAACAATTCCATAACAGGCAAGAGATTATCAGGTAATCCCTGCACAATACCTTTGCTTTCAAGTAGAACTTCTTTTAGGTTAGGTGTCCCGAAGGAAAATTACGGGCCTTCGGGATTACTTTTAACATTGCATGGGGAAACGCAAAAAACGCCAGGTTGATATTGTTATCATTTCGGATGTCCATCTCGGAACGTTTGGCTGCCACTCCGAAGAACTACTTCGCTACCTCAAAACCATCAAGCCCAAAAAAGTAATCCTTAACGGTGACATCATCGACATGTGGCAGTTTAGCAAACGCTACTGGCCTAAGTCGCACATGCAAGTGGTTAAGCATATTACCGGATTGCTCTCAAAAGGAGTGAAGATCATTTACTTGCCCGGTAATCACGATGAGATGCTGCGCAAGTTTACAGGCCTAAAACTTGGATCGTTTCGCATTGCCAATAAAGTAGTGTTGAGCCTTAATGGCAAGCGTGCCTGGGTTTTCCATGGCGATGTATTTGACGTTACTATGCAATATTCAAAATGGCTCGCCAAGCTTGGTGCTGCAGGATATGATACCTTGATTGTGATCAACGCTGTAGTGAACTGGTGTCTTGAAAAACTTGGACGTGAGAAAATCTCATTATCCAAGCGGGTAAAGGATAGCGTAAAATCAGCGGTTAAGTTTATTAACAAGTTTGAAGATACGGCTGCTGATATTGCCATCTCCAATGGCTATGATTACGTTGTTTGCGGTCACATTCACCAACCAGAGATGCGACAGATCGTTACCGAGAAAGGATCGGTGATGTATCTCAATTCGGGCGACTGGGTCGAAAACCTGACGACACTTGAATATGCGAACGGAGCGTGGAGTATTTATCGCTATCAGGATGATCCGATTGCAAATTCTGTTAAATTGCCCAAGCGACTCGAACATAAACTGGACAACGATGAAATATTCCGCGACTTGGTGAACGAGTTCCTTACCGTTAAAAAGTGAAAATACTCTACGCAATTCAGGGCACAGGCAATGGGCACATCAGCCGGGCCGAAGATGTTATTCCAATTCTTCGCGAATATGGCAAGCTCGACATTTTTGTAAGCGGTGCCCAAGCGGATATTAAGCTTGATTATCCATTAAAATATAAATCCCGGGGATTGAGTTTTTACTTCGGTAAATCCGGAGGAATAGATTTGTTCAAAACCTTTAAGCAGAACAGTTCAAAAGAAGTTTATAAAGAGATCAAAAACTTCCCGGTCGAGAAATACGACATGATCATTAATGACTTTGAACCGATCTCAGCCTGGGCTGCCCGAAAGAAAAAAATACCGTGCGTATCACTAAGTCATCAATCTGCGTTATTGTCGCCTAATGTTCCTCAACCCAAACATTTCGATCCGGTAGGTGAATGGATCTTAAAAAATTATGCTCCGGCAGATGCAGCAGTGTCATTTCACTTCGACAAGTTTGATGATAACATGTTCACTCCGGTGATCAGGTCTTCGATACGTGAAGCAGTTCCTAGCAAAGGAGATCACTACACAGTCTACTTACCAGCCTACGATGACCGTACACTTGTTCCTTTATTGATGAAGGTGCCTAATGTACGGTGGCATATCTTCTCCAAGCATGCAAAGAAGCCATATCACATTGGCAAGCTTTCTGTTTATCCAGTAAATAAAGATGAGTTTGTAGCCAGTGTATTAGCGTGTAAAGGAATTTTATGCGGTGCCGGATTTGAAACGCCTGCAGAAGCAATTTACCTCGGCAAAAAACTTCTGGTTGTGCCAATGAAAAAGCAATACGAACAATACTATAATGCGGCTGCACTAAAAAGTATTGGCGTACCTGTTCTGAAGAATGTTAAAAAGAAACGTCTGGATAAAATCCGTGAATGGATTGACTCAGACAAAATTGTGGAGATCAGTTATAAGAATACTACGCAGGAAGCAATTGAAAAAGCTTTAAAGCTTGGCGGATATAAGTAATTAATCTTCTGCTTCGAGTTTCTCTAATACAGTAGCCAGCGCATCATAATTTTTTAAGCCCGGTTTATCTTCGGCACTGCCTTGTAAGGCAATACCTTTGATGTGCAGGTTGTGAAGCTTGCTGTCATCAGGATTTGCAGAGTCGATCTGTAACAGAATTTTATATTCCCGCGAGAGCGTTTCAATTTGTTCCAACGGTGTTGATTCGGGAATGATCAGATACGCAATCTGGTTCCGGTAAATACCCAACTCATCTTCATGTGCTTTTACTTCTTCATACGTTGTAGAGAGAATATAGGACGCAAACGCTGAATGAAGTTTCTTAATATCAGAAAATGATCCTTCAATTAAATCTGGTAAATAAGTCTGGATGATAGCAGTCAGATCTTCATGTTTTTCTATACCGTAAACTTCAGTAATAATCGAAGGCCCGGTAAACCAGCCCCGCATTTCTTTGAAAAGCTCCGGACTCACATAATTGTCGCGACCACTAATCACACTGAAACCAAGCATATCCACGCTCATGCCGGCACAATAGCGTGCATCGCTTAGATTCGAGATTTTACCTACTTTAACTAATGTCTTTAATGCCATACGGATTCCAGAAGAAAGAAATAACTTTGATGCTGTTTACGTTTAAAGATAAAGGCGGATTTAGAAAAAAGGTGAGATTGTTGAGAAATTTGTTGAAATATCTTCCTGGAGTATTGCTTCTGCTTGCAGGTTGTGGAGAAGATGAGGGCGTAAATAAATCTTCCGATGCCGAGTTTTTTCCGCTTCGCAGAGGTTTTTATCAGGTCTATTCTATTCGTGAAACAACCTACGAGCTTCTTGAAATAAAAGACGATTTAACGTACCAGTTAAAAACTGAAGTGGTCGATTCATTCCCCAATCAGCAAGGTGGTTACACCTATACGATTCACAGGAGTAAGCGTAATACGAGCACCGAGTCATGGGAATTTCAACACGTTTGGTCAGTACGAATGAATTCCGCAAATGTGGTTGTTTCTGAGGAAAATGTGCCGTTTATAAAGATCGTATTCCCGGCTGTCGAAAATCGTAAGTGGAATGGCAACGCATTGAATAATCAACCAGTCGATGAATATGTGTTGACAAAAAAGGGGAAATCCTATCCGTTGGAAAACCTTGAAATAAACGGAGAGTACATTCAAATTACGCAGGACAACGCAACCGATAACATTACCTATCTTAAAAAAAATGAAGAGGTTTATGTTAGGAATATTGGGTTGGTTCACCGCGAAATAACCGACCTGGTATATTGCTCCGATGAGGATGAATGTATTATCGGGGCGAAGGAAATAGAGAGTGGTACGATTTATGAGCAGGTATTAGTTGCGTATGGCCAGAATTAAGTTCCTTTTGATTTTTTTGCTTCTCGGAGCTTCCGGTGTTTCAGTGGCACAGCTGAACAGGTATATGGTTTTCTTTAAGGACAAGCAGGGAACCGGTTATACAACAGATCATCCGGAAATGTTTTTGAATACCCGATCCATCGAGCGAAGAGTTACACAAGGTATCGAAGTTATTGCGGAAGATTTGCCGGTAACTGCATCGTACATTCAGAGTGTGCGTGCTACGGGCGCTACAGTTTTATACAGAACCAAATGGATGAATGGTGTTTTGGTAGAGTGTACGGATAGTCAACTGGAAGATATCGAAGAGCTCACTAGCATTGTTGAGCGCACTGAATTCGTTGCGCCTGGCAGTAGCAGCGGCAAGCAACGCAAATCTTTCAAATTCGGGTTTTCAGGATTAGCAGATGATTTCACTGAAGCACAGCTCGCGATGTTGGGTATTGATGATATGCATGCGGATGGCTATGATGGAGAAGGGGTAATCGTGGCGATTATGGATGGCGGGTTTACCGGTGTTAATACGCAAACTCCTTTTCAGGAGATATATACGAATCGCATCAACAAGGATGTTTCCTGGAATTTTGTAACTAATAATACGAACGTCTACCAGGCAAGTACACACGGCACACAAGTACTGTCTGTTCTGGGAGTTAAAGCCACAATTGGTTCAGATCAGTTTTCAGCCGGAGCGTTCAAGGCAACCTTTCAATTATACGTTACCGAAAATACTCCTACAGAATATAGAATAGAAGAATATAACTGGTTGTTTGCAGCGGAGCGTGCCGACAGTGCCGGAGTTGATGTAATTAACACTTCGCTGGGATACAATACATTCGATGATGAGACAATGGATTATGCCAAATCAGATATGGATGGTCATACAACCGTTATCACACGCGCTGCTCAGATCGCTACCTCCAAAGGAATTTTCATGGTGAACAGTGCAGGGAATTCAGGCTCGGATTCGTGGGGAATCATTACTGCACCTGCTGATGCTGAGGATGTGCTTACAGTAGGTAACATAACTCTGGCAGGTGAAAGAAATCCAAACAGTTCTGTTGGTCCCGCTGCTGATGGCAGAACAAAACCCGATGTTGTTGCGCTGGGAACAGCCGTAAAAGTTATTAATTCAAGTGGCACTATTATTAGTAATAATGGAACATCATTCTCTTCGCCTTTAGTTGCCGGTTTGGTAGCCGGACTTCGTCAACGCTATCCCGATATAACCTGCGAAGAGCTTATGAATGCCATCCGGTTATCCGCATCTCAGGCTTCGTCTCCTGATAATGAGCTTGGATATGGTATTCCAAATTATAATGCTGTTGTGAATTATTTGGAAGTAACTGCCCTTGAACCGGAACAGAATCAATCTCTTGCTGTATACCCAAACCCGACTCAGGATGTCGTTACGCTTGCTCCACGTAATTCAACACAGCTGAAACTAAGTGAAGTAGCCATTCTAAATGCGCAAGGTCAAATCATTGGAAGTAATCAGTTGGCGTACAGTTGGCTGGATCATAGTTATTCCCTGAACATCAGCCACTTTATTCCAGGTGTATACTTCCTTACCGTACGAATCGGCAAAAAATACGAGACCTATAAGCTGGTTAAGATTTAAATCCGCGCTCTTTTTCAAACCCGGTTGTTGGGGTTATATTTGCGGATAAATTGAATTTCATGAGCAGTCCGATCGTTGCTCCGTCCATCCTGGCGGCTGATTTTGCTAATCTCGAACGCGAAGTAAAAATGCTGAACGACAGTCAGGCCGACTGGATTCACATCGACATCATGGATGGTGAATTTGTACCTAATATTTCATTCGGAATTCCGGTTACGGAAGCGATCAAACGGCACGCAAAAAAACCACTGGATGTTCATTTAATGATCGTGCAACCGGAGCGTTATGTTGAAGCTTTTCATAAAGCAGGGGCGGAGATCATTTCAGTACACATTGAAGCTTGCAATCATCTTCATCGGAACATCCAACAGATAAAAGCATTGGGTTGTAAGGCTGGCGTTGCTATCAATCCGCATACGTCAATTTCAGCCCTTGAAAATACAATTGCGGATATAGACCTGATCTGTATGATGTCCGTTAACCCGGGCTTTGGCGGTCAGAAATTTATTGAGAACACCTATCAAAAAGTTAAGCAGTTGAAAGAGTTGATCCGGAAAACCGGATCAAAAGCATTAATAGAAATTGATGGCGGAGTAAACCTTACCAACGCAAAGCCGTTAATGGAAGCCGGTGCTGATGCGCTGGTAGCGGGAAACTTTGTATTTAGCTCAAACGACCCGAAATCGGTAATCAGCCAGCTCAAAAATCTGTAGCCATCTCGGCAGGATTTTTGATTTATTAATACAACCCTTCATCCCAGTTTTATGAAACGCATTTTACTGCTTTCTGTATTTTCCATTCTTATTTTTGTTTCCTGTTCACGTACCGTTACCCGGATTGATCCGTCAGAAGAGATTGATCTGAGTGGTCGCTGGAACGATACTGACTCCAGGAAAGTTGCCGATCAAATGATCCATGATTTGTTTACATCAGACGCGTTTAAAAAGTATTCTGAATCACTGGGACATAAACCTGTCATTATCATGGGCATGATCAAGAATAAAACCAGCGAACATATCGATGCTGGCAACTACGTTAAGAAATTTGAAATGGTGATCCTGAACTCAGGGATTGCTGAATTAGTCGAATCAGATGAGTTCCGTGATAAACTTCGTCAGGAGCGTGCTGCGCAGCAGGATTTTGCCGATCCTGCAACGGTAGCAGCCTGGGGCAAGGAGCAGGGTGCTGATGTGATGTTATTCGGGGAAATGAATTCAGAAACAGATACCTACAACAAAAAACGCGTGGTCAACTATCAAACCACATTATTCTTTACAGATATAGAAACGAATAAGCGAATCTGGCTCGGCCAGAACGAAATCAAGAAGTTCGTTAAAAACTAATTCCAAAAATCATGCTGAAGCGTTCCCTGATCATCGCCTGCCTGATGATGCTGGTTTCAGCCTGCGCTTCATTTTATGAAGTCAGTTATAATTTCAACCACGAATTCGAAAACGGAAACATTGATCAGGCGTTAACGCAGCTTAAGGGCGATAAACAGTATCAAAAATCGAACAACCAGTTCCTGTATTTTGTAAACATGGGCTTGTTGCAGTCTATGAAAGGAGAGTATCCCAAAAGTAACAAAGCGTTAGAAAAAGCATTTCTGTTCGGTGAAGACTACAAAGTTAATTACTTCGCAGAAGCAGCATCGTATTTAACGAACCCGACTATCACCATGTACCGGGGTGAAGATCATGAACATCTTTTGCCGTTGTATTACAAAGCGCTCAATTTCCTGAAGTTGAATCAATACGAAGATGCGCTGGTGGAATGCAAAAGATTGAATATTCGGTTACAGCAGTTAGCAGACAGGTATAAAAATCCAGATAAATATCAACGCGATGCTTTTATCCACAATCTCATGGGTATCATCTACCAGGCTACCGGTGATTGGAACAACGCCTTCATCGCATACCGTAATTCCCTGGAGATCTATGAAAGTGATTATACAAAAATGTTCAACGTTCAAGCACCTGAACAGCTTAAGAAGGATTTGCTGATCAGTGCCTGGCGAACAGGCTTCACGGAAGAGTATAACACGTTTCGTGATAAATTCGGTTGGCTTGACTTCGATCCAAAAAAGCAACCGGATGCTGATTTGGTATTCTTCTGGCATAATGGTTTAGGACCGGTTAAGAACGAATGGAGTATAAACTTTGCTATTACCGGAGGACCTGATAATCTCTTTGTGTTGGAAAACGAAGGTAAAACAATGGCCTTTCCATTTCACGTGTATGATAAGGATGATCGCGCAAGCCTTACGGACTTAGAAATGTTTCGGGTAGCCTTTCCTAAATACGTGGAACGACCGCTTTACTTCTCCCATGCTTCTATCACAACCGCAGGGCAGAAGTATACACTCGAAGTAGCAGAGAACATCAATAAAATCGCTTTCAAAAGCTTGGAAGACCGCATGGCGCTTGAGTTCAGTAAAACCCTTATCCGGGCTGCGCTCAAGAAAGCGGCCGAACAGAGCCTGAAGAAGGAAAGTAAAGGCTGGGGAGCGGTTTTAGGAGCTGTAAACGCTTTTACCGAAAAGGCAGACACCCGCAACTGGCAGACCTTGCCCCATAGCATTTCTTACAGCCGCGTTCCGCTGCACGAAGGTGCCAATCAAACCGAGTTTACCATCTCCAAGCCTGATGGTGGCCAAACCCAATATTCGTTTACCTACGAGGCACAGAAAGGGCAAACACTATTTCACACCTTTACATCGTTAGAAGCGAAGCCTGCCGGTTATTAAGGTAGGACAATCGGGGTAATTAGCGTATTTTTAGCGTTTTCGTGCAAAATCAGTTCAAACAACAACGCGTGGAAAGATTGTCGGTCAATCTTCATATTTCAACCCCTTTTCAGGCTTGATCCGGTCGTGTACAATACTAACCCTGCTGGCCTGCTTGTGCAGCGTAAACCTGGCCCTGTCGCAAGACAAGGAAAAGGATAAAGAGAACAGCATTCCGCTGGATCACTTTTATGTAGAGCGACAAGGTCCAGGCATCCGTAAGCTTCTCAGCAAATTTACCTTCGGATTAAGTACCGGTTACGGAGCTACTACATTCAAACACAAGCTAGATGATTACGGTATTTATCAACCTGCATCGGGCAAGCCCATTGTTTTTAATCCGGCACAACCAACCCTGGGGTATAACAATTGGTTTAATAAGATTGATACGTCTGCGCTGGTGATAAACCCCGCAGACTTTAGCCTGACTTCCGGTAAACGCGGATTTAAAAGTAAGTCGTTTAACATCCCGATCCGGGCAACACTTCACTATGAATTTTTAAAGTACTATCGGATTGGTATCGGCTACTCGCTTGAGTTTACCAAAGTAGGAGACTTTAAGCCCTTGGCGCATGGAAAAGATATTCATTCATTTTCCCCGGATGTGTCAAGCTTCATGTTGCAGAAATACTTTGTGATGCTCGGAGGTTCGGTCTACAGGTACGAAGATTACTTGCTGACGGTCGATGCAAATATTGGCGGCTACGGCCTCGGAAAGAAGTTCGATAAAGGCAACATCAAGCGCGGAGTTTTCGTAAATCTTGGCGTAACCATTGAGCGGGATTTGTCAGAGTATTTTAAACTGTTTATTAGGCCTTCGTATGAGATCAAAAGCTTCAAGCTAAACGCGGTCGAAGGCGACCCGGTTTTTAAACACAAGATGAACGCTTTTTACATCAACATTGGGGCCACATATCGTTTACCTGAGTTAAGAAAGTGCTTCCACAAGCAATGTACCGTACAAATCAATCATGCCCACGGCAACCGGGAATATAGGAGCCGGGTACACCCGATCTACAAAAAACAGAACCCGCACTACGGTGAAAACTATCCCGAGCTGATCAAATACAAGGGTAAAAATAAACGCAAATTAAATCCGTATTAGAGGTCATTTTTTGGTCGATTTCCCATCAAAATTTGGTAGATTGCATGGTGATATAGAGACGCAAAATTATGCGTCTCTACTTTATTATAACAATACCATAAAACCATTTAAATGGCCGAAGAAACCGGTGGCCTGACTCCAGGCAGACAGTCGATAATTCCAATCAATATTGAAGATGAAATGAGAGGTGCTTACATCGATTATTCGATGTCGGTAATCATCTCGCGCGCCCTTCCCGATGTCCGGGATGGTCTCAAGCCCGTACACCGCAGGGTGCTTTACGGTATGCTTGAATTGGGCGTGAACTACAACAAGCCTTACAAGAAATCAGCGCGTATAGTCGGGGACGTAATGGGTAAGTATCACCCACACGGTGATGCTTCTATTTACGATACCATGGTTCGTATGGCGCAAAGCTGGTCGATGCGCTACACACTGGTTGACGGTCAGGGAAACTTTGGCTCTATTGATGGTGATGCTCCGGCTGCCATGCGGTACACCGAAGCCAGGCTGAAAAGAATCGCAGAAGAAATCCTCGCAGATATCAATAAAGATACGGTTGACTTCAAGCCAACCTACGATGATCAAAACAGTGAGCCAAGTGTGCTTCCGAGTAAGATTCCTAACCTGTTAGTGAACGGGTCTTCGGGTATTGCGGTTGGAATGGCCACCAATATGGCTCCACACAACCTCACGGAAGTGATCAATGGTATTATTGCCTATATCGATAACAATGAAATTGCGATTGAAGAGCTGATGAAGCTTGTTACCGCACCTGACTTCCCAACAGGCGGGATCATTTATGGAACTAATGGGGTTCGCGAAGCTTATAGAACTGGTCGGGGGAAAGTTGTGGTTCGCGCAAGAGCGGAGATTACAACACTACCCAATGGCCGCGAGCAGATCATTGTAACCGAGATCCCATATCAGGTGAATAAAGCCCTGATGATTGAGAAAACAGCAGCACTGATCAACGATAAAAAGATCGAAGGCATTTCCGATATCCGGGACGAATCTGACCGGGAAGGGCTACGCATCGTGTATGACCTGAAGAAGGATGCAATCTCTAACATAACACTTAATAACTTATTCAAACTCACGTCTTTACAGTCATCTTTCGGAATTAATAATGTAGCGCTTGTAAAAGGCCGGCCACAGACACTGAATCTCAAGGACTTAATCAAGTTCTTCGTAGAACACCGGCATGAAGTAGTTGTGCGTAGAACGAAATTTGAGCTTGCGGAAGCTGAAAAGCGCGCACATATTCTAGAAGGCTACCTGATCGCATTAGACCATCTGGACGAGGTGATTGCCCTTATCCGCGCATCAAAAGATCCGGAGACTGCACGAACAGAATTAATGTCACGCTTTGCGCTTTCGGAAATTCAGGCCCGGGCCATTCTTGATATGCGTTTGCAACGGTTAACCGGACTTGAACGCGACAAGATTCTGCAGGAGTATAAAGAAGTTAAAGCTTTGATCGATCGTCTCAATGCAATTCTAAACGATGAAGGCGTGCGGATGCAAATCATCAAAGACGAGCTTACGGAGATTCGTGAACGCTACGGTGACGAGCGCAGAACCGAAGTCGTTCAAACCGAAGAGGATATTACGGTAGAAGATATGATTGCCAATGAAGAGATGGTGATCACGATCTCAAACCAAGGGTATATCAAGCGAACCGTTCTTTCGGATTACCGCACACAGGGAAGAGGCGGAGTAGGTTCGAAAGGTGCTGGTTCAAAAGAAGATGATTTTACCGAGCACCTTTTCATTGCTCATGCGCATAATTATCTGCTCATGTTCACGGAAACCGGTCAGGTTCACTGGAAGCGGGTGTATGAAATTCCGGAAGGCAATAAGACATCAAAAGGAAGAGCGGTTCAGAATCTTCTCAACATTCAGCCGGGGGATACGATTAAAGCAATTCTAAATATTAAGAACCTCGAGGACGAAGAATACCTGGCGAATAATTTCGTGATCTTGTGTACTGAAAGAGGTACAATCAAGAAGACATCGCTTGAAGCTTATTCGCGGCCACGCCAAGGTGGTATTACTGCAATCACGATTCACGAAGGCGACAAATTGCTCAACGCATCGTTGACCAATGGTAAGAACGACATTATCATTGCTAAATCAGAAGGTAAGGCAGTGCGCTTCAATGAATCGGATGTGAGACCGATGGGCCGGACTGCAGCCGGAGTGCGAGGCGTAACATTGGATAATCCGCTGGATAAAGTAATCGGAATGGTGTGCATCACCCGCCCGGATGTTAACCTGTTGGTGGTGTCGGAGAAAGGGTATGGAAAACGTTCATCGATTGAAGACTACCGTGTAACGAAACGTGGGGGCAAAGGCGTAAAAACAATTAATGTTACGGATAAAACTGGCAAACTTGTTGCAATTAAAGAAGTAACGGATAAAGACGAGTTGATGATCATTAACCGGTCGGGCATTACCATTCGGATTGAAGTTGAAGAGCTTCGCGTAATGGGCCGTGCCACGCAGGGCGTTCGGCTTATTAAGCTGAATGAGGATGATCATATATCTTCGGTTGAGAAGATCCAGAAAATTGACCTTGAACAAAACCCAATAATCGAATCTCAAATTTTACTGCAATGAAAAAACTATTTCTGATTGTGCTTTTGATACCGGTAATTGCTTTCGGGCAGAAAGCCGCCAAACCGAATGCCAAAAAGATCTTGTCTCTGTATCAAGACGGGAAATATAAAGAGGCTAAAGAACAAGCTGATATAAGTGTTGCCGATCCAAAAGTAGGCGCAGACGGAAACGCCTGGTATTATCGCGGTCTTGTTTACGTAGCCCTGGATACAATTAAGGATGCATCTGTTAAAGCATTGGATCCGAATGCACAGAAAGTTGCTATCGAGTCTTTCAAGAAAGCGGATGAGCTTAACAAAAAGAAGGACAGTGAATATTTTATTCTTCTTCCGGGCCAAATTATGCCCATTCAGAAAAAAGATCAGTTGACAGGCTGGGCTAATTATTATTTAGCAAAAAGTATAGAGCTTATGCAACAAGATGAACCTGATTATGAAGCTAGTTACGCACAAGGTAGCCAGGCCCGCAAC
Source organism: Cyclobacteriaceae bacterium (assembly GCA_965227265.1). Lineage (GTDB taxonomy): Bacteria > Bacteroidota > Bacteroidia > Cytophagales > Cyclobacteriaceae > UBA2336. Next base: position 1,445,274 of record OZ245738.1, on the reverse strand, counting down.
GTTTTCGAAAACACGTTATCAAAATATGACAACGATACGCTAACCTATTATGTTCAGGCCCTGTCTGCGCTTAACGCAACACGTTATGACTCCGCAGAAGAAGCAGCTGTTAAATACAAAGATAAAGGCGGTAAGTCTTCGGATATTTACTTGATCTTGTTCCAAATTTATAATGATAAAGATCAGAAAGATAAAGCGCTTGCCATCACAAAAGAGGCGCGCGTAAAATATCCGTCTCGCGAGGAATTTGCCAAGAACGAATTGAATGTTTACCTCAGCGCTAAACAGTACGATGCTGCAAAAGCGATGGTTGAAGAACAAATTCAGAAAGCACCTTCTCCTGAAAGCTATTACTTGTTAGGTGAGCTTAATCGGGAGCTTAAAAATAATCCGGAAGCAATAAAGGCCTTAAAGAAAGCACTTGAGCTGGATGCGAATCATTTTGATGCCAATGCGAGCATGGCCGAAATGTTGTATGCCGAAGTGGGTGAAGTGCGCGCACAGCGTGATGCCACGAAGGATAATGCAAAGCGTCAGCAATTGTATATGAAAATTGAACAGGAGCTTAAAGAAGCTGTTCCTTATTGGGAGCGCCTCGAAGCAATTAAGCCAAACGAAGAGAATGTTTTATACGGTTTACAAAGTATCTACAACGATCTTAGTGTCTATGACGATGCCAAGTATACTCCGAAGCTTAACAAGCTGAAAGGAAAAATGAAGGCGCTCGGCCTGGAAGTAGACTAATTTACTTTCATAAAGTATAAATGGATAAGGACTCTGAACAGAGTCCTTATTTTTTTTAAGATGGTTAGATTACATCATTACCCGGAGATCAGTTTACCAAACGCCTCCCAATCAAACCCCGTTTCAATTCGATTATGCCTGAGCGTGGGTACTTGAGTAGTGATTAAGAATGTTGTGCCATTGAAATCTGCGCGATGATGTTGCGGAATTTGCTGTTTAATGCCTTTAACCATCGTGAATTTTGCATCGGGGAAGAAGGTTTGAACAGAAGTTTTGAGCGTTTGAATGTTATTCATGCCATATAGAATAACAACCTTGGGTTTGTTCCGGCTAATGTTTTGAAGGATTGTATCCATGCGACCTACATACACATGTGCCTGGTATTGGATTCGTTTTTTTAGAAAGCCGAATCCCGGCAGGTCAAGCCAACTGTAGTACCACGCATGATTATGCGGAGCCGGTAATGGATATAGCGTAATCAAGGCTTCATGTCCTGTTGATGGTAGGGCAAAGGACTTTTTCTGATAACCAAGCAGATCAGGAAGCGGTTTGTTTTTATAGCCATGCGTAAATGCAATCAGATTTTTCCAGGCCCCATGCACAATGGCATGATCACCAAACCGGTAATCATGCAAAGTTTTAAATAGCTTTGCCTTGGGTCCGTCAATTCGAGCGGAAACGTTTCGATACAACTCACGGATGTCACATAATGTTCCGGATGGGGAGGGATGCGTTTTTTGAAAATACGTTAGCCGATCATCAACGTCTTCCGGTACATCTCCGCCACTCTCTTCAAAGGTAATAAACCAGATATCAGCCGTCCAGGATCCGTAACCATAAAAATGGTTGATCCAATGATTAAGTGCCTGAGGTTCAATAAGCATGATCGAAAGATACTAAATGCACTGGGTGCGCATCGCAGTAATCTATTGCACAACGTTATTTAATGCCTGAATTTCCTTTTTGTAGCGTGCAGGAAGCAGGGGCGACAGCAGCAACCAATCAGCCTTAATCATCCGGCTCATGTTGTATACCGCAAGCAAGGGACTTAAGATAGATATTTTTCTAAAATGAAGCAGGTCACGTACTTGTGCGGGGACAATAGATGTCTGTACCTCTAACAATATCTGGTATCGAATCGCACCCAGGTGTTTGCGATACTGGCTGAACAAATCATCGGTGAGAATGCTGTGTATCATGTTATGGCTTAACTGATCTTGCCGCATTTTTTCCCAGGCTTCCAATGTATTGGGTAATCCATTTAGCCGCATTCGCGTTCCAATTGCATGGAATACGTTAAATACTTCATTCTTTTCGGTTAGGCTTAACGCGTGTTCCAATTTTTCGAAAGCGCGAATGGAATAATCAATCAACATGAACAACACATCGCGATAAGCCCAGTCTGGAATGGTTGTCCCGCGTTTCGATTCCACGCCTGCATGGATCGCTGTCATCGCATCAATCGCACGCAAAGCCGCTTGCTTTTCAGAGAAAACTATTGCACGCGCATAGGAAACAGTTGAGAATAATCTTCCGAGCGGATCAGCGGGTAAGCGACCGGTATAATAAAGCCAATCGATGGCTTTATTAAGTGCGAACTCTGCAGAAGCGCCTGCGAATATGAAAAGAATGGTATCGCTTTTTCCCCAGATCTTCCGAACAATGGAGTGTTTATCCACGAAGTATTCCATGCGTACGATGATTGCGTTGCAAATATTTCTCCAAGGCAAGAACGATGGCAATGCCAACGGTGTATGCCAACAGATCAAGCCATGAAAATGAAGTTCCGATAACCGTTCGCGCAACTGTTGAGTGTTGGACGTTCAAAAGTTCGATGATCAGGATGTATTGAAGAAACTCAATGAAGAAAGAGAAAAGTAATATGGCTATGGCTGCTGTAAAGACTGAGACGTTCAAAAATGATTTCAGAGAACAATACAGCAGTATAACTATCAGTACATCGCCCAGGTAAGGGCGAACAAAACTATCACGCACAAAAACGGCAATCAACACTTCTATCAAGAAGATCAATGCTGTTATACTGAAATATTTTTTGTTGAAGATCAGCAAAGGCAGTTTGGCGTTAATCCCACAATGTTCCATCCAATCCCAGTACGATGCCCAGCCATAACCCGAACAAGAAAATAAATGCACTTAGAATAAGGGCTGCAATTTTATGCATACCAATCAGACGGTGAAAATGCATAATGTAGTAGTTGCACAATCCACCCATCGCTCCAGCCAGCGGAACGATAATAAGCGGACGAACCATCCAGAACTTTCCCCACGCTGGATTAGCATTTCCGGGAGGCAATACAAAAAGCGAAATCAGGATAAGACCGATGACTGCGCCTGCGAGCATTCGTTTACCCATACCGAATGAAGCATTCGGGGCTGATGTTGAATTAGTATGTGTCATAGTTTTAAGGGAATAAAATTGAAATTCTCTGTTTTTAATGCAAGATATAAAAGTACTTTGTATTTAAAAGTAAAATTAATCCAATTAATTTTAAAACCATTGATTTTATCAGAATTTGAGTGGTTGAAAGGAGGGACACTCTTGGGTTTTGTAATTAGGCGACTACAGCTATGGAAAGTTAATTTCCCAATCCCATAAGAATAAGTTTTTCTGTTCTGTAACAAAGTTAGGCTTTAGAAGTCTTTGCATTTATACAAACTCCCCTGTATGGATCTAATAACCGTTCGTGACCTCCACTTTACATATTCGCGAAAGAACGTTCTTGATGGACTTAACCTGCAGGTTCCATCGAGGTCTATATATGGTTTTCTCGGACCAAATGGCTCAGGTAAGACAACCACGATCCGGTTACTGCTTGGCCTTGTGCCGGCAGCGAATAACAGTATTTCTCTTTTTAATCAAACACTTCAAAATAACCGGCTATCCATTCTGCGAAAAATCGGAGCGCTCGTGGAAATGCCTTCACTTTATCCGCATCTTTCGGGTTTCAGAAATCTTGAAATTTTCCGCAAGCTTGTTGGTAACATTGCTCCCGGCCGAACACATGAAGTACTCGAGATTGTAAAGCTACAGCATGCTGCGGGCATGGCAGTACGTAAATATTCCCTTGGAATGAAGCAACGACTGGGACTGGCTATAACACTTCTTCATGATCCGGAACTTCTCATTCTGGATGAACCCACTAATGGTCTTGATCCGGCAGGCATACGTGAAATCCGCGAGCTTATTGTTGAGCTTCATCGCCATCACAATAAAACAATTTTTCTCTCAAGCCATCTGTTGGATGAAATCGAAAAGATGTCCACGCATGTGGGTATCCTTAAAGCGGGAAAATGTGTGTTTGAAGGAAAAATGGAAGAACTTCAACAATTACTCCGAAAAAACATGATGATCTTTACGGTAGATGATATCGCAAGGGCAGAGGCTGTAATACGACAGCATGTTACGAATGAATTCAGAATACTTCCTGACAGTAATGCCATCGCTGTACAAACAGATAATGCAACCATGAACGCAACCATTAACAGGATGTTTGTGGAGAATAACATTTCCGTATCCCGCATTGAGCCTCAGTCAGGCAATCTCGAATCTTTATTTCTTGAACTTACCGAATAGCAACATGACAGCTGTTAATTTTTTATTGCGCACTCTTCGTTCCGAATGGAGCAAGTCAAACAAAACATTCGTGCCCTGGCTCTGCATCCTGGCACCTATATTCCATGCATTATTGATGTACCTCACCCTTTACCATGCAGGCGATAACATCATTAAACCGGGCCCGGATGTGTGGGACGCACTTGCAGATCATTCCTTTCAGGGGCTTTATATGATATTCTTTCCGCTGGCAGCCTGCATCCTTATTTCTCTGATCTTTCAAACCGATCACCAAGCCAATATGTGGAAGCATTTGTACGCGTTACCACTACCGCGCTGGAGCATTTATGCGGCTAAAAGCTTATTTGGTTTTTTACTCATCGGATTCTGTCTTGTATTTTACAGTTTAATCATGCCGGTGGCTATTGCATTTGTCAGTGGGCGATATCCAGCCTGGGGCCTTAGCAACTATAGCCATGCTGCTATAACCATTTTCTTACCGATCGCATTGAAAGGATGGCTTGCCAGCGCAGCCTTGTGTGCTATACAGAACTGGATCAGCTATCGCTTTAAGAATTTTGCTGTTCCATTAACCTTTGGGCTTGGGGCAACATTGGTAGGTGTGATCGCCATCCAGGGTTGGAAATACGTAGGCTATTATCCGTATGCCTTTCCTGTGTTGAGCATAATGAAGCAGGATTACATTCTGCTAAAAAGTGTGCTGGCCGGCAGCGTTATTTTTGCTCTTTCTATATTAGACGCTCAACGTTTTTATAAAAGCAAAGGGGAGTAGTTTTTGCCAAACACCCGTTCGAGTCCATCTTAAAGCTAATCTCTTACGCTACTACTGCATCCGGATTTTCGAGCAGTGTTCGATCCATTGGAGTTAATTCCAGATCATTCACGGTACGGTATAGCGTTGGCCTGTTAAGCAGAAATACAATCATGATCAGCGCTGCCAATCCGAGGTATAAATAATTGGACGTTAACACAAAACAGACAATAGAGAATAATGAAGGAACTTCCAGGAGTGCAAGTCGCATAAGAACCAGCGCCCGATAGCCTTGGAGCTTATCCGCTAATGCTGGTTTTGCTTTTAAAGTTTTCAGCTGCGTTTTTACCATGATTGAGCCCCCGATGTACGATGCGAGTATGAATGCCGGTATGATAAACTGAAAGAGTTTATTCAAATTATCGGCTTCTTCAACGCTGGTTATCCTGCTGGTGGAGTTTACGTAATAGACAACTGCTGCAAAAATCAACTGCGCACCCAGGAAGCCAGCATGCAGAATTGTTAATAGCGTAAAGTATTCTTTTGAAGTTTGTCCTGCCGGTTGTTGCATAAATTTGTTAGTTGTTGCTGGCACTAAATCTACACATTGCTCTTTATCCTTGGCTCTATTCTAAAACCTAAATGTGTACAAAATAAGTATCACCATCCCGATAAGGTTATCTTTGCAACCATGCAGCGTAACCTGAACAGAATTTATAGCGATTTCTTAGCGAATTTGTCAATACCGGAGTTTAATCCGATGCAGGTTGAGCTGATTGAAAAGGCCGAACCCGGCACTAACCTGATGCTGTTGGCGCCTACAGGCTCTGGAAAAACGCTGGCATTCCTTATTGCTATGATAAGCAAGCTTTCCGATAAGGATAAACTGGTGCAGGCCATTATTGTTGCGCCCTCGCGTGAGCTTGCACTACAGATCGAGCAGGTTTTCAGAACGATGAAAACCTCGTATAAAGTTACGTGCTGTTATGGGGGACATGATTTTCAACTCGAACAGAATAGCTTGAGCGAAACCCCGGCCGTAATCATTGCAACCCCGGGCAGACTTGCGGATCACATCGACCGTAAATCATTTGATCCTTCCGGTGTGAGGGTTGTAGTGCTGGATGAGTTTGATAAATCCTTGCAGATGGGTTTTCATGATCAGCTGGAAATAATTTTCAAGGCACTAAACAAACGTCAGCAGCATATACTCACATCTGCTACGAACCAGGCTGAGATACCAGATTTTCTTCCGTTCAAACGACTGGACACCATTGATTACCTGACTTCCGTTCCGGACCCAAAACTTGAATTAAAAGTTCTCCACACCAACAGCACTGATAAGGTTGATGCACTCATGAAACTGGTAGCAAGCTTTAATCAGGAGGTGTGTCTTGTTTTTTGTAATCATCGCGATGCTGTAGAAAGAATCAGTATGCTGTTTAAGAGCAAGAATTTTGAACATGGCACATTCCATGGCGCGATGGAGCAGATCGATCGCGAGAAAAACCTGATCCGATTCAGGGGTGGAGCCCATAATGTTTTAATTTCAACCGACCTGGCCGCACGCGGACTTGATATTCCGGAGATCAAACATGTTGTCCATTATCAATTACCTCCGAAAGAAGATGCATTCATCCACCGCAATGGCCGGACGGCACGCATGCACGCGCATGGTGAAGCGTATCTGATCCTGGCTGATGACGAAACACTGCCACAGTACATCACGCAAAAAATTGAAACCATACCCGTTCCGAAATCACTGAAGCTACCACCGCCACCTGCGTATGCGTGTCTCTATATAAGTGCGGGTAAAAAAGATAAAGTAAGTAAAGGCGACATCGCTGGATTTTTGGCCAAGAAGGGGGGACTTGCCGGAGATGAAATTGGGCTGATTACGCCACTCGACTATACTTCTTATGTATCTATAAAACGCACGTTGGTGAATAAAGTACTGGCGGCTATCAAGAATGAGAAGTTGAAAAATCTGAAAGTGAAAATTGAGGTAGCGAGTTAACGTGGACGGCAAGCTTGTATTTGTATAACACGAGTATCTTTATGTCAATGGCTACCCGCAAAAATATCAGCAAGCGCCCGATCGCTTTTGACCCTATTGATTTTGAGCCCATTCGTAAAATAGCACTTACCTTTCCGGGTGCTGAAGACAGTATTTCCCATGAGGGTACACCTTCGATTAAAGTACGCGGAAAGTTACTGTGCCGGCTTCATGACAACGGTAAGTTTATTCCGATACAGGTTGGATTTGAAAACCGCCAACTACTTCTGGAAAAATATCCCGATGAATTTACCGTTCCTGATCATTTTATAAACTATCCTTACATCGCCTTGTGGGTTCCTCAAACACGGCTCGCACTGCTCAGGGAAGTTGTTGAAATGGCCTGGAGGCAACTGGCTTCTAAGAAACAGATCAGTGCGTGGGAGAGCCAGTAGACCTGAAACAGTATAAGGTAGTAACACGCCAAATCCGTTTTCTTTGTAACAGTCACGTATTTTAAAACAACGCATAGTATGTTTAGAAAACCCGTAATACGATGGGCTATTGCCCTGATCTGCCTCGTAGCATTGATCGCATGGTGGATAATGACCGGACAGGTGTAATGTCCATCTCAATGAAGATTAATAAGGGCTAAACTATTAAAGTAATTTTTTATTGACTAGCTACCGTGTCAGTGGAAACAGGCTTTATACCCAGTTGTTTCAGCAATCGCCAATGTCCGCGCAACGCATGCATGAACGTTTTGGAATTTTTGTAGGGTAAATTAAACTCATGTGCAGTTGCCTTAACGATGCTTGCGATATTCCGGTAGTGAACATGGCAAACGTTCGGGAATAAGTGATGCTCGATCTGGAAGTTGAGTCCGCCTACGAACCAGGAAAACCAGGGACTTCGGCTACCGAAATTGGTGGTGGTGAGTAATTGATGCACGGCCCAGTTGTTCTCCAATGCACGGTCTTCGTTGGGTAACGGATATTCCGTTCCGTCAATTACGTGTGCCGGTTGAAATATGATCGCCAATATAAAGCCCGTGATGTAGTGCATGATAAAAATACCGGTAAGGATCTGCCACCAGGGCAACGTGGTGAATACAAACGGGATCAGGAAAATATATCCGATGTAGAACAACTTTGTTCCGATCATAATAAACCACTCACGCACAATATTCGCGTTGTGCTTTTTAGCCAGCCCGTTTTTATGGTAATGAATGAGTCGAGCAAAATCCTTAAACACCATCCACACGATTGTCATCAGTCCATACAGAAACCACGCATAAATGTGCTGAAATCGGTGCATCTTTTTCCAGGCGGAGTGAGGTGACATTCTAATCACGCCCCGCGGATTAATGTCTTCATCTTCTTCATGCACATTGGTGTAAGTATGGTGAAGCACATTATGCTGCATCTTCCAGCCAAAGGAGTTTGCGCCAATCAGGTTAAGCGAATAACCCAGTACGATATTGACCCAGTTTTTCTTCGAATAGGCGCCATGATTGGCATCGTGCATCACAGACAGCCCAATCCCGCTAAGTCCAAGGCTCATGATTACAACCATGGCGATGAGTAACAGGGGAGTGCTAATAAGTCCGGCAATAATCAAAGCGTAAGGCCCCAAATACAAGGTGTACATAAAAATGGTTTTCAATACCATTTCAGTGTTGCCGTGGCGGCTAATGCCGTTTGTATTGAAATACTCATTAACACGTTTATTGAGCGTGCTTGAGAAGTCAAGCTTGGTTCGGGAGAATGTAAGAGGCTTAAGTGTCAATTGATGCTAGTTAGAGAAATGCTTCGGGAATCCCATCACGCGCATAACGAATACAGTGTTCTTTTATTCAATTAACTCAATTGCAGGGGAAGTGCTAAAAACTATGTGTTATCCAGAGATGCTTAATTGACGCGTAAGGGGCATAATGAGCGGAATATTCAAAGGCGTTATTATGGATCTAAAATTTTCTCATCCCCAATAGGGGTAGACAATTTGGGTCTAATTGATCACGCCAGTAAAACACCTGCGACTTGATGCATTCTAATTATCCGATTGGTACAGATTCAACTCGATGATCGATCAGGCAGCTGCAAATCAGAAGGTGAGATTCTTAACAAATCAACTTAACATAATATAAATTATATAACGTAATCTGTCTTAACGAATTGGGTTGGAACGTGATTCTATGGATTTGATGCTGTTTTAGCAGTCATCCGGATTGCCGGCTGATTATACTTATCGTAATACTGAGCAGGAACAAAAACGCTCCTGAATTGCTGCACAGCGACACAACCGAGTAAGCACAAGTTCAAACCACGTGGTCAGATGCAATTCATCTGCATTAAAAACAACTTACTCAGTGGTTGCTAAAATTCATGAATTTAAAACTTAGTTCAATATCTATAACTGCCTGTAAATGAATATTATAAAGCCCAAGACTTATGTAGGAAATTTGACTCAAATAGCTACAGTTTTACTTGAATGATAGTAGTAATTCCTCATTAATTATATTTGTTAGTGCAGCGGCTTGCGGTTTAAACTTTATAGTATGAAATCCTTAACAGTCGTAATTTTAATCATAACATTTCCTGGGTTTCTTAAGGCACAACCTACTGTTGGTGCCCCTAACCCAACGGCAGACGGTACCAAGGTAATTTCTGTTTTTAGCGGTGCCTATGCGAATGTCGCTGGAACTGATTTTAATCCAAACTGGGGGCAAAGCACGATTGTGACACAGAGTGATATTGCTGGTAATAAAACACTGAAGTATGCTAACCTGAATTATCAGGGGACTCAATTTGCCAGTGCTTTCAATGTAACGGGCATGACCCGACTGCATGTCGATTTTTGGACCGCCAATTCGACCGCCCTAAGTATTTATATAGTAAGTCCTGGCCCTGTTGAAAAGGCGTACGCATTTACCATTACACAAAATCAATGGGTAAGTGTTGATATACCCCTGTCTGCCTTCACTCCTACGGTGAATTTGAGTAATGTTATCCAGTTTAAGGTGGAAGGTAACGGAACAGTTTATTTAGACAATCTATATTTCAGCACCAATGACGTAGCGGTTACAAAAGACTACACGTTGGTGTGGTCTGATGAATTTTCTGGCACGGGTGCTCCTGCTTCCGATCATTGGTTTCGTCAAACACAATTTCCTATACCTGGCAGTTGGTTCGGTGGTGAAGAGCAACACTACACCAACAGAATTGAGAATTCATTCATCGCAGATGGCTATTTAAATATCGTAGCCAAAAAGGAGAACTTTACAGATCAAGGGTTTACCAAAGCATACACTTCCGCCCGATTAAACTCCAAATACGCATTTACTTATGGACGGGTAGATGTTCGCGCCAAAATAGCTTCCGGGGCAGGCACATTACCGGCCATTTGGATGTTGGGAAAAAACATTAGCGAACCCGGTGCATACTTTGCCAGCGAGTTCGGGACAACCGCCTGGCCAGCCACAGGTGAGATTGATATTATGGAGCACTGGGGGAGCAATCTTAATGTGATTCATACCTCCGTTCATACACCTTCAAGTTTTGGTGGTACAATAAATACAAATACCGCTACCCTATCGAACGTTACCACCACCTTCCATGTCTACTCATTAATCTGGGACGAAAATCAAGTACAGTTTTTAGTGGATGATGTTCCTACTTACACTTACAATCCTGCAGTAAAAAATGCCAGTACCTGGCCTTTTGATAAGCCTCAATATCTATTGCTTAACATTGCCCTCGGAGGCGGCATCGGCCCTGTCAATCCAGCCTTCACAGAATCTGCCATGACGGTTGATTATATCCGGATTTATCAGGAAGGAGTTTCAAGTCAACAAATAACCTTCCCCGCCATCGAGGATAAACTTGTAGGAGGGCCAGCATTTACATTAGGGGCAACCGCTAATTCAGGTTTACCTGTAACGTATAAAGCGTCTTCCAATAAAATTACACTTGTTGGAAATCAAGTTACGCTCGTGTCAGCGGGACGTGCCACAATCACCGCTGATCAATCGGGAAATGCTTCCTTCGCTGCGGCAGCACTTGTGGAAAGAACTTTTTGTATAACCCCCGCCAAACCACTCATTACTATTGAAGATGAAAACACTAGTTCAATTACACTTACCTCAAGCTCAGCTGCTGGCAACCAATGGTTCTTAAATGGTTCCGTGATAGCAAATGAAACATCATCAACGCTGTTAGCTTCTGAAGAAGGTGTTTATACAGTTCAGGTAAAAGTAGACGATTGTGAAAGTGAAGTGTCAGACGAGACTGTATTGATTATTACGGGAGTAAAAAATTATACGGTGGAAATGAAAGCAGTCTATCCAAATCCAGCTGAAAATTACATCGAGCTATCGGGCTTGCGGAACAAAAAAGTACAAGCAGAAATTTCAGACCTGACTGGCAGAACGAATTCTATCGTGTTTGAACAAAGTGAAAGCGGTCATCGGGCCAATGTTCAACATATACCAAAAGGAGTTTACCTGATCAAAATTATAGAGGGAGGCAAGATGTATCACCTCAAATTAATTAAGAAATGAAATTTTTGAGTAACAACAGATTTGCAAGGCCTTCTCCCCTTTTCATCGCTGAAGTTTCTTAAGTGGCCGACTCAATATAGCAATGGATGAAAAGGATACAAAAACTTTATCTCGACTGATAAGTTTTGCTATGTCACGAAACCAAATCATTATATCTGATGCCGCTTTTTTGCTATTTATCAAATTCATTATTGACAAGAAATGAAAACACTTAACTTTTCAACTGAAATAACCGCCACCCCAGAAAAAGTCTGGAAGACCCTTTGGGACGATGCAACCTTCCGGGATTGGGCGGGAATTATTGATGAGGGCACGTACATCAAAGGAGTTTTGAAAGAAGGAAATGATGTCGAGTTTATCTCGTCTGTCAATGGGTATGGAGTAACAAGCTTTGTCGAGAAATTTACTCGGAACGAACAGGCATTCTTCAGACACAAAGCTGATACACAGGAAAGTGGCGCGAAAGGCCGGGATAAAGAATGGACGGGCACATCTGAGCGTTATTTTTTAACTGAAAAAAATGGAATTACTACCCTAACCTTTAACACCCAGGTTCCCCCTGAACAGGAAAAAACGTTCATGGACAGATTGCCTAAAGCCTTAGCAAGAATAAAGACTTTAGCAGAACGTTAATCTCTTCTACCCTGCTTATAGCTTGGCGCGGAGTTTCTAGCCTTGTTACTCAACATTGAAAAAGCCCTTCAGTGCCTTCGCGATTATTTTGTCCGCTACTAAGATCATCTGAGAACCGCTCCCAAACTTATCATACGCTATTAATGTTCCGTCTTTTGAAATTACCGTTTATATGTTCTTGCCATTAGTGAACAATCACTGTTGATAAAAATCACAAAACTCAATGATTAATCAAATAAGGTAATGCTCCCTATCCATCTGGATTTTCCTCATGTCACCGCATAGCCGACTCGGATTTTTCTAATTGATATGCCGTTGAAATCATTAACACCGCACTCTTCAATCAGAAAAACGCCACTTACTTAATATGTTAGCGTCTTCTCGGGCTGGTTATGTACTTTAAGATTTTAAGTCCCCTATCTATGAAAAGAAATCAACCCACAGCTAGCCACCACCCGTCAATCGTGTCTTTAAAAAACATCTTGTGTTTAGTATCGATATGCCTAATACTTTCTGCGTGTAATGAAACTTATTTTAAACATGAACTGAAGTCTGACGCAAAGCCCTGGACGAAGATGCCTGAGCCGAGCACTGACGGACAGTTTACATTTGCCGTTATCGGGGATCTGACTGGAGGCGAGCGCAAAGGTGTATTCGACATTGCTGCTCAGCAACTGAGCTTGCTGAAACCAAAATTCATTTTAAGTATTGGCGACCTTATTGAAGGTAGTACCGAAGATACCACTGAGCTGAAAAATCAGTACGATACATTCGATCAACGTATGACAAAGGCAGGCTCACCATTTTTTCATGTTGGCGGTAATCACGATCTCACCAGTCCAAAAACAAGAAGCTACTGGGAGAAACGATATGGTCGACAGTACTACCATTTCGTTTATGAGAATATTCTGTTCCTGGTGCTTAACTCGGAAGACTTCTCCGAGAAACGAATGATTGAGATCTTCCACGCGCGAAACCGGGCGATCGAATTGCTCGACAGTGGCAAAACGGAACAAGCAGAAAAGAGCGAATACTTCGCCATGCCTGAACGCGTAACCGGTGAAATCAGTGATACGCAATCAGCCTATTTTGAAAACGTTATTCAACAAAATCCCAACGTGCGGTGGACGTTCCTGTTCATGCACAAGCCCGTATGGCAACGAGAAGGGGTTGGAAATCTTGACCAAATTGAAGCGGCCCTGAGCAAAAAAAAATATACGTTGTTTAATGGACATTTTCATAACTACTCATACACAGAGCGAAACGGTCATGACTACATTATGATGGGCACAACAGGTGGCGGCCAGGATCCAACTTCTCCAAATGCATTTGATCATATTACACTTGTTACTATGGCGGGCGATCAACCATCAATCGTAAACGTTCGGCTTGATGGCATGCTTGACAAAAAGGGTCAGATACCCATGCGTGGAGATACACTTTGTTTTCAAACTTCGGCATGTGATAGTTTGAGCAGGCGGTAGTGTTCGGCTGCGCAGCATGCAGGTCGCTCTTATTAATGCGGCATCAAATTATTTCACGTACTCAATTTTGGTAATCCGCCAGACAAATTCGCCTGCACCGGTTTTCACTACAGCCTCATCCCCTACTCCTTTTTTCTGTAGTGCGTGTGCCATCGGTGAATCGATGGAGATATAATCTTTTGTATCAATGAGCTCCTCGCCCCCAACAATGCGGAAGCGGATTCGTTTTCCTTTGTCGTTCTCAATTTCCACCCACGCACCAAACATCACCTTGCCTTCCTGGTACGGAGAATAGCGCACGACTTTCAAATCATCAATACACTTGCGCAAATAGAGCAAGCGTCTGTCAATCTCGCGCAGGCGTTTTTTATTATAATGATAATCTGCATTTTCAGAACGATCGCCCAGGCTTGCAGCCCAGGATACCTTTTGGGTAGTCTCCACCCGTTCAACGCGCCATAAATGGTCCAGTTCAGCTTTTAACTTCTCTAAACCTTCGGGAGTAATTAAAAGTGTCTTCATGGTTGCTTAATCACTGAGCAGCTAACGGATGAAAGTAATAGGTATGTTTCAACTGGCGAAGATACATCATAAACAGTTAGTCTACCCGTCCAGCAAGAATTACCTTTCGCACATCTGAATGACACTATGGGAATGCAAAAAAAAATAGATCAAGTAGCGTAAAAAGCTGTTCGCTTTAACCTGCTGATCTTATACGCTGGAGTTTCTGTTTCTTCTCAATTCATCAATGGATAATTTGCCCGCACCGTTTAGAAGAAAGAACAGCGAACCGGCCAACATCATCCAGGCAGCGAATGCTTGCTCAAACGGGTGACCGATGTGAACGATCAGTAAGGCAGCTATAAAATTTATAGTCATCACTAACGCGGCCGGACGAATGAAGCATCCGGTGAGGTAGAGAATGCCACAAATGAACTGGGCGTAAACAGAAACCAGTGCAGCCAGCAAGGGAAAAGGCACACCCTGAACGATGAGGAATTCGCGAAACTCAAGCATGCGATCCCAGTTGAAAACATTATCCTGTGCCCCAACAATAAGCCGCCATCCGATAACCAGGCGGAGAAAAAAATTAGCGTATCCTTTATACGGTTCAACAAAAGCATCGAGGCGACTGATCATTAAAATAAGGTTAGCGAATTACATAGCGTGCAAGATCAGTATAATGCCCAAACACAAGATATCCCATGATGGGGTATTTTTGATAATACCGGTCTTATCATTCACTTCTTAAATTGTCCACTGGGTTTGCAGTTGAGGCTTTCCAGGTTTGCGATAAAATTGTTGCGAGTCCCAATACCATCATAAGCAACAGACTCACCAGTATTTCGAAGAATCCGATGCTAACACTGTAGTGCTGCACACTCGGCAGCAGCCAATGCTGGAACATGAAATAAATTCCGGGTATAGTGATGAAGCTTGCAATCAGAATCATGATGATAAAGTTCCGGGAGAGCAACATCATTACGTTGCCCGATGAGGCACCCATTACTTTTCGGATGCTTACCTCCTTCAGTCGGTTCTTAATGGTAAACACTACTGTACCCAGCAGCCCCAGGCAGGTTACGGTTATCGCGAGCAGTCCCAGAAATCCCCAAAGCTTGACCATCAAAAAATAAAAGCTGAAAGCTTCCTTGATCTCATCTTCAAAAAACTGTGCCTGGAACTTGTTGTCACCTCCTATCTTCTTCCACGCATCTTCCATCGCAGCAATTTCATTGAAGTGTGTGCCTGCACTTACCCTTAGATTCGCATACTGAAAATATTTCGGATTGTATTCAAAGAAGAAACTTCCGATGGGTGCCCGAAGACTTGCATAATGAAAATTCTTAACAACTGCGCCAATGTGAAATTCCCGGCCATCGGACAATACTACGGGCTGATCAATGGCAGCGTGCACATCATGGATGTTAAGCTTCTTAATAAATTCCTCATTTACGATGATCATGTTAGCATTATGCGTGGCCCGGTCACTGAAATCTTTTCCTGCCAGCAAGGTCAGCTTCAGGTTGCTGATAAAATTTTCGTCTACCGACATCACCGAAGTCTCCAGTGAATCGGTCCGGTCTGCCGTAAGGACGTGAACAGTTCCTGAACCCAGTCCAAGAATATGCGATGACATCGAGACGCGCTGCACGGCTGACAGCTGTTCAAATTCACTTTTAAAAAGTTGCGGATCAACTCCCTGCAATTCAACATCGAGCGTATGCTGTTGCTCAAATCCAAAATCATAATTCACTGAATAGTTGTACTGCTGAAACATGATTACCACAGCCATAATAAAGCCGAGCGACAAAATAAACTGTACCGTGATCACGATGTTGCGGATAGAAAAGCGGACTCCGGTTGTTTCACCTTGCGGTTTTCCTTTCAACGCCACCACAGGCTGCAACCTCGAAAAGTAAAACGCGGGTACCACACCGGCAATAAAGCCCACCAGCAAGGCAAATAGAATGAAGTAAATAACGGTAAGCGGTGTGGGTGTCAGGTCCATCGTATCCGGGCTGCCGAAGTTTGACAGGTATTCACCCCGGATCAAATCAAAGATGAAATAAGACAGCACCAAGGCTAGCAGCATGGTCAGCGTTGTTTCCATAATGAACTGAAAAAAGATCTGCGATTTTTGTCCGCCCATGACTTTACGCACCCCAATTTCTTTCATGCGGTTCAGCGACTGTGAGATGGCGAGGTTCACATAATTTGCACAGGCAGGAACCAGAATGATAATGGTGATCAGTCCGACAAGGATGATGCTTAAGTAATCCCAAGTGATACCTGGTGAATTTTCAATCGGTGGCCCCGGTACAATATCGTTCAGAGCCTGAAGCTCAAACGAAGCAGTAAAGCTTTCCGGTTTACGATAGGCCTCCTCCGCCACGCGGTTGAGATACGTATTAACATCAGCTGCTTTCGTATGGTCCGCGAGCACGAGGTAAACATATGAGTTCATAAAATCTAGCCACGAAGTCTCACCCTCCAGGAATGCATTGCCTTTGAAGCTCGTCCAGGTTTGATAAGATGCCAGTACATCAAAATACAGGTGTGAATTTTTCGGAGGGTCTTTCAGGATACCGGTCACGATGAAATCACCATAGGGTTCGAGGCGAATGATCTCCCCCATCGGTTCTTTGCTACCAAAGATTTTGATTGCCTCCCGCTCGGTGATCACGATACTGTTTGGATCGTTTAGCGCAGTCGAAGCATTGCCTTTCAGCAACGGAAAATTAAAGACGCTGAGAAATTCCGGTGTAGTGAAATAGCCGTGCAGATAGATCTCTTTTTGAAGATAAACTGCTTCGCCCTGTAATGAGCCTTCGATAGGAATTACTTTTTCAATTCCCGAAAAATTTTCTGTGAGCTTTTGCACCAGAGCTGCAGGTGCGGATGCGTATTGCGGGTTGTCGTTCTTATCCTTTACACGTGTGGTAACGCGATAGATCTGATCACCATTCACATGAAAATCATCATACCGAAAAATGAACGAGAGCATAGCGATAAAGAGCAGCGTGATGGACATGCCCAGCGCGAGTCCAAGAACATTTAAAACAGTGAACAATCTGTTCTTGGCAAGGTTGCGTGAAGCAGTTTTAAAATAGTTCCTGAGCATAACCGGGCTGAATGAATTGGATGAGTACATGTGATGAGAAGCTTTTTGTTTGCGCTGCTTTACGGCATAGGAAAACATTAGTGAAAAAATCCTGCGCCAATAAAGTACGTTGGCAAGCAGCCGGGTATGCTGCTGAAGATCTTTATAGAAAAGCTCTTCCACATCGCCATGCATATCTTCCGAGCTTGCACGCTTGCAATACCACAAAAAGATTTTGTCGGCCAGGCGCGGGGGTTTGATATTCGTCTTCATTTGGAAAGTGATAAGTGATGTTTGGCAGTCACCCACAACTCATCGCGAAACGCTTTCATTTCGTGAAGGACAACCTTGCCACTTTTCGTAAGCTCGTAAAATCGTTTCCGCCTGCCCCCACGTTCTGCAGTGGGCTCACCCATGTATGAAGTGAGAAATCCTTTTTCCTCCAGCCGGGTAATGGTCGAATGAAGTGTTCCGATGCTGATAGTTCGCCCGGTCCGTTCTTCAATAAATTCCTTAATGCTTACTCCATAGGCGTTGGTCGTAAGGGAGGCAGTGGTAAGCAAAACCAGTTCCTCGTGTTCATCCAGGTATCCTTTCATACAGGCTTGTACGGAAATGGATCACATATGTTTCCGATTTTCAAAAGATATATGAAAGAATACGGGATAAGCCTCAATCAACCTTTTGGTCTTAGGTGAATTCCTAATAAATTATAACGCGGCTAAGTACAGGCTAAACAAAAAAGAAAGTACAAGAGCAGATAGGCGCACAAGATTTTTCCATACCCGGTTCTCCCCGGATGATATGTGCTGTTTCGGGAAAAAGAAGTCCATTAACCTTTTGTAGTCAAGCAATAACAGGAAAACCAGCCCGAGGGTTATGCTGACGGATTGCACCAGTGCCCCTGCGTTCATATCGTAGAAGATGTTAACAAGTGTAAGGTTTAACATTACACCCAGCAGAATAAAAAGGCCAAGTAATTGAGTTCTGCGGAACACCAGAAATGTTGCACCACTCAATTGTAAAAGCGCAATAATGATTCCAAACGTAAAGGAGTGACCGAAGTAATACCACGTTAGCCACTCCCCTGACTGTGCGTTCATCGGCTGACTGGCAATTTCAACCGGGACCCTAAATTGCAACCCTAGAATTTTTTTCCAGCCGAAGCTGGCCACATTAAACGCGACACAATATCGCGTTACCGCATATAACAAAGTATAGAACCGGCCAGCGTACTCAGTATTTTGAGTGTTCTCTTTCACCTGCCAGTAGATCGGAAAAATGATACTTAACAAAAGTATAATGCCGGCCATTGGAAAAACAATTTCAGCCGGGAACCATGGAATATTTCCCCCATTGCCAAGCATGAGAATCAGCGCAACAACTGTAATTCCTGCTACAAGTGAAGTTGAGAATTTCTTAAGAAAAGAAGACTGGACTATCAAAGTCATGCGGGAACTGGTTTAGCATTTGGTCGATTCCTAATACCATAGCCGCAAAAAAGTCACAGCATCTCCGGATAATTCTGCCCTAATACTCGTATCTGCAAAGCTTTATCGCATGAAGCTGACCACGTTTAGGATTATGCTCACCCATGATTTTAACCGTCTGTCCTAAAATGTATTGAGTCTGTAACTTCCGCGAATATGATAAGTACTTGAATGATAACCCTTCCTGTTATGTTCAAAAACTACCTCAAAACTGCCTTCCGCAAATTGTGGAAGAACAAAGCCCTGTCGTTCATTAATACTTTCGGGCTTGCTGCGGGCATGGCCTGCAGCCTCATGATCTTCCTGTTTGTGCAGGATGAACTGAAGTATGATCGCCATCATGCCGATGCAGACCGTATCTACCGGGTAGTAAAAGATTTTATTAACGATGATGGAAGCCGCATTCCCGATGCTACCACGCCAGGTCCACTGGCGGGTGCCATGCAGCATGAGCTTCCGGAAGTGGAAAGCATTACACGCCTTCACCCCGACTGGGGAAGCGTTGTAGTAATGGAATACAATGAGCAAAAGCTTTCCGAGCCCAAAGTTTGGCGCGTAGATAGCAGCTTCTTTGAAGTGTTCTCCGTGCCGTTTATCCTGGGCGATCCGAAAACTGCGCTGGCCGATATCAACTCCATCGTGCTGACAGAAACAACTGCGAAACGTTATTTTGGCAAGGATGACCCGATCGGAAAGATCCTGAAAATGGACGGCAGCAGTGATGTAACTGTAACAGCCGTGATCCGCGATGTTGCGCCACAATCACATTTCCACTATGATTTTTTATTATCCTATCGCAGGCTGTCAGGTGATGCAAACACACGTTGGGGCAGCTATAATTATTATACCTATGTTAAAGTGCGTCCGGGAACTGACATTCCATCATTTGAAAAAAAAATTCAGGAGCTGCATGACCGCAACAGCACCGAACACTTCAGCGCTTTTTACACCCAACCTCTGACAGACATCCATCTCACGTCACATTTAAAGTGGGAGCTTGAACCCAATGGTGATAAACTGTATGTCTATATCTTTATGATCATCGGTATTTTTATCCTGCTCATTGCTGCAATCAATTATATTAATTTGTCCACGGCTAAGTCAGCGTTGCGGGCGAAAGAAACCGGCATCCGTAAAGTTTCGGGTGCGGCCAGAATTTCGCTTGTCTTTCAGTTCCTGATGGAGTCCGTGATTATCTGCATGCTGAGTGCGTTACTTGCACTTGCGATTACCTGGCTGGTAACACCTGTGGTGAATGATCTTACACAAAAGCAGCTGCAACTTTTCGATAACCCGGTTGTGCTAATCTACCTGGCACTCATTACTTTTTTCATTGGCATTGTGGCGGGAATATTCCCGGCACTCTATCTCTCCTCCTTCAAGCCGGTAGCTGCGTTAAAAGGATTTAACCTGTCGGAGAAAGGTGCGTTGAATTTACGGAAGTCGCTGGTGGTGGTGCAGTTTACGATTTCGATCACACTCATCATCAGTACGCTGATCATTGTGCAGCAGATCAAGTATCTCCAATCGGCCAAGCTTGGATTTGATAAGGATCAAACGCTGGTATTAAGCAATGCGCGCGGCTTGTCGAAAGCAGATCGTAGTTCGTTCCTGAATTCTATAAAACAATTATCGGGTGTGGAAACGGCCGCTACTTCAGGTACCGTACTCGGACAGGGATTTAATACTGCGCGACTCCGTGCGGTGGGTTCGCAACAGGAACGCCAGCTTAACTATAGTTCTGTAGGCTTTGATTACCTGGATGTCGTGGGCATTGAAATGCTGGAAGGTCGTGGGTTCTCGCATGAGTTTCCGGCCGATACAATAAACAACGGAGTCCATGGACCACTGCAACAGCGGTTGGGTGGCATCGTTATCAATGAACGCGCTGTAAAAGAGTTCGGGCTGGGATCTCCCGCCATCGGCAAACGGCTCCAGTGGCACACAGATGGCGACACGCTTTACTTCCTGTAGGTGATTGGCGTAGCAAAAGATTTTCATTTCACCTCGCTGCGCAATGAGATCAAGCCTTACGGTTTCCTGATGTTCCCGCGCGGGCATTCAAACTTTACCGTTAAGCTTTCCGGAGGTAATATTCCGGCAACCCTGACCCAGCTGGAAGATTTGTGGAAAAAATCCTTTCCTGAAAAAACATTTCAATACACATTCCTGAGTGAAGCTTTTTCTAAAATGTACACAGCGGAAGCCTGCTTTCAAAAAGTGTTCATCAGTCTCGTAGTGCTGGGCATCATCATTGCGTGCCTCGGACTGTTCGCGCTGGCGTCATTCTCGGCTGAGCAACGCATTAAAGAGATCGGGATCCGTAAAGTGTTGGGTGCCTCGGTGCTCCATGTTGTAACACTACTGTCAAAAGATTTCCTGAGGCTCGTGGTTATCTCTATTGTGCTGGCCATCCCGCTGGCAGCCTATGCGATGCACAACTGGCTGCAGGGATTTGCCTATCATGTCTCTATAGAATGGTGGATATTTTTGATTGCGGCTAGCATTGCACTGCTCATTGCCTTCCTGACGATCAGCACTCAAGCATTCAAAGCAGCAGTGATCAATCCGGCAAAAAGCCTTAAGTCTGAATAATGCCTATCATGGCATGCTGGTGATATACTTTAATTGGTATTAACAACTGTATATCGATTCTTATCTTTGAAGGGTTAGACTGTTGTTGTGATTTGAGCAACCTGAATGGAATACAAAACTTATTCACCAAGCCCTGTACTGGCTCCATTGGTCAGACTTTTTTGGTCGCTGGAAGCTGATGCTACGGCAATTGCTGAAAAGCAAACCATTGTTCCGGATGGTTGTATGGAAATGATCATTCATTATGGTGACCCGTATCAACAATTTTCGGAAAATGGCATTATCCTTCAACCCAGAAGTTTTGTATTCGGACAGATAATCCGTCCGCTTCAAATTTCCCCGACAGGACGCACGGGAATGGTAGCTGTGAGATTTCACCCCGAAGGATTTGCACCTTTTTTCACCGGGAGTTTACAGGCTATGGAAAATCGTGCAGTTCCTTTAACCGAATTGTTCGGTGAGGAAGGTGATCGATTAACGCAGGAAATTTTATCCGCGCTGTCAATCGATAATCGCATTGCTATTCTTGAAAATTTCTTGATTAATCGATTGACATCGCCTCACAGCATCGATGCAATTACCAAGTCCGGTGTTGGTGCCTTGCTTGAATCGAAAGGACAGCTCAGTGTGGCCGAATTAGCGGAGCACGTAGAGATCAACAGACGCAAGCTGGAACGAAAATTTGCCACGGTTATCGGACTAAGTCCAAAACAACTTTCTAAAATGATCAGACTTCAATCTACCCTGAGAGCGCTTAGGAGCAAAACGTTTCCAGATTTGACTACGCTTGCGCTGGAGAGTGGATATTTTGACCAGGCTCATTTTATCAAAGACTTCCGGGAGTTTACGGGAATAAGTCCAAAACAATTTTATGCGAATAGTATGTTGTTATCTACATTTTTTATCAGCACGGAATAGGTTGTCGCGTTTTTACAATTTTACCTTGTAACCGCATAGAAGCTTTGTATTGTATCAAACACATACTTTGCTTATGAAAAAAAGTACTTTACCCCTGCTGTTGCTTATTTCGCTGGCTACCTGTTCGTATAGTCAGCAGGCTAACGAGTTTAAGTGGCTTGTCGGAACCTGGAAGATCAACCTCAAAGGCGGATCTATTGTTGAGCGCTGGAAATTTACGAATGACAGCACCTTCACCGGTAAGAGTTTTTTCGTGAAAAATAATAGTGATTCAATTCCACAGGAATTACTTGAGTTTGCCAGGCGTAAAGGTCGTTGGAACTATATCTCAAAAGTGCAAGGCCAGAATAATAACCTGCCAGTATCCTTTGAGGTTATTACTGAAATGCCAAATGAATTTATTGCCGTAAATCCAACACATGATTTTCCACAACGTATCGCTTACCGGAAGATTGGTGAAAAGATATATGCCAGTATAGAAGGTAAAAAGAACGGTAAATACCGCAAAGAGAATTTTGATTTTTCGAGTGTGATTCCCTGAAATAAATAAGCAGTACTTTACATAATCCAATTTAGTTATGAAAAGTACTGCTTTCCGTATGTGTGTGTAGTCGACCTGACTGGTTAACAAAAAAATTTTAACGAAGACCAGTCACTCTTCTGATCAGACTTATTCTAATTCCGGGTAAAGGTTAATTCCCAATCGCCCGTAACACTTTTCGTACGGGCTTCATAGCCTGCTCCGCCAAACGTAAACGTTATGATTAAGCTTTCGTCCGTTAGTTGATAGTTCATAGCAAGTTCATTCGTTCCCGGATCGCGGATCAGATCATGTTTGGGATCTGATCCAAACTTCCACGCTCCTGTTGCGGGCCATGGACTCAGTGATGGTCTGCCGGAAGTTGTATAGGAATATATCTCAGCCTGATCTGAACCTGAAAGTGAAAGTGTAAAGTCAGCATACTCAGTCAATTTATCTTCTCCTTCCCGCGTAATCGACTCAAGCGTCCATGTATAGCTCAGCTTTTCAAGTTGAACAGCAGTAACAGGTTCCGGATCTTTGTCCTCTCCGCCACAATTTATTAACGTTACGGAGATCATGATAAGCGTAAGGAAGACAAGGGATGATTGAACACCCCGTTGTTGTATGAAATCATAGATTTTTTTTATCATGGCATTACCTGAATTTGTACCTGTGCGTTACCAAGCGTTATATCTTTACTCGCTGTTCCATCAGATTTAAACAGTAGAACAGAAGCTGTGTACGTTCCGGGAGTTGTAATAAGCTGATGAAGTGTATATGAAAAGGATTTGATCCCCAACCCTGCCACATAGTCGTTGCAGTTTACTTGCTTGATGATAGTTGCGCCTTGTTTAATAAAAAGCTGTAATTGGTATTTTTCTCCTGACGGTGCAGACGGATTGTTTGAAGTGCTGATCAAGGGAGTATTAAAGGTCATCGTAACTTTTGCAGGTGTTGCAGCACTTGCGGAGTTATCAATCGTAAAGCTCATCGCATCCAACCCGGGAATTGCCATGGCCGCTACACTTGTTAAATGTAAAGAAGAAGATTGATCAAACAGATAGGAGTCACTTGATTTTAAAACGTTTGATCCGAAGACTTTAAGTTGTCCGAACACAGCAACGTTTCCGTCAAAATTTGCGGCCAATCCATTGGTAGATGCACCGTATATGCCGATGCCATTAAACGATGTTCCGGAAACTCCTTTTCCTCCAGCCGGATCAGACGTTCCGCTTACACCAGCTCCTCCATTGGAAAGACCTTCTACTGCTATGCGTGATGGACCGGCAGTTGCAGGGTTACTGATTGAAAATGTTGCAAAGCCTGCACCACCAACACCACTTCCAAAAAACGGTAAAGAAAAAGGCGTACCGGGAACCCATGTTGAACCATTCCACATTAACGCCTGACCTGAAACTGCACCTTGTTGACTAAGCTTTAACGGTAACGCAGGCGTTCCTGCTCCTGCAAATGTTCCTTCAACAGAAATAGTTGGTCGGCCCGGACCCCAAAGTGAACCATTCCAGATCAGTGTTTCACCGTTGGCCGCACCTTGTTGTGCAATCTTCAAAGGTGAAGCTGCTGTTCCGTTTCCATCAAGCGTTACAGTTTTTTGTACGAACTGTGTTCCCCAATTATCGCCTACTCCACCGGTTACGGTTGCCGGAATCCAGGTTGATCCATTGAATTGTAATACCTGTCCGTTAGTTGCGCTTTGGGCTGCAATCTTCAGTGGATTGCCGGAAGATCCGTCACCACTTAGCGTTGCATTAGTTTGAATACTGCCACCGCCATTAGCTGCTACCCACGCTGATCCATTCCATTGAAGTACTTGACTTACCTCCGGTGCAGTAACATTTACATCGGTAAGTTCATTCAGTGTCATATTGATTGACTTATCTGATACTAATGCATAGGGTACGCTGTTAAAGGATGTGGTGCCCATATCGGTATAGGCAGTGCCACCAGTCGGATCAAGCTCAACTTTCAATTCCTTTGGACTGCTGCTTCCCTCTGACCAGTTAATGGTAAAGAAACTCCCGCTAACGGGTGCGCCATTGCCCAGTGTAACAGTGAACATTCCGTACGCGTTCGTACCTGCCGTAAATGTTTCGGTATAGACCGGTGTGCTGTTGTTGATAATGGAGATTCGCAAACCGATTGACTGATTGGCTATCGGTGCACCGGAAGCATTACGCGCTACCGCCTGGTACGTAAAAGACTGCGGTGATTGTGCATAGGTCAGCATCATGACGAATGCGACCAATACACTTGTGAGAAGTAAAGATTTTTTCATGATCTGTGGGTTAATGGTTTTTAAGTATCGATACAGTTTTTGTTTTTCCGGAAGTATGGCGGAGTATCAGAAAGTAAACAGCCGGCTTGAGCTCGCGCATGTCCAGTTCCGAAGTAGCGGTGAGTGAAGTTTCGGGTAAAATTGTTTTACCGGAACCATCCACAAGCTGATAGTGGTACGCTTCACGTTGTTCTTCTACAAGGATCGTAAGCTTGCTCACGAACGGGTTCGGATAAACAGTAACATTGACCAGCAGGTCTTCCACTGCTGTAACCGGAGTTTCCGTGATGATCACGTTAACCTGGAATCCCTGGTGAAGAATTAAACCGTTGATGCGATCACCGGCCAATGGTTCACCAATTGTTGCAGAAAGTGATCCGATTGTATTCGAGGAAAAACTTCCTCCGGTCCCAATAAATTGTGACGATAAACTTTGTGCCACAGCGCCTGAACAGAGACAACTGAGCACGAACACCGTAAAAATTTTCATAGCTTGAATTTTCAGTAAAGAAAATCCTAATCTGCTGCGCCTGTACCTACCAAATGTGATAGGGAGTGTTGCGTAACCATGAATTCAGGCAATTTTAAGCGAAAAAATATCAGTGTTTGATCGACCTTAGCGAACACTCGCAAAGAGTGTGGCGTTAATATTCTTGAAATAGAAACGTAATAGTCTTGCCAGGACTTGATAAATTGTTCCATGAAAATTGCCACCTACAACATCAACGGTATCAACAACCGGCTGCCCGTATTACTTCGCTGGCTGCAGGAGGCAAAGCCTGATGTTGTGTGTCTTCAGGAATTAAAAGCAACGAATGATCAATTCCCAATAGCGGCAATTAACAAGGCTGGGTACCAAGCTATCTGGCACGGACAAAAATCCTGGAATGGCGTTGCTATCCTATCGCGGAAACTTCCCATTCAGGAACTTGGCCGGGCCTTGCCCGGTGATCGCACCGATGAACATTGCCGCTACATCGAAGCGATTGTTGGTAAGATGGTGATCGCCTGCCTGTATCTTCCCAATGGCAACCCCTACCCCGGAACAAAATTTGAGTACAAACTCAAATGGTTCAAGCGACTTTCCGCACACGCGAAGACGCTACTGAAACATGACGTGCCAGTTGCGCTGATTGGAGATTTTAATGTGATGCCCACTGAACTCGATACGTACAAACCAATAAAGTATCTGAACAATGCATTATTCCGAAAAGAAGTGAGAGCTGCTTATACCCGCTTGCTCAAGCAAGGTTGGACCGATGCAATCCGGCACCTGCATCCGGATGAAAGAATTTATACCTTCTGGCATTACCTGCGCCATGCGTGGGAACGTGATGCCGGGCTGCGATTAGATCATTTTTTACTAAGTACGCACTTGGTGCCGAAGCTTCGTAAAGCAGGAGTTGACAGAAATGTAAGAGGCTGGCACAAGTCGAGTGATCATGCACCAGCCTGGATCATTCTTAAGTAGTTGATTACTTCCTAACCTCAACTTTAACTAATACATCTTCTTTGCCTTTCTTATAGGCTTCAAAAATGAAGGTGTTGTTGCCATACGGCATAATGCGACTCGTCCAGAATTGATAAACCTCGATACCTTTTACATTGCGTAGGTCTACCATATAAGTTTTAGATACCGCACCGGTTTTATCATTCACGCTGAAGTTCGTCAGGTAGCCGTCTTTTGGATCGTAATACCGGTCTGGAATATCAATCGTGTTCAGTGCCTTGTTTTTCTCATTGTCTAAGAAAATGAAATTATGTACTCCATCCCCTTGGATATATTTGAATGACATACCTCCCAGTGATGATGCACCTCGCTGCCGCTTGGGAAGCTTTTTCATCCAGGCCAGTTTGCCATCTGCTTCAAGTTTTGTTACGAGGATGTTATCCCGGTGATAACTGGTGTAGGAACTGCTTCCACCCTGCTGGGAATACGTTGTATGCCGAATTTCATATTGCTGCTCACTGATCAACAGAATGCTTCCGTCCTTCTGAATCCGGGCTTCCTTAAACCTCAAATCTTCGAACTCAGCTTTATCATCATCTTCTTTCTTTTCATTTTTACGGATCGCTTTTTTACCCGCATTCAGGTTGAGTACGTCAAGCGGAATGGGATGCGTGACCATATCGAAATATTTACCGTCCGCAGAAAGCTTGAATAAAAGAATGCCATCCGCATTATCGGAAACAGCGCCTGAGTTATAGAACCCGGTGCAGACCATCTGATCTTTTTTGTTGTCTTCATACAACCACAACGTGTGAATGAACTTGCCCGCCAGTGCAACTTTGGTTGTAGTAAGCGCACCGGAAGGCTGACTGAATTTCAGGATCTCGATGGTATAGTTGGCTTCATCCTGGCCTCTTTTTTTATCATCGGTCGAATTGTCTTTAAACACTTTCGCTACGATGTAGACATTTCCGTGCGAATCAACGGAGTAATCCAGCGTGTTCATTTTCTTTTCGGTGTAAGGCATCGTGAACTCGCCCTCCCATTGCCGTTTCAGATCTGGACCGAATACGGATGCTCCGATTACCTCATAACTCTTACTGTCATCTTTCTTGCTTGGCTTCTGGCGGTATTGAACCAGCAGCGTGGAAGAATCGTAGGAAAAGTAAAAGTTATACTTATCATAAATGCCCACTCCGAAAAAACCGTTTTTACCCATGGTGCCAGAAAGCTTTTTTGAAAAGGCGACAATTTCCTTTCCGGTACCTTTAAACTGGCCGGTGCGAATATCGATCTCGCGGGCATACAGGCGCTCGGTATCATTATCATCATACCAGGAATAGAATAGATAATAGGAATTTTTAAACTGGGTGACCTTTTCGATCACGGAGTTCTTTGGAAAATCTTCATAGACCTTCATGCTTTGCTGCACTAACGTAGCCGCATTCAATTTCTGGAGGTATAACTTCTTCTTCTCAAGCTTCACCGTAACGATGTCGTTCCCACTGATAAAATAATACTTGCTGTCTGCGTCAATCACCTTATAGGGCTTTCCTACGGTGATATCAGCGGTGATCTGGGCGCTTGAAATAAGAGTCGAGCCGAATAAGACAAACGAAAGAAATAATTTTCTGATCATAGGTAGTGTTAGTGGAGTGAAGTTGTAATACGTTTCATTGAACCCAATCGAGGTAGATCGGTGTGCTGCTTTGATAATTTTCCAAAAGTTTAAACAATTTGTCGTACGGGCCGAAGCTTTCATAATATTCTTCACCGAGATAATAGGCAATGATAACGTGATTGTTTGAGCTCTCCATCGTTCCATAAATCAGGATCTCATGTTCGGCATTAAATTGCGGAGTGTTCATTTTTTCATAGTCCCATTCATAAGCCGGAAATAAGCCATAGTTCTGAACGCAAATGATGCGCTCCAGGCTGTTATCAAAGCTGTCTTTATAACCCAACAGGAAATTTCCATTGTTATCATAAAAATCAATGAAGTCATAAAATTTTCCATCCACACCGGAATATTCTTCATCAATTTCAGCGACTTCGGAGTAAAGATTCAGCTTTAGCGGAAAGGGGTCACCATAGTGCGCGATAAAATATCCCTGGTCTCCAATGCTGTTCATGGAAAAAGACTCAACGTCATCGAAGGGATGAAGGAGTGTCGGCTGGATCACTTCCAGCGCGGTTCCATAAACTTCAATTTCATTGTCGATCAGCATGTAAAGGGTTAGCTGATCTTTGGCCCAATCCATTTGCTGAATAAATGAATATTGCGTGAGCGTTGTGATGTGCTCACCGTTATCGGCCTGAATGATTACCGGGTTACCGTTTGCATTGAGGTATGCAATCTGTGAGTGATCGAACGAGAGCTTCACTTCGGTCTTCACCGCATCAGGGGTATCCGTAAGTTGACGCGGTTTACCATCGAGTGTATTGAAGTAATAAATATCATTGTTGATGATCGCTACCACATTTTCAACGGCATGGAAAGGATCACGCGAAGTATTTAATTGGTCTACTATAGTTTCAGCTTCCTGTTTCGTTAAGAAAGGTGAATCTTCACAAGCAGCAAAAATTCCGATAGCACCGATCATTATGATTGTTTTTATAAACGATGATCTCATCAGAAGCTATAGTTTAGGGAGATGCCTGGGGAAAAGAAATGATAAAATGCGCCTGTGTCAGGATTGTAATTAAGTGAATTACTATTCGTGCTGCCCAGCTGAAGCATAACCGTATACGATACATACGGCACAAGGCTGAAATGCTCACTTAGGATAAACTCATAACCGGCTGAAGGATTAAGCGTTCCCCAGGCTACAAACTCACCGGAATCGTTGGTACCAGTAGCGTCTTCCATGTAAATGGTACGTTTTCCGTAAATAATTCCGATACCTGCACCAAGCGTAAAGGCCATCTTCTTTCCAATGGGAAATGCCCAATCAAGAGAAGCTTTCAGATGAAACATTTGAAACGCGCTGAATGCGGCTTTCCCGAGCGAGGCCCCGCCTACTCCGCCTTCATCCACAACATAATAGAGTGTATCGGCCTGCGGTGTAAGTGAAGTATAGCTGAGTGATATACCATACGCGTTCAACACATCTCCGCCATTATCCACTTTTGAAAAACCAAGTTGAACTCCGGGTGAAGGCTTATAGCTCCAGGCCATCTTGCCTAATGGAATGTTGAGTTCAGGTGAAAGGCTGAGGCGCATATCTTGTGCTGAAGCTGCTAGGCAGCAACAAGCGGTGACAAGCACTGCCATCAGTAATTTTTTGAGCATAGGTTTAGAGTCCAACCCTAAAAATAAGAAAATTATGATTTGTGAAGGTGCGTGATGGTTGTTTTGTTCACCGTCATGCTAAGGGCAGTGTCCGAAGTATCCTGTTGTAGAGAAATTACTTTTTGTTGTGACTGCGTGTTTCTGTGTTCAGTGTATTGAATAAGAGGATACTTTGCTGACGTTCAGCATGACAGGAGAAAACTTTCTTATCTTTACTTCCCTCAACCCTACCTCCTTATGTCATTTCGGTTTTTCACTTCCGTACTCCTAATCCTTTGCATCATAACACTAACCGCCTGTGATGACGATGAACAAGAAAAGCCCTTGCTTACAGTGATCGTACCTGAAAATTCTATGCTCAGTACACATGCACTGTGGATATTGATCACGGACATCGATAATACCATACTGGATTTCCGGAAGTTGAATAATGGAGATAAGGTGTTCTTTAAACGACCAGCCGGTTTTAGTGGTGAGCGGATACATGTTCACCGGCTGGCAGTCACGAGTACACCTTCGGGCGATCCCTTTATCTATGGATTGAGCAGTTACCTAGCCACCAAGGGTGGTACGATGAGGATGAGTTCTCCTTTTTCGGAACCTGTACAGGTAGGAGAACACAGCTTTACAATCACGGATGTCCCGGAAGACTATTTTGAACTGATACGTACTGCACCCTATCTCCACTCTACCAATTTTACTGTGAATGAAGCGGGGGCTTACACCGGAAAAACTCCGATACTCGAAAACAATCATGCGCTCTTCTATTGGTTGTTTGTAGATGATGGCAGTAATCTGCCACCGCGCTATCGCTACCTCGACCCGGTACAAGCCGGTGATAACCTGGCTGTGAGCTACAACGACCTGACGGAAGCGGACGCAAAGACAATTTCACTGGGGACTGACGGAGTCGAAGCTGACGAAGCTATAGTTACCATAGCTTCCGATGAACCTGGAGAGAACTATCCTTTTTCGGTTGCCTACAGCTATTCAGAGTCCGGCATGGAAGTGTTTCATCCGGGAAATACGTTCAGCAGTTACTTGACAAGAATCCGGCTGAATACGATCAACAAAACTGTCATTCATGAAGTGCGTGGAAGTATACCGAGTGCATTTAAACCACTCAATGCCAGCGTATTATCCATTATTAACGCTGATAATACTTTCACGGTAACGACAATAGGCTCGTATGATTATACACTTGTTTCCGGGAGTTCGAACTGGGAAGCCGGAGGAAGATCACATGCACTGTATTGGGACGTGTACCTGGATGATGAAGCCGTCAAAACATTTACTTTACCTATGTTTCCAACTGCTATCCTGGAAGCGTATCCCGCATTGGCAACGGCTACTGTATTCGAAGCACCCTTTGTAGATATCGGGGACTACGATACAGCCAACGGGTATGACGCGTATGTGAATATGCTCTGGAATAAGAATGTGCCGTTTGAGTTCAACGAGCATCGGAGCTGGAGTAAAAACTTTAGTACAGGTGGTCGCAAGCCAGCAAGCAATGCTGACGGTAAGTAGTTGATAGGTACTCAGTTTAATTTGACATGAACATACAGGTTGAAGAATTGGAGCGCTCCGGGTTTCAGCTTAAAGACAAAGTTACCTACGATGCGCTGACACCTTTTGTGAAGGTCTACCTCTCGAAAGTCAATGTAGCAATCATTTCTTTTATCATCATTAACGTTATTCTGTTCGCGTACCTCATATTCCACATCATGCTGGTGGTGAAAGGCAAGGTAAACGGATTGGAATATACGCTCGCATTTTCCGGTGGTGTGTTGATAGTGGTCGCGCTCATCCCAATCCATGAGTTGATTCATGCAATCGCTTACAAGCTGTGCGGGGCACAGAAAATTTCGTTCACCATTAACTTAAAAAGCTTTGTGTTTCTTACGGTGGCCGATCGTTTCGTGGCTAGCCGAAAGGAATTTATCGGGATAGCATTAGCTCCTTTCCTGATCATCACGAGTGTGCTGATCGCAGGTTATTTTTTCAGTGGACCATATCTAAAATGTTCGTTTGTGACTGCACTCATGTGCCACACATTCTTATGTTCCGGTGATTTCGGCTTGACAAGCTATTTTCTTTTTCATAAACATGAAGAGCTTGTTACGTATGATGATAGTCAACAAAAGGCCTCTTATTTTCTGGTCAGGGAAAAATAGAATTATCCAAAACGGAAAAAACTCGTGAGGATTAAAGACGAAAATCGTTTGGAGCTGCGCACCTTCTCCAGTATTCCATGATGAAATAAATTGTTTTTTCCAGCTCATCCGGAGAGGTCTGCTTGATAAAAAATCCTTGTACCGACAGGCTATAGGCATCGATCACTGCCCGTTGGTCGATCGCTGTTGAGAAGAACAAATATGGGATACACTTAATGTTCAGTTTTTCATCAGTCTTCAGCTTTTCCCGCAATTCAAAACCATTGAGCATCGGCATGTTGATGTCAGACAAAATGAGGAATGGAGATTCACCGGAGTCATTGATGTAGTCCAGTGCCTTCTGGCCACTGAAGAAGAATTTAATTTCGTTAGGGTAGTTTAGCTTGCTGAATATCTCGCTTAAAAATAGCTGATCGTCCGCGTCATCTTCGATGATGACAACCGGGCCGCTTTTATTAATGATCTTGATTTTTTTGTCATTCATCGAAAGGCGTATTATAGCTGAAAATTATTTCAGGTGACATTCAAAGTAAATGCCTGCTATAAACAACGCTGAACCCCGGTAAATCAAACTGAAGTGGGAAATACTTCCCTCACTATTACCCTAATTGGGCATTAAATGACCTTATTAACGTCAAGTATCTTCCTGAAATTCTTGTCAATGCAGGTCCAGGGGGTAGCAGTTTTTCTATTGGTCTTTACCGAGAAATTCTGTCAGCTTATTTTTCCCCGCAATGAGTAAATCCTGCCCCTTTTCGGTTGCCAATGCGGAAGCAGCTGTCAACATCAACGTGTTCAATATCCCGGACTTCTTTTTACCTGTTAATTGACGGTAGATCAAATATGCGGCAGCCACTGACCCGCCAATAATCAATGCATTCGTAATCAATTCCCGTGAGCGGCTACCGAGTTTCAGCATCTCGCTGCTGAGCTCATTTTCATAGTGGGTCACATTTTCCTGCAATTCGGGCTTAGTATCTGAATTCATAATTTTAAGGGTTATTTGTTGACGACTTTAGCAAGTCTTGTACCAGCACGAAATCATGCGGCTAGCTCCAACAAATTCGGGTTGAGTGTTTATGAATTTTCTACCTCTTTCTCCAACGAAGTCCGGTACCGGATACAGCCTTTCATAAATTCCGGCCAGGCAGGCACGGCAATCTTCGGATCTGTTTTTTCGGGAAGCAAATTCCA
Source organism: Cyclobacteriaceae bacterium (assembly GCA_965227265.1). Classification (GTDB taxonomy): domain Bacteria; phylum Bacteroidota; class Bacteroidia; order Cytophagales; family Cyclobacteriaceae; genus UBA2336. The sequence continues at coordinate 1,411,974 of OZ245738.1, read as the reverse complement.
AAGCTTGGGATGATGCCAGCACAGTTCATGCCCGGTGCTGTCACGGTGTTCCCGAATACCCGAACGTAATTTTATAACTTCCTGAACAAGCTGTTCGTGTGAATAATTCTTTAAGTCATCATCCAGCATGGCATTATTTTTTAGTTGAAACAGATTAGTAAAGGTTCAACAAATTTCGCGCCCGCGTAATATTGCTACAGCGACTTTCTTCCCACAAACCGGATAACCGACCCGGTGCCGCTGTGGAACGGACCTTCATTCAGGTGGATCACTTTTTCTTCGAGTTCGATTACTTCATATTCCGGGAAGTCTGCAAGGAGTTCTTCTTTTGAAAAGAGCATGGCCAGCTCTTTGGGACCGCCCACGCTTTCGTTGTTGGAATTGTACTGAAGATGATTCTTGCTGAAGGCTTCGAAGATTACTACCCCACCGGGACGCACAAACTCACGCAAGGCCTGGTGCATATCAGATTTAATGGCTGCCGGAAAGTGGGCAAAGATCAACGCGAGTACATCGAACTGGTGGGATTTATACGACAGCGTGTGCAGCTCACCAACCTGGTAGTCGAGCGTTACGTTATTTTTCTTTGCCAGTGTAAGCGCTTTGGCCTTTCCTTTCTCGCTGATATCAAATGCAGAAACCTGCCAGCCCAGCTTAGCGGCATACACTCCATTTCGCCCCTCACCTTCTGCTGGCAATAATATGCTGCCTACCGGTAACTTGTCGAGCTGTGCTTTAAAGTATTCGTTCGGTAATTCACCATACACAAATTCAGCGTTACTGAAGCGTTCATTCCAGCGGTCGGTCCAGGGGTTGCTCATGTAACAGCAAAGATAGAGTAAGATTGTCGAAAGAAATGCGCGTACCGCTCTACACCTCTTATGAAATCCAATTACTGACTATAAATAGATGTTACTGCCAGGGCGTGTTTTGCAACAGGATGTGAAATGTTTTCTTGTCGGCATCGGTAACAAGTTCACCCAGCCACGCATCATTGGCCGTGACATAGATATCCGTGCGGGTTACTCCATTCTCGGTGTTTTCCGTTCCACGGATCTTGCCGCCACCAATCACCATGTTCAGCATGCCGAAAACGCCCGATTCAACTTTAGATAGTTGATCGAGTTCAGTCTCGAGGCTGAATTTAATGTAGCAATACCAGGCTGTTGTATCTTTTTTACTGTGCAAAATGGTTACAGCTTTCTCACCGAGACCATATTCTGACCCGTAATAGGTCCAGTTGTCATCATCGGAATATTGTTCACCTTTCAGCTTGGTGAAGCTGTCGTTTGTGCCCATGAAGAGCGAGGAGAATTGCATCTTCACTTGCAGGATCTCATCGTCCTGAGCAAAAGATGTGTTGGTTGTGATTATGCTTACGATAGCAAGGGCAAGGATAAAATTAGATTTCATAAGGTAAGGAATAGGTTATGCTCAAAGGTCTGCTGAAGCAAATTGTAAGCAAATCCGTACCGGTCGTTATTTTATATCCGTATCAGTACGGATTAATGCGAATGATTTGACCCTACGCACTGATTTATTGGTAAGTTATATATGTCCGCTGATTCGTCTGATAGCTTCGGTGAGCTGCTCCTGATGCTGAGCTCTTACCTTTTCCTTATCCAGGGTGCCACCCAGCATGATCATCTCCTTATTTTGAAACCGGCTGCCTAACCGGTCGGTAAGCATAACAGCTTTCATGCTTTGTGCAATGCCCATAGCCGAAAGCTCATCAGGTGTATAGCCCGCTGTACAAATCACAATTCCATGCGGAATGGTCTTCAGCTTTGGCTGATCATTTTTTTGCTTGTATACATACCCGGCTGTATACACGCGATCGAACCAGCCTTTCAGCTTGGCCGGACAATCGCTCCACCATACCGGGTAAAGAAAGATCACGGCTTCGGCCGAGGCTAATTTTTTATGCTCGCGCTCAACATCTTCCGGGATTGGCAGCGTCAGGTTTGAACGTCCCTCCCGTTCATATTCCTGTTCAGTCATATCGCTTTTAAAATCCTGCGCGTAGAGATCCGAAACATCAACCGTATGTCCGTGCGCGGCAAGAACTGCCTTGCTATATTGCAACAGCTCAAAGGTGTAGGACCGTACGCTGGGATGACAATAAATAATCAGAACATTCATGGCGATGAGCTTTCGTTTGGGCAATTGAATTACTGTAGCCTGGCAAGTTCAGCTCGAAGCAGATCAATGGTAGTCGTGACCTCCTTATACAGATCTCTATAATCCCGCAACATGTATTCTCGGTACGAGATGTTCATAGAGAGCGCATTTTTAAACTGCGCATTGTTTAGCAATCGTTCCCGGTCAACAGGCTCCGCATATTCCCACAACGTAATGATGTTTAATTCTTTTACAATCTCGGGAACAAATGATTCGTACTGGAACTTATGGTCATCCTGGGTTTCAAAATCGATAACATTATAGAACGTAAAGGAATACAGCTTGGAGATCGTCTGCCGTAACGTGTCGTTTGAAATAATTTCCAATCCTCGCGACTTGACAGTTTCATAGGCGCTGGTGTTCACGATGGTTCGTGTAGCGCCCATCAGATTACCCAGGTGCCGGTGAAGTGAATCTGAAAACAGCTTCTCTTTATTCAGGAATTGCAAAACAGCTTTGTTGGATTTCAGCTTGTCTTCGTTGAACACGATGTTAAACTCAATATCCGTTAGATCCGAGATCAGGCTATTCCGAATTTCCGCCAGGTACTTGATTTCAAGCTGACGTTGCTGATAATTGTCTTTCCAGGTATCGATCTGAAGCGCAATCAATATGCCGATCACAACCAGCACAATTTCACCGGCTGCGTACACTAAGTAGGTTGCAGTTTTATTTTGTGTCAACGAACCTTGACGAAATTTTCGAAAGAACTGTATCATGGAGTAATGCTGGCCGAAAATAAGCAAAGAAAATCGCCTGTGCGCTCTCCACACGTACTTTTACGAACTAGGCCGCAACAAGAATTGCAGAAAGCTTTTCAGCCGTCAGTGGCTTGGTGAGGTATTCTATCGCACCCAACGCTCTTGCCTTTTTAATATCCGTATCGCTTTCGGATGAGGTTACAATAATAACTTTGGTATCATCCTTTTCGGATGCCGTGAGCTTGTTGAACGCTTCCAGGAATTCGAACCCGTTCATAATGGGCATATTTAAATCAAGCAGAATAAAATCGGGTCGTGGTAACTCAGGACTACGTAAAAGATCAAGCGCCTGTTTTCCATTTTGAGCAGTTTGAATTCGTGCATTCGAAATTCCTATGCGATGAAGCGCCTTAGTGCCAAGCATTTGAAAGATGTTATCGTCATCTACCAGTAAAACATTTTTCGTATCCATGATGCGAGCATTTAGTTGAGTGTATTTTCGGAGAGTGTCTGCTCTTTCCCATTCATGCTTTTAACAAGGTCTTTCAGCACCGCGATGGATAGTGGTTTGCCAATAATGCCATTGGCACCAAGGGCGATTGCTTTTGCATTAAGCCGTGGATCTGCTGAATTGGTAAGCATCAGGACAATGATCTTATTTTTATCCGGCATCTCCAGTGCAGCAAAAGCTTCAAGGAAATCCAATCCATCCATTCCGGGCATATACAGATCAACCAGGATCAGGTCCGGAAGCTCGCGGTTATCCTGATATTGATTTTCGAGCAGCTTTAATGCCTGCGCGGATCCGTCTGCAACATCAAGCCTGGCCTCGGCCCCGCTAAGCATAAGCACTTTCTGCGCGATGAACGCATCGATCGGATTATCTTCTACCAAAAGTATTTTCACCATGCTCAAAGGTGTGCAATACCAGTGCCGCTGCTTATTAAGGGTAATCTCTTCAATAGCCTGATTTATTGTGGATTATGTGCCACAATCATTAGCCAGGTCGACTAAAAAGTAATCAATATGGGTCTACGGGCAGCCGTTCTTGATGTATGCGTATCGCTCTTCTTCCTGCTTAATGATCAACGTGCCATCCCTGCTAATTTCTAGCAAGTACCTGTTAGTTTGAATGGGTGAACAACTTTTAACAAGCTTGGTCACCAGCAGCTGATATGCGGAAGATCCTTTTTCGCGGATGGCACCAGCCTCTTTCTTTTCTGTGCTAAATCCATATCCTTCTGCAACCGCCAGTAGGATAGCGTCCGACTTACTGTTGATTTCTCCAAGGAAATTCCGAACCTCACTTTTGTTCTTCAAAAGTAAAATCTCTCCCGCTTGCTGTAATTTGACATAAAAGAAACAAGTACCAGGTAAACATCCTTCCCCAAACCCATACCCACTGGTGATCAGTTGAAATGCGTCAGCGCATTCGTCAGGATTTTCAGATCCAGCACAAAGTGTTCCCATGCTGGCTATGGTCTCGGTTTTATCATCCATATGGTGATTTAGCTCCCAGTATTCTGAGCCTTCAGCGGGCTGCAAGTTATCGAATGGAAACCTTTCGGTGATTTGCTCAAACGAGGTAAGATTTACATCAATCGCTTCGTTCTCTTCGCAGGATAGTGTTAACGCTATAATCATGAAGGATAAAAGGATGCGTACTTTCATAGTATAACCAGTTTAGTGTAGGTGCTTACACAGTGTAGACATCGTTAAGCTCACAAAGGTTGGAATTTAGAAATTGAATAATCAATTATTCAATATCCACAATTTTCTTACTATTCAACTTTTGCATGGACTTTGGCACTAAATTCAGAATCTCATCCTTTAGTAATTTCAGGTATTTCATCTTTATATGATCACGGTGTGTGACCAGGCTTACTTCGCGTGCCGGACTGGGGGCCTGCAGACGTTTAACCAATTTAAGTTGCGACTTGCTAAATTCTTTTACTGCAAGCTCAGGTAAAATAGTAATGCCATCACTGTTATCGACCATGCGTTTTAATGTCTCAATGTTACCGGTCTCGTATTTGAAATGGATGTCGTTGCGCTTCTGGAGCTCGCAGAGGTTTAATACTTGTGACCGGAAACAATGACCTTCCTCCAACAACCAAAGTTGGTTCGGATCAAGGTCAGCGGCCAGCACATACTTCTTATTATACAGTGCGTTCTTTTTTGAGACGTACACGAACAGCTCCTCATAGAAAAGAATATCTTCTTTAATGGCCAGGTCGTTCAAAGGTGTTACAACCAGGCCGCAATCAAGGCGATTGTTTTTTAGCTCATTAATGACTTCCTCGGTAATGGTCTCTTTAATAACAAGGTTGAGCTGTGGGTATTTCTGCCGCATCTGCCGGAACAGCAAGGGTAATAGATAGGGCGCCAGCGTGGGTATAATCCCGATACGAAGCTCACCGGTCATGCTTCCTTTCTGATCATTAATAAGCTGTGTGATCATACTTGCTTCGCGCAGCGCTACACGCGCCTGGGCAATGATGGCTGCTCCTATCTCAGTCGGGATTACAGGCTGCTTGGTACGATCAAAGATTTTAACACCCAATTCTTCCTCCAGCTTATGCACCTGCATGCTCAATGTGGGTTGTGTTACAAAGCATCGTTCAGAAGCTTGTGCAAAATGTCGGCACGTATCCAGCGCTACAATGTATTCGAATTGCGTTAAGGTCATAGATTTTAACTATAAGATCATAAAAATAATCAATTTGATTTATTTAGGCATAAAGCGGTATTATTGTCCTTCAAACGTTACAACCACTTACTAACCATCGAAACAATGGAAAATAATGCAACAAATGGCGAAGCAACCTGTCCGTTTACCGGAGCCCATAAGCAAGCAGCAGGCAACGGTACGCGCAACCGCGACTGGTGGCCGAATCAATTAAAGCTCAACATTCTGCGTCAGCACTCTTCCCTATCCAACCCGATGGACGAGAAGTTTAACTATACCGAAGAATTCAAGAAGCTTGACCTGGAAGCGTTGAAGAAAGATCTTCATGCTCTCATGACCGATTCGCAGGATTGGTGGCCTGCTGACTTTGGTCATTATGGCGGATTGTTCATTCGTATGGCCTGGCATAGTGCCGGAACATATCGTGTGTTTGACGGTCGCGGTGGTGGCGCTGCAGGACAGCAACGTTTTGCTCCGCTTAACAGTTGGCCGGATAACGTAAGCCTGGATAAAGCAAGAAGATTATTGTGGCCGATTAAGCAAAAGTATGGTAAGAAAATTTCCTGGGCCGATTTAATGATCCTCACCGGAAACGTAGCGCTGGAATCCATGGGCTTTAAAACATTTGGATTTGCTGGCGGTCGTGAAGATGTGTGGGAACCACAGGAAGATATCTATTGGGGCTCTGAAAATAAATGGCTTGGTGCTGATATCCGTTATGCGGATGGATCACACGGTGTGCCTGAAAAACATGGTGTTGTTGTTTCCGATGACGATCCAAAAGGCAAAACTCATTCCCGCAACCTGGAGAAACCATTGGCTGCTGCACACATGGGATTGATCTATGTAAACCCGGAAGGTCCGGACGGAACACCTGATCCAATTGCTGCTGCAAAAGACATTCGTGATACATTCGGCCGTATGGCAATGAATGATGAAGAGACGGTTGCACTTATTGCCGGTGGACATACATTTGGTAAAACACATGGTGCTGCACCCTCTACACACGTAGGCAAAGAGCCTGAAGCATCAGAAATAGAATTGCAAGGCTTCGGTTGGCACAATAGCTATGCCTCGGGTAAAGGAAAAGATACAATCACCAGCGGATTGGAAGTAACATGGACTACAACCCCTACTCAATGGAGCAATAACTTTTTTGAAAACCTATTCAAGTTCGAATGGGAGTTAACGAAAAGTCCGGCTGGTGCTCATCAATGGGTAGCCAAGAACGCGGAAGCGATAATTCCTGATGCATTCGATAAGAACAAGAAACATAAACCAACAATGCTGACGACTGATTTGTCGTTGCGCCTGGATCCGGAATACGAAAAGATTTCCAGACGCTTCCTCGAAAACCCAGATGCTTTCGCAGATGCTTTCGCACGCGCCTGGTTTAAGTTAACGCACCGCGACATGGGACCGCGTGCGCGTTACCTCGGTACTGATGTTCCGAAAGAAGAGCTTCTATGGCAAGATCCTATACCAGCGGTTGATTATAAACTTGTTGATGAGAACGACATCAAATCATTAAAAACAAAAATCCTCGAAGCAGGGCTAAGTGTTTCTGAATTAGTATCGACCGCGTGGGCTTCAGCCTCAACCTTTCGCGGCTCAGACAAACGTGGTGGTGCGAACGGCTCTCGCATTCGTCTTGCTCCGCAAAAAGACTGGGCGGTTAATAATCCTGCCCAACTGAAGAAAGTACTTGATAAGCTGGAGAGCATTCAGAAAGAATTTAACGGTGCGCAAAAAAGCGATAAGAAAGTTTCAATTGCCGATTTAATCGTGCTTGCCGGTGTTGCTGCGATTGAGAAAGCAGCGAAAGAAGCTGGACATTCCATCGCAGTTCCATTTACAGCAGGCCGCGCGGATGCTACACAAGAGCAAACCGATATTGAGTCGGTTGGTTATCTCGAGCCACTGGCGGATGGTTTCCGTAATTATCGCAGAACCAAATCGCTTGCTTCTACAGAAGAATTATTGATTGATAAAGCACAACTCTTAACGCTCACAGCACCCGAGTTAACTGCTCTCGTAGGAGGTTTACGTACACTCAACATAAACTTTGACGGATCGAAGCATGGTGTGTTTACACAAACAGCCGGTAAGTTGACGAATGATTTCTTTGTAAACCTGTTGGATATGAGCACGTCCTGGAAAGCTACAAGTGAAGACAAGGAATTATATAATGGAACACATCGTGCAACAGGCCATACCATCTGGACTGCTACGCGTGCAGATCTTGTATTTGGTTCTAACTCAGAGTTGAGAGCAGTTGCTGAAGTTTATGCAAGTGCAGACGCAAAGGAAAAATTTGTGAATGACTTTGTTGCTGCATGGACTAAGGTGATGAACCTGGACAGGTTCGATCTGAAGTAAGATTTCTATTCTCTAAAATTAAAAAAGGCGACCAATTCAGGTCGCCTTTTTTATGTTGTAATACTTCACTATTAATTAGGCACATTTACAGTAACACGTAAAAACGTTGCCGGAATAGTAGTGAGATTATTTGCGGTGCTCTTATTTTGGCTGGCAAACAATGCCTCCAGTTCATTCTGCAACTCAACTGCTTTACCATTCTTCTCAGCAGCTTCAAATGCATTCATCGTTGGACCGTAGTATGTTTTGAAAAGCGTAACAAACTCAGAAGGTGAACCTTTAAAGTTGAATGTATACGTATCGCGCAGGAATGAAATGCTCTCAGCAGGTATTCCGGCTTTTACAAAGCGTTCGGTCGCTTGCGCTTCAACGCCCCACAACATAGGGCTTACAAAACCTTCCGGAGGTGGCGGTGTGTAGGAAGAACTTATTCTCAATATCTGCGCTACCAATGTTGGATCACCCGGTATCCAGTTTCCCATTACGATACGGCCACCAGGTTTAGTAACGCGAACCATCTCTTTCGCAACGTCAAATGGTTTTGGAGCAAACATGGCTCCGAAGATGGTGACAACTAAGTCGAAAGTGTTAGTATCAAGATCTTTCAGTTCGCAAGCATCGCCTTGCTGAAAGGAGATGTTTGTAAGTCCATCCTGCTTTACTCGCAGGTTTCCGGCTGCTACCAGGTTTTCGGCAATGTCAACGCCTAACACTTTTGCGCCTAGCCTTGCTTCAGGAATAGCAGTTGTTCCATCTCCACAACCGAGGTCTAATAACTGATCGCCTTTTTTTATACCGAGTTGGGCTACAAGCTCTGTTCCGCTTTCACGCATCGTTTGCGCGAGACGGGTGAAGTCACCTTTCTCCCACAAAGCTTTGTTTGGATTAATTTGTTTTTTTTCGAGTGTTTCTGTTTTCATTATACTTTGGTTGTTAATTATTCAATTTTGAAATTATGACTATTGCGCAAGTCCATCAGTCAATATCTTAAAGCAAATTCCCAGCACAACGGCTATGCCGACAAGCAGGGCAAGAAGTTTTCTAAAAAAGGTTGTTACGTTCATGTTACATTAAATTTCTAAGGGATTAGTACGGTAAAATTAGGATAAGGTATAGAGTCGATATAGGCAAAATGCCCCAATACCATGTCTTTGGCACATGCAGACATCCTTTTGGAACGTATTGACAAGAAGGATTTAAGAAAATAGAGCTCCCTTACACGCGTTAGATCAGGATTTCATCTTAGCAGTCGACTGACCAGTCTGCTCACCATAACTTGTGGGCGAAACTCCAAAGTGCTTTTTAAAGGATTTTGAAAAGTGTGAGTAGTCGTTAAATCCGACCAAGATTGCGATTTGCGAAACAGAATCAACCTTGTTAAGAATGAGTTTAGCCGCTTTGCGTAGTCTTATACTTCGGATTAATTCGCTTGGCGGAAAGCCAGTGATTGATTTAAGCTTTCGGTGAAGGCTAGCCCGGCTCATGTTCATTTCCGAAGCCATTTTTTCAACTCCAAAGAATGGATCAGCGATGTTATCTTCTACGATAAAGATAGCTTGTTTCAATAACTTTTGATCGTGGGACTCAAGCTGTTCGGTGGATTCAGTGACCAATGTGGCCTTATACTTGTCTTCCGTTTCTTTATGCTGTTGGGTGAGGTAATCAATCTCTAGGTTGAGCATCTCCCGATTCTTACGATGTCGGTATTGCTGTAATTTAAATAATCCGATGGAGAGCAAGATCAAAAAGATCGCCAGCCCTATCAATATGTTTTTCCAAAGTGCCTGAAGTTGTTTCTCGTTATTTAAGATCTGAATTCGTTGTTCCTTCAGCTGAAGTTCTTGCCGGGTCTCAAGCTCGACAATCTGCCGGATCTTAGTTGTATTCAGTAAGCTGTCACGCACTTCATAGTACCGTTGTTGATAAACGACAGCTTCATTACCCTTGCCTTGCTGAAGTTTGAGGTTCACTAAACCTGCATACGCATGACGAATCACCCTGCGCAAGCCAAGCGTTCGGGCTAACTGTAAGGCCGATTGAAGATTCTTCTCAGCATTTTTCAAATCTTTACTACGAAGATAAGCATGCCCAATAATGTCCGTAATAGATGCTTCTGTTATTTTGTTACCCGTAATCCTGGCCAGCGCCAGCGCCTTTGAGTAGTAGGTCATCGCGAGTTCTGGATTTTCAGCCGCGTAACACTCGCCCATGTTGGAGATGATCCTGGGAAAGTTAACAGAGTCAACCAAATGGGTTCTTCCGATTTCAAGTGCTTTGGTATAAAAATGTAAGGCACTATCAGTCTTATCTGCTATAAACAAGATAACTCCTTTTAAGTTATAGATACTGCACAATTGTTCCCAATCCCCTCCAGCTTCTGCAAGCGTTTCAGCCGTTTGAATTGCTTCTCTTGCTTTTGCGCGTTCAGCAACATCCATGTATCCGCGTGCAAGGATGTAATAACTCTCCGCCTGAATCAACCGATAGTTTTCACGCTTACTGATTTCCAATGCTTCGAGGGCAGCTTCGATCGCAAGTTCGTTATCACCAAATGTCCAGAAGCAAAATCCTTTTAAGGTATTTGCTGTAGCGATTCCTTTTTGATATCCAATTTGTTGCGCAAGGGTTAGCGCTTCCGTTGCATAATTCAACGAACGATACGGATCAGTCCATTGATTTTTTTTACTTAGCTCATTCAACTGATTTACCCGTAACGTATCGGTTGAGGCACGTTCAATCGGTAGACTTTTGCCTAGCGTGGAAAAGGAAATCAATAAAATCTGGAACAAAGGCCATTTCATTGTTACAAAATTACGGAATTATAACGTGAGGAAACCGGGGATGGCTTGATCCAACATCACGCAAATGAGTCTTCTGATAAAAAAGGCGACCTTAAAAATAGGGTTGCCTTTTAATTATAAAATACTGGCCTAGCGGACACTTTCATTCACCACCGCAAACGGTGACCACATGCTCCACTTCAACCCTGCCGTGAACTGCCCACCTGAATCTACAAAGCGTAAGTTATAGTTGTCATGTCCATAAATACCGCTGATAAAAAAGCCAACATCATTCATCCGTTTGAACGGGTAAACCGAAACGGTAAGTTCACCCCGAAATGGATTCACACTTTTGTGCGCACCTTGGATTATTTCGCTGTTAAAATTCACCGCAATCCTGGTACCATTTTCTTTTTCCAGAACGCGCATCCACTCATACCCTAACAAGTATCGCATCCGACCATAGATCTCGATATCTTGTTCAGTATAGCCTCCAAAATTTAAGAGATATAAGAATCGGTCATGAAAATGAACAAACCCTGCTTGTATAAAATGCCAGCGCCAGGGTTTATCGTCCTGATCCAGCAGAATCCAGCGATGCTGAACGATAAGCTCGGTCATATTAGTAGAGTAATTTCCGCCATCACGATTAATGATTTTTGAAAGATCAGTATCATCCGTTATCAAGGCATACAGACTGTCACTTTCGTGTGAGCCATCTGCAAAATCATCTGAAAGCGATGAGCGTGATTGACCGTTGGAGTAATGTCCGCTTTCAAGCGAGACGGCCAGGAAACGCGCATGCTTCAGATCTGTATTATGACTTAACCGGAATAAATGTTGCGTACCTAACAACACACGTTGAGAAGCCATTTTTACTGGGAGTGAATTCTCAACAAACATCCTGAGTTGCGGTCGAAAGGCCACGTAATAGGCACGCGTATGTATTGAATCGTTAATCAATCCATTGTAAAAATTATTTGCAAAGCTGTACCGAAGCGTGGGGTTGGCTTCAAACAAAATCTTGTCATCCTTTACATAACTGCTCATGTACCGGATGTTGGGTTCTTCACTGATTGGGTAATAATATTTGTATTCATTGTCCTGTGCGATTACGGTAATAACGGACAGATACAACACTGCGAGTGTGATAATTCTCTTGATGGTCATGGGGAGTTGAATTAGTCGAACAGAATTTTTTTCATGCGCGTAACTATTGCGACATCTCCGATGGAAGATTTCAGAAATGAACCATCACAATTCCGATTATGGAAGAATGTATAGACCAGTGTGGTTGCAGCAAGCTTCTCCTCCACTTTGCGGGTGTGATCAAGCGAATTGGTCTCTACGAAGAACGTGTTATCGTAAACCCTAAAGCTGGTTTTCTGTGCTGTGAGAATTGTTTGCGTTTCGGTTAGCTGGTTAGGTTGCGGAAAATAAACCGTGAGAATGTTTCCATATTTGGCCATAACGATAGTGGGGTTGGTGAGATTGACGAATATAAATCTCAAAAAAATAATTGACCCTGGTTCATAGGAGTAACTCCTATGGTTGGCGATGATCAATGATTCGACTATCACCTTTTCATTTCTCAATTGCTTTCCGGATCAGGTATAATTCTACCCCACTTCCGTTCGATAACGCGGAGGATTTGAAGAATATATCAAATATTTTCGAAGCAGTAGTAAAACAATTTAGACGTACGAAACATCTGTATGATTAAGCTAAAACACCATCCATTTAAATCACAGTAAAAGTTTTTTCGCTCAGAAAAGACTCAAATTGCTTTGGAAATGAAGATTACGTCTTTGGCGCATTCTTTGTTTTAATACCGGTATAACAAACGATTTAGGCTATGAAAACACTTGGGTTAAGAATGCTTGCGCTGTTTCTCCTGATGGTTGGAGCGATGGTGGTTCGGGGTCAGGAACGTGACGCGGAAGTTCCGGGTGATTACTTCAGCCTGGAAGGTGCTTTGGAGCTTTTCAAAAAGTCTGCCTCCCCTGAAGAATTTGAAAAAAAGCTAAACGCTGAAAATTCAAAAGTTAATAACCTTGACCTGAATGGCGATGGCTATATCGATTACCTGCGTGTGATCGACCGCAACGATGGAAATGTTCACGCGTTTACGATTCAGGCCGTAATCTCTGATAATGAACTTCAGGATGTTGCCGTTATTGAGCTTGAAAAGCTAGCAAATGGCAAAGCTGTGCTTCAGATAACGGGTGACGAAGATGTCTATGGCATTGAAACCATTATTGAACCTACCGAAGAAGTACGAGTAAACGCAGGCACAACAACTTCGCAAACTGTTGTCAACGTTTGGGCATGGCCTGCGGTTCAATATGTTTATGATCCTTATTACACTGTATGGGTTTCACCCTGGGGCTGGTATTCACGTCCGATCTGGTGGCGTACCTGGACACCCGTTGCATATTATAGCTATCATTCATGGTGGCAACCTTACCGGCCTTACTATGCAAGATGTTATTCACACCGGGTTGTATATGCACATACTATCTATCGTCCATATCGAACTTCATCCGTTATCGTTCGCAACAGGCACAGTTCACAGTTGACACATTATCGTACTGCACATCGTGATGATAATCGGAGAAATTATCAAAGCGGACGAACAACCGGTAGAAACGATTACCGTGTGGATCGCAGCAACTCATCTGTTCCACGTCAACACGGACGGCAGATAGATACAAATAGAACAAGATCGGAACGCATGAGTAACCATGAACAACCTATACGTTCACGTATTCCGCGTGAGAGTTCTATAGGTCGCGACAGGCAGGCAACCTCACCTTCACGGAACAAGGAAACATCGAGAATTGGAACTGATCGTGAAGCTGCAAAACGAGATGTAAAGATTAACAGGTATTCAACAGATCGTGAAATCGGATCGATCCAACGAAGAGACAACACTCCGGATAGAAGATCCGGAGGAACAATAAATCGAAGTCAAAATTCGCAGCGTCAATCGACACCTGTTGTCAGACCGGAAAGAAGCAACCGGTCTTCCGGTGATCATAATTCAAGATCATCGCAGCCACGCGAGCGAAGCAGACGCTCTAAGTAAAACTCAAAAGGGAGAACAAAATGTTCTCCCTTTTTATATTTCACTAGGCTTAGGTTAGCTCTTGCCCTGTAATTTCTTCAACTCTTGTTCATACGCTGAAACATTTGCCTTTTGATCTTCCGGAAGATTCTTAAGAACAAGCTGCCAGTTTTTGATTGCTTCTTTAGTATTGCCGTTTGCTGCATATCCGCGTGCTAGTCCAACGTACGTTGTGAACGTATCATCTTTATGGAGTTGACGGTTAAGCTTAAATACTTCCAGCGCTTTTTCCTTTTTACCAGCAATCAGCAACGATCTTCCGTATTGGTGAACCTCTGCTACCGTTGGATTAAGCTTAATAGCTTCAGTCATAACTGTTTCCGCTTCTGCATTGCGGTTCAATGCTGTAAGGATGTTTGCTTTCAGCAGCATTCCGGCAAAAGACTTTTGTCCGCTAAAGCGTTCGGAGCTCATGGAAATATCAACCCACTTCAAAGCTTCTTCCAGGTTAGTGTTGTTGGCCAGGCAGAATTGTGCGGCCTTTTGCCAATTGGTTGAATTGAACCCTGCATAACTTGTAAGTTCGGCTTTCATCTGATCAACATAAAGCTGAATGGGATTAGGTACTTCGATTTTGAATCCTATTTTTTTATTCTCCCACATGAGATAGGCATTTGCCGATTGCAACTGACGATCATCAAATCCATACGTAAGCCATTCGGTATAAGCACAATCTTCTGGACTTGCTTCTACGCGAAGAACATCTTCTGCCTGTGTATAATAATATGCTCCCCAGCTTGTTGAATTTTTTGAAAAAATCCAGGTCCAGGGTTTGTCTTTATCGAGCAAAAGGAAAAGTCCATAGGTTCCGGCTTTCAGATCCTTGCCATTTACTTTTACATCGTGTGATAAAGTAACAGTGGTAATTTCATTAGAGCCTGCTCTCCACGGAGATTCCAGTGATGTTCCATAGCCAAGATCTTTGAGACCATAATGTACCAACTCACCCCAAATGTGTCCCTTGCGATCTTCACCGGATGGCCCATGAACATTAGGCCCGCGATAGGTAATGGTAACAGAGGCAAGCCCAATCCATTGCGTAACACTTGATTTTTGATTGTTTCCGTTTGGCGGAGCAGTTTGGGTGATCGTTTGAGCCGTGGCAACTCCACTTGCCAGCATGAAAAGGAATAGAAGTAGTCTGGTGCGCATAGTTATATCATTAAGTTCTTTTAAAGATATAACGAGCAATTATAGTTAGATAACCTTCTATCAAAATACCACTAATTACGTTAGAGTATTGAACAAAATCTACCTTATTACGGCAGATACTGCTTCCTTAAACTTAGCTTCATATTGATTAACTACAATGATTATGTTTTCATTGCCTTTAAACTTTGCCCTGAGTAATTCGAAAATCTCCTGCCCTTTTGGATCAGACAATGTTTCTATCAGCAATACATTATTAAAAATGACATTCAGATCATCGTCCTCTAGTGATTTCTTAAACCGTTCAAGAATCAGCGGATAGGCATCAGCGCCCCGACCAAGTTTAGCAATTGTTTGCGTGGCAAATATCCGGTAGTCCCATATGCCTGTTATCGCTTGCGGCAAGTTCCAACGCGGTTCATTTAAATCTGACAAAGCTTTGTATGCAATATCAAATCCGCGCGGATCTCCCAACTGTTGCAAACCACTCAATGAACTCATAAGACTTTGATTTTTCCAGGAAGGTCTGCGCACCAATTTAGCCAACGCATCAAAGGCTTTTGGACTTTTGCTTCTGCCTAACGCAATCGCAGCAGAGTTTACAACCCGATCACTTTTATCTGACATTGCATGAATGTAAAAATCGGCATATTTAGGATTGAGCGTAACTCCAAGAAAAGCAATGGCGGTTGCTTTTACCCATGATTTATCTTTTGCTATAATGTCCAGAAGCATTTTTGTTGTGACATCATCCAACTTTGCCGGTTGGCCCGGTGTTACTAGTAAGTTCCTGAGCTGCGATAGCGAATTCATTCTGAGACGCCAGTAGGCATTACTTTGAATGATGCTACGAAGTGTGTTCGCTAGTTTTGTTTTATCGGTTTGTGTAGCGGTATCATTTTTTGCAAGAATAACAAGTTCTCCAATAGCGGACTGACGCGCTAGGGCATCTGAGGAGTTTTGAAGCAAGTAAATTAACTCATCAAATGTTTTAAGAAATGTAACTTCTTTTAACCAGGCAGACTGGTAATCAAAATTGATAAGCTTGGGCTCCTGTAAAAGTGAAAAAGTAAAAACATTTTCAGCTTGAGCTGCTAACCAAATCGTTTCTATTTTTTTATCAATCTCAACTTCAATTTTACCCTGGAAGAATTCTGTTTGTTGATAAAGTTGTGCCGAATCAAGCTGTTGTGTTTGCTTTACAGTGATAGTCAATTCTTTCTTTGATACATCATACTTCTTACTGACATCAAACACCGGATGCCCTACGCGATACACCCATTGATCAAAGAACCATTCCATCGGGTCACCGGTAACTTCTTCAATGGCTTTCCTGAAATCTTCTGTTGTTACAGGTTTGTTTGCATTGTTTTTTAGATACAGATTGATGGACTTCTTCCATTTTTCATCACCAAGCTGTTTGTGCAACATACGCATAACCGATGCCCCGTAAAAGTAAGGCGCATTGCCGCCCACGGCTGTATAACTCTTGCTAACAATAGGCTCACGGAATCCTGAAGCCCAATCACCTATGTAAGTCGTTTGATCAGATGCGTGAACCCATAATAAAAATTCGTCAATCCCATTTTTATGAATGTTATACAACCCGGATAGGTAGCGTGACAGTCCTTTGCTCAACCACATGTGACTCCAGTCGGATGGTGTTACATAACTTCCGGTCCATTGCCAGGCAAGCGATTCACCTTCCAGGCAATCCCATAAGTACAGATAATCTGCATGCGTCTCATAATCATCAACCATGTTTTCTGATTGAGCTGCAATACCCGTTGTGGCAACGCCCCAAGGCAAATCTTGCACGAAAACCTGAGCGTAATCAGAATATGGATAATCAACTCCTGTATATTCTGAAAAGAACTTAACCATGTCGGGCAAACGTTCAACACTTGCTGTAGTAGCTTCTACTTCATTCGTATAGCTGTAACTATGAAGCTCAACATCCTTGTAACGTTGCTTAACGTCAGCATACTCCCCGACTATGAAAGAAGTATTTTGATTTGCATACGGAACTTGGGTACGATAGTGAAAGGTTCGGGTTCCATCATTATTCGATTCCGTTTCGATGAGTTTACCATTGGCGATAACCGTAAGGTTCTTCTCTACAGTAGCTTTAAAATCCGTAGTTCTGAAATCATTTGGAAAATCATACCCAGCAAACCAATATCGGTTTGAAGTAGGTTCCCCTAACGACCAGATCTGTTTTTTCCTCGAAGGTTCTGCCGGTGTTGGCCAAATAAAGCGCAATCCACCCTGGCCATTGCTCCCGCCAAGGTTAAGTGGATCGGTTTCATTAACATGATTAGTGTGATAGTCAATCAGTACGGTTAACCCCTCACCTGCCTGATATGTTCGGTCGAGCGTAATAACCAAGCCATCATTTTTATCTCCGCCATCATACGTGAACATTAATGGTAGTCCGTTTAATGTAATTGAATTAATGGTTAGCAAGCCAGCATCCAGTGAGATTTGCTTAGCAGCATCAATGGGTGCAAGTGTAATTGCTGTCGTTCCAAATGCTTGTCTTTTCTTCCAATCAAACCGTAGATCGATGGAAATATGCTTTACATCAATCTTTCGCGCGCGAGACCATTGCGTTGGAGCTAAGCTTTTGGTACTGTTTTGTTGCGCATTAGTCCATATTGGAGTAATCAAAGTAAACAATACAAGTAAGAGGTTAATGAATTTCTTCATGAGGAGTAAGTTGAGGTGTGTAATTATATTCCATGTATCGCGCGGTGCGCTTGGCACTGTCTTCTCCTAAGAGGGTTGAAACAATAAAGAAGGAAAGATCAATACCGGCAGAAATTCCGCCTGAAGTGTACAATCGCTCATCGGATTGAATGAAACGCTTATCTTTTTGAGGAAGGCTTAAAGGTGCAATTTCCTTCATATGATCGTACACTTCGTGGTGCGTACAGAACGACTTGTCATTAAGCAATCCAAGTTTTCCGAAAAGTCTTGAGGCTGAGCAAATACTTAGTGTCAGTTCTGCAGATTGGTAAGTCGAATTAAGCCACATCAGAATTTTATCATCATTCAATAAAGCGCGCGTGCCCTGTCCGCCTGATACGATAAGGATATCAAGCTCGGGATGATTCCCAATTGAATAATCAGGCTGTACTTTCAAGCCGTTAACGGCTGAGATCATTCTTCCGTCTTTCGAAATTGTGAATACCTGAAAGGGTTCATGGTTGTTAATCTGCGAAGTGACCGAGAAAACCTCGAACGGACCGGCAAAGTCCAGCACTTCGGCATCGCTAAAAATCAGGATGCCAACGTTTTTTGTCTGCATGGTTGGATTTGTTAATGTTTAAGCGGATGAAGTATTTGTGTGCTCACCGACATAAGTAACTCAGCAAGTTTTATGTGCATGGAGGTGTTTGTAAGTACGATGGCATCTTTTAAACAAGCGCGGTATTCCTGTTCATCTTTGAAATGCGTGATCATCACCAAAAGATTTTTATCCTGGTAAACATGTTGAGGCAGGTAATCATTTACAACAGATTCACTGATTAGAAATGTTACCGGATTAATTCCGGCTTCCGTTAAAATTGGTAGGTAATCATTGGCAAATAGATCAATCAATTGTTGGCGAGCATTACTTGTTGTGTAATAGGTTATTACTGTTATTCCCGTAGGCTGTGTAAAATTCTCAATACTAATTCCACGTGTTGAATCAATCTCATGATCTTTTATCTGAAGAGGTTTTAACAGATGAACGTCATAGCTGTCGATAAGCATGCTGTTGCATTCGGCAGCATTCTTTTTCCAGTAATCGCTGTAGTAAAAATCTTTCATGAACTTACTTCGTGACGGCATGTCAGCAAATCCACGCATCCAGAAATAATGGTCATCTGCATCGTTTAGGCTGAAAGCATTCAAAAGATATCCACCCAGTTCTCGTTGTTTGGGAATAATAATCCGATCCATATATGATGAGAATTTGGCGCACGTACCAGGCAACAATGTATAATTGCGCAGTTCGATGCTTTTAACTAAATCATCATTTGGTGTCGGTTGAGCAATGGCTGGAAAAGCCAAATGGAAAAGCAGTATTAATAACAGCTGATACTTCGTATTCATGCGTGAGGTATTAAATAGTTTGTAGTAGCCTGATTACCTGTCGCGCGCTTTTTAAACCACATTGTTTAGCCATTTGCTTACGACTCATGTTGGAATCTTTTGAGAATTCGCGGAGCAGGTTTTTTCGGATAAGCGTAACGTATTCGTTAACCGTAATGCCAGTTTCTTTTTTGAATGTCCGCGTAAGATTACGCGAACTCATACAGGCCGTGTCAGCCAATTGACCCAATGAAATTTTTTGATGAATATTCTCCTGTAAATAGTCCTGGGCTTTATGAATACCGCTGTGGATGTGGTTCCGGTATTTCATGAAAATGCTTTGTTGCGAATCCGATCCAGACCTGCGCAAGTACACCACTAATTCCCGTGCAACCCGATAGGATACATTCTCATCGGTAAGTTTACTTACGATATAGAGTGCGAGATCAACACCAGCCGTAACTCCGGCACTGGTTAATATGCGGTCATCTTCTGTGAAAAGTGTATCCTCGACTACCTGAGCCATAGGATACCGCTCCTGAAGCTCAGCTGTTCTTTTCCAATGAGTTGTACATTTTAGGCCATTCAAAAGACATGCCTCAGCCAACAGAAACGCGCCTGTACAAACTGAACACAGATTTACACCAACTGCATGGGCATCCTGCAGCCAACGCATCAGGTCTTTCTGCGATTTTGCTTCTTTTGAAACCAGATAGCTGACTTCCGCACCTGCAACGATTATATAATCATCTTTGCGCAAAGCAACTTTGCTAAAATGCAATAAGTTGTTAATAATCAGCTCTGAAGAGGAAGATACTTTATGTTGAATAGAACAAAATTCAATTGATAATTCAGCTCGATACTCAATTGCTTCCTGAAAGACCTGTAGCGGACCTGCCAGATCAAGCATGTGTACGCGGGGCAAAACGAGAAAAATAATCCTTGTATGATTCATAACGATTTCAACGGTAAACCTAGTATAAAGGTAAACTTGAAACCGGACAGTTAAGTGACATTTTAAGCCACGTTTAATTTAAAATATTAGCCCCTATTGCCTCGACCAGATGTTATTAGCAGGATTAGAATCGGGGAATCTGCCATGCGGATCGAATGTTATCTTTTTAATCTTCCGCTCTCCAAAGTTCATCTCCGCGTTAAACGTACGGCTGCCAGTGAACCAAACTGAAGCAGGCCAGGTAACTTCGACTGTAGTGGCATCGATTATTTTTGCGTTTGGTAATGTTTTAATAGCCGGACCTTCAGCTTCAAACTCTATCCTTAATATAATCGGTGATGGCATCTCTCCGGCCTGGTGAACGGTTACTGTAGTTTTGCCTTTCACCGTTTTTACATCCTGTATAGATCCATTTACAGCTTCCGTTGTCCAAAGCCAATAATACCAGAACCATTCAAGATCCTGACCAAGCTCATTGTTCATAAAGAAAATATAATCCCACGGAGACGGATGTTTGAATGCCCAGGTCTCAGCATACTTTTTCATAGCTTTTATCACTGCTTCATCGCCAACGATTCCACCCAGCATGGAAAGCATGGTTCTTGTTTTGAAATACGTTTGAAAACGATAACCGCTTCCGGCATCATTCGCGCTCCACATCATCGGGGCTTCGTTTTCGTCACCGCTTATGCGACCATAACTTTGCCCAAGGCCATCCAGGTTAAAGGGTTTTCCTTCTGTATCAGCAGCGGATAAAATGCTCATGTATTCATCAAAGCCTTCATCCATCCAGCCATAGCGCGTTTCATTTGTACCTAGTACCATCGGCCACCATTGGTGCGCTGCTTCATGATCTGCCGATTCCTGGTTGCAATTAATCACCATCGGGTATTCCATACCTGTGCTGGGTCCATCCTGTAAGGTGAATTGCGGGAACGGATACGGTGTCCAGAGCGCTGAATAAAACTCAAGTGCATGACGGGAGATCTTGCCTGCGTTTTCGTACAGGTTAGCACGCTCCGGCAAGTATACCATGTGAATAGGAATCGAACCTTTACCGGGAATAGTAGCCCGCGTTGCTTTCCAACTAAATTTTTCAGCAGTTGCCCAGGCAAAATCATTTACCTTGTCGGCCTTAAAATGCCAGGTTAGTTTGTCTCCCGCTGCAGTTGCTTTGCCCGGACCTTTTTCAGACTCACTTACAATAACTACTTCATCATCTGAATTAAGCACGGTCGCTAATCGTTGCCTTGCTGTTTCTGTAAGAACTTCAGCTGGATTTTGCAGCACACCGGTACCGCTTACAATCCAACCACCCGGAACGGTTACGAATACATCAAACTTGCCGAAGTTATTATAGAACTCTGCCGGTCCGAGATAGGGACTTGCCTCCCATCCGCGAAGGTCATCGTACTTTGCGATGCGCGGATACCATTGTGTCGGTTGGAAAAGCTTGCTGTCGAAGCGTTGCGTCATGCGATGGCCTCGGCCGTTCGGTCCGCCTGGAAGTTTTGTGTGCCAATCAATTTCAAGTTCAACCGTTGTTCCAGCTTTAATCGATTCCGGAAGATTAATTACCGCCACTGTTTGCGTTAGCCCGGAAATGGAAGAAAGACTCACCGCTTGCCCGGCTACTTTTACACTGGTCAGTACCATTCCATCGGTAACTTCGGATGGAGTTGATCCCGAGCGTTGTGCTTCAGGGCGATAGAAATTATGATCTAGCCGAAGCACAATTGTTTTAAGGTCATCTTTACTAGTATTATGCATACTGATTTTCTCTGATCCAGTAATAGTTTGCGTTGCCGGATCCAGACTGGCATGAATAGTATAATCAACTTCAAGCTGCCAATAGTTTGGGCCGGGCTTACCGGAAAAATCCCGGGTACCAGCTTGGAAAGCTTTTTGAATGGAATTAGTCATGGGAACAGTAAGCCGGATCGAACGCTCTTTCGTTTCCACAGAGTTGCGTATAGTATTAGCATTATTTTGTGCGCAAGCAAGTGTGGTAGTAATGAGTAATATGCTTGTAAAGATTCTGATAGTCATGTGATAACGTTAGGGGTAAGATGGGACGTAACTTAACAAATTATTAACAGCTAGCTTCTGAAAAGGTATCACTATTTGAAACCGAGACCTTCATTTTCAAAGCATTAATACGCTATTCACACAGACTCCTCTCCGCTCATGTAGTATCAAAATCCAAACCTGGGTAATTCCGTTTACCTTAGCTATCAATCAACCTCTTTTACATGCTCCGCAATTACCTGACTGTTGCCATCCGTAATATCTTTAAAGACAAATTTTATTCTCTTATAAATGTATTCGGATTGATGCTTGGCATTGCCAGCTGTATTTTCATTGCGATTTACATTAATGATGAGCTTAGCTATGACCGCTTTAATTCCAAAGCAGAAAGGATTTACCGCGTAACAGAATTCATTGAAACAGAAGGTTCAGGCGAACGTTCTTCGAGTGTACCTTTCCCGGCCGGGCCTACGCTCGCGGAAGAATATGACAATCTCATCGAATCGCAGGTGCGTTTTTTTAACTTTCAATCCCCTACTATATTAGTAGCCAACCGCGATAACGAAGACAAAGAATTTAATGAACCACATGTGTTGTTTGTGGACTCAACATTCTTCAAAATTTTTGACTACGATATTATCAAAGGTGATAAAGCTACAGCACTTCAGGAACCAAATTCTGTACTGCTAACCGAAAGTGCAGCGAAACGGTATTTTGGCGATGAAGATCCGATGGGCAAGTTTTTGCGGATTCAGGATCAGCGTGAACTCGTTGTTACAGGTGTTATGCCGGATGCTCCGCGCAATGCACACTTTCAATTTGAATTTTTAGTTTCGTTTTCAACACTCCGGACTTTTTTTGGAGGCCAATATCCTCAAACCTGGTATTGGAATCCTTGCTGGACATATGTTCTGTTAAAAGAAGGTGTAAAACCAGAAGAAGTTGAACGTTACTTCCCAGCATTTGTTGACAAATATTTTCCGCCATTTGTTAAGGCCGATTCGCGAATGGCGTTACAGCCGTTAACCGATATCCATTTAAAATCAGACCTGGAGTTTGAACTGGAAGCAAATAGCAGCGAGCAAAATATCTATGTATTTTCCATCATTGGCTTAGTTATCCTGTTCATTGCCAGCATGAACTTTATGAATCTGTCGACAGCGCGTTCTGCAAAGCGTGGTAAAGAAGTTGGTTTGCGAAAAACACTCGGTGGTGAACGACAACAACTTATATTTCAATTTCTGCTTGAATCACTGATCATTGCTTTCGTGGCCATTGTATTGGCTGTCGTGTTAGGCATGATTGGACTGTCTTCATTTAACACGCTGTCTGAAAAATCACTCGGGTTTGATGTGTTCCTGAATCCGGTAATTCTACTGGCATTGATTGCTATTTTTATAATTGTTGGAATTGGATCTGGAATTTATCCGGCCTTAGTACTGAGTTCATTTGTTCCTGCAAAAGTTTTAAAGGACAGCCAGGCAAAAGGTGGTCGTGGCGGTGTACTCCGTAAAGTGCTGGTTGTGGTTCAATTCTCATTGTCGATTGTCATGATCATCAGCACAGTGATCGCGATCAATCAGCTCGATTTTCTGCGCAAGAGTGATACTGGGTTTGATTCGGAAAAGATATTATATGTTTCAGCACTGGGAACACCCATTGTACGAACGTACTCGGCATTTAAGAAAGAACTTGAGCAGCGTAACGATGTGGAAAGTGTAACCGGAGTTTTAGATGTACTAGGTTCGAAACATCAGGGTGATAATTACCGGTTTGAGGGCATGGATAAATCCAAATTATTTTCTGTAATCTGGGTGGGACATGATTTCTTTAAAACTTTTAACCTTAACATTGTGGCCGGACGAGCGTATGACGAAACAAAAACTACAGATGATTCACTTGCGTTAATTGTGAATGAAGCGATGGTTAAGCAAATGGGCTGGACACCGGAATCTGCGGTAGGCAGGCCATTTGATTATCAGCAATATCATGGCGAGATTGTAGGTGTTGTAGAAGATTTCAACTTTGTCTCCAAGCATAAAGTTATTGAGCCTCTCATTATTCAACAACGCTCACTCCCAAGACATTTTAATTTCGAACTGAAGTATGTTGCGATCAAATTGAAGACTGACAATCTACAAAATACAGTAGCTGGAATTGAAACAAAGTGGAAAGAGCTTGCCCCCGGAAGGCCGTTTGATTTCTTCTTTCTTGATCAGGAGCTTGATCAGCTTTATAAAGATGAAGAAAAGCTGGGCAAAGTTGCCGGGATATTTTCGGTGCTGGCGGTTGTTGTGGCCTGTCTCGGGTTATTTGCCCTGGCTTCCTTTATAGCTGAAGAGCGTAAGAAAGAAATAGGGATCCGGAAAGTTATGGGTGGATCGGTAACCCAGATTGTGCTGCTGTTATCAACAGATTTTTCCAAGCTGATTGGAGTTGCATTTATAATCTCGTGCCCCATTGCCTGGTACGCTGTTAATACCTGGTTAAATAACTTTGCGTTTCGGGTAGATATTAATTGGGCGATTTTTATACTGGTAGGCGTAGGTACATTTGTTATTGCATTGCTCACGACAAGTTACCGGGCAATACAGGCCGCATTTTCAAACCCTATTAAAACCTTACGACACCAATGATGTATTCATTATTGGAGTAAGTTATGCCAAATCACGGAACAAGTTTAAAGCCAATCACCAGCTGGTACGATTCTTCTCCCTGAGGCTCACACTTTGTGCCTAACTTGCCGATGTACGTGATCTCAAATGTTTTGCCTTTATACGTTGGATTCACTACAGTTTCGTCATTTTGATTGCTGGTGGTTAAATCAAACCAGAGTTTTTGAGAAGCTTCATCAAGGTAAAGCTCGGCATTACCAAAATCCATATCATCGAAAAATATATGAGCACAATCTCCTACTCCTGCATCCGTTAACGGTAGCTGAACGATATTTGGATCATATTCCTTCGGCATCAGTATCGCCCACAAAGCGTCAGGCTCAAAGCTATCCAGGTTGATGGGCATCAACTTGAGTGTTTTGTTTATGGTCTTGTTGTTGGCTTTAATATTGGAATCCTTTGTTGTAAGAATAATATTTCCATTGAGTAAATTATAATCATACGTATTGATTACACCCATGTCCTCAATTTTATACGTTGCCCCGATCACGCTGAAATATGAATTATCTTTTAAACGATAGCGGTGTGTAGTTGTCCACTGTTCTCGTGATCCGCCTGAGAATGTTAGAATCAGCACATTTTTTTTGATGGTCATGCTTTCAAAAGGATCACCCATCGTCCCACCTGCCAGGCCATCCAGTATCACATGCTCGGCCATGCATATTTTTGTATACTGTTCATTCTTTTTCTCTTTAAATAAAATTAACAGTGATCTTGGTCGCTCACCTTCTAACGCATCTCCGGCATATTCAATAATCAATGCGACATCGTCCACGCTATCTTTGTTCATATCCCCATACGTTTCCTGAATAACTGTCCAGTTGTCTGGGATAAATGATTCCTTAGTACCGGGCTGAGCGCTTACTGCAGCTATGCCACAAAGTGATGTGATGAGGAATAGAAATATCTTTTTCATGTGTAGGGAGTGTGAATTATTGATAAAGTAAATAATTATTTTTGAAAATAGTTTGTTGCTTGAAATGACCGCTGGCGAACGGTTTCCTGCAAAACCGGACTGATGATGCAACTTTAAGCACCGTTTCTGCGTCAAAATGACACCCTGTTATTAGGAATGATTTTAGTGATTAGCAAAACAACTTAATCTTCAATTATGCTCCTCAACTACCTGAAAATTGCTTTGCGCATGATGATGCGCTACAAATCCTTCAGTGCAATTAACATTGCCGGACTTACCATAGGTCTAACCGCATTTCTTGCCATTAGTCTTTATGTAGCAGATGAGCTCTCCTATGACAAATTTCATACGAATAATAATCGGATCTATCGCGCAGTTATTGCTGCCGAATTTGATGGAGTGACCAACAAATGGGGTGGTTCGCCAAATCGATTGGCAACAACTGCCATGAAGGAAATCCCGGAAGTGGAGAAGGCAACCCGATACTTTCATCATAATTTTGGAGACCTCGCGTTCATATTTAATGGTAATGAAAATTTTAGTGAGCAAAATTTATTCTTCGCTGACCCTGAATTCTTCGACATCTTCACAGTACCATTTGTAAAGGGCGGAAAAAAGGGCGCTATCCTTAATCAACCGGGCACGGTAGTAATCAGCGAAAGCGCAGCCAGCAAATATTTTGGCGATACGGATCCGATTGGTCAGATACTTACAATCGACAATTCTATGCAACTTGAAGTTACTGGCATTTATCAGGACTTCCCTCCTAATTCTTTTCTTCAAGCACAACTGATTGCAAGTTTTGCCTCTAATTGGTTTGGCCAGGAACGTAATCAAAGCTGGGGTAATGCAAGTTTCGATTCATTTTTTCTATTGCATGAAGGCGCCTCGCAAAAAGCTGTTGATGAGAAAATTTCAGCCATGCTGGATCGTAATATTGAAAAAGACAGACGTTGGTTCACGATTGCACTACAGCCTTTAACTGACATTCGGTTACACTCCGGTGATTTAAATTCAACGTTTGACCGCAGACCATATGGTGATTATAAACAGGTTAAAATACTGATCGGTCTTGCCAGCATTATTTTATTGATCGCTGCGGTTAATTATATGAATCTTACTACTGCTCAATCTCAACGAAGAAACAAAGAAGTTGGCATCGCTAAAACATTAGGCGCTACATTCCGGCAGCTTATCCCGCGGTTTTACCTGGAGGCTTCAGTGTTTATTCTACTTTCTTTGGTCATAAGCCTTGCTGCGTTTGGTTTTTTATTGCCAATTTTTAATCAGCTCACAGGCAAAGTTATTACGATGAGCTTTATGAGTTCTGGTTTATTCTGGGTGAGCTTCATCGGTATATGGATTGTGCTTACGCTTTTATCAGGCCTTTATCCAGCACTTTACCTTTCGTCCTTTTCACCTAAGCAAGCATTGCAAAAAACTACATCTTCCGGTGGACAAGTTTTAGTTCGGAAAGGCTTAGTAGTTTTTCAATTTTCGGTATCCATCATTCTTATTATTTGTTCTGTTGTATTTTATCAACAGATGGAATTTATAAAAAATAAAAAACTGGGTTATAAACCCGATCAGGTAATCGCCATTATGACGTCCGCTTCGAAAGATCTGGATAAAGTAACCGCTATTAAATCAGCATATGAAGGCCTAAGTGATGTTGTTACTGTGGGAAGAAGTCAATCGTATCCGGGTATGAGTACAAGCATGCGTAACATTGTGCGGGAAGGAGAAAGCGGAGAAGGTTCATCGCTGCTGACCATGCGGGCTACGCGTGAAGTACTTGATGTGCTCAATGTAAAACTATTGGCCGGCCAATCCTTACCCGAAACTAAAGATCCTAAAGACACAACTATACAAGTAGTCCTTAATCAGGCTACAATTGAATACCTGGGACTTACGCCCGAACAAGCAATTGGGAAACGTGTTAATATTCAGGGATTTGAAAATCTGACAGAAGTTGTTGGTGTAACCGAAGATTTTCATTTTACGTCTCTTCATTTGCAGATAAGTCCATTCTGTTTTCACAATGGAACTCAAACTGAGCCATTTAATTACCTGCTGGTAAAAGTAAATACCGGAAATCTTTCAGCGACAGTTAAGCAACTTGAAAATATATATAAGAAGAATGTATCTTCATCATTTGAGTATACCTTTTTAGATCAGCATTTGAATTCACTTTATCGCTCGGAGCAAAATCTCTCACGCGTTGTTATGCTATTTGCAGGGCTTGCCATCTTTGTTGCTTGCCTTGGTCTTTACGCGCTCGCTGCTTTCACTGCAGAGCAACGCACAAAGGAAATTGGCATCCGAAAAGTGATGGGTGCATCGGTATCGCATGTGGTTGGTATACTCTCACGCGATTTTATGATACTGGTAGTGATTGCTTTTGTGATCGGTATTCCGGCAGGATATTATTTGATGGATAAATGGTTACAAGGCTTTGCATATAAAACAGACATCACATTAGTAGTGTTTATTTTGGCAGGATTAATCAGCATGTTGATTGCAGGTGCAACCGTAAGCTTTGAATCTTTCAGAGCAGCAAGGGCAAATCCGGTGAAGAGTTTGCGAAGTGAATAGCCTTTTGTAAAGAGACTTGTTGTTAATTAGCAGACTACATTCCTGGCGGCATAGTTTCCTTATATATTTTTTTTACAAATCGGGGAGCATTAAACCTATAGCCAACTTCCAATCCCAAAAATGAATATTGGTTGTTGATGGTAAGACCCCGGAGATTTGCTTGTTTTTGTTCAACGTCACATCGGATTCCGGCATAGAATCTTTTCGATTGATACCCAACGCCCAACCGCGAGTCGAGTGCAAAGGCAAATGTCTGGTAAAGTTTGCCATGATCATGCGGATGATCGAGGTATCGGTAAAAAAGTAAATCGCAGGCGGGAAACACGACCAGTGTTGCATAAAACTTCCGTGATAGAACAAGCGTACCTCCTACTCCTGGTGCAACTCTCACCGACAAAGACCGGATAATACTGACATCATCAAAATCTTTAAAGTAAGCTTGCTGAACAGGCGTGATTAACGCTGAATCGCCCGTCATGCGGGTATAGTACAAACCTGCGTTTAGTAAAAGGCCAACACGACTCTTTACTTGCCGTTGTGAAAATGAGAATGTTGCAGGATAAGAATATTTGCGCCATCCCGGATTATAGACTACATCAAACTGAAAGTCGCGATTAACAATGTCAGGGCGTTTTAGGAAGTGCTCGGTTCCAGTATTGTGTTGAGAATTGGTATCCGTTAAACCTTTTATTCGGGTGAACTTGTATTGAAGCGAAAATGCTTTTACCGAAAGTTTAATTGTTGCTGTTCTGTATTGACTCTCCGCATAGTCATCGTGCGTATGTATGCGGGTCAAAAAGGCAAATCCAGCCGAGATAAAACGATAGCTCGCGTTAAAGCCAACAATGTAGGGAACATTAGTTCTGAATCGGGATGCGCCCTTACCATCAGGTGGAACAAGATTTAGCCGTATATAAGGCGAGGATATTTGTGAGCCGACTGACAGATAATTTGGATATGTTTTAACATAAAGTGTATCAGGTGGGTTTGGTTTTATTCTCAGGTTTGGGAAGAATCGTTTGTAGAACTTTTTCGGATGAGTCAGCGTCTCTACGAGATTGTCATTCTCTTCCTTTTTTGACGCTTGTTTTCCCTGGCCTCTCGCAGTTGTATGCAAAACAGTTAATAAAACTCCAAAAAGAACTAGCCTGGAAAAAGTCACGTCTAATAATCAGATGATGCGGAAGCTACGCTAAAATACTTACGATTAACAACATTGTGGGATGCTGAGTCTTTAAATAAGATAAGTTGAAGTTAGCGCCATTAAGGAACAAGCTAGTTAATTGTGCTGGCATTAAAATTCATTCGTTCAGCATCAATTTGCAGTCGAATTTTATCACCACAATTTCTATTGTTTGCGGATGACCGGTCTGAAAAACTAATACGCATCGCACCAATATATTCGTCTTCAAACCCAGCCTTTCCCAATTTTTGAAGATCATAAGGAATAAAGAAGGTTAGATCGCGTAATGAATAATCCTCCTTGTGTGCGAGCGAACGTGAATTTTTATAATTGATTTGTTCTAATAAAACCCCTTCAGCGTTCAATACGATCTTACTAAAATATCCTGGACTATAATCATCTCCCGATGTGCACAAGTATGCTTGTTTTGCAATCGATTCAGCGATCTTCAAATAGATACTCACCCCTTCAGAAAGTGGTTCATAGTTCTCAGTAGCAATCAAATGTTCAGGGGTGGATGAAATTATGCTTTTAAAGTGTGGTGCTAATAAAGCTTCAACGTTGGAATCCTTGGAATATAAATCTGTTAGCGATGAAGTTTTTTCATCATACTGAAATGTGGCTTGCACGTATAGAGACTCATTCCTTTCAATTTTAAAGACAAGGGTTTTGTAACTAAGTATACTAGATACCCGGAATGTTGCTGATTCATCGTTGAGCAACAAAATAAATCCAGAAAGCCTTGCTTGGAATATGTGCAATGTATTAGTCAGGTCAACCGTTTTTAACATATCCTATACTAAGCTTGGAAAAATCCACTTTGCTCCTTCGTATACATAAGTGAAAGCCGATGCATAGCCCGCGTGCAGGCAATGTAAAGCATACTCCGGTCAACATCGGTATGATAATTTTTTGCCGAAGCAAACGGGATGATTACTTCATCAAACTCAAGCCCTTTCGCAAGGTGAGCAGTTGTAATGATCACGCCTTCATGAAACGAGGAGCTGTCAGGTGAAAGCAAATGAACCTCGTGCGAGCGGAATGTATCAAATACAAACTCAGCTTGCTCCTGGATTTTACAAATGATCCCCAATGACTGGTGCGAAGATTTTTTAAACTGAGCAATCATTTCTTTAATCGCATCAATTTCTTCTTCATTACTTCCAAAACCCAGTACTTCCGGCTGCGCGCCATGCCGTTCCATCGGAATGATGTTCGGATTACTGGAAATTTGCTGCGCAAACTTTGTGATCTCAAATGTTGAACGGTAACTTCTGAACAGTTTCACGACATCACCTTGAGGAAACACACGCTCAATACCCTCAGCCGATGACGCACTGTAAGGATTAACCATTTGACTAACATCACCCAGAATTGTTTTTTTGCAACTAAACAAACGCGCCAATACGGCATATTGTACAGGAGTATAATCCTGCATTTCATCAATCAGTAAATGTTTTACATGATCGTGTGCCTGGTAGCCTTCAAGTCGCATTTTGAAATAGAGCAATGGGAATACATCACTAAACTCAAGCTTGCTCCCGGCCATAGTCCGGAACATTTCAGGTTTACCGATCCAGGTATAAAAATCTTTATACAGCTCAACTGCATTACTGAACCTGAACATGCGTGGAATCGCCTGCCAGATCTTATTTTTTTCCTCACCGGTAAGCTTACGCTGAACGATGTTTCGCAAATGATTGCTAACATCCCGCACAACTTCCGGAAAGCGCTTCAACAGTGGCATACGGTGATAGGCGCGAAACCGTTCCTGGATAAACGGGAATGGCAGCATAACCTTGCCAACTTTAAGTTCTGTAAAATCAAAATAATTATTCTCAACGTGAATGAG
Source organism: Cyclobacteriaceae bacterium (assembly GCA_965227265.1). GTDB lineage: Bacteria > Bacteroidota > Bacteroidia > Cytophagales > Cyclobacteriaceae > UBA2336. Next base: position 1,380,684 of record OZ245738.1, on the reverse strand, counting down.
GTAACGATTGAGTGAACTTAAAAAATCAAATGAAGCTTTAAATTTTATCCGCTCGATGTATTCTTCATCGTGTTGCTCAAGCAGCAAAGCAACCTGTTCAAAAAATGTCTGAAACTGAACTTTGTTCTCGAACAGCTCATTGGCAAGATCTTCAATTCCCGTTTCCGGGATATGCTCCTCTCCTAACTCCGGCAATACGTTGCTGATGTAATCAGAGAATACTTTGTTAGGTGATAGAATGAGGATATCCCGCGCCCTGATTTCATCTCTAAACCGGTACAGTAAAAAAGCAATTCGGTGTAGCGCGATACTTGTTTTGCCGGAACCCGCCACTCCCTGGATGATCATAACAGGTGTTGTTTCATTCCGGATTACGGCATTCTGGTCGCGTTGAATGGTGGCGACAATGTTCTTCATCTTGTCGTCTGCCGATTTGCTCAGCTCCTGCTGCAAAACCTCGTCATGGATGTTCACGGCATTCTCGATCATGAACTCCATTTTCCCGTCTTTGATCTTGTACTGACGCTTAAGTGTTATTTCGCCTGAAATTTTACCGGATGGTGTTTGATAGGTTGCTTCACCAAGTTCATAGTCATAGAACATCGATGAGATCGGTGCGCGCCAGTCATGAACCAGGTTAGCACGTTCAAGTTCATCGAAAAAAGTATAGATACCTATATAAATAGCTTCCACACTGTTTCCTTCGGGCAAGAAATCAATTCTGCCAAAGTAAGGGGAATCAATCAGTTTGAGTAGTTTGCGCTTACGTGCTACAGCACCTTCACCGGAAAAAGCCATTCGGTTAATGGACTGTTCTGAGGCGACCATGTCAGCTTCGTCCATGCCCGACTGGTGCTCATGAATGTATTCTTTGTTTTGACGAAGCTCTTCCGAAAATTGCTTTACGTTATCGTCTGCACGTCTGATGGCCAGCAGTAGTTTCTCCCTGATCTGCTCTAAATACTCCCGCTCTTCCTTCTCTGTAGTGTTGATCATGCGTTTAACAAACCGCAAAGATAGTCAAGATGCTGCAAATGAGAGTTTAATAAATTTTAGGCTAGTTCCGCCCGCAGATCTTCTTCCTGCAAAGGCTTGGTCATGTATTTTGTTACGCCAAATTGACGAACGCGTTCCATGTCTGCCGAATTGTGGGAAGATGTTAATACAATAATCTTTGCTTTGTTCTTTTCGGGATGTTCAAGCTTATTAAAAGCATCCAGAAATCCGAAGCCGTCCATAATAGGCATGTTCAGGTCAAGTAAAATCAGGTCGGGAAGAGATTTTCCGGAAGTGTAGAATGTTGTTAAGAGATCCATAGCATGCTTTCCGCTGAGGGCCGATTGAATGTTCTCTGGCGGCACACCAACATATTTCAGCAACGCCTTGCCGATGAATTGAAATGTGCTGTCATCATCTACGAGTAAAACATTCTTCATGCGAAATTAATAAAGCCTCTCCATGGACTTTACAAGTTAGTAAAATTCATGAAGTTGAAGTGTAGATTATACTCCTTTCTTAAAAATAAAAAAAACCGTAACACGATGGGTTACGGTTTTGATTGTAAGAGAGTTAGTTATTATCGCTGTCCGTACATCACAATGGATGCTTTTTCAATCACCTGGAAAGAAAGGTTGAAACCAACATATGCTGGTGTTGCATTTTGATCAAGATCAAGCTTGCCTTTGAGTGCAAATACCGTAATCAGATATTCATGTGGCGCACCAGGAGGCGGACATGGTCCAACGTAGCCTTGAATGCCTGCATCATTTTTAACCTGAATCGTGCCTTTAGGAGCAAGACCTTTTGAAACATCCCCTGCTCCGGATTTAAGCTCTTTTGTATCTGCAGGAATGTTGAAAATCACCCAGTGCCAAAAACCACTTCCTGTTGGAGCATCTTTATCATAAATGGTTACGGCAAAACTTTGAGTTCCAGCCGGTGGGTTTTCCCAGGAAAGCTGGGGAGAAACATTTTCACCCTTGCATCCGAACACATTGGCAAATTGTTTTTGTGTTGCCTGACCGCCAACCTCATTACTTTTGAGTGTAAAGGTTTGGGCAGAGAGAATAGTAGTCGTTAATCCGAAAAGGATCACTGAAAATAATCGTTTCATAACTATATGCGTTAAGTATGGCTACAATATAAACTCACACACCGGTAATAAAAATCCGATTGCTTACTTCTTATTCTTGTAATATCTGCCTCCGGCAAATTGCAGGATAAAGATCAGCAAAAACCCGAGTCTGCCTGCCCATGGAAAAATAAATGTCATCGGAATACAAAGTAAAAAAACAATGGGCACAATAAGCGCGCGCTGTTTCATCCACCGCGCCTGAACTTTGCCAAGTGTTTCTGCAAGATTTTCTTTCTTCACCACATAAGCTGTCATCAGGTAGCTAAAAAATCCGATACAGGCCAAGTCTGTGCAATACAAGAAAAAAGTAGCATTCAAATTAAAATATTCAGAATAAAAGCCTGATGAGAATGGAAGTAAAGCAACAAACAACAGCAACCAGATGTTTAGCCATACTAATTTGTTATCAATGTGCTTAACAAACCCCATCAGGATAAGGTGCCAACGCCAAAACAATCCAGTAACCAGAAAGCTGATCAGGAAACCAATGAATAGTGGAATCAGATGCGATAGCACACCTGACATACCAATCGCTTCAATTTGATCGTGCGTTGGGATTTTGATTTCAATCACCAGAAGCGTAATGGCGATAGCGAATACGGCATCGCTAAAGAAAACAACTCGGTCGTGCGGGAATTTTGGTTGCATAATTAACTATCAGGCGCGAAATATACTGCAATCATCAAAGTTGGACTGCATTATGACGAAGGAAAATTTTCTCAGGACTTTTGCCAGCTTAGATTAGCTTTGCGGCTGAGTTACCGATATTATGAATAAGGCGCAGTTGCTTGAAGAATTATCAGACAATACCTATGTGATGCTTAAACCGTCTGCAACAGCAGGCACAGGCGTAATTGCATTGCGCGATATTCCGAAAGGTTGCCGGGATATGTTCAGCAAGCCTGACCCGGATGACAAGTGGATATTATTCTCACAGCAAGAAGTTGATGCACTCCCCTTTCATGCAAAATTTCTGGTGCATAATTACTGTTTGTATGATGAGCAGATGAACTATTTCGTTCCCGGGAAAGGTTTTAAAAAACTTGACCTCTCACATTTTCTGAATCATTCGGATGAGCCTAACATCTGTTCGATCAATGAGGGTGAGTACTTTGAAGCCTTACGAGACATCCGTTCAGGAGAAGAACTCTTTATAGATTACGGGACAATCGTTCCCGAAGATTAAAACCTACCTAACGCTTCGTGTAAAGTTCTATTTCGTTACTTTTACTGTTTGACCTAAGCCCTGGTAATGCAGTTGATTCGTTTCTTGCTCGCAACATGCTGCATTTCATTTCATCTTTTTGGCTCCATTCAGGTGAATGCTCAAACACCTGTACTACTATCGGATCTTCAGGCAAAATACCGACTTGATTCAAGTACGTTTGTTTTTATCGACAGTACGAATACGCTGGGTATTGATCAGGTTTCGCAAGACAATTTTAAAGGCAACTTCAAGCGCAAAGGAAACCTTGTATTCGGCTATGAGCGATCATCGATCTGGCTCAAGCTCAAGATGCGAACTAATTTTCCTAACGCACATTGGTATTTAGATATTCCTGCACCCTTTCTCGAGTATGTTGATTTTTATGAGTTGACGAATGATGTCAGGCGGCATTCTCAATCGGGTTATTACCGACCTCAAAGTGTTCGGGAAGTTCAGCATACCGCACACGTTCTTCCATTAACGTTTGGTTCAGACTCAACATCTACAGTTTTCATCAACATAACAGGTGCTAGCCCCAAAACTTTTCCGCTATACATAATGGAAAAAGAAACGTTCTATGAAAAAACAAGAATTGAAGATATCGGTTATGGAATTTTCTTCGGCATCCTGACCGTAATGTTTCTTTATAACTTATTCATCTATCTCTCTTTACGGCAGATGAACTACTTGCTATACATTTTCACAATCATTGGTACGTTCTTCATTTTCTCAGCAGCCTCGGGATACGGAGGAAAATACTTTTGGCCGGAACATCCGCTACTAAATTTCTATGCAGGACGAATGACACTTGGTGTTCAGGCAATCTTTGTAGCCATCTTCACCATTTCATTTCTTGATGTAAAACGGTATTCAAAAGTGATGTACTATGCGTTGCTGGCACTTATTCCATTAGGTATAATCGCCAACATTCTTGTGTACTCAAAAGTGCTGGTTTCTGCAGGTAATAACCTCATTACATTAGGTGTGATTTTATACATGACGGCTGGAATTGTTTGCCGGATTAAAGGAAACAAGATCGCCACCTATTTTATTGCCGCCTGGTCAATTTACCTGATCGGAGGATTACTGCTTACGCTTCGTAACAGCGGAGTGTTTGATTTTAATTTCCTCACTACGCATTTTGTAGAGATCGGTGCAGCTATGGAGACAACCATACTAGCCTTTGCACTGGGCGATATGTACCGTAGATTCAAACAGGAAAAAGAAGCTGCACAAGCTCATGCGCTGAAGATTCAGTTAAATGCCACAGAGACACTTGAACGTAAAGTAAGTGAACGAACAGAAGAACTTTCCAAAATAAATGAAGAACTTCAGTACACACTGGAGACTGTTCAACGTCAGAAAGAGATAATCCAGCATAAGAACTCAGAACTTGATGCTTTCTTCTATCGCATTTCGCATGACTTACGAGGGCCTGTTTCTTCGTTGTTAGGGTTGTCGACACTTGCAAAACGAGAAATCTCCGACCCGCAAGCAATGGAATATATTCATCGTCAGCATCAGCAAACAGCCAGGCTTGATCGGATCATTGATGGATTGATTAATTTGACTACACTCAACCACACTGATCTTCCTCGGCAGAAAATTGACTTTCATAAAATGATTGATGAGTGCATTGGTTCGTTGAATGAGATGCCCAATTTTAGCAAGCTTACCTTTACAAAGGAAATTGAAAACGAACTGGAATTTTATTGCGAGTGGATTTTATTACAAGCCATTATTCAGAATCTTATTGAAAATTCAGTCAAATATTCACGTGAGCATGAACCGTACGTTACCATCCGAGTAAAACCCGAATCACGCTGGCTTGTGCTGGAAGTGGAAGATAACGGTCATGGTATTCCTAAAGAGCATCAGCACAAAGTGTTTGATATGTTTTACCGCGCAACCCAACGTGCTAACGGAACTGGTCTGGGCCTTTACATCTTAAAACGGTCCGTTGACAGATTGCAAGGCGCGATTGAAGTTAAGAGTACGGAAGGCTATGGCTCAACGTTTAGTGTAAGACTGCCTATCAATTAACACTTCATTTATTTCTTCGATAGCGGGCTTGGAACGAATTCATCTTGCTTTAACGAGGGCATTCCAAACGCAGTAATTTCCAATTCTTCAATCAATACACATCGTGGGGCAATAACTGATAATGGCTGATTCAAGTCGAGACCTGAGCGATTGTCAACTATATAGTCAGCAGAAGTAGCCATAATTTTCTTTAACGATTTCAAATTTGAGAATCCAAGTCGCGTATTTCGAACTAATGTTTCAGACCCATCGGCTAGCGAAACCTTGTATATAGTCTGCGGGCCATACGATGTACTTGCCTCGCGAACGATTATGGCATAGTCCAGACCTTCTTCTTTAGCTTTTTTAATCAGTTTTTCCTTGAGGATTTTCTCAGTGTCCTTACCCGAAAAAGTTATCTCCAATACACCCGGCCCGGAAGCGAAACCATTAGCCGTTTGAGACGGATGTGTTATCGTGCGATTATTTAGCAGTGTTTTTAAAACACCTTTTTCGATAATTATGAGTTCCTCAGGAGGAACGACACCCTCAGCATCAATTTCATACGACCCTAGAAGAGAAACACCATTGTATGACTTTAATCTTGGTTTTGCTTTGACAGTCATGCTCGTGCTGGTAATTGTTTTTCCAATTTTTAGATCCAAAGCAGATTCTGGATCTGTATATTGATAACCTTTAAGCTTTTGAATGTTATCGCTCGCCATGATGCCTTCATGCTCTGAAACTAAGGAACTTGTCAGGAAATCACTTGCCGCTTCTCCAATTAGCAGTACAGGGCCAGAATAGTCATCATTAAATTTTTCATCCAGTCCCACTTTCTCCAGACTACGAATCATTTCAATAACTTCTGCTTCAAGCTTTTGCTCAGAAGGAAGTTCTTCCTGAACCCGGGCAACATGAAAAACCTGGCGCGATTCAAATTCATCGGCAGTATTTTTCATCTGTGCCATCGCGATAAACACAACAAACTGTTGAGGCGTACGTGCAAGAGTTCCTTCTGTGTTAGCCAGGTATTGATAACCTTGCACACACTGAATCATTACGGCTGAATTGGTGATTTGCGGTTTGTTCAGAAAAAGGGCTGAGAGCTTTTTAACTTTTTGCTCCCACCCTGCTTTATCGAATGAAAAAGTTACGGAATCGGAAATGATGCGGCTCGGTGCAACCCTACCAAATTTCCGATGCGGAATTTCGTCAATCGATTTTTTCATCTCGCTCAATGTCTCCTGGTGGTTTGCAAAATGCTTGGCGGCATTTCGATACACATTGTCTGTGGTGGACCAAAGTGCCCGCCTGATGCCCGCATAGTCTGCATCGATGGGTAATGCAATCTCCCGTAGTGAAGGCGAACTGGTTAAGTCATCCTCCAGGCTCTCATCGTTAAATTCATAATCTCCTACCAGAATACGCATCGTATTTTTTTCACGATACGGTATGTCGTCAACACGAAGGATAGCGCCTAACGTTCCCGAAATTGAATACGATCGCAGGTTGCTGATCCCATACATAATGAAGAATGGTTTGCTGTGCCCTGGTAATTTTAGTTCGTTAACATTCCGCGTAAGTTCATCCTTCATTGCGCGTAAAATGAAATCGTTTTCAAGTTTTGCCTGTGCCTTCGCGTTGTCAGGCTGAAACGCGAGCAGAACAAACAATAAAACAATGAGATTTCGCATGATGTAATTGATTCGGAGGTACAAATTATTTATCAGTTGGCATGGGAAGAAGTGTCTTGTCCACTTGCGCCACTGGCTTCTTCTGAGTCTCTATTCGCTTTACAAATAAAGACGGTGAAATTGCTGTAACCGGAATGCTTCCAGATTCAGCACCGCAGAATCCGGTGAACACTTCACTCTTATCACCCGCTGCTTTGATTTCCGCGAACATGGCTAACGGAGTTCCAATCAAATCCACTCCCCGCACAAGTTCATCGGGTCTTCCATCGGTATAGATCCGATAAACTTCAGTTGGAAAGATGTTGAATGCATTTGGCATATATCGCTCAGTTGTTGTAAATCCGCCCATAACATCCATGAACAAGTAGCCATACTTTTTTTTCTGTTTTTTGCATTCACTGATTAACATTTTACGCAGATCGTTCATCGGAACAATCTTTTCACTTTCAATGATGAGATTGGATTGACGGGAAACAGGGCCAGCAGCACCGTCTGTTCGTGCGTGGCCATTTGATTTTTCAAATCCTTTAATTGGTGTGCGTGACATCAAAAAGGTTTTTAGAACTCCTTTCTCAACAACTTTTACTTTCTGGCTCTCAACACCTTCATCGTCAAACTTGTAATAACCGTTAAGCGCCTGCTCATTAAAATAGGAACGCGTGGGATCAAACGTAATGCTCATCGTTGCAGGGAGCACTTGTTCCTGAACTTTTCCCTGGAATGTTTGTCCGTCTGATTGATCTTTGAAACGATGGCCTTCAACTCTGTGCCCAAAAATCTCGTGAAAGAAGACTCCTGCTGCATGCGAATAAAGAATCGCTGGGCCTGTATAAGGTTCAGCCAATGGTGCCACGCGAAGTTTTTCCAACTGACTGATCATTTTTGTTACATCAGCCAGGATTGCATCATCCGATGGAAGTGCTGCCGGAGTTAACGCATAATAAGATTTGTACAATGGTATAACATCACCATCCTCTGCACGGATTGATCCATTGATCGACAGAAATGCATAAATACGATTTTGTGCAATGCGAGCGCCTTCAGAAGAGATGAAGTACTTTCGTTCGATCTCGACACGAATAGAAGCTTCACCGTCAATGATATTTGGGTTGTTAAGAAAAGGTGCGCTGAGTTTTTTGATTCGTTGCTTCCATTCCTGTTCATTGTAAATAGTTTCCAGCTTGGCTGGTTCTGGTTCCAGGTAAACTGTGATTTTCTCTTTTGAAAAATCAGAAATCGGAATTGCCAGGGTGCTGTCTTTTTTACTTCTGGCATTTTTATATTCCGTTAAAGCCTTACGATAATCACTTTGTGTTTGTTCCCAAACAGATACCTCAATTGGTTCGGGTTTATTTTCTACTGGCAGTAAGACGGATCTTCCTCCCATCGTAAAAGGCACATCGATTCCATACGGATCTTCATTGGGATGCGAATTATCAAAACTGTAGTCACCTACCCTAACTTCAGTTGCGAGGTAGCGCGAATGATCAGTTGCCGAATTTATAAGACTTCCAAAAGACGAAACAACACCTGCGCTTTGAGAATCGGTGATCCGGTAAGCTATGTAATATGGAGGTGTTGGAGCCTTCTTAAATTCATTCATTTCACGCGTTAGTTCTGTCTCAACAATCGACATAAGTGTGTCAGGTGTTGCTTTTTGGGCGGTCGCGTAAATAGAAAGCAAAAGAGCTAGACAGGAAAGTAACGTTCGCATATACAGTAGACAATGAAGCCTTAAAGATAAGTCTTTATATACATAACGTTGATTCGCTTAAAATTTAGTGTTGGGAGGTAAAAAATTAAAATGACTGGAATTTTGAAGAAAAAACGCAATTCCAAAAATCGGGAAAATGCTACCTTTAGGGTTAGATTTATCGTTGGCCCTTAAAATCTGTTTGTGAGTTTTTCTCAACCTTTCAGAACCGAGTGTATAGTTATCCCTCGGCTAAATTTGTTCACAGTTCTATTGGTTATAGGACTGATGACGTCATTTTCTTTATCGGCTCAATTTGTCAGGAAAAATACGTCCCGCGACAACCTCGCGTACATGTATTTCTATAACGATCACATTGGTTTTTTGGCTAATTCGGCAATTAGTAAAACAACAAATGGTGGTGAGACCTGGACCGAGGTGAAATTTACGAGCCAGGATTCTGTTTTGTACATTTTTCAAACAGGGCATCATTTTCATTTTTTTAACGAATTACATGGCGTTGCTGTCACAACATCTTTGTTAACGGGTGGTGGTGCGGTAATGAAAACCAATGATGGTGGAAATACATGGGCGCTCAAGTTCTTTGATACACCTGTTGAGATTGCGGAAGGTGAAATTATACCGGTTGGATTTAATGATGTGTACTTCTTCAACAACAACGATGGTTTTGCAGTGGGTGGAAAAGGAAGACGGATTGTAACACACGATGGCGGGGAAACATGGACTCGCAACGACATGCCGGTGAAGATGGATTACAATGATTTGTTTTTCATTAACAACTCAATTGGTTTTGCGGGCGGTGATAATGGACTATTCAAAACTACAAATGGTGGAACAACCTGGACTGCCATTCATACGAGTTTAGGTGGTTATCAATCTATTCATTTTGCAGACCCATTGAATGGCCATGTATTAGCGGGCGAGTATATTTTAAAAACAACGGATGGTGGAACAACCTGGACTCAGTACGCGAGAACTTTCGGTAGTGCTAATAAAATATTCTTTACAGATGCATCTAACGGTTACATTGTTGGAAGCTTCGAAAATAACAGGAACGTGCTGGTTACACGAAACGGGGGCCTGCTTTGGGAACCCGCTGCTCAACAATTTGAACATACCCTTACTGATGTTATATTCCGCAATGCAAATCTGGGTTACTTAAGTGGTCATGATTATCCTGATTACTCCTATTTTGGAAAGACAACTACAGGAGCCGGTCAAACTGTTCCCGTAACGGATTTTAATTTCACATTTGGAAGTGCCTGCCTGGGTGATGTAATTCAATTCAACAACGAGGGAATTGAAGCTTATACGCATACGTGGTATATAAACGATGCTGTTGTATCGCATACCTATAATCTGCAACATGCTTTTACGGAATATGGCAGTTATTATATCACACTTGAAACATCCAACAATGGAGTTACAACCTCACACTCTGAAACAATTGGTTTTGCTCCTCCTGTCTCTTCCTATCCACCAATAACTATTTGGCCGGGACTTTCAACCTGTTCGGAAGTTGGTTTTTATCTATACATTAAAAATCCACAATATGATCTTAATTATGAGCTATGGTTTGAAGGGCATCCGCTCCTCTCTACACAAACCCGGTATTATGATGAAATTGTATTTCATATTACAAACGGTATTCCGCATACAGGTGAAGTTGTTGTAAAGACTTCAAAGAAAAATCCGGCTGAGTGTCACGATCCTTCAGTACTTCCCACGGCAAGCTATTTATTTAGTGTCGCTCCCCGGGACTATGTACTTGACTACGGAATTTCTCCATCTTCATTGCCAGTTTGTGCTGATTCTATCGTACGACTGATTATTCATAACAGCCCTCCTGAAGTTTATTATGAACTTACCAATCTCCACCAAGGTGAAGTATCAGACGGTTATTCGGATGCTAAACGTGGCAATGGGAATGACTTGATATTTAGTATACCGGCTTATGCAACCAAAGGAAGTTTTAAGCTCACCTACTCCTCTTACTGTGGAACACATAACGAGTATATAAATCTTCCAGCGTCCACCGTGTTGGCCTCCTACAAGTTCAATAAGATTGGCTTGTATACCGATGAACCATTGATCATAACAAGTCATTCCTCCGGAACACAATTTGAATGGGATTTTGGAGAAGGTGCTCAGCCAGGAACTTCAACCGCTGCCAATCCTGCGCAGGTATTGTATAACTCTCCAGGAGCAAAAATTATTCGATTGAAAGTAACCGATGAAGGTGGTTGTATTAGTCACAAGGATACAATCCAATATGTAGCGCAACGACTCGAATCTTCTCCCTTGACATCGTGTAGTGACGCAACAACAGGAAATTCACTGTCAACTTATTTCCCACAGGATTCCGATACAGATCTAGCGGGTAACGTTCTGGTTACCGGTAACTATATGTTTAACATGCCGAATACCAGTTCATATGCAGTATCCATGTACTTACACAAATACGATGCAAACGGCACGTTACTCTGGAAACGTGAAGTTGATGGATCAAAATCCAGGGATTATAATTTTTCCAATGATGGCCACAGTTTCGGACGCGCTGTAACAACCGACCGTGAAGGGAATGTTTATGTACTGATGGATTTTACGTTAAAGAAAGCGGTCATTGGCGATGATTTGATTGGGCGCACGCCACATTATTCATGGCTCTTGCCACAGGTTGCCGTGCTAAAGTATTCACCAGACGGTGACCTATTATGGACGATCGATGCCTTTGACGAAGAATACCACTCGAGCACAATGAAATGGTTATTCGGATTAGATATTGAAACAGATAGCCAGGGAAACGTTTACTTCACAACGTCCGGAAAAATTGAAAGCCCTACCTATAAAGTTCGATTTACAGATGGTGAGTTCGTTCAACTTGCGCCTCCTATGCAGGACTGGGACCCTGAAAATCAACCACGTGGAAGCCAGCTTTTTAAAGTAGACGCTGAAGGTAAACACCTGGACCATTGGAATTATGGAACGGATTTTTTCAGTGCTGCATACAATTGGAATTATGTATGGCCCATGAATGGCAAATTGATTATGGGAGGTAAAATGGCAATCGATAAAAACGACCGGGTGATTGTTGCCGGAATGACATACAGCTTAGCTCATGTAAGCGACTATCAGCGTGAATTTCACTTTGGCAATTTTAAAATAAATGCTGAAAAGCAGGGCTTATACATGGGCGTCCTTGAAAACGGGCAATGGATAAATGCTTTTAAAGCTGCTGAGATCGGTGAAATTGAACGCACGGAAGCTCCCTACCAGGGTTTTAACCAGATAGTTGACCAATTAACGGTTGATGCAGAGAACAATGCCATCTACGTAAGCGGGAATTGGCAAGGAGGATATTCAAACCTGGAATATTCAAACCGGGGGTATAACGTTGGAAATTACGTTCCGTTATTTTCAGTTGTCTTCGATGGTGAAGAAATCTGGGATCGCGCGGATTCATACGTGATGAAGCTTAACTATGACGGCACTAAAGAATGGGTGAGCTTTCAAAACAGAACACAGGTAACAGGAATTCAATTTGATGCCACATCCGGCAAGCTTTATACGCTCGGAACGGTTGATAAATTCGGATCTTTCAATAGCACAACGTCTCAGGCTAAAGGTATTCGAACACAAGGACTGCGCGACTTTTACCTGGCCGAAATAAATGATCAAACAGGTCAGACCGAGAACATTAAATTGTTTGGTTCAGCAAATGATGATGTTTTATTTTCAGATGGTTCGTTTCAATGCGGTAAAATGCCTTTGCTGGGCAGCGTTGGAGAATCAACTGCACTTCATCAGATTTCATTAACAGGAGCATGCAACCAGCCACCAACCATTTCACTTCCATCCGGATCTGAATTTACACTTTGCGAAAACAGTTCTATTCAGGTATCAGCTTCAGGAGCTTCATCGTACAAATGGTTTCCAATTGAGGGTGTAAGCAATCCTGAAATTGCTAATCCTATATTAACAGCGCCCATATCTTCAGGCGCACCCGCTACAGTAGAAAAGAGGTTTACCGTTGTCGGATATTTTAGCGAAGACTGTGTAAGTGCCGAACAAATAACACTCACTGTAGAGAAGCCTGTTGTGAAGTTTTCTTACACAGCTGATGAGAACAACTTAACAGTTCCTTTCGATGCTTCATATCCAACAAACGGAACCATTCAATGGACATTTGGGGATGGTGAATCCGGTGAAGGTCACACGCTATCCCACACATATCAACAAGCAGGAACATATGCGGTAACCGCCCGGACGGAGAACACGTGCGGTATGATTCAACGAAGTGAATCCATCGTTATTGAATGTAGCGTACCAAACAATATTTATTTCAACTGGTCATGGGATAAGTCTTTTCCAAATACGCAGGTTACGCTCGATGGCGGTGCCGATAATGCCAACGAACTTTTATGGACTTTCGGTGACGGATTTGGATCTACGGATGCAACCATTGAACATGCCTATCCGCAACATGGTGTTTACTCGGTAACACTACAAGCCTCCAATGATTGTGGCCAGGCTATTATAACCAAGCAAGTCGATTTAACGTGTGATCCGATTACGGCTGATTTTAACTTTGATGCTGATGCTGAAAAACGCTTCGTAACGTTTTCAAATCTCTCCACCAACGGCAATACTCACTACTGGCACTTTGGTGATGGACTAACATCGTTTAATCAAAACCCTGTTCACGAGTTTTTTGATAAACGGATCTACACGATAACATTAACAGTTTCCAACGGATGTGAAAGCGTGGAAATAGTTAAGGAACTGGATTTACGCTGCGCTGAATCTGTAGCTGATTTTGACTATACAATCGATGGACTAACCGTTACATTTTCCAATACTTCAATTAATGCATCAGGCTATTATTGGGTATGGGGTGATGATACGGATTCCTACGAGAGTAATCCTGTTCATACTTTCTCAGAACCCGGTACGTATGAAGTTTGCTTATCGGCTTCAACCGAATGCAGTTATGATAATCAATGTCAGGAAATCGTGTTGCTGGTTACGGGCATTGATGAGTTGATCAGCCAGGGAATCAGTGTATCTCCTAACCCATTCCGGACATCTTTTAAACTAAACCTCCTTCAGTCTGAAAAAGTAAAACAAGTTGAAGTTTATGATGCCATTGGAAACAGCGTTAGAAACTTTAATAACGGTCACTTTGCTTCCGAACAGGTAATTGAAATGGACGATCAACAGCCCGGAATTTTCTTTGTGAAAATCGTTAAGCATTCCGGTAAGGTTGTTGTTTTTAAAATTGTTAAATCTTAATGATCCGGAAGATCAATAGACTTAATCACATTATCAGCGCTGGTTAATGCTGCTTCTACTGTGCCCATAGCCGAACCTTCATACAAAGCTTCTCCTGCGAAATAGATGGTTTCTTGCACAGGCACAGAAATCAGCGCTTTTGCTTTGAGGGTGTAAAGTGTAGGATAACTGTAGGCGCCATGTGTAAACGGGTCTTGTACCCAATCAGCTATGTGCCAGTGAACAATATTAGTTTGAATTTCTTTTCGGTCGCAGCGAAAAATATATTGAAGAGATGTTAACGCTTTCTCATACAGTAGTTCAGGCGTGTGGGTTGACTCAAATGTTCGCGGTCCGCTGAACCAACCTGTTAACAGCGGAGTTTTATCTGGCAGTTGCGACCACCAGGTGGGTATTTCTGCATCCGAGAAAACAAAGGCGAGGTTCTTAAGTTTTCTGCCGGAAGATTCCCAAAAGGCCTCTTTAAACTCAAAAAGAAATTTGATAACGCCTCCAAATCCCATGCTTTCGAAAGCTAGTTCATGATTCGGTAGTTCTGGAACAAATTTGATTATCTTCTTTTGCAAAACACCCAATGGAACAGTAACAATTACTTTTTCGGATGCGAAAGACTTACCAGTTGTGGTGATGATTTTAACATTTCCTGTTGCCCACTGAATCTCATTCACCGGTTCTGATAAAATAATTGAGCCACCATTTTTAATGATCTCATCTTTTAGAAAATTAATGAGCGTAATATATCCGCCATCGATATGATATTGATGTTCATCATCGTTATGGTTCCACTCCTCTTTTAAGGCTAGCGCACTTACGCGATTAACATCGGCAATGTCAAATCCCTCAGCAAATTGTCTTACTCTTTCGCGAAGGTCATTGAACTCACTTCCACTAAAATGTTGCGAGAGAAATGTAGCAATCGTTACATCACTCTCTAATTTGTTGAGTTCTGATAATAACTTTTTCCAATGATCATCCAGCATATCGCCCTTCTCAAGTTCATTTTTTGAGATGGTGTAGAATTTTCCTTTTATAAGAGTTTTGTTTTGGCCAGCCTCTTTCAATAACTTAAGCGTATGTGGTAACTTGCCATGGATAAATTCAGCTCCTGTTTCAACGGTGCGGGAAAATTTCGAATCGAGCGTATGAATTCTTCCTCCCATTCTGTCTCGCGCTTCGACTACAGTAACGGAATGACCCATTTCCAATAGAGAACGTCCAACCGATAGTCCTGAAATTCCCGCTCCAATGATTACTATTTCAGCCATCGTTAAAGTTAAGATTAATTAAGGTGTTTCAGGAAACTCTTTAGCATAGTACAAGCCTATATTATATTGACTTAGTGCTTCTTTCCCCTGCTGAACGATTGCCAGATCACCAGGTCTTGGTTTTACTTCCCGAATAATGATGGATTGAATGTTATGTGGATGAAGCTTCGCAAGCTCTACATATATAGAAAGATCGTGCTGTGTGTTATCACCTATTAAGATGTATTTCTTATCCGGAAAAAGTTCCAGAATCTTTTCAAGCATAGTTCGTTTGTGGATGTTTTTCTTTCTCAAAATCTTTCTCCATACAAATTGTCGGATGTGTACGTACTGCCGGAGGAACAAAGGGCCTGAAGGAAATCCATTGAGATTAAGAAACCGATAGAGCATCGGGTACAAATTCTGTTCGCTGTTGGATAGATAAAATGGGATAGCGCCTGCCTGGGTAAGTTTTTGCAGTAATGACGCTGTCGTTACCACTGCTTTTCGTTTCTCAACCGAAGTAAACAATAATGTTCTTAATTGCTTAAGCTTGCTCGTCACAAAAGAATCTATGAGTGTATCATCTAAATCTGAAATAATAATAGTTTCTGCTAAAACAGATTGAATTCGATTAGGGTATAGATCTTCGGTGAGCAATACGCTTTTTCCGCTTGTTATGAGCGTAATGGAGATCAATTTAGTTTGCCGTTGGTTCAATTCAGTTTCGCACCAGAACGAACCAGAGTGATCGGTATTGCCACGCACTATTCCATGATCAAATTTCATTTCAAACTCCTGATTGCGAACTGCCTGCGTATGGTACAAGGCAACAATTGACCGGAATGTTTTAAACCGACTATAATTTTTAAATGAAAGATCTCTTTCCGAAGAGTACGCAATCTTTCCAAAAAAAAGGTTTTGCTTTCCATTTGAAAGGCCGTAGAAACTTAGAAGTATGGGATTTCGGTTGGTCATACATTCACAATAATCTGTAAGGCCGAAGGAATTATCGCTACCGATACATGATCGACTTCGCCCAAATACTCGCCATCGATCTGAAGGTGAGCTTTGCGATTTAGTATTATATCAGCTTTAGTACAACTTATCACATCAGAGAACATATCCCGATCTATAAAAACATTGAGTGCCGTAAGTCCTGCTTTTACAGCGGATGGAAAATCAACTTCTTTTACATTGCAAATTTCAAATTTTCCATCCGATACTGATCCGTCCGAAATTTTTACCCCTGTCCCATAGCGATTTGCGTTGGCAATCATCAGCATAAATCCTTCCTTTTCAAAAATTTCCTCGGAGGTACGGATTGAATATTTCATAAGTTCACTTTCGCGAATCGATGACATCAGATGCTTCGCATATCCAAGCATACCTTTGTCTCCCGATTCTTCATAATTTTTTACCAGCAGCGCGTTGATTCCAATATCACTTAAGTGAACGCAGATATGACCATTAATGCGGAGCAAATCAAGCGGTACCGAAGTTGGATTACTAATTATGAGTTCTAGTGCCTCTTCAATTTTCACCGGAATGTTAAGTGCCTTTGCTAATCCATTAGCCGAGCCCAGGGGAAGTATGCCCATACATAAATTCCTGCCGATAATACTTTTGGCCACAAGTTGAACAGTTCCATCGCCTCCGCACGCAACCACAATTTGCGGAGTTAATTCTTCCAAAGCCATGGCGAGGCGCTGAACATCATTTTCCCCGTTTGTGTAGAAAATCTTGAAGTCGAGTTTGCGGGCCGTCAACGTATTTTTGATGATTTCGTTAGCTTCATCGTTGCTAGTGCTTCCGCTTGAAGGATTCATGATGAACAATATAGCCATACGCGTTATTTGGTTTCATACCCTGCAATATGAATGCCTGACTATTGTATCTTTCAAGGCTGTTAAATTTGAGCGTATGACAAAAATCTTGCACGAAGAAATCATCTTTAAAGACTCACTTACACTTGAAAAAGGTCAGGTTCTGGATGATGCCGGGAAAACCTTTTCACGAGTTCGCATTAAACGTCAGGATGCATCTTGTGTTCTGGTGCTTAATACAGATTCTAATAAGCTTATCCTAACCAGACAGTTCCGGTACGGTGCTGCGCCTAAAACTACCGAACATATCCTGGAAGTTGTTGCTGGCAAAGTTGACGAAGGTGAAGAACCTTTTACTACGGCCATTCGTGAGACTGAAGAAGAGATTGGCTATCGTGTGAAAAAAGATAATCTCACGTTTTTGGTTACGTGCTTCTCCTCTCCTGCCTACACATCCGAACGTTATCACATTTATTTCGCAGTTGTTACAAATGCTGACAAGAAAAGTAAAGGCGGTGGACTTGAAAATGAAAGTGAGTCTATTGAATTGGTTGAAATGAATCCTGATGTGTTTAAGGACAAAATTCTAACAGGCCAATTTTTGGATGCGAAAACTTACGTTGCCGGTCAACAGGCCATGCTTAAAAATCTTATCTGATTAAAAAGCTGCCGCAATTCGTATGCTTCCCCAGCTATGCGGAGAGCCTGTTTTAAACTCCCGCGTTATGACGGTTTGGGCATATTCAAGTACAAAACCTTTGACCTTTATAACCAGACCTGCATTTGTTTGAAAAACAAGCCGCGAAATCTCGTTACGATCTAATGTGTATGGATTGTTGTCATTAAAAACACCACCCTGAAGCGTAGCGTCAAATATGATCAGGTTGAGCTGAGGTTCAGCAAATAAGTAAATCTGAAAATTCTTGTTTCTTGAATTTGCGAACTCGAAAGGATTATCAAAATACCCTCCCATGAACGTGAAGCTTGAGTTAAGGCGCGTCAGATAAGTTCCAGCCCGACCACCGCCCTTTGCCGTAACAATAAAGTTTCGTTTGATCCAAAGTCCGCGTTCATAATCAAGTTGATAATTGATTACTACATCGTTATGTACCTGATTCTTCCATCCTTTTGGAACTTTATCCGGATTAATTCTTTCGTGAATGGCTATCTGAATTTCTTTACCCATCGCCCAAGGCCCAATAACCCCAAGACTAAGTTGCGTAACAAGCCGATGATTGGTATATGGATTACTAACGATTGAAAAAGTTTTCAGCATCAAGCTTGACGAATATGGCCGATCATTTGGCAAAACTTCCCCTGTCACAATATTGGATGGTGTAAATCCCTGGTGTTCCAAAGCAATCCCTACACGGTTAGGCAAATTTTTGTTTCGAAACAGCAACCTGGCAAGTGGAAATTTTTTAAGAGTCGGAGCAACAAATTCCAGGTTTACGCCCTGTGAATAGTATTCATCTGACATAGCAAAAAAATCATTTTCATAGTTAAGCCGAACATAACGTTCAGCGCCTATATTTCTGTAAGAAGATGCGTTTTCAACCCGTTGTCCGAAAGCATTAGTTACTGAGAGTAAAAAGACAAGACAAAAAATATTTTTCATAATGTACCTAAGGTTGCATCCGCGTTTGCAATTGATATACCATCGATTACGATGAGGTGCCACCTTTTGAAATCGATTGTAACTTCATCTATTCAGAAGTTTAAGAAGTATGATTTAGCTGTTGTTAATAACCGATGTAGAGAAAACTCCCCATCACAGTATACCGTTGGGTTTAAAAAAGCAAGTTCAGAATGGTACAGTTTTTAATAATGTTTCTGAATAACTCAGATGTTCCATGGCAAAGCCGCAGACAAATCATAGCAAAACTAAAATCACCACTCTTTTCAAAAATTTCGGATCGCTTCTCAAGGAGACATTCACACAATGGAACGAACGTGAACCCTTTGCCAATAGTGTTGTTATTGCTTACTACACAATATTTTCTCTGCCGGGTTTGATGGTAATCATTATAAATATTGCAGGGTATTTTTATGATAAGGGTGAGATAACTTCCCAGCTTACCGGACAAATCCAAGGAATGATTGGCGGTGACACAGCCAGTGATGTAGAAGCCATTATTGGAAAAGCAAGTGAATCAAAAAGCAGTGTGCTGGCAACAATATTAGGAATTGCAACACTGATTTTTGGAGCAACGGGCGTGTTCTACCAAATGCAGCAAATCCTGAATAAAATGTGGGAAGTAAAACCTCAGCCAAAAAAAATGTTTCTTAAACTTATCCGTGACAGGGTTTTTTCATTTGGATTAATTCTGGCGGTTGGCTTTTTACTACTTGTATCACTTGCGTTATCAGCAGGCTTAAGTGCATTTAGCGATTGGGTGGCTGTGCATTTATCAGATTCGCTTAACATTTTATTCAAGCTTGCTGATATTACGTTGTCACTAGCGATCATAGCAGTTTTATTCGCTTCGATTTATAAATTTCTGCCCGATGCACAAATTCGCTGGAGAGATGTTTGGCCAGGAGCAATTCTTACAGCAATATTATTTACAATAGCCAAATTCGGCCTCGGACTTTACTTCGGTAAAAGTGATCCGGGATCAACCTATGGTGCAGCAGGAAGTATTATCCTGATTATGCTTTGGGTTTCGTATGCTGGATTGATTCTTTTATTTGGCGCTGAGTTTACACAGGTGTATGCTAAGCGCTATGGAAAAGAAATCAAGCCAACCGAAGGCGCAATCTCAACTGCCGGAGAAGACGACAACGGAGCCCTTGTTGATAAGAAAAAGAATAAAGAAGTTAAGAAGATAAAAGATAAAGCATAATTACTTCTTGTCAGCAGAAGCTATAACAAGCAGCGCTGCAATCAGTAAGAAACTGTACTCCATGCCTCCTGTTCCATGCTCGCCTACAAACCAGCCGTTAGCCGCGTGGATGATAACAATTCCAATTGCGATGATGAGTATAAATCCTAATGCAAGCCAGCGGGTAAACTTTCCAAATGCAAGTAGCAAGCCACCCACTAGTTCGTAAATAGTAAGAATCCAGACGATCGCTACTCCGTACACAAACCCTTTGCTGTCGAGAAAACCTCCAAAGCGATCAACTGTCGAACCAGTTACGCGTACAGCAGCATGCGCAACAAAAATTAAAGCTGTTACAACGCGGATGAGAATGATTGATTGAGCTGTAGTAATAAAAGGAAATTTTTTCATGGACTTAAATAACTGAAAATTGCTGTATCTTTAAAATCAATTGTAAATATCCATGGAACTCCACACAAATCTTCTCACGTTTTACGGTGTATTTTTAATTCTTTGCGGGATTGTATCGGTAATCTTTATCGGTATGAAAGCCAAGACGGCACTAGCTTCAGGCGGAATATCCGGAGCAGCGGCATTATTGCTGGCCAATATGGTAGCTCAAAATACAAACAGTGGCAGAGTTGGCGGCTTACTCCTGGCTTTTCTGCTGTTCATTGTTTTCTCATGGCGATCAACCAAAACACTACTGAAGATTTTTGAACTGCTTCAGGCACCCACGACTTCTGAAGAATTGAAAGGAAAAGGAATTGCGTTCCTGATCATCAGCTTGATGGCAGTTGTTTCCATCGTGGTGTTAATTCTGCAATTTTTAATCTGTACTGGCGGAATTTAAGTGCAGTTGTACATTGATTCGAACAATGTTTCATAACCGGTTTTAGCCAGCATAAACTACCTGGTAGTGTAGGCGGGATTCGAACCCGTTCGATTACGGTTTTACCAATAAACTAACAACCGTGATTCTATTTAAGATACTTTTTGATCTTCTTTAAAAACTTATCTACCGTGATGGGCTTTACAATAAAGTCGTTAATTCCCAGCTTGAGTGCCAGAGCAATCACTTCTTCTTCCCCATCCGATGAAAACATAACAATGGGCGTATTGCTTTTCATTTCTTCCCGAACGAGTTTTAAAATATCGTCACCATTTTTGTTCGGCATGTGAAGGTCCGTAAGGATCAAATCAAATTGCTCGCCTTTTTCAAGACGGTCAATTCCTTGCTGGCCATCACGCGCTATTGTCAGGTCAACGCCCTTATCTTTAAGCGCGATCTGTACAACTTTAATCACCATGTCATCATCATCGCAAACGAGTATTCGCATATTAACTGGCGTTAAGTTTCTTCAGCAGTGCAATATAGGCAGGAGAAAGTGAAATGTACACGGTATCGCCTGCCTTATACTTGCTCTTTTCGGTTTGCACGATCAGTTCTTCATTTGCGGTGGCAAGCTCAAGTTCATAGGAGTTTCCGGTAAACACCACTTTGGTTACACTTCCCTTTACGGATTTATCATTTCGTGTCACCAGCTGTAGGTTTTCGGGCCTGAGATAAAGTTCCTTTTGCTTAATTTTACTGCGACCAGGTATCGGAATAGAGGTTTCTCCTAATGTTATCGATGAAAATTTACCAAACAATCCGGCCGTGTATGGATTGACCGGCATTTTATAAACATGTTCAGGAACTCCTTTTTGAACGATTTTACCGTGACGCATGATTAAAACTTTATCGGCCCAGGTAAGCACATCCTGCGGATCGTGAGAAACCAAAATACAGGTAATCTTTAATCCTTTGCAGATGTCCTCCAATACAGTCTTCAACGTATTGCGTTGCGTCATGTCCAGGTTAGAGAATGGTTCATCCAGTAACAAAAGCTTGGGTGCTGATATTAACAATCGTGCAATGGCAATTCGCTGCTTCTCTCCTCCTGAAAGTTCATCCGTCTTCCGCTTTAAAAGATGATCGATTCTGCAAATCTGAAATAACGTCTGGGCTTCATCATCGGTGAGTTTATTAGCATATTCTAATACCTGCTCAACTCTCAAAAATTTCTGTAGCTCAAAATGTTGTGACAGGTATGCAATATCCGGATGACCCGCCACAAGCTTTTCCTCAGGACCAGCAATTCTGGTATGCTCAAATGTGATTGTTCCGCTGTCAGGCTGAATAAGTCCTGCGATCATTTTTAACAAGGTACTTTTACCAGAACCTGTTTCACCCGCTATCGCGATTTTTTCGAGCTTATTCTGATTGAAGCTTACGGTATTAACGGCAACAGTGTCTTCAATCTGGCGGGTAACATTTGAGACTTTAAGTAAAGGCATAACAGTGTTAACGGGTGCAATCTATTAAAACCTTTACACTTTTGGTATTGTCGGAATGGGTCTAAAATAGATACCTTCGATGAGCCACCCGGTAATGAACCACTTTTACTGAATGGTTGTTTAGCGAGCGTATGTTTAACATTGTTTTTAAGTCGATTGCCTTTGCCTGGGAAACAAACCGAAGGTTGTTCCTGCTTCTGATTTGTTTGAATATCTTTTTGGGATCAATTGTCTATGTTCAATTTGCCAGCTTCTCCTCTATCGTAGATTCCATTATCGCCATTAAGCAGGGAACTGCTGCCTATAATATACTGATTCGTCCCGCGGTAATCCTTGGACTATCCTTCCTTCTGCCCAGCATTGCCGGAAATGTTGCCTCCTATTATCGAACCAAGTTCCGCATGCAACAAAGCATTCAGCTTGAGATGTATAAGATCGAAAAACAAGGCGCGCTTGATATAGGAACTATAGAAAGCAGTGATTATCAAACCTTATTAAGGAGCGCACAGGAATGGGGCTCGGGCAGCATTCTGAATGTTCAGGATTTCATTTTCAATTCGGCCACCAACTTTGCGGGGATTATTACTTCAATGATAATTCTCTGGTCGCTAAGTCCGTGGCTTGTATTATTTGCCCTGCTGGCAGCCGGACCAGTTTATTTCTTCTATAAGAAATACAGTATGGAAGTTTTTCGTGTCCGTCACTTATCGATTGATGATCATCGCATGATAGGCAACCGGATTTCGCATTTTGAGCAACTCCAAAAAGCGGTGGATGTAATTCTTTTGAAGCTTAAACATTGGCTAAAAGAGCAAGTGCGCGAAAAGAAGATCTCCTTTAATGCAAAGATCATTGAAGCAGAAAGACGCAAAGCAGTTTCGTATGGATTTTTGAGTCTTTGGTACCTGGTGTTTTTGTTTGCTGCTATTGGATTAATGGCCTATCAATCGCTTACAGGTGCCATCGCTGTTGGTGGATTATTGCTTGCGTTTAATACATATTCCAGATTTTATCAAACCGTCAACGGCTATATCGAGTCTATTTCATTTACGGAAGAAGCTGCGCGGTATGCAGCTCGTTGGTTTGAACTGTTTACGCTCAAACCAAAAATAGCATCGAAAGATACTGCTCAGCGTTTTACGTTTGATCAACCTCCGTTGGTAGAATTTAAAAATGTATCGTTTCGATACCCAGGAAACGATGCACTGAATCAATATGTACTTCAAAATCTTTCATTTACGATCAGTCCCGGTGAAAAAATTGCCATTGTTGGCGTTAATGGTGCTGGTAAAACAACGTTGATTAAATTGTTGTGCCGCGTTTACGATCCTACAGAAGGTGCAATTCTGGTAAACGGAACAGACTTGCGCGACATACATCTTGAAGATTGGCAGCAAGCCATTGGAATTCTTTTTCAGGATTTCCCCATTTATAACTTAACACTTCGCGAGTCTATTGGTGTAGGACGGATTTCAGAAGCTCTGGATGACGAGAAGATTAAGCAAGCCGCAAAATATTCAGGAGCAGATGAGTTTATCACCGACTACAACCAGCTCATCTGGAAAGATTTTAAAGATGGGATTGACCTTTCAAAAGGTCAGCATCAACGATTGGCTGTTGCAAGGATGTTCTATCGAAATGCAGCCATAACAATCCTGGATGAACCAACCGCCTCCATCGATGCTGTAACGGAAGAAAAGATCTTCGCATCACTCGAAAAAAATATGGAAGGCAAAACCGTTATCCTGATAACGCATCGGTTCAGCACTGTAAAAAATGCTGACAAAATTCTTATGCTTGAGCATGGTAAAATAATTGAGCAGGGTTCGCATAGGATACTTATGCAGCTAAATCAGAAGTATGCTGAATTATACACTATGCAAGCGAAGCGATATCTGGAAGAAGTGGAACAGAAAGGGCAATAAAAAAAACAACCCAGGGATTTCTCCCACGGGCTGTTTAGGTAAATGAAATAGAATAATTGCTTACTTTATTTCATCCACAGTTTTTTCAGTGGCTTTTGCCATTTCAAGATGATGCTCAAGCGTAGCTACTTTACCCGCAGCCCATGACTTCAACTCTGCATCTTCACCTTTCTCAGCTTCTTTTTTGAACTTATCAACAGCGTCTTTGTGATCTTTCACCATGCAATCCGTATAAGCATCTTCGAAATCTTTGCCGCTTTTTTCTCTTAGATCATTCAACTTCTTCTGGCTCTTATCGCTAAGCATTGCAGGAAGAGAAATATTCTTTTGAGTAGCAACTCCCTTTAGTTCTTCACCTGCTTTACCGTGATCATCAATCATGGTTTGTGCAAATTGCTTAACAGCCGGTGTGGTTGCGCGCTCCAAAGCAAGTTTAGAAGATTCAACTTCAAACATGCTCATGTCTGCTACAGCAACAGCCCATTCGGTATCATTTTCAATTTCGGTATCATCAAATTTTGCCTCATTTTGCTCTTCGGCTACTTCCTTGGCATCTTCAGGCTTGTCTTTTTGTCCACAAGCTGAGAATGCAAATGCTCCGGCCAACAGACTAAGTGCCCAGAAATTATTACGTGTGATTTTCATAGTATTGGTTTGTTTTTTTTGTTTGAAGGTGTATGGAGAACATCATGCCACATTCAAATCAATTCATGAAGGGCTGTATACCGATTTCGCAAACCGAATTGGGGACTATTTTTCTCAGTAATATGAATTGATTTCAACCTTTTCTATCGATTGCATTCTCAACCAATATTTGCCCGGAATTATTATCAGGAATTGAAAAGGGGTATCTTTGCGCCTTATTTTTCAAGGCATGATTTCAGTTGACGCAGTTACCGTTGAATTTAACGGTTCAGCACTCTTTAAGGACATCACTTTTAACATCAATGACAATGATAGAATTGCTTTGATGGGGAAAAATGGGGCCGGTAAATCCACCTTGCTCAAGATTATTGCCGGGGTAAATAAGCCTACCCGCGGAAAGGTTACTGCCCCGAAAGATGCGATCGTTGCCTATCTCCCGCAGCATTTGCTTACAGAAGATAATGCCACCGTTTTTGAGGAAGCTTCCAAGGCTTTCGGCAAAATTCTGGGGATGAAAAAGGAGATGGATGAGCTAAACAAGCAGCTTGAAACCCGTACCGATTACGAATCCGAAGCCTATTCAAAAATCATCGAACAAGTATCTGAGCTTAGCGAGAAATATTACTCCATTGAAGAAATAAACTTTGATGCAGAAGTTGAAAAAACATTAATGGGGTTGGGCTTTGTTCGTTCCGATTTTACTCGCCCGACAAGTGAATTTAGCGGTGGCTGGCGCATGCGTCTTGAGTTAGCTAAAATCCTCCTTCAAAAGCCAGACCTTATATTATTAGATGAGCCGACAAACCACATGGATATAGAGTCCATTCAGTGGCTAGAAGAATTTCTGATCAACAATGCCAAGGCAGTAATCGTTATTAGTCACGATAAAACATTTGTGGATAATCTGACTAATCGTACTATCGAAGTTACGATGGGTCGCATTTATGATTACAAAGCCAAGTACACGCATTACTTACAGTTGCGCAAAGAAAGACGCGAACAGCAGCAAAAACAGTTTGATGATCAGCAAAAAGAGATTGCTGACATTCAGCAATTTATTGATCGGTTTAAGGGAACCTATTCAAAAACACTGCAAGTTCAATCACGCGTAAAAATGCTGGAGAAGATCGAACCTATCCAAGTAGATGAAGTAGATACTTCTGCGTTAAATCTTAAGTTCCCTCCTGCTCCGCGCTCCGGTAACTATCCGGTAATTGCTGAAGGCATCACCAAGAAATATGGCGATCATGTTGTATTTAACGATGCATCGGTAACAATTGCACGTGGTGAGAAAGTTGCGTTCGTTGGAAAGAATGGCGAAGGTAAATCAACGTTTATCAAAGCCATCATGAGCGAGATTGATTTTGAAGGAAAATTACAGTTGGGGCATGGTGCCCAGATTGGATACTTTGCTCAGAATCAGGCTTCCTTACTTGATGGTGAGCTAACCGTTTTTCAAACAATCGATCAGATTGCTTTCGGAGATGTACGCTCAAAGATTAAAGATATTCTCGGTGCCTTCATGTTCAGTGGCGATACGATTGAGAAAAAAGTTAAAGTTCTCTCAGGCGGTGAAAAAACTCGCCTTGCCATGATCAAGCTTTTACTTTCTCCAGTGAATCTGTTAATACTGGATGAACCGACTAACCATCTTGATATAAAAACAAAGGACATTTTGAAAGACGCGTTACGCGATTTTGACGGAACGCTCATTCTAGTTTCTCACGATAGGGACTTTTTAGACGGGCTCGCGGCAAAAGTTTTTGAATTTGGTAACAAACGAATTCGTGAGCACTTTGAAGATATCAACGGATTCTTACGCAATAAGAAAATGGAAAACCTGCGCGAAATTGAACGAAGCGCAAAATAATACTTTGATAAAAAGAACATTGTGCAGGGCCTGAACCACCCATCCATGGTACAAGTTGCCTGCACAATGTAACCTAAAACATACCGCTAAGGAACGAAGAATTCCGATAACCCATTTTGGAGGATAGGAGTTACTCCTATTAAACCCCTTAAAAAACCAGATTTAATCTTAAATCCCTGCAAAAATAACTGCCAATTCGCCTTATAGCAGGCGATGTGTACCTTTAGTCTATCCAAGTCTTGCATATCATGAAAGGTATAAATCTCAGATTTGCAGTTTTTATAGCTAGCATAGCAGCAATCATTGCTCTTCGTATAGTTTTTGAGCAATACATGTTATCACACCAAAAAGAAGATGCGCACCTGATTCGGCTGGCAGGTCGTCAAAGTATGCTTATCCAAAAGCTTGTAAAAATTTCATTGAGCATTGAAGATGATGTCGAAAAAAACGAATCGAATGTTGAGCATGTTCAGATGCTCAAGGATGTAATACGGGAAATTGAGCTCCATCATTCAGTTTTAACATCATTTATTCAAACCAAGCATAGTAATGACGCTATAGATTCTCTTCTTAAGAGCATAGATCCATCCATCAACATTATTACGCAAGCATCAAGTTCTAGAGAGGCAGAGGATATACAAAAGATACTGCAGCTCATTTATAAACACGATCCAACCCTCTCAGCACTTTCGGAACAACTTGTTGCTTCCTATCAGCGCCATGCAGATTACAAGATGGATCGGTTGAGAACAGCCCATTTCTTTTTTGGAATTTGTGTTTTCATGGCCATTGTATTTGGATTTGCCTATATCGTGTTGCCTTCCATACGCCAACTCCGAAGTGGCAATAGAAATCTGGAAGGCCTTAATCATGAACTTCATGAAATAAATACCAAACTTGTTCAAACCGAACAATTTGCGCAAGAAAATCTTTCCAAGGTTCAAAAATTGCACGATGATCTTACCCTAAAAGAGAATCAATATCGAAAACTGATTGAAAGTTCGGATAATATGATTTATGAACTTGATGAAAACGGGCAATTCATTTTTGTTAATCCCATAACCGAGTACATCACCGGTTTTTCAAAAGAAGAACTCTATAGGAAATTGTTCTGGGAAATTGTTCATCCAAATCATAAAGATGCTGCAATCCAGTTTTATTTTCAACAACGCAAGAAAAAGCAGGAACATAGCTATTATGAATTACCGATTGTAACTGCGAAACGAAAAACCATCTGGATCGGGCAAAGCACGAGCATGTATTTTTTAGGGAATGATGATGGCCTTGCTAAGTCAAGTATTATTTCACGCGATGTCACCAATTTTAAAATGACGCAGCTTAAGCTGGAAAACAGTGAAAAGCTTTATCGATTAATCTCTACCAATTCAAGAGATCTTGTTTCACTTTATAACTATGTTGAGGATACTCCTATTCGCACGTACGTCTCCCCTTCAGTCAAAGATATTCTGGGCTACACACCGGATGAACTTATTGGTAAAGTTCCTTTTGACATTATGGTTCCGGAGGATTCAGAAAGAATGAAAAAAACCTCGCACATGAAGGTAATGGGTGGAAAATCAACTCGCTCAGAGTATCGTGTCTATAAAAAAGATGGCAGCATTGCCTGGATTGAAGCTTTTGCAGAGCCATTTTTTGATGATGCAGGAAAAGTTATTGGTTTTCAAACTTCTGCACGTGATATAACACAGCGTATCGAAAATGAAGCTAAGATAAATGAGGTCAAAGAAAAAGCTGTGCAAGCCACGTTGGCCAAATCTCAGTTTCTTTCCATGATGAGCCATGAAATTCGAACTCCTTTGAATGGAATTATAGGACTTACCAATTTCCTGTTAGAAGACAATCCTTCTCAGGAACATCTCAAGCACCTCAAGCTATTAAAATTCTCAGGCGATAACTTATTAACAATCATTAATGATGTGCTGGATTTCAGCAAGATTGAAGCGAACGAAATACACCTGGAAAGGATTTCGTTTAATTTAAAGAACATGCTGGAAAATGCGCTCCAGACATTAAGAATCCGGGCAACCGATAAGGGTTTGCCACTCATGTTTTCGTATGACAGCAAGCTTCCGGATATTGTTAAGGGTGATCCGGTACGGCTAAGTCAAATCATCAATAATCTGGTGAGTAACGCGATCAAGTTTACAGAAAAAGGATTTGTAACAGTTCAAGCACTTTTTACAGGCAAGCACGAAGATAAATATTCAATAACATTTTCTGTTCGCGATACAGGGATTGGAATACCTGCTGATAAACAAAGTTACATTTTTGAAAGCTTTACCCAGGCAACACCCGATACGGCAAGAAAATTTGGGGGTACTGGCTTGGGCTTAAGCATTACTAAACGCCTTATTCAGCTTATGGGAAATGACATTATTGTTGTGAGCGAATTGGGGAAAGGAACAGAATTTACGTTCTCGCTGAATTTAGAAGAAGCCCAGGTGAGTGACGAATCAGTTGAATACCAAACCAATTATTACGAAAAGACAAAAGAGATTTCTATTTTATTGGTAGACGACAATGATGTGAATCTGATTGTTGCGTCTAATTATTTAAAAAAATGGCTCTTTAAGGTAAGAACAGCGGAGAATGGAAAGGAAGCACTTGATTTGATTGCGCAAAAAGCATTTCACCTTATTCTTATGGATCTTCAGATGCCGGAAATGGATGGTTATGAGGCCTCTTTAAAAATTCGTGAAATGTCTGAGCCTTACTTTAAAGAAATTCCAATTATTGCCTTAACAGCTTCTGCGATGATTGAAGACATCGAGCGATTGTCTAAAGTTGGAATCACTGATTTTGTGTCCAAACCCTTTAATCCACAGGAATTACATGATAAAATAATGCGATATGCATTACCTGAAGTTCCGGGAACATTAACTGAAACTGAATTTTCATTGGATGCATATTCCGGTGGAGATAAAGAAACTGCTAACCTGCTTGCCTTACGAATGGTTGACAATTTAAAGGAGTTGCAAGATGCATTAAATCAATCCGTTGAAAGAAAAACAGACGACCTGTACCGTAAATCGTTGCATAAGATGCAGACAACGTTGAGCATTATCAATGACTCACGCCTTATGACAAACCTTGAATTAATTAAAAATTTATTAGGCGATCAGAAGGAAGTTGAAAACCAGTTGATGGCTGAGGTTGAACAATTTACCCGTCAAAGCAACGAACACATAATAAAGCTTTTAGAAAAAGTAAAAACTGATTCGTAGCTTACCTTCAAGTTTATGCATCTATTGAGAAATAGAAGATTGAACCAATATCTTTTTTTCCAATTCCCCAAAATTTTCCATTGTGATTCTTGATTATCGTTTGGATACTTTTCAGATCATCCCCTAAATCTTTTTTATCCAGGTAGTCAAACGAACCAAAGGACACCTTCGAAGAATTTCCGAGCTCATTGTTCATAATAAAATAAGTTTTTAAATCGTCTTTAGCCCTGCCAAAGACGATGGAATGATGTTGCGAAGAAGAATTAATATCCATTGAATTCTGGATAAGCTTTTCAATGAATGATCTCAAAAGTGTGTAATCACCTTGGACCACGATATTATTCTCTACTTCAAAAGTTGCTTTTAATTCCGGTCGTTGCCCGATGTATCCTGTTATTATTTCATCTACCAAAACAGAAAGATTTACCGATCCTGTTTGTAATTGTTTGCTTGCGCGTTTTTTGAAAAGTCCAACGCGTAACGCCTGGGTATTTTTTGCTTTTTTCTTAAGGTCTTCCATATAAAAAGTGGTTTTCTGCAGAATTACTATGTAAAGTTATTCGGCAAAAAGCCTTTCTCGGAAGATTATCGATGACTCACGTCAAATATCCGACAAAGGCAACCGTGAAGACAAAACTGATTTACAGTAAATTAATTTTGTTAATAAGCGCTTCGCGATGCGTGGCACTTATGGGGATAATTTTAGTTCCCATTTGCAAATTTGAAGGATCAATATTATCAATCCGCTTGATGTTAACGATAAAGGATCTGTGAACTCTGACAAATTGATTTTCAGGAAGCTTCCCTTCTATACCTTTCAGCGTAGAGAGAATCATCAACATTTTTTGATCTGTGTTAATTTTGACATAGTCGCCATAGGCCTCAATCCATAGTATCGAATTGAGATTAATGTTATGCAGCAGTGAATCAACCTTTACAAAAAGTGGGGGTGCTTCACTCTTCCCGACAGCTACTGGCTGCTTTTTAGACTCCTTAACTTCTTTTGCTTTCAGAACTGCTTTAAGAAATCGAGAGTAGTCGCTAACTGGTTTTACGAGATAATCCAACACGTTATGTTCAAAGGCCTGAACGGCATATTGCTGCTGGGCTGTAACAACAATCACAGAAGGCTTGTAATCCAGTAAGCTTAATAATTCAAGGCCGGTTATTCCGGGCATTTCAATATCCAGAAACAGTAAATCAACCCGCTCGGTTTTTAAATAAGCAGTAGCTTCAACAGGATCGCTGAAGGATTTTTTAAGGCTGAGAAATGCAGTCTTCTGAATAACAACTTCAAGAACCTTTTGGGCTACAGGGTCGTCTTCAACCACTACACAACTAATGATATTTTCCATAACTATTCAGCAATACAATGCATGATAGGGCACGCCTACCAGCACATAAGCACTCTTCGTCAATGGATGGGACTCTAATATATTAAAATAAAGATGATTGATCTTTGAAATCAGTAACATTTTGAGAATAAAGCAAAGAGTTGCGGTATCCCGCAACTCTAAGCCAAATAAGTGTTTTAGGTTAATCGTACTTATCTGAAATATGTTACCTCAACTTTAAAGCGTGAATCGATTGCTTCCAGCTTCTCATAGGCAGATTTGGAGATTTTCACCAACGTATCTGTCCCTTCGGATGCCGAAAGTTTCCCAACTACCCGAACAAAAATCTCGCGGTTGTTGGTTTCGTTCCTGATCTTAATCATTGTGCCGGAGGGGGCTGTTTTATGCAAGGCTAAGAACTTACGGCTGCTTTTTGCGTTGTCAAAGATTTCCGCTACCCCTTCTTCTTTCACTGCATAACTTTCAATCGTGTACGCTGGTTTGACATCAGCAGGTTTAGCCGCTACAGTCTTTTTATGTGCTTTACCTGGCCGCTGAATGGCAACGGTTGGAACTACTTCTTGCTTTTTAACTGAATCTGCCAAAGCAGCTCTTAAAATTTGATTCTCTGCAATTTGTTGTGCCCACGCAGCATCCTGTTCAGATCTTTCTTCATCGTTAATTGAAAGAATTCTGAATTCTGTCCTACGGTTAACCTGGAATTCGGGTTCACTACATTTTACCCCATCTACGCAACGGTTCAAGGGTTTAGATTCACCGAAACCAGCCGCACGCATTCGGGATGAAACAACACCTTGTTCAGCCATGTAGTCTAATACTGCATCCGCACGTTTTGTGGAAAGCTTCATGTTAGAAGCTGCCGATGAACGGCTATCGGTATGTGACCGAAGTTCAATGCGCATGTCAGGATATTGATTCATAATATCGACAAGCTTATTAAGCTCGATAGCAGCATCCGGACGGATGGCATATTTATTCAAGTCATAGTAGATATTTTCAACCTTGATAATATCTCCTTTACAAAGCATTTCCATATCACCTCTCAGGGTTTCAGATACCGTCAGACCTTTTGTTGTGCGGTTCAATAAAGTAGCACCGCAAAGCTTCCGGGAAACACTTACCGTGTAATTACTGCTGATGTCGAGCGGGAAATGGTAACTACCAAGTTTATCAGTTTCGACAACCGTTGTTGCATGAGTGTCTGTATTTGTTAATACAATACGTGCGCCAACAATAGGAGAATTATTTTCTTTACTTACAATCTGACCGGCAATATCAAAGGCCAGCGGATTCAATGCAAACTCGATATAAGAACGTGATGATATAACCGAATCCTTGCTCTGATAATTTTGTTTCGCTACAGCAAAGTAGTGATCACCAGGTTTCAGACAGAATTCAATCCGGCCTTTTTTATCGGTATACCCGGTGTACTCTCCTGTTGAAACCAATACAGATTCCAACGGCTGACCCGAGATCGAATCGTACACATACGCAATAACGCTTGAGCAAAGTTTTTTGAAACTATAGATATCATCGTCTCCGTACCCACGCTTACGATTTGAGCTTAAGAAACCTTTGGTCATCGAAGGATGCCATGCCATTCCGAAGTCATCTAATGTAGAGTTAAATGGACTACCTAAGTTTTTGATCGCTCCTACTTTAGCACCCTCAATGGTTACAACGAACAAATCAAGACCACCAAGGCCAGGATGACCATTTGACGAAAAGTACAGATCGCCATCCGGTGCAACGTACGGGAATACTTCATCATCAGGCGTGTTAATCTCTTCAACGTTAACGGGTTCTGAAAATGCTCCGTGATTGTATTCAACATAATAGATATCAACGCCACCTTTTCCACCGGGGCGGTCAGATGAGAAGTACATTCTCTTGTTATCAGGTGTCATAGTCGGGTGACCAGTCGAAAAATCTCTGCCATTTAAGCTGATTTCTGTAGCGTTTACCCATTGGCCATCTTTAATGTAGGATATAAACAATGCCAATCGACTTGTACGCTTGGCATCCTTACCTTTTTCAAAAGGATTGCTTCGGGTGAAATAAACTGTATCGTGCGAAGCTGTGTACGTTAGTGGACCTTCGTGATAACGGGTTTTCACACCTTCGTCCACCATTCGTTTTACGAGATTACTATTTTCATAGTAGTAGTGAATAGTATCGTATTTGTAAAGATTTCCGTACTGCGCTGGGATCGTATTATCATTACTGGTTGCAATGGTATACTGTCCGTTGTAGTAGCCTTTCTTGTTTTTGTATTCGTAAATAGGATCATTTAATAATGATTCAATCTGTGTGGTATCCGAAGCAAAATAGAAATCCAGGAAGGAAGATTGATCTTGCTCAAAGGTTGTACGCACTACACTTTGCTGATTTCTATTTGAAATGAACAGAAAACCATTTGCATGATACACCGGACTGAAATCGGACTGCGGTGAATTGATAAACGGAAGTTCCTGAAGTAAATAATCTGAAGAATCTTCAAAGAAGGTTTCAATGTTTTTATACGCATTGGCATATGCCTGAGCGTAATGACCGTTTACTACACTGTTGCTGTATTTTTCATACCAGGAAGCAGATTCAATGTAGTATCCATTCTCCGCTAAGGCCTGTGCATAGTACCAGTAATACTTAGGATTTGCTTTTTCGCTATTGGCTAACTGCGCGTAGATTCGGAGCGCGTTTTTGGCATCTCTTACTTTACGGTAACACTCGCCCAGTTTGATTTTTACTTCGGTATTATTTTGATCCTTTGTTAGGATTTGTTCGAAGTGAACAATCGCATCTGCGTAGCGCATCCGGTCAAATTCGGTATTGGCGACTTTCAATTTCAGTGACTGGCCATTCGTATGGAACGCAACTGCTGAAAGTGAAACGATTAGAATTAAACTTAACTTTTTCATAACTGTTGTTTTTGCTTGGTTAGAAATATCGTGGAGAAACCATGCGTTTTTTCTCAAATCCAAATTCGTAACGGAGCATGAGCTCGTGACTACCTTTATTATTCAAATTAGACATTGTCCAGTCATATGCGTATCCGAACTTAAGCTGTTTGTTAAGCTGGAACTCCAGCATACCAATCATCATTTTACTTGTTCTGTACGATAAACCAATCGATACTGTATTATAGAACCACATGTTAGCATTGATATCGGCTGTAATTGGCGCACCTGAAACCATCCGTAATAACACAGAAGGTTTTAAGGCGATATCGTGACTCAAGTCAAATACATAACCAGCGGTTAAGAACCAGTGTGTATTCTGATAGATTGAGTTAGCGGATTGTTCTGAAGAATTATAGTTCGTACGATAATTCAGTAAGTGAGGGGCTGAAAATCCCAGGTAAAACTTCTCAGTGTTATAGAATAATCCAGCGCCAACGGTTGGCTTAAATTCGCTTACGTTGTTTGCGAAAGCCATATCCGGATCTCCACCTAAGTCTACGGAAGTGTAATTTGCTTTGAAGACAGTAAATCCACCTTGCAAGCCCATTGCCAGAACCGATCTCTTAAATCTGAGACGGTAAGCGAATGATCCGCTAAGGCCGGTAGTTTTCATGATACCGATCTGGTCATTGAAAAGCTGAACGCCCAATCCTACCTTCTTATCTTTTATCGAAAAGTCTCCCATCAGTACTTTTGAAACCGGGGCACCTTTAATGTCAACCCACTGTCTGCGGGCCATGGCCGATACGCTCAATACTTCGCGGCTACCGGCATATGCTGGGTTAATTCCCAACATATTGAACATGTACTGTGAGTACAAAGGATCTTGTTGAGCCTTGGCCGTGCCAACTGCTGCAAGGATGAAGAGTGTGATAATTGTAAATCGTTGTATCATGGGTTTTAATTTTTTCTTTTTACTGCCCGTTTGACTCGTTAGAAATCCATTTCTTCCGGGATTATGCTTCGAAGGTATTGTGAAAGGGAGCCCTGGCGGGGAATACTCGATGAATCGGGCTCACTATCCGATGAGTTTTGACGATAATCCGATTGGATTTTGGCCTGAAATCAAGGTTTTTAGGCGTCAGGCTCTAGTTATGAGTGGTTTTGACTCTTCTGTCCAGAAGAGTTTAAATCGATTAAAAAAGGCATAAAAAAAGTACCCTCATGCGAGGGTACTTTGAAATTTCTTGTTGTTCTAGATTAACGTTTAAGTGTCAGGTAACGTGTCATTGTGTTTCCAGTACTAAGCTCTAGATTGTAGAAGTAGGTTCCTTCAGGAAGTGATTTGCCCATGAAAGCACCGTAGTTCGAAGTTCCATCCCACTCGTTGTTGTAGTTTGCACTGTGGTACACACGTTCGCCCCAGCGGTTAAAGATGTCAAGCTTACCGGTGATACCGCATTTCAAGGCAATCTTGAATTTGTCGTGAACACCGTCACCGTTTGGTGAGAAACCTTCCGGGACAAACATCTGCTGCTCGTTGATCGCAAAGTTAATCTTAACACTCTCCTGCTGGAACAAGGCACCGTTGTGATCCCACGCATCCATGCGAACAATGTTAAAATACGGACCAAAGAAGTCATTCGGTACAACGTTGATTGTATATTGAAGTGAAACACTCTCTCCGATCATTAAATGACTTCCTGCAGCAATCAGGTTCTTATCAGAAACTCCGTCATAGCTCGGGTTAGGAGTAAGATCAGTTGAAACTACGCTCACCACACTGAAGTTTGCCGGTGAACCTGTTCCAAGATCAAGGTTATCGATCAGCGCAAGTTGCGTAAAGTCAGCATTACCTGTGTTTGTCAATTCGATCTTGAATGTTACATCGTATGTACAGTTGTCGCTAAGCTCAGAACCGATCATTGATTTTACCAATGTTACTTTAGGGTTAGCTAAGATCACACCTGGTGTTGGATCGTTTTCGTCAAAGTCTAATGGATTGCCGTTTCCGTTTGTATCCGGGTTAGCTCCGTTATCCGATACGTCTGAGTAAGAGATCGTACCATCATCAGACTTCACAGTTACAGTTGCTGAGTTGAACACAACGCCTGGCATACCGTTCGGGTGAATAATTAAATCAAGTGTTACCTGGCTTGTTGTCTCCGAAGCGAGTTTACTTCCGGCAGCCAACAGGTTAGTGTTGCTGTTACCGTTGTAAGCCGGGTTGAAGATCAACTGATTTGTAGCCGAACCTCCTACTACCTCGTATGTTACCGGTGCTGCAATGATTGATGCTAAGTCATCGGTGATCTGTATATCATTGATGTCGTTATCGCTGAAGCTTTTCACCGTGAATGTGAAGGTTACTTTTGAGCTACCATCAGCCTGCAGAACAGGAACCGATGCAGCTTTCGCAAGACCTGTTACAAGCTCCTGTGAAGGACTAACGGTTACCGTGATTGTCGCAGAGCTTGAAGTCAATCCTAAGTCATCATTAACCGCGTAACTAATTGATACAGAGCCAATAAAGGTAGCTGAAGGAGTAAATGTGACCGCGCCTGCCGCGTTTGCCTCCCATGAGCCTTCTGGTTGGGTGTAATGTAACCCATCCCCTAAGGCAGCGCCCGGCAGCAAGCTAACGGTTGACACATTTATAGTTCCGTCAACATCCCAATCGTTGGTTGTGACTTGTACTGTTACAGCATCACCTTTTGTAGTGCTGCCATTATCGTCTACGGCTACTGGCGCATTGTTAACTGAATTAACAGTGATTGCAATAGTCGCTACGTTTGATGTTAAACCGTTGTTATCGTTTACGGTGTATTGAATCGAAGTTACTCCGTTGTAGTTCGTTCCAGGAATGTAAGTGATGTTCCCTGCAGGTGTTACCGTGATCCATGAACCGTCTGTTGTTACAAAGCTGTTTTCAAGCGATGGAGTCGAAGGATTTAAGTCCACGCTTGTTGGATCAATTGTTCCATCAAGATCAGTATCATTTGCGGTGATTGAGAATGTCACTAACGTGTTCTCATCTGTTGTTGCGTTATTGTTAACAGCAACCGGAGCATCATTTACTGAATTTACCGTTAAGGTGATGGTGGCTTCGTTCGAGATCAAGCCGTTGTTATCGTTAACCACATAGGTGATTAAAACAATTCCGTTGAAGTTAAGCGCTGGAGCAAATGTCAAGCTACCAGCCGCATCTACTGACCAGTTACCTTCTGTGACAGTTGCAGTGCTTTGAACACCTCCTATTGAAGGATTAAGATCAACTGAAGCTGTATTGATTGTTCCGTCAGCATCTGTGTCGTTTGACGTTACACTGAACGTTACCGATTCTTCTTCATCTGTGCTAGCGGCATCATTTACTGCTACCGGAGCATCATTTACTGAGCTTACGGTTACGCTGATGTTAGCCACGTTAGATGAAAGACCACCATTATCGTTAACTATGTAAGTAATTGAAGCTGAACCGTTGTAGTTTAACGCAGGAGTGAATGTTACCACACCGCTGTTATCTACCGACCAAATTCCAGAAGCTACTGTGATTGTTTTCTGAACGCCTACTGAAGTAGGATCCAAATCTACTGAAGTAGCATCAATTGTTCCATCAGAATCTGCATCGTTCAATACTACATTGATTGTTACAACTGCATCTTCTGCGGTCACTGTGTTATCATTTACAGCTACCGGAGCATCATTTACTGAATTCACCGTCACTGAAATACCGGCACTGTTCGATGTTGCGCCTGAATTGTCGTCAACCACGTAGCTGATAGCTGTAGTTCCGTTGTAATTTGGTACTGGAACGAATGTTACCACTCCATTTACATCTGCTGACCAGCTGTTTCCAGAAATATCTGTAACTGAATTCTGGATACCCGAAACAGCAGGGTTAAGATCCACAGAAGCTTTATTGATTGAGCCGTCAGGATCGTTATCATTCAATGTGATTGCAATCGTTGTGCTTGCATCTTCCGCCACTGAAGAATTATCAGCTATAGCAACCGGTTTGGCATTAATCTGAACCGTGATTGTAGCTGAATTTGAAGGTTTGGTAACATTATCTTGTACAGTGTAAGAAACAGTAGCTGTTCCAAAGAAACTTGCATTCGGCACGAAGCTTACAATACCTGAGTTGTTTGGAGTCCACGTTCCTGCTGAAGTAGTTAGGGGATTGTTGGCACCCAGACCTAAATCTACAGTAGCAGCGTTAATCGTACCGTCTGAGTCTGTGTCGTTCGCTGTTACGTTAATTGTAACTGTTGTTCCCTGATCTGCACTTGCATTGTCATTAGAAGCAATCGGAGCGCTATTTGGAGGAATGATTGTGAACACAGTTACAGAGATTGTAGCCACGTTTGAAGTCAAGCCGTTGTTATCATTTACTGTATAGGTAAGCGTTGTGTTTCCTGTGAAGGCAACATTCGGTGAGAACGTTACACTTCCGGAAGCGTCTACTGACCAGTTACCGTTTGCATTACTTGCTGAGTTCTGAATTCCAAATGAAGCAGGGTTCAAGTCAACACTTGCAACGTTGATTGTACCATCAGAATCTGTATCGTTCGATACCACACTGAATGTTACCGGTGTATTCTGAGCACCAGAGATGTTATCGTTAACCGCTACCGGAGCATCGTTTACTGCATTTACAGTTACTGTAACTACACCAACGTTCGAGGTTAAACCTCCATCATCATTTACCACATAAGAAACTGTGGCTGTTCCATTGAAGTTCGCTACCGGAGTAAATGTTACTGTACCCGATGCATTAACTGTCCAGCTTCCTTCTGGTGTTGTGATTGAACTCTGAATTCCAGGAGTTGAAAGATCAAGGTCAACCGTTGCTGTGTTGATTGTTCCATCTGAATCAGTATCGTTAGCCGTTACGCTGAATACTGCAGGAACATCTTCGTTTGTTACCGGGTTATCATTTACTGCGACCGGTGCATCATTTACTGCATTCACGGTAGCTGAGATTGTACCTGAATTTGAAGTAGTTCCACCGTTATCATTTACAGTATACGTAACTGTTGCAACTCCATTAAAGTTAGGTTTTGGGTCAAATGTGACTTTGCCGGTTGCATCTACGGTCCAGGTACCTTCTGTAGTTGTTATTGTATTTTGAATTCCAGCAGTTAAAGGATCAAGATCAACAGTGGCCGGATCAATAGTTCCATCAGCATCTGTATCATTGGATACTACGATCACCACGATTGGCTCGTCTTCATTTCCAGTAACATTATCGTTAACCGCTAACGGAGCATCATTTACAGAAGCCATAGTCATGGTCATTGTTGCACCGTTAGAAATAAGCCCGAGGTTATCGCTAACCCTGTAGCTCACAGTTGCATTTCCGTTGAAGTTTGCTACTGGAGTGAATGTTACTTTACCCGTTGCATCCACTGACCATGAGCCAAATGAATTCGTAATGCTGCTTTGAATACCGGCTGTAACTAGGTCTAAGTCGACTGTTCCAATGCTGATTGTTCCATCAATATCTGTGTCGTTGGTGATAACAACCGCAGTAGCTGGCATATCCTCTACCCCATTTACAAGATCATTAACCGCTACCGGAGCATCATTTACCGGAACAACTGTTACGGTAATGGATGCTGAATTAGAAAGTGCTCCTAAATTATCTTTCACTGTATACACAAGTGAAGCAGGACCGTTATAGTTTAAGGTTGGAGTAAACAATACCTGACCTGAAGCATTAACTGTCCAGGTTCCTTCTGGTGTTGTTATTGTATTCTGAACACCGGCTGTTACCTGATTTAAGTCTACTGTTGTAAGACTTAATGATCCATCAGCATCGATGTCGTTTGATAATATGTTAATCGTAACCACTACGTCTTCGTTTGTTGAGATAGCATCGTTAGCAGCAATCGGATCGCTGTTGATACAGCCTTCGTATCCGTATGCGCTACCTACACTGTTTGTAGTTGCAAAACCAAGGATGTTTCCTAAAAGACCAGTTAGCGAAGAAGCTAAATTTAAGGTACCGTTAGGAGCACCAAGTAAGAAATCAGCGCGACCATCACCGTTGAAATCACCACCACCTTTTACGCTGTAACCCAACAAGTTAGCTACACTCAAGCTTCCGCCTGTCTGCGCTACAGAGAAACCAGGATGATCAATAGGACCAGTTGAATTTTTACCGTAGAAGATGTGAGCCTGACCAGAAATTGCATTTGCACTTACAAGGTTAAGCAAGCCAGTTCCAAGGCTTATAGAAGTTCCGCCCGGCTCACCGATGATCACATCGTCAATACCATCGCAGTTCATATCTTTTACACCGCTTACACTGAAACCGAACAACAAGTTACCTGCAATCGCACCGAGTATGCCGGGCTTTCTTGGGCTAGTCAGAGAAGTTGAACCAGTTGTTAGCACACCAGAATTACTTCCGTAAAAAATATGTGCTTTACCAACCGCAACCAAACTACCTGAGAATAAATCAATTGCCAATGGCTCACCGATGATTACATCACCGCGGCCATCGTTGTTAACATCGCCAGCGTTACTTACGCTGTATCCAAATAATGTTTTATTTAATAGACCAGGAGCATTCAATGAAGTATTCGCACCTGTTGTTGTAGTTGCTGTAATACCCGAAGCACTTCCGTGGAATACGTAGGCTGCACCAATAGCCAACAAATTGATAGATGCAGGAGCACCAACAATAACATCACTATAATTATCATTGTTAACCTTTCCGGCTGTGCTTACGCTGTAACCGAACAAGCCATTCAATAAACCGCCTTTAATAATTCTTGAAGGAGTTGATCCAATGCCTGAAGCGCTACCGTTATAGATATCTACACGTCCGCCAAGGTTAAGGGAAAGAAGATCGATAAATGCAGGAGCACCAACAATGATATCGGACTTACCGTCATTGTTAACGTCACCGGCTGAGCTTACGCTAAAACCATAAAGCGGATTAAGCGGTGCCGTTAAAAGCGTTCCGAAATCAGATTGCTTTAAAGAAATTGAAGCAGCAACAGTAGGCTGAGTGTTCAGGTTACCATCGAATTGTGTACCGTGGTAAACATAAACTTTGCCTACCGCCACTTCTAATGAACCCAGTAGAACATTAAGGCTCACTTTGTCGCCAGGGGCGCCAACGATGAGGTCCCCACGACCATCACCATTGACATCTCCCGCAGCGCTTACGCTAAAGCCAAATAGCGCACCAACCGTTGAGGTTGGCTGAAGAACTTCACTTGGTTCGCTTACTAGACCCGTTGCGCTACCAAAGTATACGAAGGCAGCACCAACTCCTACCGCATTGAATGTGCCATCGCTAAGATTAATAATATCTACATAAGCAGGCGCACCGATTACTACATCATCGAAACCGTCATTGTTTAAGTCACCGGCACCGCTTACTGAAAATCCATACAGTAATGGAGTTGAAAGATCTGTTAAAACAGAAAATAATAAACCTGAACCGCTATCAGTCCAATCCGGAGCATGGTTCAAGGGGTCGATTGTGATTGGGTAAGTGGCACCTTCATCGTCAACTGAAATAACAAGCTCATTCGCGTTACGGATCGACATGTGAGCGAGTAATGGTTTATTTTGAGAGTCCCAAACTTTTACATCATCGTATACAACGCGGATATCATCTTCATTCGTTGCAGCATGTAGTACAAGCTGATTTTCTTCCAGCATCTTTGGAAGAAGATCACCTGATAATTCCAAGACAACTTCAACATTACCTTTGCCGGCAAGTGGCTTGGTAACCACAAAATTCTGGCGCATGCCTTTGTTGTTGTTGATGTACTCTACCGTGTAGCCATCATACTGATACTCAAGCTGATTTTTGAGATTATAGGAAGCTCTGAATGAAGCTGCTTTGCTTTCATTTCCAACGCGGGCAATACCCTTGAAACGGGAATTGAACTGCCATTGCTCCTGTCCATCACGTGTAACAATATTCTTCACAGAATATCCTTCCGGTGTGAACTTGAAGCCAAGGCGTTGTTTGGCATTAGCAGAAACGTACACATCGGCCTCACGGCCGAAGGGCTTAATCAAATATTCGCGTTCGCGAATATGATTAGCTGAATTCTGATACCAATCATCAGAAACTCCTGTAGGAAGCGTTGTTGGCTCCTGGCTTTTCTGTTTCATAATTGCTGAGGCAATTATTTCCTGATCATTACCCGGTTGCGCAAGCACAATCCGGATCAGGATTAATTGAAACAAGGCTACCAGGCCGAGGGATCTTGTAATGGATCGCATTGTAGTAGATTTTGTATTCATGGGTTTTAATTTTTTTGATCTCCCCGGTTGGTGCTATTTGGTTATGGTTCCTCCCGGATTATGCTTCGAAGGTATTTTTAAAGGCAGGGCGAGCGGGAAATAGTCGATGAATCGGGCTGACTATCCGATGAGTTTTGGGGTTCTTCCGATTGGAATTTGAGCTGAAATCAGGGATTTTGACCTAATTCTAATCTGCAACTCGGTGCTCCCCTCCAAGGGGGTATTAGAAAGGACAAAAAAAAATACCCTCAAAAAATGAGGG
The DNA here is from genome assembly GCA_965227265.1 of Cyclobacteriaceae bacterium. Classification (GTDB taxonomy): domain Bacteria; phylum Bacteroidota; class Bacteroidia; order Cytophagales; family Cyclobacteriaceae; genus UBA2336. The sequence continues at coordinate 1,337,907 of OZ245738.1, read as the reverse complement.
TACTTCGGGCAATAAACGAAATTAACTAACCTAAATTTTTCCCGTTAGGGTTATTACTAATCCAACGCAATTGTTAAGGTTCGTGTATCAGCTGCCGCATCAATCACCAGCGTAATATCATAAACTCCACCCGTTGCAACATGGAAGTTTTCACTACCTGTTCCTTGAATTATATCATTGTTTGTGAATGCAGCGCCAGCACGAGTTGTTCCTCCATTCCAAAGGAATGAAGTTCCACCTGACCATGCACCATCTCTCAGCACAACAAACTCATTGCCTTCGATTAATTCTACATCATCCCAGGTCCAGGTGTAAACACTACCTGCTTTTGTAGGAGCTTTAACTTCATATGGATCAGTCCAATCGCCAGGATCTCCGTTTTCTTTGTAATAAGCATTACCAAAAAAACCTATTTCATATGCACTGTAATCAACCAAAAGGTCACCTGTTTTTGTGAAGGTTTCTGACCATACTCCTGTGCTTGCTGTAAATTTCAATTGAACTGTATAAACTCCACTAACACGGTTTGGAGCATTCTCAAGGAAGAATCCAAGATCGTTGGAAGGTTTAGCTATGGCATCGACCCAAACTTCTTCAACCCCTAAGCTTGAAAGTGTGTGCAATACATCTTCTTCAAAATATACATGCCAGCCGTTATTAAGTCTGTATCGGTATCCCTTTTCAGCGCCAACTGGAATGTTTGTTCCTTCAAAAATTGTTTCTGTGGCCGAAGTTGATTTCAATGCAAGTGCATTACCTTGAGTCGACCAATCGTTCAACGGAGCATCTCCGATGATGTTCGGTTTCACTGGCATGAGAATGAATAGACCTGTATTAACATTAGCAAAAGCATAGTACAATCCTTCTTCCACAACTGCAATTGCATCCTCACCTTCTGCCAAATCTCCATGCACAATAGAACCATCTACTGAATATCCAAGATCTTTTCCATTGTCAATATCTCCACCATCAACCGCTCCGTAGATTGTACCATTTCCGTCAGCATCTACATTTGCAAAGCTAATTTCGCTGTTCGCTCCGATGTACATAAATTTTCCATATACACCTGCTTGGCTAGCCACAAATGGATCTTTTCCATGATCAAGAATAGCAAGAGCCATACGGGCATTAGCTTCCGATGGCGATTCTGCTACCGTATTCGTACCGTAGATGTAGAAACCTTCCGCTTTTGGTAATAAAACCTTTGGGCCGGACTTCTCATCATCGCTGCTACACGAATAAAAGTAGATTGGTATGACCAGAAGCATCAGCACTCCTATCATTTTCGTTCTTAACTTTTTCATAATAAAATTGATTTTAGTTTAATTGTTAGTTGTTGTATGATTTAGTTTAATTGATCCAGTAAGAGTTTTGCTTCAGCAACTTCCAGGTTAGCAAGGCATTGAAACACTTGTTTTAAAACACCTTCAGCGTCAACATCGCCTTTGAATTGCTTCTTCTTTAAATAATAGTCATGGACAAGTTGAAGCTCAGGTAATGCATAGCTTACGCCTGTGAAATTTTGAATAGCCTCGAGATTATCGAATTGGAATTCAAACGTGGGCTCAAGCACGGTACCTTCCCCGAAATCATTCCAGGTAGCTAATTGAAGGTATTTGATGTGTCGCTCTTCAGCCTTTGCAAGTGTATTGGCCAGTGTCTGCCCATCGTTATCCGCTACGTAACCATAACTTTCACCTGTACCTCCTTCTTCATAAAAATCATGAAAGCGAGGAAATGCTGAACCTATCATAATGTCCATGGTTGTTATTCGGCCATAGAAACTATTCAACCCGCTTAGTGAAACATTGAAATCAATCCAGGAGAATTCACCGGATTCTGTGTCACCAACTAAACTTCCATGCGACCATAATGGAAGAAATGTTGGTTTTGGATCTAACGCTGAGAATATCTGATTCCATTGCGTTGGCTGTTTGAAAAACCGGGGGCCAAAGGTCAACAACATGGGATTTTCTGAAATTGTGAGGTATTGCGGATTGCTGAAGTAATTTGATTGGAGGTAGCCCATATCGATCTTAGCAGCATCTATCGCAGTCTTTGAAGTTTTTTCCTCAACAATTCCTGCGGTGAATTCTTCATACACGATGGCGAACTTGATTCCCACTTCATCAAGTTTATCGATCAGCGCATTTGCACCATCCAGATTACGTTTGAAGTCGTTTACATTATGCGATCCGTACCAATCGATCAGTACAGCATCAACTCCGGCATACTTCATTAATAGTAAATGATATTCAACAACATCCGGATCTTTTGAATCGTAAGGTCCGATTAATGGATAATAGTGAGAAGCGATTTGCCGCTTGCCTGTTTCTGCATCCACTATAACATCCGGATTTTTATTGGACATTTTCCAATGCGATCCCCAATACCCGGAAACTTCTTTTCCCTGAAACCAAGGCATGTAGTGCATATACACCTGCATCGGGTTTGTTTTTACAACAGTCTTTACTGAGCTATCAGGCTTTTTAACTTCTTCATCACTTCCGCAGCTGATAAACGTGAGAATGAGTAACATACCTGCCAATGCGGCAATATGAATTATTTGGTTTTGTATGGTATAAGGTTTTATCACGCTCTATCGTTAGTAATCAGTACTGGGTGTCATCTTATTGTTGGTGTCTATCTCTCCCAATGGAACCGGGTAGTAGTAATCCTTTGGCTGATATACAATCACACCTTGTGTTACAGTCTTATCATTATATTTCAATACTTCTTCTTCTACAATTTTCCAACGGACGATGTCGTACCACCGATGGCCTTCACCAAATAATTCCCGGAAGCGTTCTTCACGGATAGAATCACGTAACTGAGTGCCTGTCACTGTATAGTCAACCGATGGCTGTGGTGAATTTGAATTAAAACCATACGCTCTTCTTCTGATCTTATTCATGTATTCGGCTGCATCAGCATCTTCACCCGCATTGTTCAGTATCTCTGCATACATGAGGTATACATCGGCAAGCCGCATGATCATATAGTTTGTGCCGCTGTTACGATTGGTGGTGAGTACACAATAATCTTTAGGGTTATATTTTCTAAAACTATGACCTGTAAAGTTGAATGGGCTCACACCCGCTGGTTTCATCGCACCATTTGCATCCGCTAGAAGATCCTCCGGAGCATAGGTACAGATGCTTAGTCGTGGATCGCTTCCAAAACGATCGATGTTTACACCATGCGGAGTGCAGTTGCTCCAACCTCTTTCGGGCGCTGCAATTACGAGTGCTATACCCGAACCTAGTCCGTTCTCCCAGATGTTCTCCGCCATGTCAACGGTATAACTGATTTCCCAAAGCGATTCAGAGCTGAATTCATTTTTTCCCTGAAATAAATCGTCATACCGATCGGAAGTGACAAGTTGATAGCTTGGATTATTAATGATCTCTTCGAAGTAAGCTCTTGCTTCAGCTTCTTCCCCGCGATACAAGTGGACCTGACCGAGAAATCCTTTTACAGCATACTTACTAACCCGGGCAATGTTCTCGTTTGTTGGTGTTTCCCACGAATCCGGAAGTACTTCTTCCGCAGCTTTAAGATCTGCGAGGATTTGATCGTACACGGCACCTACTGTAGCGCGTGGAACCATCATCTCTTCGCGTGAAGTGGCAACTTTCAGAATAAGCGGAACGGAAAGCCTGTCTTTATCTACAGCGTATGATTCCTCTCCCCATAAACGAACAAGATGGAAATACGCAAATGCCCGAAGAAATTTTGCCTGTGCAACAATAATATCAAGTTGTTCTATTTCAGTAACATTTGCAGGACTATATAAGGGAGCGTTCTCAATGAGATCATTTGCCCTCGCAATTATCCGATAGAATCCGCGCCAAGCTATATAGACAGCTCCGTCTGCAGAATTTACTTCATTTCGGTTTTGTGCGTTCCAGTAGTCGGACTCATGGGGCAACGCAAGTAGCGTCTGGATGTAGAAGTTCTGTCCGAATAAATCAAGGTTCTTAACCGCATCGTATGTTCCGTCAAGGGCCAGATCGAAATGGGAAACTTTTTTAAAAAAGTTTGCAGATGTTAATTCGTTAGGATTTTCTACATCAAGAAAGCTGTCCGAACAACTGTAGCAAACTCCAGTTGTCAGCATAATGGCTAAGATTGTCTTTTTCATATTCATTGCTGGTGCTTTCATGGTTAAAATTGAACTTCAAGACCTGCTGTAAATGTTCTCACTTGTGGGTATTGACCGTAATCAATTCCACGACTTGTATTACCTCCGGCAACTTCAGGATCAAGGCCAGAGTACTTAGTGAAAGTGAGGAAGTTGTTGATGTTGGTGTAGACTCTTAGTTTTTTCAGCTTCAACTTTGTAAGCATATCGGTAGGAAGGTTAAAGCCTAATTGGATATTCCTGAGTTTCAAGTACGAGCCGTCTTCCACAAAGTAGGTTGATGGCCGACTCCAGTTAGCGTTATGATCGATTGCAATATTTCTTGGGTTGCCTGTGTGCTTCCCTTCCGTCCACGCTTGACGGATAAGTGTTGTTGTGTTATTATCACCAAAGAAATTTCGGGTATATGCGAGGCTTGCATTAAAAATATCTACCCCTGCAACTCCCTGAAATTGAATTGACAGGTCAATCATATTTTTATAAGCAACCGAAAGGTTTAATCCATACGTCATCTTCGGCCATGGATTACCAATAAAGGTCCGATCTGCATCCGCTGTTATTTCGCTGTTGGCTTTAGTGGGGTTAAGATCTTTATACATGAAATCGCCCGGGCCTGTGCCTGATTCCTGATAAAATCCGTCAGATGCATAAGTATTAATGGCATATACATCGGCATCTGAGTTTAACATCTGCTGAACAACATATCCGTAAAAGCTTGAGATTGGATATCCGGCTTGAGTTCTGGCCATACCTCCAATCTGTTGTCCTGCGCCACCGCCTGCGATGTAATCACTTCCACTGTAGAGTCTTTTTAATTCATTCTTCAGAAATGAAACATTTCCAGATGCGTTAAAATTAAAGACCCCGACACTTTGCTTGTAGCCAAGCTCAAGATCAATCCCCGTGTTCCTCATTTCACCAACATTGAGAAATGGAGCAACGGGTGAAAAGTTATGTACAGCAATGCCTAGGGAAGGCGGTGGAGTAACCGGATACAACATGTCTTTTGTATTCCGGATATAATATTCAAACGTGAAAGAGAGTCTGTTATTTAAAGCAGTTGCATCAAAAGCAAAGTTGTGTACATAGATATCTTCCCATTTTATATCTTCATTCGGAAATTTAGAAAGGAAGAAACCCCTTACCTTATCCAGTCCTTTTTCATCAAACGCGTAAGTTGAAAACTGTGATGTATACGTTTTTATATAAAGGAAATTATCGAGCGGTTTATCGGATCCTAATCTACCTGTACTGACACGGAATTTAAGACTGTTAACTACTTTACTAAGTATGGGTATATATTCATAAAACTTTTCTTCCGACATTCGCCATCCCGCAGAGACGGATGGAAATACGCCCCAACGATTATTCGGGCCAAACTTGGATGAACCATCTCTTCGGATATTAGCTTCCAGTAAATAACGTTCATCATAATTGTAATTAATCCGCCCGAATTGTGAGAGGGTCCTAACCTGTCCGGGCATAAATTTATCCGGAACACTTGCCGGACCAGAACTCAAAGCATAACTATCCGCAACGTCCACTACAAATTGTGAGCCTGCGACATTAAATGTTTTTGGATCGTACTGAAAGGATTCATATCCTGCCATTACTTTGATCGAATGTTTTGCAATCGTTTTGCCATAGGTGGCAACCACGTTTGCTACAATAGTTTGATTGTTGGCCGATGTGTAATAAAGCCTGTTGATTGGATCAGAAAAGGTTCCGTAGTCAAATGATTCCTCGAATTTCTTTCCAAGGAATGACATGAAATTAAGACCAAGTGTACCCCGCACCATAAATCCTTTAATTGGAGTAGCCTCGAGGTATACGTTGCCGTCAAATCTGTTATATGTTTTCTCTTCGTGCTGTTGATATTGCGTTGCTACCGGATTAGGTCCGTTAAAGTATGCCGGCCCCATGCCCCAACCACCAAATGGATTACTGGCATCGCGAATTGGCATGATTGGAATGGATCTATACGGAATTGAACCCGATCTGTTTTCATCGTTATTACCAATCGGATTTTCCGAAACGCGTGATAATAATGCACTTTCCCCGATCTTAAACCACGAGCTTAGTTTAACATCCGAATTCACACGCATGCTGTAACGTTTAAAACTATTGTCGATCAGAATACCTTGTTCATTATCATGTCCGAACGACAGGAAGAAATTCATCTTCTCATCTCCTTTTGCAACAGATAGATCATATTGCTGCAGTATTCCGCTTCCATTATAGAATGCATCCAGCCAATCTGTGTCGTGCTCATAATTGTCCCAGGATGGATCTGGATTTTGTCCCGCATTTTCCCGGCCTTGTTTTCGGTAATAAATAAATTCTTCGCTTCTAAGCAGGTTGGGAAGTTTAACCGGTGAACGTTTGCTGATAGAGCTTTTAAAGGTTACTAACGCTGGCCCTTTACCTCTTTTCGTTGTAACGAGGATTACTCCGTGCGCAGCTTTTGCGCCATAAATGGCGGCCGCTGAAGCATCTTTTAAAATCTCCATTGATTCAACATCATCAATCTCAAACTGATTACCCGGATCCATTTGAATTCCGTCAACAATCCACAATGGTTCTGTATTGTAAATGGAGCCCGCTCCACGAATGTGAATGGAAGGTGCAGATCCAGGAGCACCACCATCACGTGCAACAGTAACACCTGCTACAAGTCCTTGCAATGCTTGATCAAGACGTAGTTGTGTTTTATTTGTCATGTCCTCGACCGTTACCGAAGCAACAGCTCCTGTAACATTCGAACGTTTTTGCTCACCGTAACCTACTACCACAACTTCATCCAGCGTTTTGGAATCGTCTTTTAGCGTGATGGTAACAGAAGTTTGCTCACCAACTTTTACTTCTTGAGTTATGAATCCAATTGAGCTAAAGACCAGTGTCGCGCCTTCGGCAACAGTAATTGAATAGTTACCATCTGCATCAGTGATCGTGCCATTGGATGAGCCTTTCTCATAAATGCTAACACCGGGCTGAGGTTCCTTCGCAGTGCCTCCTGTAACAGTTCCCGTAATAGCTTTAGTTTGCGCAAAGGCTGAGAATGACAATGTCATTAACAACATGCCAGCGATCAGGATGGCGAACTTTTCAGCAGAGATTTGAAGAGGTAAAAATCTTTTCATAGTGTCAGGTTTCTTCCTAATTGATTTCATGAAAGCGAATTGCTGTACCACCGCCTGGTGCCAGGTTAAGTGTCAATGAGCCAGTGCTGGTGACATCGAGCTTTGTTATTTCAACCGGTAAAGGATTTGTTTCAACGTTGGCATCTTTACCGTCCTGGTAGATTTCAGCTTTGTATTTTTTACCGGGCGTTAAAAAGTCTAGTTTAACATTAAGTGATCTTGAATCTTCATTGGTGATACTTCCTAAGTACCAATCTGCACTGTTGCGGTCTTTACGGACAGTCGTTATATACTCACCAATAACTGCGTTTAGAATTTTAGTATCCTCCCAATCTGTTGGCACATCTTCAATGAATTTAAATGCTTCATGGCCTTCATAGTTTTCGGTAAGGTCAGCCGCCATGTGCATGGGACTATAGATCACTACATAGAGTGCAAGTTGCTTGGCAAGTGTTGTATGAACTCTGAAAGATGATGTCTTGTCAAATAGAATATTGAATATTCCAGGAGTAAAGTCGGTCGGGCCCGCGAGTCCTCTGGTAAAGGGAAGAATAGTTGTATGCGAAGGTGGATTTCCTGAACTCCAAGCTTCGTATTCAGTGCCGCGAACACCTTCACGCGTCATCATGTTTGGCCATGTTCTGCGCAAGCCTGTATCTTTTATCGGCTCATGCACATCAAGCATTACGTTGTAGCGGGCTGCGGTTTCAAGCACACGTTGATAGTGGCGCACCATGAACTGACTTTGATGGTATTCACCCCCCGGCATCTTGTTTACATAACCAGTTTTAAGACGCTGTATCCCGTATTGATGACAAACTTTAAAAGCATCTTCAAGTTGTTTTTCATAGTTAGCAATGTTGCCACCGGTTTCATGATGCGCGATCAGGCCTATGTTTTTCTGTTTTGCATACCTGCTGATCTCAGCGATATCAAAATCCTGATAGGGCTTTGTGAAATTGAAATTTCCATTGGCAACCCAATCACCTTCCCAACCTTCATTCCATCCTTCGGCTAACACTGCAGAAAGGTTGTGCTTGCTCGCAAAATCAATCAATGCTTTTACATTTGCAGTTGTGGCACCATGTTGCGGACCTGATTCCCACGTATTTTCTTTCACATGCATGTTCCACCACATGCCATTATATTTTCCAGGCTTTATCCATGAGACATCTCCAAGTTTATTAGACTCATTTAGATTTAAGATCAGGTATGAGGTAATAAGTCCGCCAGGAGTATTAGCAATTTGAATTGTTCGCCAGGGAGTTTTAAGTGAGCCTCTTACATCCGCCAGTACGCCTGTACTCCACGGAACTAAATCTGCCTTCAACACATTTTCACCTTTGTTGAAAAGTGTCATGGCTGGATAATCAATCAGGGCAGCCTCATGAATGCTGATAAAAAGGCTGTCACCCGATTGCATGGTGAGGGGCGTATGCGTTTTCTCCATTAACTTGCTCACCAGGTTTTTACGAAACAGATATTCAGAATCCATTTCAATGTCAGTGCTCTTACGGTAAGCCGGAATCCACCACGCAGTAAAATCTTGTGCCAGTGCAAATTCAGTTAGCTCATCGGTGATGATAAAGTCCTTTATTGATGGTTGCGAAGGAACTTCATACCGGAATCCAAGACCATCATTATAAACCCTGAACTCAATGAGCATTTTACGTTTGGGGGCAACATCTTCTTCAAGCGTGATCAATAAGGAGTTGTAGTTGTTGCGGATCGTTTTTACTTCACCCCAGGGCTGGGTCCAGGTTTCATCAAACGTGGATTTGGCTACTTTCTGAATCTTAAAATTCTTGTCTAAAGCAGGCAAACCTTTGAGGATAAAGCCCATTTTAGAATCATTGATTAGAGGCTGATTTCCGTTGCTTACACTATAGGTAGGAAAACCACCCTTATTAAGCCAGAAGGCGACCTTTACATTACCATCAGGTGAGCTGATTTCAGCTATTTCATCCTTTGTTATCGCAAAAGCGATGAGGAATGAAACTGATAAAATACTGATAATCAGTACAATATATTTTCTCATAGGAAGCCGCGTTTAGGATCAACCGATAGCATCTGAGACTTTCCGCTATCGATTGCATTAGCTTTAGACAAAGCACGGCCGACACAAGAGGCATTAAAATTCTTGCAGAGAAAATATAAAAAAAATGAACTGGTTAATTTTACAATTACCTGGTAATGAGCTAATTGCTAATAGCGCAAACGTTGTAAAATATAAATGAAATGTGGACTAAAGGTCGGCCTGAACGGCACTTATCTCCATGATCTTCTTTTCAAACTGCTCATTCGGCAGCAAGGATTTGCCCTTAACTCGAGCTTTATAGTTATAGATGGTATTAATCGAGTAGTCCAGAATTTTGGCAATCTTCTCGGTATCATGGATACCCAATCGGATCAGTGCAAAAATCCGCAATTCTGTATTAAGGAGTTGACCATCTTTTAATACAATCCGATCTTCATCTTTAAAATAGGAGTTGAACGTAGCCACAAAATCCGGGAAAAGCTTCAGGAAAATCTTGTCAAAATTGCCATATAGATCTTCCCTATCCTTCTTCGGGTTAAAGTTGTTTACGATAAACTTGATGTCTTCCAGTTTCTTTGTTACCAGTTTAAGTTCGATAGATTTTTTAAGCGCTTCAGCCTTATTCAGGTATTCTGAGTTTACATTAAAGTAGAAACCAATGTATTCTTCCTTTATTCGGTTTGATTCCAGTAATGCTTTTTGAGTTAACCGTAGTTTTCTAACCTGTTTGAGAATGATCCAGGCAAAAACAATTACCAGAACAGAAAGCAGGGTAATAATTGTTGAATAGATAAGCCAAAGACGTCTTTGTGCGTCCACATTATGAAGCTTCTCTGCAGCAATCAAGGGAAGGATAGCACCAACCTGAATTTTTCGCTGCCTCGCTCCATAAAAAATTGCATCATCCATAGCCTGCTGGATGTAGACGTAGGCATTGGCAATATCTCCTTTCTTGTAGAGTTCTTCTGCTAATAACTGCATAGCGGAAGTCTCTTTCGTAGCGGATTCAATATCAGCTATTGCCGCCTTTATCAACAGATCTATTGCCTTTTCAGATTGATTATGGGTGATATAAAAATAACTTAAGGTTGATGCTACAACAGCCAGCTGATGCGAAGTCAGCTCGTAGCCTTGCAGAATGCTGTTCAAATCGTTCAATGCATCTTCATCATTCTCATTTTTCAGATTTTTAAGCCCATTCAGATAAATGTAATCGTACGAACCAGGTTTTCGCAGGCTTCTTGCTGAATCGATATACTTATTTCCTAAATCCGTGTACTTAGGTGTATAGAAAACATCCCTGTCAAAGTCGCCCAAATCATAATATGTTCTGGCAAGCAGGAAATAGTAATTGAACAGGATACTGTCGGGCATATCCCGAACATTAAGCGTTGATAGCGAATCAAGGGTTTCCTTAAACATTCCGGATGAAATCAAGATAAATCCAAGTTTAACCCTTGAATGTGCGATCCTGATAGGGTCTTTCATTTTATACGCTACTGTCTGCAACTTGTTGATGTAAATGAAGGCGGAATCGTAAACGAAGGTTTTGTACTCATCAGAGAGCTTATCCAAAAGCTCAAAATGCTGAAGATTGTTTTCAGGAGATGTTTTGCTCAGTTGATCCCGGTATTGATTAATCCGAATCTGTCTGGCTTGAACGTATCTCTCCTTATTTTGCAGTGTAGTATTAAGGGTGAGAATGAGGCTATCGGGTTGTCCGATGGCAGATAGTACAGTGGTTAAAATTAGCAAGAAGCCTGATAAGGCATGACGCAATGCTGGTTGTAAATGCCATACCCGTAAACGGATAAGGTTTTTATATAAATTTCCCCAACTGTGCCAACTCGCCATAGGTATTAAAATCGCTCTGAAAAATAGAAAAACGGCAGGCAGGTTAGAAAGGATTTAAAGGATTTAGTTTACGAAACTGTATGCCTTAAGATGGTTATTTCCTGCTTAATAATAGATAAAAAATAAAACTCTATTTTTAAGAAATATTATATGAAGGCTGTCTTCTACTACTGTACCTATCCGTTCATTTACCTGATCGCGCTCCTGCCCTTTCGGATGTTGTACGGTTTATCGGACGGATTATATCATTTACTCAGGATAAGCGGCTACCGAAAAAAAGTAATTTTCAAGAATCTTACACTTTCCTTTCCGGATAAAAATCCAGCGGAAATTGATAAGCTTTATAAAGATTATAATCGTTACCTGTGCGATTTAGTAGTGGAGATTCTTAAAACAGTTCGCATGGACGAAGCTGAATCACGCGAACACTGTAAGTTTCATTCCACGGATTGGCTCGATAAAATGCGCGATGAAGGCAAAAGCTTTATCATCATTATGGGGCACTACGGAAATTGGGAATGGGCTGGACCGGGTTTTACATTGGCAACCGGATATCCGCTGGTTGTTATCTATCGACCTTTGTCAAATCCGTATTTCGAAAAAATGATGACGAAAATGCGGACTCGCTTCGGTACGCGCATCACACCTGTGAATCTTACACTTCGCGACATGGTAGCAAATCGCTCTCAGCTTACCGCCACTGCTTTTATTGCCGATCAGACTGCACCCAAGGATAAAGCATATTGGATGACCTTTCTCAATCAAAACACCGCTGTATTTACAGGAGCCGAAAGACTGGCTGCAAAATTTAATTATCCAGTTGTGTATATGAATGTTAAGCGGTTGAAAAGAGGTTACTATGAAGTTTACCCGGAGATGTTGTTTGCCAATCCGAAGGACACGGCTGAAAACGAGATCTCACATGCATTCATGAAACGTCTTGAACAGGAAATTATCCTAGATCCTGTGCCCTGGCTTTGGTCACACCGTAGATGGAAGCATAAGCAAAAATCTGCCTAAAAAGTCTAAAAATCCCGATTTCAAACGTTGTCGATAGTTTTCGGTAACTTTAAAGAATTTGTTTATCTAAACAACGGGCTTTAATCATGCGGACAAGCAAAGAATTATTGTTGACCAGCAAAAGTTTTACAGGCGAAAATCGCTTTAAAAGCTGGTTTGAAACTATTGTTACACTTGTATTGATTGTAGGCTTCTTTTACTTAACGCTAACCAATTTCCTGCCGATCCCGTTACGCATTGTTACATGCTTTATCTGCGGACTTCTATATGTACGCATGTTTGTAATTTATCATGATTATGAGCATCGTGCCATTTTGCAGAATTCAATGCTTGCTTCGCTGGTCATGAAGGCTGTTGGAATATTCTTACTCGCTCCTGAAACAATTTGGAAACGTTCACATGAACATCATCACAACAACAATTCAAAGCTCACGATTGCCGGAATAGGTTCGTATCCAACCATCTGCAAAACACGTTATCTTAAGCTTACAAAAAATGAAAAGCGGATTTATTTGATCAACCGTCATCCGCTCACCGTTATTTTCGGGTACTTTACACTTTTTGTGTATTGGTTAAACTTAAAATCATTTATACAAAGTCCAGGCCGACATCTTGACTCGTTATTAGCCCTAGTTATTCATGTAGCGGCAGGTACATTAATATGGATTTATTTCGGACCATTGGCTTTTTTGCTTTGTTGGTTTATTCCTTTCTTTATTGCGTTCGGAACAGGTTCCTATCTTTTCTATGCACAACATAATTTTCCAAGCGCCAAGTTTTCAGAGAATCATGATTGGACGTATGTAAATGCAGCGCTTACTTCTACAAGCTTTATGCCAATGAATCCTATTATGCAATGGTTCACTGCGAATATTGGATATCATCATGTTCATCATGTCAACTCAAGAATCCCTTTCTATCGCTTAAAAGAAGTTCATGATGCAATGCCTGAATTACACAATGCGCCCACCACTTCATGGCACCCCCTTGAAGTGATTCGCTGTTTTAATTTAAAGTTGTGGGATGCCGATAAAGAAAAAATGATCACGCTAAAACAAATTTAGTTTGGCGTAACAGGAAGTGTAAGTCGGTACTTCTCCCATTCAAAGTTTATATTAGTAGTATCTCCAACAGCAAGCATGCTGATTGTAAATTGCTCTGTCGGTGGAGAAATCTTTTCAACCGAAACTTTAGTTTTTACTATATCTTTTTCAGAATCCGGTTCAAACACTCCCCATACACCCAGTTCAGAATTAAGAAAAAATTCAAATTCTTCAGCACCGGGTATGGCATATAGTCTGTATGTTCCAGCGGTAACAGCATTTCCATTAAACGAGACATTACGATTAAATGTAATTTCAGTTGCTTCATTAGCGCCTAATCTCCAATATTCACCATTTGGTTGAAGTGCGCCTTGTTCTTTTGAACCGAAAATCATACGATTACGAACAAAAGGTCTGCTGTATTGAATAGAAACAGTGAGATTGTTATTCGTGAGTTCAGTGCTGCCCGGAGGACTAAGCGTTCGGTTACGATTGTTAAGATAAATTAATGCAGCAACCAGAAATACAATCAGAACAGCAACAGCAATCAATATTTTCTTTTTCATTTTAGAGAAGGTTAGGTCTGCCTTTTGGTACTATAAATGTAAAAAATTACGCCCTCTGCTAGCGTTTATACTTCAATTTATTTACCCACTCGTCAGCTCGCTTCTGTCTGTCAATATTGCCCGCTTTAATCTCCTGAGCAAGCTTTGAATTAACTGTTCCTTTGGACGTTAAGTGAAAATATCCGCAATCATCACATTTATAAACTCCAACTGGGCCTTGACCTTTAGCGTAATGAAATCGGGTATGTGCACCCAGCAAAGCCTCTTCAGCGAGCTCTTGTGTGAGATAAACCTTCTTTTGGGTAACGCACTTTATCATTCAGCAAAATTAGCTTTCAAAAACCGGTGATATTACCTTTGCCGGATAATTAAATTATGCAATGAAAATAGCTGAAATCCACACAAAAAAGGGCGTGATGAAGATCAAATTCTTTGAAGAGGATGCCCCAAAAACGGTGAAGAATTTTATTGATCTGGTAGATCATAATTTTTATGACGGTCTGATTTTCCACCGCGTGATCCCAAATTTTATGATCCAAGGTGGTTGCCCCAATGGAATTGGTAATGGTGGACCGGGATATAAAATTGATTGTGAACTAACCGGACAGAATCAATACCATGACCGAGGCGTACTTTCCATGGCACATGCCGGCAGAAATACAGGTGGGTCACAATTCTTTATCTGCCACACACGCGAAAGCACCAAACACCTTGACCGTAATCATACTGTATTTGGTAAAGTTTATGAAGGGCTGGATATTATCGATCAGATCCGTGCAGGCGATGTAATGGAGAAGGTTGTGATTAAAGAAGTTGAATCAATCTAGTAATTTCGGATTTCAAATTTCGGATTAAATTTAATTCGAAATTTGAAATTTAGAATTCGGAATTATTTCAACCCCTCCCACCATTTTTTCGTTGGAAGCTCATTCCCTAAAACTACTGGTTCTCCGATCTTAGGAGTTGTTACAGAAATTCCCAATTGTTCTGCAGCTTTTGTGGTGCGCTCAATCGGATCTTTCCATCGGTGTAATGCAAGGGTAAACTTACTCCAGTGGACAGGCATAAAAACTTTTGCTTTTAAATCTACAGCAGCTTGCGCTACTTCTTCCGGCATCATGTGAATGTTTGGCCACATAGTGTTGTACTGACCGCACTCAAGCAACGCTAAATCAAACGGACCATACTTGTCGCCAATAGCAGTAAAGGCTGAATCATATCCTGAGTCACCGCCAACATAAATTGATGTTGAATCAGTCTTTAACACAAACGAGCTCCATAATGTCTGATTGCGTTTAAGTCCGCGGCCAGAAAAGTGTCTGGCAGGTGTGGCGATAATTTCAAATCCCGGTTCAAGTAGTTTGCTTTCCCACCAATCAAACTCAGTAATTTTAGCCGCATCAACTCCCCAGTATTCCAGGTGAGAGCCAACGCCTAATGAAGTATAAAACTGCTTTACGTTCGGGTGAAGTTTCTTAATGGTGTTGTAATCCAAATGATCGTAATGATCATGGGTAATAATTACCAAATCAATACTATCCGGAAAATCCTCCAGGGTATATGGAGTTTGAATTGGATAAGCTTTCTTACCAATAAACTGAAACGGTGACGCACGCTCACTGAATACCGGATCAATCAGAATAGTTTTTCCATTCAGTTTAATAAAGTACGATGAATGACCAAACCAGACCAACGTTGTTTTATCAGACGGCAATGATTTTAAATCAGTTTTAATGGAAGGCAATGTATCGGCTGGTTCGCGATCAATCCCCTTACTAAAGAAGTCAACTATCATCTTAGGATAAGAAGCTCCTTCGGCCATCATTTTGGTTTCGGTCAGATTGGCAAAATTCTCATCCTTGTAATTGGGTGATTTTTTAATACGCTCCAGGCGTTCACCTGATGGCAATTTTCCGAAAGAACTGTGCTGCATAGCTATAACAATAATGAGGGCCAGAGACGCGGCCACGATTAATAATCCCTTTAAAATCTTCTTAATAAGCTTCACTCCTACTAAAGTCGCAGGCTTTCAGGAATTATTGTAATAGAAACGAAATTATTGTCCGGCAATGTATTGTTCCAGGTGCTCAATGGTTGATTTCTGATCTTCGATGATGTGTTTCACCACATCTCCTATAGAAATCATACCGATTAGCTTACCATTCTCCTCTACCGGTAAATGACGGATGTGTTTACCTGCCATAAGTTTCATACAGTCTTCAATGCTGCTTTGAGGTGTTACAGTAAACGGATTTGGAGTCATCAGATCTTTTATGGGTGTGTCTTTTGAAGACTTTCCTTTAAGAATGAGCTTTCGTGCATAATCCCGCTCAGTGAAGATTCCGACAAGCTTTCCACCTTCAACAATCATCAAACCACCGATACTTTTTTCGCACATCTGCTCGATGGCGGCATAAACCATAATATTAGGTTCTACTGAGTAGACAACGCTACCTTTTGATTTCAGAATATCCTGAACATATTTCATAGTGGCAAGAGTTTATTAGGTCTATGAAAATAGAAATTAAATCCTTCAAATTCAAGCGATTTAAGCTTAAATCAGAGAAAGAACGTAATCTGGGAAAATGGCCAATGCAAACATCACCGCAACTAGAATTGCGATCAATATCCTCTGCGATACAGAAACAGAGATTGTGTCTCCAACAGGCTCCTTGAGGAACATAGCAATGATCACTTTGAAGTAGTAATAGGCTCCAATCAATGAAGTTACAATGGCCAGAATGGTTAGGGAGATCATTCCTCTTGTAATAGCTTGTACAAAAACCATATACTTTCCGAAGAACCCTGCCAACGGTGGAATGCCAGCTAACGATAATAAGGCAATGGCTAACCCCACTGCGAGGAATGGATTACGTTTAAACAGTCCGTTGAACTGGATGATATCAGTTCCGGATTTTTGCTTTTCGATTTGCAGTAATATGGCAAACGAAGTAATCGAAGCTACTGAATACGCGGTAAGGTAATAGAATATCGTTGAAGAGGAATTTTGAGGTTGTGCAATGAAGGCTAGTAAAATATATCCAACATGCCCAACGCTTGAATACGCCAACATTCGTTTTACATTTTCCTGAGCTGCTGCAATCAGGTTCGGTACTGCCAA
This sequence comes from Cyclobacteriaceae bacterium, assembly GCA_965227265.1. Lineage (GTDB taxonomy): Bacteria > Bacteroidota > Bacteroidia > Cytophagales > Cyclobacteriaceae > UBA2336. Next base: position 1,320,981 of record OZ245738.1, on the reverse strand, counting down.
GGTAAGAATTGTGATAACTTTTAAGACATCAATCCAGGTAGATTCAACCGCCACAAAACACGCTGAAAAGACTTTAATGAATGCAGCTATTGCAGCAATCTTTACGACAGTCGACATAAATGCTGTGACGCTGGTAGGGGATCCTGAATAAACATCCGGGGCCCAGAAATGAAAAGGCACTGCAGAAATTTTAAATGCCAACCCGATCATGATCAATAATACTCCTGCATAAAAGAATGCAGGCAATGTTTGAGAATTAATAATAACCGTTGCCGCAATGCTTCTGATATCGAATGAGCCCGTTGATCCGTAGACAAGGGCAATGCCTAAGAGTAAAAATCCCGTAGCAAAAGAACCCATCAGGAAATACTTAAACGCTGCTTCATTCGAAGCCAGGCTATCTCTCCTGCTCCCCGCGAGGGTATAAAGCGATAGCGATAAAACTTCGATCCCAAGGAAAAGTATCGCCATGTTATTGAAGGATACCATAAGGATACCACCCACTACGGTAAACAAGATCAACGATGCGCGATCTGTATAGTGATCCTTGTCCTGATTGAAATAATCCTGTGCCATCCAAAACCATAAGATGGTAATAGCCATGATTAGAATGGAGAACGATAATGCAAAATCATCGAATACAACCATATTCGAGAAATAGGAAACTGGCATACCCAACTCCATAACTGTAATGCCGATGGCTGCTGCCAGGCCAATAATTACCAGCACACCCAGAATTCTGCGAATGTTGAAAACTTCGGCCAGAAGCGCTGTTAATCCAAGTCCACAAACTATGTAAAGAGCGTTCATATTATCGAATCACAGGATGAGATGAATAAAGTTCCAGCAACTTGATTACCGCTGGTTCAGAAATGGATAAAATCGGTGCCGGATAAACTCCTATTAAAATAATTAATAAAGCAATTGGGTAAAGAACGGCTTTTTCATTCCATTTCAGATCAACGAAAGATGCAGTTAATGCATTTACCTCGCCTGACATAGATTTCTGAAAAGTCCTGAGCATGTACACGGCACCTAAAATAATCGTTACACCCGCAACAGCACCTATCCAGGAATTATATTGAAAGATTGAGTTAATCAATAAAAATTCGCCAATAAAACCGCTGGTTAAAGGCAAGGCAACGCTTCCCAGTAATACAATTACAAATGTTGTTGCCAGTAAAGGAGCTGCATTTCGAATTCCACCCAACTCGGAAAGTGTTGTCGTTTTCGTTCGGTCGTAAACAATATCAATAATAAAGAACATTCCTACTACAACTATACCGTGACTGATCATTTGAATCATTGCTCCCTGAACTCCAATAACGCTTAGGGTAAGTGCTCCTGCTGCAATCAATCCTACGTGAGCAATAGATGAATAGGCAATCAATCGCTTAAAGTCTTTTTGGATGATGGCAATGCACGATGCGTAAATAATTCCAATAACCGAGATCACAACAGCAGTCATTCCCCAATTAATCACACCAACCGGAACGACTGGAATAAGCCAGCGTATAACTCCATAAATGCCCATCTTAAGCATGATGCCTGACAAAAGCATGGTACCTTGCGTTGGCGCAACTGTATAGGTATCGGGTTGCCAGGTGTGGAAAGGAAACACCGGCATTTTCACGGCAAAGGCTACGAACAAGAACCAGAAGATAATGCCCTGCTCGTTATGCGGAAGTGACCTCCCAGCAGCATATAGCGCATCCACATCAAAAGAGTGCGTTCCCGGTGTTTGCAGATACAAATAAATCAAGGCAATAAGCATGAACAAACTGCCGGCAAGTGTGTATACAAAAAACTTAAACGTAATTCTGCCACGGTTCTCTCCTCCCCAGATCAAGCAAATGAAATAGATTGGAATAAGCGCAACTTCCCAGAACAAGTAAAACAAGAGTCCATCCTGCGCTACGAACACTCCGATCAACGCCATTTGCATGATCAGGATTAATCCATAAAATGTTGAAGGCTTGGAAAATGATCTGCCGAAAGAGGAAAGAATAATGAAAGGCACTAAAACCGTTGTAAGCAGCACAAGCAATAAACTAATGCCATCTATGTCTACGTAAAAATTTAATCCTAATGCTTCAATCCAATAGTAATTGACGCGCAACAAGGCGAAGTTCTTAATCTTAAATTCATAAACAGCAACCGCTGAGATGGCAAGTTCGAGTATCGCAGCCACCAATGAGATTACATAGGCATACTTTGACCTGAGGATAAAAAGCAAGAATGCTGCGGCAAGCGGAAAAAATATAAGGAGTAAAGTCAGCATAAATTCTCTTAACTATTAACCAAGTAAGGCGTAGAACAAAATCAAAACAATCCCGATCACCATTAGAAAAATATAGTATCCGATGGAGCCACTTTGACTGAGGCGTGTCACCTTACCTCCTTCTACAACCGATCCGCCAAAGGCATTCACAATTTTATCAATACCTAATCGCTCAATGAAAATATCAAAGATGTTTGAAAGCCAGTACAAGGGCTTCACGATGATTGCATTATATAACTCATCGATATAATATTTGTTGGCAAGAAGTTTCGCTCCACCTGAAAGTGTAACATCTGCAACCGGAACATGCTTCCGTTTAACATACTTCATGTACGCAATAACGATTACAATAAGTGTTAATGCTACCACTGTACTCATCAAGGCATATTCAGTTGTATGATCGAGGTGATGATGGGATTCAACGAGTGTTCTTGATTGTGCAAATACAGGTGATAGATAGTTATTCAACCAGTGCGATCCTCCTAAAACTTCAGGCACACCTATAAATCCGCCAGCAACTGAAAGTACAGCCAAACAAATTAAAGGTATGGTAATGCTTTTTGGTGATTCATGAATATGGCTCATGGCATGTGCGTTTGCCCGAACATTTCCGAAAAATGTCAGGTACAACAATCTGAACATATAGAATGCTGTAAGCAACGATGCGAATAAAGCCAGACCCCAAACAACAGGATTGTATGCAAATGCGTTGGCCAGAATTTCATCTTTAGAAAAGAATCCGGCAAAAGGCGGAATACCAGAAATCGCCAGTACACCAATTAAAAATGTGGCAAATGTAATAGGTAGATATTTTTTCAGTCCGCCCATGTTACGCATGTCCTGTTCTCCACTCAATGCATGAATAACACTTCCTGCTCCGAGAAATAGTAAAGCTTTGAAGAAAGCATGCGTTGCCATATGGAAAATTCCGGCTGTGAACGCGCCAAGTCCAAGGGCCAAAAACATGAGCCCTAACTGACTTACGGTAGAATATGCCAGCACTTTCTTTATATCTGTTTGCTTGAGAGCAATGGTTGCCGCGAATATGGCTGTCGCTAAACCCACAATCATTACCAATTGCATCGATAGAGGTGAAAGCGTGTACAGAACGTTATTACGCGCGATCATGTAAATTCCCGCTGTTACCATGGTTGCTGCGTGGATCAATGCAGAAACTGGCGTTGGCCCCGCCATTGCATCCGGAAGCCATGTGTACAATGGAATCTGCGCGCTCTTACCCATTGCGCCAACAAATAAAAGAATTGTGATTAGCGTTACTATTTCTGTTGACTGGTTTGGCGCCATTTGCGCGACACTTCCGTAATTAAGTGTTCCGAAGTTTACAAAAATTAACAGTATACCCAGGAGAAGTCCAAGGTCTCCAATGCGATTCATGATGAAAGCTTTATTCGCAGCATCGTTGTAAGATTGATTCTTAAACCAGAATCCAATCAGCAGGAACGAACAAAGACCAACACCTTCCCAGCCAATAAACATAACCAGGTAGTTAGATCCCATCACAAGCAATAACATAAAGAATACAAACAGGTTCAGGTATGAAAAGAATCTGTTGAAGCCTTTATCATCATGCATATAGCCGATCGAGTATACATGAATTAAGAACCCAACCCCTGTTATAATTAATAAAAAGATCGAAGAGAGCGGGTCGATCAGGAAGTTCATGTTTATTCTGAGATTACCTGCCTTGATCCAAGAAAATATGGTAAAGCTCATGGATCTTGATTCTTCCGGTACACTTAGTAAAGTATTAAATACCATTATTGCTGCAATGAAGGACAACAACACTGAACCGCAAGCGATAATGGCGGCTACTGTATGTGGCAATCGCTTAACGTTAAGCGCCACAAGCAGAAACCCTATTAATGGGAATAACGGAATTAGAATTAATACTGTTTTGAGACTTACCATTTCAAACGATTCAGAATATCAATATCAGTAGTGCGCGTATTGCGGTACATCATAATCAAAATGGCGAGCCCAACTGCAACCTCCGCAGCTGCAACGGCCATTATAAAGAATACAAATACTTGTCCGTCTGAATCATTCAGATAAGTTGAAAATGCAACCAGCAAAACGTTAACTGCGTTCAGCATCAGTTCGATACACATGAAAATGATAATCGCATTTCTGCGAAACAACACTCCCATAACACCGATGCAAAACAGTGCAAGACTCAGCCAGAGATAATATTCTACAGGTATTTTCATTTCTTCCCGATCATTACAGCGCCAACCATCGCAGCCAGCAGCAGGATTGATGTTATTTCAAACGGCAGGAGGAAATCGGTAAACATTACTTTACCTAACGTTTTCACCATACCGATATCCGTTGTCTTCGTGATCATCATTTCTTCTGTGCCCCGCAACGTGCCAACAAGCAGAACCATAATTAATCCGCCACAAATCACAGCAGTCATTTTCATCACTGAACTCTTATGGGGTTCTGACTCCCGGTTGAGATTCAAAAGCATCAACACGTAGAGGAATAACACCATGATCGCTCCGGCATATACAATAATGTGTACTACAGCCAGGAACTGTGCATTCAATAAAACATAGTGGCCTCCTATACAAAAGAATGTAATGATCAGGTACAGTACGCTGTGCACGGGGCTTTTCGAAAACACAACTAGCAAGGCCGAAAGCACTGCAACAAACGAAAGAAAATAAAATAGGTAAAGGGTCACTCTGATTGTTATTTATTATGACTGAGTTGCTTCTGTTTTTTAAATTCTAATACTGCGGGTGTCTGACGTACGGTCACATCAATCCGCGCATCCACTTTTTCTACCAGCTTATCTTTTCCATAAATAAATCCATCACGTTCAAAATCTGTGTACACAAGTCTGTCTGTTAAGAAGATTGCTTCTTTCGGACACGCCTCTTCACACAATCCACAGAAAATGCAACGCAACATGTTGATCTCGTATGTTACTGCGTACTTTTCTTCCCGGTATAAATGTTCTTCACCTTTCTTACGTTCCCCTGAAGTCATCGTAATGGCCTCAGCTGGACAAGACACCGCGCACAAGCCACAGGACGTGCAACGCTCTGCGCCTTTATCATCACGCTTTAATACGTGATGCCCACGCCAGATCTTGCTGAACTCGCGCTTTACTTCCGGATAGCTCACCGTTGCTTTCTTACGGAATAAATGTTTGATCGTAATGGCAATGCCACTGAGTACTGCAGGGAGATAAATCCTTTCCAGGAAAGTCATCTCCTTGTTCGATACTACTTTCGATCTATTTGATAATGATTCCATTCTATTTCGTTATCAGCTATCAGTTATCCGTTATAGTGGCTTATCCAACTATTAACTGATAACTATTAACTTCATTTCTATTTATCAATCCATAATAATACCAGCGCAGTCAATAACAAATTTGCTATCGACAGTGGCAACAACACTCTCCAACCTAAATTCATCAACTGATCATAGCGGAATCGTGGTAGTGTCCAGCGAACCCACATGAAGAAGAAGATGAAAAAGAAAATCTTACCGAACAGGAACACAGTTCCTAAAATCGTTAAGGCATTATGGCTTAAGCCAAGATCGTTCATGAACGGGAAGTTGTATCCACCAAAGTAGAGTGTAGATAACACTGCTGATGAAATGAACATGTTGATATATTCCGCGAACATGTAGAAGCCAAGCTTCATGGAGCTGTATTCGGTGTGATACCCGCCTACCAATTCTGTTTCACATTCCGGTAAGTCAAATGGTGCCCGGTTACATTCTGCAAATGCGCAGACAATGAATATTAAAAAGCCTAACGGCTGATAAACAACGTTCCAAAAATTCCAATCCCCGCCAGCTTGTTGGTTTACAATTTCTCCAAGCGACAATGTACCTGTCATCATAATCAAAGAAATGATCGCGATACCCATCGCCAATTCGTAGCTGATCATTTGTGCCGATGCCCGGATTGCACCCAATAATGAAAACTTATTGTTGGAAGCCCAGCCTCCGATCATAATTCCATATACACCAATTGAAACAACTCCGAACACGTAAAGTATTCCAATGTTTATATCGGCAATCTGTAAGGAATACTCCGTTCCGTTAATGATCAATGTACTTCCCCATGGAATCAAAACACCAGCCATCAATGCCGTTATCATCGCAATACTTGGTCCGAGAATAAATAAAAACTTGTTCGATACTTCCGGGATGATTTCTTCTTTCATGAAGAATTTCAATCCATCCGCTAAAGGCTGTAAAATTCCAAAAGGACCCGCACGGTTAGGACCGAGACGATCTTGTAAAAAAGCAGCGACTTTGCGCTCTCCATAGGTAGCATACATGGCAACCACAAGTGTTATCGTGAACACAGCTACAACCAGAAGAAGCTTATATATAAAAAAATCGCTCATGCGTTCAATGAATTAGGTTCCGGCAATGGCTTTCCTTTCTGGAATTCCAGTTGGCGTTCAACTTCTTTCTTCAATTTTTGCAGATCAATTTTCTCATAGTGATTTTGAGAAATCACCGAATCATGATCAATTTGTCTTGGACCTTCAACTTTCCAGTCCTTAATATCTTTATGATCGTAACGACATTCGTTACAGATGTATTCTTTAACTTCTGCGTACTTATCCTTACGGGCAGTAACACGAAGAACTTCTTCACCTTTCATCCACAATACAACGTTGCCGGAACACTTCGGACAATCACGGTGTGCATCCATTGGATTAGTGAACCAAACACGTTGCTTAAACCGGAAAGTTTTATCGGTCAACGCTCCCACCGGACAAACATCAATCATGTTTCCTGAGAAGTCATTATCGACTGCTTTTTGGATGTACGTACTGATCTCGGAAGCATCGCCACGATTCAATACACCGTGAACGCGATCATTGGTTAACTGATCGGCCACAAACGTACAGCGATAGCACAAGATGCAACGATTCATATGCAGCTTGATCTTATCGCCAATATCAATTCTTTCAAATGTTCTGCGTTCTTCTTCGTAGCGCGTCTTGGCAGCGCCATGCTCATACGCAAGGTTTTGCAAATCGCACTCACCAGCCTGATCACAGATCGGGCAATCCAATGGGTGATTGATCAACAAGAACTCAACGACACCTTTACGGGCCTCAAGAACTTCAGGTGAAGTAATATTTTGCACAACCATTCCGTCCATCACGTTGGTACGACATGATGCAACAAGCTTGGGCATCGGACGAGGATCTTTTGCAGAGCCTTGTGTTACTTTCACCAAACACACGCGGCACTTCCCTCCCGTCTCTTTCAATGTAGAGTAGTAGCACATTGCAGGCGGAACAACATCACCGCCAATCATCCGGGCAGCATTTAATATTGATGTTCCATCCGGAACTTCAACTTCAATGCCATCTATCGTTACCTTAGCCATCTATTCAATTTCTAATTTGAAATTTCAAATTCATCTATTACGCAATTACCATGTTCTTTTCAGAAACAAATGGCTCTATTTCAAAATGCTTTGGATTTTTAACTTTCTCAGGATACTTAATATGATATTCAAACTCTTCACGGAAATGACGGATCGCGCTCGCTACCGGCCATGCAGCTGCATCGCCTAACGGGCAGATTGTATTTCCTTCAATTTTCTTAGCAACGTCAACCAGCAAATCAATATCACCTTGGTGACCGTGACCATTCTCAATACGGTGAATAACTTTTTCCATCCAACCCGTGCCTTCACGACACGGACTACATTGTCCGCATGACTCGTGATGATAGAATCTTGCAAAAGTATACAAGTGATTAACGATACAAGCAGTTTCATCCAGCACGATAAATCCACCTGACCCAAGCATTGTTCCGCTTACAAATCCACCATCCGAAAGTGATTCGTAGGTCATAAGGCGTTGTTCGCCTTTAGCTGTCTTAAGAATAAGATCAGTTGGAAGAATCGGAACGGAAGAACCTCCGGCAACAACCGCCTTCATCTTACGACCTTTCCAGATACCGCCACAATACTCTTCTGAATAAATAAACTCTTCTACTGGAAGTCCTAAATCAATTTCATAAACACCAGGCTTATTGATATGACCGCTTGCGCTTATCAACTTTGTACCTGTGCTTTTACCGATACCAATTTTAGCATATTCATCACCACCTTGATTAACAATCGGAACTACTGCTGCAATTGTTTCAACGTTATTCACAACGGTTGGGGAAGCATATAAACCCGCTATTGCCGGAAATGGTGGTTTCAATCTTGGATTACCACGCTTACCTTCCAATGATTCAAGTAAAGCAGTTTCTTCACCGCAGATATATGCACCGCCACCTGGCTGAACATACAGATCAAGTGAATAGCTTGTTCCTAAAATGTTTTTACCTAAGAAACCTGCTGCGTATGCTTCTTCAATTGCCTTCTCCAGAATACGAATCACATACATGTACTCACCACGCACATAGATGTACGAAGTGTTCGCACCCAGCGCATAGCTTGATGTAATCATTCCCTCTATTAACAGATGAGGGATCTTTTCCATTAAATATCTGTCCTTAAATGTACCGGGCTCGCTTTCATCCGCATTACACACGAGATAACGAGGCTTTTCTGATTTACGATCGAGGAAGCTCCATTTCATTCCGGCCGGGAAACCTGCACCGCCACGACCACGCAAGCCTGACTTCTTAACTTCTTCTGTTACCTCATCCGGAGTCATGCTTTTTAATGCTTTCTCCACTGAAGCATAGCCACCATTCTTCCGGTATACATCAAGTGTACTGATGTCGGGAACATTTTCGTGCTGTAAAAGTAACTTCTTCGCCATCGCTTATATCTCCACGCGGTTCGACCGCATATAGGTACTATGATCTTTTATTGTTTTCCACTTCTCGAGAAGTGTATCTACTTTTTCGTTTGTAAGGTTCTCGTAATAATCAGCTCCGCACTGTAACATTGGTGCTGTTCCGCATGAGCCAAGACACTCAGTCGTTTTTAAGGTAAACAAGCCATCAGCAGTTGTCTCACCTTCTTTAATATTGAGCTTGTTTTCAATGTATTCAACAAGATCATTGGCTCCGCGAAGCATACATGGACCAGTGCGACAAACTTCAATCAAACACTTGCCAACAGGTTTCATGTTATACATCGTGTAAAACGATGCTACTTCATATACTTCGATTGGCTTAATGTTCAGAATCGAAGCAATGTAATCCATGGTTTGCGGACTTAACCAGCCGCCAAACTCAGCTTGCGCCAAATGAAGCAACGGTAATAATGCAGACTTCTGCTTTCCTTCCGGATAACGCTTTATTATGCGCTCCGAAAGTGCTTTTGCGTCTTTTGAGAATTCTATTTTATCCACTTCGTTCATCTATTCGTTATTAGTTAATAGTTAATCGTCAGTCTAATAACGATTAACGTTTAACGGATCAAGAATCTAATTCACCCGCGATTACATTCATACTACTCATGGTGATAATCGCATCCGATAACATCCGGCCTTTAATCATCTCAGGATATGCCTGATAGAAAATGAAACACGGTCTTCTGAAATGCAATCTGTATGGAGTACGGCCGCCATCGCTTATTAAATAGAAGCCAAGCTCACCGTTACCACCTTCTACAGCATGGTAAACCTCACCTTTCGGGATATCGGTTTCGCCCATGATGTTTTTAAACTGGTAGATAAGCGCTTCCATGTTGTTGTACACTTCTTCTTTTGGAGGAAGTACATATTCAGGAGCATCTGCACGATAAATGTATGATGGCTCTTTCTTAATCTTTTCGATTGCCTGTTTGATGATGGAGACACTCTCCCACATTTCTTTCTGACGAACCATAAAGCGATCATATGTATCGCCTTGGGTTCCAATCGGTACGATGAAATCAAACTCTTCATACGAAGAATATGGATTCATCACACGAACGTCATAATCAACACCAGCTGCACGTAAGTTTGGTCCGGAGAAGCTATAAGCTAAAGCACGTTCCGCTGAAATTGGTCCGCAGTTGATGGTGCGGTCCATGAAAATCCTATTCCGTTCAAGTAGTGCACTAAACTCTTCAAATGCTGGCGGGAAATCTTTCAACCAACCTTCAAGCTTCTCCCAGGTCTTGTCGGTAAAGTTTCTTTCCAAACCTCCTACCCGGCCCATGTTTGTTGTTAAACGGGCACCACAGATCTCTTCGTAGATTTCATAAATGCGCTCGCGGTACTGAAAAAGATATAAGAAGCCAGTTGTTGCACCAACATCCTGACCAATAATGGTATTACAAATAATATGATCTGAAATGCGTGCAAGCTCCATGATGAGTACGCGGAGATATTGAACGCGTTTCGGAATTTCAATCTTTAATAACTTCTCTACCGTCATGTGCCAGCCAAAATTATTAATGGGTGACGAACAGTAGTTCATACGATCGGTGATCGTTGTGATTTGATAGAAAGGTCTGCGTTCCGCTAATTTTTCAAATGCCCGATGAATGTAACCAATGGTTGGAACAGCATCCATAATAATCTCACCATCCATCTTCAGCACGTTTTGAAAAATACCGTGTGTGGCAGGGTGAGTCGGACCTAAGTTGAGATACGAGTATTGCTTTTCCTCTTTTACAGGAATGTCTGACAGGTCGGATATGTTGTAGTTCTCAGCCATTTCTTATCGTCCAAACATATCGTTATTCTTGTCTTCACGCGTCTGATCCTCAAGTGGATACTCCTTACGCATTGGGAAGATGATCATCTCTTCCACATTCAAAATGCGGATGAGATTGGGATGACCTTCGAAAATTACCCCATAAAAATCATACGTTTCACGTTCCATCCAGTTTGCGGCTGGAAACACATTTGTTAATGTGGGAACAGAAGGCTTTTCTTCCGATAAGGCGATCTTCAGACGAATGCGTTTGTTTTCCGTGAGCTTGTGAAGCTGATACATTACCTGGATTGTTTTATTCTCAGGATAATGAATTCCACAGATCGTGGTGAGGTATTGATACTTCTCTTTCTCGTAGAGAAATTTAATAATGTCGATGATCTTGCCTGCTTTCAGGTTAACGGTTAGGAATCCATACGGAGATTCAACAGAGATTATCTCGTCAGGGAAATTCTCACGAATAACGGATACGATCTTTTCTTCTGTGACTGTCTCTTCCATTATTCTATACCGTATTGGTTAAGCATGGCTTTATATTCAGGAGAATCTCTTCTGCGAAGTGATTCTGTTTCTATTAATGATTGGATTTTCAAGATGCCGTCAATGATCTGTTCAGGTCTTGGTGGGCAACCGGGGACATATACATCTACCGGGATAATCCGGTCAATGCCTTGAAGAACTGAGTATGTGTCGAAAATGCCCCCGCTTGAAGCACAAGCTCCAACTGAAAGCACCCAGCGGGGCTCAGCCATTTGCTCGTAAACCTGACGCAAAATCGGGCCCATCTTCTTGGCTATTGTACCCATAACCATCAGAAGATCAGCTTGTCTGGGGCTAAAGCTTAAACGTTCAGCTCCAAACCTCGCAAGGTCATAATGCGAGCCCATGGTAGCCATAAATTCGATTCCGCAGCACGAAGTAGCGAAGGGTAATGGCCAGATGGAATTCTTACGGGCCATGCCCACAACCTTATCCAAAGACGTAGCAAAGAAACCTGCGCCTTCGTAGCCTTCCGGCTTCTGTCCTATTATTAAGTCTGACTTTTTAATTGTCGTTTCCATGTTTACTGAACAGCGTTTGCTGCGATAACATTCCTCAATCTTCCCACTTCAGTGCGCCTTTCTTTATTATATAGAAGAATCCTACGAGCAGAATGCCGATGAAGGCAAGCATTTCGAAGAAAAACATTAATCCGGTTTCCTTTCCCATTTCTCTAAAGTTCACAGCCCAAGGGTACATAAATATTACTTCCACATCGAACAGCACAAAAAGGATCGCTACAAGAAAATACTTGATATTAAATGGTGCCCGAGCATTGCCTTTGGCTTCTATGCCGCACTCAAAGCTGTCTTGCTTAACTTGTGTTTTACGATTAGGTCCTAAAAGGTGTGTTCCCACCATGGTGAGGCCGACAAAACCAACGGCTACAAGGAACATGAGCGCTATCGGTAAGTATTGGGCCAGGCTTGATTCTTCCATATATAATCGACCGCTAAAAGTACTACCAAAACCGCAAAATCATGTACGTTAGGGGCTTTTTTTACCTATTTATAATCGATCTACATAATGTTCGAAAATGGGAAACGATAATCGTTAATAGCAAACGTTCTCTTAACTCCTTTACCTATCGGATAAGGTTCAAACTGAAGTTCTTAATTTGAATCTAATGAGTTGACTTACTTGAGATTATCAGCATCATCCTGCTGACGCATTCTGCGTCTCGCACGAAACCATGTTATGGCAACTGGTATGGCTGAAACAAGGATCATGCCTGCAACAATGATCTCCAGATAGTCAGGCAAGTCAGGAAAAGCTCTTCCTAAAAGATTTCCTGCCATAATCATCGAGGTAATCCAGAGCGTGGCTCCTATAACGTTAAAGATGAAAAACTTTCCGAAGTTGATATTTACAGTCCCTGCCAGGATGGTAACAAACGTTCTGATTACGGGTAGGAACCGACCAAGAATAAAGGCCATCATACCATGACGTTCATAAAACTCATGCGTCAGATCAAGGTATTTCTTTTTAAAGAAGAAATTCTCCTTTCTGGTTTTAAGATAATTTCCGGCCCACTTACCTGTAAAATAACCTGTCGTTGATCCGGCAACGGCAGCAACAATGAGCACTGGGATCATTACAGAAACATGAACATCGAGAAAATCACTTTCGGAAAGCAGACCTGCAATGAAGAGTAAAGAATCACCCGGGAGGAAAAAACCAAAGAAAACGCCTGTTTCGGCAAAAATGATAACGATCAGCAATGCGAAGCCTCCGTATTTAATAATTGCCTCGGGGTTTAAGAAATCAAGAAACAGTAAAACATTTTCCTCCATACAGGCGTCCCGAAGACAATAATAAGGTGTAATAAACTCTTAACTTATCATTATCATTCAATAAATCAAAACGCAGTGGCTTTTTGCCTGATTATCAAAAGACTATTTTGGTTTACTGTATTCTTGGGAGGCCGAAAAGGCAACGGGCAGGCCGATGCAGAAGATCAATACACTCGCTCCCTTAAGGATATTAAACCAATCAGGCCAAACATTTTCTGGAAGGCGACTTAGTGGCACAATGACTGCGTTCATAGCAATCCAAACAAATATTCCATATAGAATTCCAGTAAGAATCCAATTACGTGTTAAGGCACTTTGTCTTTTGGCAATTAGAAAGAACAAATACGTCCAGCCGAATGCAATGATGTAATGCAAAAGAATTCCCAGCAATGCCATGGGCACTCCCCCACTAAAAGCTTGCGTACCGAACAATGCGCTGGCGATATACCGAAAAACATTAAGCGGATCCTTGCCTGTTTTTGTGAAATATATAATCACGGCAGCAAGTCCGTCTAAGGTTCCGGCTACGAGGCCCGTAAATAAAATTCGCGTGTTGATGACAATTCCCGTTTACTCAAAAATACACTGATAGAACGTGACCTCAATACCGCGCGAAGCGTGATTATTCATTATTTCTTAACGACTTCACAGGATTTGCCCGTGCAGCGCGCAAAGCCTGGGAGCTAACAATTAAAATTGAAAAGCCTAGGGCAACCAATCCAGTCAATGGAAAAATCCACCACGATATTTCCACGCGGTAAGGATATCGTTCTATAAACTTAGTTAATATCCACCACGCTATGGGTGCTGAGATAACAAACGCTATTAAAACAAGAACTGAGAAATCCTTTGAAATCATTGCCACCAACCGAGATACCGGAGCTCCCATCACTTTGCGAATGCCTAATTCTTTGGTGCGCTGTTCTGCCGTAAAAGCTGCCAGACCAAATAATCCAAGTCCGGTAATAATAATAGCCAGAATTGAAAACGAATTTGCAAGAGTGCCTACCATGTTGATGGATGAAAACTTCTTACCGAACTCAACATCAGCAAAGGCATATTCAAATGGATACGCTGGATTATATTTTTTAAAGATATCTTCAACTTTCTTGAGTGATGCTTGAATGTCTTGGGTTTTTTCAAGACGCAGCGTAAGATTACTCACCCAACCTGGTTGCAGAACAATAAACATAGGCTTAATAGGTTGATACGGTGAACCCATGAGTACATTATCAACAATGCCAATTAATTGTCGTTTATCACCCCATAGGTCAAGCTGAGTGCCTATCGGATCTTTAAGTTGCATAATATCGATCGCAGCTTTGTTCACAATAATAGCCGAGCTATCGCTTTTAAATTCATCAGAAAAATCTCTCCCCTCAAGAATGCCGATCCCCATTGTTGTTAAATAGTCGTATTCAGTAGCAATGGTTACAAATAAAACTTTCTGCTCTTCGGGTTTACCAGGCCAACCGAGGAAATTATTAGACCAGACTTCGGTGATCGGACTGTTAGACTGTGTTACCGATCTTACTACGCCTGTTTGTAAAAGCTCCTGTTTAATAGTTCGATAATTCTTTCCAATTTCTTCCGTATAGTCAATTGTAACTAAGTTTTCCTGGTTGTAACCCACCTCACGACTTTTGCCCAACTGTATCTGTTTATACATTACAATGGTACCAATGATCAAAAAAATTGAAAACCCAAATTGCAACGTTACCAGAATTTTGCGTGGAAGGCTTGCATTGCGTCCTACTTGTATTTTTCCTTTCAATACCCGAGCAGGGCTGAAAGACGATAGATACAAAGCCGGATAACTTCCGGAAACTAGTCCGGTAAGGAAAATAAGTCCTAATGCAAACAGCCAAAATTCTTTTGATGCATAATCGATGAACAAATGCTTATCTACCAGATTGTTATACATCGGCATCAGCAACTCAGCAAACAAAACAGCCAGGATAAACGCCACTAAAGAAATGAATACTGCCTCTCCTAAAAACTGAAGAATCAACTCATGCCTGCGGGAACCAACACTTTTACGGATACCTACTTCTTTTGCCCTTCGCTCGGACCGTGCTGTAGCGAGGTTCATAAAATTGATACACGCTATACCCAGAATTAAAATAGCGATAACGGAGAATGTTTGCACGTAGTCAATCATACCGCCATTTTCTTTTCCATTCTCAAAAGAAGAGTAAAGCCGCCAGCGTTTCAGCGGATGAAGAAAAAATTGACGCTTGATATCTTTCTGTCCGTGTTTGTCCAACATGTCCAAAATAGACGCTTCAGCCGTTACTTCATTCTTCTCATTATTTAATTCTACAAACACCTGGAATGAATAGTTACCCCAATTATCTTTAGCATTCCTAACCCATTGTTCCGTTTGTTCTTTAAGTTTCCAGGGAAGCAACATATCAAATTGAAAAGACGAGTTGCCGGGAATATCCTTTAACACGCCTGTGACCTTTACATCGCTTGAATTATCAATACGAATTACTTTATTGATAGGATCTTCATCTTTGAAAAGAGTTTTCGCCAGAGACTCCGTGATTACAATAGAATTGGGTTGATCAAGTACACTGGCCGCATTACCATGTATCAGCGGAAACTCAAACATTTCCAAGAACTCTTCTCCTACATAGAAATTTTTCTTCCGTATCCGGGTTTCTCCGACTGTAAGCAATCGCTCACCACCCCAGTCGGCTATTGTTGAATTTGTAATCGTTGCATCAGCCGTTTTCATTGCCTCATAGGTTGGCAACGGTACAGATGTCCAGGAATTTATTTTCCCGTCATATTCAGCGTTGATCCAAACCTGATAAAGCTGATCGGCTTTTGGATGAAAGTTATCAAATGACAATTCGTCAAAAACCCAAAGCAGGATCAGGATACTGCTGGTAATTCCGATTGATAAACCGGCAATGTTTATAACTGAATAAACACTGTTTTTGAAGAGATTTCGAAAGGTTATTACAATGTAGTTTTTAAACATGGTATCCGGATTGTAACTGTATACTGCCTCTTCTTAAAAAGGTATCAATGATTCGCAAGAAAAGACTGGTTGCACTTTAAAATAGTTGCATAAGCCTGAAAAATCATTCTATTTTTGACAATCTATCTATCATGACACTAAAAATATACTTTGTTACTTCATGCTTCCTCGTCCTTTTGTCCTCATCCGTTCGGGCTCAGGAAGATTCAGCGGCAGTGAATTCCATTCATAAATTTCAGCGTGAACTTAATGCTGAGTATAAGGATCCGAAAGCTTCTCCGCTTGATCCCGAAAAACTCAAAGATTTCGAAGGCCATGATTTTTTTCCAATGGATTTAAAATATAGTGTTGAGGCTGTGCTTACGGTGACTGATAAAGAGCCTTACTTTAAAATGATGACATCCAATAATCAGCCTCGTAATTATCGTCAATATGGCATTCTTGAATTTACGCTTGAGGGTCAGTTATTTAAATTACCAGTATATCAATCGCAAAAATTAATGGAAACGGAAGAATACGCGGATTATCTCTTTTTCCCGTTCACGGATCTTACCAACGGAGACGCTTCTTATTCTGCAGGAAGGTATATCGATTTAAGAATTCCAGAAAAAGGAAATACAGTAACGGTTGACTTTAACAAGGCGTATAATCCACTTTGTGCGTATAGCAATCGATACTCCTGCCCGATCGTACCTGAAAAAAATCATATTCAACTCGAAATTCGGGCGGGCGTTCGCCATGATAATTCCCATTAACGCAGAATGAGATTTTTAAAACAACAGCTTTTTGATGCCTGTGATACGTATGTAAATAATCGAATCACTTCGCTGGAAAATGATATTAAAGATATTCAGCAATCGGCCAACGAGGAAACGAAAAGCTCAGCGGGTGACAAATATGAAACTGGTAGGTCTATGGCTCAATTGGAAATTGATAAATATCAAGGCCAGTTGGCAGAAGCCAAAAGAATGAAGCAAGAATTATCCCGGATTAGAGTGGATACAAAAAGTGATGTTATCAGACCAGGAAGTTTAATCTTCACCTCACGTGGAAATTTCTTCATCGCAATTAATGCTGGCCAGCAGCAACTTTCGGATCTGACATTCTTTACAATTTCTACGTCCTCCCCGATTGCTCAAAAACTAATCGGTCTTAAAGAGAAGGATACATTTTCATTGAATCAGCAGGAATTTACTATTCTGGAAATCCAATAATTCCTATTCTACAGCTCCTCGAAGTCTAATGCTGTTTAACGCTATTAGCTGCAACTGGTTGATCATTCCACATTCATTCATAGAACGCATTAAACCTCGCATGCGATTTATGATCTAACGGGAAATAAATGTTCAACCAAATTATGAAAAAAATGAAAACGTTAAAGATAGGTGCATTTGCAATCCTGGGATTATTAGCAGTGGCCTGTAATGATGATGACAACAAGAACACAGCGAAGCTGTCTTCTGAAGAACAAGCCGAAATGGTAGCTTCTTCGATGGGTAGCTCCGGTTTTGCAGGTTCTGCGGAACAAGCTTCAATGTATGCTGATGGCGATGAGGCAGGAAGGCAAAACGCTGAATGTGGAGTTGAGACTGAATCTGGTTTAGATTTAGCAGGAACATTGGGCGGAATTACATACGTCTATAATTCTGACTTCTTGCTTGAGCTTAACTGTAATGAAAACGAGGAGGCTGAAAGTTTCCGTGTGGATTTCGGTTATACTGGAAGCTATAACGGGCCAAGATTTGAATCCAGCTATTCGGGTGATGCGGAGTTAATGATTACCGGATTGAGTGATGAAGACGATTCATTTGAAATTGATGGCTCTTACTCACGTGAAGGAGATTTCAAAACCAAAGTCAATGGTGAAGTTTCAGAAGAAGGTGAGCATAACATCGATATAAACGTTACTGAGAATATCGTAGTAGCAAAATCTAATCATAAAGTAACCAGCGGTAAGGCCGATATAAGTGCAAGCGGTAGCATTGAAGGCAGAGGAAGCTATTCATTCGATGCTGAGGTTACATTCAGCGGAACAGGTTCTTCCAGAAAAGCTACAATCAGAGTTTCTGACGATACCTATGAATTGAATATTGAAAGTAACACAGTTGTGAAAGTAGACTAGTCTATTTTCAAAAACCCTTATTTAAGAATCCAGGATCATTACATCCTGGATTTTTTTTATTCATACTTAAGCGAATCAACCGGGTTTGACCGGGCTACAGAAATTGATTTGTAGCTTACTGTCAGTAACGCAATAACTACCGTAATAACAGAAGCAAAAACAAACAAGAGCAATGGAATATCGATACGATAGGCAAACGTAGTTAGCCAACGATCCATTCCAAAATACGCTACCGGACAAGCAATTATAATTGCTGCCAAAAGTAGTTTACTATAATCTGAGAATACCAGGAAGATAATCTGCTGCACTGAGCTGCCCAGTACTTTTCTGATACCGATTTCTTTTCTACGTTGTTCAGCATTAAAAGAGGCCAGACCAAACAATCCCAGGCAAGCGACAAAAATGGCGAGCATTGAGAATGTACCGGCAACCTTACTTAGGTTCGCTTCTGACTTATAAAGGTTTGCCAATTCATTGTCTAAGAAGAAATATTCAAAGGGTCTATCGGGTAATACTTCCTTCCAGATTCTTTCAAGTGTAGCGACTGAGCCTTGAATTGAATTTCCATCAACCTTTACGGCCATGTATTTAATAAATAAATTAAAGGCTCCGGGATTAGTATTCAGGTGCAATACTATTGGAGCAATCGCTTCGTGTTTGGAGGAAAAATTAAAATCTTTTGTAACGCCAATGATTTGGCCTCTGAAGCGACCAAAATTATAAGGCTTCCCGATTGCTTGTTCTGCCGTCCAGCCAAAACCTTTTACAAGTGTTTCATTCACCACCAACGCCAGGCTGTCATCCGTGTGTACATCACGCGAATAGTCTCGACCGGCAGCCAATGGTATATCAAACGTTTTAAGAAAATCATGCCTTACATTAAGCCTAGAAAAAAGATTGGAAGCTTCCATTCCCTCAAACTGATAGTTCGCACCCTGATGCTTTGCACCGAGCACTTCTTCAAGCGCTGTAATGGATTTGATACCTTCATATTTAAGTGCTTCGTCAATAAACGATTGGTATTTGGGGGCTATAGGAGTACCAATTACAGGCACCATCAGAATGTGGTCCTTTTTAAAACCTATATCTTCATTTTGCAAAAAACTCAATTGTTCGATGGCTACTCCGGTGCAAATGATCAGGATAATAGATATGGAAAATTGCAATACAACTAAAACCTTTCTAAAGGATAGACCTTGGCTGTGTTCTCGTTTGGCTTTTAATGCTTTTGCAGGATTAAATGAAGTTAACACAACAGCCGGATAGATTCCTGAAACAAGCCCCACCCCTACACCGGTTAAAAGAAGACCACAAACAATTAGCGGATTTGTCAAATCGAGTGCAAGATTTTTATCTGCAAAATTATTAAACCAGAAGAGGCTTAAGTAAACAAACAATACAGCCACTATAATCGCGAGAAAACTCATCATAATAGATTCCAGTAGAAATTGTACGATAAGTTGATGCTTTTGTCCACCGATTGCTTTACGCATCCCCACTTCTTTCGCACGGTTCATAGACCGTGCGGTAGACAAATTCATAAAGTTTATGCACGCGATTAACAGTACAAAAACTGCAACACCTGAGAACAAGTAGATATTAGCTTCACTACTATTAGCTTCAATTTCAAATTGTAAATGCGATTTTAAATGGATATCGGTAAGTAGCTGAAGCTTTAAATAAACATCATCTTTAATAAAGTCCGGCAAATGTTTTTGTACAAACTCCGGCAACCTTGCTTCAAGATCAGCAGCCTTAGTATTTTCATCCAGTAAAATGTATGTCCAGCAAGGATTCCAATACCAGCCATTGGGAAGCTGTCCATTATAAAAGTTTCGGAGGCTTGAAAAGGAAGCGAGAAAGTCGGCTTTGAAGTGCGAGGTTGATGGCATCTCCTTCATAACTCCGGTTATCAACAGATCTATTCGACCTTGAAAACGAAGCATCTTCCCTATCGGCTCATCATCCTGAAAATACTTTGTAGCCATGCGTTCCGTAATGATGACGGAATTAGGATTGTTAAGCGCAGTAACGGGATTACCTTTTACAAGCTGTAAATCAAAAAGCTTGTAATAGGTTGAATCTGCGAAAAAGAAATTTGATTCATTAAATTGTTTTTCGGTTGGTTCATACACTACAGTTAAAGTAGGTGCCTGGAAATCAAAAAGACGAACTGTCTCTTTAACCATGTTTGGATAATCAATCATCAGGCCCTCGGCCATTGGGAAGGGTGCGCTAGCAGAGCGTTCGCCTGAGCCATCTTCCGCTTCAAAAAATTCGTTTACCCGGTAAATGTGTTCTGCCTGAGGATGATGACGATCATAACTTAGCTCATCGGATACGTATAAGAAAATGAGCAAGGAACACGCGATGCCGGTAGCGAGCCCAATTACGTTAATGAATGAGTAGAGCTTTTCCTTCGCGAAATTACGGTAAGCAATCTTAAAGTAATTTTTGAACATAGGTCAGAGGGTTATCCGTTTTTATACTGCAAAGCCAAGCAAATGTTTCACTTTAACATTGGTTTAACATAACAATAACAACGTTTTTGATGAGCAGTAATTTATCTGGTTCAGGTGGTAATGTCCGGTATTGGGACGATATTAAATCCTCATGATAAACTTTAACAAAAAACCGTCTGAGGTGTTGTTTGCGTATATTAGTTAAATGAGCCTTAAATACTTAAAAATTGCTTGTTGCATGGCTTTAGTGCTTCCGCTATCTGTAAAAGCGCAAATTCAAACCAAGGAAAAAGTCCGTTTTCTGGCATTAGGTGATTCGTACACGATTGGCCAAAGTGTTGCAGTTTCAGAACGCTGGCCTGTTCAGTTGATTGACTCCCTTCGGGAAAAAGGCATTTCATGCTATGATCCACAAATAATTGCCACAACTGGTTGGCGAACTGATAACTTAAAGGCAGCAATTGAGAGCACAAATTTTTCGGGCTCGTATAATCTTGTTTCTCTTTTAATCGGTGTCAACAATTATTATCAAGGTAAATCGGTAGCAAGTTATTCGCCTGAGTTTACTGAACTGTTAGACATAGCGATTGATCTCGCTGGAGGTGATAAAAGTCATGTGTTTGTTGTATCTATTCCTGATTACGGATATACTCCATTCGGTCAGGGTAACCAATCTACGATCTCCCAAGGCATTGACTCTTATAATGCTGCCAATAAATTCTTAACAGGGACTAAAGGAGTAACGTATATTAATATCACAGGCATCTCAAGAGAAGGATTGGCCAGACCAGAACTTGTGGCGTCAGACGGTCTTCATCCTTCCGGCAAGATGTACACAGAATGGGTAGAGCTTATCCTTGATAAGTTATCCGTACAAGACGTTGTAACCGCTACAGAACGTGATGAATCTTCTTCTATAAAAATTTATCCTAATCCAACACATACTAATATGACTATTGAGAACTTGCCCGGATCTGAAAAAAACTTTCGGATTATCTTTCGTAATGGAGCCGGAAAAACTTCATTTCACACAGGCATTATTTCAGAAACCCGGAAAGTTGTCATTAGCATCGAAGATCTTACTCCCGGAACGTATTTTTATGAGCTTTCCGGTAAAGCTTCTGTTTTGAAAACCGGAAAGCTTATTAAGCAATAGGCAGCTATTCCAATAATTTTGCATTTCTTTGTTACGTGATACTTGTTTTTCTGTTGAAAATATCTCTTTTAATACGGGATATGTTAAGCTTAGCCAACTAATGCCCACCGCACCTCATACCGTTGCTTATCGTCAGATCGTTGGCATTCGGGCAGATGAATGGGCTCCCGAACTTGAAAAGTCTTCGATGCGGTATCACCGCACAGTTCTGTGGATTGCCATAATTTTTGATCCGCTATTTGCGATAACCGATTACATCAATATTGCTGACGGTTGGGAGAAACTACTCATTATCCGTTTGGTTGTTTCAGGCACAACATTGCTTTTACTGCTAACACGAAACCGTACCGGAATTTCTCTTCGGCTGCTTACGGTAATTACATTTTTAATGATCTCTCTTCAGAATTCGTATACCTACAGTCTCATTAATAACGATAATTTAATAGGCCATAACCTTAACTATATGGCACTCCTCGTAGGCGCAGCAATGTTTATCTTATGGGAATGGTATTACTCAATTGCGATTGTTTGTATCTCAGCAATTTTCATTGCGTATTTCATTGGCGTGAATCCAAATATTGATGTAAAGCAATTTTTCCTGAATGGAGGCTTACTCTTAGCAGTTGTGGCCGCTTTTATGGGATTATTAATCAGAACTCGCTTTACCTTAACAGTTCGGGAAATAAAGGCACGCCTTGCGTTGCAAATGAGCAATCGTGAAATTAAAATTCAAGCCCAGGAGATCGAACGGATTAACCAAAATCTTGAAACGATCGTTAAAGATCGAACAGCTGAACTTGAGAAGAAGAATACAGCTCTGGAAGAAGCAGCCTTTATCAATGCACATAAACTACGCGCTCCGGTGGCGAGTATATTGGGACTTGCTAATCTGCTAAAGAAAGAACCGTTAAGTGAAGACGGAAAAAATACGCTTGATCATCTTGACTCATCAACTCAAAAGCTTGATGAAATTGTTACAGAAATAAGCACAACGCTCGAAAAGAGTAACCGAAAGTAGAGTACTATTCAACAGGCAGTGCAAAATAGAACGTTGCGCCCTCATTCACTTTACCTTCTGCCCACACGGTTCCTTCATGCCGGATAATAATCCGTTGAACCAACGCAAGCCCCACTCCTGTTCCAGTAAACTCTTCAAGTTTATGCAAGCGTTGAAAAACTCCAAAAAGTTTATGTGCATACTGCATGTCAAATCCAGCTCCATTATCCGTCACAAAGTAGATTATACGCTTATTCTCTTCGTACGAACCTATTTGAATTTCAGGATTTTCTTTTTTGGCTGAATACTTGATCGCATTCGAAATCAGATTTATCCAAACTTGCTTGAGCAAAGCGTTATCAGCTTTCACCGGTTTCAAATCATTCACTGTTAACCCTGGCGGTATTTGAACCTTGCTCATAGCAAGTTCTTCAAGCACATCAGAAACAAGAGAATTCATATTGATTTCCGAAACTCTGATTTGAGCTTTGCCGATCTTAGAGAAATTAAGCAGATCATCGATCAATAAGCCCATGCGTTTAGCATTGTTCACAATAATGTTCAAATTCTTCTTACCGGAAGCATCAAGTTGTTCGCCATAATCCTCCAGAATAATATGACTGAATCCGTCAATGATTCGTAAAGGCGCTCTCAAATCATGGGACACAGAATAGGTAAAGCTTTCTAGTTCTTTATTCAGCGCCTCCAACTGCTCGGTTCGTTGGTTTACTTTTTCTTCCAATTCGTCATTCAGCTTAAGAATCTCTGCTTCAGATTTCTTTCGATCGCTTACATCACGATAATTAAATACCATGGCTTTTACATTGGGATCGTGAAGCTGATTGGTCATGAAACCCTCAATCCAGATATATTGTCCGTTAAGATGATGCAACCTTATTTGAAAAAACACAGGTATAGCTGGATTCATTTTTGCCTTTTCGAGGGCATGAGCAACCAGGTGCTGATCATCGGGATGTGCAAAACTTATAGTGGGATTTGCTTGTCGATAGGCAAGAGAAATTCCTGTAATACGTTCTACCGATGGACTTTGATAAATAACCTTTATATTTTCATCTGTTAAAACAATTGCATCACTGCTGTTTTCAATCAGCGTACGAAACCGCTGCTCACTTTCTACAAGTTTCTTTTCAGATCGTTTTCGCTCAGAGATATCCCTAATGAAAACAGATAATCCATTTTCTGAAGGATACAGGTGATTCTCTTGCCACAAGTTGAGCGGTTCAAAATAATCAGTGTTACATAAGTACACTTGCTCACTCATTGCCTTATTAAAAGTCTCGTAGGTACTTGAACCAATAGCTTCCGGAAAGACATCCCAAACATATTTTCCAATTAAACTTTTTGGATCCCGTTGTGTTATTTCACCTGCTTTTTGATTGACATAGGTATACTTTAAATCTTTATCAAACGAAATAAAGGCATCCGATATTCTTTCAATTAATGTTCTGAATTGCTCTTCACGTTCTGCAATTTTTATTTCTGCTTCCTTGCGTGAAGTGATATCACGCGTAACCATACAGATACCTTTTATCTCACCATTTTCAAGAACAGGGTTTATTGCTACGTTAATCCAGTGGTTTGAATTTCCCGCTGTAACCTGCCGGTCATAATCAAAATTTTTTCCGGATTTAATTATGCTTTCTATTTGCTCAAAAAACTCCTTTCGAGGACTATCGATATAGTTTTTGATGTTATCGCCAATCGTCAATGTTTTCCCTGTACCAACAAAAGCAAATCGAACCGCATTTTTATTAAAAAGTTGGATTGTGCCGATCTTGTCCATCATCACAACACCTTCAGACATGTTCTCGAAAATAGTGTTCAGGTTTGCTTCCGTATTAACCACTTCCTGCTCTGCCGCTTTACGGGATGTGACATCCCGAATGTTTATTACTACAGATTTTACGGCAGGATTGTCAAGCATATTGGTAAACTCACCTTCAATCCACATGTAATGACCATCCTTATGCCTGGATCGAAAAGTTAAACGCTCCGACCTTCCTTTCTCGCTAAGAACCATACCCATCTTCTGTTGAAGCAATCCCTGATCTTCCGGATGTATAGTTTCTTGAGGCGTAGTTCGCTCATACTCTTCTTTTGTCCAGCCGGAAATGCGGTATGAGGCGGGGCTTCTGTAAACGACTTTAAGATTTTCATCCAGCAGCGTTATTGCATCAAAGCTTTTTTCCATCAGCACTTGAAACCTGTTCTCACTTTCTTTAAGCTTTTCCGTATGATCCTTTATTGATTCACGAAGAAGTTTTTTTGCTTTCATCAGCGCTGCCTTTTGATCGGCAACAACTCCTTCAAGCCTATCAACACTTTTCGTTTTCTTAGATTTTGAACTCGATTTCATAATGATTTCTATTATGATGCGTCAATAAGGTAATAATTTACAGAAAGGTTATAGGAGTAACTCCTAGCAAAGCCAACTAATCGATAAGAATGTAATAAATATGGCTTGTTTGCTTTTTTCTACTGAGCAACAGGAGAATTAATTAATGATTTTCTAAAAAAGATCCAATTGATCTGATTCTTCCCTCTTACTGCTTTTTGAGGCCTGATTGCCAAAATTTGAAAGGGAAATTCCTAACAATCGTACTTTAGAATCATCTTCTATTACTCCGGCCAGAAGGTTTTTAGCGGTTTCAAGAATGGCTTCAAAATCACCCACAGGTTCGGGGAAAGACTGGCTACGGGTTGCCAACCTAAAATCGTGGTATTTGATTTTAACCGTAATCGTTCTGCCTTTCATGCTATAACGCTTCAGCCGGTTATAAACAATATCTGCTATTGCTTCAAGCTCAGCATTCATTTCTTCAAGCGTAGTAAGATCATACCGAAATGTGTCTTCCGCGCCAATTGATTTTGTTTCCCGATTGGGTTGAACCAGACGATCATCAATTCCTCTTACGATCTTGTAATAAAATTTACCAGGCTTACCGAAATGTTTAATCATTTCTGATTCCGTAAGCTTCTTTAAGTCAGCGCCCGTGTGAAGCCCCAGGAGCTTCATCTTATCAGCTGTGACCTTCCCCACTCCAAAAAACTTCTCTACCGGCAACTTTTCAATAAATCCTTTGATTTTTGAAGGGCCAATAAAAGCAATGCCATCAGGTTTGTTGATATCGGAAGCAATCTTGGCGATGAACTTGTTTACAGAAACTCCCGCGGAAGCGGTCAGTTGTAACTCATCTTTAATAGCCTGACGAATTAGCGTTGCGATTTCTATTGCCGAGCCTATGTTTTGCTTGTCTTCGGTAACATCCAGAAATGCTTCATCGAGTGATAAGGGTTCAATGATGTCGGTATAGCGTTGAAATATTTCACGAATCTGAACCGATACTTGTTTATAAACATCAAACCTGGGCCTTACGAAAATCAAATCCTTACAAAGCTGCTTTGCTTTCTTCGAAGGCATTGCTGAACGCACACCAAACTTTCGTGCTTCATAGCTTGCGGTTGCCACTACTCCACCTCTTCCTTCCGGAGATCCTCCAACAGCTATCGCTTTGCCACGATATTGAGGATTATCACGCTGTTCAACAGAAGCATAAAATGCATCCATATCGATGTGAATAATCTTTCGTTGGGATTGAGAATTTGTAGCTTCCATAGCTATTGCAAAGATAGATTTCCTGTTGATTTTACAGTTTCTATCCATGCAGGAGATTACCAATTCCTTTGTACTTTTACTTAAACGCTAACCCCCATCGTATGCTTCAATCCAAACAGCTGAAAGACAATGCTTCGCTTTATGTTTTTCTGCCAATCTTTTATACCGTATGGTCTGATGCTGTTCTAACACCCAGTGAGATTACAACACTCGAAGGATTGGTAAATAGCCAGGCTTGGCTCACAACAGATGAACGCAAGTTTTTATTGGCACAGCTTGATCCTGCTAACCCGCCCTCACCCGATGAACTCATGAGTTGGCGTGAAGCAATCCGTAAAGTTGCAGATGGATCAGATAAAAATAGCCTTGTGGATCTGGGAATTAAGCTTGCAAATGCTCATGGCAATGGATCAACGAATAACGAAGCGCTTACAAAAGCAAAGCCTTCTCTGGCGAGTATTGAAGCCACGCTGGGATTAATCAGTCACGAAGCTGCTTCTGCATTTCTTTCCGGAAGCCGTAAAACGCTCACATCAGAACAAGAAACGCAGCATACCTTTGATGTCAACAAGCTTACAGCTTTGCTCGATGGCGACTACACAGATATAATCCGTAAAGTTAAAACAGTTACTTCCGATCCTCAATTCAACTATGTTGATCCGGGTGATCTTGTCGCTTACCGAGAAAAGGTTTTAAGCTGGTGTAAGCATTTGGCTGCTCAAGGCTTTGGATCGATGGCGTATCCAAAAGAATATGGTGGCCAAGGTGATATGCAAAAGTATTTTGCGATTATGGAAGCATTAAGCTACCATGATTTAAGTCTTGTGATAAAATTCGGAGTTCAATTCGGGCTTTGGGGAATGAGTGTTTACTTCCTGGGAACTGAAAAACATCACAAGAAATATCTCAAAGACATTGGTACACTCGAACTTCCCGGTTGCTTTGCCATGACGGAAACCAATCACGGTTCAAACGTAAAAGGGATTGAAACTACAGCTACCTATAATCACGCTGATAAAACTTTTATAATTCATACTCCTTATGAGCTTGCCCGAAAAGAATACATCGGCAATGCTGCGACACATGGACAGGCTGCAACGGTGTTTGCTAAATTAATCCTGGACGGAAAAGATTATGGCGTAAGCGCTTTTGTTGTTCCGTTAAGGGATAAGTCGGGCAATACTCTTAAAGGAATAACTATAAAAGATTGTGGCCGCAAGATGGGCCTTAACGGAGTTGATAATGGTGTGATCTATTTCGACAATGTTATTATTCCGAAAGAAAATATGCTTGATCGGTACGCAAGCGTAAACGAAGCGGGTAAATTTGAAAGCCCAATCTCAAGCGACAACAAACGATTCTTTACCATGCTTGGAACATTGGTTGGCGGACGAATTGGTATTCCAAGATCCGGACTTTCAGCCTCAAAATCGGGATTAACCATTGCTATTCGGTACGGAGATCAACGCAGACAATTCGGACCTGAAGGCGGAACTGAAGTGCCTATCTTAAATTATAGAACACATCAACGAAGATTGATGCCATTACTAGCGAATGCTTATGCACTTCATTTTGCATTACAATATCTCACCAATCGCTTCATAAACCGCAAGGAAGAAGAAATGCAGGAGATTGAAGCATTAGCCGCAGGCTTAAAATCATTTGCAACCTGGAATGCTACCGCAACCTTACAAGAGTGTCGTGAAAGCTGTGGTGGAAAGGGTTATCTTTCAGAAAACCGAATCGATGCATTAAAGAACGACACCGAGATCTATACAACGTTTGAAGGCGATAACACGGTGCTTATGCAACTTGTTGCTAAGAGCAGGTTAAGTGAATTCCGGCAAGAGTTTAGCAACATGAATGTGTTTACCATTCTCAATTATGTTACCGATAAAGCTAAAACATCTATTACTGAACTTAACCCGATCATCGTTCGAAGTACAGATGAAGATCACTTAATGGATTCTGAGTTTCATCTGAACGCCTTTAAATATCGCGAGCGTGACATTCTTACGTCAGCTGCTAAGCGATTAAAACGTCATATTGATTCAGGCATGGATTCTTTTGATGCCTTTAACGTGAGCCAACACCATCTTGTACAAGTTGGTCATGCATTTATTGAACGCGTTATTCTTGAACAATTCATCAAGCAGATTGAACAAACCAAGGATGCAGGCTGTAAGGCAATTTTGAAAAAACTTTGTTCATTATTCGCGCTGTCACAGATCGAGAAAAACAAAGGCTGGTATCTTGAACAAGGATACATGGAAGGTGTAAAAACAAAAGCCATCCGCAAGCTGATGAATCAATTGTGTTGGGATATCCGGCAGGAAGCTGTGCCGTTGGTTAATGCGTTCAACATTCCAAATGAGTTATTATCAGCACCGATCGTAACGAAAGTATAAGTTAAGGAACTGCGATCCGGAAAGTTTTTAATCCAGCGTGAGTTTTCAGTATTAGAATATACACTCCGCCTGTTTTAAAATCTGGTGATAGTCTGACTTCATTATAACCTGTCACAAGGTTAAAGCTTTCTGAGCGCACACTCATTCCCTTTGAATCGATGTAGTTAATGGTAACTATTTCATCGATTTGATTATAGCAACGTATGTATAATTCATCTCGTTTAATAGCTGGATCAGGGAATATACTCGCGCGGTGTTGCTCATTAGCCTTAACCTGAACCGAAATTATTTTTGAATAATTAATGCTTTTATCAAAATCCTGCTGCATTAATCTATAGTAAGAAATTCCAACGTATGGAAAATTATCGCTGGCCAAGTAAGTATGCTGCTCATTTGTTGTGCCTGAACCTGTAATCTTTGCAACCGGATTAAAGTCTTTGCCATTCGGAGATCTCTCTACTATAAAGAAATCGTTATTTAATTCTGATTCTGTAACCCATTGAAGCTGCACCACACCTGACTCTTCTATTCCGGTAAAGGAGATAAGTTCGACCGGTAAAGGAACATTCAACACAGTAGTTACGCTGAATCCATCACTTGATCCGCCTGCATAAAACACGCAACTCGTAACACTTACCGGTAATGACCTAAGAATTGATTCACATTCATTGGCAACCGTTACACCTATGTTTCCACCACCCGTTCCAAATTGAACGAGAATTGTAGCTGTACCTTGTCCGCTGAGGATTGTTGCTCCTGTCGGCACTGTCCAAGCATAAGTGGTTGTAACGCTTGCGCCAGCCACAACAATAGTATACGATTCAGTAGACGATTGGCAGAATGTTGAAGGGCCGGTAATCGGTCCTGGAATAAAACCAGAGCCACCATTTAAACTACTAATACAATTCCTTGTCGTACTGAATCCATCATTCGATCCTCCTGCGTAAAACACACAACTTGTTGACGTTACTGGGAAAGCCAACGGAATGGATTCACACTCATTGCCAATCGTTACACTTACATTTCCACTGGCAGTTCCAAATTGAACGAGAATGGTGGCTGTACCTTGTCCGCTCACAATGGTAGCTCCTGCTGGTACCGACCAAGTATAGGTCGTTGTAGCATTTGCTCCTGCTACTGTTATTGTGTATGATTCACTAGACAATTGACAGAACGTTGCAGGCCCTACAATCGGACCAGGAATAAATCCTGAACCACCATTTAAGCTACTGACACAATTTCTTGAAGTACTGAATCCGTCATTTGATCCTCCAGCATAGAACGTGCAGCTCGTTACTGAAACAGGTAAGGAAACATTAATGGTTTCACATTCATTACTAATGGCGACCGCAACGTTTCCTGAAGTACCTCCAAACGCAACCAGAATAGTATTTGTTCCCTGGCCGCTCAAGATCGTTGCTCCGGTCGGAACAGTCCATGCGTAACCTGTATTCGAAAGTGCGCCTGCAACATTAATGCTGAATGATTCAGATGCAAAAGCACAAAACGTTGAAGAGCCAATTATTGCACCCGGAATAAAAGTTGATCCACCGTTAAGATTGGTGGCACAATTTTGCAGAGCCGCAAACCCGTCATTAACACCGCCACTATAAAACGTACAGCTTGTCGGAGAAACAGGAAGTGATCTGGTAAGTGTTTGACATTCGTTGCTAATATCAACGCTTATCGATCCGGCTGTAGTGGCAAATGTTACTAATATTGTGTTTGTACCCTGGCCACTTGTTATTGTCGCGCCCGCAGGGACACTCCAAGTGTACGTTGTAGTTGGGGTAAGTCCGCTAACATTAATGGAATACGCCTCACTTGCGAAGTTACAGAATGTCGCTGGTCCAACGATAGGATTAGCCAGGAATACAGAACCTCCATTCAAATTGGTTGCACAGTTTCGAATGCTGGTGAACCCATCATTTGATCCGCCAGAATAAAACTGACAAACTGTAGATGAAACAGGTAACGAGACAGATTGTGTTTGACATTCATTGCTTACATCTACGCTAATATTTCCGCCAGTAGAAGCAAACGTTACAAGAATAGTTGTTGTACCCTGTCCGCTTGCTATTGTTGCTCCAGGCGGTACCGACCAGGTATACGTTGTAGTAGGCGTTGCGCCTCCCACAACAATTGAATACGTTTCTGTAGCGAAATTGCAAAACGTTGAGGATCCTGCTATCGGACTTGTTGTGAATACTGAAGCCCCCGTTAAGTTCGTAGCACAGTTACGTGCTGTTGAGAAACCATCATTCGATCCGCCTGCAAACATTGTACAACTCGTTGCACTTACCGGAAGTGATGACGAAAGTAACTGACAAGAATTTGTAAGATTAACCGAAACGTTACCATTTGTATTACCAAAAGAAACAAGAATTGTATTCGTTCCTTGTCCGCTAAGGATGGTTGCACCAGCCGGCACACTCCATGTAAAAGTTGTTTCTGGATTAGTTCCTCCCGCTGTTACCGTGTAGCTCTCTGATGCAAAGCTGCAAAACGTGGAAGGCCCGGTTATTGGACTTAACGTGAAAACCGAAGAGCCATTTAACGCTACAGCGCAAATCGCAGACGTGGCATGCCCGTCATTACTTCCGCCCGAAAACTGTGCATACAGTAATTGGCTTGTAATGCAGGTAAAAAACCCGATCAGCAATAAGCGCAATGCTTTCAAGTAAAGGCTATTTATGGAGCTGTTCTAACACCTCTTCCACCTTGACGAAGTTCCCGGGTGTTAACACCATTCCATGCAGGGTAAGACCGGTCGGAGGTCCTTAGCCAGTTATTGTCATTCCAGGTTCCTGCTCTAAATCCCATTCCCGCTGCTTGAGTTGAGCCAGTGTTTGTACCAGCATTTGTTGCTCCCCAGTTTGAATTTCCATTAGCACCTGGCCAGTTATCGACATTGGCGAAACCCGCTGCGCTCAATAAGCCATTTCCATGAAGTCCTGTGTATGATCTGCCAGCAACGTTACCAACACCAACAGGTGTTTCCCAGACATTTCCAGTCATCTCCATAATACCATAATACGTTGCACCAGCATCAACTCGTGAAGAAGTCGCAGTTGCAAATATTCCTACGCGGAAGGGTCCTCCAAGTGCATTGGCTGTTGCATTATATGCAGCATTACCAAGTGTTGTACTGGGTGTGGTTGGTAATTCGTTACCTGCTCCAGGATTGATTAAGGGTGAGTACGATCCGCCATAAATAGTAGTAGATCCCCATGCGTATTCTCCGGCAATACCCGGTAATGTTCCGCGCATTGCTTTTTCAAGTTCCAGTTCGGTCATCACTCTTAGGCCCGACCAATCGTAGTAAGCCATAAGATCCATTACACTTAAATAATTACAGGCAATGTTTTGGCCATCATTTGTTTCATTAAAAATATTATCATTGTCAAGATCAGAAGCATAAACCCCAACAACACTAGTTGCAACTATCGGTAACGTCCGGCATTTAATACCATTTCTGTTCGGTGGCGTACCACCGTTGTTTATATATCGATTCACTACCGTTGCTCCATGTCGTGCTAATTGTTGCGTTGGCGTAAGCACATTTAAAAATTCAGAATATTGCTCCTGGCTGATTTCATATTTCATAGAATAAAACGCAGCAAATCCTTTTGGAAATGCAGCTGGCAAAGTTTGAGTTGCTGCATCGTTGAAATCATCAGGAGTAGACATTCCGGCTGCATTATTGTTTCCTAATGATCCGCCACCTGATCCTCCCAGTGTTAAACTACCTTCACTGGTTACTAAAAAAGCTGCGCTTGTAGCACCCGCTTCGAATTGACCTGCCAAGCCTCCAAGTGAGTTATCGCCAGCATAGAAGTTTCCTTGCGGCACATAAACCATCTCCACTGCAAATACTTTTACAGAAACATTGCAATTGTCAAGTACTCCATCCGCTCCGTAGTTCCAACGCAATAAAACCTGGTCCCAGTCAATGTTACCCGATCCGTTTGCTGCCCGGTAGATAAAAACCCCTCTTCCATCGGCTGAAGAGTTAATGCTTGGAACTACCCCATTATTACCAGTGACAGAATGGTCTCCGTTAGTAGCGCTTAAAGTGGCATGTTGCCAGCCGCCTGGAGTACAACCTGCTCCTCCTTCTATTCTAAACTTCACAAAAATCCAGGCCGCATCCCAGTTTGAAGGGCCTGAGTTAGTCCGCCAAGAGTTGCTCCAGTTAACATCGAATCTTACAAGCGTAAAATCGGCAGCTGCATCTTGCCCCGTGAGGCTTGCATTACTAACTGCTATATCATTCGCGTAGGCAGTAAAGGACAACAAGCATATAAAAAGTATGCTCAGGTAATAGGTAGGTCTCATAGGTTTATAGATAGTTGGAGTCATTACACAATCGGAGTAAAGATATGATATTCAGAGTCGAATTGCCTCACCCTATTAGAAATTTGATTTTTTGAATTTCTGGCTCTATTGACAGCATGAGCCTTTTTTTCATACTTTTAGGAAAATCTAAATTTAACGTTATGGCAAAAGGAGAAGACAAACGTAAAGAGGACAAAAAAAAGCCGGTTAAAACCTTAAAAGAAAAACGGGCTGAGAAGAAAGCCAAAAAAGGTAACTAACTTATTACGGGCGCTGCAAAGCGCCCTTTTTATTAATCTCTATGTAATATGATTAAGCACATTGCATTGACTACGTTAATCCTTCTTCCACTTGTTTCATTCGCTCAAAATAAGGATGGAATTAACGCTGAGTTTGAAAAGCTCTATTGGCTTAATGGCGCCTGGACTCAGACTAATATTACAAAACCAGGTCAGGCGTTGATAGAGCAGTGGAATAAATCAGGGGACTATGAAATGAAGGGTCAAGCGACAACAACTCAAAACGGAGACACCGTTTTTGTGGAACGAACTACCTTGCTCATCAAAGAAAATTCGATCTATTACGTAGCGGATGTTCCACAAAATAAGCAGCCTGTTTACTTTAAAGTAACATCATTGTCTGCGAATGGATTTGTGTGCGAGAATGCCGAGCATGACTTTCCGAAAAAGATTGTCTATCAATTGACCGGTAATCAACTGAAAGCAACGATCTCTGGAAATGGAAAGTATTTTGATTATCTCTACGTAAAAAAAGATTAGATCTACCTACTCTAACTCTCCTTTTTACACTCTACCAACCAATCCCAAGGGTATGGATCTTTCAACCATCGTGGTGGTGACGAAAGTTCGGTATTCCACGAGTACTCTACTTTTTCAATTTTTGTTAGTGTAAGTCTTGCGTCTCTGATAACAACATCCAGTTCTGGTCGCGTGAAATGTTTCGTGGGAACATCGTCAATATAAATAATTCCTTCTACCAGTCTGCGTTTGCTTGCTTTCAGATAATGAAATTCTGAATCCGGAATATCATTGATATCAATACCTTCTTTTTTATATACTTCAATCAATCTCCAGGACGAATACAAAACAGATTCTAAAGCTGGTAATACAATCAACGCTGTTCCACCAGGTTTCAATGACTTCTGAATATTCTTAATTATAGTATGCGTTTTCTCGATTTCCGGAAGCATGGCAACATTGCAGCAAAAAGCAAAGTCTGCTTTGGGCAATGAAAGTTTAGATAAGGTTAAATCAAGTTGCTTAAGCTCTATGTTTTTAAAAGGCCGTTTGCCTGCCTGATCCAGAAGCTCTTTTGAAATATCTACAGCAACTACTTTTTTAAATAACGGTGAGATGTATTCAAATGATTTTCCTGTACCACAACCAAAATCTATGGCGATACCACTTTTCTTCCTATGTTTTTTGAAAAACGTAGGTAGGACTTTCTTACGATCACTTTTAAAAACATCGAATATTTCATCATCGTAACCGCTACCGATCCTATCCCAATGTTTTTCTTCATTCATGGTTACTGCTACTTAGCCTGATCATATTCGCGGGTTAGCGTCCTGACAATTTCAGCCATCGGCCGAACGCTTTTCACATGCTCAATAGCAGGGCCGGCACACCAGACTGTTTTATAGGTAGCGCCAAAAGCAGCCTTTTCTACTGCTTTCATTCCCCTGAAGGCAAGCAGCATTTTTACATACTTCTTGAGCCGTTTATTTTGATTTAACATTCGCTCCAAGAAATTAGCCTTTGTGCCAAGCTGTTGAACATAGGGAGTATTGATCACAGTTAATGCAGATCCTGATAATTTAGTGGTCCTAACAATATCCTTCTCTCCATAATCGACCATTGCCTGTTTATACTCAGCTGTTATATCGGCTTCATCACAAGCAATAAAGATTGTTCCAACAGAAACACCCGATGCACCCCAGCCCATAGCTTGCTTAACATCCTGACCAGTTGCAATTCCACCCGCAGAGATTACCGGGATCGAGCAATTAGCTTTAAGCATCGTGATGAGTTGTTCCGGAGAAGTATTTCCTGCATGACCACCTGCCCTGTTGTTAACCGCGATTAATGCATCCGCACCAAGCGATTCAACTTTTTTTGCATATTCAAGATCAACCACATCGCAGAACACTTTAATACCAAGTGGCTTGCACATGTCGATCACTTCTTTCGGATTACCTAAGGATGTGATAATGAACGCTACTTTTAATTCAACCAGCGTATCGAGCTGGCCTTTATACTTAAGATTGGATTTATTAACAATCAGGTTTACACCAAAAGGTTTTGAAGTAGCGGCCTTGATATCAGCAATTGCCGCTCTAAGCTCAGCATCACTCCTGTAGTTTAAAGCCGGAAAAGCAGCAGTCACGCCATTCTGCAAAGCCGCAATTACCATTTTTGTATTAGAGATAAGGAACATAGGTGCGACAATGATCGGATAATCAATGCCCAACATTTTATCAAGCGTGGTATTATTCATTCCTGATTTAGGTTCTAAGGTTTTATAAAATTAGACTTTTATTAGAAGCCTGCAACTTATTTACCACAGCAATTGTAGTTACCTTTGTAACCTCTTTAGCATTCATCCGTAAGAGGATGTAGTGATGATTTTTTTGATTGCAGAGTAGTATTGATAAATATTTTTTAGAATACGATAAGCTTTTAAGTTTATTCTGCATCGCATCGCTTACACAAAATAAAAAATCGGCAATAACGCTGGAGAAGGATTAAATATGGGCTGGAGCACGCTGTATATTCATGGCAAACCGGGATTTGAGCAAGAGGTTTTAGATCAGCTTGAGAGTTCAAGCATTGGATTTATGCCTGGGTCAATGTCCGGAGAGCAGAATATTGCACTTTATTGGGTTGATGAGCGCACCAATATGCGCGATTTTAAGAAGGCTATTGGAAGCAAAGTCGTTTTCGAATACAGATTACGCTTTTTTGATAGCATGGAAAAGCTGCATGAGTTTCAGGAACAGAGTATGAAGTCAACTGACAGCTTTACACCTCAGGAACAAGCACTTATCCGCGAAATGTCGTATTGGGATGAGACCCATCCAAATCAACAGCATTACAAGCACACTGCTTAAGGCTTAGGCCGATGGCCTGATGGCTTCCCTTTATAACCTCCCGGGCGTTTATTGTTGAAGCGCTTCTTCCCTCCTTTACCCTTGTTTACTTCCGGACTATAAGTCGGTCCTTCCCCTAACGCTTCTGGTAATCTCATCTTGGGTATCTCTTTACCGATCAGACTTTCAATGCTGAAGAATTTACGTTGATCGAGTTGATTGATAAAAGTTATTGCGGTTCCGGTTGTCTCTGCCCGTGCAGTTCTTCCAATACGGTGAATGTAATCCTCCGGATCTGGCGGAACATCATAATTGATAACAAGCCCGATACCGTCAACATCAATACCTCGTGATAAAACATCAGTTCCAATCAGAATAGATAATTGTTTGTTCTTGAATTCACGCAAGATATTCTCGCGTTCATTTTGTTCAAGATCTGAATGGATTGCTTTCGCTTTGATCCCGATACGGTGAAGGGTTTGATCAAGCTTCTTTACATTCTCTTTTGTAGATGCAAAAATAAGCGTGCTCTTGTGCTCACCTGATTTTATAATATGCTTAAGCAGTTCAATCTTTTGCAGCTCATGAACAACATAGGCTTGCTGCAAAATGCCTTCTGCAGGTTTTGAGATAGCAATGTTAACCGTCTGCGGATTTTTAAGAATCTTATCTGCTAACGTTCTGATGCGTGGCGGCATGGTAGCCGAAAACAATAACGTTTGCCGGTCTTTAGGAAGTTGATTAATGATGCGGACGATATCATCATAAAAACCCATGTCGAGCATGCGATCAGCTTCATCCAACACTAAATGCTGGAGATGATCAAGCTTGATAGCACCTGTTGCCAGCAAAGAGATCAATCGTCCCGGTGTGGCAATGACTATGTCTGCCCCTTCTTCTAATGCTTTCTTTTGAGTATCCCAGGTTGCGCCATCGCCACCACCATAAACAGGGATTGAGCTCACACCAAGAAAATAGGCAAAGCCTTCTATCTGTTGATCGATCTGTTGTGCAAGTTCGCGTGTGGGTGCAATCACCAAAGTATTAAGGTGACGCGTCTCTGCGTGAATGATATTGTTCAGAATAGGAAGAATATACGCAGCCGTTTTACCGGTACCGGTTTGCGCACACGCAATCAGATCTTTCTTCTCAAGGATGATAGGAATAGCCTGCTCTTGAATGGGTGTTGGCTTGGTGTAGCCCATGGAAGATAATCCATCCAGTAGGCGCTCATCGAAATTAAACTGTTGAAATGACAAGGTGGGTTGATTTAGGAGAAACTAAAAAGCCAGACTGTTTGGTCTGGCTTTTTATGCATGCAAAGAGAATTATCTGGCAACTTTAACGTTAACCGCGTTTAATCCTTTCTTTCCTTCTTTAAGCTCGAAAGTGATTTTGTCGTTCTCGCGAATCTTGTCAACAAGACCTGAAACGTGTACAAAATACTCTTTTTCTGTGCCTGCCTCTTTTACGAAACCGAAACCTTTGGCTTCGTTAAAGAATTTTACTGTTCCTTCCATTGTAATAAGTAATAATTGGTAATTGTTTATTAATAATTCTGTAAAGATATGCAGAAATATTTTCTAAGCAACTACCTTATTTACATGTGATTACGCAGCCTTTTTCAGACGCTCCCGCTGAAGGCGCATCTGAGTTTTTTCAGTAAGCGTTATAATCTTAAGCTTATCCAATACCTTGATAATCTGAAAGGTTGGATCGATCTCGTGCCAACGGATACCGCCAAAATTTGCGCGATTACCGTATTTATGGTGATTGTTATGATAACTCTCGCCCATCATCAGGAAATCAACCGGTAGGAAATTCTTCGAGGTATCTCCTACTGTAAAATTACGGTAACCATATTTGTGCGCGAACCAGTTGATAATCGCTCCGTGAATAGGAGTCATGATAAACTGAAGCGGCAACAACAACCATAACCACCAATGGGTAGCGAATACAGCGTAAACTGTTATGTAAATTCCAGCCCAGAAAATACGGGACGGCCATGAACGGGCAAACTTGTCAAATGCATCCCATTTCGGAACACCTTCTGTGAAACGCTCATCAACCAACATTCTGCCATTGGCGATATCAGAGTAGATGGTTTTTGTTTTCCACATCATGTTCCAGATGGTCTCATCATACATCGGTGAATGTGGGTCGTTTTCAGTATCCGCGTAAGCATGGTGCATGCGGTGCATTACTCCATATCCGTAAGCGCTCAAATAATTTGAGCCTTGAAATATCCAGGTTAAAACAAAGAATACCTTTTCTGTAGTCTTGCTCATAGTAAATGCCTTGTGAGAAGCATACCGGTGCAGGAAAAAGGTTTGAAAGAACAGCGACAGATACCAGTGTGCTGCAAAAAAGATCAAAATAACTTCCATTGTGACTAAAATTCGTTTAGGTCATTTCAACCCACTTGGGCTGAATAACTGTAAGACAAATGTGTTTCGTATTTGTGACAGGATTTTGAAAAATTCTTATGATTTCTTAATGCCAGACCTAGAAATGTCGTTTTTCAAATCCTGGATGAAAATTGACGGGCTGGCAGAACACGCTTTTTTAAAGCTTTCCAACAAATGCGTATCCGGAAGCTCGAAATGAATTTTAGCAGTTGAATCGCTAAGTTTCTTCTTGGCGCGACTGAACAATTGACGGCAATGATCTGCCTTCTTGTCCAACACTTTTTGAATAGCCTCGTAGTCGAAATCAAACACTTCTTTTAATAGATATGCTGCGCGTTCCAAAGGCTCAAGTTTTGACTGCAAAACTTTAAAAGCTGCCGAAAGCTCAGCTTCCATATCCAAATGTTTGAAATCTGTTTCTTTGAACTTTACAATAAGCTGCGAAAGCTTGCTTGAATCCCAATACTCTTCCTTCTTCTTGCGAAGTGTGTTAAGGTGATTCTTGCAATTGTTAATCACTGAAGTGATCAGGTATGCTTTTGTGTTCTGAATCTTGGTTTGATCGATGCTTAACCATTTCACAAACGTATCCTGAACAATATCTTCAGCATCCTGCTTGCAGCGCAAAATATTATACGCAACCGAGTTGAGGATTGGATGGTAAAGTGCGATGGCTTGTGCCTGATTCATATTGCTACAAAGATACCATTTATTTCATTAAAAATCGCATTTTTGACGCTCCAAAAGGCCTATTTAGAGCCGATTTTAGGGAATCAAACATGAATATAGTCTTCACGCATACTATTACTATAACACCCGCTGATATAGATGAAATGAATCATGTGAACAATGTGGTTTATCTGCGTTGGGTACAGGATGCCGCGGCTGCACATTGGGATGCATTGGCTCCAGAAGAATTGAAGAAAAAATATGCCTGGGTTGTTCTTCGCCATGAGATGGATTATAAAAATCCAGCTAAGCTTGACGATCCTGTAAAGGCTGAAACGTGGGTAAGCTCACACGAAGGCGTTCGTTCGGTTCGTAATGTGAAACTAAGTCATGCAGATACAGGTATTGTATTTGCGGAAGCAGTAACAACCTGGTGCTTGTTGGATGCCGTTACTAAACGACCAAAACGCATCGATACCGATATCACGTCAATCTTTTAGCTAAGCAGCAACATAACGCTTCAAAACCCGCGTTAAGTAGCTGTTGATACCTGAATTCTGTTTTATCTTTGAATTACTTAATCCCTGAATATGAAAAAGCTACTCTTTCTTGCTGCTGTCCTAATTGTTAATCTTTCATGGGCTCAAACTACTTCTTATGGAAACTTTAAGCTCGTGGATCAGGAGATCATTTACCAGAAAGTCTTTGAGCAGGATTCGATCACTCCTGCCAAGCTCGAAACATACTACAAAGCTCTGCCCTACGTATCCAACCTTACCACAAAAGCTGATGGTGTGGAGTTTGACCTGAATGACTTAACCGTTGATTACAAGAAATTTCAGTTCAGTCAGGTTGCTACTCCGGCCATAATCCAAACTGGCAAGTATAGTGGCAAAGTTTCGATAGGCATAAAAGATGGCCGGTATCGGGTGACGGTTAAATCCATTCAACTCACAGGCGATAATGTTTATAAGAAGATAACAACTAAAGAAAACCTGACTACTTACGCAACCAAAAACAATGGAACTGTTCTCCATCCGGACTGGTGTCGTCCAAATCAACTTGGTCTGCTTGACAAGGCATTTACCGACAAACTGGAGTGTAAAAAGTCTGGTGACGGAGATTGGTAGTCTTACTTTTGAAGGCTGACCGAAGTCCCAGCTAACGAGTCGTAGATGCTTTTGCTACCCTTTGATGCAATTACTGAACTCAGGTAAACAATTATAAGAACCTGTGGGACGATCAATAACAGCCAAATCCAAAATGGTGTATTAGGATTGTTTTGGTAATTGATCCATAGCACTCCAGCATGCGCGAACTCCCAAGGAAGGAACTTGACTACATTTCTGAATACGATATTTTTCGTTGCAGTATCTCCTACTACCTTTAGCTTCATAGCTCGCTTACCTAAGGTTGCATGAGAAGCACTGCGCTCCATGAAGATGCAATAAAGTAGAACGGGCAGTGTTAAGGTTATAAAGCCAATCAATTGACCTTTTACCGGATGCACTACTCCCACGGATACGATCTCAAAATGCAGGAGTACGGTAACTACCAGAAATAGTAGTGCTGCATAGGAAATAATGATTACCCAATCGATCATCCAGGCCGCTATTCTTCGTATGATCAAATTCATACTATCCACCTTCGACAGGCGCTGCAATTACGTTAGCCAATGAATCCCTTTTCTGCTTAGCTGTTGCCAGTTTCAATTTACGTTTATAGATGGTTTGGAGAAAGGTTTCCGGTGGCGGTGTCATCGAAGTATCTGCTGCTATGGTCGAATCACGCTTAAAAATTGATTGCTCTATGCTGTAGATCAGGTCATCGCTCAATTCGTAGAGATCACAATCAAGCTTCTTATACATTTCTGATGTTGGTGTTGGAAACTTGGCAGCGGTTATATCCTTATACTTCGGATCGCTATTGATTTGTTTCATAAATGCACCTGTTATCGGCAATGCTGTAGCAGATCCTTGGCCTAAATCCGTTCTGCGAAAGCGAATGCGTGGATCATCCGCTCCTACCCACGTACCTACAACCAGTTTTGGTGTGGCCGCCATAAACCAACCATCAGCATTGGATTGTGTTGTTCCCGTTTTACCCGCAACATCGTTATACACACCGTATTGATAGCGAAGTCTGCCTGCTGTGCCTTCATTCACAACACTTTTCATCAAAGCAAGTATAAGACCTGCAGTTTGTTCAGAGAAAACGCGCTTACCTGAACCTTCAGGTTTAAAGTTATTATATACTTTTCCATCAAGATCATAGATCGCATTGATGTAATACGGTGTTGTGGTTATTCCACCATTGGCAAAACATGAATAGACGGTTGTCATCTCCATCAGGGAGATTGAAGATGCACCTAACGCAATGGATGGAACATCCGGCATTTCGCTTTTAATACCCATTTCCTTGGCCAATTCCATCGTTTTGCCTACTCCTGCCATCTGGATCAGCTTGACAGAAACAGTGTTTACAGAGTACGCTAATGCTCCACGCATGGAATACTCAACTTGATAATCTATTTGGGAGTTGCGAGGCGTCCACTTCTCTCCTTCCTTATCGATATAGGTTTGCTGGGACGCAGAGATCAATCCGCAAGGCTCGATGCCTTCTTCAAGCGCCATCGCATACACAATGGGCTTAAAGATTGAACCCACTTGGCGTTTCGTGTTATAGTTTACGTGATCGTACTGGTAAAAATCGTGGTCAATCCCTCCGACCCAAGCCTTCATAGCACCAGTTGACGGTTCCATCGCTAACAGACCGGCATTTAAATATTGTAAATGATGAATGATTGAATCGATCGGGCTGACTGTCTTTTCTTCAACGCCTTGCCAAGTGAATAACTTCATGGGTACCGGCTTCTGAAGTTCAATCATAATTTCATCTTCCGACATTCCCTTCTCTTTCAATTTCAAGTAGCGCGGTGAACGTTGGATTGCCTGCTCCAGTACTTCTTCTTTTCCTTTCCAGGGCTTTTCACGTCCCCAATGGTTAAAGAATGTCTTTTGAGTTTCCGTCATTTGCTTCGTAACGGCTGCCTCTGCATACTCCTGAAGCTTGGAATCAATTGTTGTATAAATTTTTAATCCATCGGTGTATAGATTGTAAGGTTCGCCATCTTCCTTTTCATTGTTCTTGCACCATGTCAGAAGTTCAGCTTTAAGATATTCACGGAAGTAAGGCGCCAATCCTTGGTGATGGGAAATTTTATTATACTCAAGTTCCAACGGAATTTTCTTAAGCGAATCTGCTAGATCTTTTTCTAAATACTTGTACTTAACCATCTGATTCAACACAACATTG
The DNA here is from genome assembly GCA_965227265.1 of Cyclobacteriaceae bacterium. Taxonomy (GTDB): domain Bacteria; phylum Bacteroidota; class Bacteroidia; order Cytophagales; family Cyclobacteriaceae; genus UBA2336. The sequence continues at coordinate 1,278,129 of OZ245738.1, read as the reverse complement.
CGTCTGTTAAGTGAACGATCGGGAAACAGTCTTGGATTGTAACTATGCGTTGCTTTCAACATTCCTACCAATACTGCGGCTTGATCGACCGTTAAATCTCTTGCCTTTACAGAATAGAACCGATCAGCTGCGGCTTCAATACCATACACGTTATCAGCAAACGGAACTGTGTTTAGGTAAAGTGTAACAATTTCTTCTTTTGAATAAATATCTTCCAGCTTAATGGCAGTACGGAACTCCCGCATCTTGTTAATCAGCATGGAGAAGAACCAGTAATCTTTTCTCGGATAAAGATTTTTGGATAGTTGTTGTGTAAGCGTGCTTCCGCCTCCGGAAGATTCATCCTGCTGAATGATTGACTTAACAATCACACGGCCAAGACTTCGGTAATCAACACCTTCATGTTCGTAGAACCGAGCATCTTCTGTGGCAACAAGGGCTTCAATAACAGCTGGAGCAATAGCTTTATATTCAACTTCAGTACGGTCCTGAATATAATACCGACCCAGCAATACACTGTCAGCACTATAGACTTCAGAAGCAACCTGGTTCCGGATGTTTTTTAAATCACTGCTCCAGGGAGTTTCAATCCACACCACACATAATAAAATAACAAACAGGAAAAATGGCGGGCCAAGAATGTAGGCAGCTTTACGAGCCTTTGGATGCGTTTTGAAATAAAGCGCTACCCTATCATAATAAGGTTTGATGTAAGGCTTGACCTTGAGCCAATACGGCCATGCCCAGCGATAAAACTGGACAGTCCATTTTTTTACTTTTCTAAAAATGCTTACAAAAAATTCACGAAGTGTCACCTGAGCGCGCTAAAGAATCTTTAAGATAGATAACCCGCCACTTGTGTGCAAAAAATTAGCGGCTTAACCGTTAAATAAATCGTTGCGTGTAATAGTTTTTCCATTTCTCAACAAAATGGCATGATAGAAACTCGGAATATCATGGTCCCATTTCCGAAGCAGTAGGTAGATTAACGCACTGTCTGTACGTGACAAAATCGCCAACGCAAACATGGTGAAGAAAGCAAGTTGAGAAGAACCTGTAAGAATAATCACTCCAAAGGCGACAGCTACTGAAATTCCCCAAGCCTTTGAGATCAGATTATGGGGTGAAGGAGCTTTACGAAAGCGGATAAATGAAATACTAAATACAATCGCTTCAAAAAATAAAATTATTCCTACAAAAGGAATGATGGATTTTACATAGCCTTTGTAAAGAATGTAACACGAGTCGAGAATCATCAACCAGAAAAAACGGTCTACAATAGAATCTAATTTTCTGAGTTTGACAGTTGAGATGTTCAGTCTTCGAGCAATGATACCATCAAAAATATCGGTTAACAATCCCAGGATCATCAAAGAACAGATCCATATTCTGAACTCAGAACCTTTGGTCGCGAGAAGAATACAAAGCGAACCTATTCCAATTCTTGAATAAATCAGAATGTACGGAAGACGGTTAAGCATTAAGGTTCAAGAATGATAAACTCGGTGCGTCTGTTTAAACTCCTTCCCTGACGTGAATCGTTTGGAGAAAGTGGTTTTGTTTTTCCATAGCCAACCGCAGTTATACGATTACCATCTGCACCACCTTTGATGAGCATATTACGAACTGCAATTGCTCTTCGTTTACTTAAATCAAGATTGTAATCATCCGACCCGGAGTTGTCTGTATGGCCGCCAATTTCAACCCGCATGGTAGGTGAACTCTTCATCATCCGCAGCAAACCTTGTATGCCTTCCAATGAAAGTGGCTGAATACCATCATGACTGAAATAAACATTCAGGATGTATCCTACGGTAGGGTTAGCTGAAACGCGTCTGAGTCTGATTGTTTCAGCAATGTTCTCCGGAGTTTTTCCGGCACCATGGAAATACATAGAAGATGCATATGCAAGATAGCCTGCTCCATGAATGTTAATTTTATAGTGCACGGAAGAATCGGAAGAATGATTGAGCTTAATTTGATAAGATCCTGTTCCATTTTGAACCGGTTTAACATGCTTACCATATTGACTGGCAAAATCAATATCTGCATCCATTGGTTTGCCACTCTCGTCATCAACAATCTGATATGCGATGGTTACATCAGATCTAACAGGTTGCACCGGAATAATCTCGGCATCTCTTCTGATAGAAGAACTTTCTGCAAAAACTTCTGAATACTCAGGTTGATTCAGGTAAACTGGTTTCCAGTTTTGCATGTCGATCCTATAAATATCCTGTTCACCAATATTTTCCTGGCGTAAGGATGACATATACGCATACTTCTCGTCTTTTGTAAGCACAAAATAGATATCATTCTCAACTGAATTAATCGGGTAGCCTAGATTTACAGGCTCCGACCATTCTTGCTTTTCCGTATTAAAGGTTGCTCGGTAGATATCAAGATCGCCCATACCTGCCAACCCATTGGAGCTGTAGTACAGATGCTGACCATTAGCAGAAATAAAAACACCTTCTTCATCAAGCTCAGTGTTAACCAATGGGCCAAGATTTTTAACATCCACCCAACGATTGCCACTTTCATCCAGATGACAGCTGTAAATATCAGTTCCTCCGTATCCTCCCGGGCGATTGCTTGTAAAGTAGATCGTTTTATCATCTTCGGTTATCGTAGCGGAACTTTCCAGGAATTCAGTGTTAATGCCTTCCATAGCGTTTGGAGCTGACCAAGATCCATCCGGTTTACGATTCGATACAAACAGATCGCCTCCATTGGTATCGTGATAGACAATCATTTCTTTCCCATCGGGAGAAATGTTAACGCTTGCATTATGATAATTTGTGTTAATGGGAACACCAGCATTGCGTGCAGGTTGCCAAACACCATCCTTCTTCTCAGAGTAGAAAATTTCTTCATAATACTCATGATCAATAGCCACGCGTTCATTCATATTTTCCCCTGGTCTTCGGGTTGTGTAAACCATGATTGACTCATCCTCACTGATGGTTGGCGCATAATCCGGATACTCGGAATTAATTTTATCGTCAAGATTTGAAATAGTGACTGTTACAGGATTAGCTTTATAGATCACCGCATTACGACACTCAAAAATCTTACGGTTTACTTCATTGATCTTTACCGACTTGTCAAAATTTAACGAGCGTGCAAGGATTCGGTTAAACCTATCATAGAACAAAATAGCGCTGTCAAACTTTTCGGAGTAATGATAAGCCTGGCCGAGGTAGTATAAAATATCCGGATCAACATTCGGGTCGAGTTTCCAGGCTCTTCTGAAGTATTCAAGTGATTTTTCTTTTTGAATGGTTAGCATAATGGAACGTCCTGCCATCAGCTGAGCTTTCGCATTTTTAGGATTCATTTGCGTGGAGAGAACAAACATCTCCGCGGCCTGTTTACGATGTGAAAAGTCAAATACGGCTGTGCCTTGACTGTAATATTCTTCAGCCAGTTTTACAGAATCAAGCTGGGCTTGGGTAGAGAAGCCAAAGGAAACAAAAATTGCTGCTAAAGCTATCTTTTTGAAATACCGCGTAAAAGCCATGAGAACAGGTTAAGACAATACCAAATGTACTATTTCCGCTGATTTTGTCTTAAGGCTACCGGATAAAATCTGATTTCTATACTACTTTCTTACAGATTAACCTTCCATTTATCGAACAGGAATTGCTGCTCCGTTGTTTTAACCGCCATTTCGGTTAGTGTGTTGGTTTCAGAATCGAAAGCAACACCAATTTTATTAAAGTACTCCTCCATCGGGAGTTCGTCAGTGCCTTTTATGTATGCATCAATAAAATCTTCAATTTCTGGATAGGTCATGGCTACGAACGCATCAAAAAAATCTGCTTCTGAAAATGCATTGTTAGGACCATACGTATCAATAAGCTCTAAGATAAGTTCCCGCAAACCTTTCTGACCATTCGAGAGTTCCAGCAGTTTGATATCAAGCAAAGCGGCAACTGCTGCGCCTTTATAATATACGTTTGTAAACTCTGCTCCCCCTTCCGGAGTATAGCAGGTTAAACTCATTTCCGTAAGACTAAGGTGATATCCATCCGCTACATTTTTTTTGATCCGAAACTCATTTAAGATACCAGGCGTGGTGTATGATCCATTGCGATACTGCATCATCAGTGATGCCCATTCCGTTACTCCTTCATACAGCCATAAATGTTGAGATGCCGTTGGGACCGCAAAGTTAAAATCCTCAATGATCTCGCTATGAATGTTTAACGGAGTAACAATGTGAAAAAATTCATGGGCACTCACATCCCTTACAAGGTTTTGATAGCCTGAAGTATAAGGACCATCACGAATTACGTAAACGGAACTGTAAGAATGTTCTAGCGCACCTGCTGTTCTTCCGTTGTGAAAAAAGAAAAGGAAATTATAATGATTTACCGGCAGACCTTTAAGGAAAGCACTTGCATCATTCATTACCTGTTCTACATCATTTAAAACCTGTCCGGCCGAGATCAAGTCAGTTTCAGAATATGTATTAACGTTAATCTTTGCTCCATCAACCATTACACTTGCAATAGTGATATCACCCACCAGGATGGGCGAATCAACAAACTTATCGTAGTCTTCCGCATAGTATAAGCCAGTACTCGTTTTTTCAAGTGAAGTACCAATCTTCCATTTTGAAGGGTAGTTAAGTGAAAGATAAAAGTCTCTTTCTTTCAATCCCGTGGGATACCCTAATACATCAAATGTATTTAATAGGACATGATCATTTTCGATTGAGGTTCCGCCCATCTCATAAAGCGGATGCTCCGTAACTGGTGTATCAAACGATTCCTTCACTTCAAACTCAATCACTCGCGTGGCTACAGGATTACTGAGTTCCCATTGGTTTGTACTGATATTCGTAGCTGTCAATTCATTACCTAATTCATCAAAAGCTTTAAAGCTTGTTACGAACCGACCTATATCGAAAATATCGTAAACACCAGGTACCGTGGCCGGAAATTGATATATCTTATTCGCGTCTGTTAAATCACTGACATACATCCTGACCTTAAAAGTGTCATCACTTCTGTCTTTCAGATTAATTTGATAATAGAATGAAGTGCTCAAATCAATTTCCTCCGGAACTCCGGGATTGCTTTTTGGACTTTCATCGTTATCACATGAAACGATTAGCAGAATCGAGAAGAGCGCGATTAATAATTTAGATTTTCCTGTCATATAATCGATTATTCTGAATCTATGAGCGCTGAGAGCTCAAACCATCGGGTAGTTTTAGTATCAATTTCGGCAGAGATTTTCTCAATGTCTTTTCCTATTTCGATCAATAACGCAGAATCTGTCGATGAAGTATTTAAGCGTTCGTTCAGTTCATTTCGTTTTAATTCAAGAGAAGCAATTTCATCTTGTAAGCGTGCATGTTCCTGCTTCTCTTTATACGAAATACCGCCTTTTTGATTGACGATAACATCACTCTTAAGGGGTGATTTTTCCTGAATTTGTTCCCGTTCATCAACCCAGTTCCGATAATCTGAATAATTACCATTGAACAATCTGATCTTGCCATCACCTTCGAAAACAAAAAGCTGATCCACTAAGTGATCCATAAAGTAACGATCGTGCGATACAAGCAACAAGCAACCGCCAAATTTCTCCAGGAAATCTTCCAGAACATTTAATGTATCAATGTCAAAATCGTTGGTAGGCTCATCCAATATCAGGAAGTTTGGATTGGTGATTAGCAGTTTGAGCAACTGCAATCTTTTCTTTTCTCCACCACTAAGCTTATCAATGTAATTGTACTGCTTGTCTGGCGAGAACAAGAATGTCTCCAGAAACTTCGATGCAGAAATCTGACTTCCATCGGCAAGCACAATAAACTCTGCAATACCTTTAACTTCTTCAATCACCCGGTTTCCCGGATTTAGCGTAATGCTTTCCTGTGTGAAGTAGCCATACTTCGTTGTTACTCCGGGAATAATTTCACCGGTATCAGGCTTAAGCTTTCCGGTAAGCATATCCAGAAAAGTTGACTTACCAATTCCGTTCTTCCCAACAACTCCAATCCGGTCTTTCTTTTTAAAGACGTACGAGAAGTCGTAAACAATTTTTTGTGAACCGTAGCTTTTAGAAATGTGTTCAACCTCTAATATTTTCCCTCCTTGTCTTGATTCTTTAAAGTCAAGTTCAAGCTTATCCTTCTTAATATCTTGCGAAGCCTTTTCTTTAATGTCATAATAAGCCTCTACACGATATTTTGCTTTTGTTCCTCGGGCACGCGGCTGCTTGCGCATCCATTCAAGTTCTTTTTTAAGAAGCTGTCTTGCTTTTGAAACTTCAACTTTCAACATCTCCTCACGGTCGTTCTTCTTCTCCAAAAAGTAAGCATAGTTACCTCTGTATCGGAAAATCTGACCACGATCAATTTCTATAATTTCAGTGGCAACATTATCGAGAAAATACCGGTCGTGTGTAACCATAATGAGCGTGACTTGTTGACCCGCCAGGTAATTCTCAAGCCATTCAATCGCAGTCAGATCCAGGTGGTTAGTTGGCTCATCCATAATGATGAGATCCGGTTCCGTTAAAAGCAATTGTGCTAAGAAGATACGTTTCCGTTGACCACCGGATAATTGTCCAAATTTTTTATCCAGATCAGGTACCCCGAGCTTACCTATAATTTCATGAACTTTTGCTTCATAGTCCCAGGCATTAAGCTCCTCCATCTTTTCAAGAACAGCCTGCATGCGTTCCGGTGAAACATCAGGATGTTGAAGGCAATCTTCATATTCCTTGACAACTTTGGCGATCTCATTTGAATCACTGAACAAAACGTCTTTCACACTGACGTTATCGTTCACACGTGGCTCCTGGGTTAAGAAACCAGTTTTGATTCCATCGCGCATACTTACTTTGCCGGAATCAGATGGCAATTCACCCGTTAGTATTTTGAGTAAGGTAGATTTACCGACTCCGTTATTGCCTACGAGGGCAAATTTCTCCCCTTGGGAGATACCAATGGAAATGTCCTTAAAAAGCCACTTATCGTGGAAAGATTTCGAGATAGACTCAGCTGATAGATAATTCAAGACCGCACCGTTAAAAACAGGCGCAAATCTACTATTTATAACTATAGAAAGCACCCTTCGTTCCCTTTATAGGAACAGTGCGATAGATTGTTATCAGCGAGTTAATGCTGAACTTATCTCCAGAGATACCGAACTTCGCCTGACTTTTTAAGAAAGCAAAAAAGGCAAAATCCAATCTGGAAAAGTGCAGTAGAAACGATGGCAAAAAATAGCTCCATACGCATCGAGTTTATTGGTTTGATGTAAAAGTTTAATAAAGTTATATAAAATACCTTATTTTCAACAAGTTATGATAAAAAAAATTAACCTCGGTTGAGTTATGGACATCCGAAAAGAGCTTCTCAAGGTACATTCGAAGGCTTTAACTGATAGAATTATAAGTTATGTTGGAAGCAATCAGGAACGGTTTAACTCCCTGATAGCCATATTTTTAGAAGGCCCTTACAAGATTACACAGCGCGCTGCCTGGCCGCTCTCCTATTGCGTTAAAAATCATCCATTCCTTGTCGAAAGACATTATAACTCAGTGCTGAAAATTCTTTCCAAATCTGGCATTCATGACGCTGTGAAACGGAATATCATGCGTCTCCTTCAGTTTGTTGAGGTTCCCGAAAAGCACCAAGGCAACGTTATCGAGCTTTGCTTTCAACTGATGGATCCTAAAGAAGCTATAGCGGTAAGAGTTTTTTCTATGACCGTACTGGCCAATCTTACTAGGCAACATCCGGACCTTAAGAAAGAATTAAAGCTGGTGATTGAAGACCAACTACCTTTTGGAACTGCCGCTTACCTTTCCCGATCAAAAAAGATTCTCAAGCAACTGGAAAAGTAGTTTTACTTTTGCCTTGATGAATAAAGAGCCCGTTAAATTTTCCGAACATACTTGCAAAAGCTGCGGAAATGTTTTCACGGGCTTATTCTGCAATTTCTGTGGAGAGAAAGTAATTGAGCCGAAAGACCGATCATTTAAACATTTCCTGGGCAATTCACTCAGCGCGATAACGCTAGCGGATAACCGGTTTCTGAGAACTTTATGGCTCACAATCAAAAATCCCGGGTTTCTTTCGAAAGAGTATGCCAATGGTCGCAGGGTAAACTACCTGCGTCCGCTTCAGATGTTCTTTGTTTTGAACCTTGTCTACTTTTTATTCCCGGTGCTGCAATTATTCAGCTCTACCTTGAAGACGCAGATGTATTTTCTCTTTCACAGTCCAATGGTGAGAGGCATGGTTAATCAACGCGTATTAGATGAAAGTATCAGCCTGACAGGTTTTGAGTTGATCTACAATCAAAAGACCACTGTTCTGGCCAAACTATTGATCGTTGTCTTTGTTTGGTTAGCATCCCTCCCGCTCAGCTTAATTTTTCGGAAGAAGAATCGGTACTTCACCGATCATGTTGCGCTTGCCGTTGAACTTGCTTGTTTCAATATATTTGTAAATGCTATATTATTATCGGTTATACTTCTTGTTCTTAGCAAGCTGTTTAAATGGAGTGGAACAACATTAGGTACGTATCTGGACGATACGACACTTACTATCATTTTCATTTCAACAAACCTTTACTTCATTTATCGCGCTGCCCGAACCTTCTACGGACAAACTGGCAAAAGTCTTATTTTAAAAAGTGCCATCGGGATTATCGGATTATTTCTTGCGCTTGAAGCATATAAGCTGCTGCTATTCTTTGTTACTTTTTATTCCATTAAGTCATAACAAAAAATCCCGCAAAGCGGGATCTAATTTCAGTCGAACATTTTAAAATTAATGCTCATGGTCGTGACCTTCTTCCTTATGGCCGCCATACCAAGATTCTTGCAGTTTGTGAAACTGATCATGAAGTGAAGTTAGTGACTCTCCTATTTTAATAGAGTCTCTACTTTGAACAATTTGTGTAAACGCACTTGCATCATTTTTCAGTTGAGCAAGATTTGTTTTTGTTTCTTCACTATCTACTTTCTCAGGAAGCGGGGCACTTGCCCACTTTTCTGCCACCTTAGCCATTTCCGATGCATTGGCTTTAGCAGGCTCAAGGTTCGCTGAATCCTTATAAGGATGAAAGCTTTCCGCCATAATCATATGAAATTCATCCATCTCTGGCCATTCATCGTTATTGGCAACTACTTCTTGCTTCTTGCTGCCACAAGCTATTGCTAACACAGCCACGAAAACTACGCTGGCAAATACAGTTAATTTCTTCATAAGTTTTTTGTTAGTCTTACAAAATTATAAAATTATAACATCCTTTCGCGCTTGCGATATTTTTTGTACTCAAAAAGCTTCATAAACTTTTTGAGTAAGTCAAAATACAACGTAATGAAAAGAGTAATCGTCATTAACCAAATAATGGTGACGTTAAAATAGAGCGTATCGAAGGTAGCTCCGAACAAATGCTTCGCAGGCTGAAACAGGTTTGCCGAAAAATCTATTCCATACGCAGGCTTATGATCATCAAAGTAAATAGGGTAAATTTTTTGGATGAGCTTTCCATCGTACTCTACCACCCGATCCAGCGTACTAGTATTCTTAACCGCATTTGAAACCATTTTATTTTGATAATGGTCGCGATCTGCTGCAAACTGTACTGCCTTTTGTGGAGTGTCGGTTAGTTTAGCAATCAAAGCTTCTTTTTCCTGCATCGCCCGAGTTTGCTTCTTTCCATAATAGGTTTTTAAGGTTGAAAGAAATCTCATTGACTTTACATACGTGATCGAATCAAACTTACCGATCTTCAGACGTTCAACTTCAGGGAAATTATCCCGGCCAACCTGAGCCAGTTCGTACTCAATTTCATTTTTCACCAGCGCCAGGGATGCCGTTAGTTTCGCATGTCGGGGATTACGCCAGTTGCTCCGGTTATTTAAACAATACGAAAGCTCCGTTTCAAGTTTAGGAATGTAATAGATCTTCTTATAGTCCGATTCAGCAATGGTGCGGTCAAAATCATAAAACTGCTTTTCAAATCTATTATCCCGGAATTGCGTAACCATAAATGCTTCAAATGCCCAGCGTGATGCCATGATCTCGCCAACAATTGGAACACCAATTGGTTTGCTAACGCTTGGATTAAACTTGTCGAAATTGATTACTACTCCACTCAGTAAAAGTTGTGGAATAATCAGCAAGGGAATTAAGATATAAATGGTAACAGCGGAATTGAATGATGACGAAATGTTTAAGCCCAGCATGTTGGCGAAGCATGCGCAACTGAATAAGATAACCCAATATCGCATTTCGGTTATTGGAATCTCTAACACAAAATTTCCGACTGTCATAAACAAGATTGTTTGAACAGCTGAAATAAAGAACATCACAAAAACTTTTGAAAACAGGTAGCTGCCTCGACTTAAATGTAAAAATTGTTCTCGCTTTAATATTTTCCGGTCGCGGAATATCTCCTCAGCACTTACCGTAAGTCCAAAAAAGAGTGCTACAACAACGCACATGAAGAAGTACACCGGAATGTTATCATTATCTGCAAAGCTGTAAATCGGATTATCCTGGTTTAGAATTCTATAATACCGGACCATGAAGCTGATAAAAAAAGCCAGCACAGGCGCTTCCAGCAGGTTGATATACAAATATTGCTTATTCGCGAGCTTGGATAAAACATCACGCGTTACGAACGTTTTAAATTGATCGATTCTTCCCGGAATTTCCTGCGTTACTTTAAGCCTGTCACGCGCATGTTCAAGCTTGGGTACTTTTATTTTCTGTTTAAAATACTGATACCATTGTCCGGCTGATATTTTGCGCGTGTTGGTTAAGCGCCCGTATTCATTAACAATTTTTGTTTCAATGATATTAAATACTTGTTCCGGATTAATATTCCCACATTCGGGGCAAGCGCCCTGTGTTTTATTGGCTGCGTTAACGATATCCCGGAAATATAATACTGATTCAATCGGGTTACCGTAATAAATCTGAAAGCCTCCAACATCCAGAATGATGAGCGTATCAAACATCTTAAAGATATCCGATGACGGTTGGTGGATAACAACAAACACCATCTTGCCACGAAGGGATAGTTCCTTCAGCAAGTCCATGATATTTTCCGAGTCGCGCGAGGATAAACCTGATGTAGGCTCATCTACAAAAAGAATGGTCGGCTCACGAAGTAATTCCAATCCGATGTTAACCCTTTTACGCTGCCCACCGCTGATGGTTTTATCGAGGGTGGATCCAACTTTTAAATTTCTGATCTCACTGAGTCCAAGCTGAACAATAGTTTTCTCTACTAATTCGGTAATTTCTTCTTTCGTATGCTGTCCAAAGCAAAGCTGCGCTGCATAGTACAGGTTTTCAAAAACTGTAAGGTCTTCCATCAGAAGATCATCCTGCGGAATGTAGCCAACAATACCCTCAACTTTTTCAGGATGTTGATGAATATCGATACCGTTAATCATTACGCGACCGCTTGAAGGTGGTTCAACGCCATTCAAAACGCTTAGTAACGTTGATTTACCGGAACCGCTGGCACCCATCACGCCAATCAGCTTACCGCCTTGTTCAGCAATGTTAACATTCTGCAACGCAGCTTTGCCGGTTTTAAAATGATAGAATAAATGATCCGCTGTAAACGTAATCTTGCTTTCACTCTCACCTACAAAAAACTTGCTGATGATATCGCTGTAATAAACTGATTCTATCTTATCACCGCGAATAGTGCTGCCGGTTGGAAATATATCTGTTCTTCTTCTCGCGAGTGGAATACTATTAAGATAAACAAGTGAGATTCCGAGGTATTTGATAAAATATGTATCGGATAGTTTGAGGACGGCAATTAAGCCCGTAAGATTTTTTTCTACAATACGCGGACCAGGGTAAGGCTTATCCCCAGAACCTTCATCGATGATGAGCACATTTTTAGACGCCAGCTCATCCATATCCTGACCAGTTACAAAATCTTTCAGTGCCTTAACATCGTGCTGATCGATCTTTAATGCCTGGCCGATATAAAAGATAAGGTTGCGTTGACGTTCAGGTATTTCATTGTCAATAAAAACAAGCTCAACAATTTTTACAATGAGTACCTGCTTTTGTTGAGTGGTCAATGCCTGATTAACCTTTTTGGTGATCTGCATGATCTTCGCCCAATCATCAACAAATTGCTGCGTTTCGTAATCAATTGTTGACGTGCCTGGTTCAGGCTCAGCAACCCGGTAATTGTTGTAAAACTGATCGAATAAATTAAGGTAAAATTTGACTGCATCCCTATTCAGGTATAATCCGAGGAAGGCCTTAATATTGTTGCGCTCATCCTCCGTGATGCGTTCGCGGGTAACAATGGCAAATAATTGAACTACGGCTTTGAGAAGCTCTTCACTCATGTGGAATAATCCCCCTTAAATTCTCACAAAATAGGAAATAAGTGGCAATAGACGAACATAAAGATCCCTGATAAAAGTTTCAATCTACAGGGTAAACATACACAGCTATAAATGCAACATTTTGACTAACCAATCTTGCTGGTTATCAGATCACTCAGTACCATTAAACCCTCACGCAGGTATTCGTCATCCAGTTTAATCGGATCTGAAACGGGCTTACCTTCTCCATCCAGCTTCACATCCATTTTATTATTAGCCTTGCGTGCAGTAGCGTCCTGCATCTCTTTTTTGCGGGCTGCTTCGTTTAGCGAAATGCGTTTTTGCTCGATGTTCTTCTTTGTTTCGGCAGTTTCATTAACGAACTCTTTAAGAAACGGATCGGATTTAAGCCTCTCTTTGTAGGATCGGTTCAATCCAGCCAATACGTTATCATTAATCATTGGCGTTCGCTGATATAGCGCACTTTTAATTTCATCCCACGGCAAGGCATTTGGATTTGAGCTCTCACCAAACTGTTCTGGATTTAAAGCGCTTGGGAGTTTAATATCAGGTGTTACACCTTTGTGCTGGGTGCTGCTGCCCGTAGCGCGATAAAATTTCTGCAACGTTACTTTAAGACTTCCCACGCCTTCGCCCTGAATATATCTTTCCAACGGAACAACAGATTGAACTGTTCCTTTACCGTAAGTAGATTCTCCTACTATAACTCCGCGATGGTAATCCTGGATAGCGCCAGCAAATATTTCAGATGCAGAAGCACTAAACCGGTTGGTAAGTACTACCAAGGGACCATTATAGGTGATGGTTGGATCATCATCTGTTAAAACTTCGGCAGTAAGAGAAGTTGAACTTCTCACCTGGACCACCGGACCATTTTTAATAAACAATCCTGTCAGGCTAATGGCTTCCAATAAAGAACCACCTCCGTTGTTACGCAAATCTAATACTACCCCATCAACGCCTTCTGCCTGAAGCTCAGTGAGCAGGAGTTTTACATCGCGGGTAGTGCTATTATAATCAGGATTTCCTTTTTGATATTCAGAAAAATCCATACTAAAGCTTGGGATAATAATCGCGCCCAGTTTTAGTTTTTTACCATTTTGCACGGTTTCAACTATTTGCTTCTTAGGCTTGGTATCTTCGAGCTTAACTTTATCCCGTACTATGGTTATCACCACAGGCGTACCGCCAATACCTCCTTCCGCAGGAAGGATTTGCAGTCGAACCTGAGTTCCTTTCGGACCTTTAATAAGTTTAACAGCGTCATCTAAACGCCAGCCAACGATATCAACAATTTCTCCGGTTGTGCCTTGGCCAACACCAATAATTCTATCATTCGCATGTAAAAGATCGCTTTTTTCAGCAGGGCCACCGGGAAGAACTTCATGTATTTTAGTGTAGTCACCATCAGCCTGCAACCTCGCTCCAATACCTTCAAGCGATTGATTCATATCCTGATTGAACAAATCGGTATCACGCGGTGACAAATAATTAGTATGCGGATCATACGCTTCAGAAATTGAATTCATATAGATCGCAAAGACATCATCGCTATTATTCTGATTCATGGATTTGATATAACGCTCGAAGCGTTCGCGAATAACCTTCGAGATTTCTTCCGTTTTTTTACCCGATAATTTCAGACTCAATGCTTGATTTTTAACGGCACGTGTCCAGATATCGTTAAGCTCTTGCGTTGACTTTGCCCAAGGCAATTTTTCACGATCGTAATCATAATATTCGTCTTTCGTAAAATCAAAATTCTGCCCTACCAATTGGGTTGTAACAAAATTCATTCGCTCCTGAAAACGCTTTCTGAATACACGATAGATCGCAAATGCCGGAGAAACATTTTCAGTTGCCGTGAGATCATCGATTTGTTTCCGGTATTTTTCAAACGAAGCTATATCGGAAGCCAGAAAAATTGATTTGTTGTTATCGAGTGCTTTCAAATAAGAATCGAAAATCGCAGACGACAGAGAATCATTCAGTTGAAGCTTTTCAAAATGGTAATTCGCCAACAGAAGTGAAATCACCTTTGCCTGCTTGCCGTAGACGGGTTTTTCCTGGAGTGTAGTATCAGAAGAAGTATTTGAAAATCCCTGAACGGCCACCGTTAGGCAAAACGCCATCAACAACACGAAACGCTTCATAAGCTCGATATTTACTGCTAATACGTATTTGAAGGCAATTAGTATGCCCTTTTTAAGATTTTTCGTAGTCAAATTCGCTCAGGAACTTCTGTGCCTGCTCAGGATTCTGGAATTCGAAATGCTTCTTCTCGCCCGAAACTGAGTGAATTTCAATTTTTACCAAATCAACATCCTTATTCCGCTTAAACTTAAATTTCTCCTTTTTATAATCTTCAGTCTCTTTCGTAGAGATATTGAAAGCTGTGGCTCGGACCGATTTACAATAGCTGCATTGGTAACTCTTAACAAGCTCGCCTGGTTCATCAGCTGTAGGAGCTTTACTAACATGCTCTTTAATAACACGCATGGTATAGAATCCGCAATTGTTGCAACGTAACGCCTGCAACCTTCCTTCATATTTTTCGATTATCACTTCGTTCGTTTTCTCATCAATCCATACATCGTAGTCAATAGAGAAAACATTTTCTTCTGCGATCATACCTTCCTGAAGGTGAACATCTTCTTCCTCTTCACTCAGTAACCTCATTTTATTACTCGTTTTAGGGTTGGTACGTGGCATGTAACGCCACTTCTTTAGTTTTCTATCCAACACGGTTGGGTAATAGTATTGAAGAATAAGATGAGCCACGTATGCTACGAGTGTTCCGCCTGCAATGGCCATTACAAGGCGCATATAGAACCAAAACTCCACCTTTTCCATCTCTTTCATCTCATATAAGTTGATGAGCATGGCAACGGCAACACCAAAGCAATAGTAAACCAGCTTATAATTGGCAATCTCTCTCCGATTGATGTAATCGTATTTCAAATGGTAGTCGGTAATGGCGGAAATCCTGACGTGATGAATCAGGTAGATGATAATTCCGATAGCAACCATGAAGATTGCACCGAGTATCATGCTTTCATGAAAGGCGATTATAAAAGGAGTTTGTTGATCCATAGCGTAATTTGTAATAACTTTTAGTCGTAGTCTTGAAGATTTAAAGATAAGGATTAATAAATATTGTGGTAATGCCTAAAAATAATGCATGTGAAAAAGTCACTTTTTAAAATCCTCGCTCAAGTGAACAAGATTATTCTGCCGCGCTACAGTCAGAAAGATTTAACCAAGTTGAGCAAATCAGGAAAAGCTATTGTTGCATTCCGCTACTGGGTAACAATTAATTCTCTAGATTAACAATCTCTGTTAAAAGATTTACTATCAACAATTTATCGATACCATTTTATGGAATTAACTCAATAATTTTTTGGCTATCCATCTCACTAGGGTGTGAATTACTGCACTTAAAAATGTCAATTCGGAGCAATAATTAACAATATTTGTGTATTATTGCACATTCATGACAGCCTACGAACGGATAAGAATAGAGGAAGAACTGAAGGCGTTTGCAGTCAAAAACTTCGAAAAGCCTTCAGTATGCAGAAATCTGGATCAGATCAGGTTCTACAGTTCAGAGTTGTGTCTAAAGATTTCCGAGTACGAAAACAGGTTCAACTATGCACCGTCTTGGGCTTACGGATTGCTGGAACAGTATAATGCTCAACAGAATTCTTTAGAAGATTCTCATCACCTTACATCCTACCACTAGATGCGGTATATCCCCTCTCCCATACCGTTACGCTACGAATATGTGTACAGCGCTACCGCCAATAAATCCGGCAGAATGCAATACCATAAAATCAAACCAGGTTTTAGCAAACTACGAATCAGCCGGATCGAATTTATCAAAGCTTATAACTGTGCACAGATCGTAGCTATGAAACCTGTTCAGGTCCACGGTAATGAAACGGATTTTCAGATTGAGCTTTACGTCTGATTACTTTAAGATGCCTTGCAGATCGGCAGGTGAATAATTGATTGACTTGATTGTTTTATTGTCAGACTTACGATAGACTAACCATTTACCGGCTTCTTCCTTGTAATAACACTCCGTTCCATCCTTCTTCTTATAAAATTCAACTGTAGCCTTTGCTTCATCTTCCGAGATGCAGGCTTTACTCATATTTGAGCGTTGCACTTCTTCAAATAATGCGCTGAATTTATCACCCAATCCGAATTCAAGAATAGCGCCTGATAATACATACTGGATGTCACTCAAAGCGTCAGCAATTTCAACGATATCTTTTTCAAGAATAGCGACTTCAAGCTCTTTCAATTCCTCTGCAATTAACGCCACACGAAGCTTGCACCGGTCTTCAGACGGAATGCCAGGCGTTGGTAATATGGGGTGTTTAAATGTGTTATGAAATTCAGCAACTAGGTTTAACGCGTCAGGTTGTTTCATGTAGTGGTTGGGTGTTATAAGTTTGTTAACAAGCGCAAAGTTGAAACATTTTCGAAAAAAAGTCGTATTTTTAGGTTTCAGATGTACGCATTCCGTAAAAATATCATTGTTCTGTCTATCACCTTAGTGGGTGTGCTGGGCTTGCTTAACGTGAGTGTTCAGTTTGGCAGAATACTTGATTTTTTTCCAGGAATCAACATTAGCTTGCTTCTTGCTGAAGAGATCATGGAAACAGAAGGTTCTGAAAAAGGCGGTGAGTCCTTTTCTGAAATTGAGCTTTTCTTTGCAAAGGAAGGCTATACACTTCAAAATCTGATTGTGGACGAAGCAGTTGAAGTTTATCTTCACAGCGTTGATATTCCTGCGCATCCTGCGTTCGAAAAAGTTATTCCCCCTCCTAAAGCTTAAGGTTCCCGGCATTCTTTAAATGCCCATAGACTGGAGTTACGCTCCAGCCTGAATTTCATTTCAGTTTAATCAGTTTCAGTAGTACGATACTGTTGTCTGCTTATCTGAAAACATTTTTTAAAACCTTAAGAAATAAACATGCAAGTATATAATACGCTATTAGAAGGAAACCGCCAATGGGTCAAAGAGATGAACGAAAAAGATCCGAAATTCTTTGATAACCTGTCTAAAGGCCAAAGCCCTGAAGTGCTCTGGATAGGATGTTCCGATAGCCGGGTTCCTGCAAATCAAATAACTGGAACAAATCCTGGGGACATTTTTGTACACCGAAACATAGCCAACATGGTCGTCCACTCGGACATGAATTTGTTAAGTGTCCTTGACTATGCTGTCAATGTGCTGAAAGTAAAGCATGTGATAGTTTGTGGCCACCACGGATGTGGTGGAGTCAAAGCTGCTATGGGCAATAGCCAGAATGGATTAGTTGATAACTGGCTCCGCCATATAAAAGATGTTTACCGCATTTATAGCGAGGAGCTTGATGCCATCGAAAATGAAGAGGATCGCTTCAAAAGATTTGTTGAGCTTAACGTAACCGAACAAGTATTTAATGTTTCAAAAACATCCATCATTCAGAATAATTGGAAAGACCGCAACTACCCAATCATTCATGGCTGGGTATACGATTTGGAAACGGGGTTGATCAAAGATTTGAATGTTAGCATTGAAAATCAGCACGATCTCCCGCCAATTTTCAGAGTCATAAAAGATCAAGTGAACGTTTAATTTTTTGTAGGGTACAGATTCATGAATGCAGGATTTATTCGAGATATTAAAAATGATCTCTCCGCAAGCCTTGTCGTATTTTTAGTCGCGCTTCCACTGTGTTTGGGCATTGGGCTGGCCTCAACAGGCCGGCCCGAACTTGTCTTTTCAGGCATTATCGCTGGAATAGTGGGCGGTATTGTTGTTGGCTTCTTCAGTGGGTCTAACGTTGGTGTATCCGGACCGGCAGCCGGACTTGTTGTTATTGTACTAGGCGCTATCAGCACGCTTAAAAGTTTTGAAGTGCTGTTGCTGGCGGTTTTCCTGGCGGGGATCATCCAATTAATAGCAGGATTTTTAAAGGCCGGGATAATTTCCTATTACTTCCCTTCATCTGTTATTAAGGGAATGCTGGCCGCGATCGGGTTAACACTTATCCTGAAAGAGATCCCGCACGCTTTAGGTTACGACAAAGATTTCATTGGTGATTTTACAATGTCTCAATCGGATGGACATAATACATTCAGTGAAATATATTATGCATTCATCTATAATAGTCCGGGTGCAATTATTATCAGTATATTCTCAATTGCTTTGCTGATCATTTTCGACATGCCATTCATGAAGAAGTTTGGACTTTTTAAATTTCTTCCTGGTGCATTGTTTGTAGTGCTTTCCGGAATTCTATTCAATTATCTGTTTAAAGTATCTAATCCGTTGTGGATGCTGGACGGGGAACATCTGGTTCAACTTCCGATGGCTTCAACACTTGGTGAGTTTGTTTCTTTTTTCAGGCTGCCTGATTTTTCAGCATTGTCAAACCCGGATGTGTATGTTGTTGCTTTTACAATTGCCATTGTTGCCAGCCTGGAAACTTTATTATGTGTTGAAGCAACTGATAAACTTGATCCATATAAAAGAACCACTCCTACTAATCGTGAACTAAAGGCACAAGGAATTGGAAATATGATTTCCGGTTTGATTGGTGGTTTACCGATTACACAAGTAATTGTAAGAAGCTCAGCCAATATTAATGCAGGCGGAAAAACAAAGACATCGGCCATTATTCATGGCGTGATTTTGCTTTTATCAGCAATCTTTATTCCGAGGTATCTTAATTTAATTCCATTGGCCAGTTTGGCAGCCATCCTGTTGATAGTTGGTTATAAACTTTCAAAGATATCATTGTATAAAGATATGTACCGCCTCGGTTGGGATCAGTTTATTCCGTTTATTGTAACAATTACTGCCATCCTGGCAACTGATTTACTCAAGGGTATTGCGATAGGAATGGCGTTTGCGATCTTTTACATTCTTCGTAAAAATTACCGGCATGCGTATCATTATAAGAAAGAAAAGAAGGGCGACCATGACGTAATCACGCTTCGGCTTTCCGAAGAAGTAACATTCCTTAACAAAGCCAGCATTCAACTTAGCTTAGATGATCTTCCTAATAACTCCAAAGTTGTTATTGATGGCTCTAACTCCATCGCCATTGATCATGATGTATTGGAGATCATTAACGACTTTAAAAAAATGGCTGCTCCGCAGCGCAATATTGATGTAGAAACGATTGAGGTCCCGGAGGTTCAGTCAACCGCGCATCATTAAAGATTCCAACCTGAAAGGGGTTTTGGGTGGACGAGAAAGGACGGCACACACGTGCTGTCCTCTTCTCAAGTTTTCTATATTTGCGTTTCATTTTTAATGCATGACGAAGAATTTCATTGAAGAATTACGGTGGCGTGGCATGATTCACGATGTTATGCCCGGAACAGAAGAGCAGCTTAATAAAGAAGCGACATCGGGTTACATTGGCTTCGACCCTACTGCTGATTCATTGCATATCGGCCACCTGGTGCAAATCATGACACTTGTTCATTTTCAGAGATGCGGTCATAAGCCGGTTGCGCTTGTAGGCGGAGCGACAGGTATGGTGGGTGATCCTTCTGGAAAATCAGCAGAACGCAATCTATTATCAGAAGAAGTACTGCAGCACAATGTTTCCTGCGTAAAAAAACAACTTGAAAAATTCCTTGACTTTAGTGCCGGAGGTGCTGAACTCGTTAATAACTACGATTGGTTTAAGGATTTTAAGTTCCTCGATTTTATCCGCGATGTAGGCAAGCACATTACGATCAGCTACATGATGTCGAAAGACTCTGTTAAAAAGAGACTTGAGTCAGATGCGGGTTTATCGTTTACCGAATTCACGTACCAGCTTGTTCAGGGATATGATTTTTATTGGTTGAACCAGCATAAGAATTGCATGCTCCAAATGGGTGGTTCCGATCAATGGGGAAATATTGTTACCGGCACAGAACTGATCAGGCGTAAATCAGATGGAGATGCGTTTGCGTTAACCACAAAACTGATCACAAAAGCGGACGGTACAAAATTCGGAAAGACGGAAGGTGGAAACGTTTGGCTTGATCCTAAAAAGACTTCTCCCTATAAATTCTATCAGTATTGGTTAAATATTTCGGATGACGATGCACCTAACTTCATTCGTATCTTCTCATTGAAAACAAAAGAAGAGATTGAAGCGCTGGAAGCTGAACATCAATCCGCTCCGCAGCTTCGTAAGTTGCAAAGAAGTCTTGCCGAAGACATTACCACGCGCGTTCATAGTGCAGCACTTTTGAAACGTGCTCAGGAAACAACAGAAATTCTTTTTGGATCCTCTTTTGAGGCGTTCAAAACATTATCACGTGAAGAAATTGAAGATGCTTTTGATGAATCCATTACGTTTAAGTTGAGCAAAGATGTTTTCAGTCAGGAGGTTGATCCGGTAAGTTTGCTTGGTGAAAAAACTACGATTTACTCTTCAAAAGGTGAAGCACGGAAAGCTATTCAGGGAAATGGTGTCAGTATCAATAAGGAAAAAATCGCAGCGGATAAAAAACTCTTTTCATCCGACTTGTTGTATGGTAAATACTTGCTTGCTCAGAAAGGAAAAAAGAATTACTATTTGATAGTAGTGGAATAAAAAAAGACCTTCAAACTATGAAGGCCTTTTTTGTTAAGACTATGCTCAGCAATTACTTACCGAACTTGAAGATTTTATATCCTACAGAAAGCTGGATCACGCGGCTTTTAAATGAACCTTCTGCTCCATCCCAATCAAAGTTAACATCTTTAAGACCAAGATTATAACGAGCATCTACCGTGAGACCGAAAGGAAGATCCCAACCGAGGCCAAGGTTAGCGCTCAGGTCAGATTTATCAACATTACTTTTAATATCCTCTCCGTCCATTTCAGCAGCCGTTAAAAAACCGAACTGAGGGCCAACCTGAATATTTAATCCAGCCACCAGGTAAAATTTAACCATGATCGGAACAAGTACATAACTTGTTTTCAATTCATCATAATCAACGTCTGAGAATTTACTGCCTTGTTGAGAGAATAAAATCTCTGGCTGAATACCAATGTTTGCAATTTTTACTAAAACAAAGGCGCCACCATTGAATGCTGTAATATTATCAGAAGCATCTTCATCAACTTTAGACAAGTTAACACCTGCCTTAAGCCCCAAAGCTACCTGTGCTTGACTATAAGCCGTTACCACCGAAGACATTACAAATACCAAAACCAAGATCTTTTTCATAGTTTATTTGTTTATGAACTTAAAGATAACAAGAAATTTTTGTACAGAGCAAGGCATAAAAAAACCGGCATATGGCCGGTTCTTTATAATATTAAAAGGTTAAGAAATTACTCTCCTCTTCCTAAGAAAACAGAGATACCCACATTCAAACCGAATGAAGCACCATCATCATCACCACTATACATTGCGTAGTTCAACGCAGGTTCGATTGCTACTGCTTTGTTTAAGAAGATTGCATAGCCGGCTTCTAAGCCAATTGCAGAACCTGAATAATCACCTTGGCTAGCTGCTGAGTAATTTAAACCTAACAAGATCTTTCCGTTTACGTAATATCTTCCGAATAAGCCAAATCTAACCCAAGCATCGCTATCTTCAGCTCCGTCAACATTAGAGTTATACTTGTTAAAGCCAACCAGAAGGCCTACGGCAAGGTTATCAACAACGAAATAACCACCTTTTACATCGAGATTGAATTGTGAATTATCTCCTGCATCTTCGTTATTTGAAACGAAACTCAGGTTGGAATCACCACCTACAATCCATGTACCTTTTTCAATTTGCGCTGAAGCTGCAAATACTGTAAGCGCGGCAAAAAATGTTAATAATACTTTTTTCATTGTATATAGGGTTTTGTTGTAGTGCGAAGATCACACTTTTTTACTCAAGCGCAAACGATTTAGCGCTACGATTTTGTAGGATTCAGGTTACGTTATCCAACAGATTTTTATCCACAAAATATGGTTTTGTGAACTGAAGGTCTGGGTTAGCCATTATTTCAAGTCCGACTGCCCTTAATGCATTTTCATTCCGCGCCCAAGCTCTTCGCGATACTCCGTTCAATACATCAAAGTATAACATGCTTTTGAGTTTGCGATCAGCTTCTGCAGTACCATCTAGCAAAAGTCCGAAGCCACCGTTGATTACTTCGCCCCATCCTACTCCACCACCATTATGAATTGACACCCAGGTTGCTCCACGGAATGAATCCCCAATAACGTTATGGATCGCCATATCGGCTGTAAACTTTGAGCCATCATAAATGTTTGATGTCTCGCGGTATGGACTATCGGTTCCCGAAACATCGTGGTGATCTCTGCCTAACACAACTGGTCCAATCTTTCCTTTTCGGATCGCTTCGTTAAAGGCTTCTGCAATTTTTATTCTGCCTACTGCATCTGCATATAGGATCCGTGCTTGTGATCCTACTACAAGCTTATTCTCCTTCGCTTGTTTGATCCAGTTTATATTATCATCAAGCTGACCATGAATTTCAACTGGAGCACTCTTACGAATTTCTTCTAACACGCTTTGTGCTATCGCATCAGTTTTATCAAGATCTTCTGACTTACCTGAAGTACACACCCAACGGAACGGACCGAAACCAAAGTCAAAACACATTGGCCCCATGATGTCCTGTACATAGGATGGATATTTAAAGTTGATCCCATCTTCAGCCATTACAGCTGCGCCTGCACGCGATGATTCAAGCAGGAAGGCATTTCCGTAATCGAAGAAATAAGTTCCTTTTGCTGTGTGCTTATTGATTGTTGCTACATGCTTTCTTAAAGTCTCCTGAACTTTCGCTTTAAACGATTCAGGATTCTCACGCATGAGTTTATTGGATTCGTCAAAGCTTATGCCTGTTGGATAATATCCACCGGCCCATGGATTGTGCAGTGAAGTTTGATCAGACCCCAGATCAACGTAAACATTTTCGGTATCGAACTTCTCCCAGACGTCAACAATATTTCCTTGATAGGCAATCGATACAACTTCTTTAGCAGCTTTAGCTTTTTTAACACGAGCAACAAGTTGATCAAGATCTGTAACGACTTCATCTACCCAGCCTTGCGCATGTCGTTTTTCAGTTGCTTTGGAATTGACTTCAGCAATTACCGTAATGCAGCCAGAAATATTGCCTGCTTTTGGTTGTGCTCCGCTCATTCCGCCTAAGCCAGAGGTAAGAAATATTTTACCGGCAAGGCCTTCACCTGATTTTGAAATTTTTCTTCCGGCATTTAGAACTGTGATGGTTGTGCCATGAACAATTCCCTGCGGACCAATGTACATGTATGAGCCGGCTGTCATTTGTCCATATTGTGTAACACCTAACGCATTATACTTTTCCCAATCATCCTGTTTAGAATAATTAGGGATCATCATTCCATTGGTTACAACAACCCTCGGTGCATTGGAAGAAGATGGAAACAATCCCATGGGATGACCGGAATACATGTGGAGCGTTTGTTCATCCGTCATCGTGGCGAGATACTTCATGGTTAACAAGTACTGCGCCCAGTTTTGAAACACTGCACCATTACCGCCATACGTAATCAATTCATGCGGATGTTGCGCTACGGCAGGATTCAAATTGTTTTGAATCATGAGCATGATTGCTGCAGCCTGAAGAGACGTTGCCGGATACTCCGTTATTGGTCGTGCATACATTTCATAGTCAGGTCGGAACCGGTACATATAAATGCGGCCGAATTGTTGAAGCTCTTCGTAAAACTCTTTTGCTAAAACCGCATGATGCTTCGGATGGAAATACCGAAGGGCATTCGCAAGAGCAAGTTTCTTTTCATCCGATGTAAGAATGTCTTTTCGTTTTGGCGCATGACTTACGGATAGATCAATTGCTTTTGCAGGTGGCAATTCATCCGGGATGCCTAACAGAATCTGTTCCTTAAATGTTATTGGCACGAACTTGCTGGTTCAGTTGAAAATCGAGCTGCTTGTAATTGCTTTTGACGTGATTATAGCCGATGTCAAAGATTTCCTTTCCCTTAGCGAGATCAAACGTTGTGAACCTGCCAAGGTCCTTTGGTTCAATTACTACATTGCAATGAGTTTTGCTGATGCCGGAGTTTACGTTGATCGCGATCAACAAACTTCTTTCAGTAACTTCTTTAACATTCTTAATATCAATGCGCTGCTCAACGGGGTTACAATGACTACCAATGATAAACTCACATTTTCCAACCAATGGCCTTACGGGAAGATTGTCAATAATACCACCATCCACATATACGTGACCATCCAGGATAACTGGATTAAACAATGCTGGAATGCTGGAAGAGGCAATGATCCTTGGAATCAACTCTCCTGAATCGAAATAGGCAACCCGGCCATTAAGAATATCAGTAGCGGCAATGGTTAATGGAGTCTTTAGGCTTTCGAAAGAGTTTTCAGGCAAATGTTTAAGCATTACCAAACGGAAACCTTCCATGTTTAATAAACCTGTCCACGACCAGGCTGGACGAACAGACCGTAAAAACCCTGCAGAAGAAACTATCTCCAAAATTTCATCCGGCTTATAGCCATGACAGTAAAATGCTCCTGCAATTGCACCTGCACTTGTTCCTGAGACTTCTGAGAAAGTAATTCCAAATTCTTCGAGCGCTTTTATCACACCTAAATGTGCAAAGCCTCTTGCTCCCCCACCCGATAGTGCTAATCCAATCTTCATTTATAAAATCTCATTTAATTTAAAGGTACGATCCAATCGCACACCTTTATCTGTTCGTTTAACTGTACAACATTCGTTTACCGGATCATGCTGCAGGAATAAAATGTATTGATTATCGGCTGCCTCATTCAGGAATTGTTCTTTTTCCGCGAGTGTAATCAATGGTCGTGTATCATAACCCATCACATAGGCTAATGGAATATGTCCGACTGATGGTAACAAGTCAGCCATATAACAAATGGTTTTATCCTTATACCTGATTTTAGGAACCATCATCTTATCCGTATGGCCCGACACAAACAAAAGATCAAATTGTTTGAAAGATGATTTACCAATCTCTGTGAAGTTAAGATGACCACTTTCCTGCATTGGCAAAATATTCTCTTTAAGGAAGCTTGCCTTCTCGCGGTTGTTGGGCTTGGTTGCCCATTCCCAATGATCCTTGTTCGACCAATATTTTGCATTGGGGAAAGTTAACACCTGCTTTCCATCAGCATTCTTAACTCCGCCACCGCAATGATCGAAATGTAAATGTGTAAGAAACTGATCGGTAATGTCTTTTTCAGAAAACCCAGCTTTGTGAATGGATGAACTTAGCGAAGCATCACCATGCAAGTAATAATGACTCAGGAATTTTTCGTCCTGCTTATTGCCTATTCCATTGTCGATAAGGATTAATTGATTCCCATCTTCTATCAACAGCGAGCGCATAGCCCACGTGCAGAGGTTGTTATCATCGGGCGGGTTTGTTTTTTGCCAGATGCTTTTCGGCACAACGCCAAACATAGCACCACCGTCAAGCTTAAAGAAACCGGTATCAATAACGTGAAGTTTCATGGGGACAAGTTAAACGTTATCCGTTGATAGTTAAAAGTTGACCGCTTTCTATTAACTTTTAACTATTAACTAATTACTCCTTAACAACGCCCATAGCGCAGAACTTATCAATGCGTTGCTGGATAAGATCATCTACCGGGATAGCGTTTAATTCTTTGTAGTTAGTCAGGATAGTTTTCTTTAACTCCTGCGACATCCATTTCAAATCGTTATGAGCGCCACCTAGCGGTTCTTTTACGATACCATCAATCAGCTTCAATGCAAGCATGTCTTTGCCGGTAAGCTTTAATACTTCGGCAGCCTGTTCTTTGAAATCCCAGCTTCTCCACAAAATAGAAGAACAAGATTCAGGAGAAATTACTGAGTACCAGGTATTCTCAAGCATCAATACACGATCTCCGATAGCAATGCCTAATGCTCCGCCTGACGCACCTTCACCAATCACAATACAAATAACCGGAACTTTGAGCATGAACATCTCTTTCAGGTTACGGGCAATAGCTTCGCCTTGTCCACGCTCTTCGGCTTCAAGTCCGGGGAACGCTCCGGGTGTATCAATTAGTGTAACGATTGGCTTATTGAATTTCTCAGCAAGCTTCATCAAGCGTAATGCTTTACGATAGCCTTCCGGATTGGCCATCCCGAAATTCCTGATCTGGCGTTGCTTGGTGTTACGACCTTTCTGCTGGCCGATAATCATGAACGTCTGGCCTTCAATTGTTCCGAAGCCGCCAACCATTGCTTTGTCATCGCCCACAGTGCGATCACCATGCAATTCTATAAAGTCTGTTGTTATTTCGTAAATGTAATCGAGCGTATACGGACGTTCCGGGTGACGTGAGATCTGAACCCGCTGCCAGCCCGTTAAGTTTTCGAACGTTTCTGTTTTAAGGTCTTTGATTTTCTTTTCGAGGGCTTTGATTGCATCCCTTACTTTGTCATCGCTATCCCCCGCCAGTTGTTTCATATCTCCCAATTTCGCTTCCAGTTCGGCAATAGGCTTTTCAAATTCCAATAACATAGATTGTTTTTAGCGGAGACAAAGTTAATAAGATTGCGCAATTTGAACTGAATTGAGGATTTTCCAGAAAATCAACATTGTAAATAATTGATTTACAGATAATTGATAATTAAAACCCTTGGTATAGAGGTTCATTGTTCTCGGGGTAGCGTTTAACTGGAATTCGGTTGCAGATCATCCTTTTTGGGTTTACAAAAACCGCTCATTTATCATGTGCGGATTGTCGCTCATCCATAACTCATTATTTTTGAAGTCTTTCAAATCAACTTAAACGTGAGGATTTACCTGGTTATTTTTTTGCTCATCCTTATCGTTCCTGCATATGGTCAGGAAGGATATGTTAAACTAAGTAATGATTCAGTTATTACCGGCTTTCTGAAACCCTATAAGTCTATGAAAGACGGACAACCCGGCTATGAAGTCTGGCGAACAAAGCGTGACCGCAAGCCATTGAAGGTTCCGAAGGCAACAATCAAAGAATACGCAATCAAAAGTGACACGTTTAAAATATTTCGTCAGTACAGACCCTTCCCGAGCGAACGAATTTATTATGAAGCTGTAGATGCTAAGATTGAATTACGCGGTAAAATCAGCTTGTATAAAATTGAACGCTATCGTCACATCCCAACCGGTGGCGTAACAATAATTATAGATGAAAGGATTTACGTACTCGAAGATGAGGACGAGTCCCTGCGAGCACTACCGAGAGATAAAGATCAGCTTAAAGAAGTATTGCTTGAGTTCTTTCCGGAAAAGCACCTTGATCCTTACGCGAAACGCATTGGTGGCATAGCGTATGATGACATTCCGAAGATTGTCAAATCGTTTCGTTCCAGTAATTAAGACGCTATTTTGTTAACTGAAACAATAAAAAAGCCTGTCAGATTTCATTTCACCTTACAATCAGCATCCAGCTTACACTTCTCCATTAACTTTCGGGTGGATGATTCACCAATCTCTTGCGGGTAGACTTTAGATAAAACACCAACACGTGTCTGCTCTAATTCAACATAATACGTTCTACCGCTTTCAACCATTATCGTTATCGATTCAGCTTTATCTTTTGAACCTTTGCCATAGAATTGAGTGGATATCTTACGTTCACCCGGTGCGATGTCATGAATTGAATAACGATTGTTATTCAGCTTGCAGACTAAAGTATCATCAACAAATAGACTATATCCGACAGCGGATCCATTGTATCCGGTTGCACGATAAACGTAAAGTTTGGCTGTTGATTGCCCGTTTGCAATTGAGCATATAAACAGAAGCGGCAATACAACATGTATAGCTTTCATTTGATTGGGGTTGTGGATCAAATTACAGCTACAAGATAATGTAATCCAATAGGAGTTACTCCTACCGATTAAGCTCTGGATTTTCGAAATCCCGAACTTATTAAAACAAAAAAGCCTGTCAGATTACTCTAACAGGCTCAATTTCAGCGGTCTGGACGGGACTCGAACCCGCGACCTCCTGCGTGACAGGCAGGCATTCTAACCAGCTGAACTACCAGACCGTTGCTCTATCGGTTAAAATAGGTGCGCAAAGATAGTGTAACGGGCGTTTTCTCCAAAATATGCCCTGATTATTTCCTACAAATTGGTGCGGTCATCAATCTTTAGCTTTTGAATCATCACCGGACTAAGCGAATCGGCATACATGCCATAGGCATCAACCAACAACCCTTTTTCACCTTCTGTAGAACTTATCGCGAACAATATGGAACTGTCATCCGGGCTAGTCATGCCTTCAAAGCGATGAACTTCATCAACATGGAATTGTTCAGGCGCAAATTTCTTCTTCAGGGGCGGGCATTCTATCCATTCAGGATGCAGGTTAAAATCATGTATATAGCCTTTTTGTTTAAGGGCTGTCATGGCTTGCGAAAGTGTATCAAATGTTTTCATGGTAATGGACGATAACGTGAGTGAGAACGTTGTTTCTGTGAAAAGTACTATTTTTAGCGACTTAAAGTTCCATGAGAAGAGTGCTTCTTTGTTTTATTCTATTTGCATTCCTGCTCCCCTCCTGTGTAGCAAAGAAGGCCACTGGCTCTACTGTGGTAATCAAGCCCAAAACACATAACCGGTATTTTGTCAAAAAGAGTGACCGGTATAAGAAGCGAACGAAACTCGTTCGAATGAAGAACTAGTTATTGAAGTCCTTTCATTAACAAATCAATATTCTTCCGGAAGAAGAACCGCTGCGGACTGATCTGGTTAATGTGTGCTGTAACAACGGAGCCAAGTAATACTGCCATTAACAAGTTTGTAATATCACGTGTGCCCGATGCTTTCGTAATCTCTTTTTTGAAGATGGCTTCGAGCGTAAACTTGTCGAGCATTTGATCAAGCGAAAGAATTTCTACTGAATGAATTTCTGGCTGATCCGGAAACAGAAACACTTTCTCTTCCGGCCGAACCACAAATGGCTTTGGCGGACGTTTCAAATCGGCCAGGTAGCCAATAAGACTGAGCATTAAACCCGGATGTGCTTCACACTCTTCACTCAGTTTATCCGATAAATAATAAACGCCTTGCAGTCCTTCCTTCGGTTTGCTCTTAAGCTCAACCGCCCGGTTCATGCACCAGATGCGGAAGTAGTACAAAAGCACATCTTCCTTCTGTGGAAAATACTTGAAAAATGTGACCTTACTGATCTTAACTTTCGCACAGAGATCGTCAACATATAAATCTTCAAAAGGCCTTTTACCAATGAGCTTTAATGTGTTTTCTAAAATCTGGATTTTGAGCCTTGCCGCCTTTTCTTTCCGTAAATTCATGAATCTGTACTCAAGTTTGCTTTTAATTAGCCACTAAATTGATATAAAACCAACCCAAAAATGTTAAAACGCTTTTCCCTGCTTTCACTTGTCATTATTGGCGTTGCCTGTCAGTCAGAGAAGGCAGAACGTTATCAGGGTCTTTTAGCGGATTCAGCGATGGTTGTATGTGCTCATCCGGTAGCTGCGAAGATTGGGATAGACATAATCCGCCAAGGTGGCAATGCAGTTGACGCGGCTGTCGCGGTTCAATTTGCATTGACGATTGCTTTCCCCGAAGCTGGCAACATTGGCGGTGGCGGATTTATGATCCTTCGTGAACCAAATGGTAAAACGGCTGCACTTGACTATCGTGAGAAAGCGCCCGCAACTGCTTCGAGAGATATGTTCCTTGATTCGACTGGCAACGTGATCCCGGAGTTAAGCACGAAAGGTTCATTGGCTTCCGGAGTTCCGGGCTCTGTCGATGGCATGATTGAGATGCATACGAAGTATGGAAAGCTTTCCTGGAAAGAACTTGTTCAGCCCGCTATTGATCTCGCGTTGAATGGAATTGTGCTTACTAAACGCGAAGCCAATAACCTGAATGCTATTCAGCAAAGACTTGTGAAGTACAATACAGTTTCTCCCAAGCATTTGATCGGTAATTGGAACGAAGGTGACACGCTTCGCTGGACAGAACTCGGTCGTACTTTGGAACGCATTCGCGATGAAGGAAGAAAAGGTTTTTACGAAGGCAAAACAGCCGATGATCTTGTGGCGGAGATGAAACGAGGAAAAGGAATCATTACGCATGAAGATTTGAAGAGCTATAAATCACAATGGGTTGAACCGCTTACCGGTAATTATAAAAATTATAAAATTATTTCCATGCCCCCTCCTTCCAGTGGCGGGATTACACTTATTCAATTACTGAAATCAATTGAATCATTTGATATTAAAGATTGGGGTCACAACTCAGCTAAAGTGATTCATCTTTATACCGAAGCAGAAAGAAGATCGTTTGCAGATCGGGCTGTTCACCTCGGTGATCCGGATTTTAACAAAATCTCAACGCAACAACTTGCGAGTGACGCCTATATAAAAGAACGGATGTCGACTTTTAACCTGGATCAGGCAACACCAAGTGCTGAGGTTCGTGAAGGAGATATAATGCCAGAATCCACTGAAACAACCCATATTTCAATCATTGACACCGATGGAATGGCCGTTTCTGTTACGACAACCCTAAATAATTGGTTTGGCAATTATGTGATAGTCGCTGGCTCAGGGTTTTTCCTGAACAATGAGATGGACGATTTTAGCATTAAGTCTGGCGTGCCGAACATGTATGGTGTAACAGGTGGTTTGAAGAATGAAATTCAGCCGAATAAAACCATGTTGAGCTCTATGACACCAACCATTATTGAGAAAAACGATTCGTTGTTTATGGTAGTTGGATCTCCGGGCGGACCGAGAATTATCACTGCAGTCTTCCAGACGATTGTCAATGTTATCGATTTTGATTTAGGAATGCAGGAAGCAGTTGATGCAAAACGGATGCACAGTCAGTGGCTGCCGGATGCAATCTTCCCGGAAAAAGAAGCCATCAGCAAAAAAGACAGTGTGAAGCTTTTAAAAATGGGTCATACTATCAGATCATTAAACGACCTGGATGCAGGACTAACCTTTGTGGGTCGCGTAGATGCAATTCTAATACTGCCTAACAAAAAGATTGAAGCTGGCGCTGATCGCAATCGCGGTGATGATACGGCTGCAGGCTTCTAGGTTTTCTTGATTGTAAACTCTACCCTTCTGTTCAGCAAGCGGGTATCTTCGCTTTCGTTACTTGCGATTGGTTTTGAGCCGCCATATCCTTTGCCAGTAATGCGCTTCGTTTTAATGCCTTTTGATACCAAATAGCTCTTCACCTTATTAACACGCTTTTGAGAAAGTGACATGAGTTGCTGAAATGAGCCACGATTGTCGGTATGCCCGCCTAATTCAATTTCAACGTGTGGATTTTCCTGCATGAATTGAACAACAAGATCAAGCTGTGGGTATGACTCTGGTAACAACGCATCTTTGCTTTGAACAAACAAAATATTTTTAAGTGTTACTGTTGTTCCAATTTCGATTGGCTGTAACTGGAAGTTCATTTCAAGGTCTTTCAACTCGTAGGATTTCAAGTCAAGGTTTTCCAGGTCATTTACATAACCCGGTGCATCAATCTTAATACTGTAAATGTTTCCGGATTCTAGCGGTAACGTGTATTCACCCAGATAAGCATCGGCAGTAATGGTTTTACCAGATTCGCTTTCAAAGATCATTTTACCGCTTACCGGGTCACCATTTTTAGAATTGGTTAACCGGCCATGAACCCGGATCATGTTCTCGCCCAGGTTCTCGTATTTATTTTCGTTGAACTTGATTGCGGTATCGATCTTAACAACTTGAGGTATTACGGCAATAATCGTTGAGTCTTTGAAGTTCTTAGCAGGAACGTAAACTTTTATATTTCCATACCGATCGCTGTTGTTTGTGCTGGTAAACACATAAAAACCAGTGCTTGAATAATCCTTAAAGAATAGTTCACGACCAGATGTGTTAATTTCTTTTCCCATGTTAACCGGCTCACTCCAGTTTGTCCATGTATCGTCTAAACGCGTGGCTGAATACACGTCAAAGCTTCCGGTTCCTTTTGAATTTGTTGAGAAATAAAGTGTTCTTCCATCCGGGCTTAACGAAGGACTTAACTCCTGCAATTTGCTGTTAATCTGGTTTCCAAGATTGATTGGTTGTTGCCATTGCCCGTCTGATCCTTTCACGCTCACGTAAATATCTTCTACCCCTTTTGTGCCATACGTTTCAGCAGAAAAAACGAATGCCGCGCCATCTGCTGAGATTGAACCGCTTTGCAGTGAAGACTTATTCTGGAAATACGGAATGGTAAGATTTTCCGGGCGCGACCAACCGCTTCCGACTCTTTTGGAGACTGAAATGCCCTGCGTTGATGCAACCGTTCCGGCAGGTCCATAATGATTAAGCAGGAATATTTGTGATCCATTCGCAGAGAAACCGGCTACAGCATTATACGCTCTGTCGTTTAACAATGCACCGGCTTGCTGCGGTGTTGTCCACTGACCATCCTTAAACTCCGAGAACCAGATATCGCCCGGATCGCGTTTACCGCCAATGTTGAGTGGATGATTGCAGACCGTAAAGAAGAGAATCTTACCATCCGGACTTAGTACCGGGCTGTGTTCATCATACGAAGAGTTAATCGTTTGTAAAGCTTCCTGCGTAAGAACCTGCGCAACTGAATTTATGCTTCCAATCAATAAGAAGAATAGTATGACTGACTTCAGTTCTATATTTTTTATTTGCTTATCCATTTATTGTCTTTAATTGTAAACCGCCACGGAAGCGCTGCGTCTTCTCCGGCATAGTCTATGCCAATTCGTTTCGAGGCGATAATATCTTTGTTTTTAATGGTAACGCCTAAATCTTCAATCCCAAACCTCGGTATTCAGCAGGTATTTTCCGTTGAACGCCCGGTTGATGCCCAACGCTTTCGTCAGCTTGCCCGGCCCTGAAGTTAAGTGATACGGATTTTTGAGTTCACCGCGTCTGAGTTTCATCTCTTCAAGTCCAATGTTGGTTCAATCGCCCTAACAAGAACAGCATCGGCAGTACCTCCTACATTGGTGACAACATTGAACATATTGTGCATTCCGTAGCATAAGTACACATACGAATAACCTCCTGTTCCGAACATAATTTCATTCCGGCCCGTCTTCTTTCCGTCAAAGGCATGGCAACCTTTTTCTTTCCACGAATAGGCTTCTGTCTCAACCATGATTCCGCCCGTAACAATCCCATCGATTTTGGTAAACAACCCTTTACCCAGCAACTCCCGGGCTACTTTTACTACATTTTTCTGTTCAAAGAAGCTTTGCGGCAACTTCATGTTAAAGTACTGTTAACGCGTTTTGTAAGTCAAAAGAATCCTTAATTTTGGCTCCCTTGATTAATTAAACCCTAAAGTTACATATCATGAAAAGACTATTCACAATTATTCTGGTTGCCGCTTGCTTTTTGGCCGAAGCACAGGTTCAGGTTCCGGCAGCAAGTCCTGCAGGCTCTGTATCGAGCACAATTGGCTTAACCACTGTTAAGATTGATTACTCCCGTCCTCGCCTGAAAGGCAGAAAAGTGTTTGGCGAAAAAGACGTAATGCACGCTTACGGAAAAATCTGGAGAACAGGCGCAAACAATGGGACAAAATCTCTTTCTCAGATGATGTAACCGTTGAAGGAATTAAAGTTCCAAAAGGTGAATACCTGATTTTCAGCTGGCCAGGTGCAACAGAGTGGACGGTTTCACTTTACAAAGATTTAAGCATTGGCGGAAACACGGATGAATACAAGCAGGAAAATGAAGTAGCGAACTTCAAAGTAAAAACTGAAAAGCTTGCCAATAAGGTTGAAACGTTTACGATCTCAATCGATGACATTGCGGAAGATAACAAAAGTGCAAAAGTTACCTTAGGCTGGGAGAACGTAGCATTCCGTTTTGGTGTAGTAGTTGACTTTGATGCTAAAGTAATGAAGTCAATTGAGGACAATACAAAAGTTTCTCCCAATAGCTATGTAGCAGCTGCGCGTTACTACTATGATACCAACAAAGATCTGAAGAAAGCATTGGAGTACATTGATCTGGGAATTGCCGGCAATCCAAGTGCATTCTGGAATGTTCATTTGAAAGCACAAATCCAGCAAAAAATAGGTGACAAGAAAGGTGCGTTAGCTACTGCACAACAATCTCTGAGCTTGCAAAGAAAAGCCCTGATGGTGATTTCGGTTACGTTAAGCTTAACGAAGATCTGATCAAGTCTTTGAAATAATTGCATTTACTTAATGCTTGAAAGCCCGTGCTTCGACTTCGCTCAGCATGGGCTTTTTTTATTGCTTACAGATCAAATCTTATTTGTTTTTAAGATGATTGAGAATCATCTCTGCATGAATTCGCGAATTCTCGATAAACCACTTACCGGTCTTTAATCCACCGCATACTACCCTGCCAGATAAATGCCGGGGACGTTTGTTTCCATGGTCTGCTCGTTGTAAAAAGGTGTGTGTCCTTCATCGGATTGAAAGTTAATTCCGATAGCCTTCATAAAAGCAAAAGGGGGTTGATAGCCGGTCATTGCCAATACAAAATCATTGGCAATGGTAAGCTCACCTTCCGGAGTTTGGATTGTAATACTTTCATTTTCAATCCGCGTGATGGAGGAATTAAAATGTGCTTTGATCGAGCTTTCCTTTATCCGGTTTTCGATATCAGGCTTTACCCAATATTTGACTGACTCCCGTAAGGATGCTTCACGCACAACCATCGTAACCTCTGCTCCTTTACGCCAAGTCTCAAGCGCAACATCTACTGCTGAGTTAGCCGCTCCCACTACAACAACCTTTTGTCTGAAATATGGATGAGGTTCATCATAATAGTGTTTTACCTTAGGCAAATTCTCACCGGGAACGTTCAATAGATAAGGCAAGTCGTAAAAGCCAAGCGCAAGTACAACATTTTTAGCCTGGTATGTTTCTTTGGATGTTCCAACTGTCTTGATATCTCCGGCAGTAACAGACGTTACTTCTTCATACAAATGGACATTCAGTTCCCAGCTCATGCTTACCCTGCGATAATATTCCAACGCTTCCGACCGTGTGGGCTTTGGCCATTGCGATACAAAGGGAACACCACCTATCTCAAGCCGTTCGGAAGTGGAGAAGAACGTCATGTTAAGCGGATAATTGAAAAGAGAATTAACGAGACAGCCTTTATCAATAATTAAATAACTCTTTCCTGCTTTTTTGGCTTCAATACCACATGCTAACCCGATCGGACCCGCTCCCAGTATAATGAGATCATATATCATTCAGTCCTTTGAGATTTAGTAAGGTCCATAATCACCTGAAACACCAGGGCTAATCCAATTACGATGAAGCAACCGATAATGTTATACAGTAAAAAAGCAATCTTGGTAAAAGTATAACAATATAATATCACTAACTCAGCAATTATCGCAGCGCAGAAAACAGCCGTTCCTTTAAGATGTTTGATGTAAAACGCACTTAGAAAAATGCCAAGGATTGTTCCATAAAAAAGTGAGCCTACAATGTTCACAAACTGGATCAGGTTTTCCGCAAATCCAGCGAGCATAGCAAATATCATCCCGATGACGGCCCATAAAACCGTAAACCAGCGCGAAGCCGCGAGGTAATGTTTCGGACTTGCTTGCTGACTTACTGAACGTTTATAAATATCAACCGTAGTGGTTGATGAAAGAGCATTCAACTCCCTGCCATCGATGACATGGCCGCACAAAAAATAACCGCCATCAACAACCCGATTACTCCATGCGGAAGATGTGTCAGCACAAAGTTGAGGAAGATATAATCCTGATCTTTTGTTTTAGCATTTGGTAAACCACTAGCAATGGTTTCACGCACTTCTTTCCGGATAGCTTTTTCTTCTTGTTCAAGTTTCAACAATGTTTCTCTTGAACCTTCTCTTTCACCCTCTGTTTGGATTGCGCTTACCAGTTCATTAACAGCAACTTGTTTTTTCTGATAGAGCTCATTGTACTGTCTTTCCAGATCTTGAATCTTTCCAGCCTGCTCAGTTTGCATCGCCTGTTCTTTCAGTACCAGATTATGAAAAATTGGGGCTTGGTTAAAGAGATAAAAAACAAATACCAGTACCCCGATGAACAAGATCATGAACTGCATGGGTATTTTGAGCAATCCATTGAACATCAATCCGAGTCTGCTTTCGGTAATTGATTTACCACCTAGATACCGCGCAACTTGCGATTGATCCGTACCAAAGTATGAGAGAAACAAAAATGTTCCGGCAATAAGTCCTGACCAGATGTTAAAGCGATCGGTAGGATCAAATTTAAGGTTCACTAAGTTTAATTTTCCTAACTCTCCCGCCAGTTGAATTGAATTGCCAAATGAAATATGCTTAGGCAACAAAACAACTGCATATATGCCGGCCAACAACATTCCACCCATTACAATGGCAAGCTGCTGCCGCTGCGTAAGGCTTACCGCGCGTGTACCACCAATCGTAACATAAATGATTACCAAAATACCAATCGATACAGTGGTTAACGCGATTGGCCAATCTAATAATGTTGAAAGAACAATTGCGGGTGCATAGAGTGTTATACCCACAGATAACCCGCGCAGAATAAGAAACAGGATTGCAGCTAACGTGCGGGTCTTGAGGTCAAATCGGGTTTCAAGATATTCGTAGGCTGTAAAGACTTTTAGCCGGTAATAGATTGGCACGATAGTGACCGAAATGATGATCATCGCAACCGGAAGTCCGAAATAAAACTGGAGAAACCGCATTCCATCTTCTACTGCCTGACCCGGTGTTGACAAAAATGTTATCGCGCTCGCCTGCGTTGCCATAATGCTCACCCCAATCATCCACCACTTCATGGTGTTATCACCTTTCAGATAGCCTTCGATGTTTTTATTGCCGCGCGTTCGCCAGGTTCCGTAGAGAACAATAAAGGTGATGGTTCCGAAAAGTACAATCCAATCGATTGGATTCATCGGAAGGATACAGTTATGCAGTAAAACAAAATGATTTGACTAACCAACACGATCGCTAAAAGCCAGTACCAGCTTTTCCATTTTTTGAATACAGGCGGGGTTTCAGAGTCGACCATGGGAGTTTAAAAAATCTGCCGTAAAGTAAACCATAAAAACACATTGTACTAACCGTACTGTAACCGTTACACGGTCAGTCAATAGATTGTTTTAAGGGAAAATTTGCACTTTAAGTGAGTTTGGAATGACTAAATCTTTCCCTTCTTCTTACCGTTGACATAGTAAAATCCTTCTTCATCAAAATCAATAACAATCTTTTTAACCTTGTCACCTTCCTTGTTTAAAAAGTATACCGTATGCTGATATCCAGAAACCTGATCTTTAATATCATCAGCAAAACCAGAGAAGATTATTACCTTTTCACCTAATTCAATTTTTCGTTTTGTCACACTTACTGAATTATCCCGAATGATCTTAAGTTTGACTTCCAGCGAATCCTTTTTTAGAATCTCTACTATAGCTTTTAGATGAGGCAAGGGTGAACTATCATTTTTACCAGCATTGTAAGGTGAATTTTGAGCCATCTCAAAATCCTCTTTAATATCATTTCGCTTTACAAATCCGAATTCAAACTTGATACTGAATTCCTCATCAGGCTTGTACGGTACATCATCCTGCAGTGGAGAAAAGAAAAAAAACAGATGTATAACTATATTAAGCATTGAGTGCCATACCCTTTGGGAGATTGATTCCGGGTTGCCGTTAGGAAAGATACAAAAACGGTTCCATTTATAGGTAAATGAAACCGTTTTCCGGAAGACTTAAAGAAATTAGCAGGCTCATAAACATAATAACTCCATTCTGATAGAGTCTATCAGCCCTAGCCTATTTGCCGGGGAGGGTTGTCGAAGAGTTGAAGTTATTTTGTTACCGGTATCGTCAGCTCAATTATGATTTGGCCGGAAGGAACTGCCCCTTCCCGGGTGATATTAAAATCCAGGGCACTGATCTCAAATGTGCCGATGAACGTATCGTTCTCAAACGTAAACGGAAACCTGATCTCTTTCGTGATACCTTTCAACGTAAGGTTCCCGGTTGTTTCATATCCAGTATTGGTTTTCCTGACAGAGCGTGACTCGAACGTTATCACGGGGAATTTATCGGTATGCAGTACATTCTCTTCCTTAGCATGTTCGGTCATCAATGCATTACCTGTATCTATTGTGGTAGCATCAATAGTTGCCTTTATTTTTGATTTTTCAGGTTGTTCCTTATCAAAGGAGATGTCAGCTTTCAAACCTTTAAAAAAGATTGGAAACTGCACCTGGGAATTGCGGAAGACTTTTACGGAGTAACCCTCCTTTACTTTCCAGTCAGTAGACTGATACTGTAAACAGGCAGATGTGAGCACCAGTAGCAAAGCTCCGGTTACAACAAGTTTTGTTCCTTTCATCATATGAATATTAAATCGAGTTGAATAATTATGCCGTGAAGCTACAAGGCACTGTACTAGGCTTTGGTAAAGCACTTGTAAAAAAGTGTAAATCGAATGTAAAATCTTCCAAGATTTGTCTCGGAATCTACAGACTCAGCCATAAAAATTTATCAAACCCGGTAATAACTTTCCCGGCAGCTTTTAATGCTTATTCGATTGAGTATCTCTTGCATCAGAAATCAAATGTCCTACAATTAACCACTCGGAATCCTTTTTAAAAATCCTGTGATGTGTGGTTAGCCGGATGCCAAGCTCCTTTTCATCCGGTGTCTTTTGCCCGGACCGTTCAATGCATGTGATCACTAATACGATTCTGTTATCGAGCTGAATGAGTTTTTGATTGCTTACCCGGCTGTCGCCTGCCATAACAAACGGCAACCCAAACACTTCTTTGATAAAATTTTCAATGTTCTGCTTTCCGGTTTTACTATGCCCGAAAGCATTTGTAAACTCAGCTTGCTCACTGTACCATTTAGTTGCAAGTTCATAGTCTTTTACCTTCCAGCCGTTGTTCCAATCATTAATTTTAGTTACGATCTCTAAACTGTCAGCTTTGGAAATCATTTGCCCCATAACTGAAGTACTGAGTGATAAAACGAATAGCAGGAAAAGGATAGATTTCATAATCGATTTTTTTAGGTGACCTTTAAAATGCTTTGAAGCTCACTAAAGGTACTCGGTTGAAAAGCGAATCTACGAATTACCTAGCTCGGCAGAAATCACATAAAGATGTTACCCAATGGTAGCTGGCTATTTACAGGCAACACTATTCAACTTCCGAGAGTGTATCGGGTTGCAGAGATTCAACATCCAATAGAGTATCCGTTGGCTTATATTCAATGTCCCGATCAAAACCGGTGGATGCTGCATAGTCTCTCATCACTTTTTTGAGTTCTCCCGTTTTTTGTAATCCTTCGAGATCATTCTTGTGCATCGGGTACATGATATCATAAAATCCATCCTTAGGGTCGAGCTGGCTTATTATACCATTATAAAAATATGAACTGTATGAAACCCAAAGCGAATCGCCCACAACATCCCGCACCTTCAATAGGTAATGATTGTACGCAGATGGTTCTTCACTGCTCTTGATCAGATAAACATCTCCCGCGTGCGGATCTTCAACATAGCTTTGCTCCTGCTTCTCATCCTGTGCTCCGGCATACGTGAAATAGCCAATAGCAACAAGTATGATTGCCAGCCCTGAAAACAGGTACAGCGGTAAGGGCACTGCTGCTTTCAGTTTTTTTACCAAACCTTCGTTTCCGGGCATAATGGCCTTTTCATCTTGCGTTTCATGCTTGCACTGATTGCAAAAAACCAGCGCTGATTTCTTATACGGAAAAACCGGGATCCAGAAAATATGAACGTATTTCGCTACAATAACAATATGCGAATCATTCTGCTGGCAATTGGGACAGGCATAATTCTCCAGCGGTGCCTGTTTAATATTCTTGGAGTTCCAACCATAGACAATCATAAACTCTGGGTTTTTCTAAAAGCAAAATAATTGGAATACTCCTCTAATCAAATACCAGACAACATCAAACCAGAAGTATTAAAAAACAGTCGCGATCACCAGGCTAACGAACCCGGTGATAACGGCAAGCTGACGGTATCGAAAAAATTTCAGCCAACGTTCTCGGTACTCAACCCAGTTTGCCGGGTAATTATTTATTGACCAGCTGTTGATCACAGCATTAATGGGCAAGTTACCTTTAACGGCAATCAGCATATCAACCACCAGCAGGATACCAGCCAGCAGTGCTGAAAGGAACAGCAAGCTGCCTATTGTGTTGATCAAGAGTGCAACCAGTATAGTGTTCGCGATCAACGCAGCATACATCACGTATTTCAACCTTGCCATCATCGAGGCATCGATCAATTGCCGAAAGATTATGTAGCCAGCAGCATCAAGCTTGAGCTGAAGAGTTTTGAGTGCAAGCATATACATAAACGACTGGCTTGCAATAATCGCATATAGAATCAAGGTAATCAAGAGGACTATCTGAACCAGCATAACGAACGTTTACTTACGTGAACAAGATAATGAACTCTTTTAATTGTTCTTACGCAACGGCAGCAGCTCGCGCACTTTTGTGTTCCGCAACCAAAGTCCACCCCAGACAAATATGCCGAAGTAAACGGTGAACAGCGTGTGGCTAAACATAGGATTATCTAGACGCAGGTGCGTGCATACAGCACCGCCAAAATAACCCGTAAGCAAAATAGCTCCTAAAACAGACGTTCGCGGGATAGCGTAAAGCAAGGTTGAGATCAATCCTAGCGTACCAATGATCACGATATGATGTTCGGCAAAGCCTAAGGCAAGCGTTCCTTCAATCACTTCCTTAGGTTTTACAAATTTCATGATGCTATCCAGTAACATGAACAGGATCACCAGGCCACTCATGACATACGAGATCCAGCGCTGGGTTTTTGATACGGTGTTTTCCATTGCAGTTGGGTTTTAGTTGTTCTATTTGTTTTGATAGTACAAACATACAATCACGGTGTATGTAAGAATAGTGTAAACACGACAATCTTCGGGTTGATTGCGACACTGTGGAATATTTAAAGAAATTAGCAGATTTGCAAACATTCTTTGCAGGGATACTTCACCTACCACCCTGTTCTCGAGATACTGAATTGCTACCAACTCATTTCAGTCTTAATCCATTGAGTTAATTCATCTGCAATAAGTTTATCATCTTCAACGTCTGGATGCAAACCGCAGCCATTCTTGTATTGACTTGTAAAGCAATATGCGCTTATATTTTTTTCGCCATGCGTTCGGCAGTATCTCACAACTCCCTGAATGTATCGTGTCAATGCTTTCCTAAGATTCTGGTCAGCCATCGGGCTCGTGAGACAAACAAGTTTTGCTTTAGGGTAATAGTCGCGCAAAGATTTAAGCAATTCAACATATGCTTGTGTAAATTTTACCGAATCCTGGATGCCGTCATTTTGCCCAAGACACACCGTTA
The DNA here is from genome assembly GCA_965227265.1 of Cyclobacteriaceae bacterium. Classification (GTDB taxonomy): domain Bacteria; phylum Bacteroidota; class Bacteroidia; order Cytophagales; family Cyclobacteriaceae; genus UBA2336. Next base: position 1,236,340 of record OZ245738.1, on the reverse strand, counting down.
CTACATCCGGCTGAAACCTTGAAAAATTCCAGACCAAGGAATCTTTACTGATACTAACTTTATCTACAATTTCCGGCATCGTTAACTTCTTATCACAGCAACTATGAATTAATCCAATACCTGATTCAGAAGTTATGTGGTAGTCCGCTCCGAGGGAACGAGCCGTAATTGCACCATAACTATACCAAGCGCTGTGCTGATCATACCATACACCGCTGTCGCACGGAATGTCTTTTGTATAATTGGCCATGCCGCTGGTGATTGAATCGCCAATGAACTCCATCTTTCGGGACGTTTTCTTTTTCATCGGCAAAAGTTTCTCACAACGCAATCCTACAAATTCAAGATATCCAATGATCGCCTCGGTGCCTTTCATGATGATAATAGAGTGTTCTCCAAGAGATAGGTTATCCGCAACCTTAATCCGGTTGAATTTACCGGTAGTCTTTATCCGGATCGGTTCTCTCCCATCTATACTTATCTCCAGATAATTGTGAGATGTACCCCACTGCATTTCATCGCGCACTTCAACTTCACAGAATGTTCCACTGAACCGGGCTTCTATGTAAACACCAGCAGCCCAGAATCGCGGAGCTTTGGCATTTGAAAAATCTATCCGGCCGGTGTACCGGAAATACGGATGATCAGCCTGGTAAAATTCTGAAGCAGGCTCAACATATATTGCTGAAAAGAATACGATGGCTGCATTAAGCAGAAATAGTTTCATAGCACTCAATTTTTAAGCGGCTGCTGTAACGCTTTTTTGAAATATCTTCCCTGACGTGTTGGGGTAAACTTCCAATCTTTGATCAGCATAGGTGCCCACTGCGGATCAAACACCCAAACAGTATATGAGATGCCGCGCTGCTGACAGTACTGCGTGATTGCATCCCCATACGATTCATCACTGATTACCGGAACATGAGCTCCCCGATCATCCTTACCGCAAAAGCCAATCTCAGTAAGAAATACCGGATAGGTTTCTGAAACATAACCCCAATCTTTTGTCCACTGCTCTTCCCAGGGTTTGTTGCGCTTCATTGGATACGGATGACTTACATAGGCAATACCTTTAGCATCGATTGGATTTTTCTGAACCTCGGTGAGATCATAGGCCCAGTTAAATCCGGCTACCAACGGGATTGCTTTTGCATCGTGCGCACGGACGATCGTTATTATCTCTTCCATGAGTTCCTTCCATTGTTGCCAGGTGCATGTTCCTAATGTATGGTTGTAATCCGTTGGCTCATTGAACAATTCAAAGAAAGCTACCGTTGTATTATCTTTATACTGAACGGCCATCGCCTTCCAGAATTCAAATGTTTCCTTGCGCGTGGTTTCATACATTGGATCCTGAAACAATTCCGATCGAAGGTTGCCGATCGTGTGCCAGTCAATAATGACATACAACCCAAGCTCAGTTGCCCACATCACACCCTGATCAAGCAGTTCGATGTATTTTTCCTTTCCTAGTTTTTGCCAGTAAATGGGATGTACGGGGAACCGGACAATGTTGGCGCCCCAGTTCTTCATTTCTTCGAGGTAGCGCTTATTCCACTGACCATCTGCTTGCAGCTTATACGGATCACTAGCATCCAACCCGCGGAAAATAACAGGGTCTGTGGATGACACGAACTGATTTCCTTTAACGCTGATGCGGTCAAGCTGCGCGTGAAGTGACAATGAAATAATTAAAGTAATCAGTAAACAAAATGTTCTCATGGTCGATCAAGTTTAAATCTTGTCTTGAGTGGACCAACCATCAGCGTAAAGTATCCGTCTTCGAGAATTTTAGTATTTATTTTATCCGGGAAAGAAAGTTGAGATGGCTTTACGATGAATGAATACTCAACGGACTCTCCTGCCTTAATCAATTTCTTCTCATAGAACTTCAAATCCTTAACAGGTCGCGTAATGCTTGCAACTTCATCATTGATAAACCACAAGGCCGCTTCCTTACCCGCTACAGCACCAGTATTCTTAATGGTTACGGTAGCAACAAGACTATCTATTTCTGAAGTAAGAACAGAATCACTTAGCGTCAGGTTGCTGTAGGTAAATGTTGAGTAACTTAAGCCGGTACCAAATTCCTTCAAGGAAATTGGATTTGGAATATCGTGCGCGAGCAGTTCTTCGGTGGCCTTGTGATTATGTGGAAGAAGTCGGTTGGGTGCAGCCGGGTAATTAAAACTCATCTTCGCGCTTGGGTTTACTTTGCCACTGAGAATCTCCGCAATTGCCTGCCCACCTTCGAATCCGGGCAACCCGGCAAACAAAACCGCATTACATTTATCATATACGGAAGTAATGATGCGTGGCCGACCGGCAATCACCACCAGGATAACCGGCTTGTGGGTAGCGAGTGCAACTTCGATTGTTTTGAGCTGATCAGCAGGAAGATTGATATCGGTTATGCTTCCGAAACCTTCCGAGTAAGGCATCTCTCCTGCTACAACGATAATCGCATCGGATTTTATTGCTTTCGATTTTAGTTCAGCATCATTGGCTGCTACCGTAACAGATTTGAATTCCTTTTGAAGTGCGACAAAAGGCGTAAGAACATACTCAGGATATAACGATTCATCCTGGTTGATCCACCGCAATGTCCAGCCTCCCGAGAGCGGTGACTTAAGATTGGCCAAGGCACCCGCGACAAGAATATTCTTCACCGGTGATAGCGGCAAGGTGTTCGCATCATTTTTCATTAGCACAATGGATTCGCGCGCAGCTTCCAGCGCGAGCGCTCTATTTTCAGGAGTTCCGATCCTGCTAAAGCGATCGTTACGTGGAAGGGGATTTTCGAATAATCCAATCTTAAGCTTCATTCTCAGGATTCGGGCAACGGAAAGATTAATACGATCTTCTGATATTCTTCCCGCTTTCACCAAAGCGAGAAGATGTTCACAAAAATCGGTTGTATAAGGAGTCATCGCCATATCAATTCCGGCTGTGATTGCCAAATAGGTAGCTTCGCGTTCATTCTCTGCTACGCGATGATTTTTGTAGAGTCGGATAATATCTTCCCAATCCGTAACGGCTACACCGGTAAAGTTAAGTTCATCTCTTAATAATTGAGTCAGGATTCGTGTTGATGCGTGAACCGGCTCTCCATTAATCTCACCGCTGTTAATCATCACGGATTCTATTCCGGCATCAATTGCAGCCTTAAAGGACGGAACATGTATTTCATATAATGTTTGTTCCGAGATATCAACTGGTGTGCGGTCCCAGCCGGATTTTGGATCCGAGTATGCGAGAAAATGTTTTGCAGTGGCGGCTATTTTATACGGAGCAATACTTGAATCGCCTTGTAGTTTTTTAATAAAAATGCTTCCCATGGTAGATGCCACGTAAGGAGATTCACCTAACGTTTCATAAAATCTTCCCCAAAGCGGAGTTCGGGCAAGATCGAGTACAGGTGCAAAAATCCATTGGTGGCCAATGTCGGCAGTTTCTATGGCCGTAACGTGCGCCATATCCGCAGCGAACTTATTGTTATAGGTTGCAGCGGTATTGATGGCATGCGGAAAGATCGTTCCACCGGTCAGGTAATTCGGACCGTGCATTTGATCTACACCATATATAATCGGAATTTTTAATCGTGAGTGATTGAGGTTGTAATCCTGCAGGTCTTTATAAAATTTATACCATATTTCCGGGGTTTCAGCAATCCCATTCAAAAAAGATCCTACATGATACTTGCGGATCATCACGCTAAGTTTGGCGGTGTCAATCTTCATTTCAATGCTCAGGTCGCTCCCACTTCCCCAATTTGCCTTGGTCACAATCTGCGCGTTGGTGATTTGCGTCATCTGTCCGATTTTCTCTTCCAGTGTCATAGCAGAAAGGAGCTCATCAATTTTAGATTCCATCGCAGCATCATTACCTCGTTCGGCTTTCATTCTTTCCGATAGAGATTGAGGATTAGAAGTATTCTGTTTTGTTGTAGGGTTACAGGCCGCGAGTCCAATAAAAATGAAAAGTGCAGACAGATGTTTTAACTTCATAGAATTTTATTTACGATATAATCTGAACATTGCCACATCGTGTGAAGCAATCGTTGCATTGAGGGATTTTGCTGTAGTACCTTCTATTTTTTTAGTCCACAGGTTTTTCAGTTGATATACATTTTCCCTTTTGGGGTTTAGGGTACGCTTCGACACCTCATCTATTATAGCGTAGTTCTGCCAATTAAAGTTGAAGGTTTGCGATCTGCTTTTCAGGTTTAGAAAACATACTGCCCATTCGTCATTTAGCAGCGGCTTTACCCAAACTTCAACACTATCAATTGTTGTATAGCGCAATGCCTGAACGCCCAGCACATCCTGATCGATCGCAATAACATCCTTGTTGGTCAGGATTGCACGCGTTTCCGGTTTCATGATCCGAAGATCATTTCCCATAATCAACGGAGCGGCCAACATACACCAAAGCGAGAAATGAGACCGATCTTCCTGTACTGTCATTCCGTTTCCAACCTCCATCATATCAGGATCATTCCAGTGACCGGGACCAGCGTATTGCCGGATATCCTTGCGCATGTTCACTGTGCGGAGTACTCCCCACGATGACCAGGTTCCATGATCATCTTCACAATCCCAGCAGTTTGTAATGTCACCCGTTGTACGCCAGAGATGACCAACATTCTTACCCCAAGTCCATGGTTGATTATCGCCCCATTCGCATAGGCTGAAGACAACCGGGCGGCCTGCTGCATACAAAGCATCGCGCATCGTAATGTAAGCAGCTTCCGCATTCAGTTTTTCTGTGTTACACCAGTCGTATTTGAGATAATCAACTCCCCATGAAGCATACAGGAGTGCATCCTGATATTCATGACCGCGAGAACCGGGGTATCCCCCGCAGGTTTTGTTGCCAGCACAATTGTAAATGCCAAACTTTAAGCCTTTGCTGTGAACGTAATCGACAACGGCTTTCATTCCGTTTGGAAACTTTATTGGATCGGCTAACAAGTTACCGTTCTTATCACGCTCCTTTGCCATCCAGCCGTCATCGATTACGATGTACTCGTAACCTGCATCTTTTAAGCCGTCTTTAATGAAGCTGTCAGCAATGCCTTTAATTAATTTCTCATCGATGTTTACTGAAAATGTATTCCAGCTGTTCCAACCCATGGGCGGAGTTGTAGCAAGTGAATCAAATTTTTGAGCCTGCACATTAAGCGTAAGAAGGACTAAAAGAATCCACGCGTATTTCATAGTATATTACTTTTTAAGTGACTGGATTACCTTCCAGATCGAGGCTGCAACAAGCTTGTTACCTTCTTCATTCAGGTGGACACGATCGGTAGTTAAAATTCCTTTTTCCAGATTCTGCGGATTATTCTTTTTAAGGTATTCTGAAAAATCGTTTCGCAGATCAACGATTGCAAGATCATTTTCCTTGGCCAGCTTTCGGATTATGCCGCTGTAATAATTCAGCTCGCCATCCTGCTCGTTACTGTTATCCGTACGTTCACCAATAACAGCCGGAGTACATAACACCACTCTAATATTTTTGTCGAGCATCTTTTTGATTAATGCGCGGTAAAATTTCTCAAACTTGTCTGCATCCGTGCCAGTTCCGGCATTGCGCTTATGCCATATATCGTTGATTCCAACATAGATGAAAACAACGTTCGGGGATTGGCTAAGCACATCATCTTCCAGTCTGAGGTATAAATCGTACACTTTATTACCACCAATACCTTTTCCTATTAAATCAAATTCACTGATCGGAACAGCAAGCTGACGTAGCCTGTCAATATAGCCACCTGATTGAGCACCCATTTCTGTAATAGAATCCCCGAAGAAAATTATTTTCATCGGCTTGAACTGAAAAGCAGTCAGCGTGATTACCATGAACACCATCAGGGTGCTTAAAAGATATTTATACATAACACTTAATTAGTTTACTTGATCTTCACGAGTTGTCGAGCTGGAGTATTCGGATGGCGTAACGCCAAACATCTTTTTAAAGCATTCACGGAAATATGGCAAATCGGTAAAGCCAACTTCGTAGGTTACTTCAGCAACGGTAAGCTGATTCTGCTCCAGTAATTGTGCAGCTCGCTTGAGGCGCATGGTGCGGATAAACTCATTTGCAGACTGGTTCGTTAATGCTTTCATTTTGCGATAGAGTTGCATTTTGCTCATGGCCACATCAAGACTCAACTCTTCGACCGAGTAATCAGCATTGCTCATATTCTTCTCAATGCTCTCCACCATTTTTGTCACAAACACTTCATCCACGGATGTGAGTGTTACTTTACGAGGCTCGATGGTCAGTATATCCTTGCTTGAAAAATGCTTACGCATGCTTTCGCGAATCCGGATAAAGTTCCGGACTTTAAGCTCCAGCAGCTTTGGATTGAACGGTTTGGTTACATAATCATCTGCACCCGTTTCAAGCCCTTCCACCTTAAAGATTAAGGCCGTTCGAGCCGTTAACAAAATTACCGGGATGTGAGAAGTCTTAACATCCGATTTCAGTTTTTTACAAAGCGTGATCCCATCCATCACGGGCATCATAATATCGCTGATGATAATATCCGGTGACTGGTCCACCGCAAGCGTCCAGCCCTCCTTTCCATTTTCAGCTTCAACTATTTCATATTCAGCTTGAAAAATAGAACGGATATAGGAACGTACTCCTTCATTATCCTCAACAATAAGCAACTTACGTTCAGGCCGGCACAATGCAGGTTGCGTGTCCAGTTGATCACCTTCTACAGGCGACAACTCAAGACCAACCAGTGACGGATAGTGATCCATACTTTCGATATCATTTGACAAGCGTTGAATTTCAGTTTCATGAAAATGTCCTGATCCTTTACGCAAGCTCACAATAAAGCGCGTGAACTCCCCTTCACGACTCTGCACATCAATTTTTCCATGATGCATATCTACGAGACTTTTCGTCAGGGCAAGACCGATGCCTGTACCGGTGTGATGTTTGTCGTCATCGTAACTGAAGAATGTCTGAAATATTTTATCGAAATGTTCGCTCTTAATTCCTTTGCCGGTGTCTTCAACTGTAATGATCACATCATCCTGAACTTCCTTAATATGAATTGCGATAGTTCCGCCAGAAGGGGTATGCTTGAATGCATTGGACAAAAGGTTAAACATAATTTTCTCGAACTGATCCCGGTCAAACCATAGTTTAATGATTGGCGAAGAGGAGTCCATCGAAAACTGAATGTTCATTTGCTCTGCCAGCATATCGAAGGAAAGCTTAATTTCCTTGATGAACCGAACGATGTTTCCCTCTGATACCTCTAGTTTGAGGTTACCGGATTCTGCCTTACGGAAATCAAGTAACTGATTTACTAATCTCAGCAACCGTTGTGCATTCGTGCTGATGCTCATTGCATGATTACGGAAAATTTTTCCGAGGTTACTGGAATCGAGCAGGCTTTGAGCCGGGCCCAAAATCAAGGTAAGTGGTGTTCTGAATTCATGTGAAATGTTGGTAAAAAACTGAAGCTTTGCTTTATTCAGCTTTTCCATGTTCTCACGCTGTAGTCGTTCAAGCTTGATGTCGTGAATGAGGTTAGCCCGCAACAGAACCAGTTTCCTGAATCCGTATAAAACCACGAACGCCACCACGATGTACATCAACAGTGCCCAATTCGTTTTCCACCAAGGTGGCCGGATGGTGATTTGTACCTTGCTGTAGACATCACTCCACACACCATCGGTACTCGTAGCCTTTACTTTAAACGTATACTTACCATAATTTAAGTTTGTATAGTTGGCATAACGCCTTTCGCTTGTTGTATAGCTCCATTCTTTATTAAATCCTTCTAGCATATATGCATACCTGATTTTCTCTGGCGCTGCGTAGTCGAGCGATGCAAATTCGAACGCTATGGAGTTTTCAAAATGCTTTAACTCTACTTTCAAGTTATTTTGTAGGGGACTTGTCAGAATAACGCGTCCGTCAATTTCTTCTCCATAGGTTACCGGCTTTCCGAACAACTCAAACTGTGTTATAGCCAAAGGATACTCTTCCGGTTTTTGAACGATTCGTTTTGTGTCGATGCGATTAAATCCTTCTGAACCTGCAAATAACAGATGCCCTTCTCTGTTTTTTACACAGATATTATTATAGAAAAACCCGCCCATAATCCGGTCGTTGTTATCATAGTTCCTCATCCAGCGCGGGTCAGCCGGATCAATTACAGTGAGGCCGTTCCAGTGTGCGAGCCATAGCTTCCCTTGATCATCTTCCAGAATGCTGACAATAACATCGTTGCTCGGTCCACCTTCCAACGGGTAATGAGAAAATTCTTCTGTTCTCCTGTCAAACGCATTTAGTCCACCATCCGTACCAATCCATAACGTTCCGGCATGATCTTCATACACTGCATTGATAAAGTTATTGCTGATCGTGTTAAGTGTGTCGGCTTCATCTTTATAATAATGTTTGATGGTTGGCTTACCCCCAGTTTCACGAATGCGATAGAATCCTTTACCGCGTGTTCCTACCCAAATGGTACCGGTATGATCGGGATGAAGAACCACCACGGGTGCACGTTTAAGCGAAGGCTCGTCAAAATTGATAACTTTCTTACCGGTTGTTATCTTATTCAATCCCCCGCTCCACATCCCGACAAGTATATTCCCATCGCGGTCACCCGCTAAAGACATTACATAATCATCGCTCAGCGGAGAGTCAGATTTAGTGAAGTAGTGATCAAATCTGGAGATCGTACCTGTTTTACCAATCTCCTTCTCATTAAAATGATAAACACCCGCGCCCGCTGTGCCTACCCAGACATTCCCTTTGCCATCGGAATATAGGGTTTGAATGAATTCCGTAAAATCATTCTCTTCGCGACTGATGATCTTGTAGTGCGTAAACGAATCCTTATCATCGAATTTAAAAAGCCCCCCGCCAATAGTTGAAATCCAGTAACCTCCCAGAGAGGAGTTTTGTACGCCCGTGATGATGTTCTTTGACTTGTCAAACTGGGTTGTTCGAAACGCTTCAAAGTCTTTCGTGTACGTGTCGAATTTATTTAATCCTTTCTTGGTGCCTACCCATAACACCCCACCTTCATCAATGTATAATGCAGTGATGGTTCGGTGACTAATGTTCATCTCACGATAATCATCATACGGAACTGTTTCAAAACGCTGTGTTTCCGGATCGAACAATGACAAACCTGTTTCCGATCCGGCAATCAAAAACGGATTCTTGCCATCCACCGCAAGCAGGCTTCTAAAAAAAGAATAGCTAAGCGACTTATGCGGTACCAGGAAATTTTTAAGCTTATTATTGAACAATCCTTTGAGGCCCTTTTTGGTACTGAGCCAGATCGAAGGCTTTCCATTCACTGTTAACTCTTCAATCTGGTAGATATAGTTGTGGAGTGCCTTGTTGGAAACATCTTCATCATAGCTGTAACTCTCAAAAGAATAATGTTCAGCTCCTGGCTTACCGGTAACGACCAGCCTGTTTAATCCTTCTTCGGTAGAAACCCAAAGATCGTTGGACGATGAAAGGTGAATATCGGTAATGAAATCATAACTTAGAGAAGGCGTGTTGGCTTTCGATATCCGTTCAAACCCGGCTTTACCTTTCCGCAGGATATTCAGTCCGATTTCTGTTCCGATCCACAAATTGCCATGCTTATCTTCTTCGATCGACCAGACATTATTATTACTTAAACTGGCAGGGTCATCTTTCTTATGACTGAAGTGCTCAAACTCATTGCGGTGTTTATCGTAGCGGAAAAGTCCGCCCATGTGCGTACCTATCCATAAGTAGCCTTCGCGATCTTCATAAATGGTAACAATTTTGTTGCTCTGAATTTTACCGGGTTTATTCTCACTGTGAAACACAGTTGTTTCATATCCATCGTATCGGATAAGGCCGGAAAATGTTCCGATCCAGAGAAAGCCATCATGATCCTGTAATACACAATTGATGGAGCTTTGTGACAGGCTTTGATTTTCTGAGAGCTGGTCGAAAATGATCCGCTTTTTTCGCAATTCGCCTGGTTGCGCAACCGCAACTCCGGCAACAAGCAAAAATGCCAACAGTAGGCAAGCTTTTCTCATAGAAACCGGTTTACGAAAGGACGTTTTCGAAGATAGCATATCCCCTATCACTTTCAAATGAGCTGATATCATTCCTTTTTGCGTAATGTGTCGAATAACGTATTATACTTTTTAAGAATGCGCACCGTGCTTTTGTCCTTTTGAAAAACAGAGTTTAATCCCTGTGGCTCAACAAAAGGATCACCCACATACGCTGAAGCGTCAATGCTGTCTTTAATTTTTTCCATGGGAACACCCTCTCCACCCCAGGCCCAAACATTTGCGCCTCCGATTGGTGCACCCCGGGATGCTTCCCGGAAAAGCATTTCAAACAATGCGATAAAATATTCGTCCCGCATAGCGGTTGATGTTCCCGGCAAATAATTCTTATGGTCACGATCAAGTCCAAACTCCTCCATCACCAACGGTTTATTCATTTTTTTGGCAAGGTCAATGTGAAGCTTGAGATGATCCTGTGCATTTTTCTTTGCAATCGGAAATGTTTCATCCGGCTTATCGGCATTAAACCAGCTCCAGTTCTTGGCCCAGATATGCAGTGTGAGGTAATCAATATTTTTACTCGCATGGGTTTGTTCGTAATACTCCAGCTTTTGTATCGTTCCCACCTTTCCCTCGCTGCCAGAGGAAACCAAATGATTGGTATCCAGTGAATGGATATAACCTGCTGTCTGATCAATCCACTTCATGAAGTCATGAATATTCTTTTCGCCCTGATCACCATCCATGCCGGGTCGGGGTTCATTGCTCAATTGCCACGACATAATAGTAGGATCATCCTTGTAGGATACGTTGGTAAAAGAATTTTTTCTTGAGATCAGATTGTGGATGTAATTCCTGAAATGTTCCTGTGCTTCGTTATGAGAATAGAAGTATGCCGATAATGTCATTTCGCGCTCCCATTTTCTTTCAGGATTAAAAGGAACCGAGGCAGCAAATTCGGGATCGACCCACGTTACATATTGTCCCATTCCGCCCGACCAGTTCCAGTAATTATTGAGATAGATCACAGCTTTCATATCGCGCTTTTTCATTTCAGCGAGCAGGAAATCAAGTCCCTGCAAAAGCGATTCATCATATTGTGAAGGCGCTGTTTGAATGGTGAAGGGAAAATGATTATCAAACGCAGAGAGCTCTGAAGCACCCAGCACACGCAGGTTAGTGATAGCCTGCTTCTTTAAGAAATCCAGTTCGCGGATCAATCGCTCACGTCCGCCTTTTACTTTATCGGATCCGAGATAACATCCGTACCACATGTTTGCGCCAATAAAATAATAGGGCTTGTCCGCCAGCATGAATTTGCCGTTGGCTACAGAAACAAAATCCTGGGCGTGCAGGAGTTGAGCACATGTGAGCAACAAGAGTAGAAAAATCTTTCTCATATCATTTCCCTTCTAAACGTTTCATTAATTCCATACAAGCCCTGCCGTTGTGGTAAGGACATTTCCACGGCCCGGCTTTATCTTCTGTGCGAATGATTTTATTACTTTCATTCAATCTCCAATGCCATTCACCGTTAGCATCCACAACATGTTCTTTGATGAACGACCAAAGCTTATCTGTCTTAATCAAATACGATTCATCCTGTGTGATTTGCCAGGCATTCACAAATCCAACCAACGCTTCGGCTTGTGGCCACCAGTGAATGTCCGTATCGCGTGAACCGTTTCCATGGACTTCATTGATCAAAGCACCTTGTTCTGTCATTCCATCATTCTCTACTACGTGAACAATTTTTAGCGCTGCTTCCTTTGTTCTTTTTATAAGGATTGGATCTTCCAGCACTTCTGCTGCTTCCTGTAACAACCAGCTTGCTTCAATATCGTGACCAAACGAAATTATAGATGACTTAACTTTCCAGTGATCGTCAAAAAATAAATCAAGGTGATTATCCTTGTTGATAATCTTGTCTAAGAAAATAAGAATTAGCTTTTTAAGCTGCTGACCAAGCTGAGCATTCTTCCAACAGGTATAGAGATTGGAATATGCTTCCAGCACATGGAGATGCGTATTCATCGTCTTCCGCTCATTGGCATCCTTATCACTAAGGCGTAAATCTTCCAGCAATGTCCAGTCACGGTCAAAGGCTTCGAGGTAGCCACCTTCTGCTTGATCGTAACTGTGTTTTTCCAATAACTGATAAAGCTCAATAGCCTGATCGAGTCCAGCCTTATCATCCGTGGCACAGAAGTATTCTGTGAACGCATAAATACCAAAGGCCTGGGCATATACCTGCTTCTTTGTATAGACTGGTTTACCCTGAAAGTTTACCATCCAGTAAAGTCCGCCATTCTCAGGATCTGTAAAATTTTCAGTGATGTACCTGAATGCGCGTTCAGCAACGATGCGGTAAGATTCACGTTCCAGAGAATCAACCAGAATTCTATAAGCATGAGAGAACGTCCACAAAATCCGGGTATTTAGAATAACGCCTTTATCCGAAAGCTCGATCAGCTCATCGTTGCCATTGCGTCTTCCATAAAATCCGCCATTCGCATCATCCACCATCTTGTTCATCCAATAGGGCAAAATATTTTGCGTAAGCTCTTGTGAAGCTTCTGCCCAAAGGTTTTTGATCAATGGATTGGCTTTCACGGCAATCATTTCAAGTTACTTTTCATCCAGGTTAAATTAGAGTGGATTAACGCCACGCGTTGTTTCACATTCAGGTGTGATTTGTATTCATCCTCCGGAGTATTCATACAATAGTCCATCAGTTTTTTAGTGGTTGTTGTAGCTACATGCATCCGGGTATCCGAAGATGCATAGTAAATAAACACATTTCCTTGTTGCTCAACCCAACCATTGGAAAACACCACGTTAGAAACATCACCAACGCGCTCCTCACCTTCCGGAGAAATGAAATGACCGGCCGGTTTATAAATAACGTTGGAAGGATTCTTCAAATCCGTCATGAACATGTACAAAACATATCGCAGTCCGGCTGCCGTATTGCGAACTCCATGTGCAAGATGCAGCCAGCCTTTTTCTGTTTTAATAGGCGCTGGACCCTGACCGTTCTTCACTTCCTTTATAGTGTGATAGATTTTAGGCTCAATTATTATTTCAGTATCCACAACTGCCTGTTCCATGGAGTCACAAAGTCCCCAGGCAATGCCGCCACCTTTTCCGGCATCAATGAAACCGTCCTGAGGTCGTGTGTATAAGGCATATTTGCCGTTAATGAATTCAGGATGAACCACAACATTGCGTTGCTGACCACCTTTCGTAATCAGGTCAGGAAGTCGTTCCCACTTTTCAAGGTCGCGTGTGCGCACAATTCCGCATTGCGCTGTTGCGGCAGATTGATCAAAGTCTTTTGCTGATTGATCTCTGCGTTCTGTGCAGAACAAACCGTAAATCCAGCCATCCTCATGCTGCACGAGGCGCATATCGTAAACATTTGTGTCAGGATCATTGGTTTGTGGAAGCTCAATAGGATAATCACGGAACCGAAAATTATCAATACCATTATCACTTTCAGCCAACGCAAAAAAAGATTTACGGTCATTCCCTTCCACCCGCACTACCAACACAATTTTACCTTTCCAAAGAATTGCACCTGAATTAAATGTAGCATTAACTCCAATGCGTTCCAGCAACAACGGATTAGTTTGTGGATTAAGATCATAACGCCAGTGAACCGGGGCATGCGCAGCAGTCAGCACGGGAAATTTGTAGCGTTGATAGATTCCATTTCCCGATTCCACAGGTGTATTCTTCCGGGAGATCAGCTTCTCATATTCGTTGAAGAGACTTTTTACATTTTCTACGTGTGAACTCACTGTCTATAAATTTTATCAGGTTGTTAGTTATTTTTCAAGAGCTGGAACAGGAATTGTTTGTTGAGAAAATTTCTGATCTTCTTGCTCAAGCTTATCGTACCAATTCTTTTTAAGAATGTAGGTTGTCACCAGCAGGATACCGATGCTGGTGTACAAAGGCATTTCTTCGCGAATAATAATGTATACTGGAATGACCGTAAGGCATACCTGCCATATGATTCCGACAATAACATTGAACATATCGCGCTTGAAGTTCGTGTTCCCTTCAAAGGATGGATCTTCCGCAACAACTTTATCATGAACCGGTTTCCAGAAACCCCAGGGGCGAATCGTTCTATAGAAATGTTTCAGCACAGGTTCTTCTGCCGGTGGTGCAGCATATGTTCCGCCAATACAACCGATAATGGAAACAAGGAATGTTATCGGAAAATAGTATAAGGGCAAAGTTACCGGGAAAATGAACGGCAATATCATAGAGGCGATAATGCCCGCAGACATTCCCCAAAAATATCCGTGACCATTGAACCGCCACCAGTGCCATTTCAAAACATTGGAAGCAATGTATCCGCCATACAAAGCAGAGACAATCCATTGAATAACGGTATTAATGCTCATAACATACAGTCCAATAAATACACTGATGATCACCATCACCAGCGAGATGATGTAACTGTAGTTGATCAATCGCTTTCGGTCTGCATTCGGGTTTATGTACTTTAAATAGATATCGTTGATCAGATAGGCGGGCGCTGCATTCACGGTTGATGCAAAAGTAGATTTAAACGCGGCCAGCAAACCGGCAATCAACAATCCTTTCAAACCGATCGGAATAAATTTATTTATCGCAAGCGGAAGAACTTTTTCAAAATCAAACCCGTCTCCTGCCGCCAGGAATTCAGTACGCAGAAATACAATGGCCAACACAGTGAATCCGGTAATCATTAAATATCTCGGAAACAAAAGCACGAGTGAAACAAACCCGCTCATCTTGGCCGCTTCTGCCGGTGACTTTGTGGCGAGAATCTTTTGCATATCATAATTCGGAGCAGGTCCGGCCATGCTTGCGAAAATGCCTTTGAACAGCATCATCATAAAGAAAATGGTAAAGAGTGAAAATCCATCGGAGTTGATCTTATCGTTCACAGCAGGAAGTATGGATGACCAATCCAGTCCAAGGTTCCAACTAAACGAAAGGTCGTTCCATCCTGTCGGTACAAGTCCTAACAACGTTTCGCGATCAACATGATTCATCGCAATGATGCCGATCGCCACGCAACAAATTGTCATGACAACAAATTGAAAAACATCAGTCCAGACGATGGACATCATCCCACCCAGAATTACATACAGCGTAACAATGCCAACCATGATGATGCCGTAAAATGTTGCCGCATGTTCAGGTGCCAGGAAACCTGAAAGAAATGGTGCTGCGCTTTCCCAGGGAATGAATGCTTCAATAAACTTCCCGACACCAATAAATCCATAACTTAAAAAACCGAGTGCACTTAATAAAGCAAAAGCAACAACAATGATGTGGGATAGAGTTGCTCCGTTCCCATTTCCAAAACGCGTTCTGATCCACTCTGCTCCGGTCAACACATTTGACCTTCTCAGCCAGGCAGATAAATAAATCATCAGAACAATCTGATTGAATACCGGCCACAGCCAGGGTATCCAGACACTTTTAACCCCATAAACAAAGAGTAATGTCACCATCCACATAGTTCCAGAAATGTCAAACATTCCCGAAGCATTGGAGAGGCCGAGCATGTACCACGGAAGTGTGTTACCGCCTAGAAAATAAGTTTTAATATTTTGTGACGCCCGCTTCTTCATAACAAACCCGATAACGATAACCGCTATCAGGTAAACAATGATAATTGAGCTATCGAGAAGTGATAAGGTCATTTCACAAGTTTTTTACCTAACTGATAGATGTTTTGAATATCATCTTCAAACAATGTCAGTCGGTCTTGGTAGAATTTTTTGAAATCCTCTGCAGAAGCATGTCCGGGATAAGGACCATAATGGTGCTTATCATTGGCATTACGCCAGAGACACACATAGGCAAGATGAATGGTGGGATTAGCTTTTAGCGGATTAAGAATAACTTCTGTAAACCAAGCCGGATTGGTTACGCCTTCAAGCCCTGTTTCGGTGAGTGCTGCGCTTTTATTTTTTTCTTTTGCAAGATCAGAAATCATGGAAAGTCCTGCCACCAGGTCGGCAATTTGTTCGTCTTTGGTTTTTTTATTCCAGGCGATTCCGACATCCATGTAATTATCGTAGCCTAACACATCCACATAGTTATCTCCCGGATATCCATAGAGGTATGAAGCTTTAAGATTGTTCATATCCAGCCGGCTTCGGTCGGGTGAAAATGAATAGAGCAAATGATGTATGTTTCGTTTATCGCGCAGGTAATCAATTGTGAAACGCCAAAGCGCCACGTACTCAACTTCGGTACAGTTGCCTTTACCCCACCAGAACCAATTGCCATTGTGTTCATGATAGGGTCGGAAGATCATGGGAATAAAAACTCCATCAACCTTACACGATAAAAGGAAGTCAGCGACCTTATCCAAACGGGCTTTAAACTTCTCATGATCTTTACCGCCTGGTAAAATGTACTTAACCGTGCGGGTAGTATCCCAGGCATTTCCTCCGGATGTTGTGTTATCAACGTGCCATGAAATTGTATTGACTCCCCCACGCTTGTACGTATCAATAATCCATTGACGGATATTTTCAAACGGTACATGATCGATGTTGTCAGGTGTATCTTCTTTTCCAACGTCCCAGCCATGAACGGCTGCGAATGATCCGCAAACTTCCTTTACATCGGACCGCCCAGGAGAATTGCTCCAACCGACTCCATAGGCTAAATCTTCCTGGTGACCAAACATTACCCCTACTTCAGCGATGCGTTTAAGATTAGCATTAAGCGCTTTGGTCTGTTCGGTGGCATTAGCATCAATCGGATGCTGTGCAAGAAGCTGAGTAAATCCCAGCAAGAGCAAAAAAATAAAAAAACTAATACTGAGAATCACGATGTGCAACCTCTTGTTGATTCCGATATGACGCTTAAAAGTATTCATGCGCTTACTAGTTCTGGTTATTATGCTGATCTGTTGTGTATAAAACTTTGCCGTGAAGTACACTTTCAGATGTTGTGATCCTGATAAAGTATATGCCCGGTAAAATTCCGGCCTTGTTCAATTCAATTCTGATCCGATCAGAATTTGCCTCTTCATTAATAACCGTTAGCGATCCGGACGTTGTGCCAATTGCGGATATCAACTCAACCCTGACGGGTGATGAAGTTGTTTTAATATCCACGTAAAGAATATTCGATGTCGGATTTGGATAGGTCTTTAAGTTTTTAGTCAGCTGTTCATCTTCTGTAGAAAGAATGATTTCATAATTGAACCTGGCTTTAAAGGCAATACCTTTTGAAAAAACAGGCAGCTCCAATTCATTATAAATATCAGTTGTCACTTCAGTTTGCGCTCCTGTGAGAATATCCGTAAACGTAACAGTATAATTTCCGGCCGGGGCGGACGACAAATCAACAATCCCCCCGGTTATATTGCTTCGGTGAATTTTGTCATAGACAATTCCATAAAGATTCTCGTCTGATTTAAAGCCGATGGCTTCCAGCATTTCTGCATTGTATGCCGCTGTCATCTCCAAATCAGAAAGTTCACCTTTCGAAACGAAGTCTTCGCTTGCTAGAAATGCGGCCGGGTACTGAAAAAGATTAGCCCAAACTGCATTAACATAATTATCCCACTTCCACATCAGATGTGGAACCTGGCTCATAATTCCTGTCCAGATGGAAACACGCTGAACATCGAACGGGACATCCGCGGTTGTAACATCAAGGCCGTACTCGCCATTTACAAGTCCGACCCGTGTCATTTGAGCCATAATGCTTTTATCCTTTGCCTCTTGTGTGCTGAGCAATGACGTGTTGTATAAATGGTATTGAACATTATCCAGACCTGTTAATAAATCAAAGTCGTTTAATTGGGATTCATCAGTACTAGTTGTTATGGGATGATTAAAGGCATCAACACTCTTTATGTACTGACCCATTTCATCATGCCAGTTCTTTACTCCCGGATACCATTGAGTTGATTGATTCGGATGGATGCCTGTGAAATTCACTTCATTAAAAAGCTCCCAGGCAAACAAATGTGTTGAGTAACCCCACCTTGCCACGATGTATCGCAAAAGTTTCTTTGTCTGAGCTTTTGCCTGAACATTATAAAAAAACTGTTCGGCCGAAGTTAACATACCACCATTGCTGCTTTTGTAAGGATTATCGGCCCAGTTAGAATTTACATTTTCAGAAAACATTCCATGTTGAAAAATTGTCAACTGAAGAAAAATATTGTTGGTTTCGCACAACGCCATAATGGAATCCTGTTCAGCCGCGGCCTCCTGACTATAAACACCAAGTCCTTTATAAAAGCCGCTGCCGCTCTTCCACTCTAACCCTTGCCGATCGAACGGAACCTGCCAATAACGAACGAGATTTGCACCACCGCTACCCAGGTTATTGATTATAGTTGTATAGTTGGTTGTATTATCCCAGGCAACATTTATTCCGAGCGGATAAAAGGGCTCACCGGTATTGTGCCTAAAATATTGTTTGTTAGCAGGATCAACTTTTATGAAGCCGGGTGAAGCTGACGCTTGAACCGTAAAAAAGTAGAGCACGGAAGACATACTTCCTTCATTATCCGTAAGCGTCAATTGAACATGATGCTCTCCCGGTTCCGATGGACTGAAGCGAAGCATCCAGTAGCCTGTATTTTCATTTTTTACCCATTGATCCGGAGTATACGATGCCTCCTGAAAAAAGAAACACGGAACTACGTGTGTTCCGCCACCAGGTTGTGTGATGGTGGCATCTATTTTAATAACATCAGGGTCATACACATTCGTATAAGAACTGTTAACAAGAAACACAGCTTCTGCTTTTTTATATAGTTCTGATTGCGGAGCAATAAACTGAAGCAGTCCAAGCTTTCCGGTAGTTGGCAAAACGTTAATCGTAAATCGTTGCGAAGATTTTTTGCCATCATTGTCCTGAATAGTCAACACACCCTGAAAAATTCCTTCGTTTGGAAAAGGATGTTCAGCTTGTACGCCTGTTTCCGAGCCGGCAATTCCCAAGTTCCAAGTGTAAGAAACAATAGTGCCATCCAAATCATAGGATGCTGAAGCATCGAATTGTACGCTCTCACCTTCTGTGATCTGATACTCAGAAATGGTAAGACCAATTACGGGTTCACCATTTAGTGACTGCGAATTGAGGAGCTTAACATCATCCAGGTAAACATTCGCGGATGCTTCATTATCTACAGAAGCATTAACTTCAATTCTATCGAACGGCTGATTCTTGATAGAGGATATATCCAGTAAACATTCCGTCCAGGTATTTGGATTAGGACGCGTATTATAATCAGGGGCCCAGTTTTCCAGAATGGTTGCACCGTTATTAACAACTTTTATAAACACACGGCCCTGTGTACTGCTTCTGAGCTTAAGCGAAAGGCGATCATTGTTTCCGGTATTTTTTTCTGTTGCAAAGTCAAGGTACATAGCCTGCCAGTTGCCCGCAGGTTTTTGAAAGTTCGCAACCTTTGCACTCGAATTACCTGTCATATCAGGATTGTTAACAACAACAATTCCTGTTGGAGTTAACGCAGGTGTTGATCCCACAGTCTCAAAGTCAGCGACTACCTGTGCGAAAAGAAAATTTCCTATACAAAAAAAAGGCAATACCAAGAGTCTGGACGTCATCATCGTTATAATCTACACCACAGGAAAAATACAGCAGCAGCTTTTCGGCTGCCGCTGTACGTAACTATTTATCCTAACCTATCTATTTAACTAAGATCACATCATCGAGGTAAAATCTTTCATCCTGACCTTCCGGTCCCTGAATTCTCCATCCGATCTGATTCCATTCAGTTGCGGTACTCCATAGCTCAAGCGTAGCGACAGGTATTTTAAAGTATGTCCATACGTTAGCCGGAACAGTGATTCGGGTATTAGAGTCAAAGCTTGCAAATCCACTCTTGCTCGCAGAAGTTGTTATGTACAAGTCATAGTTTACGGATGCACCTTTAATCCAGAAAGACAGGTATTTATAATTATCGTCTGGAGTATTCGTCCATCCAAATCCGAGTTGATGCCAGTTGCCGGCAGCATAGTCCTTATAAACAGATGCAGTTCCCGATTTAAATTCAGTTGTGCTTATGGCGCCACCGCTTCCCCATGAAGCATCCTGATACCCGACAGCATAATCATCGGTAAAGATTTTAAACGCATTATCAATCGCCACAAAGGACTGAGTTATATGTGACACTCCGGCTGAATTGGTAATATCCAGGGTTGATTCTGTCAAGGTTGTGGCTGGGAATTTTAACGTTAAGGTAGTTGCTGTTTTCGCAACAATTTCGATTTCCTCAGTCGTACCGGTGAATACTACACTGGTTACATCATCCAGGTTTTTACCCGTTAAAACAATTTCATCATTTGCACTGAAGTTGTAATTGGATACCGAAGTAATATTAGCAAAGCCCAGTACGTTGAAAGGAATCGTGAACTCCGTTCCATCCATGTTGGTAAACACAATGTTTTGGTTACCGGGAACTGCATCTGCAGGAACACGAAAGAGGATTGCTTTATCTGAATTGAAGTTAGGATTAAAAACAGCTTTAATTCTTTCCTTTTCAAAATAGATAGTCTGTACGTTCGAGAGATCTTTTCCGGTTACGGTCAACAATTCATTGGAAGCACCCTGCGGAGGAGAAACTTCCTGTGCCGCGGGACTTAAGGACTCATCTTCGCTACACGACCAAGTCAACGCTCCGATCATAAAGATCAGCATCGCGAATTTTGTTCTTATGTTTTTCATCGTATTCAGAGTTTAATTTTTTGAATGCGTTATACTAGTTGTAATAAGCAACCGCTGGTTCAAGCAGCAGTGGATTAGATACAGTTTCATTTTGAGGAATAGGAAGGAACAACGAGCTAAAGCTACCCGGTATCGTAGCTTTAACGCTGGTAAGCTGATGATTATCATCATATACTCCACGTTCCTGGAGCGCTACCATTGCAGTTGCTTTAGCTAAGCCCTGGCGCTGAATATCAAACCAATAATCACCCTCAAAAGCAAATTCAATTTTGCGCTCCCGAAGTAATTCATCCAATGTAATGCTGGATACAGGCCCTAACCCACCACGGGTATGAACTGCATTAAAAGCATCAAGTGCTGTAGCATCGGTTGTTGAACCAGAGCCGTTCATTACCGCTTCTGCATAGATTAACAAAACATCGGCATACCGAAGAATAAACGTAGGCATGCTGCTATGCGCTTCCACATTCACAGATTCGCCTTCACGATTTGGGCCAACGATATACTTCTGAATATTGGAACGCGTACCGGTTTTAATCTTAAAGTTGTCGGTTGCGCCTGTTGTATCGTAAGTAAAACCGCCTGGGAAATTCGCATTGACCCAATCATCACGGTGAAAACCATGTTCCATCACCGACCATTGTCTTCTGTCGTCTCCAGGATAGTACCCGGTTGCCGGATCAAGCATGTCGATTGAAGGCACAACAGCAGAGTATGCAGCATTGGTACCGGTTGGTGCCGGTCTTAGGAGCGGTGCCGGGCCTGCATAGGTCATAAATCTATTTGCACCGTTCCAGCCTGCTTCTGTTATCCATTGTAGCGAAAACAATGATTCCTTGCTTGCCTTGGCAGCTGCCGAAGAAGTAAAAAGTTCCTGATAATCATCATGCAATCCTACAAGTCCGGAGTTGGCAGTAGCATAATCAATTACTTCCTGAGCCTTCGCACGTGCATTCGTATAATCTTTGAGATACAGATAAATCTTAGCCTGCATTCCTTTTGCTGAAATACTTGTTACCCGACCTACCTGATAAGCAACTTCGGGTAAGTTTGCTTCTGCATACTCAAGATCCTCTAGCGCAAACCGCAAAACGTCTGCCTGGAAGTAACGTGGAACAAGATTTTGTCCGGGTTTTGTTAAGTCCAGCGGGTTTGGTACGATGGGTACGTCTCCAAATGTGCGGCCGATGTAGAAGTATGCAAATGCACGGATGAATCGTGCTTCTGCAATTCCAACATTGAGGAAATCCTTTTCTCCGATCTGAGCTTTTTTAGCTTCAAAGGTTTGAATTAACACAGAAGCCCTGCCGGCAGCATCGTAACAAGCATTCCAGGTGCTGTTAACCAATCCGTCTGTACTTTGGATGTTAAAATTATAAAACGAGTTGTATTGCGCATTACCCGCTACACCTGACACAGTTCCGCCCAATACGTCCCCTACGGAAGTAAAGGCCTTGTCAGACCAATCATTCCACACATTATTATAGAGCATTCCAGTTCCACCGAAAACTTGTTCAGCTGTATTATAATAATTATCCGAGGTTGGCTGAGTAGTGGATGGATGGTCAAGGAACGAATCATCACACGCTGTAATGGTGAGCGCTATCGATACTATACCTGCAAATATTAATTTTTTCATTGTGTCTTATTTTAAAATTAAAACTCTACGCTTACCCCCACTGTAAATGTTTTTGGTACTGGATACCGACCGTTATCAATATTCATAAATATCGCGCTGTTATTAATTGATCCGAGCTCAGGATCATATCCAGAATATTTTGTAAAGGTTTTCAGGTTCTGAGCTGAAGCATATAATCGGAACGAGTTGACTTTGATTTTGCTCAACAGTTGGCCGGGTATAGTATACCCAAGCGTAACATTTTGGATCCGCAGATAAGAGGCATCTTCTACATAACGGTCTGAAACCCGTACGTTGTTTTCATGCCATTGATTGTAGCGTGGCATGTTGGTGTTTGTATTCTCCGGTGTGTAACGATCTTTAACAGTTTTTAACTGATTGTTATACTGGTTGCGCATTCCTTCGGTTTGAAGGCGGGTATAATTGAAAATATCTCCGCCAACGGAAGCGTACAAGAAAAGAGATAGATCAAACCCTTTATAGCTAAAGCTGTTAGTCCATCCAAGCGTGAACTTGGGATTAGGATTACCGATATTTTTAACGTCCTTATCATCAATAACACCATCATCGTTCAAATCCTTATACCTGATATCACCGAGCCATTGGCCATCAGGTTTAACATCCAGACCCCATTCCTTTACTGGATCTCCATCCTCGTCCTCCAACTCTTCCATGGATTTAAATAATCCATCGGTTACATACCCATAGAACCCTCCCACCGGATATCCTGCTCGTGTTAACGCCACCAGCACACGCGCTCCATATTCATCAAAATCTCCCCGAAGAGAAGCGTCCTTTGTATTAAGGAAGTCCAGCGTATTCTTGTAATGGCTAAAAACCAAACTACTTTTCCAAAGTAGATCCGATGTAATCTCTTGCGATCCACTTATGCTGATGTCAATACCTTTGTTGGTTATTTGACCATCGTTAGCGATCGGAGTTTTGATATCATCAAAGTTTGTTCCCAAGCCAGAATAAAGCCCCAATTGTGTAGACAGAAGCATATCAGTCGTGACCTTCTTATACAAATCGACTGTCATGTCTAATTTATTAAAAAGTGTTACATCAACACCTCCGTTATAGGTCACAACTGCCTCCCAGCTGATATTAGGATTTGCTACGTTGTCAGGCATGCTGCCAGGTCCAAAAGGTGCAATGGCTATGAGATTGATGTTTGATGTGTACGGGTTTTGATTACCAACTTGTTGATTGCCTACTGCCCCTGCACCAACTCTTACTTTTAAATAGTTAACAACAGGCAGTTCTTTTGCAAAGCCTTCATTTGTGACTGTCCACGATGCAGAAACTCCTGGAAAAGTTCCCCAACGGTTATTAGGGCCAAAGGATGACGATCCATCCCTTCTGATAGTAGCACTGATTGCATAGCGGCTATCAAATGAATAATTGACACGGGCAAAATAAGATTCGATTGACCATTCACCTGCTCCCGCTCCAATGCCTTGATTTTCAGAAGCGCCTGCATTGAGTGAAGGAAGGTTCAATGACAGGTTATTGCGGTTAGCATTGATGTAATCATACTTCGATGCCTGAGCTTCATGTCCGAGGGTAGCAAAAATATTATGCTTGCCAAAGGTTACGTTGTAATTGAGATAATTCTTAATTGCCCAATACAAACTATTGGTCCGTTGTTCGCGCAGACGGCTCGGTCCAACAATGGTTTGATCTGTACTGTCGTTTCTGATAAGTGGCTGGAATGCCTTATCATTTGCTAAGCTAAAATCGTAGTTAACTTCGTTTCGTAAGGTTAATCCTTTCAAAAAGGTAATTTCTGCAAATAGCGCTCCGTAAGAACGGGACGTTATTGTTCGCACGTCCCTGTAGTGTGCTAATGCTGCCGGGTTATTCGGGTTACCAAACGGAGTGGTTCCAATGGTAGTTTGTCCGACATAATTTCCGTAAACATCTTTTACGGGTGACGCAGGACTGTTGTACAATACCGTGCTGGTCACAGCATCAAAACCGTCAGATAGTCCGATTTTTTGATTGCTTCTTGACAGGTTAGTAGTAAACCCAACATTCAGCCATTCTTTAATTTCATGATTAATATTTGCACGTAAAGAATAACGCTCAAAATTTGTTTCAATCAACGTACCTTGCTCACTATAGTATCCCCCGGAAAAGTAATAGTTAGATTTATCGTGCCCACCGCTAAACGAAAGCTGATGACTGCTTACAGCTCCCGTTTGATAGATTTCATCCTGCCAGTCGGTGCCTTTACCGAGCAAGGAAGGATTTGCAAACTCAGGAGTTGGAAGTTGATTTCCGCCTGTCACAGCATTGATCTCGGCAACGGTTTCATTTTGGTATTGCGCGAATTCACGCAAATTCATTACCGGAAGTTTCTTTGGAATTTTTTTAATACCATAAAATCCATCGTACGTTATTTTAGCCTGTCCTGCTTTTCCACGTTTAGTAGTAACAAGTACAACACCGTTGGCAGCACGCGATCCGTAAATAGCTTGTGCTGAAGCATCTTTGAGCACGTCAATTGTTTCAATATCAGCCGGGTTAAGCGTTGCTAAAACACTTTGACCAGTCTGCCCACTTCCACCGCCCAGAAAATTTGTCGCAAGTGAAGTAGCCGAACCTTGAAAAGGAACACCATCAATAACGTACAGCGGATCATTACCATTAACAGATGTGATACCCCGCACGCGAACAGAAACACCACCTCCAGGCTGTCCGCCATTAGTCATAACGGTTACGCCAGCCAGTCTACCCTGAATTGCCTGATCAATCCCGGCTACGGGTAATGTCTTTAGATCTTTCTGGCTAACCGAAGAGATTGATGAAGTTACATCTGTTTTCTTAACCGAGCCGTATCCAATAACAACTAGTTCACTCAACGCTTCAACGTCTTCCTCCAGCGAAATTGATAGGTTGGTCTGGTTACTCACCGCAACCTCCTGGGTTTTATATCCGATAAAGGAGAACACAAGTTTGTCTTCAGCTGACGCGACCAGATTAAATTGTCCGTTTTCATCGGTGGTCGTTCCGTTATTGGTTCCCTTTACGGCTATGCTTACTCCTGCCATAGGCTCCCCCTTTGGATCTTTCACCACACCCGTAATCGTGGCCTGCTGTGCTTGCGCCAATACACTTGAGAATAACAGGAACATAAGGAGTCCTGCCAGTTTTGAGAGTAACGCTCTTTTCATAGATGTTAGGTTTAAGTAGAGGTTAGTAGAGAAAAATGCGAATGAGTACCAATACAAACAGTAGGGCGCATATTCCAAGACCGATCTCCGAGATCAGCAGGAACATGTTTTTTTTTGAAAGGCCATTCATTTTAACCCTCACCCAGCTGAACAATTGATCCATCTTCACATTTTACTGCTCAAATATTCGGGTTTTAAACTGTAAAAAAGGTGGGTAAATCGCTCAAAAATAGAGGGCAAACGTTTGCAGAGCCCAAATTTCAACAAACAATTGCGGCAATAGCTGAGTAACCATCCATAAATGAAGGATTTCACCCCCTTAGGTCAAAACGTTTCTGTATAACACTTGAAATTTAGCGTCTGTTAAAAAGACTACGATCAGGTCAAGGAGGTACATCTGATCAAAGAATATTGAAGACAAGCTTTCATATATTCTTGAATTGCTCGCTTCGTAAGAAATTGACCCGTCCGACTTTCTTCGTGAAATCAAAGCCGAATACAATGTCAGGCCCGAAGAATTAGAAGTAAAGGTTAGTGAGCCACATTTTCGAACCATTTTCTAGGAGACTTGCAGAAATTGACGATTTAGCGGATTCGATAAATGTTGCTCATAGATAAACAATACATAACATCAGAACGCTGAACAGGCAAGATGCAACTTGAGTTGTTCCATACTGAACTATTCTTCCACAAAATCATCTTCCGTAATGATGAGTTTATAAAACGAGTTTTTGTCTTTAATCCTGACTTCCCATTCATCCAGCAGGCGAAAGTTCTTGGAAGTGTGGCGAGTGCCGGATGAGATTGCAAGACTGTCAAAAAAAATCAGTTCAGAGTCGCTCATCCATCTGGACTTATTACCTAGCGCTCGAATTCATTTACAATTTCAAAATGCACTCCGTACTCTTGATCAACGACAGCTGCTTATGGCAGTTAACGAGCCAAGTAACGCGATACCTATTAAAATTCGTATTCGATTCACGAGCTATCTGAAGATAAACCATCAATTACCCCCGGAGACTGAGAATTGTCCGCCATGTGTAAATGTAACAATCAGCGCATTATACAATAAAAAGTGGACAGTGAAGAACATTCACTTGTCCGCTTGGAGCGCCCAAAGCTTCCGACATTTTTCTGTTTGCCATCACTCAATCTAGTTTCCTTCACATACCTTGGCGCAGGACGAGGCAACGGCTCCACCACATTCGCTCTTATCTTTCTTGATCACAGGCTTGACAAAAGTTTCCTTCGCTCTCTCTACCCATTCTTTTTTGGCCAGTTCAAAATCCTTGATAAACTTTCCATTCTTAAGCAGCATGTTCACAAACTGACGGGCAAAGATCCGGGCGGATTCTGAATCGGAAGGGTAATGCACCCCTATGATCTCACGGGAATGTGCCATATCGAACGCATCCTTGATGAACACATCTGTAAATTCAGGTGCGAACTCCTGAAACAAGTATGCATTCACATAGGAATTGGCAGCGTGACCGCTTGGATAAGCTGCCCAATCTGTTTCCTGGAGATTCTTGATGTCAGAATCGATAAACACTGGACGAATTCGCGCGTATTTAAACTTTAATGACCAAATGAAATAACTCGCATCCTGCCACACACTGGCAACGAGGTTCGCTGTTACCGGTAGATTTTCAGGATTAAACCATGACCCTATTGATCTGCCAATGTGAAATAAATTTTCTCTATAGTGAACATACGTTGAGTCTTCTGGCTTAGCCCGAAGGTTATAATAAATGTCAGCCATGTAAAGTGATGATCTCACCTCCTCCTCCGTTCTGGAATTCTGAAGTGCCAACAAGTAGTTGATCTCCGCGCGCGTCCGTTCTGAACTGTTTGCCGGAACATCAGGAATGATGAAATCATTAACGGTAACATTGGTCAGGTAGATTGGCTTCAGACTCATCCTGCGGTTAATTGTTTCCTGATCAGTAATAAATTTCTGCTTGTCGATCTCTTCGGTTGAGCTTTTTGGCTTGGCACTAAAAGTCTCAAGTTGTTTGTAATGTCCACGTGCCGGGGTAAGCGTTCTCGGTTGATTTTTATTGGCTTGACCGTAACCGGTGGAAAATAAAGTGATCAGAGGAAAGATAACGAAAAGGATTTTTTTCATGTTCAGGAGTTTGTCATTATGACGGCAACCCGCGAAAAAAGACGCAAGGATTTTTATGCGTCCGTAGGGCAATTCTTTCGTCAATGATACGAACGAGCAAGTTGCTCACGATAACTAAAATCAAAGATCATGAAAAAGAAAAACGATCCAGAATGTTGCCCAGGTAATTGCTGCGAGGGAATCACAACTTGCTGCTAGGTGAAATGAAGGGCGGAAGACGTCTGCCCTTTATTAAACTCCCAATGCATCCCGCTGCGAGCAGGAACACGGAGATTTGTTTTCGCAGACCAAAACATTCCCATACTTGTCAAGTTGGATATTGTAGCTTTCATCCATCTTTTCTTTCAGCATTTGTCGCGCTCGCTGAACCCGCGACTTAGCACCGGAGTATGAAATGTTTAGCACATTCGCTAATTCAAGCTGGGAAAGATTTTTAAGTTCAATAAGCTCAAGCGCTTCACGATATTTAGCGGGAAGCGTTGTAAGCATATCGGATAGACAGGACGAAACGCAATCGTTGAGCGAAACTTGATCGCTGTCCCAATCAATATCCTTAACATTAATGGTTTTTGACTTCTGTCGGAAATAATCGGTTATCGTATGCCGTGTAATCTGAAATATCCACCCAACCAGCTTATCCGATTCTCTGACCTGACCAATTTTTGAGTGAACTTTCAGGAAAACATCCTGAACAATATCTTCTGCCGCGGCCCTATCCTGCGTGTAGCGAAACACAAAATTTCTAAGTTTATTCTGTGTGGAAGTCCAGACTTCTGTTTGTAGTGCGTTCATAAGCTCGCTGATTAGATACCTAGACACCGACTTTATTACTTCTGCGTTCTAGCAAAACGGTGTTCCGCCAAACACCTTTCAACTGACCGATCTTTTCACGGAAGCCGACTTGCCGGAAGCCCAAGGCTTCATGTATTTTAATACTTGACGCGTTTTCCGGAAAAATTCCGGCTTGCAATGTCCACAGATTATTCTTTTCACTTTCCTGGATCAATGCATCGAGTAACGTTGTACCATAGCCCTTGCCTCGGAATTTCTCATCCACATAAACACTTACTTCCGCAACGCCCGCATACACGCATCTGCCTGACACGGGTGTTAATGCAGCCCAACCGATGACCTCATCATTTTCGATTCCCACGATTCTGCAATTACTGATGTGAGATTCATCCCATTCTTTCCAATCAGGTGCTGAAGTCTGAAATGTTGAGTTTTCGGTCGCTAATCCTTGTTCGTAAATTTTCTTTACAGCCGGATAGTGTTGTTCAGCCAATGAGGTAATGATCATAGTTGTTAATTTAAGAAACTTCTTTCCTGAACTCTTCAAATAATTTATCAATCATGGTTGTCAAAACCTGCTTTTCCGGAAGATCGGAAAAATACTGCTTCGGAGACCTAAGCACTTTCTTTCTGGTCTTCAGAACCACTTCCTCCCAAGCCAAATTACCAAGCTGGGTTTGTTTGTACTTAAGCATTTCCATGACCGGCCGGATTTCCTGTCGGCATTGTCGGTATAAGCTTCTTGCATCATGCATAACACATCTGTTACAAATTCTGCGACTTCAAATACATTTTGTTTTTAAACCAAAAGGCCAGGTTAACTAATAAGATTAATGCGGGTACTTCAATGAGTGGACCGATCACTCCCGCGAAAGCCTGTCCGGAATTTATTCCATAAACACCTACCGCTACAGCAATAGCAAGCTCAAAATTGTTACCAGTTGCGGTGAATGAAACCGAAGCATTTTCCTCATAGTTCGCTCCAAGTTTTCTCGAGAGAAAGAAACTTACCGTAAACATTACAATAAAGTAGATGATTAGCGGAATGGCTATCCGGAATACGTCAAACGGAATTTCAACGATCATCTTACCCTTAAAGCTGAACATTACCACGATTGTGAATAGCAGGGCTATCAACGTTAAAGGGCTGATCTTTGGGACCACATGCTGAACATACCAGATTTCACCCTTAGATTTCTTAAAAAAGTACCGGGTCAGAAAACCCAACAGGAATGGCAAACCCAGATAAAGCAAAACGCTTTCTGCTACGTCCGACATACTTACATTAACGACAGATCCTTCGATGCCAAAGTATGGTGGCAGTACGGTTATGAATAGCCAGGCAAACACACTGTAGAAGATCACTTGAAAGATACTGTTCAATGCCACAAGCCCTGCGGCATATTCTTTATCGCCTTTGGCGAGATCATTCCAAACCAACACCATCGCAATGCATCGCGCAAGGCCAATCAAAATAAGTCCCACCATGTATTCAGGCCTATCGCGCAGAAACAATACTGCCAGCAAAAACATGAGTATCGGCCCAATGATCCAATTTAGTACCAGCGATAAGCTGATCACTTTGACATTTCGAAACACTTTGCCAAGATGTTCATAGCGGACCTTAGCCAACGGTGGATACATCATCACAATAAGCCCTATCGCAATAAGAATGTTGGTCGTCCCAACCTGAAATACATTCATCCATTGAGCAACAGGCAATAAATTTCCTAAAGCAATGCCTATAGCCATCGCCAGGAATATCCACAAGGTCAGGTATCGGTCTAAGAATCCAAGTTTAGATTGAGCCATGTTTACTTCTTTACCTGAGAGAATGCATAAAGGATTTCTGTTCCTATCTGCTCGACCCGTTCTTTATATTTTTCAGTCTCTTGCAAAGTTCCATCGAACTCTTTCGGATCATCATAGGTCAACGCTATTCGCGCTGTTGCGCCAAATACCAGCGGGCAATTCTCATCTGCGTGCGAGCAGGTCATGATTGCAGCAAAATCCTTGTTATGATTGAATGGGTCATTGTAGGTTTTTGAAAATGCTGTTACCGGATTAATATCTTCAGCATAGAATACTTCATAAATAGGATTCTCTCCTTCTTTAATTTTCGAAATCATAAATCCCGCTTCCCGCATGGCCTTAACTGCTCTTGGATTAAATGCTGTAGCTTCAGTTCCGCCAGAATAACATTGAACGTTTGGAATTCCGTAGTAATGTGCCGCTGCCTGCGCCCATAGTTGAGACAAATGACTTCGCCTTGAGTTGTGAGTACAAATAAAATTCAGGTGAACGACCTCTTTCTCATGAGAACGTTTTTCAATGAAATCAGTAAGTTGCTTGAGTAACTCCTTGCGTTCAGCAGAAATGCTTTTAAAGTCCTTCACCAGCCCCTCAATTGAAGCTTGCAACACAGGAAGTAAGGATTGTCTGAGTCGGTTCGGAGGCATATAAATAATGTTATCGTAATATTGCGATCAATTTAATCAAAAATAGAGTTAACAGCAGTCCTGTCCCTTGTAGGTTTCAAACAAATCCCCAATCATTTTTTTTGCCCGGTTCCAGGCCTTCTCGTCAATGCAGTAGCAAACACTCGGTCCGTCAATGTCTCCCTTAATAAGACCCGTGTTCTTTAATTCTTTTAAATGCTGTGATACGGTTGATTGAGATAACGGCAATTCATCTACGATGTCTCCACAAACACATGACTTTCTCTTGATAAGAAACTGAAGAATAGCAATACGCGCTGGATGACCCAATGCCTTGGTCAATACGGCCAAGTCATTTTGCGTTTTAGTGAATTCTTCTGTCTTGGTTAAGCCCATATTCCTTGTAATCGTAAAATTACGATAAAGGTTTCACAACATAAAAGAATTTTGTAGCAACTTCGTTGCCTGTCATATGATAAATCACTAGGAAGATGGTAACAAGTTGTTAACACAACTATGCGAAGTAAAAAAAATGCTGATTTCGAAGTTTCAATTTTGATTCGATCCTAATTGGAGGACATCACAATCCCAAGGAGACAACATCGAACCACAAAAAATGCTGTTTCTGAAATGCTAGGGCAAAAAAAGACCCATCTTCCTAGTAAGATGGGTCTTGCCTGAGCCCCCTGTCGGAATCGAACCAACGACCTACGCATTACAAGTGCGTTGCTCTACCAGCTGAGCTAAGGAGGCCTATTTCCTTATTAAGGAGGTGCAAAAATAAGGGTTAGATCAATCTTTGCAAACAGATTTTAAGAAACTGTGCGAAGTAATTTCAGCTGCTGTTTGAGCTGTTTCAGGTCATCGTCTGCTTCCTTGATCTTGGCGTTAAATTCTTCCTTGTATTTCTCGGCATTTTTAGACCTGCCAAAGAATTCAAGGTTATTGCGCAGGGTAGAAATATCATTTTCAACCTTGCTGATCTTCTTGCGGATTGCTTGCTCTTTCTGGTAAATTTTCTGACCGCTCATCGGGTCGTTCTTCAGATCAGCCAGTTCGTTTTCCAACAATAACTGGTTCTTTTCATCTTCCGATATACCTTGGATTGAACCCGTAAATTTCTGGGCCGCTTCATGGTAACGCTTTCGAATGGCCGTGATCGCATTTTTAGGAACAAACCCGATCTGGTTGAATTTACCTTCCAGGTCTTTTAAGATTGCAGGGTTAGCGGTATTGTCAGCAATGTGTTTTTCAAGCTCACCACAGATTGCTTCTTTCGCTTTCAGATTCTCAACCTGTTCAGTCTCAACCTTGCCGTGCTGATTTCGCTTTTGTTCAAAGAAGAAATCACAGGCTTCCTTAAATTCCTTGTAAACCTTTTCACGGAATTTTTCAGGCACAGGACCAATCTCACGCCACTGATTCTGTAAACTCTTTAATTCGTTGGCGGCTTTGTCCCACTCCGCGCTTTCTTTTAATGAAAGCGCACGCTGAACGAGTTCATTTTTCTTTTTCAGGTTCGCGCTTCTTTCTTCATCCAGTTTCTTAAAGAAGATACTCTTGTTGCTGAAGAAGGTCTTAAAAGCCGACCAGAATTTTTTATTAACATCTTTGGATTTCGATCGGGGCAGTCCGCCAATAGCATCCCATTTTTTTTGAAGCTCGAGAACTTCTTTGGTCTTCTGGTTCCACTCTTTAATGCGGTCGGATTGAAATGCGCTATACTCCGCTACTTCATCGGCTAATTTTGCTTTTTGTTCAAGATTAACGCCAAGTTCTTGTTGCAGGACTTTTAAATACTCATCACGCTTTGCATACACAGCATCGGATGCAATCTTAAATCGCTGCCAAACACCTTCCTTCTCCTCCATCGGTACAGGACCAACGTGTTTGAACTCATGATGCAGCTCATTCAATTCCTTGATGGCATCTTTAATCTTCTCTACATCTTTAAGCTTCTCTGCTTTCGCGCAAAGCTCGACTTTATATTCAAGATTTTTCTTGCGATCAAGTTCCTTTAATTCAAAGTAAATATTCTGATTGTCGTAGAACCGATCAACCAGTGCGTGATAATTAGCCCACAACGTTTTGTTTTGGGCAACTGGAACAGCTCCGGTGTTTTTCCAATCCTTTTGTAATTCTTTAAACTTGTTGAAGTGCTGGCTAGATTGATCCGGGGAGTCAATCAACTCACGAAGCTTTTCTAGTAACTCAGTTTTCTTTTTCAGGTTTTCGTTCCGCTGATCTTCCTGACTTTTGAGCAGTTGTGTTTTACGATCCCTAATCTGCTTGAGCAGCACTTCAAATTGTTGAGTGTGCTCATCTCCGCGGAAATCAAAATCATCCACCACGCCACCATCCAGAATAAACCGGTTTAGTGCGGTAGTTCGCTCCCGCTCTTTCAGTTCATCAAACAAGGGTTTGATCTCACGTACAGCCTGATCGAGTTTGCGCTGATTACCGTCTTTAACAAGTGATTGGAGGTGCTCAACAAACTGGCTTTTAGAGAATGTTGAGTAATCAATGTGTTCAAGTTCCTCTTCGGAAGCTTGCTCACTATGCTGATCTGTTAAATCAGCTTCACTGTTCAATGTAGCTGCAGTGCCATGGCTCACCCCATTCAACCCTGAATCCTGCTCTTCGCTGTTCTCTTTTTCCAAATCCATGACTGATCTATTATACTACGCTATATATGTAAAGTTACTAAAAATGCCCCAAAACCCTTTTAATTCAGGTTTGGATCTACCGGGTAGTTAGCATAGACGGAAAATCTGCCGCCCATGTTACTTAATGCTTTCCGCCACAGGTTTGCTGATTCCGTTTCGAACAAAAGGTCTTCCGAAGCAAAATCACAAACAATCCAGGCATCCTCAGCAAGTTCTTCCTCCAATTGCCCGGGTCCCCAACCGCTATACCCCAGAAAAAACCTGATTTGGGATGGTACAAGCTGATTTGTATCTGATAAGAACAATACATTCTCAAAATTGCCGCCCCAATAAATATCCTTTATTACTTCCGTTCCGCTTTCAATCTTCGGAGCACGATGAATGAAATGAAGTGTATCCTGCTGCACGGGTCCGCCAATAAAAATCACTTCATCAAAATTCTTCAATTCATCCATCACTTCGCCCACCTTTATGATAGCCGGTTTGTTGAGGATAAACCCGAATGATCCTTCTTCATTGTGCTCACATAACAGCACAACAGTCCGGTCAAAGTTAGGGTCTTGAAGGAAAGGTTCCGATATCAGAAGCCTCCCCTTCTCTGGGGTAATTTTATTCGCGTATTTGAAAAACTCCATTTACTATTTGGTCACAACACGCCAATAAAATACTTGTATCAATAGGATGCAAATTTTATTGATTTAGTTGACCTTGAACCGTAATTTCAAACGTATGAATGACCTTGCCTCCATCCGGAAAGAATACAGCAAAGCTGCCCTTGAGGCCAAAAGTGTGGCAAAAGAACCTATCAGCCAGTTCACCAATTGGTTCGAGGAGGCAATTGCTGCAAAGGTACCCGAGCCCAATGCGATGAACCTCGCAACTGTTAATGAGAACGGAAGACCAGCTTCACGCATTGTATTGTTGAAAGGTGTTGAGAACAAGATGTTTGTCTTCTATACAAACTACCAAAGCCGGAAAGGAAAAGAACTTGATGAGAACCCTGCCTGTTCCCTTACATTTTTCTGGCCTGAGCTGGAAAGACAGGTAAGAATTGAAGGTGTCGCCTCCCGCATTGACGAGAAACGATCTGAACATTATTTTCAAAGTCGACCTCGGGGTTCACAGGTTGGAGCGTGGGCATCGCCACAGAGTTCAATGATCAGCGACCGGTCATTATTGGAAGAACGCGTGAAGCAAATCGAAGCAAAATACAAAGGCGAAGAATTTCTCCCTAAACCCAATCAATGGGGAGGTTATGAGGTTGATCCGATCATGATTGAGTTCTGGCAAGGCAGACCAAGCCGGTTGCATGATAGGATTCTGTATACGAAGGATGAGAATGGTTGGAAGATCAATCGGTTGGCACCGTAATTATTTGCATTACGTAATTAAATCAGGTTGAATAAATCATTAACACCGGATGTCCGCCTCACCGTAAACCCTTCTCCATACTTCACACCAATCGAATGGCCAAGCTCAATCGCGCGGGCTTCAACCATATTTAAAAACTCAGGTGTTGAGATATACGTAGTTGGCTCTTTGCTGTTGGGATCAAAGAATTGTGTTTTGAACGCTTTGATTGCATTGATCTTGGTTTCCCAATACGGTGTTACATCAACTATAAAATCAGGCTCAATAAACTGGCTTTGGATATAGTGATAAACTGCTTTTGGTCTCCAGGCTTTCTGAAGATTGCCGTGATTATCTTTCGTTTCAATTTTAGCTAAGCCGGATAAAAAACAAGAATCGTGAGCAAGCTCTGCTCCTTTACCGTGATCGGAATGACGGTCGTAAATTGCATTCGCCAACACAATTTCGGGTTGATATTTACGGATTGCAGCTATGACTTTACGTTGATGTTCTTCATCGTTCCGGAAGAAACTATCGGCTAATCCAAGATTCTCGCGGGCAGTCAAGCCAAGGATTTTCGCCCCTGCAGCGGCCTCTGAAGCCCTTGTTTCGGGTGTTCCACGTGTACCCAGTTCTCCTTTTGTAAAGTCCACCACGCCCACTTTCCGGCCTTTGGCTATGTGACTGGCGATTGTCCCACCTGCACCTAATTCGGCATCGTCAGGGTGAGCTGCGAAGACAAGGATATCGAGTTTCATTTATCAGTTTAGAGTATCCGTTATCAGTTAATCGTTAAACGGAATAATAATACACACGATTAAGAGATAACTATTAACTATTAACAGCTACTTCAGATTCCTTCGCTACCAGAAACTTCTCGGCATCAAGTGCGCCCATACAACCTGTGCCGGCTGCGGTGATTGCCTGACGGTAAATCTTATCGGCTGCATCGCCTACGGCAAATACGCCTTCAACGTTAGTCTTGGTACAGCCTGGTAATGTTTTAATGTAGCCGGTTTCATCCATTTCAATATAATCTTTGAAGATGTCTGTGTTTGGCTTATGACCGATTGCTAAAAAGAAACCCTGTAATACAATCGTCTTCTTCTCGCCTGTTTTATTGTTCACAATGCGAACGCTGTGTACACCATTATCGTCACCCAAAATTTCTTCAGTCTCCGTATTCCAATGAACTTCAATGTTTGGTGTGTTGATCACGCGGTTCTGCATGATCTTGGATGCACGCATTTCGTCACGTCTTACGATCAGGTGAACTTTTGTGCAAAGTTTGGCTAAGTACGTTGCTTCCTCAGCTGCTGAATCTCCAGCACCAACTACCGCCACTTCTCTTCCGCGATAGAAATAACCATCACAAACCGCACAAGCAGATACACCCTTGTTATAGTAAAGCTGTTCGGATGGCAAGCCCAGATACTTAGCGGTTGCTCCGGTAGAAATGATTACTGATTCAGCAATCACTTCATCTTTCTCGTCAATGGTAATTTTATACGGATACTGAGAGAAGTTAACTGCGGTGACGACACTGTAATGGATCTTGGTACCGAAACGTTCTGCCTGCTTCTGTAAATCAACCATCATCGAAGAGCCATTAATGCCCTCCGGATAGCCAGGGAAGTTCTCTACATCATTCGTAGTGGTGAGCTGTCCGCCTGGCTGAGCACCAGTATAAAGCACGGGGTTAAGTCCTGCGCGGGCTGCATAAATTGCTGCTGTATATCCGGCCGGGCCGGATCCTATAATCAATACTTTTACTGGTTCTGCCATACTCTGTGTTGTAAAATAAAGGGTCTCACTTTCGTGCGAGACCCTTCAG
The DNA here is from genome assembly GCA_965227265.1 of Cyclobacteriaceae bacterium. Classification (GTDB taxonomy): domain Bacteria; phylum Bacteroidota; class Bacteroidia; order Cytophagales; family Cyclobacteriaceae; genus UBA2336. Next base: position 1,199,528 of record OZ245738.1, on the reverse strand, counting down.
ATTTTGTTAAATAATAAGTTTATTAACCCAAGTAAGGTTTTAAAGCCTTGCTTCTGGAGGTATGTCTCAATCTTCTGATCGCTTTTTCCTTGATCTGACGCACACGCTCGCGGGTCAGATTGAACTTCTCCCCGATCTCTTCGAGCGTCATGGCATGCTCGCCATTCAGTCCGAAGTACAAGGTGATAACGTCAGCTTCGCGCTGAGTCAACGTTGACAATGCACGCTGCACTTCCTTGCGGAGTGAATCGTTCATCAACCCTGAATCAGGAGTTTCCTCGCTGTCATTTTCAAGTACGTCAAGCAAACTGTTCTCTTCGCCTTGTACGAATGGAGCATCCATCGATACGTGACGGCCTGAAATCTTCATAGTATCAACAACTTCCGCTGTTGTTACATCAAGTACTTCTGCTAATTCTTCCGGAGAAGGTTCACGTTCAAACTTTTGCTCAAGCTCAGAGAATGTCTTTGAAATTTTATTCAATGATCCGACCCGGTTCAGCGGCAGACGAACAATCCGGGACTGTTCAGCAAGTGCCTGAAGAATTGACTGACGGATCCACCATACTGCATACGAAATAAATTTAAACCCACGAGTCTCATCGAAACGCTGAGCTGCTTTAATCAATCCCAAGTTTCCTTCGTTGATCAAATCACCCAAAGACAATCCTTGATTCTGATACTGCTTGGCAACAGACACTACGAAACGCAGGTTGGCTTTGGTAAGCTTCTCCAACGCTATCTGGTCACCCTCTTTAATCCGCTTCGCTAATTCTACCTCTTCATCCGGGGTAAGCAAATCAACCTTACCGATCTCCTGGAGATACTTATCCAGCGACTGGCTCTCGCGGTTGGTAATCTGTTTACTGATTTTAAGCTGTCTCATTCAGTGGTTAAATACGTTTGTTTAACAATATTAAGGTTAAAGTTAGTTCCTGTCAATTTTCACCGTAACGATTATTGCTTCGGTGCAGTTTCCTCTTTAGCAGGTTTTGGGATCAAAACTTTGCGGGAAAGGCGGAATTTGCCGGTTTTCTTGTCGACTTCGACTAATCTAACCTTGATTTCCTCCCCAATTTCCAACACGCCTTCCATAGTTTCGAGGCGCTCCCACTTAACTTCAGAGATGTGCAGCAAACCGTCTTTTCCTGGCATGAACTCAACAAACGCGCCAAACGGCATGATTGATTTCACTTTTCCAGTATAATCCGCGCCTACTTCCGGCACTGCCACGATCGCACGAATGCGTCTCAAAGCAGCTTCCATTACATCTTTATTGTTTGCAAACACATTGATAATGCCTTTGCCATTTACTTCTTCAATAACTACAGTAGCACCTGTTGTATTCTGAATGTCTTGAACAACTTTACCACCGGGCCCGATAATCGCGCCAATCATTTCTTTCTCGATAACCACTGTTTCAGCACGTGGTGTTTGAGGCTTGAGATCAGGACGAGCAGCAGAAAGTGTTTTCTTCATTTCATTTAAGATATGAAGACGACCTTCTTTTGCCTGAAGCAATGCTTCCATCAATACAGCATAGGTAAGTCCGTCTACTTTCAAGTCCATCTGGCAAGCCGTGATACCTTTCTCAGTTCCCGTAACTTTAAAGTCCATGTCACCCAAGTGATCTTCATCACCAAGGATATCAGACAAGATTGCATACTTACCAGTTTTGCTGTCGGAGATCATACCCATGGCAATACCAGAAACTGGTCCTGATACTGGAACACCTGCATCCATCAAAGCCAATGAGCCTGCGCAAACTGTCGCCATTGAAGACGAACCGTTTGATTCAAGGATGTCAGAAACTATACGGATTGTATATGGATTCTTTTCGTCCGGAGGAAGAACTTGTTTCAATGCTCGGAACGCGAGGTTTCCATGACCGACTTCACGTCTGCCCGGACCACGGTTAGGCTTCACCTCACCGGTTGAGAAACCAGGGAAGTTATAATGTAAAATAAATTTGCTTGATCCTTCGATCATAGCACCGTCAATCATCTGCTCATCAAGTTTGGTACCAAGCGTTACGGAAGTCAGGGATTGCGTTTCACCACGGGTGAAAAGTGCAGATCCGTGTGGTTGTGGAAGGTATCCCACTTCACTCCATATCTGTCTGATTTCTTTAGTCTTACGACCATCTAACCGAACATTTTTGTTAAGAACTAAATCACGGGCGGCTTTCTTCTGGATGTCATGGTAGTAATGCTTCACCATGTCCTTGCTGATGGTTGTATCGGCAGGCAATGCTGCGATATAATCTTCCACGATCTTAGCGAAAGCATCTGAACGATCAGACTTGTTAGCGGTTAATAAACCGGCAACATCATATGCTTTATCATAAAACAGTTTCCAAAGCTCTTCACGCAGATTTTCATCGTGCACTTCGTGGCTATAGGTTCTCTTCTCAGTTTTGTTGGTAGCTTTTGTCAGCTCGATCTGAACTTCACATTGAACTTTGATTGCTTCGTGGGCAACTTTCAATGCTTCGAGCATTTCATCTTCGCTCACTTCTTTCATCTCACCTTCCACCATCAAAATGTTCTCGATAGAAGCACCCACCATCAGGTCCATATCAGCACGAAGCTTCTGTTCCATGGTTGGGTTAACAATGAATTTTCCGTCAACACGTGCAACGCGTACTTCCGAGATTGGTCCCTGGAAAGGGATATCAGAAACGGCAAGTGCGGCCGAAGCAGCAAATGCAGCTAAGGCGTCTGGTAATGCATTTTGATCTCCGGAGATTAAGTAAATCATCACCTGAGTTTCAGCGTGATAATCACTTGGGAATAAAGGTCTTATGGCACGATCAACCAACCGGCTGATGAGGATTTCATAATCTGATAATCTGCTTTCGCGTTTTAAGAAACCGCCTGGGATTTTACCGGTAGAAGCGAACTTCTCCTGGTAATCAACAGACAATGGAAGGAAGTCAGCGCCTTCTTTTCCTTTCTGAGAGGCTACTACTGTTGCGAGCAACATAGTGTCGCCCATTCTTACTACGACAGATCCATCGGCCTGACGAGCCAGCTTGCCCGTTTCGATGGTGATTTCGCGGCCATCCGGCAGCTTGCAGCTTTTTGTTATTACATTCAATGACATACTAAATTGGTTGTAACAGGACGCTTTTAATCAGGCGTACCTGTAGTGTTATAAATGCAAAAAGGGAACCCTGATGAGGTTCCCTGATTGGTGAAGTATCGATTACTTTCTTAAGTCTAAGTCGGCTAGAACTGCGCGGTATCTTGCGATATCCGTGTTCTGAAGGTAGTTCAGGAGTCTTTTACGCTTTCCTACCAGGTTTAAAAGGCCGGTCTGTGTTCCGAAATCCTTTTTGTTGCTTTTCAGGTGCTCAGTTAAATGATTAATGCGTGTTGTGAATAACGCGATCTGAGATTCTGTTGAGCCTGTGTCTTTGTCAGATTTTTTAGCACCGTGCTTCTTAAAAAGTGCTTTTCTTGTTTCTACTGTTAATTGCATCTCTAAAAATGGTTTTCCTCTTATTTCAGCCCGCAAAGAACCGGAAAAAGGTGATATTTTCCAAATCCAGTGGAAATTTCTTCTACGATACCTCCTTTGGAAAAAGACCACGTTGGGCTAGCCATTTTTTGGCTTTGTCGATCTGAACCAGGTAGAAATCAGCCTCAAAGAACCTGGCATCCAAGCGAGCCTGACGCAGGAACAATAAGCCAATAACAAAGAGGATAACATCGGCAGCCCAAACACCAACAGGCACTGGGATAAGACCTTGCTTGGCCCATTTTTCCCCAGTCATGGTTAGCAGGTAATAAATAATAAAGAACATAATCGATACAAGGAAAGGAACCCCAAGTCCGCCTTTTTTAATAATAGCTCCTAAAGGTGCTCCAATCAAGAACATGGCAATACAAGCCAACGAACTAGCCAGAATTTTATGCCATTGAATTTGAAATACTCTCCGATCGGTTGCTAAAGACTTTATTTCGGATGCAGTATCCGTAAGACGGGTTTTAGCACTTCGTGCTTTATTAGCTGCGTTATCAAACATTTCTTTGGTTGCTTCCGCATTGAAAAGTGTATCCACTTTAGCCTGAAGCTCAGCTTCCGTCAGGTACTTCTTCTTCACTACCACCGATTTTTCTTTATCCGATTTATCTTTATTCGATTCTTTTTTACGAGAAGTTACTTTTGGTTTTTTTGATTTTGCTCCTGCTTTCTTCTTGCTAACCTTAGAACGATTGGCTTGCTCTTTCTTAGGCCTGATTGAATCTGCTTTCACTTTCTTTTCAATAGTATCACGGACTGCTACAGGCGCGGGTGTTGGATTAACAATACCAAGATCAGGTGAAGGCCTCCAGCCATTCCTTTTTCTAGTAGCCTTGTACGCACGAAGATCCTCCGGAAGCGCAACGGTATCGCTAGTAGCATATAATCCGAAAAGACCCTGGCGGAATTCATAGTGGTTTAATCTCGCTTCAAGGACTTCATTGTCTACCGAGTCCATATCACTTTCTAGTTCACTGATGTTTCGCATTAAGCGATTTCCCTGAAAAAGTTTCTTATCAGTTTTCTCCATTTGAAATGATGACAGATCAAATACAACCTGCGTTTTAGCATACTGACTCCTGCTTATTACATTAGAACCGCCCCTCTTTCGTCCGGACAAGTCTTGTTCAGAACTTGCTCCTTCTGTATAGTTGTAACCGTTAAAGAGCTCAAGCTTTAGGTATCGTTCCTGCATGATTGTATACATCTTCCCGGAGTCAGCGATGGTTACATCTCGATTGCCATCATGCTTTCGGTGATCATAAATCATCACGTCCTTGATCGTAACACCATCCGGAAACTTCTTATTTACCTTGATGCTCATATCCGGAATACCCTCATAAAAAGCGCCTTCGCGCAAGTCTAATGCAGGTTTTTTCTGCTTAATATCATATAGCAAGCTATACGCTTCAAGCGCAGCCTTCGGTACCAGGTTATTGTTAACGTAGAACGCTACTCCTGTGAGCAGTAAAACGAAAAAGAAAATCGGAACCAATGTTCGGGTCAGTGAGATACCTGCGCTTTTTATAGCAGTGAGCTCAAAATGTTCACCCAGATTCCCATATGCAATTAAGGACGAGAGCAAAACTGCCAGCGGCATTGCAACAGGAGTCATGAAAATCGCAAAATAGAAAAGCAATTGACCGATAACGTCTATGCCGAGTCCTTTGCCGATGATGTCGTCAAAATACTTAAGCATGTGTTGCGTCAATAATATAAACACAACAACGAGAAACGTTATCACAAACGGCCCAATGAACGAGGAAAGAATAAGTTTGTCTAGTTTCTTCATGGACGAAAGCCGTGCAAAGTCAAATATCACGCCAGAAGACGCTGCGCAAGATTGTTAATAAGAGAGAAATTAAAAAATTAACCGCCTACGGTCTTGCGGAGGTTTTCAATCAGGCCATCCCATAAATCCTGCACTTCGGCCTCATCCTTAAAATCAGAGTAATCCGTAACTTTTAAGTAAACCGACTGTGTCATCTCATTTGATTCGAGACGCAGTTCAAAGTACGATGGATCCTTTTCCTCTTCCGAATTTTCAGTCAGATATTCAAACTTTACAAAATGATTGGTCCGGTGTGTAGCAAGCCGGGCTATATGTTCTTCATTATCCCAAAAAAAGATGAAGGTCTTCTTAATGTTATTGATTTTCACATCATCGGCAAACCATTCGGAAAGTCCGCCTGCCGTCTGGATGTATGGATACAGCATTTTGACAGATGCATGTATTTCATAATCTGCGGAGAAGAGTTTCTTTTTGGTCATACGATGAAGTCGATGGTTTAATTTATATGATTTTAAGGGTGGATCAAAATGCCAATCAACATATTCAGAACTCTTTATAAGAGCGTAGTAATTTCCTGACGGAAACAAATTTCAGTTTGGAAGTATTTGATCAAACTTTGTAAATTTGCAGCCTTTTGGCGCGGTAGCTCAGGTGGTTAGAGCGTTGGATTCATAACCCAAAGGTCGGGGGTTCAACTCCCCCCCGCGCTACAAAACATTGAAAGGCAGCTGATTGACTGCCTTTTTTGCGTTTATTAGCACTTTATTTTTCTATTATGCTCCCAACCGTAAACCCTACCGAAACTCCCTCCTGGCAAAAGCTGGAAATTCATTTTTTGACTATGCAAGCTATGCACATGCGTGAGTTGTTTGAAGATGATGCGGATCGCTTTAAAAAATTCAGCATTCTGTTTGGAGATATACTGGTAGATTATTCCAAGAATATCATCACAGAAGAAACACTTCGCTTACTTTTCGGGCTTGCAAAAGATATTGATCTTAAACCAGCCATCGATGCCATGTATGGCGGAGTAGCGATTAACAAAACGGAGAACCGGGCTGTATTACATGTTGCTTTACGCAATAGAAGCAACACTCCTATTCTTGTGGACGGTAAAGATGTAATGCCTGAGATTAATAAAGTGCTTGAACAAATGAAGCAGTTCAGCACCAGACTTATAAGCGGAGAATGGAAAGGATATTCCGGAAAGAAAATTACCGATATCGTAAACATTGGTATTGGTGGATCTGACTTGGGTCCATACATGGTTACGGAAGCACTTCGCCCCTACTGGCAAGGCATTACCCCACATTTTGTATCTAATGTTGATGGTACACACCTCGCGGAAACCGTAAAACATCTTAATCCGGAAACGACATTATTCATTATTGCTTCCAAAACCTTTACAACACAGGAAACAATGACGAATGCCACTTCATCTCGGGATTGGTTTTTAGAAAAGACCAATAATGCAGGTGATGTAGCCAAGCATTTTGTTGCCGTATCTACTAATCAAAAAGCTGTAACGGAGTTTGGTATTGCAGCCGAGAACATGTTTGTGTTCTGGGATTGGGTTGGTGGTCGATACTCATTGTGGTCATCTATCGGTTTATCTATTTCAGCAACGATAGGGTACGATAATTTTGTTCAGTTATTGGAAGGTGCTCATGCAATGGACAATCATTTCAAGAACGAGCCTTTCGAAAAGAACATTCCGGTGATCCTTGCCCTGCTTGGAGTTTGGTACAATAATTTTTATGGAGCGGCTTCAGAAGCTATCCTTCCATATGACCAATACCTTCATCGGTTCGCTGCTTACTTTCAGCAAGGCAACATGGAGAGTAATGGGAAGTCAGCTGATCGTGAAGGAGATCAAGTGACGTATCAAACAGGTCCTATCATTTGGGGTGAACCCGGAACAAATGGTCAGCATGCATTCTATCAGTTAATCCATCAGGGAACAAAACTAATCCCTTGTGATTTTCTGGCTCCGGTTGTAAGTCATAATCCTATTAGTGATCATCATGTGAAGCTGCTCTCTAATTTCTTTGCTCAAACCGAGGCGTTAATGATGGGTAAAACTGCGGAAGAGGTTAAAGCCGAGCTTGCGAAAAAAGGAATGGATAGTGAAGGAATTGAACTGCATACACCTTTCAGAGTGTTTGAAGGAAATCGGCCCAGCAATAGCATCATGTTTAAACAATTAACCCCTCATGTTTTAGGTAGTCTGATTGCGATGTACGAACATAAAATTTTCACGCAAGGAATTATCTGGAACGTGTATAGCTTCGATCAGTGGGGTGTTGAGCTCGGGAAAGTTCTTGCAAACAGAATTCTGCCAGAACTCAATTCGTCCGATGAAATTACAACCCATGATTCGTCCACCAACGGGTTAATTAACTATTTCAAACGATTGAAATAGTGCAATTTCACGCAGTGTTGGAAACTATCTGTTAACCCTTATTTTTGAAGCCGTTCTATTCGTTTGAATGAAAGATTCTATTCATAAAATTGGAGTGTTTACATCGGGTGGCGATGCCCCTGGAATGAATGCTGCCCTCCGGGCCGTTGTACGTGCCGGCATCTATTATAAGAAGGAAGTATTCGGAATCATGCGCGGATACGAAGGCATGATTGATGGCGATATCGTGAAGCTTGGCGCACGTTCCGTAGGTAACATTTTGCAGCGAGGCGGTACAATTCTTAAATCAGCCCGCAGTACCGAATTCAGAACTCCTGAAGGTAGAAAGAAAGCGTACGATAATCTCCGTAAGGATAAGATTGATGCATTGATTGCGATTGGTGGTGACGGTACATTTACCGGACTTCATAAGTTTTACGAAGAATATAAAATCCCTTCTATCTGTATTCCCGGAACAATCGATAACGACATTGCCGGAACAGATTATACGATTGGTTACGACACTGCTACTAATACGTGTGTTGAAGCGATTGACAGAATCCGCGATACTGCTTTATCGCACAGCCGGTTGTTTTTCATTGAAGTGATGGGACGTAACTCTGGTTACATCGCGCTTCACAGCGGAATTGCCGGAGGTGCCGGAAGTATAATTATTCCGGAAGAAGAAACATCGTTTGAACAGTTATATGAAAAGCTAATGGCTGGCGAAGGGTCTTCCAAAAAATCAAACCTTGTTGTTGTAGCGGAGGGATCTAAAATTGGTGGAGTTGCTGAGTTGGCAAAAAAAGTAGCAGAGCGTACCCCCTACTTTGATATTAAGGTTACCATTCTTGGTCACTTACAACGTGGTGGAGCTCCATCTTACTTTGATCGGGTGCTTGCCAGCAAAATGGGTGTTGCCGCGGTAGAAGGTTTAATGGAAGGGAAGAACGATGCCATGGTTGGCATTCTGAATAATAAAATTGTTTTTAATTCATTTGATACGATCATGACGCAGCATCATGAAATAGATGCTGAAGCGCTCAGGATTGCCAAGATATTAACGATATGACCGTCTTATATTGTAATTGTAAAGGTTGATTTGATTGTTCCTAACTAAAACCCTGACCGTAATCAGGCTGTAAGATCGAGATGAAAGAAGTAACCGTAGGCGTAGACATTGGTGGCACAAACACCAAGTTTGGAATTGTAGACCGTGAAGGGAATGTGCTTTTTCAAAGCAGCATTTCAACCCAGGAGTTCGAAGAATTCAGAGATTATCTGAAAGCACTTTCTGCTGTTTTAAGAAAAGCGTTAGCTGAATTAGGATCAGACATTAAGCTCTTGGGCATTGGTGTGGGCGCAGCAAACGGAAATTATTATAAAGGAACTATTGAACACGCAACCAACCTGAAATGGAAAGGCATTATTCCGTTGGCCGAAATGCTGAAGGAAGAATTTAACGTTCCTGCCCTTGTTACAAACGATGCGAATGCAGCAGCCGTTGGTGAAATGGTGTATGGCGCAGCTAAAGGGTTGAAAGATTTTATTGTTATCACGCTTGGTACAGGTTTAGGAAGTGGATTTGTTTCCAACGGCCAACTGATTAATGGAAAGCATGGTATTGCGGGAGAACTTGGTCATACTACTGTTAACTATGCGGGTCGCTATTGTAATTGCGGAAAGCGTGGTTGTCTGGAAACGTATGTATCAGCAACCGGTATTAAACGAAGTGTTTATAAACTTTTGGCAGATCATCTTGAGCCAAGTGAATTACGCGGTATCAGTTTTGATAACCTGAATACAAAAATGATTACCGAGGCAGCTAAACGTGGCGACATTGTTGCACGCGCTGCATTTGAATATACCGGGCGAATTCTGGGTACAAAACTATCTGAAACGGTTGTCCATACAGATCCTGAAACGATCTTCTTATTTGGTGGTTTATCGCTTGCTGGAGATTTAATCTTTAAGCCAACCATCAAACACATGGAGGCTAACCTGATGCCAGTGTTTCGTGGTAAAGTAAAAGTTCTTCCTTCAGGGCTTCAAAATCAGGCCGCTCCTATTTTAGGTGCGAGCAGTCTTGTTTGGAATTACCTGGAAGAAAAAGGAAACGTTCTCGCATAAAGATCGGTAACAGCCTAACTAAAAATTTAGACTCAAAGCTTCTCGAGTAAAATGGCGAGAAAGGTTTTTATACCGTCTACATAGTTACCCACTCGGATATTTTCATTTTCAGCATGTTGATTATTATCAGCATTTACCGTTGGAACCATAACTGCCGGAATGCCGAGCGTAATTACAAACGGTGAAATTGGAATAGAACCTCCCAGCGTCCGAAGCTTAATCGGTTCTTTTCCAAATGCTTTAACCATAGCCTTATTCAACCATATACCTGTTTCCGAATTGAAGGGCGTTTGAAAAGCTCCGTAAGAAATATATGAACGGAATGCTGCAATTTTATCGTAGCGCATACGCTCATCTTCGGTAGGTTCCTGATTCACGATATAATATCCCTGATCTTCTATATGTTTCCTGACCTTGGCAATGAGGTTTTCTGCATTACTACTGATTACTAAGCGGATATCAATTTCGGCAGTAGCAGTAGCGGGAATAAGCGTACGCGATTCACGGCCAACGAATAAAGCATCAAGTCCCCGAATATTTAACGTTGGATATTGAAGTGATTCCTGAAAAGAGTCTCCTACGTTATCCGGAGCAGCAATTCCCAAAAATTTATTGATCTCAGTTTCATTATCCGGAACTTCTTTCAGAATCCTTTTTTCTTCGTCCGTCAAAATTACACCTTCATAAAATCCGGGAATAACTACTCTACCATCATCATCTTTCATTGATGCCAGTAATCGGGCTAGTCGTTGCGCGGGATTGGGTGTGTAGTTGCCGTAGTTACCACTGTGAACTGGAACACGCGGTCCGAAGGTGGTTAATGTTATCTCGCAAATACCACGTGCACCAAAGCCTAATGTCGGTTCATTGCTTACGTGACGCGGGCCATCGTAAATAATAAGCCTGTCAGCCGACAAGGCTTGTTTATATTGTATAACCGCGGCCGGAAGATTTGGCGACCCAATCTCTTCCTCAAAATCCATAATTACTTTAATATTATAGTTAGATTCTTTTTTCAATTCTTTGAGCGCATCAAGCGATGCAAGGAATGCCATCGCAGGCCCTTTCGCATCGGATGTGGAGCGTGCAAAGATTCGCCAATCACGATTTATGGTTGTTGTTAGTTTTTCATACGGAATCTCATTCCATTTCCCATTGGCATCTTGCTCTTTAAGCGTTGGTTTCCATGGACTGGCCTGATCCCATTGAGAAGCATTGACAGGTTGGCCATCGATTTGTAAGTAAATCAAAACCGTTTTAATTGCTTTAGCAGTCTTTCGTTCTGCCAGCAAAAGCGGAGTACCTGACGTTGTGAGTCTTTTAGTCGTAAAGCCCCGCTTTGCAAAAGCGTTTTCACACCATATTACATTCTTTTCAATGTCTTCAGGTACCTGTGCGACATTGGGCAAACTGAGAAGTTCGTAAAATTCCAGAAAAGAAGCTTTCGCATATTTTTGCGCGAGTGCATCGAGATCGGATTTATTACGTTGGGAGAATGAAAGGTAACAGCAAGTGCAGGCAACTACTAGCAGAAGGTATCTTTTCATGAAGAGCTTATATTTCAATCAGAAATAACCGAAATCTCTCAGGTTTTTCCTTCACCCAATTTACGCCAAAGTGTTATGTTGATTTGGTTGTAGTGCTCTTTTAGCACTTGCAGTGATCTGATTTTGGAATTAGCTGAAGGAGAACGAGAAAGTTGTCGTTCAAAAACAAGCACTACTCTTTCATTTTTTAGCGCGTGCATTAAAAGGGTTTTTGCTCATCACGTAGTGAAGCGCTTCGCGCAAAGGTTTAGGAGCGTTAAACCGATATCCCACGTATAGTTGATAGGCTGCACGCACGTTCTGACTTATAACCGATTCAGCCTTCTGCTCTTCCGTTGATACATGTAATGTTAATGACACTCCAGTGAAGAACCGTGGTCCATTGTAGCCAAGTGCGACTCTCCCATCTAACCGTCCGATCGTGTTAATGTATTCGTTTTTGTCGTAACCAGCCATTGATTCAACACTGAACTTACTGTACACAAAGCCTATCCCGTGTGCCAGCCCAAGTGATGCGTAGAATTTTTGTTTGATCACAAACGTATAGTGATACCCAGCGGTCAGTACAATTTCCAGATTTTTTGATCGTTGCCGTGTTGATGACGAATCCGCCAACTCAGTTCCATCATCGATCATGTAATACCGATAATGCAAGACCGGCAGAAATGTGCCTGCACTTTTAAGTTGTCGTTCGGTTTGAGATGTTAACGATTTAACTGAAAATTTAGGATTAAAACTATAGCCCGTATTTCCTGAAAAACTTGTGTAGCGTAAATCAGGAAACTGAATGTAGGGATCACCTTTAGTCCAACCCGGAACATAGTCAGCTGTATTTTCGAGATAATACCCTTTTACTCGAGAATAACTCAGGCTTTGAATCCAATGGCGGAAAACCAAATCTAAACCCAACCGAAATGATTCTGTTTTACCGCGTTCCTGAATATCATTATTATCCACAAAGGATGATGGCGCGTAGCGCAAACTAAATGAAAGGATGCTATAGTTAAATCCGGCATTCAGATGCACCGCGGTGTTGGGATAAATCTCAAATTTATCCTTATCGGTTTCGACATTAAACCCTTCCACATCGTGGCTCAGCGATAATTTAACACTGGCATAATTGTCTGTTTTCTGAATCCAGCCACCTTCAGTAAAAACCTGAAGCGAATCGCGAGATTGATTCTGAGCCATCACGACTCCCGGGCAGATCAAAATTGCAGCAACTAGTAAAAAGTGCCTGTTCATGACTTACAATCTACTATACCCGTAATCAGATAAATTAATCTATCAATTAACTTTTACACCCAGGTTTTCACCTAAAAGTTTAAACTGTTTAATCCAGTCTCTCTTGGTGCTCAACGTTTCAACATCTTCCTCGCGTGAAATTTCGAAATACAGATTTTGAGATTTATACAGAATCGGTTCAAGCTTGAATTGCTTAAGCAGCGGGAATACACGATTTAGTTTTTCAATACGTTTTGTATTACTGCGTTCAGCACTGATGCGCTTCAATTCTTTAAAGATACTCTCTCCAGCCATTCGGGAAACTTTTCCAGGATCTTCAATTTTTAGATCCCACTTCACAAGCTCATCCATCACGCGTTCCATCTCTTTGATGTTGATCTTCTCAGCTTTAAAGCAGTTCTGAAGATCAGCATTGAGAATATATTCAAACGTTGTCGTATAGGCTTTTGGTGTTGGTATATCGTTATTAGCCAGTGCGTTAACGAGCGGATAATCGTGATTATAAACCCTGCGCAACGATTCTTCAAGCTCACGCATGCTTTGCTGTGTAATCATGTCAAGCACCTTGCGCTTCTCATCCTTGAACAATTGCCACAGCGTATAATTCACAGGACCGAAATAGGTTTGCATAAACCCGATAACATCTCCTAATCTACCTTCTTCAAATGCAGTTAAGATCCGGATTTGCATGCTGGCAAACTTATCCGGCTCCATATCCAATGAGATGTTACCCATGATGTTGTGTTTACCCATGTGCATCACAGCGAACGTAAATCGCTTTTCGGAACGGGTAACATTTGACTTTACCTTTGTAATTCCCAACGCAAGTTTTTGCTCTCCGGCTTCTTTTCGAAGGAAGAATTCATTTACCGCTGAATAGTTGAATAACGGAGAGTTCTCAGGGTCTTCTTCAAATAATGAAGCCACTGCATAATGCATTCCCACACGAGCAAGGTTTGTTTTGGATGGTAAAACGTATTTTAAATAGACATTCGATCCATTTTCGAGAGACGGTATATTACTGGGTGCTTCTTCCAGTCGCTTAATAAACTCTTCCTCCAAGTCGGTGCCACCTGTTTGACTGATCAATTGAATCGCCCGACAGGCGTATTGTAAAATTTGTGTTGTTTCTATACCGGAGATCTCATCAAAAAACCAGCCGCAGCTTGTGTACATGAGCAGTGCATTACGCTGCATTTCCATGAGTCGCAATACGCGGTTCTGCTCAACATCTTTTGAACACTGATCTTTTAAGAATCTGCGAACCGTATCATCATCTCGTCTTAAGATAACATTGATATATTCATTCCGTGCCTCCCAGGGATCATGCAGAATTTGTGAAGCCTCGCGTTCGTATACTTCATTAAGCTTGTCGCGAAGCCAATCCAACGATTCACGTAACGGTTTGCGCCATTTTTGATTCCAACCCTCATTACCGCCACTGTTACAACCACAATCATTTCGCCAACGCTCAACACCATGCACGCAACTCCACGAGCTGTTCTCGTGAATCTGAATTTCGTATTCGGCTTTTACTTTTGAAATGAACTCGGCATAGTTCGTGATTTGAGCGTGATGTTGCTGATCGATATAATCTAGACAAAACGCTAATGCCATATCGCCATGCTTGTGATGATGTCCATAGGTTTCACCGTCCGTAGCAATATGAACTAGCTGCGTTTCTTCAGATTGATTGTTGAATGAATTTAACAGCGCATGCGCGAATTTCTGGCCGTCATTAAGCAGTCCATTAAAGGCTACACCCTGCGCAATATCACCATTATAAAAGAATAAGATAATTGTTTTACCGGAAGGTAATTTGCAGACGTATTGTCTGCGTGTATCAACTCCACCATCTCGCAGTTCATGCCAATGCTCATCGCCTATTCTGCGGAAAGCTTTTGCCTGTCGTGGCGCTAATACAGTGAATTTAATATCGTGTTCTGCCAGCAGCTCCAGTGATTCTGTATCTACTGCACTTTCCGCCAGCCACATGCCTTCGGGCTTACGCTTGAACCGGTATTCAAAATCACGGATACCCCAAACGATCTGTGTAATCTTATCATTCCGGTTTGCCAACGGCATGATGATATGATTATAAACTTGTGCCACAGCCGATCCATGCCCGGAGAAATGCATTATACTTTGACGATCTGCTTCCAGGATCGCGTCATAGGTTTCGCGATCATAGTTTTCCATCCACGACAATAATGTCGCCCCGAAATTGAAACTGATTTTCGAATAATTATTAATGATGTCTTTAATGACACCACTCTCCAGAATACGCGATGCCGCATTGGGTGCATAACACTCCGCGGAGATGCGTTCATTCCAATCGTGGTATGGATGTGCGGAATCCTGAACTTCAATCGCCTCAAGCCAGGCATTTTCACGGGGTGGCTGATAAAAATGCCCGTGTATGCAGATATACTTTTCCAAGGTTCGTGGTAAACCTAAAAGTATTAAGTTCCGGCCTCTAATTCAAATTCATTGTCTTCTTTATAAAGTTTCAATACAATCATTCCTAACGGTGGTAAGGTTACTGAAACAGAGTAGTCCTGGTGATGATATTTGATCGGTGAAGTTGAAAGATCGCCAATGTTCAGCGCTCCACTCCCGCCATATTTCAAGTTATCGGTATTGAATATCTCACGCCATTTTCCTCTGTAGGGAACTCCGATCCGGTAATGCGTCCGGCTTTCCGGAGTGAAGTTGCAGATCACAATCAGTAGATCTTCTTTTTTGTCAGACTTGCGTTGAAATGCCATTACACTGTTCTCGCTATCCGAGTAATCAATCCACTGAAAACCACGCTGATCAAACGAATAATGATACAAGGCTGGTTCAGCTTGATAATGTGTGTTCAGTTCTTGAATGAACGTTTTCATTCCGCTGTGCGGAGCGTGGTCAAGTAAATGCCAGTCAAGACTTTTATCATGATTCCATTCGCCTGATTGTGCGATCTCTCCACCCATAAAGATCAGTTTGGTTCCCGGATGCGTAAACATGTAGCCAAACAATAATCTTAAGTTCGCGAAACGTTGCCACTCATCTCCCGGCATACGGCCTAAGAGTGATCCTTTACCATGCACTACTTCATCGTGCGAAAGGGGAAGCATGAAGTTCTCGGTAAAAGCATACATCACACTGAATGTAATCTCATTCTGGTGAAACTTTCTATGAACCGGATCATTTTTAAAATACTGAAGTGTATCGTGCATCCAGCCCATCATCCATTTTTGTCCGAAGCCTAATCCACCCAGATACGTTGGCTTGGAAACACCAGGCCACGCTGTTGATTCTTCCGCGATGGTGATTGTGTCCGGGAAGTTTGCGTAGACTGTTTCGTTAAACTCTTTCAGGAAGTTGATGGCTTCAATATTTTCATTGCCTCCATGTTGATTTGGAATCCATTCTCCTTCTTTGCGAGAATAATCGAGGTACAGCATGCTGGCTACTGCATCTACTCTTAAACCATCAATATGATATTGTTCAAGCCAGAACATGGCATTACTGATCAGGAATGAACGGACTTCATTTCTGCCGTAATTAAAGATATAGCTCTTCCAGTCTGGGTGAAATCCTTTGCGTGGATCGGCATGTTCGTACAAGAATGTTCCGTCAAACTTATAAATGCCGTGATCATCGCCTGGATAGTGTGAAGGAACCCAGTCGAGGATAACACCAATATTGTTTTGGTGAAGTGTGTCGACCAGTGCCATGAATTCTTCCGGAGTTCCAAAGCGACTTGTCGGTGCGAAGTATCCTGTAATCTGATATCCCCACGAACCGAAGAACGGATGCTCCATTACTGGCAGGAACTCCACGTGTGTAAAGTTCATTTCTTTGAGGTATGTCACTAACTCATCTGCAAGTTCCAGATAGCTCAAAGAACGATTATTATCTTCGAGCTTTCTGCGCCAAGAGCCCATGTGCATTTCATACACCGAATAAGGTCTCGGCTTATCGATCAGTTCTTTACGAGTTGTTAACCACTTTTTATCCTTCCATTTGTAATCACGTGGCCACACGATGGACGCAGTTTTAGGTGCAATCTCCGCATACGCAGCAAACGGATCAGCTTTCTCCAAATAATCTCCCGTATTTGAAAGGATCGCATACTTATACACCTCACCCTTTTGCAAACCGGGAATGAACACTTCCCAAATGCCGGATTGATCCCAACGCGGATTCATTTTATTCTTTGAATCATTCCAATCATTGAAGTTTCCAATGACCGAAACCGCCTTTGCATTAGGTGCCCAAACAGCAAAGTAAACACCCTTCTTACTTCCGAAAGTTGTAATGTGTGCCCCGAGTTTTTCATAAAGCTTGAAGTGCTTACCCGTTTTAAATAAGTGAACGTCAAACTCCGTGAGCAGGCTGTGACTGTCACTTTCTGACTTTACTTTTGAAGTTGTCTTTTTTGCCATACAATTATTTTTGAAGGCATTGGGCATCAGGCATTCGTTCTGATGCCTAATGCCCGATGACTATTTACTTTTCTTCTTCTTATCAGATTGCTCCTTCTCAAGCAGGTAGCGGTTCATGTGATACAGAATACCGCGTAATGGAATGACAGCCCAATCCGGACGACCATTCAACTCATACCCAAGCTCATAAATTGATTTCTCGATCAGGAAGATACGAATTAACAGATCATTCTCAGGTGAAAGCTCACGACCCATGCCCATTCGTTCCATATACGCTCCCAGATAGAACCGGCCAACATAATGCTGCCATTGTTCGGCCCAAGCTTCCAGGAAATCCATGTCGCGATCGCGATAGTTTTCGTTCAATAGAATCTTACCAAACGCTGCGTAGTGAAATGAACGCATCATGCCGGCAACATCTTTAAACGGACTCTTCTTTAATCTCCGCTCATTGAATGAAAAGCCAGGCTCACCTTCGAAGTCAATAATCACAAAGTCCTTACCGGTGAATAAAACCTGTCCAAGGTGATAATCGCCATGAATTCTTGTCTTAATCGCATTAATCTTAAGCTGATAAATCTCGCTAAAGCATTCGAGTACTTGCGGTTCCATGTCGAGCACTTTCTTTGCAAGCTCTTTTGTTGCCGGATCAAGTTTAGGCAATGTAGTTTTTAACAGATTAAATCTATCGCGCACAAGCTTGCGGAAAGATGAGTACAATGAACGCTGGTAGTTAGGCGTAAAGGCTTCCGGAATAAAGGCTGCATTTGAACTGTCGGATGCGAGCGCGAGGTGCATCTCAGCTGTACGCTGACCTAAGCGAACTACACGTTCATAAAAACCACGACCTATAAATTCCTGAATAATTTCTGGCGCTTCTTCGAAATGAATGGAAGGTGCGTTAACAAGCTTTGGTAGTTTTTCTTTCTTGGCTTTCAGGATCACGCGCTCAAAAAATCTTCCCACTGAATCGGTTGACATTACCCAGGAGTCGCCCTGATTTTCAACTTTTTCCTGAAGCAATCCGAAGATCATACAGCTGCCGTCAGCTTCTTTGTATTCCATGCTTCCGGCATAGCGTGGAGAATTTGTAAAGCTGGTATGCTCCGATAAAAACCTTACTAATTCCAGATCAGGGTTAATCTCTTTTTCAATCTTGCGATAGAACTTAAAGAAATACTGATCATTATAGATGATTGATGTATTGCTTTGTTCTGCTTTCAGGATTTTAGATTCTACTTTATTTTGTGGAATCTTAATTTTATTAAACACGCTGGAATTGAATTGCAGCTCTCCGCCTTCATCATCCTTTATCGTTACACGCTTATCCATGCTTACCAACAGGAAGTCACGGAAAACTCTATCATAACTGCTGTCAAAAATGAAACCGCTCTTGCCCTGAATCTCTGCTCTACAGATTACACTCTGCGCTGTATACTCCGCCCGATCAAGAATATAATCCGACAAGATAAATGTTATCGGCAGGAAGTATAATTCAGGCAAACGCTGAACATAATGAACTTCAATTAACGTAAGGTAATGTGTACCACCCTCAATTTTTAGTGGAATAACTTTATGCAGGGTAACCTTATTAATCACTTTCGCCTTTCCGCCAAACCAACGGCACTTCTTCATAAATACCGGAAGAATCTTTCGTTCGAATGTTCGCTGTTCGTTATAATTATTAAAGAGCTTCTCCCAGGAGATGTCCGTTTTTAATAACGGAAGCTCAGTAGCTCCATCCTTCTTATCCTTTTGTTCAACCTTATCAATTTGAAACCAGAAGTAACCGTAAGGCCCTACCGTAATAGAATACTGACCTTCGCCAATATTGATAAACCTGTTCTGACTGAATACTTCGGTTACTTCACAGTTCTTAAACTCAGAAAGGTTAAGCGTGGTAGCTTGTGAGAACTGCGACAGGTTGGCAACCACAATAATTCGTTGCTTATCATCTGATCGTAGAAAGCAAAGTACTTTGTTGTTATCGGTATCAATAAATTTCATTTTGCCTCTTCCAAAAACATGAAGCCGTTTGCGCATCGCGATAACATTACGCATCCAATACATCAAGGATGACGGACTTTCATCTTGCGTGGCCACATTAACAGACTCGAAACGATAGATTGGATCTGTAATAACAGGCAAGTAAAGTTTTTGAGGATTGGCAGTTGAGAATCCTGCATTCAGGTTCATGTTCCATTGCATCGGAGTACGAACTCCATGACGGTCACCTAAATAAATATTGTCACCCATTCCAATTTCATCACCGTAATACATTACAGGAGTTCCGGGTAATGAGAATAGTAATGTGTACAAAAGCTCGATCTTTCTCCGGTCATTATTCAACATAGGCGCAAGACGCTTCCGAATACCGGAGTTGAACTTTGTTTTGGCATCATCGGCATAAGCCTTGAAGAGATAGTCCTTCTCTTCTTCTGTTACCATCTCAAGTCCAAGCTCATCATGGTTACGGAGGAACAATGCCCATTGGCTGTTATCCGGAGTTTCAGGAGTTTGTTCTATGATGTCGATGATTGGATAACTGTCTTCCGTACGCAAGCCAAGAAATAATCGTGGCATCAACGGATAGTTGAAGTTCATGTGACATTCTTCACCATCACCGAAATATGCCGCTGCATCTTCAGGCCATAAGTTAGCTTCTGCCAACAGGACCACATTTTTATAATGTCGGTCAACATGGCTTCGGATCTTTCTTAAAAAGGCATGCGTTTGCGGAAGGTTCTCGCAATTGGTTCCCTCTTCTTCAAAGAGAAATGGAACGGAAGATAATCTGAATCCATCAACACCCAGCTTACACCAAAAGTCGATGATCTTGATTACTTCCATTTGCACCTCCGGATTTTCGTAATTCAATTCCGGTTCATGACGGTAGAAACGATGCCAGTAATATGATTTGGCTTCAGTATCCCAACTCCAGTTACTGGATTCATCACCTTGTATGATAACCCGCGCATCTTTGTACTTATCCGTTGTATCGTTCCAAACATAAAACTCACGGAAACGTGAGCCAGGCTTTGCTTTACGCGCACGCTGAAACCACGCATGTTGATCCGATGTGTGATTAAGCAGTAGTTCGGTTATTACTTTAATACCGCGACTATGCGCATCTTTTATAAAAGCTTTGAAATCCGCGAGTGTTCCAAAATCAGGATGAACATCACAATGATCCGTTACATCATAGCCATCATCTTTTAATGGTGAGGGATAAAATGGCAACAGCCAGATCGTGTTAATACCAAGATCTTCCAGGTAATCTAGTTTTTGAATCAAGCCCAGGAAATCACCTGTTCCATCGCCATTGCTATCGAAAAACGCACGAACTGAAAGCTCATAGATGATCGCGTCTTTAAACCACAGGGCATCAGTTTGTTTATTTTGCTTGCTCATGATTACATGTTTGATTCATGGATGGCCACAGTGAATATATGGAATGGCAACTTATAAGGGTTCAACTCAACAAAGTTCCACTCCTGAGTCCAGGTATAGTACTCATCGGTCATGATGTCATTAAGTTTAATATTGATTTTATCGTCAAGTCTTAACAACGCCTTTGGTAGTTGAAGATAGCCCGCATGTTTATTATGTGGATCAAGGTTCACAATCGTTAAGATTATATCTGAAAGATCATCAGTGACTTTGATGTAAGCGATCAGGTTTGGATCACTCACTTCACAGAAATGAATATTCCAAGTTGATTGCAAAGCAGGATGATCTTTACGGGCTTTATTGATAATTGTGATAATATCAGTCATCCGATTGGTACGCTTCCAATCGTGCTTCTTGATTTCGTATTTCTCAGATTCGTGGTACTCTTCCCTTCCCTGGATCGGTGCATTATCGTAAAATTCATAAACAGGTCCATAAACTCCATAATTAGAAGATAATGTAGCTGCTAATGCCAAGCGTAGAATAAAAATATTCTCGTTTTGATGTTGTAAGTGAAAAGGGAGAATGTCAGGCGTATTTGGCCAGAAGTTGGGGCGGAAATAATTTCGTGAAGGGCCATTGACCAATTCATTCATATAAACTGTGAGTTCTTCTTTGGTTACACGCCATGTAAAGTATGTGTACGATTGAGTAAACCCAGACTTACCTAATGAAGCCATGATCTTTGGTCGCGTGAAGGCTTCGGCCAGGAAAATGATATCTGGATGAAGTTTGTGCGTTTCCGCAATTGCCCATTCCCAGAAAGGAATTGGTTTGGTATGCGGATTATCTACACGGAAAATTTTAACACCGTGATCAACCCAATATAAAATCACAGATAATAATTCATCCCAAAGTTCTTGCCATTGTTCAGTTTCAAAGTTGAACGGATAGATATCTTGATACTTCTTTGGTGGATTTTCTGCGTATTGAATTGATCCATCCGGACGTTGCTTAAACCATTCGGGATGCTCTTTAACATACGGATGATCGGGCGCACATTGATACGCGAGATCAAGCGCAATATCAATGTTAAACTTCTTTGCTTCAGTGATTAGTTTTTTATAATCTTCGAGCGTACCCAATTCATGATGAATAGATTTATGTCCACCTTCATCACTGCCAATGGCCCACGGTGAGCCCGGTTCTCCTTGTGCTGCGCGAACGTTATTGTTCTTACCCTTTCGATTCAACTTACCTATGGGATGGATTGGTGGCATATACAGTACATCGAAACCCATCGATGCGGCTCGGGGCAGCAACCTGATGACATCTTTAAATGTTCCATGCTTGCCTTCTAAAGAAGCTGATCTCGGAAACAATTCATACCAACTACTAAACGCAGCTTTTGGAAATTCAACAACTATCTCAAGCTCCTTCTCAAAACGAGTTTCAAATTCACGTAACGGATGGCGATGCACTAACTTTTCAAATGCAGGTGTAAGCACCCATGCAACACGTTCTGCATATTCATATTTGCTACTAAGCTTTACTCCTGCTTTAGTCACATCATGACCTTCCTCTTCTGTAATCTCTTTTAATAGCAGCTCGCCTTCCATCAATTCAACGGAAACATCAATCCCAGCATTCGCTTTCTTTTTAAAGCCATCATACCACGTGTCTAAGTGATCTACCCAAGCCTGAACAGTAAACACATAGGGTACTTTTTCGGTTACATAGAATGATGCCTTCCATCCATCGTTACCAACCTGTTCCATTTCAATAGTATGCCAATCAGATGCACCTTTCTTTTTGTAAAGAACTTCTGCCCGGATATGATCATGGCCGTCACCAAAAATATCTGCTGTTACATCCACGCGCTCACCAACCGTACGCTTAGCCGGATACCGACCAGCATCAACCTGGGGTTGAACATTTTCAATGATTACACGTGATTGCCCTTTTGTATTTATCTTCATGAAATATTAAGACTATTGTTTGAGTATTACCGTGGCATAACCCGACAGTACAAGTTCATTTTCCTTTAGTGCGATATAATCGTTAGAAGAAAATTCAACGTTTCGAAATAACTCCAATCCATTAGTTAATGTAAGCTTGACTTCTTTATCCGAAATGTTATGGAAGATAATTACGCTTTCAGAATCAAATGATCTCTTTATGGTCACTAATGATCTTGGCAGATCTTTTAGTGATTCGATCGAGCCAAACGTTAATGGCTTGCTTGAATTCCGGTAAGCAATTAGTCTCTTATAATGATTTAAAAGCGATTCACTTTCATTGCTCTGGTCTTTGGCATCAGCAATAGAATCTTTTACATTAAAGGTTGGGGTCATCCAGCGGGTGGTGAATTTATCATCGCCCCACGGAAAAGGCTCGCGGATAGATTCATCCGGTTTCATACCCCTCATGCCAAGTTCTTCGCCATAATATAGGTATGGAGTTCCGGGCAATGTAAGTAAGATAGAAGCTGCGACTTTCGCTTTTCCGGGATTATTATCCAACTGACTCATGATCCTGTTCTGATCGTGATTCGTAAGAATCGGGGCATCTAAAAACTCCGGGTTAGATGATTTAATGAAATCAATTTGCTCAGCATAATGCTCAATCAATTGCAGCGTATCACTTCCGGCATTGAGAATTGAAATTACGTTACTTCCCAAATCAAAATTGAACAAGGCAGGCAATCCTTTGGCATAAGGCGAAACTTCATTCCTATCAGTTGAGTAAACCTCTCCTATCATATAAATGTCAGGCTTGATTTTGATTAACTGTTCACGATACCAAATCCAAAACTGGTGATTATCGTAGGCGCGATCAGCAGGATAAATATGCCGGGCTGCATCAAACCGAAAGCCGTCAACCTTCATCTCTTCTATCCAAAAACGCGCAATGTCAACCATTTCATCCCGAACTTTCTGATTGTCGAAGTTCAGATCAGGCATGCGACTGGAGAAGAATCCGTAATAATGTTCCGCGGTTGAATCTCCGTTTACTTCGTGCCATTGACGAATGTTATCCGAATCAAGTGTTATTGTTTTCTTAGCGATTTGATCTTGTATAGAATCCTTGTCTCCCCATACATAATAATCGCGATAAGGTGAATCTTTATCTTCTTTTGCACTTATAAACCACGGATGCTTTGAGGACGAATGGTTTAACACGAGGTCAATGATTACTTGAATGCCACGCTTGTGCGCTTCTTCCGTCATTGCTTTGAAATCTTCAAGCGTGCCGTAATCAGGATGAACGTTTTTATAATCTGTGACATCATATTTGTGATAGGATGATGAAGGCATGATGGGCATTAGCCAGATACCGTTAACTCCAAGTTCCTGAACATAACCAAGTTTTTCAGTCAGACCTTTCAGATCACCTTTTCCATCGCTGTTACCATCTGCAAAGGCGAGCACAAATATTTCATACTTAACACCGTGCGGCCAGGTATTTTTCATAGCAGGTTCTGAAGTTTTACAGGATGAAACCAAAACAAATCCTAACAGGCATACTATGTTTAATGTACGCTGCATTAGTTTTGGATTTTGAAAATGTAAGAACTATAAGCAGGTAACTCAATCGTAACTGACAAAGTTGAAATCTGTACTTCGACTTCGTTCCAAAGAATATCTTTCGCGGAATAAGTCTTATCAGACTTTAGGCTCAACAAAGCAGCATCTTCAGATGTAAGTGTAAGTTTTAATTGTGAAGCTTTCTTCTCAAAATTTGAAACGATTAGAAGTCGCTCATCTCCGGAAACTCTTAAAAAAGCATGCAGATCATTTGATTGCGAAATAGTTTTATAAGAGCCTTTTACAATCGCAGGGTTATTTTGAGAAATGTTTAACAATGAAGAGTAAAATTGCCGAAGCTTTTTCTGCTCCTCGCTGAGCAAGCCACCATCAAATGCACCGCCATTCATCCACTTCTGGTGTTCAGGAACACCCCAATAATCAAAAATAGAAGTACGACCGTCTTTACCGCCAAAACCTTCAGCGCCTGCTCCTGGCTCTCCCACTTCTTGTCCGAAATAAATCATTACTGGTCCCTGATCAATCGTTGCACTCACCACCATAGCCGGAATAATCTTCCATGCGTTGCCCGCAAAATCCGGTGAAGCGATCCGTTGCTCATCATGGTTTTCAAGGAAGTGAAGCATGTTTCCGTTAATGCCGTCCAGACTTTTCTGAATTACATCAATTTCATTTGCATTGCGTTGATTATTGATCAGTCCTCGAAGCATGTCATACAATTGCACTTTATCGTACAGGTAATCAAACTTTCCGATCTGGAGATAGTTTTTGTATTCTGCGGGATTATAAATCTCAGCGATAAATATGATTTCAGGATTAACAGTTTTCACTTGCGGTATTGCCCAGTTCCAGAATTCAACCGGAACCATTTCGGCCATGTCGCACCGAAAGCCATCAACGTTTTTCTTCGACCAATAAACCAAGATGTCTTTCATCTTGATCCATGTGTCAGGCACCGGATCAAAGTATGCTTTGTTATTATTCTGAAAATCAACTCCGTAATTGAGTTTCACGGTTTCAAACCATTCATTGACCCCCGGACTCGCTGTGAACTGATTATTGCCTGTAACTTTTGCCGGGGTTTCCGCAAACTTTCCATCCGCTGGTGGATATAGACTGTCAGCAGGAATTGATTTAAAATCTTTAGGTACTACAAATGATTCACCGGGTAAATAATAGAAATTATTATTCGCTGCAAACTTTACAGTCTTGTCATCTGATTCACCAAGATCTTTAACACCCGAGGGTTTCGCATCGGATTTATATGCTCGAGCAACGTGGTTCGGAACAAAGTCAATCAGAACTTTTAAACCATTGATGTGAGTACGCTCAATGAGTTGTTCAAATTCTTTCATCCTGTCCTTGACGTTTACGGCCAGGTCAGGATTCACATCGTAATAATCTTTTATGGCATAAGGCGATCCTGCCCTGCCCTTTACTACATCAGCATCGTCAAGTGCAATGCCTAACTTACTGTAATCGGTTAATACGGCATGTTCAATTACTCCTGTATACCATACATGCGTGATCCCCATATCCTTAAACGATCGTAAGGCAACACCGTTGATATCATTAAACTTACCTACACCATTTTCGACTAATGTACCGTAAGGTTTATTAAGCGCGGTCTTATTCCCAAAAAGGCGGGTCATCATTTGGTACACAACCATCTTTTTAGACTCATTTTCCATAGCGGGTACAGGCGGGATTTTTTCGGCTTGTTGTGTACAACCAAATAAAAGAAGACACAGAAAGACAGGGGCAATTTTGACCATCGTTAAAGATAGAGCAACGCTTCAAAACGGTCGGTAAAAGCGAAGGATAAATTTTCCGCAAACGGTTGCGCTACGCAACTTTCTTGCTAAACGACCTGAAAAAATAGGTAGCTAAAACGATCTGGCAGATAAGAAGCCCTAAAAATTCGCGCGACTCTTCAATGTAGGGATACTCCATTTTCATGACATCGTTAAAGAGTACACTTTTATCTTCCTGTCGAAACCATTCTGCAACTCCTGGATATAGAATGATCATGTAAACAAGAAACAGAACAGCCAAGCCGATAAGGAGCTTGCGATTATAAAAATCGAAGATTCCCATTACACTCACTACTGCCATAACCCCATAAATCAATATCCACAATACGGGGTCAGGATCATTAACCTGTAAGGCGGCAAAAGCCATGAACATGAGCGCAAAGAATATGCTGAGGTACTTCATTATGGTAAAGTTCTAAAAATCAATCCGGTAAACCAATACGGGTATCAATCCAAGTTGGTATTGTGTTTTTACTTTCTGCTTTACATGATCATAGTAATGATAGCCCTCATTCTGAACATTGAGTAAGTTTTGGATATCAATCGCGATGGTTCGGGTATAGTTCTTTTTATTCTTACGCCAGTTCAACCTCAGGTCAAGACGAAAGTAATCCTTTAGCTTTTCCTCAAAAATTCTGGACGGATCATCGATTGTGCCGGGAGCAAGTTGTGTCGGTATTATCCCAGATTCTCTCAGTCCTCCTAAGTACAATACACGCGAACTAATACCAAATGAACGTTGAGATTGTTTCTTTAACCTTGTCCACTCTCTTCCATACGTTAGGTTCACTGAATAATTTCCATCGAAACGTGTGCTTCGTTCAATACCATCAGAGCCTTTGTATTGAGATTTATAGAACGATGCCCCCGCAATGAAGTAACTTTTGTTAAAGAACGATTTTTCAGTCAAAACCTCCAGCCCATAATTATTTCCTATACCTTTTGAAACCAGACCGCTGTATGGATATACCTCAATTGAGTTTACTAAAGAATAGGAAGATGATATCGTTTCTATTGGTATATCAAATAACTGTTGATAGTATGCTGTGGCTGAGAATCGGAAGCCGGTCTCTGTACTGAATGTATATCCCAAATCAAAATGATGCGCTTTGGTTAATTCCAGGTCTTCATTATCCATTGTATACGTTGCAACTGTTTGCGCCTGACTAACAATGTTGTACGAAAATTTAAGACTGCTATTTAACGAAGGCAGGAACTCGAGCGAGATCCTCGGTTCGACAGAACCGGTTTGGTTATAGGTATAATAAACGTAGCGTAAGGCAGTTTGTGCGTTCCATTTATCCGAAATCAGAACTTTCCATTGTGCATAAGGTTGAATTAAAAACCCTTCCATAGTTCCGAGGTGAGAAGTTTGAGGTGCATTACCCGTTTGATTTATAAGGGAGATTTGATCGCTCATAAAGTTAACCTGAACTCCCGCTTCAAGGATGGAATTATTAATCTTTTTACTAATTCTTCCGAAAGCGGAAACAAGAATTTTATCCTGATCAAAAATGTCTTCATATATAACATCCGGTCGTCCTGCAGGTAATTCTGGAGATGCAGTTTGATCTCTGCTTTGTACACTGGCTGAAACGGATATTCCTGTAGAAATGAAAGTTTGACGTATAGACTGGTTAAAAACTAATCCGGTACCAAAATTCTTTGAGTCATAATCAATATCATATTGATCTTTCTCCACTTCCCAATCATCTGAATCTTTATGCTCAAATGAGTTTTTACTTGCGCCCACAAATCCAAACCACGAAAGGTTCCGACCTTTTGAGAGTGCAGAATTTAATGAAAATGTTAAATCCTGAAAACTTATGTCTTCATCGCCAAACTTAACACCCAGTTGCGAAAGCAAGCCGACTGTCGAGTAGCGATAGTTTGCGAGAAAAGAAGTTTTTTTATTCTTACCCAATGGACCTTCGGCTGCTAAGTCTATGCCGATAAGACTTGCCTGAGCAGTATAATGATAATCGGTTGTATCTCCGCCTCTTAATTTCATGTCAATCGCTCCGGATAATGCATTACCATAACGTGCAGGAAGTGAACCGGTATAAAAATCTGTTCGTTCCATGAGCTGAGAACTGATAATATTTACTCCGCCTCCAAAACCAGCTGGCCTGTCAGAAAAAGTTCCTGCATTCGCTAAGTGATTAGGATTCACAACATCGAGGCCGTTAATACGCCAGAGTAATCCAGCTGGTGAATTACCACGAATGACGATTGTATTGTTCTGATCATTTGCAGTCATGATGCCAGGATAAGATGTAATTACCCGAACGGGATCGAAAAAATTTGCCGGAACCCGAAGGGCTTTCTCATTGGTAATGGAGTGTTCACCCGGCTCATGCGATTGCTGACGGCTGGAAAAAATCTCAACTTCATCCAGTGTATTTTGGAACTCACGCAATTGAATAACAATTTCAGTTCTTCTTGCTGAAATGACAAGCAGCTCTTGCTGAACAGTTTCATATCCGGTATAGGAAATCCTTACTATGTAACGACCTGGAGAAACATTCTTAAAAACAAAAACACCCGAAGCATCGGATGTTGTTCCTGTGTTAACCGTATCCTGAATAAGAACAACACTTGCCCCTGTAAGGATTGTATGTGTTGAATAGTCTTCCACTTTTCCGCTAACCTGTTGATTTTGCTGTGCCAAAATTGTTTGACAGCAAAACAGGATTACAAGAAAAATGAGAATCCGCACAACTAAAGAATACCTTTTAAATAAGAATAACCATTAGCAATGCTTGTTGCTTGCGGGCCAGTAAAATATTCTTGTTCGAGGAAGAGATGTTTCATCCCGGATTGTTCGGCTGCTGCAAAGATTGATTTAAAATCAATTGATCCACTGCCAACATCTGAGTTCTTTGTGCGGTCAGTTTTATCCATGTCTTTCACATGCCAAAGCTCGAACCGGCCAGGATTGTTTTTGAATAACGTTAACGGATCCTGTCCGCCAAACACAACCCAATAAATATCCATTTCCATGGCTACCAAAGCAGGATCAAGCTCTTTCAGCATTACTTCATACATCACCTGACCTTCAACTTTTTCAAATTCGAAAGCGTGATTGTGATACGCCATGCGCAGACCATTGTTTTTAGAAATCTCACCTGCTTTGTTCATGATCTCGCAGGTACGTTTTAATGCATCGAGTGAATTGCGTTCGTTCTCGTCAAGCCAGGCAATGGTTGTGTACTCCTGCCCTGCTGCTTTTGCATCATTCACGGTTCGCTCCCATTCGTTAACCGGAGTGCCTACACGTTCCGGGGTTGATTGTCCGGTTCCATAATGGCCGCTCACAATTTTCATCCCGAGCCGTTTTACTTCAGCCGCAAAGTCTGAATATGAAACTCCGAAGATCTTACCATTATCATGGCCATACGTTTCAACTTCTTTGAATCCGGTTTCCGCAACAAGCTTTAGCGTGCCCATCACATCCTTTTCAAAAATTTCCCGCAAGGTATAAAGCTGAATTCCGATTGGTTTGGTCACAATTGATGTTGTTTTACCACATGAAGATAAAGAAGCGAATGCCAATCCACCGGCTGCCAGCGCTGAGCGTTCAATAAAGGTTCGTCTGTTCATAAGGCTCTATTTAATTTCGCGGATACGGATATTTCTAAACCAAACATTGTCACCGTGATCTTGTAATCCAATGTGACCTTTTGTTGTTTTTCCAAAATCAGGCATGTCTTTGAACTTACTTTCGTTGATCAGTTTTTTCCAATCATCGCTACCTACTTCAAACTCAACTATCTTAAATCCATTCAACCAGAATTCCATCTTGCCTTTATTGGAAAGAATGCGAACATAATTCCATTGCATCGCAGGATTAACAGCAACAAAGCTTCTTGATTTCAGATCGTAAAGATCGCCCGCTCTGTGCTTGATGTACGCACCATCCGGATGACACGTGTCATCCAACACCTGCATCTCTGGGCCGGTTTGCCACATGTAATCATGCTTGTCATCTTCAATCGAGTTAAAGATGATTCCGCTATTCCCACAATTGCCAATCTTCCATTCAAGATTAAGCTCGTAGTTCTCATATTCTTTGTCGCTTACAATATCTCCGCCATCACCGGTCTGCCAGTCTTTCTTATTAGATGCATCTAAATGAATTGAACCATCTTTTACCTTCCACGCTTTACCAACTTTGCTTGGGGCTTTAAAACTATGCCAGCCTGCCATTGTCTTGCCATCAAATAAAGAAACCCAACCGGCAGCTTTTTCAGCATCGGTAAGGGTATTCAATGCAACCTCTTTCACAGGAGCCTTGAAACCTGGATCATTAGCAGGAATGTTATTAAGAGTATACCAAGCTTCCGTTGTCCAGATTTGATTGTTCTTATCTGTCATGAATACTCCGTTCAGGTGAACATATACAACGTGATTTGCTTTTAATCCATTGAGTTCAAGGAAGATCTTTTTACGATCAGTAGAAATATTAATTGCTTTAATTTTAAGATTCTCCAATCCAAGTTTCGGTCCGCCATACTCTTTAGTAGGCTTATAATACCATTGCTGTATATCATAATCTGAAACTGCATTTCCGAAACGTTCACCTAGAGGTTCTGTCAATTCAATTTCAATACCATTTGATTTTGCACGAACAGCAAGCATTTCAAAAACCGATTTATTATTATACGTAAGTCTTTGAATACCGTACCACTTGCCGCCCGTTGTGCTCCAGTTACCTGGATTACCAATCATACCTACATAGAGTGAACCATCAGGTCCCCAGACAATTCTATTCACACCGCCTTCAAGACCCTGGGTGAAGCGGAACACCGCACCTTGATATTCGCCATTGACTTTTTCTACAAATACACGCTTCAATCCGCCATGCGTTACTTCACCATGGATTTGCTGGCCCTTATACGGACCAACATTTATGTACGCTGGCTGACTTGGAGAATTACCAATTTCATCCTGTGGAAGCCATACAACCGGAGGTGTTTCTTTCAGGTTAGCTGTTCCTTCAAAATCCACAGAGCGTGATCCATACCATGCACCTTCTTTCACGTGCAGGATTTTACTGCTCGGCAACCAATCGCCTTGGTTATCCGCTACGAAAATTTCACCATCAACACCGATACCAATACCATTTGGTGTACGGAGTCCATTGGCAATAAATTCTGCCTTACCTGTGCTTTTTGAAATCTTAACAACCTTACCGCGATCTTTTATCTGATTGATTCCACTTGCTCCACCTGGTTCAATGGCTGTTGCAAGCGTTGCGTAGAAATATCCATCTTTATAGACAAGGCCAAAGGCAAACTCATGGAAATTAGCAGATACATCCCAACCGTCACTCACAGTTTGATAATCATCGATGATGCCGTCTTTATCCTTATCAATTAGTCGCGTAAGTTCCTGCTTTTGTAATACATAGATTGTGTCGTTGACCACTTTAATACCTAATGGTTCAGCCAAACCAGAAGCAATGCGGGTTACTTTAATCTTCTCCGGATTATTACGTGTTACTCCTTCTAATCTGTAAACCGGACCAACAGAATCCCAGGTACAAACAATTAAACTGCTGTCCGACATAAAATCCATACCACCAACTTTTGGCTGGAAAGAATCTGGCCTTGCCTGCACGAGATCAAATGCAGGATGAACACTTGTTTCGCTAATGCGGTCACCCGGAACATTCTTCGTAATCTCAGAAATTGGAATATAAGGTGCAGTTTTTTTGAATTGATTTTTGGTGTGACTTAATATCGCATTGGGGATGATAGAGAACTTATTATCTCCATGTTTCGCCCATTGTAGGGATAATGTATAGCCACCACCGCCTTCATAGTAGTTAATCCGGATCGGATGTTTACCTTTTTTAAGAACCACTTCACCATCACGCGGCCGTGCGCCATGATAGCCGTCATTATCGACAATTTGTTTGTTATCGATAAAGAGAATCCCGCCATCGTCACTGATTAATCTAAACACATAGTTACCTTCTTGTTCAATGTTGATGAACCCATTGAATTGCAAATAAACCATTGACTTCAGTCCATCATACTGATCAAGTACTTTCTCCCTGAAATGAACAGCCGGAGCAACACCGCTTAAGATTGGTTTAGATTTTTCAGGAGTGTCGTGAATAGGCATATTCGCATCAATCTTGAAAAGCATTACTGCAAGTCCTGGATAACCTTTATTCTCTTCGAGCTTTTCAAACTCATTTTTATCGGACAATGCAAACGGAATTGTTTCAACGTTCAGGTTAAGCTCAATTGCACTGCTATTATCCTGCGCAAGCTTTTGCCCATCCAATGACATGATATAGTTTATCATTTTCTCAGCATCCCCTGGCTGTAGGTCAGGATGCGCAGTCATCAATACTTCGCCCCAAACTCCGCTTCCACCTTTGATGACCTTTTCAGCCAGTGAAGAAACATTCTGTTTTGTGAAATCATATTTCTTGGCTACATCAATGTATGCAGGACCAACAGTTTTCTTACCTTCATTATGACAGGTTTTACAATCGGATGTTTCAATCAATGCTGCACCCTGTTCAAGTTCAGTTTTAGCGTCTTTAACTTCTTCTTTCGGAATCTCAAAACCTTTATGGTAATAAACCTTTAAGTCTGTTGCCTCATCATTTTTCAACTCAAGGGTTACCGGAACAGATAATGTTGTGCCATTGGGATATGTGTTGGTGACAACTGCTCCTGCCGTGAGCTTGCCATTTGTCTCATAGTCAGTTGCCTTTTCAAGATTGGTAAGCGATGTTTTAAGAACAACGGTCGTATTCTCGGAAGCATTTTTAACTACAAAATGTCTGTGTAGACCGTTCTTTCCGGACTTACTGATGTATTCAGGTGTTTCTTCAATATCTGCGGTGTGTCCTGCGCCATCATCTAACTGAAAGTGAAATGTTACCTGATTATCTTTAAAGAAATGACCTTTAAAATGTGCTTTCGGAATTATTTCATTTCCATCAATCACCAAACGCCAAGCTGGCTCTTGTAATCGTTGCTCAAAGTATGCATAACCATCTGATGTGGGTTGAGGCCCGTGTGTAGTTGTATAAACCGGGCCGTCAAGAATTACTTTTCCTTTCCAGGCTTTGTACAAGCCACAGTAACGCGCATCGTAGGCAACAAACAGTTCGTTATTTAATGTTGCTGTTATAATTCGCGGTTGTTTATCCAACACAGAACGAAACACCCACGGATCGCGCGGGCGTTTAATATCTTGTTTTGAATCGCAAGCTTGTAGTACCGTAATGATTGCAAAAAAGAAAATAAGCTTCTTCATGTTGGAAAGGTGTAATGTTATTTAGGTTGTTCTCCGTCTAATGATAAAACATAACGCGCGATCTTCTCGGCATCTTCCTGCGAAAGGTCAGGATGCGGGTTCATTGGAACATCACCCCAGGTGCCGCTGCCGCCTTTGATGATTTTATCGGCTATCAGCTTAACGTTATCGTCTGTGTATTCGTATTTATCAGCCACTGATGTATGAGCGGGACCAATACTTTTATTCGTAGCATGGTGACAGGTTTTACAATCCTGTGGTTCCATTAGTACTTTACCTTCTGCCACAAGCTTGGTATTATCTGGCTTTCCGCAAGCTGCGAGAATAATTAACGCTCCTATAGTAATGAGTAATTTCGTTCGCATCACAATCCTAAAAGTTTACGGTTCTTCTTAGTATCAATTCCTGAGGCAGCAAAATTATCGAATGCTTTATCCGTTACGCGGATGATATGATCCTGAATAAACTTTGCGCCCTCTTTCGCACCTTGTTCAGGATGCTTAATACAACACTCCCATTCGAGCACCGCCCAACCTTCATAATTATACTGAGCCAGCTTGGAGAAGATTGCTTTGAAATTTACCTGACCATCACCGGTTGAACGAAATCTTCCTGGCCGGTCAATCCATTCCTGATAACCTCCATATACTCCGCTTTTTCCATTGGGATTATATTCCGCATCCTTTACATGGAACATTTTAATGAACTCATGATAGTTATCGATGTATTGCAAATAATCCAGCTGCTGAAGAATAAAATGACTTGGATCGAACAACAGTTT
Source organism: Cyclobacteriaceae bacterium (assembly GCA_965227265.1). Taxonomy (GTDB): domain Bacteria; phylum Bacteroidota; class Bacteroidia; order Cytophagales; family Cyclobacteriaceae; genus UBA2336. Next base: position 1,165,635 of record OZ245738.1, on the reverse strand, counting down.
CACACGATTGTGCTTTCCAGTCGCTTCATAGAAACGCTCAAACGTTGTACCATCATGAAGATCTTCGCCTGCATGAACTTCATAGCAAAGATCAATTCCGGCTTTATCGTAGGCATTTAAAATTGGTACCCAACGTTTTGCCAATTCTTTAAATCCTTCTTCTACCAATCCAGCAGGACGTTGTGGCCATGGGTAAACAAGATGCCACATTAATGCTCCGGAAAAAGTTACGCTAGCTTTTAGTCCAAGATTTTTACTTGCTCTTGCGGCTAATTTCAGTTGATCTACAGCCCAGACCCTTCGTTCCTTCGGATTACCTCTTACTTTCTTCGGAGCAAAGCCGTCAAATAAAGTATCATAAGCCGGATGACACGCTACAAGTTGACCTTGTAGATGCGTACTCAATTCACTGATCTCCAATCCGAAGGAGTTGATCTTCCCTTTAAGCTCTTGTGCATAGTCTTTACTTTCTGCAATAAGCTTTAAATCAATCAATCTCGTTTCAACTGTTGGAATCTGTACCCCTTTAAAGCCAAGATCCGCAGCCCACTTACAAATAGTATCAAGCTTATTAAATGGAGGTTTATCGCCCATAAACTGAGCAAGAAATAACGCAGGGCCTTTCATTGTTTTCATATCCTATATTAAATAGAGATCTTTGTCCACTTTTGTTTCGATGCAGAAGACTTAACCATCGCTTCTACGAAAGCCATTCCTCTCACACCATCTTCCGCATCCGGAAAATCATATTTCGCAGCAGAGATTTTCTTACCGGGTTTATAATCATTGACAGCTCGGGCAAATGCCAAATAGATATTCGCAAACGCTTCAAGATATCCTTCGGGATGACCTGACGGAACACGTGCTGCTTTCTTAGAAGCTTCACTTAAATATCCCATGCCTGTTCGTAAGATCTCTTTCGGTTTATCAAGCGAGCGAACTACTAATGAGTTCGGTTCTTCTTGTCTCCATTCAAGTCCACCCCTCTCACCGTAAACTTTTATTGACAGATTGTTTTCCTCACCAGAAGCAACCTGGGTTGCAACCAGAACACCTGTCGCGTCATTATCAAATTTTAAAAATGCGGCTGCATCATCATCCAGTAATCTTCCTTTAACAACACTGTTTAAAGAAGAACATAATTCACTAATGTTACTACCTGTAATATATTCGGCAAGATTAGCGGCATGTGTGCCGATATCGCCTGTCGCTCCGCCAAGGCCAGCTCGTTTTGGATCTACACGCCACGCTGCTTGCTTGTTATTCGTTTTCTCTTCCGGTTGAGATAACCATCCCTGAGGGTATTCGACATATACTTTACGGATCTTACCAAGTTTTCCGGAAGCAATTAGTTGTCTCGCTTCCTTCACCATTGGGTAACCGGTGTAAGCATGTGTAACCGCAAGTACGAGACCTGTTTTATCAACAACTTTTTTTAATTGCTTTGCTTCAGCAAGTGTCAAAGTCATTGGTTTATCAATGATAACATGAAAGCCATTCTCCAGCGCAAGCTTTGCAGGATCAAAATGAACGTGATTAGGGGTAACGATCGCTACAAAATCCATGCGTTCCGTTTCCGGAATTTGCTTTTCCTCTTTAATCATGTCGGCATAACTGCCGTAAACGCGTTTGGGATTGAGATACAAACTCTTACCCGTAGCTTTTGATTTTTCTGCATTGCTGCTGAACGCTCCACAGACCAGCTCAATCTGTCCGTCAAGATTGGCAGCCATTCGGTGCACCGCTCCAATGAAGGCATCCGGGCCGCCACCGATCATTCCCATTCTGAGTTTGCGCATTGACTTTGTCTGGTTTTCAGATGACTGGCAATATATCCAAAAGATGTAAACAGTAGAATATAATTCTGACAAACGTTATATTGACACAGTTTTACTAAACCGCTATGAGCACAACGAACAATCCGGGTCTTTTTATCCGACTAAGTGCAATGATGTTCCTCCAATTTTTCATTTGGGGCGCATGGTTTGTTACGATGGGAACTTATCTAAGCCGAACCATTGGCGCTTCCGATGTTCAGAACGGAATGGCTTACGGAACGCAATCATTAGGTGCCATTATTGCTCCGTTTATTATCGGGTTAATTGCGGATCGTTTTTTCTCTGCTCAAAAGATTCTGGGCGTTATTCATCTTTTAGGTGCAGCGCTACTCTATTTCGTTGCACAACAAACTGAGTTCTCATCATTCTATCCATTGATTCTCGGCTACATGATTTTATATATGCCAACATTGGCATTAGTAAATACAGTTGCGTTCCGTCAGCTTACCGATCCTGAGAAACAATTTTCAGTGCTGCGCGTCTGGGGAACTGTAGGTTGGATCATTGCCGGACTCACAATAGGCTGGTTCTCCTGGGAATCTGAGAACGCATTGTCGAATACTTTTCTGATGGCATCTGCAGCTTCTGCAATACTAGGTGTGTTTAGCTTTATGTTACCGAGCACTCCGCCTGCATCATCCGGTAAAAAAATTACGCTTGCTGATATTGTTGGCTGGGAAGCGTTGAAGTTATTAAAAGACAGAAGTTTCTTAGTGTTCTTTATCTCATCGATGTTGATCTGCATTCCGCTTGCATTCTATTACCAGGAAGCAAACAAATATTTAAATGAAGTCGGTTTAGCAAACGCTGCAAGCAAAATGACTATCGGCCAGATTTCTGAAACGGTATTTATGTTGTTGATACCGTTGTTCTTTAGAAGATTCGGAATCAAAACGATGTTATTAATCGGTATGGGAGCCTGGGTTGCCCGCTATTTATTCTTCAGTTTTGGAGATGCAAATGATCTAGTAACATTCCTATACTTAGGTATTGCCTTACACGGTATTTGTTATGATTTCTTCTTCGTAACCGGACAAATCTATACGGAGAAGCGTGCAGGTGAAGGCTCTAAATCTGCAGCTCAGGGAATGATAACGCTTGCTACATATGGTGCCGGAATGTTTATTGGCTTTTGGGTAGCCGGGCAGGTTACCGAATATTACAAAACTGCAGAAGGTCACAATTGGCCGCAAATCTGGTTAATACCCGCTGGCTTTGCATTTCTGGTAATGTTAATCTTTGCAGCATTCTTTAAAGATTCAATAAGCCTAAATCAAAAAAAATAACACCAAAATCGTATATACTATGAACAAGAAATTCATACTCACTTTTGTCTTATTGTTTACGGCTTTACTATCGTTTTCACAAACCTATAGGGCCCTTGTTAAGTCAGGCGAAACCGGAGAGTGGGGATATATTGACAATTCCGGAGAGTTAGTCATTCCTGCCAAGTTTGATAAGTGTCATGAATTTTCGAGCGATGGATTTGCACCTGTCTATGATTCAAAAAAAGGTGGTTATTACTTTATCAATCCGCAAGGCGAAGCCCTTGTTACGGAAGTTAGTAATTACAGGATATTGCCGGCCGCTTATGGATTCGATGTTTTAGGCTTTCATGATGGATTCGTGCCAGTAAAAATCGGAAGTAAATGCGGATACATGAACACAGAAGGTAAGCTCGCTGTTCCTGCTAAATATGATGAAGTTCTTGAATTCAATAGCGGATCGGGTGTTGGACGGTTAAAGAAACAATTAGTCATTGTCAATGAGAAGGGTGAAGAGTTTATTCCAACGGGAATTTCTGAGATTAGACATTTTTCAGAAGGCCTCGCGCCTTTCAAAGAAGATAAGTCCGGGAAGTTTGGATTTGTCGGACCGGATGGTTCCATCGTAATCCCTGCACAGTTTTTAACCGTTGGCTATTTCTCAGGTGGCTTAGCCTGGGCACGTGTTGAAAGTGGAAAGATTGGCTTTATTGATACAAAAGGTGCGTGGGCATTGGAGCCGAAATTTGATGTCGCTACGAATGTTGATCCTGAAAGTGGCATTGCCCGAGTTAAGATTGATAAACAATGGACGTATGTGAATGCGCATGGTGAAGTTCTCACAAAAAAGGATACCGATACATATGGTGATTTCAACGGTAGCCTGGCCTTAGGAAAGAAAAACGATAAAGTTGGTTTCTTTGATTTTAAAGGTGATTGGGTTATTCAACCAACCTTTGAAGCGGGACGTGATTTTAAAAATGGATTTGCGGCTGTAAAGGCTGGAGGTAAATGGGGCTTTATTGATACAACTGGTAATTGGGTCGTTAAGCCCACGTTTGAATCTGCTAAGGATATGGAGTTGATTAAGTAGGATCAGACAACTCCGTCTTTTATAATTTTCCGTGTCGCGTCAAGCGACCGGAAAACATCAAACGTTTTTCCTTGTGTACGCAGTGCACCCAATGCATTACCGTATTGAGCAGCGCCTACATAGTCTTTGGGTTTTTGTAATAACCCGAAACCCAAACCACCAGCAAAAGAATCTCCACAACCTGTTGTATCGACAACTTGTTTGACTTTAACTGCAGGAACAAGCTCTTCTACCAGCTTGCCTTTCTTTTTAAAATAGACCAAGCAGCCGCGAGAGTCAACGGTAATATAAACGCACTTCACTCCTTTTGATAAACAATGCAATGCAAAGTTTCGCAACTCATTGCGATCGACTTCATCGCTTTGTCCTTCGGTGAAGTCGCGGCTTTCATATTCTTTTTTAAACCAGGAAGCATGTGCTTCTTCGAGGTTCATCTTTAGCACATCGATGTACGGAAGCCAAACATCACGGTCTAGCCAAAACTTGCGTAGGCGTTCGCCATTGATCAGGCAAGCTGTAGTTGCTCCATGCGCATCAAAAATGATTGTGCCTTTACTTTTCGTTTTTAAATATTTTAATGTCTCTAGCGAGATCTGATAATCACTAATCGGAATAAAGACAAAAACGCTGCACGTTAAAAGCTTCTTAACGTCCTGAGGTACAATAGGATCCATGTAACCCGTCTGTCGCTCAAGACGATTATTTACATCCGTAAACCGAAGACTGATAATATCGCCCTGATCATTCTGGGAAGTAATATAGTTTTCGTTGATTCCTTTATAGCCCTTAAAAACCTCCGTCACATTATCCTTATCCACAGTACGCACATGTGAGACTGGAATGATTTCGATCTTATCCCCCGCCAACACCGACAATGCAATAGTCGGATGCGTAACACAACCCCACTTTTGAATCAAGTCACGATTGTGTGTAACGATATGATCGCGGGGAATCGGTCCGAGGATAGCAATCTTCTTCATGGTCAGGCGAGAACTTTCTCGAACGTTTTGTTATGACTTAAAGAAACAGATTCGTTGTTAATTTTTATTTCAAACGGATCGCCCGAAACCAATGTAGTCTCAACACGCTGACCGCTAACTTTTATTTTTATAACACGTCCTCTGAATTCAATCCGGAACGAATATGATTTCCATTTTTTAGGAATGTATGGATTAAAGTGAAGTGTATCATTTTTAATTCGCATTCCGCCAAAGCCTTTGATTACCGAAAGCCAGGTGCCAGCCATACTGGTAATGTGACAGCCGTCTTCTGTATCATTATTGTAGTCATCCAGATCAAGACGAGATGTCCGTAAATACATTTCGTAAGCCTTATCTTCATAGCCAAGCTTGGAGGCCAGGATAACATGAACGCAAGGTGACAACGAGGATTCATGAACCGTCATCGGCTCATAGAAATCAAAATTGCGCTTGATTGTTTCGGTATCGAAGTCATCTTCAAAGAAATAAATTCCCTGAAGTACATCGGCTTGCTTAATGAAACACGACCGAAGAATTCTGTCCCACGACCATTTCTGATTTAAAGGCCGGTCTTCTTTCGGCAATTCAGAAACATTCATCAATTCTTTATCAAGGAAACCATCCTGCTGAAGGATAACTCCTTTGGTTTTATCTTCAGGCAGATACATGTTATCCGCTATCTTTTTCCAGAGCGTTGTCTCATCAGCTTTGAGCGAGAGATTACTTTCAATTCTGCTATACTCTTTTACGTTTGATGACTTTACTTTCGCCAACGACTCAAGTGTATAATTCAATGTCCAGCGCGCGATGTAGTTAGTATACCAGTTGTTGTTAACGTTGTTCTCATATTCATTCGGGCCCGTAACACCCAGCATCACATACTTATTCTTGTCTTTAGAGAAGTTAACACGCTGCGCCCAAAATCTCGAAATTCCTACCAGCACATCTAAGCCATGACTTGCCAGATAGCCCTCATCTCCGGTGTACCGGATGTAATCAAAGATCGCGTAAGCAATTGCTCCGTTACGGTGAATTTCTTCAAAGGTGATTTCCCACTCGTTGTGACACTCTTCTCCGTTCATGGTCACCATCGGGTATAGTGCAGCGCCATTTTTAAACCCGAGCTTACCAGCGTTTTCAATAGCACGTTGCAAATGCTTATGACGATAGATCAATAAGTTCTTAGCAACCTGCTGCTCAGACGTTCCTAAATAGAAAGGAAGACAATACGCTTCTGTATCCCAATAGGTACTGCCACCATATTTCTCACCGGTAAATCCTTTCGGCCCGATATTCAATCGTTCATCTTCACCGGTATAGGTTTGCGTTAACTGAAAAATGTTGAAACGAATACCTTGCTGCGCTGCAATATCACCTTCGATAGTAATGTCACATTCATCCCACTTATGTTTCCACACAGCAGCATGTTCATCAAACAATTTATCGAAACCCTTCTCTACTGCTTTGTTTAAAACCTGCTGACACGCATCAACCAGTTTTTCTTTAGGATGATTCTCAGAAGAGAGAACCGCTCCGTATTTATAAACAACAATCTCTTTTCCTTGCGTCAGATCGATTTGAACAATATTTCCAGCGTACTTCTCACGTTCCTCGTGATTGATACGTTTTGAAATTTCCTTTCCTTCCTGCAGAATAGCATAGCGCATTCCTGTAGCAACGTGGAATTTAGTTTTCTTAGTCTGTGCGACTACAATTGCTTGCTGATCATCCGCTTTCTTGTAAACTTCTTCCCAGAATTTCTCATCGTAGTTAGAATCTTTATTTACTACATCCGCATCAACAGCAAGTGCAATAGTTGCTTTCGCAGAAAAGTTTACCGGCAGCAAAGCATATCGGATCGCTCCTACTTCGCCATTGGCCATGCTGCAAAAACGTTTGGCCTCAACGTTAACCTGCTTCCCATCGGGAAGCACTGCTGAAAAGGTTCTGGTAAGCAAGCCGGATTTCATATCCAGCGTACGAACAAAGTTTACAACCTTACACTTGGCAAGATCGAGTTTCTGATTATCGATGGAAATGTGAATACTTGTCCAGCTTGGCGCATTAAGTACTTTGGCAAAATATTCAGGGTATCCATTCTTCCACCAACCTACACGGGTTTTATCGGGATAGTAAACACCGGCCACATAGCTTCCGGAAAGTGTGTCACCGCTATACTCTTCTTCAAAGTTTGCGCGCTGGCCCATTCGGCCATTTCCAATACTGAAAATACTTTCGGAGATTTTATTGTAGTGAGCGTCAAAGCCTTCTTCGATTATTTGCCACTCATGATGTTTCAGGTATTCCTTCATAACGATGAGATATAAGTCAGTTTATAATGTTTGAAGATTTGAATAATTAAAATCTTCAATCTTCTTCACGATTTGATTTGCCTTTTTTAGTTGCACCGGATTTCCAACTCCAACGCATTTCATTCCTGCGGCTACTGCTGCTTCCACACCGGCTTCGGCATCTTCAAAGACAACACAATCTGCCGGATTTAGCCCAAGCTTTTTTGCAGCTAGTAAAAATATTTCAGGATGAGGCTTACTATGAACGATCATGTTTCCATCCACCACAGCTTCAAACTCATTCTGAATGCCTAAAATTTCAATAATAGTTTGTGCATTCTTACTGCTGGAAGCTAATGCAATCTTAATCCTGTCCTTTTTAAGTTTTGCAAATAATTCCTTTACACCTGGAAAGAGCTCATCCGAATTCATCTTATGAACGTAATTTGTAAACCAGCCATTCTTACGATCCGCTAACGCCTCTTGCTTTTGTTTTTCAATAGAAACATTTGCATGCTTCATAACAATCTCGAGCGATTTCATCCGACTAACGCCTTTTAATTGTTCGTTTATTTCTTCGGTAAGCTCGTAGTCAAATTCTTTGGCCAAACGTTTCCACGCCAGGAAGTGATAATGCGCTGTGTCAACCAAAACTCCGTCAAGGTCGAAAATGCAAGCTTTGATCATGAAGAGGACTGTTACTTTTTTATTACTCTAATGTACCGGCTTCCGGATTGCGCTGTCAGTTTCAGCAAATACATTCCGGGCTTATAATTAGAAATATCATATTGATTGGTTACAGGAGCTACTGCATTAATCTCACGACCTTGCAGGTCAAACATAGATACCCGAAGCGCTAAACCTTTTTCGTTTTTAATGCGAAATATTCCCGTTGAAGGATTAGGATAAACTTCTACACTTGACAAAATATCCTTTTCAATACTTGTTACAATTTCGCCAGACGTTACGTTAACAATTGCAGAGGAACTTCCGCCATAAATATTGTAAGCCTCTACATAGTATTGATATTCAGTGAGCGATTCAAAATCACTATCATCTATACCAGCGGTTGCATTCTGTGAGGCAGTTTTAACAAGCTCAAATGTTGGATCACCTACCTTGCGCCTGTAAACCCGATATTCAGTTTCCAAAGAAGATTCATCGGTCCAGGTTAATGACACAGTTTCATCTTCAAATTCTGCTGAAGTCAATACCGGTGGTGCCGGTGGTAAGAATCCCTGTAACTCAGCAATAGGTTCAGGCAGTACAACATCAGTATACAATCTGAATTCACCTGGCTGTAATTCAATACTCATGGGTGTTGAAGCTACCGTGAATGAATTGCCTAAGGCGAAATAATTATACCACGTGCCACTGTGCGGAAAATTGGCTGAGATAGTCTTTTTCGTAACATCAAAGTTTCCAATGATCAACACATTCATATCCTCTGTACTGGCGGGAGAAGCATTGTAAGGAGAGTTTTTGAGAATGATTTGCTTTACGAGATTTGAACCACCTTGAATCGTAACGTCAGGAGTTTGAAATATATCGTACTCATTACGGATATGAATTAGAGACGCAAAGGTTTCAAACAGTTTAGCACGCTGAGCATTGTCTTTATATTCCCAATGTACAGGCTTGTTACCTGTACGACCATTAAAATCAATCGATATATCATAACCTAACTCTTCGAATTGCCAGATCATCTTTGGCCCAGGTAATGTGAAGAAGAACGCGCCCGCACTTTTAGCACGTTCTAATGCAGTCGATAATGTCCGAACATTATATCCCGATGCACTGGCGCCAAACGTAATGTTACGATACATCATGCGCTCTTCATCATGGCTCTCCATGTATCCAACAACATGGGGAACTGACCATCCTCTGGCTCCATAATGAATCCAGCTAATGTCGGAACTACTGGTAAAGCCCATTGAATTTTGCGCATACGCGTTATTCAAATTTCCCCAGAGCATCATTCCTTTACCTTCGCCTGACCGATATTCAGCTAATTCTTTTTCTTCTGAATTCTCAGCAAAATGTTCCAGGATTACATAGGCTTGTGGAGTGTGCGACCAAATTTGATCAGCCATACGTTTCAGGATAGCAATCCTTGAAGCATCATATTGCTGAAAGCAACCTTCATTGGAGTTACTACCGCCACATTTCGTATTTTGTGTAAAGCCTTTTGACAAGTCAAACCGATAACCATCTACTTTAAATTCATTAAGCCAGTAATGGTTTACCGTATCCACAAATGCTTTCGTATAACTGCTCTCATGATTGAGATCAAAAAACACTCCATAGGGATGAGGGTCGCTTACATTAAACCATTTATTAGTTGGATTAGGCTTAAAAGTTGTAAAGTTGAAATCCATCATCGCATAAGGACTTGGAGTATCCTGATGATTCAACGCAATATCTAAAATGACGGCAATTCCATTTTGATGACAGACATCAATAAACTCTTTAAACTTATTCTTTGTGCCATAATATTTGTCAGGAGCAAGCATAAACGTTGGATTATAGCCCCAACTCTCGTTGCCGTTAAATTCCATGATGGGCATAAGTTGAATGGCATTAACTCCTAAACGTTTCAAGTAACTTAATGTATCAATCAGATTACTATAGTTACGTTGACCATTTGCGAAATAGTCACGCACCAACAATTCGTAAACCACCAGTTTCTCTTTAGCGGGTTTTTGAAAATTATCAACTACCCATGAGTAAGGTTGTTGGCCTGTTTGGAGAATTGAAACCCGATTAAAGTATTCTTTCGTGTTTACAGCTTGCTGAGGATACTGTTTTAAGTTGGGATATATAGCCGCGGGAATAAACTGGTCATTAGGATCCAGAATTTTATCCGAATAAGGATCTGCCACATAAATATTTTCATCCACTAGGTAATGGAATGCATATTCCTCTTCGGGTGTAAGATCGGTTATCTCAATCCAAAAATGTTCACCATCTTTTTTCAACTGGTAGGCAGGCAAAAGTTCCCAATTTGTAAAATCACCCACAACATAGGCAGATTGATTATTGGGAGCCCATAAAGAAAGCGTAACTTTTGTTTGATCAGCAGAGTAGTTAATGCCGTCAATAATTCCGGGAGGACGAGGTTGATTAAGAGCTGCTCTTACTATATAGCTAAACTCTGACTCTAAAACTTCGGTACCATTATCCGCTTTAACAAGCACAGTTACTGTACCTGTTTCAGCGACTGTATGATTATAGTTAATAGCTGTTCCGGCTGCCACAGTTGATTTTACAACTCCATTAACAGATATCGTTATTTCAGAACTTTCAGTCGTTTGAGCAATAATGGGTAGTTGGTTTCCGGAAGTAACAAATAATGGAAATGTAGTTGGTGAAGTTACTGACAATGAAAATCCATCCTGAAACAGATCAACAAAAATGTCTCCTCCTCCTGTTGCTGCGCCTTTTCTACAATCCGCAGCTACCCCACCAAAACCACCGCATGGACCAGGTTCTCTAAACACCATTCCTAACCTATAGACTGTTGCGCCTGCCGGAAGCGGAGGACTTGCCGCTGCATAGTAGGTTCTAGGTGTAAAGGTTATTGACCACTTATTATTTCCAAGGGAAGTCATCTCACCCGGAGAATCGGGATTGCCCCAACTTCCTACTACGTGGTTCCAACCCGTTCCGGTTGGGCCACTCAAAATTACACCTGAATGGATTTTTACTCTTGATACACCAACAAGATTAGATGCGCCCAGAGTAGCATCGTACGTAATCGTTATCGGCTCATCCGCCTTAGGAAAAGCAGGGCTTACTGTAACTTGTGCCTCAACAAAATTGAAGCAAAGAAATATCAAAAAAAGAAATCCACTTACTTTCCGCATCACACTTCCGTTGTAGTTAAAACATTAGGCTCGATGCCTTTTTAACATCCGCCCTGAGCAGGTCCGCACCCTAATTCAAACGGAGCAGCAATTTCATCTACCTGATCGGTTGAAGCATCAACTACAACTTTCTTCCTTACGGTGAAATAAACATTCAGAATAGTTTTTCCATCCGGAACGGAGAAGAAAGTTTTAGGAACTACAGTAATTCCAAATTTGCCGTTGCCTTTGTCTTTCAGTTTCAGTTTAGGATTATCCCCTACTTCGTTGGTTGGGCTTACTTCGTAAACTCCGCCATCAGTATCTACAGCACTTGCATATACATAGTACTCACTGAGATTTTGCATAGAAGCTTTTGTCTCGAGTGTTTCATCGTACAGGAAAGTCATAAAGTCATCCTGAAAAACAATTTCAGGAAACAAGAAAACTTTTTTACTGACGAAAGGCGCAACAACATCCAGGTGGAAATCTGAAGTTTTATCTTCATCACATCCACCACCACCGCCACCAACTCCGCTCTTCTTTTTCACTAACATAGAGAACCCGTTGGCATAAACTGCATCCGCCTCCACCCCATAAAATTCGGTTGGCGTTAGCGTGTAACTATATATATTAACGGCTTCATACGTTAATTTGAGTGCTTCATTGGAAGATTCCCATGATCCGTTACCTCCATCAATTGCAGGTCCGGCAGGCATCCAGGTCCAAAGGTAGAGACTCTCTGTTGGAGCGCTCCCAACCAAACGATCACATTCTCCCTGAGAAATATCGATCGTTATTTTAATCGGCTCACACGGAACCCATTCTGCGGGTTCGATGGTGATCTGTGCCTGACTGTATAAAAATGCGTTGGTTAGTACCAACATCAATATATATTTAAATGCTTTCATAGTCATGATGGTTAAGCTCTTTTGAATTGATAACGATAGCTAAGCACGGGCTTTAAACGACCGTTAACATCGCAGTACTTTGTATACTTGAGTACCAATGTTTCGCTATACGAGTAAATAGGTGAACCTAGTTCAATAGCAGAGCCGCCTAATGTTACTACTTTAGGATACAATTCGTTGTCAAATAACCATGCTCCGCCTTCACCCAAGAAATTAGGAATATCGCTCGGTGTATCGATTGTATACGTTTTTGTTGAAGCGTTGAAAATCAACGTAGTTTCACCAGTTAGAAAAACATCTGATAGATCCATCGTTGGCTTATCAACCTGAAATTCATCTACAATCTCCACCTTCTCAAGTTCCCATGTTCCATCAATTCCTTCCGATTGACTTAATGGTTCACCTATCTTTAAATCATCCACTTTGTTTTCACAGCTAAAAATCAAGGCTGTTGAAAAAAAGGATATAATAAATATTAAATTCTTTTTCATAGTGTCATCAATTAATCGTTACATCCACCCTGTTCATTAAACACAAAATTAGGAGAGCCTTCTACAGCAGGGAATTGAAGCGTAAGACCTGGGCAATCCCATGGAGCGTTCCGAATTGTAATATCCTCGCCTAGTGCGCCCCGTCTCCTTAAATCATAGTACCTGTCACCCTCTAACGCTAATTCAATTCTTCTCTCCTCACGTGCATACGTTATTACTTGTTGAGCCGTACTCGATGTACTTCTTGCCGAGAGACCCGCACGTGCACGAATAGCGTTGATATCACCAATTGCAGTAGTCAAATCCTGATCTAACTCACCTAGAGATTCAGCACGAATGAGTAGCATCTCGGCATAATGCAATAGTGGAACGTTCATGATTTGAACATTATACTTGTTGATTACATAATATTCTGCGCCCGTTGGACTGATGTATTCACTAAACCACACATTCCGCTTATCCGTAATTCCGTTTTGTCTGCCATCATCGTATGCAGCTTCAGAAATTTTAAGGAAGGGTTCCTGTAGATCATTTCGGTAAGAACCGATTAGTGTACTTGCCCGATTGTCATTGAGCGTAGTGGTACTTACAGTACTGAAGATTACTTCTCTTGAGATTATGGAGGAAAATCTTGCATTGACATTATTTTGAAGCACGTATTTGTTTCGGGCAGCGCCAATTACTTCACCCGCTTTGGCAGCAGCATTTGTGAAATCATTGCGCTGAAAATAAACTTTAGCTAAATAGCCAGAAGCTGCATCCACATTGGCATAATTACCATTGTTGGTTGGAAGATTCTGCTCAGCAAACTCAAGATCACTAATGATTTGAGCATAAACTTCGGCTACCGTTGATCTTGGCACTGGTTGAATACCGGTAACGATTCTTATTGGAATTCCTAAATGCGAATCATCTGCTGGAAAGACCGATGGCGCAGCGAATAACCGAACCGCATCAAAATGCGCAACACCGCGAAGAAATCTTGCTTCTGCAATCATTCGTGTAGCGGATTCTCCGTTTAGCCCTAAATCTTCTATTGCTTCAAGTGTCGCATTTGCCCGATAAATGGTTATGTAAATATTACTATACACTCCATTAACATCCGAATTAAAGAAATTTGTATTCCTGTTGTAAACTTCTTTTAAAAATCCGTTTGCATCGGTAAACCTGGAATCGATATCATCTGCTAACAGCTCACTAAAACGCTGTATTGTTCCATTGCTATAATTCGCTAACACATCATAAGCAGAATTAAGCAATTCCTGAACATCTCCTTCATCAACAATGGCGGCCTCGTCTTTTGTTTCGTTGTCTGCCAAAGGCACCTCCAGAAGTCTATCGCAAGACACCAACAGGAGAATGAAAATTATATATATGATTTTTTTCATGATTAAAATCCTAGGTTAAGTGAGAATGAAACACTTTTTTCTTGCGGAGGCGTGAGATAGGTAATGTTTGAACTAAGATTCCTGTCTGAAGCATTTTCAAAGTCACGCGCAATTTCCGGATCAAGACCCTGATACTTGGTGAATGTTAATAGATTTGATCCTGCAACACCAATCACTGCACTCTTTAACTTAAGCTTTTGAATAAGTGAAAGCGGCAAGTTGTAACTGAGTGATAATGTTCGCAGTCTTACGTAAGAACCATCATGTGTCCACTGGTTCGTGTTAATCCAGGGTGTGCCCGAACCATACGTTTGAGTATTCAGTGTAAGACGAGGATATTCCGCCACATCGCCAGCTTGTCTCCAACGATCAAATAAATCCTCACGCATATTCCAGTCCGTAACAACACCTAATTGACGTTTTGAAGAAGAGTCGTAGATATCTCCCCCTTTCGTAAAGACAAATAAGAAACTTAATGTCAAGCCCTTATACTCGAACGTGTTCGTGATACCTCCTGTAAAATCCGGAAGGATATTTCCGATCACGACCCGATCTTTTGGATCCCATGTAAAGGTTTCTTCACCGTTGATATCCAAGTAAACCGGTTTGCCGGTAGTGGCATCAACATGTGAAAACCTTACCAAATAATTGGTACCGATAGGTTCACCAACCTTTACACGTGTATCGTTTGTTCCACCGCTCACTGCTTCGTCAGAAAAATTTCCAACCGAACGTACTTCATTTCTGTTATGAGCAATGTTAAAATCAGTAGTCCATTTCAAATCACCCGTAAGATTTCTTGTTACAAAAGAAAATTCAACACCGGTATTAAGAACTTTACCTACGTTTGCATAGTAGTTGTTAGCTTGACCCACTTGCTTGGGCAAATTCAAAAACATAAGCACATCTGTACTCATCCTGTTATAATACGCGAATTCTGTTGTAATGCGATCATTAAACAAATTCAATTCAAATCCCAGGTCAAGATTCTTAGAGGTTTCCCATTTCAGACTCGGATTCGCCAAACGCGTGGGAAATAATATTGGTAAGCCATTATAACCATTTCCTGTACTCCCCGGGATGTTTTCAGTAAATGTCGCTTCAAAAGTATTTGCAGGAATATTGGAATTCCCCATGATACCGAAGCTGGCCTTCAGTTTAAAAAAGCTAATAAGTGTATTGGATTTTAAGAAAGATTCTTCTGAAACTACCCAGCCTACTGCAGCAGTTGGAAAAAATCCATACTTATTATCCGGTCCAAACTTCGAGCTTCCATCTGCCCTGAATGTAGCCTGAGCAATGTACTTGTCTTTGTAGACATAATTTAACCGGCTAAAAAAACTAATGAACTTAACGGCTCCATCAACATTTATTCTCTTTTTATAGTCACCTGATTTAATTGCGCCTTCAATTGGTTCAGGATCTCTGAATAAAGGCTCATCAACACCGATCACACCTTTACTCGCATCGCGTCTGTAGGATTGCTGATATTCAGTTCCGATCATCAACTTAAGATCATGCGATGCCTCAGTTTGAAAAACATACTCTGCAGTTGCAGTTGCACTTATATTGTCAACATAATGAGCATTTACAAAAGCCTGACCGAGTACGGTATCAGGCTGCCCTATAAGCTTGGATGATTCCCATTTATCGTCATAATTTTTTAAGAAGTCATATGAGCCGCTAACGTTTACGGTCAGATTTTTAAGAGGCTTATAATTAAGCGCTAACGTATTTATACTCCGGGTATCAATGGTATGCCAATCGGTATATTCTTGTTGCCGAACAGGATTAGAAAAACTGTTGTTAAAATAATACGAGCCATCAGCATTTCTGATAGGATAGATTGGCAGAGCAGTTGACATTGCTTGCCCAACTCCCCCAGCCCAGGCAGTGTTTACCCGAACATTATCCCCTCTGCTGAGTGATGTAGATAAAGACACATTAAGGTTATCAAGAACTTTATAATCAGCATTAACACGTGCACTCAGTCTTTTGTAAGCATTGCCAACCAAATAACTTTCATTGTTGCTGTAGCCGAGATTAACGAACGTTGATAGCTTCTTTCCTCCTTGCGACATGCTTAAGCCATAATCCTGCTTGATACCTGTCTGGGTAGTTAAATCCCACCAATCCGTATCTGTATTCTGAGCATTTTCCCAAGAAATCCCACCCGGCAGTGAAGCTAGTCCAACACCTCCATCGTTATTGTAAGCCTCTTGGTAAAGTTGAAGATATTGCTTGGAGTTAAGCATCCGAGGCTTTGCTACTGGTTTTGAAAAACCAACCCGAGAAGTAAAATTGAAGCTGGGCTTTCCGCTTTTCCCACGCTTCGTGGTAACAAGAATAACTCCATTCGCACCGCGAGATCCATAGATACCCGCAGCCGATACATCCTTCAGAATTTCAATCGATGCAATATCAGCAGGGTTTATAGATGCCAATGGATTGGTATTCATTGCCCCGCCATTACCCCCAAGAAATACATCTTGTGTAATTGGTATTCCATCCACAACATACAGTGGATCAGCACCCGCACTTACCGATGCCACCCCACGAACGCGGATGATCGAACCCGCACCAGCTATACCACTGCTTTGAATTACTTGCACACCAGCTGCTCGTCCTTGTAATGCAGATTCAAAACTTGGTGTAGGAGTCATGGTAAGCTTTTCACCCCCAACTTTAGTTATTGACCCAACAATTTCACGTTTTGATTGTGTGCCATATCCAACAACAATTACTTCCCCAAGCTGTTTAGTATCTTCAACAAGTGTAACAGAAACATTCGTTTGAGTTGAGACATCAACTTCCTGCGTTACATACCCGATGTAGGAAATAACCAGCGTTTTTCCTTCTCCCACGGTGATGCTGAAGTTGCCATCGCCATCCGTAACAGTTCCCTCAGAAGTACCCTTCACGGCAATCGTAACACCTGGTAAAGTGCCGCTTGCGTCACTGATCTTGCCCGTAATGGTTCGCGTTTGTGCTGTGGCCGGCAATACCGTAACCACAATTAAAAAGACAAATAGCCCCAGGGCCATTTTGTAGAGTTTTAGCATAGCATGATTTTAGGTTAGAGTGCCAGATTAATCTTTCAATCTGCAGTAATTTTCAAATTTAATCATCTATAAAGCAATTATCCGGGCAAACTATTTTTATCCAACGAACTCGCAATCGATTGCGAAAAAAAAGGCGGAGATATTGTGAAATTTTCTGGTTTTAGCGAGACCAAAATCTATTTTTGTATAGGCTTTTAAACAAAAGTTAAACCTATGAAGAAAATAAAATACACAAGACTATTTAGCCTGATGCTTGCCGTGGTATCAGTAGCAGGTCTTTTATGGATCAGCGCGTGTAGCGATGATGATGGCGGGAAAGACGGTGGTGGCGATGAAACAGCCCCAACAATTACAGTTGCTTCACCTTCTGCAGGTACAATTGGCGTTTCAGATGCAATTTTGGCAGTAAACTCAACCATTACAGATAATGAGGAGCTTGCTTCTGTAAAAGTAACTATCGGAAACGGTGACACTGAGGTTTACACTGAAACTGTAACTACGTTCAGCAATCCAATGAGCTTTACGTACAATAAGAACATTACCCTGCCGGACGATGCACCCCTTGGTGAGCATACACTCACAATTCTTGCAAAAGATAAAGATGGTAACGAAAAGACTTCAACAGTTGCATTAACCGTGCTTCCAGCGTTGGAAGAAGGAAAAACTACGGTATTGATTACTTCTGTACCGGAAGTAACTGGTGACGATGCATTTTATGCTGTTGGCCAGTTTCAAGGTTGGAATCCAGCAATTATGGATAATCCAGTAACTAAATACACTGATTCTGAAGGTGCTGACAGTTATTACATCCTACTACCAAATGATGCAGGTGCGGACCAAGGCTTTAAATTCGTTCGCGGAAATGACTGGCCTTTCGGAGAGAAAGACCCTGATGGAAAAGAAATTGATAATCGCAAATTCGAAGCTGGGGCTCAGTTTGTGGAGGTTGAAATTGCAGGCTGGAGAGATTATAATCCTGAACTTGTAAATAATTCAGGTGGTACTATTATCGTAATTGGCGGAGTACCTCAGTCTACAACAACAACAATCAAAGGATATCTGAAGAAGTCATTAACAGCAGGAAATGATATCGAAAGCGCAACCTATTCTATTCAAAAGAAAAATGGTGATGTCTTTGAAGCCGTAGCTGGTCAGACAGATGTCGCTTTAACGTTGGATGCTGAAGATGGCATTGGTGAAACTCATTTCTCACAAGATGTGACTATAACAGGATCTGGTTTTGGTGTTGGTGAGTATAGAATCGTTGTTAAAGGCCTTGATTCTGAGGGCTTTAAGGTTCGCGAAGATAAGACTTTACAAATTGTAGAATTCCCATGCGCAACTCCTACTCCTGCCGTGGTTGCTACTAAAACCAGGTTCATAATCAATCATCCGAGCACTACAGACGATATCTATATTACTGGAAACTGGGCAGGTGTTGCGGATGCGTTCGTTTGGGGCGTTGCAGATCCTGCTTATAAACTGACGAAAATCAGTAATACATGTGCTTATATAGACATTGAAATGCCTGCTGCGGATAAAATAGTTCAATTCTTTAGAAGTAATGTGGGTTACACTGATTGGTGGAAAGGTCAAGCTACAAACACTGCAGGAAGTGATGCTACAGCTGGCTGGAACACTACTGGAACTAGCAATGGAACAAATGTTCAGCTTTATTACGCTTACTGGAGAGAAGAACCTGCTCCATAGTGTTTTTTAATAATCATAAAAAGGCCGCAAAATGCGGCCTTTTTTATTGGTTCTCATTCAAAAAACAATCGGTTGTGCAACAAGTTGCGGAGATTTCGTTTCTTTGTTAAATGCGGTACATACAAGTTACGATCAAAGACATTGCAAGAGAGTTAGGCATCTCTCCCTCTACTGTTTCAAGAGCTTTAAAAGATCATCCGGATATAAGTCCTGAAACCAAAAAAGCAGTTAATGCCCTGGCTGAAAAGCTTAATTATCAGCCTAATATTGTGGCCCTTAGCCTTCGCCAAAGCAAAACCAATACGATTGGCGTAATCATTCCTGAAATTGTCCATTTCTTCTTCTCTACGGTAATTAGCGGAATTGAAGATGTTGCCTATAGTGCTGGCTATAATGTCATTCTGGCTCAGTCAAACGAGTCGCTTCAACGCGAAAAAACTGATATAAAAGCCCTTTTTAACAGCCGGGTGGACGGAATGCTCATGTCTATTTCCCGTGAAACAACGAATTTCGATCATATTGAGGCCATTTTGTCCAAAGGTGTTCCAATTGTGTTTTTTGACCGGGTTCATAATAGTCCTCAGTCCAGCAAGGTTATCGTTGACGACTTTGAAGGCGCTAAAGAAGCCACGTTACACCTGATTGAACAAGGCTGTAAGCGCATCGCCCATCTTGAAGGGCCGCCAAACCTGGTAATCAGTAAACAACGGCTGGAAGGTTATAAAACTGCCCTTTCGCAGCATAATATGCCTATAATTCCTGAGTTGATTGTATCGTGCCCTTCAGGGACTATCGAGGAGGGAAAGGAAGCAGCAGAGAAGCTTTTAGCCCTAAAAACTCCCCCAGACGGCATTTTCTCAACGAATGATCCGGCAGCAATGGGTGCCATGCAAACCATTAAAGAAAAAGGCTTCAAAATCCCGAAAGACATTGCAGTCGCTGGATTCAGTAACTGGTTTTTCAGCTCACTAATGGATCCACCATTGACAACTGTTGATCAGCCCGGTTTTGAAATGGGCCAGGAAGCTGCACGCTTACTAATCCGTCACATTGAGCTGAAGGATAAAGATGGCGCAGAGCTGACTTCAGAGACAAAGGTTTTGAAAACGCGCCTGATTGTTCGGGCATCTTCGCTCAAGAAGAAGTAAGACTTTACACTTAAGACAAAGGATATGGTTTTCCAAAGTCTTATGTCTTAAATCTTACATCTGCTCCGCAATCGTTTTCGGAATTTCATCTAATGCCCTGCATGGTTAACCGGCTTAATTGCGCTTACTTTAGGTGAAATTAAGTTCTCTTACTCGATGCCCTCAACCTCCCTTAGTCTGCCAGCTGGTGCAATTACCGAATGGAAGAAATCTCCAAATGGAATCACAGGCCGGACCACCAACAGTTTATTCAAGATCGAATTTTATTCCGAGTCAACCGTTCGGGTTGTTAATACCCGGCAAGACACTTTCTCCGATTTCTCATATGCCGTGATTGCCTCACCTCTCTCCTTTTCGTTTGAGATAACGGAGAACGGTAACATCCTCGAGCTGTATACACCTTCCCTTAAAGTTCTCATCAACAAAACTGCGTTCACTATTTTGTTCACAACGCTAACCGGTGAGGTAATTAATGAAGATGATGCATTGGGAACACGCTGGAATGGCGGCCAGGTTGCAAACTATAAGAAGCTTCAGGAAGGTGAGCGTTTCATTGGACTTGGAGAAAAGAATGGTCCACTCGATCGCAAAGGCAAAGGCTATGTAAACTGGAACACCGATAACTTTGGTTATAGTCCGGATGCCGATCCTTTATACAGTACTGTTCCTTTTTATATCGGATTGCATCATAACGTTGCGTACGGAATCTATTTTGATAACAGCTCCCGCACGCAATTCAACTTTGGTGCATCTAACGATCGCTTTGCAAGTTTCTCCGCTGACACAGGCGATATGAATTATTATTTCATCGGTGGTAATTCCGTAAGTGATATCATAACTTCGTATACACATTTGACTGGTCGGATGCCGTTGCCTCCGTTATGGAGCATTGGCTATCAACAATGCCGCTACAGTTATTATCCGGATCGTGAAGTAATCAGCATCGCTGAAAATTTTCGCGAACGTGACTTTCCAGGCGATGCAATCGTGCTCGACATTCATTACATGGATGCGTATAAAATCTTCACGTGGGATCCTAAAACTTTTCCCGATCCAAAATCCATGATCGACAAACTCAAAGAGCATGGATTTGAAGTTGTGGTGATGTGTGATCCCGGTATTAAGATCGAAGAAGGCTATGAACCTTATGAATCCGGCAAGAAAGAAGGTGTCTTTATAAAATACCCAGATGGTCAAGAATACTCCGGTCAGGTTTGGCCAGGCTGGTGTCACTTCCCCGACTTTACCAATGCTAAAGCACGTGAATGGTGGGGCAAGCATTTTAAAGACTATGTTGAATTAGGTGTAGAAGGATTTTGGAATGACATGAATGAGATCGCCACGTGGGGTAATATGCTTCCGGATGTGATTGAGTTTGACATGGAAGGCAATAAAGGCACTGCACTGGAAGGAAGGAACCTGTTCGGGTTTATGATGTCGCGTAGTACGTATGAAGGCACCAAGAAATTATTAAAGAATAAGCGACCCTTTAACCTAACACGATCAGCATACGCAGGCGCGCAACGCTACACTGCAGTATGGACGGGTGATAATGTTGCTTACGATGCCCACATGCTTGCAGGCGTAAGACTTGTAAACAGTATGGGCTTATCTGGATTGGCGTTTACCGGTTACGACATTGGCGGATTCGTTGGGAATGCCGATGAAAAGTTGTTCGCTCGTTGGATGGCCATTGGAGCCTTCTCTCCTTTCTTCAGAGGTCACTCGATGATCAACAGCAGGGATTCAGAGCCATGGTCTTACGGTGAGAAGGTTGAAGAGATCTCCCGTAACTTCATGAAGCTTCGGTACCGCCTTCTTCCCTATTTATATTCATTGTTTTATGAGGCGAGTCAGACCGGCATCCCGATTAACAGAAGTTTAGCGATCGATTATTCATTTGATGACCTTACCTATGATCATCGTTATCATAACCAATACTTATTCGGGCCATCAATCTTAGTTGCCCCGGTTGAAAGCTCAAAAGACTTGTTAAAGGTTTATCTGCCGGAAGGCGATTGGTATGATTTCTTTACCGATGAGCTTCATAAAGGAAGTAGGGAAATTGTGGCCGATTGTCCGATGGAACAATTACCGGTATACGTAAAAGGTTCAGCCATCATCCCTATGCGAGAACGTGCTGGTATTAATACGCGTGATCAAGGTGATGTCCTGGAATTGCATGTTTACAGGGGCAATAACGAGAACAGCTTTACGCTCTACGAAGATGACGGCTCAAGTTTCGATCACGAAAAAGGTGCCTTCGCAAAACGGACATTGACTTACAATCCATCACAAAAGACTTTTAAAATAAGTAAAGCTGAAGGAAATTATACCTCACCTTTCAAAAAGCTTAAGATTTGTTTTCATGGTTTTGTTGGCATTGATTCAGTTAAGATTGGTGACAAATCAATTAAAATCGAATCAGGCGAATACCGGTTCGTTCAGCCGATCTCAAATTACGATCCGGTCGGAACTATGCCCGAAGGATTAAAAATCAAATCATTGAATTTTATCGTAACAAATTATACTTCCGATAAGCTTGAAATAAGCTGGTAACTTTATTCTAATTCTATTCTGAAAATTATGTCATCGATCTCCAGCGTAAACAAACCACGGCTAAGCTTTTGGCAAATCTGGAATATGAGCTTTGGGTTTTTGGGTATTCAATTCGGGTTTGCTTTACAGAATGCTAATACGAGCCGTATTTTTGAAACACTTGGCGCGGATACATCAAGCCTTGCATTGTATTGGTTAGCTGCGCCTATCACGGGCTTGATTGTTCAACCAATCATCGGATTCTACAGTGATCGCACCTGGCATAAAACATGGGGCCGAAGACGGCCATTCTTTGCAGTTGGTGCCATACTCGCTGCCATAGCGCTATGTTTAATGCCTAATTCATCCGTTTTATGGATTGCTGTCGGAGTGCTCTGGATTATGGACGCATCAATCAATATCAGCATGGAGCCTTTCCGAGCATTTGTTGGTGATATGCTACCGCCTTCTCAACGAACTTCAGGGTTTGCTATGCAGAGTTTCTTTATTGGTGTGGGGGCAATCGTTGCATCTTTCCTGCCCTGGATATTTACGAATTGGCTAAACATTTCAAATACTGCTGAAGCTGGAGTGATTCCAAACTCTGTTAAGTACTCATTTTATTTAGGTGCTTTTATACTTCTCATTACAGTGTTGTGGACTGTGTTCTCAACAAAAGAATATCCACCCGATTCACAAGGGGAAAAAGATCTTAAGAATCGTGAAAAACGTAAGATTGATAATGAACAGTATTTCAGAAAAAAGTTCTTCGATATAGGATTGGTGTTATTAATAATTGGCACTGCATTTTCAATTCTTGTTTACTTTACCAAAGCTGAAAAAGAGCTTTATGTTCTTGCTTTCGGATTCGGACTTTTTGGCATTGTGCATATACTCTCTGCTATTTATATTAATCAAGGTCGCTCCTACCTAGGGATTGTAAACATGGTTAAAGATTTTAATACCATGCCTAAAACCATGTTACAGTTGGCATTCGTTCAGTTCTTTTCCTGGTTTGCCCTGTTCGCGATGTGGATTTACACAACACCAGCCGTTACCAGCTATATTTTTAATTCTACTGACACTACCTCTCCTGCTTACAATAATGGCGCTGATCTGGTTGGTAATCTATTTGGTATTTACAATGGCATTGCTGCACTTGCTGCACTTCTGCTTCCTGTACTGGCGCGCTACACAAGTAGAAGAATTACACACATGATCGCGCTGATATGCGGGGGCATTGGACTCATCTCATTTTACTTCATCTCAGAACCTAATTATTTATACGTGTCTATGATCGGTGTTGGAATTGCATGGGCCAGTATCCTTTCAGTTCCGTACGCCATGCTTTCAGGTTCTTTACCTTCTGAAAAAATGGGGTATTATATGGGTGTGTTCAATTTCTTTATTGTTATTCCGCAAATTGTTGCAGGAACAGTATTAGGATTTATGTTAACACATCTATTCAACGGTCAATCAATTTATATTTTAGTAGCAGGCGGAATCTCTATGTTTATTGCCGGATTACTTTGCCTGCGCGTTAGTGATAAAGATGAAGTGGTTATAAAACAAACGGTATGAAACGTATAGCTTTTATTGCATTAACAGTATTGAGCATCGGATGTTATGCTCAGGATTTTACAAACACTATTCAGAAGCTCTACACTTCACCCGAACAAACCTGGAATGAATTAAAAGCTGCCGGCACTATCCCTTATGCTGTAGAGGATTCCGTAGCCTTCTTGTACAAAGGCAATGCTACTTCTGTAACCTGGATGGGTGACTTCAACGGCTGGGGTTACGATAAAAAATTTAAGAACTCTGGCACAAAAATTCCAAACAGCGATATTTGGATTCTACGAACATCGCTTCCCAAAGATGCACGGATGGATTATAAAATCATGCTCAACGGCAGTGATTGGATTCTTGATCCGAGCAACATAAATCAGCAATGGTCTGGTGTGGGTGGCGGAAGTCCAAACTCCGAACTTCGTATGCCTGCTTGGAAAAAAGATGCTGCTACGATTGAACGTGATGGCATTGCTAAAGGTAAAGTACAACGGGATATTCTGCATAACAGTCCAACGCTGGGTTATCAAATCATGTACAGCATTTATCTTCCAAATGGATATTCTACAAACCAAAAATACCCGGTGATCTACGTTACGGATGGCTACGAATATCTTCACGAACGCATGGGTAACATGAATACTGTACTCGATAATCTCATTGCAGATAAAAAAATTCAGCCAGTCGTTGCGGTATTTGTTGATCATCGTGAGCCGGTTAACCGTTCGAACAATAAGCGCATGGAAGAACTCGCCATGAATTCAAAATACTTAGCCTTCTTTTCGGATGAATTTGTTCCCTTCATTGAGTCAAGTTATTCTGTATCGCACGATCCAAAAGAAAGGGCAATCCTTGGAACATCGATGGGTGGATTAACCTCTGCTTACTTTGGTTTTACAAGACCAGGAGTTTTTGGAATGGCCGGGATTCAATCACCTGCTTTTTGGTACAAAACTGAAATCTATAAAGTGTGCGACAACCCGGAAAATCCGCCTGTAAAAATATTCTTAACAACAGGTGTGATCAATGATGCCCAGGATGGTGCCCGTAAAATGCGCGACATCCTTGAAAAAAATACCTGTGCTTACCAATATTCAGAAACTAACCAAGGTCACTCCTGGGGCAATTGGCGCGACACATTGGATGACATCATGATTTACTTCTTTCCGGCCAAGTGATTACCTTTGTTGAATTAAATAAAAGCCTGCTTACTCTTATGACCCAGAATTACGGACGATTGTTCTTCCTGCTTACGATTGTTATTTTCTCAGCCTGCACGTCAGGTAAAAAGCTTTATGAACGCGGTGAATATTACGAAGCGGTAATGACTTCCGTTCAAAAATTGAGACAAAATCCGGATCATAAGAAATCCATCGAAGCGCTTAAGAACAGCTATCCGATGGCGCTGGATTATTTAGAGACTGATGCTAAAAACCAAATCGCTTCCAATTCGCCAAACAAGTGGAGAAATGCTATTGCGGCTTACGATAAGATCAACCAGATGTATGAGTCGATCCGCCAATCTCCAAAAGCAATAAAAATCATCAAGGATCCTAAAAACTATTACAGTGAGATCGCACCGCTGAAAGAAAAGGCTGCGGAAGAAAGCTACAACGCAGGGATTGATGCATTGATGAAAGGAAATCGCGATGATGCGAAGAAAGCGTACTTCAATTTTGCGGATGCACAAGCATTCTCTCCGGGCTATAAAGATGTAGTTGAATACCTTGATAAATCAAAAGATGAGGCTACGCTTAAAGTAATCTTGGAGCAAGTAGCTGTTCCTGCCCGATATAGTTTATCAGGTGATTTCTTCCAGGATAAAGTCGAAGAGTTTTTACATCAGAACTATCCAGATCGTGGATTTATCAAATTCTTTACTCCGGAGGAAGCTCAGCGTATTAAGCTGGCTCGTATCGATCAGTATTTAAGAATTCAATTCGATGATTTTTCAGTTGGAAATACCAACGTTACTGAACGAATTGAAACCATGAAGAAGGATAGCGTTAAAGTTGGCGAAGCCAAGGTTAATGGCAAAACTATTCCGGTTTACAATACCGTTACCGCTAAAGTAACAACGGTTCGCAAAGAAGTTATCTCCCGTGGATTACTGAGCATGATTGTGCTGGATGGAAAATCAAATGGTGTACTCACGCACAAGAAATTCTCGGGTGAGTACATTTGGTTTAGCAGTTGGGGCAGATTCAATGGCGATGAACGCGCATTGACCGATCAACAAGTAGCACTCATGAAAAAAAGAGAACTGCAGCCGCCTCCTGCCCAGGATTTGTTCCTTGCGTTTACAGACCCGATCTATAGCCAGCTCACAAGCGGGTTACAGAGTTTCTACCGAAGTTACTAACCTGTCGCTTAGCCGACATAAAATCGCACCCGATGGAAAACCATTTTGGTGTGACTTTGCGTTAGTACAATAAACTAAACATGAGATCAGGAATCTTCATATCGGCTTTGATGTTATTGGCGGGTGTATCCTGCGGTCAACGTCCGGCCACCAATGCAAAAAAAACTATGGCGACAGAAAATAAAGATCAATCAGGCTTACAATTGGCCACTTTTGGCAACGGTTGCTTCTGGTGTACGGAGGCACTCTTTCAGCGTTTAGATGGCGTTGAGAAAGTAGTTTCCGGCTATTCAGGCGGAAAGGTGAAAAACCCCACTTACAGAGAAGTTTGTAGCGGTTTAACAGGTCATGCAGAGGTTATTCAAATTACATACGATCCTAAAAAAATCTCCTTTGATGAACTGCTGGAAGTATTCTGGAAAACCCATGATCCAACTACATTAAACCGTCAAGGGGCTGATGAAGGTACACAGTATCGATCTGCTGTTTTCTATCATACTGACGAACAGAAACAATTGGCAACTGAGTATCGAAAGAAATTAGATGCATCGGGTGCGTTTGACAATCCTATTGTTACGGAGATCACACCTTTTTCAGAATTTTATCCTGCCGAAGACTATCATCAGAATTATTTTAATCTGAATGGTAACGCTCCGTACTGCTCATATGTTATTCAACCGAAGATTGAAAAGTTTCAGAAAGTGTTTAAAAGTAAACTTAAAGTTCAATAATACCTTTCGAAGGAAAATTTTCACCTTTTATCAGATCAGGTGAAACCCGGATCGATGTTTGCCGTTAAGGTAAGTGAGTAGAGTAAATCTTCTCATAGGTTTAGGTTTAGGTAAAACAAGAAGGCTCCGGGACGCGGGGCCTTCTTGCTTTTTATACCTCTCTGAATTGTGTAATTATATATTGATTATCAATCAGTTACAGAGTGACTAAATACTAAATTTTATGGTTTATAAGCCTTGCGTTCACAATAAAATTTAACTTTATCGTGTAACCTTTTCATACGCAACTGTGGAGAATTTCCTCAACGTTGTTGAAATGTTTCTACTGACATTAACCTTAATTAACCTCTGGCATCTCCCATAACACCTGTTAGCGATTACTATATTATGTTGTAGTTTCGCATAAAATCCAGACTGTGCAACAGGACGTCATAATCATTGGAGGCGGTATCATTGGCCTCGCTTCTGCCCTTCAGCTCAAGCAGCAAAATCCTTCGTTAAAGATTACACTTATTGAAAAAGAGAAAACGCTGGCGAAGCATCAGACGGGGAATAATAGCGGAGTTATTCATTCAGGTATTTATTATAAACCGGGAAGTTTAAAAGCGATCAATTGTATTCGGGGATATAATATGCTGATTGATTTCTGTCGTGCAAACGATGTGAAGTTCGATCTCTGCGGAAAAATCATTGTAGCAACAGAAGAAAAAGAAATCCCGCTCCTTCAAAACCTGTACACCCGTGGTCAACAGAACGGATTAAGCGACCTTAAAATGCTGAATGTCGGTGAGCTCAAAGAATACGAGCCTCACGTAGCTGGAATTGCCGGGATTGCTGTGCCTCAAACTGGTATTGTCGACTATACTCAAGTTGCATTAAAATATGCTGACAAGATCAAAGAATTGGGTGGAGAAATCATTTTAGGTGAACAGGTAATCGACATTCAGGCTGACGGTGAGCAGTCCGTTATCGCTACTCAAAAGACTAATTACTATGCAAAGCTGATTATCAATTGTGCAGGATTGTATTCTGATAAGATTGCACGGTTAACAAGCGATCATGTGAATGTTAAAATCATTCCGTTTAGGGGCGAATACTTCAAGCTCAAGAAGGAAAAGGAATATCTCGTCAAGAATCTTATTTATCCAGTACCTGATCCGAATTTCCCATTCCTGGGAGTTCACTTTACACGCATGATGAAAGGCGGGGTTGAAGCCGGTCCGAATGCCGTATTAGCATTTAGTCGTGAAGGGTATAAAAAGTCTGATATTAACTTTAGTGAGTTAAGTGAAACACTTGCCTGGCCGGGTTTTCAAAAAGTTGCCGCGAAATATTGGAAGACCGGTGTTGGCGAAATGTACCGATCATTTTCAAAAGCTGCATTTACAAAAGCTTTACAAAAGCTCATTCCCGAAGTTCAGCAAAATGATCTTGAAGATGGTGGCGCAGGTGTTCGTGCGCAAGCATGTGATCGTACCGGTGGATTGATTGATGATTTTATGATACTGGAAGAGAAGCATGTGATCAACGTTTGTAATGCTCCCTCTCCGGCAGCTACTTCTTCCCTTTCAATTGGCGAAACTGTTGCCGGGTTAGCACTAAAACGCTTTTAGAAAAATCGAAACACAAGTCCGGCCTGGATTCCCCACACATCAATGCTGCTGTAATAGCGCTGATATAATCCGCCCAGACTAACATAACCGTGTAAAAGAGAAGCCTGGAAAATCTGCTCCTGATATTGAATGCTAAATTCCTGGCGTGGGTTTGCTCCGGTATACCAATCTTTTGAAAACCGATATTCAAATCCCAGAACTTTACTTTGATCAGCAGCGTGAATATTTAGCATCAACGTGGATTCGCTGAAGTATTGATGATCTTCAAAAGCTTCCTGCATAAAACCAGTTCCAACCCGGAAAGTAAAAAACGGTTGTGTTACCAAGTTAAGTTGCAATACTTGCCAATCGTTGGTGCGGATATGCTTCACACCATCAATGTCATCTTCAATTAAGTAATTCATCCTGAAGTCAGTGGAAAACAACCCCCAGTTGGCACGAATGCGAGGCTGAAGAACATAATAGCTTGAAGGTTTGATAGCTGCTTGGAAGCTAACATCCACGGATATGGTAGCTGGGTAGTTATAGCGATCCCTGATTTTATGTGTATGCAGTGAGCCGAGACCGTCAAACAAAAAGAAAAAAACATCCAGGCTAATGCCGCCTCCATCATACCCATTCGTATCACTACCAGTACTGCCCGATCTTGCGGAAGAATTACTTTTGGAAGCACTTTTGATTTCATCTACCTGGGCATACGTCTCACTCAGGCACAAAAGTGCAATGCAAGCAAGTAGAAATGATTTCACGGTAATGGGGTTTTATAGATTAGTGCAATTTTAAAGCCAGATCAATTATGTTCAAGTAGAGGTTTAAAATCTCGCTTATTATTATCATTTTTGAGAATCTAGTCACCTTATAACATTTGTATGAAAGAAGTTACTGTGCAGGAATTAAAATCATTAATCGATTCAAAAGCTGATTTTCAATTAATCGATGTGCGCGAGCCGCATGAATTTGATATCTGTAATTTGAACGGTCAGCTTATTCCGATGGCTGAAATTCCGCATAACGTTGATAAGATCGATCGCAACAAACAGGTTGTTATCCATTGCCGAAGCGGAAAAAGAAGTGGAAACATGATCGCGTGGCTCGAACAAAATCACGACTTTCAAAATCTCTACAATCTTAAGGGCGGAATTTTGGATTGGGCCAAAGAAATTGACCCAAGCATGCCATCATATTAAGAAGCAACGTAAAACTTAAGTCTTAGAAGCAGTCATTGCCTGGTCGATGTCTTTAATAATATCACCAACCTCTTCCAATCCTGCTGAGATCCGGATCAATCCCGGAGTAATTCCAACCGCTGCACGTTCAGCATCGGTTAGCTTGGAATGAGTTGTTGATGCGGAATGCGTTGCAATGGTTCGCGTATCACCCAAGTTAGCGGAATGAGAAATCATCTTTAACGCATTCAGGAATTTACGACCGCCATCAATGCCTCCGGCATGTTCAAACGTAACAACTCCCCCGCCATGGCGCATTTGCTTCTTCGCTAATGCTTGCTGTGGATGAGAAGCTAAGAATGGATACTTAACCTTTAACACGCCAGAATGTTTTTCTAGATGCTGCGCGATGGTAAGTGCATTTTGACAATGCCGCTCCATACGAACTGCAAGTGTTTCCAGGCTTTTAGATAAAATCCAAGCATTAAAAGGTGACATCGATGGTCCGGTGTGACGCGCAAAAAAACGAACCTCTTTGATCAACTCCTTTCTACCGAGAATAGCCCCCCCAATTACCCTGCCTTGTCCATCCATAAATTTAGTAGCTGAGTGCGTAACGAGATGCGCACCCCACTTTGCAGGATTTTGTAAGTAAGGTGTTGCAAAACAATTATCAACATTCAGGATAAGTTTGTACTTATCGGCTAACCTGCCCAACCATTCTAGATCAATAATATCAAGCGCAGGATTAGACGGGGTTTCAACAAAGATCATTTTCGTATTCTCCTGGATCTTACTTTCCCATGAAGCCTGATCATTTATATCCGCATAGGTAAATGAAATATTAAACCTTGGGAAAAGAATGCTAAGAATTTGATGCGTTGATCCAAACAATGAACGCGAGGCTAATATGTGATCACCTGATTTTAATAGCGAGGCCATACTGCAATACATCGCAGCCATGCCGGATGCTGTAGCGACTCCGTCTTCGGTGCCTTCCATCAGGCATAGCTTTTGAATAAACTCGGTATTGTTAGGATTAGAAAACCGGGTATAGATGTTTCCGGGAATTTCATCCGCAAACAAAGCTCTTGCTTGTTCAGCATCGTCAAATACGAAGCTTGATGTTAGGTATAAGGGAACAGAATGCTCGCGAAAATCAGTTCGCTCGTGCTGTGCGCGGATCGGATCAGTTTCCGAATAGCCGTCAAATTCAGTGTTATCGCTCATGCCGGGATAATTTCAAAGCTGTGGGTGATTTTGGTTTTAGGTTTCAGGGATTCTGCTACCGAACAATACTTATCAACCGATAACGAAATCGCCTTCCTTACCTTCTCTTCATTTAGGTTGTTTCCGTAAAGCCTGAAATGAACATTCGCTTCGGTATACGGTGAAGGCGCAACATTTTCACGTTCACCGGTAACTGTGACCTGGATATCTTTTAAATCCTGCTTTTGTTTTTTAAGAATGCTGATCACATCAATCACCCCACAACCACCTAGTGCAGTAAGCAGAATTTGCATCGGGCGCATACCTTTATTAAGACCGCCTATATCAGGAGAAGCGTCTAACTGCAACGTTGCACCTTGTTCGTTCGTTGCCTCCATGTGGAAAGCATCATTCAAACGTTTGATTTCAATTTTTACCATACACTTTCGTATCCGGGAGCCAATAACTTCCTAACAAGAACGCAATCATACTGATTAAAGTTGCCGGAACCAAAGCCGGAACCGACAAAGGATTGTATTCAAACCAGAACCACGCGATCATTCCGGCAAGCATTCCCAACACTGCTCCCCGGCTACTCGATCGTTTCCAATACATGCCGAAAACCATAGGAATGAAAAGTGATACAAGCGTTAGAATAGATGAAACTCCCACCAGCTCATAAATATTAGAATTCATACACGCCATAACGGTGGCAACGATGCTAAAGAAAATAACCGATAGCCGGGTAATCATCAGAAGCTGTTTATCGTCAGGTTTGTTTTTCATTAGCGGCTTAATAATATTTTCTGAGAAAAGAGCCGCTGGGGCAAGTATAGAGGAGCTTGTAGTACTCATGACAGCCGATAACAATGAACCAAAAAATAAAATCTGAACCGGAACAGATGTGTGCTTCAAAACCATATTGGGTAGCGTAAGCTGAGTATCTAAACCGATTTCTCCCGGATATAAATGCTTTACGCACAAGCTGATGAATAAAGGAAGCATCGCTACGGTTAAATACAAAATAGCTGCATAATAACATGATCGCACAGCAATGCTTGCTGATCCGGATGACATGGTTCGTTGAAATACATCCTGCGAAGGAATTGAGCCTAAGCCCAGCACTGACCAGGCTGCAAGCCATGTAAGAATTGCTGTACCGTTAAAATCCGGGAAGAATTTCAAATCCTCTTTAGGTACTTCACTCAGCACTACAGAAGCGCCTCCGGCTTCATCTGCAAGGATATAGGCTAACACCGCTAATCCAACAATAATGATTATGCTTTGGATAAAATCGGTTATGGAAATTGCCCACATTCCACCGATAAACGTATACAGCGTAACAACAATGGAACTGATAATAATAGCATTGACTACCGGAACATCGGCTACAACATTCAGGATAAGTCCAAGAGCAACAAGTTGTGCCGCGATGTAG
Source organism: Cyclobacteriaceae bacterium (assembly GCA_965227265.1). Lineage (GTDB taxonomy): Bacteria > Bacteroidota > Bacteroidia > Cytophagales > Cyclobacteriaceae > UBA2336. The sequence goes on along the minus strand of OZ245738.1, from coordinate 1,132,987 downwards.
CCAAAATATGCCGGGATCATAAACGCGCTGGCAATGATCTCTGTCCGCTTTCCATATCGGACCTTAAAGAAGTCGCCCAACGTGGTCAGGTTCATGTTGTAAAGCTTGCGGGCGAAGAAAATCCCAAATAATAGCAGGCAGAGTGATGCTCCGAATGGATCCTCAATAACATTAAACAATCCTCCTTCCAGAAATTGTGAGGAAGCCCCAAAAACTGTTTCAGAGCCAAACCAGGTGGCAAAAAGCGCAGAAGTACTCAATACGATCGGAAGGCTTCTGCCTGCAAGCATAAAATCACTTGAAGAAGAAACCCTTCTCGAAGCCCAAAGGCCTACCAGAACGGTAACAATAAGGTATACAATGATTGAGGTTAGTAACAATGCTCTAGCGATTCAACGCTAAAGATTATTTTTTTCTCCCTAATTGAAAAGCGCGGCTGATGTTAAATCCAAAATGAATGTCGCCATCAAAAAAATCACCCGCTGTCTCGGCCATAAACTGGCGTTCAACCATGCCCAAGGTGTTTGTAAATACAAGTTGAAAAACATGACCTCCGGTTTCAAACTCTACACTCACGCCCATAGCATCATTGTAGGGGCTGTTGGATTTTTCATTCAGACGAAGATTATATTCGAGAACCAGCGCCATGCTTTTCGTGATCTTAAACCTGCCGCCCATTCCCAATGAGATGAGGTTATTAACTGTTTCTTCTTGGTCGACAGTAGCACGATACAGAAATGAGGGCGATACCTGTAGGGAAACTCTGGAAGAAAACTTTCGAGCAATGAGCAGCTGGGTTGTATACGCCATTTTATCCTGCGTATTTAATTCATTAAGCGTTGGATTTTTCAATCCCAGATATGCTGCACTGGCGAACACCGTGACCGTCAAAGGCATCGTCTCGCTTTGTTGCAAGGCTTTATACTTACCGAAATAATCTATGGTTTTATCGGAAGAGCATCTGCCAATTCCTATCATCAATCGATCTGTTATTCCGTACTCAAGACCAATCCTAACAGCGGAGTTATCGAGTCCGAAAGCTTCATAAGCTCCTGAATTAAGTGTCCCGAAACGATGCGTTACAATAAGTTCGAGAATATTTTTATTCCGGGTTTCTACTGAATGGCCGTTTACAATACGTGTTCCGCTAAAGGAAGCGATGACTGGTTGATTTGTTTTCGGTTCGCTATCCTCCAGTTCTTTTAAAAGCTCATCTTGTGAAAATGCAAAAAGGTTAATAAGCAAAAAACAAGCGGTAAAAAAATATCTCATTCGGGGCTATTGAGGTTTATAGGTAATGTCAACAGTAACTTCAACTACTTCAGCAATGTTTTGAAAAACAAGTTGAGGTATTTGAATATTGTAGTCTGCTAATTTAACATTGAATTTAGATTTCACCGTTATTTTTTCTCCAAGCTGAACAGTTCCTTCAAGCTCAACCTCTTTTGCAACGCCATGAATCGTGAGCTTACCTTTTGCCTTTACATGTTGAACATTTGTTTGAGTTGCCTCCAGGTTAATTATCTTGCCTGAGAATGTAGCTTTTGGATACTTTTCTGATTCCAGGTATTTCTCATTAAAATGTTCCTGCATCAGCTTATTATCAAATTGAAATTCACGGATGGACACGGAAAAAACAAGTTCGGACGTTTCTGTATTGAATATACTTGCAGTTTTAGAATTAGTGGCTTCTATATCTTCCAGTAAAGCATCTGAAAAAAAAGTGATGACACTCTTTTCTGCCACATAATTCTGCGCAGTACCCTCGAGTGCCATCACAAAAAACAAACCCCAAAACAAACTCCACTTCATATATTAATTATTCTTTGCCCCGTCATCAACCCAGCAGGCTATCTTAGCTTTCTCGGAAGATGATAAACTACCTTCTTTTGGCATTCTTCCACTTTGAGTTTCAGCCTTTATATCCGCTGCATTACTAATGATGCCTTGAAGGGTGCTTAGGTTAGGTTGCTCCGAACCATTATGGCAATTGGATATCGCACAATTGGCGTTAATAATGGGCTGAATATCAGTAAGTAGGCTTGTGCCTGTATCCCCTCTTTGCACAACTACGGCTTTTGGAAATACACATCCTTCAGCATCCTGTACTGTAACTGTATAGTTTCCATTTGCCAGTGATCCAAAAGTTGTTGTGCCTCCAAATCCACCAGCCCCGATCTTATACTGATATGGACCAGTTCCTCCGGATGCAGTAACGGTAATGCTGCCGTTATTACTTAAACATTCTGTATCCGGTTGTGTAGCGGTCGTTGCGGAAAGTGTACTACCCGGTATCCGTAGCTGGACTTCAGATGAATTAACCGTACATCCGTTTTTATCTTTAACACGGACAACATAATCGCCAGCACTTAACGCTATAAATGAAGCCGTTGAACCAAACACTCCTGTATTCAACGCATACGTATAAGGTTCTGTACCACCTGTAACAGTAGCCGTAATCGAACCATTAAGAGCTGCACAACTTTCTGGATCTACACCTTCCACCGTAACAGTCAAACCACTCGCGGAACAATCAATCGGTTTAGGATCATCGTTGCCAGCACAACCGTGTAACGTAATGAATACACTTAAAACAAAAATGTACCTGTAACTTCTGAAAAGAATTAAAAGCATGATCTTTCTTCAATTAACTTTAGTTTTGAGGAGCTCCATCATCCACCCAGCAGGCAATCAATGCTTTTTGATCTGCTGAAAGAGAACCTCCTGGTGCCGGGCTTTTTGGCATCGCTCCGCTTGCGGTCTTATCCTTTATATCAGCAGCATGCGATTTCGCTACGGAGTACGTAAACCAATCACCATTATCAGGATGACAACCTGTAAATTGACATTTTGCTTGAAAAATAGGAAGTATATCATGAACATAATCGACCCCCGTATTACCTTTTGATACAGAAGTATTGATGGTTATAACACAACCTGCATCATCTCTAACCGTTATGCTGTGGCTGCCGGCCTTGATAGCTTCAAAAACAGGATTAATTACAAAGGCACCACCGTCCAATTTATATTCATAGGTTCCAGATCCACCTGAAGCTTCAACAGTGATAGTGGCATTTCCAGGAGCTATGCAATTTGTATCTTGTGTTTTTACAACCGTGGCAGCAGGTGCACCGGGAGCAACCAATTCCACATCAAATTCCCTTTCACACTTATTTGCATCCTGAACGGTTATTGTAAATACACCAGCCCCCAGATTTGAAAACAATGCGTTGTTTCCAAAACTTCCGGTTCCGATCTTAAACTTGTAAGGTTCTTTACCGCCTGTTGCTTCAACTGCAATGCTTCCATTACTAGTTGAACAAGTAGTTGGATCAGTATTACCATTGGTTGCCAGCACAATAGTCAAATCGCTTGATGAACAATCGAATGGTTTGGGTTCATCATTACCCGAGCAACCAGAATACAGCATTAGGAAAACATACAATAATAAGGGCAATAATCGTAAGAGTTTATTCATACAGTTTATTTGATAATGAACAGATCGTATTTAAGATTAATAAAAGCCCCCATACTAACCAGTGAAACCTTGCCCTCACCCACACCGGCTAAGGGGGCTTTTACAAAAGGTTCAAACTCAGCAGACAGTCTGTTAGAAATTGTCTTTGAAACCATAACGGATACATTCATTACTTTGAACCATTCGTTGTTTTTGCCATTCACGTTTTGTTCATAGTAGGCATTGTCTCCATAATTATCTACACAATAAACATACTTTTCCTTTCGCATGATGTAGGAAGAAAAACCTAAACCAGCCTTTATTGAAAAAGAACGTTCCGGGAAGAAGGTATAATACACGTTAAGCGGGATATCAAGTATGCGGCAGTCGCCATCAAGCTCTTTCATCGGATAGTCGTGATCATTCCAGTTGTAAGTTCCTTCAACATCTTTTGTATCGTAAAGCTTTCGGGAAGAAATAACTCCGGTATATACCGACCAGCGATTATTAAGCGAGTATCCAACTAACAGTCCATAATTAGATCCAGTCTTACCGGCAGAAAAATAATTGACCGATGAAAAATCGGGCGAAAAAGCTGCCTTAATACTAAACCTTGCTTCTGACCTAACTTTATCATCCTTCTTATCAGCAATCCTTGAAACGTTTGTTGTTGAATCAGGCTTTAAAGTCTTATCCGTAGTTTGAGCTGAATCATTTACTAGCGCTACATTTTCTACTCTCATTGAAGCAGCAGGAGAATTGTTTTCAGAATCCGTTACAACACGTTGTGTAATTGATTGATCAACACTTGCTAAAACTTGTTGCTCATTTCCAGTTAAGCTTTTTTCATCTTTATGAATTGTTCCGGAATCATTTCCTTTACCTCCTTCGGACTTTCTCTGGGTGAATAGATTTGTTTCCTTTTGCTTATTATCAACTTCAGACTCGGCATTCGTTAAAGCACGAGCTCCGCTACTTTTATTTTCCACTGATTGCGTTGATGCGAAATTTTCGTTATCCGTTGCGTGCGGTTGTTCCTTCTGCTCCTGAACAACGCTCTGAGTTGCGTTATTAGCTCCATTCTTCTCATTTGTTTTAGAAATCTTTTCCTGATTACCCGTTGTTGCATACCAAACTGTTGAGACAGCAATTAATCCGCTCACAGCCAAAACTGAAATTGTTTTCCAATTCCATAAGCTTGGCGGTTTAACCGGGTTTTTATCCAGCATGGAAGCCATTTGGGTCCAGGCCGAAGCATCCTGTGGTGGTGTGAACCCTTCCGCTGCTTCTTTAAACAGGTTATCGAGTTCGTTGTCAGACATATTTTGCATAAGCACCTTTACGGTTTGCTTTACTTATCATTTCTTTTAGATTCTCGCGGGCTTTCATCAGGTTTGACTTGGATGTGCCTTCTGAGATATTCAGGATTTTAGAAATCTCTTCATGTGTAAATCCATCAATTACATGAAGGTTAAACACTGCGCGATAACCCGGAGACAAATGCTGAATCATACCAATCAGCTCTGCATAGGAAATATCATCCAACACAGTACCCACGGTAGGTTCAAAAATCTTATCAGCCGAAGCCTCTACATGATTATAATGTTTCGATTCTTTGCGATAATGGTCAATGGCTGAATTAACCATGATCTTCCGCAACCATCCTTTAAAGGATGATTCTGTTTCATGTTGATCCAGTTTTTGAAACACTTTCATAAATCCGTCATTCACAATTTCTTTTGCTTCTTCGAGGGAGCGGCAGTAGCGCAGGCAAATGCTCATCGCGTAAGCATAGTAGTGCTGGTACAGCAAACGCTGACTTTCACGGTCGTTTTTCTTACAACCTTCCAGCAGTAGCCTCATAGGCGATTCCTCGTTTAACAAAAAATTTTTCACAAGACGGGGCGATTGGCAAAAGGGTTGCCTCAGAGCAGAAATTTACTGATAAAATCCCGCAGCGTTCGTAATTGTAACCCTAAGGTGTAGAATCCGACAAGGAAATGTCGTTTGGATGAAAATTGAAACCCTCTAAAACAGAAAATCCCCCGAAGTCCTTGACCCCGGGGGATAATCATTGTCTATAGTTGGCTTTAATCTGATGTAAATGTATGCGCGACCGATAAATCTGCCATTGTTGAATCGGTAACCTGCGATTTTTACGGATAAAATGTCAAATACGTGGATAAAAGAACCTACTTCCGTATTTGGGATACAGAATCTGTTGCTAAAGTGTCGTTTTGAAGGTACTTCTTTTGCAGACGCTCTTTCAATTGGGGCTTGGAACCGGGGAATGTAGTGCGGGTAGAGATATCATAACTGGCGTAAAACAAAGCAATTATGAAGACCACAGCCAAGCCAGCGAATATTTTCTTTGAGCGATTCACAACTTCAATATCAATAGGTTAATAAAACAAAAGGGGCTTTCGCCCCTTTCAAATTACTTCACTTTGTTCACCACGGCATCAAATGTTTCCGGGTGGTTCATCGCTAAGTCAGCAAGGACTTTACGATTCAGATCGATGCCTGATTTTTTAAGCTTTCCAATGAAGGAAGAGTAGCTTAAGCCATGCGGGCGAACGCCTGCATTGATACGCTGGATCCAGATTGCTCTGAACTCTCTCTTCTTTTGTTTACGATCGCGGTACGCATACACGAGACCCTTTTCAACTGCGTTTTTCGCAACTGTCCAAACGTTTTTCTTACGACCGAAGAAACCTTTGGCTAACTTCAGAATTCTTTTTCTTCTCTCGCGAGACGCTACACTGTTTACTGAACGTGGCATAAATTTTTAATTTTTTGGCTGGTGGCGTTTCCTTTCGGAACTCTTATGGCTCAACAACCGGGTTAAACAATAAAACCTAAACTTCAACGCTTTTCAGGGCGCTGATATCTTATAAAGCGTGGGGAATCATAAACCTGACGTTTTTCATGTCGCCAGACTTAACGATTGCTTTTTTACCCAATCTTCTTTTTTGCTTGGTTTCTTTTTTTGTTAAGATGTGATTCTTGAAGGCACGCTTGTGCTTCACTTTACCGCTACCGGTAACTTTGAACCGCTTCTTCGCTCCTGATTTGGTTTTTACTTTCGGCATTTTATTAACTATTAAACTAAACTCAATTACTTCTTCGGTTTCGGCACAACGAACATTGACATCCGTTTACCTTCCAATTTTGGCATCCCCTCCACTTTTCCAAACTCCTCAAGACCTTGTGCAAACTTCAGCAACAGAATCTCACCACGTTCTTTATATACGATTGTTCTTCCGGCAAAAAACACTGTGGCTTTTACCTTCGAACCTTCCTGCAAAAAGTTCTGAGCATGCTTCAGCTTAAAGTTGAAATCGTGCTCATCCGTGTTCGGGCCAAAGCGGATCTCCTTGATCACAACTTTCAAAGCCTTCGACTTGATCTCTTTCTGCTTCTTCTTCTGTTCGTACTTAAACTTCGAATAGTCAGTAACCTTACAAACCGGAGGATCAGCGTTTGGAGATATCTCTACCAGATCAAGACTTTGGTCTTTGGCGATCTTGAGCGCGTCCTGAATGGAATATACATCCACCTTTACGTTCTCCCCAACTAACCGCACCTTCGATGCAGTTATTCGTTCGTTAACTTTATAAGGCTCTTCCGGCCTTTGTGGGCCCCTTCTCATGGGCCTGTTTCCTATTGTACTGATACTGTTCTACTGTTTAAATTTCACAAAAGAGGTGCAAATATCGCTTTATTCTATCAAAACAACAAGTCTCAACCAAAACTACCCGTCATGCTGAGGCTTTAGCCGAAGCATCCCCTTTTAGAGTACTGAATTGGGGATTCTTCGCTGACGCTCAGAATGACGTTTTTAGGCCAGTGGTGTTGCTGCCTCGGTTTTAAATTGGTTTACAAATTCATCCAAAAGCAGGGTTCCTAAGTCGCCTTTTCCGTGTCTCCTTACGGAAACCTTTCCTTCGGCTGCTTCGCGTTCTCCTACGATCAACATATAAGGCACTTTCTTAACCTCAGCATCCCTGATCTTGCGTTGAATCTTCTCGTCACGATTATCCAAAAATCCCCTTATATCCAGTTCTTTAAGTGTATCAATCACTTTCTGCGCGTAATCATTAAAGCGCTCAGAAATTGGCAATACTGCGATCTGATCTGGCGATAGCCAAAGCGGAAAATTACCTCCGCAGTGCTCAATCAAAACGGCTACAAAGCGCTCCAGTGAACCGAACGGTGCCCGATGAATCATTACAGGCCGGTGCTTCTGATTGTCTGAGCCTACATATTCCAGCTCAAAGCGCTCGGGCAGATTATAATCCACCTGAATCGTTCCTAACTGCCAGCTGCGGCCCAGGGCATCCCGAACCATGAAGTCGAGCTTGGGGCCATAAAAGGCTGCCTCGCCCTGAACGGCTACAGTCTTCAACCCACGCTCATCAGCTGCTTCCTGGATCTGCTTTTCAGCCAGATCCCATAGGTTGTCCTCGCCAATATATTTTGCTTTGTTCTGCGGATCGCGAAGCGAAACCTGAGCTGTAAAGTTTTCAAATCCTAAAGACTTGAACACATGCATCACCAGGTCAATCACTTTCACAAATTCTTCCTTCACCTGATCGGGACGGCAGAAGATGTGAGCATCATCCTGCGTAAAGCCACGCACACGCGTTAAGCCGTGAAGCTCTCCGCTTTGTTCGTACCGATATACTGTTCCAAACTCTGCCAAGCGAATTGGAAGGTCGCGGTATGAACGTGGTTTGGTTTTATAAATCTCGCAGTGATGCGGACAGTTCATTGGCTTCAATAAGAACTCCTCGCCTTCGTCCGGAGTTTTGATCGGCTGGAAAGAATCCTTCCCATACTTTTCGTAGTGACCGGAAGTAACATACAACTGCTTGCTTCCGATATGCGGAGTAACAACAGGATCATAGCCGGCTTTGATCTGCGCCTTGCGCAAAAATTGTTCGAGACGTTCACGCAGCAAGGTTCCTTTCGGCAACCAAAGCGGTAAGCCCATCCCTACTTTCTCGGAGAACGCAAACAGCTCGAGTTCTTTACCGAGCTTCCGGTGATCGCGCTTCTTTGCCTCTTCTAACAAGAACAGATATTCATCAAGCTCTTTCTGTTTAGGAAACGTTATGCCGTAAATGCGGGTGAGCATTTTGTTCTTCTCATCTCCACGCCAGTATGCTCCGGCAACATTCAATAACTTGACAGCTTTGATGAAGCCAGTGTGAGGCAAATGTGGTCCCCGGCAAAGGTCAACAAAGTTGCCTTGCTGGTAGAAGGTAATCTTGCCGTCTTCGAGACCATTGATGAGTTCAAGCTTGTATGGATCGCCCTTCTTGGTGAAGTAGTCTAGGGCTTCGGCTTTGGTCACATCCCTGCGTTCGAACTTGCTGTCTTTCTTGGCAAGTTCTTTCATCTTGGCCTCTACTTTCGCGAGGTCATCATCACCGAAAGGTTTGTCGCCTAAGTCAACGTCATAATAGAAACCATTCTCTATTGGAGGTCCAATACCAAATTTTGTACCTGGGTAAAGTTCTTCAAGTGCTTCTGCGAACAAATGGGCAGACGAATGCCAGAAGGAATACTTCCCACCAGCATCGTTCCACGTTAATATCTTGATAGCTGAATCTTTATCAATTGGACGGGCCAGATCTCTGATCTCTCCGTCAACTTCAATCGCCAACGAGACACGCGCCAGACCTTCGCTGATGCTCTGCGCGACCTGCATACCAGTGGTGCCTTGGGGATACTCACGGACACTGCCATCGGGCAGGGTAATCTTAATGTTCATACTAAAAAATAAGACTGCAAATATGCACTTTTTATCGATGCTGTGGGAGGCAGATTACAGGTCGATGTGCGCGCTGAAGAGTACTCCGAACTTTCGGGTTTTTACATCCGGGTCATAATCGAGATACGAGAGGCGATGAACAAAATCTACCCGGAAAAACCTAAAGATGTTGGCGACACCATACCCAACTTCAACATACGGTTTACCACGCTCAAGATAACCTACCGTTGGCGCAGGTTCTCCGTCCGGAAATGTTGTATTATCATCTAGTAACAACGCGCGGTTTTTTTGGCTTAATCCTCCAAACAAAATATTAGTACTTCCTACCAAACGCCATTTCAATCTGCGCATCAGTGGAATGCGATTAAGTAACAATCCTTCAAAGTTGTGCTGGTACTGGAAGGATGCATAGCTATCGCTCACAAACTCACCAAAGTTCATGAGGTTGTAAGTTGCAGTTGTATAGAAAGCAGTTTCGTTACCAAGGTGATAGGCAAGCAATGGATAAGGCAGCGCTTCAAAGATGTATTCACCACTAAGCTTTGCATGCCCGGTTCCTATAATTCCATAGCGAATGGGTTGGTCAATGGATAGTCGAGTTTTATTGTAAGTGAAATCGCTACCGAAAACATTGTTTAGCCCGCGAATATACGTTCCTGTAATAACTGGCCAGTTGGTTACCCCAAGGCTGTAGCGGATGTTCTGACCCTGCACAAAAAGTTCATCCCTTGCGAAACGGGCCTCTAGCAAAACTTCAGCCGTTTGGAAGCTTTTATCGAATTGAGTATGATCTTCGGGATCAGAATAGTAGGCGAAATTGAAAGCTGGAGAGAATGTATTGTAGCGCAGCGCCACGCGTGACTGAAATCCTTTAAAGAACTCACGCTGGAAATTGATCCTGTTTTCATCGAAATAATACCCCCTTCGGAACTTCCCCCACCGCTGGGCAGCCAGAAAGATGTAATTATCAGCCAGCGCTTCGTCATCGACACCAATACGATTAAGATCTCTACGCGTTCTAAAGTTGATCGTAGTGTATCGTTTCCGGGAAAGTATGCGGGTGACGTTCAAATTGTATTTGATTTTGTCATCCTTAAATCCATATCCAAGCCCCATTCCCAACATCCATGTCTTACTAAAATGTTCGGTTGTTCTAAAGCCCGGTTGAAACCTGAAACCTTCAATATTATTAATGGATATAAGCGAGCTTACGGGGCCGATCTCAATTTTACCGACTTCATAATAGCCATTTACAGCAAGTAAAATCAAATCCGTGTAGGTCTTGACAATCGGAATATTCTGAAGTGTATCGATCATCCTATACACGCTCTTCTCAGTTGATGATAATGGTTCGTGGCGCAGCGAATCCCAGTAATCTTCTTCCTTGTTATCGTAGGCGTGATCATCTAGCACAATAGCTTGGGCATAGAAGGAGTTTTCTTTTGGCTTATCCGTAACAACATTCTTGTTGGATGTGTAAAACTTGGCTAGCATGCCTGCAGTATTGGGTGTAAGTTCACTAACATCAATGAGCACCCTGTTCTTCACGGGGAGCCAGGCTCGATCATCTGTCGGGTCAAGCTCTTGTTGAATCTTGATTTTTTCAATGAAGTTCAGGTTTGCCTGTTTTCCAACCGTAACATCAATTTGCTTGAGTGCATATTCGTGTTTGGTAATCCACATGGTTCCGGTGAAAGCAAGATCCTGCGGACTTTTTGGGGAGAAGTCGATTCGATAACAATAGAAACCATTTATGTACACGCTATCGATTAGATCGTATTCATAATAAAGTCTTCCGCCATCGGCTATTGGAGAGATAAAATCCTTACCGACAATGTTCAACCAGTGCTGATAAAAATTGTATTCCTGAAAAGAAGATCCAACTAACTGCGTAACCATGTCCCCATCTTCAATACCAATGCCGGTGATCTTGGATTTAAGGATGTTCTCGGTTTTTAACCGTGGATTATCGCGATAGTAAAGCTTAGAAACGTTTTCTGAAATGAATAACGGGAGAATTGGCTTTCCATCTTCTCCTGCTATCCGATCAACGCTATCCAATACCTGCGTTATCTTTTGGACGATTTTTCGTTTCCGGAATTTCTCGGACATGTTATCGATATCGATCTCGATCTTGGTATATGCTTCGTATTCGTAAGCGGTGAGTCTTCGTTTATCGTGTTCCTTTCGATTTTCATCCACTCTTCGAAGAATTTCAAAAGCGGGGTTCTCTCCTGCGGTGATTACAACTTCATTTAAGTTAGTTGACAGTTCTTCGAGCTGGAAATTAATAACCTGAGTAATGCCCTTCTTAACAAGCTTCGTTTTGGCTTTATAGCCTATATATGATGCTTGTAGTGAATCAGAAGGTGATGAAGTTTTGAGTGTATAGTTCCCGTCAAAGTCGGTGGTGATACCAACTGAAATTCCTTTAAAAACAACGTTGGCAAATGGAATCGGATCGCCTGAGTTTGCATCGGTAACTTTACCGCTTACAACAGTTTGCGCTAACCCCCCAAACGGAAGCAGCAAAAATACAAAGAGAATAAATTTACCCGTAGGGTTTAAAAAGTGGTTGCTCACAGATCGTTCAAACTATAAAAATAGAGATTACAGCAATACCAAAACAGCGTCTTATCATTTACTCTTAAGATTCTCCTTTTTGCCTAGAAAACGCGGGGAAGTCTTAAAAACGTATAGATCTAGGACAGCTTTGGTTCGGGCAAAGTATTCGCGCATCCGAACCTTAAATGAACTTTCGTAAGCAGGGCCTTCGGTGACCATGGCTACTGCGTCAATATCATGATAGTGACTGATAAACAAAGCCCGGTAGCTATGGAAAGGTTGTGTGATGATGATAATCTTATCCTGACCGAAAATTTCTTTACTGCGGATGACCGAATCCAATGTCCGTAAGCCAGCATAATCCAGTGTTATGGCTGCATCCGGAACTCCCCTGCTCATCAGAGCCTTCCGCATTTCAATAGGTTCATTATAGAACTTAGAGCGGTTATCGCCACTGAGAATAAAGTGATCAATCTTACCCAACCGGTAAAGCTCGGCAGCGGTATCCATTCTTTTTACAAAGAAATCATTCGGCTGACCAGAAGTTGTTTTGTTACTTGTTCCCAGTACAAGGGCAACACGATGATCGGGAAGTTTGTTATAGTCGGTATATACGTAGGATTTTGTGCTGTTAATTACCCAAACGTTAGAGATATAGAATAGTAAGACAACAAAGATGAGAGCTGAAATCAGGATTCGTTTCAGCCATTTCCACCATTTCATACGAGATTTCACCAAAGCCAACGCAGTAAAGCTACTGAATTACAAGCATATTCGGCAACCTGCCTGCCTTCGACTTCGCTCAGGCTGACAGCAGGTTAAACAATGAATGAAATGTTGATTAATTTCGCTTGCTGATCTCGTCACGCACTTTGGCTGCGCGTTCGTAATCTTCTTTGTCAATAGCTTCTTTTAAAAGCTCGTGCAAGCGTTCAACTGAGAAGTTTTTCAGGTCGTCACTTTTCTTGTTTGTAGCAACTTCTTTTTTGGCTTTTGCTTTTTCAGGTTTAATCTCAGCGGTTTCGTCTTCCGCTTCATCGGTTAATACAATGCCAGCTTCCGCTAGAATGTTTTCGTAGGTAAAAATGGGGGAATCAAACCGCAAGCCGATCGCAATAGCATCCGAAGGCCGGGCATCAACTTCCATTCGCTTTAAGCCATCCGAACAAACAATTTTTGCGAAGAACACACCTTCTTTTAAATCTGAAATGATGATCTCTTCAACGGTAAAATGGAAGTTATTGGCGAATGACTTGAACAGATCATGAGTCATGGGTCGGTTCGGAATAATCTTTTCAATTTCTATCGCAATGGCCTGTGCCTCAAACATACCGATGATGATCGGCAGGCGCCTGTTGCCTTCGGTTTCTCCGAGCACAAGCGCAAATGAGCTCGTCTGCGACTGGCTTGAGGATAGGCCCAGTATTTCCAACTTAATCTTCTTCACAATTACTTCGCTCCTTTTAACGCTTCGTTCAATTTTGGCAATACATCAAATGCATCGCCAACAATCCCATAGTCTGCTGCTTTAAAAAACGGTGCATCCGCATCTTTATTGATCACGACCATACATTTTGATGAGTTAACCCCGGCAAGATGTTGAATTGCTCCTGAAATGCCGACAGCAATGTACAACTGCGGGCTAACCTTAACACCTGTCTGGCCAACGTGTTCGTGGTGTGGTCTCCAGCCCATATCGGATACCGGTTTGCTACAGCCTGTCGCTGCGTGCAAGGTTTTTGCAAGATCTTCAATCAATCCCCAGTGTTCAGGACCTTTCATTCCGCGACCACCAGATACAACGATGTTTGCCTCCGGTAATAAGATTTCTCCAGTTGCTTTTTCAGTGGATGTGATCTTTGTAGCAAAATCAGCATCAGACAAAGCAGGATTATAATCCGTTACCGTTGCTGTTCCGCCAACTTCTTTCAGTTCAGCGGCATTTTTGCGGATTGCAATTATTTTCTTTTGACTTTTCAATTCTATGTGAGCAAAGGCTTTACCGGTATAGATGCTCTTCTTCACCACGAATCCGGAAGATGTATTCGGAAGTTCAACTACGTTTGAAGCAAGTCCTGCTCCAGTCTTAGCAGCAACACGCGCAGCAACCGGAGTTCCTAACGATGAGTTAGCTAATACAAGAATATCTACCTTTTCATCTTCCATTGCTTTCGCAAGCACAGCAGCGTAGGCCTGGATAATGCCTTGATCGAGCTTAGAATCTTTTGCATGAAGAACCTTTTCAGCTCCGTATTTACCCAACGCTTCGAGTTCGGCTTTATCAACTGTTCCAAGCGCAATTGCTGTAACAGGCTGACCCATTGCTTTCGCATAGGCAACTGCTTCGAGTGAATTACTCTTTATTTTTCCTTCGGCACTTTCTACAAAAACTAATATTGCCATGTTCTTAATTTCAAATTTTAGACTTTTTAATTACCTGCCTGTCTTCGACTACGCTCAGACTGACGGCAGCTAGAATTACGATTTATTTATATTATAAAACTTTAGCCTCGTTCTTTAATAGAGTTACTAGCTCGCCTACATTATCAGCAGAGATCATTTTCACTGAACCTTTTGGCGGTGGTAATTCAAACTTTTGAAGTTTCGTTCCGCTATCAACCGCTTTTGGCTCAACAACTTTCAAGGGTTTTGTTTTAGCGGACATGATCCCGCGCATGTTTGGAATTTTCCATTCCGCGATTGGTTCCTGGCAACCTGCTACCAACGGAAGTGTTGCTTCTACATATTCTTTACCGCCTTCAATTTCGCGGGCCATTTTAACTTTCGTTCCATCAACCTCCAGTTTCATTACTGGGGAAATAGAAGGTATTCCTAACATCTCACCTACAATGCCATGAACTGCACCGCTGTTGTAATCGATCGATTCACGACCCATTAAGATCAAATCATAACCACCAGCTTTTGCGTGCTCTGCAATTTGCGCAGCAACAAAGAATGAATCGGTTGGTTCAGCGTTTACTCGGATTGCATCGTCAGCCCCAATCGCCAATGCTTTACGGATGGTTGGTTCTGTTTCGGCAGTGCCTACATTTAGAACAGTAACCGTTGAACCGGTTGATTCCTTCAATTCGATCGCGCGTGCCAGGGCGTAATCATCGTACGGTCCGATGATAAACTGGACTCCGGTGGTATCGAACTTGGTGTTATTCTCAGTAAAATTGATTTTAGAAGTTGTGTCGGGAACGTGCGATATGCAGACTAATATTTTCATTTGTTAGGAATTCAATTTGTGAAAGTTGGCTGCGAAAATAGTAAAATCCAACTTTTGCGAACCAAAAACGGGGCAAAATATGCTTTTTATTAACACGCCCTTTATTTTAGCGATTATGAGTGAAACGAGGCTTAAAACCCTGATAAAATTCTACGAAGAAGATCCGGGCGATCCATTCAACCTGTATGGCCTTGCGCTTGAATATCAAAAGATTGATCCGAATAAAAGTGATGCGCTATTCAGCAAGCTTTTGAACGACTTTCCGCACTACGTTCCCTCCTATTATCACGCTGCGAAACTGAAAGTTGAATTAAAACAATCGGAAACTGCTTTAGCGATTTATAGGAAAGGCATTGAAGTTGCAAAACAGCAACACGAGAAAAAAGCAGCGCAAGAGTTACAATCTGCGTATGATGAGTTGATGTTTGAATTAGAATAAGCGCTAACTCTAATCAACCACGTTGTTCTTATTCGGCAAAAAGAACATTCCTATAACAAAGCATACTCCGCCTACAATAATCGGATACCATAATCCTGAGAATGGATCACCAGCCGGAGATGTATCCGTTTTACTCGACTCATATAAGGCAGTAGCAATAAAAGGAGTTAATCCACCAAAAACTCCAAAGCCAATATGATATGGCAATGACATGGATGTATAACGGATGCGGGTTGGGAAAAGCTCAACCAGAAAAGCAGCGACTGGTCCATACACCATCGTTACAAATACTACTTGAATAAAAATAAGTACCACCATCCATGATGTTGCCTCGGTACTCAGAATAACTTCTCTCTTTACTTCTGATTTTAGTATTCCGTTTTCATGTGTTTCGATTGTTATCTCATTCAAAACTGTTTGATCGGAAAAATGATGCGCTTCGGTTCGCGTACTTATAGAATCACCTTCATGGATCGATGTTGCGTGTGAAATATTTTTCAGTTCTGTTAACTCTTGCTTCGTTTTTACATCAGCAAGAGAATACATTTGTTTATAGATAGGCCGATAGGATACTACAGCCAATAACAATCCGGCCATCATGATATATTTTCGGCCAATCTTATCAGACCACCAACCAAAAAAGATAAAAAGCGGAGTTGCCAACGCCAATGCAATGGCTATGATGGTGCTGGATTGTACAAATTCAACGCTACATGTTTTCTGTAAAAATGAAAGCGCATAAAATTGTCCAGTGTACCAGACTACACCTTGTCCGGCAGTTGCTCCGAATAATGCAAGAAGCACAAGTTTGAGATTCTCTTTCTTTCCAAAGCTTTCTTTGATAGGGTTGGTTGAAATTTTTCCTTCAGCCTTAAGCTTGGCAAACAAAGGCGACTCCTGCATTCTCATGCGAATGAAAATGGAAATCCCAACCAAGATGGATGAAAGTAAAAATGGAATTCTCCAACCCCATTCGTTAAATTCAGTTATTCCAATTGATTCGCGGACAATGAGGATAACCCCTAACGATACAAACAATCCAAGGGTTGCTGTTGTCTGAATGAAGCTTGTATACAAACCACGCTTGCCTTCCGGTGAGTGTTCTGCAACATATGTTGCCGCACCGCCATATTCACCGCCTAATGCCAGGCCTTGTGCTAGTCGTAAAAACAATACTAATAATGGGGCGGCTATACCAATGCTATCATAGCTTGGAACAAGACCAATTACAAACGTTGAGGCGCCCATGAGGATGAGCGTAACGAGAAACGTATACTTCCTTCCAACAATATCTCCTAACCGACCAAATACCAGCGCACCAAACGGTCTGACAATGAAGCCAGCAGCAAATGTTGCCAGCGTAAAAAGAAACCCTGCCGTAGGATTACTCTTTGGAAAGAACTGCTGAGAAAGTATAACAGCCAGACTTCCGAAAATATAGAAGTCATACCATTCAATTAATGTTCCCACGGAAGAGGCCGTGATCACCGACCAAAGCGTTTTAGAATTACCAGTTGCTGGTGAATTTTTAGTCATCTCCCGTAGAAATAAGGAAAGAAATATAGTCAGAAAAGATGCATGGGAAAATCCTAACAGGCGAACTCGTAAGAATTTCCAATCATGCGTTTAGCAATGATGTCTCAGAATTCTGGGATAATGTCTAAAGATTAGATTTTAACCACACTTTCAAATAAAATCGAATTCCACCCACTCCAAATCGTGTTTTTGCCTTTGAATTAAGTAATTGTAAACAAGCGATAACTGCTTTTTTATCTGCGGGATTTAAATTACTTTTTCAATCTAAAATCAGAGAAGAAACTTTAAACATTACTTTATGAACCAACCGATTCAACATTACTACGACATGTTCGAGCAAGTTTTAGGTGAGTACAAAGTTGACCCAACAACAGCTCGCGGCCAGGCACCCGGACAATGGAACCTTAAGCTTGGCTCGGCAAGTGTTTGGGTTGATATTTTTCAATCTAAAGATGCACAGGGAAATCCTGCTCAATACGGATATCTTCAAATGCTTGCCCCTGTGTGTGATGTTCCCGTTAACAATCAACATCTCTTTACAAAAGATCTTTTGGAGATTAATCACTCTTTATATGGAGTTGGTTTTACCATTTTCAAGGATAAGGCTTACATCAAATCAATCCGTGAGCTTCAAGGACTTGATATTTCAGAAGTTAAAAGCACACTTGATCGCGTTGGCATTTACGCGAACGACTGGGATGATAAACTAAAAGCTAAGTACGGTATTCTGCCGGAAGGCAGCCGAGGATAATTTTTTTATTCTCCTTATATTCGAGGATGTTTCGTTGTAAATTTTTACTACGGGCATCCTCGAACTTTTTTTTTACCTAACCTGAACATTGATGTCTTCATCTGTAAACAGATTGTTACTTTGCTTTCTAATGTTGCTGGCGATTAGCTGCGCACCAAAAAATCCGCCAGACCTGATATTAATCAATGGAAAAATCTGGACGGGCGAATCAGAAACTTCTTTTGAAGAAGCTGTAGCTGTTAAAGGTAATAAGATCATTGCCGTGGGTACATCTGATAGTATCCGTTCACTCACAGATTCAAAAACGCAAGTAATTGATCTGGGTGGAAAATTAGTAACGGCTGGATTTAATGACGCACATATTCACTTTTTAAGTGGATCAAAGGGCTTGTCTGAAGTCAACATGATCGGAACGAGTACACCCGCTGATGTTGTTGCGCGCGTAAATGAATTTGCATCGCAAAATCCTTCGCAGCAATGGATTGTTGGCCGCGGCTGGCAATACACTTCTTTCGAAAATGGCTTGCCCGATTTCGAATCCTTAAAAGGCATTATAAATGACAGGCCAGTTTTAATCAGAGCCTATGACGGTCACAGCGCCTGGGCTAACAAAAAAGCGCTCGAGCTTGCAGGTATTGACCGCAACACTGTGTATGATGGATTCGGGGAACTTGTGAAAGATAAAAACGGAAATCTAACGGGAGCGTTAAAAGAAAGAGCAAGGGAACTGATAAGCAAACACATACCCACTGCAACACGCGAAGAAAAAATAGCTGCTCTACGAAAAGGCTTGCAACTCGCTGCTTCGCTCGGCATAACAAGTATCCAGGATGCCGGCATAGCGAAAGAAGATCTTTCGTTATACGAGGAACTCCTTAAGAATAATGAATTAAGCTTACGTTTTGCAGCGGCATTTTGGGTTGATCAAAAGACAACAGAAGCTGAGATGGCAACTTTCTTACGGCTAAAAGACAGCGTTGGGTTATCAAATCCGATGTTTCGGGCAGATGCGATCAAGTTCATGATTGATGGCGTAATCGAATCGCATACCGGTTACATGCTTCAACCCTACTCCGATATTCCTGTTACTGATCCGTTGGCTTTCGGACAACTCGGTATACCGATTGACCAGTATCAAGCTAAAGTAACGGCATTTGATAAGCAGGGTTTTAGAATATTCACTCATGCCATTGGCGACAAGGGTGTACGTGAATCACTCAATGCATATGAACAAGCAGCAAAAACAAATGGAAAACGTGATGCCCGCCACCGCATTGAACATATTGAAACTATATCACCGGATGACTTTCCGCGGTTTGCTGCGTTGGGTGTAATGGCTTCGATGGAACCGATTCATGCTGATCCTGGAACAATTGAAGTTTGGACAAAGGCTATTGGAAAAGACCGCGAACCAAACTCATTTGGCTGGGCTCAAATGTTAAAGAATAATGCCAAGCTTGTGTATAGCAGCGATTGGCCTGCATGCATTGATGTTAATCCGATTCGCGGAATTCACGTTGCTGTAAACCGCAGGACACCGGAAGGATTACCAGAAAATGGTTGGGTACCTGAACAAAAGATTTCCATCGCACAGGCTCTGAAAGCCTACACTTCTATGGGTGCGTATTCTTCTTTTGAAGAAAATCTGAAAGGTCAAATCAAACCCGGACAGTTGGCAGATATTATCGTTTTCTCTCAAGATCTGTTCACAATCGAACCCATGAAAACGTTTGAGGCAAAAGTCTTACTTACAGTGTTTGACGGGAAAGTTATTTACAACGAACTAAACTAGTTGTTTCGAGTTCAAGGTTCATTATTCAAAGTTGAAAGTTTCAGGTTGCGCACTACTAAACCTGAAACTTTGAACTTTAAACCTTGAACTATTATCTAATTTATTTCTTCTCCCCTGGTCTGAAACCAATACTTGGTCTACCAGTTGTTGGAACATCCTTAATCTCAAACTCTTTTACATCCTCCAGAATAATGGCGGCCATTAACTCAGGCGTACGTTCCTCTTTCTTCATTGAAGCAAGACGCAGGTTTTGATTCTTTATTGATTCACCTACAACCTGACGCACGGTTCGAGCATTTCCAAAATGTTTGTCGCGTTTGGAGTATAGAAAAGTGAAGTAATTTTTCAAATGTTCCGCAGCGGCATCGTCAAGCTTAACATCTTCTTTGGTAAAAAGTGCCTGCGCGATGACGAACATGTCTTCAGCCGAGTAATCTTCAAATTGAAAGTACTTATCAAACCTTGAGCGCAACCCCGGATTTGATTGAATGAATTCCTGCATGTTATCGGTATAACCTGCTACGATCACGCCAAACTTGCCGCGCAAATCTTCCATGCGCTTGAGGATAACCTGGATAGATTCACCACCAAAGTCGTGCTGCGCGCCAGCCTCATTGGCTAATGAATAAGCTTCATCAATAAATAAGATACCACCCATCGCTTCATTTATCTTATCTCCGGTTTTAATGGCGGTCTGACCAACATATCCAGCAACTAAAGCCTGACGGTCAACCTCAATCAAATGTCCTTTCTCAAGAACACCTAAGCCTTTATAGATCTTTGCCATGATCCGGGCAACTGTAGTTTTACCTGTTCCCGGATTTCCAGTAAATACGGTATGTAATGAAAATCTGTTGAGTATATCCTTTCCTGATTCCTGATAGAAGCGAACAAGCTTCACCATTTCATTCACTTCATTTTTAATTCCCTCTAATCCGGTTAATGCATTCAACTCTGCAAGACTTTCGAATAAAAGATCATCCAAACTTTTATTAGCCGATGATCCGCCTTGTCCTCCGGTGGCATGTGTCAATTGTCCTGCATCCGTGCTGAACGCAACTCCACCCTCTTCAAACGCATCACCAACTTTAAATGAAGTTGTGGCAACAAGGTTATCCAGGAAAACTACTTCCATGGTATACGTTTCGTCTTTCCAGGTACCAGGTGTTTCACTTCCCCAGGCCGGATAAAGCGTATAGCTCTGACCGGCTGTGTTTGGTGGAATGTACATGAAGCGTGATGTTCTTGCTTTCGGCTGACCTGCATCATCCGAGAAGTTGAAGAAAACTTCAGCGTAATAATCGCTGTTCACTTTATTTTTGAATACAAACTCTCCCCACAGGTAGCGCGTATCCTTTTGACTAAACTTGCTTAGGTATTTTTTCTCAGGAAGTGAAGCTGCATTTGCATCACCTTCAAAGAACTTAATGCTTTCTACATCGAAGAACAGGTTTTCATTCTCTTTAGATTGTCCAACATCTTCGAGATAAAATTTTCCTTCACCGATTTTTACTTCATCCACATAGGCTTCCCAAACGTAATTGCCTTTCAGCCAATATGCTCCGGGTGTCGCATTCCCCCATGAATCGCGCACGTAAACAATGTTCTCGTCTTTTGTGATCTTGCGTTGCTGAACCATATTACTGAGTTCGCGTTGTGTACTTCCATTTACAAAAAAGCACTTGGTACGGATAGACGCCTCCCACTCCTCTTCATCAAACAGCTTGTTATAAAACGATAGCTCCATGCGCAGGTACGTAGTTTCCCAACGATCGAAAACGGTGCGGTACTTTTTTGTGCCGTCCGCCATCCACTCATCGGAAGAATGAAGCTTTAATTCCTTGAATTTGTACTTGAGGGCTTTTCCGTCATTATTCTCCTGCGACATAAACTGATTTTTAGGTCGGTCAAGTTAAAAACAACAAGAGATTTTACAAACATTAAACGATGATGTTTCCTTACGGAAAAAGCATTAAAAAATCAGAAACTTAGTTAAGGATTAAAATGGAGTATCGTCACCGGATGGCATTGGTGGCTCATCGAGGTTAGCTGCATTGAGACGACTTTCACGAGTAATCATTCCGGAGAATGGATTATCGGATACAATCGGGGAATCGAAATCAGCAAACTTGGTGTACTTGCCAATGAATTTCAGCTTCACAGTTCCAGTTGAACCGTTACGGTGCTTCGCAATGATCACTTCACCCATGCCTTGGGTTGGCAAACCTTCTTCATCTACGGTAATCTTATAATATTCCGGACGATACAAGAACATTACAATATCCGCATCCTGTTCGATAGAACCTGATTCACGTAAGTCAGACAACTGAGGACGCTTGTCACCACCACGCGTTTCAACACCCCGGCTTAACTGTGAAAGCGCAAGTACCGGAACTGAAAGTTCCTTAGCGATACCTTTTAATGCACGAGAGATCGAAGCAATCTCCTGTTCACGGTTACCAGCACTGTCGCCACGCATGAGTTGGAGGTAATCGACAATAATCAGTTCAATATTATGCTCAGCTTTCAATCTTCTGCATTTAGCACGAAGCTCAAGAATAGAAAGCGCTGGAGTATCATCAATAAAAATTGGCGCAGCTGAAAGTCGGTTTGTTTTATGAACAAGCTGTTGCCATTCGTGTTCGGCAAGCTGGCCTTTACGTATCTTCTCACCTTCCAATTCTGCTTCCGCTGAAATCATACGATTCACCAATTGAACCGAAGCCATCTCTAATGAGAAAATCGCTACTGGTCTTTTGAAATCAACCGCAGCATTACGCATGGCCGATACCACGAATGCAGTCTTACCCATACCGGGACGAGCTGCAATAATAACCAAGTCAGAATTCTGCCAACCGGATGTCATTCTATCCAGTGATGAGAACCCTGATGGCACTCCGGTTAGACCGTCTTTATGTTCTTTCAGTTTTTGAAGTTCCTGGATCGCACGATACATGAGGTTCTTCATGTTATCATAGTTCTTGCGAAGGTTAGAATCTGAAATTGCGAAGATTGATTGCTCGGTTTTGTCAAGAAGCTCGAACACGTCAGTCGTATCCTCGTATGCATCCTGGTGAACTTGTGAAGCGATCTGGATCAGGTCGCGTTTGATCGCCATCTCAATTACCACACGGGCGTGATACTCGATGTTGGCAGCCGAGCTTACTTTCGAAGTGAGCTCTGCAATGTAATATGCTCCGCCTACCAATTCAATCTTTCCATCCTTGCGCAATTGCGCCACAACCGTGCGCATATCCACCGGCTCAGAGCTCTTAAACAACTGAATAATGGAGTTGTATATCTCGCGGTGTGCTTCGGAATAAAAATGTTCGGGCTTTAGAAATTCAACAACAGCGTTAAGGGCACTCTTTTCTAACATGAGCGCACCTAACACTGCTTCTTCCAGTTCAAGCGCCTGGGGCGGCAGCTTGCCGAGGCTCTCCGAGATGTCTCTCGGCATGAGTTTGCTCGACTTGTTGCCAAACCTTACTGACGTTGACCGGTTTTGTTCCATCTATAGTGATTGTTGGACTTGTTGCTACTTTAATTGGATGACAAACGTACTGAAGCGCAACACGTTTTTTTAGCTTTAGACTAATTAGTTGTTAACAACATTTCAACATTAAATTGTGAATAAATTCTGTAATTATTTTAGTAATAATTTTTGATAAGAATTAGAATATCTTAGCAACCATAATTAGTTATAAAGTAATGGTGAATAAGTAGGGTGTAAATTGCAGACCACGAACATTTTACTTTATTTTAGGGAGCAAAAGTTAAGAACGGATGTCTAAGCCACAGCGAATACATTTTATTGCGATTGGTGGAAGTGTAATGCACAACCTGGCGATAACCCTTAAGAATCAGGGACATACCGTTTCGGGTTCGGACGATGAGATCTTTGAACCTTCACGCTCTTCACTTGAAAAAAACGGTATCCTGCCTAAGTCTGAAGGCTGGAACCCAAACGCAATTGACAATTCTCTAGATGCTGTGATCCTCGGGATGCATGCGAAGAAAGATAATCCTGAGTTAATAAAGGCTCAGCAACTTGGCCTAAAGATTTACTCTTTTCCTGAATACATCTATAATCATTCAGTTGATAAGCAACGAGTTATCATTGCCGGAAGTCATGGAAAAACAACTATCACCGGCATTGTTGTGCATGTGTTGAATTACTTCAACCGTTCATTCGATTACGTGATTGGTGCCCGGATTAAAGGCGTTGACAATCCGGTTAAACTTTCGGATGCTCCGCTCATTATTATAGAAGGAGACGAATATCTCTGCTCCGCCCTTGATCCGACTCCGAAATTCCTTAGATACCAGCACCATATTGGACTGATTAGTGGAGTGGCTTGGGATCACGCCAACGTTTTCCCTACGGAAGACGAATACTTAAAGGAGTTTGACACGTTTGCTGACCAAACCCCAAAAAGCGGAATCCTGATTTTCTGCGAATCTGATCCAATGGTATCCGTGGTTGGAAGTAAGCAACGCGCAGATGTAGTTAGCGTACCTTACAAAGCTCATCCTCACGCAGTTGAGAATGGGCAGGAATACCTCACGAATGGCAAAGAGCGAATTCCGATTAAAATCTTCGGCAACCATAATCTCCAGAATATCAGTGGAGCGAAAGAACTCCTGAAAAAGGTCGGTATTAGCAGCGAACAGTTTTATAAAGCCATCCAATCATTTGAAGGCGCTGCCGGAAGACTTGAAAAAGTAAAGGAAACCAGTTCAACGGTTGTCTTTAAAGATTACGCCCACGCTCCTTCCAAGGTAAAGGCAAGCGTTCGGGCTGTGAAAGAGCTCTATCCTAATCGGGATGTAGTGGCTTGTCTCGAACTCCATACATTCAGCAGTTTGAACAAAACCTATTTACCTCAATAC
The DNA here is from genome assembly GCA_965227265.1 of Cyclobacteriaceae bacterium. GTDB lineage: Bacteria > Bacteroidota > Bacteroidia > Cytophagales > Cyclobacteriaceae > UBA2336. The sequence continues at coordinate 1,108,543 of OZ245738.1, read as the reverse complement.
AAAGACTCACTCAAAGGCATTAATAATCCAATTGTGTTCTTTAACCCTGCAAAGGTTAAAGCTAAAAATCTCGAGCCATTAACCGAAGCTGATATTAAAAGTGCTTTCGGGAACAATACCCTTAAGGTATTTGATGATCCTAAAAAGCTGGAGGAATATCTTCAGTCACAGCAATGGGCCAATAAAAACCTGCTTATGATGAGCTCCGGTAACTTCGCTGGCTTTGATATTAAAACACTTGCCGATAAGCTTCTAGCATAATTTCAACTTCTACTCTCCTTTTACAATTACATGAAATTAAATCTCCGTAATCCTGTTTGCTTTTTTGATCTTGAGACAACAGGCATGAATATGACTACCGATCGCATCATTGAGATCGCAGTAGTGAAGCTTATGCCCAACGGAGAAACCATTACCAAGACTAATCTTGTCAACCCAGGTGTTACAATTCTTCCGGAATCAACTGCAATTCACGGAATCAGCAATGAAGATGTTCAGGGCAAGCCAACATTTAAAGAAGTTGCTAAAGAGTACGCGAAGTTCATGGAAGGCGCTGACCTTTCAGGGTTTAATGTTCTGAAGTTTGATGTGCCGATGCTTGTAGAAGAATTTATACGTGCAGGCGTTGAGTTTGATTACAGTCGCAAGAAGATTATTGACTCGCAGAGAATCTTTCACTTGATGGAGAAGAGAACTTTATCAGCAGCGTACAAATTTTATGTAAACAAAGATTTAGAAAACTCCCATAGCGCAGAAGCAGATACCATTGCTTCGCTGGAAGTTTTGGTCGCACAAGTCGAACGATATGAAAATCAAATTGTTACTGACTCGTTAGGCAAAAAGATTGGTGAGATTAGAAACGATATGGAGTTTCTTGGCAAACTGACTACCTCAGACCTTGTTGATCTTGCCTGTCGGATGATCATGAACACAAAAGGCGAAGAAGTCTTCAACTTCGGAAAACATAAAGGCAAAGTTGTAACAACTGTGCTGAAAGAAGAACCTGCGTATTATGATTGGATGATGAATGGAGATTTTCCGATGGATACGAAACGCAAGCTCACGGAAATCAAATTGCGTTCGTTCAAAAAATAACTACACGATATAAACGTCATGTTGAGTGAAAGCGAAACATCCCAATACAGCATGCTGAACACGGGATTCTTCGCTTTCGCTCAGAATGACGTTTGATTATTTACTTTTCTCGTAATATTTCAACGCCTTCGGCATATTCTTATTCAAATCGCTGATACGGGTTTGATCGGAAGGGTGAGTTGAAAGCCACTCAGGTGTGCTTCCTTTGCTTCCGGCTGCCATGCGTTCCCAGAATTTTGGCGCTTCACGCGGATCATATCCGGCAATCGCCATGAACATTAAACCGATTTCATCTGCTTCTGATTCATGCTGACGCGAGAACTTCAGCATACCAATTTGAGAACCGATACCAACAGCCTGTAAGAGTAATTGATTGGTCATTGTTGGATTTTGACCTAAGGCAGCACTAACCGTACTTAACCCTAACTGTTGTGCAAGACCCTGGCTCATACGTTCACGACCATGATTGGCAATAGCGTGGGCGACTTCATGGCCCATAACCACAGCAACCCCAGCTTCATCTTGACAGATTGGCATGATGCCCGTATAAAAAGCAACTTTGCCTCCAGGCATACACCAAGCATTTACTGTTTTAGGATCATCAATCAGGTTGAATTCCCATTCAAATCCTTCGAGCTCTGAAGTCAGTTTCTTTTCAGCCATGAATTTCTCAACGGCTTTCTGAATTCTGGCTCCTACATTCTTCACCATGGCAGTTTGCTGAGCATTCCTTGACAACGGTCCTACACGAATTACAGAATCGTATTGGGTGTTAACCATAGGTATAATCTCGCTGTTGGAAACAAGGCTAAGTTGCCTGCGTCCGGTTAACGGAACAGTAGCACACGCGTAAATAACTGTGGTAATAAGGGTGAGGATAATGGCTTTTTTGAGCATACAGTTTAATTTTAGACTAAAATACAAATCTAAGAGGTCTTAAAGTCACCTACAATTTATAAGCCATGTCAGCCAACTCCATTTTACGATCACTTGCAGTTCTGTTAATGATTTCTGTTTCAGCTCAGGCACAGAAGGAACAAATTGATATTCAGCGTGTAGAACCAGCTTTTTGGTGGGTTGGTATGAAAAATCCTGAGCTTCAGGTGCTGATCTATGGTAAAGGTATTTCCGCAGCAACTGCCACGCTTAAGTATGAAGGTGTGGAATTAACGCGCACCGAAAAACCAGAAAATCCAAACTACCAGTTTCTTTACCTCACGGTAAAATCGTCTGCAAAGCCCGGAATTATTCCGATCACCTTTACATCTGGTAAAAAGAAACACATCATCAATTACGAGTTAAAAAAACGTGAGAAAGTTGCCACTGATTATAAAGGCTTCACTTCAGCCGATGTTCTGTACCTCATTATGCCCGATCGTTTCGCAAACGGAGATGAAAAAAATGATCTTGTGGCAGGAATGCTCGAGAAACCCAACCGCGCTGAATTGTTCGGTCGACATGGTGGAGATTTGAAAGGCATTGAGAATAAGCTTGACTATATCAAAGATTTTGGAGTTACGGCATTGTGGCTTAATCCTGTACTTGAAAACAATCAGCCACATTCATCTTATCATGGCTATGCCATTACTGATTTCTATAAAGTAGATGCGCGTTTCGGAACCAATGAGGATTTTAAAGCACTCACTAAGAAAGCACATGACAAAGGAATCAAAATGGTAATGGACATGGTATTCAATCATTCCGGAAGTGAGAACTGGTTTGTGAAAGATCTTCCGGCTAAGGATTGGATACATCAGTTTGCGGAATACACAAATTCAAATTATCGTCTTGCTACCACAATTGATCCTTACGCTTCAAAAGCGGATGTTGATAAAATGCAGCAAGGCTGGTTTGACAGACATATGCCTGATCTTAATCAACACAATAAGTTGTTGGCAACGTACCTCATTCAAAACAGCATCTGGTGGATTGAATATGCGCAGCTCGATGGAATTCGGATGGATACGCATCCTTATCCCTACAAAGATTTTATGGCGACTTGGTGCAAGACCGTATTGGATGAGTATCCAAACTTTAATATTGTTGGAGAAGTTTGGGAAGAGCGCGTTCTGCTTACCTCCTACTTTCAACGCAATTCTAAAAATGCAGATGGTTATCAGGGAAACCTGCCCAGCGTAACTGATTTCCCATTAAAGTCTGCATTAAACAGTGCCTTCAACGAACGTGATGGTTGGGATGAAGGTCTAACCCGAATCTACTATGCATTGATTCAGGATTTCGGTTACACAGAACCTAACAACAATGTGATCTTCCTCGATAATCACGACATCACCCGTTTTGCCACTTCCGTTGACGGAAATATCAATAAACAGAAAATGGGTTTTGCTACACTTCTTACGATGAGAGGAATACCACAACTTTTTTATGGTGGTGAGATTGGAATGTTTGGAGATGGCGGAAATCATGGCAGGCTTCGCGCAGATATGCCAGGCGGCTGGAAAAGTGATACGGTAAGCGTTTTCACAGAAGCAGGCCGGACAAAAGATCAGAACGAACTATTCAATTATGTGCGAACCATTCTGAACTGGAGAAAATCCAAAACCGTAATCCATGAAGGCAAGCTTATGCACTTCATTCCGGAAAACGGGATTTATGTTTACTTCCGGTATAACGACACTGAAAGTGTGATGGTAATCCTGAACAATAACAACGAAGAGAAAACTTTATCGACTCAACGGTTCAGCGAACGATTGCACGGATTTAACTCGGCAGAAAATATTGTAACCAAACAATCCGTTAGTACCTTGCAGAACATCGTGTTGCCTGCGAAGTCGACAACAATTTTAGAGTTAAAGAAGTAGTCATGAGAATTTTTGCCATCGGAAGAAATTATGTGGAGCATATTCAGGAGTTGAACAATGAACGTCCGGATGAACCGGTAGTGTTCACTAAACCCGATACTGCTTTATTACGAAATAATACACCGTTTTACATGCCCGACTTCTCAAAAGACATTCATCACGAAATTGAGCTTGTGCTTCGCGTTTGTAAAGAGGGTAAGAACATTGAGGAGAAGTTTGCACATAAATATTACGATGCCATTGGGCTAGGCATTGATTTTACAGCACGCGATTTGCAGCAGAAAGCAAAAGAGAAGGGCTTACCGTGGGATATTGCTAAAGGATTTAATGGATCAGCTCCTATGTCTGACAAGTTTATACCAGTAAGTGAGTTCAAGGATTTAAAAAATATAAATTTCAGTTTGCAGATTGACGGCCAACTGAAACAAAAAGGAAATACAAGCCTGATGTTGTTTAGTTTTGAATACATCATCGCTTACCTGTCGAAATTTTTTACGTTGCGCACCGGTGATTTGATTTTTACCGGAACGCCAAAAGGAGTTAGTGCTGTATCGGTTGGAAACGTTTTATCCGGGTTTATTGAGAATGAAAAGTTGTTGGAATTTGAGGTTAAGTAACATAAGCTTAGTTGTATTCTTTTTTGCAGCGTACTCTGCTGCCGCGCAGTTTAGCGAGACAGATTCCATCGCTCCTGCAAGAGCAAGAGATCAGGAACGCTACATCTTCCCCATCAAGCCCGGATCACCCGGTTCACTCGCAGGAACAATGGGCGAATTACGAAGCACACATTTTCATTCTGGAATAGATATTCGGACAAACAATGAAATTGGATGGGCTGTAATCGCTTCGAAAAGTGGCTACATATCACGCGCTGCGGTAAGTCCTTCAGGTTATGGAAATGTTTTGTACATAAACCATCCCGATGGCAATACAACGGTCTATGGTCACCTTGACAAATTCAAAGGCGCAGTGGGTTATTACGTTTTGAAAGAACGGTATCGCAAAAAACAATCAACCGTTGATCTTGATTTCTCGCCCGGAATATTTCCGGTCAAACAAGGTGATACAATTGCTTACGCGGGAAACACAGGTTCTTCTGGCGGACCTCACCTTCACTTCAACATTCAACGAAACGAATTTGCACTTGATCCGCTAAATTTTGACTTCAATGAAATTCGAGATGTTGTTTCGCCTGTAGTGCAAAAAGTTGCCATCAAAACATTGGACATTAACTCACGTGTGAATGATCGCTTCGGACGATTTGAATTTTACGCATCGCGCGTTGGAAACAAATACTCTTTAAACACCCCTATCCTTGCTTCAGGAACCATTGGCATTGAAGTTCTGGGATATGATCGTGTTGATAACGCCCGATACCGGTGTGGTATTAACTACATCGAAGTATTCGTAGACAGTGTACGAATCTTTAACCAGAAGATTGAAGAAGTAAATCTGACGGAGTCAAGGGGAATTTATAGTCTCATCGACTACAAGGCACATCGCAGTTATGGCAATCGCTTTTATAAACTCTATATCGATGATGGCAATAATTTGAGCTTTTACGGCACCTCTCCGGGCAATGGGCAGATTAAGCTTGACTCAACCAAAGTCGCGAATGTATTAATTGTGTTAAAAGACATCTATGGTAATGCAAGTCAGGTCAGCCTGCGTTTGAAACCTGTTGCTGTTTCAAAAGAAGTGAGAATGCTTGAAGCTGCCACAATTCCGGTTGCGTATGATTTACAAGAGAATACCCTTAGCATCATTACCAAAGCATGTCCAACACCACCCGCGACAGCTTACGTGAGCGGGAAAGCACATGAGATCTCACCAAACTATTATAATGTTGGTAAGTCAGTCTACTTGTTTGATTTGCGTAAGGAGATTCCTGATTCAGTAAATGTTTGCGGGCAAACCTTGATTCCGAATATTAAAGCAACCGTTCCTTCGGGAACAGAGTTTAAATATTATAGCGAACGAATTGATGTTCAATTGCCCAGAGGCTCTTTGTTTGACACGTTGTACTTGAGCGCTAATCATCAAATTAGAAGTGACAGCATGGAAGTATTTACTATAGGAAGTCCTTTTGTGCCTTTGAATAGAAATATTTCTGTTTCATTAAAACCATTTAGAAAATATTCAACCGATAAAAATATTGGTGTGTATAGAATTGTTGGGAAGGGCTTTAGCTATGAAGGTGGAAAGTGGCTCAACGGCAGTATAAATTTTACTACGCGCGAATTCGGAAACTTCACAATACTAAAAGACAATGTCCCTCCTACCATTCAGGTGATCTATGCCAATACCCAGGCAGCGCGATTTAAAATTAAAGATGCGCTATCGGGCATCAACTCATTTGAAGCTACCTTAAACGGGCAATGGTTTCTGATGACATACGATGCCAAGTCGAATACGATCATGTCTGAAAAACTAGACAAGCGACAACCGTTGCGGGGTGATTTTGTATTGACTGTTACTGATAATGCCGGTAACAAGAAAATTTATAAGCAGCGAATACTATGAGCAAAATGCCTGAACCTGGAAGTAAAGCGCCTGATTTTACCGTAAATAATCAGGATGGCAAGCCTCTGAAGCTTTCTTCATTGAAAGGAAAAAAGGTTGTACTATACTTCTATCCGAACGATGAAACTCCCGGTTGCACAGAAGAAGCTTGTAATCTACGTGACAACTATAAAGTGCTTCAGAAACAGGGGTATGAAGTTTTAGGGATTAGCAGCAATACCGAAGTACAACATCAAAAATTCATCAAAAAAGAAAAACTTCCTTTTCAGTTATTGGCTGATGTCGATAAGAGCGTTCATGAAAAATATGGTACTTGGGGTGAGAAATCTATGTACGGCCGGAAGTTTATGGGAACACTTCGCACAACTTTTCTGATTGACGAGAAAGGCGTTATTACTGATGTGATCAAGAAAGTTAAAACGAAAGATCACACATCTCAGATACTGAGCGAGTAATCATCTCATAATTTTACTAATAAATTTATTTGACTTTAACTGGTTTTAGTTCATAAAACCAGATGTCATCATTGGGCACATCAAACTCAAGTTCCGTTACATCAAGATTATTATCTAACTTAAACTGAACGGTACCATACTGGAACCAGGAAAGCTGTTCAGCATTATCCCATTTAATTTTCCAAACATCATAATGCCAGTGCTCAAGTGTGGCATTGAATCTTTTGGAGTGCTCAAATGATAATCTCAGCTTATCACCTTCTTTTTTCACTTCAATGTTTCCGTAAATATCAGCGTAATATGTTCCTACATAGTTATCGGTTGGAACAGAAGGCTTTGTTCCTGCTACGTGTGCTTTTATCCGATCGGGAATACGGCTATCGTTTGCAATAAATCGTTTTGTGTTCGCTAAATACTCTGCTGAAAAATCACGCTCTTTAACTTTTAAAAATGCATCGAGTGTATAGTTTACAACTGCATGCATCAAGCCACCCTTCATACCGTTTGTCAATACAACAACTCCAAGTTTTTCATCGGGAATCATAGCTACAATAGAAAGCATTCCTGAATAACCACCGGTATGTCCCACACGCATCCTGCCTTTGTAATCTGAAAGATCCCATCCTAAACCATAACCGCTAAAGTGCGTGTCAAACTTGTCGTCTGCGTTGTTTACCGGGAAGACATTGTGTGGAGTCCAGAGCGTGTTGCGCAATTGAGGTGTTAATAAGGTGTCCTTACCCTGGATTCCGTTATTCAGGTTAAAGATCATCCACTTCGACATATCCTCAACACTCGATACAATACCACCCATGGCTGCAATAATATCCCAGTCTTCCCAGGCAATTGGGGTATGTTTACTCTCAGCAAAGGCATGTGGAGTGGCAAAATTTCCTTTCTGACCAATGAACTTGCTTGATGTAACGGAGCGTGTCATCCCCAACGGATTAAAAATTCGATCCTGAATAATATTTCCCCACGGTTTATCGGCTACAGTTCTCATCAATTCACCCGCAGTGATATACATAATATTGGAATAGCCGTAGCCCGCACGAAAATCATAAGATTGTGGGAGATATTTTGCACGCCTGATGATCTGCTCTGCACTCAGATTATCAGAAAGGTACCAGATCGCATCCCCGCTAAAAGTTTCGAAGCCAACCCGATGACTTAAAATATCACGGACGGTTACATCCTGAGAAACGTAGGGATCATAAAGCTCAAAATACGGAAGGAATTTGCGGACCTTATCGTCAAACGAAAGCTTGCCTTCTTTTACCATCATGGCGATGGCAGCCGTGGTAAAACCCTTGGAGTTTGAAGCAATTGCATAAAGTGTATTGCCATCAGGCTTCTCAGGTTTACCCACCTCCTTTACTCCATATCCCTGGCTGAAAATGACTTTACCATCTTTAACTATTGCTACGCTCATTCCGGGTACCTCCCACTCCTTCAAGGCTTTAGCAAAATAAGCATCGATTTTTTTGAGATCGGGTTGTGCTAACAGTTGAAACGTCAGAACAATCGCGAGTAGAAGCAGTCCGGTTTTTTTCATAGCAGGTTAAATTATAAATGAAAACTAACAGTTTTTCTTTCTTTGGAAAAGACAGATATTCGCCAAAATTTTTAGCATGGCACAACCCGATCTTGACAAGCTTAAGAAGCTCGCAACACAAATCCGAAGAGATATTGTACGAATGGTACACGGCTGCCAGTCTGGCCACCCCGGTGGATCGCTCGGCTGCACCGAATACTTCGTAGCACTCTATTTCCACATCATGAAACATGATCCTTCTTTTAAAATGGAGGGAAAAGGTGAGGATCTCTTTTTTGTTTCCAACGGACATATTTCCCCGGTTTGGTATTCAACACTTGCGCGTTCAGGATATTTTGATGTGAAAGAATTAGCAACCTTCCGCAAACTTGATTCAAGATTACAAGGTCACCCGGCCACGCACGAAAAGCTTCCGGGAATTCGGATCGCTTCCGGCTCTTTAGGCCAAGGACTTTCAGTTGCTGCCGGTGCAGCTCAAGCAAAGAAACTCAATGGCGATGACCGTTTTGTTTTCTGCCTGATGGGCGATGGCGAACAGCAGGAAGGTCAGGTATGGGAAGCTGCGATGTACGCAGCCCATAATAAAATTGACAGTCTGATTGCTACGATTGATTATAACGGCCAACAAATTGATGGTCCAGTGAAAGAAATTCTTGACTTGAAAGACCTGAAAGCAAAATGGGCTGCTTTCGGTTGGGAGGTTCAGGAATTTAAAGGAAACGACCTGAAAGAAGTGATCAACGGTTTAGAGAATGCCAAAGCACTTGCTAAAAAAGGTAAGCCTGTTATGAACTTGATGAAAACTGATATGGGAGCAGGTGTTGACTATATGATGGGATCACACAAGTGGCATGGCGTAGCACCTAACGATGAAGAGTTGAGCAAAGCGCTCGCGCAACTTGAGTGCAGCGAAGATTACTAACACGAGATGGGTGATGTTATAAGCATCGCGCAAGCACAAGCCACGGAATTAATGCAATACCTAAACCGATTAAAAACCAGATTAAAAATTTTCGATTAACAGCATCCAATTTCATGCACACGTTTACGGAACACAGTGTATGGAAGTTTATAGATTCTGATGAATGGTTAACCGATTAACAAGTCTTTAACAATATTTGAAAACGATAAGTCTCCATGACAAAATTTACATTCACCGATAAGAAAGATACCCGTTCAGGATTTGGCGCTGGCTTGCATGAGCTTGGCAAACAAAACTCAAATGTTGTAGCGCTTTGTGCTGACCTTACCGGGTCGCTCAAGATGGATGCTTTCAAAAAAGATTTTCCAGATCGCTTCTTTCAAACCGGTATTGCCGAAGCCAACATGATTGGCCTTGCTGCCGGTATGACGATTGGTGGCAAAATTCCATTCACCGGAACGTTCGCTAACTTTTCAACCGGACGGGTATACGATCAGATTCGTCAATCTGTAGCGTACTCTGGCAAGAACGTAAAGATTTGTGCTTCACACGCAGGCTTAACACTTGGTGAAGATGGCGCAACACACCAGATACTGGAAGATGTTGGTATGATGAAGATGCTTCCTGAGATGACCGTTATTGTTCCCTGCGACTATGCGCAAACAAAAGCAGCAACGATTGCCTTAGGTACTCATGTTGGACCAGCATATTTAAGATTTGGAAGACCGGTTTGGCCAATCTTTACAGAAGGCAGACCCTTCACGATCGGTAAAGCAGATAAAATGATTGAAGGAAAAGATGTAACAATCTTTGCGAATGGTCACATGGTTTGGCAGGCAATTGAAGCCGAAGCCAAGCTTGCTGAAAAAGGAATCAGTGTAGAGTTGATCAATATTCATACAATAAAGCCCTTGGATGTTGATGCTATTCTGGAATCCGTTAAGAAAACAGGTTGTGCAGTAACGTGCGAGGAACATCAGATAAATGGTGGTCTTGGCGATAGCGTAGCACAAGTACTATCAAGATTCCACCCCGCTCCTATTGAAATGGTTGCCGTGAATGATTCGTTTGGAGAAAGTGGTAAGCCAATGGACTTGTTAAAGAAGTACGGCTTGTCGCCCGAGAACATTGTAGCAGCAGTGGAAAAAGTTATCAAGCGTAAGAAATAATAATTGCACCCAATAAGCTTAAGTACCCTGCATCGTCAGGGTATTTTTTTTTAATGCAGAGGGAATTAAAACTCCGGGCTAACGCGCGTTAATCATTAAAACCAAATTACATTTGTTATCCGCATGAAACTGAATAAATACTTCGTAATCGATTTCGACAGCACCTTTACCAAGGTAGAAGCCTTTGATGTGCTGGCCGAAATCTCCCTGAAAGATGATCCTGACCGGGAAAGAAAGGTCGAGCAGATCAAGTCAATCACCAATCAGGGAATGGATGGTTCATTGTCCTTTCGTGAATCACTTGAGCAACGCGTGACAATCCTCTCTCCTAACCGGAGGCATTTGACTGAGCTTGTTACCGTTTTAAAAGAGCTTGTATCAGAATCGTTCAAGCGCAATAAGGAGTTCTTTCAAACGTACGCTGATAACATTTACATCATCTCAAATGGTTTCCATGCATTCATTGATCCAATCGTGACAGAGTATGGCGTTAAGCTTGAAAACATCCTGGCAAATAGGTTTGTATTTGATGCCCAAGGAAATGTTATCGGGTTTGATAAAGAGAATCCGCTTTCGGCTAACAACGGAAAAGTAGAACAACTTAAACGCCTTAACCTGGATGGTGATGTTTATGTGATTGGTGATGGTTATACCGACTATGAAATCAAACATTCCGGACTAGCTAATAAATTCTATGCATTTACCGAAAACGTTGGTCGTGAAAATGTATTGAGCAAAGCCGATCACGTTACGCCAAGTTTAGATGAGTTTTTATACCTCAACAAGCTCAACACAGTTATCTCCTATCCGAAGAACAGGATTAATGTTTTGTTATTGGAGAACGTTCATCCCGTAGCGGTTCAACTTATGAAGGCAGAAGGTTTCAATGTAGAAACTTATACTGCAGCCATGACGGAAGATGAATTAATCGAAAAGATTAAAAACGTAAACGTTCTTGGTATTCGTTCCAAGACTCAGGTTACTAAAAAAGTTTTAGATAATGCAAACCGCTTAATGACTATTGGAGCATTTTGCATTGGCACAAACCAGATCGATTTAAAAGAAGCAACGAGAAAAGGTGTAGCGGTATTTAACGCGCCTTTCAGTAATACTCGGTCTGTAGTTGAATTGGCCGTTGCACAGATGATTATACTCATGCGCAACATTGTTGACAAGTCAGCGAAGATGCACGCGGGTAAGTGGGATAAATCCGCTAAAGGAAGTTTTGAAGTTCGTGGAAAGCATCTTGGATTGATTGGTTACGGAAATATTGGAACACAGCTTTCAGTAATTGCGGAATCACTCGGGATGAAAGTGCTGTATTACGATAAAGAAGAAAAACTTGCCTTAGGTAATGCAACTAAGTGCAGATCACTACAAGAGCTTCTTGAAAAATCAGATGTCATTTCCATGCACGTAGATGGTCGGGATGCAAATACTGATCTTATTGGCGCAAAAGAGTTTGACCTCATGAAGGCGGGTGTAATCTTCATCAACTTAAGCCGTGGCCATATTGTAGACATTAAAGCCTTGCGCGATAATATACTCAATGGCAAAGTAGCAGGCTGCGCGATTGATGTATTCCCGTACGAACCGGTAAGCAACGATGAAGAATTTCTTTCTGACCTTCGTGGATTACCAAATACTATTCTAACTCCGCACATTGGCGGAAGTACATCTGAGGCGCAGGAAAACATTGGAAATTTTGTGCCCGGCAAATTCCTGGATTATATCAATACTGGAAGCACTTCCAATAGTGTCAACTTTCCTAATCTGACGTTACCTACGTTGGAGAATGCGCATAGGTTGATTCACATTCACGCGAACGTTCCCGGTATTCTTGCAAAAATCAATCACGTGCTTGCAGAACACGGCATCAACATCGTTGGGCAGTATTTGAAGACCAATGAAACGATTGGTTATGTGATTACAGACATCAACAAAGGATATGATGAGCAGGTAATTACCAAGCTACGCGCGATCGAGCACACGATTAAGTTCAGAGTGCTATATTAGTCGTGTGAAAGCAGAGAAAGAAAAGCTCACCGGCACCAAGCTCAGGTTTTACGAGATCATTTTTGAATCGGACACACCCGCAGGCAAAGCGTTTGATGTCGGACTATTGATCTGCATTGTTCTGAGCGTTATCGTGGTGATGTTGGAAAGTGTTCCCAGCATCAAAATCAATTGGGGCAAAGAGCTTTATCTTTTCGAATGGGTTTTTACCCTAATCTTTACCATTGAATACCTTGCGCGACTTTGGATCGTTCTCAGTAAACGAAAACTTATCTTTTCATTTTTTGGCATTGTTGATCTGCTTTCGATTCTTCCCTCCTATCTAGGATTGCTTTTTCCAGGCGCACAATCACTACTCGTCATTCGAAGTCTACGGTTGCTTAGAATATTCAGGATTTTCAAGCTTGAACGATTTATCGGTGAAGGGCAGAATTTAACCCGTGCACTGAAAGCATCGCAGCATAAGATTATTGTTTTTATTACAACCGTGATAACATCAGTTATCATCTTTGGAACGCTCATTTATTTAATCGAAGGTCCGGAGAATGGCTTTACCAGCATTCCCACAAGTATTTATTGGGCAATTGTAACCATGACGACCGTTGGTTACGGAGACATTGCTCCGCATACAACATTAGGTCAGACGCTGGCTTCTATTATTATGATTATGGGTTATGGGATACTTGCCGTACCTACAGGCATTGTTTCTGCCGAGATGGTTCAGCTAAAAAGCAAAAGTGCTAACCAACGTTGTCCGCATTGCTTAAAGGAAGGTCACGATGCAGATGCTGTGTGGTGCAAGTATTGTGGCGGGAAGCTGAATTAAAAAAATCCACCGGATTCAGAGAGGTGTTTCTGAACCCCTAAACGACAAGTTTTGAGCTGCCGTCCTCCGCAACCTTCTTCTGTTAACCTGCTTTTTGGGCGAGGTACTGACTATTACATCAGCATGAGGCCTGATTTTGGCTGAAAGCTTTACTCGGTTTTGTATTAATTGTAGGTTCAGCAAACTGTCACCAAACCCGGTGAATCTCTTATACAAAGGAACGTAAAACTTCTTGTGATGGATATATTGATTAACGTATAATTTTTTTGTAATCAGCGTGATATTAGCTCATGATCCTTAAGACAAACTTCACCCCCGGCCCTTCCCAGCTTTACATCACCACGGAAGATCACGCCCGAAAAGCATTTAAAGAACTTATCCCTTCGCTTTCGCACAGAAGCAAACAGTTTGAGGAGATTTCGCGAAATGCTACTGAAGGATTAAGGACATTGCTCAACATTCCGGCAAACTTTTCTATCGTCTTTACGGGATCTGCAACGGAAATCTGGGAGCGTATCATTCAAAACCTGACGGAACATACAAGCCATCATTTAGTGAATGGTGCTTTCTCTCAAAAGTTTTATGACACAGCCTTACAACTAAATCGGAAGTCAACTCAAACGATTGCGGAATTAGGCAAAGGTTTTGATAAGTCAGTTGAGATTCCACAAACGGAACTTATTGCATTAACACATAACGAAACCAGCACGGGCGTATCGCTACCGATGAATGTTATCAATAGCTTCCGTGAAAAACATTCCGCATTAATCGCAGTTGATGCCGTATCGTCCCTTCCCTATCCGGAATTTGATTTTACTAAAGTTGATTCCGTTTTCTTTTCAGTTCAAAAAGGTTTCGGCTTGCCTGCCGGACTTGGCATTTGGGTTATGAATGAAAAATGTATCGCGAAAGCGGAACAGCTTTTATCAAAAGGCATATCGATTGGATCGTATCACAATCTTCCCACACTGATCGCAAACGCGAAGAAGAATCAAACACCGGAAACTCCAAACGTATTAGGCATTTACCTGCTGTCAAAAGTTGTGGAAGATATGATTCGCAGAGGCGCTCAAACTATCCGCAGGGAAACGGAATATAAAGCCGCGATCTTGTATCAGGCACTCGATAGCCATCCAATAATTAAAGCCTTTGTAAAAGATCCGAATGATCGATCTAAAACCGTTATCGTAGCCGATTGCGGATCACAGACCGAAGCATTAACAAATCACCTTATAAAAAAAGGAATGCTTCCAGGTGACGGATATGGCGCCCAGAAAAAAACTCAACTTCGCTTCGCGAACTTCCCGACTCATTCGAAAGAACAATACGAACTTTTAGTTGACTCAATCTCTGAATTCCAAGTTTAAAGTTCAAGGTTTAAAAAGTTCAACGTTTAAGGTTCAAGGTCACCCAAACGTGGAACTTGAAACTTTGAACTTGGAACATTAAACCTTTGACTACGTAATTTGTCTAACTTTAGATTTGTAACCCGCGCGCTTGGAAGACAAAGAGCTTTTAGCAAAGATTAAAAATCCGGATACCCGGAATTATGGCTTTAATATGCTCGTGCGCAGCTATCAGCAGCGCGTGTACTGGCATGTGCGCAAAATGGTGATCGACCATGACGATGCCGATGATCTGACCCAGGAAGTCTTCATAAAAATCCATCGCTACATCGATACGTTCCGCGAAGACTCGCAGCTTTTCACCTGGGTTTATAGAATCGCCACAAATGAATGCCTGACTTTCCTTGCTAAAAAGAAAAGACGGTTTTTTTTACCGATCGGTGACGTGGAAGGCGAACTCAACGCCAAGATCGATTCTTCAGCCGATATTTCCGGAGATGAAATCATGAAAAAGCTCCAAAAAGCCCTGATAAAACTGCCTGATAAACAGCGACTTGTATTCAACATGAAGTATTATGAAGACTTGTCATATGAGCAAATGTCAGAGATTACAAACACCAGCGTGGGTGCACTAAAGGCAAGCTATCATCATGCCGTTAAAAAAATTGAGGAATTTTTGACCCACTAGATTAAACTTTAAAGAATTTAACCTGTCAAAGTGAGCAAATGAAGAAGTTAGAAAACATCCCGAAAAACAATCCTTTCAGTGTTCCGGACGGCTATTTTGATAAACTGCCGGGAGTAATTCAGGCGCGGATTGCAGAACATGAACCTAAGGTTGCTGTTCCTTATTTCCGGTATGCACTTCAATATGCGTTGCCGGTTGTGGCGTTGATCATTGTTGTTGTGATCTGTCTTACTCCAAAACCTGCGACTACTTATGAAGATATTTTAGCTTCGGTTGACACGGAGCAGCTTACGGTTTACTTAGCCGATAGCGACATCACGACTGATGATATTCTGGAATCGGGCGAACTGGATTCAGAAAGCGCAGAAGCGATCGAAGCCGAAGTATACTTCAACGATATTGATTTAGAAAATTTGAGTGAATTTGATTTATAGAAATTGATAACTTTAAGAAACATGAAAAGCATCATAACCTTTCTGCTGGGTTTTATTCTTCTGGTTCCGGCTATGGCTCAGGATGACTCTGCACCTGTAAGAGATCCCAAGGCAATGGAAAAGATAAAGGCTGCGCGCATAGCTTATATCACAGAGAAACTTAGCCTTACTCCTGCTGAGGCAGAGAAGTTCTGGCCTATCTATAACGAGTTCGATAAAAAGCGCACCGAGATAAAGCTTGAGGCAAAAGTCGCCCGTAAAAATCCTGACCCTGCAAAGTCTTCAGAGGAGAATCAAAAGGCAGCGATTGCCCAGCAGCACGAGCTCAAGCAAAAAGAGCTTAACCTTGAAAAAGATTATTCAGGCAGATTATTGAATGTTGTATCGGCACAAAAAGTAATGAACTTGCCTAAAACCGAAAAAGATTTCAATAAGATACTGCTGAAGCGGATGCAACAACAGCAGACGTTGAGAGAACAGCGACAACTACAGCGGGATCGAAAAGATCAGCGCCAGAAAAATAATTAAGGTGACATGATAGTACATGCCGGGTCTTAAACGATGGATTTTCATCGGTATCACATTAGCGTCCTCGTGCCTAAAAGCGCAGGACGCTGATTCTTTATTGACCAAGCCAACCGAATCCTTTTTAAGCTACAGCGATTCTCTTAACATCTTTAACCTGATTGACAGCTTGTTTATCCTGGAAGGACTGGAGCCTCACTCCCAGTTGGCGATCCGGCTGGGCTATAACAGCAACGTTCTTTCAACCGGCCGAACACTTGGTATTCAGCAGTTCGGGTTATCGCCTTCACTTTCTTTTTATCACAAGTCTGGATTTTATGCGGATGTAACCGGTTATTGGAGTAAAGACTTTGAGCCTAAGTATTACCTCACAGTTCTTTCAGGCGGGTACATGCATACATTCTCAAAATACTTTTCGATCACGGGTAATTACGACCGCTATTTTTACAACACAGATATTCCGGATCAGTATATTGATTTCAAAAATACATTGGGTATAACACCTTACGTTGATTATAAATTTCTCTCACTTCGACTAGATTATTCCTTTTACTTTGGAAACCAGACCGCTCATCGGATTATGCCTGCACTGGGATTAAATCTTATCAAACGTAATTTCCTGAAAATCCAAAAAATCACTTTTGCTCCGGCAGCCTATCTCCTGCTTGGAAATGAAACATCAACAACCATTAATACAGCAACCTTAGAAATCTCTGAAGAACAAGTATTCGGTATTATGAATTATGCATTTTCATTTCCTTTATATCTAAGCCATAAAAAATTAAGCTTTTATGTAGGCTATACCTATAACATTCCTAAAAAATTATCCAATGAGATTTCTGTACCTCCTAAAGCCGGTTATATTTCCGCAGGAGTTACGTATTATCTAGATTTAAGACGAAATAAATTGTCTTTGTAAATCAATATCCTTTAGATATTTTTCCAACAATAAGAAGGATACCATGATGTTAAGATCAGGCTTTACGCTTTTAGTACTTGTTTCGCTATTTCGACTTGCTTCAGCCCAGGATTATCGCTGGCAACAACTGGTTGAGTACACCATGGATGTAAAACTTGATGTTACAACACATAAGGTCAGCGGTGTACAAAAACTGATCTATTTCAATAACTCAAAAGACACGCTTACGAAAGTTTATTACCATCTGTACTGGAACGCATTTCAACCCGGCAGCATGATGGATGTACAGTCCCGCGCTACAGCCGATCCCGATCCCAGGATCAAGGGTCGCATTATAAGTCTTACAGATACTGAGATAGGGTATCAAAAAATAATCAGTTTAAAACAAGATGGCAAAGATGTTACTACGCATGTAGATGGAACAATTCTGGAAGTGACATTAAAGAAACCGCTTCTTCCCAATACCAAATCGACATTCGACATGAAGTTTGAATCGCAGGTTCCTTTACAGATCAGGCGGTCAGGCAGAGATAATAAAGAAGGCATTGCCTATTCGATGACACAATGGTTTCCAAAAATGGCTGAGTATGATTTTCAGGGCTGGCATATCAATCAATATGTGGGGCGCGAGTTTCATGGCGTATGGGGAGACTTCGATGTAAAAATGACACTCGATCCGAAGTTTGTCGTTGCCGGAACGGGAAAAATTCAGAACGCTGAAAAAGTTGGCTATGGATATGAAAAAACAGGAACCAATGTTGAGCGTCCAAAAGGTGATCTCACCTGGCATTTCAAAGCGAAAGATGTAATTGATTTTGCCTGGACAGCCGATCCGGATTATAAGCATGATATCATTCAAGTACCCGCTGGCCCAACAGTTCACCTCTTCTATCAACCCGGTGAAAAAACTAACGACTGGAGCAAGCTTCCTGAGAATGTTATAAAGATTTTTGAGTTCATGAATAAGCACTATGGCAACTATCCGTATGACACATATTCTATCATACAAGGCGGAGATCTGGGAACAGAATATCCTATGTGCACATTAATAACCGGTGATCGTCCACTCGGAAGTTTGACCGGAATATTAACGCACGAAATCGCGCACAGCTGGTATCAGGCAACATTAGCTTCCAATGAATCTTTATATGCCTGGCTTGATGAAGGTTTTGCCAGTTATACAAGTGCAGAAACAGCAGCGTATATATTTGGGACACCAATGGCAGAGGCGCAAAAGTCCAGCTATGCCGGGTATTTCTTCTTTGTGAAGCGAGGACTGCAAGACGAACCGATGATGACATTGGCAGACCATTTCACTTCCAATAATTCCTATTCGATATCTATTGCCATGGGCTCTATCTATCTGCATCAGTTGCGCTACATCATCGGAGATGAGAATTTTTACAAAGGAATGAAGCGATATTTTAATGAGTGGAAAATGCGTCACCCTGAACCGAATGATTTTCTTCGGGTGATGGAACGAACTTCAGGCCTGCAGTTGAAATGGTATGCAAATTACTGGCTCTATTCCACCAAGCGCATTGATTATGGTGTTAAGTCGGCTGTAGAAGATAATAAAAAAACCACGATAACACTCGAACGTATTGGTAAGATGCCTATGCCAATTGATTTGCTGGTGACATACAAAGATGGGTCGAAAGAACTATTCTATATTCCACTGAACGAAACTTTTGGCAACAAACCGGTAGAAGACCTGACTATTTCCCGTACGGATCTTACAGAATGGTATTGGACAAGTCCGACTTATACATTTAAAATAAACAAACCTCTTTCAGATATAGCATTGATCGAAATCGATCCGCAGAACCGCATGGCCGACATTGTTAAAGAGAATAACAAATATGATCCGGCTGCTCAAAATTTAAAGCCGATAGAGCCCACACAGCCTAAAAATTAACGTTAACTTTAAACGCTAATTTTTATGTTTCTATCATGACTGCGGATCAGGCTAAAAAAGAAATTGCTGCATTAACCGAAAAAATCAATCATCACAACGAGCTTTACTATCAGGAGAGCCGGACAGAGATCAGCGATCAGCAATTTGATAAGTTATTAGAGTCGCTCGTAAAGCTTGAAGAACAGTTCCCGCAATTCAAATTATCAGATTCCCCTACGCAACGAGTAGGCGGCACAATCAGCAAAAGCTTTGCAAGCGTTTATCACAAGTATCCAATGCTTTCGCTCGGGAATACCTATTCCCAGGAAGAGCTTGAAGATTTCGATGCGCGCGTGGCAAAAGGTTTGGATGGTGATCCCTATGAATATTTCTGCGAACTTAAGTTTGATGGGGTATCAATCAGTCTTACCTACGAGAATGGGGTTTTATCAAAAGCCGTTACAAGAGGTGATGGCGTACGAGGCGATGATGTTACCACCAACATTAAAACCATTCGTTCGATCCCATTAAAGATAAATCAGAAAAATATTCCAGCTTCATTTGAAGTTCGGGGCGAAATATTTCTTCCACGAAATGTATTTGAACAGCTTAACAAAGAGCGTGATGACATAGGCGAAGAACGTTACGCCAATGCACGTAACACGGCATCTGGTACAGTTAAAATGCAGGATTCAGGTGAAGTCGCTAAACGCAAGCTTGATTGTTATGCTTATTATCTTTTAGGAGAAAATCTTGGTGCTAAAACGCACGATGAAGCAATCAAAAAACTTGAACAGTGGAAATTCAATGTCTCCCCGACTTATAAAAAATGCAAAGACATTAAAGAGGTACTAAAATACATCGCGCATTGGGAAAAGAAACGTCTTGAGCTTCCACTTGAAACGGATGGGGTTGTTATTAAAGTGAACAGCATTGAGCAGCAACAGAACCTTGGCTTTACAGCAAAGAGTCCACGGTGGGCAATCGCGTATAAATATAAATCAGAAAGCATGAGTACACGCCTAAACGATGTAACCTATCAGGTTGGTCGTACAGGCGCTATAACTCCGGTTGCCGAGCTTGAACCTGTGTTCCTTGCTGGAACTACCGTAAAACGTGCATCACTTCATAATGCCAATGAGATCGAACGGCTTGATTTAAGAATGGGTGATTACGTGTTTGTTGAAAAAGGTGGTGAGATCATTCCAAAAGTAACCGCGGTTGATCAATCCAAAAGAACCGACAGAACAAAAGCGATTAAGTACATCACTAAATGCCCTGAATGCGGAACTGCCTTGGTAAGAACCGAAGGCGAAGCGGCACACTACTGTCCGAATGTGACGGGTTGTCCGCCCCAGATCAAAGGACGCATTGAGCATTTCATTCAGCGCAGGGCAAT
The DNA here is from genome assembly GCA_965227265.1 of Cyclobacteriaceae bacterium. Classification (GTDB taxonomy): domain Bacteria; phylum Bacteroidota; class Bacteroidia; order Cytophagales; family Cyclobacteriaceae; genus UBA2336. The sequence continues at coordinate 1,087,952 of OZ245738.1, read as the reverse complement.
GGATATTGACTCGATTGGCGAACAAACAATTCGACAACTTTTTGAATTGGATCTGCTTCATACTCCTGCCGATCTTTATTATCTTAAAAAAGAAGATTTTCTGAAGCTTGAAAAAGTAAAAGATAAATCTGCACAGAATATATTGGATGGAATAGAGCAGTCGAAAGCTGTCCCATTTGAAAGTGTATTATTTGCAATCGGTATCCGATATGTCGGCAGAACCGTGGCTGAAAAGCTCGCACGTCATTTCAAGAACATCGATGCGATTATGACTGCGAATTTTGATCAGTTGCTGGAAGCGCCAGAGATTGGTGAAAAGATCGCACAAAGTGTGATAGAGTTCAGTCGAATGCCTTCCAGCAAAAAAGAGATTGACAGATTGAAGAAGGCCGGACTTCAATTCCAGGTAGTTGAGCAGGAAGTTGTAATGGATAGCGAAAACCTGGGCGGTAAATCATTCGTGATTTCGGGTACCTTTGAGAAGTATGAGCGCGATGACTTGAAAGATGTAATTTTGAAAAACGGAGGCAAGGTATTGTCATCCATCTCCGGGAAGTTGGATTATTTACTTGCAGGTGATAATATGGGGCCTGCAAAAAAAGAAAAGGCAGAGAAGCTTGGGGTGAAAATCATCTCCGAGCAGGATTTCGAAAAATTGCTGAAAAGCTAATCGATTTAGTATGAAGCTTAATTTTTTAAAACAACGTACTGTTAACCAGATTAAAAAGAACAAAGCTGTTCGTAAGAGCACAGCCTATAAGCAGGCTGAGACGATTGGAATATTATTCAGTGTAGAGGATAGAAAGAAACACGATGAAGTCAAAGAATTTATTCAGCGACTTCAACAGGATGGTAAAAAAGTTCAGGTATTGGAATTTCTCCCGGAGAAAAAAGAGAATCCCGAATTCATGTTTGACTTCTTTACAGTAAAAGATATTTCTTTCTGGGGACAGATTGAATCAGCAAAAACGTTAAAATTTTCAGATACTTCTTTTGATTACTTGTTTTGCCTGGATACCAAGCTTAACCCGATGATCTCGTATGTGCTTGCGCGTAGCAAATCAAAATGTAGGGTTGGTAAATTCAGCGAGAATGTAAAAGCACTTTTTGAATTTATGATCGACAGTAACGGAAGCACAAAAAGCCTGATCGATGGCATGTATAAATACACAACACAATTAAGTTAACAATGAAAAAATTCTTTGGCACAGGCGTAGCATTAGTAACTCCTTTCACAGCAACCGGTAACGTTGATTACAAGTCGTTGAAGAAGGTGCTGCTACACACAGCCAAAGGTGTTGACTATTACGTTGTGATGGGCACAACCGGTGAATCGGCCACGCTGAGCAGCCAGGAAAAGAAAGATGTATTGCAATTCGTACTTACAAACAATCCAAAAAAACTACCCGTTGTTTACGGCATTGGCGGTAATAACACGAAAGAAGTGGTTGACACGATTACTACAACAAACTTCAAAGGTGTTGATGCCTTGCTATCCGTAAGTCCTTACTATAACAAACCTTCCCAGGAAGGCATCTATCAGCATTTCAAAGCTGTTGCAGATGCCAGTCCGGTACCTGTGATTTTATACAATGTTCCTGGAAGAACCGCCTCTAATCTTACTGCTGAAACTACATTACGCTTAGCTGCACACAAAAACATCATGGCCGTAAAAGAAGCTTCCGGAAACATCGAGCAATGCATGAAAATTGCGAAAGCAATGCCGAAAGATTTCTTATTGATCTCAGGTGACGATTTACTAACTGTACCCCTATACAGTATTGGTGCGAAGGGCGTGATCTCCGTACTGGCGAACGCCTTCCCTGTGGTTTTCAAAAAAATTAAAGAGCATGTCTTTGCCAGTGACTTTGCGAAAGCCAGTCTGGAGCAATTCAAGTTACTGGAGATTAATGGGCCTATGTATGAAGAAGGAAATCCTGTTGGTGTAAAGCAAGTGATGGCTGATATGGGGATTTGTTTGAATCAAGTTCGCCTGCCGTTGGTTCCTGCTTCCGAGGGTTTAAAGAAAAAAATCAGAGCTGTTTCAAAGGATGTATAACTTATGAAAAAGGTGAATACTGCAACCTTCATCATCAAGCCGCGCTAGAAATATGCTTAACAAACAACCGCTTTGCTACTGGCATCAATGTCTCCGTAAACGGAAACTTCATCTTCGACAAGATTAAATATGTAGCCGGGTTCGGCATTTCGCGGTATTTCCTTACCAGATCAAGCTTAATGTTTTCGTAGGTGTTTGTAAATGTTGTTGGGATACATTCAATAAACTCGGTGTTCAGACTTCGCAGTTGTTCATGACTTTGTTCAAAAATGCTTACCTGATAACGGTACACATTCGTTTCCTTTTCAGGTGGTTGGGTAACAAACATATACCCTTCTCGCGCATATAATGGAGTTACACCAATCGGAGCGATCTCACATTGTGATTCTACCAGTTCATAAATCCCAGAGCCCTCTTGTAAGGAATTTTTAATCTGTGGGATCGCAAACTCAAGAATACTCTCCAGTTCCTGCATCATTTTATCATCTTCCACAATTTTTTTATAAGATAGCTCAAGCTTATTAAGTTCTTCAAGTGAAATTTCTTTCGGAAAAGAATCACGGATAAGCACCTGATTTTCGCGAACAGCAACCAGGTTTCGGTAATGTGACACGAGGTCACCCAGGAATGGATAAAGCTCCACCCTGCCGAATGAATTTTTTACTGTGTTCAGGTATGCCAGAAGTACGTATTTCTTGTACTCAAAATCAATCAGTCCTTGTGTAAGCCAGTCCTTCTGCAAATGATCCATACCTATCTGTTTTTACTAAAATAACTCCGAAAACGCATTTTGACAAATAGTATCACTCCTTCCGTATAGGAGTTACTCCCATTGCAAAACATTGAAGTCAGTGCGTAATTGCGCATGCTTTCGAAATCTTCTCAGAACAATGACTACTTCAAATTTCTAATAGGCATGCAAGAGCGAATAATAACCGAATACAACAAACTTGATGTCATAGACAGGAAGGTGTTGTTCTGGACATTAAAGAATACTCCTGGCTCATTACAAAGCTGGATTGAGTACACCGTAAAATCATATCAAAACCAAAAAGGCATTGAGATTGACGGCCTGACACTTCTGCGTGAAATAAAATATGACGCATTGAAGAATGAGTAAAGGAATTATAAAATCCTGGCAAACCAGCACCATGCCCCGGTACCGAAAGGTATCTATGATTTCAGCAGAACAGCGCATGATCTTTAATCAGCTAGTATCACTTCTTCAGTCTTATTCTAACCGATTGGATATTCGAAAAAACACTTCAGAAGAATATGAGCTTTGGACAAAGCATAATTTTCGATCGCTCAGTATGAATCCAAAAAACAAACGAGGGATATTATTTGCCGGAGTATTAATTATGAAAAAACATATCGGTTTGTATTTCTATCCAATACACATTAACCCTGCCCTTACTACAGCAATTGATGATGTCATCCGGCCTTTCTGGAGGGGTAATTCAGCGTTTCATTTTCACAAGCCATTATCCGATTTAATCACAGTAAAATTAACCCAGCTTCTCGATGAGGGTTGGGAATACTACCGTCAGAATCAGTGGATCTTCTAAGGCTTGCAAACAGGCATTTTTCCAAAATTTGATCTACCTGCCAACATGGCCATTCGCGATTCAGGCACCTGACAGCGATTAGTACAAAATCCCCTAAAAACTGTGAATTTGTAGCAAAAATGTCCGTAATTCGCCCTCCGTTTAGGCCATGGCATGATAAGTGACTATAGGCCTGACACAAGAGTTTAACTATAAAATCCTATTTGCATTATGGCAAAAATCAATTTCAAACCAAACGAAGACAGAGTTTTGGTGCAGGCTGCACCGGCTGAAGAAAAGACATCTTCAGGCATTATCATCCCCGATACTGCAAAAGAGAAGCCTCAAAAAGGAAAAGTAATTGCGGTTGGCGATGGTCTGCCAGAAAAGCCAGTTCAAGTTAAGGTTGGCGACACCGTGCTTTATGGAAAATATGCCGGTACGGAAGTTACGATTGATGGTAAAGAATACCTGATCATGCGCAACTCTGACATTTTTGGTAGCATTAACGAACGTAGTTTATAAAATATAAATAGATACATACAATGGCTAAAGAAATAACATTCGATACCTCTGCCCGCGACAGACTTAAAAAAGGCGTTGATAAACTGGCAGATGCCGTTAAAGTAACGCTTGGTCCGAAAGGCCGGAACGTAATTTTGGATAAAAAATTCGGAGCTCCTTCTATCACGAAAGATGGTGTTTCCGTTGCTAAAGAAATTGAATTGAAAGACCCTATCGAAAACATGGGCGCTCAGTTAGTTAAAGAAGTTGCTTCCAAAACTGCTGATGCAGCGGGTGACGGTACAACTACAGCAACTGTGTTAACACAATCAATTTTCGCACACGGTATTAAAAACGTAGCAGCAGGTGCTAACCCAATGGACCTGAAGCGTGGTATCGACAAAGCAGTTATTGCTGTTGTTGAAAACCTTAAAGCACAGTCAAAACCAATCAAAGGAACTCAGGAAGTTGAGCAGATTGCTACTATCTCTGCGAACAGCGATAACGAGATCGGTAAAATGATCGCGAAAGCAATGGAGAAAGTTGGTAAAGATGGTGTTATTACGGTTGAAGAAGCTAAAGGAACTGAAACTGAAGTGAAGACTGTAGAAGGTATGCAGTTTGATCGCGGGTACCTCTCCCCTTACTTCGTGACGAACACGGAGAAAATGGAAGCTGATCTTGAAAGTGCTTACATTTTGATCTACGATAAGAAAGTTTCTTCTATGAAAGAACTTCTTCCAATCCTCGAAGCAACTGCACAAACTGGTAAGCCATTAGTGATCATTGCTGAAGAAGTGGAAGGCGAAGCATTGGCGACTTTGGTTGTTAACAAGATCCGTGGCGCACTCCGAGTTGCAGCTGTTAAAGCTCCTGGCTTTGGTGACCGCAGAAAAGCAATGTTGGAAGACATCGCAATTTTGACTGGCGGAAAAGTTATCTCTGAAGAAACTGGCATGAAGCTGGAAGATGCAAAACTTGAGTACCTCGGCCGTGCTGAAAAAGTGAACATCGATAAGGATAACACTACGATTGTAAATGGTGCTGGCAAAAAAGGCGAAATCACAGGCCGTATCAGCCAGATCAAAGCACAAATCGAAACAACAACTTCTGATTACGATAAGGAAAAGTTACAAGAGCGTCTTGCGAAACTTTCCGGTGGTGTAGCGATTTTATACATCGGTGCAGCAACTGAAGTTGAAATGAAAGAAAAGAAAGACCGTGTGGATGATGCATTGCATGCAACCCGCGCAGCTGTTCAGGAAGGAATTATCCCGGGCGGTGGTGTGGCGTACATCCGTGCGATCGAAGCACTTAAGAATATCAAAACTGACAATGAAGATCAGGCAACCGGAGTGAACATTGTTCGCCTTGCGCTTGAGTCTCCGTTGAGAACAATCGTTGAAAATGCAGGTCAGGAAGGTTCTGTGATCGTGAACAAAGTTCGCGATGGCAAGAAAGACTTCGGATACAATGCAGCCGAGAACAAGTTTGAAAACTTCTTCGCAGCAGGTATCATCGATCCTACGAAAGTAGCACGTCTTGCACTTGAAAACGCAGCATCTATTGCAGGTTTATTGTTAACTACCGAAGCGGTGGTTTCTGATATCCCTGAAGAAAATGCAGCACCAGCTATGCCACACGGTGGCGGTGGCATGGGCGGAATGATGTAATTCCGAGTAATAATTAATAAAGTTGAAGAGATCCTGGCGGCAACGTCAGGATTTTCTTTTTTAGGTCAGTTCCTAAAATCAGGGCTTTTCTATACTTTAGCATAACTGATACAACCTATGGTAATCCACAAAACCTTTGCTGAATTTGTTCTTTTCCTGTACGTACACATGGCACATGCCGATGGTGATCTACACGTAACGGAAGTTAAAGTGATCAAGGAAAAAATGACAAAGCTCTATCCCGGACTTACCAATGTGGATGAAAAATTCACCGATGCATTATCGAAATACGATGCATTTAATAAGAAAGATCTGAATAAGCTTTTTCACGCATCGTTTGCACATTTCGATACCGTAAAGTTCGCGCAGAAGTACCGGGTTTATGGCGATATGTATGATATTATCTATGCCGATGGCAAAGTAGTTGAAGCCGAAACCCGAGCGTTGGATGAGTTGAAAGATATTATTGATATTAATTCAGAGGTGAGGCATTCGAAATTATAGTAACCGTCATTTCGAGCGGACAAAGCTCAACTATAAAATAGCGAACCTCCCGCGAGAAATCTCACACTACTTACAGATCGAGACCAGACTGCAAGAAGACTTCTCGCAGGCAGTTTAATGCTTTGCTGATATTCTTTGCACTCGAAGTGACGTTCACTCGTCATTTCGAGCGAGCTTAATTAAGCTATAAAATGCTGACCATCCGCGAGAAATCTCGTGCAACTCACAGACCAACCTGACTTCAAAAAGACTTCTCGCAGAAAGCTTTATGCTTTGCTGAATATCGTTTATGCTCGAAGTGACGTAATAAAAAAAAGACTGCTTATTTAGAGCAGTCTTTTTTTTATTTACCTCCATCGCGGGCCTGTCCCGCGATCCCCTTATTGTAATAGACTTGCTACTTATCTGTTTCAAGTCGTGTTACAGTTAGTTGGGGATCCCGGCACAAGGCCGGGATGTTTTCTAAATCTCCGTCTTCTTAATCGCCTGTCGGTAGAGCAGAAATGCCATTGCCGCAAAGAACAGTACGCCAAGAATTGAATAGCCACCCACGCTCAATGCTTCCGTTATACCATGCTCTGTGTTCACCTTTTGCAGACTGTTAAAGATGTTATCATTCACAGAAAGCAAGGCTACAATAACTCCTGCTAACGCACCTCCGGCAATCAGACCGGTTGCGAAGAGGCTTCCTTTTCCAAGATCATCATCAGCTTTAACTTCTTTTTTCTTTTCTGCTCTCCAGTCAACAAAACCTTTGATAGCACCTCCGATAAAAATCGGTAAGGTTGTTGATAATGGCAGATACAATCCGATAGCAAACGCAAGCGCCTTAATTCCGCAAAGCTCAATCATTACTGCAATAAACACGCCTACCATCACAAATTGCCAATCGAGATTAAACGACAGGATTCCTTTTGCCAGCGTTGCCATTAACGTTGCCTGTGGAGCCGGATATTTATCGCTGCCAATAGCATGCGTAATCCCTTGAGCAGCCATATCAACTGTTGGCGTATCCATTACTTTGATTACATATCCTATCGCAACAGACGAAACGATTGCCCCGATAAATAATGCCAGTTGCTGATACCTGGGAGTTGCACCAATAATATATCCTGTCTTCAAATCTTGCGAGGTACCTCCCGCATTAGCGGCTGCGATACAAATCATACCGCCCACTACCAGCGCCAGCGGTTCGAAAAACTGACCGCTCCAGCCTACTGAAGTAAAAATCAAACAGGTTCCCATTAACGTTGCGATGGTCATTCCGGAAATAGGACTATTACTCGAGCCAACCAAACCCACGATTCGGCTTGCAACCGTTACAAAGAAAAATCCGAACAAGATGATCAGTACACCAATCAATAATTTTTGCCAGATGCTATCACCCGGGATGATCTGACTTGGCAGCAGGGCGATGACAGCAATCAAAACAACACTACCGATAATCACTACTTTAAATGACAAATCACGTTCTGTTCGCAATACACCGCCTGATGTTTTATCCTTTAAGGATTTAATGCTATCACTAAAGGAACTGATGATGGTTGGGATGGTTTTAATTAGAGTAATAAACCCACCCGCAGCAACTGCACCGGCACCAATTTGCCGAATGTAAGCTCTATAAATCGCTGCTGCAGTGTTTGTAAAAGTATGGGTAACGGGATCCCAGTTACCAGGGCCACCCCCAACATTAATATCTTTCAGGTATCCAATTTTTGCGAGTTGCAAGGCAATGATATCAGGAGAGACCAGCGTAGCCATGAGCGGAATCATTGCCCACCAAGCTAACACCGAGCCTGCTACCAATACACCACTGATCTTTGGTCCAATGATATAACCCACCCCAAGGTACTCGGGTGTAATCTCACCACTCGTTTGTGCCGAAGGCCAAAACTTATTGGCTTGCTTTGTTACATAGGTTGGAACTTCAGCAATTACATGAAATACTTTTTGCAGAATAGCATACCCAAGCGCAACACCCATACCGATAAACGCTGTGCGCGCAAACTCTCCACCCTTCTCTCCTGCCTGTAGCACAGATGCACACGCTGTTCCCTCGGGATATGGAAGCGTATCGTGTTCTTTCACAATTAAGGATCTCCTCAACGGAATCATCATTAACGTTCCTAACATTCCGCCAAAGGCAGCGAGTATTAAAATGGTCAGGTAATTAAAGTATGCTCCGCCATTTGCTTCAGGCGAAAGGAATAGAAATCCGGGTAACGTAAACACAACCCCGGCCGCAATGGATTCACCTGCTGAGCCTGTTGTCTGGATGATGTTGTTTTCCAGAATAGTTGTCTTCAGAAACTTACGACCTAACGTAATCGCAATTACCGCAATGGGAATAGATGCTGATACGGTAAGTCCGGCTTTCAATGCCAGGTACACGGTTGAACATCCAAACAAAATACCGAACAAGCAGCCGAACACCACCGACTTCACGGTGAACTCGGCAATGTTTTGCTCGGGTGCGATATACGGTTTAAAAACTTTGGGTACTTCCATAGAATTAAGTTAATACAACGTTCAATTAATATTTCCCATCAACTTACGTAATGGCTTACTAAAGATTAGTACAACAAGCGCTGCTACAAACATGATCTTTACAATCAATCCGAAAAGATCAATGAGTACTGACGGATTTTGCGTGATCGCATCAGCATTAAATTCACCCGCATACAATCCCGCTACAAGATTACCCAATGCAAGTGCCATAAAGAACACACCCATCATTTGACCTACCAACCGCTTTGGAGATAATTTTGTAATCGCGCTCATACCGATTGGATATAAACATATTTCACCAATGGTGTGCAGCATGTAGGTTGTAATAAGCCAAGTTGGTAATGGCTTGCCCCCTCCTACTACAATCACAGATGCTTTCATCATGACCAGATATCCCAAGCCCATAAAAACTAATCCGAGCACAAGTTTGATGGGCGTACTAGGATTTAGTTTTCGTGCTGCCAGCTTCACCCATAACCAGGCGAAAAACGGAACAAGCAACAACACAAAAAATGAAGGAGCTGATTGTAACCAGCTTGACGGCATTTCAAAAGTGCCAATGAACATGTTTGTATATCGATCTGCAAAAAGATTTAACGATGAGCCTTGTCCTTCATAGCCTGCGTAGAACATCATCACTGTTAGAAAGATCAACAGGATAGCCATGACTTTCTTCTTTTCATCGGCATTCAGTTTTTCAACAAGAAACACGTATATAAAATAAGCGAAGGCACAGGTTAGAATAACTATTCCTGAAACTCCGGCAAACACTGTTGGGTTGATGGTTATAACTTTTAAAAGCAATAGTGCCACCACTACACTTACTAAAATCACAACAGCCAAAATACCCGTGCGGATTGAGCTTTGACGTTTTGCTTCAGCTGTTGGATCTGGTAAACGATTAGGTTCTAATCCTGCCGTCCCAAGGTTTTTTTCGGTGAGCTTATATTGAATAACGCCAGCAATCATACCAATTCCCGCTGCTGCAAAACCATAATGCCAATCAACTTTTTGACCTAAATACCCAACGATAAAAGGACCAATCAGACCGCCAATGTTGATACCCATAAAAAATATAGAGAATCCACTGTCGCGTTTTACCTGATCATCTGATGGATATATCTCTCCTACCATGCTGCTCACGTTAGGCTTAAGCAAACCGGTACCGGCTACAATGAATAGCAAACCAATAAAAAATGTTTCTGTAAATGGAAATGCAAGAATGAGATGACCAGTTGCGATCATGCAGCCACCATAGAAAATAGATTTGCGTAACCCGAAGAACTTATCGGCCAGCCAGCCACCCGGTAATGCTAACAGATAAACAAACATGGTGTAAAGTCCGTAGACTGCACCACCGGTTTTATCATCGAGGCCCATGCCTCCATTTTCAACGGAAGCAACCATGAAGAGTAACAGGATCGCACGCATACCGTAGTAGCTGAAGCGTTCCCACATCTCCGTGAAGAATAATGTAGCCAGTCCTTTCGGATGACCTAAGAAGGTTTGAGTAGAACTCACGGTTACAGGTTAAGATACCGCGATCAAAGTAGGGCTATTAATCGATTTTATCAATACCGAACAAAGCAAAAACAGAAATGCCGGACTTGTTCCGGCATCTCCTTTTAAAGTTCTCAATAAGGGGATCGCGGAACAGGTCCGCGATGGTTCCGTTCATAAAATTTAATCGAACTGTTCAGGTTCAAGCTTCCACTTCTCGGGTGAACGCCACAGACTTGAGAGCAACAGCTCACGCATAAAAATAAATTCTTTTGGCAAGCGATCGTACATGCGTTCGAATAATTGCGCATGCGAAAGTAATTCTTCTTTCCACTGCTCGCGATCAATGTGCATGATCTGATCGAATTGTTGTTTTGTAAAATCCGATCCAGACCAATCGATATCGTTGTAGTGCGGCATCCAGCCAATCGGACTTTCTACTGCGTTGGACTCACCATGAATTTTTTGCACGATCCATTTCAACACACGCATATTATCGCCAAAGCCCGGCCATACGAAATTTCCTTTCTCGTCTTTACGAAACCAGTTCACACCAAACACTCTTGGAGGATTTGGTATATCTCTTCCAAACTGTAACCAGTGATTAAAATAATCACCCATATGATAGCCGCAGAATGGCAACATCGCAAAAGGGTCACGTCTTACTTTACCAACTTCTCCAAACGCAGCTGCAGTTGTTTCTGATCCCATTGTAGCTGCAAGATAAACTCCGCTGTTCCAGTTATGTGCCTGATAGATCAACGGTACAGTTGTACTTCTTCTGCCGCCAAAGATGAACGCTCCAATCGGCACACCATTCGGATCCTCCCAGTTTGCATCAATACTTGGACATTGTGATGCAGGCGCTGTGAATCGGGCGTTTGGATGTGCTGCGGGCTTACCAGAATTTTTATCCCACTTCTGCCCTTTCCAATCGGTCAAACCTTCAGGCGCTTCTTTAGTCATTCCCTCCCACCAAACATCGCCATCCGATGTAATCGCCACGTTGGTGAAGATTGTATTCTTAGCGATGGTCTTCATCGCGTTTGGATTGCTCTTCATATTTGTGCCGGGAGCAACACCAAAATACCCGGCTTCCGGATTGATCGCGTAGAGCTTACCATCTTTACCGGGCTTGATCCAGGCAATATCATCCCCTACAGTAGTAACCTTCCAGTCATTCAATGCATCAGGCGGAATGAGCATGGCGAAGTTTGTCTTACCACACGCGCTCGGAAATGCTGCGGCAACATACGTCTTCTCTTTCTCCGGACTTTCAACGCCCAGTATCAACATGTGTTCTGCGAGCCAGCCTTCCTCCTGCGCCATTACCGAAGCAATGCGTAAGGCGAAGCATTTTTTACCGAGCAATGCATTTCCACCATAACCTGATCCGTAAGAAACAATTGAACGTTCTTCAGGATAATGAACAATGTATTTTGTATCCGGATTACATGGCCACAAAGGATCTTTCTCTCCAGGTTGCAACGGAGCTCCTACGGTATGAATACATTTTACAAACTCTTTATCAGTTCCCAACACATCCATAACACGTTTACCAACCCGTGTCATAATGTGCATGTTCACGACTACATATTCTGAATCTGTTATTTCTATTCCAACGTGAGAAATATCTGAGCCGATCGGTCCCATGCTAAATGGAATCACATACATTGTTCTTCCTTTCATGCAACCCGCCATCAGCTTGCTCAGCGTTTGCTTCATTTCACGTGGATCAACCCAATTATTCATCGGGCCGGCATCGTCTTTTTTGCGACTACAGATATAAGTTCTGTCTTCTACCCGCGCAACATCGCTTGGATCTGAAAAGCAGGCATAACTGTTAGGTCTTTTCTGAGGATTAAGTTTGATGAATGTTCCTTTGTCGACCAGCATCGAACACATTTCATTGTATTCATCTGCTGATCCATCGCACCAGCGAATGTTATCTGGTTTGCAAAGGGCAGCTACTTCATTTACCCACTTTTTCAGATTGGTGTGCTTCACCTGATAGCTAGCACTGACGGCTAAGGCTTCTTCTGTCATATATCCGAGGATTTATAACACAAAATTAGTAAAAAATCGTTGATTCAGCACATTTCAATCGATTGCATAATTAATTTGGTTTCAGACCGTTTTAGTTGTTTACAAAACGATAACAAGCAGCATTTATGAGTCCTTATCCGGAAAAGCTTAATTTTAACCGTAGAATATTTGGTATGCGTATGAAATTGAAAATTATTTTTTTAGGGGTACTCTTGACGACAACAGTATTAGCAAAAGCACAAAAATCTGACAGTGTTACAAACGCTGAACTTAACCGTTATGCGGTGATGATGGATTCGTTAGACGTGCTGAAAAAACAACGCAGTGAAATAAGCAGCAAGTTCTCAAAAGGCAATACGAAGATCACGGCTGCCCGATATCAGCAGCTTTTACCCATCATTGATGATCCGAAAAAGCTTGAAGCCGCTAAAGCCACTGCCGAGGAAATTGCATATGTCAAGAAAGCAATAGCTTCTCTGACGGAAGAAGGAAAGAAATTTCAGACGGCTTTTTCCTCATTGATGAGTGAGTATGTGGGATATGAAACCTATAACAAAGTCAGGAAAGCTATTTCTACCGATCCTAACGTTAAGACTCGCTATGAAGCCGAGCTAAAACGGCTGAGCGGTGTCTAACTTGAGTCAAATAACCCCTTGACAGTCAACTTATAAACCCTTAAATTTGCCTTGATTTTTTATTGAAATAATGCGCTTTTACTTCACAACAGCACTTTTTGCATTTCTTGTACTACTCACATTAACCGGGTTCGGCCAAGGCCGGATGCACATCATACCGTTTAGGTTTCAGCCCATGATTGAAAACCTTCACGAAGATGGAAGGGAGATTTTCAGGAATGCAGCTCAACTTGACTCTTTGCGGGCTGCTCAGTTAGCGCGGTTTACCATTGACACTGTTGGCTGGAAAAACTGGTTGCTGGTCGAGAACAATACCTTTGGCAGGAACAGAGGTGACATGCAAATGATTACCGATGTAAATGCACTACATCCTTACTTCCGCGACAGAGTTCTGGACCTGATCGAGAATTGCAAAGCAAAAGGAATTGAGCTTGCTTTCGTTGAAACCTATCGAACACATGCCAAGCAAAATGAATACAAAGGCATGGGAAAAAAATACACTCGTTCAGGCGGTGGTAAATCAAAGCATCAATACGGTTTAGCTGTTGATGTCGTTCCAATCGTAGATGGTGTGGCGCAATGGGATAACAAAGCGTTATGGACTAAGGTAGGTGTAATTGGTGAAAAGCTAGGCTTACGCTGGGGCGGACGCTGGAGGCATCCATTTGACCCAGGGCATTTCGAATGGACGGGCGGATTAAATACTACTGCACTTTCCGCAGGGCTTAAGCCATATATCGTAAAAGAAAAAGATCTCTATCCTTGTCTCGAAGAAGACCTTATGCTACTTCGTAAGTATTGGAAAGAATGGGAAACAACCCAGGCTACTGAACGTGCAACCGCACGTAAATAAACGTTATGAAATGGCTTTCTCGAATTTATCTACAGGAGATAAAAGCAACTAGCCATTCCATGTGTCAATACACAAAAATTTATTAGCACATGAAAATAACGTTTCCGGAAGATTTTATTTTTGGAACCAGCACAGCTGCTGCACAGATTGAAACTGCATTCGATCATGACTGGCAGCATTTCAAAGCGCGCGATGGTGAAACCTTTCATCGTACTACCGATCACGAGCACCGACTGAAAGAAGATGCCGAGATCATTGCCTCTCTAGCTCCATCCTATCGCATGAGCTTAATGTGGAGCAAGCTGCAACGCAAACCATTTGATGAGCTTAACGCGGAAGCTGTTCAGGAATATCATACGTTCTTACAAGACCTTCAAAGCCGGAACATCAGTATCATGATGGTGCTGCACCACTTTACCAATCCAACCTGGTTTGCCAAGATGGGAAGCTGGGAGAAAGAAGAGAACATTGTGATGTGGATTGACTTTGCTAAAAAGGTTGTTGATGAGTTCGGACAATACGTATCACATTGGAATACATTTAATGAGCCCAATGTTTATGCCAGCTACGGTTGGTTAACGGGCTTCTTCCCTCCTTTCAAAAACAAACCTTTATTAGCAAGTCGTGTTGTCAAGAACATGGGCAAGGCACATGACAAGATGTACGATTACATTAAATCAAAACATCCCGATCAACCGATAGGTATTTCGCACAACTGCACCATTTTCGCGGCTGAGAATTTATTGGGTTGGTTTCCATCCCGTCTTGCCGACTGGTGGTTTATGGATTATGTGCCCAGTCATTTCGAGAAAGTAGACTTCTTTGGAATGAGCTACTATACGCGGATTGCAAGCGATCCATTTCCGATAACCTTCATTGATACTCCGCATAAAATGAAAGCGTTGAATAAACGTCACGATGATATCTGGGAATATCATCCGGAAGGTTTGCGCACGTGCCTTGATCGTTATTGGAATAAGTATAAGAAACCAATCATCATTACGGAGAATGGCGTATGCGATGAAAGTGATTTCTTACGCTTACAAGCCATTCAGGATTACGCTCAGATTGTTCATCAGGCAATACAGGATGGTATTGATATTAAAGGCTACTACTTCTGGAGTGCCTGGGATAATTTCGAATGGCACTTAGGTCCGTCTATGCGGTTTGGATTGTATGAATGTGATCCGGTAACGAAGAATCGGTTACGGAGGCCGAGTGCTGATCTTTATTCAGATTTATCGTATTCAAAGAAGCTAAGAGTATTTAAGGAGGTTGAAGTTTAAATTTAACTCTTCATTCGAATAATGATGTGAAAATAGATGATGAGACCTTTCTTTTTTGACTATATATATTACCGCGTCACCAAAGTTTATTTCCGTTGGGATGGCAGAACAAGCGCTACAGCTATAGCAACGGTAACAATGATACAAAGTTTATTGATCATTGATATCACTGTTTTTATTAAGCGACTTTTTTTTGAACATTATAAATCAACCCCGAGCCAGATTTTAATAATACTATTAGCTTTAATTATAATAGGTTTAATGATATTTAATTATCGAAAATATCTGGATACCTACAATAAATTCAGAACGCACTGGAAAAATGAATCACCATTGAAAAAGAGATTGAAAGGTTTTTTAGTGATCTTTTCAATTCTAATGCCTTGGTTGCCATTAATACTATTATCAGTCGTTAACCTATAGAGTTCAAAGTGATAATTCTTACGGTTCAACCCATCCCATCGTCCGCTCTACCGCTTTCTTCCAGCCTTTGTAAAGCTTTTCACGCATTGCACTTTCCATCGCAGGCTTGAACTTCTTTTCAATAACACGATTGTTTACAATATCACTCTTCTTCCAGATACCTGCCTGAATACCGGCCAGGTATGCTGCTCCCATTGCGGTTGATTCAATCACTTTCGGACGTTCAACTTCTGCACCTAAAATATCTGCCTGAAATTGCATGAGCATATTATTGGCACTGGCTCCGCCATCTACTTTTAAGATTGCAAGTTTTACACCCGCATCTTCCTGCATAGCGTTGAGAATATCTTTGGTTTGATATGCCAGGGATTCCAACGTTGCTTTGATAATGTGTTCTTTTTCTGAATCACGCGTTAAACCAAAAATCGCACCCCTGGCATACATATCCCAATACGGAGCACCCAATCCTGCGAATGCAGGCACAACATATACATCATTGGAGCCGAGTGCTTTTGAAGCAAAGTATTCCGAATCTTTTGATTCATCGATCATGTGCAGACTATCACGTAACCATTGAATGGCAGCTCCCGCAATAAATACGCTGCCTTCGAGTGCATATTCAACTTTATTATCGAGCGACCAGGCTATCGTAGTAATCAATCCGTTTTTGGAGAACTGCATTTTTGTTCCCGTATTCATCAGCATAAAGCAACCCGTACCATACGTGTTCTTGGCCATGCCCGGTTCAAAACACGCCTGACCGAACAACGCAGCTTGCTGATCACCCGCCACTCCATTGATTGGAATTTTTAATCCATTTACTTCCGCATCTCCAAAATGATGTGCTGATGATTTTACTTCCGGCAGCATGCTTTTGGGAATATCCAGTTCTTTTAAAAGCTTTTCGTCCCACTTCAAATCTTTAATGTTATAGATCATGGTACGCGATGCATTGGTAACATCGGTTGCGTGAACCTTTCCTCCTGTTAAATTCCAGATCAGCCACGTGTCAATTGTACCAAACGCGAGCTCACCCTTATTTGCTTTTGCTCGTGCGCCTTCAACGTTGTCGAGAATCCATTTTATTTTTGTTCCTGAAAAATACGAGTCGATTACAAGTCCGGTGTTTTCACGAACGTAATCCGACAATCCCTTTGATTTTAGTTCCTCACAAATTGAAGCCGTGCGTTTATCCTGCCACACAATCGCATTATAAAGAGGTTTACCTGTTTTTCGATCCCATACAACTGTTGTTTCACGTTGATTCGTAATACCCAACGCAACAATGGTAGATTGTGTTAGCTTATTAGTATCAATCAACTCAGTCAATACACCCAATTGTGTTTTGAGAATTTCATTCGGGTCATGTTCTACCCAACCCGGTTGCGGAAAAATCTGCGTAAACTCTTTTTGCACAATACCGTTGATCTCCGCCTGCTCATTTACTAAAACTGCGCGTGAGCTAGTAGTTCCCTGATCGAGTGCGATGATGTATTTCATTGGTTGAGGTTAGAAGTTTGAGGTCGATGTTCGAAGTTGGAGATCAGAGGTTTTTCAAGGTTGCTTCTGCTATAGCTTTGTCCAACGTCTCTTTCTCTCGCTTAGCTTTATCTTCATTCCAACTGAAGGTTGTCTTAAACTCTGCAAGTAATGGATCAGCTGTTACTTTGAGTCTGTTGATATCAAAGAATAACATTCCGGTTCTGCGGATGAAAAAATCAGTGGCGCTGATTACCATTTCATGTCGAATACAATACACAAGTTCGGCTTTAGCAAGGTCTAAATCGTTTTTCGTGCCAGGTTGCTTGAACAGATTATCGAGTACAAGATTGGTTTGATGACCATAATTTGCAACGAGGTATTCTGCCCGAGACTCAAGCTCGTAGGGTTTTAATTGCTTTTCTATACGCTTTGTATATTCTCTTACTTCTTTAGCGCTTGCAAATTCAGCACCTAAAAACTGAACTTTATCCGTATAACATTTCTTAAACTGCTTTTCTTCAAAATACTTTTTAATAACCAGGTCAACAATTCGCTCGGCCATTTTGCGATAGCCAGTAAGCTTTCCGCCTGCAATGGAAATCAATCCGGAATGAGAAATAAAAATTTCATCTTTCCGTGAAAGCTCTGACGCTGATTTACCTTCTTCATGGATCAGCGGTCGCAGTCCTGCCCAGCTTGATTCTATATCCTGCATGTTCAGCTTAACGGACGGAAACGTTTCATTTACCGCATTCAGTAAATATTCTGCATCCTCTTTTGTTGTGACCACACTTTCAATGTCACCCTTATAATCTGTATCAGTTGTTCCTATGTAGGTTACTTTTCCCCGCGGGATCGCAAAAATCATCCGGCCATCCGGCACATCGAAATACAATGCCTGTTTGATCGGGAGCTTTTCTTTCGGAACAACAACATGGACACCTTTTGTTAAATGAAGCTGCTTTCCTTTTTTAGAGTTATCCGACTCCCGCAAGGTATCTACCCAGGGACCAGTAGCATTTACAATCGCTGCCCCACGTACCGAAATCTTTTCATCAAGAACAAGATCATGAAGTGCGATGCTTTTGATATGCTCGTTCTCATAAATAAATCCGGTAACCTGAGCGTAATTAAGAATGTCAGCACCATAATGTGCAGCAGACTTAATTATTTCCGTTGTAAGTCGGGCATCGTCTGTTCGATATTCAGCATACAAACCGCTTCCTTTAATATCATCAGGTTTTAACAGTGGCTCAGCTTTGAGCGTTTGATTTCGAGTGAGCATTCTGCGTTGGTCTTCAGGCTTCACACCTGCCAGGAAGTCGTAGAGCTTTAACCCGAAGGAAGTAAGGAAGCTTCCCAAGCCGCGACCTTCATTCAATGGCAATAACATTTTCTCAGCAACGGTAAGATGGGGAGCAAGCTTATGCACAATGGCGCGTTCACTCCCAACTTCTTTAACCAATCCAAACTCAAGTTGTTTCAGATAGCGAAGGCCACCATGAATAAGCTTGGTAGAACGGCTGCTTGTTCCAAATGCAAAATCATGCTTCTCAACAAGCGCTACACGCAATCCACGCAGAGATGCATCTAATGCAATGCCTGCTCCGGTAATGCCGCCTCCAATTACGATCAAATCGTAGTGACGCGTTCTCATGCGTTGAAGTGTGGGTTGGCGATTGAAGAATGAGAAGCTCATGTTACTTTTATTAACGTCAGTTGAACATCAGGCGAAGCATCCGGACTTCGAATACGGGAATTCTTCGCTACGCTCAGAATGACGTGTCTAATCTAAAGAAACAAACATCGATAAACCAACACTCCCAAACCGCTACCAACCAATGGCCCGACAACAGGAATCCAGGCATAGTTCCAGTCAGATGAGCCTTTACCAGGAATTGGCAAGATGGCATGGGCTATACGCGGCCCAAGATCACGCGCAGGATTAATTGCAAAACCTGTTGTTCCGCCAAGGCTTAAGCCGATGGAAATAATCAGCACACCCACGATCAACGGATTCAATCCATCGGCAAACCGGTTAGCGCCTATGAATAACAATCCTAACACAAGCACAACCGTAGCCAGAATCTCACTGAACAAATTATTTAACGGGGAACGAACAGCAGGCGCTGTTGCAAACACAGCAAGTTTTAATTCAGCCGATGCAGTATTTTTCCAATGCGGCAAGTACTGAAGCCAAACTAATACCGCGCCCACAAATGCACCGACCAATTGTGCAGCGCAATAACCCGCGACCTTACTCCATTCAAAGCTACCCGATAACGCCAACCCAACGGTAACAGCCGGATTAAGATGGGCACCACTGATCTGGCCCACAGCATAAATCGCTAATGTAACGGCAAATCCCCACGCCACCACTATTGTAAGCCAGCCAGCATTTTCTGCTTTTGATCCTTTGAGCAATACACCGGCAACCACACCTTCACCTAATAAGATTAGAAGCATGGTGCCAAAAAATTCCGCAACGTAAGGAGACATAAAATTTTAGATTTAGTTCTTGGAAATCAGTTTGTTTTAGTTGCCAGTTCAGCAAATCCTTTAATCATTCCCTGGATACATTCGCAAGGCGTTGGCCCTCCTTCCCAAATTCCTTCACATTGCTTCTGAATATATTCAGGGCGATTTTTCTTTACCCATTCTTTTGCTTGATAATATTCAGCCGGATCGTTAGACGAAGTCGTCACATTCCGGATTATTCCGTTTATTACGGTTACATGAAACGTGTCGGTTACATTGAAATTAATGTTGAGTGAACTCATCAAATCATCCTTTACTGTAACCGGACAAAGCAAAAGCGAATCATTTCGTTCAATAACCGAATGCGTTGTAAGTACTTTATAATTTCCACACTCAGCCCATTTCTGGTAGTACAGAATTTCAGGATGGGATTTTTTAGCATTGGATAAAACAGATGCCAATGAATCACGGTTAAACGAATAGAAAGCATCAATAAATTCATTGGCAACACTTGCGTTGTCGCGCTGAGTATGAGCAGCTGCATCAGTAGATTCGTTTTTACAACTCACCAATAATAGAAGTGACAAATAAATGATGAGCCTGATTTTTACCATTTGACTTAAGTATAATCTCAAAGCTACAGCATTGTTATGGAATATGCTTGGGTTTAAGCTTTTTAGCCGCCAGCGTTGCCACTTCAGTGATTCGCTTCTGCCGGGTTTCTTCTCGCTTCGCAAACGCAATCCACTGCAAAATCATTTTCTGAATTGATTTACTTAACGTCAGGAAGAATTTCTTTGATCCCTTATTGGCTTTGAATGCCTTCTCCAGGTCTTTGGGGATCGTTAGCTTTTCTACCTCATCCAGAATTGTCCACGAACCATTTTGCTTGGCCGTTTCAATGATGGCAAGTCCGGGTGGCATCATAAGTCCTTCTTCCATCAGTCGCTCAACTTTTGCTTTATTGATCTTCGACCAAGCACTGGTTGGTTTACGCTTGCTGAAAAAATTTGTAAACGTTTCATCATCAATAGACTTTCTGATACTATCGATCCAACCGAAGCAAAGCGCTTCATCAACCGCATCGCTCCAGGTAATGGAAGGTTTACCGGATTTTATCTTGTAACAGACGAGCCAAATGGATTGTTTTTTAGCGTGATTTTTTTGTAGCCACTTGCGCCATTGCTGGCGACTGGATGGATAGAACGTTTCGGTTTCAATTACCTTCATGCTTAAGCTTTTCGGCCATTTTTAGGGTGTGCTTAACCGATCTGGTGCTCTTCCAGGTGTTATGCCCCGGGATAACGTATTTCGGATCTTTACATTTCAGCTGAACATTTTTTACGGTTGCTGAATAATCATTTACGCTGGCATCACCGAGATTACCAAGTGTATTATCATCAATACTTTTAATTAAGCAACCTCCATACAGGATTTGTTCCTTCTCAAACCAGACAACAATGTTATCAGGCGCGTGACCTTTACCGGGATAAATAGTTTTGAATGAATATTGGCCCACCGTAAATGTTGTGTCTTTGTCAATCAGGAACTCAGCGCGTTTCATACCACGTTGTTTGCTTAGCTCATCAGTCTTACGTGTTGTATAGGTTCTGATACCAAGTTTTTTATAATATTCCATTCCTCCGGTTCGATCTTCATGAAAGTGTGTGGCGATGCAAAGGATTGCTTCTTTCTTGTGCTTAACTTTTATACTATCCAGCAGTGGTTGAAATTGTGTTGTATCCCAGGGCGAGTCAATAATAATGGCACCCTCGTTTGTTAACACATACATTCCATTGGCGGGGATGCGGTTGCCTTTGTATTCGTTGTAGGTTGTGTAGATGTAAAAGTCACCGGTGAGGTGAGTGATTTTGAGGTTAAGTTGTGAACTTTGGCCAAACGCAAATCTACAGAGAAGCTGAAAGAGTATTACTGTTAAAATTCGCATTATTGGTATATCTTAAAGGTTATCGGTCAAGTTATTAAAGGTAGCTGCACCTCTTAATTCAAACATCTCCACCCCTATTATAATTGAACTTGAATTCTTTTCCGCTGTAAGTAACAATTGATTCATCTCCATCCTTAATAAACTTTGCTCCTAAATCAAAATGTTCTTTAGCAGCATCTTCTTGCATCCTTATAAAAAAATCTGTTGCTTCAAAAAAAGTCAATTTAAACAAGTGGAATCCGGGAGTGTCCTGAGGAATTATTTGATAATAAAAAACATCGGGGTTACTCCCCTTTCTTGGAAATTTATAACCTTCAACATTAAAAACTTCAATTAAAAAAGACTTTATACTATTAGTATTGTCTCTGTATTCAAAAAATCCAAAAATTACTTCGACTTGGCCCTTAAATATCTTTTCAAATTCATGAAAAAATAATCCTACCGCTATCTGATCAATACATCTATTAAGCCTATCATAATCTAATGATCCAACCAAAACGGAAATAAGTTTTCCATTCTCATCCTTGATCATAAGTTCCTTGTATTGCCCAAGAACTTTATTGATAAATCCTTTAGTATTCTCAAATGAACGCCTAAGTTTAGTTCTAGTATTTTTAATAGCAATATTGTTATTACCAACTCTTCCAGTAACGTAAGCCATTAAAAATTCATCATCATTTGATTTTTTGAGATTATGTTCGTCACAAGAATCAACAGTTATCAAATTCACTTTGTAATCCTCTCCAACATCTTTTTTTTCTGGAAAAATGCACTTAGGAGGAATGTGTTCCTTAGATGTTGCCTTTTGTCCGCATTTATAACAAATCTTTTCCATTAACAATTTAGTAGTTAAAGGTATTAATTATCCTCTCTTTAAACTTGAATAATAATCCCCAAATCCCCCTTGTAAACACCAACCCTTCCCCTATTTTTGCACGCTGTTTTTAAAATTGTATGGAAGAGAATCTCGCGCGCTGGACGGATCAAATTGCTAAGGAATTTTCGCAACCGCTGAAGTATGTAAATGCTGTTGCGGAACTGCTGGCCGAAGGCGCTACCCTGCCCTTCATTGCCCGCTACCGTAAAGAGATGACCGGCAGCATGGATGAGGTGATGATCGCCAATATCCGCGACCGCATTGAACAGCTGCGCGAACTCGACAAACGCAGGGAAGCCATCATCGCCTCGGTTGAAAAACAGGGCAAGCTCACCGCTGAGCTTATGGGCGCAATTGTGGCCGCAACAACGCTGGCTGAACTGGAAGATATTTACCTGCCGTACAAGCCTAAACGTAAAACCCGCGCCAGCGTGGCAAAAGAACGTGGACTTGAGCCGCTCGCACAAAAGTTATTTGACCAGGAGAAATTTGACCTCGAAGCGTTTGCTGCATCATTCGTGGATGTAGGTAAAGATGTTGCTGATGTTGAAGCTGCATTGGATGGCGCGCGCGATATCATTGCCGAATGGGTAAGTGAAAATCCGGATACGCGCAGAAATGTACGGGAGCTTTTCTGGCGTGAAGGCGTTGTCACCGCAAAAGTGATGAAAGGAAAAGAAGCCGAAGGCCAGAAGTTCAAAGATTATTTTGAATGGAGCGAGCCGATTTCAAAAACTCCATCGCATAGATTATTAGCAATGCGCAGAGGTGAAAAAGAAAGCATCCTTTCGCTCGATATTTTTCCGCCTGAAGAGGAAGCGATTGGTAAAATGGAGCGTCAGTACATCAAGCATGATAATGCTGCTTCAGAACAAGTAAAGCTTGCCATTAAAGATAGCTATAAACGATTGCTGCGTCCGTCACTGGAAACAGAAGTGCGCATGGAATCGAAAATGAAAGCCGATGAAGAAGCGATCAAGGTTTTCGCCTCGAACCTGAAAGAGCTATTGTTAGCCGCTCCACTCGGACAAAAGAATGTACTTGCATTAGATCCCGGGTTTAGAAGCGGAGTAAAGGTTGTTTGTCTTGACCGACAAGGCAAACTATTACACAACGATGTCATCTATCCACACGAGCCCCAACGAGAAGCTGTTAAAGCCGGTGTGTTGGTTAAATCCTTGTGTGAGAAGTTTGAGATCGAAGCAATTGCTATCGGAAACGGAACCGCAAGTCGCGAGACTGAAACGTTTGTAAAAGCACTCGGACTTTCAAATAAGATTCTCATTGTGATGGTGAACGAAGCCGGTGCTTCCGTGTATTCCGCATCGGATGTAGCGCGGGATGAATTTCCGGATAAAGATATTACCGTGCGCGGAGCAGTTTCTATTGGCCGAAGATTAGTCGATCCGTTAGCGGAATTGGTAAAGATTGATGCCAAATCCATTGGCGTTGGTCAGTACCAGCACGATGTCGAGCAGACAAAATTAAAGCAAGGCCTGGATGATGTTGTGGTAAGCTGCGTAAA
This sequence comes from Cyclobacteriaceae bacterium, assembly GCA_965227265.1. Lineage (GTDB taxonomy): Bacteria > Bacteroidota > Bacteroidia > Cytophagales > Cyclobacteriaceae > UBA2336. Next base: position 1,064,104 of record OZ245738.1, on the reverse strand, counting down.
CTCAGTAGGCGTTGAAGTTAATACCGCTAGCAAGGAACTTCTCTCCTACGTTTCCGGATTGAGTCCTGCGTTGGCGAAGAATATTGTTGAGTATAGAAATCAGAATGGTCCGTTTAAGGATCGCGAGGCGTTGAAGAAAGTCTCCCGTCTTGGAGAAAAAGTATTTGAGCAGGCAGCAGGTTTCTTGCGCATCCATGAAGCTAAGAATCCATTAGATGCAAGTGCCGTTCACCCGGAAAGCTATCCTATTGTGCAAAAGATGGCGAAAGATCTGGGCTGTTCAGTAAAAGATTTAATGAGCAGTGTTGAATTGCGTAAGCAGCTCGATCTGAAAGTATATGTAACCGAAAAAGTAGGCTTACCAACACTAACGGATATTGTCAGCGAGCTTGAAAAACCAGGCCGTGATCCGCGCAAAGTATTTGAAATCTTCAGCTTCACCGAAGGTGTTAACACGATTGCTGATTTAAAGATCGGCATGCAACTACCCGGCATCGTAACGAACGTTACAAACTTCGGAGCGTTCATCGACATTGGCGTTCACCAGGATGGATTGGTACACATCAGTCACCTGAGTGATAAATTTGTAAAAGACCCGAAAGAGGTTGTTGCCGTTGCGCAGAAAGTAAAAGCAACCGTGGTTGAAGTCGATGTTCCGCGCAAGCGTATTGGACTGTCGATGAAGAGCAACCCGTTTGCTGATCAGGTACCGGAGCAAAAATCTTCTTCACCAAAAGCTCGTTCGAATAGTGAATCCGGTCGGAATAAACCGAATTCAAAATCAAGCTCAGCACCCAAGCGTGACTTTAAACCTGCCAAGCCGAAAGAGAAAGAAATGAGCATGGAAGAAAAGTTGGCATTGCTTCGGGAGAAGTTCAAGAAATAATCCAACTCAGTCCACGCTCGACTGTTGACAGTGGACTGAGTTCTATAATTCCAATTCAATCGTCTGCCCAACATCAAAGGCTGCACTATCCGGTTTTGGTTTTTCAACCTTCTTCTTTACGATCACCTTTTCACTTTTTTCTTTTGGCGCTGGTTTTTCTCCGAAGAGGTCTTGCTGCTCGACTTTGACTTTTGGTTTTGGCTGAGCTTTTTGGACTTGCTGCTGCTTTGGCTTTTGTGGAGCTTCGAAGAGGGCTGCTTGTCCGTCCTCGTTGGTTGGAGTTTCGTCCTGAGCTTTGTCGAAGGATTTTTTTTTTGACGACTGAGAACCCTTTCCGGTTTCGGTCGTCTCTGCGATGAGCTCATTGTCGTCATCTCCTTCTTCTAGGCCGGTTTCTTCCGGCTCCTGAGTGAGCTTGACGCCAGTTACTTTATGCTGGCTCAACCTGTTACCAAGCGCTTTCCAACCCTTCACATCAATGATATCTTCGAGATTAAAAGTCTCTTTTACTTTTTCCTTGCTTGCTCCTTTTACGAGGTCAACTTCAACTTCCGGAGTATCTGAGCTTGTCACCACAACCAAACGTGAGCCAATGCTTTCGGAGATAAATCCAAACTCTTTATCCGGTGTACTGGTTTCGATCATAAACCGTTTCACCATGTAAGACTTGCTGTCGCCATCAACGTAGACAGCTGAGATTGGCTTCTTCGGATTGAATTTTTCAACCAATAAAGTTTTCTCTGGTTCGTACCGGTTTGTTATATCATAGCCGGTGATTTTGTAAGAACCATTGCGCATGAACGCAATAACCTGATCATCTGCATCAAATTTACCGATGTAGGCACCACGTTTATCTTTATTCAAACGACCGGAATCCTCATCATACCATAAGTTAAGCTTGCTGAGGGTTGACGTGCCTGCTTTTAAGAAATCAACTTTGCGGATCGGATATTTGGTAAGCGTATTTCCACGCGCACCTCTGCCCTTCACTTCCAGCTCCGAGAAATCAAATTCAAAGATCTTTTTCCGTGCAGTGCTAGACTGCGAAAGCTTCACCTCTACTATTTCTGCTTCTCCGTTTGGATTACCGGTAACGTGATGGATTTTTGAATTTGGATGACCTTGTGTGAGATTGTATTCCTTATCGCGCGTAACGCCTGGCATCGTAAAACGTTTTACAAAGCCTTTACCGCTCTTTCCATCGGAGTAAATCAGGTTATACACCATGCGGTCATCACCTTTCTTGAAGATCCCAACATAAAGAATGTCTTTACCCATAAATACCTTCTCCTGGATGCGGGAAACTTTTGCGGTTCCATCTTTACAGATCGCAATAACATCATCCAGTTCTGAACAATCGCAGATGTATTCATCACGCTTCAACCCATAACCAACAAAGCCATCGTTTCGGTTAACGTACAGTTTCTGGTTGTTAGCAATAACTTCTGTCGCTGTAACCGACTGGAAGCTCTTAATCTCCGTCTTACGCTCACGGCCTTTGCCGAACTTATCCAGCAATCCCTGGAAGTAAGAAATTGCATATTCCGTAAGATGCTTCAGATGATGGAGTGTATCCTTTAATTCTTTCTCCAGATCGCGCATCAACTCGTCTGCTTTGAAGGCATCGTAGCGCGAAATGCGTTTGATCCTTATTTCCGTCAGGCGGATAATATCATCGCGTGTAATCTCACGATAGAATTTCTTCTTATGCGGTTTCAACCCTTTATCAATCCGACTGATAACCTCTTCCCAGCTTTCCGCTTCTTCAATATCGCGGTAGATTCGGTTTTCGATGAAAATCTTCTCCAGAGAAGAGAAGAGTATTTTCTCCATCAATTCAGCCTTCCTGATTTCAAGCTCTTGCTTAAGTAGTTGAACCGTTAAAGCTGTGTTGTATTTTAAGATCTCACCAACCGGGAGGAACTTCGGTTTATCCTCAACGATCACGCACGCGTTTGGCGAAATACTGATTTCACAATCCGTGAATGCATAAAGTGCATCCAGAGCAATCTCGGGCGATTGACCCGGCTGTAGGTGGATTTGAATCTCTACATACTTGGCCGTATTATCGATTACCTGCTTGACTTTAATCTGCCCCTTCTCACTCGCCTTCACGATTGACTCCATCAAAGAAGTAGTTGTCGTGGAGAATGGTATCTCTTTGATAATCAGCGTTTTTTTATCACTGATGTCGACCTTAGCTCTTACTTTAATCTTACCTCCACGAAGCCCTTGATTGTATTCGGAGAAGTCACCAATACCTCCTGTCGGGAAATCAGGATAGATCTTCGGGTTCTTTCCTTTAAGGATGTCAATGGATGCTTTTATAAGCTCATTAAAGTTGTGCGGAAGAATTTTAGTAGAAAGACCGACCGCAATACCCTCAACTCCCTGTGCAAGCAGCAATGGAAACTTAACAGGTAACGTTACTGGCTCCTTCTTCCGACCATCATAGGATAACTGCCAGGCTGTAGTCTGGGCATTGTAGGCTACAGCCAACGCAAACTTGGAAAGTCTTGCTTCAATATAACGCGGTGCTGCAGCGCCATCACCGGTACGGACATCGCCCCAGTTACCCTGCGTTTCAATAAGAATATCTTTCTGACCGATGTTTACGATTGCATCACCAATCGATGCATCACCGTGCGGGTGGTATTGCATCGTGCTACCGATCACGTTCGCCACTTTATTAAAGCGGCCGTCATCCATTTCTTTCAGTGCGTGCATGATTCTGCGTTGCACAGGCTTAAAGCCATCTTCAATGCGGGGCACCGCGCGTTCCAGGATTACATACGAAGCGTAATCAAGGAACCAGTTTTGGTACATGCCGTCTACATCGATGGAGTGGATCACATCCTCCCCCTCACCTTTCTTGGCTTTAGCTAAAACTTTCGGCTTACTGACTTTCTTTTTACTCATTTCTTAAGTTTCACTCTTTGTTAGTTTACTCCGCACTGTTCCCCCTTTCAAGGGGGTTAGGGGGATTTGTCTTTTCGAACCCTTCAGTAAATCCCTCAATGGTTCTCAGTACACTACTCATATTCTGTTTAATGTCAAGGTCATCAAATCTTAGAAAGTATAATCCTATATTCTCCAATTCATTTTGTCTCTTGCTATCTCGTTCGGCAACTCCTTCGTAAGTATGACTAACACCATCGACTTCAATAACAAGACTTAATTTTCTGCAATAAAAATCAACGATGTAATTCAATAATGGTTTTTGGCGATTAAACTTATACCCCATCATTTTACCTGCTTTTATTTCGTTCCACAAAAGAACTTCAGAAAGCGTTGAGTCGTTTCTCAAGTTTCTTGAGAACATCTTTAGGTTCTTATTGTAGGGTAAGTGTTTCATTTGGAATCCCCTTACCCCCTTTAAAAAGGGGGATTGGTTGGGTGTAGCTTATATCTCTGTTTCCTCTATTAAAGTTTCTTCCTTGACTTCTTTCGCTTCAACCTTATCAAGTTCAATCCTCAAATTGTCGATGATAAAGTCTTGCCGATCAGGTGAGTTCTTGCCCATATAGAATTCAAGCAGTTTGGCGATGTGACCTTCTTTACCCAACAATACAGGCTGAAGACGAATGTCCTCACCAATAAAATTCCCGAACTCATCCGGAGAGATTTCACCTAATCCTTTAAAGCGGGTGATTTCAGGCTTAGTGCCCAGCTTAGCAATCGCAGCTTGACGTTCTTCATCGCTATAGCAATAAATCGTCTCCTTCTTATTCCGAACACGGAACAAAGGCGTTTCCAAAATGAATACATGATTGGCTTTCACCAATTCAGGGAAGAATTGAAGAAAGAAGGTCATTAATAACAAGCGAATGTGCATTCCATCCACATCGGCATCTGTTGCGATGATTACTTTATTATAGCGTAGTGCTTCAATGCCATCTTCAATATTCAACGCGTGCTGAAGAAGGTTAAACTCTTCATTCTCATAAACCACTTTCTTGGTGAGCGAGAAGCAGTTCAACGGCTTACCGCGCAAGCTGAATACAGCCTGTGTTTCCACATCCCGTGATTTAGTGATTGAACCCGAAGCTGAATCACCTTCTGTAATAAAGATTACAGACTCTGCTCCTTTTTCGCCTTTTGCATCATCGAAATGATAGCGGCAATCGCGAAGCTTTTTATTGTGAAGGTTGGCCTTCTTGGCACGGTCATTCGCCAGTTTTTTAATGCCGGCAATGTCTTTACGTTCCCGCTCCGATTGCAAAATGCGTTTCAACATTGCATCAGCGGTAGCGGCATTCTTATGTAAGTGTATCTCCAGTTCCTTCGAAACAAAATCTACCACAAACCCGCGAACCGATTGTCCATCCGGAGCCATGTTGGTTGAGCCGAGCTTGGTTTTGGTCTGCGATTCAAATACCGGCTCCTGCACACGGATAGCAATTGCGGCTACGATGCTGGCTCGAATATCAGACGCATCAAAATCTTTCTTATAAAAATCACGAACACCTTTTACAATCCCTTCACGGAAGGCCGCGAGGTGCGTTCCGCCCTGCGTTGTGTTCTGACCGTTTACAAAGGAGTAATATTCTTCTCCGTATTGAGTTCCATGCGACAACGCTACTTCAATATCATCGCCTTTAAAATGGGCGATCGGGTATCTCAACTCTTCGGCATCGCTTTTCTGTTTCAGCAGATCAAGCAAGCCATCTTTTGAATAGTACTTTGTTCCGTTATAATTAATGGAAAGTCCGGCATTCAGGAAAGCATAGTTCCACATCAAATCATCCAGGTATTCTGGTATGAAGTGATAGTTCTTGAACATAGACTCATCTGGCTCAAACTCTACCAGCGTTCCGTTACGTTCACTGCTCTTCCCCTGCTTTGGATCATTGGTAAGCTTGCCTTTCTTGAACTCAGCCATCTTGGTCTGACCTTCGCGATAAGCCTGTACTTTAAAGTAGTTTGATAACGCGTTAACGGCTTTCGTACCCACACCATTCAAACCAACCGATTTCTGGAAAGCTCCCGAATCGTATTTCGCACCCGTATTGATCTTCGAAACAACATCCACAACTTTTCCCAACGGAATCCCACGGCCGTAATCGCGAACCACAACTTTCTGATCGGTAATCTTGATGTCAATGGATTTACCATAGCCCATCATGTGCTCATCGATACAGTTATCCATGACTTCCTTTACCAGAACATAAATACCATCGTCTTTTGAGGATCCATCGCCCAACTTACCGATATACATGCCCGGCCGGAGGCGAATGTGTTCCCGCCAGTCAAGGGATTTAATACTCGATTCGTCATACTGATTGGAAGCCGGAGCCTTCTCTGCTTTCGCCATCGTCTATAAGGATTGTAAAGAGTTAAAACAGTCTAAAAAATAAAGTCGCACTACAGTTTAAAAAATGTTTGTAGGTAAGACCCGGATAGCCATGCGACCGTCCGGGTCTTGGAAAAATTCATTTCGGGTCGAAGTAAACCATTTTTTAAAGTCACTTCAAGAGATTGGCATATTTCTTTAACTACAAGAGTATGTTAGGTAAATGCTTTTAATTCATTGATTGACAGCCAATAAACAACACTGTTTTAGATCGATTATTTAGCAAAAATCCTGCGTCCAACTGAATAAAGTGGCCATGCAACAGCCCACAACACAACCAAGATTACGCTTCCGTAGATAATTGGACCGATACGGGCATAGTCAAACCGCTCAGCGCTGTTATAGAGTCCAATGAAGCTGAATCCCACCACAAAGAAAATGTTAAGTGTGATCACCAAGCCATGTATCCAGGTACGGAAACTCTCGTTCGGAGTAATGGATTTTGAGAACAGGTAAACCAACAGATTCAGAATGGCAATAAAAGCGAGGGCAGAATAAAACAAAGCCTCCTTATTCATTATATATGAGGTTGCTCCACCCTCTTCCGCAACGCTTACCTGTTCTGGTAAACCGGCATATACATACATTAGGTTGCCCAAAACTCCCAAAAGGGAAAGAAACCATACAGCTCTGAAGACTTTTAAGATCATATACTAACTTTGACCTGCAAATAAACAACAAACCTAGGTGAACCTAAACCCGATCCTGCTTTCTATTCCAATATTTTTTATCCTGATGGGGCTTGAACTGTTGATCGAGCGTCTTTCACACCAAAAGCTTTACCGACTTAATGATACAGTTGCTAACCTGAGCTGTGGCATTACGTCACAGCTTTCCGGATTATTTATGAGAGTGTTTGCGATTGGAGTCTATGGACTGCTCTACACAAACTTTCATTTTTTTACACTTGAGAAAACGTGGCTGTATTGGCTCGGACTTTTCCTGCTGGCAGATCTGGCCTACTATTGGGCGCATCGCATGAGTCATGAGATAAACCTGTTTTGGGGCGGCCACGTGGTGCATCACCAGAGTGAAGAATATAATTTATCGGTGGCTTTGCGCCAAAGCTCCTTTCAGGTTGTCTGGACATTCGCCTTTAGCTTGCCGTTAGCGTTCTTAGGTTTCGAAACGCTCGACTTTGCTTTAGTTTCAGCCTTTATAACACTTTACCAATTCTGGATTCATACGGAATTGATTAATAAAATGGGTTGGTTTGAACTTATCTTCAATACACCCTCCCATCACCGCGTACATCACGGGCGCAATCCTAAGTACATTGATAAGAACCATGCTGGTACGCTGATCATTTGGGATAAGATGTTTGGAACGTTTCAGAAAGAAGAAGAACGTCCAACGTATGGAATAACAAAGCCTATTAATAGTTGGAATGCGGTGTGGGCAAACGTTAGCCATTATGCCGATATGGGTAAAGATCTCAGGCGCATTCCAAACTGGACAGATAAGATCAGGTATCTTTTCAAAAAGCCAGGCTGGCTGCCTGATTATTTAGGTGGATATCAATCCGTTCCGGAGGTAAATAGAACTATTTATAAGAAATATGATCAACCTTCAGGTATGTCTCTAAATCTGTATGTGCTATTCCAATATACACTGTGCATTATAGGCGTCTCACTATTCCTGTTTAATACAGTAAAATTTACGCTTCCTGAAAAAGCGTTTATAGCAATATTGATTTGCATGGTAGTTGTGAATTGCGGGGTGATGTTTGAAAACAAAGCCTGGGTTAAAGTCTCTGAATGGCTGCGAATTATACTTTACCCGGCACTGTTGGCAATTGTTGTAAATCTCTACGAACTGTCTTTCTGGCTCTACATTTTAGCCGGAGCCTATTTCATTATTTCAGCCCTTTGGTTTGCCAGCATCACTAAACAGCAGCAGCATGTTCAAATCGTTTCGTAGAAACGTATCCCGAATCTTGCGGGTTTGTCTCTCTACCGCTACAGTATTTATAGTCCTTTCCGGTTGCGGTAAATCGTTACCCACACTTGATAATCTCGATCTAAAGGAATGGGAAAAGGATAAAAATGCCTGCGGCTCATACCGTAGCGATAATATGGAAACACTCCTAGCTCAAAAAGAAAAACTTCTGGCCATGAAAGAAATGCAGATTGTTGAACTAATTGGTCGGCCTGACAGAAATGAACTTTACAAGCGCAATCAGAAGTTCTTCTACTATTACCTGAAGCCTGCACCTGAATGTTCAACCTATAACGCTGATAGTAGTGCGCGGTTAGCGATTCGGTTTAATGCGATGGGATTGGCGAAAGAGATCATGATTGAATAATCAATGCTCCTTTACATAACTTCTATATAAAAGAAAAAGGATAGCCCATTGAGCTATCCTTTTCAATAAGATCGGTTAAAATCTTACTCTTTATTCTTAAGATCCTGAACCTCAGCACGGATGATTTGTGCTAAGTTCTTCAGTTCCTGCATGCCTTTTCTCAGACGAGTTCCAGCCGCGCTGTTTGCTTTGCTATAGAACTTTTCAGCATCACCTTCCAGTGAAGTGATGAGGTTTTTGAGGTCTTGAAATTTTTGCATTTTCCTAAAAGTTTAAAATTGTTAATTGTTTTCTTACGCCAATTTAAAGAAAAACCTTACAAATCAACTCGGAAACCCATTTTTTTTACCCCTTCGTTACAGACACCAGTTCTTCCTTACGGTAGAAACCACTGTCAAGCTTCGTTTTTAGGGCGGAAAACGCGGTTAAAGTGCGTTCTACGTCTTCCATCGTATGGGCAGCCGTAGGGATAATTCTGAACATAATTACGTCTTTTGGCACCACCGGATAGATCACAACCGAGCAGAAAATGCCATAATTCTCCCTCAGGTCCATCGACATATTGGCCGCTTCGCCTACCCCGCCCTTGAATAAAACTGGCGTTGGAGGGGTTTGTGTTTCGTTGATGGCAAACCCTCTGTCTTTCAATCCAGACTTAATTGCCTTCATGATTTTCATCAGATTAGTACGTAATTCAGGATGCTTTCTGAGCAATTCCAGACGTTTGATGCCTCCAATTACTAAAGGCATCGGTAATGACTTCGCATAGATCTGTGAACGCACACTATACCGTAAGAATTTAAGGATAGCCTTATCACCTGCTACGAATGCACCAATGCTTGCCATTGATTTTGCGAACGTAGAGAAGTAAAGATCAATCTGATCCTGTACGCCTTGTTCTTCACCTACGCCAGCACCTGTAGCGCCCATTGTTCCGAAGCCGTGTGCATCATCTACAAACAAGCGGAAGTTGTATTTCTTCTTCAATGCAACAACACCTTTCAAATCACCCATGTTTCCGGACATACCGAAAACACCTTCTGTGATTACGAGGATACCACCACCTGTTTCTTCAGCGAGCTTGGTTGCACGCTGGAGTTGCTTTTCAAGGCTTTCCATATCGTTGTGTGCATACACAAAGCGTTTGCCCATGTGCAGGCGAACACCGTCAATGATACACGCATGTGATTCAGCATCGTATACGATTACATCCTTGCGGTTAACGATCGCGTCAATAATAGAGATTACACCTTGGTAGCCGAAGTTCAGAAGCATGACATCTTCTTTCTTCACGAAATCAGCCAATTGCTTCTCTAATTCAACATGATATTTTGAGTTACCGGACATCATACGGGCACCCATCGGGTAACCTAAGCCGAATTCTGCTGCAGAATCAGCATCGGCTTTACGCACTTCCGGGTGGTTGGCAAGTCCTAAGTAGTTATTCAAGCTCCAGTTCAGCACCTTTTTGCCATTGAAGATCATGTGCGGGCCGATCTCTCCTTCCAGCTTGGGGAAGAAGAAATAATCGTCCGGAAGGTGTGAATATTTAGCCAGCGGGCCGGCTTCCATTTTAAGCTTTTCGAATAAATCGGTCATTGTTAAAATCCGGTTAAAAGTCTCTTTTAAAATTGCTGCAAAAATAACCAAAAAACCCGAGTAGAGACGCAAAATTTTGCGTCTCTACAACGGTAATTTGGTGAGAGCCGATGAAGGTTGGTGCAACCGTTTTAATTGTTTAGCATTGCATTTTAGACGTTTTCCTATGCCTGAAATCAGCAAGATATTGGTTGCTAATCGCGGTGAGATTGCGCTTCGCGTTATGCGCAGTGCAAAAGAGATGGGAATCAAAACTGTAGCGGTCTACAGTGAAGCCGATCGCGAAGCGTTACATGTTCGGTTTGCCGATGAAGCTGTTTTTATCGGGCCACCTCCTTCTTCAGAATCATACCTCAGAATTGAAAAGATTATCGCTGCTGCCAAGCAAACAGGTGCGCAAGCAATTCATCCAGGGTATGGATTTTTATCGGAGAATGAAGATTTTGCGCAGGCGATTGAAGATGCCGGAATGATTTTCATCGGACCATCTGCTAAATCAATTGAAGTGATGGGAAGCAAGCTTGCGGCTAAAGAAGCGGTTGCGAAGTTTAATGTGCCGCTGGTTCCCGGAACGTCTGAACCCATTGGTGATGTTAAGAAAGCAAAAAAGGTAGCGAGTGAAATCGGATATCCTATTCTAATCAAAGCCAGTGCTGGCGGTGGCGGAAAGGGAATGCGCATTGTGGAGAACGAAGGCGAGTTTCAGGAACAAATGGAGCGCGCGGTGAGTGAAGCGACATCTGCCTTTGGTGATGGATCAGTCTTTATTGAGAAGTACGTAACGAAGCCAAGGCATATCGAATTCCAAATCTTTGGCGATAAGCATGGAAACGTTATTCACTTATTTGAACGGGAGTGTTCCATACAACGCAGGCATCAAAAAGTTGTTGAAGAAGCTCCTTCCTCTATCCTAACGCCTGAGTTGCGTAAGCGCATGGGTGAAGCTGCGGTAAACGTTGGCCAGTCATGTGGATATTATGGTGCTGGAACGGTTGAGTTCATTCTCGATGATAATCTTAATTTCTACTTTCTGGAAATGAACACGCGCTTACAGGTTGAGCATCCAGTAACGGAAATGGTTACAGGTATTGACTTAGTAAAGCTTCAGATACGCGTTGCACAAGGTGAAAAAATTCCTTTCAAGCAGGAAGATTTGAAGCTCAACGGGCACGCTATTGAAGTCCGGGTTTACGCAGAAGACCCCGCGAATAACTTTCTTCCGGATATTGGAACATTGCAGACCTATAAACGTCCGCAAGGCAATGGAATTAGGGTTGACGATGGCTTTGAGCAAGGAATGGAAATTCCATTCTATTACGATCCCATGATCGCAAAGATGATCTGTCATGCCGAAACACGCGAGATGGCGATTGACAAAACAATCCGCGCAATTAATGAATACGAGATCACCGGACTGGAAACAACATTGGGCTTTTGCAACTTTGTAATGCACCACGAGGCCTTCCGCAGTGGTAAGTTTGATACAGGGTTTGTAGGTAAGTATTTTAAACCTGAACTATTGACCGTAACTCCGGATGCTGATGAAGAAAAGCTTGCAGCAGCATTGAGTTCGTATTTATTGACACCTAAAAATAATTCTTCATCAGCTGCTGAAACCGTAACGTCTACAGTGAGTAAGTGGAAAAAAAATAGAATGTAATTTCGAATTCAAAATTTCGAATCACAACTAATCCATTCGTAATTTTAAATTCTCAATTCGAAAATTGAATCATGCCTGAAATACGACCTCTTCGCGCCTGGCGATATAATCAAAATCTTTCCGCTTCCATTGACGATCTGACTTCTCCCCTGTTTGATGTTGTCTCAGAGAAGCAACGCAAAGCACTTTATCAAAATCCGTATAACAGCATTCATTTATCTGTTCCCCAAGGGCAGGACGCAGCGAATAAAGCTCATACACTGCTTGATCAATGGAAATCATTAGGTGTTATTGTTCAGGATAAGCTGCCTGCGATCTACGTCTATTATCAATACTTCACCTTGCATGGTTCTGCGAAGGAATATTGCCGCAAAGGTTTTGTCTGTAACATTCGCGTGCACCATTGGGAGGACGATGTAATTCTCAGGCACGAGAATACAATTCCAAAATCGGTTAATGATCGTATTGAATTGCTGGAGAAAACTGAATTGAACGTAAGTCCAACGCACGGGTTATATACCGATGCATCGTTTGAGCTTGAGAAATACATGGATGAAGCCATTCTCAATCCAATTTATGAAGTAGAAGATTATCAAGGTGTCAGAGATGTGCTGGCAATAATCCACGATGCAAAGATTGTTCAGAAGTTCATTGATGTACTCTCAGCCAAACAGGTAATCCTCGCGGATGGTCATCATCGCTATGAAGGTTCATTAGTGTATATGGATCAGCAGCGAAAAGCAAATCCAAATAATACCGGTAAAGAAGGCTATAATTTTCACCTGATGTATCTGACCAATACCGAAGCAGGTGATTTGAGAATTCTACCAACACACCGTTTAATCAAAGATCTGGCAAACTTTAATGAAGAAACAATTATCAAGAAGCTTGCAGAAGACTTTATCATCAAACCCGTTGATGATGCGGATACCCTAAACGAAATTATAGCAGGCAAACCCTGGGCCTTCGGGCTGATGTTTAAGGATAATTCTTACAAGATCAGGTTAAAACCGGAGGCATTAAATACAATGAAGTGGCAATTTCCGGACGTTGTCAAGAAGCTTGACCTGACCGTGATGCACTATTTCATTATTGAAAAAGTATTAGGTATTCCGGGAAAAGATCAGCGTAAATCCGAAAACATTTTCTTTGACCGAAGTTTTTCCGATTGCCTGAAGCGCGTTTTAAAAGATGAAGCTCAATTGGCGATCATTACAAACGAAGTCTCCATTGAGGATGTCAAAAATGTTTGTCACAGTGGCGCTACAATGCCGCAGAAATCAACGTATTTTTATCCAAAAGTCATTTGCGGCTTTTTATTCAGCTCGATAAAAGAAAATGAATTTTACTCGCCCGCTTATTCTTGGATCTAGTTCTCCACGCAGACAATTCCTGATGCGCGAAGCTGGCTTTACATTCAGTGTTGAAAAAACCGATACCGATGAATCGTTTCCGCATGAGCTTCCGGTAGATCAGGTAGCAAAATACCTTGCTGTAAAAAAAGCAGAATTCTTCCGTACGGACATTAATGATCAGGTTGTTGTAACAGCTGATACAGTCGTCATAATCAATAACTATATCCTTAACAAACCTCAGGATCGGAATGAAGCGATCAGTATGCTAAACGTATTGAGTGGAAAAACTCACTTGGTCATGACAGGCGTTTGCATACTCTCAGCCGAAAAAGAAGAGAGCTTTGATGATACAACCGAAGTTGCATTCAAAACACTGACGCAAGCTGAGATCGAGTTTTATGTAGATACCTACAAACCCTTTGATAAAGCCGGTGCCTACGGAGCCCAGGATTGGATCGGTATGGTAGCCATTGAAAAAATTACCGGCTCCTATTTTAATGTTATGGGTCTACCCATCCACAAAGTTTATCAGCATCTCAGCAGCTGGTCATGAGAAAAATCTGGGGTTATTTAAAACAACATTTTATTGTTGACTTCAATCCATTCTATTATGGATTTATAATAGTTTTTCTTACGGCTTGCATCTACTTCAACTATAAGATTGATTTTGAAGACAGTTTCCTTGATGACCAGGAAGGCTTTACCAAGTTTCTATTCTACTTCCTCACTAATCTGTTTGCGTATCTCGTTCCGGTTTTGGCTTATGCTTTCTTTTCGAAGAATAAAGCTTTTTTATCCTCGCCTGAATTTTGGGTAAAAAGCCTGGTTGCATTGGCGCTACTAAGCTATGATCGCTGTGGGTTTTTTATTGACGACTTTGCACACGAGTTTTTTCAACCGAAGATGTATCGCTGGGTTTCAAAGATTACGAACAACCTGATGGGCATCTTCACCATGATCCTGCCCTTCTTTATACTGTATTGGATTTACGACCGTAACCAAAAACATTTATATGGCTTAGTCCCTAAAAAGTTTGATGTTAAGCCTTACTTTACTATGCTGGCTATTATGCTACCCTTACTGGTAGCAGCATCATTCCTGCCAAGCTTTCTAAATCAATATCCGATGTACGAGGCATCGCGTGCGCATGTACAGCTTGATGTACCGGAGTGGATTACGGTTTTAGGATATGAAATATCGTACGGACTAAACTTTGTTTCTATTGAATTCTTCTTTCGCGGGTTTCTGATCATTGGAATGATCTCGCTACTGGGTCGTGGAGCCGTTATTCCCATGGCAAGTGTTTATTGTTTTCTTCACTTTGGCAAGCCGATGGGTGAAGCAATCAGCTCAATCTTTGGTGGGTATATCTTAGGTGTTGTTGCGTACGAAACCCGTGGAATTTGGGGCGGAGTTATTGTACACGTAGGCATTGCCTGGCTGATGGAGCTGGCCGCCTTTACGCAAAAACTATTTCGGGTTGAGGATTAAGATTTTTTAGGAAACGTTTCTTTATAGTATTTAATACTCTGCTCAATAATGGGATAAGCCTGGGCAGCACCTAAAAATTCATCTACCACAACTTTCTTATTCTCGAGTGTTTTATAATTCTCGAAGAAATGTTTCAGCTCAATGCGGAAAAACTCCGGTAGTTCGCTTACATCCCGGATATGACTAACACTGGCATCTTGTTCGGCTACGGCAATAATTTTATCGTCCGCTTCCCCCCTGTCGATCATACGCATCACACCAATTACTTTTGACGGGATTAAACAACGCGGTACAACCGAAACCTGTGTGAGCACAACAATGTCCAAGGGGTCCTTATCTTCCCCCAGGGTTTGTGGGATAAATCCGTAATTCAACGGATAATACATGGAGGCATAAATAACCCGATCAAGTTTGATCAGCCCACTCTCTTTATCAATCTCGTATTTTGCCCGTGAGCCTTTGGGGATTTCAATAATTGCATTGACGCGTTCCGGAACTTTGTCGCCAATCCGCACTTCATGCCAGGGATGCTGTACCATATCGTTGGGTTTACTGCTAAATTTATCAAAAAGTCTGACGTTACCGACACAGTTTTAAAATTCATATTACTAAACCTGTCTCGTTAATCAATTTCGGGTAAACATTATATCTTAGCAGCCTTAGTTATGAAACCGTTAAGCAAGCGAATTGACATCCGGCACAAGAATAATAAGCTCTTGTATTATCTGAAAGTTATTACAAGACAACTGGTTCCGTCATTTATTTTCAGATCCCTTTTACCCAAAAAACTATCCGGTATTGAAAATGCTAATCACGCATACATAAGCTTTCGGGTGAATTATTATAACAAGCTTTCAATCGTTAAAAAATTATCAGCTTCAGCAATTCCGTTACATAAGTCGAAGCTCCCCAAAAAGCAAAAAGCATATTATTTCGACACGCAGGAATACACGCGGTATTTTAATTCAGGGTATCGTGTTCATTTTCTTTTTGGCGATGTCACAAAGGTTCCAGACGAACCCTCCATTGTAAAAAGTCGACCTATTAAAAGTGACAATGCAAACTCAATTGTTCTCAACCTGGATAAACTCAGGCATTTTAATTTTATAAATGATAACAGGCCGTTTGCGGATAAGAAGAATATGCTTGTGGGGCGTGGTGTAGTGAAGCGTGAGCACCGGGTTCGGTTTTATGAACTCTATTTTAATCACCCGATGTGTAATCTTGGGCAGATTAATCGTGGTAAAAATGAACATTGGATCCGGGATTTCCTGACTATCGATGAGCACCTCGACTATAAATTCATTTTATGTCTTGAAGGAAATGATGTTGCCACCAATTTAAAATGGGTTATGTCATCAAATTCATTAGCTGTAATGCCGAGGCCTAAATTTGAAACCTGGTACATGGAAGGCACGCTTATTCCTGATCATCATTACGTAGCTATCAAAGATGATTATTCTGATCTTGAAGAACGACTTAAGTTTTATATCCATAATCCAATTGAAGCTCTGAAAATAATCCAGAACGCTCATGACTATGTAAATCAATTCAAAGATCCGAAACAGGAAGATTTGATATCACTGCTGGTTCTTGAAAAGTACTTTTACAAAACCGCGCAACATACACCCTACAATAAAACCCTGTTTAGCTGAAAATAAAAAAGCCCTCCTGAGTTTCAGGAAGGCTTCGTATTTCATTCGTCAGATGTTACTCTTTCTTTTCAGTAGCTTTTTCGTCTTTTGGCTTTTCTTTTTCCGCAGCGCTGATACGTTCTCCGTCCTTAAGTCTTTTTGAAACAACCAGGAATGGACCCGTTACAACCTGTGAACTGTCGCTCAACCCCGAAAGGATTTCAATATTGTCGTAATCGCTGATGCCGGTTTTCACTTCAACCATTTTGGCTTTACCGCCATCGTTCACAAACACAACAACCTGAACTTTCTTCTTCTCTACCGGCTTTTGTTGGCCGTTGTTATTTTGGCTGTTATTATCGTTCCTTGGAGGACCCATGCGTTCCTCTTCAACTTTATTGTTATCGTCCGGATTACGGGTAGTCACAGCCGAAAGCGGAACAGACAACACATTAATTTTACGATTTGTCAAAATCTCAACACTGGCTGTCATCCCCGGACGGAATGGATAGCGGTTTCCTTTTGCTACCAGATCCTGGTAAGAAGAGCTTAAGATTAAAATTCTCACTTCAAACTCCGTAATAGCATCCGCTGATGTTTTGTCTTTAGCTGTATTGGCAATATTTGTAACAACACCTTTAAACTGTTTTCCTTCATTGGCGTAAGCATCTACATCAATCATTGTTGTGTCATTCAGGTGAACGCGCACAATGTCATTTTCATTTACGTTAACCCGAACTTCCATTTTGCTTAAGTCAGCAATCCGAAGCATTTCAGTGCCTTGCATTTGAGCAGTACCCAAAACGCGTTCACCTTTCTTTACGCTTAGTTTAGAGACAATACCATCCATTGGGGCAGTAACATTAGTAAGACGAACGTTTTCGCGCGCTTCATCCACAGTTGCTTCACCGCTCTTTATCACATATCCTGCCGCTTGCAAAGATTGTTGAGCCGCTTTTAAATCCTGTTCTGCAACTTTAAAATTCTGCTCCGCCAATTGCCAATCGGCATCGGAGATTACTTTTTCTTTCCACAATTTTTCCTGACGGTCGCGATCCAGCCTAGCACGTGTGAATGTTGCTTGCGCACGTGAAAGTGAGGCTTCGGAAGAAATTGCATTTGCTTTCTGCTGATTTAATGATGCTTCTGCACGGTTAAGCTGTGATACCCAGGTATCGGGGCGAATTCTCACAAGCATTTTACCTTTCCCAACAGAATCCCCTTCTTCAATGAGCAATTCACGAATCTCACCCGAAACTTCAGGTGCGATCTTAACTTCAATAACAGGCTGAACGGTACCCGAAGCGCTAACTTTTTCTACGATAGTAGCACGTTTTGCGTTTGCTATCTCTACTTCCAGTTCCTGTGGTTTACCTATCCATCCTTGCGATTTACCCACCAGTATGAAGACAAACAGAACTACAAGTGTTCCAATTAGCCAATAAATTAATTTGTTCGATTTGCGTTTTTGAGTTGCCATTGAAGTATTATGTTGTAGAGTTATTAGTAGTCAAGCGATTTACCCTGGTAGAAATCAAGCACCTTCTTCTTAAAGATGAAATCGTACTTGGCACGTGTTAGGTCAGTTTGTGCCTGATATAAGCTGTTTTGAGATACCTGCACTTCAAATGAGTTTGCAGAGCCTGCTTGCTGACGCAAATCCATCATGCGGTATGCCTCTTCGCGTGCCTGAACCTGACGAAGCGAAGCATTGTAGGTTTTAGAAGCTGATAATGCGTCATTATAGGAGGTCTCTACACTTTGCCGTAATACCTGAGCCGTTTCTAGTGCAGCTATTTTCGCCTGTTCATGTTGAATTCTTGAGCGTTGCTGAGACCCTCGTGAGGTGTATCCATTGAAGAGCGGAATAGCAACACTAACACCAAGTGTTTTGTAGATGTTATCCTGAAACTGGTTACCAAATCCATACGTGTCACGAAAGGTTCCATTGGGTGCTAACGTATAAACCGGTTGCGTCAGATCCTGATTCAGGTACGCTGCCGGCTGGGAAGAGAATCCAAACGTTCCGTCTGGATAAAACTGAGTTCGCTGTGCACTGGAATAGTTGGTATTGATCTGACCGCTAAGCGACACTCTTGGAGAGTAGAGAATTCCTGTTGCTACCCGCTTGGCATATTTTGTACTGAGTATTCTGAATTGGGCGGCTTTAATTTCAGGCATGGTTTGTTGAGCCATGTCGAATATTTCGTCTCTTGTTTGATCGATAACAAGGTCTTCGGGCTCAAGCTGCGGGATCTCAACATCAAATCCCTGAGAAGCCGGAATGCGCAATGCTTGCTTTAGCTGCAACATGGAAAGCGCAAGGGCATTTTCCTGCTGCACAAGTGTAACCTCATTACCTGCTACAGTAGCATCGAGATTCAATTCTTCTGATTTTGGAAGTGCTCCGGCAGCAACTTGTTTACGTGCCCGATCAAGTTGTTGCTGACTTGACGCCAATTGGAACTTAGCATTTTCCAGCAATTCTTTATTGAAGACAACATTGATGAAGAAACTTGCTACGTTAAGAATTAAGTCATTTTTTGCCTTTGCTAAATCTTGTTCCGTTGCTCCCACGGTTGCACGTGTTTGCTTTACGGTGTTATGAAGACGCAATCCGTTGAAGATTAACCAGGAAGCATTAGCCGACAAGTTTGAAGAGTTGATCTGTGTGGTTTCAAAACTGTTTGTTACAGGGTCAAGACCACGACCCCAGCTTGATCCGTATGATGCATTTCCGTTTACGCTCGGAAGTCGTGATAAGCGGGCTTGTAGATAATCGACTTCACTGCTTTCGAGATTGTACTGACTACGCTGAACTACCAAATTGTTTGATAAGGCATAGTCGATACATTCCTTAAGCGTCCATTTTTTAGCGGATTCAGGAGTTTGCTTCTCTTGTTTAAGGGTATCAATCTGCGCAAATGAACTTAAACTTAGCAATGCAGCAAAAAAGACGAGGAATATTCTTTTCATTTCTTATTAACGATCAATCCGGTATATAAATAACTACTTCCTTAACCCAACTTAGACTCCGAACGTAGGCCAATGTTACAGGTTTCACCCCGGAGTCCATTTCTATAACTAAACATGCTAAATCATTCTTCCCTTTCCGGGAAACCGACATGGTGGCGATATTACAGTCGTCATGCGCCAGTATGTTTGCCAGAAAGGCTACGCTTCCCTTCACATCATCCGCTAAAATGATCAGTGTATGCAGGTTGGCACTGAAATCTGCTTTAAAACCATTCACTTCAGCAATATTGATTACGCCTCCACCCTTGCTCTCGCCTACAACTTCAATCTTTTTATCACCTAGTTTGAGGTTTAAGCGAATTGTATTCGGATGAAGCGCTGAAGCATTGCCCACTGACTTAAAAGTATATTTTAGATTATTCTCCTTGGCCAGGTCAAGTGCGTCTTTGATTCGTTTATCATCGGTATGATAGTCGAGCAAGCCTGCAATGATGGCACGATCGCTGCCATGACCTTCGTAGGTGCGCGCAAAAGAGTTATAAAAGACGATATCAGCTTCTTCAGGAATTCCCCCAAGCAGTTTCAACGCTGCCCGCGCAATGCGCACGACACCAGCTGTATGAGAGCTGGAGGGACCGATCATAACGGGTCCGATCATATCAAAAACACTGCTTTTTTCGGCCATTCTGAGGTACGGTTAATGCATTTGTCGTTAAACAGGCATGATTGTTACACACCCTTGCATTTTTAGTGCTGAAAGCAGCGCAATATCTTTAATTTTAAGGTAAAAATCAGTCTATGGTTAGGGTAATTTTGGTTTGTACATCACTGATCATAAGTAATTTATTATACGCTCAGCAATTAAAGATTGATACTGCCGATCTCACCTATGGCTCAGCATTTGAGCGACAAGCTTTTATTGACTACGCAAAAAAAAAGCCTGATTATTTTGCCCTGTTTCTGGCGATTGATACAACGGTAACACATACGCAATTCAGAAGCTGGAAGGATACATTTGATAAAACCGTTGGTGCGCTCAACACGGAGGTCAATTCTAAAAAGAAGAATGATAAGAAAGCTCGTTTCCTGTACGAGAGTGTGCATCAACGTTTTCTCTCGAAGTACGAAGAGCTGAGTTTCTTTAATCAAATTTTCAAGAACGGTGTTTATAATTGTGTTACCGCCACAGCGCTTTACAGTCTTGTCTTTGAACATTTTTCTATTCCTTATGCAATTCAGGAACGCCCTACACATGTTTACCTGGTTGCCTATCCGGCAGCAGAGCGGATTCAAATTGAAACCACAACTCCTATCGGTGGTTACAGGATATTTGACCAGGCGTTTAAACAGCAGTTTGTAAAAAAGTTGACGGATTATAAACAGATCAGCGCAAACGAATATCAAACACAATCGGTTGATCAGCTTTTCGACAAGCACTTCTTTAACAATGAAGTAATTACGTTAAGTCAGCTTGTAGGCATCCAATATTATAATTCAGCTTTGTCACTTTTGGATAAAGGTGAAAAACAAAAGGCGCTTGAACAATTTGAAAAGTACCACTACCTACATCCCGATGAAAAATCGAGGTATCTCATGTTTGCTTTAACAGCAGAAATCTTTAACGGCTTAACCTACGGTGACAGCAAAAAAGCTCAATATCTGATCAAACTTTGCAAGTTTAAGCGTGAAGGAATTACACCGGATATTATTACAAGTGAATTTTATAGGATCACACAATTGGTATTTATGCAAAATGGTGACCGCGAAAAGTACGAAAAAATCTACCAGGAGTTAATGGCTGTAAGTAACGCAGAAGTTCAGCAGCAGCTCACCTATATTTTTAATTTTGAAATCGGCCGGATTGCCTACAATCAGGAGCGATACACAGAAGCTGCCGGTTATTTTGAAAAAGCACTTATTGCAAAACCCAACAGTGTTGACATGAGTAGTCTGTTTATCAGTAATCTTTCCATGATCCGAAAGAATGCAAGAGACAAATCTGCATTCATTGTTCAGGCAAAACAGTATGGCGAAAAATATCCCGTACTCCGAAAGGATAATAACTTTTTTGAACTCCTGGGAAGCATGATGCTGGAATCATTCAGTACAGCCTATGAAGATGGAAATACTATTAACGGTGAAAAATACCGATTGATGTTTGAGGCTTTGATGACAGAAAATCCCGATGCTTCGATTGCTGATATCGAATATGAGATTGGAAGAGCGTATTCAGCAGCCTGCGCGTATTATTTCAGGAAAAATCAGCGTGCCAAGGCGAGAACGTTTGTAGATAAAGGACTGTCGTATGTACCTGACAACTATGAACTACGATCGAGAAAAGAAATGCTGAACTAACGTATTAAAATTTTCGGTCGACTGCCACATTGAATGACTTCTGAATCACGAGAACATTTCCTGCAATGGTCTCAACCTTAGCAACAAAATTTACAGTCTCCATTACAAATTGCCCATGGCTTAGCGTATAAGCATACATCCCTTTGTTTTTACCGTCTTCATATATTCGTTCGAGATTGCTATGAAGACAATTCTCCTTCAAATTACCTTTATAGTAAGTGACCTTATGAACCCGTTCGGTAAGTGACAAATGAAGAAAGTACGCGCCCTCTGACAAAATTTTATTCTCAGGTCTGATTACGATAGATGGGTAGTGCGGACGAGGTTCACCACTCAGAATATATTCTTTAAGACCGGCACACTCCATGCCTTTATTGTAAGGTGCTTCAGCTTTGAGCTTACCATCTTTATGATACTTTTTCAGGATGCCGGTAATTTTTCCACTGTCGTATTGTGTTTCAGAGTAAAGGATACCGCTTTGAAAATATTGCTTCGTTATTCCGTGTCGCTTATCATTCGCCCACTCTGTCTCCAGGTAAAGCTTGCCGTTTGGATGGTACACTTTAGATAATCCATTAAGCTTATCATCTTTATAAGCAAGTTCTTGGTGCAAACGGCCATCATCACGGTAAACTTTTTTGATTCCGTTTTTAACGGTGCTTTCAGGTACCTTCTCTTTGGTTGGCGCACACGCAACTAATAAGAGTGCAAAGGCAATTCGATACAAATATCTCATACCGCAATGGGCGCCTTTATTCCCGGATGGGTTTGATAGTTAACGATTTCAAAATCTTCGTATTGGTACTCGAAGATCGAAGCTGGTTTTCTGCGGATGTTAAGCTGCGGTAATTCAAACGGTTCACGTGAGAGTTGCAGCCTTGCTTGGTCAAGGTGATTGGTGTATAAATGAACATCTCCTCCTGTCCAGACAAAATCTCCCGGCTGCAGATCTAGCTGTTGCGCAAACATATGTGTAAGCAACGCGTAGGAAGCAATGTTAAACGGAACGCCTAAAAAATAATCTGCACTACGCTGATAAAGCTGACACGATAATTTTCCATCGGCCACGTAAAACTGAAACATGGTATGACACGGTGGCAACGCCATCTTATCAACTTCAGACGGGTTCCAGGCAGATACGATATGTCTTCTGGAATCAGGTTTTTGTTTGAGCTGATTTAAAACATTGGTGATCTGGTCGATTGTTTGGCCGTTGGGTGTTGGCCAGCTTCTCCACTGATGTCCATAAACCGGACCCAGATCTCCATTCTCATCCGCCCATTCATCCCAAATGGTTACGCCATGATCATGAAGATATTTAATGTTCGTATCGCCTTTCAAAAACCACAACAATTCAATGAAGATCGACCGCGTGTGAAGCTTTTTAGTGGTAAGCAATGGAAAACCTTTCGCCAGGTCAAATCTTAATTGTCGTCCAAAAACCGAAAGTGTACCTGTTCCTGTGCGATCCGTTTTAGAAGCCCCGGTTTCGAGGATGTCTTTCATCAGGTCAAGGTATTGCTTCATGTTGTGGACAGATTTAACTACAAAGAAAACAAAAAAGCCCGGGTTTAGTGCCGGGCTTTTTGTGAAAAGAATCTCGTTTTTATATCTACCTGCGGGAGCGGATGTTGTGGATATTTCCATTAACCGTTATGGCAATATTGGTATCACAAGTACCACTGCCATAGTCAATTATAATTTCTTTGCCGGTATTTGCTTCAACAAATCGCTTCACTCCGGAAATAGCCATCGGGCAACCTCTTTTGTAGACAAGCGCTTCTTCAATGAATACTTTGTAGTGAACTCCATCAAGGTTTATGCCTTCTGCAGCTGCGTCTGCAGCTGCGCACTGAGCAATGCGCAGAAGATCATCGCCTGGTGCCAGGATAATTCCCCGATCCCAGGTAGCCACAAAACAATGCTCACGTGTTGCGGTATTTCCATCCCATTCAACCGATCCATTCTCAAGCTCAATCTGAAACTTAGGTTCATCCACCGTACTATTAGATAAGTTCGTTAAGGTTCGAATACCGTTTAGCTTTATACCATTGATCTCATAGTTTTCAAATGAAATGGAGATGCTTGAACCCGGGCGGAATTTTCGGCCTTCAAAGTGGATTTTTATTTTTCCTTTACGAATGTTTTGCCGGGCATCTGAACATCCGTCACCGAAGTCAATGGTAATATCACCTATTATTAAAATAATGTTTGATAATGAGATTGAGATTCCATTACAAAAGCGGTCATCATTAACTTCCAATTGTCGCGCACCGGCTGGCACTTTACCACCTTCGGTTTCATCGCTCTCGGATACAGCTATTCCGGCCATGTCATCTGCATCAGCATAATAGGCATCGATATTTGATTCTTCTGCAGCATAGGAAGCTTCCTTACTGAATTGCGATTCATCATTTTCTGAACAGGAAATAGCTAACCCCAGGCTACTCATTGCCAGTAGCGAAACCATTCGAATCAAAAAAGAGCGGGTTTTCATCATGCTTTAGCGTTTATACGCAATTTTTGCTTGTTTTGGCGGTTAGACTCGTTAACTAGTACAGGGTTTAATCGTTAGTTCTTATTAAAATGCGGATACTTCAAAATTCACTTTTCACGTTGCTACTACTAGGCGTAAGCCTGGCTGCCGGAGCTCAAGGTTCAGTAAAAATAGCAAAACTTAAGTATGGTGGCGGTGGCGATTGGTATGCCAATAAAACTGCATTGCCCAACCTGATCAAGTTTTGTAACACCGCGCTAAACACCGGACTAGCAGCCGAGGAAGATGTAGTGGAGGTGAGCAGCAAAGAGCTCTACCTCTACCCGTACATTTACATGACCGGCCACGGCAACGTTGTGTTCAGCGAGAGTGATGCAGCGAATTTAAGAAACTACCTGATCGGGGGCGGCTTTTTACATATCGATGATAATTACGGATTAGATAAATACATCCGGATCGAATTAAAGAAAGTATTTCCTGAACTGGAGTTGGTTGAGCTTCCCTATGATCACGCAGTGTATCACCAGAAATATGAATTTGCTAAAGGTCTTCCTAAAATTCATGAGCATGATGGTAAACCGGCACAAGGCTTTGGCTTATTGTATGAAGGCAGACTAGTTTTATTCTATTCGTATGAATGTGATCTGGGCAATGGTTGGGAAGATATTCGGGTACACAATACTCCTGAAGCTAAGCATCAACTCGCGTTACAAATGGGCGCCAATCTGATTTCGTATTGTTTTACCGTTTCGAAGTAATCCGATCAGCGTGGAGCAATAATAAAACCCGGTGATGGCCGGGTTTTATTTTATATGAACTTTTTAGGTTAGATACTTTCGTTATCCACACGAGCTTCCACTGCAACTTCAACATCATCCGGGAGAATAGATAATAAATCCAATCCTGTTGCAGTCTCAATAGCATCAACTGAAACGCGGAAGCTTCCCCAACTGCCTGAGATCGTTTTACTATTAGGTGTATTGACGGCTATTACGCGCGTAGCATTTGTAATCCGGCCTAGATCTCCATTGCCTTGCGGGATAATCACCACTACTTTCCAGATAAATTTAGGAACCGCAATTGCGCCACCGGCAATCGATTCTTTATAAACGTTATTGGTATCAGTTCCGCCAACACCATAATTACCCATAATAACAAAAGCTTCCGATCCGGAATTAACTTTAGTCCTGATGTATGCTTCCAGATTCTCCCAAACGCCACCGTTGTTTTCCTGCACTTGCGGGATCATGTTGGTCATTAAGAAAGTAGCTTCGTTTGCAGCATCGGATGATGTACGATCAGCCGAAGGACAATTGTGGCCACGCGAAAATCCACTTCCCGTATACGATCCATCCGTAACGTGAAACCAGCTGGCAGGGAGTTCGCTGTCGGGTCCATAAGCATCACTCCGTTCAGCATCTCCTAACCAGGTTGGGCCAACATACCAGCTTACCCAGTTTGCTATTGCCCTGCTCCGGTTATACGACAACACGTAATAATCCTTAACCATCAGGTAATTATTCTCATCCGCAATATCATGCTCTGCATCGCTTGGATTGCCTAACATGAGGTTGCTGTTATCTTCCCCAATAGCAAGATCTTCATCATCGTCCGGATCGGGATCATCCGGAGGATCGGGATCGGTTTGATGATCATTTAATGGAACCTGTTCAGTAATTTCTTCCTGACAGGAGATTACACAAACGAAAACAAATAGCAGTACAAAAATTCTTTTCATAGTATACCAAGATTCAAATAAAAGCCCGGCTGAGTGCCAGGGCTTTTATTATAAAGGAAAAAACTTGCTAACAACTTATTGCAAGTAAGCAAGATTAGGCGGACTAACTCCTTGAAAATCGTTTGCGTTATTATTTGTATCGGTAATGTTCTTGCGCTGGACTGATTTTGTTGCTGAAGGAGCTTCAGTTGGGCCAGTGCCTTCAAATTTAGTTGCTGTACTTCCAAAACCGACTAAATCACCTATTCTTGAATCTGCTGCACCTGTTAATGCAACTGCTATGTTAACATCTTTAACCAGCGCAATTACACCGGCTCCGGCAGCCATGTTAATAGGCGTACCAAACGATGTGTTTGCTGTTGAGAATTCTGCGGTAATAGTAGGCAAGGAACTACCATTAACACCAGAGGCTAACTTGATTAAGAAATATTTTCCTGCTTCAATTGTTCCGCCCAAAACAGAATTATTTGCTGCACCAAAGGTTCCTGTAGCTGAAGAGTAGTGAACTGAGTAGGTGCTCAAGTCAATTGATGCACTTGTTCCATTGTATAAAACAACATAGTCCTGATTATAGGTAGCACCTCCATTACCTCCAGCGCCATATACTTCATAAATCATTAGTGTTCCACCACCTGCAACATTACCCGCTTCAGTTCCTGTTACATTTACAACTGCCGATGCAACACCGAGTGATTTATGCGTAATGGTTCCAGCAATAACTTGATTAACACCAGTTGCCGGAGCGAATTTTACGTAAACCGTTCCTCCCACAGGCGAAAGTGTCGCTGAAGTAGAGAAATCAACATTGTTAGTTGAGACTTTGTAACCACCAGATGGAGTAATAACAATGTCATGGGTTAACGTAACACCTGTTACCGTATACGATTGACTTGCTGATTCAGCAGCATTATTTACTGTTCCAAAATCTGTCAGCGACTGAGTAATTGAAATATTTCCTGTTACGGTACTTGCAAATACATCATCTGCAAATGAAATCGGAATGATCTGTGCGCCTACGTTCTCACCTGCAAGACCAGTTATCGTACCAAAACCGTAAGGCAATACAGAAGCGGTATGCGGTGCTGTAGCTTCAGTTCTAACATTGGTCGATACCGTACCATTTGAAACAACACGCGTTCCTGACATCGTAGCCGTTCCGTTCGCGTCTACGAAGGCAACATCGTTAATACGAACAAGCTTACCTTCAAAAGCGCCAGAATTAAGCTGAGCAACTGTTATTACTTCAGGTGCAGGAAGTGTCACATCCTGATTATCAACTACCACATTGGCATTCGGTACATTCTGAACTTGAAGCAAGCCGAAAAATTCTAAATATTGACCACCATTTAATTCGATGGTTACCTCATCACCTCGTTTGATTGCATTGTTATTGGCCGCTACAAGACGCACAACAATACCGCCTGTTGCATCCTGAACCCAAATGTTATTTGTATTTACTTGCGGATTAGAAGATGTAACTACGCCATGAATTTTCTTCGAGGTTGTTATGTCTGTTGTTGTTCCCGGAAAATCTGCTCTTACTTCTGCGATTGTTTCAACTGCATCATCATCTTCTATCGTCAGGTCAAATGTTTTGTCGCTTGCTCCCAGTGTAACAATACCGGTTGACTGGCTTAACGTGAATGTAATTTCACGGTTAGCAGTTTCTTCGCTGTCATCTGTAGGGATGACAGTGAAGCTTGCTGTCGCTGCTGAGGTTGCAACGTTAAGTGTAATCTTTCCGTCAACGGCTGCTGGTTCTGTCGCAAAATCATCACCATATTCTGCTCCGGCAAATGTTATAACAAGTGTGCCCGTGCCGTTCGTGGTAGGTGTAAACGTAACCGGAACTTCTATACCCTCTTCGTTACCTTCGCTAACCGATCCATCTTCCTCGTCAAAAGTTGCCACGGAAGGAGTTTCGTTATCTGTGATGCTAAAATCATGTTCGGTTATCGCAGTACCTAGCACAACAGCTCCGGTTGCTTCCGTTAAGGTAAACGTTATTTCACGCGTTGCATTAACTGAACCGTCATCGACTGGTTTAACTTTGAACTTGACACTAGTCGCACCTTCGGCTACAGCAACATCGAATTCACCAGCAGTTGCAGCAGGTTCCGTTGTAAAATTGGTTGTATAAACTGCCGTTGTTGATGTAAAGCCTACTGTAATCGTACCTGCGCCAGGTGCAGCATTGGTAAGATTAATTGTTACATCAATACCCGCAGATAGATTTTCAACTGTGGTGCTTGATGCGGTTGCAAAGTTTGCTGCCGTTGGGCCTTCATCATCGGTAATGGTGATGGTGTTTGAATCCTTCGTTCCGATTTCAAAACCACTTGTTACTTCTGAGATCGTGAACACAACCGATTTATCATCGGCCAGCGAGCCATTGTTTACTGGTGAAACCGTAAACTGAGCTGATGTTTGACCTTTAGCAACTTCAATATCAATAGAGCCTGTAGTACCATTTGGGCTTGTTGAAAAATGTGTACCGTATATAGTTCCGGTGCCTTCTGTTAAGGTTACGGTGATGGTACCACTCCTAGCAGCAGCTTTATCAAAAGGAATATTGATGGTAGTAGTTGTTCCGTTTTCAGCAATAGTTTGTGCTTCATTGGTAAACTGTACAATAGAGATGCCTTTGGGCTCTTCATCATCTTTACCACATGAAACAACCAGCAGCAATCCAAAAATTGCAAGGACTGATGTTATCCGGCTTAGCAGCCAAAAAGGATTATTCGATTTTATCATAAGATTGTATTTACAGGTTAAAATTTTATTCAACAGTTATTGTTAAGTCATCAATATCGTAGGCTGTTGAGGATGCAGCTGTTCCTTCTGTCCACACGAAGGCAATGTATACCGCAGATCCAAAAATGTTACTGAATTCACCCGTTACATTTGTCCACGTGAGACTATTAGCAGCCGGAAACTGACTGTCCAAAGAAGATAAGGTTGTCCAAGTAGCAGCATGCGGATCGCCACTACCGGCATAATCCTTAGACCATTTTACACTTACTTTTCCAGGACCTGCAAATTGAGAATAAGTCCAGAAATTAATCGTAACATCTGCGCCTGCACTAATGGCGATTGGATTCATAATCATCCAAGCTTTGTCGTATCCAGTAGCCGTTGTGCCTACGAAAGCGCTGGCACGCGGAGCACGCGAGCCATTTCTTCCTAATCCCCTGCAACCCCATCCTCTGTTTGTTTGAGAGCCCGATTCAAATACTTCAATAAATCCTGCTGGCATCACATAGTCAGTTGAGCATGTATTAAAATCAAACGAAAGCGTTACCGGGATAACTTCTTCAAAGCCTGAGATAGCCAGTTTATACAAACGGGCTGCTGCTTGCGAAAGCTCCAATCCATTTCCTTCCACGGAAATAATCTCAAACTCAATTCGCTTGGATTCTTCGGCACCTGTTTCAATAGGCAACACAAAAAATGAAGGTATCCCATCTTCTGGATCAATCGTAACGGTAATGATGTTATCAACCGCAGCCGGGTCAGTAGTATACCCAATTCCGTACTCAAGTCCGCTTACATTGTTGACAGCTATCTGAACGGTAACAGGTTCGGTAATTTCAATATTCGAGTAAAAGCGGATTCGTGTACCGGTGGTTTCGCTCTGCGCGATCACTCCTTCGCTTTGCATAAACCCTAAGGATGGCTTTATGGAAAATTTATTATCATCGTTATCACAGCCAAGTGCAAAGGCTGCAAATCCGACCAGAATACTTTTATATAAATGCTTCATACGTTAGTTTGCTTTAATCGAAAAATCATCAATCCGCCAGCTTGAAGAAGACGATGTTGTACCGCCTGCATGCTGAATGGCAATGTAAACCGGCTCATCCCCTATGTTCTCAATAAATTGAGCTACACCTTTCCAATCTTGTGTTCCGGCTGCCGGAAGAAGTTCATTGATTGTAGTGAGTTCCGTCCAGGTTACACCATCCGCTTCCGGATCTCCGGTTCCTGAATAATTAATGCTGTATAAAAATTTAATTCCACCATTACCGGTAAACCTTGAGTAAACCTGTGCGCTTACATAAAGGTTATTGTATTGGGTACCATCGATCGGGTTTGTTGTTATAAGGTAAGAGTTACTACCTACGGTACCACCTTTGTTAAATGCATTGGCTTCACGGCAGGTGTTTGAAGAAGCTTCATCCGGAAAACCGAAACCTGAACATCCCCACGTGCTGGGCCCGGATACAACATGTTCTGTAAAGTTTGTACTGGGACAACTGCTATCCAATAAGAATGCAGCCGTGTTATCGGTAACGGTCATTGAGAAATTCTTCTGCCCGATCGAGCGGATTTCATTACTTGTTTCATCAATGGTAAACGTGTAATGATAATCAGTCGGAATAAAGATCCCGTCATTTTTTGGGGTGAACGTAAAAGACGTTTCAACTTCACCTTTAGGAACCGTAACGGTTACAACGCCCGGTTCAAGTTGGGGTGGAAATGTTGTATATGAATTTCCGTAGCCTGCTCCCGTACCAGAGACCCGAATGTTTACTCTGGAATCCTGCGCCATTACGCGTGAAGTTCGTAGAACAACCGTAAAGGGTGACCCCGAAGTATTTTGTTCAGGTTCAGTACCCAAGCCGTTCAGTGCCGGATAAAATGTGATCGTTGCGGGTTCATGCTCTTCTTCATCACACGAAAAAAGAAATGCAAGCGTGAATAATGATGCGATACAGTATGTTTGGATATAGCGATTCATGAATATCTTAGTTAAAATAAACTGTAAGGGACGCTGTGAAGTTGATCGGGAAGCCATAGAATTCCTGTACTCCGAAGGCTTCGTCTGATCTGCGGATAAATCTGTCGTTCAACAAATTATGGACGTTAATACCTGCACGGCTACGCATTTCACCCATCTCGAAGTAATAACCTCCATACACATCAACAATGAAATAATCAGGCAGCTTGCGTACTTGCTTAAAGCCTGGCTGAATCCGATCGGCTGGTTCAAAAGATTCATAGAGATCACCAAAATAATTCACCCTGATACCTACGTAGGTATCTTTAATCTGCTTGTAGTGAACACCTATGTACGCTGTGGTTTGTGCGGTGTTACCAACTCGCAAACCTTTCGTATAAACACGTGCGTATTCAATTTCAGTATCACTTACTGTATCGAGCACAACTGCACGGGCATCACTGATCCACTTCCAATTTCCTTTGCTAAAAGCACCGGTCACTTCAATCCCCTGAACTGGTTCGTAGCGAAGATCAATTTCAATTCCTTTATGCAAGGCAGCAACTCCGGATAATCCTAAACGCTGTTCAGTTCTTGGATCAACAAATGCTTCGTTTGGTAGAATGCGGTCTTTCCATTTTGTATGATACAAATTCAGGTTACCGCGCAACCTGCTGGAACGATAACTGTATCCGAATTCAAATGACTGAATAGATTCGTTTTTCAATCCGGTCAGGTATTCGTTGCCATAACGGGAATCAACAAATACGTTTCGCATGAACGGTGCACGGGTAAACGTTCCGCCATTTACAAATACGTTATGACGACCCGTGATGCGATAATTAGCACCAGCTTTAACGTTATAGTTATTAAACACGCGCTTATCAGAAGCACCTAATGAATTATTGATAAAGTCAGGATCACCGCTCCAGTAGTTACCTTCACGCCACATCTGAATACGGGAGTAGTTCGCGGAAGCAAAAATATCTAACTGACCAACGGTTTTTTCAAGCTGTGCAAACGCTGAGCCCCAGCGAACGTTGCCATCATAATCATACCGAACTCTGTCACCAACGCGCACAACCCGATTTGGTGTTAACAGGTTATTATCCGTGCCTGAAAACTGATCAACCCAAAATTCTCCACCAAGCAAGTGATGAACTTTTGCATAATGCTGGGCTGTATAATCACGTAAATCGATACCAGCTACAATAGATGTTGTTGGCGTGATTTGGTAATTGATGTTTGAAATAACTCCATACCAGTTGTGGTTATTATACCGGGCTTCTATGATGCGGGTAGACTGAGAACCCGTAACAGAAGTACCAAAGCCCCCATACGGATTATTGATTGTTTGTGCGTTAGCAATGTTTGCTGCTTTATACGCTTCAAAATCCTGGTGACCGTCTTTGGTTAGAATTTCTGCCGCTCCCGAACGTGCAGTGCCGTATGCTTTGGCAACAGAGACGTATGCAGTAGAGGTCAACGTCATCTTATCATTGATATCCCACAATGACATGAGAGAGATTTGTGGCTTATGCGCATAATTTTGTGAAACCGATAGCAGCTGACCATCGTAGTAACCTATCGCTGAGTTGTGCTGATAGTTATCGTACTTTTTATAGGTAGCCGTATTCGTGTTGTAGGCTCTGCCCCGGTTGGCTGGAGCACCAAATGCAGTAAAAATAAGTTTATGATTTGGAGCAAGTTCTTTTGATGCAGTCAGGAAGTAAGACCAAACATCTACATAAGTTCCCTCACGCATTCCCTGATTTGTTACGCTAAAATATCCATTCTGATTGGAATGAACTCCCAGTGCATTAGCATACGATGCCTGGAAGCTTACAGCCCAGCCTTTCTGCAAACCACTGTGAAGTGTTATTCGTGTACGGTTCGTGAACGAGCCATTGCCAAAGGTTAAGTCAGCACTTCCGCCAGCTTTGCGCTCGGATGGAGCCGTTACAACATTCACAGTTCCGCCTACTGAATTCACGGCAAGCTTTGATGCGCCTAATCCGCGTTGTATTTGCATGCTTCGGGTGATTTCACTCATGCCGGCAAAGTTTGTCCAGAACATAGTTCCGGTTTCCATATCGTTGGTTGGAACACCATTGATCATGAATACAATTTCTTCCTGACCAAAACCGCGGATGTTGATGTAGCCATCTCCATAGGAACCATCGCCCTGGGTTGCATAAATACCGGGAGTAGAATTCAGAATTTCAGGTAGCGCCATTCCGCCAAGCTGCTCATCAATTTCAATGTCACCAATGTTTGACACCGCGATTGGAGTTTTACGATCGTCAACGATGTTCGCAAACACTTCTATTTCTTGAAGACCGATGGCGGTTGATTGCATGAGGATTTCGCCAAGGGAAACGGTTTGACCTTCAGCCACCGTTACTTCCTGGGTAAGCGTTTCATAGCCTACATATCGAATGATGATCTTTTTTGCTCCGACCGGGACATTTTTAATAGTAAACGCACCATTCAGGTCGGTAATCTCACCGAGATTAGTATCTTCCACCAGAACAGTTACTCCAATAAGAGCTTCCTTGGTTTCGGGGTCAATTATTTTTCCGGATATGCTGCCCGTTTGTGCGAAGGCAAATGAAGTGCATAATACGAAGAGGATACAAAGTAGAATTCGCATCAAGGGTCAAAGGTTAGTGGTTGTTTTTAAAACAGGTGCAAATATAGAATTCACCGTAGCCTGTTTCAGGTTGCGATATTAACAAATCTTTATCTTTGGTGCCACTCCATTCTGAAAAATGAAAAGGAAATCTAATTTTGCAGCCGTGAAAAAATTATTGATCATTTTCTCTTTTCTTTTACTCGATTTCACTTTATCGTTTGCACGGCAAACCAGTGCTCCTTCCCAAGCCATCGTTGGGTTTTACAACCTTGAAAACCTGTTCGACACGGTTGATGATCCTAAAACAATTGATGAAGAATTTCTTCCAAACGGTGCAAATAACTGGACTGATGAACGTTATGCCATTAAGCTGGCAAACATGTCCAACGTAATTGCTCAATTCTATCCGGATATTTTGGGAGTAAGTGAAATCGAAAACCGCAAAGTGCTGGAAGATTTAGTAGCCCACCCCAATATTGCTTCAAAACGCTACCAGATTATTCATTTTGATATGACCGATGCCCGGGGTGTGGATGTTGCGATGCTCTACCGGGCTTCTGTTTTCAAGCCTTTCAGCATTAAAAAACTGGTTATTAAAAATCCGGAAGACGCTGATTTCAAAACCCGCGATATTTTATGGGTAAAAGGTCTTTGCCTTGGCGATACGTTGCACGTAGCGGTGAATCACTGGCCTTCCCGCAGGGGCGGAAAAGAAGATATGCGATTAATGGCTGCCCAGGTTTTGCGAAAAGCCGTTGACTCTGTATTAGCCA
The DNA here is from genome assembly GCA_965227265.1 of Cyclobacteriaceae bacterium. GTDB lineage: Bacteria > Bacteroidota > Bacteroidia > Cytophagales > Cyclobacteriaceae > UBA2336. Next base: position 1,030,127 of record OZ245738.1, on the reverse strand, counting down.
TCAATCCGAAAGCAAACATTGTCATGCTGGGTGATTTTAATGACGACCCGAACAACCGAAGCATAAAGAAAATCCTGATCGCGAACGATGACGCTCAAAAGAAGAACACCTTGATCAACGCGGGAGAACCAACCTTCAAAAAAGGTTATGGAAGTTTATCGTTTAACGGAATCTGGAATTTATTTGATCAGATCATTATTTCTTCTGCGTTAGGTGATCATGTAGGAGTTGATTATGTCCCGGAGACATTTACTGTTTTTGCGCAACGCTGGATGTATGTAGAAGATGGAAAATACAAAGGCTCACCTAAGCGGACATTCAGCGGTGGCGTTTTCAATCCAGAAGGCTATAGCGATCACTTCCCAGTATTCATTTTACTAAAAAAGTATTAGACTGACGATATGAAAAAAATATTCGCGTTGCTCGTTATCTCTGTATTGATTTCGTGTCAGGAAGACATTACTCCAATTGTAAAGCTGAACGTAGATCCTGTAACTCCTGAAGAACCAGGTGAAGAACCCGAAAATTGTGAGCTGCCAACCGTAACGATGGTAGCTGGAAAATACGCGAACTGCATTCCATTGTTAAGCGCCTCTTCTTTTGATATTGTTACCTGGAACATTGAACAATTTCCAAAAACAGGTAATACCATTTCCTTATTAGCGGAGATCATTCCAACCTTGAATGCGGATATCATTGCTGTTCAGGAAATCGGAAGTACTACAAATTTCAACACGCTGGTTGCTGCTTTGCCCGGTTGGAGCGGAGTTGTTTCCGGAGGTTCGTTAAAGACAGGTTATCTGTATAAAACAGCTGAAGTAACAGTATCTGCGGTTACGTATCCGCTTGTCGATGCCAGCGCTTTTCCGCGTCAGCCTATGTTTATCACTGCTACGCATACTTCGGGAATGGAAGTAACACTGATCAATTTACATTTAAAGTGTTGCGATGATGATGACAGCATTCCGCGCAGAAGAAGCGCTTCGGATAAGCTTAAAGCTTATATCGATGCGAATCTTAGTACCAAGTCTGTTGTAATGTTGGGGGATTATAATGAAGACATCACACAACCGGAAGGCAACAACGTGCTCAAGAACTTTATAGATGATGATGCTAACTACAAGTTTGCCGACATGACGATCGCACAATGCAGCGAAGCGTACTGGAGCTATCCAAGCTGGCCAAGTCAGCTTGATCACATGTTAATCACCAACGAACTTTTCAGTAAAGTAAAAGACATTCGCGTGCTGAGAGTAAATGAATGTGACGGTGGTTACTATAGCACGATCTCCGATCACCGGCCTGTTCTCATGCAGTTGCAGTAGATAAAAAAAGTTGTCGTTGAAGTAAATGTTAATTTTTACTAAAAATCTCTTCAAGCTTCTGATTGAGTTCTTCACCCCGAAGATTTTTAGCAATGATCTTACCCTGCGGATCAATCAATAATGAGAACGGAATAAAGCTAATGTTATAAATACTTGCGGCTTCCGATTGAAAATATTTCAAATCAGAAACCTGTGTCCACGTTAAGCCATCTTGTTCGATAGCCTGTACCCAGTCTTCCTTCGTGCGATCCAGTGATACACCATAAACTGTAAAGCCTTTTTCTTTATACGTGTTATATGCTTTTACCACGTTTGGATTTTCTCTCCGGCATGGTCCGCACCATTTAGCCCAGAAATCGATCAGCACATACTTGCCGCGTAAAGAAGAAAGCTTTACTACTTGCCCTTCCGGATTCGGTAAGGAAATTTCAGGTGCTACTTGCCCGATAGCGAGTGCTTTATCCTTTTCAACAACGGAAATAAAATCCTTTGCATGAGACGAATTCGGCATTTCCTTTTTCAGCTTCTCAGCATATTGAATGTATACATCCATGTAGGTATCCTTCGGTAGCGTTTGACCGCCTTGCAAAAGATTAATTCCGCCCAGGGACGCAGGCGCACTTTTGAGCAGCGCAGCAATCTGGTCAGTCGCTTTTGCATACATCGTCTGGTATTGCTTCTGAAGCTCAGCCATTTTAACCGGATCGTTGGATTGTCGGGCAATATCAAATTTTTTGCTAAGCTCTAAGAATTCAGGTGTGGCTTGAAGGCCTTGCGTAAAGCTTTGTGCCTTTTTGATTAGTTCAATGTCAGGCGATCCCTTCACTTCCGAAAAACCAGTCCGATTGTTTCCATCAACATTAACCTCAAGGTTGGCTTTGTCCAGAATAATATCAACGGATTGCTGATTGTAGAAATTGATGCGATAATAACCCGGCTCAGTAATCGTGATCTTTTTAGAAAAGGTATAATCACTTTTCAGTGTAATCGTATCCTGCCAGCCCTGACCGCTATTTTTCAATTCTGTGATCGTAATCGAACCGGTTTGAGGAAATCCAACCTTACCGCTCACGGTTATGGTTTGACCGGCATCTTTTTTAGGTTGTTGTCCATTGGAGGAACAACCGTTTAATAACAATACACTCGCCAATAAAAATATTAATGCAGCTCTCATGCTTCTTTTAATTTATTCAATAATAATTCGTTCGTGACTTTCGGGTCGGCCTTGCCTTTGCTACGCTTCATCACTTCACCCATAAACATGCCAACAATTGCGCTTTTACCTTTTTTATATTCTTTTACTTTATCCGGGAAAGCAGCAATTACTTCTTCAATAATAGGCAAAATTGAATTCTGATCGCTCTCCTGTAAAATGTCAAGCTCAAGTGCAATTTCCAGCACCGGTTTTTCAGGATTGCTGATCAGTTGAGGAAACAAACGCTGCGATGCAATGGTAAAGTTCATCTTACCGGTATCGATCAAATGAATTACTTCCGATAGCCGGGAAGCAGCAATCGGAAATTGATCTGCACTTTTCTGATTCTCATTCAGCCACGATTTAACCGGGCCCATTACCCAGTTTGCAGCGGCTTTAAAGTTTGCTGTACTTTTACAAACAGATTCAAAGTACACCGCAATATCTTTTGAATCGGTTAGCACTTGTGCATCGTATTCCGAAAGCTTGTAATGACTTATAAATTTCTCCAACAACTCCTGCGGTAAGACTGATATAGAAGCTTTAATCCTTGAAAGCCACTCTTCTGAAACAATCACCGGACTTAAATCCGGATCAGGAAAATAGCGATAGTCATTCAGTTCTTCCTTCTCACGCATGCTGAAAGTTTTGTTCTTATCAGCATCGTAGGTTCTCGTTTCAGAAACAATACTCTCTCCTTTTTCCAGCAATTCAATCTGCCGATCAACTTCAATATCAATTGCCCGCTGAACATTGCGGATGGAGTTCATGTTTTTGATCTCTACTTTCTTTCCAAAGGCTTTAGCATCAGCCAACATCACCGAAACGTTCGCATCACAACGCAACGAACCTTCTTCCATATTACCATCGCAGATCTCTAGATATCGCACCAGCTTCCTTACTTCTGTGAGTAACGAATACGCTTCATCGGAGTTGGACATGTCTGGCTCTGTAACAATTTCAATCAACGCAACGCCTGAACGATTCAAGTCAATAAATGTATCCGGTCCATCCGCATGAATGGACTTTCCAGCATCTTCTTCCAAATGAATTCGATTAAGAATAACATTACGATCACCACCATTTTTGGTATTGATCTTTACAAAACCGCCTTTGCAGATCGGAGTTCGGTCTTGCGTGATCTGATAACCTTTCGGCAGATCAGGATAGAAATAATTCTTACGATCAAAAATATTGTTACGTGAAATTTCGGAATGACAAGCCAAGCCCATTTTGATGGCGTGTTCCAGTGCAAGCTTATTGAGCTTCGGCAACGTACCAGGATGCGCAAGCGTGATCACACTTACTTGCGTATTCGGTTCAGCACCATACGAAGAAGCATCAGCGTTAAAGATCTTACTGCGAGTCAGTAACTGCGCGTGAACTTCCAATCCAATTACTACTCTGTATTTGTCTTTGACACTCATAGTCGATAGTCCATAGTCCATGGTCCATGGTCTATGGACTATCGACTAAAGACTGTTTACTTAATTAACTCCTTCGCCTTTACTAAAACTTTATCCAATCCATTGAGATTCTTCCCACCCGCAGTCGCGAAGAAAGGTTGTCCGCCTCCACCGCCATCAATTTCTTTTGCAAGCTCTTTCACCATGTTGCCTGCATGAAACTTGTTTGATTTAGCAAGCTCCTCTCCGATCATAACTGATACCTGAGGTTTACCTTCAACTTCCGCTGCAAGAATCAATAGAAGATCATTGAACTGATTACGCAATCCGTACGCAATATTTTTTAATGCATCACCACCTGGAACAGAAACCTTTTCCACAATCAACGTATAGCCGTTTGACTTCACTGCTTTTGCACCGAGCTGATCTTTAATAAGATTTGCTTTCTCCTGGTTTACAACTTCAAGCTTTTTCTCAAGTGCGTTCTTTTCCTCAAGCAGATTTTTAGTTGCTGTTAATAAATCTTTAGGATTCTTTAACAACTCTTTAACCTGATCGAGCAGCTTCTGATTATCGCTTACAAACTTCTCAGCTTCATCCGCTGTGATGGCTTCAATTCTTCTAACACCTGCAGCAACCGAGCTTTCAGAAATGATCTTAAACAATCCAATCTGACCTGTAGCCTGAACGTGCGTTCCGCCACAAAGCTCAACGGAGAACTTCGGATCAAACGTGATTACACGCACAAAATCCCCATATTTCTCACCAAAAAGCGCCATTGCGCCTAATTTCTTGGCTTCTTCAATCGGCACATTTCGTTTTTCATCGAGACTGATATTCTCACGCACTTTACGATTGACAATATCTTCCACTTGCTGAAGCTCTTCCGTTGTCATCGCAGCGAAATGTGAGAAGTCGAAGCGGAGAACTTTATCATTTACCAACGAACCTTTCTGTTCAACGTGCTTGCCGAGAACTTGTCGCAATGCGGCATGGAGCAAATGTGTCGCTGAATGGTTATCCATGCTCAGCTGACGTTTACCTTTATTAACTGCAGCCACAAATGTTGCGTTCATGTTTTCAGGTAATGCATCGGCAAAGTGAACGATAAGCTCATTCTCTTTTTTTGTATCGGTGATGTAAATCTTTTCGTTGGCGCTTTCGATGTAACCGGTATCTCCTACCTGACCACCACTCTCAGCATAGAACGGTGTTTTATCGAACACTAACTGAAAGAGTTCTTTATTCTTTTGTTTCAGTCTGCGGTATTTGATGATTTTAACTTCGCTTTCAAGATTATCGTAACCGATAAATTCTGACTTTCCGTCCTTGCCTACTAAAATCCAATCACCCGTTTCTTTTGTTGCATCAGTTTTTGAACGGCTCTTTTGTTTCTCCATCTCGGCTTTAAAGCCAGCTTCGTCAACCGAGAATCCTCGTTCGCGGGCAATCAATGAAGTAAGATCCAATGGGAACCCGAATGTATCATACAATTCGAAAGCTTGTTCTCCAGAGATTGCTTTTAATCCTTCAATACGTTTAAGTCCACGATCAAGTGTTCTCAAGAAAGATGTTTCTTCCTCAAAAATCACTTTACCAACATAATCCTTTTGAGATTCCAGTTCTGGAAATACATTTTTAAGTTGTCCAGCTAAAACCGGAACCAGTTTGTAAAGGAATGGTTCTTTAAAATTCAGAAACGTAAATCCATAACGAACTGCTCTGCGCAAGATTCTTCTGATCACATAACCAGCTCCTGTATTTGAAGGCAACTGTCCATCGCAAATCGCAAATGAAACGGCACGAATATGATCAGCCATTACACGCAACGCGATGTCAATCTTTTCATCTTCTTTGTACTTCACTCCTGCTGCATCAGCAATAAAATCGATCAGCGGAGAAAATACATCCGTATCGTAATTCGAAGTCTTCTTTTGAATCGCCATGCACAGGCGTTCGAAGCCCATGCCGGTATCAACATGCTGTGCTGGAAGCTTTTCTAATGACCCATCTGCTTTGCGGTTGAATTCCATGAACACGAGGTTCCAGATCTCAACCACTTGCGGGTGATCGCTGTTCACAAATTCTTTGCCGGGCTTCTTTTTAATCTCATCATCCGAACGTAGGTCGATGTGAATTTCAGAACACGGTCCGCAAGGTCCGCTCTCACCCATTTCCCAAAAGTTATCTTTCTTGCTTCCGTGAAGAATATGCTCAGGATCGATAAACGTCCTCCACAATTCCTTTGCTTCTTCGTCTACCGGAAGGCCATCGCCTTTGTCACCACCAAAAACAGTAACGTATAATTTATCTTTGGGAAGCTTATAAACTTCAGTCAGCAATTCCCACGCCCACGCAATTGCATCCTTCTTGAAGTAATCACCAAAGCTCCAGTTGCCAAGCATCTCGAACATCGTATGATGATACGTATCGATACCAACTTCTTCTAAGTCGTTATGTTTTCCGCTTACGCGAAGACATTTTTGAGTATCAGCAATACGGTTTGACTTCGGAGTTGCGTTGCCGAGGAAATAATCCTTGAACTGAACCATGCCAGAGTTAGTGAAGAGCAACGTTGGGTCGTTCTTTAAAACCAATGGCGCTGAAGGAACGATCTGATGACCTTTCTTCTCGAAAAACTCTAAAAACAACCTCCTTATCTCAGCCGATTCCATCAATTCCTGAACGTTAACTTTTCGTGATTTTTACTATCTTCACCCCTTCGTTCAATAGTGGTAGCTATCGAACCGGGATGAACGGGCAAAAATAACTGTCCAGGGGTGAGATTTCGCAGATTTCACAGATTTTTTTAAACCGAATATGAGCCTATCGAAGTACTACTACAATCCTGAAACCTGCCGGTACGAACCCAAACGAACTGCTTATGGCAGCATTGTAGGGTATGGTGTACTTTTTGCAGTTTCAACGGTGCTCATCTTCACAGGTATTCTCTTCCTGCACAGCAAACTATTTCTCACTGAACGCGGAAAAGAGCTCAAGAAAGAAAACAAGACATTTGAAAAACACTTTGCATCTCTTCAAGGCGAAACTTCTGACCTTGAGGGATCAATTGCCAGTCTGAAAGAAAAGAATGCAACACTGCACGAAAAGCTGTTCGAAACTCCGTTCGAGCAGACTGAAACACAAACGCCTTCTACTTCGGCTGACTTGTTGTTAGCTGATACAGAAACCTTCCTTAAAGAGCTCGAAGCCTTAAACGACAAAGCTTCATCGATAACAAGAACTGCTGTTAGTCACAATACAGAAATTGCCAGTTATTCAATCCGCGAACGCGATAAAGTGTTTTTACTATCCGTTCCCTCCATTCTTCCGGTTGAGAATTCAGAAAACACAAAACTTGTATCAGGTTTTGGAGTGCGCGTAAATCCATTTCACAAAGGAAATTACAATCACCCGGGTGTAGATTTTACTGCTGCACGCGGAACCGCTGTAGTGGCAACCGCAACGGGTAGAGTGTTGAGAGCAGTTCGCAGCTCAACTTTGCAGGCAGGTTATGGAAACTATGTTGACATTGAGCACAGCAACGGTTTAACAACCCGTTACGCACACCTTGACGAGGTGACCGTTAATCCAGGGCAAAAAGTTGACAAAGGAATTAAGATCGGAACAGTCGGCATGAGTGGTGGCTCTGTTGCTCCGCACGTGCATTATGAAATTATCCGCAAAGGTGACCAGGTTGATCCAGTTCCGTATATGCTCGAAGGCTTAACCAGCGATCAGCACATCGAACTTCAAAAGCTTGGCGCGAAAAAGAATCAATCTCTCGATTAAGTGAGAAAGCGAACGTTTACATATAACCCAGTAACCTGCCAGTACGAGCCTGTTTACCTAACCGGCAACAAGCTTATGCATCAGTTGGGAATATTCTTTTCGTTCTCGTTTGTCGCTGCTATTGCGCTGTTCTTCTGGTACATCAATCGCTTCTCACCTATTGAAGAACAATACCTGATGGATGACAACTACGAGCTTCGCGCAGAATGGAAATCACTTGAAGTACGAATTGCTCATTCAAATGATAATCTGGATGAACTTATCAGTCAGGATGATCATAACTATCGCGTGATTCTGGATCTTCAGCCATTAAGCGCTACAGAACGATATGCCGGTACAGGTGGTGCCAAACCGTCATACTTTGAAGAAGTAAAAGAATACGGCCTTATTGCCGATACCTATAAGCGTTTCGAAAAACTTAAACATCAATTGGATGTTGAACAGCAGTCGTATGAAGAATTGAATAAGACTGCAGATCGAAAACTTGCGATGTGGGCCTCTCGCCCTGCTATTCAGCCGATTGATAACAAAGATCTTACACGTTTGCATACTATTTTCGGATTGCGCTTTCATCCATTATTGGGATATGTTCGTCCGCACAAAGGACTTGATTTTACAGCGCCTCACGGTACACCTGTTTATGCTACCGGTGATGGTCGCATTGACAATTCATACTATTCTTCCAGTTACGGCAACGTGATTTATTTGAATCATGGATTTGGTTTTGAAACACGGTACGCGCACTTATCAAAGTATATTGTAATGCCTGGCGATAAAGTTAAACGTGGTCAGATTATCGGCTATGTTGGTAATACAGGAACATCTGTATCCGATCACTTGCATTACGAGGTTCTCTTCAATGGCGATCACATTAATCCAATCAACTTCTTTCAGCGCGATTTGAGCAACCAGGAATACGAAAAGCTTATCGTGCAGGGCGAGAAGGAGATTATTTCTCTGGATTAATTACCTTTGTTTTATGGTTATGGTGCTGAAAAAAGGGTCTGATAAAAAATCAATTCAGGCTGTTTTAAAGAAGATTTCTAAAAAATCTTCCAAAACAGGTTTAAAAACTTCTCGATACGCAGGAACGGTTAAGTTCAAAGAAGATGGCTTAACCTTGCAAAAGCGCTGGAGAGATGAGTGGAAATAATCTATTTCTTGACACCAATATTATCATCTATTTTCTATCTGGAGATGATACTTTAACTGAACTATTAGATGGAAAAACTATCTACATTTCAGTCATTACGAAGCTTGAATTACTAAGCTATTCTGGTCTATCTAATAAGGATCAAACAAGGCTTGAAAATTTCCTGTCAGAATGTACGATAGTTGACCTTACTCCTTTCGTTCAGACAGCGGCAGTAACTATCCGAAAACAATATAAACTAAAGCTTCCTGATAGTATCATCGTTGCCAGTGCCATGTATGTCGACTTACCGCTAGTCTCTTCTGATAAGTCCCTTAAGAGTTTAACGGAAGCTTCTATTCTCTACTACGAAAAGAAATAATTTCAATGAAGATAATCTTTACTTTGATCTGCTCAATTTTGGCCTTTTCTTCTCACGCGCAGAAAAAAGACACCATAACCGTTATCGGTGTTGGCGATATTATGATGGGCAGTAACTATCCGTTGCCGGTATTACCACCCAACGATGGTGAATACTTAATGAAAGAAGTTGAGCATATTTTGCGTAATGCAGATGTTACGTTTGGCAATCTGGAAGGAGTATTATTGAATGAAGGTGGCAACGTTAAGACCTGTAAAGACCCTAAAGTTTGTTATGCATTTCGTAGTCCGGAGAAGTACGCACAAAATCTTGTAAACGCAGGTTTCGATGTGATGAGCATCGCCAATAATCACGCGGGCGACTTTGGAGATACCGGTCGCAAAAGTACAATTAAAACACTTGAAGCAGCGGGATTATATCACACAGGTCAACTCCCCAGACGCTACGTGACCTTCGAAAAAGAAGGAATTAAATATGGTGTAGCAGCATTTTCCCCCAACAGCAATTGCATCAGTGTCAATTATTTACAGGATGCAAAGGCGATTGTTCAGGAACTCGATTCAATGGTTGACATCGTCATTGTTTCGTTTCATGGAGGTGCGGAAGGCGGTCAATACCAGAACGTTCCGCGTAAGCATGAGATATTTCATGGGGAAGATCGTGGCGATGTTTATAAGTTCTCACACCTGTTAATTGATGCGGGTGCTGATATAATTTTTGGTCATGGCCCGCACGTAACGCGAGCGGTAGAGGTTTACAAAAACCGGTTCATTGCTTATAGCTTAGGTAATTTCTGCACGTATGGAGGTATTAATGTCGCAGGCATCAACGGATGGGCACCTATCATAAAAGTATACACAAAGCCAAACGGGGATTTTATCAAAGCGCAGATCACGCCCACGTACCAAATCTCGCGCGACAGGGTGAAAATCGACATCGCTAACCGCGTCATTACCAAGATACAAGAGCTTACAAAAAAAGATTTTCCGGAAGTGCCTGTGCGCATTGACGATAAAGGATTAATTACTTACCTTGCTCGACAAGATGGCTTATAAAGAAAAGGAAATCGAAAAACTCTACTACTCTATCGGAGAAGTAGCGGAACAGTTTAACGTAGCACCTTCCCTTATCCGTTTTTGGGAATCTGAATTCGATCTCATCAAGCCAAAGAAGAATCGCAAAGGCAATCGCCAGTTTACCAAAGAGGACATCGATAGCGTAAGAACAATTTACCACCTGGTAAAAGAAAAAGGGTTCACCTTACAGGGCGCAAAAGAGATGCTCCGCAATACCGACAACTCGGTTAAAGACAAAATTGAGTTAATCGACTCTCTAAAGTCTGTTCGCAAGTTCCTCGTTGAGCTTCGCGATAAGATTAATTAACCCTCAATTTGAAAATTGGTCAATTTGAAGATTTGAAAATGACTTTCAAGTCTTAAGAAGTGACAATTAGTGTCTTGAATTTCCTATTCATTTCTCTAAGTCTTACAGTTTGAATACTTTCATTTTCAAATTGTTAAATCTTCAAATTTTCAAATTACCCTCGTGGACCAAAATAGACTTGCCCTTCTCGCCCTGCATTTCATTGATGGTGTTGGTGATTATTTGATCAAGCAGGTTATCAGCTATACCGGCTCTGCGGAAAAAGTATTTAAAACCCCTAAAGGAAAACTGCTACAAATTCCTGGTGTTGGAGAAGTTACTGCGCAGGCAATCCTGAATGGTAAACCATTTCAACAAGCTGAGAAAGAATTATTAAAGGCTGAGAAAGAATCAGTTGACCTCGTATTCTATATGGATAAAAAATATCCGGCACGGTTAAAAAACATTCCTGATGCACCTTCAATTCTTTATCTGAAAGGCAATATAGATTTTGAAAATCCGAAAGCTGTTGCGGTTGTCGGTACGCGCCAGGCAACTTCATATGGTAAAGAACGCGTTGAGCAAATCATCAAAGATCTCCTACCGCATAATCCTTTAATTGTAAGCGGACTTGCGTACGGAATCGATATTCACGCACATAAACAGGCATTAAAACATGAACTTGCTACTATTGGAGTAATGGGTAGCGGTATGGATGTAATCTATCCGGCCACGCATAAAGACACAGCAAAGAAAATGCTTGAGCACGGTGGATTGGTTACAGAAAACTCTTTCGGCACAAAACCAGATGCACATAATTTCCCACAACGTAATCGCATCATTGCCGGATTATGTGACGCACTGATTGTTGTCGAAGCCGCAGAAAAAGGTGGTGCATTAATTACAGCAGAAATCGCCAATAGCTATAACAAAGATGTGTTTGCCTGCCCAGGAAGCATTGGGGAAACGTACTCAGCCGGCTGCAACAACCTGATCAAATCGAACAAGGCTCATCTCCTAACCTCCGTAAAAGACATTGAATATATTATGGGTTGGGATGTCGCCAAATCCGAAAAGAAATCAAAGGTTTCGGTTTCACTGGCTGGATATGATGAGCATGAACAAACCGTGCTCAAAATCATGATGGATAAGAAGGCAAATGTTCTGATTGATGAACTCAGCTGGAAAGCAAATCTTCCGGTTAGTCAGCTCGCGTCTGTTTTATTAGGATTGGAATTCAAAGGTGTTGTAAAATCGATGCCGGGAAAACAATATAAAATATCTAATTAAAAGGCATTAGGAACTAGGCATTAGACTAATGCCCGATGCCTAATACTTAATTATGCGGAAAGATTTCATCAGCCAAAACCATCGCCTTCGCGAACTCCTCCTGATTGATTCCGGTACTGACTCCTTTTTCATTTAAGTAGCTCAAGATCGTTTCAGTAGGCAGATTCCCCGTAAGATCATCTGTTGCCATCGGGCAGCCTCCAAATCCTTTAATCGCTCCGTCAAAACGTTTGCAGCCTGCTTCAAAAGCTGCTTTGATTTTTTCAATCGCTGTTTGCGGAGTGGAGTGCAAATGCGCACCCAATTCAACATTCTTAAACTTACCCGACAATGTTTCAAAAAGATATTTAATCTGATCAGGTGTTGAAACTCCAATCGTATCTGAAAGTGAAATTATTTTTACACCCAGCGTATTTAGAATGTCAACAAATTGCTCAACCAGTTTTACACTGTACGGATCGTTGTATGGATTACCAAATCCCATGCTGATATACACTACTTGTTGTTTTCCAGTTGATTCACAAATTGTTTGAATTTCTGATAGGGTATTCAGCGCTTCAGTAATTGACTTGTTCGTATTGCGTTGCTGAAATGTCTCAGAGATAGACAACGGAAAACCTAGGTAATCAATGGCTTTATGTTGCGCAGCTTCTTCCGCTCCCCGCGTATTGGCTACAATGGCGAGCAACTTTGATTTTGTAGCAGAAAGATCCAATCCAGCCAGAACTTCCTTTGTATCCCGCATTTGCGGAATTGCTTTCGCAGAAACAAAGCTTCCGAAATCGATCGTATCAAATCCAACCTTGAGTAACTGATTGATATACCGGATTTTACTTTCGGTAACAATAAATTCATCGATGCCTTGCATGGCATCGCGCGGACATTCTATAATTTTCATTCTGTAAATATGGTAAACATCGGTAAAAGAAAATTCATTACCGATAGACGTTTATAAATGCAACTTATCCGCAAAAACGATAAATTTTGATTTTAATAAAGGATATAGCTAACAATTACCTATTCCCCCTATGCCGCTAACCCCACATACTGGTCTCCTTGGCAGACGAGGTGCTGCGCACCTTCTCAGACGTGCCACGTACGGGCCAACAATAAACGATATAAAAGTATTTTCGGCACTCACTCCTGCTGCCGCTTTGAACCGGCTGTACAGGCCAGCTGCTCCGCTACCCGATGCACCTTTACCACTCGATCCTGATAACGGACAAAACTGGGTAACCGGAACTCGGGATGCTCTGAAAATGGAGTTTGAGTATCAGGAATACTTCAAACGCTGGTTTGTGGGGCAAATGATGAGTTCCGGAGTTCCTGCAGCTCAATCGCTCGCGTATTCTGCACGTGAGAAACTTGTATTCTTCATCCATACACATCTGACTGCCATTTCTGAAAAGATCGGGAGTAGCAACGCGATGTATTATCAAAATCAATTATTCAGATTGTATGCACTCGATGATGTACCGTCCCCCGTTGTTCCCGCGGATAAGCTCAGCTTTAAAGAGCTTGTGAAAAAAGTTTGTGTTGATAATGCCATGCTTAATCTCCTGGATGGAACGATTAATATCCGGGGCGGTAATGAAAACTTTGGGCGTGAATTATTAGAGCTCTATACAATTGGACGGGGATTGGAAAATGATCCGGATATTCCTCCCGCTGCCAGCCGTCCGGAATATGATTACTATTATTACAATGAAGACGATGTAAGAGCAGCAGCAAAAGTCTTCTCCGGTTTTCAGTTTGATGATGAGTTTTCAGTGATCGATCCGGATACGCTCCTGCCCCGTGGAAAAGTAAGAGGTTCTGTTACCAATGCCTCTGCTCACGACAATCAGCCCAAACAATTCAGCGGGCATTTTAATAATGCTGCCATTGAACCTGATCCGTTGTTAGTAGACGGTAACAATGCAACCGAAGAAAGTGCATTAGACGAAATCAGCCGCTTCATTGATTTGGTATACGATCAAGATGAAACCCCGATGCATATTTGTCGTAAGATCTATCGGTTTTTCATGTATCATGAAATCAGCCCTGCGCTAAGCGATGATATTATTGCGGAGATGGCAAGTACATTTCGGGCTAATAATTTTAAAATACAGCCGGTAATTGAACAACTGCTAACAAGCCAACACTTCTATAACAATAACACCGACAATACTCCACCAACTTTTGCAGATGATGCTTTTGGTGGAATTATAAAATCTCCGCTTGATTTGATTTTGGGAACTTATCGGTTTTTCGAAATCCCGTTCCCGGTTATGAGTTCTGACGCTACAGGTTTTTATGAACAATCCGGCATGATCATCGATCGGGTTAAAACTATGGGCATGGATTTTTACCAACCGTACGATGTGGCAGGATATGATGCCTACCATCAGTTCCCGATTTATCACAGAAGCTGGATAACAGTTAACAACCTGGCGAATCGGTATGATTTTATTTACAACTTCTTACCAACTGTTGACCTCTTTCAATTCGTCTGGAATAATATTGACCTTGCGCAAGCTTCTAATGCGCGCAACCTTGTAATTGAATTGACTTCATTTGTTCTTCCGGTTACCGAGAACTTAACCTTCGATACAACGCTAGACGATGTTGATTCAACTCTGAGATCAGAACGATTGCTTCACTTCCTGAATAAATTTATGGGTACGCTGGTGTTCAATCCGGAAGTTATTTGGGCTGCGAACTATCCTACTCAAACCATGACGAATACCATGGATGGACAGCTTCGGGATCTTTTTAATGCGATGCTTCAATCACCTGAATACCAACTCCAGTAACCTATGAAGAGAAGAAGCTTTTTAAAGACATTACCGCTAGCCGCCAGCGTTCCTTTCACACTGGCAGGTATTCCCATGAAAGTGATGGGCGAAAACTTTCTGACTAAACTAATCCGCACAGCCGATTTGAACAATGATAAGGTTCTCATCATTCTTCAGCTTCACGGAGGAAATGATGGAATGAACACCTTAATCCCGGTAGAGCAATATGATCTTTACTACAGCCGCAGGGCAAACATTGCTATTCCCGCTAAAAATAGCTTGCGTAAGTACATTCCGTTGGATACAACCCTTGCCTCTGAACAACAAGTTGGCCTTCATCCCGACATGCAGGCAATTAAAGGTTTATACGATACCGGCCGGGCTGCATTTATTCAGGGAGTTTCATACGATAAAAACAACGGTTCACATTTCCGCGGGCGCGATATCCAATTTATGGGTGGCGGTGCTGATGATTATTTTGATTCGGGATGGGTCGGCCGCTATCTGAATAAAGTTTATAGTCCAGCTAAATACCCCGCAAACTTTCCGCTTGAAGAAGGCAATGAATTCGGTATGGAGAAAATGCTCGATCCCTTGGGCATTGAAATGGGGAATGATACTTCGCTTATCTTCCACCAAACCGGGAATATTCCTACCTCCATTTCGTTGCCAAGTAATCTGGAAGCATTCTCAGATCTTGTGAATGAACTTCCCGGCTTCCAGGAAGGACAACCTGATCCGCGCGGCTTTCCACCTGACGTACTTGTGGACTCACCATATTATAAAGAGATGAATTGGATTCTAGATCTTGAGCAAAAAACAGATGATTACGCGCAACGATTATTTGAAGTTTGGGAAAGAGGTGGTGAATCTTCCGTAACCTATCCAAAAACATATCCTTTCAATGCACCCGGTGGAAGTAAAAACAATCCACTATCCGATCAATTTGAATTAGTAGCAAGACTGTTAGCAGGCGATTGTAAAACAAAAGTGTTCATGGTTAGAATTGGCGGGTTCGATACCCATGCCGAGCAAACTACTAACTACGATCCAACCATGGGCGCTCACGCTGCGTTGCTCTATCATATTTCAGCAACCATGAAAGCTTTCCAGGACGATCTTAAGTCACGCGGCTTGGAAGACAGAGTGCTCACCGTTACGACTTCTGAATTTGGGCGCAGGATAAATTCGAATGCCAGTTACGGAACCGATCACGGAACCGGTGGTCCGATCATGATTTTTGGTAAAGGTGTAAAGGCTGGTGTTTCCGGAAGAGCGCCTGATCTTACGGACACTTCAGTAAATAACGTTGAGAAACAGTTTGACTATCGCGAAGTATATGCTAACCTGCTCCATAACTGGATGGGTGTTACCGAAGCTGATGTGAATGAGATCTTTTTCGGAGACTATTTAAACGGAAATCTGGATCCGTTGGCTACACAACTAATCACGGGTACCGACAATGAATTTGTTGAGAAACGCTACAAACTGGAACAGAACTATCCTAATCCCGCTAAAGATGCAACCACGATTGGCTTCAGAATCAACGACACACTACAAGTGATTATGGATTTGATGGACAGTCGCGGCAGTAAAATCCGAAACATTGTTAATACGATATTTGAACCGGGTTATCATACAGTACCTGTACAATTATCCGGACTGCAGCCAGGTATGTATCTTTATAAGATGAAAGCCGGAGATTTTAAGGACATTAAAAAAATGATGGTTACAAAATAATCCCTATGCGCAAACTCTACCCCCTGATGTTGTGCTTACTGGTTTGTTCGCTTGCTGCATCGGCTCAGAATAACCGAAAGCGAAAAACTTCTTTTAATGCGCGCAACAGTGCCAACGGTGGCTTTCTGGATAAACAATGGTGGCTCGGCTTTAAAGCCGGAGTTAATTTCTCACAAGCCGTTGTGGATAAATCTTATTCGGTTTACACTCCGGCTGAGGACAAAGTGTATGATGACTGGAAAGGAATTGGAGCACATGCCACGGTAGAAGTAACCTTTACATTTCGACAATTTTCCATCAGCCTTCAGCCAACGTATCGCAACTCCAAGTTTACGTATTCAAATCATTACGAATGGTACGATGATGTCGATCCGCAACTGATTCTGGATCACAAGCAGGAACAAAAAGTCGATTGGGCCGAATTTCCATTATTGCTTAAATACGACATTACACAATCCAAACTTCGGCCGTATGTACAGGTCGGTGCATATTATGCTTTTCTAATCAACGCTAATAAATCCGTGCAAACTTCAGGAACTGACTATGCTTCCGGCAGCGAAAACGAATTCACAGAACCTGATATCATCGTAGGTGCATCTGATCTCTTTGCGAAGAAACATTGGGGCTTGGTCTTCGGAGCAGGGGTTAATTACCATATCGGAAATATCCGGTTAAACCTGGATGTTATGTATCGTAAAGGCATGAGTCTTGTGAACTCAGCGGAAAACCGGTATGGCGATCCTCGCCTTTCCGGTACAGGCGATGTGATGGACGATATTAAAATCAACAACATCGGGGTTTCACTCGGAGCACTTTTCCCATTGCGGTTTTTATCAAGTGGTTTTCAATCAATCGACAAAAAATAAGTATGCTAAAGCGTATAATACTTTTCATCCCGATTATTATTCTCAGTGCATGCTTGGAAGAATCATCTGAGAAACTTGATAAGAAAGCATTTACCAAGATTTACGATAACAATGAGTTCTACTCAAGCTTCTATGCAATTGATATGCAGCAGACGGATGATGCCGGATATCTTATTCTGGGCGGAAAAACAAGCGTAGTAAAAGAAGGTGGTGAATCCCAAAATGTTAATTCTCCACTCGGAATTTACATTCTGAAAGTAGATGCACTAGGAAACATTGTTAAAGCGTTAGTCTTGGAAGATGACTACGTCTATCCCGCTGGAAAACTTAATCGGATTGGTGACAGCTTTTATTTCTTCTGTATGAATGCAGGTACAGAGACCCAACTTGCAAATGTCGATCAGTTGGCTGAGTTAGCCCTTGTTTCACCAATTCCAACCGGAGTTAAAATTCCTTTAGCCTCAGGTTTGACGGAAGACAGGAAAAGTCTTTTATTATTGACGTATGATAATGAAACACAAGAATCCGTTGTTTCGATAATAAACCCGGTTGAAGAAATTTATAGTGAGCCAGTCAGGTTTTACACAGGTGCTGAAAGCCCTATTGATAACCTGGTGATCCGCCATGCAAACCGTGAAGGAACGCAGTTTCCTTTTGCTGTAGGGCAAACTTCTAAGGGTACATATTTCTTTAACGGTTTTATTAATTATACGTTCTCACTCGTTTTTACAAGCTTAAGCGGTAACGAAGATGTTGACGGTATTGTAAACGGTCAACAGGAAAATGCAGGCTTTAGTAATATCCTTCCTATATCTGATGAATTATTCGCAGTCTCAACCTACAATTTTGGATTTAATTTTCTGAAGCCAAACGCAACCCTATCCACTTCTGAAACTAAATCTGTAACCGATATTCAATCGACTGCATTCTCCTTTCCTGAACTGGAAAGCAACGCCCGCGTAAAAGCTATTCGAGGAGTCTTGAATGGCAAAAATGTAATCATCTACGGAAGCAACACAAAGTCCGGTCAGATTGGACTTTACGTTTATGATGAAACGACCGGAGAATTCCTGTCAAGCAAATACCTGGGTTATTCAAACCCTTTTGAGATCGCAGCCATTGTTCAGACTGCAGAAGGTGACTTGGTAATTAGCGGCACAACATTCATTGCCGGTCGGCTTCCAAGATTTTGCCTGATCAAAGTTCCAAAGAATGAGATTAAGGATTGATAAACTGATCAGTCTTCGTAAATATTTCTCATTTTTGTTCCTGCTTCACACATGCACATGATCAGAATTCAGGAACACGTTGATTTACTTCCATACAATACATTTAAGATAGCAGCCAAGGCTCGATACTTTGCTTCCATAAGTTCGTTGGCAGAGTTGATTGCGCTTATGGATACACTTGTCTATAAGCATGAAAAGCATCTCATTCTTGGCGGTGGAAGCAATGTTCTGCTCACCGGTGATTTTGAAGGGCTTGTGATCAAAATTGACCTAAAAGGAATTGAGACTATCTGGGAAGACGACTCCAACATTGTTCTCAAAGTTGGTGCCGGAGAACCGTGGCATTCATTTGTGATGTTTTGCGTAACGAATAATTATGGCGGAGTTGAAAACTTATCGTTGATCCCCGGGACAATGGGTGCTGCGCCTATGCAGAACATTGGCGCGTACGGTGTTGAAGTGAAAGATCTCATCAAAACTGTTGAAGCGATTGATGTTAACTCAGGCGATGTGCGCATCTTTAATAATCGGGAATGCGAGTTTGGCTATCGCGAAAGTGTGTTCAAGCATATGCTCAAAGGAAAATATTTTATCTCAAGCGTTACTTTAACACTCACTAAAAAAAATCACGTGCTGAACACATCGTATGGTGCCATTCAGCAGACACTTGATCAGCATAGTATAACTGCTTCTATCAAATCAGTTAGCGATGCAGTGATTAGTATTCGTCAACAAAAATTACCGGATCCAAAAGTTATTGGCAATGCCGGAAGCTTCTTTAAAAATCCCACGATAGAAAACTCACAGTACGAATTACTTAAAAAATCATACCCAGAAATTCCGGGCTATTTTACTGACGATCAACACGTTAAAGTGCCTGCTGGTTGGTTGATTGAGCAATGTGGCTGGAAAGGAAAAACGTTTGATAACATCGGAGTTCATCCACACCAGGCACTTGTGTTGGTGAACTATGGTAATGGAACAGGAGAAAAAATCTGGAAACTTGCGCAAGACATTCTTGCATCGGTAAAGAAAAAATTTGCTATTGATCTTCAGCCTGAAGTAAACATCATTTGATGTTTGATCACGTATGATATTGGTGCATCATAAATTGATGCTAATACGTTATGCTATCAAAATAAATCTTCAAAAATTTTTGCAGATTAGTTTTTTATTATAACTTTTCAACAGTTTAACTTAAATTTTCATACGCTATGGCAAAGAAAGCGAAGAAAGCAGCAAAGAAAAAAGCTACCAAAAAGAAGGCTGCTAAAAAGAAGAAGTAATTAGGCTTACGTTAGATAATGCCTAAGAGACTTTGCGAAGGGAAGTAAATCGGATTTACTTCCCTTTCGTTTTTTATGCGACACATCATTCCCAAACCCTGTTAATCCTCCCCTTTTTCATTCGGTTGCGGAAATTAAATGCACCCTTCTCTTGATTGTTAGGCCAATCACATCGTAATTTTAATCGTTCAATTAACCATTAGGCTAAACGTGTATGGCAAAGAAACCTGTTAAAGCTGCGACTGAAAAGAAAGCTGTTGTGAAAAAAACAGCGCCTGCTAAAAAAGTTACTGCTACTAAGCCAAAAGCTCCGGCTGCCCACCAGATTGAAAAAGTAAACGAAGAAATTCTTAAGAAGCTTCAAAGCTTAAACGTTGAACAAGCACTTCAGGCAGATATAGATTGGTGCCTGGGGAGTTACCGGAATGACAACAATCCTTCCGGGTTGTATGTTATGGCTGAACGTGCATTACAGGTATTTACCTTTGAGTTGAGCAAGGACCCTAAAAGCGTTCCAACGAAACTCATCAAAGACATTGAAAAGGCACTGAAGAACAAATAATCAGATCATCTCCGTAACGTTGCTCAGTTGCCCGAGATAACGTTCTACTTTTACTCCGAACCGTACTAAAAAGTCCACGCCTTCATCGTTGGGTATGCCTTTATACTCAGCATACGATTTCAGATAGATCACTCGCTTTATGCCGGAACTGTAGATAATCCGCGAACACGCGAGACAGGGAGAAAGTGTTATGTACAGTGTTGAGTCTTCAACAGAAGTCTTGTTCTTCACCGCGTAAAGAATTGCGTTCTGCTCAGCATGGATCGCAAGCGAACATCCGCCTTTCGAATCGCGCGGACAACCCGTTTGCGGCCACTCCTCATCACAATTATGCGTTTCTGCTGGCGGCCCGTTATAGCCGATTGAAATAATCCGGGTATCCTTGGTAAGAACAGCGCCCACATGGCGTTTAATACAATGCGAGCGCTTAGCCAGGTTAACGGCTAGTTCCATAAAAATATCATCAAAGGCGGGGCGCTGCATGGAGGATTTACGTTTTGAAATTTAAGATTTATATTCGCCAAGTTAATTTGAATAATGATCAGGGCAAAACATTGGATCGCAGCAGGCATTTTTCTTTTCAGTCACGCCCTTTTTGCGCAGGAACCTGTACCGGAGCGCATTAGTCCGGCTTCATTTGCTACCCTTCGCTATAAAGATACCTACATTAAAGTAACCTATTGTCAGCCTCGTAAACGCGGTCGCGAAATCTTTGGCGAGCTTGTACCTTTCGGGCAGGTTTGGAGAACTGGAGCTAACGAAGCCACCGAAATTACGCTCACCAAAGATGTATTTGTAAATGGAATGATGATTACAGCGGGTACCTACTCCCTGTTCACAATTCCGGATAAGGAAAAATGGGTTGTTATTCTCAATAAAGAGTTAGGACTTTGGGGTTCCTATAATTACAACTATAAAAATGACCTGATCAGGTTCGAAGTTCCTGTTCAACATTCAACCGAGGCAACCGAAGCATTTACAATCAAATTTGATCAGCGCAACAATGTGGCCGATCTTTTGCTTCTATGGGATAAAACCAAAGTCAGCATTCCTTTCCAGTGTATTGAACCCCGTCAGTAATTAATATGAAACCGGTATTTCTTCTTGTCTTACTTTTTACTGCTTTCAACTGTTTAGCTCAGGAAACCGAGCTTGATCGCAGAAATGGCTTTAAGGATATTAAGCTGGCCTCTCCGATTGATTCAGTTAAGGGTGCAAAATTCAAGAAAGACATCAAAGAAAATGGCCTTCCGGCACAAGTTTATACCATTGAACATACCGACTATACTTCCATTGGTGAAGTGAAGATCAATTCGATTGAAGCAAGAGCATATAAAGGTCTTATCTACCAGATTTATGTTCAAACAGAGAAAGACACGCGCCTGATGAAAGGGATGGAAAGTGCGTTAGGCAAACCGGTTTATAATGTCCGTGACGAGTCTTACAACTGGAGCGGTGAGAAGGTAGGATTAAAATTCAGATCACATGCCCGGAATCAATTATCCCTGGACTATACCTCCTCTATCGTTCAGAAAATGATGGTTGAGGACAAGAAGCAAAAGATCAAAGATATCTCTAGCGATTTCTAAGGATAGGATTTTTCTTCGACCATCGTACATAAACTACCCCTGTCACAACTACAATTATCAATGCAATAAACTGCGAGTGCGACAGATACCCGTCAATTATAAATCCGCGCGCCACATCTCCACGGAAAATTTCCAGGATGCTTCTACCGATGGCATATAAAATGAGGTAGAGCAAAAACAGCTGTCCATAAAACTTCTGATACTTCGATTTGATGAGCAGCAAGCCAAGCATAACCAGAAAAATATAGCCTGCTTCCAATAATTGCGTGGGGATTAGAGGTGTATTTAGTGGTGCCTGACAAGCTTGATCTGTAAATGTTATTCCCAGGGGTCCTTCCGTTGGCTTGCCATAGCAGCATCCTGCGAGGAAACAACCAATCCTGCCAAACATGTGAACAATGCACGTTACAATGGCCATTACATCGAGCATTTTGTATGTATTCAGCTTATGCTTTTTGAAAAACCAAAGCATGGTTGGAATGGCGAACAGAAACGATCCGTAGAAAACAAAACCTCTACCCGCTAAAAGTTTGCCGGGCTTGCTCAGGTAAGCGGATGGATCTTCCAGCAACAGAAAAAATTTTCCCCCAACGAATGCTGCAATGAAAATGAAAAGAAAAAGTGAATTGGCCTGATCAAACGTAAGGCCAACATCCTTTCTACCTTGAAAAAACATATACGACACACCGCCAATCACACCGAGTGCAATCATGAAGCCGTAACTGTAAACCGTTATCCCGCCAAGGTCAAAAAGTACTGGATGCATTTAGAATTATTTGATCCCTAATTTAGATTTTAATTTTGGATCAAGCGCAGCTTTCGGAACAACAAGGCTTACAGTATTAATCGCAAAGTACGTCTCCGACACATTAATAAATCCTTTAAACGGACCAATCTCTCCCCAGGAATTCTTTACTAGAAAGTATTTCTTCCCACCGGCTGATTTTTCCAGTCCTACAAGATGCATAAGATGATCGTCTTGTGTGACCAGGCTTTCAAATAATAGCTGACGGATGGCTTGATCATATTTAATTTCCTGCTGATCTGGGGTTATTGTGGCCGGTTTTTCATTTCCTATCCATTGAATCGCATAGCCTGTACTCTGATTAAAATACTTATTGCTAACGTCCGCATCCCACATTACAGAATAACCTGATTCAATTGCGTGTTCGGTTAATTTGATCAGTTCGTCAAGCGGGACGTTATAATACGATCCGCTGTTAAAATTGTCCGGGATCTCAAGAATAAAAGATGTGTAAAAAGGATGATGACTGAAAGACGTTATGTTTACATAATCCTCAGCTTTAAATTTCAATACTTCACTCGCAAAAGATTGTGGCGTATACTGTTTTTCCTGATACACAAAGGTTTCTGGTGCTTTTCCAAGATGGCCATCCAGAATTTGCTGAAAGCCTGTCATCCAATCAGCAGGTACTGGACGTTTCTTCAACAAACTATCGAGATAGCTTTTTAACTGCGACTCAAGCTTGGCATGATCGTGATTTTTCGCGCCAAGCAATAGGCCGGAGTAAACGCTTTCGGGTACAGCACCAAATTTTTGCATCGATTCAATAACATGATGACCCAACCCTCCTTCACCAAATTGTGTACTGCCTTGACGTAAAATATAATTTCTGGCCTTTTCGGTATACATATTCCTTGCAGTAAATATTTCGGACAAATCAAATTCACCTGTTCCATTTTTAATTGTCGTTGATTCAATGAGTGATGTTGTTGAGAAACTCCAACACGTTCCGGTGTTACCTTGACTTTTTACAGGTGTGTAATCAGATTTTTTAACTACTGCTAAATCAGAAGTCTGTGCCGATACAACAAAAGAAACACAGAGAAATAGAAAAGTGAGAAAATGTTTCATCATAATTTTTAATCAGTCTTATAAGAGATCCTATAAATAACTCCCGCCATATCATCTGACACAAGCATCGATCCATCGGGCAGTACTAAAACATCAACGGGTCTACCCCAGGCTTTGTCTTCTTTTTCATTTAACCACCCACTGGCAAAGGTTTCATATCCTTCAGAAATTTTGTTATCCTTAATCTTAACTAACGAAATTCTGTAGCCGATCTTCTTGCTTCTGTTCCAGGAGCCATGCTCAGCAATAAATACCTGGTTAGTATACTCTTCAGGAAACATCTTACCTGTATAGAATTTTACTCCTAATGCAGCAACGTGCGGGCCTAGTGACTGTACCGGAGCAACAAACTCACTGCACGCATGTTTGTCTCCAAACTCAGGGTCTTTGATTGTTCCAGCATGGCAATACGGGTATCCAAAGTTCATGCCTGCCTGAGGCGCAAGGTTAAGTTCACAAGGTGGGACATCGTCACCGAGCATATCGCGGCCGTTATCGGTAAACCAAAGTTCATTGGTTACAGGATGCCAGGTAAACCCAACCGTGTTACGAATACCGTTCGCATAAATTTCTCTTCCCGAGCCATCGGCATTGATGCGGGTAATTGTATTAAAGATTGAATCCTTTGACTCACAGATATTACAAGGTGCACCTACGGGAACATACAGCTTTCCATCCGGGCCAAAGGCGATATACTTCCAGCCGTGATGTGTTTCCGATGGATAAGTATTGTTAAGCACAATAGGAGCAGGCGGTGAATCAAGCTTCGATTCAATGTTTTCATATTCCAGAATTCGGCTTATCTCAGCTACATAAAGATTTCCATCCCTGAACGCTACACCATTCGGCTGGTTCAATCCGGAATCGATTACCCATTTTTTATCAGCTTTAAAATCACCATCGGTATCTTTAACAGCGTAGACCTTATCACCATCCTTATTTCCTACGTAAACAGTTCCTGAAGGACTTATCGCTAACGAACGCGCATCATTCACTTCGGCAAATATTTCTATTACAAACCCTTCCGGAAGCTTAATTGTATTAAGCTGCACCTGCTTAGCATCTTCTTGTTTACCTGCACATTGCAGTAACACAATTGCCAGGCAGCAGATCGATATCCTTTTCAATAACATCATAGTTTCATTTTGTGCGAAGATAATTTTTTTGCTTCGCAATTGAAACGTTCCTGCGATAAGTGTGCTTTTGTCGCGACAGCGTATATTTGCGCCATGATTTCCATTTCGAATATCTCGTATTTTATAGGTGGCCGACCTCTGTACGAGAATGCCAGTGCATTTGTGAAGCCGAAAGATAAAATAGGACTGATTGGGCTTAATGGAAAGGGGAAATCTACCCTGTTAAAGCTGATTCACGGAGAATATTCATTGGATGCCGGCTCCATCAGCAAAAGCAATGATTGTACGATCGGATTCTTAAATCAGGATCTTCTATCCTACCAAACCGATGATGCCATTCTAACCGTGGCCATGGGTGCATTCAAGGAAGTCGTAGACATTGAGCGCGAGCTTGAAATCATCATCAAAAAGCTGGAAGAGGAATATTCTGAAGCGTTGGTTGAAAAACTCTCCAAACTACAGGAGAAATACGAGCAGCTTGATGGATACACCATGCAATCTAAAGCGGAAGAAATCCTCGAGGGTATTGGGTTTACCACAGCCGATCTTCATAGGCCTTTGCGTGAGTTTTCCGGAGGCTGGAGAATGCGGGTAATGCTCGCCAAACTGTTATTGGAAAAGCCTTCGCTGCTCATGCTGGATGAGCCTACCAACCACTTGGACTTACCTTCTATCGAATGGGTCGAGAATTATTTAAGAAATTATGAAGGCGCTGTGATGGTTGTTTCACACGATCGTCAGTTTTTAGATAATGTTATTAACAAAACCATTGAAGTAAGTCAATCACAGCTTTTTACGTACGAAGGCAATTATACTTTTTACCTTGAGGAGAAAGAGCTCCGTAAAGAAATCCAGCAAAGCTCTTACGAGAATCAGCAATCTAAGATCCGTCAAACCGAACGATTCATTGAACGGTTTAAAGCAAAAGCCTCTAAAGCAAGGCAAGTGCAATCCCGTGTTAAAGCATTAGACAGAATTGATCTTATTGAAGAAGTTGTTGACGATACGGCTGCTGTGAATTTTCGATTTAAGTTCACTCAGCAACCCGGAAGATACATTGTTACGCTTAACGATGTCTCAAAATCATACGGTGAACTGGATATTTTAAAACATACATCGATCAACATTGAGCGAGGCGATAAAATTGCACTTGTAGGTGCCAACGGAAAAGGTAAATCAACGCTGCTCAGAATTCTTGCCAGTGATGAGATTGTTGATGGTGAGCGTACCATTGGCTTCAATGTTATTCCGGCATTTTATGCCCAGCACCAATTAGAATCGTTAAATGCTGAAAATGAAATCCTGGATGAGATGAAACAGGCCGGTTCTAAAAAAACCGAACAAGAGCTTCGTGGAGTTTTAGGTTGCTTTCTTTTTTCGAGTGAAGATCAGTTCAAAAAGATTAAAGTGTTGTCTGGCGGTGAGAAGTCGCGCGTGGCACTTGCAAAAACTTTAATCTCGGAAGCAAACTTCTTGCTATTGGATGAACCTACCAACCATTTGGATTTTATCTCTGAGAATATTCTTATCCAGGCATTACAACAATATGCCGGAACATTCATTGTAGTATCGCACAACCGCTATTTTGTAAGTCAGATTGCGAACAAGATCTGGTATATCGAGAACAAGCAGATTAAAGAATACCCGGGAACGTATGATGAGTACGAATACTGGCGCAAGAAAAACGAAAGCGGAGAAGAACCGGTAAAACGTGAACCCCCTCCACCACAAGTGAAAAAAGAAGCTGCTTCTAAAAATGATGAGTCGGATAAAAGATTAAAAGCGCTTAACAAAGAATTGAAACAAGTTGAAGCTAAAATTGAATCGCTTGAATCAGAAAAAACTTCTTTAGAGAATGAAATGGCGAAGCCTGAAGTTTATGGCGACTTCCAAAAATTAAACCAGTCGCAGGAAAAGTTTACAAAGGTCGCTTCTGAGCTGGAGGAAATCACGAAACGCTGGGAAGAGATTTTAACCGAGCTTGATCAGCTGGCCAGTTAAAATACAAACCACTTCTCCAGAAATACGCTCAACGCAAGTAGTGCTGAAAGAATTGCAGTCCCTAAGATTGCTTTCGAAACATACGGTTTCCAGATAGAGCGTTCCATACCTACTATTTAAAAATATACCGGAACCGCAGCGAAACATCAAATGTAACCGGGGTTATCTCCGCTGCAACTTCTTCCTTATATATCGAATTGAGGGAATAACGTAACCCGGGGTTTAGCGAAATTCTATAGTGATTTGCAACCCGGTAACTAAATTCTGTTCCCAGTAATCCGCTAAAGTTAACGGTACGATACGGAGAGTCCTTACCTGAAGATTGTGTTACCTTTTGATAATCATCATTTTGTGGCGTAAGGGTGTTACGAATGAATAAGTCGGTAGCAACTCCACCATTAAGCTGCACTCCAAAGTTTCGATCAACCAAAATATAGCCCGCCTGAACCGGGATACTCACAAATTGTAAGCTACTGGTAACGGTATAGGGACTTTCAAAGTTAAACGACTCAAAATTAGAAGCCTTTACATAGTCATTGAGTGAAGCCGCACCATGATTTGTAGCAGTTGACGTGAAGTCTGCATTCTGTGTCAGGTAAGAAACTCCGCCTTGTACAATAAACCGTTTCGAAATTTTACCGGCAACATTCAATCCCACCGAATAGCTTGCGCCTGTTACAGCTGATTCTGATGAAGAAGTTCCCGCGCTCACTCCACTCTCTAAATTAGTGTTTGACGACTGAACATTAGGCTTATAGCTTCCAGCACCAAAACCAACGGACGCCCAAATGTTCTCCTTTGAATTCGTCTTCTTATCCTCCTGCTGATATCTTTTCTCCTCATCTTTCAAACGCGCCAGCAAGAGCATGCCTGCATCTGGTTCAACAGGGTCTTCATGTTTGGGTAAAATAAGCGTTGGAGTTTTTGTTCTAGTAAAAGATGAAAGATCAGTCTTAGCAACTTTATAAGTCACCCAAGCATGTTGAGTTTGCGCTTCTGTTGTTGATGGAATAGTGTTATTATCTTTTTTTACAACATAAGTGTTATTCAACGTTTGAATTACCGGTTCTTCAGTTCTCTTTTGATTATTAATCCCTGCATTATTATCCGTTGCGCCTGTTACTGATTTATTCAGTTCAGCTGAGTTTGTTGTGCTTGGCTTCGTTAATGCTTGTTTAGTGTGCTCATCCTGATTGACGGGCTGATCTAAATAATACAAAGCACCAATACCAAATGCGAATGCAACAGATGCAGCCGCCAATAATTGAAACAGCAGCAAGTTGCGCTTCAATTGCCCGCCTGATGCTTTCTCTAAGTCAAGCTCAACGTTTGCCCATACTTTTTCCGATGGAGAAACTTCTGCTCCCTCGAACGCACTCTTGAGTGAATCTTCAAACCGGTTATTTTCCATAACGCTGATAATAAGTTGATCCTTTTAATAACCTTTGCTGGAGTAGACTTCTCGCTCGCGCATATTGCGACTTGGATGTCCCTTCCGAGATACCCAACTGCTCAGCAATTTCTTTATGTCCATATCCCTCGATGGCAAACATGTTGAATACAACCTGACAGCCTTGAGGCAGCTCCTGGATCATCTCCAGCAATTGAGTGAAATGTAATCCTGAAAGACTTACTTCGGTTTCGGGGAGATCAATGTCTTCAACATCGACCATGGGATAGAGATAAAGCTTTTTGCGATGGTGGTTGAGGGCCGTGTTCACCATAATTCTCGTCATCCACGTTTCGAGCTTAGAATCTTGCCTAAAACCCCCTAAACCCTGAAACACCTTCACGAAACCCTCTTGTAAAATGTCTTCAGCTTCCGGAGAAGATTTCGAATAGCGAAGACATACCACCATCATTTTCTTACAAAAACGATCGTATAGCGCCTTTTGAGACGCCCTGTTTCCCTTTCGGCAGGCTTCAATCAGCTCTTGTTCATTGAGCATTCCCGGATGTATTCGATCGTTATGCATTTTAGACCCAACCCTTCAGTAAAAGGTTGGAAAGGGTTCAAAATTAAATTTAGTTTTGGGCATGAAGAAATGGTGTCTCCTAGTACTAATTATTACAAGCTGTGTTCCACTAACACAAACTGCGGTGTCAGATTCCGGAAAAGCTAAGGTTCTCCAACTGATTGACTTAACCTACGAATCTCAAATCAAAACCGTCCGGATTTATCCCGAAGGAGCCAATTCTCAATCTCAAATGCAGCCTACCGTAACCAAACTGGGTGACTGGAATTTACTGCTAGAATTTGATGATCTCCAGGCCGAACGTGACAGTTACTACGCCCGGGTTATTCATTGTAACCAGGATTGGACAAAATCCAATCTCTCCGACCTCGATTTCATGCCTCAGTACAACGAATTCCCGATCCTCACCTTCGATTTCTCGCTCGATACTCAAGTTCCGTATGTACATTATAAATTCAAGTTGCCTGCCGTTAAGCTTCCGGGAAACTATGTTTTAATTGTTTACAGGAATTCCGACCGCAGCGATCTTATTATCAGTAAACGTTTTATGGTGTACGATTCGCGTGTAACATTCTACCGGGATGGAAATTTATTAGGGGCCGGAGCCGTTGCTAACGCAAACCAGCAGATCAATTTCACGGTGAATTATAAAAACCTTGACCTGATTAATCCCATGGAAAATGTTAATGTTACGGTTCGGCAAAATCAACGGTGGGATAATCTGGTATCGGGCATTAAGCCAAGCTTTTTGCGCGATAACATTCGGGAGCTTGAATACCGGTTCTTCGATCCGAATAAGCTCTTCAAAGGCAGCAATGAATTTCGATGGTTTGATCTAAGATCCTTAAATTATCCCGGCCGAAATGTGTTGAGCGTTGACAAAACTCAAAAGCCGTTTAATGTATTCGTTCAGCCTGATGCTTCCCGGCAAGGTCAGGCTTACGCAGTTTTTACCGACCTGAATGGTAATTACCAGAACGATAATTATGATTTTAGAAACCCGATATCTGCAAATTATGCTTACGTGCATTTTGCCTTACGATCCGCTCAGCCAATTGATGGAAATGTCTATCTAAGCGGAGCCTTCACCAACTGGAATCTCACACCTGAATACCAGATGACGTATGACGCAATAAAAAAGGAATACGCAGCAACCGTGTTCTTAAGGCAGGGGTATTATGACTATCAATATGTAGTTAAATCACCCACGCTTCCATCCTACTACTTTGAAGGAAGTCACTTTGAAACAGAAAATCAGTATGAAATTTTCGTGTATTATCGGTCGTTTCAACCGCAGGCAGATTTATTGATTGGATATACGCAGATCACGCAGAATCCACGCTAAGAAATTATGCGTAAACTACTTCCTGCTGATTTACCTTTTTGATAGAATCGTTGTTGGCAACATCCAGCATTCCAAAACCTTTGTGGCAGAAATAACCTAAGCCATTCTCATACACGAAACGCTGAACTTCAGGTGCAGCATATAACGTAAACGGGAAAGTGTATCCTCGCACTTCAAATTTCACGTCATTGTCATACACCGGGTATATGCGCGCGAATTTCTTATGCGTAGCCTGAATGCGGTTTAGATAATCTGCATCCGGTACGATTTGGAATTTATAAAACGATGCAAGCTGCTCAGGTGTATATTTTCCAGTAGCCTCCATGCGGCTGATCGTAGCATCATAAAGAAGATCTGAGAACTCGTCTGTGTCGGGTGACATGAACTTCTTGCCCTGATCATCATTAAAGCCTGCTGCCTGAATAGGAACGATTGGTGAGATGCAGAGAAACTTAGCCTCCTCATTAATCTGAACGGTCTCTTCAGTTTCAAATGATTCAGGCGACAAATGCAGGCTGCCAATTACGATGTCTTTCTGCTCGAACAATTGGGCCAGAAAGTAGTCAAGGAAAGTCTTGTCAGCACAGGAGAAAACAAGCGTAACTTTTGACGAGTAGAAATGAAGTCCTTTGCGGCTGATCTTGGTCTGGCCTTTCAGGCCGGAGAAGATGAACTGCGTAAAGTCCTTATACTCCTTTTCAGGACCAAAGATCAAAATACCTTTAATGAATTGTGCCAGCAAAAACTGGTGATGAAACGGCACATACGCCCCGCGATTCTTCAACGAAAAAATGATCCTGGTTCTCACTTCTAAAAAATTAACGGGGTGTTAAAAAATCAATTCTGGTAAACCCCTGTTTTACACTGACTATGAGCAGTTTATAAAACTAATAAAAATAAAGAAATGAATTAACCCTGATGTAAGGAATAATTGAAAGAAACAGGATTTTTCGATAAAAACTGCCTGAAAACTAGACGTTGAAGCGGAAATGCATAGTATCTCCGTCCTGAACCACGTATTCTTTACCCTCAACTGACATCTTTCCAGCCTCTTTGCAGGCGCCCTCAGTCTTGTAAGTCTGGTAGTCCGGGATCTTGATAACCTCTGCGCGGATGAATCCCTTCTCGAAATCGGTATGGATAACTCCCGCAGCCTGAGGCGCTTTCCAGCCACGTTTAATTGTCCAGGCACGAACTTCTTTCTCGCCCACGGTAAAGTATGTAATCAAATTTAACAATGCATAAGCGCCACGAATAAGCTTGTCAAGACCTGACTCGCTCAAGCCATATTCCTGTAGGAACACAAGGCGATCTTCCGGGCTTTCAAGTTCGGCAATCTGGGCTTCAATGGCAGCTGAAATAATCACAACTTCTGCGCCTTCTGTCTTTACCAAATCACGTAATGCATCCACATGTTTATTGCCGGTAATTACCGCTGCCTCATCCACATTGGCTACGTACAACACAGGCTTTGCAGTGAGAAGCTGAAGGTCGACTACGGCAAGCTTATCTTCTTCTGGAAGATCAATAGAGCGAGCATTTTTACCCGACAATAAAACGTCTTTATAGTACTGTAAGGTGGCAACTTCTTTCTTAGCTCTCGCATCTCCACTCTTGGCAATCTTTTCTGCCTTAGACAACTTCTTCTCAACCGAATCAAGGTCTCTGAGTTGAAGTTCAGTGTCAATGATCTCTTTATCAGCAATCGGGTTTACGCGGCCATCCACGTGAACGATGTTATCATTATCAAAGCAACGCACCACGTGAAGAATAGCATCCACCTCGCGGATGTTTGCCAGGAACTGATTGCCCAACCCCTCACCTTTGCTGGCACCTTTTACAAGGCCGGCAATGTCTACAAACTCCATTGCAGTAGCGATGACTTTTTGAGGATTCACCAAATCAGAAAGAACTTTTAAGCGCGGATCGGGAACGGAGATTACACCTACGTTTGGCTCGATTGTACAGAACGGGAAGTTTGCAGCTTCCGCCTTGTTGTTCGAAAGCGCATTAAACAAAGTCGATTTGCCCACGTTTGGCAACCCTACTATTCCACATTGTACACCCATCTGATCATGAAATTAAGGCCGCAAATATACTCCGAAGCCCAGAAAACAAAAAAGCCTCTGTAAACAAAGGCTTGGTAATCTATTAAAGCTTGTTAGGCTAATCCCACTTAAGCTCGCTGTCTGATCCGGCTTTGGCGACCGTACCTGCAGTTTCTTCAGCATGGGCTTCTTCACGGATCTGATCAAACTGGGTGAAATCCACTTCTGGCATCAGTTCATTCTTCACGTGGTTAACCGTGTTGTTCAGTGCTTCTACAAACTTGTTGAAATCTTCTTTGTACAGGAATATTTTATGCTTTTCGTAGGTGAATCCATCCTCCTTGAAGCGCTTCTTACTTTCTGTAATTGTAAGGTAGTAATCGTTTGAGCGGGTTGACTTTACATCGAAAAAGTAGGTTCTCTTACCTGCTTTTACTTTCGCAGAATATATCTCATCTCTGCCGTTGCTCTTATTCTCTTCCACAGTCCTTCTGGGTTTAGTTAGGGTTAGGTATAAGGTAAAATAACTGTGTTAATATAGCGTTTTGGCAAATGATTGCAAACCGTTGAAATCTTTTCAATCGCACTTTTCGTTATTAATGACGTATTTAAGCCCGGCAAAAACTGTTAAAATCTTAAGGAGTTGCCATTTTTAGGTCATGAAGCTTAACCTCAGGGAAACAACTCAACCCGGCAGTCTTGAATTGCTTGCCCGCCAACTGGTGGAAGGGTTCATCACCGGACTTCATAAGTCGCCTTACCATGGCTTCTCGGTTGAGTTTGCAGAACATCGTCTTTACAATGAAGGTGAGAGCATCCGACATATAGATTGGAAAATCTATGGTCGTACCGATAAGCTCTTCACCAAACAATATGAGGAAGAAACCAATCTTCGATGTTTAATTGCGGTGGACACCTCCTCATCCATGTTTTATCCCACCGATACGAAAGCGAAAATTAAATTCAGTGCCTATGTGGCCGGAGCATTAGCGATGATGTTAAGTCGCCAGCGGGATGCTGTAGGCTTATGCTTGTTTTCGGATAAGATCGAGACGTTAACACCCATAAAATCCACTCCTACACACGTTGAGAAGCTGTTTATTCATCTTGAACAGGTGTTGTCCGAAAACAATAAAACCACCTCAAAGACCAATGTAGCGCGGGTGCTACACGAAGTGGCTGAAAAAATTCATAAGCGTTCGCTCGTAGTGATCTTCAGCGACATGTTTGATGGAGATCATACAGAAGAACTGTTCAAAGCCTTACAGCATTTAAAGCACAACAAGCATGAAGTGATCGTATTTCATGTAACCGATACTGAGACCGAATTACTGTTGAACTTTGATGATCGTCCGCATGAGTTTGTAGATATGGAAAGCGGTGAAAAGCTCAAGCTAAATCCGGCAGATGTACGGGAAGTTTACAAGAAGGAATCTGATTCTTTCTACAAGGCATTAAAAATGCGCTGTAATCAGTACAAGATTGATTTTGTTGAAGCTGATATAAGACAGGATGTGAATGTGATCTTGCAGACCTATCTGATCAAGCGATCGAAGATGAGATAATTTCGAATTTAAAATTTCGAAATCAGAAATTCGAAATTTTAAGCATTCTCCTGATGCAACCAGACTTTCTTCGCCTCCAGCTCAGGTTTAGTCTCCACATAATCCGGATCCGGCACACAGCAATCTACAGGGCAAACGGCCGCGCACTGCGGTTCCTCGTGAAACCCGGTGCATTCCGTACACTTTCCTGAAACGATATAGTAAAATTCATCGGAAACGGGCTGTTGCACAGCCTTGGCATCCTGTTGCGTTCCGTCCTCAAGTTCTACGGCTTCAAGCTTGGTGCCTCCGGCCCAGTTCCACTCTCTTCCGCCCTCGTAAATGGCAGTATTGGGGCATTCCGGCTCGCACGCTCCACAGTTAATACACTCGTCCGTTATAATTATCGCCATTTTCCTATTTTTGAGGCCTTATAAAAAGCGCTGCAAAAATACAGCGCAATCATCAACCATCAAAACAACGGCCAAGTCCTAAAAGTTTACGTTTCATGACTCTCGATCAGCGGATTAGTGCTTTTGTTAAACTTGGCAACCACCTTTCAAACCTGAGCGAAGAAGCTTTTGAAACGCTTGCGCTGAATGCCAAGAATGAAAACCCCTGGTTTACTCCTGAAAATATAAAGCGATCCATTAACGGTATAATCCAGTATCTGAATGAGGTCAAGCTGAAGCAATGGACTTCATCCTATTCCCTCAATCCAAAAGAACCCAAAACGGTCGCTTTAGTATTGGCTGGCAACATTCCGCTTGTGGGATTTCATGATCTTCTATGTGTGCTGATCAGCGGTCATCACGCTCAACTAAAACTTAGTTCAAAGGACTCAAAGCTTATTCAATACCTGATTAAGCATTTGACCTGGCTGGAGCCCGGCTTTGAAAAAGCTATAACAATAAAAGAAAATAAGCTTGAGAACTTTGATGCGGTAATTGCCACCGGAAGTGATAATTCAGCTCGTTATTTCGAATACTATTTTGGCAAGTACCCCAACATTATTCGTAAGAACAGAAGTTCATGTGTTATCCTAACCGGAAATGAATCAGAAGAACAAATTGATGCGTTGGGAGAAGATATCTTTAGCTATTTCGGATTAGGCTGTCGAAATGTTTCCAAGGCATATCTTCCCAAAGGTTATGATCATGCAAAGCTTCTTTCGCGTTGGGTAGCGTATAAAGACATTATTCACCATCACAAGTATTGCAACAACTACGATTATCAGAAATCAATTCTGCTTGTAAATCTTATTCCATTTCTGGATAATGGTTTCATCCTTCTTCAGGAAAATGAAAAGCTGGTCTCTCCTATTTCTGTCTTGTATTACGAATACTATACAGATCAGGCAGATCTGGAAAAGAAACTGATTGAGAACAAAGAAAAAATCCAATGCATTGTTGGAGCAGGCAAGCCGGCTTTACCGTTCGGTTCAGCACAATACCCGGAAGTCTGGGATTATGCCGACAATGTTGATACGCTTAAGTTTCTGGAAACGCTATAGAAAGACTTAAGGCTTACTTCCCCTGAGTATTTCTACCCAACCGGTATACGTCTTACCGCCTTTGATCTTCAGGCGATAGAAGTAAACTCCATCCGGAGTTTTTCCACCATCCCACAAACTATCGGGATTGTAATTAGAAGATGAGTAAACCTCCTTACCCCAACGATCTGAAACTATAAGCTGTGAGCCTGAAGCGGGTAAATTCCGCACATAGAAATTCGGATTACTCTCATCACCATTTGGTGTAAAGATGTTCGGGATATAAATGTTATGATCGAATGGTAACGTATAGTCGCGCTGGATTTCACATCCTAACTGATCTTTAATATGAATGGTGTAGTCGCCTTTTGGAAGGGAGGTGAATGCTGCTTCGTAATCAACCGGACTTGGCGTAGTAATTAACAATGTATCTGACGCAAAGTCTTCTGCAACGTTTACAATCCATACTTCATAAGGATTCTCTCCGCTGTTATCAATTTTAATGGTCAAAGCACCAGAAGGTTGTTCCGGGAATGATAACTGTTTTGAAACCGATAACGTATCCAATGCTGACGTTGGCCCCGTAATGTTAAATGTTTGGAATGCGCTCTGAACAGTACAGCCACTTTGATCCTGCACTAACCGAATTTGATAATCATCAACGGGAAGGTTACTGATTACAAACGGACTTAGCGATGCCGGAAATAAGATTGTACCTGTTGTTCCACCGGTAAGTTCATAGGTGTAATCAATGTTCGATGCACCCGTTACGTTGGTAAGAGTTACCTGACCACCATCACCAAAACAAGCTTCATTTTCGGAAGATGAGTTAAAGCTTACTGCCTGTACACCCCCAACTGTAATCGGAGCCAATCGTGTTGGACAAGCCGCTGCGCCTGACCGAACCCACACATAATATGTTCCACCTGAAAGATCAGGAATAACAACATTCAATCCGGCCAGCGGGATATAATCCGTAACACCCGGAATAAATGTGATGTCGGTTGTGATGGCATATTCGTATGCTCCGGGATTATCAATGGTAAATCTTATCTCACCGTTTGTCCCCAGGCTCGCACAATCTGCATCATCAATACTTAAATTTGAGGTACTGATGAATCCAGGGAAGGTTATCGTAAACGGAATTGCAAGCGAACAACTTAAGTTATCAATTATTGTAAACACATGCGGACCCGAGGCAAGGCCTGTAAATGTATTTGATGCCGGAAGGGTTGGAAATAAAGTGCCGTCCATTAAATAGCGATACGGTCCACCTCCGCCACCGGTTGGAAGATTGTTTACAATGAGCGTTCCATCATTCGTGGTGCAACCTGAGGGAGTTGTACTAAAATCAGTAGCACTGAAAATGATTGGAGGGTTTGTACTTTGAATGTTTACCGTTACTCCCGCAAAACAAACATCGGAAGCATCTTTACGAACGCTCAGTACGCGATCAAACGATGGGGCGAGTCCTGCGGGTACTCCGCTTACAATAGACCCGTTTTGGAATGGCAACCATGTAATTCCATCAAGTGACC
Organism: Cyclobacteriaceae bacterium; assembly: GCA_965227265.1. Taxonomy (GTDB): domain Bacteria; phylum Bacteroidota; class Bacteroidia; order Cytophagales; family Cyclobacteriaceae; genus UBA2336. The sequence goes on along the minus strand of OZ245738.1, from coordinate 993,238 downwards.
ATTCAAGATTATCTCCGAACGGACGCTCAGGAACATTAATCAACACTGTACCCGTGCTATCGGTAGCGCAAAACGGAACTGTCTGAACGGTAGCTGCCGGAGTTCCAACATTTCCGGATGTTGGAATCTGGAACACTCCCGTTTTAGTACAGGCAGGATTTGAAAGATCTCCGTAAACAATTTCATACGTATACATACCTGCATACAAGTCAGTAAAGAAGGGATCATTTGTATGCGTATCGGATACAGGTCCGTTAATGGTAATTCTTACACCAATAATATTTACAGCCGGGAAAGCAGGATTAATGTTGAATGTAACTGTTCCTTCCGGAGCCGGGTTTAAGCATGGATCAGCCGTTGTTACGGTTGCAATTACTACGGTAGCACAATCACCACCCGAGCAAGCCGGATCAGCCGGATCAAGAATGCTGATAGGGATTATATCATTAACTACCGCACATCCTGACAAGGTATAGGTTACGTTTATATTAACCGTTGTAGGCCCAACAATACCCGATGGATCGAAGGTAGTTCCTGAAACTCCCGGATGGCCCGAGAACAAAAATGATCCGCCTGAAGGAGAAACAATTACCCTCGATGTTAACGGGATCGATGCCCCATTTTCACACGTTGTTGTTGTCAAAACATTTAATGTTGGCGTTGTGATTACGTCAATTTGAAAGCTTACTTGCGGAGCTGCACATGTTCCAACATAATCTACCGTAACAGTTTGAAGACCTGATAATCCAGCCGGATTAAATTGATCCGTTGCCGTGTTAACACCCGGACCACCGGTGAAGATTAAATCTGTCGCTGGTGTTCCGCTTACGTAGGGATTAAGATCAAATGTTGGTGTACCCTGACAAACTTGAACGGGTGAGATAGGCACTATCATTGCCGCTGAATTGCTGACCGTTAAATTCAACGTTCCGGTTGGTGCTGCACAAGCTTCTGTGTAATCAACTTGTATGGAAATTGGACCTGATAATCCTGCCGGATCAAATTCTCCCGTAGCCGGATCAATAATACCAGTGCCACTGAAGTTAAACGTTCCCCCTGAAGGAGTTGCAGTTACAATGCCTGTGAGAAATATTGTTCCGCCATTTTCACAGACAGTTGTTGCAGGCAGCGTGAGCACGGGAGTATTAATTGTAACGTCAGCTGAGCCACTCGTTGTTCCGCTACAAGTTGCATCACTAACAGAAGTGACTGTGTAGGTTATCGTTGTTGTTGTGGGTGATGTGGGTGCAACATTTAATGTAAAAGGATTTGCTGAAGTAGTTACAGTATTGATTGACGAGCCATCGAAGTAATCAAATGACAAGGGAGCAGTTCCAGTAAACGTTACTGTAAGCGCAGCTGTTTGCCCGGAGCAAATAGAAGTTGTACCGGAAATGGTTGCTGTTGGCGCTGCGTTAACCTGAATGCTTTCTGTATCAACAGAATTACAAGCGCCTACTCCTACAGTGTAGGTAATAACAAATGTGCCCGCACCGGATACTGAAGGATTAAAATCACCGGTTGCTGTGTTAGTAATACCTGTTCCGCTCCACGTTCCACCTGCAGGTGTTGCTGTTAACGTTAATAGAGGGCCGTTAGCACATAATGGTCCAGCGGCATTGATAACAGCAACTGCAGGAGCTTGTACTACAATTGTTTCTGTATCGGATACTGTACATGTGCCTGTGATCGTATACGTTACAACATAACTGCCTGCAGGAACTGTTGTTGGATCAAATGTTCCGGCTGCTGCATTGGTAATGCCTGTACCAGTCCACGTTCCACCCGGTGAAGCGGCAATTAGATTAGTAGCTGGACTTGTTACACAGAACGGGCCAGCTGGTGTTATGGTTGGATCAGCAGGTGCAACTACAATAAAATTCTCAGTATCAAAGGAAGCACAAGCATCAGAAAGTGTATAGGTAATGGTGTAAGAACCCGCACCAACAGTTGGATCAAATACACCGGCAGCACTAACTCCTGTTCCGCTCCATGTTCCACCTGGAACTGTAGCTGTCAAGTTCACCGTGCCTCCTGTACTACAGAAAGGACCTGCGGCATTTATAGCAACAACAGTTGGGTTTTGAACAATTATAGTTTCAGTGTCAAAGGAAGAACATCCATCGGGTAACGTATAAGTAATTATATGGCTTCCTGCGGTGGCTGTTGCAGGGTTAAAGGTGCCTAACGTTGCATCGGTAATGCCCGTACCAGTCCAGGTTCCACCCGCAACGGATGCAACAAGATTTATGACTGAGCCACTAACACATAATGGGCCTGCCGGAGTTATTGTTACAGTAGCCGGTGCTTGAACAACTATAGTTTCTGTATCCGACACTGTACAAGTACCCGTGATTGTATAGGTAATCGTATGAGAACCCATACCCGCTGTTGCAGGGTTAAAAGTTCCTAATGTTGCGCTCGTAATCCCTGTTCCGCTCCAGTTGCCGCCTGGAGAAGCAGCTGTTAATGTAACGGCTATTCCTGTCGAGCAGAAAGGGCCAGCTGGTGTAATGGTTGGATCAGGTGCAGGCGCAACAACGAAATCTTCTGTATCCGATGTAGGACAGGGCCCTGATGAAATTGAATACGTAATTGTATGCGTTCCCACTCCTGCAGCAACCGGATCAAACATTCCTGTTGGACTAACTCCTGTTCCGCTCCAGGTTCCTCCCGGGGTAACTGCTGTTAATTGAACAGCTGCACCCGTTTCGCAAAAAGGTCCTGCTGCACTTATCGTTGCATCAGGTGGTGGAGGAACTACTATACCTGTAATAGGAACCGAGCAACCCAATCCGTCTCCGATTGTAACAGAGTAAGTTCCGGCATTCAGACCAGTTGGGTCTTCTACTGTATTTAGTATTGGTGTCGGACCTGTCCAGGTATAAATATACGAAGGTGAGCCACCTGAAACATTAATTGCAATTGCACCCGAACCTGGCGTACAGGCAGGAGTTATAGATGCAACTGATCCCAACAATTCATCAGGTTCAGCTATGGTGATGCCATTAATTTGCTTGGTTCTGCACGTAAACGTTCCTGTACCTGAAGCAGTAACAATAATCCTGTATTCACTGCCGGGATCACTTTCATTTGAAACGATACCAAAAGCATCTGCGCCTGCGGAGTTAAGTGACCCGTTCCCGGCCATAAATGTTATCGAAGTAACGCTAACATTGTCGTGAAAGGCTAATTGGGTTAAACCACCGCCACTATCGCGATAATAGAGCTCAATATCCCAAGGTGATGTAGCCTGAGCACTTGATGAGGTTATGTTTAATGTTATTCTACCGTCATTCCCTGAAAAACAGGAAACCGGCTGAGTCGAGCCGATTGAAATCGATAAACATTGAGCACTTGCTGAAGCAACGCTTACAAGAACAAATCCCAGGAATAAAAAATGGCGGATAGACTTTCCCATACTACTTAACATCGGTTACGGGAATAAGTACAACTTTTCTTTTACACAGGAACTTCTCTTCGTTCTTGAATTCCAACACCACTTTATAGGAATAATCTTTTACGAGGTTAATAAGAGCTATTGAGCTTGAGCCTGTTCCGCTAAAGCTTTTAACTTCTTTCTGCTCGATACCATCTGTTAAAATAAGCTGACCACTATAATCGCCTTTGACCTTTAGACTGAACTCACCATGGGTTTCAGCAGTTGCGTCTTTTACGCGTTTCAGTTCAATCTTTTGTGAACACTGCGCATACGCGCCCGAAAAAAGCGTCACTAAAGATGTGATTAACAAGGTCTTGATCAGGTTCATTTCAATAAAAAGTTCAAAAAGTTAGGCAATTATGAATTACGTTCAAAAAATTATTGTAACCGTTGAATTGCACAATTAAGCACCTGTAAAGGTCAGCCTTATTATAGATGCATCAAAAGGATTGAAGCACGCTTATCCTATACACGTAATATTTATATTAAAAAGTGACTTTTTCAGTCTAAAAATGCCTTCTGTTGAGTACTTCACTCAGGATTAAGGCTTTTTTGAAGCCTTTGGGATCACGTAAGTCTTTCACATATTCAAACAATACTCCGGAGTCTTCTTTTTTCTCAAAAACCTTAAATCTGCCAAAAGTTGTGTTGACTTGATCAAGTTTGAGGGTTTCCTCCAGCGAAGGTCTATTAAAAGCCATTTTCTTGGCCTCTTCATACGCTTTATTGCTTCGGTCGTCATCGAAGCTGGTTTTTTCGAGGCTCTTCTCTTCATCCTCCAAGTCGTCATCATAGTCTACATATGCCGGCTTTGGCTTAGGAAGTGGCTGACGATATTCGGTTTTCTGATTTACAGGTGATTCTGGAAATTTTTGAGGCTCTTTACCTTCGGTTATCTCGCGAAGGAGATCTTCAAAACTAACCGGTTGAGGCTTATTGGTTTGTGGTCTGGATTGCGGACGATCAGGGCCTGGTTCGTTATCAGGCTTCTTCTTTTTCACGGCATTATAAATGAAATAGATTATACCGAGAATGATGTAAAAAATGATCTTTTCATCCATACCCAAAAATAACTAAAAAATCAGCAATTCTGTTTGATTTTAAACTTTTCCAGCAACCACAATATATTTTTGAATTGCAGGTTCGAGAAGTATATCTTTGCCGACTTTACTAACCACTACGGAGTTTTTTTTATGCAATTAGCCAAGCTGGAGATCAAGGGCTTTAAGAGTTTTGCCGACAAAATCACAATCAATTTTGACGAGGGGATAACGGGCATTGTTGGTCCGAATGGATGTGGAAAGTCGAATGTCGTTGACTCGATCCGGTGGGTGCTTGGAGAGCAGAAAACCAGTGCATTACGATCCGAAAAGATGGAAAACGTCATCTTCAATGGAACAAGCGGCCGCTCTGCACAACAGATGGCTGAAGTTTCGCTTACGATCAATAATACGAAGAACATCCTCCCTACTGAGTATTCACAGATTACCATTACCCGCAGACTTTACCGGACGGGTGAAAGTGAATACCTATTGAATAATGTTACCTGCCGGTTGAAAGACATTACCAATCTATTCATGGACACGGGTGTGGCTTCTAACAGCTATGCAATTATTGAGTTAGGCATGGTCGATGATCTTTTGAACGACAAAGACAATTCACGGAGAATGCTGTTTGAAGAAGCTGCCGGAATTTCAAAATTCAAGAAGCGCAAGAAAGAAACACTGAAGAAGCTTGAAGATACCGATACAGATCTTGAACGCGTAGAAGATTTGTTGTTTGAGATCGAAAAGAACATGAAGAGCCTGGAGAAACAGGCTAAGCAGACTGAGAACTATTACAAGATCAAAGAAGACTATAAAGACAAAAGCATTACGCTCGCTAAAGTTGTTGTAAACAAACAGAAAGAAAAGTCTGCTGCCGTTAACCAACAAGTTCAGGATGAAAATGATCGTAAGATCAAGCTTGCAGCTGAGATCGCTGAAAAAGAAGCATCTATTGAAAGCTCGAAGGCTGAATTGATTACGAAGGAGAAAACACTTTCAACCAGACAGAAAACAATTAACGAATTTGTTTCGAAGATCCGTCATTACGAAAGTGAGAAGCAGATCAAGAACGAACGTTTAAAATATTTGAATGACCGCGCGGCAAATCTCCGCGATCAACTCGATCAAGATAAGAAAAGCAATGAACGCGCACGGTTCAGCATTCAAAGTTTGGAAACGGAACGCGAAGCTGCTGAGCAAATCTTCCTTGAAATCTCGAACAAGCTTGAACATTTGAAAGCTGAGTATGAAGAGCAGAAGAAAGTAACGGCTGATCTTCAAACTGAATCAGATGGATTGCGCAGTGTTCAGCGCGAGCGTCAGGAAGAAAGCTTTCAAACAAATAAGGCGGTCGAAATTCGTGAGATCCAGGTTTCTTCTTTCAAGCAGGAACTTGAACGCACAACAACGGATACCAATCAGCAAAGCGAAAGTCTGGTTGAATTTGAAAAGAAGCTTGTTGAATTACAGGATGAGCTAACGCATAAAAACAATGAGCTCACAGTTCTAAAGCAAGCAGAAGAAGAAGGTGAAGAGCGTATCTCGAATACAGAGAAGACGATTGAAATGATTCGGGAAGAGATGAACGCAACCAACCGAAAGCTGGATGCTCGTCAGAACGAATACAACCTTACTAAATCACTGGTTGAGAATCTGGAAGGCTTTCCGGAAGCAATCAAATTCTTAAAGAAGAAGATCGCCAAGAATGCTCCACTCCTTTCCGATATTTTAACGTGCTCGGAAGAATACAGAGTTGCGATTGAAAACTATTTAGAGCAATACCTCAATTATTATATTGTTGATCACGAGTCAGAAGCTTATGAAGCGATTAACATCCTGAGCGATGCTTCAAAAGGTAAAGCTCACTTCTTTATTCTGGATACATTCGAGCGCTTTGACGCTACGCCTACCCGAATTTACGATAACGCTTTCCCGGCAACGCAGATCATCGAGTTTGATCCAAAGTATCGCAAGCTGATGTCGTTCATCCTTGACAAGGTTTATGTTTACGAAGGTGATCCAAGGAATATTCCGCTGGAAGATGAAAGCACATTTATTACGAAGAGCGGTAAATTTACGAAGCGCAGATTCAGTATCTCCGGTGGATCAGTAGGGCTATTTGAAGGTAAGAAGATTGGACGCGCTAAGAACTTAGAGAAGCTTGACAAAGAAATCAGAGAGCTTAATATTAAGCTGGATGATATCCGTGCAAGCTTGTTACAACGTCAGAGTGATCTGGAGCGAATGAAGTCGAACAAGATGCGTCATCAAATTGATGAGCTGCAGACTTCTATTCGTCAGGTGAATGAGGAATATGTTTCATTCCGCACAAAGAGCGAGCAGTTTGCTAATATGCTCAGCACAGCAGGCTTGCGCAGAGAAGATATTCTAGAGAAAGTTGATACGTTATTAAGGGAGCTTGATGAGCTAAAGCCTAAGGCGCTTGAGTATCAGCATCAGCTTCACGAGCAAGAGACTAAACTTGTTGATCTGACAGAGAAATTATCTTCTCAGAACGAATTGCTTGGACAAAAGTCAGCAGCATTCAATGAACAGAATATCTTCTTCCATCAGCAGGAGAACCGCGTGAAGAGCACGGATCAGGAAATCCGCTTTAAGCAGGAATCCATGCAGCAAAGCAGTCAGCGTATAGAATTAAACGTTGATGAGCTTAAAAAGAACGAAGAAGAAGTTAAGAGCATCATCGAAACCACACAAAGCAACGATGAAGAGCTGATCGGTATGTACACCGAAAAGGAAAACATGGAGAAAGGCTTGAGCGAAGCTGAAAAAGAATATTACGAAGCACGCGGCAACATTGATGTGGTGGAGAAAGAGCTTCGCGAAGCCCAACATGCTCGTCAAAATATTGACAGCATTTTAATGGAGCTTCAGAACACGGTGAATGAAAGCAAGATGCAGCTCAACTCTGTGAAGGAAAGATTATCGGTTGAGTTTAACATCGATCTTGATTCAGTTATTCAGGGATCTACACCGGAAGACGAAGAACTATTGAAAGATCAGGATGAAGAAAAACTTCGCAGTGATATTAGCCGTACGCGGGAGCGTCTCGATAACATGGGACCTATCAATCCGATGGCGATGGAGGCTTACACAGAGATTAAAGAGCGTAATGATTTTATCATCGCTCAGAAAGATGATTTAATTAAAGCCAAAGAATCTTTATTGGCAACGATCAGTGAAATTGAAGGTGTTGCCAGTGAGACCTTTATGGATGCGTTCACTAAAATCAAGACATCGTTTATTGAAGTCTTCCGCTCACTCTTCACAGAAGGCGATGAATGTGATTTGAAATTAACAGACCCAACAAACCCGTTGGAATCAGAAATTGAAATCATTGCCAAGCCTAAAGGAAAGCGCCCATTGTCAATCAACCAGCTTTCCGGTGGTGAGAAAACTCTAACTGCAACTGCGTTATTGTTCTCGATGTATTTATTGAAGCCGGCACCGTTCTGTATTTTCGATGAGGTTGATGCTCCATTGGATGATGCAAACATTGATAAGTTCAACAACATCATCCGCAAGTTCAGTCACGACTCACAGTTTGTGATCGTAACCCACAACAAGCGGACGATGAGCACAACCGATGTGATCTATGGTATTACCATGATTGAGAAAGGTGTATCGCGGGTTGTACCCGTTGATTTGAGAGAATTGGCTTAAAAGGAATTTAGGCAATAAGAGATTAGGCATTTGGTGAGCCATGCCTAATCCCTACTGCCTTTTTATTCGTGCTTCAGCGTATCTGCTGGATTTATTAAGGCAGCTTTGATTGCATGATAACTGACCGTTCCCAACGCAATTGCCAAGCCTGCCAGCGTACTAAACGCAAACAACTCCCATCCTATCGTGATGGCAAATTTAAAACTGCTCAACCATTTATTCATGGCGTACCAGGATAGTGGAACTGCCAGCATAAAAGCAATCAGGGCAAACAACACAAACTGTTTATTAAGAAGAATGAAAATACTTCCCAATTGAGCACCCATTACTTTACGGATACCAATTTCTTTGGTACGATTAATTGCGTTGATTCCCGCTAATCCAAACAAGCCAAGACAGGCGATGACGATGGCGAAGATGGTTGAAAGTCCCATGATCTTTGACCAGCGTTTATGCGCATCGTATTGCGAAGCCACATCTTCATCAACGAAGGTGTATTCAAACGGTTTATCAGGATATATGCTTACCCAGGCTTTTCTAAGCTGTTCAACCTTATCCGGAACGTTATCCGGTGTAATCTTAACCAGGATAGTCATCAGGTAACCAATCTTTAATGAGATAAACATAGGCTCAATATTATTTTCCAGCGATTGAAAATGATAATCCTTCATCACTCCAATTACGGGTGCACCTAATCCAACGGTATCCTCATCCCAGTTTAAATGTTCGGCTAAAGGATCCTTCCACTCCATATCTTTCACTAAAGCTTCATTTACAATAACAGCTGTTGAGTCAGATATGATGGCCGGATCAAAATTGCGACCCTGAACGAGGTCAATTCCCAACAGCGGAATATATTGTGAATCGACTCCGTAGATATAAGCCTCTTTATTCTCACCTTTAATCTGGTAACCATATCGTGACCAGCCTTTATTAAATGAAGAGGTTACACCTGTCACACCGATCACATCACGATTTGTTTTTGTTACGTTACGGAACTGTTCCACCACGTGATTTGCTTGCGGAGTCCAACCCGTCTGCGTTGGAATAGCAATAACTTGTTCTTTACTGAAGCCAAGATTTTTTGTAGTAACATAAATCATTTGCCTATACATAATAACAGAGCAAATGATCATTGATGCCGAAAGAAAAAACTGAAATACGACAAGGGGCTTGGTGAACCCGGCTTGCAGCTTAGATGTAAATCTTCCCTTTAGTACAAGGGCCGGCAAAAATCCGGATAGGAAAAGTGCAGGATAACTTCCCGCCATTAGTCCAACAATCAATGTTATTACAAAGGCAACTGCAGAAACCTGCAAAAAGTTGAATACTGTAAGAACAATGTTCTTTTGCGTAAATTCATTAAAGAAGGGAAGAAAAATAATAACAAGTATCAACCCAATGACCATCGATATAAAAGCCAGCACAAGTGACTCAATGGCAAATTGCCAGGCAACCTGTTTCTTCTGCGCTCCTACGACTTTACGAATTCCTACCTCAATCCTGCGTGAAGCAGAAGTGGTTAACGCTAATGAAATATAATTGATACACGCGATTAAAAGAATCAAAACAGCTATGCCGCCTAATATCCAGGAGTATTGCGGATCACTTGACTTATCCCATGAAATTTCCTTTGCCAGGTGAATGTCTGCAAGCGGCATGATATTAAATGTTGTAGGAGTAATCTCTGCAGGAATCGTTTCACGTTCTCGCCATTTTTTAAACCGGTCGGCCATATACTTATTCGCGAGCGTATCCAGATGCACTTTGAACATTGCCCTATCAACATTAGGTTGAACTTTAATGAATGTTGGGTATGAGAAATTACCCCATTGTTCACGTGAACGGGAAAACCAGGGATGAACTTCAAAGGATACCAACATGTCGTAGGTTATACTGGAATTTGATGGTGGCGTTTCAATAATAGCCGATACTCTTAACTCCTTTTTTTCTCCTTCTAGCGTGAGCGTAAAAACTTTTCCAATCGGGTCCTGATCGCCAAAAAATTTCGTTGCGAGAGCGGGAGTCAATACCGCATCGGATGATGAACGTAGTGGGTTAACGCGATCGCCCGATAAAATTTTAAAAGAAAAAACTTTAAAAAAACCGCTATCTGCACAGGCAAACTTCTGATTGAAATTATTTCCTCCATAGCTCATAACGCCTTCGTTATAGCTGGTAAAGCGGGTCATAGATTGTACTTCGCTCATTTCATCCAGCATAACTTCTCCGAGCTGGGCCGGGAGATATGCATGACTGTTAAAAGGGTACTTATCTCCTTCCTGATGTTTAATAGAATTAAAATTTGTCGTATGCAATCGATAGATCGATTCCTTGTCGGAATGGAATTGATCAAAGCTTTTCTCGTCCTGAACAAACAGGTAAATGAGTGTGCAGAATGCAATTGCAACACTTAATCCAAACGCATTTATAAACGAATACATTTTGCGCTTTACAATGTTGCGCGAAGCAACTTTTAAATAGTTTCCAAGCATAATGGTATTGATTAATTCAAGCTTAACTCTGTTTCGAAGAATAATTCCGGGCCTAAAAAACTTTAGCACATTCAGGCATAAGTTCAGGTTCGCTTTTCGTATTCCTTTCTGTTGGATATTAGTTTCATATTCTTCCAGCAAATCGCCTTCAATGCCTTCGTATATAGCAGGCGGGCAAAACCATTCAAGAAACCGAAACCAGAAACTTTTACTCATACTTGAATTTGCTCGCAGGATTTAAATATGCAGGCTGAATGCATAAAACTTAGTGTTGATACTTTTTAAATACCGACAATCTTTAATTGTGGAATTAACTTCCATAGATCCATACGGCTTTCTTTCATACTGCGCAACATGGATAAACCTGCATTGGTAACCGTGAATATTCGTTTGCGCCTTCCACCCCGAAGGTTTGTTGCTCCACCCATTTTTGATTTCACAAACCCCTTGTCTTCCAGACGGTAAAGCGTAACGTGTACAGCACTGAGATTTACCTGCCGTTTTATACGTTCTTTAATTTCATTTACTATAGCATTGCCATAGGCTTCCTCCTGCAGGATCCCAGCCATGGTTAACACCAGTTCTTCAAATTCTCCAAGGAACTCCTTGCTCATATGTATATGTTTTGTAAAACAAATATACGCATGAACAAGATATTAGTTACTATTTTGTAAAACTAATTTAAGACAGGATGTCACCAACAACCGGAAAGTTGTTGTGAGTTGCAGAAAAAACAGTTCCTATAAAAAAAACGGAGGCCGAAGCCTCCGTACACTAATTAGGAAAACATGAAAAACAAACATTAAATCGCCCCTAACTGTTTTAAATATTTTTCTGAGTTCACCTTCACATTTTCAGGAGGATTGAGACTCAATGATTTTTTGAAGCTTTTGATTGCATTGGTTTTATCACCTTTCAACGCATAGGCTTCTCCAAGACTATCCCAGGCATTGGCACTCTTGGGGTAGCGTTGTGTAATCAGTGCAAATATTTCAATCGCTTTAGTCTGGTTGTTCTCACCCATCAGTTGATAACCATACACATTAAGTTCATTTTCAGTGGCAATAGCCATAGCATCGGTCATCGTTTTTTCTGCTTCTGCAGTTTTACCGATTTGCTTAAGCAGCCCGGCTTTAATGTTAAGAGCTTGAAAGGTTCTGTTAGTCTGAATTACCTGATCGATCCAACCAATAGCTTGTTCCTGGTTAATTCTATTTGCCAAGGCATAGTTTGCTGCCGCGATTCTGCCCTGTGGGCTAAACCCTGTAAATCCTTTTAACTCCTGCGCTGCATTCGCCATCACAATTTCATCTACTGCAAATTCAATCTTTATCGGGAATTGTTTTTCCTCCCAGCTCAATACAAGCTCACCACCATTTTTGGTCAGGTTAATAAAATCATACGTGAGAGTTTCTGTATTGGGAATATCACGAAGTTGAATTTTAGCTCTTACTTGATCAGCTTTTGGATCATAGAAAAAACTGCCCCATGATTGATATTCTTTTGAGAGCACAACTTCACCGCTGTTATCTTGATTGATTACCAGAAACAAACCATAAGAACCTGCTGGTACAAGCTGACCTTCAATCTTTGCCGGATGTGACAGCGTTAATATCGTATTTTCATTTGCACCGGCACGCCACGGAGCAGAATTGCCGGCTCCAAAAGGCTGAACATTCCAACCATATGGAACAAGCTTGCCCCACACTTCTCGTCCATTAACTTTAGGTCGTGAATAATTTACACTAACGGTAGAAATACCGATTGTCTGTGTTACCGTTGCTGCAGGACTCGGAGTTCGCGGGGTAGTTATTTGAGCCTGAACCGCCAGCGTGCCAAGCAGAAAGGCTGCTAATTGGAGGAAAATGCGTCTTTTCATGATGCTGAATTTGATTTATAATCAAGTATATCAGCATCATGATGGTACTACAATACCGTGATTCGGGTGATTTATTTAACCGCGCATCATAACAAAGGCACCCCAATAAAAAGGATTCGGATATAACTTCTTCAATTCACGTTGCGCCTGCGTCAGCGCTTCGCTCTTTTCCATACCCAACATTAAGTTCTGATAGAATAATGACATCAGCTTTTGTGTAGCAGCATCATCAACCTTCCATAAGCTCATCACTAACGATTCAGCGCCTGCGGTTATAAATGCCCGTTGTAATCCATAAACACCTTCACCTTGTTTGATCTCTCCGCGTGCTGTTTCACATGCGCTTAGTACGACAAGTTCGGTTCCCTCAAGAGATAAATTGGCGGCTTCATAGGCGGTTAAGATTCCATCTTCAGTTTGGGATAGATTCTCATCCTGCATAGAATTTGCGCCTCCGGTTAATATTACCCCCGAACGAAGCATAGGATCCTCTGTTGACCAGGACGATTTCCTTTCATCCTGAAAAAATCCGTGCGTGGCAAGGTGAACAATCCGTGAAGCGGGCAATTGCTTAACGTTATCTTCTGTTGCTTCCTGCTGAACAAGCGCATTCACTTTCCAGCCTTTTGTTTGCAAGAGGTTTTGAACGGATTCAATCTCTACTTTTGTTCCGGGGAGTTCAACAATTCCACTTCTGTCTTCATCCGCACCACGCATTTGATTTGTTGCAGACTTCACATAGAATTTAGGATTTCCGATCAACGAAGCCGTTTCCAGAAACTTTAGTTTTTTCCGGCCCTTCAACGCAACCAAATCCCGGGTGTTTGAAACAATAATAAAGTCGCGGCTATCCATTAAATATGAACCATCTGGCAAGCGAAGCGTTTTGAGGCTAATCTGGTTATACACACCATCGAGTGAAATATAAATTCGTTTCTTATTCTGAACAGCAGATTCAATTGGCTGCCAGAAATTAGAATATGAAAATTCGTCATCAACCTGACCGAGTATACAGTTACGATAATACTTATACGCTGAACCTTCGAGGTAATCTCCCTTCTTCAGGACTATCAATTTTGGGCTTGATTTTGTTTCTTTCGTAATAACTAACGCAGCGTAAATTACACTGTCCGTAACTTTACGATCAAAATATCGAAACCTAATTAGTTCTACCGCAGCTTCATCAGCGCCCAGCGTTTGTTGTACAACTTTCCAGGTAACAAGCTGCTCACGTTCAGCGGAATTATCTTCCGTGCTGATACTTAATTCCTTCTCGAGAATATTAATAGACTGTTCAAGTGAATCCAATCGCGGTGTCTTTTGATCGGACTTAGCAATCGCATATTCTTTTGCTGCTTGTTCGCGCAATTCAGTCCATGCATAATATTGGCTAATCAATAAACTGTCACGACTAGCATAAATTCGCTTTCTTAATTTGTTGGATGCAGATAATAAAATTCCTTTCGTAGCGAGTCGATAATTATACATATCACCTGTGATTGCAGGATTAGTTGTACTGCGCTGTACCGCAAACGTATTAAAGTATTCAAAGTCTGCCTTATTTCGTTCCCAGAATTTAGCTTTCTCATAATCGCTCAGAAAAGAAAAGTTAGTGCGGATATAGGTAAGAGATTTTTGCAGGGCCTCTTTCCAATATTTTTCCGCAAGCTCAGGTTTACCCCACGCCTGATAGAGAATTCCATAGTCGTCAATGAGTGTCGCCTGTATTTGAAGATTAATTTCTATTTTATTTTTTGAGATAACTTCAGAGGATTCATGGTACAATCTTTCTGCTTCAGAAAATTTTCCTAACCGCATTAAGGTATAGCCTAGATTATGAAGTGAGATCATCTGGCTGTAGGTGTTTGCTCTGCCATTTGCCTTACGCCTGTCTACGCAAAATTTAAATAAATAATACGATGAATCGAGTTTGTTCAATTCCAGGTATGACAAACCCAATTGGTTGTAAGCCGTGAGAATATTTTCGTGATCTTCCGGAAGATTTTCCTTCATGATCGCCATTGCTGGAGTCAATAACTCAATTACACGTTCATATTTTTTCCAGTCAAGCTGGAGGGAGGCCATATCAATCAGTTTAACAGCATACCGATTGGTGTTTGGGTTTTTGACAGAAACAAACTCAATAACTTTAGTGTATAGCTTTTCAGCATCTTCAAAGCGACCCATTCTACGCATGTTTAGCGCTACCGTCTCTAATCCTGAGATATACGTCTCCTCATCTTCGCTCCTATTCCTCTCGGCATATGCCAGCGCGACAGCAACCATCTTTTCAGCTTCGGCAGTTTTCCCCAATTGCTGATATACTTTAGCAAGCTCAGAGCCTACAGAAGCATAAAACCAATGATTTTCGCCTGTAACTCGTTTGGTAATTGCCAGCGCTTCAAGAAACAAGCTTTCAGCGAGAACAGAACGATTATGCTCTGCACAGAACTTAGCATAGCGATCCAGGAAAAGATAGTACCAAACATCATCCCCATAAAATGCGCCTGCTGTTTTTGCTTTACTAAAATATGCAGACGCAGCATCTACATCTTGCTGTAAAACTTTCAGGGATGCTAATTCCTGCAATGCCTTGAAATAGTTTTGCTCATTCGCTCCGGTTGTATTTTTAAAAGCCAATGTTGCAACGCGCGTCAGACTCTCTTCTGCTTTTTTATATTCGTTCAATTTTACCTGAAGCACACCCTGCTTCAGCAACGCAGCCCGGTATTTTATATGATCTTCACCATAAAAAAATAATGTTGATTTGATAACGGTTTTATGAAGCTCACTTGCTTCGTTATATAATAATTGTTCGGTATACAGATCAGCCAATTTATCTTGCAGGCCGACATATTCAGGAGTTTCGGTTTCTCCGCGCTTTTCAAAGATTTTGATAGCTTGTTCAGTTAAGACCTGTGCTTCAGCTTTCTTTCCCCACATGCCAAGCGTAGAAGCCTGGTTGATCAATGCACGAGCGTACATTTTACTTTGTAGTCCTTCTGTTCGCTTGTAGAATTCTCCGGCAGCCGTATAATGTGCAAGTGCATCTTTGTACTTATACTGGAACAGTGCTAAATCACCCTTTATCCTATCATAATACGGAATAACGTAGACGCTGGAATCAAATCGCTGTCTGATATCGCGGATTGTGTACAACAAACTATCAGATTTGCTAACCTTAAAGCCATTGGTATAGTAGTTCGCCAACAATAAAATTTTTGTATAATATATACCCGCAGATGTTCCATACTCATGCGCAGCGTATACGATGAGCTCTTTATAATACTTTTCTGCCTGCGCGTACGTTAAAGGGTCATCGAAGTGCGCGTCCGCCAGTTGCGACAAAACGGATTCATACAATGAAATATTCTTCTTCCCCAGTTTCTCGAGAATGGCTTTTGCTTTTTCACCATATTCAATCGAGAGCTTACTATCGTAATTGAGGCTGGTGTAGATCCTCCCGGCTGAACTTAAAAGTTTAGCACCTTCTACTGTTTCGATGGAGCTATACTTTCGAATCGCAGTTATTCCCTTCAATAATGCGCTGGCCGCAAGCTCATATTTATTCTGGGCAAAATACTGTTCCGTTAAGCGGATAACATCATCGAGGTAATTTTTATATTTATCCAGCTTATGGGTTTCCTGATATTGAATTGCCTTAAGAAGCCATTCATTGGATTTTGTTACACTGTCAAGTTCCTTATAGCGTAAGCTTATCTTTCTTAGCGCGACAAGGTAATTTTCATTCAAGGAATCAAGATGCTGTTGAATGTACTTATATCCTTCCAGCGATTCTCTGTATTTATCCAGGAACTCGCCTTGAAACCGGGAAAGATATTTCAACGCCATGAGCGTGTTCTCATGGGTTTGTCCATACTCGTTTTTATACCTTTCCCAAACGCTGATTAAGCCGGCCTCTGCTTCGTCTGATCTTTTGAGATAATAGAGATCAAGTGCTTTATTATACGAATAAGTCGGGTAGTTATCAGGATTGTTTTTGGTGAGTTCCGTTAGCTCTGAGTTCATCCTGAAGGATTCAGCGTACTCCTTCATTCCTGAATATGCGTTAGCCATTCCGTTCAATGCCAATAGATACCTGTATGTTGTGTCACTCTCCAGTTTCTTAACTGCTTCGGCATATTGCTGAAAGTATTTTAATGACAGCTCAAACTCATCAAGTCCGTAATGAATGTCGCCCTGTAGCTTATAAAGCGATGTCCACGATGGATCATTTTCAGCGGCATCGCGTTTAAGCACTTTTTTAAACCATTCAAGTTTTTGTGTTGCTGCTGCATAATCACGCACCTCAATCAGGCTATTAATGCTGTCACGAACATTTGAAATGTTCTCTCTAAATCCGCTGATGAAATAAATCCTGCTTTTAACTTTACCTTTCGCATTGTAAATCTTCCAGACACCGTCATATTCACCGAGCTTATACGCACCTTCCTGTTCTTTTTTCCCGGTTATTGAATCATAGAAAATATATATTCCTTCGGAAAAACCATTAATCTTCCGGCCTTCTACCCGCAGCTTTCCATTACTGTAATACTCTTTTTTTAATCCTTGCTCGGTATTATCAGAACCTGTTCCAATTCCCTGGCTTTCATATTTTTTAGAGCCGTTAGGATAGTATGTTACCCAGGAATATTTTCCATTGTCATACTTATCAATCCTGGAGCGGGTTCCGTCTTCAAAAAATTCTTCCCAGGTTCCAATCTTTTTTCCAAGATCATAGGTTCCTGTTTTCTTCGGATTACCATTTGCATAGTGTGACTCATATCGGCCATCTAGCACACCTTTCACGTAGTTTCTCCATTCGTCAACTTTACCATTGTTATGATAGCTGATCCACTCACCAATCTGCACATCATGATCATATTCTCCTTTTTCATTCAGCTGACCATTGGCGTGGTGGGTCAAATGCATTCCATGCTCTGTATCCTGATCATACTTTAATTTTTTAGAGATCGTTCCATCTTCATAGTATTCAACTGATTCTCCCTGAAGTTTGCCCTTAACAAAATTATCTTCCTGCTCAAGTGCACCACGTTCGTAATACTCATACCACTTACCCTCCTTGATACCGCGTACGTGTTCACCGATAGATTTTAGCGCACCATTTTCATGATAATATTTCCAAACACCATCCAGCGTATCGGTATCAAAATAATTGCCTTCACTTATTGGCTGACTGGTTTCAGAGTAAAAAATCCAATATCTTTTCTTCCGGCTGTTTTCATAAAAACCTTTGCAATACGTTTTTCCATTGGAATAATAAGCTGTATACGGCCCATTCAATTTGCCGTTCTTCATTTCATACTCAGCCGAAAGAATTCCGTTAACATCGTAATCTTTCCAGGTACCTGAGCTGCTGCCCACAATGTATTTTCCCTCCGATTCTTTTTTACCGTTATCGCGATAGTGCGCCCAGAAGCCATCATAATAACCATCTTTACATTCGCCCTTCTCTTTTAATATCCCATTCTCATAATACTCTTCTGAAAAACCATGATATTTTCCTTTGACATAATTTGATCGTGATTGCAGTTTTCCGTTTTCGAAATATCGATCCCAGATTCCCTCGCGGTTATTATCCACCATCATTCCGTTTACAGAAACTTGGCCGGATTCAAACCAGAATGTCATCGGACCATGATCCAGTCCACGAACACGATAGGACTCACTTTTCTTCTTCCCTCCCGGAAAATAAAAAATCCATTTGCCAGTTGATTCACCATTCTCAAACTGACCTTCCGCTGTTAGTTCACCTTTCACTGAATACTCGCGATAAGGCCCTTCAAACGCTCCATCCTTGTAGTTTGTAATGGTGCTGACCTTTCCATTCTGATGATAATGCCGGCATTCGCCATCGAATTTATCGGGCTTGACCGACAACACATATCCATCCCATTGTTTCTGACCTGAGCGATAGAAGTCACGAACTTTACCCGATGGCTTTCCATCTTCAAAACGAATGAGGCGATAATACACTACTGAATCCGGATCGGTAACTTCACGTTGAAAAGTACTGTCGTAAAGAATGGTCCATTGACCGGTGCGCAAACCTGATTCGGTTAGTGCGTTAGGTGAAACAGGAAACTGCGCGTGCGCCAAAAAAGGCAACACGAACAGACAGAGGAAGAGCCGGTAGTTCATGCCAAACAATAGACTAATCCCAAAGATAGTCGCGTTCGACTTGTTTCAGTATCCGTACTGATACTGATTTTTAATGTTAGAATATCAAAGTGTAGCGTGAGATACTCTTATTTCGCAGATCTGAGCGAGATTAGATAAATAATGTTCCCAGCCTTCCGTACACGCCTCGTATGATCTTAA
Source organism: Cyclobacteriaceae bacterium (assembly GCA_965227265.1). Lineage (GTDB taxonomy): Bacteria > Bacteroidota > Bacteroidia > Cytophagales > Cyclobacteriaceae > UBA2336. Next base: position 974,350 of record OZ245738.1, on the reverse strand, counting down.
GTCAGGTGTAAGACCGAGATGTGTAAAATTGAGCAGGCAGATTTCAGGATTGATCTCTTCAAGTTCGAATTTAATTTGCGTGTTGATCCACTCTCCATAGTACCCGGTATCTTCCTGCACGGTCCATTCGACCAGTGCCGGATGCGCATGATCAACATGCATGGCACTATATTGATCCTTCTTATCTTCAAGTTCAAACCGGATAATTCCACCCTTTACTGCATTCCCTTTCACCGGATTTTTCCACCATTGACGAATGTTTTCAACACTTTTTAACATGCCAAAAACTACCAATTGAGGTGCATGGATGATTTTACGGGTTGTAAAGCTGTTTTCCTGCTGCTCCATAATCTTTTCGGTCTTGCTTCGAAGATGAAGCTCCAAAAAAGATGCCAGCAGATTATTTTTTAGGGATAACCGCGGTTGCTTCAATCTCCAACAGAAACTCATCGCGAAAGAGATCACTCACTTCAACCAGTGTGCTGGCAGGAGGATTATTCACATTAATGTACTTATCTCTAACCGCTCTTACTTTTGTAATGTTGGAAACATCCCGGAGATAAAAAGTAAATTTCACTACATCGTTCATTGTACCGCCTGAGTTTTCAACAATGTTTTTAATGTTGATGAATACTTGTTCGGCTTGTCTCGTAAAATCAGACTCCCCTACTAATTTACCTTCAGCATCCAGCGCAACCTGACCGGAGATGATAAGCATCTTGCTTGTACCCAAATCAATCTCAGCAGCATGAGAATAACCGGTTGGCTTCGCTACGGTTGATGGATTCAACAACCTGACACGCGTTGAGTTGGTCTGTGCTGTTGTAGCGATCGAAGTAAGTATAATGATTAAAAATATTAAGCTTTTTCTCATAACATAAACGTTACCTGTTAACTTTAATCAGATTTCTTATTCTTGCTTTTTCGTTTCTTTTCTTCTTTTCCGAAAGAATCAAACGCAATTACTGTCTTGCCTTCCTTTCCTTGTGCAGCCCTGAGAAATACACTGAGCCCGACTTTACTATCAGTTCCAACATTCTGCGGAACATAATCTTTATCGCGCTTTTTAAGGTTACTTAACGGAACCTGGATGGTCAGGTTCGTACTATCTTTTAAACTAAACCTGCCTTGCAAAAACAGTGTAAGCACAGTTGACTGAACTTCCATCCTGCTTACGTCCAACTCTGTCCCACGCACATTAAAATTTGCTATAATTTCACCGAAACGAATGTCTGTAAAGTCCCGTTTCTTGAATAAGAATTTGCTCATGTTTTCCAGTGGCGGAAAATCGCGGATTCGTCCCTCTAAAACATTAAAGGAAACGGAGCCTTTTAATCTCGGCATCATTACGTCAAAATTATCATCAATGGCAGCCCGAATGTTTATATCAGCTGAAAGCTTCCCATCGATATGCTCTGAGCGAATCGTAGTTTGCTTAAAATTATTAAACATCCGAAAAAACTCTTTGATATCTGCATGCTGAACATTCGCCTTCAGTGTAAATGGGTTTATTTCATTATCCAGGTTATGGACAGTTGATGACAGCTCCATCACTCCACCGGCTATATCCATTTTAACATCCTGTGCATCAAGGGCGTTATCGGCCAAAATCACGTTACCGGTAATTTCCGTTCCTTGAATTTCATTGCTTTTAAATTTCTCAATCCTGAAGCTGATATCGAATTCAACTTTCTCATAGATCTTATCCAGCAGATCAGAGACCTTCCTTTTATTAGTCGCTTTCCTATCATCAGCTGCCGTTTGTTCAGTCGCAGTCTTTTCAACTTCATTTTTTGGAGTTGTAACAACGCCAGTAAAATCAAGTGAAGGCGAGTAAACACTCAATAATACTTTCCCTTGTTTTTCAGGAACCATAAAAAACGGAATGAAGCCGGTTACGGAACCTTCCATAGCAAGCGAATTCTTATTCAGTCGCAGCGATACCTGCTTGATTCTAAACTTCTTTTCGGTGAACATAAACGAAGCGTTGATCTGATCGAAGGTTAGGTTTTTTGATAAGTACAGAAGCTTACCATTTTTCACTACAGTTTCTCCCTGCAACTTGCCATGATACCGTTTAACAGACTCATCAAAATATTCATTAAGCTTTCCCTGGAATTTTACCTTTGAGACAAAATGACCTGAGATAAATTTCAACCGAGTGGTGTCAATATCCTTATTCACATTCTTAAGTTCCGAATCAAACACTACGTTCAAGTCTAAGAATGGATCGGTTAGATCGTTGAAGCTTGCCGTGCCGGTGAAAGGCAACGATTTGATAACACCTTCAATGGAATCAAGTCTGATATCTGAATTGCGATCGTCTGAGGGACGCGTCTCATCTTTATGATTGGTGAAGAATCCTTTCAGCGAAGCATGTTGCAAGTCAAGCTTATTCCAGATAACGTTGGTTTTCTTCAGAATAAAAGATACATCTACATCGGGAGTTCCGCCCGGACCTAACTCCCCTTTCAGGTGAACATCAAGAGTTACAGGTTTGCTGATGGTGAATTTGCCGAGACTTTTCCGCAGCTGCTCGTTTACCACCGTAAGCGCTTCAGGGTAATCAAGTTTACTGGATTGAATGCGAATACTAAAATTTCCTCCGGGAAGAAAAAACTGCAACGCACCTGAAAGATTAATGGTCGATTTCTCCAGTATAAGTGTCGAAGGTTCAATGATCAGTCTTTTGGAAGGCTGAATAAATTCAATATTCCAATCTGCTTCCGTTGATTTATTTTCCAGAAACGTTCCTTTGGCTGCATTGAACATCAGGCCATCAAACTTAATGTCTCCTTTGACATTGCAGCGCAGCGAAGAATCGGTACTGATAATTGTGTTCTCAACTTTCCCGAAGGTGGCTGCGAAAGATTTTCCTTTCAGCGAATCATAATAGGCAACATGCACATTTTTGAAATTGATCCGGTCAAAGCTTACAGCCAATGATTTGCCGCTGACAGTTTGCGTTGTATCCGTTGCTATTGAATCCTTCTTTTGAAAAATGTCGAGGTTAATATAGTTGTCTTTTGTGCGGAAGATCGATACCTGACCATTCAACACATCGATAGACTTAATGCTCACCTGCTTCCGCAGAAGCTTGAACGGCCTTACGTTCAGGTCAATTACTTCAGCGGTTAGAAAATCCTGCTTGTATTGATTGTACCGCGGACCACGCAGGTAAACATTCTTTAAGGAAAGGGAAAGGTTTGGAAAATCATGAAACAGCGAAATGTTCAGGTCACCGATTTGTACTTGGCCATTAATGGATTCACTTATTTCCTGATTGAGCTCTGCGAGAATCTCCTTTTTATAGCTGACTACAACTGCGTACCCGATGAGAATAACCGTAATTATGCCTAGCAGCACCCAGCCTGTAATTTTAGCCAACTTCTTCATCAGAATTCTAAAGACTTAAGATAGTAAGAATTTTGGTGGGGCAATGAAGGTGAGTTGGATAAACAACTGGTAAACCTTACGAAAATCCTACAAGGGATAAATCGCATTTAGTTATAATCTTTTTCTACTTACAAACACAACCTGTACCTACAACCCATTTACAACAATCACTTGCACACTTAGATTGAGTTTTACCAGAACATCCGCATTGCGCTGTTGTTGGACAAGTTTCTGACTCAGAACATGAATTCAAAAATGAAAATAGTAACACGCAAATCATGAAGCTGAAACACAAAAATAATTTTTGATTTGTTTTCATATTGATTGGGGTTAAACTGTTTTACTGTGATCACTACTTTCTTCAATTTTTTTTTCCTTTAGAAACCATGAAGAAATAAAAGCTGTAAAAGTTCCAAACAACCCTACACCGCCTGTTAATAATAAAACACCAATAACACGTCCACCAGTAGTTACTGGGAATTTATCCCCATAGCCAACTGTGGTAATTGTAACATAAGACCACCAAAGCGCATCTTCAGCAGTCTTAATATTGCTATTAGGGTCTGTTTCAAATTGTAGAATTGAAATTGAAGAAAAGATAATTAGAATTATAGCCAAGATACATACCGTTGTGAATGCTCCTTGAGCCTTGTTTTGAAAAACATGATTCACCAAATGCTTTGTTGATCGAAAAGCTCGTAGTATTCTTAATAATCTGATAAGCCTTAGAGTTCTTCCTGCTCTTAAAAAGTCTACGTTGGGTATGCTCGATATGAGATCAATCCAACCCCATTTCATAAATTTTAGCTTATTCTCTGCCTTATAGAATCTAACAGCAAATTCTATCAGAAAGAAAATACATATCCCATTATCTACTAAATCAAGTATGACTCCGATCTCTTGCGGAACAGTGAAGATTGTATCAACTATTAAGGCTAAAAGAACATAAACTGATAAGACTAAAACAATTAGGTTAAGAGGATTTAAATTATTCTCTGAACTTTTTGATGTTTCCATTCAACAATGTACTAAAGAATATCATTTCCATTCTAGTGGTTCAATTTGATACCCCTCATCCTTCATTCTTCTTATCAATTTTAATTGGTCTTTATCACTTAGTTCAGAAAAATATATTAGTCGCAAGTGACTATCAAATTCCGCTCTAACCACACCTTTAATTTCTGCCCCAAAAGAATTCTTAGCTAAATAAATATGATCGACCCAAAAATATGAATTATAAGTCGTGTCTCCATTTGGTTCTAGCCTGAAATCACTCTCCATATAAAGGCTATCAATCAAATATGGATAAGTTTTACCTTCTAATAAAGTCATAAAACGAAAATCCCCAGGCGTATAACTATTCGGGCTTTTTAATGAGTTAACTAAACTCTTTTTCGTTAACTCTTTTAACTTACTCTCTAACTCACTGGAAGTTTCTCTTGAACATCCAAAAAATATTACGGTTACAAAAAGAATCAGTCTTACCATATCAGTTAGTTTATCTTACAACGTCTCCTTCAACCACTTAAAAAACTCATTCTGCCAAACCAACGCATTTTGTGCACTTAACACCCAATGGTTTTCAGTTGGGAGATAGACAAGCTTGCTTTTAATACCTTTTAATTGTGCTGCCGTGAAAGCTTCAAACGCCTGCCCTTCTGTTACGCGATAATCCTTTCCACCCTGGAAGATGAGGATAGGCGTATTCCACTTATCCACTAAACTGCTGGGATCAAATTGCGTGTAGGTTTTTTGGGCTGCGGTATTGGTCTTGTCCCAGTAATTTCCACCATAATCATTGTTCACAAAAAAGATCTCTTCGGTTGTTCCGAACTTGCTCTTAGTATTAAAGATACCATCGTGTGAGATAAATGTTTTGAAACGGTTGTTGTGAATTCCAGCAAGGTAAAACACAGAGTAGCCACCATAGCTCGCGCCTACAGCGCCTAATCTTGCTGTATCAACAAAAGCTTCTTTCGCCATTGCATCAATTGCGGATAAGTAATCATCCATTACCTGTCCACCATAATCTTTGCTGATCTGTTCGTTCCAGGCAACGCCATGACCGGGCATTCCTCTGCGGTTTGGCGCGACAATGATATAACCATTCGCAGCGATCAACTGGAAGTTCCAGCGGAAGGAATAAAATTGAGATAGTGCAGATTGTGGTCCGCCCTGGCAGTACAATAACGTTGGATATTTTTTGCTTGGATCAAAGTCAGGCGGATAGATAACCCACGTGAGCATCTGTTTGTTATCCGTTGTTGTAATCATGCGCTTTTCAACTTTGCTTAACGCAAGCTTGCTGTAGATCGCATCGTTGGTGTACGTGAGTTGCTTCATTTCACCATTGGAAAGATTTACGGAATAAATCTCAGTGGAATGATTCATGTCGGTGCGCGTTACAATCATGGTGTTACCCGATTGGCCAACCAATCCCGTTACATCAAAGTCACCTTTAGTGATTTGTTTTACGACCGGCATCTTCTTCGTGAAGCCGGGATAGTCTACTTCAAAGAGTTGAATGGTTCCGTCTACCGGAGCTTTGAAATAAATTTTCTTTGAATCGATACTCCAAAGGAATCCATCTACTGTTCCATCCCACTGCTGGGTAAGATTTGCCGTCACATTTCCGTTTCTGACGATGATGTCATTTTTATCAGCTTCATTACCATCGCGTTTCATGCTCAGCCAGGCCAGCACACCGGTAGATGAAAACTCTGGATGCGTATCATAGCCCAGCATGCCTTCGGTCAGGTTTACCGTTGCACCGCTCGATACATCATATTCGTATAAATCCGTATTCGTGCTGAGTGCATATGCTGTTCCGGCTTTCTTTTTTGAAACATAGACGATTCGCTTGCTATCCGGGCGCCAGGTATAATCTTCTTCGCCACCAAAAGGTTGTTGCGGGGTATCGTAAGGTTCGTCAGGCATGATGTCTTTGCCTTCTCCTACTTCTTTATTCGTTACCGGGTGAACAAACAAATGATTGAATGCGCCATCTTCCCATGTATCCCAATGACGAAAGCTTAATGCATCATAAATCTGAACGTTTGATTTATCCAATTGCGGATAAAAATCTTTACCTGAAACTTTATTAACCTTTACCGATTCAACGGTGATCTTAAGCTTGCCGTCAGGCGATATAGATTTATCGCGCAGCAAGTTGGTTAGCGTTGTTGTTATCTCTTCCTGTTCACCTCCTTTTACAGGGATGGTGTATTTTATACTTGTGCTCTTATTCTCAGTAATATCAGGCGTGTTAATGCTGTAGATCACAAACTGCCGGTCAACCGAAACTCCCAGTCCGGAAACACGCTTAAGCTTCCAGAGTAATTCCGGGGTCATTCGGTCTTGTGCGTGGAGAGAAATCGACAGCAGAATTAAGCAGAGTACAGGGATAAAACGTTTCATAGCGTGTTTTTAAAAGAAAACCGAAATTAAGAAAGAAAATCAATAGGCAGGAACGTATTTTGATTGCAAATCAGGCATTACGAAATATTAGCATATGAAATGGATCGGCAGAAGACAAAGTGGAAATGTTGACGACAGGCGCGGAAGTTTTGGCGGTGGCGGTGGTGGCGGTTTTAACATTCCGGGTGGATTATTTTCCAAAGGCGGAATTGTAGTCGTTATTATCATTGTGGTAGTATCCTGGATCAGTGGCGTAAATCCATTGCAGCTTTTACAACAGGTTGATGGTGGCGGAAGCAACTATTCAACAGAGCAATCCTACACCCCCACTGCGTCTGAACAAGAGCTTGCTCAGTTTGTTAAGGTTGTGTTGGCAGAGACTGAAGACGTTTGGAACAAGCAGTTTACCGATTACCGCGAACCAACACTAGTAATGTTTACTAACAGTGTTCAATCAGGCTGCGGAAATGCAAGTTCTTCAACTGGACCATTCTACTGCCCTGCTGATGAAAAAGTCTATATCGATTTAAGCTTTTACAGCGATCTGAAAAATAAGTTTGGCGCCCCTGGAGATTTTGCGCAAGCGTATGTTATTGCGCATGAAGTCGGGCATCACATTCAGCACTTGATGGGAATTTCTGATAAAGTTCACAACATGCGCAGCCAGCAAAGCGAAAGTGAGATTAATGAAATGTCTGTTCGCTTAGAACTGCAAGCAGATTTTCTCGCGGGCATGTGGGCGCACTATGCCGATCAGACGAATAACATTCTTGATCCTGGTGATATTGACGAAGCACTCACCGCAGCCAGTGCGATTGGCGATGATCGGTTACAACAACAAACGCAAGGTCGGGTTACACCGGATTCTTTTACGCATGGAACATCTGCGCAGCGTGTAAAGTGGTTTAAGAAAGGTTATGAAACCGGTGATATGGAACAAGGCGATACGTTTAGTATCAGCGAAAGTGAATTATAAGCTTGAAATTGTCAAAGTATTTTAGATTGCACTATTTGGACTAAAATAACGGAATAATATAATAGAAAATATAAAACCTAAAATCAACAATATTATAATCAAGCGGATAAACTTTATATTCTCACGAATCTTCAATTCTCCCTTTTCCTTCCTTTCTTTTATTAGCTCTTTTAATTTCACCATGATTTAAGTTCGTTGTTGTTATGAATGTTTTTATCTTCAGAATTTATAACATTCTAATCACCTTCCACATTTCATCAGCAACAAGCTCATTCCCTTTATCATTCAGGTGAACTCTGTCATTTGTTAGAATGCCCGATTCTTTATTATCCGGATTATTTATTTTGTTGTAATCCAGAAATGCTTTTCGCAGATCCACTAAGGGTAGTTTATTCTTTTCCGCGAGTGTACGAATCAATGAGCTGTAGCGATTTAAGTCACCATCTAATTCATTACTAAAATCAGTCCGCTCACCTACCACGGCTGGTGTTGCCAGAATAACTTTACAGTTTTTCGCCTGAAGCTTTTTAATCAGTGCGGTATAGAACTTTTCAAACTTATCGTAGTCAGTTCCGGTTCCGTGTGACTGTTTGTGCCACACATCATTAACGCCAATATAGATTACAACGATATCCGGATTTTTACTGAGCACATCATCCTCAATGCGTAAATACAGATCATACACTTTATTCCCGCCAATACCTGAGCCTACGAAATCATACTGTCCGGATTTATTTTCCTTTGCAGCGAGGTCCGTAACTTTTGTAATGTAGCCTCCGGGCTTCACGCCTGCTTCCGTGATTGAATCGCCAAAGAAAATAACTTTCTTCTTCACATCCTGACTAATAACCAAAGCAGCCAATATCCATACGAAAGAGATCAATTTCATAGCGCATTTTTTTCAGGAATATAGGAAAATAAAAAAGCCTGTCCTTCGCCTTCGCTCAGGACAGGCTCTTGAACCTGAAAATCAGAAAATATTCTATTCGTAGCGAAGCGACTGTACCGGATTGGAACGTGCCGCACGAATAGTTTGTGAGCAGACGATGAGTAGTCCCAACCCCGCAATAATGACTATACCTCCCATAACCAGTAAAGGTGAAATCTCAATGCGATAGGCAAACAGTTCAAGGAACAGGCTGCCAACTAAAATACTTACCGGAACACCAATTATTACCGCAATCAGAATCAGGATCATGAAGGAACGGCTTAGCAACATGACTACATTCGCTACAGAAGCGCCCATTACTTTACGCACGCCAACTTCTTTCACACGGGTTTGGGTTGCATACATGGCCATTCCCAGCATTCCGAGACAGGCAAGCGTTACGGCCAGAAATGCAATGTACCCTACGATCATCAGGATATCTTCAAACCCGGATTCGCGGTAAGCGTTATCGATCTGGTCTTCCATCATCGCGTATTCAACTTTATGAATCGGGTCAATCTTTTTCCAAACGGTTTCAACCGATGCAATCACTGTGCTCTTTTGTTCCGGAACAATTTTTACACTCAAATATGTAAGTTCATTCAAGTTATAGCGCAATGCCAAGGGGCCAATTCTACTTGATAACGGACGGAAATGAAAATCCTTTACTACTCCGGTCACCTCAAGCATAACAGAGTCGTCCACATAAATAGTGTGACCGATAGCTGATACAGGATCTGCCAATCCAAATTCTTCCAGTGCTGATTCATTGAGTATAACATGGCTCTCTTGTTTGCCTTCAGTTACGGGATTAAAATTCTTTCCTGCTAAAAATTTCAGGTCAAGGTTATTAATATAATTATCGTCTAAGGCAAAATCGCGCATCACGAAAGGTTCAGATTCACGGGTTTTCTTATAATCACTTGCGCGGTCGCTTGAAGTGCCTAATGCATGTGATACACCGCCTACCGCTAAAACTCCTGGCACGTTTTTCATTTCACCAGCAACCTTTTCAAAGGCCGTTCCCTGAAGGCGTACATTCAGAATATTTTCCTGATTAACTCCATAGTCAGCTGTGAGCATGAAATCGATCTGGTTATAAATTACCAGCACAACAATTACAAAAATTACTGATAATGTAAATTGTGCTACCATCAGAATCTTCCTGAAATTCATCCGTGCATACACTTTTATATTGCCAGAGTCTTTCAATACGTTTAATGGTTTGAAGGCTGATAGATAGCCCGCAGGTAAAAGTCCGGCAATAAGCCCTACCACAATCGCGAATACGAGGAACATAAAGTAAAGTGACACATCCTCTTTCAAACTCATGTCAAATTCTTCATTCAGGGGTAATTGAAGATAGCCGGCTTTCAAAAACTGAAGCAATACGTATGAGATAACGAGTGCAATCAGGGCGAAGATTACCGTCTCTCCTACAAACTGAAAGAATACTTGTAATCGTTTTGCGCCAATCACTTTACGCACACCAATCTCGCGCGCACGCGTAAGCGATTTTGCAATCATTAAATTTGTAAAATTGAACACCGACATGATCAATACAATACCTGCCAGCACTCCCAGGAAGATCAGCAACAAGGTTGGCATACCACTTCCCATCTGATTAGACAGCATAGGTCCAGGCGTAATTTCGGTTAGCGGATGTAAATAAAATTCATATCCGCGATCACGTGTTTCAAGCTTCAGGTTTGCGTAATATTTTTTAGAAATCGCAGCAAGCGCTTCATTTACTTCATCCAGTGAATGACCTTCCTTCAGCTTAAAATAAACATAACTGCCGTAATAGTTAGTCCAGTTATCAAGCGATTGCCCCACAACACCATCCTTTTCCCAAACCGGTAATGCAGTAGTGGAAGCTAGCGCTTCAAACTCAAAATGTGTTTTACCTGGGAATTTCTTCAGCACTCCAGTAATCGTAAACTCGCCATAACCGCTGATCGAGAGTGTTTGACCAAGTGCTTCCTGCGTACCAAAAATCCGTTCTGCAGCTTGTTGGGTAAGGATTAGGTTACTTGGCTGTGATAATGCGGTTGACGCGTTACCCTTTTGAAGTTCGAAATTAAAGACCTGTAAAAAAGAAGGGTCTGCGATCAAGCCGCTTAACGGAACATTTACATTGCCATACGTGGCATCTCCATTTAGTCTTCTATTTAATGTCACAACATTTTCAGCGAACGTATATTCATCTTTCAATGCCTGCCCCAGCGGAAAGGGTGTTGATGCATAAGGCTCAGTATCACCATCAACCCGAAGGGCCATTGTGTTGACGCGGTAGATGCGATTACCATCATTATGAAAATTATCAAAGGTCATCTGCTCCTTAACAATCAGGATGATCAGCATAGCAAGCGACATGCTCACCGATAATCCGATCAGGTTAATAATTGAGAAAGCCTTGTTACGCAAAATATTGCGAATAGCTGTTGTAATAATACTTTTGAACATAGGGTTGAGGTTTATTCGTAGCGAAGTGATTTAACAGGGTCAGCCGATGCCGCCCGAATTGTTTGATAACCAACCGCTAACAACGTGATAGAGATTGCGATAAGCGCAGTCCATACAAACAACATGGGATTCAACGTTGTTCGGTAGGCAAACTTCTCAAGCCAGTCATTCGCAAAGTACCAGGCGATTGGAATCGAAAGAATATTTGCTACAACAACGAGCACAATAAATTCCTTTGATAACAATCTTGTAATGCTTAACACACCCGCACCTAAAACTTTTCGGATTCCGATCTCCTTCGTTTTAGCAACAACCATAAATGAAACCAGGCCGATAAGTCCGATAACCGCAATTACAATAGTTATTCCGGCAAACAGTGTAAACACATTAGCAAGTCGCTGTTCTGACTGATATTGTTTTTCAAAATCCTGATCCAGGAAGAAGTAGTTGAAGTCGTAACCTGGAAATGTCTTTTTCCAAATACCTTGTACAGAAGAAATCAGGTATTGCGTATCGGCCGCTTTATATCGGATTGCATACATATTTCCTTGTTTTGGGAAATAATCCATAACCATTGGCCTTATGCCTTGTTGCAGACCCAATTGATGATAATCTTTTACTACACCGATCACGATTCCTGCTGGAGAGTTGGAAGGTGATACTATTTTCTTACCAATGGCTTCTTGCGGAGTTAACCAACCGTATGCGGCTACGGCTGATTCATTCAGGATCAATCCCTGCTCCAGATCAATTGGATGCAACTTATCAAAGTTGTTGCCCACCATCAGATTCAATCCCAGCGTGTTAATAAAATCCTCATCGACAGCCATATATTCAACACTCACAGACGACTCTCCGGTTTTCCCTTCGGGATATGAAACCTGACCTTGCCAGCCAGGGTTACCGGGCATTGAATTTGTCATGCTCACATTTCCAACTACTGATAAAGCTTTTAATTCCTGTTTCATAGTTTCAAAGGCATCGGGATTTGATGATCTTACCCTTGCTGAGCTGACAACCATGATTTCATCTTTCTCAAATCCCAACTCCTGACGTTGCATGTAATCGAGTTGATCCAGAACGATTAGTGTTCCTACTACTAAAATGGCCGAAATAACAAATTGAAACACAACAAGTGTTCTTCGAAGCTGAATGCCACGTGCGCTGCTCTGCATTTTTCCTTTTAACGTTTCAACGGGTTTTAGTCCAGACAATACTAGCGCGGGATAATATCCGGCCAGCAACGAAACGATCAGAACAAGAATTATAATTCCTGTAACAATAGAGAAATTTGTAAGTGTAAGTAGTTGATAATTTTTACCCAGCAGTTGATTGAATAACGGCAGGAATAATCCAGTTAAGGCAATGGAGATAAAAAGAGAAGCTATTGTTAACACAAAGGATTCACTCAGGAATTGTTGAATCAAACCCTGACGTGTTGAGCCGGCAACTTTTCTCAAGCCAACTTCCTTTGCCCGATAAACAGATCGCGCAGTAGCGAGGTTAACAAAGTTGATACAGGCCAGGATAATTACAAATGCAGCAATACCAGAAAGCAAATAGAGTCTGTCGATGCTTCCGATCGGGCCCATTCCATTACCGCTTTTGGATTTCAGATAGATATCGTTCATCGACTCAAAACCCACCTTGGCTGTGCTGCCCCAATTCTTCATCATCTCGCCCGCACGCTCCATATATAAGTTACCGGCTTTTTCAGCGAAAGCTTTAGCATTGGTACCTTCTTTGAGCAAGATGTAATTTCGCATGTTTATATTACCCCACCCACGTTCATCATCCGCTGAATAGTATGGGGTAAGCACTTTGTATGTCTCAAAAGAGGCGAGCATGTCGAACTGCATGTGTGAGGTTGAAGGTATGTTTTTAAGAACACCCGTTACAACCAAATTAACAGTATCCCGAACAATCAACGTTTTATTCAGTGCATCACCGTTAAAATATTTTTGCTCCATATCTTCGGTGATAATAATCGTGTAAGGTTCGTTTAAGGCCTTATCGGGATTTCCTTTCACCAATGGAAAAGAGAACATCGTAAAGAACTCTGGAGTTGCGTAATGAATACTCTGACGCATTTTCTTATCGTCATGCGTAATCACCAAATCGAAACCATTGCGGATATAGACAACCGACTCAACTTCCGGAAAATCTTTGGCAAGAACACGGCCAATGGGCCAGCCGTTTGTATCCATTCCACCTTTGATCGCATCTCCGGTTGCATTGAATGCCGTTGTAACCCGGTAAAGCCGGTCGCGTTTTGCATGAAACTTATCGTATGAAGTCTCATCCAGAACATAGATCATAATTAAGATTCCGGCCGTTAGTCCCAAGGCCAGGCCAAACAAGTTTATAAAGGCATAGCCTTTAAATTTTAAGAGTGTTCGGATTGCTATTTTGAAATAGTTAAGGAACATGAGGTATAGGATTTATACCCCAATAAGTACAAGACCGTGCCATTAAGCAGATGTCTTAATTCAGCCTGAAACAAAGCAAAACGAGAACTGTTATGTTCCTGGATGAACAAAACCGTCCGTGACCGGACGCTTAAAAAAGCTCTTTCGCGATCTTATAGATAGGATCAGATTTACCCATGGAATAAAAATGGATCGTTGGCGCTCCGTATTTAATAAGCTCTTTCGATTGTTTAATTGCCCACTCAATCCCAACCTGTTTAACCGCAGCATTGTCCTTACATTTTTCTGCTTCTTCGGAGAGTTCTTCCGGCAGATCGATATGGAAAATTTGCGGAAGAATGGTGAGCTGTGATTTTGTGGTTAACGGCTTTATGCCCGGGATAATCGGAACATTAATTCCAGCTTCACGACATTTATCCACAAACTCAAAATACTTTTTATTATCAAAGAACATTTGAGTAACAATATAGTCTGCGCCCTTTTCTACTTTGCTCTTTAAAAACTTCAGATCAGTTTTTAAGTTAGGCGCGTTGAAATGTTTTTCAGGATAGCCTGCTACGCCAATACAAAAGTTGGTCGGTGATGGCTCATGCAGTTCTTCATCGAGGTAAAATCCTTTATTCATATTTACCACATGTTCCAGCAACTCAGAAGCATAACAAAATCCATCCGATTCCGGAAGAAACTTAGCTTCCGTTTTAATAGCATCGCCTTGCAGAACCAGTACGTTATCAACTCCTAAAAAATTAAGATCAATCAACGCATTCTCAGTCTCTTCACGACTAAAACCTCCACAGATAATATGCGGAACAGTATCAACTTTGTAATGATTTTGAATAGCCGCACAAATGCCCACAGTTCCGGGACGTTTACGGGTTGTAATTTTCTCGAGTAGTCCGCCTTCCTTCTTTTTAAAGACATATTCCTCGCGGTGATAGGTAACATCAATAAAAGGAGGTTTGAACTCCATCAATGGATCGATGTTGCTAAAAAGTGTTTTTATATTCTCACCTTTTAAAGGAGGAAGAATCTCCATGGTGAATAACGTTTTACCGTTAGCGTTCTTTAAATGATCCGTTACTTTCATGAAATCAATTTGAAAATACTTTAATTTGAAAATGTGACAATTTGAAGATTTGAAAATTTGTATCGCAGAAACAGCATTTTCAAATTTTCAAATTAGCTAATTGACTAATTGTATGCCAAGTTCGGTGATAACCATTTCTCAATCTCTTCCACACTCATTTTCTTCCGTTTAGCGTAATCATTCACCTGATCTTTTTCAATCTTTCCAAGTCCGAAGTATTTTGAATTAGGATGTGAGAAGTAAAATCCACTTACCGCAGCTCCAGGATACATCGCGTAAGATTCAGTCAATGTTATACCAACCTTATTAGCATCCAGTAATTCAAATAGCAATTTCTTCTCAGTATGATCCGGACACGCAGGATAACCCGGTGCCGGGCGAATGCCATTGTAATCTTCCGTGATTAATTGTTCTGTTGTAAGGTTCTCGTCTTTCGCGTAACCCCACAATTCTTTACGTACGCGTTCGTGCAAGCATTCAGCGAAAGCTTCTGCCAAACGATCAGCCAGCGCTTTGGCCATGATCTCAGAATAATCATCCTGGTTTGCTTTGTGCTTTTCAACAATTTTTTCCAATCCAATCCCTGCGGTTACAGCAAACATTCCAAAGTGATCGTTTCCTTTTTCAGGAGATACAAAATCAGCAAGACAAAAATTCGGAAGATTTTGTGCCTTCTTATTTTGCTGACGCAGGAAGTGGAACGTTGCAAACGATTCGTCCTGATCTTTACGAAAAAGCTTTACATCATCACCATCATTCACCGCATTGTAAAACGCAATTACTCCATTCGCTTGGAGGGATTTACTCTTCACAATCTCATCAAGCATTTTGTTCGCGTCATTGAATAATTTTGTTGCCTCTACTCCTACTACTTCATCCTTTAAAATTCCAGGGTAGCGACCCGCCAACATCCAGGTTTGAAAGAAAGGTGTCCAATCGATGTACTTGCGAATCTCTTCTAATGGATATTTTACAAATTCTTTTCTACCCAGAAACTGAGGTTTCGTATACTGAGTCGTTGACCAATCAATTTTTGTTCTGTTTGCTCTTGCTTCAGCTAACGAAATATAATTTTTGTTCTGCTTTCTATTTTCGTGATCCGCTCGAAGAAGCTTATACTCCTCTTTAACTCTGATCTTAAAATTTTCATTGGTTTGTTTACTGATCAGCTCACTGGCTACCGGAACAGAGCGTGATGCATCCAATACATATACTACCGGACCATCGTATACTGGATCTATTTTAACAGCCGTATGAATGCGGGATGTTGTTGCCCCTCCAATCAATAAAGGCAGCGTCATTTTTTCACGCTGCATTTCTTTGGCGACCGTCACCATTTCATCCAACGAAGGAGTTATCAAGCCACTTAATCCAACCACATCAACTTTTTCGCGCTTGGCTGCTTCGATGATTTTTTCGGTTGGAACCATCACACCAAGATCAACTACATCATAGTTGTTACACGCAAGCACAACACCAACGATGTTCTTACCGATGTCATGAACATCACCTTTAACCGTTGCTAATAATATTTTTGCAGCAGGCTGACCGACATTTCCACTCTTTCTCTTCTCTTCTTCCAGGTATGGAGTGAGGTATGCAACGGATTTTTTCATTACACGTGCGCTTTTCACTACTTGTGGAAGAAACATTTTACCCGCGCCAAACAGATCCCCTACTACATTCATCCCCGACATCAACGGACCTTCGATAACGTGTAGTGGCTTATCATATTTCTGACGAGCTTCTTCTGTATCAATATCAATAAATTCAATAATACCTTTTACCAAGGAGTGTGTGATGCGTTCTTCGAGTGTTCCCTGGCGCCACTCATCATCTAATTCCTTTTTCTTAGCTGAACCTTTAACGCTTTCTGCAAAATCGAGAAGGCGTTCGGTAGCATCTTCTCTTCTGTTTAACAAAACATCTTCAACGCGTTCTAGCAGATCTTTCGGGATCTCATCGTAAATTTCGAGCATGGTCGGGTTCACAATACCCATATCCATCCCATTTTGTATGGCGTGATACAGGAAAGCCGAATGCATTGCTTCCCGAACCTTTTGATTTCCGCGAAAGCTGAACGATACATTACTAACACCACCACTCACATGCGCATGCGGAAGATTTTCACGAATCCATTTAGCTGCTTTGAAAAAATCAAGGGCGTAGTTTCTATGCTCATCAATTCCGGTAGCAACCGGAAATATATTCGGATCAAAAATGATATCCTGTGGTGGAAACTTTACTTCGTTCACCAGAATATCATATGCTCTTTTACAAATATCAATTCTGCGCTGGTAGGTATCGGCCTGACCTTGTTCGTCAAACGCCATTACAACCGTAGCAGCGCCATACCTTTTCACAAGCTTAGCCTGGCGAACGAATTCCTCCACTCCACCCTTCATGCTGATGGAGTTCACAATACCTTTACCTTGCAAGCACTTAAGACCAGCTTCAATTACTTCCCACTTAGACGAATCGACCATCACAGGTATTGCCGAAATCTCCGGCTCGGATGCCATCAGGTTTAGGTACCGGACCATGGCAGCCTGAGAATCAAGCATTCCTTCATCCATGTTCACATCAATCACCTGTGCGCCACCGCGAACCTGATCAAGCGCAACACTCAAGGCTTCATCAAACTTATCATCTTTAATGAGGGCCAGGAATTTAGCCGAACCGGTAACGTTGGTACGCTCACCGATGTTTACGAAATTGGAATTGGGAGTAACATTAACGGCTTCGAGTCCGCTAAGCTTTAATATATCACTCATGCTGAAACTAATGTGTTAACTCCAACACGGGGTTTATACTTCGCTGCAACCTGAGCAATCTTGGCAATATGATCCGGAGTTGATCCGCAGCATCCGCCAACAATGTTTACCAAACCTTCTTTAAGATATTCTTCAATCTCAGCCGCCATTTCATCCGGTGTCTGATCATAGTGACCAAATTCGTTTGGCAAGCCAGCGTTTGGATAAGCGCTGACAAAGAAGGGAGATTCGCTGTCCATCACTTTTAAGTACGGGCGAAGCTGTCTCGCGCCTAACGCACAATTCAATCCAATGCTTAATAATGGAACATGGGATAATGATATTAGAAATGCTTCTGTTGTCTGACCCGAAAGTGTTCGGCCACTGGCATCCGTTATAGTTCCGGAAATCATAATCGGAACTTGTTTACCAATTTCATCGAACAACTCCTGAACGGCAAATGCAGCTGCTTTGGCATTGAGTGTATCGAAAACAGTCTCTATTAATAATGTGTCAGCTCCTCCTTCTACAAGACCTTTCGCTTGTTGTTTATAGGCAGTTACCAACTGATCAAATGTTATTGCGCGATAACCGGGATCATTCACATCCGGTGATAGTGACGCTGTGCGGTTTGTAGGTCCGATTGCTCCCGCTACAAAGCGTGGTTTATGAGGCTCTTTTGCGGTAAACTCATCCGCCACTTTTTTAGCTATTCTAGCCGACTCAAAATTAAGCTCATACACAACATGTTCCAGGTGATAATCAGCCTGAGCGATGGTTGTTCCGCTAAACGTATTGGTTTCAACGATATCAGACCCTGCTTCAAAGTATTGCCGGTGAATTGTCTCTATAATATCCGGACGCGTGAGCGACAACAGATCATTATTACCTTTTAATGGATGCTTATGATC
Source organism: Cyclobacteriaceae bacterium (assembly GCA_965227265.1). Lineage (GTDB taxonomy): Bacteria > Bacteroidota > Bacteroidia > Cytophagales > Cyclobacteriaceae > UBA2336. The sequence continues at coordinate 955,987 of OZ245738.1, read as the reverse complement.
CTTAAACCGCTCACCGCGGAAATCAGCCTCCTCAAGCGGATAGCGCTGGATCATCGTGCCCATAGCACCATCCAGGATCATAATCCGTTCTTTTAAAATGTCTTCGATTTTAGCCATAGCGCTCTCTATAATATAACTCATCATCCAGAGAGCCCGTGAGAAAGTGGGTTACTTATCTTCTCCGCCAAGTGGCAGATGGGATTTAGCACAACATCCGCAAACGTATTCGGATAGGATGCTAAGACGTCAGTGGGCCCAAACCCTCGGTCTTTCTGGATAAGTTAATGCAAAGAAAAACAATTGAAGGGTAAAAAGAAAAAACAATAGAGTAATTTTACAGTAATGAAATTTGCTGCTATTGATATCGGCTCCAACGCCATCCGCTTTCAAGTATCCAGTATACTCGACAACAATAAACGAATCCTTCTTAAAAAGCTTGAATACGTTCGTTTTCCCCTTCGATTAGGTCATGATGTATTCGCTACCGGCAGAATCAGCGATAAAAGCATCGCCCGATTCAAAAAGCTTATGCATGCCTATAAACTATTACTTGAGCTGTATGAAGTAGATGATTATATGTTTTGCGCCACATCCGCCATGCGGGAATCGGAGAACGGTGTACAGCTTGTTGAAGATGTAAAGCGCGAATATGGTATCGAAATCCAAATCATTGATGGTGACCTGGAAGCCGAATTAGTAAACAAAGCAATTGGTTCTTATTTAACAGATTCAACCTATATCCACATTGATGTGGGTGGTGGTAGTACAGAACTTAACCTCTTCGCGAAAGGAAAAAAAATCAGCACGAAATCCTTTAAGATTGGTTCGGTGCGAATCCTCGAGCATCAGGATCAACCTCATATCTGGCAGGAAATGGAGAGCTGGGTAAAGGAAAACGTTAAGAGAGAATACGGTAAGATAACTGCCGTTGGAACAGGTGGTAACATTAGTAAGATCTTTGAATTAGCTGCCCTGAAACCGCACCGGTTAATGTCCCTTAAGAAAATTCAGGAGACTAAAGCGATGATTGAATCGCATTCTATCGAAGACCGGATTTATAAACTCCAAATGAACCCAGACCGGGCCGATGTAATTATACCCGCCAGTGATATTTACATGCGGGTAATGGAGTGGGCGTTGGCAAAATACATTCTTGTTCCAGAAGTTGGCTTGAAAGATGGTATGCTACTTCATTTGTTTGAAAAGCATATTAATAAACAAGCCTCTTCTTTTGAGCACGAGTTTGTGAATGCTCCGCAGAAGTAATAAATAATTTAGTTTTTAATTCTGACCTCCAACTGCATTCGCGCCATTTCCAATTAGGCTACCTACGCTGCCTCCTCCTTGATTCAATTTATCAGCAAATGAATGACCTGTTTCTTTCTGGATCGGAGAATTGGTTCCTGAGGTTGTGGCTGCGGCTATCGTGCTCACAACAATCGAAATAACGGTTACAACAATATTAGCTGACATAAAGAAAGGGTTTAGATGAATCAATTTAATAATTTGTATCTAAAAAAGCTGAACGTCCGTTACCTTTTCTTTGCTGATGTTAAAAAACTCTTTATGTATGTTAAAGGGCGGTTCGCCATCCGTCTGCTTTAAGGTGTAGGTACCATCCTCATTCATTTTATAAGAATTCACATTGTCCTTCAGGTTAAACCGAAGGTTGTTCATAGCCTGCTTCTTTAAAACATCTTCTTCAAGCTGGAACAATGATTCTATACGTCTATCGAAGCTACGAACCATCGCATCGGCACTGCCGATATAAATTTTAGGATTACCTGCGTTATGGAAATAATAAATCCGGGAATGTTCCAGGAATTCTCCAACGACAGAAATCACTTCAATATTTTCACTCAGTCCTATCCTGCCCGGACGAATACAACACATACCACGAATGATCAGCTTAACCTTAACTCCTGCTTGCGATGCTGCATAGAGCTCATCAATAAACTCTTTATCCTGCATGGAGTTTAGTTTGATCACAATGCCAGAAGGAATTCCATTCCTAGCATTGTCTGCTTCCTTGCGAACCAGGTTACACAACTGAATACGCATGTCGCGCGGAGACGTGATCAAGTTACGATACGCTGAAGGCTGTGAGTGACCGGTTATTACATTAAAGAACTCCGATACGTCATTACCATAAACTTCACGGGTAGTTAACAATCCAATATCTACATACAAGCGTGATGTTGACTCATTATAATTTCCGCTTGAAAGGTGAACGTAACGATACACTTTATCATCTTCATCCTTACGGACTATTAACATGAGTTTCGTGTGCGTCTTCAAACTGTTTACACCGTAGATCACAAAACATCCCGCGCGTTGCAAGCGTTGCGCTTCGCGCATGTTGTTCTCTTCATCAAAGCGAGCTTTAACTTCAAACAATACGGATACGTGTTTACCATTTTCAGCAGCTTTTAACAGCGCTGCCGTTACTCGGGATTCTTTTGCTACCCGATAAATGGTAATCTTAATAGAGAGCACATAAGGATCATCCGCAGCTTTCTCAAGAAGCTCCAATACTGGCTCCATGGAATTATAGGGATGATGCAACAAAATGTCACGCTCTTTTAATACTTCAAACAAGTCAGCATTTCCTTGTTCCGGGAAATTCAATGGCTTGATCGGTGGCGGAGTTGAAAAACGTTTGGCCTTAAATTCTTTATGCCCGATGATCTGCATCAAACCTGTAAAGTCAATGATGCTGTCTTGCGGAACGTGAAAGATGTTGCTCTCATCCAAATCCCATTGAATTTTCAACAAGCGCATCATCCAAGGATCGGGGTTTTCTCCTACTTCCAATCGCACCACACGACCTGTGCGCCTAGTTTTCAGCTTACGTTTAAGCTCTTCCAGGAAATTAGTTTCAATATCATCGCTTTCCTCCAATGCAAAATCACCGTTACGGTTAATGCGGAATAGGTTTACGCTTTCTATCTCAACATTTCTAAAAAGCTGATGAACGTTGTTCTTGATAATATCTTCTATCGTAACAAAACGGATCAAATCGCCTTCATGCAGCTCAAAGAAACGCGGCAGGTTTTGTGGGATTTGTATGAACGATACTTTTAAGTTGTTATTCGGATCGGTTGGGTTTTTTGTTACCACACCTAACAACAACCTATTATTCATTAAGGTTGGAAACGTGTGGTAGTTATCAAACACCATTGGTGTGAGCATCGGGAAAATCGTTCGGATGAAATACTCATTCGCGCGCTGCGTACTGTCTACTGAAAGATCTTTAAAAGAGGTTATCGAAAAACCATTCTCTTCAAAATACGGACGAAGATTATTTAAATAGTGTTCGTTCTGATCGTTGACAAATTTCCGGATTTCTTCGAGAAGTAATTTCCGGAAAGGTTCCTCGCGCAAGCCGTTATAATCAAAACGTTCTTTGCCGTAGTCGAGGTAGTTGTATAAACTCCCTAAACGAATCGTACAAAACTCATCCAGGTTAGAGGATGTGATCGATAAAAACTTAAGCCGGTCGAAAATGCTTCGGTCTGCATGCTTGGATTGATCCAGCACCCGGTAATTAAATTGCAGCCAACTTAAATCGCGGCTGATATAATTACTATCTGCAATCTGCTGATTGGCTTTTTCAACGGTTACAGAAGTATCGCTCATACACTACGAATCAAAAAATTAAACATCTACGCGGGCATAGCGCGCGTTCTTCTCGATAAAATCTCTGCGAGGCGCAACTTCATCACCCATCAACATCGAAAATAAGTGATCAGCTTCGGCAGCTGATTCAATACTTACCTGTTTCAATGTACGTTTAGTTGGATCCATGGTGGTGGTCCAAAGTTGTTCAGGATTCATTTCACCCAACCCTTTATAGCGTTGAATGCCTACCGCATCTTCTTTACCGTCAGCAGCAAGTTCCTGTACAATAGCGGTACGTTCTTCTTCCGTCCAGCAATACCGTTCAATCTTTCCACGCTTCACAAGGTATAATGGCGGTTGTGCAATGTAAACGTATCCGTTCTCTATCAATGCCCGCATGTAGCGGAAGAAGAAGGTCAAAATTAATGTGCGAATGTGACTACCGTCAACATCGGCATCGGTCATGATAATTACTTTATGATAGCGAAGCTTGATCATGTTCAACGCCTTGCTGTCATCTGCTACACCAAAGCTTACGCCCAGCGCAGTGATCATATTCTTGATTTCTTCGTTGTCGTAGATTCTGTGTTCCTGCGCTTTTTCAACGTTCAGGATTTTTCCACGCAACGGAAGTATGGCTTGGAAATTTCTATCCCTTCCCTGCTTCGCAGAACCACCCGCAGAGTCACCCTCCACAAGATACAGTTCACAAATGCTTGGATCGGTGCTTGAGCAATCGGCCAGTTTTCCCGGAAGTCCGGTTCCGCTTAGCACATTTTTACGCTGCACCATCTCGCGAGCCTTACGGGCTGCATAACGTGCCTGCGCAGCAAGAATAACTTTGCTAACAATCAATTTTGCTTCGCGCGGATGTTCTTCCAAATAGCTTTGTAATACTTCACCCACGGCCTGATCGACCAAGCCCATCGCTTCGGAGTTTCCCAGCTTGGTTTTTGTCTGACCTTCAAATTGCGGCTCGGCAACTTTTACAGAAATAACTGCAGTTAGTCCTTCACGGAAATCTTCTCCGTTAATTTCAATCTTAACTTTCTCGAGCGCACCCGACTTATCAGCATACGATTTAAGTGTGCGCGTAAGTGCTCTGCGGAAGCCCGCTACATGCGTACCTCCTTCGTGTGTATTTATGTTATTTACATACGAAACTAAGTTCTCACTGTACGATGTGTTATAGCTAAGTGCAACCTGGATTGGAATTTCGCTCTTCTCGTTTTCAATATAGATCGGAGCCGGAATAAGCTTCTCGCGAGTTGAGTCAATGTATTCAACAAACTCACGCAAACCACCTACGGAAAGGAATTTATCGGAACGGAATTCACCCTGCTCATCTTTCTCACGAACATCGGTCAGGAAAATAGTAATACCTGGATTCAGGAATGATAATTCACGTAAACGTGAGGCAACTGTTTCGTAATTGTATTCTGTTGTAATTGTAAAAACTTCATCATCCGGTTTGAAGTGTTGCGTAGTTCCGGTGCGATCCGATTTCCCAACTACCCTAACAGGATATTGCGGAATGCCACGATGATATTCCTGCTCAAAGATTTGACCTTCGCGATAAACGGTTGTATGAAGAACAGAGGACAATGCATTCACACACGATACACCTACACCATGCAATCCCCCCGAAACTTTGTATGTGTCTTTATCAAACTTTCCACCGGCATGCAGAACCGTCATTACAACCTCAAGGGCTGAACGTTTTTCCTTCTCGTGATAATCCGTTGGGATACCACGACCGTTATCTTCAACGGTTACAGAATTATCTTCGTTTACGGTTACTTTGATGGTATCACAATAGCCTGCAAGAGCTTCATCAATCGAGTTATCAACTACCTCCCAGATCAGGTGGTGAAGACCTTTCACGCCCACATCGCCAATGTACATGGCAGGCCTTTTACGCACTGCCTCTAACCCTTCTAAAACCTGTATATTACTAGCTGAATATGTAGTCTGCTTTTTGTCCTTTTTATCGCTCATTTGCGGTGGTTTACAAGGCGACAAAAATAAGGTTTTTCACCTCATTTTCGGCATTTTCTACAATAATTCTCGAAATGATTTCAAGGTTATTTTTTCGTGACTTTTAAGGTCTTTTCGGGCTTGTTTTTGACCTCGTTTTTATCACCTTCAGCCATAAGTTGGGACTTGGCTTTTTGAAGCTCTGCTTTTTGCTTCTCGCTTACTTTGGGATAGTGAAGTTTTAGCTTTTCAAACTCTTCTGTGATGACGGAAGCAATCGCCAGCCTGGCATATCGCTTGTCATCTGCTGGGATAATAAACCACGGGGATTCTTTGGTAGATGTCTCTGCGATAGCTTCACCGTAAGCCTTTTGATAGTCGTCCCAGAAGCCACGTTCCTTCATATCTGAAAGAGAGAACTTCCAATTCTTGCCGGGGTTATCTATCCGCTCCAGAAAACGTTTCTTTTGTTCTTTCTTTGACAAATGCAGGAAGAATTTGAGCACAACCGTGCCGTTTTGCGACAGGTTTTTTTCAAATCGCCTGATCTGTTTAAACCTTTCTTCCCAGAAAGCTTTGTTTACATTTTTAATATCATCAATGCCCGGAATGCTTTCATTCAAAACGTATTCGGGGTGAACGCGCGTAACCAGCACATTCTCATAGTGAGATCGGTTATGAATCGCGATCTCACCCCTTGCCGGAAGCGCAAGCTCATGGCGCCAGAAGTAATTATGATCAAGTTCGGCAGAGCTTGGGGCCTTAAAGCTGGTAACTTTTACACCCAATGGATTAAATCCCGACATGATGTGCTTAACAGCACCATCTTTTCCAGCCGCATCCATCGCCTGGAAAATGATCAGTACGGCATATTGGTTATGTGCATAAAACATATCCTGAATTTCAGCCAGCCTTTCCCGGCTTTCACTCAACTGCTTTTTTGCGTCATCTTTTGAAAGCTCCTGACCAGCAGGCTTTGTATCAATTTTATTCAGGTTAATTTTTGAATCAGGCTTTACCCGAAAATTTTTCGTATCGATGCTGTTACTTTTTGAGGCCATAGGGATTATGGAAGTTAGACCTTTTCAAGGTACATGAATTCTTGTAAACCTCATTATATTTAAATATGATTCGTCTCTTTACTATAGTCGCTTGTGTAACAGTTTTTTCAATCCAGGTTTCCGCTCAACAATTCCTGGTTTTTAAAAATCGCAAGGACTCAATCCAATATGAAAAGGCAAGCGGAATGATGTGGATTCGTCAGCCTAACGGTAATATCACCACTACGGATCGTAAGGTGCATTTTGATAGTCTCAACAGGGTATTAGAACAGCTCCGGAAAAAAGCGCTGGGTTGGGGGCAATATTATTATCCTAAGAAAGAGTTTGTCAGCTACGCTGATCTGAAATCCGGAAAAGTTCATCCGGATACCATCAGGCAACTATCGATTTCAGATTTAAAGTCTATTGAGCTCCCAAAAGAAGTTCTGGCTTGCAAAAACCTGGAAGAGCTTGAGTTAGTGAATACTGAAATTGATGTAATCCCGGCAGAACTTAACACGCTCATTCATCTCACATCTTTATACCTGTACAACAATGTTCCTTCAAACCGACTTGTTCTGGAGAGAAATGATCACATCAATTACCTGAGAATAGCAGGTCATCATCCTGATAAGTTACCAAAAACGTATAAAAACTTTACCTCGATTGATTCCTTGAATGTTAATCGCTCAATGTCCAGCAGAATTCCAAACGTTAAGAAGAATAAGGAATTGAAGATTATCAATGCAGTTAGCAACAACATTACGTTAAAGCATTATAAGAAGAGCTCAAGCCTCCAGCGTCTTGACCTACGCATGAATAAAGTTTCCGTTGTGCCCAGATCAATTGCGCGCAAATACAAATCACTTAAAGCGTTGTCCTTTAACAGTAATCCAATTAAGAAAGTAAAGCCAGGATTAGGGAAACTTAAGAATCTTGAATACCTGTCATTTTACGGTGACATGCTTACTGAAATTCCTGCACCGGTATATAAGCTTAGCAAGCTTCAGGTTATTGATTTATTCAATAACAGAATTGAAGAGGTAAGTTCAGAGATTAAAAACTTGCAGGATCTAAAAGTATTGTATCTGGCAAACAACAGACTTTACAGTTTACCGGAAGAGATAGGCTTGTTGAAAAATCTGGAAGAAATTTATGTCTACAATAATCGTATGGATACACTTCCTGCATCTATGGATAGACTCGATAAGTTGAGAGTATTGTGGGTTAATGATAATTTCTTTCATACAATTCCAGCAACAACCTGGAAAGCAGGTAAAGTCGATTACCTCGATGCTTCACAAAATTTCATTCAGAAAGTTCCGAATGAAATTTCGGAAGCCAAATTATCGATTTTGATTTTATCAGGTGCCCTCATGAGTAAGGAACGGGAAAACCCGGAATTGTTCGAAAAGCTTCGTAAGCAGGGCACACGCATTATTTATTACCGTGCTGAGTGAGAAGTGCTGCGGGATAAAAAAACTCAGTATTGATTTGACCGCAACATAACTAAGGTGCATCCTTCAACAACTTCTATTTTTTGTTCTTCGGCCAGTTTTTCAAATGTGTCGTTTTCCGTTCCCGGATTAAAGATGATTCGCTTCGGTTTCAAGCTTAATAGATAATCATACCACTCAGGTTGATTTTGAGGACCAATGTATAATGTAATTGTATCGATATCATTAAGAGCCGGCTTTTCACGAAGGTTGAGGATTTCTTTTCCCAACACAGTTTCTTTCTTGATACCAATTGGCACAATCTCATGTCCGTAATCATTCAACATCCGCGCTGCAAGAAATGCATACCGGCTTGTATTTGCTGTTGCCCCTACAATTAACGTCTTCTTCATGCTTTTAATGTTTCAATAACCAAGCCGATCTTGCCGATAATATAGTGTTTGAGACGAAAAATGGCTTATTTTCCTTGAAATTCCCTGATTTACAGTTTTTTATCACATTACAATCTACTACGTATTGGATTACCCTTATCTTGCACGCTTAAATTTTTAACTATGCGTATTAGAGTTCTAATTCTTTTAATGTTTGCTTCTCTGGCTGGATTCGCACAGTCCAAAAAGGGAACTGCATCTTATCAATACACAATCGACTTAACGAAAGTTGTCGATGATAAAATCAACGTTGAACTTTCCGTTCCACCCATCAAAAGCGAAGAGATAACCTTTTATCTTCCTAAAATAGTTCCCGGAACATATTCAATCGCTGACTATGGCCGTTTCGTTACTAATCTGAAAGCAGTGGATAAAAAAGGCGCTGCGCTTCCGGTTGAACACATCAACGATAATGCCTGGAAAATTAAAAGTGCCACCAAACTTGTTAAGCTTTCATACACGGTTGATGATACATACGACACTGATCTTACAGCCGATCCTATCTTCCAGCCTGCGGGAACAAACATTGAAGACGGTAAAAACTATATCCTGAATACAAGCGGTTTCTTCGGATACTTCGAAGGAATGAAGAACCTACCGTTTACATTCAACGTCATTCGCAACAAAGAATTTTACGGCTCGACCGGATTGATTGCCGATAAAACGGGTGAACCTTTAGGAAAACTCAGCAAAGAAAAAGATCCTGCAGCAGCAGATAAGCGTGTTGACATCTTCACTGCTGAAAATTACGACCGTCTGATCGACTCTCCATTAATGTACAGCAAAGCTGATACAGCTGTTATCAAAGTTGGAAACACCGAAGTATTGATTGGCTCCTACTCTCCTAACGGAAAAATTACCGCTAAGCAAATTGCTGAAAGTGTAAATGAAGTATTACAGGCACAAAAAGAATTTCTCGGAGGGAAGCTTCCGGTTGATAAGTATGCTTTTATATTTTACTTCACCGATAAGCCGGTAACTTCTTACGGAGCGCTTGAGCATTCGTACTCCTCTTTCTATTACATGCCAGAGGCAACGATCGATGAAATGAATCAGCAATTGCGTGACTTTGTAGCGCACGAATTCTTCCACATTGTAACTCCACTAACCATCCACTCGGAAGAAATTCACACCTTCGATTTTAACGACCCGAAGATGTCGAAGCACTTATGGTTGTATGAAGGAGTTACGGAATATTTTGCCGGCAGCGTACAAGTTAAATATGGCCTGATCACTCCGGAAGAATACCTGAATGTACTCCGTCAGAAAATGGTTACGGCTTCTCAGTTTTTAGATACTGTAGCGTTTACCGAAATCAGCAAGTCTACACTGGATCAATACAAAGATCAATACTACAACGTGTATCAGAAAGGTGCCTTGATTGGTTTGAGTCTTGATATTAAGCTTAGAAAATTATCCAACGGAAAATACGGCATGCAAAACCTTGTTGCCGACCTTGGAAAGAAATTCGGAAAATCAAAAGCTTTCCAGGATGAACAATTATTTGCCGAGATAACTGCACTTACCTATCCGGAGATTGGCGAATTCCTGAAACGCTATGTCGGAGGTAATGAAGTATTACCATTACAAGAGATATTCGCCCTTGTTGGCGTTAAGTTCGCACCTGAGCTTTCCATCATGGAAGTTAGTCTTGGATTGGAGAACAATGCATTAACTGTTGTGCCGGTTGGCGACAAACCGAAAATTGCGATTGCAAATGCTTCATTAGTAAACGATCAAGGTAAAGCACTTGGATTCAAAGACGGAGATATTCTTGTTAAGCTTAACGGTGAAGATCTTCCTGATCTTGGCCCTGAATTTCCAGCATTCATTACTAAACATCAGCAAGCGCTGAAAGAAGGTGGAACGCTAAGTTTCACAGTTCTAAGAAAAAATGATGCTGGTGAAGAAAAAGCTGTTGAGCTAAAAGCTCCGGTTAAAAAAGTTGAACGTAAAAAGCGTTTCGTGTTAACATTTGATGATAATGCAACTGCGGAACAACTTGCTACGCGGAAAGCATGGCTTTCTAAATAATTAAAATTCTTAATTAATAAAAAAGCCTTCCCGAAACGGAAGGCTTTTTTTATGCCTTCTATCTACAGAGGCTCTCTACTGCGACCGCAATGTTTCGGATGGACTTACGCGTGCCACTTCAAGCGCATGATATAATACAGTCAGCAGGGCCAGTATAACCGTACTAATCCCTGAACCAATAACAATCCACCAACTGAACGATATCCGATATGCAAAGCCTGACAACCATTGTTGCATAAGGTACCAGCTAAGGGGAACAGCAAGCAAAAATGCAATGAGCACGAGTTGAATAAAGCTGCCAGAAACAAGGCGTATGAGATTGCCTACAGAAGCACCCAATACTTTACGCACACCCAACTCGCGGGTACGCTGCAAAATGGAGTACGAGGCGAGACCAAATAATCCAAGAATAGAAATGAATATTGCGAGACAGGCAAAGATATTGATGATGCCTTTAAGCTGTGTATCCTTTTTATAGAGAGCTTCATAGTGCTCGTCCAGAAACGTGAGAATAAAGGGTGAATCCGGATTTGTTGTTTTCCAGGATGCTTCAAGCTGAGATTTTATTTCTTCCGGAGTTCCGGAAACTTTTATAATCATGTTGCTATAATTCACTGCCGATTTGCCCGAAAAGATAACCAGAGGTGCGATGGGATTATGCAGGGATGAAAAATGAAAATCCTCCACCACCCCTTTTACAGTACCTTCTACCTGCCAGATTCTCATCTGTTTTCCGATAGCATCTTCGGCCGTCCAACCGTAAAAGTCAACTGCTGATTGATTGAGAATTACCTCCCATGTGTCGGATGTCTTTTCAACATTAGCGGTAAAACCACTTCCGGCAATAACGTTCAGCCCAATAGTTTTTGGAAAATCAGCATCCACACTCAGGGCAGTCATGAGTTTACGCTCTTCATTCGTTTCGTTGCGAAGACTCAATGCTGTCTGGTGTGTAATGTTTGTAGGAAGCTGATAGGTTGCAGCCACTCCCTCTACATTGGTGTTAGTGAGCATCGTATTTTTAAAGGCACTCAGCCGGGTCCGCGCCAGGCTATCAAGTGAAAGCGATATAAGCTGATCTTTATCAAACCCAAGACTTTTACTTCGGATGAAACTTATTTGACTCGAGACCATGAGTGTGCAAATGATAAGTAAAATACTCACCATAAATTGCCCTACTACTAATGTTTTACGAAGCCTGATTCCCTGAACAGAATCTTTCAGTTTGCCTTTCAAAACCTTGACCGGCATGTAGCCTGAAACAAATAGTGCAGGATAAATGCCGGAAAGCAAACTTATTACAAGCGCCATGCCCATCACAATAACGATGTTTTGAAGGGTGATCAAATTATCGAGCGCCAATGTTTTACCTGCGAACTTATTAAAAAACGGAAGTGCCAACCCGGCTATACCAATAGCCAATACGACAGAGAACAAGGTGACAATAAAAGACTCACTAAGGAATTGATAAAACAATTGAACACGTTGTGCGCCCATCACTTTTCTCACACCAACTTCTAATGCCCGCTCCATTGATCGAGCCGTGGCCATATTAATATAATTCACCGTAGCGATGAGCAATACAAGAATCGCAGCGAATGAAAAGATACGAACATACATGATGTTGCTCGTGTTGGGAACAGAGTACTTTATGTTATTCAGGTACACGTCACGCAATGGAATCAGATCAAGTCCTACAACATCTTTTGTTTCCTTTCCGAAAGTAGCTTCCATTTTGTCAGGAATTTGCTTTATCATCGATCCAGCGTCAGCATGTTTGTTCAATAATAGGTACGTATAAAATTCACTATTATCCCAGTTCGGTTGACGTTTAGATACTGCCAGCGTGGAGAATGAAATGATTGCGTTAAAGTTTACGTGAGAATTGGTAGGTACATCTTCTGCAATACCTGTGATCAGGTACGTTTTGTTATTTGTTCCGGTCATGGTTTTACCGACCAGGTCCTGAGTTTCCCATGTTGGACCGAAATATTTTTCAGCTGTAACACGCGTGAGTACAATAGAAAATGGGTTCACCAACGCTGTGCGCGCATCGCCTGTAATTAATGGAAATGTAAACACGTTAAAAAAAGAAGAGTCAGCATAAAACACATTCGTTTCTTTCACTGCTTCCTGATTCTTATAGAAAGAAACAGAGGATATTGAAATACGCACATAATCTTCTACTTCCGGAAAAACTTGTTTCATAAACGGACCTCCAACGCTACAATTTGCCCCTGTTGGCATATCTGTTCCATTGAAATGCCATGTCATAGGCAATAAGTAAATTCGGTCGCTCTTCTCGTGAAAGTTATTGTAGCTGACTTCATGCGCTACGTACAGAAAAATGAGCAGACTAAACGCAAAGCCAACAGAAAGGCCGATTATGTTAATGGCGGTGTGGCCTTTTTGGCGTACCAAGTTGCGGCCCGCAACTTTAAAATAGTTGTAGAAGAGTTCCATAGTATTTTTTGGTTGAGGGTATTTCTTTTTCTTCACAGCACGATGTATCAACAGCGAAAAGATGTCAAGCCAATAGAGGAGTTTTGCTTTCGTTACGGTTGAATCCTTAATTCTGCGCTGATAGAGTTCATTCAAATCACCCAATACATTACTCACTTCTTTGTGATTGCCCAGTCGTTCAATAAGCCAGGTTGCAAGTTGGGGCGGAATGTTATTTTTTCCGTTCATGATTTCCAGTTCAGTGTTAAAGAAGGAATGGCATCCCACATGCTGTTACGCAGTTGTCTTGATTTTTCAAGCGCACGGATTCCGGGTTTGGTGATGTGGTAATAAAGCTTTCGCCTTCCTCCGCGTTCAGGTGTGGTATCCCCTTCTTTCGAAAGGATGTAACCTTTTTCTTCTAGTCGGTTAAGTGCAGAGTGCAATGCGCCAATACTGGGATCACGTTTCAGTCGACTTTTGATTTCGTCTTTAATGGAGATACCATACGCATCGTCATTCAGAATAGCGATGGCGAGGAGAACAATCTCTTCGAATTCACCAAGATAAGTTCCTTTCATACAATCAATTTTCCTAAATGTATATATTGACTGATAAAAATGAAAAAGGTTGCAGAGAAACAAGAATTTATTCTAACATGCTACCACGTGTTGGGTGACCTCTCAATCCATCTTGAATTTAATCTGATTTTTGTGACTATGCCTTGCTAATCTTTGCGAGCGCTGCTTCGGCACAGCGTTCACCGTCCATTGCTGCGGACACGATGCCGCCTGCATACCCTGCTCCTTCTCCGCACGGGAAAAGTCTTTTTAGTTGAGGGTGTTCAAGTGTTTCTTTATCGCGGGGGATTCTTATCGGGGAAGACGTCCTGCTTTCTACTCCTACAATTTGAGCTTCGTTGGTTAAGTAGCCTTTCATTTTTTCGCCAAAGCTTTTGAAGCCTTGCTTTAAGGCTTCCGAAAGGAAATCGGGCAGAACGTCTCGCATCTCAACTGATGTTAGTCCGGGTTGATACGATGTCTCCGGTAATGAAGTTGAAACTTTTTTATTGAGAAAGTCCATCAGGCGTTGTGCGGGCACAGCTTGTGTATTACCCGCTATACTACATGCCTTTTGTTCAAGTGCGCGCTGAAAATACATAGCTGCAAGCGGACCATGGTGCGCAAATTCTTTAAAATCATTTTGATCGACTGCAACAACAATACCTGAGTTTGCAAACTTTGAGTCTCTGCGGGAAGGACTCATACCATTCACAACCACTTCACCGGGTGCTGTTGCAGAGGGAACAATGAATCCACCAGGACACATGCAAAAAGAAAAAACACCGCGTTGAATTTTTTGCACTTCCGCCTGATGAACTAATGCGTATGAAGAAGCAGGTAAAAATTCGCCCCTATCCTGTTCGCAATGATATTGGATTTGATCAATCAGCAATTGCGGATGCTCCACCCGAACACCCAATGCAAATGGCTTTGCCTCAATCAAGATATTTTTCGCATGAAGCAATTCAAAGACGTCACGCGCGGAATGACCGGTTGCCAGGATAACCGCTTCACCTTTTATTAATTCACCCTTATCCGTTACAACACCCTTAATTGTATCTTTATCAATATTGAAATCAATAACTTTTGTATTGAAAAGAACCTCTCCGCCTGCATTTCGAATGCTCTCACGTAATTCAGCCACAAGCTTAGGCAACTTGTTTGTTCCAATATGCGGATGTGCATCAAACAGAATATCTTCTTTAGCGCCATGCGCTACCAGTATTTCAAGAATACGGGTTACATCTCCGCGTTTCTTGGAGCGGGTGTATAGTTTACCATCAGAATACGTTCCCGCACCTCCTTCGCCAAAACAATAATTTGATTCCGGATTTACGTGATGCTCTTTATTGATTGCGGCCAGATCACGTCTTCGTGCCTGAACATCATTTCCGCGTTCCAGCACAATGGGTTTAATGCCATGCTCAATTAATCGTAACGCAGCAAACAATCCTGCCGGACCTGAGCCTACAATAATAACTTGCTTTGATTGACTTACATTTTGCGCTGGCTTTGTATAGCGGATCAGATTTGTCTTTTCGCTCAACGGAAGTATTTCGCATAAAACACGAACAATCACCTGCCGTGCACGCGCATCAATGGAACGCTTGACTGGTTTTATAAAAAGGTCTGTACCTGATTTCAGGCCGGCCTTTTGATAAAGGGATGGATAGAACAACTCTTCGTTGAATGCCTCTTCGGGTGATAGAATAATTTCTTTTGTCTGCATAGCCTGAAAGGTGTTTATCCTTTTAAGACTGAAAATTTATTTGTTTGAAAAAACGTGACCAATATTTAATCCAAAATGAACACTGCTTACAAATTTTGATTGACTTATATTGTCAAAGTGTTTCTCGTATTCCTTACGCATGTCTACCACACGGTAACCGGCATCTATTGAACCAAACATATCAAGTGTAAATCCTTTTCCATCGTTGCGCTGCATGATTCTATATCCCAGCAAGATTCCGTATTCTATCCGTTGATCCGGAGCACTTATGGTGATTCTGTTATCGGGCGATAGTGGAGTGATAATGTTCACGAAATGACCAAGGTTTGTAAACCTGACTTCATGACCGAAATACCACATACCAACACGTTCTTTATTATAGAATTTTTGTTTAATCGTAATCGCATAGCCACGCTCGAATGGTTTGTCGGTTGCAACCCGGCTATCGGCCTGAAAAAAAGGATCGCGGATTCCGATAAACTCAAATTCATGACCAAGTCTTTCTTCCGAGTAAAACTCAGCACCCACCGGAAATTTACCGGCAAACATCAGCACAGGATTGCCTGCCAGAATTACACCTTTAAATTCGTTGGAGCGAATATCAAAGTAATCGAACCTGTTTCCTTTGACTTGTTTTACGGTTGATTCATTTTCTGCAAGCTCCGCTACTTCATTGCCCAGATTCTTTTCAGAGTAGAAAGGCTTATAGTATCCTGAAAGTTTTCCATCACGTTCGTAAATTTCCCAGGTACCTACTCGTTTCTCATCTTCAACCTGACCTTTTGTTTGAAGTGTGCCGTCAGGATAGTATCCAAAATAAGTACCCTTGCCATTCTCATAATCACTTTCCCCCTCCTTCTTTCCATCTTCAAAATAATATTCCCAATGACCTTGCCGGTGATCATCCACGATCATTCCTTTTGCTTTAAGCTTTCCGCTTTTATAATATTCCCGGTATTCTCCGGTTCCATTAACATACGTTGCATCATTCTCTTTTTCTCCCGTGCTATTGAAGGCACTCCAATAGCCTTCACGTTGTCCGCCTAAATATTTTCCAGATGTGCTGATATTGCCATCTTCAAAATAGTATTCCCACTCGCCTGTCGGAACATCGTTTTCATATTTACCTTTTGAAGCGACACTTCCTCCCGGATAATAATTAATCCATTCACCGTTACGTTTGCTGTTTTCGAAATCACCTTCGCTTTGAAGCGTGCCATCTTCCGCTGAATAAAATCTCCAATGACCAACCTGACGTGTACCCATCTTCGGACCTTCGCTTAAAACTTTCCCTGCCGGATCATATTCGGTATAGCGGCCAAAGTCATCAGAGTAAATGATCTCACCCCGAAGTGTAGCACCATCTTCATAATAGGATTTCCAGGTACCATCTCTGCGATTTCTTGAATAATCGCCTGCCTCCTTGACCTTTCCGTTTTCATAAAACATAGTCCAGGTTCCTTCACGGTTTTTACCGTTGATGGTCCCTTCCATGCTCTTCTGACCGCTTTCATAAAAATATTCCCACACTCCATAGTTGGCACTTTGCTTCAGGATGCCCCGCATTTTAAGATTACCGGATTCGTAGAAGAATTCCCAAACTCCGTTTGTCTCATTGTTAGAGAAATTTCCTTTGGAGTCAACGTTACCATTTAAGAAATAGGAAATGTATCGACCGTGAAGAACGTTTCGGATGGTGTCTTTAACCTGGTAGACTTCTTTAATGTTCTTCTTAGCCGCATCGTGGTAGGTTTGACGCGTAAAGCCTTGCCCCAACAGTGTGTGCTGAGCAATCAATCCGAAGAAAGCCAAAACAAGTACCTTTTTCACAAACCAGGCATTACTGTATAAAAATACGAATTATTGCCCACTCCCGGTTTTTAAAGGATGTTGTAAGCGTTAGCTTTTAAACGCTGCACTACCCCACTGCTGCTTTTCTTCTTCGCTCCAGAGCTCGGGGAAGAAAACGATTTTCTGATAACGAGGCGGTAAATACTTCTGCCAGTTTGTACCCCCGGTAGCTTTAATATCTTCAGGATCTTTGTGGAGATAATGTCCTGCTGAACGCATGTGTGCTAACGGCCAAAGAACGTTGGCGAGTGTATCGAATTCACGCAGGCGTTTAATGACGGCTACGTTACCGGTAAAGTATTTCTGATATACTGTCCGCAGATTATTTCCTTTATGCGTTACAGCAATCTCCTTAAACTCTGCGAGGTATTTAGTTTCAAATTGCTGAAGCGTTAATGTTTTCTTTCCTGATGAAAGCTCGGTTGCTCCGCTTCGCCAATAAAGTTTCTCCAATTGTTCATCAACTGATTCCTGGTTAACAGTTCCGCGTACCGCTGGCGTAACAAGATTAACAAGATCGGTGGAATGCAATTCGATCAACCTGTATTGAGCAGATTGAAATCCGCTGGCCGGCAATAGCGCCATTCGGAATTTGAGAAATTGTTCTTTTTCCATTCCAATCACCATGATATCGAATGAGTCTTCGAGGTGACGGAAATAACGAATGATTCGATCAAGACGATCTATAAAAAATTTCTCTGAAGGATCAGCTTTTTCAATTATTTGTTTCAGCTCCCAAAGAATGAGATTGAAATACAACTCGGTAATCTGATGATAGGTTATAAAAACGCGTTCATCCGGAAAGCTGGTCTTTGGATTTTGCAGACTAAGCAATGTATCCAAATGAATATAATCCCAATAGGTTAAATAATCGGAGTACAATAATCCATCGAGGTAGGACGAAAGGTCCTGCCCCATTACCGCATATTTTTCCTGTAGCTTTTTAAGCTGCTCCTGTAAATCTGTTTGACCGGTTGGCTTATCCATAGTTACTTAACAATAATTGCCTTACGACACATTTCAATCGGTTTAGTTCACTAAATTTGCCCCGCAAGTAAATAAAAATCTTATGTCTTCCCATACCGCAAACGCAGAAGTAAAGGCTAAAAAATCATTAAAGCAGGATTTATACGAAAGTCCGGATTTTTACGCCATCGATGGCCTTCTTACCGAAGAACATAAGCTCGTTCGCAGTTCTGTGCGTGATTTCGTGAAACGTGAGATCAGTCCTTATATCGAAGATTGGGCGCAACGTGCACATTTTCCGTATGAGATCGTAAGAAAATTCGGAGAAGTAGGTGCATTCGGGCCAACACTTCCCGTTGAGTATGGTTGTGGCGGATTAGATTATATCTCGTATGGCATTATCATGCAGGAAATTGAGCGTGGCGATTCCGGTATGCGATCAACCGCCTCTGTTCAGGGTTCACTTGTAATGTATCCGATCTATAAGTTCGGTAATGAACAGCAGCGCAAAAAATATTTACCTAAGCTCGCCTCGGGCGAATGGTTAGGCTGCTTTGGATTAACGGAACCTGATCATGGCTCCAATCCTTCCGGCATGGTGACAAACTTTAAAGATAAAGGCGATCATTATTTATTAAACGGTGCCAAGATGTGGATATCAAATTCACCCAAAGCCGATGTAGCAGTAGTGTGGGCAAAAAATGAAGAAGGTCGCATTCATGGATTAATTGTTGAACGCGGTATGGAAGGTTTTACTACTCCGGAAACGCATGGCAAATGGTCATTACGTGCAAGCACTACGGGCGAGCTTGTGTTTGATAACGTTAAGGTTCCAAAAGAAAATTTACTACCAAATAAAAGCGGACTCGGTGCCCCCATGATGTGTCTCGATTCTGCACGCTATGGAATTGCCTGGGGTGCGATTGGTGCAGCAATGGATTGCTATGATTCCGCAAAACGTTATGCGATTGAACGAATTCAATTCGGTAAACCAATCGGATCATTTCAACTGATTCAAAAGAAGCTTGCTGAAATGCTGACCGAAATTACCAAGGCACAATTGTTAAACTGGCGCTTAGGTACATTAATGAATGAAGGCAAAGCAACAACACCACAAATCTCATTAGCAAAGCGAAACAACGTTGCTGTTGCATTAGAGATCGCGCGTGAAGCGAGACAAATTCATGGCGGCATGGGCATTACGGGAGAATACCCAATCATGCGGCACATGGCTAACCTTGAATCAGTCGTTACGTATGAAGGTACGCATGATATTCACTTATTGATTTTAGGAAAAGAGATCACCGGAATTCAAGCATTTGTTTAGATAAGGATTTTGGTATACATCCTTATTTAGTTGGCTATGAAAAGAATATTCTTACTGAGTATTACCGTATTATCCTTGCTTCCATCCTGCGATGAACCGGAAAATCCCGGCTACCCCGCTAAACCTTCTATCAAATTTGAAAAAATAAAATTTATCGAAGTAGGCGATGCTGCAGATCTCGATTCGTTAAGGCTTACATTCTCCTATAAAGATGGTGATAGTGATCTTGGGTTAAGTTGGGTCGATCAGAATGATTTCTTACCACCCTACAATGATATATTCTATTTCCAGGAAGATGGTGCGGGCGATACATCAAAATTCATTGCTGAAGGAATTCAAATTGATGATCATCCTTATTATTTCACATTATTAATGCCCGTACATGATGCCGGCTTACTGGTTACTCGCAAAACCCGGGAAAAGGATAGCTACGATTATCTTCCAGAATACAATCCGAGCAATTGCAACAACTATCGAGTGCCTTATTTCGCAATAGTCCCTAAAGCTGCTCTAGCGGTTGATGAAAGCTTCAGCATTCAGGATACCTTAACACTGGAAGGTCAGGAATTTATCTTGCTAGATCAAGAAGTTCTTTTTTATCAACCAAATGAAAATTACTATAACATCTTTGTAGAATTTTATCAAAGCATAGATGGTGAAGTTTTTACTAAATATGACTGGTTCGGAAATGAATGTTACGATTTTAATGGTCGCATCCCCTTAATTTTAGATAACCCAGCCGGAATATTTACGGCTGGGACTTTTAAAATAAAAATCCATTCTCCCTGGGAGGGCCAAATCATGTACAGCATGATCAGCACTTCATTTTTGGCAGTTTTTGGTAATAATTTTCTAAAGCTCAGAGTAACGATTCAGGATCGGGCATTGCATAAGAGCAATACAATTGAAACGCCAGTATTTAAGCTGGCAGACATCAAGTAAAATATTTTAACAGAGCCTTCGTCTACCAAAATATGAAGGCATCAACTGAACGCAAGCTGATCCGCTGGATCCACCTTATCTTAAGCATTCCGATTATTGGCTACATCTATGGGCCAGTAGCGGAAATCCCGGAAGCTGTCGTAGCAGTGCGTTGGGTTTTTATGCCCATTGTTGTACTGGCCGGGTTCTGGCTTTGGCTTGGACCGAAACTGAAAAGCAGATTAAAGAAAGTGTAATCAGTCTTCCGTGTATGCTTTGAAGACAATTCGTTGTACCGGATCTTTCGGATCGTTCGAGTAGATTACAACTTCTTTTTGTTGAGTGCCTTTTCTGTCTTGCGGATTATACGATATACGAATTGTTGCACTCTGTCCGGTTTTCAATGACTGTTTATCAACTTCAGTAACAATACACTTGCAATTGCCTTGAACAGAACGAAGTTCAAGAACTGATTGACCTAAATTGGTTACTGTAGCTTCACGTGTAGTAGGCTGGTCTTGTTTGATTCTTCCAAAATCCAACGTTGTTTGACTTAAAAGTAATCTGGGCGATTTAGCTGCCTCTTGAGGAGTAAGATCTGGAAAATAATCTTCTAGTGTAGCCAATACGTCAAATGACTTAGTGGGCTCATTCTCATCGTCTGTCCTAATCATAACATTATCCGATTGAAACCCATATGCATTTCTCAACTTACCATTATACCCAATCCGGATAATGCCGATTTCTCCTGGCTGCAAAATTTTAGGATCAACGTTTACCCGGATATAGGTCGGACCATCATAATTACCTGAATAGGTAATCGCTTTCTTGCCGCCATTCAGAATCTGGAATTCACGAACTACATATTCATTTTTTATATAAACTTTTCCAAGATTTAAAGAAGTTGATTTTACACGCCAATTTCCTCTAGCTCCATCAAATTCCGAAACGATCTTCTGAGCATCTGAAACAACTGAGCCCTTGATCTGAAGAATAAATGGATTAGAGTCTGCATTCGTTGTTACAGTGAGGGTTTTTGTAAAAAATCCTGGACGACCTTTAGGATTGAACTCTGCTTTTACAAATCCGGATTTACCGGGAAGTATTTCTTCTTTCGACCAATCAGGCGCAGTACAATTACAAGAAGGTTTTACCAGTAAAATTTTAACCGGCTTGTTATAGGTATTCGTAAATTCAAAAACATGGGTAACCGGTCCGCTTTTTTCAACCACTTTCCCAAAGTCAAATGATTCCTCTTTAAACTGAATTGGCCTTGATACTTGTGCAAAAGAGCTTATCGAAATAAAAAAATAAATGATCAATCCCGCCTTTCTCATACAATCGTTAAATCTGTTCGCAAAATAACGTATTAAATCAATCTTTAGCGTCCACTCGTCTTATCAATCCGGCAATTCCCGATTATATTTGCCATCTATGACACGGATACTAACCGGAATACAAAGCAGCGGAAGGCCACATCTCGGGAATTTACTGGGGGCGATTATTCCAGCCATCAACCTTTCAAAAAAATCAGGCAACGATTCGTTCTTTTTCATTGCCGACTTGCATTCGTTGACAACCATAAAAGATGCAGAGACAAGAATTCAAAATGTAAGGGCTGTTGCAGCCGCATGGCTTGCATTCGGTTTTGATATAGAGAAAAATTATCTCTATCGCCAATCTCAAATTCCGGAAGTATGTGAACTGACCTGGTATTTAAACTGCTTCACTCCTTTTCCAATGCTTGCCAATGCGCATTCATTTAAAGATAAATCTAACAGACTAGCTGACGTGAATGCCGGGTTGTTCACCTATCCGGTGTTGATGGCTGCGGATATAATTTTGTATGATGCCGAAATTGTTCCGGTAGGAAAAGATCAGCGTCAGCATGTAGAGATAGCGCGTGACATTGCTTCGGGTTTTAATAATCAATACGGAGATACGTTTGTGCTTCCGGAAGCACAGATTGCTGAAGAAGTCATGACAATCCCTGGAACGGACGGTCAGAAGATGAGTAAGTCATACGGCAACATTGTAGACATCTTTCTTCCTGAAAAAGATTTGCTGAAGCAAATCAAAACGATTGTTTCCGATAGCACTCCACTGGAATCTCCAAAAAATCCTGATACAGACAACACCTTTGCAATCTATAGTCTGATTGCAACAGCTGAAGAGACAGAAGCACTCAGAAAAAAATATTTAGCCGGAAATTTTGGCTATGGTCACGCCAAGCAAGAACTTTATGAATTGATTCTTAAAAAATTTAGCAAAGAGCGGGAAGCGTTTAACTTCTACTTCTCCAATCCGGAAGAACTTGATAAGAAGTTAAGGCAAGGTGAAGCCAAAGCTCGTGCAATCGCGCACGAAACGCTTAAGCGGGTAAGAAAGAAACTAGGATTTTAGTGAGCTATTATTGAGCGGTCCAGACCGTTTCATGCTTATCCTTAACTTTAAGGATAAGTCTGATTGGATTCGTAGCTAAAACCAAGCGGGTATCTTTTCCCGGAAGTTTTTCCACTTCAACCGGTGCACCTTCTCCTAAGTAAGCAATCGGTAATAGAACATCGCTATCAGGACAATACTGATCATGAACTTTTTGAATGGCTTCTTCCAGGTAAGCACCATATTCGTCCTGGAAATCATCTTCCTGGTCGTGAAGCTTTTCTTCCAGATCATCATATTTTGGATTGCTGTAATCCAGCTTGCTCAATTCTGCTTTCTGAGTAACAATTTCCTGCAACGCCTTATCCAATGCCTTAATGTCCATGAATTCTATTTTTCACAAAGATTGAAGAAAACCTCGAATTAGAAAAGGACACGCGCAAAACAAACCAATTATTTGCCTTTATTCATTCGATTGCAAGCGTTAAATTTACAGTTCAAATAAGAAGATTATGGCTGAAGATTTCTTACCGTTAAAGGGAACCGACTATATCGAATTTTACGTGGGCAACGCCAAGCAGGCTGCTGTATTTTATCAGTATGCTTTTGGGTTTGAGCTTGTAGCTTACGCAGGTCCTGAAACCGGTGTTCGTGACCGGGCCTCTTATGTGTTACAGCAAAATAAGATCAGGGTAGTGCTTACAACTTCATTGTTACAAGACTCTGAAATTAGCGAACATGTAAAGAAACATGGCGATGGCGTTAAAGTACTCGCATTATGGGTTGATGATGCCGCCAAATCATTTTACGAAACCACCACACGCGGTGCAGCGGAAGCTTCAAAGCCACAAACATTGAAAGATGAGTTCGGAGAAGTTGTTGTAGCCTCTATTAAAACCTATGGTGAAACGATTCACACGTTCGTGGAGCGTACGAATTATAAAGGAGCATTCCTTCCGGGATATCTAGCTGTAAAAAGCGGAATGAAAATCGAGCCGATTGGATTAAAGCATATTGATCATTGTGTTGGCAATGTCGAGCTTGGCAAAATGAACCAGTGGGTAAAATTCTATGAAGATGTAATGGGCTTTAAGCTTCTTGTTACGTTTGATGATGAAGATATCTCCACCGAATACAGCGCGTTGATGTCTAAAGTAGTTTCCAACGGAAACGGTTATATTAAATTCCCGATCAATGAACCAGCCGATGGCAAAAAGAAATCACAGATCGAAGAGTATTTGGATTTTTATCACACACCTGGTGTACAGCACATCGCGATTGCAACAGATGACATTATTCATACCGTGAGCGAACTTCGCAGAAGAGGCGTTGAGTTTTTAAAGGTTCCGGATGTGTATTATGAAGATGTGATGGATCGTGTCGGGACTATCAATGAAAGTCTGGAAGAACTGCGTAAGTTGAACATCCTAATTGATCGCGATGAAGAAGGATATTTATTACAAATTTTCACAAAACCAATTCAGGATAGACCAACGGTCTTTTTTGAGATCATTGAGCGCAATGGGGCAAAGTCATTCGGTAAAGGGAATTTCAAGGCGTTGTTTGAATCGATTGAGCGTGAGCAAGCGTTAAGAGGAAATTTATGAGTAACTTCGTATTTAGGTATCTAAATTATTGTGTTATGCAAAAGCTGCTACCCTTAGTACTTATAATTGCCATCAGTCTGTCATGTTCTGATGACGATGGCACAAAAAGCATTAATCAGGAAAACATCTACGGCTTCTGGATCTATAAAAGTGTAACGTACAACGGTAAGGATATAAGTAAGCTCAGCCCTGGTTTTACCGTTAGCAATTATTTACATCTCCACGATGATTTTACCTACGGGAAGTGCTACATCCTTGGAAATTGGAGCATCGATCAAAATCAACTGTACCTGAGTAGTCCATCCGGCAATGAACCGGGCTAAACATTTAGCGTTCTTTCTGTTACCGAAAATACACTTCAACTATCGATCCGGACTACCCCAGAGGAATATGGGATTACCCTAAAACAATTTGACAACAATAAAGCCATTTCGGTTATCGAAACATTCGAACGGTATACTGAATAATCACCTTCAAAAAGCTCGTTTGATTTTCGCTGGATAATATTTCTAAATTTGTCGCTCAATACTTCTTATGAGCGATCTTCTTAAACAGGTAAAGGACAAAGCCCAGCAATGGCTTGATAGTCCTGTAATTGACAGCGATACCAAACAAAAAGTTAAAGCACTTCTCGATAATGCTGATACCAAAGAGCTTGTAGACAATTTCTACAAAGACCTGGAGTTCGGTACAGGCGGCCTTCGCGGAATTATGGGTGTGGGCTCTAACACCATGAATAAGTATACAGTTGGTGTGGCTACCCAGGGATTGAGCAATTATCTCTTAAAAACATATCCGAATAAAACCATAAAAGTTGCACTTGCCCACGACAGCCGGAACAATAGTCCCTACTTTACACAAATTGTAGCAGACGTTTTTTCAGCAAACGGAATTGAAGTTTACAAGTTTGCAGAACTTCGTCCGACTCCCCTTCTTTCTTTTGCAATCCGGTATTTAAAGTGCGATTCAGGAATTGTGATTACCGCTTCCCACAATCCAAAAGAATACAACGGTTACAAAGCATATTGGAACGATGGCGCACAGGTAGTGCCTCCGCACGATAAAAACATCATTAAAGAAGTAAACGCGATTACCTCTTTCGAACAGGTGAAGTTTAAGGCTGATGAATCTAAGATTCATACAATCGGCCCCGAAGTTGAAGAAGCCTATTATAAGGAAGTAAAAAAGATCATCCCGAATCAGGATAAGATCAAAAAGCATAGCAACATTCCGTTAGTCTACACCAACATTCACGGAGCAGGAATTACGATGGTTCCAGAATGCTTAAAGCAGATTGGGTTTACAAATATTCAGGTTGTAGAAGAGCAAAAGAAACCCGATGGCAACTTCCCAACTGTAGCATCTCCCAATCCGGAAGAACGCTCCGCTATGGAACTCGTAATCAAAAAAGGCAAAGACATTGGTGCTACTTTGGTAATGGCTACTGATCCGGATACAGATCGCGTGGGTATTGGTGTGCGAAATGCTCAAGGAGAATATATTTTACTTAACGGAAATCAGGCCTTCAGTCTCATGATGTGGTTTATCATGAAAAATCTCAAGGAAAAGTCAAATACCTACATCGCCAAAACCATTGTTACTTCTGAACTAGTTGACCTGATGGCGAAGACTTATGGAATTGAGTGTTACAACACTCTTACTGGTTTTAAATACATCGCTGAGCTCATGGGCAAACTAGAAGGCAAGAAGAAATTCGTTGCTGCCGGTGAAGAAAGCTACGGATATATGGCCGGTGATTTTGTCCGTGATAAAGATGCAGTTTCAGCTTGCGCGTTCTTTGCAGCGATGGCCGCCAGTGCAGCAGATGAGAACAAATCACTTTACGAGTGGCTCATTGAAATGTATGTTGAGCATGCCTATTACAAAGAGGCGCTTATTAACGTAACAAAAAAAGGTCAGCAAGGTGAGCAAGAGATCAAAGCGATGATGGAGAAATTCAGGAAAAATCCGCCTGCGAAGATCAACCATATAGCGGTGGCTCGCCTGCTTGATTATCAATCACTAACTGACAAAGATTTGAAATCCGGAAAATCTACTGCCTTGGATTTTCCAAAATCAGACGTGATTCAATTTATTCTGGAAGATGGAACTAAAGTTTCTGTACGCCCTTCAGGCACTGAACCCAAGATTAAGTTCTACATTAGCGTCCAAATGAAACTCGCATCTAAAAATGAATTCGATGCAACCACGAAAAAGCTGGATGAGAAAATTAAAGGCGTTGAACAATATTTACAATCAGTTTAATGGAAAGAGATTTTATTGAGTCAGTTGCAAAGCTGATCGATCGCGATCTGGCGAAGCTTGCTGAAGAGCTTGCACTATATCCAGATGAGGAAACTATTTGGGTTGTAAAGCCTGGTATTAAAAATTCGGCTGGCAATCTGAGTCTGCACCTTTGCGGGAACTTGCAACACTTTTTTGGAGCTGTACTCGGGAAAACAGGTTATATCCGTAACCGCGATAATGAATTTGCTGCTAAAAATATTCCGCGAACTGACCTTTTAAAGGATATAGAAGTCAGTAGAACTATAGTTAAGGAAACCTTGGAATCTTTCAAGCCTTCGCTCCTGTTAAAGGAATATCCTGTAAAAGTTTATGATTATTCGATGACCAGCATGCACTTCTTTATCCACTTAACATCACATCTTGGCTATCATTTGGGCCAGGTGAACTACCATCGCAGGTTGGTTGTTGGTGTTGAATGAAAGAAAGTGACGCTATCCAATTAATTCAAAAAGGCATTCCAACTGAATCCGCAAATTCAACATGGGTTGATCTCGGAAGTGGCAGCGGAACATTTACAAAAGCGTTAGCTAAAGTTCTAGGGAACAGTAGCACAATACTGGCAATCGATAAAGAGAATCACAAGATTGTATCGCCAAACAACCAGGTAAAAATTCAATCCTTACAAAGCGATTTCACAAAAGCATCGTTACCCGATTCGCTGGATGGAATTCTCATGGCAAATTCACTGCACTACGTTAAAGATCAACTAGAATTTATCAAAGCACTTACCAATCAGCTGAAGCCAACCTGTAGGATAATCGTTGTCGAATATGATACTGATCAATCAAATACCTGGGTTCCCTATCCTGTTACCTTTAATAAGATGAAAGAATTATTGTTGCAATCAGGCTACAAATCAGTAATCAAAATCGGAGAAATGGATTCGGTTTATAATCAGAATAAAATATACGCCTGCGTGGCATTGCGCTGAAGACCTGCCGTCATCCTGAGCGAAGTCGAAGTACGGCAGGTTGAAAATGCATAAATCCTGATCAATTATTACCTTTGTGGTTCGGTATGAAAAAAGTCGCTTTTTACACGCTTGGTTGCAAGCTTAACTACTCAGAGACCTCCACGATTTCGCGGATGTTCGAGCAGAAAGGCTATGTAAAAGCTGATTTTACGGACACTCCAGATATCTTCATTATCAATACGTGTTCAGTAACTGAAAATGCAGATAAAAAATGTCACAAGATCGTTCGCGAGGCACGCGCTATTTCACCGGATGCGTACGTTGCTATTATCGGATGTTACGCACAGTTAAAGCCCAAAGAGATTTCTGAAATACCTGGAGTTGATGCTGTACTGGGCGCTGCTGAAAAATTCCGACTGGTGGAACTGCTCGATGGCTTCGTAAGAAAGCCTCAACCCGAAGTTCACGCTTCAGAAGTTGAAACCGCGAATACGTTCAACACCTCCTACTCACTTCACGATCGTACCCGGACTTTCCTGAAAGTTCAGGATGGCTGCGACTATTCATGTTCATTCTGTACCATTCCATTAGCGCGCGGTTCTAGTCGTAGTGACAGTATTTCAAACATTATCAAAACTGCAACAGAAATTGCCAACACAGAAGTTAGAGAAGTTGTTTTAACAGGCGTTAACACAGGCGACTTTGGAATTCAAAACGGCCAACGTGTTGAACGGTTTGTTGATTTGGTAAAGGCTCTGGATAATATAGATAATATTGACCGGTTCAGGATTTCATCGATTGAACCTAATCTCCTTTCCGATGACATCATTGAATTTGTGAGCAGCTCAAAAAGATTTGTTCCGCATTTTCATATTCCGTTGCAATCAGGTTCGAACAAGATTTTGAAGCTTATGCGCAGACGCTACCAGCGCGAGCTGTATACCAGTCGCGTGGATAAGATCAAATCAGAAATGCCGCATGCGTGTATCGGTGTGGATGTAATTGTCGGCTTTCCTGGAGAAACTCAAGAAGATTTCCTCGAAACGTATCAATTCCTGAACGAGCTGAATATTTCCTACCTGCATGTGTTCACCTATTCTGAGCGCGACAATACACTTGCGGCTACGTTAGAGAATCCTGTTAGCTCAAAAGATCGCGCTGAGCGTTCAAAAATGCTTCATATTCTTTCCGATAAGAAACGCAGGAAGTTTTATGAAGAACATCTTGGCAAAGAGTATTCCGTGCTTTTCGAAAATGATGTGGAGAACGACATGATGCATGGCTTCACCGAGAACTACATCCGGGTGACAGCCAAGTATGATCCTATCCTCATTAACGAGATTAGAAGAGTTCGACTTACCGCCATCAATGACCGCGGGCTGGCAGAAGTTGAAGATGTTACCGAAGAAATCCTGGTGCATTAACCGCACCGATTACCACCAAAATCTCAATTTTTTGACATAAGTCTCCGAATGAGAAGCAGTAGCATTATTTCATTGTTACCGTAAGAAATAGCCCTTTCAATGATCTTGCTGATTTTTGCGCGGCAGTACATAAGTGGCTGATAATCAGTAACTATAAATTAACCATGGTAAAACGTTTCTTTTAAACATTAACCCGTGTACAGTACCCGAAGTACACTTTTACTCAGGTAAGTTTTGAAGGAATAATTGACTAAAAATTAAGCGGCAAACTTAAAAATTAGTTTTTTGCTCACCGCCTTACATTCAACCGATCAGCGTGCATTGCGCCAGATGTGGGCCCATACGTCAGCCTACCTTTGACCTGTCAATTAACCCCTGACACAAACCAACATGAAAAAGATTGTCTTAGTGGCCGGCTTAATCATCACTGTAGTAATGTCATCCTGCACATTTGAAGCGTACCAATGTCCAGCGTATTCACACACTGTTAAAAGTACCAAGTCTGGTGTGAAGGCGCAGGAGCGTTACACCAAAAAAAACAGGCTTTAGTTCTAAGATTAAACCACCATTCCATCTTTGATCTCCAGCTTGCGGTCAGCCATATCGGCAAATTGCTGGTTGTGAGTAACAATGATAAACGTCTGGTTTAATTTCTTACGCAGATCAAAGAAAAGCTGATGGAGTTCCTGAGCATTTTTTGAATCAAGGTTTCCACTCGGTTCATCTGCCAGAATCAATGCAGGATCATTAATCAATGCCCGGGCAACGGCTGTGCGCTGCTGCTCTCCTCCTGAAAGTTCGGAAGGCTTATGGTCGAGCCGGTGGCTTATCCCAAGCAAATCCATTACGTCTTTTGCTTTTTGTTTTAGAACGGCTTCGTTTTTCCGTGCAATCAATCCAGGTATCATTACATTTTCCAGTGCCGTAAATTCCGGTAATAGGTTATGGAACTGAAATACGAACCCAATAGAGTGATTCCGAAATGCGGCCAGTGATTTAGAAGATTTACCTGAAATACTCTCTCCGCCTATCGATAAGCTTCCCGTATCCGGAGTATCCAGCGTTCCGAGAATATGAAGCAAGGTGCTTTTCCCTGCTCCCGAAGCTCCTACGATGGAAATAACTTCACCTTTTTTAACCTCCATCTCTATGCCTTTCAGCACGTTAAGTGAACCATAGGATTTACGGATTCCGGAAGCTTTTACCATTGCATCATTCACGCTATTATTGGGCTATTATACTTGAAATAAAGGTTTAAATAAGGTAGTTTCACAACAAAATACAACCTCCATGAACATACACGAATACCAAGGCAAAGAAATCCTTAGAAAATATGGTGTAGCGATCCAGCGCGGTATTGTTGCGGATACGCTCGACAGCGCAATCAATGCTGCTAAAGAGCTTCAGGCTGAAACTGGCACTAAGTGGTTCGTGGTAAAATCTCAGATTCATGCCGGAGGGCGCGGAAAAGGAACTGTTAAGGAAACAGGTTCAAGAGGTGTGGTTTTGGCGAAAAGCCTCGCGGAAGTTCCTGAAAAAGTTAAAGGGATTTTGGGTGGAACACTGGTAACAATTCAGACTGGTCCTGACGGAAAAAAAGTTAATAAAGTTCTGATTGCTGAGGATGTTTACTATCCGGGCGAATCCGAACCAAAAGAATATTATATGAGCATTCTGCTTGATCGCTCAACCGGTTCTTCGGTAATCATGGCCTCCACCGAAGGGGGTATGAACATTGAAGAAGTTGCTGAAAATCATCCTGAAAAGATCATTAAAGAATGGATCGATCCATTGGTTGGCCTACAGGCCTTTCAAGCCAGAAAAATTGCTTTCGCATTGGGTTGGGAAGGCAATGCTTTTAAAGAAGGTGTTAAATTCATCCACTCGCTTTATAACGCATACGTAGGACTTGATGCCTCTATGTTTGAGATCAATCCGTTGCTCAAAACATCCGATAATAAAATCCTCGCAGTTGACTCTAAAGTTAACATTGACGATAACGCTTTATACCGTCACAAAGATCTCGCGGAATTGCGCGATATAACGGAAGAAGACCCATTGGAAGTTGAGGCTGGAAAGGCCGGACTAAACTATGTTAAGCTTGACGGAAACGTAGGCTGTATGGTGAACGGTGCTGGCCTTGCGATGGCAACCATGGATATTATTAAGCTCTCCGGTGGCGAACCCGCTAACTTCCTGGATGTAGGGGGTGGCGCGAACGCTGAAACTGTAGAAGCTGGCTTTAGAATCATCCTCAAGGATCCGAATGTGAAGGCTATCCTGATCAATATTTTTGGCGGTATCGTTCGGTGCGACCGGGTGGCCAATGGTGTTGTGGAGGCCTACAAAAAGATTGGGGATATCCGGGTTCCGATTATTGTTCGCCTTCAAGGCACAAATGCTGAAGAAGGAGCTAAAATCATCGAACAATCAGGGCTAAAGGTGTTTTCTGCTATTGTTTTGAAGGATGCAGCCCAACGAGTAAAAGAGGTTTTAGCCTAAGAAACCGAGGTTTTTAATCAGGTTAATATTTCTTAAATTGTCTGCTTATACGCGTCCCCATATGAGGTTTTTACCCCTTGCAGTCCTCTTCCTGATTTTGATCACTGAGCTTAGCTTTGGCCAAAGCTTTTATGCTATCCGAAGAGAGCGCACGTTCATTGGAACAGTCGGTACGGGCGTATCTTCTTACTATGGTGAGCTAAAAGAACAAAAAAGATCGATTGATCCAAGACCAAATTTGACGGTTGGATTGCAGTACTACATTACGAACAGAGTTTCTTTGCGAGCTGATCTTACCTGGTTTCAACTCTCGGGTAGTGATGCTGATGCAACAGACTTAAGCAAACGAAATCGTAACCTATCTTTTGTAGCAAATAACATAGAGTTATCTGCTTCTGGCGCTATTAACCTGCTGCCACATGGACAGCGTT
Organism: Cyclobacteriaceae bacterium; assembly: GCA_965227265.1. Lineage (GTDB taxonomy): Bacteria > Bacteroidota > Bacteroidia > Cytophagales > Cyclobacteriaceae > UBA2336. The sequence goes on along the minus strand of OZ245738.1, from coordinate 924,062 downwards.
TTTACCAACGTCCGGTAATGAATTTATACGCTTTTGCAGGTATTGGCTTATTATTCTCTAACCCTAAAGCGGAATACGAAGGCAAAAAATATGCACTTCAAAAATTAGAAACGGAAGGTGTTCATTACAGTCGCTTCCAGCCCGTGATTCCTGCCGGATTAGGGGTACGCGTAATGGTCAGTCCTTTCTTCAACATTACTGCAGAAGCTGGTTATCGGATAACATTCACTGATTATTTAGATGATGTAAGCACAGTTCATAAAGATCCTGCTTCGTTTGCTGATCCTATCGCTGCGGCTTTAGCAGACAGACGTCCGGAAAGAGGTGAGCCTACCGTTGCTGCCGGAACTGTCCGAGGAAACCCGGATACGAACGATCAATATTTTCTGATGAATCTTAAGCTTGAGTATTACATTCCGGATGGAATATTCTGGAGTTCCAATAATAAGCTCTATCGCTCCAAACGTAAAAGCTTAAACAGGAGAAGATAATCTTGGACTACTGATCCAATACTTCGTAACGAGAATAGTTACTCTTGAATTCCGGAACCAGTTCTTTCATTAACGCAACCATCTTAAGCTCATTCCGGTCGTTCACTAAATCCCAAAACAGCTCAATGTAATTATTGGCTTCATGATAGGCATATTCCGAAACTTTAGCCTTCATGATTTTAGGATGATGTGTGGATATTGAGTTCTCTTTGTTACCCAGCAACTCTTCATAAAGCTTCTCTCCTTCCCGCAGTCCGGTGTACACAATTTCAATATCCTTATCCGGCTCAAGCCCGGATAGTTGAATCATTTTTTTAGCGAGATCGGAAATACGGATCGAGTTACCCATGTCGAAGATAAAAATCTCTCCGCCTCTGCCCATCGCCCCTGCTTCCAATACCAACTGACAAGCTTCAGGGATTGTCATGAAATACCGGGTTATTTCGGGATGCGTTACCGTAACCGGACCACCGCTCTGAATTTGCCTTTTAAACAGTGGTATTACCGAACCATTAGAACCCAACACATTTCCAAAACGTGTTGTTACAAATAATGTGTGGCGATTCCCTCCTCTTTCCAGATGATTGTTTAATGACTGAACATAGATTTCAGAGATTCGTTTCGAGCAACCCATTACATTGGTAGGGTTAACGGCTTTGTCAGTCGAGATCATAACAAACTTCTCAACCTTGTATTCAACAGAAAGATCAGCCAGGTTTTTTGTGCCCAAAACATTGCAGAGTATTGCTTCGGATGGATTGCTTTCCATAACAGGAACATGCTTATACGCTGCCGCATGAAACACAATGTGTGGCTTATGTTCCTCGAATATCCCCTTAATGCGTGGCTGGTTTGTAATGTCTGCTAAGTATGGAAATATAGCTACTCCATTTAGTTGAGTATTCAGCTCACGTTCAATTTCATATAAAGCAGATTCACTTTGATCAATCAAAACGATTTTCTGCGGATGATAATTGAGTACCTGGGATACAATTTCACGTCCAATCGATCCAGCTGCTCCGGTAACACAAATTACTTTCCCCGCTAATTCCCGACTCACATGTTCGTTTGATAGTCTTATACTTTCGCGGCCGAGCAAATCTTCGATGTTAACATCTTTAATCTGATTGAGACTAAGCTCGCCTTTTACCCAGCGATCAATTGGCGGAATCGTTCTGACCTTAACCTGGTTACGCAGACACGCATCTACGATTTCGCTTTTCCGCTCAAAGGGCAGGTCTTTTACGGTGATTACAAGCTCATCCACCATAAGGGCAATTAGCAATTCATCAATGCCAGATTTAATGCGATTAAAATAAATAGGCGTTCCTCCTAAGGCTTTACCTGCTTTGTTGTCATCATCTTCCAGAAAACCAACCACACGCATCGCTTCTGATGAATCAATAACTTCTTTTGTAATCATGCCGGATTGACCTGCTCCATAGATGAGCACATTACTTCGTTTGGCTAATGCATTTCGGTAATACGCAAAAATATACTTAACGAGTAATCTATAATTGAAGAGAAACAGAAATGATGAAAGGAATCCAATCAGAATAACTGAGTATGGAATAAGGTTGTGGCGAAAGTTATAGTAATAAATCAGGTTAGAACCAGAAACCAATCCCACGGTAATGACGAGCATAAAAAATATTCTACCGCCATCCTGAATTCCGGTATACCGAATGATACCTCTGTAGCTTCCGGAAATAAGTATCGAGACACCTCCGCACAAGGTATAAAATGCAATTCCTTCCTCGAAATCGTATTTTACAAGATCACTAAACGAAAAATTAAAACGTAATACATACGCCAGGAAAGCCGATGATGCAATAATTGACAAGTCAATTACCACAATAACCCAGCGGGGAAGGATTTTAAGATTATGAAGTATTTTTGAGAACACCGGGGAAGGTTACTCCTTTATATTTTGTTTTCTGCCAGAAAAGAACTTTCGGAGGCCTAACGCTGCTCCTGCAGCAATCAAAATCTCGATGCCGGAAATGGGTACCGTTGGGTTTCCACCACCCCCTGGATCGCCAGGTTGCGCTAACGCCATAAAGGATACTAAACTAAAAACGATTACTAAAACCAGTCTCATGACTTCTATTTTTTAAGTATCCTTATTGACTTAACTCTTTCACCTACTTTAATATTGAGCAAATACACTCCGCTTGCACAAGCGCCCATATTAATAGTTTTAACACCTGAGTTTAGAAGTTCTTTATCTTTTTCACTATTCACAACTGGTACTCCCAACATACTTACCAACTCAATTGACCTCAGATTATTTTGCTGCTCTTCGCTTAGCTCAAGGGTTAATTTATCAGCGACCGGGTTTGGATACACTTTAATGCCATTAAATAATTCTTCCTCATTCGAAGTTATAACAGATGCTGATGAACCGTTAATTCTTAGATGAAAGCGATTTGTCCCTGCGGATAATTTATCATCATCTACGCTAAACTCATGTTCAAACCCATCCGTTACGTCATACTCTTTATGAAGGTAATTGTCTACCAATACAACATTATAACTTTCGGTTAGATTATCCAGCTCACTAAACGATAATGTACTCTTACCTAAGGCTATATCAGACACTGTTAAATGAACAATTTTCACTCCTGTCAAAAAGCCCATTGAATTAATGGAGTACGAATCATCCGATGACGATAGGTAGGCGGCTAAATTAACATACGTGTTTGTTTCACTAAACGGAAACAAATCATCTGTCATCCACATTTTAGGCGCATCAAACTCACTGTCAAACTGATCTGTGGCATCTTCTGAAAAGCGAATTACAACTTCATCGTTGGCATCGTTTGATGTATGCAGCTTGATCCTGAAATAATCCCGTGGCGAACGCTCGCGTAAAAAGTAAAATGCATTATTACTTTTGCTCGATTCTGTTAGGGTGAAGGTAGATCCCGAACCTGAAGACACTACAAAAAATGACTGACCAACTGCAACCTCACCCGACCATCCTACAAATGGAGGATTGGTAGACACTCCACCCACATAGGAGGAGAAAACATTATTGTCGATTCGCAAGTATACAGCATCTGTAACATTTACTTTCGCAACGTTATCCCAATCTATTGGAGATGGGTATGGATTTGGTACCAGATTAAACCTGGCTGCAATGTTAGAAATTGTAATGGGCACAGAACCTTTCTCAGGAATTCCACGGTATGAAATAACTACCGGCCCATTGTTAAAATCATAAACAGAATATCCAACTCTACTGCTCACCGGAGTAGCGGTTGTAAGGCCACCTCCTCCAGAAACACCTACATATGCACTTGTGGCACTATTGTATGTATAAACAGAAGGATTGGTATTTCCGCTATCATTAATGTTAGCATTATCGGCATTTGTGCTTCGATCACTGAAATCTCCGGTTACAAAAACTGAATTACGCCAAACACCTACATTCGCATTGGTTGTTATTGGCATTGAAAGGTATCGGTAATCACCTCCCGCTCTGCCATGAACATACCGCTCAATGGTAATGTCGCCCATGAAGTTAGTGGGATTAGGCAGAGCCGCAATTCTTCCACCTGCGATCTGCGAGGAAGAGCTTACAATAAATACTCCTGAGCCTGTACCGTCTGCATCAAAGAATGCTCCGGCCGTTAGCGTACAAATACCATTCAGGCGGGTAGTGTTATTAATCCTTACGCCAGGAGTTACCGGGTTGCTCACGGTTATGTTATTAAACGTGAGGTTGGAGCCCGAAACAGTTTGTGCTCCAACCGTACCATTGAACAATACAGTACCGTTGCTATGATTAAAGGTCCCGCTATTCGTCAGGTTGCCGGCAATTCCCAATGAATTTGATGACGGTGCTGTTAAGACTCCCGTTAAATTAACGTTGAAAAAATTAGAAGCAGCGCTTCCCGAAACAGTTGTTGTTCCGCTAAAGGCAACCGTACCGTTGTTATGATTAAATGTACCTGTGTTAATGAAGTTACCCGTGATACCCAATGTGGTAGCCGCTGGAGCTACAAGTGTTCCGCTTACAGTAATATTGTTCAGTGTGGTTGCACTGGAACCTGATATTGTAGTGTTATTATTAAAGTTAGCCGTGCTCGTGCTTCGGTTGATCGTACCATTGTTCACAATGTTACCACCGATATTCAGGTTTGCTACAGGGAACGTTAATGAAGCTCCACTATTGATCGTGATATTGGTGTAATTTGGTGTAGAGGATGGTGCAACGATAGTATAATTACCAGCAATGGTAAGAATTCCGCTACCTCCGAGAAAACCTCCTCCGTTGCGGGTCCAGGTACCGGAAGGTGATGCCAGCGTAACATTAAAGCCATTGGCTCCGAATGTTGAACCGAGCAAGTTTACATTGCCGTTGATTGTAATGTCTTTATCAAGCGTAACCGGACCGCTACTGTTTACAGTTAAATTATTTATTTCAGTTGGTGTTGCTGGCAATTCCAATCCAGTTGTAACACTGCCTGTGTACTCAACATTAAACGATGTAACCACATCCGGATCGTTCAACAGAATGCTACCACCTGACCTCGAAAAAGTCGAGTTAGTGCCCATGGTAAGTCCTGAAGTATGATTGATTGTTCCGGATGAAAGTGTTACTCGATTTAAAACGGTCACATTACTATTCCAGTTAAATATACCTCCAGGTGTAGCGAAGGTTAGATTGTTCAGTTGATTACCCGTTCCAAAGAATGGAATTGTTCCTGAAAAAGTAGAGCCACCGAATATCAGATTCGAAGAGCTGTTTGAGATCAACCCTGTTCCTGCGGAAGCAATCGAAGATCCATTTACCGTTAATGTGTGATTGTTAAAGTTTAGATTACCGAAACTAAGGTTGACATTATTAACTGTAAGATCAGTACCTAAAACCAATGTTCCTGTTCTTCCGACCGTCAATGTATTTAAACTGTTAGCTGCCGGTGCAAAATTCAGTGTTCCTAAAGCGCCTGAACCGGCAATTGTAAGGTTGGATGTTGAGTTCCCCCCTATATAGCCATTGTTCGTACTATTAAAGATTCCTTGAATGGTAAGTGTGTTCGAGGTATTTATATTCAACGTTCCATTTGTAAGCGTTAGAATACCTACTAAACTTGTACTTCCTGTATTGTTGTTTGTGACAACAGCTCCGTTAGTGATCTCAAGATTAACAGCGACACCATTGAGAGCACCACTGGAAGACCATTCATTTCCAAGATTCTGTACTGTTCCATTATAAATGATATTACCATTGGCTATATACGTTCTCGCTCCACTAACACGAACGTTTCCTAATGTAGTTCCTGTTACCAGTCCGTCAGAGGATCCTACTCTGACCGTACCGCCTGCAGACAAAGTAAAAGTACCTGTTCCAGTCAATGAAGATGATTGGAGGTCAAGGATTGAACCATTATTTATTACATAATTAATACGTGCAGTTATAACCCCCGAATTAGAGAATGTTTGAACCGTGTTACCACTAAAATTTAAATTACTACCCGATGTAGCAGCAGTTGTCATCGTGGTATTTGAATTCATTGAAAAGTTACCCTGGAGGTTTATCGCGCCAACACTTGTAGTAGTGCTGGCCATATTCAATGTTGAAGCAATAGTTGGACTTGCCGTAAAATTCCCTGTTATATTTAAAGTTGATGAACCACCAGCTAAGGTGGCCATTGCTATTGTGGTGGCTGCGGAAGAATTTAATAAAAAGCTTCCTGTGATTGAGATAACATTCGAAGTTCCACTGGTGGTTATTGTATGCTGTGATGTGGCATTATTGCTGATTGTAAAGTTACCACTCACTATCAAATTATTATTACTTCCTGAGGTTGCCAGAACTAATCTTGAAGTCCCATTTAGTAAGACGTTCCCACCTACCGTCATGATATTTCCAGAGGAAACATCAAATAATCTTAGTGTGCGGGTGCCTCCGCCTGTAGCAGAAATTGTTAGATCTCCTCCTACAGTAGTGAGTTCTCCAGCAAGACTAATAAAGGTTGCAGGAGCAGCACCATTTGGACAATTCCAAGTAAAATTATAGAAAGCCTGACCAAGATTGCCTGGCCTTGTTGCGTTCGTTGTATAACCCGCAACTTCGCATGTCGATCCCACCGTCCAATCAGCTTGTATAAGACTGCCAGCAGAAGTGGTAAAATTATGTATGTAACGACCTGTAGATCGCACAATAATACTTGTTGGAGAGTCCCCAACAAACGAGCTTCCCTGATTTGCCCGTATAGTTCCGAAAATATCAAGTATACCATTTCCACCAAGCCCATCATCTTCAACGGTGAGCACACCATTTAGTGTCACAGTTGCCGTATTTGCAATCGTTACGGTAAAACCAGCTTGAATGTATAAATCTCTTATTACAGCGGAAAACGAACCAGGCACAGTAACATTTGAGCCAATAACTGCATCTTGAGTTGCAGAGGCGGGATAATCTATTCCGGCAGTACCTGGTGATGTATTCCCCCAGGTAGCACCATCATTCCAATTTCCATCCGCTACAGAAGTGAATTGTCCATAGGAAAGAAAAGAGATAGAGAGCGCAACCAACAAGAGATAAGCATTCTTCATAGCCAACACGGATTTTTCGAATCTACAAAAATAACTAAAAGCCTGACTTTTCAGTCAAAAACTTACACTAAATATAGATTTTCAACGTTTTGTAACCTTAGTTAATGTTTGCTTAACGAGTTTAATAACGACTTGCTGATCAGTCTCTGAAAGGACATTTCCTGAGGGTAAACAAAGGCCTCGATCAAACAAATTTTCAGCCATACTGGTTGTTCCCGAGACATATGACTTTGAACCTTGGAAAAGAGGCTGACTATGTAAAGGCTTCCAAAGCGGCCGGGTTTCTATACCCTGCTCAGCCAGAGCTTCAGCTACCGCAAGCCTTTGTACCTGATTCTTGAATAAAACTGTAGAAAGCCATCTATTTGATCTCATTTCTGCCTTTTCGAGCTGAAATTCAATCTCGCTCGAGGATAAAGAGGCTTGGTATTCCTCCCATATTTGCCTTCTTCTTTCAATATGCTGATTTAGTATTGGGAGCTGACTTAGTCCATAGGCTGCATTTAACGGTCCCATCAGGTAATTGAATCCGCTTTCGCGGAATTCATAGTATGGCTGTGGTTCACGAGCTTGGGAAGCCAGAAAACGGGCTTTTTTAGCGAGATCTTGGTCGGACGTTAAAAAAATCCCTCCTCCATAGGTGGTGAATGCCTTGTTATTGTTAAACGAGTAGATGCTAATCCGACCGAAGGTTCCGGTCTGTTGATTCTTATAGGTTGAGCCGAAAGATTCGGCTGCATCTTCAATAATCGGGATGCCATGAGTTGCTGCAATCCTACAGATTTCGTCCATTTCGGAAGGCATGCCATACGTATGCACCACAACAATTGCCTTAGGCTTAATACCCTGATTTTCAGATTCTTGTATAGACTTTAAAAGCAATTCGGGACTCATATTCCAGGTTCCCAGAACAGAGTCAACGAAAACTGGTTTTGCTCCCAGGTACAAGGCAGGATTGATGGTTGCGATATATGTGAAGGACGGAGTAAGGATGATGTCATTTTCACCTACACCGAGAACGCGCATTGCCAAATGAATAGCGGATGTACCTGAATTGAGTGCAACGGCATAAGCACCTGTCAATTCCGTAAAGGCTTTTTCAAGGTCCTCCACCATGCGGTTGTGATGAACATCCTGATATGCTGAAAGCACCTTAGTAAGTGCCGGAATGTCTATCGTGTTATACGAAAGGGGAATTGAATACTGCATCCGGCTATAAAGCTATAAAAGTTATGGCTTTTCCACCCTCAGCCGCTGATACAAAAAACTAAACATGAGCAGGAACATGAGCAATGGGTTTACGATCAACCGATGAATTTGAGAAAGCAATGGAGAAGAGATTTCAGAATCACCTTCCAGGCTTAGCTTGACAACAAAATATATGGGTAGTATAACGAATAGCTCAAGAAGGAATAAGTAGAAGGCAACTGTGAGGTAGTTGCGACCAGAGAACAACGCGTAAATTAAACAGACACAGGCTGCATCATTCAAAATCAATCGAACCGTTTTATTGATAATGAATATACTATATGGGTTAGCAATCTGCAGGCTCTCCGGAAGCAAGCTGTTAAACGCGTGTGCATAGCTGAAACCTTGCAGCATGTAAACAGCAATCAGCATTAATAACGCAAGTGCGATGATAACGCGTTTATTCACGTTTATTTGGTTTCCATGCACCGCGAAGTGATATGCCGTTAACTTTTTCAATCCACAACCACCATAGTCCAAGCACAAACAGGTAAATGATTCCCGTAAAGGCATATTTATGAATGTAGTAGAAGTAACTTCTCCAGTATTCGGCCACGTAAAACAGAGCTGTAACCCTAGCTAGATTTATGATATAGATCAATATAATCCCTGCTGGAATAAACCAGGCAAGCTGTTTCTTACTTCCTCCGAAGGCTATGATAAACGAAATAAAAACAATCATTACATTCAGGCCATTACACCCTTCATAAACATTTAAGGCTGTGCGTAAGCCAACCTGAATTGCAACAGAAGGAGTTATCGGATTAGCTGCTACTGTCGTTTCCTGTCCCAGTACGTTTAATAGTGCTGATGTCTGTCGGGTTACAATCCACGTTGCATCATCTGCCGAAGAGCCGTACGATGATATCCATACGCCATACAGCACATTCAAGCCCAGGTATAACACGAGGAATACTGCTAAAAAACGTATTGCAGGCTTTAGTTCCTTCATATCATTTCTTCATGAAACGTGCGGGCACGCCTACAACAGTTTGTGCCTGAGGTATTGATTTTGTTACCACTGCTCCGGCACCAATGATAGCTTTATCACCCAACTGAATATGTTGCAGAACAGAAACACCCGTTCCTATAAACACAGCTTTTCCCACCTTAACAGAACCTGAAAGATGTGCTCCCGGCATAACAGAAGTATAATCGTCAAGTATAACATCATGCCCCACGGTTGTATTGAGATTTAATAACACATGTTTTCCTACCTGAATATCCACTGTGAGTACACAACCGGCTGTGATGATTGTGCCCTCTCCTATTGTAACCTGTCGGCCGATAAGCGCTGTAGGGTGAATAAGTATGGGGAAAATTAAAAACGAATTAATAATGCGTTCTGCTAATTGCGCTTTAACTACAGGATTACCAATAGCGATTATAATGTTTAGGGGTTTGCTGAATTGATTCAATTCGAGGATACCTCCCAGTACAGGGATGGAAAGAACATTACTGCCTTTTTCAATACCATCATCAAAAAAACCTACGATATTCCATGTTTTAGTGTGGGCATTAATCTGATCGATGAGAACAGCTGTTTCTTTGCCTAACCCACCTGCTCCAACAATAGCTATATCTGCACTGTGTTGATTCATCCTGAGAATTTTTCTTCGTGCAGCGAAACATCACGCTTCATCGAAAGGACTAAAGTAATGGTTTTCAATAAAATCAGGCAATCAAGCTTAAAGGATAATTGATTCACATATGTCACATCATGTTCCAGTTTTTGCTTCCAGGTAATCCCGTTTTTACCAGAGACTTGCGCCAACCCTGTAATTCCGGGAAGCACCAGATGCCTTTTATTCTGTTCTGCTGAGAATTTTAATTGATACTCAACCGGGAGAGGTCTTGGACCGATCAAAGACATTTCACCTTTCAGTACATTCCAACATTGTGGCAACTCATCCAGGTTAGTCGCCCGTAAGATATCACCCAGCATGAAACGTCTTTCCAGTAAAGGGATATCATGATTCGTTGAAAGCGTTCGGAACTTCAACATTTTAAATATTATTTGATCCTTCCCGATTCGTTCCTGGGTAAACAAAACAGGTACATTAAAGGTAATGCAATAGGCTATGAAGATCAGTGCAAACAACCACGAGAAAAGAATCAACACGGCAACTACGATTGCAATGTCAAATAATCTTTTTCCGTATCGGGTATAGAAGTTACTCACGCCTTATCAGTATTCAGTTACCTGATGTATTCCAGTAAAGTTAGAACTATGATAAGGTTTATGCAATTGAATGCCGAATTAAACAGCTCGCTGTGCGATTGATTTAAGCATCAACATCCGGAGGATCAAGTATGCAATCACAAAAAGTGATGCTGAGATTAGCGGTATTATAAAAAAGTTACCCGGAAGGAAATTGATCAGTACGATATTAAGCACTAACTGAATGACTCCATATAATACTGACACAATTCGATGCGGCCACTTAAATTCGTTGCTCAGATATTGATACAGATGCGTACGGTGTGCTTTGAAAATATTCTCCTTTTTTGCTAACCGATTAAGAATTGTTATACTCGAATCTATACCATACACTAAAAAGATAATTACCCAATAGTAGTTCCCGGTAGCCTGAATGAGTTGAAGCAATAGGAAAATCTGAAGAAAGGCCAGTGTTACACTTCCGACATCCCCCGCAAAACATTTTGCACGTTGCCTGAAATTGAAAATCAAAAAGATAAATACTGCAAGACAGGAAATAATAATTAATTGCTGATTGGAAAACGGAATAACATAAAGATGAATGTATAAAAAGCTGCCCAGGTTGATCAAACCATAAACTCCGGTCATTCCATTAATACCATCCATAAAGTTGAACGCATTAATTGTTCCAATGCACACAACGGCTGCAATTGCAACTAGCCAAACAGGCCAATCATAAACAGAGGCTTGATAAAAGAGAAGTGAAACAGCAACTAACTGAGCCAGAAACCGAACACTGGAACGCTGAGGTTTAAGATCATCCAGAAAACTAATAATTGCAACGAGCGCTGCTCCGGCAATAAAAAAAGGCCAACTGAAACCTGAAACGATAAACCAGCCAATCAGACCAATAAAAAAAATAACTCCTCCCCCGCGGATTATACTTCCGGTGTGTGAACTCCTGCTATTGGGCTTATCAATAATTGCATAACGTAATGCGATTCTGAAATACAGCAATTCAGCCGCAAGTAAAATGAATCCTATAATGATATATGGAAGTACAATCATATCAGAACGGTAAGTTAGCAATTACCTTACGCGGGTTCCAGCCAGCTTTTCTTGCTTTAGCATCTGAAAATGTTAAAGCTGACGTGAGCTTCTCGTACTTCAATGAATTTAAGGGAGATCTGCTGCCTAGTAAATCCCCAACCCGAGCCATTGCTTTAAGTAATAGATTCGGAAGTCGAACTGGAGTTCCCTTTCCTACTTTACGCGCAGCTGCATTTTCTAATGAAAGCATCGTTGGGTTATCGCCATCGGTAAGGTTATAAATTCCACCAATATTGCTGATGACAGGAATAAACTTAGCTACATCTTCTGCCAGCACCATACTCTTTCGGGCTTGTCCGGAACCGATACCCACGTACAATCCCTTTTTCATCATACGTAGCATTACACCAAGGTTTCCGGGAGGATTAGCGGCTACAATCAGGGGTAATCTTAAAATCGTTAGCGTAATAGTATGCTTTACACACCACGCCTGAAGAAATTCTTCCGCCTGTATTTTACTTTTAGCATATGGCGTTGATCCGCTTAACAATTCGTCTTCATCAATCATAACCCCGGAATCTTTTCCATAAACTGCTACTGTAGAGATAAAGATAAAATGTTTCGGAAGTGTGGCTGAGGCTTCCAAACCTTTTGTAAGATTTACCGTGCCGGTATAATTAACCTCAAAAAAATCATTCTTCTCTTCCGGTGTTACCGGAACGATATGTGCTTTACCACTTGCGTGAATAACGGTTTCAAACGGCTGATGAAAAACCGGAACCTCACGTGAGAGATCAAGTTTATAATCATTGGATGAAGACCGGCCCAATGTTGCAATCGAATTTTGCTCCGAAAGAACAGAAAAGATAACCTTTCCTAAGAAACCTGATGCTCCGGTAAGCAGATAGTTACGCTGGTTCATGAACAGATTTTAAAACCTGAAGCATTTTTCCAGCAAGATAATCTTTATCGAAAAACTTTAGCGCGATCGCTGCGCCTCTTACACCCGTTTCAGCAGCATGGGTTGGGTTGTCTTTGAGGTCAATCAGGATTTTCACAAGTTCTTCTGGCCGATGTCCATCTACTGTGAAACCGGTTTTATGCTCTTCCATAAAATCTTTAATCCAGCCTTGCGTGGTTTGAATGACCGGTACACCTGCAGCCATGGATTCGAAGAGCTTATTAGGTGAAGAGGTATCAAACACTGGAATCGGTTTTAATGGAATTACTGATGCAAGTGCGTGTTGAATGTATCCTACCAGAGCCGACTTTGGCATCAAATCCAGAAACGTTACGTTTTCAAGATTCTCTTTCCTGACTCTTTCTTTAAGCTGATCTTTGAGCTGACCTTCTCCGATTAACAGAATATGAATATCGTTTCTGTCTGCTTGTTTTAAAAGCTTAGCAGCATCTAACAGATATTCAGAATGATTTACCTGGCCAATATTTCCAAAATACAACGCATACGAGCGCGGTTCCAATTTTCCTGAGTAGCGTTGAGGTGTGGTGAATAATTCAATGTTAGCAGCGTTAGTGACACTAAAAACATTAGCCGTTGGAAACCGAGCCTGAATATCTTGCTGGATTCCCGGAGAAAGCCCAATGATAGCCGAAGAATTTTTATAACATAGTTTCTCAAACCAATAGGCAAGCTTAATAATTATCGGATTTTTTATCACACCCATCTTTACTGCACCTTCCGGCCAAAGATCGCGCGCTTCAAACACAAGCTTTCTTCCACGAAACCATTTTGCAAAAAGTCCGGGCAGACCAACAGTTATTGGTCCAGAGGATGCAATAACAACATCTGCCTTTACGATTAAGGCAAACCAAGTTGATATAACAGCGTATTGTACAAATGTCCAGATACGTTTTAAGGCTGACTGACGGTTGTCGATCAGCACATTGATTACTTTCACCTGAACGCCTTCAATAAGCTGGTTCGAAACAAGTTTTTTCGCTTTAAGATCAGACTTGGCATAAACGGATGAAACGACCGTAACTTCATGCCCTTGCTTTACCCACTCTTTGGTGAATTCATAGACGCGTGTTCCCCACGCACCTTCGGAGGTTGAGAAATACTGATAGAAGTAAAGTATTTTCATACGATCAGGCAAAGATAGCTTTCGCTTTTGCAAAAAGCTTAGCCGGCCAATCTTTATCCATGCACGGTCTTTCGATCAAGGCAAAGAAAACAGCGCTGACCAGGATTACTATTGGAACAATAACTATTAATTGGATGAGGTAATTGCCGATATATCCCCAAGCCGGAATAAAAAGTGTGATAGAGTATTTTGTCAACAAAGCAATCAAGGCATAGTGTAAAAGATAAATCGAATAACACATTCCCCCGATGATAACAATCCACGTATTCGTAAAGAAACTGTTGATGAGCTTACCCTTAAAGAGCGCGATGAAGGAAATAAATAAGCACGCAGCAAATAATACATCCGCACCAGCATTGTAAGGAATGCTGAAGACGAATAACAATCCCAATGCAATTAGCCCAATTACATCATAGAAAAAGGACTTCTGCTTGAGCGTTTCTTTCCAATTCGTCAGGAAAAAATCTGCAAAGAGAAACCCAACCAGGAATTGATGAAGGTGCATAAACAAGGACTTTCGCAGGTGCAGCGCTGCAATCATTTCATAATTGAAGTTAGCATGTAAAACACTTACTATAATCACCCCAATGAGTACCGTTCTTCTCCAAACCGGATTTTTTATATTAAAGAACAATGCAAGAACTGGTGCCAACACATAAAACTGCACTTCAACTTCCAGGCTCCAGGCTACCGGATTGATTTTGCTCCAGGCATCGTAAACGATACTATGAACATAAAAAAGACTTGCCAGAAAATTCGGGAAGATCGAGCCAAAATTTTCGTGCAGAATCCAAACATGTACAAGTAATAACAGGATCAACGAAATAACATAAGGCGGTTCAAGCCTGGTAAGCCGCCTGATGTAATAGGCCTTTAAGCTTACGGGCTTTTCATCGAACAATCGCTGTCGGGCGAAAGGCAAGGCAAGTATAAAACCACTAATGGCAAAAAATACATTAACCCCCAGACCACCGCGCGAAATGGCTTCGATGAACAAATTTCCCTGAGACGTTACCGAGTTATCGATGTTAACAATGGTTCGGGAAAAATGAGTATTCAGATGATACATCAAAACGGTTCCAATCGCAAAAAACCGAAAGCCATCAATTTCAGGAATGAAATTATTGGAATACGTTTTACGACTAAACCAATTTTGTATGCTCTTTATCAAGATCGGATGGAAAAAACATGAAACCATTGATCCAGTAAAAATAACCGGAGTAAAGACTGAGCATCTTCGAGCTTACCTGTTCTCCAGAATTTATTTGCGATAGCCACAGTATCCTCACGATTTATCACAGCGTCTAGCGGCTTGTCTGCTTTGATCCATTCACTTAGCATAGGACGCAACGTTTCACTTAACCAATTTTGTTGAGGGGTTTCAAAACCCCACTTCGACTTTCGGAAGTAAATTTCTTTTGGCAGTTTTTCCTGCATAGCCATGCGCAACGGGTATTTCGTCCAGCCGTTTTTGAAAAGTACAGAAGAATCGAATGACAGCGCTGTTTCAATAACCTGATGATCTAAAAAAGGATATCTCCCCTCTACACCGAAAGCCATTAAATTGCGGTCGTCCCACTTTAATAGTCGGGGTAAAATCAAATTACGCACTTCAAACACTCTTCGTTCCTGATCCTTCATGGAAAAATAATCTGTAAAGAAATTAAGGGAAGGCAAGTCTTTGTATTCGTTTGTAAACGTAAAATGTTCCTTTTGTTTTCTGGATTGATAGCGTTGCATCATAGCAGGAATCTGTTTCACCAACTGTTCATTCCCACTACTTGATAACGCTCCACTAAGATGCTGTAGTACTGTACCGATCCTTCCTCTCTTCCCGGATGCAAGTAAATAAGAGAAATATTGTTGCCAGTATCCGCCTAGAATCTCATCACCACCCTGTCCGTTGAGTACAACTTTAATATTATGTTCTGCAATTAGTTTGGCCAATACAAATCCGGCATAATGTGCAAAGCTTCCCACAGGTTCATCGTGATGCCAGATGAAATTTCTTAATTCATTTTTAAAGGTGTTTGTATCGGGAGTCGTAAAGTGAGGTTCGGCCTTGCTGCCTTCCAGCATTTTTGTTACAAAAGGCGTTTCATCTTTTTCATATCCAGGGAACTGAACCGTAAAGCTGTGAATAGCATCGCCTGAATAATGTTGTTGCATCAGCGCAAACACTGCGCTGGAGTCCAAGCCTCCACTTAGTTGACAGCCCACTGGAACATCGCTTCTTAAATGAATTCGCACACTTTCACTTAATACGTTTCCGAATAATTCAGACGCTTCGCGTGGATCGGTTATAACAGGTGCTATCGTATCGGGATGCCAGAAAGATTTCGGATCACTTAGCGTTAAGGTTTCATAATCAACTTCAACATACGTTCCGGGTAATACCGGTTGGATCGATTCAAAGAACGTTCTGTCTGTTCGTTCAAAGCCGGTAAGGATATATTGTTTGATAACTTCCTTATTAGGCTTGGCAACAAAATCAGGAAGGGTTAGAAATTGCTTGATCTCTGAACCAAACGCAATGTAATTTTCATTTCGATAATAATAGAGCGGCTTGATCCCCATCCGATCGCGGCATACAATCAGTTTTTGTTTTCGGCTATCGTACAAAACAAGGCCCCACATACCCCGGAGCTTTTCAAAAGATGCTGTGCCCCATTCCAGGTAGGCTGCTATAATAACTTCCGTATCCGATGTGCTGGAGAAAACATGACCTTTTGATTTGAGCTCTGTTCTAAGCTCTACATAATTATAGATCTCACCATTAAATGTTATCCAGACATCCCCATTGGCATGGGTCATCGGTTGATTACCGGTTTCGGATAAGTCGATGATTGAAAGTCTGCGATGTGCTAGCGCGATACGCCAATGCTCACGATCATTTGGGAAATATTTGATAGCCTCGCCATCCGGACCACGGTGCGCGATACACGCGTTAAACTTCTCGATTAATGAAGACGAGGAAGAATCTGGTTTACGGATTATTGCGCTGATGCCGCACACGATCGCTATTGTTTAAAGCCCTCTACACCTGTGTTTTTATAGAAACCAACAGGCACAAAATCCGGTAATTTTTTAGCAGAAAGAGGTCTGATATTTTTATACCCGGATTCTGAAAACCACTTAGCAACTTCTTCTTCGCTGTGGCGATGAATGAACTTGGGCGTAAACCGATCCCGCGCAGCATGCATGGCTTCGCGCCAACGGTATTTTGCCATTCCCGTTTTTGCATCATTATTTACTGTATTCTGATGAAAGATATACAACGGAGCAATGGGTGTAAGCACGATCGTTTGCATCCAGCCAGGAAGAACTGCGTTCCACGGACGGATCAATCGTTCCATGAGCATGATCACGCGTCTCTTTAATGTTCGTTGTTCATTTAAAAAACTATACACCCAAATGTAAAGTCGTCCATCAGCTTTAGGTAGTTTGGCTAGCTGACTAAACGCTCTGCGTGTATTGAATGTATGATGAATTACTCCATGACTGTAAACAAAATCGAACGTATTATCCCTGAAAGGAAGATTAAACGCTGACGCCTGAACAATGTGAAGGAAAGGATTACTTCCAAAATTTTTATAGGCTACATCAACACTATATCCCAAATCAACCCCAATAAGATTGCAGTTAAATTTTTTACTCATGAAATTGGCCGACCCTCCGGAACCAATCCCAACTTCCAGGACAAGCTTATCTTCCAGGTTTTGATTTTCGTTGTTCAATGTTGAGAACAAGGATTCATTATAGGTTGTAGTTGTTTGGCCCCAATAAACTTCTTCATTGTAACCATACTCCGTCCATTCGTTTGAGAAGGAAGCTAACACATTTTTCTCTCCTGGAATGGCTTCGGCTTCAGCATACCGATATCCATTTTTACTGTACTCTTCAATCTTTGTGGCGAAGTCCTGATTAAATTGATCCAGTAAGGGATGTTGAAATGTTAACATTCTCGGGACACCGGCAAACACCGGGTAAAAAAATTTCTTCCGAACATTCAGCAACAAACCGTTGATAATCTCTGTCTCAAAATCTGATGAAGTGTTACCACTCCTTGCGATAAAGGCAGCTTGCTCTTCCGTTAAAGTTCTCTTTTCCTGATCAAACACAATCATTTCAAGACTACCTCCGTCCGCGGGACAACTCAACTGCTTAACTAGAAATGGGCGCATATCAATTTTTAGATACCAGGTACTGACCTAACTGCATATACTCTAATCCTGAATTATGAAATATATACATCGCTTCCGCGCCTGTTCTGGCGATAGGAAAGCCGTGAAGATTAAATGAAGTATTCAATACAACTGATTTACCGGTAAGCTTTTCAAACTCATCGATAATGGAATACATCTCTTCGTTCTGTTCTTTTGTTAATAATTGTGCTCTGCACGTTAGATCAGCGTTATGAACTGCAGCAATTAAATCCCGGAAGTTATCATGCGTATCAAACGTCATCATCATGTAAGGCGAATCAAGCTTTTTCGGATTCTGAATATACTGATGACTTCTTTCCTTTTTCATCATTGGTGCAAACGGCATCCAGAAATCACGCTTCTTAACCATTTGATTGATAATCCGGACAACGTCCTGATTACCGGGATCAGCCAGAATACTTCTGTTACCCAGTGCGCGTGCTCCGAATTCCATAGGGCCAGCACAACGCGCAACAGGTTTTCCTTTTGCTAACAAAGAAGCAACTTCCGAAGCTGCGTTCTTCATTTTTTCATATTTGTACGAATAAGCTTTTACCGCTGTAAGGATTTCTGTTTCATCCAGATCATCGCCTGTATAGAAATGCTTGAGTTTTTCTACTTTATCATCTCCAAACGCTGAGGCCACATATTGGTAGTATGCTCCGAACACAAGCGTCTCATCGCCACACGATGGAAACGCTTCAAAATATTCTACTTCAGGAATTTCACTAATAACCTTATTGGCTTTAACGTTCATAAATACTCCACCTGCTGCCACAACTTTTTTGATGCCTGTTTTCTTTACAGCATTATGAACCCATTCGGTTAATATCTCTTCGGTAAAGTTTTGAAGTCCTCCGCAGATTGCATCAAATCTTTTTCCTTCCAGTTTTTTGAAAAGATCACGGCTGACTTCACTGATGCGTTTAATGGTCTTCCGTTCAAACTTTAACCCGGTTTCATCAAGCCCTAAAAATGATTGATAGATTTTCTTTATCTCATTTGCATAGAAGGCCGAAGTATAAGGAGCCATCCCCATAAGCTTATACTCATGCTCTAAAGGAACAAAGCCCATCCGAAAGGTAGTCCATGAATACAAGGCCCCCAATGAATTGCTCCACTGTGTAGTTGCGATCACTTCATCTTTTCCAGGCCCCATGATTCTGACGGACGCACACAGGTCATCTCCCGATCCGTCACAAGTCAATACCAGGTAATCTTCTTTTGTCTGACGCAGACCATAATAAGCAGTTGCAGCATGCGATCCGTGATGATCGAAAAAGGTTACGCGATCATTCGAAAAGCCTAATTTTTCCAATTCTCCCAGTACTTCTTTCTGACCGAAAGTTTTGTGCAGTTTGAGTACAAACGGAACTATGAAGCGCTGACGGATCGTACCCGATAATGTATCCTGCCGGGCGTAAGAGTCCAGGACATCTTCACGGGAGTGATACCGGGTAACAAGCTGATGCGCACCAAAAACTACTTGCGAAATGTCAGCAGGCTTTATATTTACTTTTGCCAGGCATGCGAGAATCGATTTCTCAGGAAAACCCCAATAGTTTTTCTCCCCGTTAAGACGCTCTTCCTGCACCGCGTACAACACTCCACTCTCATCTCCTATCAATGCGCTGGCATTGTGCCCGGCATGAATGGCTAATATATAGTTACTCATTCGACAATTTTTCTACCGCA
Organism: Cyclobacteriaceae bacterium; assembly: GCA_965227265.1. GTDB lineage: Bacteria > Bacteroidota > Bacteroidia > Cytophagales > Cyclobacteriaceae > UBA2336. The sequence goes on along the minus strand of OZ245738.1, from coordinate 904,540 downwards.
TTCGTGAAATGGCTTGCAAACTGTGTTATTGTATTAGCTGCTGCGGTTTTAAGCCCGTGCGAAATTAGCCTTTTCCGGGATTCAAGATTACTGCTCAAAAACATAATTTTTTCCCCGAGCTCTTTGGCAGATCCGGGTTCCACCAGTAGTCCATTTACATTCTCCTTAATTACAGATGGAATCCCGCCTACACGTGAAGCAATTACAGGAACTCCCTGCGACATACACTCCAAAATCACGCGTGGAGTTCCCTCGCTTCGGGAAGGAACAAGGGCGATGTCGTTTTGCTGAATACTTTTTTTCAGTCCACTATCCCACCCTACATAACCTTTAAAATCCAGTTTAGCATGAAAAGATCTGGATTGTTCAAAAACATCCGGTAGCAGCTGATGGAACTCTTCTAATGTAAAGCCGACAATTGATAACCTGAAATCTTCCGGAAGATTATGTAAGGATTCTATCAACGTATCAAAACCTTTTTCAAGGCTTGGGCGACCAACAAAAAGTAAGCGTAATGGACCTTTGGTATTCACGATTACAGCTGATTCATCCCTAACATCTTCCGGCCGGAGACTGGAGGATATTACCCTTTGAGGATTATACTTACTATACAATTCAGCGAGCTCGCTTCCGTTCGTGATCACTTTTACCCGGTTACGCTTAAAGAGATTCCGGTAAACACGATCCATTGATGCCGCAAAAAATTCAGAAGCCAATCTATGAACACCTTTATATTTGACAGGATTAGCCGCAGCAGTAAGCACATTCGCGCACACATGGTAGACTACAGGTTTCCGAATAAAAGGTAAAGCAAGAAATCCAATAAACGGAAGTTGAACGATCAGCACATCATTTACTACAGCTATTTTCTTTAAGATGGAATAAAACCGAAATGTATTCAGCGTACCGCCTGCATAAGAAAAAGGTGTAGGCAATGCGTATACCTTGGTAACGGTAACTTGCGTATCAAAAGCTTGCAGCTTATCGTTAACTGAGATAACTGCCAATGAGAAATTGCTTTTATACTGAGCCGCTAACGTATTAATCAATAAGGCGTTTGCCGAATCCATCAATACTTCCTGGTCATTCTTTATCCAACCGATTCGTGAAGAGATGAAGCAAATTTTTGGCACGCTATCAATTTGTTAAGTACTCTCTCTTGGGCTGCTGGGTGTAGTTCTTGCTGTTGTTTACCGACAACGCAGTTCTGCATAGCATCAAATAATATCCGTACAAAAGACCTAAGCCACCCATAAAGGTAGGACTATAGAGTATTTCTCTTGTAAAGAATGATCGGATAACAAATAAGAGCACAAAGCTCACCAGCAAAATCCTGGCTTGTTTTTATTATGGGTAACGTCAAGGCTTTACGAATCCGGGCCCGGCATAATTGAATCAGGAATAATAAAAAGGCTTGAAAATGAAAATACCCCTGTAGCACCAAAAATATAACCAAACATGAAATGTGTGTCAGTTTGGTATACTCCAAATCGATTGATCCCCAGCCGTCTTGCCATTTCTACTGTTAGATTATCAAACCCAACTCCTAACAGCGGATTTTCAACTCCAACAGCAAGTGATTCAATGATCAGACGCTGTCGACCTATATCTGATCCATACCCCTCTGTAGTTTGAGCCCGTTTTCGCTCAAAAATGTCTGACGCATAATTGTCTATAGCCAGGTATACGAAAACAACGAGTACAGCGCTGATCAAAAGCGTTCGCCTATTCACTCCGTAGAAAAGCAGATACGATACAAAGATTACGAACAGACCAATCCATCCTGATCGGTTAGCCGACAGGAAGATTTGAACAGTAATAAAAAAGATCGCAGCCAATAGTAATCCCACAAGAAAGTATTTCCTTATTTTAAGATAATAGGTCAATAGATACATGGCCATAAAAACCCCAGGCAAGGTAAATAAGGACTGCGCGTTCTTATTGCCAATACCTTCGAGCGCATTGATACCCGCTAATCGGCCACCCGCATCTGCATCTTCACCAATCGAAAAACCAATTATTCCAATTACTACCGCCACTAGTAAAAAGCCCCAGATAACCATTCGAAAATCCTTTGTTGTTCGAATTGACTGAGCAAAAAACAAGAACGTAAATAATGAAGCGAATACTTTAGTAATCTCACTCAACGGCCTGGTATTTTGAAAGCTTGCCATAGAGAAGAAAATGAAGAAAAAAAGCAACAGGTATACTGTAATGCTGGGTATAAGCTTTATGTTAAACCCTGTGAAGATTATTAATACCGGTAATAATATTAGGTACGGGTGAATTAATAAGCCGCCCAAATTTAATCTGTACTCTGCACTGATCGAGAAAACAAATGTCAATGCAATCAAAAAGGCGACTTTGCCATTTCGGGTAAACTTTTCATGATAATTTAATTGCTGCAGCATTCTTAAATTACGCTTTTCCTTCGGAGTTTCGAACTAAGAAAAGAACCGATTGGCAAGGTTAGCAGTACGAATATATAGAGAAGGAAATAACGATTAAAAATCATTTTCCCAGGAAACGTGCTTAACCCAAAAAAGAAAATCCGAAGGGATTTAAGCCATCTGCCCTTCGAGAATTCGCCAATCCCATGCCGGTAAATATCACGATTGATGAAAGCTTTTTCTATTTCATCTCTTGACAATCCAGAACCCGCTATCATTCTGTCAGTCGCTTCGATGGTGTTACGATATTCATCCACGAGGTATTTTAAATGACCGAAGGATGTTTCGAGTGCAACCTGATTTTGCTGATGCCAACGATAACTGAAAAGAGGCTCATCAATTAAATACACATAATCAGCTTCTGAAAATAATTTCCAGTTAAACCACTTATCCGGATTGTACATTCTTCCCCCTCCGTAACCACCCGCTTTTCTAAATAAGCTTGCCGGGTAGCACACCGTTAAAAAATAATAAGGATTGCCCATGGTTGTCAGACATCTGCGCAGCATTTCGACCGCCTGCACTTTATAAATCGTTACGCCCATGTTGGAAGATAGCGCTTGATCAATGTCTGTTGCTATCCAGAATTGAGCATCCGGTGTACAGCGCTCAAAAATCTCACCGGCTGAATTTACTTTAACAACCGATGAGCCGATAATACTCGTTTCGCCTGTTAACTGAATCAGTTTTTCATAGCTGCTTAACGCGCCCGGATTCATTAAATCATCAGATGACAAAAGTATATAATGTGTACCGCTTGCAAGACTCGTTACTTTTTCAAGATTACCGGCAAACCCCAAATTAACCGGGTTAATGGTAAATCGCACAGACGCGTTATTCTCAGCAAAGGCTTCTATAAATTCTATTGATCCGTCCGTGCTCCGGTTATCTGCAATTACAATTTCATAGTTTTTTGATTCCTGGGCCAAAACACTCTCACAGGTGAGCTTGAGATACCGGCCATAATTGAAATTCGGAATACAAATTGAAAACAGTGGCTTCACGTGCATAGATTTATAAGCCCAGTTGTTTGGCGTATAAAGCAGTTTTATTCATTCCATCGGGTAACGATACTTCAGCTTTCCATCCGATCTTCTCCCGGGTGTTCGCTGTATCACCCAATGAATATTTATTGACTTCTTTCTCAAGCAGGTGTTCGGGAAATGGCCGACTGCCTTCAAACAATTTCGGATACTTATCCCAGAATTTAGCCGCGGCTTGAAAGGCCGGTTTAATATCCGTGCCAAATGCTTTTGCCAAGAGGTCGTAAATTTCCAGAACAGAATAACTGTCTCCGGATGCAGCATTAAAAATATTTCCGGGAGCATCCGGATGTGTCATACAAAGCTTGTTCAACCGGTTCAGGTCATCCACATAAACATAATCCCGTTTTTGGGTGCCCGATGAATGCAGCATAGGTTGTTTGCCTTGCAGGAAACATTTGATCAGGTAACTTGTAAGCGGTGGTGAAACACGTTTAAAATCCTGGTGCGGACCGTATACATTAAAGAAGCGGATTATCACAACTTCCAGTCCATAGGTTTTACCATAAGCCTTGCACAAGATTTCTCCCTGTTGCTTGGATATGGAATAGATCAAATGAGGATTTACAGCATCCGTTTCTTTAACAGGGAACGTTGTATTGTTTTCATAGGTAGCTGAGGTACTGGCAAAAATAACTCTCCTTACATTATTTAATCGTGCAGCCTCCAGCACGTTGGCAGTTCCGGCTACGTTCACCTCCATAGCATAGTATGGATTTTCCTGGCAAACCGGTAATGCTGAGATACCCGCAAAGTGAAAGACCGTGTCTGCACCTTTCAGGATGTCAAAAATTTCTTTTGTCCGGATATCTGCTTTGATAAACGTTCCGAAAGTCTTGCCCTCGATGGTGAGGTTATCCGGGTATCCAAAGCTCATGTCGTCAACTAAAACCACCTCATAGCCTTCATTGTGAAGCTTATATCCTAACTGAGATCCTATAAATCCTGCACCGCCTGTAATGACAACTTTTTTACTGCTCATTTAATTAAAGATGAAATAGTCCTGCTCCAGATAACACTTCTCTTTTCTATCAGCAGATAAAAAAGATAGGCAAAAATAGTACTTATCGCCATAGAAAACAGTAAAATCCCGAAGGTTAAAATGATATCATTGGACTCCCAGTGCAGTAAGGATTTTAACAACCTGATTACTTTATTTCCAATCAGGCAATGCGTGAGATACAAGCTATAGGAAATTAATCCGAAGAATTGAAAGAACCGGGAAGAGAGCCAGACATTTTGCTTTTTAAGCCGGAACGATAAATAAATCAAAAAAGCTGTAGCGCACGAAAAGTATATGGGGATTGGATTCGATTTGGTTAACAATAACAGGAATGGGATAAGTAAAATACCGAAGAATAGCTTCTCGTCAATCTCTTTATATAGCAACAGTGTTATTGAAACCCCCAGAAAGAATACGAACCAGTAATTAATAATGTAGTCGCTTAGGGCAACGGGGTATAACCAATAGCTGAGCAAACTCATTCCGTACAATACTATATACACGACAGACTTTAATGTGCCGGAGTGGACATACTTGTTGAGAAAAAAAATAAGCAGGATAAAAACAAGATAGAATTGAATCTCCAGGCACAGGGTCCACCCTACACGGATAATATCATACTTGTCGAAGATATCGAAGATATACGTAACATTGAACAGAACATCGAGCGCGGACGGCACATAAACATTTGTGTGCAGAAATTTAACCGAGACAACAGCCAGCGCTGTTCCTACAATAACAGCCAGCCAGAATGGCGGGTCTAATCGCACTTGTCGTTTAACAATAAAACTTGCAATGAATTTAAAGCTGTTTACACGATTATGCGTTACGTAGGAAACTATAAACCCACTGATCACAAAAAAAATATAAACACCCATGTTTCCGTATTGGAAAATTTCCTGAACATAGACAGGACGTACCAACACTTCACCTACCTCTGTTATTTGCTGATAATAGAAGTGAAATAAAACAACCATTAGTACAGCCACTGCCCGCAAGCCATCAACAAACTTGATTCTTTGAGAGGAAGTATCTGAAGTTTGCAGGTTCGAGCGTGTCACGTCTATTGAATTTTTATTGAATGAAATTACGTTGGCGATTAACCTTTAACATTTCATCATACAGGTTTCTGATTCTATTTTGCAACAAGCTTAACGTGTATTCGTTTTCCAGAATTTCCCGGCCATTTCTTCCCAATTCATTCCGAAGATCAGCTGAATTCAGCAGGTGCTGAATGGCAGCAGATGCTTGTATAGAATCATTTTCAGCTAGCCGAAAACCATTTATATTATTCCGTACAAGCTCAACGGCACCTCCATCGTCCACCGCAATAATAGGAATACCACCTGCCATCGCTTCAATAAATATCCGCCCAAACGATTCAAGGCCGGTAGGATGAAATAAGATATCAATATCCGTCATAATCTTTTCGGATTCCTGATGCCCCATAAACGATACCGTATCGTTCAATCCATATTCATGAATTAACTTTTTAAGGGAAATGAAATAAAGATCGTCATGCGCTGGAAGTCCGCCATAAATCCGAAAAATTACATGTTGATTATGCCGAAAGGTTGCTGCCGTTTTTATAAAAAATGCATGATTTTTTAAGCGTGATGTTACATTTCCCACCATAGCAACAACAAGCGGAGATGTTGCTCCATGAACTTTCCTATGATATCCCTGCGGATTAATTCCATTAGGAATACATTTAATAATAGCCTGTGAAAAATATAACGTTAAGTTCTTGGCTGTAGCTTCTGAATTAGCAATTAAAAATCCTGCGTGATTCTCTACATACTTAATCCATGACTTAAAACGAGGAAAGCTATAGTATGAGTTGGGGCCAATCAATTCGCGTACATGCCAAACATGAGGCAGCTTATTTCTTCGTGCCGCTATCGCTCCTTCTGGATTAACAATTGTGCTGGTATGAATAACATTGATCTGATATGTTTTTATCAGTTCACTGATTTGACGTTGGTATTTGTAACCTCGCCAGGTTTGCCAGAGTGTTAACATCTCCAGTACGGGCCGCTTCCACCACGTAACACGTGTTCGTTTGTTGCTCCAATAAAGTGGTATAAAAATTACCCGATTATCAACCAGCGCACGAATTTTTTTTTCCTGTTCGGCTGAGGCATTATTAAAGCAAACAAGCGATGAGTTGATGTTACTTTTTTTAAGCTCCTCCATTAGCTGAAATGTTGAAAGCGCTGAACCTCCGTGCGCACTATTCAAGACATGCAAAACATTTATTGAATCCTGCACAGCTTCAGGTATTAAATCTCTTCATAGTCAATACCCAGTGATTCGCGCAGAATTTCTCTCAGGTCGTCTGTATCTCGTTTAAGATTTATTGAATCACAACTTTTGTACGGATTACTTTTGCTGTAATCATTGATGATGATTCGCTTGCTGTGCAATAAGCCCATCAGCAACGATTTACATTGAATTCCCAATCGCTCAAGCTGCTGCTCCGTTACCTTACGATATTTCTCAGGACGTGAGGTTGTAATAATAATTTGAAATTTTCCGCTTTGCTGAAGTCGTTTAATAATGTCAACATTTGCGTGCAGCGGTTCAGATTCACCAACATACGGAGGAAAGTGAACCGAAGAATTTTTTACCAGAGTTCCATCCAGGTCAACAAACAATGTTCCATAGCTTCGTTTAAAGCGATCCCAATCCTCTACCGTTCCCCAATCTGAATATTGTTGTGTTTCCGTAGCCTGAAAGGTTTGTCCTTCGAGCATTAACTGATAGATAACATGACTGATGTACCGCTCTTTTGTCGCATCCAATTTTTTCAGCGCATCAATAAATAATTGAGCATCTGAAAATGAATACCCGCCTACGCAAAAGCTTGAACTAATGACAAGCTTCTCTACGATATTCAACACATTCCCCTGAGCATCCATGGTCACGTAACTTTTATTTCGCGGTTTAATCAAGCCCACTTTATTCAGATCTGCATAACAAACTGCATTCCGGGGAAGAACCTTGACCTGGAAATAGTTGTCTGAATCTTTAATAAGAATAGGGCCCTTAATCCCTCCTTTCAGAATTCCCTGCAGCACTGTTTCGGGCTGATCATGCGTTGGCTCCTCGAGCTTTACAAACTTTACTTTCTTCAGTAATCCGGCATCTTCAAGCTCTTCCGTAAATCCTTTTAGGAAGGAGTGCTGCTTTTCATGCTCTGCGAGATAAATAAAATAGATGAAATCAAACTCGTCCAGATTCAATCCGCGGATAGCTTCGATAACCATGAACTTACCGCTGGGATGGGTTAACATCCATTTGGGTTTTAAATCAGGAAAGCGGGATGACCGCCCGGCCATTGGTATTATTAGATTCATGCTATCGGTATTATTCGGTTAATGTTTTTTTGAACAAAATCAATTTCATTTTGATGGCTTACATACGGTAAGATGCGAAGCAAGTTAAATACCTGCAGATACGTATACCATTCTTTCACAAACTTATTGTCTGATAAAGCTCCAAACACCTGGCTATCCAGGTAATTAAATATTTGAATGATCTTGGCCGACCGGTTGTCGGGTAATTGATTTTCGATCAACAACGACCAGTAAAAAAATGTATCCTGCCTGAATTTCACAAGGTCAATTAAAGGTGACTCCACAAAAGAGTCCAGGAAGTCTACCAGGTAAATTGCATCCTCACAAAATATCATGTTGGAAAAAGTAAAATCGCCATGACACGATTTTACGGGCATAGAATCGGCAGGTACTTGTTGCAAATAATCAGCCGCATGCTTTACTAAACGCTGATCGATATCTGATCTAGCCGTAAGTAAACTACGAACCGACTCCAGCTTGGATAAAAAAATTCCTGAATCAATGGCTTCAATTTTTGAATTCTTCAACCCCTCCGAAAAATGACGTTCAAATTTTTGGGCAAGGTTCTTTATATCCTCTATAGCGGCTCGTTCAAAATATTCGCTGTATTTCTGACCATGTAAATACGGCATCTCAAACCAGCTAAGAGATTCGTACGCATTCGATTGCCCTGATACTTCAGGTGTTTCGAACTCACGTGACCAGGGATTTTTAAAAAAATCTTGTTGCTTTGCGGCCTGAAGAATAAGCCTTGAATTATACGCGGTCTCTTTTGAAATCTTTCGTACCGATAATATCCCACCCCTGTTTAAGACCTCAAGCTTACAGCCAGAACGGCCTTCCATTTTCAGTAATGCGGGTTCAACAATCCTCATTTGCTTAAACTAACTGCCTTTTTCACAAAAAGGCCAACAAAGATGAAAAAATATATTTACTCCACGCAACCCCTTATGAATAAGAATTCATTTCAACAAAACACCTTATTATTACATCAAACGATATCACTTAATATATCAGTGTTTTAAAGATAAATCTGTCCATGCGGATTAAGTGACTTCCAAAATATTTAACTTTGAAATGACATTACATGCCTGTTAACAGATGCAAAACAAAATATATTTCTCAAGTCTAAATTCACTTCGCTTCATTGCTGCATCACTAGTAATTATTAGTCATATAGAACAATTCAAGTTTTTATTAGGCTTGCCCGGTTTTTGGCATACAAGTGCATTTATTGATGTGATTGGAAAGCTGGGGGTAATTTTATTCTTCACATTAAGCGGATTTTTGATAACGTACTTATTACTATTTGAAAAGATGGTTAGTAGTACAATCGAAATCAAAAGCTTTTACATTCGGAGAGTTCTAAGAATTTGGCCTCTTTATTTTCTAATCGTTGGATTAAGCTTTTTCCTGCTTTCGCGAATTGATTTTTTTAGTATTGGGGGGGGGGGGGGGGGGGGGTATGCAAGTCTGCAAGATCAATTCTTCACAAAACTAACACTGTTTGTTTTTTTTCTTCCCAACCTTGCATTAATATTATTTCCTCCGATTACGTACGCAGCTCAATTATGGTCAATCGGTGTTGAGGAACAATTCTATTTACTTTGGCCTGTCCTGGTCAAGAAAACCAAAAATCCTTTCAAGATGTTATGCGGGGTAATATTCCTTTATCTCTTGGTGGAGTATAGCTTGATCGCATATAATTATTTCTTTCCGAACGAATTCATTCTAACACTCATTAAATTTTTGAATATTTTAAGCATTGATTGCATGGCGATTGGCGGATTGTTTGCCTGGCTTCTATTCAATAAACAGCTAAACATGCAAGCAAGAATTTTATTATTTGTCCGGAACAAATACCTGCAAATAGCAATTTATCTGCTAACACTTATCCTTATTGGTAATGGAATAAAGTTTCCACTCATGCATTTTGAGATCTATTCATTTTTCTTCGGTTTGATAATCATCAATTTGGTGTGCACCGAAACTAGCATTTTTAATTTGGAGAATACTGTTTTTAATTATTTAGGGAAGATATCATACGGATTATACATGTTTCATCCAATTGCCATTGTAATTGTGATCAAGCTTTCAATTCTTAACGGTATTATAAACAATTTGATTATTTACACGCTATCAATTGGTCTTACTATTGCATTAGCAGCCTGCGTGTACGAATTGTACGAGAAAAAATTTTTAAAGCTTAAAATAAAGTATTCGAAAGTTATCTCAGGAGATGCAGTAAAGGAACTTTAGACTTTATTTAACTAAATAAGTCTTTCTAACCAGCTTATTCACGATCTCATTTTTTTCTTAAAAGGGAAGCCATTGTTCCCACGAAAGAGAATAATTTCCAGAATGCAGGATCAGCAGTCGGGTTAGTTACAAATTCAGTATACAACTGATACGCTTTTTTCTCATCCAGAAAAGAAGACCAAACTGCGTGCTGGTCAAATATAAATTCCTTCAGCTTAGCATCACCCATTTTCCGTAACCAATAGTTGGTGGGGAGTTTAAAGCCATTTTTTTTCTTTTCGGCAAAACCTGGAGGAAGATACGGCTGCATCGCGTGAAGCAGTACTTTCTTTGCGCCCGTTTCACTATAGGATTTACTTCCTTCTCCGCGTGGACGTGGCTGATTTGAAATATCAACTTTAAAATGGTCAGGCAAAGAAAATGCAAACTCCATGATGTTCTTATCCAGAAGCGGAAACCGAACTTCCAGGGAATGCGTCATGGAAGCTGGATCCATATCACGCAATAAATTCGAAGACATAAAGGTATACGCCTCCAGCTTCAGTATTTTATCCAGCGTAGTATCGGATTCTGAAAGCAAGCCCAGGTTAGCAAATACTGTTTTATACGAGTTAAGAATATCACGGTCCCCTACTTTCAATAATCCATGATAAGAAGGAAAGGTTAAGGTTCTGGCTAAGGTGTAGTTCAATAAGAAGTCCGAGCTTTCACCGTAGGCTCTTCCCTTCCACAACAAATCAGCCAGCTTCTGTGGCATGTGAACTGCTGCACGTGGTGTTGCCAGGCGCGATAACCATTGGAGGTTACGATGCCTGCTTTTCCAGAGAAGCAGTGAATGTCTTGAATATCCCGCAAAAAGCTCATCGCCTCCCAACCCGCTAAGCGCAACTGTCATGGATTGCGCGGCAAACTTGCTCACTAAAAAAGTATTGAGCCCGTCAACAGAAGGCTGGTCTAACGATTGGAAATACTGGGGTAAAAGATTGATTACATCGTTAGCCTGTAACGTAATGTCTGTATGATCTGAACCAAAGAACTGAGCAAGCTCTGCGGCCTCGTGCGATTCGTTTTTTGTATAAAGGTTTTCTTCAAAGCCAATCGAAAATGTTTTTGCTGAAACTCCGTTCATTTTCATGGCAGCCAACACGCTAGCCGAGTCCAACCCGCTGCTCAGGAATAAACCCAATGGCCGGTCGCTGATCATTTGAAGCTTAACGGATTTGCGCAATCGTTCCGTTAATTCAATAGCAGCATCTTCAAATGAAACATTTTTATGCGAGGCTGAGATTTGCCAATATTTTTTTATAGAAAGCTGCTTGTTACGATACGTTAAACAATGGCCCGGTTGAAGCGCTTTTGCATTGCTCAGAATCGTAAGAGGCTGTTGAATATACCCGAAGGTAAAATATTGAAACACCGCAGCGCGATCTATATCAGCTGAAACACCGCCTTGCAGAAGTGTATTGATTTCAGAGGCAAAAATAAAATCACCGTCTTGCTGCGTGTAATAAAATGGCTTTATTCCAATGTGATCGCGGGCAGCAAAAAGAGTATTTTCCTGGGTATCCCAAATTGCGAACGCAAACATCCCATTCATCATCTGAAGGCATTCCTCGCCCCAACGGGCATATGCTTGCAAAACAACTTCTGTATCCGATTGGGAAACAAAAACATCTCCGAGCGCTTCAAGCTTGCTGCGGATTTCCCGAAAATTATAGCATTCTCCGTTGTAAACGATTGCGTAACGCTTACAATGGGATATCATGGGCTGATGTCCGGATTGAGATAAATCTAAAATGGCCAGGCGAGACATACCAATCACGGCATTGCCCAATTCCATAACACCTGAGTCATCAGGGCCGCGGTGCCTCATGCACTTCACCATCCAGTCGACTCTATTGGGGTTATTAGAGCCAACTACACCAGCAATTCCACACATTCAAATATCAAGTAAAACGGGTTGTTTGATTAAAACAGGGTTGTTAAATAGAATAATCTGCTGTGGGGATAGGATTACGCTATTACAAAGGTATCCTTTTTTTCTATAATGCAATTGGCTGAAAAGTCTTTAAAGAAACACCTCATCTTAACTAAAAGGCCCCGTCAAAATGAAGGCTGAACCGTATTTTTTGCTTTTACCTGACTGATCCGTCATAACCCAATATGGGTTAAAATAGGGATTATAAGTTCGAATGAATTCGATCAAACTTCACAAATAAGGTTCACAATTTGCTGAACCTGGTCAATTTCAAGATCGTAATAGAGCGGTAGGCGAAGCAATGTATCAGAATAAAAATCAGAAAACTGGAGCATCCGATTGTCGTGTTTTGATGCATAGAATTTGCTCTTATGAAGACTCAGGTAATGAAAAACAGCTTGCACCTGATTGTCTAATAATTTTTTTACTACTTTATTTCGCTGCTCAATAGATTCAAACAGAATGTAAAACATATGACCATTCTTTGTTGCGAAGGATGGTATGGATGGCATTTTAATATTCAATTTCATTTTGCTCGTCTGAAACGCTTTTAGATAAGCATCCCAGATTGCCAATCGTTTGCTTTGAATATCTTGAACGTGCTCCAATTGTGCCCATAAAAATGCTGCTGTTATTTCGGAAGGCAAAAATGAAGATCCAACATCCACCCAACCATATTTATCAACCTCACCGCGGAAGAAAGCCGAACGGTTGGTTCCCTTCTCCCAGATTATCTCTGCACGCTCTTTAAAACGCTTGTCGTTGATCGCCAGTAACCCGCCCTCACCGCTGATAATATTTTTAGTCTCGTGAAAAGAAAAAGCAGCCAGGTGACCGATCGATCCAAGTGCCCGCCTAACTCCGTCTCTCCCCGTATAAAAACTATCGATCGCTTGTGCAGCATCTTCAATCACAAATAAGTTATGGCGGGTTGCAACCTCCATAACAATATCCATGTCACATGCCACCCCGGCATAGTGCACGACCACAATCGCTTTTGTTTTCGGGGTAATTAAATTCTCCAGTGACTTTTCATCAACTCCGGGATGGTCGGCCCTGCTGTCTGCAAAAACAATTTTAGCTCCGCGCAAAACAAAAGCATTAGCCGTGCTCACAAATGTGTACGAAGGCATAATAACCTCATCACCCGGCTCGATGTCGATTAGCAGCGCAGCCATTTCAAGTGCATCCGTACAAGATGATGTTAGCAGGCATTTCTCTATGCCATAGTGAGTCTCAAAAAACTGCTGGCATTTTTGAGTATACTTCCCATTACCCGATAATTTCTTTGACGACACAGCATCCGAAATATACTCCAGCTCTTTCCCCGTTACATAGGGTTTATTAAATCCAATAAAGCTCATGTTACTTTTCCATTATTGCCAAACCAAAACCGCTTTTGCCGTACCCGTTTCCATTATATAGCATATATCGCTTTTGATTAAAATCAAATATATGCGGGTAGCAGATCATTTCACTATCCCAGCCACCAGAAGATACATCAATACCAACCTGATTGTCTTTCCTGATCCAATCCAGTCCATCGAATGATTCAGCGTAACCAATCCGATAAGTACTAATCTCTCTCTGAGCTCTGAACGAATACCACATACGATAACAATCCGGATCTTTTATCACACAGGGCTTGGATAACGCATATTCATTTTCATACTCAAGACCGATAACAACCTGATTGGTTCGCTTCCAATGAATACCATCTGCTGACTCGGCATATTTGATTACATGATCCATCTCAGATTGATCTTTACCCCACTTGAGATTTGATCCATACCACATCCTGTAAATGCCATTGTCGAACAAAATGCTTGGATATGAAATTGTAAAAGGATCTTCTTCACTCCTATCCATAATAGGTACGCGTCCGTATTTTAAGAAGTTACTTGAATCATCTGCGATGGCCAATCCGATGGTGTTCATCCAGGGTACCGTAACTTTCAAATTCCATCCCAGGTAATACAGATATTTGCTCTGATTGATCGTTAGCAAACATCCCATAGCAGTTCCACTATCATCAAACAGTCCAGCTTGACCGGGTCCAATGACAGGCTTGTCTGAAACGTTCAGGATTTCAAAATTCTGATTGGGATTTACGTCAACAAATCCAATGTGGGATTGGTGAAATTCGTTTCTGCAGGTAAAATAAATTCGTAAAGCGTTAGCGGACAAATGTTCCACAAATGGATTAGCTGCATGGGAATACATCCAGGGATAGTTTTCTGCGGGCGCAAAAAGTTGTCCCAATTTTTTCCATTTCATACTACAACTTAAAATGACTGCTATTTTTTTCCAATTTAGCAGACTTGGCGGGAACATACACGCTTTGAAATTCTGTATTCTTGGTAATGATGGCTCCAGCGCCTAGAAGGGTTTCGCTGCCGATCTTTACTTTATGCGCAATTGTTGAGTTTACTCCCAAAAAACAGTACGACTCAATATGGCAATGCCCTGAAATAACAACATGCGAGCTGATAAAGTTATGATCTTCAATAATGGAATGATGTCCGATATGGTTACCGCTCCAAAGAGTAACGTTGTTACCAATGCGCACAAAAGGCTGAATAGTATTATCCTCAAAAATGAAACAATTCTCGCCTGCAGGATATTGTGATAAATACGAACACTTCGAGCTGATATAGGAAGCAATAGCATAACCTTTTTCTTTCGCATCGAGGTATTTGGCAGCTCTGTTTTTATTCATCCCCGAGTAACTTAACGCAATAAAAATTGTATGCTCTGCCGGGGGATAGAGCTTCAGCAATTCTTCGTAGGGAACAACCGGCAATCCTTCAAAAGTATCTTCCTTGATGTAAGCCGCATCCATGGTAAAGCACACCGGCTGATACGCTGAATCAATCTCAAAATAATATTTAGCAATCTGGCCGATATCGCCACAACCAAAGATTATTAGCTTCTTATCTTTTTTCATTTTCTCACAAGGATTGAAAATTCATACAATGGGTAGT
The DNA here is from genome assembly GCA_965227265.1 of Cyclobacteriaceae bacterium. GTDB lineage: Bacteria > Bacteroidota > Bacteroidia > Cytophagales > Cyclobacteriaceae > UBA2336. Next base: position 889,464 of record OZ245738.1, on the reverse strand, counting down.
CATGAAGCAACGCAACATACTTCGAGAAATTAGTTTTGCAGTAGTCGAACAAAGAACCGGGTTCGGCATAATACAGATTCTCCTTCATGTATTCTTTATCGGAATAAGCCGTGAGTACATTGAACGAAAAACCCTTGGAAGCCAGTGTATTGATCGTGTGCAAAGTCTTGAGTATGTACGTTAGCCAATCTTCAGTTGAAAATTCCATTCGTACATTAAATATCCCGCTGGCAATTACATAATCAACATGCGGGATTTCATTCTCCTGATGATACCAGGCAGTAGCGGAATTGCTGTAAAGCTTTTTACATTCCATGATCATTTCTTTCGAGATGTCAAACCCGATGAATTTCATATTCGGATATTGATGCTGCAGAAATGCATACATCGCCCCATAGCCGCAACCATAATCGAGCAGGCTAAAAGAAGTTGTTTTGTCTGCAGGCAGGATGTTGATGAGTTGCTCAAACCGCATAACCTGCGAGTCAGCCGAATTCCAATCCACTCCTTTCGGAGTTGCTCCAAAGGCTTTAAGCTTATCCGAATAATACGATGAAACCTTATCCTTGATGTGCTCCGACATAGTTAAAATGACTTCATGTATTTTGTTGCTGAATCACCCGTGTTGAAAAAAAGATCAAGAATAGAAACTCCATGTTCAAAATCACCGTGCAACTGCGGATATTCCGGATAGCCCGAATAATCAAGCCATTCTACACGTACTCCGTTAGTTAAAAACAGTGTTTCATCCATATAATCCTTCGCGGCTGGCCCAGAGTAATAGGTATCTGCCTTGAGGTCGTGGCAAAGATTTAACAATTTTTCGGATTTATCTCCGCGCAATTCAAACTCGGAAGACCATCGGAACTCGGTTGTTATGCCCAACAGCTCACAACATGCCTTTAAAAAACGATAGTTCACCTGGCTGAGGTGTTCTTCGCTACAATTCAGGTACAAAGGCTCAAAAACATCTTTCATGTCGGCAAAAAAAGGTGCTTTTGCATATGCATGACGAATCGTTTCCCAATGCGCTTTGGCCCAGGCTTTATCCTCTATTCTGGTTTCATTAATTTTCTGATGGAATTTCCCCTTTACCTCCACCGGTATGGTGAGCCATTGCAAACCATTTGCTGTTTTGATCTTATTCCGGTTTCTCCAATCTCTGCGGGTATACTGCATGTCATCGTACAGTACCAAAACATCGGCACGATTAATAGCATCAAAGTATCCTTTCCAGGGAATATAATTTGACTGAGTTATCAGTACACTTTTCATCACTTCATTTTAACGACCGAAAAATACAACCTTCTTATACCAAAGCCTGAGTCAATAATCTCTCCAATGCTTCAGGATTTACGTAAAGGTATTGATCTACTTCCGTAAATACCTTCTCTTGATCCTCCTGGAGATCGCAATAAAAAGGAAAATAGTCAAAACCCATTATTTTACTCAGCTTATACGCTGTTCTTCGGATCTCCCGGCCATGAAATTCTATCACAATTGGTTTTTGAGAGAAAATAATATTCGCAAAAGCTGATCCGTTAGCCCCAACAATTAACGTTGCGTTGCGGAAGATTTCAATCTGTTCTATAACAGAGTAATTTTCAGGATAAATTATTTGAATATGATGCTTCTCAAAAATCGGACGTAATGCATCTTCATTACTGACAATTCTCTTATCACAATTTTTACGGCTCAAGTAAATTCGCGGGCCAATGGATAGTGGCTTACTTTCTATCTTCTCAAAAACACGCTCTCTCAGCCAGCTGTAATCATCAAAATTCCATTCCGGATAACTTGGTAAAATGAAGGTATCAATATGAAGCGGTGTTCGGTTCCACAGCATTGTCTGCTCCTTCTTGATTCCTAATTTTTCCAGGAGCGTGTATTGCCATGCAGGTGCATTATTCTGCAGAATGAAAACAGGTGTAACTCCATACTTTTGTTGAAATTCCAAAACATACCTCACCTTAATAATATGTTCCAGTAACCAGTGTCCATAGTGAGACCAGCTATTTGTCATCAACACTGCCGGAACGGATATTTTCTGAGCATTCCTCAATAAAAAGAACCGAATCGGACTGCTCAAGAACAAGAGCTTGCTTTTAAAATCCATTCCCCTTACAGCTGAGTTAACTCTTCCCATATATAGCAATTTCTCATGCTCAATGGACTCATAAATAATTTTAAAGTCAGCTGTAACTGCTATTGGAGAGTGACCTCCGATCAAAAACACATTCCTGACAATAGCCACAAATGGAGGAGTTCCATACATGGTTGGACATATGGTTTTTACCCGATCCGTTGGTTCCCGATCAAATGTTAACGTTTCACTATTTCTAAAATAACTTTCATTTACTCCTAGATTTCTCTTCGCTAAGTCCATTTTCGACTCAAACCCATCAAGCAATGTAACCGCCTGCAGATTCTTGCCATGACTTACCATCAGCGAATTCAATAATTCCTTTATTCTATTTTTTAACCAACCCATGCTGAAATATTATTTCTAATCAATATCATTGATTACTTAAACCTTGACCGTATTTTGTTCATTCCTGTCACAACTAAATCCCATTCTGCCAGCACATAAAACACTAATGCTATAAGAAAAAGCAAGCTACCTAACAGGAAATTAAGTGATAATGATAATTCACTATACCATGTTATGATTACGGAAATTATAATCAGGTAAATAAAATTTGTCAGCACATGAATCGTAATCGTAAACCCATTATTGAGCTTGATTGATTTTCTGATCGATAAAATAAATCCAATTACAGTAGAGAGTATCAGCGAATAGACTATCCCCTGCGCTCCGTATTCTTTAACGAACAGATAAGCAAACCCGATATATACAGCATTCTTTACAAGCGACACCAGGAAAATGAATTTTGTCTGTTTTTGAAATGTAATTTCGTTCCCCGTTACGGCTGATAAAAAATCAAAGAAAACATATATCACCAAGCCAGGCACCAGGGCGGCCGCATAGTGAAACTCAGGCTGCGCGATCAGCTTGATAACCACTCCTCCATAGCATACCACACCGGCATGCAGCAGTACCCCGAAGAAGAAAACATGCTTCACGAGCTTATCAACTTCTGCCTTCATTACCAACTCATCGGCCGCTTTAATCCGGATCGAATAATAGATTGGCGTAAGGGCGGATTGAACAGCTCCTATTAATACGGTAAGGGGAACGATGAACCGGAAACCTAATCCCAGCAAGCCGACAGCTGCGAGCGAACCATAGCCTGAAAGGATTGAACGGCTTATTAAGGGCGAGAGATTGGATAAAAGCTGGTGCGGAAAAATACCGGCAGCAAAATGAAAAGAAGGCTTAAGGTGTTCCGTTCTAAACTTGCCCCGCAGGTCATCACGCAAATAGTATTGGCCTTGTAAAAAGAAAATGAATGCGGAGATCAGCATGGCCAGCACTACACCGTAAGCACCCATCTTAAGCACCACAACAAAATACAGTGTTAGCGCTATCGTGATAGCAGAAGTAACAATGCTCAGCTTTGCCGAATAAGAAGATTGCTCCCGCACCTGGAGTAATTTTCGCTGTAGATCAGTATTTGAATTCAGTAGCGCCCACACAATGGCCATCCACACAAAAGGCAATAATGGCAGACCAGGAAGTAAAAAATCTACATACGACTCCAGCACAAACCAGCTTAATGCACCAATAACGACTCCCGAAATTATACAGGACCAGAAAATGGTTGTTATGTAATTTCGCAGTGCGGCTTGCTCCTTAAAATCATAATAAAACCGCGTAACAGCGCTGGGCATTCCCAACCGCATCAGGATTACCAGGAAAGCACCGAGTGAAGTCACCAGATCAACAATCCCGAAATCTGCTGGTGTGAGGTAAAATGTATAAACAGGAATTAAAAAAAAACCAATCACCCGCGGTATTGCGCTTCCAAGACCAAAATTAACACTATGCTTAAGTAGCCTTTCGGATATACTATTGTTTGACATGGGAAGTCGATAGATCGGAAGTCAGAAAATTACTTCTTATTTAAAAAGCAATAGTGACATTAAGCATTTAAAACAAATTTTTCTTCCAGGTGACTTCTGTTCTTTTCAAAAAAGCTCATCGGGAAATAATAATTAGTTAAGGCATAACGCAAGCCGGCCTTTAATGGAGATCCTCGATGAATGCAATAGGAGTTGAAGATAATTAAATCACCCGCCTCGCCCAGGAACGTTACTTTTTTGTTCGTTTTAACAAATTCCGCTACTTCCTCATCTGTAAACCGATGCTGATTGGGAGGAATATTGTTTATAACTGCATTACGAATCAGCGATTGTTTCGTATGTGAATTCTCTACGAGTTCGAATGGACCGGAATTTGAATCCACATCGGTTAGATAAACCATTGCTTTAAACTGAAACGGCCAAAACGTATCGCGATGCCAGCCCTGGCCAGAGCCTAGATTGTCTTTTTTATAATTGATCTTAGCCGATAAGGTAAAATAAGCTTTAGCTTTTGTTTTCAGGAATGCATCCGCGATCCTGTTTAATGACTCGTGTTTATTGAAGACAGCAATCTTTTCAGAATACTTATTACCGGCATAAATTCTATAATCTGAATCACCAAAAACCTTAAGGCCTTTTTTATCAGTAATCAACTGATCAATTTCATTAATATATTCCTGACATTCAGGTTTGGAGTAGAACTTCTTCCATACAAAGTATCCTTTGCTCTTAACCTCTTCTAACACCTTTCTTTCGGTGTCATTTAATTTTGGGGAAACGAAAGTAAAGGTCGCCAAGTTCTCCAAGAAATTTAAGCTTAAAATCTTAAGCGCACTTGCCGCATTTTTCACTTTTCCCATAAAAGAAATCCTAGAAATTTCTCAAATATAAGACTTCTTCGCCAAGAATTTGACACGTTATAATCATGCAACTTTTTGAACCGTCACGTCAGGTTTTAAACCTAAGAATAAAAGAATTGGCCTTGGTCTACTTCGAGATGTTCGTGCGGGATATGCTCGAATAGAAATTTTGAATTTCAGCTCTGGCCCGATCGGAGGTCTCGCTTTCCCACGGCTCGCCAACAGCTTCATTATAGTACTTTGCTTGCAGGTAAACATTCTCCATTGCCATCGGGAGCGATAATGCCTGGACCATCTCATCTTCTGAAGCAATTTCCCGCACAAAACCTTTGCTCACAAAACCGTATAGATCCGACACGTTCGATACTCTGTCAAAATCATAAAACAAGCTCGCCACGTTGAGCAGCCGGGCATCTAAATGAATGGATGAATTGCCGGCAAGCAAAACATCACACCGTAATATAAAATCAAACGGGTCTTCTGCCAACGCATTGGAGAACGAAACATTTTTTTTGTAGGCTGCAAAAGGTGAAGAAAAATCGCGGAGGTCTTTTTGATGTTTCCGGATCACAATGCTTACCGAAGGATTGACAGTAAGTATCCTTTTAACCATGCTCAGAATTATATCGATCGAGTCAAGCGTGTTAAAGGCCATTCCGATTGTGTTGATACAGGTTGAGCCTGATACTTTCCTTTTCTTCACAAAAGCATCAAACCTGGGCATACCTATTAACTTAACTTCTCCCGAAATTCCTTTAACCGAATACTTATCGATTGCATCCTGGCCTTCTAAAAGACTCAGGGTAAATTCGAGCGGTGGAAAATCTCTCGTTACGGTTGCGTGCTGCACGTAAACAGTCGGGATAGCATTTTCCTTTGCCGCAAAGAACAAGGCCCGCGGAATAACGGAATGATCATTGGAAAATGTTATTGATAGTGGATTATGCGTTTTAATAATGCTGTCGAAAGACTCGTAAGATCCGAGCGAGTTAAAGACCAGATCAAATATTTCGGAAGTCCGGCTCTCCTTTTTCTTAAGAAAAGAAAGCAGGTTAAAAAAAATCAGGAAGTCACGTAGTCTTCGGATGTAAGGCAGTTCTATAATTTCATCAGCATGATTAAAGCTTCTGAACCTGTCCGTTACGAAAACTACCTCTTCCCGCTTTAGAAACTTTGTCGAGGTATAGTTATTTTTTCCAAAAACAAATACCCAATGCTTCCCCGCTAACTTTTCTGCATCATTTTTTTTGTTCGATGAAAAAAGCCAATTCTCCTTGATAACCATGTATACGGTCAGGAGCATGTTATACAGTTTACCGAAAAAACTTAAGCTTGAAAATTTCTCCCGTTCGTGTTTGGGTAACGCGTAAAAGTAATCTTGAAAGTAGAAGTCTAGAATTTTCCGATAAATTTCATTTCGCCTATTCATTGCCTTCTTACATGCGGTTTTCTGCAATGAGCTTTTCAACAAATTCTCTTACTGCGCCATCACCACCCCTGGTTTTCAACTGAATTATTCCCGGAATATCTTTCACCTTTTGCACAGCATTCGATGGGCAGGCGGCAATACCCACTGCCTGCAAAAGCGGAATGCAATTGATGTCGTCTCCTATATAAGCAACTTCCTGGAGTGTAATCCCTTCCTTTTCACAGATTTGCCGGGCAGCCTCCAGCTTTCCGTCATTCTTGACACCTTGATAGAGATAATCTACTTTCAGTTTCCTGGCCCGGTTCTCCACAATTCTGGTCTGCTCAGAAGTTACCATCCCGGTTTTTACGTTACGTTGCCGCAGTATGGTAAATGCCATCCCGTCATGCGTATTGAATTTCTTAAACTCATCCCCGCTTTCCGTGTAGTACATACCCGCATCCGTCAACACGCCATCAACATCGGTAAGGAAAACCTTTATAGAAGCACTCATACGAATATTATTTTTTATGCAAAGGCGGTACCACCCTGAAAAAGGCCAGCAAATTATAAACTCCGCGTTTTAAATAGAATTTAATCTTGTACGGAGCCACAGGAGAAACCTTGCGTGTCAATTCCACTTTTTTTAAATATTGGATAATGGAGGGAAATTCACGCTTCAAAGAAACTTCTGTCCTATCAGTTTTAGCTTTTCGGAAAATGGATCGCACAAACTCGTTGGCGATCACACAATCAAAACCATTCGATTCCATCAAATTTAAAAGACTTGATTTTGTAAAATGGTAAACATGCGCGTTTTGTAAATATAAAAGCAAATCTGTGTTATAAGAACGGTGAAGGTTTTTAAGCCCCGGCACTTCGATATATAATATTGTCTGGTCGTGCATGAGCGATCGGATGGAACTTAATTGACTTTTCAAATCAAGAATATGTTCCAACACATGGCTATAAATAATAATATCAGGCTTTTGGTCCAGCTGAAGTTTTTCAATGGGCATAACTTCCAGGTCCAGGTTATGAACTCTCTTTCCGTATTCAACATACTGGCTCCCTAAATCAATTCCCTTAATGCGGCAACCCTGATCGCTAAAATACTTTAGAATCCCTCCTGCCCCGCAGCCTACCTCCAGAACAAATTTCCCTTTTAAGGATTGCTCCTGTAAACTTGAACTGATGAAATTATAAATCTTCTTTCCTAAGCGTGTGTATTGATCGGCAAAGAATTTCTCTGTAGGCGCTTCATCTCCTCCGTAAATAAACCGATACTCTTCATTATAGAAATTATTATAAGCTTCCTGCGTCATCCTGGGATTTGTTTGCGCCAGGCCGCACTGCTTGCATATTGCCACGTTGAGCTCAAATCCGTACCGGTCCTTATTTGCAATTATCTCAAAAGAATTTCCAGCACAGATCGCACATGAGACAGTTTCTGATGAATAACTGCCCGTTTCGATTTTATCCTTTACCTGCTTGATATACCTGCGCTGCAATTCATTTAGCTGCAAAACAGGAACTCCATCATTTTTATATCGCGAATCTAAAATCATAACTCATTTTTTTACCAGGCCGTCCAGCCTCCATCAACAACCAGTACCGATCCTGTCATATAGCTCGATGCATCCGAAGCAAGAAAGGTAAACGGTCCGTTTAATTCTTCACGTTCGCACATTCTTCCCAGGGGCGACATCTTTGAGAAGTTCACCAGAAACTCTTCGGGGTGATCGTTGAATATTCCATGCGGCACAATGGCGTTGCAGCGGATATTTTCTTTTGAATAAAACGTTGCGATGTAGCGCGTAAAGTTCGGAATGAATGACTTTGAGGCGATGTAGTCGACCGGCTTGAAGTTCTTGATGCCTTCCCCAAAATCATACAGGTTCTGGTTGGGTGAAACCAGGGAATAGGTTGACGCAACATTAATGATGTTTCCACTTTGCTGCTTCAGCATCTGCCGGCATGCTGCCTGCGTCATGATTACTGTGCCCGTTAAGTTTACCTCTACCGATTTACGCAGCAGGTCGATCGGGTAGTTTTCGAAGCGGCTATGATTTACTTTATCCTGATTTTCCTTGTCAAATTTTGCATCGATCGCAGCATTATTGACCAATACATCAAGCTTCCCGAAAACTTCTACCGTTTTTTTAACTGCATCTTCGGCACTTTTCTCGCTGGTAATATCCAGCGTTACGATCAGGAATTTTGATGCGTCAGCCAATGCAGCGAATTCACGCTGTTTCTTTTCGGCCAGTAGTTGATTATTGTCGGCCAGCACTACACGTGCGCCCTCTTGTAAAAAATGCTTGCTGATTTCCGAGCCGATAAGGCCGAAAGCGCCCGTCACCAGGATTACTTTATCCGTTAGATTAATAGCCTTGCTCATGTGCGCACAAGGTAATGATCTGTTTACTCTCAGCAATGCTCACGGCTGATTTTTCAGGCTGATTCAACGAATCAAAGAAGTATTGGATCTGTTCGATGAAAAGATCGTTCCGGTCGAAATGCTCTAAACGCTCTGACCGCTCTCCTGCTGCATCCCGGATGATCATCTCGCTTTTGAAGAAGTCTATAAAAATCACCGCATCCTCAAACACATACTTGTACCACCGTTCTTTGGATCGCTGAAAAAAGTTAAGATGAACATTTGCAACAACACCTGTGTCGTATTGTAATAAAAAGTCAGCGCCTGATTCAACATCCACTTCCAGCGGTGAACTTAAATTAAACACGCGTTTGTATTCCGTAAGCTTGCCGCCTGCGATCCAACATGCTAAATCAAGATCATGACTTAACGTTAATGCTGCCCCACCCCCTAATTCGCGCTTCGCTGCATAGGAAGTACGGTAATCTTCCCAAGGGTGCCAGTCTGGAAGATATTCGCCCCAATACGATTGAAGCTGTAACAGCTTGCCGTATGGTTTCGAAGTGACCATTTCATATACATTCTTCAACAAGGGATGATGCCGCATCATATACCCGACATGGACCAGGATATTTTTATCCCGGACTTTTTGAGCAAGCAGATCAAATCCTTCAACCGTATGCGATAAGGGTTTTTCAACAAGCACATGAATACCGCGCCCGGCACATTCCATAGCACTCTTCAAATGCATTGCAGTGGGATTACACACAAATGCCACAATAGGTTTAAGCTGTTCTACTTCTTTCCACGATGTAACAACCGTTACAGAAGCATCTCCGATGTCACGAAACGGTAAGCTCCGTGTCCGCAGTACCACAATATTTTTGTATCCGAGTGCCCACAGGTTACGAATGTAACGTTCACCGATAGAACCAGCTCCTATGATTAAGCAGTAGTCGGTTTTCTGCATCATGGTATCCGGGTACAATTCTCTTGTGTGATAACATGTTCCGCTTTACTGAAGCTCTCCAGATCATCAATATCTACCGCAAATTGCTGCGGAACAATGAACGGGAGAATGTTCTTACCGGACATCGAATGCTGTTCGCTGATGATGCCAGTACGGATAACATCCAAGCAGCCGATCTGCCAGAATACTTCCGGTAATTTTTGACGCGGCTGATTAAAAGGTTCGTGGACTTCCGGTAGTTCCAAAAGAGGAGTCATTGCCTGTTGTTCGTTCTGCACACGCCACATCTTGTAAGGAGTTATAGGTGCCTTTGTAACAACACGGATTGAGTCAGCATCCGAGTCTATCAGTTTTTGTATACACTGGTCTACAATACCTACCGGTCTCACAGGAGAAGTCGGGCGAAGCTGAACGACATAATCCGGGATATAATTCTCCTTTTCTCTGAGCCATTGGAGCGTATGAATAAACACTTCTAAATCGGTAGTAAAATCGCCTGCAAGTTCAGCCGGCCGCATAAAGGGGATTTCAGCACGGTACTTTCTTGCTTCAGTCGCAATGTATTCTGCGTCCGTATTAACAATGGTACGGGTAATCAGTTTCGCATCATGCGCAGCCTGAATACTATAGGCAATCAGCGGATGACCTGCTAAGGGAAGTGTATTCTTTTTAACAAGGCCTTTGCTTCCTCCCCGCGCTGGAATAACGGCCAATACCTCCATTACGATTTTCTGTATTTCAATTTTTCACGTTGCACTGCCTCTATCGGAAGAATCTCCTGAGCTTTATACGTCATTGCCTCATGTGTTTGGTGCAGGTTTCTGATCAGCTTTTGTAATCCGGGAGGCTCGAGTGAAGCAGCATGATCTGTTCCTTTCCAGGTACGGTCTTTTGTAAAATGACGTTCAATCCAGGTTGCACCTAATGCATACGCAGCGATATCAATACCAATACCCAAGTGATGGCCCGAAAATCCAAATTCTTTTATTCGTGAAGCATACTGATCTTTAAGCCTTATAATCTCAAGCAAGCTGACATCCTTAAAAGGCACCGGATAGCCTGAAACACAATTGTAAATTACGAGCCGGTCTTTTGCACTTCCGGTCTCTTCAAAAAACTTAACGATGTGCTCAACTTCATCCTTGGTTGTCATCCCGGTTGAAAGATGGATGTCCCCGGTATACTGGTCCCGAAGCAGCTTCAGCATTTCCATGTGGTTATTGCAGGCCGAGGGAACTTTAATAAAGTGCGGGTTTAATTCAATGATTTCCTGCGCGGAAGTGATATCCCAAACCGATGTCGCGTATTGGATCCCGATTGATTCAGCATATTTTTTCAATTCAGCGTGTTGTTGCTGATCGAGTTCAAGGAATTCACGGTGCGCACCGTACGTTTCACCGTAGGCATTATACGGCACCGGGTGCGGTGTTACATATTGCTCCTTCGTAAGCAATTCACTTGGTGTTCTTTTTTGAAATTTAGCGTAATCAGCATTACAGTCTTTTGACAGTTTAATGAGCTCTAGCGCAAGCTCAAATTGCCCCATGTGATTACATCCAATCTCAGCGATTACACGCGGCCTTCCCCAATCCTTATTCATCCTATTTATTAATTAATCTTCGTAATAATTTCCAGTCTTCTTTTCTCCGTATCCATAGCCATAACCGTATCCGTAGCCATAACCATATCCGTAGCCATAGCCCGGACCAGAACGATAGATATCATTTAATACAAGGCTAATGTTTTTAACCCGTCCATCTTTATAATAATCATCAATAACCTTAATGATTGATTTTGGAGTATAATTTTGACGCACCACAAACAAAGAATGGTCGGCATATTTGGAAAGCACGAAAGCATCTGTCACCAATCCTACCGGAGGAGTATCTAACAATATATAATCGAATTGCTTTTTAAGCGCTTCAAATAATTGATCCATCTTGTCACGTAACAAAAGCTCACTTGGATTTGGCGGAACAGGGCCACCGCTAATTAAAAATAAATTATCAATCGAGGTTTGTTGAATAACATTTTCAAGAGGCTCAAGTCCGGAAAGGTAATTACTCAGTCCAATTGAATTCGTAAGCTCAAAATCATCGTATAACCTTGGCTTGCGCATGTCCGCACCAATAATTACTGTTCGTTTACCGGACATCGCCAATACCGTTGCGAGGTTAATCGATGTAAAGGTCTTTCCTTCACCACTTACTGAACTAGTTACCATGATCACCTTACGATCTTTATCACTTGTAAAGTAGTTTAAGTTGGACCGAAGCGCGCGGAAAGACTCTGCTACCGCAGACTTGGGCTTTGATTTAACAACCAGGTTACTATTAAGCTTGTTATGCCCCACTCCGCCAATGAATGGCATGCTTGTAATTTTTTCAATATCCTCTTTCGACTGTACTTTCGAATCAAAAACTTCTACCAGCACAAACAAGGCAAGCGGAATAACCAAACCAAGTACCAGGGCGATAGAATAGTTCTGTGAAATCTTGGGAGAAATAGCTCCGCCCGCCCGCGGAGGGTTTACAGTGATAACATCCGAGGTATTTGAAGCCTCCGAGATGCTGGCTTCAGCTCGTTTTTGAAGCAGGAAAATATACAGGTTTTCCAATAACGAATAGTTGCGTTTAATGGAAGCAAACTCACGCTCGGCAGCCGGAAGATAGGAAAGTTGTTTTTCCAGGTCTTTAATCTGCTTTGCCAGTGATGTTGAACGAATATCATCGGTTGACTGCATATTGCGCACGGCCTCAAGTATATCATTTTTAATAGCCTGCACCCGTCTTCGTTTATCCGTCACTAATGGATTATCAAGCTTTGTATTATCAAGCATTAGCTTCATTTCCATTTGAATATCTACCATTCGGGAAACGAAGTCATTCAGGATTGGATCGGACACACCAATCGAAGAGGGAAATATAACTTTATCCAATTCCTGCTCTTTCTGAAGATACTCTGTGAGATACTTATAATAATTTTCACGAACCATCAACTCTGTCTTTTGAACTTCCACCATTTCAAGACGCTGGAACAATCGCAGGGCTTCAGCATCCATATCGGTTACTACATTGCGATCCTTAAATCGCTCCATGATGGATTCGACAAATTTTAAGGAGTCGCTGATTTCAGTAAGTTGATTTGAAATAAACTCTACCGTTCTTGTTGCAGCCTGATTTTTCCGATCCAGATCATAGCGCTGAAAGCGGTCGATTAATCCATTAATAAAATCTATTTCCTTAAGCGGATTGGGGCCAGCAATGGACAAATCAATCACGCCCGATCCTTCTTCAGCCCACTCTGCTTTTACCCTTCCGGCATATCCGGGAGCAATGGCATTTGCCGGTGTGTAATAAAATATGAAAGGTTGATTATAAAAGGATGATAGCGCTTTACTATTTTTTATTATCAGTGTGAATTTCAGGCCCTCATACGTAATGGTGTCTTTGAGGTTAAAGACCGAACCTTCCTGATTACTATCATCGCTGGCCGGTTGCAGTTTTAATTGATCTGCATTGAGAATAGTAATCAAAAATTTACGTGACTTCTTATCCTTGCTTTCTGTCACCTTCGCCATGATGGGATAATAATCATAGGCCTCGGTGGTCAGAAAGTTTCCTTCCTTAAAGAACGTTACTTCAAAATTCAGATCCTTAATTACTTGCTCTACCAGCGGGAATGATCTTAAAATATAGATCTCATTCAGGTAATTTTTATAGGGATCAATAAGCGCATTCTTGTAAAGCAATTCAGCCCCTCCGGTTTCTTCTGTCTCCTTTATTATAATAGAGGCTGTTACCGGGTAAATGCGGGTAGCATACCGATTGCGGATGAAAGCAATAGACAATACAATTAATAATGAAATGGCAATCAGATACCAAAACCTCAGTGCCCTGAATAATATGCGCTTAAAATCTATGTTAACACCTTCACCAGATGATCTTTCCGGCAAAAATTCGGTAGGATATTGCTGCTGGTTCACGTTAACGGGTTAGGTTGATAGTCAGTACTAAAAGTGAAAGTGCGGAGATAACTAACGCCAGGTTAGGTCCAAAATACTTTCTAAATGGCCGTTGTCGCAACGGTGATATAATCAACACGTCATTCTGATAAACGTAGTAATAGGGTGAATTTAAAAAGTCTTCATCCAGTAAATTCACATAAAAAATCTGCGTTTCATGATCGAGTTGCCGGATCACCTTAATATTACTTCGATCTGCTAATTCTGATAATCCGCCAGCCTGAGCAATCGCTTCCAGCATGCTTACCCGGTTATTAGAAAAGGTAACGGTTCCTTCATGATTAACTTCTCCCAACACTGAAATTCTAAAATTCAGCAACCGGACTTTTACCACAGGAGCCTCCAGGTACTGGTTTGCCAGTTGTTGCAGCTTTTGCTGGATTTCAAAAACGGTAAGCCCCTGAACTTTTACTTTTCCCACTACAGGAAAAGTGATTTCACCTTGTTCATCAACCAACTCGCCAATCAATAAAGCACTGCCGGTGGTCAAGTTTGCTGCGTTTTGCTGTGCCTGATTCCTTGAAAAGAAGTTATATTCATCCGGGGTAAGACTCTCAAACCGTACCGAAAGAATATCCTGGGGCTGGATCTTGTAATTAAATTCAAATTGGGGATAACTGCGCACCACTGTATCCCGCACTGGCTCGAGTTCGTCACCGTGCTGCAAAAGCAAGACCTGTTTGTTTGAAATACAGGAATTTAAAAATATGATACCGGCAATCAGCCAGAATGTGAATCTCATGGGGTGTCTTTAAAATCAGCGGACAAATATAAGAATATAGCGTAAACGAATTAAATCCGGGGTTTTTTCTCCTTACCGGATATACTTGTCAAAGTTCTTATAATCACGCTCAAAAAGCACTTCCTTGGGAAGAGACTTAAAATAGGAATACGTAATCTCCAATCCTTCTGCACGTGAAATTTTAGGTTCCCAACCAAATAAGGCTTTAGCCTTGGTGATGTCTGGCTTTCGTTGTTTGGGATCGTCCTCCGGCAATGGCTTGGTAATGATCTTTTGAGTTGTTCCGGTGAGCTTAATAATCTCTTCGGCAAATTGAAGAATAGTAATTTCATCCGGGTTGCCAATGTTCACCGGCAAGTGATAATCCGACATCAGTAACCGAAAAATCCCTTCTACCTCATCCGATACATAACAGAAAGAACGGGTTTGCGATCCATCTCCAAAAACCGTCAGGTCTTCACCGCGTAATGCTTGCCCAATAAATGCAGGTAATACCCGGCCATCGTTAAGGCGCATGCGCGGACCATAGGTGTTGAAAATTCTTACAATGCGGGTATCAAGATTGTGATACGTATGATACGCCATCGTCATGGCTTCCTGAAAACGTTTTGCTTCATCGTAAACACCGCGCGGACCTACGGGATTAACATTCCCAAAATAATCTTCAGGTTGTGGATGGATTAATGGATCTCCGTAGACTTCTGAAGTAGAAGCAATTAATATGCGTGATTTCTTTACACGTGCTAATCCTAAAAGATTGTGAATGCCTAACGATCCAACTTTTAAGGTTTGAATAGGAATTTTTAAATAATCAATCGGGCTTGCAGGTGATGCGAAATGAAGAATATATTTTAATTCGCCCGGAACATGAACAAATGTAGACACGTCATGCTGGTAAAACTCAAAGTCAGGATGCTTGAATAGATGTTCGATGTTGCGGATATCACCCGTGATCAGGTTATCCATGGCAATAACATGAAAGCCTTCTTTAATAAAACGATCGCATAAATGCGACCCTAAAAAACCGGCTCCGCCTGTTATTAAAACACGTTCTTTCTTCATCGATAAATAAAAATCACCTGTAAATTAGCCCGTTTTAATAACAAATAAAATGCGGGTTTAAAAGATCAGGCTTGTTGTACTGCAGTTCCTCATCGCTGTTTTGTTTGAGCACAGTAAGCCCGGTTTCATTCAGTATGGCATGCGGAGCAGCGGTGTCCCACTCCATGGTTGGTGCAAAACGCGGGTAAACGTCAGCTGCTCCTGATGCGAGCAACATAAACTTCAAACTGCTTCCCGCAGAGATGAGTTCGGGTGAATCAAGCTTTTGAATAAAGTTTTCCGTTTCTTCATTCATGTGCGAGCGTGACGCTACAATCCGTAATCCTTTTTTCGATAAATCAGCAGTTGTTCGCTTTGCTAATGGTGATTCAAAGCCAGGCCTTTTAAGATAAGCACCCGTTCCTTTACATGAATAGTATACATCACCTTTTACCGGAACGGCAACAACACCAAGAATCGGGGTTTGATTTTCAATGAGCGCGATGTTCACCGTAAATTCACCATTGCGTTTAATAAATTCTTTTGTGCCGTCAAGGGGATCGATCAGCCAGAAATGTTTCCAGTGCCTGCGGGTTTCGTAAGGAATGCTTTTTCCCTCCTCACTCAAGATTGGCAAGTTTGTTTGCTTTAAAAATCTTTCAATTGTATCGTGTGATTTTTTATCAGCCAGTGTTAGTGGAGAATTATCATCCTTAACATTAATTTCAAAATCGGATGAATTATAAACCTTCAGAATTTCCTGAGAAGCTGCTTCCGCAGCATGAATGGCTATTGTTAAAAGCTCTTGTAATTTCTCAGAATTCATACTACACAATCATTCCGGCAGCAACTGTTTCATTAGTTCCTTCATCTACCAGGATAATACTTCCCGTGATCCGGTTTTTGCGATAACTGTCGAATGCGAGTGGCTGGGCCGTTCTTAGCTTAATGCGCGCGATGTCATTCATTACGAGCTGATCAACCTGCTCGACACGTTGCAAGCTGTTAATGTCAAGCTTATATTGAATCTCTTTTAAAACTCCACGCACTTCCTTCGTGGTGTGCTTCACGTAAAATTTGGTATTCAGATTTACAGGTCGCTGATTCATCCAGCAGATCATTATATCAACATCCTGTTCAGATTCCGGATGGTTGTTCGGTTTGGCAATGATATCACCCCGGCTGATGTCGATCTCATCTTCCAGCGTCATGGTTACTGACATCGGTGCGAATGCCCGATCAATAACCTGATCACCTAACTGAATGGATTTAATTTTTGATGTGAATCCGGAAGGCATAACAAGAATTTCATCACCTGGCCTAAAGATTCCGCCTGAAATTCTTCCTGCATAACCTCTGAAGTCCTGATGCTCTTTGGTTTGGGGACGAACAACGTACTGTACCGGAAAGCGACTGTCAATATGATTATGGTCACTTTCGATATGAACGGTTTCAAGCATGTGCAGCAACGTAGCGCCCTGATACCAGTCCATCGGCTCTGACCGGTTTACCACGTTATCTCCGGCAAGCGCACTGATCGGAACAAACTGTATGTCATGAATCTCAAGCTTGGAAGAAAATGCTTTGTATTCGTTTACAATGCGTTCAAAAACCTCTTCTTTATACTCAACGAGATCCATTTTGTTAACACAAACGATCACATGCGGAATCTTTAATAACGATGCAATGAATGAATGACGATAAGTCTGTTCAACTAATCCCTTACGGGCATCTATTAAAATCAGTGCAAGGTTTGCAGTCGAAGCTCCGGTAACCATGTTACGGGTGTATTGAATATGACCTGGAGTATCAGCAATAATAAACTTGCGCTTAGGTGTTGCAAAATACCGATAGGCAACATCAATCGTTATTCCCTGTTCACGTTCAGATTTTAATCCGTCTGTCAATAAAGAGAGATCAACATAATCAAAACCTTTTTTTGCGCTAGATGCTTCTACTGCTTCGAGTTGATCTTCGA
Source organism: Cyclobacteriaceae bacterium (assembly GCA_965227265.1). Classification (GTDB taxonomy): domain Bacteria; phylum Bacteroidota; class Bacteroidia; order Cytophagales; family Cyclobacteriaceae; genus UBA2336. Next base: position 872,077 of record OZ245738.1, on the reverse strand, counting down.
ATATAGATTTACTATCATACAGTAATCTACCAATTAAGGTACTCTTACCATCATCGACACTACCAGCGGTCGTAAATCTCAGTAATTGATTTGTCATGATTAGAAATATCCCGTTTTCTTTCTGTCTTCCATCGCTGTCTCTGAGCGTTTGTCATCCGCGCGTGTTCCGCGTTCGGTTTTGCGTGATGCAGCAACTTCTTCAATGATTTTTTCTATTGTATCCGCTTCTGACTCAACAGCTCCTGTGATGGGCATGTCGCCACACGTTCTGAATCGTACTGTTCTGATAGCTGGTATTTCGGTCGACTTTAATTTTAACCAAGGCGATGTTGACAGGATCGCGCCATCACGTTCAATCACTTCCCGTTGATGAGAGTAATACAATTTTGGGATCGGAATATTTTCCGCCTGAATGTATTGCCAAACATCCATCTCTGTCCAGTTGGAGATTGGAAATACTCTGAAATGTTCGCCCTGATGTTTACGGCCATTGAATAAATTCCAAAGCTCAGGTCGTTGATTTTTAGGATCCCATTGTCCGAATTCATCGCGGTGTGAGAAGAAACGTTCTTTCGCTCTCGCCTTCTCTTCATCTCTGCGCGCGCCACCCATGGCAGCATCAAACTTATATTGCTCGATTGTATCTAATAGTGTAACGGTTTGAAGTGCATTACGACTTGCTCCATAACCGGATTCTTCTTTTGCTCTGCCTTTATCAATACTTTCCTGCACTGAGCCAACTATCAATTTCACGCCCAGTTCGTTTACAAGCCAATCGCGATACTCCATTGTCTCCGGAAAATTATGACCAGTATCAATGTGTACCAACGGAAATGGAATGCGGGCGGGGTAAAATGCCTTGCGCGACAGATATGCTAATACTATAGAGTCTTTGCCGCCTGAAAAAAGTAAGGCAGGCTTTTCAAATTGGGCTACTACTTCGCGGATCACGAAAATAGCCTCGGACTCCAGCTCTTTTAAATGACTTAAATAATATTGACTCATTACTTACGCAACGCGATCTTCTTCTCTACAGCGCTGAACAGCAAATCTAATGAATCATTCACACTTAGAATATGCGTTTGGATGATAATATCCGGATTTACTGGAATTTCATAGGCGGAATCGATTCCGGTGAAATTTTTAATCTCACCCGCACGAGCTTTTTTATACAGTCCTTTAACATCGCGCTGCTCGCATACCTCCAGCGGGGTATCTACAAATACTTCCAGGTAATTTTCTGCGCCAACGATTTTTTTAACCTGGTCGCGGTCCGATTGAAACGGAGAAATGAAAGCTGAGAGAACAACAATACCTGAATCAAGCATAAGCTTGCTAACCTCTCCTATTCTGCGGATATTTTCTATCCGATCAGCATCAGTAAACGTAAGATCTTTATTGATTCCGGCCCGGATGTTGTCGCCATCAAGCAGGTATGTTTTATACCCTCTTTCAAAAAGTGCTGCCTCCAGTTGAACGGCCAGTGTTGATTTACCGGAACCAGACAAGCCTGTAAACCAAATTAGTTTTGCTTTTTGCTGAAGTAACTCCTGACGTTGCGATTGACTAACCTTTGTCTGTATCGGAAAGATATTACTCAATGTAGCGAAAATTAATAGAGCGAAGGAAATTTGTTCGGGTTCACTTCATGCATGATTGCGTAAACGCGTTCAAAGATGTCTTCCACATTCGGTTTTGTGAAGTAGTCACCATCTGAAGCATAGGCAGGCCGATGTTCTTTCGCAGCGATGGTAACCGGAGCAGAATCTAAATATTGAAAAGCTTGTTGCTCTTCTAAAACTTTCTGCATCATGTATGCGGTTGCGCCACCCGGAACATCTTCATCGGTAAACACTACCCGATTTGTTTTCTTAAGTGAATCTGCAATTACATGATGAATATCAAATGGCAACAATGTTTGCACATCAATGACTTCGCATGAGATTCCGAATTCTTCTAAATCCGCTGCCGCTTGCATAACAACACGGCACATGGAGCCGTATGTAACAAACGTTATATCATCACCTTCTTTGAGAATTTCAGGTTTACCTAATGCAACGGTAAATTCTCCAATGTTATCCGGAAGCTGTTCTTTTAAGCGATAGCCATTCAAGCACTCAATAATGATAGCCACATCATCAGACTTCAGCATCGTATTATAGAATCCCGCAGCCTGGGTCATGTTTCTTGGAACGAGAATATAAATTCCACGCAAACTGTTCAGCATCATTCCGATAGGCGAGCCTGCATGCCACACGCCTTCTAATCTATGACCGCGCGTACGAATAATCACCGGGGCTTTTTGTCCGCCTTTGGTGCGGTATTGCAAACACGCAAGATCATCGCTCATGATCTGAAGTGCATATAATAGATAATCCAAGTATTGAACTTCAGCGATTGGTCTTAAGCCACGCAATGCAGTTCCTATACCCTGTCCAAGAATTGTACATTCCCGAATACCGGTATCCGTTACCCGAAGCTCACCAAACTTAGCTTGTAGTCCAGCAAACCCTTGATTCACATCTCCGATCTTACCTACATCTTCACCAAAGGCAAATACTCTTGGGTCGCGCGTAAGCGCTGCGGTAAAGCAAGCTTGTAAAAGCTCGCGACCATCAACCTGCTGTGAGCTTTCAGAATATTGTGGCTGAACTTCTTCAACCTTTAATGCAGATTCATCCGATTCGCTATGCAAATGTGAACTATAACGATCCAGGTTTTGAGCGTCAATCTCCTTAATCCAGTCAATCAATTGCTGACGTGATTCTATATTTTCATCACGCAGTATGCGAAGGGTTCTTTTTGCAGCTCGTACGCAATCCATCCTGATCGGATTAATTGCGGTACGAAGAGTTTCTTTTATGTCCGTAAGCTCTTCGCTGTTACGACTTTCTTTCGCAACGCTTTCGAGAATCGCGGTAAGTGATTTTATGTCTTTTTGAATATCTACATTGAAAGCTTTCCATGCGCGATCTTTTGCTTCACGTGCAGTTTGCTTGGCTTCTTTTTCAATTTCATCAACTTCTTCGGGCAACACCAGCACATCGTTAATGATCCACTCACGCATTTTCAGTAAGCAATCATGTTCAGCTTCCCATTGAAGGCGTTCTTTTGATTTATAGCGTTCGTGCGAACCTGACGTTGAGTGGCCTTGCGGTTGAGTTACCTCATCAACATGCAGTAAAACCGGAACGTGTTCTTCGCGGCAAACTTTTTCTGCTTTTTGATACGTTGCAATCAAGCCCGGATAATCCCAGCCTTTTGCATTAAATATCTCGTAGCCTTTTTCAGTATCTGTTCTGCGGAAGCCTTCGAGTACTTTTGAAATATTACTTTTGGTAGTATGGTACTCTGCCGGAACTGAAATTCCATACGCATCATCCCAAACCGAAACCAGCATGGGTACTTGCAACACTCCCGCTGCATTGATGGCTTCAAAAAACATCCCTTCGGATGTTGACGCGTTACCAATGGTACCGAATGCTATTTCATTCCCATTAACAGAAAGAGTTTTGAATTGCTTCAGGTCAGGATTTTGGCGGAATAGTTTTGATGCATATGCTAATCCAACCAAGCGCGGCATTTGCGCTGCGGTTGGAGAAATATCTGCACTGCTGTTCTTTGATTTTGTGAGATCGCGTAGCTCACCTTTCTCATTAAGCATACGCGTTGCATAATGACCGGTCATTAACCTTCCGGCCGATGCTGGTTCTGCGTTAATATCAGTATGCGCGTATAGTTGTGCGAAGAATTGTTGAATGGTTAACTCACCAATCGCAAACATGAAGGTTTGATCGCGGTAATAGCCCGAACGAAAATCTCCATTCTTAAAGACTTTTGCCATTGCAAGTTGGGCTACTTCCTTTCCATCGCCAAAGATTCCAAACTTGGCTTTACCCATGAACACTTCCTTACGGCCAAGCAAGCTTGCTTCACGGCTTTCCCAGGCAAGCCGGTAGTCTGCGAGGATTTCCTTCACCTTCGTCTGCGAAAATTTTACTTTCGATTCTTTTGTCGTGCTCACGGTACGTTAGATTACGTGAAACTGAAATCCCACAGGGCCAAAAATAGCCAAATACCTTTAATAAATAGCAACCTGTCTGTTACCAAACGGGTTGACTATTGATATTTGCCAATTATCTTTGCAGCCTGTTTAAAACGATTGTTCTTATGATTATTGGCGTTCCGAAGGAAATTAAAAATAACGAAAACCGAGTGGCGCTTACCCCTGCCGGTACACAGGAATTAGTAAAACGAGGTCACACTGTATATGTGCAAAAAAATGCAGGCACTGACAGTGGTTTCACCGATGAAGAATATACAAAGGCTGGTGGAAAGATTTCAGCAACCGCAGAAGAAGTTTTCGGACTTGCTGAGATGATCATCAAAGTAAAAGAACCAATCGAGCAGGAATACAAGCTCATTAAAAAAGACCAACTTGTATTTACGTATTTTCATTTTGCATCGTACGAACCGCTAACAAAAGCGATGATTGCTTCAGGCGCGATCTGTCTTGCCTACGAAACCGTAGAGCGTGAAGACAGAAGCTTACCGCTGTTGATCCCAATGTCAGAGGTTGCCGGAAGAATGGCAATCCAGGAAGGCGCTAAGTATTTAGAGAAGCCGTTGAAAGGAAGAGGAATATTGCTAGGTGGCGTTCCCGGGGTTAAGCCTGCCAAGGTCTTAGTGTTGGGTGCCGGTATTGTAGGTACACATGCTGCAAAAATTGCAGCCGGTATGGGCGCTGATGTTACCATTCTTGATGTGAACTTAAATCGCTTACGTTATTTGGATGATGTAATGCCAAAAAACGTCCACACAATGGTTTCGAATGAATATACGATTCGTGAATTGGTGAGAGATCATGATCTTATTATTGGCGCTGTGCTGATTCCGGGTGCAAAGGCTCCGATGCTGGTAACACGAGATATGCTTAAAACGATGCGTCCGGGTACAGTGCTCGTTGATGTGGCCGTAGATCAAGGTGGATGTATTGAAACCTGTAAGCCTACAACGCACGAGAATCCAACGTTTATTATTGACGATGTAGTTCATTACTGCGTGGCCAATATGCCAGGTGCTGTTCCGTATACTTCTACCCTTGCCTTAACAAATGCTACCTTACCGTATGCTGTTCGATTGGCAAATTACGGATGGAAGCAAGCTTGCCGCGAAAATGCCGATTTGAAAAAAGGCTTAAACATTATTAATGGCGAAGTAGTGTACAAAGGTGTTGCAGATACATTTGGTTTACCCTTGAGTGATGTGAGCAAGTTTTTGTAAACCCTTAAATACCTACCGTCATTCTGAGCGAAAGCGAAGAATCCCCAAGTAAAGGACAACGAACTAATTCCCGTTCTCTATCTGGGGATGCTTCGGCTGGCACCTCAGCATGACGGTTCATTTTTTTATAGGTACTCCGGAAAAGTCTTTAGCAATTTTGTCTCAGAAACATTTTCTTTCACTTCATAACAAGCATGCTGCATGCCGTTTGAGATAGCAATGTATTTTGCTTTGATATCATTGTTATAAACAGCAGCCTGCAGCACTGCATTTTGATTTAGTTTTAAATCAGGCGCTTTACATTCCAGTAACAGCCAGGGTTTGCCTTCCCGATCATAAACAATAACATCAGATCTTTTTTGCAGTTGATTGTATTTTAACCCGCTCTCAATTTTGATCAGCGATTTCGGATACTTCAAGTGATTAATAAAGAAATGAACGATGTGCTGGCGCACCCATTCTTCCGGTGTAAGCACTACTTGCTTCTTCCTAATCACGTCAAAAATCCATATTTTGCCTTCAGCTTTACTGATTTGATAATCAAACCCCGGAAGATCAAGCTTAACCATTCCGTAAAGTAGTAAACATGAAGACAAAAAAGGAAATTGTAGAGAACTGGCTCCCCCGGTATACGGGACAGCCTTTAAATAAATTCGGTCAATATATTCTGTTAACCAACTTTGATAACTACGTGCATATGTTTGCCGAGTGGCACAATGTACCGGTGATTGGATTGGATAAACCGATGCGCAGCGCAACCGCAGAAGGCATTACCATCATCAACTTTGGTATGGGCAGTCCGAATGCCGCAACCGTAATGGATTGCTTAAGTGCTATTCAACCAAAAGGAGTTTTGTTCCTCGGAAAATGCGGGGGCTTGAAAAAGAAAAATGATGTGGGAGATTTAATCCTTCCGATAGCGGCAATTCGCGGAGAAGGAACTTCCTCGGATTACTTCCCGGCAGAAGTTCCCTCGCTACCCTCGTTTGCATTACAAAAAGCCATCTCAACAACCATCCGGGATTATAACCAGGATTACTGGACGGGTACTGTTTACACTACCAACAGACGTGTTTGGGAATGGGATGAAGAGTTTAAAGAATATCTGCGAAAGATCCGTGCCCAGGCAATCGATATGGAAACTGCTACCATTTTTACCACAGCTTTCTCTAATAAAATTCCGGCAGGCGCGCTATTACTCGTATCTGATTCACCGATGGTTCCGGAAGGTGTTAAAACCGATGTGAGCGATGTATCGGTAACGAAAAACTACGTGGAGCAGCACCTGAAGATTGGTATTGACTCTTTGAAACAACTTATTAATAATGGCGTGACCGTAAAACATCTCAGGTATTAAGTATGACTATTGTTCGGATACTATTGATCTTTACAGTCGCTTTGTACTCGACAAAAATTCAGGCACAAAGATCAATAATATATTATGAACTCATTACCGTAGATAGCGTTGCTCTATTCTTTAACAAGAACTTCATGTTCACTGAAAAAGAGTGTTACGATTATGTACGCCAGGTTCGGATAACAGAAAATGGCGACTTCAACGGATATTTTGAAGATCGAAGCGTAGAGGGTAGACTTCTGGCTAAAGGTGTATATATAAAAGGCATCAAACACGGATACTTCGAAGTATACCATGCTAACGGAAAACTTTTCAGCAGAGGTTATTATAGTAACAACAAACCAATCGGCATTTGGGAATACTTCCATTCCAGTGGTCTGCCTGAACGTATTTTAGATATCTCTGATTCAGCTACGTTAGTAGTGCGGTATTTAGAGGAGACTGGTAAAGTCCGAATCGATAAAGGCTCTGGTTTGTTCGATGGTCTAGTTGCCGGTTTGCCAGGCTCAAGGAAAGAACCTTTATTGCGTTATACAATTACCGGAATTCATGCAACCGGTAGAATCAAAGATGGAAAGCCTGATGGTCGATGGGTTGTTCCTGACCACAATCATCAGGCGGTTTACGTGGAGAAATTCAATCAGGGCGAACTTATCAAAAGCACTGTGTTTTCGAAACGGAAAATGAAAAACTTCCAGCAGCTTTCGATGCTCAATACTTTTTTCTTAAGTAATCACCTCGAAGCGCTCGAATTTTATGAACGCGAAAGTTGCAGCGAATCACAACAGTATTTTTTTAATAAATATCCAAGCGATTTTAAAGCCTTTAGTTTTGACCTCAGGCAAAAAATGAATTACATCATTGACACAGACCTCCGATCCGCCCGAAAAGATTACTATGCTATTGGAGAGAATTTTATGTCGCTGCAATTTTTAGTTGATGAAAAAGGCAGACCATACGATATTAAGCTGGTATCCGAGTGGGGTGAGAACTTTCTGAAGATCGCTGAGAATACGCTTAAAAAAACTGTCTTTACAACAAACTCTAAAACCATGTACTTCCACCTGAAAGTATCCTACGCGGGAGGTTACGTATACAAGTACAATTTCAGGTTTTCTAAACGTGATCGCATACCCTAACAATCCATTAAGCGTGAGATGAACGTAATTGTTTGCGATACGTAATAAATAATGCAATCAGCCCAAGCACAAAGAATACAATCAGTGAGAGCACGGAGTTTTTCATACCCAACAACTCATCGATATACCCGAACGTAAAAATTCCAATTACGATGGCTATCTTCTCTGTTACATCATAGAAACTGAAAAATGAAGCTGTATCGTTTGTTACGGGCATCAACTTGCTGTATGTACTGCGACTTAAGGATTGGATTCCACCCATCACGAGGCCTACTCCTACCGCGAGTCCGTAAAAATAAAATTCAACATTATGACCAGCTTCCTTGAGTGAAGCCATTTCATACGCAGCAATACACAGAAATATCCAAAGCACGACAACACCCATCAACACCTGCAGGTTACCAAACTTGCCTGAAAGCTTCGACATCAAAAATGCACCGGCAATTGCCACGACCTGGATCAATACAACTGTAATAATGAGCTTATCAGATGGGAGCCCGAGCATTTTACTACCAAAAATTGTTGCCGCAAGCATAACGGTTTGTACACCCATGTTATAAAAAAAGAAAGCCACGAGGTACCATTTTAGTACACTCAGCTTACGAACTTGCTGCCACACCTTTCCCAATTCAATAAAACCAGCAGTAAGAAATCCTGAATTAAATTTCTCAGCGGATGGCTTATTAGGAGGTAGCTTTCTGAAGGTAAACTGAGCAAATCCTATCCACCATAATCCTACAAGAAGAAACGTATATAAGGGTCCGGATACATAATCCGGTGGATTCTTACCACTGAAGTACATAACCAATCCAAATCCAACAATCTGTAAAATTACGCTTCCGGTGTAACCCATAGCATAACCGCGTGCGCTGATCTTGTCGCGGTCTTCTGGTGCAGCAATCTCCGGCAGATAAGAATTATAAAAAACCAATCCGCCTGCATACCCAATCACTGCAAAAATGAAACAGGTTATTCCCCAGCCAACATTATTACCATGAAACCAAAACATTCCTATACACGCAACACCCCCTACATAGGTAAAGAATTGCATAAATCTTTTCTTGTTTCCCTGGCTATCCGCTATGGATGAAAGGATTGGTAACAGCAAGGCTATGGATAAATACGCAAATGCAAGCGCATAATCATATAGCGCAGAGTTCTTAAATGTTCTTCCGAGAAAAGGAACATTATCTTCTCCATACGCAGATTTTGTCACGCCCAGAAAATAGATAGGGAAAAACGTTGTAGTGATTACAAGATTATACACCGAGTTCGCCCAGTCATACATGCACCAGGCTTTTACGGTTTCGGGATTGTTGTATTTTAATTGCATAGCGTAAAGGCTCCACAAGATAGAGGAATGTGCGGAATTGTCAGCATCCGCATAATTTACGCAGAGACGCAAAATTTTGTATCTCTACAATTCATGACAACCTCTGTCACGACCATAAAAACACCTTTCAAATGCGGTATGCTCAACACTACCTTTGAGTCATCAAAAAAGATAAAGTCATGCGGATAGATATGAGAACGATTGAACGGAAAAATGAGTCATTAGCTGTACAGGATGTCAGAATTGATTCGAACGATATGCTGATGAATGTATTCAATACCGTTAACGAAGAAAAAGAAAGTCAGGTGTTTGTTTATAAAGGTGTAAAATTCTGGCGCGAAGATCATGAGTTTATCATGTCGTATAATGAAGAGGCTTTTTTAGCAGGTGTCGTTACGGACTTTGAAGAATTCAAAGAGATGTTACTGGATCAGAAGCTTTAGCAGGAAATAAAAATTTCTTACCTTGTTGCATGCAGCGGATTTTTGTTATCCTGTTTTTTAATTTTATACTCCTTGCCTGTATGCATTCAACGAGTTACCAATATGCCGATGGCAGTGCAAATGTATATATCATTAAACCAGATTCGCTGGAATACCTTCCGGTAAAACCGGAAGAAAGCTCAACCGGTTTTTACAGTGGTGGCGACCCAAGAAAAGTTGCGCTTACCACCGAGGAATTCGGTAACGTGCAATACATGCTTGAGGCTGCCAAGAAGAAGCATGAGATTCACATCCCCGACCGGATAAAAACCAGTGGCATGATCACAACTTTTTCCGGCTCGGAAAAAACGCATTTCATTTTGGAACCTGGCTGTAAAGAGATTACTACGATTGAAAGTGAATTGAAGAAATTACTTCAGTAGCTAAAAATCTGAGTCTGTTATATCAGAGTCATCGCTACTCCAATCATCAAACACAATGTCGAGGAAAAACATAGTAAGCAAAACTTGCTGTAGTGAATTGAACTGTCCCTTGTAAAGGGTTCTTCCTATGCCTGCCAGCAATAGTATGATTCCCAAAACCACAGCAATTAATAGCATACTCTAAATATAATAAAAATGCCTTCACGAAGTTCCGGAAGGCATTGATAGTTTGCGGAGAGAGTGGGATTCGAACCCACGTTACCTTGCGGTAAACACGCTTTCCAAGCGTGCTCGTTCGGCCACTCTGACACCTCTCCGGGAAACGAGGCGCAAATAAAACAATAAAACAGGCTTGGACAAAGTAGCGCGCTGAGATTTAAGAAGTTAGTTCTCCTGCAAGTGATTTACCAATGATTTCCTTGACTTTTTTAGGTTCATGTTCGCCCAACAACAGCATCAGTTTGGTTACTGCTGCTTCGCTGGTCATGTCTGAGCCTCCAATCACGCCAATGCGAAGGAGATCTCTACTGGTGTCATAGCGGCCTTGCATCACCATTCCGCCTGGGCATTGCGAGATGTTTAATACAATAATTCCCAGATCGATCGAATGTTTCAACGCATCGATCAGCCAGGAAGCCGAAGGTGCATTACCCGATCCATAGGTTTCAATAATAACAGCCTTTAATCCGGGAGTTTTTAAAATCGACTCAACAATCGGTTGACTGATACCGGGAAATAGTTTAAGAATAGCAATGCCAGAATCAAAAGATTTGTGAAGATGCAATCCTCTATGAATTTCAGCTTTACGAATAACGGAATGATTGTAATCAATCTTCACACCTGCTTTCGCCAGGGGTGGATAATTACCGGAGTCAAACGCATCGAATTGCATGCTCTCTACTTTCTTCGAACGATTACCACGCAACAATTCATAATCAAAATAAATGCAAACTTCAGGAACAACAGCAAGATTGCCTTCTTTGGCTGAAGCAATATCTAACGCAGTAATTAAATTTTCACGCGCGTCAGAACGGGGCTCGCTAATGGGTAATTGTGCACCCGTTAGAATTACAGGCTTGGCCAATCCTTCCAACATAAAGCTCAACGCAGAAGCTGTATACGCCATCGTATCGGTACCATGAAGGATTACAAATCCATCATGCGTATTGTAATGATCTGAAATAATTTCAGCCAGCAGCTGCCAGTGTTCAGGACTAATGTTTGACGAATCAATTGGATGCTCGAACGAAACAACTGTCAACTCGAGCGCCATGGTGCGCAGCGTTGGCAGGTGCTCAAGAATTAATCCAAAGTCGAATGGGATTAATACTCCATCCTTGTCGTGCGCCATACCAAAGGTTCCGCCCGTATAAATGATTAATACTTTTGAACGGGCTTTCTCAGGCGATGCGGTGTTGACGAGAATTGTTTTTGTATTCATGCATTAAAAAGTCTGAGTGCATTTTGTGTTGTAGCACGTTGCACATCGTACAAGTTACTATTTTTAAGTTCAGCTACGCGTTGTGCAATGAGTGGAATATTTGCAGGTTCATTACGCTTACCACGATGCGGAGTTGGCGCGAGGTATGGACTATCGGTTTCCAACACAATCCGATCAACCGGAATATGTGGGATCACATTTTCCATTCCACTTTTCTTGAATGTGGCTACACCGCCAATACCCAAATAAAATCCAAGTTTGATTAATTTTTCAGCTTGTTCCTGGGAGCCCGTGAAGCAATGAAATACACCTTTCAACTTTCCGTCTTGCAATTTCTCAACCAGTGCAATGGTTTCGTCTATGCTCTCGCGACAATGAACAACAATGGGAAGATCATATGTCTTCGCAAAACCAACTTGAATCGTAAATGCTTCTACCTGCTGATCCCAGAACGTTTTATCCCAATACAAATCCGTTCCCATCTCTCCTACCGCTGAGAATTTCCGTTTATTCAACCAACTCTCAACAAGGTAAAGCTCCTTTTCAAAATCTTTTTTTACATAACACGGATGTAAGCCCATCATCGGGTAGCAAATAGAAGGATACTTTTGTTCCAGATCAAGCATGCCATCAATGGAGGTGTGATCAATGTTCGGCATAAAGATTTTACCAATCGCTTTATCTTCTGCACGTTGCAACATTTCCGAACGATCCGGATCAAACTCATCGGAATAAATATGTGCGTGGGTATCTACCCAATATTTCAACTCAGACATATTTCGAAAAAACTACAACTCCTATAATTACTGAAACCAAAGAAAGAACCAAAACTGACGCAGCTGCAATATCCTTTACTTTCCCGGCAAGCGGATGCTGATCTTTTGTAACAAGATCGGTAAGATTTTCCAGGGAAGTATTTATGAGCTCAGCAGCGATCACCAAACCAATCATAATCAAAAGAATACACCACTCAACCGCTGAAATCTTAAACCAAAAACCCAATGCAATAACAAGTAATGCAGCGCCAAGATGAATTTTTAAATTACGTTGCTCACGCAAAGCAGTTGCAAATCCTTTAAATGCATACCTAAAGCTTTTCAATACGCTCATAATCCCAGCTTCTCAACTGCTTTAGTCAGTAAATCATCGGATGCCTTATGGGCAAAACCTGAATACTCCGCAGAAAATTCTAACGCATCTCCAAGATCTAAAATTTCCTGATCCACTGAATAGGCCACTCGTTCGTTCATGAATTTTGTTGCCAGGTATTCTTGCTCAGGCTGTCCGGGTGTAGGAATTAAAATGGCCTTTTTTTCCAGCACTGCTAAGTCCATAAGCGTACTGTACCCCGAACGTGCAACAATAATTTCAGATCGCTCCAGTACTCTCTGAAGTTCGTCCGATTTCAAATAGTTAACAATCCTGACCTGATCGATCTCACTTTCACCCATCTTCTCACTCACCATTCCCCGCACAAACACGCACGGTAAATTTAACTCAATTACCTGTGGCAAAAGATTTTTCTCGAGCAATGTGCGTTGTGGCTCAGGTCCCGATAAAACAACAGCCAGCTTATATATCAGATGTTCTTCTTTCGATTTTTCGAACCGCGAGAGTATTCCGATGAATTCAGCTTTCAGATCGGACTTAGAAAGATTACCCGATAACAAACTGTTTTCAGCATCGGGTACCCAGATCGTATTGAACTTTTTAATTAAACGTTTCTGGAAAAAATTTATGATTCCACTCATCCACATCATTCCGGACGGCATACTTAGGTTTAGCTGATGTGAAATAAAAACTGAGTGAATCTTTTTTGACCAGCAACCATACCGGTTATCGGCAATTACTATTTCAATCGAATTATCGTTAATAATCTTTTCAATACTTATATGTTCACGCTTTATTGATCTAAGAAATCTTGGTGTCCGCCAAAGCGTAAATAACCAAGCCGGAATATTTCTTGAGTACTGGGTATTGTAGGATGGCAATTCAAAGAAGACAATCTCTGAAAATTCTTTCTTCAAAAGCGTTAATGAATCTCCATCGCTGGCTACAAGCACAGTATGTCCGCGCTTGAGCAATAGCCTGATAATTGGAATACACCGTGTGGCATGACCGAGTCCCCAATTAAGCGGTGCAATTAATATTCTTTTACTCATCATGAAAGAATATTAAAACTGTATCCCTGATTGATAAAATGATCGATATATCGAGGTAAAGCATAAGACATATTGCGCTCCGCCTTAATACTATCGTGAAAAACAATAATCGACCCTGACCGGGTTACCCGGATTGAATTTTTCAAACACGTTTCCGGTGACTTCAATCTATCATAATCATTCGTGAGCACATCCCACATTACGATTTTATAATCTGATAATGCGTTGATTTGTGCGCGCGTGATTCTTCCGTAGGGCGGTCGGAAGAGGTTTAAAGTTCGGGGTTCGAGGTTGGAGGTTCGGGGTTGGAGGTTCGAGGTTTGAAGCGCCTCATCGCATTGCTTTACGTTGTCCTTATACTTCTCTAAAGAAGTTTTCCAACCTTTCAAGTGATTGAATGTGTGATTACCGACAGTGTGACCCTGATCAACTATTTGTTTAAAGACTTCTGGATGTTTCTTTACATTATCTCCAATACAGAAGAATGTTGCTTTGATTGAATGCTTCGCCAAAGTTTCTAACACAAAATCTGTTGGTCCAGGAACAGGACCATCATCGAATGTTAAGTAAAGCTCTTTCTTTTGAGTAGGGATTCTCCAAGTAAGATTTGGATAAAGCCAGGGTAAAAAGAATGGTGCCCGATATATCATCCCACGCGGCAGGACAATATGGTAATATCATCATGGTAGCCCATGCGGCCTTTAAACTGATCGAGGCTTACAATAATATCCTGGTGAATTGTTTTAAGATCCTTATTATGCGTTTCAGGTTTGTTGAAATAGTCTGTGAGAAAATCAACTCCGAACTCTTTACCGTCTGCATCTATGGTTTCTGTAAGTCCATCGGTATAACAAAACAAAAAGAACTCATCTAATCCGGTCACAAATCCCTCATTTAAAAATGGTAATGGATGCATGGCACCCAAAACAGTTGAACCGTCTTCCAACAAACGGATTCCATCTTTTCTAGTCCAGAGAATGGGTGGATTATGGCCGGAGTTTACATACACCATTGTTTTGAGGCGAATGTCGTAGATCGCTGCAAAGAATGTAATAAACTTCTCTCCTTTCGTATTTTCCAATACCTGAAAATTCAACGCTTCAATAATATCCGTAAGATTCGGAGTCTGGCGAAGCAGTGTCCGCAACGATGCCTGAAAATTCGACATCATTAACGCAGCTGAAATTCCTTTACCACTTACATCAGCAACACAAATGAGAAATTGATTCTTATTGATTGGAATGTAATCGTAGTAATCTCCGCCAATATGATCATGCGGAAGATAGGTCGCTTCAACTTTTAACAGTGGCGTGTTAGGCAATGTATCCGGAAAAAGAAATTGTTGCACATCGCTGGCAATCTCAAGTTCCTTACGAAATGCTTCCTGCTCAAGCTGTCTGCGGACAAGTTTTTTATTCTCAATGGCAACAATAATAATATTACTCAACGCCTGAATGAATTTAACACCATCATCATGCGCGTACGAATCGCGTTTATCGAGCCCGCCAACAAAAACGAGCGCAAGCGTTTTATCTTTATGCGCGACAGGAATAATAATATCGAATACGGTGAAGTCGCATTCCTTGAAATCTTTAAGATGCGTAATGTCCTGCATGGTCTTAAATTCCGGAAGCAGGTCAGTTCTCGTAAAACGCTTTTTCGTACCGAAGCAAACTTTGCAATCCCATTCTTCATCGAAAACAAACAGGGCAAGCCTCTGAATATTAAGATTTGAACGAAGAGTGAAATTGTAAATCTTATAAAGTGAATCTTCGGGCAAGTTGCTGTTAATTGCCTGGGTGATTTCCAGCAACGCATTGAGTTCGAGCTCTTTAATTTCAAACTTGCTTTTAATCGACAATTCAGACATACGGTAAAGTTAGCATGAATTGTTCAGAGTGCATAGTTAAGAAGATGTTAAAGCCCGACCCTTCCAGGCAGGTTTTTTGAAGAGCGAAACCACTGCTACACCGACTGCATAAAGCGGATAGGAAAATTGAAGCATAAGAAAAGACATCCCATGCCAGGAAACTCCAAGCCAGGAAGAAACCTGCCGGAGAAAGAAAAATTCAACCAATGCTTTTGCGAAAAGTAATCCGAGCATCACATACACCGAGATATCACCCATGAGTACAAAAAACGGAAGCAACATCACCGACAGGTGAAACAGGAAAACATAAACCGCCAGGAGTTTACTATTTGTACCATCATGATGTTTCCATTTCCCCGCCCAACGAATTCGTTGATTTAGAAAGTGGTTAAGTTCTTTCTGAGGCTGGGTTGCTACAATACTTTCCGGGTTATTATTAAAGCGGATAGCGTTTACGTATTTAGCTTCAATCTTACGCATTAGGAATTCATCATCACCAGAAGCTACATGTTCGTTACCTGCGTAGCCTCCAGTTTCTGTGAACGCATCTTTTGTAAATGCGAGATTTGCTCCATTGCATAAAGTTGGAAAACCAAATGCTGCGGTTGATGCTCCAGATCCAATCAGGCTCGAAAATTCAAGCGCTTGCATTTCAGAGAACAATGTTTTATCAGTTTCAATTTTTACCGGACCGAAGGTCATCTTAATTGAGTCATCTGAAAAGGAATTATTAATGGATCTAATCCAGCCCGGCTTTACCCGACAATCCGCATCTGTTGTCACGATAATGGTCCCTACAGCATGACGAATACCTTTTGCTATCGCTGATTTCTTTCCGTGCTCCGCATTGTTCATAAGCTTTGCACTGATCGGACCTCGCAATTCGTCATTAATGGCGCTTACGCTCCTATCTTCCGAATGATCATTAATTAACACAACTTCAAACTTATCCCGCGGATATTCTTGTTGTTGAAGATCCTGTATCAATTGACCAATTGTATTCTCCTCGTTTCGAAACGGGATAATAATAGAAATAAATTTTTCCTTCACTACTCCGGCTATTGGTTGCGCCAGTGCTTTGATCCAACCCGTAATGAGTCCAAACACCGCTACCAGGTATGAAAGAAAAATGAGTATAAATACGAAAGTCATTCCCTGCAATTTCTAAAATTCTAAGCATCTGCCTAACTTAACCGCGTGGGAAAAGTAATTCGTGAGAAAATTATTCTAGGCCTTGACCCGGGCACGAACATTATGGGTTACGGAGTGATCACGATTACTGGGACTAAAATCCAATTGCTTCAGTTTGGTGTTATTAAACTCGGAAAGGTTGACAGCCATGAACTTCGGCTTAAAAAAATCTTCGACCGTGTGTTGAGTTTGATTGATGAATATCATCCCGATGAAGTTGCGTTGGAAGCTCCTTTCTTTGGAAAGAACGTTCAATCCATGTTAAAACTTGGCCGGGCACAGGGCGTTGCCATGTCGGCTGCGTTGCATCGCGAAATCCCGATCATTGAGTATGCACCTAAAAAAGTCAAGCAGTCCGTAACCGGTAATGGTAATGCTTCTAAAGAACAAGTTGCTAAAATGTTGATGACCCTTCTTGCGATTAAAGAAATGCCTAAGCTATTGGATGCTACTGATGCATTAGCAGTGGCATTATGCCATCATTATCAAAATGGTGTTGTGAAGGCAAAATCAAAATCCTGGGAAGCTTTTGTGACGGATAATCCAGCCCGGATAAAGAAAATTGGTTAAAGTTTTGCCAGAATATCTACAATCCTTCCCGCAGTTTTTCCGTCCCACAATTCAGGGATTTCTCCACGTTTCCATTTTTTTGCTTTTATCTCAACGATGGATTCACGCAACTTTGGATAGTTATCGCCTATAAGTTCGTTTGTTCCGGTAGTTACAGTTTCCGGGCGCTCGGTATTTTTTCTTAGTGTAATACACGGTATACCCAGATAAGTAGTCTCTTCCTGCACTCCTCCTGAATCAGTAATAACACCTAGCGAGTTTTTAATGAGATAGATAAACTCCAGGTAACTCATCGGCTCAACTAAGATAATCTTATCCGATTTCCAATCGGAACCTTCGAGCATTTTAGCTGTGCGTGGATGAACCGGAAGAATTACTTTCAAGTCACCTACTCCATCTTCAATGGCTTTAAAGATTGTCTTGAGATTTTCAACATTATCAACATTCGAAGGGCGATGGAGCGTAGCAACAAAATAATTCCCAGTTTTTAAATCTTGTGTTTTGAAAATAGCCGGTTGCTTGAGCTTATCGGTTGACCACACCAGACTATCAATCATAATATTGCCAACAAAGAAAATCTGAGTTGATTCAATTCCTGTTTTCTTTAGATTATTATTGGCATAGGTTGATGTTGTAAAAAAATAATCTGCGAGCGCATCGGTAACAATTCGGTTGATCTCTTCAGGCATGGTCAGATCAAATGACCGAATACCCGCTTCAATATGTGCAACTTTTGTATTAAGTTTTTTAGCTACGATACTGCACGCCATGGTAGAATTTACATCTCCAACAACAACAACCAGATCTGTTGGATTAGCGATCAAATCTCTTTCAAACTCGACCATGATTCTACCGGTTTGTTCAGCTTGTGTGCCTGATCCTGCTCCAAGATTCACATCCGGATGCGGAATACCGAGCTCATCAAAAAAGATCTGGCTCAGATTTTCATTGTAATGCTGACCTGTATGTACCAGACGAAAGTGAACATTTGCATCAGGTCGCGACTTTATCTCACGAATCAAGGGCGCAATTTTCATGAAATTCGGTCGGGCACCTGCAATTATGGTAATGTTCACGGCTTTTAGATTTCAGCGCAAAATTCTCTTTCTTTGCCGGAAATCAAAGCACCTGCTTACCTTTATTCAATACGGCCAAAAACCCAATTATGAATTTCTACGATAAGGTTAAAAAAAAATCAAGTGATATTTTCCATACCTATGCTCCACTGTTTTCCTTCTCCAAGCCTAACGTAGAATGTCCTTGCTGCGGTTGGAAGGGAAAATCTTTCTTACCGAATGGGGTTGAAGTCCGCGTGAACTCCCGTTGTCCGAAATGCGATTCACTTGAACGGCATCGGATGTATTACCTCTACCTGAAAGAAAATCTACCGACCGACAGAACGTTAAAGATGCTGCACTTTGCCCCGGAGCGTATCATGACTGCGCTCTTCAAATCCATAAAAAACATTGACTATTTAAGTGCTGATTTGAATCCTGTGAAAGCAATGATGATGCAGGACATAACCAACATAACACTGCCTGATAATTCATTTGACTTTATACTTTGTTCACATGTCTTGGAACATGTACCCGATGATCATAAAGGCATGACGGAAGTCCATCGCGTTCTTAAACCCTCTGGCTTTGCAATTTTACAAGTGCCTATCAAAACTCATTTTAATGGACGTGTTATCGATAAGACGTATGAGGACTTTTCTATAACCGATCCAAAAGAGCGCGAAAAAGTTTTTGGACAGCATGATCATGTTCGTATTTATGGAAAGGATTATAAAGACAGGCTTGAGCGTGCAGGTTTTACCGTAAGAATAGATAAGTTCATTGAACGGCTTGGACCAGAAAAGACTGCTAAGTATGCATTAATGCCTCAGGAAAAGTCTACAACTGAAGTTGACGGATGGATATATTATTGCACTAAATAACTAAACGTGTTGAAAGGTGCGCACTAAAACAGCACGTTCGTTTTCCCAGTTATATTTTTCAAAGATTAAAGCCTGGCCACGTTTGCCCATAGCCTCAGCCTCAACGGGGTTCTGAAAAAGCCATTGAATAGCTTCAGCAATTTCTGATGTGTTTTTCGGGTCCACCAATATTCCGCACCTGGCTTCCTCTACAAACAAAGCCGACTCACCTTCGCGTGAAGCAATTACTGGCAAAGCTGCAGCCATATATTCAAATAATTTAACCGGGTAGTTTGTTTTATATCTTGGATTTGGATTCGGTACAATGATTCCGATTTTCGATTTGTACAAAACCTCCGGCAGATCATTGAATTCAACCCAACCGTTAAAACTCACTTTGTAATTCTTAATAACCTTCTCCTGAAGAGAAGGTGGCGAGAACTTCCCTCCCAGTAAAAATTCAAAGTTAATTTTTGACTGCGCAATCTTGGCACCTTCCAGCATTTCAAAAAGTCCGCGTGCTTCACTTAATAAACCAACATAGACAAGCTTCGAAGGTCGATCAGCATACGGATAAAGGCTGGATAGTTTTTTAAAAGATTCTATACTTGAAAAATTTCTAACGAGAAAAGTCTTTTTTGACGGAAAATATTTTTTGATTACAGGTTCCGCTACAATGATTGCATTAAACAACCATCCGGAGATTTTTTCAATGAATCTGTAAAGCCAGGCATATGGAACTCTTAGAATTTTAGGTATCCAATGTTGATACTGGATCTGTAATGGAGTGTCTTCATGCGCATCATAGATAACTTTTCTTCCGAGTAATTTCAACGCCCATCCGGTTAGCAGGATATCCGAATCATGAATACAAAAAATACTGGCAGAAGGTTGGGAGATTGCTTTTCTTAATATTCTAAAAGGATTAACAATAAGCTTTCCTAATCCGCTCTTTGCTGGCGCTATACCCAGAATATCGATACCATTGCGATGCTCGGTTTTCTCATACGGCAGAATTATGGAAACTTTGAATCCTTCCTCAGTAAGTGATTGCGCTTCCTTTATAAAAATGCGCGTATCGTACGGAACGTGTCCGTTTGCTAACATGACTACCTGCTTCTGCACGGGATTGAAAGAACTCACTTTTACATTTATTTCAGCACGCAAAATTGTCTTTCTTTATCGGAAATCAAAGTTGCTTGTTAACATCAACCGTGACTTTCGATCACCTTTGAATAGACTACTTCCATTTTTTTCTTGAATTCTGTCGCTGAAAATTTCTCGACCGAAGCTGCAACACTCTCGGGGCTATATTCCTGATAGGACTTCATCATACGTTCCAGAACAGTTTGTAAAGCAGTGGCATCGTTGTTAACCGCCAGAAGTCCGTTGTCAGTCGTAATCAAATCTCTAGAGCCGCCACTGTCGGTTGCCACTACCGGCAAACCACAAGCCATTGCTTCAGCCATTACCATTCCAAATGTTTCATGTCGACTAGCACTTACAAAAAAATGTAACTGTTCCATAAATGCCGGCACTTTACTATGTTCTACAAAACCATGAAAAATGCATTTACCTTTAATACCAAGTTTTTCTGCCAATGATTGATACTGCGGAAGTAGCTTCCCTTTTCCACCAATATTCAGCACATAATCCTGACGAATGCCAGCGATAGCATTCAGCAGATTATCCAATCCTTTAACGGGTGTATCAAGGCCTCCTAAAAAACCAATCTGAACTGGAAATCCAGGTGATTGAGGTTGGATGCCTGAGAATTTTTTAAAATCAATAATATTTGCAACAACACTTACTTCTTTATGAATAGCTGCTGCTATTTCATTCGCTTGCCATTGGCTCACTGCTATAACTATTGCAGCACGCTTTAATCCGAAAAGCGCTAAGAACTTATGAAAGCCGGACCGAAAATTATTAGTAATACGTGTATGCTCGGTTACAACATACGGAACTCTTAAAAGCACGCTGATTGCCCATCCCCAAAATGCACCCGGATAACCGATGTTTGTGTGGATAATGTCAGGTTTAAATTTTCGTCCGATGCGCCACGTTTTGTAGATCGTTATCAGGAAGTAATTCAACTGATTATAAATAGGAAGCGATTGACAAACCTTAATATGGCGCTCTGTTATTCCTCCATTAATTTTACTTTCAGTTTTCGATGAACTGATTGCAAAAGTTGTATAATCAATTTTAGAAGTTACTACTATAATTTCATGCGATTCACTCAAGGCTATAACCTGGTCCCGCACAAAAATACCATGATTTGGATTTCGGTCGTCAGGATACCACGGAGTTAAGAAGAGAATCTTCATGATGGCTTAAATACCAGATTTCTAAAGTTCGAGTTTTGAACCGTGAGGCTCAGTTCACCCTCGCCAATAATTTCAAAAGGTTTATAGGAAAGTGATTCAAAAAAATCATGAACATCTTTTACTGAATAGCCAGCCGATGCATAGGTTAATGCATTCAGCTCAACCATAACTACTGGTCTGAATTTTTCAATGGATTTTTGCGCACCTCTCAACGCAAATAGCTCTCCTCCTTCTATGTCACATTTTATAAAATCAATTCGATTGATCGCGTACTTTTCAACTTCAGTATCAAAAGATTTTAAAGGCACTTCCGTAACATTTCTAGTTGTGCGCTCACCCGGAAATAAGGTAGTAAGTCCTTCATGCAAATCCTCAATTTCATGAATGGGTAGAACTGCCTCACGATCAGATAATCCGTATTTATAAATGTTAATGTTTGTGAAATTATTCAGATGCGCGTTTTCTTCCAGAAGCTTCCACATTTTCGGCAAAGGTTCAAACGCTAATACCCGCCCCTGAGTAAGTCTTTTTGCAGCAAACATGGAATACTCACCCAGGTTTGCACCGATATCTACAAAAACCATTTCAGGTTTTAAGAATTTATTCAGAAACACAAATTCGCGATATTCGTGATAACCCGACCAATAGATTGAAAAGCCCATCACCCACGAACGGTTCACCTTGAGCTTCAAATCACCGTCAAAATTATCGATAACTATAAAACCATTTTTGTTACCCCATTTTACTTTATGAAAGAGTATGGAGAGCGCGTAGAATCCTTTTAAGGTTTTTTGTACAACCTTACTGTTTCCGTTTAGAAGTCGTGCATTTTGCGACCGTAAGAATCGGGCTATGAAATTTATCATGACCGGATCAATTTAGAAAAATTAAGATTGGCCAACTCGTTTCGGTATACCCAAGCGAGAAAACCAATAACAATACCAATATATAGAAGGTGGATTGCGATTGGATAATGAACTCCGATAAGCGGCTCAAGGATAACAATCGCCAGGAATAATAAAAGAGGCGCTATTACTATTTTGAATACATTATATTTAAACTTGAATTTTTCTTTGATTACATATTCAAGCAGAACAACTTCAATCACAGAACTAATTAACATAGAAATTATAACGCCAGTTATTCCGAACGCTTTTACAAGCAACAGAACACCACCAATACGAATGGCGGAAACTATGGCGTAAACAACCGGAAGAGGTTTCGTAAATTTTAATACTCCGTACGGTGAAGCAAAATAGAATCGAACGGCACGAATCAAATAAACCACCGCGATGTAAGGAAAGTAAACAATCGCAGCCCCATAGCCCTTGTCTTTATCCAGAAATTCAATCAGGAACGGAAGAACAAAAATACTTCCGCAAACCATAATCATAACGACAGCTATAATTCCGTGATAGTAACGATTCAATTCAGGCGTGGACTCTTTAATGTTCTGAGCCATAATTATACTTACCACTCTCGGATAAAGCGCTGAGTTCAATCCGTTCAAAATAAAATCAATGATGAAAAGGCATTTGATTGAGAAGTCATAAATCCCAACATCCGATAGCGGAAGAAAAAAAAGCATCAGGAAACGATCCAGGTAGGTTATAACCCATTGTTGAATCTGATAAATAAACGTATAATTATTGAAATGAAATGTTGCCTTTAGCATAGAGAACTCAAAATGAATTCCATACTCTTTAAAAACCATAAAGAGTACCCAGGCAGAGGCCAATAATCCGGCTAACGCCCTGCCTCCTAAAGGTCCAATCAGTGTATCCGGAGAATAATACAATCCTATTACCGTAAAGCCAGCAATACCGGAAAACAAAATAAGGTTCGCCCAGAAAAAAAGATCTGCACGTTGCCTGGTCTGGATCAAGTTACTGTAAATTTTAAACAGCCCCTGGAAGATTCCCATCGCAACCGCGAGCAATCCATAGGGATAGAATGAAATCTTCGGATCATCAAATACAAGCTGGAAAACATAACTACCCGCCAGTACCAGAAACAAGCCAACACCCATACTGATCAGCAGCATGAAGATGAAAGCCGAACTGACAAACAAGGAAAGTTTCTTAGGGTCGTTTTTAAATTCGTGATAGTGAATGTAAAGCGAAGAATCAAAGCTGTAGGTAACTACAATCTGAACGATGATCGAAAACGCCAGGTACAACGACAGTGCCCCGTAGACTTCCTGTGGCAAATAAGCAATGTAGAGTGGCAAAAGTATGATCGCGCTGGCCATCGGCAGGGCGCCCGCCAAGGTGTAAACCAGTGAACTTTTAATGAAGTTGCGTGTGATCAAGTCTTGATATTCTTCCTGAAACGGCAAAGAAACAGCAATTCGATAGATAAAAAAAATGTTATACCTTGGCCAAACATATTGTTTTCATGAGTTCAGTGACCTTCCGGCAAAAGCTTAAAAAAAGATTTGACAAACTTGTTTACACACATCCCTCACTGAACAAGTTCTTACGAAACATCAATAAACAATTTTCCTGGCTCACCTCATTCCAACTCAGGCCTTACGGAGTTCTTACCGTTAAATTAAGAAATGGGCTAACGTTTAAAATGGAGACCAATGAAACCAGCTCGGTTACTAAACTTCTTTTCTGGTATGGCGCTGATCAGTACGAATACACGTCCATTTTTATAAAACTGATTCCAAAAGCTTCGGTTTTTTTTGATATCGGATCAAACACAGGTTACTACTCCTTGCTGGCAGCAAAAGCTAATAAAAAACTTCATGCGTATGCATTTGAACCTGCGGTCGCACCCTTTACATACCTGCAGAATAGTGTTCACATCAATAATTTATCCCAACGCGTTCATCCGAATCAGCTGGCATTAGCCAATTCTCAGGGAAAGATTACATTTTATGAATTACAAAATGAAGTTGAGCAGCACGGCAAGCAAAATCTGGGTGGCACAGGTAGCACACAGCTGACAGAAAGTTTGATAAGCTCTGCCAAAAAAATTATTGTACCCTGCGACACACTGGATAATTTTGTTCAGGCAAAAAACATTACCACGCTTGACATCATTAAGCTTGATACAGAAGGCAATGAACCTTCTGTTTTGAAGGGAGCCGAAAAAACAATCCAGCAATTCAAGCCTATTATAATATGCGAAACCTTATTTCAGGTGAATGAGTTGGAGCTGGAAATCATATTTAAATCACACGGCTACGAATTCTATTCTTTTCATGAGGGTCATTTACACAAAACAGAAACCCTTATTCGCAAACAGGATAATCACGTTCGGGATTGCTTTTTTGTACATCCGGAAAAAGTAGCGCTGATAAAAGAATTCATTCAATAATATTACTTGTTCGCTAAAAGTTGAGCAAGAACTCCTGCTAACGATTTTCTTGAATACTGGTGATTGGAACCTGTCGCACGCGATGCATTATTCTTCCACGCATGAAAGCTTGACTCTAAATTCTTTTTGATCTGATCAGGATTAGTTTCACTAATCATCTCTCCTGCTCCTGAAGTTTTTAAAAGATGCTGTGCATCTCCATTTACGGGACCAACGCCCAACACCGGTAATCCTGTTGCGAGATATTCGAATAGTTTCCCAGGCATATATCCTTCCGCATCTTTATAGCCGGTGAGGATCAGCACAAGCAATGCGCTTGTACTATAAATGTCCATCAGCGATTTGTGCGGAACAGTTGGTGTAAATTTTGTGATCGAGTTTAATAAATCATTTGAGGTAACGAATTCCTTAAAAGCTGGATTTACCTGACCAACAAACTCAACCTTAATGCTCCCTTTTATCTCATCCTTTTCCCGACACAACTCATCAATGGCATTCATGAAAGGTCGGGGATCACACTTTTCATTCACAATACCAATGTGGCGAACATTGAACGTTTCAGATTTTTGAAGTGCAAAATTTTTAAAGTCGTCTTCATCAAATCCATTTGTAACCAGGTTTACCTTTCTTCCGGAAAGCCTTTCGAATTGTCTTACATAAAAGGGAGTGATCGTAATTACTTCATCCGCAGTAGTCAACATTTTACGTTCAAGCCTGCGATGCTTTGCTTTCGACAGCTTACTTGCCTGAATACTATCCAGAAACCCCCACTCACTCCAAGGATCGCGCATGTCAACAATCCATTTTAATTCAGGATTACTTTTCTTCAACTTATAGCCGATTAAATGCATGCTGTGTGGCGGACCAGTTGTGATGATCGTATCAATCTGATTTTTTTTCAAATATTCTTTCAAAAACTTTACAGACGGATTAACCCAGAATTTACGCGGATCAGGAATTAATAAGTTACCTCTTACCCAAATACTAATCCTTGAAAACAAGGAAGACTGTTTTGTATTGACAAAATCAGTTTGGGTAGCAGTCTTCTTACTGCCTGAAAATATTTTAGAAAGCCTTCCAAATACCTCGTACGGTTCCCAAATCGGAAAGCGAATGATCTCTGCTTCAGCCGGAACATCTTTTAAAAGCGATTCATCTTTAATAACAACGGAGGGATTCTCGGGCGTAAACACATACGGCTTCCAGCCAAACTGCGGAAGATACTTAACAAACTTAAGCCAGCGCTGAACACCGCTCCCACCACTTGGCGGCCAGTAATAGGCGATGATCAGGACTTTCTTATTAGACATAATGGCAAATTACGAAGTATGGATGTAATCCGATATTCTCTTAATATCCTCAGACTTAAACCATTTAATCTTCTCATCGCGCTTAAACCAGGTGAGTTGTCGTTTCGCGTAACGTCTGGAATTTCGTTTTAACAACCGGATTGCTTCTTCTCGATCATATAGATCATCCATAAAACTAAAAATCTCCTGATAACCGACTGTTTGAAGTGCATTTTTATCCTTAAACGAATAAAGCCCTTTCGCCTCTTCAAACAATCCCTGCGAGATCATCTCATCCATTCGCTGATCGATACGCTCGTATAATTTAGCGCGCTCAACTTCAAGTCCGATTTTAATAACTTGAAATGGAAGTTCTTTTGTTACCTGATTTTGAAATTCAGAGATTGATTTACCTGTCGCAATTCTGACCTCCAGCGCACGCATTAGTCGCATTGGATTTTTCTGATCAATCTTCTTAAAATGTTCAGGATCAAGTTCACGCATTTTATTTTGAAGCCACAGTAGTCCTTTGTTTTCAAAATCTTCAATCAGTTGATCACGCACCGAATCCGGAATTTCAGGAATATCGTCAAATCCTTCCAGCAGCGCTTTTATGTATAACCCCGAGCCTCCACACACAACCAAATAGTCATGATTTTCAAAAAGACTATAGATTTTCAGCAACGCTTCTTCCCCAAACCGGGCAGCATCATAATCCTCTGAAATCGAATGGCTATTTATGAAATGATGGTGAACTTGCTTCAGCTCCTCTTCACTTGGTTTCGCGGTGCCGATGGTTAACTCCCTGTAAATCTGCCGTGAATCAGCTGAGATAATCTCCGTGTGAAATTCTTTGGCAACATGGATCGCCAATGCAGTCTTCCCTACTGCGGTCGGGCCAACAATTACAATCAGCTTTTTTCCGGAAAAATCCATCTTGCAAAATTACGATTTACGAATGACGAATTAAGATTTAGGACCCACACTAAAATTCGTAATTCCAAAATCGTAATTCGTAAATTAAAACTATCTTGCGCCCTGTTGAAGGATTGACGACTATGATTAAATACACCGCTGGGTTCCTGACGAAGATTGAGGACATTATTTCAGAATCAGATTACATACTGCGCTACGAAAAGGGAAACTTCAAATCAGGTTACTGCCTGTTGAGAGAGCAAAAGATCATGATTGTCAACAAGTTCTACACCACCGAAGGCAAGATCAACGCCTTGATGGAGATCCTGAGAACGGTTGAGCTCGACCATAGCAAGTTCACCGAGAAAAGTCAGAAACTGTACGAGGAGCTCACCCAAACAGAAGTTAAAGCTTGACCATCACATTCCTGGGCACCGGTACTTCTCAAGGCGTACCCGTCATTGGTTGCTCATGTGAAGTATGCAAGTCATTGGATTATCGCGATAAACGACTACGCTCTTCGGTTCACATCAATGTTAATAACCAGAGTTTTTTAATTGACACCGGTCCGGATCTTCGTCAACAAATGTTGCGCGAAAACATTAATCGGCTCGATGCGATCTTTTTTACCCATGCGCATCGCGACCACACAGCCGGACTGGATGATGTTCGCGCCTACAATTTTCTGCAGAACATGGACATGCCAGTGTACGGCACACAACAAACACTAGATCAGCTCCGGAATGATTTCGCGTACATCTTTGAAGAACATCATTACCCGGGTCTTCCTAGAATTGATTTACGACCGATCAAAGAAAGCTCATTTGTCGTAAATGGAGTTGAGATTACCCCTCTTCCCGTAATGCATTTAAAATTGCCCGTATTGGGCTTTAGGATTGGCGACTTCAGTTACATCACCGATGCAAACTTTATTTCGGAGGAAACCTATAACAGGTTGAGAGGAACAAAAATTCTTGTACTCAATGCACTTCAGCAAGAACCACACATTTCGCATTTCACATTGCAGCAAGCTATTGAAGTTGCTCAAAAAATAAACGCTGAGAAAACATACTTCACACACCTGAGTCATAAAATGGGACCTCATGCCGAAGTAAGTAAAATGTTACCTGAAAACATTCAGCTTTCTTTTGACGGACTCTCTGTTAAGTTATAAGTTAATCGTTATTCGTTAATAGCGTGTAGTATATTTGCTTCTGGTCGTAATCACGATTAACTTTTAACTATTAACGGATAACTGCAAAGCGTGCACAATAACTACTATTTTCTCCGAAAACTCTCCGCACAGCTTGAAACCATTATTACAGGTTCAGTTATTTCCGAATGCTTTAGTCAGAATAAAGATGAGCTGATCATTCGTTTTGAGATTAAAGAGAAATCGTTTTTCATCAAAGCAAGTTTGCAATCTGAGTTTTGCTGTTTGTTTTTTCAGGATGATTTTACCCGCGCAAGAAAAAACAGTGTTGACTTATTTGAAAATCTGATTGGATTAAAAGTTGAATCGATCTCTCAATACAATAACGAAAGAAGCTTCTCCATCAATTTAAATGAAAGTTATCAGTTACTGTTTAAAATGCATGGTAATCGCGCGAATGTCATCTTATTTCAAAACAAGGAAGCCATTCAGCTTTTCCGAAATCATCTGACTGCCGATTCCGAAATTGATATATCTAAACTTAATCGTGAAATTGATTTCAGCTTCGAAGCGTTTGAACAAACCCTTAACGACCTTCCAACACTCTATTATACATTCGGTAAGCCCGTATGGAATTTTCTTGAACGAAATAATTTCTTCGAAAAATCAGATGTTGAGAAGTGGCAATCGATACAAGACTTACAAGGCTATCTGAAGAATCCAACCTATTACATTACTGAAGCTGATCACAAGATCTCTCTTTCATTATTTCCGGACGGAAACATTTTAAAAAAGTTTAAGCAGCCCATTGAAGCCATAAATGAGTTTTTCCTGTTGTACACAAGAACGTTTGCCTTTCTGCATGAGAAAAGAAATGCATTGTCAACATTAAAAACAAAGCTTCAAAGCAGCTTCAGCTACCTTGTTAAGGCTGATAAAAAATTAAAAGAAATTAAAGAAGATTCGCATTATAAAATCTGGGCAGATTTATTAATGGCGAATCTGCATCTTGTAAAGCCAGGACAGGAAAAAATTTCGTTACCTGATTTTTATAAAGAGAACAATCTGATTGAGATAAAGCTGAAGAAAGATATCTCCGCGCAGAAAAATGCCGAAATATTCTATCGGAAATCAAAAAACCAGCAAATCGAAATTGACAAGCTATCAGAGAGCTTTAAATCAAAGCAAAAGGAAATCGCTGACGTTCAACAAAAAATAACTGCACTCGAAAATGCTGAAGACTTAAAATCATTAAGAAGTTTAATTGATGCATTCGGTATAAAACAAGAGGCTTCTAAAAAAGAAAATCCGCTTCCCTATCATGAAGTTTTGTTTAACGGTTTTAAGATCTGGATCGGTAAAAACGCACAGCATAACGACACACTTACCTTAAAGCATTCTTTTAAAGAAGATCTTTGGTTTCACGCGAAAGATGTTCCCGGATCGCATGTGGTGATCAAATACCAGGCGGGAAAGAAATTCCCGAAAGATGTAATTGAACGCGCAGCCCAGCTTGCTGCGTTTAACTCAAAACGAAAAACTGAATCGCTTGCACCAGTAGCGTACACACCCAAAAAATTTGTTAGAAAAAGAAAAGGCGATCCGGCCGGTGCCGTTGTGGTGGAGCGCGAAGAAGTTATTTTAGTAGAACCAAAAGGAATCTGAGGCGAATGAATCAAACTGACATTGAAAAATTAAAAATACTCGATCACATGACAGAAGGCGACTATGAAGCCTTTCTCTACGATTGTGATGGAACGCTAGCCGACAACATGATGGCGCACAAGCTTGCCTATCAGGAAGTTGCTGCGAATTATGGAATCGAACTCGACCTTAACCTAATTCACGAAACAGCAGGCTGGCCGACAGTTTTAGTGGCAAAAGAGATCTCCAGACGTTACAAGGTTGAGTTGCCTGATACATTTGCTGCTGAAAAATCCGCTGTGTTCATTAACAAGCACATTCAAAAAACATTACCCATTGTTTTTGTTTACGAACACTTAAAGAAAAATGCAGGAAAGATTAAAATCGGTGTGGTCTCTGGCGGATCACGTTCAACGGTTTCAATAACACTTTCTGTTTTAGGATTGACCGATCTGATTGATGTGTTGGTTTGCGCTGGCGAAACTCCAAACGGGAAACCTTATGCTGATCCCTTCCTGAAAGCTGCCCATGATTTAAAGGTTGATCCTAAAAAATGTTTAGTGTTTGAAGATGGTGATCCCGGGACCAAAGCTGCGGAAGCTGCGGGTATGAAGTGGATTCGGGTGGATAAGGTTTAACTACTTATAGTTATGGAGGAATCAAGGCAATATAAAATCGAAACCCTTGCCGGAGATGGAAATCTGCTTGAGTTAAAAACAATATTAGAATCAGGGTACACACAGCTTGAAATTGATATAGCCTTCGAAAATGCCATTGCTTACTCACAGCTTGAAACAGCTGATTATTTATTATCACTTGGTGCTGACTTTTCCAATTATAATTATCAAGGAGTTTATTATGCAGTCCATAACAATGAATTGGAAGGTCTGAAGTATTCCATCTCCAACGGAGTTGACGTCAATATCAATAAGGGAATACTGCTGAATACCGCTGTAATGACAGTCATTAACACAAAAGACACAAAAATTCTTAAGTGGCTTCTTGAAAATGGTGCTGATACTAAATATTTAAACTCAGAATCACTAGAATTTGTAAAACGATATAGAACTGAAGAAATAGAAGGTTTAATAAGTAAATATTCTGTACCAACATCTTTTCGTTCCCTTGGAAACAACGTCACCAAAAACTTTCTATTCGCTCTTGCAGCAACCATCATTTGGTTCTTCATCATGCGGCCATTTACTCCATCAAACATTATCGCCTTTGAATTGGCCGGAACAACAGCAGCCGCCAAAGACATTATTTCGAATTGGAGTACAATGCAAATAAGTAGGGTCGAAACCAGCATTTACTTCGACTTCGGCTTCATTCTCGCCTATTGCTCGGCCTTCATGTTCGGCTGTCGGGCTGCATCAAATTTTTCAGGCATCCAATTTTTTATCAGAACCTGTCAGCAATTTGTTTGGATTGTTTGGTTAGCCGGAGTTTGCGATGCGATTGAAAACATCGCGCTACTGAAAACGCTTAGTGAAATTTCACAAACAAGTGTTTCAATTGCTTTTTATGCTGCAACGGTAAAATTCGGAATTCTGTTGATCGCTTTGATCTTTATCCTGATCAGCTTAGTAATTGGAATTTTTACGAAAGCTAAGACTTAAGCTGCTCTTCTTCCTTCTGCGTAATTACCCGCTCCTTCTTTATGTCAACTTTAATAAGCACGTAAATACTAATGTATAAATTGGCAACAAAAACCAGCGCAAAACCAGCAATGATGTAGCCGCGCCAATCGTCAATTAACAATGTATATTTTGTAAGGAATAAAAAGAATATCGTTACATAATGACTGAAACAATATTCACACGTAAACAGATAAAAGAATTTACGCCCAAGAACAGTTTTATTCTTCTTTGATCGTTCTACGCAGTAGTCATGTATTTCCTTAAATACCTCTTCATGCGTAACCGTCCAGGCTACGCATGCTATCGGTATGGCTAATACAAATAGCCAGATTATTTGTTCTGTTAAACTCATTCCTAAAGATAACTACGCACGAGGTTCTTCCAAGTCTTCATGGTTATCACCACCCAAGCTGTAGCTGTTATTTTCCTCGTCTTCCGAGCCTATTTTCTCTTTTTCATCGTCCAATTCAGAGCCCGGAACATCCAGATCTTGACCTGAAAAATCTACTGGCCGGGTTCTGTGCTTCAATTGTTCATCGTCACCCATGTCCATGCTTAAATCTTCAGGTCCTAAAGCTTCCAAATCTTCAGCCGTAACATCCGATTCATTTTTTGCGGATGGCTTTAATTCATCTTCAACGCCTTCTACAACTTCATTATCGATTGTTTCTGCAGCGCCTTTCGACAGCTTCATATTTACAGTTTGTCCGGTTAGAACTTCATCATCAAGATTTCCTTCGAGGCGTTTGCCTTGATTCATGATATCTTCGTTGGCTGGATATTTAGGATAGCCTGGAAATTCTTTCTGTTCTCCTGCTTTCGGCTTAGCTGTACGGCTAAGCTTCTTCGCTAATGTTTTACGTGCAGTCTTTTTAGCAGCAGGCTTGCGGATAGCTTTCTTGGCAGCTTTCTGACCTGATTTTTTTTGTGGTTTCTTTTCCGTCTTCATAACACAGATCGTTTGATTCAGTGATAGAAGTCAAAATTTCATGCCATGAGAAATAACTGCATAATCAGCCTAAAAGGAATATTTATGCGGAATCAGATTCCCAGAAAGTGAGGATTATTGTTCTTTTTGGAAGATGAAGAGGAAGCTACTTATTAATTATCTTTAGAATGCAAAAGACTCTTAACATTAACAACTAAAAATATATAATAAAAAAAGCCGAACATCATTCGGCTTTTTTAGTTCGTCATTCTGAGCGAAGCGAAGAATCCCCAAATGTGTGCACTGAATAAGGGGATGCTTCGGGAGACCCTCAGCATGACGTGCTTAAAATTTACTTCACAACATTCAACTTCAACGTATTCGTGCGCTGTCGGTCTTTGATCGGCATACTGGCCAGTGTAATAAACACATCGCCCGATTGCACATGACCTTCTGCTTTCAGACGTGCTTCCACATCGGCAATCGTTTCATCGGTTGAGTTGTCTTTATCGTAAAAATATCCGCGGGTGCCCCAGACCAGATTGATCGAAGTCAATAATGATTTGTTACCAGTGAACACAAAGATGTTGGCATTCGGTCTGTAAGACGATGATTTAAAAGCCGTATAACCCGATGATGTCATCCCAACAATGGCTTTTGCACCAACGTCTTTCGCCAGCTTACACGCAGAAAGAACAAGACTATCATGAATATAAGTTGCGGATGCGGTGTCCGGCTCACGGAAACGGAAGTACATATTCGGATTCTTCTCTACCGAGCTGATCGTACGCACCATAGTCCGGATAACTTCCACCGGATATTTACCGGCAGCTGTTTCAGCGGAGAGCATTACTGCATCCGCACCGTCCATTACTGCATTCGCTACGTCATTTACCTCTGCACGTGTTGGGCGCGGGTTCTCGATCATGCTTTCCATCATCTGCGTAGCAACGATAACCGGTTTACCGGCCTTGTTACATTTCTCTACGAGCATCTTTTGAACCATCGGAACTTCTTCCAGCCAGATCTCAACACCCAGGTCGCCCCGGGCAACCATTACTGCATCTGTTAAGGAAATAATCTCATCGATATTGCTCAAGGCTTCAGGCTTTTCAATCTTCGCCACAATACGTGACGTTCCCTTAACAGCATCAATGCGGCCGCGTAAATCATTAATGTCGGATGCTTTACGCACGAACGACAACGCGATCCAGTCGATATTATTTTTTAATCCAAGCTCAAGGTCTTCAATGTCCTTTTCGGTTAACGAAGGTGCAGTAACTTTTGAGAACGGCAGGTTAATTCCTTTCCGGGATTTCAATGGGCCGCCATAAATAACTTCCGTTATAACTTCAATGCCTTTGATCTCAGTAACTTTCAATTCGATTTTACCGTCATCAATCAGGATCACATCACCTTTCTTTACATCGTTCGGTAAATTCTGATACGATGTGCTCGCAATACTTTTATTTCCTACAAGCTGCGTTGTTGTGATGGTAAACGTTTGACCTCTTTCAATGATAACATCAGGGGCCATTTCCTGTACCCGGATTTTCGGACCTTGCAAATCGAGCAATAACGCAACGGTAGTTCCTTCTTCTTTGTTGATCTCTCTTACATAATCCACCACCTTCTGGTGATCGGCATGTGTACCGTGTGAAAAGTTGAGACGAAATACATCTACACCTTCTTTTACCAAAGCTTTCAGCATTTCCTTGTTGTTGGATGCCGGGCCAACAGTGGCAACAATTTTAGTTTTGTTGTACGAGATTTTTTCCATGATTAAGAACTACAGTAGTGATATTAAAAAATGAAGTTTGTTTTAGATTTCAATCCTTCCAGCGGGATAAGAGCTGCCAGCTCTATGGTTGGTATTTGTTTAAGCTGTGCCAGAAGCGTTTCGTGTGAAGCAGTGTCTTCCATCTGCACCAAAATTATAAAATCGAAGTGAGGAAATTCAGGAACGAGGTAATACTTGCCGGTCTCGGAATCGACAGGGCGGTTTTTGAATAGTTTCAATCGATTGAGGAGCGTTTGATGGGCATAAAAAGAAAATGATTTTTCTTCGCCTTTTTTGAATCCCACGCTTAAATCGGGCTGACGAATCAGCGTAATGCCTGTTTTACGGTTGATTTCCCACGCAAGCTTGTATCCCTTGGCCGAAGAGGTTATCCCAATCAGCTCAAAGTCGTAATCGTATTCCATTACAAGCTTACTTTTCTTCATTTTCAACCCGTTTTGGGGGCATTTTAGTCAAACCCCTTTTGATTTGACTATTTTGCTTGAAATATCTTTCTTTGCAGGGATTTTTAAATACTAAAACTGTAAAAACATGTCTGAAATCGCACAAAAAGTAAAACAGATCATCATCGATAAACTTGGTGTTGAAGAATCTGAAGTTACTCCTGAAGCAAGCTTTACAAACGACCTTGGCGCTGACTCTTTGGATACCGTAGAGTTGATTATGGAGTTTGAAAAGGAATTCAACCTTTCTATTCCTGATGATCAGGCGGAAAACATTTCAACTGTAGGCCAGGCGATTTCTTACCTGGAAGCGAACGTGAAGAAATAATCTTAAGACTTTTCTTTTTTCATCCATCTCTCAACGCATGACTTTAAAGCGAGTAGTAGTCACAGGAATTGGTGCACTCACCCCGATCGGAAATACTTACCCGGAATTCTGGGCAGGTTTGAAAGCCGGGAAAAGTGGTGCCAACCCAATCACCCGGTTCGATGCTACGCTTTTCAAAACAAAATTCGCCTGCGAGCTGAAAGGTTTCGACATCGGCAATTTTATGGATCGCAAGGAGGCCCGCAAAATGGATCCCTTCGCCCAGTATGCAATGGTGGTGGCTGATGAAGCTATAAAAGATTCAAACCTTCCGCTGTCAGAACTCAATCCGCATCGTGCGGGTGTTATCTGGGGTTCGGGCATCGGAGGGTTATTCACTTTCCAGGAAGAAGTTAAATCATTTGCGAGAGGAGACGGTACCCCCCGCTTCAATCCTTTCTTCATTCCTAAAATGATCCCCGATTTAAGTGCGGGTCATATCTCAATCAAGTATGGCTTTCGCGGACCAAACTTTGCCACGGTTTCTGCGTGTGCTTCTTCAACCAATGCGATCTATGATGCCTACACCTATATCCGTTTAGGAAAGGCTGAAATCATTGTATCAGGCGGTTCAGAAGCAGCGGTAACAGAAGCCGGTATTGGTGGTTTCAACGCCATGAAAGCTTTATCCGAACGTAACGATTCACCGGAAACAGCATCGCGTCCTTATGATAAAGAGCGTGATGGATTTGTCTTAGGTGAAGGTGCGGGTTCGCTTGTATTGGAGGAATACGAACACGCTAAAAAACGGGGTGCAAAAATTTATGCTGAGATCATCGGTGGCGGTATGTCTGCTGATGCATATCACATTACAGCTCCGCATCCGGATGGCGCAGGCATTACACACGTAATGGAAAGCGCACTGGAAGAAGCCGGCATCAAGCCTTCTGAAGTTGATTACATTAATACACACGGCACATCAACTCCGCTCGGAGATATTGGTGAGATCCGTGCGATTGAAAAAGTGTTTGGTGATCATGCTTATAAAATGAACATCAGCTCTACCAAATCAATGACTGGTCACTTATTAGGTGCTGCCGGAGCCATTGAGGCGATTGCTTGTCTATTGGCAATCAACGAATCGGTTATCCCTCCTACCATCAATCACTTTACCGATGATGACGGTTTGGATAAACGACTCAACCTTACGTTTAACACTGCGCAGAAGCGTGAAGTTAAAGTAGCGCTGAGCAACACGTTTGGATTTGGCGGCCATAATGCCTCAGTCCTTCTGAAGAAAATCTAACAATCAATAAGCTTTACAAGAAGGCAATTGACAACATTCAGTCAGTTGACCGTAAGTTATTTGTCAATTGTTCGTTAGCGGAATTGGGATTGCCAACTGCATAGTATTTATTAACTTGGCAGAAATACACAAATTCGAGCATACGCGTGGTGTGGGATTTATTAAAACTTCCGAAACGGAAAGCACAATCATCTGATAAGAAGATCATCAGCGCATTGCAAACCATTGCCGGGTTTACACCCAAAAACCTGGAGCTTTACCGGTTAGCGACCTTGCATAGTTCTATCGCGAAAGAAAGCACAAACGGTTTTAAAGAAAGCAACGAGCGTCTTGAATACTTAGGTGATGCCATTCTCGGAGCAGCTGTAGCGGATTTCCTTTTCAAGAAATTTCCATTTAAAGATGAAGGATTTCTTACCGAAATCCGGTCGAGAATTGTTAACCGTGAATCGTTAAACCTGCTTGCAAAAAAAATTGGCATCGGAAGTATAGTTCAGTTCGATCAAAAGAACGCACAGCTTCAACAAGTGATTTTAGGTAACACACTTGAAGCACTTGTGGGCGCGATCTATCTCGATAAAGGATATCTGAAGTGCAAGCATTTTGTGATTACCAAACTTATTGCACCGCACTACGATCTTGATCAACTCATTAACGTTAGCTCGAACTTCAAGAGCAAGCTTATTGAATGGGGCCAGCGCGAAGGCAAAGAAGTTCGGTTTGAAATTGTAAGCGTTCAGAAAGGCAAACTTCATAAAGAATTTACTGCCCAGGTCTTTGTTGCGGATGAAGAAATGAGCACTGGCTTCGGCAATAGCAAGAAAAAAGCCGAACAAGACGCTGCTTTTAAAACTTGTGAGAAACTGAACATTATTCAGAAAGTTGAGGTTAAATAAGATATGACCTCGCGCTCAACTCCACTCCCATCCGGCACACTCAGAATTGGCGGAGCAACTGTCAATCAAATCCCAATGGATTGGCGGAACAATACCGTTAATATTATTTCGATTATTGAAGAAGCACGAGAACAAAACGTAAAAATTCTATGTCTTCCTGAGCTCTGCATAACGGGTTATGGTTGCGAGGATATGTTTCTCAGCGATTGGTTAGCAGAAAGAGCGTGGGAAGAATTACTAAAGATAAAATCGAATTGTAAGAACATTACCGTTTCTGTCGGCCTTCCCGTAAGGATTGATGGCATAACGTATAATGGAGCCTGTGTAATCAGCAACGGGAATATCTTAGGGATAACGTTTAAACAGAACCTGGCGAAAGATGGTGTTCATTACGAGCCCCGTTGGTTTGATGCCTGGACACCGGGCAAAATAGTAACGCTTCAACGTGGTAATGAATCTATCGAAGTCGGAGATATTATCTACGAAGCTGAAGCTATTCGCTTCGGATTTGAAATCTGCGAAGATGCGTGGCGAAAGAAATCAAGACCGGGGTATCGGTTGCTTGAACGAAAGGTGGATTTAATCTTAAATCCAAGCGCGAGTCATTTTGCGATCGGTAAAAGTCTGCTGCGCGAAGAAGAAGTTGTTCGTCTGGGTTCCGAATTATTTAACTGTGTTTACATATTCGCCAATCTGTTAGGCAACGAAGCCGGAAGAATGATTTACGATGGCGATATCATTATCGCGCAAAAAGGAAAAACAGTTTCCGTGAATGATCGCCTAGTCTTTAAAAAAACAGACCTGCTTTTTCATGATGTTGATTTTAAAGAGCCTTTAAAAACAAGTATCCCAACCGTAACGGATAGTAAAGAGAAGAACGAAGAAATTGTCAGAGCAACATCGCTTGCACTTTACGATTATTTAAGAAAAAGCAAATCAAAAGGCTTTGTACTGTCATTAAGCGGTGGCGCAGATTCATCGATGTGTGCTGTATTGATTGCTGAGATGGTTAGACGAGCTTCTTCTGAACTCGGATGGGAAGTTTTTAGCAAAGAACTTGGCTTGGAAAAAGTCACTGATAATAAGTCTGCAGTTAACAAACTTCTTGCGTGTGCCTATCAGGGAACCAATAACTCATCTGCCGCAACACTTCAATCCGCTCAAAAACTTGCTGAATCTATCGGTGCAGAATTCTTTAATTGGAACATCCAGTCGGAAGTTAACAGCTATACGGATAAAATTGAAAAGGCATTAAAGCGTGAAGCAACCTGGGAGAAAGATGATATTAGTCTGCAAAATATCCAGGCGCGCGCACGTTCACCCATTATCTGGATGCTCGCGAATATTAAACGATCTATCTTACTAACAACTTCTAACCGAAGTGAAGGTGATGTTGGTTATGCAACCATGGATGGAGATACCAGCGGAAGTCTTGCCCCTATTGCCGGTATTCACAAAATATTTATTCTTCAATGGTTAAAATGGGCTGAGAAGAGTCTTGGTTATTCCGGATTGAACCCAGTAAATAATCTACAACCAACTGCTGAGCTTCGGCCGTTAGAACGAAATCAAACAGACGAATCTGATTTAATGCCGTACGCTGTTCTTGCAAGAATTGAGCAACATGGAATTTATGAACGCAATCCTCCGGTTGAAATTTTTGCAAAGATGAAAGCTGATTTCCCGGATCATGAACAACTGAAAAACTATATCAAAAAATTCTTCCGCCTCTGGTCAATTAACCAATGGAAACGTGAGCGCTTCGCCCCTGCTTTTCACCTGGACGACATGAATGTCGACCCCCGCACCTGGTGCCGTTTCCCAATACTTTCATCTGGTTTTGCAGAAGAACTTGAAGCGCTGGATAAGCTTTAAATCACATCAAAAACCCTGTTATTTTTTAGTTAATGCAGTGTCCAATGCGCTGTGCCTGTTATATTTGCAGCTATGACTACTTGGAGCTACATCCTCTGGAACGCAAGTCCGGAGATTTTTACATTACCCATTCCTTTTCTTGACAAAGAGCTTACCCTTCGCTGGTACGGATTATTCTTCGCGCTCGGCTTTTTAATCAGCCAGCAGATCCTTTACTACATGTTCAAAAAAGAAGGTAAACCTGAAAAAGATGTAGACACGCTCACGATTTACATGGTTGTCGCTACTGTTATTGGCGCACGACTTGGTCACGTACTATTCTATGAACCTGAAAAATATCTTTCCAATCCACTTGATATCCTGAAAATCTGGGAAGGCGGTTTGGCAAGTCACGGTGGTGCTATCGGGATTCTATTTGCGCTTTGGTTATACAGTCGTAAGAAAAAACCAGGTCAAAATTATCTTCAAACACTCGACCGGATTGTAATCTTGGTTGCATTAACCGGGGCACTGATTCGTTTTGGTAACCTGATGAATTCAGAGATCATTGGCAAGCCAACAGAATCAAGTTATGGGGTTGTGTTTGCCCGCAACGTAACGGAAGTTCTTAAAAGTGATGGCAGCGTAAAAGATATTCAATACAGTAAGAATGATTCACTCCCGCCAAACGGAGGTTTGCAGCCGATAAAAATTCTGTTGGAATTTGAAAAGAACGAAGTCGGTACGTTTGATACATACAATCGCTATATGCGAGGCCCGGTTGAAAATAGCCTGAGCAGTAACCCGTATGTTCAGGAGCACATTAGTCAGATAGGTCCCATGAATTATAAACTCGTTCAAGACGAATCCGGAACATATTTTGGAATTATTAGTACGTATGCCATTCCACGTCATCCCGGACAACTTTACGAATCCATCTCATGTATAATCCTTTTTGCATTTCTGCTTTGGTTATGGTTTAAGTACAAAATAAATCTGCCGGAAGGCCGCATCTTTGGAATTTTCCTGATCGTCTGCTTCGGACTTAGAATTGTTTGGGAATTCTTTAAAGAGAATCAAGTTGACTTTGAGAATGCCTTACCGTTGAATATGGGGCAAATCTTAAGCATTCCGCTTGTGTTGGCAGGATTTTACTTCCTGATCCGTTCATACCGGAAACCACAAACACAATAAGCAAGAATAATTTCAGTGTGCGACACAGCATAAGAATACTCTTCATTTTTTGCAGTGTCGCACTCATTGCCTCTTCTGCTTTTGCTTTTACGGAATTGCCCGTAGATTCTATTCGCAGAAGTAAACGTAATACCGTTGTTGATACAAGTCGCTACGTTGAGATCAACAAAATTATTATTGCCGGAAATAAGCTTACAAGAAGCTCAATTATTCTACGAGAGCTTAATCTTAAACCAGGTGATATTGTACAAGAAGGTTATCTGCCAGAGCTTTTTGAAAAAGATAAGCGCAAGCTTTTCAATTTGCATTTATTTCATACCGTTCAGATTTATTCGCTTGCTGCAGGTGGCAACAAAATAGATTTACTGGTTGAGGTTGACGAGCGGTGGTTTACATTTCCAATCCCCATTTTTAAACTATCCGACCGGAATTTTAATGAATGGTGGGAAAACTACAATCACGATTTCGATCGGGTTAATTACGGGTTAAAGTTTTATCAGTATAATTTATGGGGAAGAAATCATACGCTGCTTCTTACTTCACAATTTGGCTACCAACGCAGGTTTGAATTACTGTATCGGGTTCCTTACATCAATAAGAAGCAGAAACAAGGCCTCGTTTTTGAGATTGATTACATCGAGGCAAAAAATGTAGCCGACAGCACTGTTAATCATAAGCTCGATTTTTTTGAATACACTAAAGTTATCCGAAGAACGAAAGGCATTGGCTTAACGTATACTTATCGTAATAACTTCTACAATCAGCATAAGCTTAAGTATGAGCTTCGGCAAACAAACATACTGGATACGTTGAGAGAGCTTAATCCAAATTACCTGGGTGACGGTCAAACGCAACAAACATTTGATGCCCTAACGTATGAATTTGTTTCTGATCACCGGGATGTTACCGCGTATCCGTTGCGTGGAAATATGCTAACACTACACATCCAGAAATACGGAGTTGGAATTC
The DNA here is from genome assembly GCA_965227265.1 of Cyclobacteriaceae bacterium. Classification (GTDB taxonomy): domain Bacteria; phylum Bacteroidota; class Bacteroidia; order Cytophagales; family Cyclobacteriaceae; genus UBA2336. The sequence goes on along the minus strand of OZ245738.1, from coordinate 830,952 downwards.
ATCGCGATCTTAATAAAACCGATGGATTTGCAAGCTTTGCCGGATATAAGGATTTGAAGAAAGGATTTTTCATCTCGAATCTTTCATTCCTCTACCTCAGCACACCCGATGATCTTCCATACCTCAATTATGGAGCGATGGGCTACAATAAAATTTTTGTGAGAGGATATGAAGTGTACGTAATAGAAGGGCCACAATACTTTCTGAACAAAACCACATTCAAGAAAAGAATTTTCTCCCGCAATTGGGACTTAGATTTCTGGAAGAAAGATCAGTTCAACTACTTTCCATTGGCCATTTATCTGAAAACGTATGCCGACTGGGGCTATGTAAATAACTACTCGGCCTATGCTGAAAATTCTATTAATAATATTTTGTCAGACAAGTTCATCGGTGGCGCAGGTGCCGGTATTGATATTGTAACTGCGTATGATGTTGTAATCAGGCTCGAGTATACCTTCACCTCTCAAAGCACAAACGGATTTTTTCTGCACATGAAGAAAGAATTTTAAGAAGAGGCTTATCAGACACAGCTCCTGATAGGAGTAACTCCTATTGACTTTATCCAAGATTGAGAGCATCTTTTGGCATAATGATTTTATGTGAGAGGATGCTATCTCATCTTACTATTAACGTACGTTAGCGTTGCCTCTGCACAGAGTGTATCACCCAAAATAGGTGGTCGCACTAATGGTATGGGTTATGCCGCTGCTACCCTTTTCGATTCGTGGGGATTGTATAATAATCCTGCAAGCACATCCAAGCTTGAAAACATTGCAGCAGGCTTTACCTACGACTTCCATCCAACCCCCATTGGTTCTAGTCGCACCGCTGCCTTCCTCGCACTTCCTGTTCAGATTGGAGTAGTAAGTGTTGGCGCATATCGGTTTGGAGATGAGCTTTATAACGAACACATCTTATCTACAAGTTTTGCAAGTAAGTTTGGACTTGCTTCGCTTGGCGCTCAGGTAAACTACATCCAGTATCAGGCTGAAGGCTTTGGTAGTAAAGGTGTTATCAGTGTTAACCTTGGCGGAATTGCTGAACTGACGCCTCAGTTATCTATAGGAGCATACATCATAAATATCAATCAACCTGAGATCAGTGGAGAAGAGAAATTGCCAACCAAACTGGTAGCGGGGCTTGGGTTCAAACCAATTGAAAAAGTTTTTATCGCAGCAGAAATAGAAAAAGATCTGGACTTCGATCCTACCTGGAAAATGGGAATTGAATACGCCTTTCATAAAAAGTTTAGTGCCCGGACAGGTTATAATCTTCGGCCTAACACGGGTTTCTTTGGATTAGGTTTCAAAACCAAAAAATTCACAATTGATTACGCTTTGCAATATCAAGTATTATTAGGCTTAAGTCATCAAGCTTCAATTGGCTATCAGTTTTCTAAATGAGCATGTGGCGCTGTATATGCATATCGGCATTATTAATGTTTTCAACCGCTTCACTGCTTGCGCAAGATTATCCTCAAAAAGATGTTAACCTAGAAGTTCTTGCCGATGAGATATTCGGCTTTCAGGACCTTGATCTGAACTATCAGGAGCTTTATGAAAACATGGCACAGCTTCTGGCAAATAAGATCAATCTTAACAAAGCCAGCGTGGAAGAATTAAGGTTCCTTAATTTATTAACCGAGCAGCAAGTTCAGAGTCTGATAACGTATCGAATTGAAAATGGTCCACTCCTTTCTGTTTATGAACTTCAGACGATTCCGGAGTTTGATAGTACAACGATCAATAAAATCATTTCATTCGTAAAAGTTGAAGACCCTGATTCGGGTAAATTATTAAAACGAATTTTCTCAGAGCAAAACAATTACCTGATTGTTCGGTACGATAGAATCTTCGAAACGCGAAAAGGTTTTCAACCGGAAGCAACTCCTGCAAGTCATTTTAAAGGTGATGATGGTGATCAATACACGCGTTTCAGAACCAGCAGGCCCGGAGATTTTAGTTTAGGATTCACATTCGAAAAAGATGCTGGCGAAAAAATTACCTGGAACAAAGTCAACAAACAATACGGTTTTGACTTCATGTCGTTTCACGCTCAAGTAATGAATAAAGGAAAACTTAAAAATCTTATCGTAGGCGATTATCAAACCCAGTTTGCACAAGGTCTTTTGTTAGGCGGAAGTTTTGGGTATGGAAAAGGCTCTGAAGCGGTTATGACTGTGCGGAGAAGTAACCTAGGATTTCTTCCCTATACATCCGCGAATGAAACCGGCTACAAACGCGGAGCAGCGGCAACCTACGAAATCATTAAAAACGTTTACATATCAGGTTTCTACTCAAATGCATTACGCGATGCCTCCGTCAGCAGCGATACGCTGGAAAATTCTTCTATTTCTTCCTTTCAAGCAACTGGATTTCACCGCAATGGAAATGAGTTGGCAGGCAGACACAAAATTCCGGAACAGAATTACGGTGGTGTCTTCAACTTTAAAAAAGGTTCGATCGATGCAGGAATTATTTTTAACACACTCAATTACAATATTCCAATAGATCGTGATCCCCAACCCTACAACCAATTTAGCTTTGAAGGAAACCAATTAACGAATGCGGGGGCCTTCCTCAATTACACCTTTCACAACTTCACATTCTTTAGCGAAGTTGCCAAAACAATAAATGAAGGTTATGGATTAACGGCCGGAATTTTAGGCAGCCTAACACCCAAGCTTGATATAGCAATGCATGTCAGAACTTATCAACGCAATTTTTACAGTTTGTATTCAAATGCATTTTCTGAAAACAGCACTCCGCAAAATGAATCCGGAGTTTATTGGGGGTGGAAATATCGCTGGAATAAAAAATTCAGTACGTCAGGGTATGCCGACTTGTTCAGATTTCCGTGGTTACGATATCGAAGCTACATTCCTTCCGATGGTCACGAGTGGTTGCTTCGGTTTAATTACCAACCTTCTAAAAATGTTTTGATTTTTATTCAGGCTCGCGAAGAATCTAAAGTTAGAAATAGCAGCCAGGCTGAAAATAATTTATATGAGACTGCACAGGGAACGAAGCGTAATTATTGGATCAATTTTGATTACCCTGTTTCCGATAGGATCAAAATGAAAACCCGGGCACAATTCAGCACGTATGATTTTAATCGTGCTTCCAGCAAGGGAATGACAATTTTACAGGATATAAGTGTTGATTTTGGAAAGCTTAGCTTGATTGGTCGCTATGCGATCTTCGACACAGAGGATTATGACAATCGCCAATACGTTTACGAACGCGATGTTTGGCTTGCCTATTCACTTCCTGCTTATTCCGGAAAAGGGATTCGTAATTATATAGTGGCCGAATACAGTTTTACAAAAAAGTTTACGGTGTGGATTCGGTATGCCCATACGCGTTACACCGATCGAGATGCAATTGGCTCGGGCGCAGATACCATTTCAGGTAATGAGAAAAATGAGATCCGCATTCAAACGCGGATCAAAATCTGAAATGATTATCTTTCACAAAAAACATGCACGGTACTAAGCTCATAACGCCTGAAGTTTTACTAGTGATGTGTATTGGCGGGATCGCCTTTATCGTCATTATGAAACTGATCTTCCGTAAAAAAAAGTGACAAAAGGCCTCAGATGTAGGTTATAACCCGATTTTGTCAGCCAGACGGTTCTTAACTATCCCTTAAAAGCAGTAATTTTCACTTACGTAAGTAAACATATCCCTATGAAAAAATTGATTGTATTCTGTGCAGCGTTATTGGTTTCCCTGAGTTCCATGGCACAGGTAACTAAGAAGACACTTGAACTCGGAGAGTTTAAGTCCATTTATGTAAACTCAAACTACACCGTGTACCTGAAGCAAACCAACAAACAGGAAGTTACGGTAGAAGCCTTAAGCGAGATTTACTCCCTTACCTCCGTAACAGTTGAGAATGGAATCTTAATGATCAACGTTGATCGCAAACCTGATGCACCTAATAAAAGTGTGTGGGCAAAAATTGATGATATCAAGCTTAACCCAACCATGAAAGTTTATGTAAGCGTGAAGAACATCAATGAACTGCAAGTAAATGGTTTGGGCAAGATCATTTCTGAAAATTCTTTATCTGCACCTGCATTAAATCTTTCTGTAAGCGGAAACGGAAGCATGGATCTTGATTTGAAAGGTGATTACCTAAAAGCTGAAGTAAGTGGGTCTGGAAAAATTAACCTGAAAGGCTATGCAACTTCTATTGATGCGTTGGTTAGTGGAAGCGGTGCTATTCATGCATTCAATTGTACACTTGAAAATGCAAAAGTGAAGGTTAGTGGATCAGGAGATTGCGAAGTTACTGTTGCTAACTCAATTGAAGCATTGGTGTTAGGAAGTGGTAATATCAAGCATAAAGGCAACACAAAAACGACTACAAAAAAAGTATATGGTTCAGGGACTGTGGAGCGTGCTTACTAGTAAAATCGCTTCAAATGATGCTGTTTTGGCCTAAAATGGTGAGTATCAGCATTAAATGAAATTTTATCCCTATTTTTAGTACATTATTCAACTTTATTAATATTACAATGAACATTTATGTTGCAAACATCCCTTTCAAAGCAACGGAAAACGAACTTAAGGGATTATTTGAAGAGTATGGCGAAGTAAGCTCTGCCAAGATCATCCTGGATAAATTCACACAGCGTAGTCGCGGTTTTGGATTTGTTGAAATGGCTGACGATTCAGCTGCACAGCAAGCAATCAACTCACTTAACGGTCATGATTTCATGGGTAAGGTTCTCGTTGTAAACGAGGCTCGTCCGAAAACGGATGCTCCAAGAAGTGGTGGCGGTGGCGGTGGTGGTTACAACCGCGGTGGCGGTGGTGGCGGATTCAACCGCAGAAGCAACAACGAATATTAGTCGTAGGTAGCCTTGAAAAAAATTCACCCTGACGTAACCGTCAGGGTTTTTTTATGCGCGCTTCAATTCAACAATCGTAAGCTCAGGCGGAATTCCTATCCTACCGGGATAGCCAATAAATCCAAAACCCCGGTTTACATACAGATACTGATTATCCTCTTTATACAATCCAGCCCATTGCTTATACACATATTGTGAAGGACTCCATTTAAAGTCACCAATCTCAACTCCAAATTGAAAGCCATGCGTGTGCCCGGCAAACATCATATCAATGTCTTTGTACTCTTTTCTTACCTGCGCATCCCAATGACTTGGGTCATGCGATAATAAAAGTTTAATATTTGCATCTTCGATGCCTGCATACGCCTGATCTAGCTTTCCATACTTGGCAAATCCTTTTCCGCCCCAATTTTCAATACCTAGTATTGCAATCTTTTCTCCACCCTGCTCAAGGTAACGATGTTCGTTCATCAGAATATCAAAACCCATTTGCTTATGGGCGTTAACCAGGTTTTTAAAATTCTCTTGTTTATCCCGCTGCGATGTCCAGGCTTTATAATCACCGTAATCATGATTTCCGGTAATTGAGTAAACACCCAGCGGAGCTTTTAGTTTATCGAAAATGTTCAGGTAATCTTTTACTTCACTTGCTTCATTATTTACTAAGTCACCCGTAAAGAAAATTACATCAGGCTTTTCTTTCAGGAATTCTTCTACCCCACCTTTAACAGCAGTTTTATTGAAGAAGCTTCCGGAATGGATGTCGGATAATTGACCAATCTTAATTCCATCAAATGATTTGGGAAGATTAGGAAGATAAACTGTTTTTCTTCTGACGCGATAATCGTGGGCTCCGGAAATAATCCCATACGCCATTGCTGTAAAGGGAACAGCCGTGGCAATCACAGCTGCTTTTGCAAGGAACTCCGAGCGAGGAATTGCATTTCCTGTAGAGGGTGTTTCAGTGTTTTTATTAAATAATCCGACAATCCAACGAACACCACGCTGGATATCATCTATAAATACTACAAGCACTCCAAAGATTTTTGACAGGTAAATTCCTACCAACCCAACCATAACCCAGGTGCGAATGCCGGGGCGAAATTTATACGGATCACTAAAATTCCACCAAATGAGTGCAGTGATGCTAAGGGTTGTAAGTGCCCAATATCCATATCGCAGCCAGTTCTGTGCAGCATGATTCCAGTCTTTGCTGATCGTTACAATAGCTTGATAGAGATAATAATCTACCAGCAGAAAGAAGATTACTAAAAATAAAAATGTCATAATCCGGGGTCGCATCAAAAGAAAAGCGGTTTTAGGGTATAAGACGACTTTGATGATTTTTTAGTTCACAATTAAATAGATTAATAATGCCCCTGTTATACATATTAAAACGGACTCAATACCGTGATCAGGGTTATTTTACATGTACGGAATAGTTAGTACTTTTAATTGCTTCTCGAAAACAGAATACATACAGCGAATCAGTTTAAGCAGGCCAGTTTAATTATCAACCTTAACTATATACGGATGAAGAATTCTTTTACAATTTTAATTTCACTTCTATTTATCTCTTCATTATCACTGGCTCAGGAAAATTGGGAAACATTAAATGTTCCTACTGGAAATCGTTATGACGATATCTTCTTTCTTAACGATCAAGTCGGTTGGGCAGTAGGAAATATTAGAGGCGGTACGAATCCTTTGCGCAGAATATATAAAACTACTGATGGCGGCACTACCTGGAGGCTCAACGGCCCTACCAATTTTCAAGGATATCTGAGGAGTATAGAATTTTTTGATGCTAATATTGGTTTATGCGGAACCGTTAATGGGCACTTATTCCGAACAACGGATGGTGGCGAAAACTGGGTCGATATAATTTCTACTATCTCACCAAAACCTCCGGGGGTTTGTGGGTTAGCCAAAGCAGACGAAAATACGATATACGGAGTTGGTGTGTATTATAATCCTGCTTTCGTACTTAAGTCTATTGATAAGGGATTAAACTGGACTTACATGGATATGTCGGCTTACGCTACCTCGCTTATTGATGTCCATTTTTTTGATGCGAATCATGGATTTGTTACAGGTTCCAATGGTGACGCTGGTGGTGTCGTTTTATATACAACGGATGGAGGCGAAACTTGGGAAGAAAAATTTGCAACCGGTGGCCCGAGTGAGCGAATATGGAAAATTCAAACGCCTGATAACATTCATTTTTATGGATCGATTGAGAAGCTGATTCAAGAGGGAGAAACCAGAATTATCCGTTCATCTGATGCCGGCCAGACGTGGGAAATCGTAACCGTTTGGCCAGAGTATAATCTCTGTCAAATGGTAGGTTTTATAGATACACAACATGGGTGGACAGGTGGTTACGGTCAGTTGTTTGAAACGGTTGACGGTGGTTCTACCTGGAAAAAAATTACCCTAGGCTCAACGCACAATAGATTTTTTAAGATAAACGATGACGTGGCCTATCTCACGGGTAGTAAGATTTATAAGTTTAATCGTGGAGAAATTGTAACAGGTCTTCCCGAGGAAGAACCCTATAGCTCTATTCACAAAATAAAAGCTTTCCCTAATCCAACCGATGGAAAAATAGCGGTTACCGTAACTTTTGGCAGCAGAACGTTAGCCCAAGTCTACCTCTATAGTGTAAGTGGAAAGAATCTACAAAAAATATTCTCTGGCGAAACAGAAATTGGAGAAAGGAAATTTACCCTTGATCTAACCGATCAACCGTCCGGAACATTTATTGTTACGGTTGAGACGCATGAAGGAATGGAAAGTATAAAACTATTTAAAAAGTAAGAGGCTGCTTAATTAAGCTTGTCTAATAATGAATTAGACAAGTATAACAACATAAAAAAGTCGTCTCAATTTCTTAAGACGACTTTTTTAATTTTTTAGTTTATTAATGAGCAACAACTGCACCGTCAATATCCGTCTCCGGTTTATTGCGCCATTTTGCGATGCGTTCCTTTAGTTTCTCAATGAGTAGATACATGGTGGGCACAAGGATCAAGGTTAAGAATGTACCGAATAACAAACCGAAGATCATCGTCCATGACAATGGACCCCAGAATGCCACGTTATCTCCACCGAAATAAATGTGTGGATTAAATTCTGTAAACATTGTTACAAAGTCAATGTTCAACCCTACGGCCAACGGAATTAGTCCGATAGTCGCAGCGATGGTTGTTAACAATACCGGAGTCATACGCGTTTTCGCGGCTTCAATGATAGCTTCATACAATGGAACTTTCTGAGAACGCAATAGCTCCATGAATTCTACCAATAAAATACCATTCCGAACTACCAATCCGGCTAGTGCCATAACTCCTACCCCTGTCATGATGATGGAGATTTCCATTTTGAATAATGAAAACCCGATCAACACTCCGATAATACTGAACAAGATCTCTGATAAGATAATAACCGGTTTACTGATTGAGTTAAACTGGGTTACCAGGATCATAAAGATCAACGCAAAGGCAAGTCCGAAGGCAACTCCCAAAAATGCCATTGTCTCAGCCTGATCTTCCTGTTCACCCGTCATTTTAATAGTTACTCCTTCCGGTGCATCGTAAGAAGCAAGCTTGCTTTGAATTGCAGCTACAACTTCGTTTGGATTATAATCTCCCAACACGTTAGAGGCAATTGTTACCACACGCTTCTGATCAATTCTTCGAATGCCTGCATAACTATTTGAATATTCAATTTTAGCAACAGCCGATAATGGTACGTGACGAACCTGACCACCAGATGCCATATCGCGGTAGGTAATCGGAAGATTCATCAAGGTATTGATATCATTGCGCTGATCTTTTGCAATTCTAAGCTCGATTGGATAATCATCATTCTCATCCCGGAACTTCGATACTTCACGACCGTATACCGCTGTATTAATAATGTCACCAATCTGTGCAGTAGAAATACCTTCACGATTTGCCTTTTCACGATCGATGCTGATTACTATCTCAGGCTTATTGCTGTGGAAGTCAGATTTAAGTTCTTCCACACCCGGAATCTGCAATTCATCCAGGTATCGTTTTACATCAATCGAAGTTTTAGCCAATACATCAAAATCATCTGCTGCGATCTCAATGTTGATTGCTTTACCGGTTGGCGGACCACTGGCTTCCTGGTTCACTGAAATCTCAGCACCCTTAATACCTTTCACTGCCGTACGGATACTATCGAGATACGCTTTGGTAGACCGGCCACCACGTTCTGCAAATTTCACAAATGCTACTTGCACTTTACCCAGGTGCGGGATGGCTTGATTACCACCTTCGAACGGATCTTCACTCGCTCCAATCGCTACGTTAGAAATAACGGACTCAACCATCGGGTTATCCTTACCCATCGCATTCACAACACGTTCTTCTACAACTGCTGTAATAGAGTCCGTCACCTTTTGATCGGTACCAATCGGCATCCGAATGTAAGCGAAGATAAAATTGGGATCACCGTTCGGGAAGAATACTACCGGAGGTTTCATGATGGCTGTAAAAACAATTGAAAAGAAAAACAGTACAACCACTCCAACAATTACACCTATTGGACGATAGCCGGTAAGGCACCACGTTAACAATTTTTTATAACCATTCTGAACCTTAGGCCAGGTTGAAGTCTGAAACACAGAGATCACATTCTTCAAGAAGAAATGATGCAATGCATATAATAAGTACATCAGCACAACGAAATTTCCGAGGCCGAAATTGATCAAGTAAGAGATTATCGCAATACCGGCAAAAGTTATGCTGGTGATCTTAAATCCTTTAGAGAACTTAGGCTTGCTGTCATGATCGTGATCATGCGGCTTCATAAAATCAGCCGCGAACACAGGGTTGATGATGTAGGCAACAAGCAATGAAGCAAGCAACGCTACAATCAATGTGATTGGCAAATACATCATAAACTTACCTACGATACCTGGCCAGAAGGCGAGCGGGATAAAAGGTGCCAATACTACCAACGTACCTGACATTACAGGAAGAAATACCTCTCCAGCTGCAATCTTAGCCGCTTTACGAATCGGAACTTTTCCATTATCAAATACCCGGTGGGTGTTTTCAATTACCACAATCGCGTCATCCACTACGATACCCAAGGCAAGCAGGAATGAGAACAGCGTCATCATGTTCAGCGTAAAGCCGATCCCCGGAAACACCAGGAAGGCGATGAAGCTTGAAATAGGAACTGATAACCCAACAAATACTGCGTTGGTAACTCCCATGAAAAACATGAGGATGATCGTCACCAAGATAAATCCAATGATGATGGTGTTGATAAGATCGTGAAGCGTAACCCGTGTATTCTCCGATTGATCGGCTGTTACAGTAACTTTTAATCCCGGAGGAAGAATGCCAGCTTCGTATTCAGCAATGATGGCACGAATACCATCAGATGCTTCAATCAGGTTTTCACCATTACGTTTAACGATGTTCAGGGTAACAACATTCTTCTTACCTAAACGCGCAAAGCTCTCCTGCTCCTTATTGGAGTCAATTACTTCTGCAACATCCTTTAAATATATTTTCCCACCTGTGGTTGAACCTATTACGGTGTTTGCCATGCTGGCAGCATCTGCATACTCACCGGTAATACTCAGTGAGCGCTTCATACCGCCCACAGAAACCTGACCTCCTGGTACGATTACGTTTTCTCCGCTGATTGCCATTTGTATATCGCTGAGTGAAACGCCTGCCCGCGCAGCTTTGTATAAATCAACATTGATTTGAATTTCACGATCAAGCGCACCTACAATATCAACCCTACGGATTTCAGTCAATGACTCAAACCTGTCTTGCATCTGTTCTGCATACCGCTTCAGGGTTTGCAAATCATAATCACCTGAAAGGTTAACATACATGATGGGCATTTCCGAAATGTCAACATCTTGTACAGTTGGATCATCCGGAAGATCATTTGGCAGATCAGGCTTAGCACGATCAACTGCATCTTTCACTTCACGTTTTGCTTCCGCTACGTCAACGTCTGTCTGAAATTCAATAATCACATTCGAAAAATCCTGAACGGAGTTACTCGAAATCTTCTTCACACCAGAGATGGATTTTACCTGTTTCTCAATATGCTTGGTGATCAGGTTTTCAATATCCTTTGGAGCCGCTCCAGGATAAGGTGTTGCCACATAAATTTGCGGGAAGACTACTTCCGGGAAATTTTCCTTTGGCAAGCTGATGTATGTGAATATACCGGCCAGGGAAATGATCGCCACGGCTACATAAATCGCAATCTTATTATCAATGGCCCAACTGGTGGGTTTAAATTCTTTTTCTATGTCTTGCATAACTCTTTAGACTTTAGATCTGTATGGAGGATCTTACTTATAGTTTGATGAACTCGCCATCGGTCAGGCTTTGATAGCCTACAGTGACAATCTTATCCCCTTTTTTCAAGCCATTAACCTGGGCTCCGCCACCAAACACTCCCACAACCTCAACCACTTTTTTACGGGCAACCGTATTCTTACCATCTGATTCTGCGATGTAAACGATCTTCTCACCGTTAACATCCTGGACCAGATTTACAGGAACCACAATGGCAGCCGGTTCGGTTTTATAAATAACTTTTATAACGGCAGACATATTCGGGCGAAGATCCGCATTGGCTGGAAGCTTAACTTCAACCGCAAAGGAACGCGATAGCAAGTCGATAGTTTTTCCAACAAACGTAACAGTTCCTTTAATATCTTTCTTCAATTCAGGGATTGATACTTCTACTTTATCGCCTTTTTTAACATTGGTTATAAAAGACTCCGAGATCGCAGCCACAATTTTAAGATCAGAGGTGTTCACAACACGTGCAGCAGGCTGGCCAGGAGCAGCATTTTCACCAATCTTTACATTCACTTCATCCAATGTTCCGTTGATAGGACTTTTGATCTTTGCCATTTCACTTTGTTCATAGAGCGCTCCCAATTGTTTCTCCAGCGACTCTTTATTTGTCTTAGCTTGTAAAAACTGAACTTCTGTACCAATTTTCTGATCCCACAGATTTTTTTGGCGATCATACACAGAATTTGCCAAATCAAGCTGAGCTTTCATACCCGCAATACTTTGGAGAACAACAGAGTTATCAATCTGCGCCAGTACTTGGCCTTTAGAAACTGATTGACCTTCTTTCACATAAACCTGTGTAATAACGCCAGCACTCTTAGCGCTCACCATAATATTATCCTCAGCTTCAACATGACCCTGAGTTTGAACATAGTGATTGAAGGCTTGAGGCTGCAGCTCCTGCACATCCACGTCTTTCGTTCTTATTGTAACAGTACTGTCACCATTGGTTGAGGCAACTTCTTTTTCCAGATCAGCGATTTTTGTACTCAGCTCAGACTGTTCTTTTTTAAGCTTTTCAAGCTCAGCTTTTTTATCAGGTGTACAAGCTGCAACAACGGCAACCAGTGCAATTAATAAACTGTAACGAATGTATGTAATTGATTTCATGAGATAGTATTTCAGTTGGTTGATTTTATTTGGTTTGAGAAGGTAATAGTTTGCCATATGCTTTATCAAGATTCACTTTGGCAATCATCGCCTCAAATAAAGCATTGTAATAATTAGTTTGTGCCTGACGAAGATCATCTTCAGCCTCAACAACTTCGAGGTTTGAGCCTACGCCTTGTTCATATTTTATTTTTGTAACACGAGCCACCTTGCCAGCAAGCTCTATATTTTGTTGCTGGGCTTTTAATGTGCGGGTGGCATTGTCGTATCCTATTCTGGACTGTTCAACTTCTAGGTCAATACTGGATTTCAGCAACCTGAAGTTGTTACTAATTTTTTGAAGGCCTATTTTCTCCTGCTGAACTTTATACCTGTTTTGTAAACCCGTAAAAATTGGCATGGTGAGACTTACACCATAGTTTGAATAATTATACCATTTATCCGGACCAACACCTCCTGCGTCAGCAATGCTTGATTCGGTTTTAAAAAGCCCGCCAATATTTGCCGATTGTGTTGAGTATCCATAATTCAAAAAAGCATTTAGCGTAGGCAACGAAGCAGCACGTTTGTTCTTGATATTAAGCTCCTGCAACACTTTATTGGCTTCTAATAATTGATAGTCAGGGCGTGCCTTATAATCCCAACCTTCATTGTAGCTCGCTAAATCAATGTTCACTTGAATCTCCTGAATGTTTCCGGCAACATCAATGGGTTCAGTCATTGGGTAATTCATTTGAAATTTCAGCATGGCAATTCCCAATTCGTTAAGATTTAGAAATTTATCGCGTTCAACGACCAAATTATTCAAGGAAACCTGAATCCGGTCTGCGTCAATGCTTTCCGCAAAACCATTTTTAAAAAGTGCATTGGCATTTCTAAGCAGTGTATCTAACCTGCCAATATTACTTGTGAACAAATCAATACGCTCTTTGTTAATCAGCACATTGTAGTAGGCTTTCGTTACCTGCTCAATAATTTGCTCCTTTGATTGATTTGTGGCGCGGTAAGAAAGTTCTTTGTATGCTTTTGATGCCTGAAGTCCTACAATATAAGATCCGTTAAAAATGATTTGATTAACGGATAATCCAACATCACCGCTGCTTTTCAATTGGAAAAAGTTTTCGGCTGCAATTACATCACCTTCCTTTATGCCTGCAGGAATTTGATCTGCAGGAAACTGTATAAAGCCATCCGGACCATACGTAGTAAAAAATCGGGGTAGCTTTTCGTTATGTACAACAGAGGCAGTTCCACTAATCTGCGGAAGTCCAATGCCGACAGTTTCTTTAACTTTTGATTCTGCAATCGACTGGTCAAGTTTTGCATTTTGAATTGTTACTGCATTTTCTAATGCATAATCAATACACTCTTGCAGTGTAAGGACACGGGCTGGTTGATCCTGACCAAACGCTACACCCGTTATCGTCAATGCAACTGCTATCCCTATTATTATCTGATATAATCGTTTCATAAAATGGTTAATGGTTGTTGGTTGTGTTCTTTGTATTTCAAATAAAGTTTTCTTCCTTTTTCAGTTACTAAGCCAAACACGAAGTGATCGAAAATCTGACTTTGAACTTCTGCCAAGCTGAATTTCTCGCGCGGGAAAATATCCTGGTTAAAGGCCATCTGCACGAATTCAACACGCAGAATACCCATGATCTCTTTGTTAACGGAGCGCATATAGCCAGCTTCAATACCAGCTTCTAGGTTACGGATCACTTCTTCGTGAATGAATTTGTTTTTGAACTCAATCCAGAGATTCCAGGCTTTCAAGTGAAACTTCTGTAGGTCAAACAACATGGTTGGATTAATTTCCTCCATGCTCTTTTTCATCCAAAGTGAAATGCGCGCAAGCTCTTCGACCGGGTTGTCTGCTCCGAGACGAATGGCTTCACACTCTTTGAAGTTCTGTTCGAGCATATGCCGTGTGATGTTGAGCACTAGATCATCTTTATCGGCAAAATGCTGGTAAAGTGTTTTCTTGGACACGGATAGATGGCGGGCAATATCATCCATTGAAATGCTGCGGACACCATACCTCATAAACAGCTCTTCAGCCCCCTTTAGAATCTTGTCTTTTATGTCTGTTTCTTCAATCATGGCTGCAAAACTATGGAAACTTTTGTAATCTCAAAAGTTTCCTACGTTTCCGTGTACGCCCAAAATGGCTCAGGGTTTGGGTTTTTAGAATATTTTTTTGTGAATTTTTAGAATATTTGAATTCAAACGGTTGCGGAAGGCCCTGAGTCTTTGGGGCCATGGCCACACCATTTCTCTTTCATTCTGCGCTTTAGCCGCTCCCGATCTTCCGGAGTCATGCTTTCCCAACGTTTCTTCCAATAAGGCCTCCACGGACCACCGTGATTGTGATTCCCCTTACCAACACTCCAGAACAAAATCTTCGTTAACAGCAGCAACCCAATAGCCTGCGTGAATGTCACCACCGGACCGTTAAATAATACCGGTACAAGCCAGTTCCAGAGTAACATGGTTACTGTTCCGAACAACGCTACCATCAGCGCCACGAACACAATCCCTTTTAAAATCCACCAACCGCGTTTCATAATTCAATTATTTAAATGTTTTTATCAGTCTTAATTAATGATGTCGTCATAAAAACTTTGCAGGCGCTTTCGAAGGGCGAGGATCGCATACCTCTTACGTGAGAGCAGCGTATTAATTGAAACACCTGTCTCTTCAGCAATCTCCCTGAAGCTCCGTTCCTCGATCTCATTCAGGATAAAGATCTCCCGCTGATCGGCCGGAAGCTCATCGAGTGCATCGGTGATCTCGTCCCAAATTGCTTCGCGAAGCAATGTTGATTCCGGAGTGTTATCCAAGTCTGGAAGAATATCCTGTAACGTGAGCGGAGTATCGTCATCCTTTCCGGATATCAGCTCAAAATCAGTTTTCTTGGGTCTTGCTGCATCCCGTCTGTACCGATCAATGATCTTATTGCGCGCAACACTGTACAGCCAGGACGTAACCCTATCCAGCGACTCAATGGTTTCAAAGCCGGCCACAAACTGGTAGAATACATCCTGTAAGATGTCTTCAGCCTCCTCGGAAGAGGACACACGGTTGCGGATAAACCCCAACAGCTTGTCTTTCTCCTTCAGGAATGTGTTCTGCTTTATTTCTTGCATTGCAAGGTCCATTGCCTGCTTGTTTTGACTTCATAGTCGGCAGGGTTTGTGAATTATTGTGGCAAAGGTGAAAAAATTTAATAACACGTAGAGACGCATGCTTCGACTTCGCTCAGCATGGCGTCTCTACGAATTAAACGATATATCGAATTAATGTCGATCCCAAAACGGAGGCGGCTCAATGCCCAGAGCTCTTAAATATACATATCCCTGTGCTCGGTGATGGATTTCATTATCTACAAAATAGAAGTAATGCCAGGATACTTTTCCTTCATACATGCCAAACGATTTGTCCGTTTCCTGGAATCGCTCAGCTGTGATCTGAGGCCACACGTTGTTAATCTCTTCTGTTACTTCGTCCCAGAACTTTAATGCTTCTGCCTTGGTGGCTGGCGGTTGCAGGCTAAAATTGATTTCCGGACGATTAGGTACACTCCAATTTCCGGTAGCTAAACCATAAACTCCCGGCCAGGAAATTCCAATCATTTCCATGACTAATTGAGCAAACGGGCGCATGCCACCTATGGAGAATGTAAAGAATTTATCTTCCGGGAAAGCTTCGATCGCTCTTCGAGTAAGTCTGCGGTGTTCCTGCCAATGTGCTAATAAAGTGGGTAGGTCAATTGCGGTTTCTTCAGAAATGGTTTGATTTTTCATGGCATCAGGTGTTTTAAATGAATTTATATTCAAATAAAACCACATGGTATGACAACCCTATGTCAACATGAATACGGGTTTCAAAAATATATTGTAGAGACGCAAAATTTTGCATCTCTACGTGAATGCAAAAAAAATTATTTGATCGGATTTGCCTTTACCCCTTCGTTGGTCATGACCACCGGTTTGATATGCCCGTTGGAATCAAATTCCATTTTATCAATACAGGTCACTCGGGCATCACGTGCGGTCATCCCGATGGGTCTGCGGTGATAGACAATATAGTATTCGTCCTTCTTTGGATGTTTGATTATCGAATGATGTCCCGCTCCTCTTCCAATAGTTTCATTTTGCTCCAGAATCTTATCAACGCGTTTAAACGGCCCAAGAGGAGAATCTGCAATCCCATAAGCAACACTATAATCCGGGCCCGTCCATCCTCCTTCCGACCACATAAAATAGTATTTTCCGTTACGTTTAAACATAAACGGACCTTCAACATATTTATCCGGAGTTATTTCTTTAAAAATTGTTCCATCCTCAAACGGAATAAATCCTGTAAAATCATTTTTAAGCTTAACAACATTACAATGACGCCAGCCGCCATAAAATAAGTAGTATTGATCAGCATCTTTATAGATAAACTGGTCAATTGGCTGAGCACCATTATAAAATTTATCAATCAATGGCCTGCCTAAGTAATCCTTAAAAGGTCCGGCAGGATTATCTGCTACCACGATCCCAATTCCACCATACTCTTTATCACTTTGAATATCATTCGCACCAAAAAACAGAAAATACTTTCCATCCCTTTCTATAATAGATGGAGCCCACACTGCGCGCTTAGCCCATTTAACATTTGCAGTGTCCAGGATATGGTTATGTTTTTTCCAGTGAACCAAATCAGGCGATGAAAAGGCATCAAAGAAAACCTGATCATCGTAGGGTGCTGAATAGGTAGGATAAATCCAATAGGTGTTTCCAAAAACAATACCTTCCGGATCAGCATAATACCCCGAGATGATTGGGTTGCCTGAAGTAATCTGCGAATTCGTTTGAGCGTAAACCGAAATATGAATAATTGCAATAAAAAATACCGGTATCAATCTCATGCTTACATAATTATTTCTGGACACTAAAGTGTTCAAATTTGAGCAGTCTGAAAACTAGTTATGCTCGATTTGTAACAAAAGGCAAGTTTTTAGGGTCGGCATCGTTGTTGAGTAAGAGAACTTTTTGTCTTCTACCATCATCCTCATCATAACCTAAACCTCAAAACATGCTTCAAACTAATTTAAAATTCTTCATCCGGGTTTTCCTGAAGGATAAGTTTTTTTCCATCCTCAACATTCTCGGCCTTGCTCTCGGCATAGCAGTAAGTATTATTTTACTTCTAATCCTTCAGCACGATCTTACCTACGACAAGCATTTTGCCAATCATGAAAACATATACCGCCTAGGTGGACACCTGCAAGCCACCGGAGTTGATTTCAGAGTAGCTCGCTCCGCACGTGAACTGGGTGCTATTTTAAAAGAAGAATTTCCCGAAGTGCAGGCAGTAACACGTGCTAACAATTGGGACCATATTCTGGTGAAATATGAGAAGAAAGGTGAAGAAGTTTCCTATTATGAAGAAGATCTAATCCGAACCGATTCAACTTACTTTACCGTTTTCAAACACGATTTCATTGCTGGCGATGAACACACAGCATTGAATCTTCTCAATTCAATTGTCATCACTAAATCAACTGCTGACCGGTATTTTGGAACTGAAGATTCGCTCGATAAAACACTCCTGATTGATGGCCAGGCCTGGAAAGTTACAGGTGTTATCAAAGATCTTCCCGAAAACACACACATGAAATTTGATTTTATTTTATCCGGCTTGAGTAAATCGCGCGAATGGGTTGTTGATGCCGGGCAGATTAAATCAGAGGCGTTCTGGAATCCGGATGTTTATACTTACCTCGTATTTCCAGATAACTATGACCCAAAAAACTTCTACGATAAATTTCCAGTCATTTTTAATAAGTATTTCAAATCTTTTGGAGACCAGGTCGGTGGTAAGTATGATCCCATACTCCAGTCACTGACTGAAATCCATTTCCACTCCGATCTGGACAATGACGAAGCAACAGGCAACATTGCGTATGTATACGCATTTACAGGTATCGGTATTTTTATTATTCTATTGGCTTGTATCAATTATATGAATTTATCAACAGCAAAATCAGTGAAACGTGCTGCTGAAATCGCTATGAAAAAAACGTTAGGTTCTGGAAAGCGGACGCTGGTGCTATCCTTTCTCGGAGAGTCGGTTTTTCTGTCGTTTATCTCTTTGGTGGTTGCGATAGGTCTTGTGTTTGTAATCCTTAATCTTACATCGTTTAACTCGTTAATTGACAAAAATCTAACAGCTGATTTTATAACTAATCCGGTTTTGCTATTTGGCTCACTCGGCATAACATTGTTCATCGGAATTCTGTCTGGATTATACCCTGCCTTCTATTTACCTTCAGTACCAACGCTCAGCGCGTTGAAAGGCTCTTTCAAGAACAACAAGTCAAGTCATTTGTTACGAAAAGCGCTAATCACAATCCAGTTTGCTATATCAATTTTTGTAGTGGTTTGCACATTGTTTATGCAGGATCAAATTGATTTTATGCGTAATAAGGACTTAGGTTTCAGCAATGATAATGTGCTGATTCTTCCTATTCAGGATACACTGGTCCAGAATAATCTCACTGCTATCAAAAATGAGTTAATGCAAAATCCCAAGATTACTTCAGCAGCAACTTCGTATAGCGTACTGGGTATGGGTGTTGGCGGGCCGGTGATGTGGGCCGAAAGTGAAAACGGAGAAATGAAACAGCAGGCTTTCTCTATGATTGCTGCTGACGAAAATTATTTCAAAACCATGAACATTGAAGTAATCAAAGGTCGCGGGTTTAACCCGGGCGCTACGGCTGACGTTGATAATATTTTTATTGCCAATGAAGCAGCAGCCAAACTTATGGGTTGGGGTGACGATCCAATCGGTAAAAAAGTTCGCTGGTTTCATGGAGAAAAAGACGGACAAGTAATCGGGATTGTAAAAGACTTTAATTATCAATCGTTGCATAATCCGATTGAGCCATTAATCATTGTCAAATCAAGAGAGGAAGGTGGATTTCTTCATCTGAAAATTGCCGGAGATAATCTTCCGGAAACGATGGATTATATCCGCAAAAAATGGGCAGGATACGATCCAAATCATCCGTTCGAATATTTTTTCCTGGATCAACGTTTTAACGAGCAGTACAAAGCAGATGAGACTCAGTATACGCTACTCTCTAATCTTTCGTACATCTGCATTTTTATTTCATTGCTGGGATTGCTTGGACTTTCAGCCTTTACTACAGCACAACGGACAAAAGAGATTGGAATCCGCAAGGTGCATGGGGCCAGCATACCCCGTATTATCTATCTATTGTATAAAGATGTTATGTATCTAGTATTGATTGCTGCAGTTCTTATAATTCCAGCTGCATTTTATGTGATCAATTTATGGATGGGAAATTTTGCTTATCAAACTACAATAAGCTACCTGACCTTTGGGGTAGTCACTGCCTTGGCCTTGTTATTCTCTTTTTTTACAGTAGGATTTCATTCATTAAAAACAGCCCGAACCAATCCGGTGCAATCCTTGAAATACGAATAATTATCTTTTCAACAGATAACTTTAAAAGTTGCCAAAGAACTGGCAACTTTTTTTATTGAACATTTGTAAAAGAAACATCTATAACAAGACTCGTTTTATCAACAAAGATTAATAGAAGAATGAGGAATTTATTTCTCATTTTTGAATTCAAACTATAATGCGTGACAAAGCAACTGCTACAGCTTGAAGGGGCAAAACTTTACTTTACCAAGACCGGAACAGGTGAAAAAGTATTGATTGCTTTTCATGGTTTCGGACAAAGTAGCGAAGTGTTCAATGCACTTGCCGTTTCTCTATCAGGTTCTTATACCGTTTATTCATTTGATATTTTTTTTCACGGCAAAAGCGAGTGGCCATTAAATGAACATCCTCTTGAAAAGAAATTCTGGAACAGGTTAATTACCAAATTTTTGAATGAACAATCAATCCGTGAGTTCAGCTTACTTGGATTTAGTATGGGTGGAAAATTTTCGCTGGCAACGTTGGAGTTATTTCCCGAGCGAGTTAAAGAGTTTTTTTTACTGGCACCCGATGGAATAAAAACCAGCATGTGGTATAGTCTCGCAACCTATCCTGTAGCGCTAAGAAATTTATTCAAGAGTATGATCTCGAAACCTAAACGATTCAATTCCATTGCAAATCTTGCATTCAAAGTCGGTTTAATCGATAAGGGTATTCTCCGATTTACGGAGTCACAAATGAATACCGAAGAGAAAAGAAAGCGCGTTTACAACTCCTGGGTAGTTTTCCGCCACTTAGCCTTTAACATGAATGAAATTGCCAGCATTATCAATCAACATAACATCCGGCTTGTGATGATCGTAGGGAAGTTTGACAATGTAATAACCGTTAAGAACATGCGCAGTTTACTGCATAAGGTTAAGAACTATCAACTTGAAATTTTAGAAACCGGTCACAACGGAGTTATCGCGGGCAGTATTCACATTATCAGCAAGCCTTAATCAAGTGACGGAAAAATATAGTTCTCCATGATGTCATTTGCTTGATTCACATATAAAGGCCATTGTAAATAATTTCCCTGTGTGAATACGATAACCATGTTTTGATCAGGAAATACATTAATGAAATTCCCGCCATCACCATCGGCTGATAAATAAGAGACCTCGCTCAAATTTCGGAGCCAGAAAAAATGGCTATACTTTCCGGAATCTGTAAATTTTTGTACTACAAAACATTTTTCAACCCAGGCTTCAGGAACAACTTGTTCTCCCCTCCACTTACCTTTATCAAGATAAGTGATTCCGATCTTCAGCATATCACGCGGACGCAGATACATTCGCGCAGCACCTTCGGGATAACCATCCGGCTGGTATTGCCACGTATAATCTGTGATGCCAAGTTTGCCATAAAAATTCTCCTGTGCCCAACCCCGAATTGGTTCATCCACAATATTCTCCAAGCATTTAAGAATTACATTGGGACTTGCACTGTTGTAGTACCAAATTGGACCTGGTCCTGTGTTGTTTCTACTCAATAAAAAATCAGCAAAGTCTTCAGATTTCCAAAGAAGAGCAAGATCACTTGAACCCCATTCATTCCATTGAAATCCAAGCGTCATATTCAAGGCATGATGAAACGTTACCTTCGATTTGTTCACGTCACCTTCAAAATAAGAAGCATACTCCGGGAGATAATCTTTTAGATACGCAGCGGTGGTCAATTCGTACTTATCCAATACAATACCGGTTAATGTTGAGGTGAGCGCCTTATTAACGGATGCGATATAATGTTTTTGATTTCTCGTCCACCAGATGGGCGCGGGTCTTTTATCGCGGCTAACTCCGCCTTCAAAATTTATGGTATCATTATTTCCGTAATAATATTCTTCCAGTACGAGCTTACCATCTTTATAAATCAGAATACTGTGAAGATCGCGATATCCTGGCGTGGCAATCTTATCCATCAGGCTTTGCATTTTAGTAATGTCAAAACCAGCCTGGGATAACGTGCCTACATCAAGTCCATCATCGAATTGGACAGGCTTTTGATAGTTATACGTTCCAGTAGAATCTTGAATAAGTTTTATGGTTTTTAATCCGATGGTTGCATTTATTTCACGTGGCCGGAAATCGGGATGAATGATGGAGAACGCATACGCAACCGAATCCGTGATAGATTGAATAGTTTTTCCAGCTAAGTCTTTTAAGGTAAAACCGGCCACTCCTGCTTTGGAAGTTTTTACGGTTCGGCCTTCTTCCAGTAATTTAATTTTTGCATCCTTAACCGGAAGTCCGGTAATTTCATTAACCACTAAAAATTCTATTTCATAAACAGGAGTTTCAGTTTCATCGCTGCCGCAGCAGAAACATGAAAATGAAATGATGGCAATTGTCATGAACAGTCCGAACTTCATAGTGCAATCGATTTAAATACCATGCAAGCTAAGTTTATCGCTTCGTAATTACGAAAAAATAACTACATCAATACTACATCAGATTTGAGATTCTACGCCTTCAGAATCACATTTTGCAGCAATTTGCCGGATGTCAACTCTATGCTGTCCGAAATCGAAAAATGTTTACTTTCACTAGTAAATTACTCTTATGCGACTGATCCTGATTTTTATAACAACATTCTTAGTTATTCATTCGGTCGCTTCACAAGACCAGTCAGCATTCGAGAAAAAAACCTTTACCTCTTCTGCAAGCCACATTTTGCCCTATCGGATACTGTATCCAAAAAATTATAGTACGAGCAAAAGATATCCACTTTTAATATTTTTGCATGGTTCCGGTGAACGCGGTGATAATAATGAAAGCCAGTTAATACATGGTGCTAAGCTTTTCCTAGACTCCGCTAACCGCATACAATATCCGGCCATTGTAATCTTTCCACAATGCTCAGAAAAAGGATCATGGTCACCGGTGGATTTGGAGCAGGAAAAATTACCGTTAGATCTTGAGTTTGATTATAGTCAACCAATCACGCGTGACCTCCAGGCTGCAGTGGAGCTTGTTCAACAAATTATGAGTCGTGAAGGTGTAGATAAGTCGAGAGTTTATATTTCAGGACTTTCCATGGGTGGCATGGGGACGTTTGAAGCAGTTTATCGTTATCCGGATTTATTTGCTGCAGCTGTACCGATCTGCGGAGGAGCTGATGTAAAAGCATACGATAAGCGGGTTTCAAAAACTCCGTTCCGGGTTTTTCACGGTGCCAAAGATGATGTTGTTGCCCCGAAACATTCTCAAATTATTGTAGAGAAGTTGAAAATTTTAAACACCGCTGTTGAATATATTGAATATCCCGAAGCGAATCACAACAGTTGGGACAGTGCTTTTACAGAGCCCGATTTTCTGAATTGGATATTCTCGAAAAAACGTAGTTAACTTTATTCAGGAAAGTATTGAGGTAATGTAAAGTAGAATTTTGATCCTTGCATAGGTACACTCTCAACCCAGATACGGCCTTCATTCTTTTCAATAAATTCCTGGCTAACCAATAATCCGAAGCCTGACCCACGCTCACCTTTTGTACCTTTTGTACTGCTGCGTTTGTCCCAGTTGAACATTTTGTTGAGTTGTGATTCCTCCATACCAACGCCCGTATCGGCAACACAAATTTCAACCATCGATTTAACGGAACGATTCGTGATTGTGATTCTCCCATTATCGGTAAACTTGTTTGCGTTCATCAACAAATTTCGGATTACCGTTCGAACCATGTTTTCGTCTGCCAAGACCTGGCACGTAGTATCAATTAAATTATCGATTTGGTTTTCCTTACGCTCAAATTGTTGCAGGTTGTTCTCTGCAATCTGATCCACAATGTGCCGAAGCAATATTACTTTCGGCCTTATCCCATTATGTTCAAATTGAGAAGTAGCCCATTCCAAAAGATTACTTAAAAGCGCATTGGCCGATGTAAAGCCTTGTCGAACTTCCGGAAGTTTACTTTTAAATTCTTCCGGTGGCAGATCATATTTTTCAGAAAGCTCAAGAAGTCCATACAATGAGGTAAGCGGACTTCGCAAGTCGTGACCAATCACGGAAAGAAGCTTTCGATGCGTATCGTTCATGCGTTCAAGTTCAAAGATCTTCTTCCGAAGTTCCATTTGCTTGATTATTTGTTTGGATAAAACTTGCAACGCAAAAAGTTGATGCGGTAATAGGTTTTTAGGTTTTGTATCAATCACGCATAAGGTACCGAGATTAAAACCATCGGGTGTTACCAGTGGCATCCCTGCATAAAACCGGATATCTGGATTACCGGTAACGAATGGATTATCATGAAACCTTACATCTTTCGTGGCATCCGGAACAATCATTACATCATCACTATGAATGGCATGTGCACAAAATGCATCGTCCCTACTTGTTTCAGAATCCTTCAACCCTTTCCTCGCCTTAAACCATTGGCGAGACTCATCGATTAATGTAATTGTGGAAATAGGCGTTTCACAAATTTGAGATGCGAGTTCAACGATTTCATCAAAATCACGTTCAGCGGGTGAATCAAGAATATCATATTCTCTAAGCGCTTGCAGGCGTGCGGTTTCATTATCAGGTATCGAGGCTATTTCCATACACGATTAAAATTCTAATTTAATCTTACCCTCATTAATTCCTTAGATGTTTTCTACCAACGGGTAATGCGTCAGATATTGAAGTGATATCCTACGCTAATGGTAATCGGAAGCGGATCAGATTCTATTTCAAAGCTTGGATTATTTCTAATGGCATCCCAATCATCTTCATATTCTGAAGAGCGAAACGGATAGAGTAATTCGAAGCTCCAGTAATTGCCAGATTTGCGCATGTTGAGCTCAATCCCACCACTGATTGTTGTTCCATAGTAAGCTTTATTATAATCGGAAGCGCCTTGCACAATTATTATTGCATTATTACCATACATCAGACCTAGCACAGGGGTTATCTTTTTTTTCAGATCAATTTTATACGTGACCCCACCGTTAACTCCCGATTTTATTCCGTTATATCCCACCGCTATAAATGCCCCAAAAGTAGAGACAGGCATTATTGTTAACCTCGCCCCTAACCATCCATAGTCAATTCCAAACCCCAGGCCAAGCTTTACAATACTGATATTAGGTTCGGGTTCATAATTCTCAATATACTGAGCGTGCGTAACAGAGCACGTCAGCACAAGGACTAAAAACATCAGAACCTTTTTCATTGGCTACCAGGTTTAAAAAGTAAGGTAGAAACACTTGATTTCCGATACAACTTCATGCATTAAAATGCGCACAAAAACTGTTAAAAAAGAATTGATCCTCGTATTTTTGCTCTTCCTTTTAAGCCACTGCCTTAGATGATCTTATTTTTCCGTTCAGAATCCAATATCGTTTACGCGGTTGGATCCCAACACCCTTTACAATCCTCTGATATTCAAAAACTTGTCTGGCTTTTAGGCGGGGCGCTTCCAATTCCTGAAACTTCCTTGTCTGGCAATTTTATCGGGCCACGAAAAGAGATGATTACTCCCTGGAGTACCAACGCAGTGGAGATCACCCAAACGATGGGAATTTCCGGAATTCAACGCATGGAAGAATTCCTTGAACTAAGAAATGATTCAGCGTCCTACGATCGGATGCTTCAGCGACTCTACACCAAATTAGATCAAGAACTGTTTACGATTAAACATACACCTCAACCTATTCTTGAAATTCAGAACATAGGCGAATACAACGAGAAAGAAGGTTTGGCGTTAAGCCAAGAAGAAATTGAATATCTTAACAATGTTAGTGCAAGTCTTGGAAGAAAGTTAACAGACAGTGAAGTATTCGGCTTCTCACAAGTAAACAGTGAACATTGCCGGCACAAGATATTTAATGGCACGTTTGTAATCGATGGAAAGGAGAAAGAGTCAACACTTTTCCAACTCATTAAGAAAACTTCAAAAGAGAATCCTAACTATATCGTTTCGGCTTACAAAGACAATGTCGCTTTTATAAAAGGTCCGAGGGTTGAACAGTTCGCACCTGCGCGACAAGATGTTCCGGATTGGTTTAAGCTTTCAGATTTTGATTCGGTTATTTCTGTAAAAGCAGAAACGCATAATTTTCCAACAACAGTTGAACCGTTTAATGGAGCTGCGACTGGTGGTGGTGGTGAAATCCGCGACCGGTTAGCCGGAGGTAAAGGTTCGATTCCGCTTTCGGGTACTGCGGTATACATTACTTCTTACCCCAGGCTCGAAAACGGAAGACCGTGGGAAAAGAAGTTTGCCGAACGCAAATGGCTTTATCAAACACCCGCTGAGATCCTGATCAAAGCTTCGGATGGAGCAAGTGATTTTGGAAACAAGTTCGGGCAACCACTTATTGGCGGAAGCGTACTAACATTCGAACATTTTGAAGGCGATAAAAAATTAGGCTTCGATAAAGTGATCATGCTGGCCGGTGGTGTTGGCTATGGCAAAGAAAAAGACAGTAAGAAAGAACACCTGAAAGCCGGTGATAAGATTGTGTTGATGGGCGGTGATAATTATCGCATCGGGATGGGCGGTGCCGCAGTATCGTCCGTAACAACCGGGGAATTTGAAAATGCGATTGAGCTAAATGCTGTTCAGCGTTCCAATCCGGAAATGCAAAAGCGGGTAAGCAATGC
The DNA here is from genome assembly GCA_965227265.1 of Cyclobacteriaceae bacterium. Lineage (GTDB taxonomy): Bacteria > Bacteroidota > Bacteroidia > Cytophagales > Cyclobacteriaceae > UBA2336. Next base: position 804,511 of record OZ245738.1, on the reverse strand, counting down.
AATCCGTGCGATGGTTGAATCTGCTGAGAATCCAATTGTGTCAATTCACGATCACGGAGCCGGTGGGCATTTGAATTGCTTCTCGGAATTGCTGGAAGAAACCGGTGGAACAATCGAAATCGATAAACTTCCGATTGGCGACCCTACCCTTTCTGATAAAGAGATCATCAGCAATGAATCGCAGGAGCGCATGGGCATCGCAATCAATGCTAAAGATGTTGATTTGCTGAAACGAATTTCTGAACGTGAACGCGCTCCAATGTATGTTGTCGGTACAGCAACGGGTGATGGTGCGTTTAAATTCATTGATAACACAAAGAAGACAAAGCCAGTTGATTTAAAGATTAGTCACCTGTTTGGTTCTTCACCTAAAACAATTCTTCAGGATAAGACATTACCCAATACGTTTGCAGATGTTAGCTATGATGTAAATAAGTTCCAGGAATATTTGGAACAAGTGTTACAACTTGAAGCAGTTGCATGCAAAGATTGGTTAACGAATAAAGTAGATCGGTGTGTGACTGGAAGAGTGGCGACTCAGCAAACGTGCGGACCGATTCAGCTTCCACTAAACAATGTATCCGTTATGGCGTTGGATTTTATCAGTCATAAAGGTATTGCAACCGGAATTGGTCATGCACCAGGCGCAGCATTGGTTGACCCCGTTGCCGGAAGTAAAATAGCAATTGCTGAATCATTGCTGAATATTATCTGGACACCACTTACACACGGATTAAAAGGAATTTCGTTAAGCGCGAATTGGATGTGGCCTACAAAAACAGCCGGTGAAAATGCACGGCTATATGCAGCCGTTGAAGCCGTGAGTGACTTTGCGTGTAAGCTCGGAATCAACATCCCGACCGGAAAAGATTCCTTGTCGATGACACAAAAGTATCCGAATGGTGAAACTGTCAATTCTCCAGGCACGGTGATCATTTCGGCTGTTGCGGAATCAGGTGATATTCGTAAAACAGTTTCCCCAGACTTGGAACCGATTGTTGGATCATCGTTACTCTACATTGATTTCTCCAAAGATAATTTTAAGCTTGGCGGAAGTAGCTTCGCACAAATTGTTAATCAACTTGGAAAAGAGGCTCCGACTGTTAACGATGAAAGCTATTTCATTAAAGCCTTTGGTGCAGTCCAAGAATTAATTCAATCCGAACTCATTCTCGCAGGACATGATATTTCTGCGGGTGGCCTGATCACAACGTTGCTTGAAATGTGCTTCCCGGTACCGGAAGTTGGTATGAATATCACTACCAAAGAACTTGGGGATGATATTATCAAAGTTCTCTTCAATGAAAATCCAGGAATTGTCATCCAGGTAAAAGACGAGAATGCTATTCAAGCTGTGTTACAGAAAAACGGAGTTAAATCAATTTCGTTAGGAAAAGTTATAAAAGAAAGAAAAATCAAGCTTGAAGCCAGCAGCATGAAGCTTGAAGCCCTGGATGTCGACAAACTCCGAGAAACCTGGTTCCAAACCTCCTATCTATTAGATAAAATCCAACGCCCGAAAGGACACGCAGAGACACGCAAGCAAAATCTTTTCAAGCAGCCACTGGAGTATAAATTCCAACCTAAATTTGATGGAAAGCTTTCAACACACAATCTCGATCCAAAACGCAGAACCCCAACCGGAATTAAAGCCGCGATCATCCGTGAGAAAGGTGTAAACAGTGATCGTGAAATGGCATATGCGCTTTACGTGGCTGGCTTTGATGTGAAAGACGTTCACATGACTGACTTGATGACTGGTCGCGAAGATCTAAGCGAAGTAAACCTGATTGTATTTGTTGGTGGATTCTCTAACTCTGATGTACTCGGTTCTGCTAAGGGATGGGCTGGCGCTTTCCTGTACAATCCAAAAGCAAAAGCTGCGCTTGATAATTTTTACAAACGTAACGACACGTTAAGCTTAGGCGTTTGTAACGGCTGTCAGTTAATGATGGAGATGGGCCTGCTCTACCCCGACTGGCAAGAAAAAATGCATCACAATGGTTCGGGGAAATTTGAATGTACATTCATTAATATCACGATCCCGAAAAACAATTCGGTGATGCTTAAAAGTTATGAAGGCGCGCAGATTGGAGTGTGGCTGGCACACGGTGAAGGTCAGTTTGTGTTGCCTGCTGATCAATCAAAATATGTAGTAGCGGCTAACTATACTTATCCACAGTATCCTGGCAATCCAAATGATTCAAACTTTGCGGTGGCCGCGCTTAGCTCACGCGATGGAAGACACCTGGCCATTATGCCGCATATTGAGCGATCTTTGTTTCCGTGGAACTGGCCGCATTATCCAACCGATCGTAAAAACGATGAAGTAGGTCCATGGTTTGAAGCGTTTGCAAATGCGCGGGATTGGATTAAAAATCAAAATTCATGATCACCCGGCATCTGCTAAATAATATTGATAGTTTCGATTTTCTGTTTGTAATCGGTTTCCTGCTATGCATGGTAGTTGCAATCTATGTGATTGATTTTTTGTACCAAAAGATTAAAAAGTTCAGAAAAGTCCAATCTTTAAAAAATGGTCATACGTAAAAAGGCCAGTACATTGTACCGGCCTTTTTTCACCCATTATATTATTAGGTATTAAAACTTACCAAACTTGAGGGATAAATTCATGGTTGGCGCACTTAAGTTTCTATCTGACAACCCTTCTATATCGCTGCTGTTGACAAATCTGTAACCAGCCCCCAACGAAATTCTAAACCAGTTAGTCATGTTTGCCTCAACACTAACAGTCGGTTGAAACACAGAGAACCCGGATTCATCTACACTGTGAAAATGATCACCATAGGAATCAGCCTTGTCCAGGCGATAGCCATTAACAACAGCTCCCGCTCCAACTAAAAGACTTGTCGTTGCATGAATTTTCTTTTCACTTAAAAATGTGTACTCCACAACGATACCACCATAGCCCATTTTTAATTCATTATCCTTATCCGACTCACCTTGTTCATCAAATCCCTGATGATTGGTAGCCAATCCGTATCCGCCCAATCCAATCATAAGTTTATGGTTGATCATCCAGCCACCATAGGCTCCTGTAAAAATTGCTGCCTTTCCATTGATTCTTGTGTATTGGGTAGACAATGCTCCATATCCAGTGCTAACGATCTTAGCCTTTCCAAATAATGCTTCATTTTCTTTAGCATCCTGAGCCATGAGTTGTGTGCTTGCAAAAAGCACAACGAGTAAAATTAGATTTTTCATATTCTGATTTTTTAAATTGTTTGTGGTCATGAACGGAGTGATGACCTGAGCGTTTCAAAAAAATACTCGTATAAAACTCAAGTGACAGAGATTTCAACTGAGGTGCAGTATACTATGGTTCGAAGTGCTAATTTTAAATTAGGCTCAACTGAATGAAATTCATGTGTTTAACTTCACTCCATTTTTAGTGCACTTCAATTTTACTATTCAGCACTTCCATTAGATAAACTTGATAAATATTTATTTTGTAGGTCAATTGCAATCGTATTCAGAAAACTATTAATGTGAATCTTTCGTACTTTAACAAGCATATACGTTAACCGCAATCTCCTTTTTATGTCTGCTGCGTCCTTCCCTATCGCCCGCAAAAAAATGTACCTGCTCTTCGCAGTGGTAGACATACCGGTTTCACTTGCGCGGTACGGGATGTTACCGGAAAAAGACATGTGGTTTCACGTAGGGGTTTATATTGCTTCCTGGATTTTCTTTTGCCTGTTTTGGGAAGTTGTATTGCTAAGCGGCAGGTTACTTGAAAAGAGAATGCCCCTTACTACGTATCCGTTTGCGCGGACATTCATTCAAACTGCAATCTTATACAGTATAATAGTAGGTCCCGGTTTTTTTGTTACAGATCGCCAGATCGAAGCGCTTACGCATACCAACCCACAGCTTATCCGTGCAATTGGGTTTGTTGTCTACTTCCTCGTAGCCATTGCCTTGAACTTTATGTATTTTGGAACCATCTATTTTTTTAACTGGAGGCGCGATGTAATAAACCTGGCTGCTATGGAACGCCAGCAGGCTACAGTTCAATACGATACCCTACGAAATCAACTAAACCCTCATTTTTTGTTTAATGCCCTTGCTTCTCTTAATAGTTTGATCTTCGAGAATCAGCAGCTTGCATCTGACTTTTTGCAGCAGTTAGCTCAGGTATATCGTTATACCTTACAGAGTAAAGGCAAAGAAACTGTTTCGATAAGAACTGAGCTTGATTTCATCATGCATTATATTTCATTGCTGAAAACGCGTTTCCCAAACGATCTCCAGTTTACCATTCGCATCGATGACGACACAACCGATAAGGGAATTGTTCCGGTAACTTCCCAAATGCTGATTGAAAATGTTATCAAGCACAACATCATTTCGAGCGACCGGCCGTTAAAAATATCAATCACCACCACGACAGACTATTTCATCATTGAAAATGAAGTCAATAAGAAGGATCAGATTGAAACAAGTAACAAGCAAGGACTGGAAAATTTAAAATCACTCTATAAATATCTTACGGATAAGCCTGTCGAAATCATAGAAGCTAACAACTTATTTACAGTTAAAATTCCATTGGTGTGAAAATGTATAAGACCATTATAATTGAGGATGAATCGCTTGTTGCAAAGGATTTACAAAAACTTGTGCAACAGGTTGATGAAACAATAGAAATCGTTGAAATCCTGAATTCTCTACAAGCTGCCATTACTTATTTCAAATCCAATCCTGAGCCTGACCTGATCTTCATGGACATTCAACTAAGCGATGGCGTAAGTTTTGATTTATTTAAGTCCGTCACGCTAAATTGCCCGGTAATTTTTACCACAGCTTACAGCGAGTATGCATTACGGGCCTTCAAAGTTAATAGCATCGATTATCTCTTAAAGCCTATTAATAAAACTGATCTGAAAAACGCGCTGGATAAGTTTAAGAAATCAGCTCATTCTAACAATGATTTGGCAGCTAATTTGAAAGCTTTAATGAATCAAATTACCTTGCCAGCCAACACTCCGATATACAAAGAGCGTTTTCTTGTACATACCGGCAAATCACTTTTGGTTATTGATCACACAAAGGTGGCTTACTTTATAAAAGACACACTGATCTACCTCGTTACGCATGACAAGCAGCAATTTGTAACCGATTTTCAAACTATGGAAGAAATTGATGAGCTTCTGGATCCAAAGAATTTTTTCAGAGCTAACCGTCAATACATTATCAACCTGGGAGCTGTCGAGAGTTTTAAAACGGATATGTATAGTAAAATCCTTCTCAAACTAAAATCCCCGTTAAATATTACGGTAGACATTAGTCGTGAAAAAGCACAGGCTTTTAAAAAATGGCTTCAATAATTAATAACTGGCAAAATGGATCGGCTGGAATACTTCAAACTTTTTCACAATATAAACGCATCAGATTTTAATTTACTGATAGCAAAACTTAAATCGAAGACTTTTAAAAAGGGCGACTTTATAACCGTTCCGGGACAAGTGCAGCGCGAGCTTTATTTTGTAAACAGCGGAGTTCAAATGTCCTACTTTGATTCAAACAACAAAACGCACGTCATTGCATTTACCTACTTCCCAAATTTGTGCGCCATCCCTGAATCATTTTCATTTCAATCACCTTCAAGATACTTCTTGACTTGTTTGACAGACAGTAAATTGGATTACATTTTATTTGAAGACCTGCAAAAATTATTTGACCAATCTCAACAGCTAGAAAGATTATTTAGAAAAATGACAGAAGCCGTGTTATCAGGTTTGATAAACAGACACATTGAGTTGCATTCAATGACCATTGAAGAACGCTACAAAACATTTTGTCAAAGAACTCCTCATTTACTTCAACTTGTACCGAATAAATACATTGCATCCTATTTAGGTATGGATCCCACAAATTTTAGCAAGCTTTTCAATGGTGTGAGATTTTAATCTTGGTGCATACCAAGATTTGGTAGTCCTGAGCTTACCAAATTGCATAAAAAAATATGAAAAACTATTGGCTTGATAAATCGGAATACCCGTTTACTTCAAATCACTTTGATATCAACGGATACAAACTTCACTTCATAGATGAAGGACAGGGAGAAACTATTTTATTCGTTCACGGAACCCCGTCATGGAGTTTTGATAGCAGAAAAATTATTAAAGAACTTAGAAAAAATTATCGTTGTATAGCCCTTGACCATATTGGTTTTGGACTTTCTGATAAGCCTGAGGTTTATGATTATTCAACCCAAAATCATAGCTCGACACTTGAAAAATTTGTTATGAATTTGGAGCTATCGAATATCACGTTAGTTGTCCATGATTTTGGTGGGCCGATAGGGCTAAATTTTGCCATCAATTTCCCAGATAGAATCAAAAGAATTATAGTATTGAATAGTTGGTTATGGGATAGTTCAGGGTCAGAAGAATTTAAAAAAATTAGAAAGATTCTAAGTAGTCCGTTACTTCCGTTCTTATATAAGTTTTTCAACTTTTCACCAAAATTTTTGCTGCCAAAAACATTTGGTAAAAACAAACCATCAAAAAGCATATTGAAACATTACACAAAACCATTCTCAGGTCACAGGCAGAGAAACGGGACAGTAGCTTTTGCTAAATCATTATTAAATGATCAGCAATGGTTTGAAAAACTTTGGAGCAAGAAAAACACAATTAGTAAAAAGCCCGTTCTTTTTATTTGGGGCATGAAAGATCCCGTAATTGCACCGCATAACCTTGTCAAATTTGAAAGTGGTTTCCAAAATTCTCAAACCATTAAACTGGAAATGTGTGGACATTTTCCACAACAAGAGGAATCTGAAAAAGTCATAGAAACGATTAGTCGTTTTATGTCAAATACACAAAGCTGAATTATAAGCCGAAAAACGCAGGCATTTAAAAATGGCTTCAATAATTATTTCGCATACGATAAAACAGATGCGAAATAATTTTTCAAGGCCTCAAACATATGGGCCGATACCGTTTGGTATCGTTCCTGATCACCTTCAACATATTGATCGTTCCACGAACCCATGCCGCCAAAAACATCCGCAACGGAAATTGCTATGAGGCCTTTAATCTGATCGATAGTAAAGCCTAACTCCGAAAACTGTTCCGCCATCCAAATTTTATCCCGTAAGACTTCAACTGCCCGTTCCGAAAAGCCCGAAGCTTTAATTTGCTGTTCAATTTCATTCGCAGTCAGACTCTTCGAGTCATTGACCATGAAAAGTACAAGTGCAAAAGCTTCTTCAAATGGAGATTGGATCTCGCCTGCAAATAACTTTATCGCTGCCAACGGTTTAATAAAGGCCGCTTGAACTTGACTAGAATCTGGACTTTGAACCTCAACTCCATATTCAATCTCACGAAAAGCATAATACTCCCAGGATTGTTGAGTCGGCTGCAACGACCACCGATCCTTCTCCCCTTTCGATCGAGCCGCGGCTCGTTTTTGATCTTCTTCGTTTGGGCCAAATGCATCAATCAGCTTAGCCGGAATTACAGGTTTTAGTTTCAGATCTTCACATAATTTACAAATACTCCGGCAAACCGGACTAACAATTCGCTGAAGCATATCACTATCCATGCTCATGATTTTTCCTTTCCATTGAGCAACAGGCATAGACTTCATTGTTTCATCCTGCCATTCATCAAGTGTTTTGTTTAGCTCTTCCCATACCTGAGGTTCAAAGGATTGAGCTTCCGCGAGCGTTAAAATTTCTTCAGCGGTTACATCACGTAAAGGATACAGATATACATATTCCCGATCCTCGCCTTCATATCCAAGCGGTGGATATTTTATAAACAAAGACTGAAATTCATCCGGAATACTAAAAACTTTATCATGAATGGAACATTCAATTTGTATTTCTTTTAACAAGTCACCAGCCAGAAACTCAAACACATTTCTTCCTTCATCACTCTTCAGGTATTGTATAATTTCAGCTTGATCAAAAGCCGTGCGGTTGTTTAGCTTGTTCGATTCTGATATCAGGTAATAAGCCCTTGACCATACTAATTGCTGATCAGCCTGAGCATTTAACACTTCAATAAACTGCTGTGGGGTGATCTGGTAAGAGGGACTGAAATACGTTTCGAGTTTGAATGTGTAAAACTTTCGCTTTGTCTTAACCTGCATGAGCAAATCCGGAGATCCCGCAAATGCTACCGCTACATGTGGTGCAAGGTTATGTTGCTCCACCGCAGCATAAAAGAATTTTACTTCTACTACATTCTCACTACGGACGTTCGCAAGCCAGAACTCAAAATTTTGTTCAAGACCCGCAACAACTCCAAGTGAAACAGCTCCCGGTTTCCTAACTTCAGACAATTCATACATTACTTTTATGACAGCAAGCCTTTTTTGAAAATTTTCATCCGGAGAACTTAAAAGCGCACGCGTGACTGCAAGAATATGATCGGATCGTTTCATGAATTTTATTTAGCCTTTAAATAAAACACATTTTGATCAATTCCATTAAAAAATCTCAATAAAACAGCAAGTATCAGGTTACGCATGAGTAAACTTGGATTTATCTTGCTTTCGCTTTGCATATGATCCCTCACAAAGAAACTAGCGATTATCAAGTCAGGTCACTGATCAGAAAATCATTCATTACACTGGGTGGAAATACGAAGCTTAAAATCGTTGGAACACTACATTGTGCTTCGGGCAAAAGAATGAACCGGTCAAACCGGGTGTTTTTCAAATCTATGTCAGACGCCACGATGCAAAACTTCAGGCCTTGCGGTCATTGCATGAAGACAGAATATAAAAAATGGAAAAATGAATTTATTCAGTAACGATAACACGGTCAATCTCCTTCCGTTCGATGGAATTGTTAACTACTATGGTAGAGTCTTTTCACCTAAAGATTCAGATTCTTACTTCGATATTCTCTGGAAGACTATTGAATGGCGAAATGATGAAGCCAACATGTTCGGTCGCCATATCGTCACCAAACGAAAAGTTGCGTGGTATGGGGATTCAAATTATCACTACACCTATTCCAATGCAACCAAGCTTGCCTTGCCCTGGACGAAAGAACTTTTAGAGCTCAAAAAAACCAGTGAACGTAAAACAGGTGCAACGTATAATTCTTGTTTGCTCAATCTTTATCATGATGGCAGTGAAGGTATGGCCTGGCACAGCGATGATGAAAAAATGTTAGCTAAGGATTCCAGCATCGGCTCCTTAACTTTTGGAGCCGAACGCAAATTCGCTTTCCGGCATAAAACTGAGGATCGTAAAGTTGAATTGATTCTCGAACATGGAAGTTTGCTTGAAATGAAAGGAACTACGCAAAAGTTCTGGTTGCATCGCCTCCCTCCAACCAAAAAAGTTGCCCGACCAAGAATCAACCTCACCTTCCGCACAATGGATATTCAGAAATAAATATTCAGCCATTATCTCTGAATAGCAACTAATTGCAAGACAACAGGTAACAATAAAGCCCTTAAAAGAACCTTGTTCTTCCTGATCGTGTTGTGACACAAACCAACTCACACCATGAAAACCGAAACGATTTCCCGTCAGGATGTCTTTATTAAGATGGCGCTTGATGCCTGGAATGCGCAACTCTCACGTGTTAACAAAACTTTTGATAGCCTTACGAATGAACAACTAAACGGCCTTGTTTCTAACGATCGAAATAGCGGAACCTATTTATTAGGTCATCTTACCGCAGTTCATGATTACATGCTTCCGTTACTGGGAATTTCCGAACGATTACATCCTGAGCTTGAAGATGCTTTTATAAAAAATCCGGATACATCCGGGCTAGCGCGACCCGGCATTGCCGAGCTTAGAAAGTATTGGAGTGAAGTTAACGATGCCGTTAATCAAGGAATCGCAAAAATAAGTGCAGATGATTGGTTCACTCGGCATACTGCAGTTTCTGAAGAGATCTTTCAACGCGAGCCCCATCGCAACAAGCTTAACATCGTGCTTAACCGAACGAATCACCTCGGCTATCATTACGGGCAGTTAATTTTTCTTCAACCAAAATAATTTTTCTATCCTAACGTCTTATCAAGAAACACATCATGATTAAAATCGCATTAATAACAGGCGGTAGCCGCGGACTTGGCCAAAACGCAGCGCTTGCCCTTGCCTCTAAAGGTCACGACATTATCATTACCTATAACTCCCAAAAAGAAAAAGCTGAAGAAGTAGTAAAAGAAATTACTGCTTTAGGTCGAAAAGCTATTGCGTTGCAGTTCGATTCTTCAAAAGCAGGTTCTGTCAAAGAACTAATCAATCAGGTCAAAACGGCCTTATCAAAAAACTGGAAAGTTGAAAAAATTGATTTCCTAATCAACAATGCCGGCATTGGCGCAACCATTCCGTTCGAGAAAGCTACCGAGGAAGAGTTTGACAATTTTATGAACATTCATTTCAAGAGTGTTTACTTTCTTTCGCAACAAGCATTGACTATCATGAATGATGGTGGAAGAATCGTTAACCTGTCAACCGGAACAACGCGTTTTGTTAATCCCGGTTATTCTATTTACGCTTCTATGAAAGGCGCGATTGAAGTATTAACCCGCTACATGGCGAAAGAAATCGGTGCGAGAAAAATTACGGTGAATGTTGTGGCTCCCGGTCCGGTTGAAACTGATTTTAACAACGCTGGTATTCGCAATGCTCCACAAGATCGCAAAAATATGCTCGCAGCAAGTACAGCGTTGGGTCGTATTGGTCAGCCCGATGACATCGGTGGTGTAATTGCCTTCTTATGTTCCGATGAAGCCGGTTGGATAAATGGCCAACGCATTGAAGCTTCGGGAGGAATTAATTTATAACAAAATCAACAGTAAAGCCTGATCTCAAGTCGGGCTTTTTTATTTACCTTTCTTCTTATGAATAAAGACCTGATCGTTTACCTCTGCGGGATTCACGCCTTTGGGTTCGCGGTCTTTCACATGTTTTTCTGGAAACTTTTTAAGTGGAAAACCGGACTGGCAACAATTAGTAAACCTAACCGTGCAATTCTTCAGATCGCAAATATTCAATTAATTTTTCTGTTGGTATTTGTTGGAGTTGTTTGTTTCTGCTTTACAAAAGATCTGTATCAAACCAATCTGGGAAGAGTCTTCCTGATTGCGATTTCAATTTTCTGGTTAGTGCGAACGATCCAACAATTTATCTTTCTCAGGATAAACCACTGGATGGTACACATGCTGACTGTACTTTTCGTGATTGGTACCGTATTGGCTGCGCTTCCGGCAATCTGATAGTTGAAACATTCCTGATTCGATTCTGTTATTGAACTGGCACGCTTTTTCGCTGCATGTTCACAAATGGCCAATCTTTTAAAATTTACTGCATCCAGTATTTATTGTCCTGCGGCTGACATCCACATCGATCCGTGGAAACCGGTTGATTATGCCATTATCACGCATGCCCATAGTGATCATGCAAAACCCGGGTGCAAACATTACCTGGCACATAAAGATTCTGAGAGCATTTTAAGATTAAGATTGGGTGAAGATATTTCCCTGCGCACGCTCGAGTATGGCGAAAAGTTTTCCATTAATGGCGTACAGTTTTCCCTTCATCCGGCCGGTCATGTTATTGGCTCGGCACAAATTCGGGTAGAACATAAAGGTGAAGTGTGGGTTGCCAGCGGAGATTATAAAGTTCAGGATGATCGCTTTTCGGCAGCATTCGAACCTGTGAAGTGTCATGCATTTATAACTGAGTCTACGTTTGGGTTACCGATTTATAAATGGCGGCCACAACAAGAAGTAATGGATGATATTAAAGAGTGGTGGAAACAAAATCAGGTGCTCGGTAAAGCAAGTGTGCTGATGGGCTATGCCTTAGGCAAAATGCAGCGACTAATAAAAAATCTCCAACCCTTTGATAATAACGTTTATGCGCACGGTGCGATCTTCAACGTCAACGAGCGATTACGAGCTGCTGGATTTGATCTTCCATACATTCCACTGGTAACAAAAAACATTGACAAAAAACAATATCGTGGAGCATTAATCCTCGGAACATCATCATCGCTCAACACACCTTGGTTAAAAAGATTTGAACCCTACTCAACTGGCTATTGCTCCGGCTGGATGGCAGTTCGTGGTGCGAAGAACAGAAGATCCGTTGATCGAGGCTTTGTGTTGTCCGATCATGCCGATTGGAATGAACTAAACTGGGCTATCGCTGAAACGGGTGCAGAAAAAGTTTACGTGACGCACGGCTATACTGATACGTATGCACGATGGCTTAATGAACAAGGCATAGAAGCGCATGAAGTGAAGACAAAATATGGTGAAGAGGAAGAAATGATACCTGAAGAAACTCCGGCATGAAACGTTTCACTAATCTTTTTCTTCATCTTGACCGAACAAATAAAACCAACGAAAAAGTTGAGCTGTTAAAAGCATACTTTCTTTCAGCTCCGGAAGAAGATAAAATTTGGGCATTGGCATTGTTTACCGGAAGAAGACCTCCCCGACCAATCAAAAGCTCACAGGTTCAGGAATGGGCGCTCGAACAAGCAGGTATTCCGCAATGGCTTTATCGCGAAAGCTATAGCAGCGTTGGTGATATGGCCGAAACAATTTCATTATTGTTACCTGTTTCCGAATCAACATCCGAAAAAACACTGAGCGAATGGTTTCGGGAGTTTATTGCGATTGCAAAATTTTCAGACGAACAAAAGAAGGAGTTTTTAATCAATGCCTGGAAGCAACTTTCTCCATACGAGATTTTCGTATTCAACAAGTTGATGATGGGTAGCTTTCGGATTGGTGTTTCGCAAACACTTGTCGTTAGAGCGGTAAGTGAAGCTACCGATCAGGAACCACCTGTCGTAACGCATCGGATCATGGGTCATTGGGATCCATTAGAGACAACCTTTAAAGAATTAATTCACGCAGAGAATCAGGCTGATCAATTTTCAAGACCTTATCCGTTTTACCTGGCCTATGCAATTGAAGGTGAGCTTGACGATTTAGGCAAACCAACGGATTGGTTTGCTGAATGGAAATGGGATGGCATCCGGGCACAGATAATTTATCGGAATAAAGAGTTATACATCTGGTCCCGAGGCGAAGAGCTGGTTACTGATAAATTTCCAGAACTGCATGCGTTCGCAGAATTTGTTCCAGATGGAACTGTGCTTGATGGTGAGATCTTATGCTTTTCAAATGACAAGCCCCTACCCTTTAATGTTCTACAAACTCGCATTGGTAGAAAAAATGTAACAAAGAAAATCTTACAAGAAGCACCGGTCGCTTTCATTGTGTATGATCTGCTTGAGTTAAATGGAAATGACGTTCGAAAACAACCTCAGGAAACAAGACGTGCTGAACTCGAAAGACTTCATCAACAAACTCCGGATCGTGAATTTTTCAGATTGTCACGTCTGATCAATTTTAAAGCCTGGGATGAATTAAAAAAATTGCATAAACAATCGCGCGAGAATATTGCCGAAGGTTTTATGATCAAGCGCAAAGCAGCAGCCTATCAAACCGGTCGCAAAAAAGGCGATTGGTGGAAATGGAAAGTTGATCCGTTAAGTATCGATGCAGTATTGATCTACGCACAAAAAGGCAGCGGCCGCAGAGCAGAGCTTTGTACCGATTATACATTTGCTGTTTGGGATCAGGGGAAATTAATTCCGTTCGCGAAAGCATACTCAGGTCTAACGGATGCAGAAATAAGACGAGTAGATTATTATGTGAAGAACAACACGCTGGAAAAATTCGGGCCCGTTAGAACGGTTAAACCAAAGCTTGTTTTTGAAATCGGGTTTGAGGGAATTAATGCTTCCACGAGACATAAGTCAGGCATTGCAGTCCGCTTCCCAAGAATGTTGCGTTGGCGTGAGGATAAACTGGTTGAAGAAGCTGACACGCTTGATAATCTCAAACAGATTCTGGAGCAGTACAAATAACCAAATCTCTTTTTACATTGTGGAGTTGTGGGGATAACAAAAGGAGAACAAGCAATTATTGATTGGGTAACAAGCCAGGGCTGGGAGCTTGCCGATTTCCAGCGCGATACCATGACTGCCTATCTTTCCGGCAAAAGCGGATTGTTGAATGCTCCTACTGGTTCGGGAAAAACTTACGCGCTGTTCTTTCCCATTGTTGCCAGTTACATTAATAAAAATCCCGATTATCATAAACCACAAAAATCAAAGCTTAGAATTCTTTGGATAACACCGTTACGTGCGTTAACAAAAGACATTCAGCGAAACCTAATTAATGCATGCACGGGAATGAATATTCCGTGGAAGATCGGCATCCGTACAGGCGATATGAGCGCAAAAGAAAAAAGTGCGCAGATCAAAGAAGCACCTGAAGTTTTACTGATCACACCTGAAAGCCTTCATCTCTTCTTCGCACAAAAAGATCATGAGGATATGTTTCGTAATCTCGAAGCAATTGTTGTTGATGAATGGCATGAATTATTAAGCACAAAACGTGGTGTGGCAACCGAGCTTGGCCTCGCGCACATGCGAACTCTGAATCCAAATTTATTAGTGTGGGGAATTTCAGCTACTATCGGAAATCTTGAGCAAGCATTACAAACACTAATCGGAACTCAATTTCATCCGGATAGCGCTGTAATTATTAAATCATCTATCATCAAGAAGGTAGAAGTCGAATCCATTCTTCCAGATCATATAGAGAAGCTTCCGTGGGCTGGGTACTTAGGTATCAATCTTTTAGACAAGGTTATGCCGATTATCATGAAAAGTAAAACATCCTTACTTTTCACCAATACCCGTTCACAAACAGAAATCTGGTTTCGGTTTGTTTCTGAGAATTATCCAGAGCTGGCCGGACAAGTTGCGCTACATCATGGTTCACTCGATCGTGAGATCAGAGCTTGGGTTGAGGAGAATTTGCATCTGGGCAAGCTTAAGCTTGTAATCTGCACATCAAGTCTTGATTTAGGCGTTGACTTCCGGCCAGTTGAAACCGTCTTTCAGGTTGGCAGCGCAAAAAGTATTTCAAGATTTTTACAACGTGCCGGAAGAAGCGGACACCGACCGGGCGCAACCAGTAAAATTTATTTCGTGCCCACGCATGCCATTGAGTTGATCGAAGGCGTTTGCTTGCGAGATGGCGTTAAGCAAAATAAAATTGAAGAACGCGTACCGATCATTCAGGCATTTGATGTCCTGATTCAATACATGGTTACGCTTGCTGTGGGCAGTGGCTTTAATGAACAACATCTTTATAAAGAAATTAAATCAACCTACTCCTACCAGTTGCTCAACGATGATGAATGGAAATGGCTTTTAGGGTTCATCACAACTGGAGGCGCAACGCTCGATGCCTACGATGAATTCAACAGAGTTGAACGCGAAGGAGATTTATTTGTCGTGAAGAATAAAAAAATCGCGATGCGTCACCGCTTAAGCATGGGAACAATTGTTTCCGATGCTTCCTTGAAAGTGCAATACGTTTCCGGAAAATATATTGGTACGGTAGAAGAAAGCTTCATCGCACGTATGAATCCAGGCGATGTGTTCTCCTTTGCAGGAATGAACTTGGAGTTTATCCGCGTTCGCGAAATGACCGCTCACGTTCGCAAAGCTTCCTCCAAGAAAAAAGGAATTATTCCACGCTGGGCAGGCGGACGGATTCCACTATCGTCTCAACTTTCAGAATTTATTCGCGAACGACTCGCAGGAGCCGGTCATGACTTAAATGAACCCGAGCTTGCAACACTTCAACCGCTGTTTGATCTGCAACGCGAACGATCTGATATTCCAACTAAAAATCAATTACTCATAGAGCAATGTCAGACAAAAGAAGGTTATCATATTTTCATCTATCCATTTGAAGGTCGACTCGTGCACGAAGGTATGGCTGCGCTGATTGCCTATCGCGTGAGCAAAATAAGACCAATTACATTTTCCATGGCGATGAACGATTATGGATTTGAATTGCTGACAGATGTTGAAATAGTATTGGAAGAGCTTTTAGAAGAGCATGCATTATTCTCGACTGAAGATTTGTTGCTCGATATCCAACGAAGTGTGAACGCCACTGAAATGGCGAAGCGAAAATTCAGGGAAGTTGCCGCTATTTCAGGAATGATCTTTCAGGGGTATCCCGGTCAGGGAATTAAAGCCAGACATTTACAAGCGTCTTCTTCTCTCCTGTTCGATGTTATTAGTGAACATGAACCTAAAAATCTTTTAATTCGCCAGGCTTACCAGGAAGCGCTTGATCAACAACTGGAAGAACGAAGGTTAAGAATGGCATTGGAACGCATCCGGACACAAGATGTCATAATTCGATACACTCAAACGCCTTCGCCTTTTGCTTTTCCGATAATGGTCGATAGATTGCGTGAACAATTGTCGTCAGAGAAACTGGAAGATCGGCTTACCAAACTTGTGCGACAATTCGAGAAGGTGAATGGAGCTACGGATAAGAAATAACACTTTTTTACTGCTGCCGCAGAAGGCAATCTACTGGAAAGAGCAAAAAACTATTCTTGTTAGTGATCTTCACATCGGCAAGATTTCACATTTTCGCAAAGCTGGCATTCCGGTTCCGCAGGAAGGTTCTCAAAACAACTTCAAACGTTTAGATGAGATCATCACAGATACAAATCCTACTAACATACTTTTTGTTGGCGATCTATTTCACAGCGATGTAAATCAGGAATGGGATCAATTCTGCACTTGGCGTAAACAATATCCTGAAATTAAAATGGATATTGTATTGGGAAATCATGATCGCTTACCTGGAAATTTTTGCAACGATTATCAAATCGATATCTACCCTACCGAACTTATTATCGGTCCTTTCACGTTTGCCCATCATCCTCGCCAGGAATTTACGGGTGATGAATACGTAATCTCGGGACATGTTCATCCTGTTATATCGTTGGGTGGAGTAGCAAGACAATACGTAACAGTTCCATGTTTCTACTTTGGTGTTCAACAAGCAATTCTTCCCAGCTTTGGATATTTCACCGGGGGTTATGCCATTGATGTGCAGGAAAATGATACCGTTGTTGCGATTGCACAAAGCAAACTATTTGCAGTCCAGGTTAAACCTGAAGCAACATATACGGGTGTGTAGGTAAATCCCCATTTGATTCTACAACTGCCAGGATAAAGCAATCCAAAAAGTGCTTATTACTTAACGATTTTGCATAAATTCTCACGGCACTTTGTTTGATGAAAAGGTTTTGAATCATAAAAACCAAGCATCATGAAACTACTAAAAAAATTGATCCCTGTATTACTTATGCTGTTTATAGCAGTTCCTGGCTTCTCAGGTGAAGCAACACCTGCTGTTACGAATACAACTTCGAGTGAAGCGGCTGCACGTGTGGAAGTGTTAACCAATCGTTTGGAAGAAATTAAAGCAATGAACATCGAATCGATGTCAAGAAAAGAAAAACGCGAGCTTCGTAAAGAAGTAAAGTCGATCGAAAAAGAAGTAAAGAAAATTAACGAAGGGGGTGTTTATATCTCCGTTGGCGGTATCATTATCATTTTGCTCTTGCTTATTCTTCTACTCTAATAACATAAAAAACTCTTTTTTTGAAGGCCTTCGGGCCTTTTTTCATTAGAGCAAGTGTAACCTAATTTCAAAAAGCCAGTAGCTAGAATAATCAGTAACCCGTATTGGGCTATGGAATTTGAGCATCAAAAATTTAACTTTCTGTCAATTGTGAAATCTGGACTATGCTAAAAAATTATCTCATTGTTTCGATCAGGAATCTCATCCGTCAGAAAGGATATTCGGCTATTAATATTGCTGGGTTAGCCGTGGGATTTATATGTTTCACATTCATCTTACTTTGGGTTACAGATGAGTTAAACTATGATCAATTTCACTCGGATAAGGAAAAGATTTTCATCGTGATGGACAATCAAACCTATGATGGAAAGACTTATACATTTACTGCTGTACCCGGTCTGTTATCACAAGCTGTTCGAAATGAGGTTCCGGAAGTTGAATTTGCAGCTACCGTCAACTGGAATTCAGATTTTCTTTGCACACACGAAGAAACTTCCTTTAATGAATCCGGATTTTACGCTGAACCAGATTTTTTCCGAATTTTTGATTTTGGAACAATCGCAGGCAATCGCACTAAAGCCTTTGATGATAAAAATTCAATTGCCGTTTCAGAAAAAGTTGCTAAAAAATATTTCGGAACTACCGATGTTATCGGACAATCGCTTAGGGTGAATAACGATGTCGATTTAAAAATATCACTGGTCTTTTCAGATGTGCCCTCAACCTCTACGCTTAAGTTTGATGTTGTATTACCCTATGAAAGATACTTTGAGAAACAAGCCTGGTTAAAAAACTGGGGAAGTAACGGGGTAAGGTGTTATGTAAAGCTGCTGGATGAGAAGAGCCAGCAAGCGGTTAATGCTAAAATTGAAAATCTTGCTTTAAAGAATAGCCCTCAGGCATCTGCCCGATTTTGGTTGCAAGGCTTCACACGGATAAGATTGTATTCAAAATATGAAAACGGTAAAGAAGCAGGAGGAAGAATAGAATATATTAAGATATTTTCGATAGTCGGAGTGTTCGTACTCCTGATTGCATGTATCAATTTTGTTAATCTCTCCACGGCTCGCTCTGCCAGTCGGGCAAAAGAAGTTGGAATGCGAAAAGTTGTAGGCGCAAAAAAAGGCTCAATTATCGCACAGTTTTTAGGCGAGTCTATTCTCATCAGTTTTGTCTCCTTGCTTATTGCATTGTTGCTTGCCTATGTTCTCCTCCCTCCCTTTAATCTGCTAACAGCAAAAGAAATCTCCTTCCCGTTGACGGATTTAAAAATGTTGCTTACGCTAATGATCGTTGCTATCGGCACAGGAGTAGTGGCGGGCATTTATCCGGCTTTCTACTTGTCATCATTCCAACCAGCCACCATATTAAAGGGTCAGCTCACGAATCTCTTAAAAGGTGGATACCTCAGAAAGACGTTGGTAATCATACAATTCGCCTCATCGAGTGCCTTAATTATAAGTTCAATCATTGTCTATCAGCAGATTAATTACATCCACACGAAAGACCTTGGATTGGATCGTGAAAACATTATTTACTTTAATACACCTTCAGCAGCTTTTAAAAGTTTGGACGCTTACAAAAACAAACTGTTATCGCAACCGGGTGTTTTAAATGCCACGATCAGCACACAACTGCCGTTAAGCGTTGGAAGTTCTACATCCTTCTCCGGTTGGCCCGGCAAAAAACCTGAAGACGAAGTTCTCATTCAGCAAATTTTTGCAGATCCTGATTTCCTGAAGACTTTTGATATTAAGCTTGCGGAAGGACGTGGCTTCAATGGCACACCTTCTGATACTTCCGGAATCCTGTTAAGTGAAGAAGCTGTTTCGCGGTTAAATCTCGAAGAGCCCGTAATCGGCCAAATCGTTAACTACGGAGATGATAAGGAATATGAAATTATCGGAGTTACGAAAAACTTTCATTCGGGCACACTCCATTCTTCCATTGAACCATTATATATAGCAGCAGCTCCTCAATCGGGCTCAACCTTCATAAAGTATAAAGCGGGTGAAAGCGAGGCGCTATTGAAAAGACTAGAAAGTATTCACAAAGAATTCAGTCCAGCATTCCCTTTCAACTATACATTCCTAAGCGAATGGTACGAAAAACAGTATGCAACAGAAAACGTTACTGGAAAGCTCGCGTTGTGCTTTACCGTTATGGCAATTTTTATCTCGTGCCTTGGGTTATTAGGACTCGCTTCTTTTACGGTAGAAAAGAAAACAAAAGAAATTGGTATTAGAAAAGTATTAGGTGCAAGCGCAGCAAGTGTGGTGGTGATGCTTTGCCGCTCATACATCGGACTTGTTACCGTTGCAGCAATAATCGGCTGTTCAGTAGCCTATTTTGCAATGGATGATTTCCTCGAAAATTACGTCTACCGAATTTCAATTGGCTGGGGCGCTTTTGTTGTCACAACATTATCTATTCTGATAATAACAATTACCACAGTAGCATTTCAGTCCATTAAAGCAGTTACCATTAACCCGGCATCTACACTTAGAAGTGAATAACGCGACAGAACTTAAGCTGAGTTTCTGGCTGCGTTAATAATGCCGAACATACACCGGATGATTAGTCTTCTGTAACGAGCTTCATCATCCGAGGTAAGATTACCGGATGTTCTTAAATTCATCAGCGCAAACTGCTGAATGGCAATCAATGGTAGAACAATTCGCTCCCGAAGCTTTACCGAATCACCGATGGAAGGACTATTTCCCATCAAATCACTTAACCCGGAAATTTCAAGTGTTTGCTTTTTCGAAAGCTCGTATTCAGCAAACATCTTTTTCCAGAAATCTCCAAACTCCGGATCTGACCCGAGATAAGTTGTTGCTTTATAGTACGTTTTCGTCATTGACATCATACTATTACTCATCAGTGTCCGGAAGAACAACGAATTCTTATAAAGATCTTTAAGCTGATCGCCCTTTCCTTTTTCAATTAATCTTGTTATCGCTGAACCCACTCCGTAAAAGCCTGGAATATTTTGTTTCATCTGCGCCCAGGCGCCAACAAATGGTATCGCGCGGAGGTCTTCAAACTTCAAGGCATCAGAAGCATTACGTTTAACCGGACGAGATCCAATGTTACTATCACCAAAGAATGAAAGCGGAGTTACTTTCTCCAGATACGGAACAAACTTAGGATCAAGCTTTAATTTTAAATAAGCCTGGTAGCCTTCTTCGGCAAGCTCATCCAGTAATTTTTTATCCTCGTTTGAAAGCTTGTTATCAGCATGCTTAAACACATTACCAATTAACCCTGCCGAAAGCAATTGTTCCAGGTTGTACTTACTGGAAGATTCCTTCCCGAAATTCGAGCTGATCGTTTGTCCCTGAATCGTGATCTGTACTTCTTCATTCTCAATCGTATCGCCCAGGGATGCATAGAAATCGTGCGTATTACCACCTCCTCTTGCGGGTGGGCCACCACGACCATCAAAGAACAATGCTTTTAAATCATTTTTTCTCGACACGGCAGTAAGCTCTTCTTTCGCCCGGAAGATTGACCAGTTCGCACGCAGGTAGCCGCCATCTTTAGTACCATCTGAAAATCCAAGCATAATAGACTGCTTATTATTTCTTCGGGTAAGATGCTCGCGATAAATCGGAATTGCATAAAGCTCTTCCATAATTCCTGGCGCATGTGCCAGGTCACCAATGGTTTCAAATAACGGAACTACATCCAGTGTAAGCTCTTCTCCTTTTCCGATGAGTAGCCTGCCTAATGTAAACACTTCAATAATGTGCAGTGCGTGCTGGCAATTGCTAATCACATACCGATGACTACCAGGCGTACCATTATTCTCTTGAATCGTTGCTATCGCTTTTACACTGTTGATCGTGTCTGTGACCAATGCATCGTCAAACGTTAACGAACCAATATTAGCTTTTAGAGAAAGTAAGTGCTTGATTTTATCCTGATCGCTAAGCCTGCTGTAAGCATCGAACGAAATTCCTTTCTGCTCGGTATGAAGCTTTTCAATAATTGCTTTCCAAACTGCATCATGCTTACGGCTATCCTGCCGGACATCAAGGCTTGCAAAGTGAAACCCGAAGATTCTAACTTTTAATGTAAAAGCATCTAATAAGTCCACAAACAAACCATTATGCTCCTGGATAAGCGTTTTACGGATTGATTGAAGTTCATTAAGCAGCTCTTCAGCCCTTTTATAAGGCTTACTTCGGCCGGCAACCAGTTCACCAAGCTTATGCTCAATGTCAAGCATTGGTTTATCAACACCATGAAAGGTTAACCTTCTTCGTAAAAATCTGGCATCTCTGAAATAACATTTAAATATCCCTTCTTGTAATCGCGCAGCTACTTTTAATGTAATCTCACTCGTAACGAATGGATTTCCGTCACGATCTCCACCTGGCCAGAAGCCGATAATAATTAAACGATCATTCTTCCATTCCGAAACCGGAAGTTGCAAGCCCTCCAGTAGTGAAGAAATAATCTTGGGAATAGAATGATAGAACACATTTTCTAAATACCAGCATAAGCTCACAGCCTCATCGTATGGAGTAGGTTTCTCTTTATTAATAAAGCCAGTTTTACCAAGCTGTTGAAGCAGCAGGTTGATCTGATCCAGATCGTTCTCACGAATCGATCGCTCCAAATCCGTAAGAATACCCAATACATGACCCGGATAAAATTGGGTGGGGTGTGCAGTAAGTACAATTCGTAAACTAAACTGTTCAAGCTTGGCTTTTAGCTGCTCAACTTTGTTCTCAAGCTTAGCCTGAAACAAGAGTGATGCGATACTTCCTTTTCCACGTACATCGTTGATGTGCAGAAATTCCGAATCTTCAATAGAATCGAATAACGCAACCTGTCGCTCAACATACTGAATGAAGTTAAACAGTAAATCAAACTGATCTTTCTCAGAGGCATGTGGAACGAGATCTGCAAAGAATTTCTTGATAATATCTTTTGCAGAATCACCCTGTTCAAAACCAGCTTCACAATATTGCTGAAGCAAGGGTAACAAAGTACCTGTACGTAAAATATTCTGAAAGGGAAGATTCAGAAAAAGGCTGTTGTAAATATGATACCTCGCCCCTACAACCTGATCGTATTTTGCTGACATAGATTCTTAAAAAAAACTGTTGAATTTAATGCGGTAATGGCAAATAATTGACTTAAAGTAGATTTAAAATGCCGCTACTTGATCAGGCACTGAAAGTAATGTACCTTCAATTTGGTGATAAATCTGTGGATATGAAGAAGCTTTACTTTTATGCAATCGTTTTAACGCTCTGTACTTCGTGTTTAGGTTATAAGGAAATGCCGGTTGAGTATGATTACAGCTACAAAGGCAATTTTAAAAAATATAAGACTTTCGATATTATGAAACCTGCCGGAACGGTGGACTCCAGCATGACGAATGCAACTATTGAGCGGTCTATTCTATCCCGAATGAAGTTTCTGGGCTACCGCCAAACCGAAAATAAGCCGCATTTATTGGTAAGCTTTAAAATGTTTGAGGACAACCTCAAGTTTAACGGATACAACCAGCCTGAAATCGAGCAATGGGTTCAGGAGGCCAAGGAAGACGTTGAGTACGATCCAAAAAAACTTGAATTAAAATCAGGAACACTTCTTATTCAGCTTTACGACCGTAAACAGAATCGATCAATCTGGCAGGGGTATTCCACCGATCTATATGGCTCTATCAACTTTCACGATAACCGAACCCTTCGCAATGCCGTAATCTCCATCCTGGATAAATACAGGTTCTGGGCTGAAGATTTTATTGAAAATAGCGCCCGCGAACAACGTGAGCTGAGCAATTAAAAAACACCTGATATAAACGAGTTATTTAAGCTTGTTTTGGCTATAATTTTCGGATTCAGGGGTCGGTTTTTATCAAAAATATTCTACTTTTGCAGACCCAAAAATCGGGTTTCTGGGAAACCGGAACGGATTGTCCGATGGTGTAATGGTAACACTGCAGATTTTGGTTCTGCCTTTCAAGGTTCGAATCCTTGTCGGACAACTATAAAACCATGAATCCCGTCTAAAAAGACGGGATTTTAGTTAAATCTTGAACCTATGGCTGTTAAGATTTTCAGCGGACGCGCAACGACCTACCTGGCAGAGCGAATAGCTCACGCCTACGGAGAATCGTTGGGAGAAGTGAATTACCAGCAATTCAGCGATGGCGAAATGTCACCTTTTCTGATGAGTTCGGTTCGCGGCCACGAGGTTTTCATCATTCAGTCAACCATCCCTCCCTCGGATAATCTGATGGAGTTGTTGCTGATGGTGGATGCGGCAAAACGTGCCAGCGCGTCAAGCGTAAATGTGGTGATCCCATATTTCGGCTACGCACGCCAGGACAGAAAAGATAAACCCCGGGTTGCTATAGCGGCCAAGCTGATTGCCAATTTGCTTTCAGCAGCGGGAACAGACCGGATTATGGCCTGCGATTTACATGCAGACCAGATTCAAGGTTTCTTTGACATTCCGGTAGACCACCTTGACGGGGCCTATATTTTTGTTCCCTACCTGAAGTCGTTAGGTTTAGAGGACATCATGTTTGCTTCGCCTGATGTGGGTGGTATTAAGCGAGCCCGCAGCTTTGCGAAGTTCTTCAACGCAGAGCTTGCAGTTTGCGATAAGTATCGTAAAGAGGCCAACAAGATTGAATCGATGCGTCTGATCGGTGATGTGGAAGGCAAAGATGTGATCCTGGTAGATGATCTGGTGGATACAGCCGGAACGATTTGCAAGGCTGCCGGACTATTGAAAGAAAAAGGTGCCAAATCGGTAAGAGCAGTATGTACACATGCTGTTCTGTCCGGAAAAGCATACGAGAACATTGACACTTCTGTATTGGAGGAAATCGCAGTAACGGATACGATTCCATTGAAGCAGAAGAGTCCAAAGATTAAGGTGTTGACGGTTTCAGATTTGTTTGCTAAAGCAATCCGTAAGATTCACGATCACGAATCCATCAGCTCACTATTTATTAAACTGTAATTAATTTTAACTAAAACCATAAGTACAATGAAAACAATCGAGATTGTAGGGTATAAAAGAGCGAATCTCGGCAAAGCTGAATCTCAACGTTTGAGAAATGACGGCTATGTACCCTGCGTAGTGTATGGCGGAAATGAGCAAGTGCATTTTTATGCACCGATGATCCTCTTCCGCGACCTGGTGTATACCAACGAAGCCCACTTTGTTCACCTGAACTTAGAAGGCGAAGAAAGCAAAGCAATCTTACAAGAGGTGCAATTCCACCCGGTAAGTGAAATCATCCTGCACGCTGACTTTTTGAAAATTGCTGACGATCGTAAGATCAAGATGAGCATTCCGGTTCGTCTGGTAGGTAAAGCAAAAGGTGTTGATAAAGGTGGTGCTCTTGTTAGAAAGAGAGCTGCTCTTAAAGTATCTGGCTTTTCGAAAGACATGCCTGATCACATCGATGTAGATGTTTCCGAGCTTGACTTCCACCACGCTGTTAAAGTTGGTGATATGAAGATGGAAGGACTTGAGTTCCTCGATCCTAAACAATCAGCAATTGCTGCTGTTGAAGTGCCACGTGCTGCTAAGCTTGCTGCCGAAGATGCCGCTGCTGCTGCCGCTGCTACACCTGCTGAAGGTGCCGCTGCTGCCGCTACACCTGCTGCTGGTGCGGACGCTAAGAAAGAAGCTCCTAAGAAAGAAGAAGGCAAAAAATAATTTGAAGATGCTTCAATTTGAAGATTTGAAAATTTCAGATCGGATAATAATAATAAAAAACCTTCCCAACGCGGAAGGTTTTTTTATGGCCATTTGCATTTCCATTTTCAAATTAGGTAATTTTCAAATCTTCAAATTAGTGCGATGAAATACTTAATTGCCGGACTTGGCAACGTTGGTCCCGAATATGAGCTTACCCGACACAACATCGGATTCCTGGTATTGGATCGGCTGGCTGATGAGCAAAAGGTAAAGTTCAGTTTGGAACGACATGCGGAGAAAGCAGAGTTGAAATACAAAGGCAAACAGCTTCATTTGATCAAGCCGACTACCTACATGAACTTGAGCGGTAAAGCAATTACGTACTGGCTTCAGGAACTCGGTATCCCAAGAGAAAATCTGTTAGTCGTGCTAGATGATATCGCATTACCGTTCGGTACGCTTCGCATGCGCGCCAAAGGAAGTTCAGCTGGTCATAATGGATTGAAGAATATCGAATTACTACTTACCGGCCAGGATTACAGCCGCCTGCGCTTCGGAGTTGGCGGAGATTTCAACAAAGGTCAACAGGTTAATTATGTTTTAGGCAATTTCTCCAAACAGGAATTTGCAGAACTCCCATTACTGATGGATAAAGCTTCTGAAATGATTTTTTCATTTTGTACGATCGGTGTTAACAGAACGATGAGTCAGTTTAATAGTTAATATGATTCGTCATTCTGAGCAATAGCGAAGAATCCCCTTATTTTGTGCAATGAATATGGAGATTCTTCAGTCGTTCCTCCTTCAGAATGACGTATACTAACTTACAGTAGACCCCGGATTCACAATCTCATTCGGCTGCAGCAACCTAAATTTACCATCTGCATCCTCCGCCATCAAAATCATTCCCTGCGATTCAATGCCCATCATTTTACGCGGAGCAAGGTTAGCAATTAAGGTAACTTGTTTGCCAATCATTTCTTCAGGAGAATAATGCTTTGCAATACCACTTAATACAGTGCGTTGATCTACGCCTGTATCAACAGTAAGCCTCAACAATTTATCCGACTTCTCCATTTTCTCAGCCGCCAGCACTTTTCCTACCCGAATATCCAGCTTTGAGAAATCATCTATTGTTACCTGGGCTTTTAAAGGCTTTACAGCATTTTCGGCTTTCGATTCTTCCACGGGCTTTTGCTTCTTTAGTTTATTAACCTGCTTTTCAATTTCTTCGTCTTCAATGTTTTTGAATAGTAGTTCCGCTTTTCCCAATTGATGTTGCTGCGGCACAGGCTCTATAAGCTCTTGCTTCTTCCAAAATTCCTTCCAGGAAGAATCAATGCCCGAACTATTTAATTGGATCTTAATATTTTTTGCTGTGTCTGGCAAGAAAGGCTCACACGCTATGGCAATATTTCCAACGATGGTTAACGCATAATTTAAAATACAGCCAACAGCTTCCATGTCATCCTTTGCAAGCTTCCAAGGCTCAGTATCCGCCAGAAATTTATTCCCTATCCGCGACAGGTTCATCATGTGAAACTGGGCCTCGCGGAACCTGAAATCATCCAACGCTTTGATCATTTCCTTGATGGAAACATTCAAATCAGTATTCGCCTGATTGTACTTCTCCAAAACTTTCTTCCTTCGATCATCTGTAGCCGGAAGCTCATGTGCAGACGGAACTTTACCTTCAAAGTATTTCCAGGTAAGTACCATTACCCGATTCACAAAGTTTCCGAGAAGGGCAACCAACTCACTGTTTACTTTAGCTTGATAATCTTTCCAGGTAAAATCAGAATCTTTTGTTTCAGGAGAAATCGAAGTAAGCATATATCGCAACTCATCTCTCTTACCCGGAAAATCTTCCAGGTATTCGTGCAACCACACAGCATGGTTCCGGGAAGTTGAAATTTTATCTCCCTCCAGATTTAGAAATTCGTTAGCAGGTACGTTGTCTGGAAGAACATAGCCACCAGCTGCTTTTAGAATAGACGGAAAAATAACACAATGAAAAACAATGTTGTCTTTACCAATAAAATGGATAAGCCTGGAGTCTTTATCCTTCCAGTATTTTTCCCAATCGTTAGGTTTCAATTCTTTCGTTGCTGAAATGTACCCGATTGGAGCATCAAACCATACGTATAACACTTTTCCTTTTCCGTCTTCTAACGGAACCGGAACACCCCAATCCAAATCACGGGTGATCGATCTCGGCTGAAGACCCTGATCAATCCAGGACTTACACTGACCATAAACGTTAGTCTTCCAATCATCTTTATGGCCTTCAACAATCCATTCCTTTAACCAGCTTTCATATTTATCCAATGGAAAATACCAATGCTTGGTTGGCTTCAATATAGGCGTATTCCCGGAAACTGTCGATCGTGGATTAATCAGCTCGCGCGGACTTAAGCTCGTACCGCATTTCTCACACTGATCTCCATATGCATTCGGATTACCACATTTCGGACAAGTACCAATAATGTATCGATCAGCAAGAAATATTTTCTCTTGTTCATCGTAGTATTGATCCGATGTTTCTTCCAGGAAAATTCCTTTGTCGTAAATGTTTTTAAAAAACTCCTGCGCTGTTTCGTAGTGAACAGGATTAGAGGTACGGGAATAAATATCAAAACCAATTCCAAAATCCTGAAAAGCTTTTTTCATCAGATTATGATACTTATCAACAAAAGCTTTTGGAGTGACACCTTCCTTTTTAGCTCCTAATGTTATCGCAACACCATGCTCATCTGAGCCACAAATAAAAACAACATCCTCACCTTTCAGACGCAGGTAGCGTACATACGTATCTGCAGGAAGGTACGCGCCAGCAATATGGCCAATATGCAAAGGGCCATTAGCGTACGGCAAAGCAGCGGTAATCGTATGTCGTTTAAAAGTCTTCATAGAATAATTCAGGGTGCAAAGATGGTAATTGAACGGGAGGTAAAAAAGTTCAGATGAACTATACCAATTGCATTTTCAGCGGGAAGGAAACGTAAAATTCGGTATGCCCTTCCGGGGTACTTCTCAGGTTGATCTGGCCACCAAGTTTTTCGGTCGCGAGTTTGGAAAGGTATAATCCAATTCCGCCTGTACCTGAGCGCTCAGATGCGCGGGAGAACATCTGGAATATTTTATCGGGTTTAGCTTCAGCGATTCCAATTCCATTGTCGATCACACTTACCACAACATCCTTATCGTTCTGGACTGCAATTTTAATGTTTACAAATGGCTGGACGCGTTCTGAGTCGTTATAAAATTTGATAGAATTATCTATCAAGTTTTCAAGGATAATTCTTACGAGGTCTTTATCGGAGAGGAAATTAATGTTCTTCTCTACATCCTTGTTGATTTCCAGTCGTAGCGGAAGTCCTTTTTTCCGTTCGAGAAGCAGAACGTCATCGATAATATTATTAAAGTCAATCGGTTCGCGACCTACAATTGCATGATTGATCTGGTTAACAATTAACAAGCGAGTTAAGATAACATTTAGTCGTCCCGATGAAACATCAAGCTTGGTTAAGTAATCCAATGCCAAAGGATCCTTTACATCCATAAGTGCAACACTGCAAATTCCTTTTAAGCTCGCAAGCGGACCACGAATATCGTGTGATGTTTTATAGATGAAGTTATCCAGCTCATCATTAACCCGGACAAGGGATTTATTGGCTTTGTCCAGGTCTTCATTAGCCTTAAGCAAGTCAGCTGTTTTCTCTTTAACCTTGGCATCAAGCTCGCGATTGATATTCTGTAAGCGATGATTTTGTGTTTCAATAATTCCCTTCGCATCCGATAAGGCTGAATTAACTCTGCGTGTAATAGAATTACTTCGGTATAGTACAAATACAAGCAGACCGGCAAGAACAGCAATAACTCCAATGGCAATATTAAGGTTGCGCTGGCGAACGAGATCTTCTTCTTTTTGCGCTATCGTAGCAATATTAACCCTCTCTTCGAATTTGGTTTGAACTTTAGCAACATTCGTAACGAGCTCTTCTCCGATCAAACTATCTTTTAATTTTATGTACTTATCCTTATAAAAAGAGGCAAATTCAAAGTCTCTATTTTTACTATATAGTACGGAGAATTGTCTATACGTGTCCATTAATAGCTGATTATATCCAGCACTATCAGCCAAAACTTCAGCTTGTGTTAAAGTCAATTTTGCTTCAGCGGCCTGACCTCTTCCTGTCTGAATCCTTCCAAGATAAACGAGATTTTCAACTATGAATCGTTTATTACCTTCTTTTTTAGATAATTGGAGCGATTGACTAAAAAATTTCTCAGCTTGAATAGTATCTTTTTTATTAATGTATACAATACCGAGCCCAAATTTTCCCTCAATGAAAACATCACTTTTACAAGCTTCTTTACAGAAAAATAATCCTTCGTTAATAAACTCCAAAGCCTTATCATATTGATGAAGCTGAATATGGCACATACCAATATTTATCAGAGTTCTATCCAAATCATACATATCTTTAGCCTCTCTCTTAAGATTTAACGATCTCTGAAAATACTCTCGGGCTTTTTCATAATTTTTTAATTTAAAGTAAACTGCTCCTATATTATTTAATGTAACACTTATCTCAGCTTTATTTCCCTCTCTTTCACGGATAATCAACGATCGTAAGTTATAATCCAGCGCACTATCATAATTCGCTTTAAAGGTGTAGCAAATCGCCAAACCGTTAAGAATATATTTCAACTCGGTTGTTATATTGTTTCGTTCCGCTATGGGAAGAATTCTTCGCAGTGTACTGATGGATTCATCCAATAAAGAGACCCTTCTTAGTATTTGCGCTTTCAATCTACCACCCTTTACAATTTTTAAGCTATCGCCAGTTTCATACGATTTCTCAAAAGCCTCAGTAGCATAAACTAACGCTTCCTGATTATCAACGTCAAAAAGCTCATATGCTAAAACGTAAAGAATTTCAAATTTCTGCGCTTCGGAAGATTTTGCTAAAACTGATTTTAAAGAATCAACTCTTGGTTGAGGGTTCGTCTGAGATAGAACTTTACCGGATCCCGTTAGAAGGAAGAGGTAGATAACGACAAATTGAAGACGTTTATAAAATTGGTACACAGGTAACTTCTCATTTACAAATAGCTTAATCCAAGCTAATGATTCTATCATATTTGTGTCACCAAAGTAAAAACAAAAAGAAAAAAAACCTAAAACTTAAAATCAATACATTATGAAAAAAGCTATCTACTATCTCCTGTTTTTCGCATTCAGCACCATGGCATTCTCCGCTTGCACGGAAGAAGAAGTGACCCCATCTACCGATCTAGAAAGCAGCGAAAACAGCGGTATTGGTGTGTCAGATCCAAAAGGCCCTCGTTAATCAATAGCTTCATTTAAAATTTCATAACTATGAAAAATAAAGTATACATCTTACTAGCCGTTTGCGCTGTAGTAACACTGTCCTTCACCTTTACTTCAAAAAATGAACATAAGGTAGTTACTAAAACTCAACACACAGCAACAGAATCACCTGCTGGTGGGTTACTTTCAGAAGACAAATTCTAGCCAAAAAGGCTGAATTCAAAGCATTAAGCATCAATCTGTCCATCAACAGGTTGATGCTGTTTGCACATCTATACCTTCATGCTTCGGGCAGGGATGTAAGCTACAAATTTATATCCTGGCTCCCTTGATAAGACTGTAAAGCTTAACCTTTCGGATGATGATCGGTTGATCGGTTAAGATGTGCTTAGAGTTTAATCATTTCAGGTTCAGATGTCACATCATGATATACTGAGCTTAACAAATATTATTTAAGAACACAAGAACGAGGCGATATGATAAGATGGCAGCAGCAACAATCGTTACCAGGGGCAGGAAGTTCATCCAACCGGTAGCTTGTAAGCAGCAAACAAGACACGATATTAAAATTTGGTAACCCACTGGGTTCTCCTACTCCCTCACAGTCAGTGTAATGCACAGTCCTTAAATGTGTAAATGTTACTCTTTTGTTCAAAAAATCGACCAAAACTTACATCCTACTTTTCGGCATTTGGCCACCGTACAGAAATAAAAAGGCAGGGTTCCCTGCCTCGTTGATACTTTTAATTTGAAACTCGACTAAGCTTTTACCAGCTCATTTTTATAAGCCTTTCGGGGTTGTAATTGGAGTATTTGAAACATCTCCTGATCCTGAATTGTACCTGGGTTTGGTGTTGTCAAAAGTTTGTCACCCGCAAAGATACTATTAGCTCCGGCCATAAAGCAAAGCGCTTGCTCTTCAAGAGACATCCTCACCCTACCTGCACTCAACCGTACCATAGCCTTGGGCATGATAATGCGTGCAGTGCCAATCATACGTACCATCTCCCAAACAGAAACTTTCTCCTGGTCCTCCAGGGGCGTGCCTTCCACCGGAACCAGTGCATTGACCGGAACAGATTCGGGATGCTCAGGCAACGTTGAGAGTACGTGAAGCATTCCAATACGGTCATGTTCATTCTCCCCCATTCCTATAATGCCGCCAGCACAAACTGAGATCTTCGCCTTCCTCACGTTCTCTATTGTATCCAGGCGATCCTGATAGTTTCGGGTAGTAATAATGTCTTTGTAAAATTCCTCACTTGTATCGAGGTTGTGATTGTAAGCATAAAGACCAGCATCTTTCAACTTCTGAGCTTGCTCAGGAGTTAGCATTCCAAGCGTACAGCATACTTCCATATCCAGTGCGTTCACACCCTTCACCATTTCAATCACTTTGTCAAAGTCGCGATTATCACGAACCTCACGCCATGCAGCGCCCATGCAGAAACGCGTGCTACCTGATTCTTTTGCTTCATGAGCTTTTGCGAGAACTTCATCAACCTCCATAAGCTTATGAACTTTGACGCTGGTGTGATACCGGGCAGCTTGAGGACAGTATGCGCAGTCTTCCGGACAACCTCCTGTCTTAACCGATAACAGGGTACAAACCTGTACCTCTTGTGGATCATGATGTTCCCGATGAACCGTGGCCGCGCGATAAATTAATTCAAGAACGGGAGCATTAAAAATCTCCGAAATTTCCTCTTTTGTCCAGTCAGTCCGAATCATGATTAAGCAGGTATTTTATTACTGGATAACAAATTCATATGGCATGCGAGCCTGGGTGCCGTTGTAGCTCTTCACCCGCTGCCAGTACTGATAGTAAATATACTTATCCCCTAACTCTTCTTTCATGGCATTTACGCGCGCATTTTCTTCAATTCCTTCCATAAACTCTTCGAAGAAAGGCTTCTGACGAGGATATAATCGAACTTTATAATCATCTGCGATTCCGGCTTTTTCCGCAGCAATTTCGATCGCATCGTTGTAGCTTCCTAAAATATCAACCAAGCCTTTCTCTTTTGCTTGTGTACCTGTCCACACTCTTCCTGACGCTACTGCTTTTAAGGCATCCTGAGACATTCTTCTACCCGCTGCTGCTTTACTTGTAAAGGTTTCGTAAATCTCTTCAGTTCTCGTTTGCCATACATTTTTCTCAGCATCTGTTAAAGGTCGACTGATGGTGACCATGTCTCCGTACTCACCTGTTTTAACATCGTCAAACGTGATTCCTAATTTGTTACTTAATAAACCACTTGCATCGAACAGTACACTGAATATACCAATGGACCCTGTAATGGTATTCGGTTGCGCAACAATTGTATCACAACCCATTGCTAAATAATATCCTCCTGAAGCTGCATAGTCTGACATAGAAGCTATTACAGGTTTCTTTTCAGCAGCCAGTGTAACTTCGCGCCACATCATATCAGAAGCCACAAAGCTTCCACCCGGAGAATTAATCCGGATCACGATTGCTTTTACTTTATCGTTCTCACGCGCTTTACGAATCTCAGCTGCAAAAGCATCGCCACCAATTACTCCCTGATCATCTTTTCCCGGAAGAATAGTTCCATCTGCAACGATAACTGCAACTTCATTGGCAGAGGCCGAAGAAGTTTCACCACTGTAGCTTTTTCTGTATTTATTGTATTTAATGAATTTGACTTTTGCATTGTCTTTCAGATCAAGTCTTCCGCGAAGCTCATCAAGAACCTGATCATAGTAAAGTAATGAATCAATTAAACCATGTTCAACACCAAGTTTGGCGCTACGGACTAACATTTTATCCGAGATTTCTTTCAGCCTAGATTTTTCAATTCCCCGTGACTCTGAAACGCGTACAAGTACGTGATCATAAATCGAGGTAATCATTTCGGTAAGCTGAAGCTTGTTGGCCGGACTCATCTTTTCAAGCATGAATGGCTCAACGGCACTTTTAAATTCACCTACCCGAAATATCTCTGGTTTAACTTCCAGTTTGTCGAACATCTTTTTAAAGAAAGTAACCTCAATAGCCAAACCATTGAACTCTATCTCTCCTTCGGGATTCAGGTAAACTTTATCTGCAGCTGAAGCCAAGTAATAAGCTCCTTCAGACATAGTCTCAGAATATGCAATTACCCATTTTCCTTCTTCGCGAAAATCAAGCAATGACTGACGGATTTCTTCAAGGGTTGAAAATCCAGTCATTGGATAGCTGATATCGAGGTAGATGCCTTTGATCTTAGGATCGGTCTTGGCATTTTTTATGGCTTGTTTAAGCTGTAACAGACCAACGTTTGCCACGTCACCGCCAAGGACAGGAACACCTGCAAATGGGTTTTCAACCTGTTGTTCGGTAATCTCAGCATCCAGGTTGAGCTGTAAAACCGAATTGTCGTTTACCATTACTTGTTCATCGGCACTGCCGACTAATCCGGCAACAATTCCCACTGACACCATAATCATGATAAAAAAAAGGGCAAATAATGCGACTAATGATCCAAGGCACGAGGCCAGAAAAGTCTTGAAGAAATTCATATCGAGGACAATTAAGCTTTAAAATTAAGGAATCTAACCCGGTAAAACATACATTTGAGCTTATGGGCTCAGTCTTTTTATTGTTGGGCAGCAACTTGGGTGAACGGCTCGCCAACCTGTTGGAGGCCCGACAGCAGATAAGTCGTCAGGCGGGTGAAATCGTTACAGTCTCAAATCTTTATAGCACAGCTGCCTGGGGTAATAGCAACCAACCTGACTTCTATAATCAGGCAATTGAGATCAATCCGTTTTCCGGGCCGCATGAAACGCTGCTCACATTGCTCGGAATAGAAAGAAACATGGGACGTGTAAGAGTCAACAAATGGGGTAGTCGATTAATTGATATCGATATCCTATTGTGGAAAGATGAACAAATTCAATTGCCTGATCTGGTTGTTCCGCATCCGCATCTTCCGGATAGAAAATTTGCACTCGTGCCCCTTGCCGAAATTGCACCTGAAGCAAAGCATCCTGTTTTAAAAAAAACAATCTTGCAAATACTTGCTGATTGTAACGATATGCTTACTGTTGATCGTATTGAATTATAAGCTCATGGCTTCGACTTCAGGAGCTATCTTTTTAACAAGTCCTTGCAATACTTTACCCGGACCGCATTCAATAAAAGTTTTAGCGCCATCATTTACCATGTTTTGCACGGATTGAGTCCATCGCACCGGAGCTGTAAGCTGATCGATAAGATTTTTCTTAATTACAGTTATATCTGTTGCCGGTAATGCATTTACATTTTGATATACTGGACAGGCCGGTTTATTAAACGTTGTTGCTTCAATGGCCGCAGCAAGTTCTTCACGTGCTGGCTCCATAAGCGGGGAATGAAAAGCTCCACCAACAGGCAATGGTAACGCGCGCTTCGCTCCCCCTGCTTTTAATTTTTCACACGCAATCTCAATTCCTTTGTTTGATCCGGAGATAACTAATTGACCCGGACAATTATAGTTTGCCGCCACAACTACTTCATCAATAGAGGCACAAATATCCTCCACGATTTTGTCATCCAATCCTAAAATGGCGGCCATCGTTGATGGATTTATTTCACACGCTCGCTGCATGGCTAAGGCACGTTTATACACAAGCTTGAGCGCATCGGAATAAGAAAGTGTTTTATTAGCAACCAATGCGGAAAATTCACCTAATGAATGACCTGCTACCATATCCGGTTTAAACGTATCGTTTGAAAGAGCCAGTGCTACCGAGTGAATAAAAATTGCCGGTTGTGTAACTTTAGTTTGCTTTAGCTCATCGGCAGATCCGGAAAACATAATGTCCGTGATCTTAAAACCCAGAATATCATTGGCCTGATCGAGTAATGCTTTAGCCTTAGGATTTGCTTCATAAATATCTTTCGCCATGCCGGTAAATTGTGAGCCCTGGCCAGGAAATACATATGCCTTCATAGTGAGTGTTTTTTCTGTCAGCAAGTTAAAAGAAAGAATTAATCTTTAAACCTCGCTTTTAATTCTGGTGTGGGAATCCAGCAGGAATCTTTTTTCCCAAACAGCTTGTAACGATTGCTGCCAATCAGATTATAAACTCCATCGCGAAGAAATCGGGGCAGGACTTTAAATCCATACATCCATGACCATGCTCCTTTAAGGCTTTTAGCTATTTCCAGTGCTGCATCGCTTCGCTGATAAAATGTATTGCCTTGTACTAAGATTATACTATGAAAAGATTTCTGATTAAGGTCGAATTTTTTTAACTGTTGTTGGCCGAAATCCGATTGAAGGGAAGCGAATTTGAAATGTGCAGTTGGGTCGCGTTTTATTATAAATTGAACTGCTCCGCTACACAAATTACATACTCCATCGAACAAGATTATCGCTTCAGGTTGCGTTACCGAACCAAGTGCACCCATCCTTTTATAGTTTTAACCGTTTTACCTCCCGGACCGGTCGAGTCAAACGTAACATCAGCGGAGTAGAAATAAATCCCGGTTGCCAATTCTTTTCCTGACTTATCTCGTCCATCCCAGTTTATATAAATGTTATTTTCATTCCCACGCTGCCCTACGTAGGTATAAATTTCTTTACCCCAGCGATTAAATATTTTAATGTCTACCCGGCTTACAAAGCGGGCACACTTTCTTTCATAATCATCGTCATCTGGAGCGCTGCACTTTACTCCCTCCACATCGAGGCTTGCACCATACGCAGCAAAAACATCATTGCAGTTATCACCGTTTGGAGTAAATACGTTTGGAAGCTCGTAGTTAGGGCAATTTTCATTACAAACTCTGGCACTATATACGCTCCTGCTGTTCGAACGATCAATCGCTACAATCCGGTAACAATACGCAAGTGATGGAAGCTTTTGCAGTGTAACAAATGTATCTGTTACAGTGGCTACCAATACATAATCATCCTCCGCTACATCCTGCGTGGAGGCCTGATAGACTTCATAACTTTTTATACTGCTGTTACAATCTTCAGGCATTGACCATCTGATAGTAGTTTCAAACAATGTTGAAACGCACGAATATTCACTTGAACCAAAATAATTTTCACAAGGATCTCCAAATGCCACAATGGTTGGTGCGCAAGGTGGCTCATTAAATGTTGGTTTGGCACAGTTGATCTGCGATACGTTTTCAAGCGGTTCCTCATCGCGAATAGCTGGATCATCATTTCCATAACTTCCACGGGTAACTACTGCATAACAATAAACGCGGGTTGAATCCAATGATTCGGCTGTATATTGCAATCCTTTTACCGTTACATCAACTGTTGTAAGAAAATCCAATTCGGATAAGGTTGTTGCTGTCTCAACTTGTTTCCCGTATACATCATGTACCAAACCTTGAATTTGATTAGACCACGGCACGGAAGCTCTCCAATCCAGATCGATCACTCTATTTGCAGTGGTAAGATTAAGCCATACAGAAGAGGCAACGGATGAACTGTCTTTAGGTTGTACGTTACCATCCTCATACAGCATCACACGGTAGGAATATTGCCGGTCGAATGTATTCAGGCCCTGATCCGAAAAGCTTCTGGTATCCTTACTCAGTTTAGCACTTACTTTCATAAATCCTGCACCGTCTACACGTTGCACTTCATACAGGTAATCATCTGGATCAATTGCCGGGTCAGGGTTTAGTGGTGGTATCCAGCTAACCGTAATTTCACCATTTTCCAGATCTGTTTTATCTACAGTAACTTTAGTAATAAGCGGTGCTGCAATGTCGATAGGGTCAATACACACCTCATTCGATACCGGACTTTCAGCTCCACGATCTTTAAAAACAGCAACTAAACGATAACAATATTTTACGCCACGTTCGAGCCCCGCTCCATTATTAGTCACTATGTAAGAAGTTGATGCGAGCGGAACTGTAGCGATAAGGGAATAGCCAAGTGATCTTGGCATTCCTGTTTGACAGGTTGTCGGTGTAAAAATTGTACTATCAACTCGTTGCCAGATTTGCATGAGGCTGCTATCGTTGGCAATTGAAGAACACGCATAAGTTGCCCAGTTCAATTGCACAAATCGTTGGGCAGTTGGAGGATTAGGTGGATTCAGGACTGGTGGAGGCGCTGCAACGGTTATTTTCCAGGTTTCAAAAGTTGCCAGGTTAGGGCCTTTATCCGGATTATCGGTAACCTTGAAAACAACATCGTATGCCTGCCCTTTAATGTGATTACATATTGTATTCCAATTAAACTCAATTGAATCTGGTGAGGGTTTGAAATCAATATTATCACCATCCCGTAATACAGGCGTGCGCGTTGCACGTGAGTTTGCTATCGAAAATTCGAAAATTTGTGAATAGGCCTGAATCTTGATATCGTCCGGAGGTAAGTCACGATCTTCACCTCGAATAAATTTATGAATATTAGATTCGGCTACAACACAGGTATCATTGGGTACGATAAGAATAGGTCTTTCATTTTCGCATTCTCCGTTAACAATGATTTGCATATCTCTTCTTACATAACCAATTTTCGTCCATATTCCGTTAATCTTCCGCCACTCATTAACATGAAATGCTACGTTATATTCACCTGGCAAATCCGGAGTATCCCAAATCAACGTTCCATCAACTGCATTAATGGTAAATGTTGGCGCACCACCTGATTCATTATGATCACTGAACCGTGGATTCTCAGGTCTTATATAACCATCTACCGGAGCACCTCTGTCTTTATAAGGAACCACGAGCTCATAGGAAAGACTGTCTGCCGGTCCCTGTGGATTTATGTCATACGCTCCTGGATTATGGAAAAATGCTACACCCGCGCAAGCCTGATCGATCGGTGGAATTTTAAGTTGAGGGCTATTATTACAACCTCCTGTTGCAAGGGAAAAATATGTCTCCAGATAGAATGTTGTATTAAAGGAGTCAAACATATTAAGTACACCTCCATTACGATTGGGCTCAACGTAACTGATCAGGTAATTTCCGTTACCGGAATATGTATGGGCGACCGTCTTGCTAGCAATGCCAATAAATGGACCTAGTTGTGGCTGTGGGTCACTATCAATTGCTTCAATAACCAGCGAAGGGGTGTTATCACCAAAAGAAAGAACACCATCTTCTCCAAATTTCACATCAGACCCAGTATTTGTATATACAGTGATTGTAATGAATACAAGGCGGGTATTACAGGCACTACGAACTACAGTAATTTGTCCAGCCCGAAGGTGTGAGGCATTGGCCCACGTTATCGTCATTAAGGAGAGCACAAAGCTTATCAGCCACCTCAATCCATTCGCCTTGGTAAAATTTTTGATCATACTCGCAGTGTATCGGCTTACAATATAGAGTTCATTCACGAACCCTGAAAATCCAATCAAAGTAACGTAAAAAATAGCTTTTTAGTCTGTTCTAATAAGTTTAAGCCCAGATTTAATACCTTTCGCGCCCATATGCGAATTATAGGAGAAATACCTCACCCAAATTGCAGGATAACCTTGTTTCATTGGAACAACCGGTACATTATTAAGCTGGAAAAGGATTATCTGGAGCAAACTTTTAAAATTGATCAGTTTGATCTTTCTTCCGAAAAAGATCTTTCGGTAATCGTAAACGAGGAATTCATACAGGAGGCGATGACCCGTTTTCATGCAATGGATCAATCTTTGCGCAAGCCTTTTGAGAATCTTTGAAAATCAATCATTTCTGCACCTAACGCAGAATTATAGTATTTTGTAGCCGTGGAAGTAATCGAAAAAAAGAATAAGAATAAGCGTTACAAGCCCATACTTGATAAAATTCCGGATTGGCCTGTCTATCAACTCAGTAAGAACCGTAAAGAGTTCATAGAAGAGGTAGCGGAGCATGCTTTCAGGCGTATTAAAGAAATGCGCCCTACCCGAAAGCAGCTTGTGGACGAGTTGGAAGCCACTGTGTACCGGGAGCAACAGCGCATGAAGCGCAACCGCTGGCGTGTGGACCCACAGGATGAACCGAAATTCTGGGCAAAAATAAAAGAAGATCTCATTGACGTTACATCCAAACCTTTGGATGATGATTCTACCGATCGTAAGGAAGAGGAAATCTTAAAACGAATTGTTCATCGGTATGCCGGAGAGATTGCCGGAAACTTTAAGCCTAGCTCCTACCGGTTTGCCCGTGAGATAATCCAATTCTGGTTTGCGCGGTTGCTCAATGCCACCCGTGTAAAAAAATTCGGTGCGATTTTCAGAAATCAGTACACCCTTCGTGATAAGATCCAGATTGTTGGTAAGGTAAGGCAGCTTCGAAGCCTCGCTAAGAAGGGAACCATTGTTATGGTGCCCACGCATGCAAGCAACCTTGATTCTATTTTGATTGGTTGGGTCATTCATGCACTTGGATTACCCGCTTTTATTTATGGAGCCGGGTTGAACTTGTTCAATATTAAGATCATTGCTTACTTCATGAACAGTCTTGGTGCTTTCAAAGTTGATCGCAGAAAGAAAAACCTGCCCTACCTCGAAACATTAAAAATGTATTCAGGATTGGCCATTGAAAAAGGCGCACATAGTCTGTTCTTTCCCGGAGGTACGCGTTCCCGTTCAGGTACAATTGAAAAAATGCTTAAGCTTGGATTGCTTTCCACCGCAACTGAAGCTCAACGAAATATTTATTTAAAAACTCCTGCCGGAGAAGAGCCAAGAAAAATCTTTGTTGTTCCGGTAACACTTAATTATCATTTCGTACTGGAAGCACCAGAATTAATTGACGATTACTTATCGGTAAAAGGTCAGGATCGATATCTGCCGGAAGAAGATAAATATGGAAGTCTTCAATTGATTCAGTTCCTCTTTAAGTTTTTTACAAAAGGATCAAATATTTCAGTATCTATTGGCCGCGGACTCGACATCATGGGGAACTATGTAGATGAAGAAG
The DNA here is from genome assembly GCA_965227265.1 of Cyclobacteriaceae bacterium. Taxonomy (GTDB): domain Bacteria; phylum Bacteroidota; class Bacteroidia; order Cytophagales; family Cyclobacteriaceae; genus UBA2336. Next base: position 764,115 of record OZ245738.1, on the reverse strand, counting down.
GCAACAGCTTGGATGCTCAAGGGCGGATTATTGATACCCGAGATTATTTCATTTCCAACGGCCAGATTACAATTGATAAGCAGCGTGAAGATGAGTACACCCGGATGCTCAGTCAACGCATTGTAGCTGAGTATCATAAAATACACAGAACCTTTGCAAGTCATCTTGTAGCCTTTGTTGCTTTTGAGATGTGGCAGAAGCAGCATCCCAAACTTGATCTCTTTGGTCTGCTTCGGTTACCAGAAGAAGAGCTTTCGTTGAACTATGCAGAATTCAGAAAGACCTGTAAGCGTGTGCGAAAAGAGATTTACAGACTTAAAAAAGAAGGAAAAGCAAATCATGCTACACACTTAAAAGGTAAAATTGATTTGGTTATCAAGCATGGACTTGAAAACGTGGGTAATTTTCACCTAAAGCGTCCGCTGTTGATGGACAAGAACGGCAACATCATCACCAAAGATCTGAACACACTTTACTTTTATCATAACCGGTTAACAGGCTATGACCTCGAAAAGCTTATCTGACCTTCCCCCGGTTGGCGTAATCGGGTCAGGTAATTTTGGTATCACCGTAGCAAACCTACTGGCGAAGCATCGTTTGGTATTGCTTTATGTGCGTGATGAAAACCAGGTGGATGCTATTCTCAAAACACGGGAGATTCGCGGCCACAAAGTCAATAAAAATATTACTCCCATAAATGACCTGGGGCATCTCGCACGTCAATGCGATGTAATCTTTCCGATTGTTCCTTCTGCACATTTCCGTGCGATGATGAAAAAGCTTTCACCTCACCTTCACCCCTATCATGTTTTAATTCACGGAGCAAAAGGTCTTGACCTTACACTTCCTAAAGGTCAAACATTAGAAAATGTAGCCAAGCTCAACCGCACACATGTAAAAACCATCAGTGAGGTAATTCGGGAAGAAAGTGTTGTTGTTCGTGTAGGTTGTTTAGCTGGACCTAATCTATCAAAAGAACTATCTGCTCGGCATCCAGCCGCTACAGTTATTGCCAGTCCGTTTAATGAAGTGATCAGCATTGGCAAAAGGTTATTGCGTAACGATCGTTTCCAGGTTTATGGAAACAATGAATTGATCGGTGTTGAGCTGGCTGGAGTTCTTAAAAACATTATCGCGATTGCCGCGGGAGCATTAAATGGAATGGGCTACGGAGAGAATGCACGTGGCTTACTGATTAGCCGGGGCGTTGTAGAGATTATTCACTTAGGCAGGGCATTAGGTGGTAAAACAAAAGCGTTTTTAGGTGTTGCCGGTATTGGTGATTTAGTGGCTACGTGTAACAGCCCATTAAGCCGAAATTTCCAGGTTGGCTATAGGCTCGCGCAAGGCATGAAGCCGCAGGAAGTATTTGACAGTATGGATGAAGTGGCCGAAGGTGTGAACACTGTACGCATTATGAAAAAGTGCGCTGACTTTTATAAAGTTCGGGCACCGATCACCGCTACATTATACAAAGTATTGTTTGAAGAGCTTACCGTAAAAGAGGCGCTCGATTACCTGATGCGTTATCCTCTTAATATTGACATCGATTTTATTGACGATTAGTCAGAAAGATTTTCTGATTTTATCAGCAATGGTTGTAAGCTCCTCTGTGGAAGGCTTAAGCTTTGGCTGTGTGAAGTTGATATCCCCTACCGAATTCATGGGAACAAGGTGAACGTGTGTGTGCGGAACCTCTAATCCGATAACAGCAATACCTATTCGTTTACAGGGTACTGCTTTCTTAATCGCTACCGCTACTTTTTTGGCAAATGTGGACAAGCCTGCAAGCGTTGTATCGTCCAGATCAAAAATGTAATCGACTTCCTGTTTAGGCACAACCAATACATGACCATGCACCAACGGCATCACATCCAGAAATGCAATGTACTTATCGTTCTCAGCAACAATATGCCCTGGAATTTCGCGATTAATAATACGTGTGAAAATGGAAGCCATATTAAACTCCGATGCTTATGACTTCAAACTCCATTTCTCCGGCAGGTGTTTTAATCGTTGCCGTATCGCCTTTCACTTTACCCAGCAATCCTTTACCGATCGGTGACATAGTGGATATCTTTCCTGCTTTAAGATCAGCTTCTTCTTCAGACACAAGCATGTAGGTTACGGAAGCACCGTTCTTCTTATTCTTAATAGTTACTTTAGACAAGATGGAAACCTTTGATGTATCCACATTTGCTTCATCCAATAAACGGGCATTCGCAACGAGATCTTCAAGTTGAGCAATCTTTGCTTCGAGGTGACCTTGTGCATCTTTTGCAGCATCATATTCAGCATTCTCACTTAAGTCGCCTTTATCACGCGCTTCCGCGATTTGCTTGGCGATATCAGAACGGCCTTTTGACTTTAATGTAGATAGCTCAGTCTTAATCCTCTCAAGTCCTTCTTTCGTGTAATAAGAAATCTTCTTACTCATATACTCAATCTTTTCGGTCAACCTTTAAAAATAAAACAACGGCCTCGGAGATGAGACCGTTGTTTCGATGACACAAAGTTAATGGTTTAAATTACCCGTACAAATCAGATCATTATGAGCCAACCAGTTCAGGAATACTGGTTTTAATCTGCTCCAGTATCTCATCGTCAAACTTGGCCAGGTATAATGTTTTAGCTTTAGCAAGCTGCTCAACTGTAAGTCCTTTTGCTCCCCGTAGATCTGCTTTATATAAGCTCGCATTTTCAAAATCTGCTCCCATTAAATAACAGTTCTGTAGACTGGCCTCCATGAGGTACGCGTTATTAAAATTCGCCTTAATGAGAAAAGCACCATCAAACTGTGCTTTGATCAGGAAAGCATCTTTAAAGTTTGCCCCGCTTGCGTAAGCAGCTTTCAAATTTATCTGATTGAGATTTGAGTTTTCGAGATTGGTTTGATTAAGTCTTGTATTCTCGAGGTTAGCTTCAATCAGCGAAGACTGAGACATGTTAGCCGAGTTAAGGTTTGAACCTCTCAGGTTAGCATAGTTAAGGTTTGTTCGCGCCAGAAAACAATTCACCAAGTTAATCTCATATATTCTATGACGATTGAGCCTTTTGATATTACCCACAGTACGGAATGCCGCTTCTTCTGATTCCCATAAACGAAAGTCATCAATTTCATCGCGATAGGTTCGGATGCGTTGCCGGATCTCTCCATTCTGGTTCAACCAGAAAATGAGGATACCGATCACCGCGATATCGAAGATCATTCCATGTGCTTCAGCCAGGATCTGAGGCATGAAGTTATCAAAGTCTTTGATGTAGTATTGAAGGCTAAGCCCGATGACAACAACAGCCACAACGATAAGAACGAGTGTTGATGTAAGCAGCGGCTTTTCAATAATATTATTGAAGGCCTCTCTCAATTTCACCATTCTCTTCTTAAAAAAAGCCATAAGCTTTTGCGACAATAATTAGTACCGGGGAGCGTTTATCCCGCTAACCCAAATCTAAAGGATTTTTGATATGAAGATCAATTTCATGCGGAAAATCTAATCGAATAAACATACATCAAAAACTACTCATTTAAACAATCTGAATTTACGCGCATTAACTGCCGTACAGGCGTTTAATCTGATTATCAAATCACTAGCTATAGATTCAGGATTACCAACAAGCTGAATGAAGGTTCAAAATCTTACATTAACCTACATGAGTAAATGAACCGTGAGGAAGTAGATTGTTAAACCCAAAAGGTCATTAGTAGTAGTAATGAACGGGCCCGAAGCAAGTGCCGGGTTAAATCCGAAACGGTTTAAAATCAAAGGCGTTACGGTTCCAATAAAAGATGCAAATACAACAACACTAAAAAGTGCAATAGCAACTACAAAGGATAAAACCTGCTGATCAAATATTAAAAGATTTGTACCCAAAACGATTACAGATAGAAAAACTCCATTGAGCAATGCAACAAGGAAAACTTTTGAGAGACGTTTCCAAAGCCCTTCTTCTACAAATCCCGGGTTTGCCAGACTTTGCACAATTAAAGATGAAGATTGAATACCCACATTTCCACCGGTTGCCTGAATAAGCGGAATAAAAAAAGCTATTGCCGCCACCTGGTTAAGCTCCATTTCAAACAAGCCCATGAATTTTGCATTCAGAAGTCCACCGAAAATACCGATGAGAAGCCACGGTAAACGCGCTCGGGTATTTTTCCAAACGCTATCATCTTCCTCAACATCTTCCGAGATACCAGACATCAACTGACGATCTTCTTCAGCTTGCTCAGTGATCACATCTACCACGTCATCGATCGTAATCCTTCCAACTAACTGACCTTGCACATTTACAACGGGAACAGATTCCAAATCATACTTCCGCATGATGTCGGCCACTTCAGTATCGTCCAAATAAGTTTCAACGGAAACGATCTCTTCTTCTTCAATAATATCAGAGACAACTTTGCGGGCATCGGAAAGCACAAGATCTTTCAACGAAACTCTGCCCAAAAGCTTGTCGCGATCGTCCACTACATAAACCGCGTAGAATTTATCAACGTTCTCAGCTTGCTTACGAATCTCATCAATGCATTGAACCACTGTCCAGTGATTACGAACTTTGATAAGCTCTTTGGCCATCAACCCTCCGGCTACATTTTCTTCGTAGCGCAGAAGATCAATTACTTGCGCGCGAAGCTCAGGCTCCAGCGCATGCAGGATTTCTTCCCGGAGCTTAATGGGTTGCTCATTCAGAATATCAGCAGCATCATCAGAGTTAAGCAAATTGATTAACGTGGTGATTTCGGCAGGTTCGTAAATTTTTAAAAAATTAACCCGTGTAGTTGCATCCAGATCGTTGACAATCTCTGCCTGGGCTTCAAGAGGCAGCAAGTCCATAACATACTTGGACTCCTCTGAATTGAACTCATAAAGCAAGGCTGAAATATCAGCCGGATTTACATCCTCCAGCGATTGGAGTATGAATTTTTGGTCGCGCTCATCCAGTGCTCGTTGAAAACGCTCAACAAACTCTTTGGATAGCTCAAACTGTATCAGTTCCTCCACGACTCTTTTCCAGTAATTGAGTGATGTATACAAACTCATCAACCGATAAGCGTTCAGCTCGCTGTTCGAATATCGGAAGAGATGAAAATTCGGGTGCTAAATTCAGACTTTTTAATGCGTTACGCAAAGTTTTCCTCCGATTATTAAATCCTTGCTTCACAACCTTGAAGAACATCGCTTCATCACACTCAAGTTTCTCGCGCTTGTTACGCTTAAGTCTGATCACGGCCGACATCACTTTAGGTGGCGGAATAAAAACAGTTGGTGAAACCTTGAAGAGATATTCAATGTCATAAAATGCCTGAAGCAAAACACTTAAGATACCATACGTTTTTGTTCCCGGAGGCTCTGCAATGCGCTCTGCCACTTCTTTCTGCAACATACACACAACTTGGTCAACCATGTTACGCTGCTCAAGTACTTTAAAGAATATTTGTGATGAGATGTTGTACGGAAAATTTCCAATGATGGAAAAACTGCTTCCAAAAATTTCCTGAAGGTTCAGTTTAAGAAAGTCACCTTCAATAATACTCAGCGATGGGTAATGCTTTTTCAAATGTGCTACAGAATCCCAATCGATCTCAATAACCTTTAAGCTGATGGTTTTATCTTGAACAAGAAATTTGGTTAGCACACCGGTACCCGGACCAATCTCCAGCACGTTCCCATTCCCCTCATTCACCAGAGAATCAACAATTTGTTTCGCAATGCCCTGATCGTTGAGGAAATGCTGCCCTAAAAATTTCTTTGCGCGTACCAATGATTTGCTTTCGTAAGCCACGAAAGTACTCGACAAAATTTTTAAAGCCGACAAATTCCGTAAAATTGTACTCATCAATGTAAATGAGCATGAATCAACCTCCTAAATTCGATAAACCCAGAATTGGCATTACGCTAGGTGATATTAATGGTGTTGGCCCTGAGGTAGTCATTAAATCACTTTGCGATAACCGGATACTAAGCATGATTACGCCAGTTATCTACGGGTCAGGTAAAGTTTTATCCTTCTATAAAAAGCAGCTCAACATTGAAGAGTTTAGTTACAACCAGGTTCGGAACCGCGGTCAGTATACTCCGAAACAGATTAATGTGGTAAGTGTTTGGGATGAGAACCTGGAAGCAAATCCTGGCAAAGCATCAAAGGAATCAGGTCGGGCAGCACTTCAAGCCTTACAACAAGCCGCAACTGATTTAAAAGATGGTTTGCTTGACGCATTGGTAACAGGTCCTATTGATAAAAGTACAATTCATAGCGATGAGTTTCCGTTCAGAGGTCACACCGAATTTTTAGCCGAGTTCTTCAGCACAAAAGATCACCTGATGTTATTAACAAGCGACACATTACGCGTTGGATTAGTTACCGAGCATGTTGCGATCAGTCAGGTTGCGTCATTAATTACACGCGAACGCGTTGAAGCAAAGTATAAAGCATTAGAATCATCCCTTAAAAAAGACTTCGGAATTGTAAAACCTAAAATTGCCATCCTGGGATTAAACCCACATGCTGGTGACAATGGATTGATTGGTGAAGAGGATGAAAAGATTTTAAAACCCTTAATCAACGATCTTAAAAATCAGGGTAAAGTTGTTAACGGTCCATTGCCGGCTGATGGATTTTTTGCTGCCGGAGGATATCTTAAATATGACGGCATTCTTGCCATGTATCACGATCAGGGGCTTGCTCCTTTTAAAACTATCGCGTTTGATTCAGGTGTGAACTACACAGCTGGACTTCCGGTTGTTCGTACATCACCCGATCATGGAACTGCTTATGCGATAGCTGGTAAGAATCAGGCAGATGAAAAATCAATGCGCCAAGCCATCTATACAGCGCTTAACATTTTAAAAAACCGTACCGAGCCGTCTACAGAAAAATAACCTGGGTTAATTGTTTCAATTCGCCTTTAGGCCGTAAAAAGTAGTATGCAAGCCGAATGGATGCGTATATTTGTTTTTAGTTTGACTCGCAATGGACATCGTAACACGTAAAAAGCTCAACCTTCTTATTCAACTGGCAGAATCTGATAAACACTTTGCCAAGAGTGAGCGTGAGCTGATTTATCGGATTGCGAAAGACCGTAACTTCTCGGAAGAGGATGTAAATCAGCTCATTAAAAATCCTGAGCCAATTGGTTCGCTGGGGGCATTATCACCGGAACAAAAGCTGGATTATTTATTGACCAGTATTGAGCTGATGTTGGCCGATCAGAAGATTTTTGACAGCGAGCTTACTTTCTGTAGGAACGTAGCCATTAAACTGGGCTTCAAAAAAGGCATAATCGACTATTTTGTAGAGAATTTCGAGCTAAAAAGCCGTGAAGAACTCAAACAGGCCGCCCTTACCGAATACCTTTAAAAACCTTGATTTTCAGACCGCAAAATCTGGTCAATCTTTTCAATTTCTGATATTTTTCATACATTTGCCGACCATTTTTAATGCCCGGATGGGGTTGTATGGAGTCGTTTCGAATTAATATTTCAGGCCTGAGCTTCGCCATTCACCAATTTCACTATGAATTTGGGAATGAGTTTTTCGGGAAATATGATAAAGGACTGGTTTCCGAAGGAAAATTCACGGTTGACGTGACGCTCGATAAGCGCGAAACTTTCCTGGAAACTGAATTTAAATTAGTGGGTTCGGTGAAGCTGGTGTGTGATCGCAGTCTGGATGAATTTGATTATCCGATTGATGTTAAACGCAAGATCATTTTCAAATATGGCGACCAGGATATGGAAGTCAGCGAGGATGTGATCATGATCCAGCACGGAACTGAAATTCTGGAAGTTGGTCAGTACATCTACGAGTTTATCGCCTTGGCGGTACCGATGAAAAAACTGCACCCACGATACCAAGACGAATCGGATGAAGAAGGGATTATTTACTCTTCCGATCCGGACGAAGAAAAGAAAGAAGACGAGATTGATCCTCGTTGGGAAATGTTAAAGAAGTTGAATAAAAATTAATAGTTGAGTTATGCCGAATCCAAAAAGAAAAACCTCGAAGACCCGCAGAGATAAAAGAAGAACACACTACAAAGCTACTGCAAAAACAATGGCTGTGTGTCCAACAACGGGTGAGCACCACCTGCCACACCGCGCTTTCTGGGTAGAAGGCAAGCTGTATTACAACGGCCGTGTGGTAATGGAAAAAGAAGTGTTAGCGTAAGACATGCAGTTTCTTACCCTGATTACCGGCCACAACATGCGCAAGCAGCTTAAAGCCGGGTCAGCGATAAGAAATAGTCTGTATCGTACAGATAATCAATAACTTAAAGCGCTCGATTGTAAAATCGGGCTTTTTGCTTTTTATAGGTTTACGAAAACGGTAAATCGCATCAGTGTAAAAACAGGATATGAGTAAAATCCGGGCAGCAATTACAGGTGTAGGTGGTTATGTTCCCGACTACATTCTAACCAATCAGGAACTGGAAACCATGGTTGAGACCAACGATGAGTGGATAACCACCCGGACTGGTATCAAAGAAAGAAGGATCTTAAAAGGCGAAGGCAAAGGCACTTCACACATGGCTGCTGAAGCTGTGAAAGAGCTTCTCAAAAAAACTAAAACCGATCCGAAAGAGATTGACCTGATCATTGTTGCTACGGTAACACCGGATATGCCCTTCCCTTCTACAGCCAATTTGGTAGCGGATATGATTGGCGCAACAAACTCCTTCAGCTTTGATATTTCCGCTGCGTGTTCAGGATTTTTATTTGCCTTAACAACCGGATCTAAGTTTATAGAATCAGGTACGCATAGAAAAGTAATTGTTGTGGGTGGTGATAAAATGTCATCCATTGTTAACTATAAAGATCGCGCAACGTGTATCATCTTTGGTGATGGTTGCGGAGCTGTGTTACTTGAACCAACAACTGAAGAAGTTGGTGTACTGGATTCCATATTAAAAAGTGATGGATCGGGTGCACAATTTTTGAGAATGCCTGCAGGCGGAAGCCGCATCCCCGCAACACAAGCATCAGTAGAAGCAAATCTTCATTATGCGCAACAGGAAGGCGCAACAGTATTCAAGTTTGCTGTTACGAACATGGCTGATGTGTCAGCAGAAATTATGCAACGCAATCACTTAACCGGTGATGATATAACCTGGCTTGTTGCTCACCAGGCAAACAAACGCATTATTGATGCGACTGCGAATCGTATGGGCCTTACGGAAGACAAAGTGATGATGAACATCGCCAAGTACGGCAACACAACAGCGGGCACGCTTCCTTTATTATTGTGGGATTACGAAAAGCAACTTAAGAAAGGCGACAATTTAATATTTGCTGCTTTTGGCGGAGGCTTTACGTGGGGGTCGATTTACCTCAAATGGGCGTATAATTCCAACTAAACCGATTTCAAGATCACATTTTCATTTTCTTTTATAAATTAAAGGCGTTTTAAATTTTATGGCATCCATCTCTGACTTAAGCAAAGGAAATTACATGCGGTATAACGGTGAGGTAATGAAAGTTGAAGAACTTCAGCACCGCACACCGGGTAACCTTCGCGCGTTTTATCAAATCAAAATGCGCAACGTGAAGAACGGCCGTATTGTTGAGAACCGTTTTCGTCCCGGAGATTCTGCAGAGATCCTTCGTGTTGAAACAAAAGAATATAATTTCATCTATGTGGATGGTGATAGCCTGGTGTGCATGGACAATGAAACCTTCGAGCAAATCTATTTGGATAAGGACTTGTTGGGTGATTCACTTCCTTACCTGAAAGAAGGTGTAACATTATTAATTGCTTTTGAAGACGGTAAAGAACCTATCACCGCTGAACCTCCTGCACACGTGGTTATGGAAATTCAGTACACTGAACCAGGACTTGCTGGTGATACTGCAACGCGTACTTTGAAAGCAGCTACGTTGGAAAACGGAGTAGAAGTAAAAGTTCCGTTGTTTGTAAACACAGGCGACAAGATTAAAATTGACACCAGCAATGGCGCTTATATTGAACGTGTAAAATAAACTGACTATGGCCAAGACACGCAGCACTAAATCAGAATCAAAAACCAACTCATCCGATATGAAAACGACCGAGATCAGAGACCTTATTGAGTTCATTTCCAAAACCGGATTGAATGAGGTTAATGTTGAAACCAAAGAGCTTAAGCTTCATGTGAAGCGTGAGCCGGATCAGAAAGTATTTAAATCAAGCCCGGTGCAATCTGTATCAGCTCCGGTTCAGTCCTCTGCTCCGCAAGTAACAACGCAGCCGGTAGCAAAAACAGTTGCAGAAACTCCGGTAGCAGCTGGCAAAAAGACAGCAGATATAAAATCACCAATGATCGGTACGTTTTATCGCACGTCAAATCCGGAATCAGCTCCGTTTGTTTCGGTGGGTGATAAAGTTTCCAAAGGACAAACGGTTTGTATCATTGAAGCTATGAAGTTGTTCAATGAAATTGAATCCGAAGTTTCGGGTACAATCGTGAAAGTGATGGTTGAGAATTCATCACCCGTTGAATACGATCAAGTGTTGTTTGTTGTAGAGCCTGATTAGTTAATAGTTATTAGTTAACCGTTATCAGTTTCCACTGTTAACGAACACTAACACCACTATTAACTTTTAACTAATAACTGATAACGACCTATGTTTAAGAAGATATTAATCGCTAACCGCGGAGAAATTGCACTCAGAATTATCCGTACGTGTCGCGAGATGGGAATTAAGACAGTTGCTGTTTATTCAACTGCTGATCGCGAAAGTTTACACGTTCGTTTTGCAGATGAAGCTGTTTGTATCGGTGATGCGCCAAGCAAAGATTCATACCTGAACATTCCACGGATTATTTCGGCCGCTGAGATTACCGGTGCAGATGCAATTCATCCGGGTTATGGATTCTTGTCAGAACGTGCAGAGTTTTCTGCAATCTGTCACGAGTACGGAATAAAATTCATTGGGCCCTCTCCTGCCATGATCAATGCCATGGGCGACAAAGCCACGGCAAAAGATACCATGAAGAAAGCAGGCGTTCCGGTAATCCCTGGATCAGACGGTTTGCTTGATTCTATTGAGCAAGGCATGAAACTGGCGAAAGAAATTAAATACCCGGTTATCGTGAAGGCAACTGCTGGTGGTGGCGGTAAAGGAATGCGCATCATTAACAATGAAGGCGAATTCAAAAAAGCCTGGGATGATGCTAAGCGTGAATCCGCTGCTGCATTTGGTAACGATGGTCTATACCTTGAAAAATTTGTTGAAGAGCCGCGTCACATTGAAATTCAACTGGTCGGTGATCAATATGGTAAAGCTTGCCACTTATCAGAACGTGATTGCTCCATCCAGCGCAGACACCAGAAACTGGTGGAAGAAACTCCATCTCCTGTTGTAACGCAAGAACTTCGTGAGAAAATGGGCGCTGCTGCCATCAAAGGTGCGATGGCTATTAACTATGAAGGAGTTGGAACAATTGAGTTCCTGGTAGACAAGCATGGTGATTTCTATTTCATGGAAATGAACACACGGATACAAGTAGAGCATCCGATTACCGAAGAAGTTACCGATTACGATTTGATCAAAGAGCAGATTAAGGTTGCGGCCGGTGTACCGATCTCCGGAAAGAACTACTTCCCTAACTTATTCTCGATGGAATGCCGCATCAACGCAGAAGATCCTGCGAATGGCTTCCGTCCTTCTCCGGGTAAGATTACTAATCTTCACATGCCAGGCGGACACGGTGTTCGTATCGATAGCCATGTATATGCGGGTTACACAATCCCTCCTAACTACGATTCAATGATTGCCAAGCTTATTGTAAGCGGACAATCACGCGAAGAAGTTATTACAAGAATGAAACGTGCGTTACAGGAATTCGTGATCGAAGGTGTAAAGACAACTATTCCTTTCCACATCAAATTGATGGACAATGCCATCTTCCGTTCAGGCAAGTTCACCACTAAATTTCTGGAGACTGATTTCGATTTCTCAGACCTGAAATAATCTTTAAGCCATGACAGTAAACTTAATCTCTTAACTGTCATGGCTACTCAAACTACAGCTCAAAACATTTCGCGGTTAATACTTGGCGCTTTCCTGTTAGGGGCCGGTATAAGTCATCTTACTTTTCTCAGAGGTGAGTTTCAGGCACAAGTGCCAGATTGGGTTCCCGTCAGTAAAGATCTCACTGTTATCTTATCAGGAATTGTAGAGGTTCTCCTTGGATTATCCTTAATCTTTCTAAAAAAGCAACGAATTATAGTCGGCTATGTGGTTGCCATATTTTTCGTGCTCGTGTTTCCCGGAAATATTTCGCAGTTTGTAAACAGTGTTGATGCCTTTGGACTTAACACTGATCTTTCCCGTGGTCTTCGCCTTCTCTTTCAACCCATTTTAATTTTCTGGGCGTTGTGGTCAACCGGAGCCTGGGATAATTGGAGAAAGACTTTGTTAAAATGACACTCAGCTTTCGTTAAGGTTTCTTCTGATCGAATTATTTTTTCCGTTCTTTCTCGTAAGCTTCAATTACGAGTTCAAGTTCATGGTACCAAGCTTCACCGTATTTACGGATTAGAGGATCTTTCAAAAACTTATATACCGGAACTTTTAATTCTTGTCCAAGTGCGCAGGCGGGTGAACAAATGCTCCATTTATGATAGTTCAGCGCTTCAAAGTGTTTCTTTTTGGTGATGCGGATGGGATATAAATGACACGAGATTGGTTTCTTCCAGCCAATTTTACCATCGAGGTAAGCTTGCTCAATCCCGCATTTCAAAACATTCTTATCGTCATAGATGGCATACGCACATTCCCTGCCTTTAATAGTGGGGGTTGAAAGGTCGCCATCTTCATCCAGCACATGCGTGCCTTGTTTTTCAATAGCTTTGATCCCTGCCTCCGACAGATACGGTTTTACTTCAGGATAAATATCTTTCAGGATCTGCAGTTCATCCTCATCCAGCGGAGCGCCATAGTCGCCTTCCACGCAACATGCACCTTTACATTTATCGAGATTACAGACAAATTCCTTCTCAATTACATCGTCTGAAATCAATATCTCCCCTATTTGCAGCACCTGAATACTTTTTGGTTAGTAACCCTGCAAAGTTACTAAATCTTCCAGGCTTTATGCATTTTCAATGAAGCACCGGACTTCTACTCATATCGCAATGTTTTAGCAGGATTCGCCCGGGCCGCTTTTAGGGTTTGCATACTCACCGTTAACAAAGCAATGATGACTGCAATACCGGCCGCTGCTATATAAATAAGCACATTCATGTCTATATGATAAGCAAACGATGAAAGCCATTGGTTCATCATGTACCAGGCCACAGGCCAGGCTACGAAATTAGCAATCACAATCAGGATAACGATCTCTCTGGAAAGCAACGTTAAAATACCCGGCACCGAAGCTCCCAATACTTTACGAATGCCAATTTCTTTAATACGCTGCATCGTGTTAAACGTAGCTAATCCAAACAATCCAAGGCACGCGATAAATATCGCCAGCCCGGCAAAGGATGTCAGCAACTGGTTTTGCTTAAGCTCGGCATCATAAAGTCGTGCATACTTATCCGTAAGGAAAGAAAATTCAAAGGGCCGGTCCGGTATAAAGCTTCTCCATTTTGTTTCCAGCAACTGCAATCCTTCCTGCATATTATTACCTGATATTTTTACCGAAACTGTATTAAAATTCTCCCGGCTAAACAAAAATATCATCGGAGTTATCTTTTGATGGAGTGATTCGAAATGGAAATCTTTAACTATTCCAATGAGCTTTCCATTTACTCCGGCATATTCAAATTGACGATCAATCTGTTTATTAAGATTTGTCCAGCCAAGTTTTTTGGCGCCTGCTTCATTAATAATAAAGGCAAGCGAGTCATCCGAACGGATGCTTTTTGAAAAATTACGGCCGGCTGCCATCCCAATATTATATGTATCGAAGAAATCTTCATCGATAGAAATTGTCTTAAGATCTACGTCTGCATCAATCAAACTATCGCCTTTCAAAATCTTCGCTCCTCCGTATGAATCCAATAACCTGCCTGTAGGCGCGCGGGATGAGCGAGTAAGGTTTTCAATAACGGTTGCGCCTTCAAGGTCATTATAGAATGATTCGTAATTTTTCTCTAGTTGACGATAGTACGGCATGGTTACAATAAGATCTTTCGTATAACCCAAATCACGGCTGTTCAAATAATCAAGCTGTTGAAACGTGATAATTGTTGCTATGATCAACACAATAGAAACTGCAAATTGAGATACAACTAATACTTTTCTAATCAGGCCCCGGCCTTGTGATGTACTGCTTTGGGTTTTTAACGTAAGCGCAGGTTTGAATCCTGAAATTACAAGCGCAGGATAAATGCCCGCCAAAATTCCAATAACAATAGCCAGTGCGAAGGCACCTCCAATCAACGGTAATTGTAATACGTCAAGCTGTTTTCCCGTAAACTCATTGATCCACTGTAAGCCTGCAACTGCCAGTAAGCTGCCTAGCACTAACGCGAACAAAGCAATAAGAACTGACTCACCGAGGTATTGAACAATAAGCTGATTCCGGAAAGCGCCTACAACTTTTCGTAAGCCTACTTCTTTTGCACGTTTTGTAGCTTGCGCAGTCGAGAGGTTAATAAAATTAAATCCTGCAATGATTATGATCACACATCCGATCGCTCCCAAAACATATACGCTGCTCGTTGTTCCTCCAGGTTCAAGCTCATCATCTCGATGCGAGGCTAAGTGTATGTCAGTAAGTTTACCAACATGAAGCGTTGTTGATTTTGAAGCAACCCAATCAGCCGGTACTCCCCAATTAGCTTTGGCGAAAGGACCAAAATGTTTATCGATAAATGCCGGAAGACCGGCTTCAAACTTTTTAGGATCCGTTCCCTCTTGTAAAACGATGTAGGTTCCAAAAGAATTATTTCCCCAATTCGTTTCAAGTCCTTTGCGTCCATAAATTTTATCATCTTCTAATGTTGAGAATGAAATTAAAAACTCAGGATGCCAATGCGATTGCAATGGAAAATCTTTGAACACACCGGTAACTTCCAAATCAAACCGGCTGTTACCTCTCAGGCGTTTGCCAATTACATCCAAACTGTTAAAATATCGTTGAGCAGTCTTCTCTGATAACATTACGGTGTAAGGGCGTTGAAGTGCGCTTTCTGCATTGCCGTTTACTGTTTCAACGTCAAATATTTTAAGAATCTCAGGTTCAGCAACAAACAAATACTCTTCGTTGTTCATAGCTTTAATTTCTCCATCCTCTTCTTTACTAATAACCATGTTGTAGTTAATAGTACGCGCCATGTGATCGATTTCACCGAAATCATTTTTAAGAAGCATACCTATCGGTGGAGCAACGTTTGCCAGCGCCAGACCCACAACACCGTCCTGATTATGAAAATCTCGGGTAATTCTATATGTGCGATTAGCCTTGGTGTGATATTGATCATAGCTTAACTCATCTACTACAAAAAGATAAATGAGCGCGGAAGCAGCCATAGCTAACCCAAGCCCTAAAATGTTAATGGTTGCGGTCAGCTTGTTTCGAAAGATTGAACGCAGCGCAACTTTGAAATAATTTCTAATCATATAGTACAGGATAGTAAGACTGTAACTTCAAAATCGGGTTGAGGTTACACAATACAGACCTTAAACTATGAAAAAGGTTGCATCAAATTAAAATAACCTGAATTGGGTGATGGCCCGCTCCCGGATATCCTGACTGATAACTTTAGGCGATAGCTGCCGGGAATAAAATCCAGTGTAGTAGATGGGTAGTTCCATTAATCCGGAATCCAGCTTATGTACTGATACCGTTGTGTTCAATCCAAGCATCAGCATATTGTTCTGCTGAATTTGAACTAATTTTTTATAGAACTCAAGATTGTTATTCACACCTTCCAACTTTTCTATATCCCTGAATCCTCCAAGATATTTATTGAGCTTTTCACGCTGCTCACCTTGATAAAATTTATAATCCAACCTGCCCGATAGACTGAATGTATACGGGATCATAAAGCTGAACCCAAAATCATTCAGCTTATCGATAAGCGTGAACGGAATATCAATCGAAAACGGATCAACCAGGCAAAACACAGCTACTTTATATGCGCCTTTGGATTGCGGAATGTAGGAACGAAACTTATCAATCAACTGTTCAGGTTTGGATTCGAAGATTACTACGTTTTTACCGCGGAAATATTTGTTCACCCTGATCTTGAGTGCTTTAGCATTTTCAGAAGATTGCTCGCAGAAAATCCACTTTGAAACCGGAAGATCGTACTGAAGTGAGGCTAGCGCAGCCGAAGGAAAAAGTTGCTTTTGATGACCAATGGAATAAAGTCCTGAACCGGAATACAAGTCAACGAACACGATGTCATTTACTTTTCCGGAAACATTGGTGATAAAAGATTCGAAATATTGCTGGATGAGTTGAACCTTTACTTTAAACCAAGGTTCGGCAGCCGTTGTAACAAAACCATCATCCTGAAAAGAATTAAAAAATGCAAACGATGTGTTAAGGCTCAACTGTGAATAGGTTTAACAAAAGTACTTTTACAAGCGCAAGGATGCAACATTCTGATCAATAATGTGCAGTTGGAAATATTTTATGAAGGATAGAAAGGATCAATTACCTTGCAAGGTCGTATGGATTATTTAGAGCAGTTGAACCCTTCGCAGTACGAAGGTGTCGTAAATACAGAAGGGCCCACCATGCTGATTGCCGGTGCGGGATCAGGCAAAACAAGGGTACTTACTCTTCGTATCGCCCATCTTATTAAAGTAAAAGATGTTGACCCATTCAGCATCATGGCATTAACCTTTACCAACAAGGCAGCTAAAGAAATGCGCGAGCGTGTCGAGAAAGTTGTCGGTTCAGATGCGCGCAATATCTGGATGGGAACTTTCCACTCTGTATTTGCTAGATTATTAAGAAGTCGTGACAAAGCTGAACGACTTGGCTACCCAAGAAACTTTACGATTTACGATACCGATGACTCCAAAACATTGATCCGTAACATTGTTAAGGAAATGGGATTGGATGAAACTGCATACAAACAAAATGTGGTTTACAACCGCATCTCAGCTGCTAAAAATCAATTGATCGGTTGGGAAGCTTATCTGGCCAATGGCGAATTGATGGCCGATGATGCTTCCAATCTTCGTCCAGAAATGGGCCGGATTTATAAAACCTACGCACAGCGATGCTTTAAAGCTGGTGCCATGGATTTTGATGATCTACTCTTTAATACAGACAAGCTTTTAAAAGAGCATCTTGACATTTTAAATGAACTTCAAAATCAATTCAAGTATTTATTGATTGATGAGTTTCAGGATACAAATTTATGTCAGTATAGCATTGTTAGAAAAATTGCTTCCAAGTACAGAAACATTTGTATCGTAGGCGATGATGCCCAAAGTATTTATGGTTTCCGTGGAGCAGACATTTCCAACATTCTCAATTTTGAAAGAGATTATCCTGAGTTGAATGTATTCAAGCTTGAACAAAATTATCGCTCAACACAAAATATTGTAAACGCTGCCAACTCCGTTATTAAACGTAACCGAGCACAGATTCCTAAGAACGTCTGGACCGAAAACGAAGAAGGCAATCAGATCGAATTAATCAAAGCCGTTTCGGATAATGAAGAGGGTCGGCTTGTTGCCTCCTCCATCTTTGAAGAAAAGATGCAGCATCAGTTGAAGTTCAGTGACTTTGTTATTTTATATAGAACAAACAGTCAGTCACGGGCGATGGAAGAAAACCTACGCAGACTGAACATCAAGTACAAAATTATTGGTGGTCTCTCCTTCTATCAACGCAAAGAGATCAAAGACTTATTAGCCTATATGCGCTTCGTGCTGAATCATCAGGATGAAGCCTCGTTCAGAAGAATTATCAATCTGCCGAAACGCGGTATTGGTGATTCAACGGTTGATAAGATTATTCTTGGCGCCAACGATCAAGGCGTATCGATCTGGGATATTTTACAGAACCCTTCGCCATTTGTTGGTGGTCGTTCAGCCGGAGCAATCGATGAGTTCGTAACCATGATCAAACGGTTTGCCCTGGAAACAACGCGCAAAGATGCTTACGATGCTGCGTTCGACATTGCAAAAGGCTCTGGTCTGATGCGCGAGTTATATGAAGACAAAACAGTTGAAGGACTAAGCCGCTACGAGAACGTTCAGGAATTGCTGAACGCGATAAAAGAATACGTTGAAGATCCCGAGAAAGAGGATAAATCCTTAGGTGCGTTTCTTCAGGAAGTTTCTTTAGTAACCGGTCAGGATGAAGACAAGGATAAAGATCCGGATAAAGTAACACTCATGACCATTCACATGGCGAAAGGTCTTGAGTTCAAATACGTTTACATTGTTGGCTTGGAAGAAGATCTTTTTCCTTCTCAAATGATGTTAAGCAGTCGCGCTGATCTGGAGGAAGAACGCAGGTTGTTTTATGTAGCGATTACCCGCGCACAGAAGAGATTATTCCTTACCTATGCCGTTACACGCTATCGATTCGGTCGATTAAAGAATTGCGAGAAAAGCCGTTTCATTGACGACATCGATCCGGGCTATATTAAGATGAGCACCAAGTTCTCAAGCATGGAATCATCTCCCATAAGCAGCGGCTATGCCAAAACATTGGTGAGTGGCATCAAGAAGACAATGGCATCTTCTCCAGTAAGACCTAAAACAACTTCTTACAAACCTCCGGTTGATTTCAAGCCAAGCGATAATGCATTACTACAGGAAGGGATGAAAGTAGAACATCCTAAATTCGGCTTCGGCAAGGTCGAAAAGATGGATTTCTCAGGTCCGGATAAGAAAGCCAAAATAATATTTGACGATTTTGGCGAAAAGACCTTATTACTTAGCTTTGCTAAACTGAAAATACACGAATAGAGGCGATTTACAGCCTCGCACTACACACATGGCAGATCAAACGATTGGAGAATACAATACCGCACGGCCTGATATTATATTAAAGGAGTATGGCCGTAACGTACAGAAGCTGGTAGAATACATCCGCAGCATTCCTGACAAAGAAAAACGCACCGAGCTTGCATACACGTTAGTGGAGTTGATGAAACAACTTACACCCAGCGTCAAAGAAGCAACACCGGAAAATCCCCAACGCATGTGGGACGATTTATATGTAATCGCAGACTTCAACCTGGATTTGAATAATCCATTCCCGGTTCCGGATCGCGAAACATTGTTCAAAAAACCAAAGCACTTAGGCTATCCGCAAAGCAGCATCCGCTTTAAGCATTACGGTAAAAACATTGAGCGCCTGATCAAAGAAGCTGTAAAGCTTGAGAACGAACAGGAGCAAAAGGATGCTGTGATCTACCTGGGCAAGTTGATGAAGACGTTCTACGGCAATTGGAACAAAGAAACATTGGACGATTCCGTAATTGTAAACGATATCCGTACGATGTCACAAGGCAAGCTTTCGCTTGATCTTGAAAAAGTTCGCGAAGACAATTTGTTCGAGCAGCTTTACAAAGGCGAACGTGGCGATAACAAACGTAAGATGGGTCAGGGCG
Source organism: Cyclobacteriaceae bacterium (assembly GCA_965227265.1). Lineage (GTDB taxonomy): Bacteria > Bacteroidota > Bacteroidia > Cytophagales > Cyclobacteriaceae > UBA2336. The sequence goes on along the minus strand of OZ245738.1, from coordinate 744,592 downwards.
AAGGTGGTGGTCACCAGGGTCACCGTAACAATGGTCCGCATCGTGGGGGCAAACGTCCGTTCAACAAGAACAAGAACCGGAATAACAATAATAACAATAACAGAAGAAGAGATCAGTAATCATATTTACTAATATTCAATTAGCCAATGATTCAGTAGAGAACTATTGATAATCATTGGCTAATTTTGCAAACAGACAATCCTAACACTGAGCATGAGCATTTTCAAAATCAAAGGCGGTAATAAGTTAAAAGGTGAAATCATTCCGCAAGGCGCGAAAAACGAAGCACTTCAAATCGTAAGTGCCGTATTGTTAACGGATCAGCCGGTAACGATTCATAATATTCCGGATATACGGGATGTTAACAAGCTGATCGAGCTTGTAGGAGATCTCGGAGCGAAAGTTGAAAAGCTTAGCAAAGATTCGTACCGCTTCACAGCATCGTCTGTAAACACAAAGTTTTTAGAAAGTGAACAGTACCGAACCAAAGCTGCTGCCTTACGCGGATCAGTAATGTTACTGGGACCAATATTAGCGCGTTTTGGAAAGGCAAGTCTACCTAAACCGGGTGGCGATAAAATCGGAAGAAGAAGATTGGATACACACTTCATCGGCTTCCAAAAGCTGGGCGCGAAATTTAATTTTGATTCTCATAACCAATACTTTGAGATTGATGCTTCCAAATTGGAAGGCACATACATGTTGCTTGATGAGGCATCCGTAACCGGAACTGCAAACATTGTAATGGCAGCCGTTCTCGCGAAAGGAACAACCACTATTTACAATGCAGCGTGTGAGCCTTACCTGCAGCAACTCTGTGGCATGCTCAATCGCATGGGCGCAAAGATCACAGGTGTTGGGTCTAACCTGCTTACGATTGAAGGAGTACAAAAACTTGGCGGAACAGAACACACGTTACTGCCTGACATGATCGAGATCGGAAGCTTCATCGGCCTTGCAGCCATGACGCAATCTGAAATCACAATCAAAAATTGTCGTATTGATATGCTCGGCATCATTCCTGAAATCTTCAGAAGACTCGGCATTAAGATGGAATTCCGGGGCGATGATATCCACATTCCTGCGCAGGAGAAATACGAAATTGAATCTTTCATTGATGGATCAATCCTCACCATTGCGGATTCACCCTGGCCAGGTTTTACGCCTGATTTGATCAGTATTGTATTAGTCGTTGCGACTCAGGCTAAAGGTTCCGTGCTCATTCACCAAAAGATGTTTGAAAGCCGCCTGTTCTTCGTAGACAAACTGATTGACATGGGTGCACAAATTATTCTATGTGACCCACACAGAGCCAACGTAATCGGACTTGAACGCAAACAAACATTACGCGGAATTAAAATGGCTTCACCTGATATTCGTGCCGGTGTTGCGTTGTTGATTGCCGCACTTTCCGCTACCGGAACAAGCGAGATCTCCAGCATTGACCAGATTGATCGCGGGTATCAGAATATTGATACGCGATTGAGAGCGTTAGGTGCGGATATTGAGCGGATTGACTAATCACTATTTTTTTACCGTCATTCTGAGCGTTAGCGAAGAATCCCCGCTTAAAATCAAATCTCAATCGTCAACGCAATCGGACAATGATCCGATCCCATATACTCATTGTAGATTTCAGCTTTCTTTACTTTCGGTAAAAGGTTCTGCGGAACAAGGAAGTAATCAATCCTCCACCCGATGTTGCGGGTACGCGAATTGGAAAAATTACTCCAGTACGTATACTTCACGTCTTGTGGATGTAAATGACGGAACGTATCTACAAAACCTGTATCTAACAATCGTTGAAAACCATCAATCTCACGTTGGGTATAGCCAGCGGAACGATTGTAGTTTTCTTTCGGATTGGCAATGTCAATTGCCTGGTGCGCAACATTCAAATCCCCACAAACAATTACTGGTTTTCTTCGCTTTAGAGAAGCAACATGATCTTTAAAGGCTTCATCCCAGGTTTCGCGGTAATCCAAACGTTTCAAGCCATCACCTGAGTTAGGCGTATAAACTGTTACCAGGAAGTACGTCAGGAATTCAGCCGTAATTACGCGTCCTTCCATGTCGTGGTCTTCAAAGCCTATGTCATAGGTAACATTAAGCGGCTCCTCTTTAGATAAGATTGTCGTACCTGAATAACCTTTACGCGCCTTCGATGAGTTTGCGTAGCCGTGATAACCCGGAATCAATTGAAGAATATCTTTAACCTCTTCAGCAGAAGCTTTCGTTTCCTGAAAACAAAGCACATCGGCATTCATGGTTTTCAGGTCTTTTAAAAAATCCTTTTTGATCATCGAACGGATTCCGTTCACGTTCCAGCAGACAAAATGAAGTTGAGCCATGTAGTTGTTAAATAAAAAACCCCAACGGTTTCGCGTCAGGGTTCAAAATAAGTAAATATTGTCTAAGCAATTAAGCCTTTTTCTTACTGGCTTTTGCTTTGAATTCTTCTTTGATTGCTTCCACATCAACCGACTTTATAACCGGCTGGAAATTCTGGATTTTCAACGATTGGCGTCTAACAGCCGACTTTGACTTATCCTTGCGATTCTTTCTTTTCAATCTTGTAACGCCCATGACTATGCTATTTTGAGGGCGCAAAAATGCGTAAGATTTGTCGATTTTACAACCCTAACCGACTTATCAAAGATAAAAACATCGTCAAAGTTCTGGAATCCTCAAATCCTGATCAAAAAAGCATCCTGAAAATCCCAAAATCCTCAAATCCTGATCATATTGCGCTTGTATGGAGAAGCCGACTTTACCGAAGGGAACACGAGATTTTGGACCTGCTGTGATGGCAAAACGCCAGTACATTCTGGATGCGATCAGAAAAGTGTTTCAGAAGTTCGGGTTTCAGCCGCTGGAGACTCCGGCTATGGAGAATCTTTCGACTTTGACCGGGAAGTACGGTGAAGAAGGTGATCAGTTATTATTCAAAATACTTAACTCAGGAGATTATCTTAAAGATGTTGACATTTCGAAGCTCGAATCTCGAAACTCGAAACTCGTAACTTCAGACATTTCCGAAAAAGGCCTCCGCTACGACCTCACCGTTCCATTCGCACGCTATGTGGTAATGAATAAGCACGAGATCTCCTCTCCTTTCAAGCGTTACCAGATACAACCAGTATGGCGGGCTGACCGACCGCAGAAAGGCCGCTACCGTGAGTTCTATCAGTGCGATGCGGATGTTGTAGGAACAGATTCTTTGACATGCGAAGCGGAAATCATTTTAATGATTCGTGAAGTTTTCCAAACGCTGAAGATTGAAGACTATACGATTAAGGTAAATCACCGTGGTGTACTAACCGGTCTTGCCGAATTAGCCGGTGCAAAAGAAAATCAAACAGCTTTATTCGTTGCGATTGATAAGCTGGATAAGATCGGAGAAGAAAAAGTAAAAGAAGAATTGCTAAGCAAAGGGTTCACGGCAAAAAGTCTTGAGACTGTTTTTGAGATTCTGAATTTTCAGGGAACAACCTCTCAAAAGATTGTCTTCCTGAACGATAAGTTTGAACAATCTGAAAAAGGCGATAAAGGTGTAAGCCAATTGAGTGCAGTGTTGCGTTTGTTACGCGATTACAACAGCGATGATAAACACGTTGAGTTTGACATCGCATTAGCGCGAGGTTTAAGTTATTACACAGGCTGCATCTTCGAAGTGAAAATTAATAACGTATCGATTGGAAGTGTTAGTGGTGGCGGTCGTTACGATAATCTTACCGCTGCCTTTGGCGATAAAGAAAATTTATCGGGTGTTGGTTTTTCGTTTGGCGTGGATCGTTTGTATGATGCCATGGAAGAATTAAACCTCTTCCCAAAAGAAGCTCAAGCCTCAACGAAAATCCTAATTTGTCATTTCGATGAAGAAACACAACGCTTTGGATTGAAAGAACTCAGTGCGCTACGCGCAGCCGGAATTTCAGCAGAAGTTTATCACGATCAAGCTAAAATGAAAAAGCAGCTTGATTACGCGAACAAGAAAATGATTCCATACGCTATCGTCATTGGCTCAGAAGAAACCAAAAACGGTTTCCTCACTTTCAAGAACATGGAAACGGGTGATCAGGAAAAACTTACCGTTCAGCAAATCATTCAGAAACTGAAAGCATAAATGGCAACCCATTCTATTTCAGAAAAAATGCTGACGTTGAAAGACCTGTCGGCCATTCTCAACAACACGATTAAGCTTGAGCTGTCTGCCAGTGCAAAAGAAAAAATCCAGCGCTGCAGAACATATCTTGACGATAAAGCAAAGAATACAAAAGAGCCGATCTATGGAATCAATACCGGCTTCGGTTCTTTATACAACAAGAACATCTCCCCTAACGATCTTGAAAAGCTGCAGGAGAATTTAGTAAAGTCACATGCTTGCGGAACGGGGCCTGAAATTCCGGATGAGATTGTTCGGCTGATGCTCTTTCTTAAAGTTCAGTCGCTTTCGTATGGTTATTCCGGAGTTCAAGTAGACACCGTTCAGCGATTAGCAGATTATTTTAATAACAACATCTTCCCGGTTGTGTATGAAATGGGTTCACTCGGTGCTTCGGGCGACCTGGCTCCACTTGCGCATCTTTCATTGCCTTTAATTGGATTAGGTGAAGTTAACGTTTCTGGAAAAAGTTTTACCGGAGCTGATCTTAACAAAAAATTCGGGTGGGATTCCATCCATCTGCAAGCAAAGGAAGGCTTAGCCTTGTTGAACGGAACTCAGTTCATGAATGCATACGGTGTTTGGTGTACGCTGCATGCCCACCGAATTATCAAGCTTGCCAACATGATTGGTGCGCTTTCGCTGGATGCGTTTGATGGTCGTATCGAACCATTCATGAAATACGTTCACCTCATCCGTCCTCAAAAAGGACAGGTTGTAGTTGCCCAGGAAATTGAAAACTTGTTGATCGGAAGTCAATTGATCAAGCAGAATAAAAAGCATGTTCAGGATCCCTATTCTTTCCGGTGCATTCCACAAGTGCATGGCGCAAGTCTTGACGCGATTGAGCATGTGACTAACGTTATACTCACCGAAGCTAACAGCGTTACCGATAACCCGAACGTTTTCCCGGATGATGATTTAATTATCTCAGGTGGAAATTTTCATGGTCAGCCATTAGCTTTATCACTGGATTTTCTGGCGATTGCGCTTGCCGAACTTGGTAATATTTCTGAACGCAGAACGTATCAGCTTATCAGCGGTTCGCGCGACTTGCCGAATTACCTTGTCGCTAATCCGGGTATTAATTCGGGTATGATGATTCCGCAATACACAGCTGCTTCTTTAGTAAGTCAGAATAAGCAACTTTGCACACCGGCTTCTGTAGATTCAATTGTCTCTTCTAATGGCCAGGAAGATCATGTGAGTATGGGCGCAAATGCGGCTACGAAGGCCTACCGTGTCGTGAATAATGTTTATTCTATCTTAGCCATTGAATTGCTCACTGCTGCTCAAGCAATCGCGTTCCGGAAACCTTTAAAAACTTCTCCTGTCTTGGAAAATCTTGTCAATACTTTCCGGCAGCATGTTCCGTTTATAGAAGAAGATCGTGTGTTGCACGATGATATGAGGAAAACTGAGAAATTTATCCGTGAATTTACGCTAGAATGAATGTGCGGCATGTCCTTCTTTTAATTGCTTTCCTTCCGGCTATTGCTGCAGCACAGCCATATACAAGTATTAAGGGTTGGTTTGAAGTAGATCAACAAAAAGGTTGTGCTCCGTTTACCATCACCATTACAGATACCGAACTTGTTGAAAGTTGTAACGGTAATTGTTCGGTTGATTGGGGTGAGGGCGCCCCTCCATCGGGCGGAGTTTTTACTCACCAGTACGTAAACCCAGGCACATACATGCTGTTTGTAAATTATGATGCTGGTCGGGGCCCGGATTCCATTCCCATTACAGTTTTTCCAAACATTCAACCCACTTTTGAAGTCTATAGCTGTAGCGGAAATCAAGTTCAGGTAAAAGTCACGGATACAAATTACGACTCATACATTATTGAATATAGCGATGATGCCACAGCAACTGTCGAGATTCCGCGAGGCTCGTCACCGGTAAATCATACGTTTACCAGTTCAGGAACTGTTTCGGTTCACGGAAAAAATGCCGCCTCTGATGATAATTGTCTTCCACCTGCCAATCGAAATATTTCATTTCCCTTTCCGCCTTTTAACCACTTGATCAATCAATTAATCATTACGAATAATTCAACCATTGACCTGCAATTGAATACCCAACAGAATGTTTTATACCGACTGGAGATTGCTGTTAATGGAGGAACGTTTCAAAATCTGGGAAATCTGTATGGCGTAAGCACGGCAACTATACCTGGCCTTAATACTGACGACAACTTTTACTGCTTCAGGCTTGGTAAAGTTAATCCTTGTGCAGGAGGTGTGTTATATTCTCCCACCATCTGCAGTGCTGACCTTGCCGTGAGTGCACAAAATAATGCCAATAACCTTACTTGGACAACATCTCTTACGGGTGTCAGTAACTTCACAATTGTTAAAGACGAAGTTACGCTCATCCCGTCAACATTAGCTACCACATTCGTGGATAACGCTGTCACCTGCGGAACAGAAAACTGCTATCAGATTATAACGAACTATGCGGACGGCACAAGTTTTTCTACTATTCGTTGTGTTACCGCTATCTCTACCAACGTGCCTACAGCTATTGATGAAGTTACGAGTGTAGTGAACGGAGGAAGCGTTGACCTAATCTGGCAACCCGATGCAGTTTTTACAGCCGAAACATATTCCGTACTCAGACAATCTAATGGAGGATCGTTCAGTTCAATAGAAAGCGAAGTCTCAGTAACACAATACACCGATACTGATTACAAAATTGATAACCATTACTGCTATCGAATTGATTATATAGATGAATGTGGTAACACAAGCAATCCGGGTATAGTCACCTGTCCGATCATTTTAGGTTACAGTACCAATAGCAATGACGATATCATTCTCACCTGGAGCGCATATACGGGCTGGGCTTCTGGTGTTATGCGGTATGAATTAGATAAGTATGATCTTCAACATAATGGTCCTGAAACATTTAATCTTGGATCCGCATTAACCTATACCGATAATGACCTTACTGACCAGGGCTATTATTTTGTAGTCCGGGCTGTGCCTAATGATGACGTTGGCAATGAACAATCGGTTTCCAATGAGGTTATGGCCGTCAGGGGCTTGCGCTTTGCCTATCCAAAAGCATTTACTCCTGATAATCAGGGGCCGGTTGAAAACGAAATGTTTAAAGTCTTCGTTACGGAAGAATTCATCGCTCATTTCGAGATGAAAATTTTCAATCGCTGGGGCGAGATGATCTATTCCACTACAGATTTACTAAAAGGATGGGATGGAAAGTTCAACGGCCAGCCCCAACCGGAAGGGACGTACACCTTTACCGCAACCCTGAAAGACAAAACCGGCAGATCGTTCAAGCGCGATGGATCGGTTATGCTCCTTCGAAAAAAATAATGATAAAGCTGTAGCTTGCACAGCAATTCACCGCCACTTAAAAATCACGCATATGTTCGACATGATGAAAATGATGGGCAAAATGAAAGAAGTTCAGGCCCGTATGAAAGAAGCTCAGGATAGCCTTGTCAAGATTTCAGCAAATGGAGAATCGGGTGGCGGAATGGTTAAGGCAACTGTCAATGGAAAGAAGCAACTTATCGCGTTGGATATAGATGCTACTATTTTAAAAGCCGATGATAAAATTCTCATCCAGGATTTAGTAGTGGCCGCTGTTAACAAAGCGTTGGAAGAAGTTGAAGTTTTAGCGAAAGAAGAAATGCGCAAGGCTACCGATGGATTAATTCCTAATATTCCTGGTATGGATTTGAGTAGTTTGATGGGATCATAATAGACGTAAGATTTTAGACGTTAGACATAAGATTGTTACAAGGTTGAATAAGACTGCAGTTGTTATTCTGAATTATAACGGAGAAAAATTTCTTCGGGAGTTCTTGCCGTTAGTACTCGACCATTCCGGAGATGCAAAAATCATTGTAGCGGACAATGGCTCAACGGATCTATCCGTTAATGTTCTCAAACAAAAATTCCCAACGGTTGAGTTGATCCAACTTGACAACAACTATGGATTTTGTGGCGGATACAATCGGGCTCTCAAACAAGTTGATGCCGAATACTTCGTTTTACTAAACTCAGATGTTGAAGTAACTCCAAACTGGCTTGCTCCCCTTGTTGCTCTTCTTGATCAGAATTCAAACATTGCTGCGGTTCAACCGAAAATTCTTGCCTACAACGAAAAAGATCATTTTGAATATGCCGGAGCTGCAGGCGGATTTATTGATTCATTGGGTTATCCTTTTTGTCGCGGACGATTATTTGATGAAACTGAAAAAGATTCCGGTCAATATAACGATACACGCGAAGTGTTTTGGGCAACCGGTGCATGCCTTGTGATTCGTTCAAAAATCTATCATGAGCTTGAAGGGCTTGATGAGGATTTCTTCGCACACATGGAAGAAATTGATTTATGCTGGAAGATACAACGCACTGGATCTAAGGTCTATTATTGCGCTGAAAGTACCGTATATCATGTGGGTGGCGGAACACTTTCCAAATCCAATCCACGCAAAACGTATTACAATTTTCGCAATGGATTAAGCCTGGTGTACAAGCATTGGAGCAGTGGCAACCTAATCTGGAAGTTACCGCTAAGAGTTTTACTTGATTATGTTGCTGCACTAAAATTCCTGCTTTCCGGAAAGACAGGTGATACCCGTGCTGTGTTCAAAGCACATTATCATTTCATTAAAAAATTGGGTAGGAACAGCAATAAACGGAGAGCGCTTAAGAAGTACCCGTTTACCGTTAGGAATACATATTCCGGATCCATCATCTGGGATCACTTTATTCTCAAAAAAAAGCAGGTAAAAGTCGACTAGTAATCCCAGATCGGGTTACGCTTGCGCAGATATTTACGGATGTTCATGATAAATGCCAGCGCCAGGTAGATCAGCACAGGCGATCCAAGCGTAAGGAAAGATGCATAAATAAAAAACAGCCGGATGTTGGAAGTCGCGATTCCCATCAGTTCACCGAGCCGATTACACACTCCAAACGCGTTACGTTCAAAGAAAAACTGGATTTTATCTATCATTTTCACAGTATTTATACCCTCTCATCTTTAAAATACGGTAGTTCAACGACCTAAACGTTCGTTTACAAATATAAGGTTCGTCTAAACCTTAACCTCAGGTCAAAATCTTTATTTTTTGACTATAATTGCAAAAAAAACGATATAAACGTAGTTTTACTACCTCCAATTAAAGTCAACCAAATTAAAATCCAATGAGAAAATTAGTTTACGTATTTCTGGTCGCTGGAGCCCTTGTAATGGCCGGTTGTACCTTGCCAAAAATGGTTAAAATGGCCAAAGAACAGAACTTAACTGTTACGCCAAACCCACTCGAACTCCATAACGATACAGTAGCATACGAAATGTCGGCTACACTTCCGGTTAAAATGCTGAAGAAAGGCACTGTTTACACTGTAAACTCTTTCTACAAGTACGGAGAGCAGGAAAAAGCTCTTGATCCGGTAGCGTTTAAGGCAGAAGATTATCCTAATGCTTCTACTCAACAGCCTTCATTGACTAAAAAATTCTCTTTCGGTTACGAGCAAGCTATGAAAGTAGGTGTGCTTGAAGTTGAAGGTGTAGCTACAAAAGGCACAAAGTCTAAAGTAACTCCACGTATGCAAGTAGCAACCGGTATCATCACAACATCACGTTTGGTGAAACCAGTTTCTTACGCTGCATTCGCATCACACGGATATAACAATGGCGAAGAGCTTGTACCGGTCGTAATTCCTGATTTCATTTTCGAACAAGGAAGATCAGTACTTAGAACTTCTGAAACGAAGAGCGCAAAAGGTAAACAACTTGATGCTTTCATCGCTTCTAAAAACGTAACCCGCACAGTAACAATCACCGGTACTCATTCACCAGAAGGTGCTGAGCGTATCAACAGCAAACTTTCTCCGGATCGTGCTGCTGCGATCGAAAAATACTACCGTGCACAAATGAAAAAGTACGACTACAAAGGAAAAGCTGATTCAATCCAGTTTATCCTGAAACCAGTTGTACAGGATTGGGCTAACTTCAAAAATGAACTTGCTTCTTACGAAGGCATCACCTCTGAGCAGAAATCAGAATATATCAACATTATCAATGCGGGTGGTTCATTCGAAGATCAGGAAAGACAATTCAAGAAACTTTCTACGTACAAGAAAGTATTCAAAGATGTGTATCCTAAGTTAAGAACAGCTAAAACTGAAATCTTGACATTGAAAGACAAGAAAACAGACGCTGAAATCGCTGTATTATCTAAGCAAGTAGCTTCAGGTTCTATATCTGCAGATACTTTAACACTTGAAGAATTATTGTATTCTGCTACGTTGACTCCTTCATTAGAAGAAAAAGAAGCAATCTATTCTGCTGCTACTAAAAAAGGAACAAACAGCTGGATCGCATACAACAACTTAGGCGCTGTGTATATCGCACAAGCAATTGAAAACTCTGCTAACGCGGCTGCTCTTGCTGATAAAGCAAAAGCTCAACTTGACTTAGCTGCTAAAATCCAGGAAGCTCCGGAAGTACACGCTAACCTTGCTTCAGTAGAAATGCTGAAAGGAAATGCACGTGCTGCTTACGATCATGCCGTTAAAGCTTCAGGCTTAAGCGGTGACAATGCTGCTGGCTTGAATGGTGTAAAAGGTTCTTCTGAAATTGTATTGGCTAAGTATAGCGCTGCCGTAAGCTCTGAAGCTGCTGCTGCAAACACAGCTGATAACCTTTACAACAAAGGTCTTGCACAAGTATTGAACAAAGACTACCAGAATGCATTGACTTCTTTCGGAGAAGCTACTAAACTGAACCCTAACCATGCCTGGGCATATTATGGTGCAGCAATCGCTTCTGCGAGATTAAGCAACGAAAGCGGTGTGGTAAGCAACTTAACAAGCGCAGCTAAAGCTGATCCTTCTATCAAAGAAGCAGCATTGTCTGACCTTGAGTTCGCTAAATACCAGACTAACGAATCTTTCCGCAACGCATTGAAATAATTCGAACAATCATTGGATACAAAAAGCCCTGACGGTAGCGTCAGGGCTTTTTTATTTGTCTTGCCTCCACCCCTATTACCATGATCTGTGTCGACACGGACCACAATTATTTTATTTTGTCAATCGCCTAACAGGCGTTATTTTTACGCCTGCCTAAAACGGCAGACAGGCCCTCCTTCATTAAACCGGGCACATATTTTATACTTATGAGAGAAATCCAGTTCAGAGAAGCCCTTCGCGAAGCCATGGTCGAAGAAATGCGCAGAGATCCGAAAGTATTCCTAATGGGCGAAGAGGTTGCCGAATATAACGGTGCCTACAAGGTCAGCCAGGGCATGCTGGAGGAGTTTGGACCTGAACGGGTAATCGATACACCTATTGCCGAATTGGGCTTTGCAGGCATTGGCGTAGGCGCTGCCATGAACGGTTTACGCCCGATTATTGAATTTATGACGTTTAATTTCTCGCTTGTAGCGATCGATCCGATAATCAATTCGGCAGCTAAAATGCTGTCGATGTCGGCCGGACAATATGGCGTACCGATGGTATTCCGTGGCCCTACCGGAAATGCTGGCCAGCTAGGTGCACAGCACTCACAGAACTTTGAGAATTGGTTTGCAAATACTCCAGGTTTAAAAGTAGTTGTTCCTTCGAATCCTTATGATGCCAAAGGGCTTTTAAAAACCTCTATTCGCGATAATGATCCGGTGATCTTTATGGAAAGTGAAGTGATGTATGGTGAAAAAGGTGAAGTTCCGTTGGAAGAATACCTGATTCCGATTGGGGTTGCTGATATAAAACGTGCTGGAACAGATGTCACGATTGTTTCTTTTGGCAAGATTATGAAAGTAGCTTTAGCCGCTGCTGCTGAATTGGAGAAAGACAATATATCATGCGAGGTAATCGACTTGAGAAGTGTTCGTCCAATTGACTACGCAACTGTAGTTGAATCGGTTAAGAAAACTAATAGATTAGTGATCGTAGAAGAAGCATGGCCATTGGCTTCTATCTCAACCGAAATTACATACCATGTACAGAAACATGCATTTGATTACTTAGATGCACCCATCCACCGTATTACCAATGCAGACGTTCCCCTGCCCTATGCCCCAACATTGATCCAGGCGATTCTGCCAAACGTGGAGAAAACTGTTAAGGCAATTAAAGCAGTACTGTATCGTGATTAAAAAATAAAATTATTGCACATATTAAAATCGCGACTTAGGTCGCGATTTTTTTTACGGGTAAGATGATACTTAGATCGAAGCAGCTTCTTTGACCCAACCCTCTCTCCGCTTCCTCCAGGTTTCCGCCCAGGTTACATAGGTCTCAAATTCAGCAAGCAATCTTCCCAGTTTTACCGGAGTGTCAGCAATTCTAACTTCATTAGTCCAATTAATTCTTTTGCCATTGTGGATCTACCGCTTCCCACTTTACAGCAGTTTCTAATTCAACTAAAAAGTCCGGATAACTTTGCGTGCTGTGCTGAAACACCGGTAAACACCAACAGCATCAAAAACGACAGGATGAAATTTTTCATGTGATGTAGATTTACAGAAAGATACTAAGAACTGTTATTTTTACCATTCAATCATTTACTATGATCAATCTCAAAAAAGCGGTTTTACTTGCAGGGATGCTTGGGCTAACTTCTACTCAATCCTGCATTCAGTCGAACGGCAACTCAAAATTTGAATCCGTTGTAGTTGGTTATACAGTAAATGTTGCTTTCTCAAAGCTTTCGTTTAATCGCCCGGTTGATCTTCAGCATGCCAATGATAATTCCAACCGGTTATTTGTTGTTGAGCAAGAAGGTCTGATCTCAGTTTTTAAAAATGAAGCATCCACTTCTTCTAAGAAAACTTTTCTGGACATTCGAAGTAAGGTTGAAGACAGTGGAAACGAAGAGGGTTTGTTAGGACTAGCATTTCATCCGCAATACAAAACAAACGGATATTTTTACGTTAACTATACTGCCAACAAACCAGATCGAACCGTAATCTCACGCTTTAAAGTTTCGGTTAACAATCCGGATGTTGCAGATCCTGCGAGCGAAACAGTTCTGCTATCATTCAGCCAGCCGTACAGCAATCACAATGGTGGCCAGGTTTCGTTCGGACCTGATGGATACTTGTATATTGCTGCGGGTGATGGTGGTTCTGGTGGCGATCCGCAAGGCAATGGTCAAAATCTCAAAACCTTGCTTGGTAAAATTTTAAGAATTGATGTCGATAAACAGCAAGAAGAAAAAAAATATTCTATTCCAACCGACAATCCATTTGCTGGAAACAAGTCTGGATATAAAGAAGAAATTTATGCATACGGGTTGCGGAATCCATGGCGCCTAAGCTTTGACGCAGTTACTAAAAAATTATGGACAGGTGATGTTGGGCAGAATGCTTACGAAGAAATCGACATAATTGAGAAAGGTGGAAACTATGGCTGGAACACGATGGAAGGTAAACATTGCTTTGAACCAAAGCAGAATTGTAATCAACAGGGGCTAAAGTTTCCCGTTTGGGAATATCCACGCAAGGAAGGTGTTTCCATTACCGGTGGATTTGTGTACCGTGGGTCTTCCCTGCCTGAACTCAAAGGAAAATACATTTATTCCGATTACGGAAGCGGAAAGATTTGGGCATTGGATACAAGGTCCCTAAATCCAATTAACACCACATTAGTCGAAAGCAATCTCAACATTTCTTCGTTTGGAGTTGATCCAAAAAATGAGCTTTACATCTGTTCGTTCGATGGAAAGATTTATAAACTTTCTAATCAATAGTCATGCGGCTCGGATTAAAAAAAGAAGCTGAAAGTCGAAAAAAATTCAGAGGCCTCTTCGTACGCATTGGTCGCAAAGCAGGTTTCAACGGTTATAGCCAGGAGACTATTTTGCTAAAGAACATTGTTGATTTGGAAAGCGGTGTTGTTGTTACGGATCATATCTGGCTTAACCTTACAAAAGGTTTCGAATCAACTGGAATTAAAGAAGGAACGACACTTGAATTTGAAGCACGCATCAAAGAATATACTAAAGGCTATGTGAACAAACATTACAAAATTGATCACCAAAAAAAGGATTACAAACTCAGTCACCCGACAAAATTTAAAGTTGCAACATCGTAGCAAATGATTGGAAGTAGGCTTATTTGAGCTGTATTCAATCAAAAAAAGTTGCGAAAAAAAATTATTTATTTGTTGGTTTCCTTCGCAGAAACTGGACGATAGATGTGCAAAAATCTAATACTCTCATGTGATACAACAGCATCCGTTGTCCTTTTAAAAAGAAGCTCCCAGGCTTTCTAAAAATTTTTCACATTAAACAACAAACTAAACAAGTATGATCAGATTAGCGATTGCAGTCGGGTTCCTGACTGTGTTCGGCATTGTAGCCTACGTAGTAGTGCTGCTGTTGACCGACTATTTCTCAAACAGAGAAAAAAACAACAACCCTAACCCAAACAATTAAAACCCCAAAAATTTAACTATGGAAAACAATCAATCTTTTTCGAATCGTTTTAATCGAAAGAAAATCTTTGCAGGAGTGATGTTCGTCATTGCTTTTGTATTTTTTCTTATCGTCAACCCTTTCTCCTGGAATGATGCAGGAAACCGGACTGTGGTAGAACGGACTAACGGTGAACAGATCGTACAGTTTGCACCCGGAATATTTTACGCAGGTTTCTTTGCTAAAGAAAAGGAATGGCCAAACCAGATCTCAGTAACGTATCAACAAGAATCAGCTGAGTTAAACATTGAGGATAATGGTATTGAAGTAGGTCAGATTATGATCCGTTTCAGTGACGCTACAACTGCGAACGTAAAAGGCATTACGCAGTTCATTCTTCCTTCAGATGAAAAGGAAATGGTACTGATTCATAACACACACCGTACACCTCAATCACTAGTTGTTAAGCGCTTGGCTCCTTACACCAAAGAATGTTTGCAGTCATCTGCTCAATTAATGAGTAGTGAAAAGCACTACGGTGGTGGCCGGGCACAGATGGCGCAGGATTTTATGGATCAGTTGAAAGACGGTGTGTACTTACTGAAGACAGAAGAGAACATTGTGTATGATTCATTGGAACAGGAGAAGAAGAGAATCTATCAAACTGAAATTCAGTATGACAAGAAGACCGCTGCTCCTAAACGTAAATTATCATCGATAAAAGAATACGGCATTACAGTAGCCGATGCTGCGATTACTGATGTTGATTATGAAGATAAAGTTGACCAGAAACTGACCAAGATTATTGATGCCGCTACTAAATCCGCCATCTCTAAACAAGAGCTTATGACGGCTCAACAGCAAACGTTAACCGCCAAAGCGAAAGGTGAACAGGCACTTGTTGAAATTGAATATCAGCAAAAGCAGGAACAAACCCGTCAGGTCGTTGAAGCTGAAACGAAAGTTAAGGTAGCCGAGCAGGACAGGCTTCAGCAAAAGATTGCCTATGAAGGTTCAATCCTGGAAGCTAAAAAGATCAAAGAGATGGCTGATGCGCAAGCCTATGCCCGTATGAAGATTATGAAAGCTGACGGTGCCCTGGAGATGAAGCTGAACGCTCAGATTGAAGTACAGAAAGTTTGGGCCGATGCATTTAGCAAGTATCAGGGTGCCATTGTTCCGCAGATTCAAACGGGTGGAGCTACAGGTTCTAATGGAGCCTTGAACTTCATGGATATTATGACTGCGAAAACTGCCCGTGATTTTGCGCTTGATATGAGGCCTACTACAAATCCTTAAAAGAAATAGTAAGGTCATAAACAAAAAAGTCCCGCACGGGCGGGACTTTTTTTAAATCCAATCCGAGATTAGTTCCCGATACCAAATGATAATCCTGCGGTTATTGCAATAGGTTGGTTGTTAATTTTATCATCACCTTCTTTAGCAATATTTGTAAAGCCATAGGTGTAGCGCGCATCAACAATAAGATACATTTCTTCCGCAACGCGAATATTAAGTCCTAACCCTGCACTCATTCCAAAATCAAATCCGTTGTAAACATCTTTATAACTGTCAATGTCACCGTATATAAGCTCACTACCTTCCACATCTTCAAAGTTTTCATAGTCATCATCGCCAACTTTAAGCTTAGCACCTGTTAGAAATCCAAAAGAGGGACCAACAAAAACGTTTGGACGAACATTTCCTTCACGATTAAAAAACAATCTCGCTAAAACAGGAATTTCAACATAATTCAACTGTTCTTTTATTGTAATGTCATCACCTGGGCCATCAAACTCATCTTGCGCACCTTTCTGCGAAAACAAGATTTTTGCCGTAAAGGCATAGGTATTTTTTATACTATACGTTACAAACCCGCCTGCAACGAGTCCTAATTTATAATCAGAATCATCTGCATCCATGCCATGCTTGGAAAATGATGCTCCTAGTTCCGGACCAGTACTCCATACACGATCGGATTGTCCGTATGAGCTTATTGACATCACAGCTGCGAAAAATGCAAGAAGCGAAACTTTAAAAATTTGTTTTTTCATAAATCATGTAAAATTTGGTTGTTAGTGGTATATCAATAATTAGTCCGCATGGAAATCCGCTTAATAGCTCAAAATTTCAACTGAGCAGTAGAGTTCTCTCTACAATTGTGGTACCTGAAAATGGTATCTCTTGTGTACACTTTTGGTCAGTCAAGTGTTCAGGTTTGATCAATCAAACTTTAAAAAACTCTAAATTTTTTGTCCATTTCGCATTCTTCAAAGTGGTTAATGTTTTGCCACAAGTCAGAGCATGAGAGTATTTATTGGATTAATTCTTTGGTGCATACTGCTGATGATATGCTGGCCATTAGCGATCATTATGCTTGTGCTTTTTCCACTTATCTGGCTGATTCTTATTCCCTTCAGGATCGTAGGATTTACGATTGAAGCAGTGATCAAATTTATAGGAGCCATCCTAATGCTTCCCTTCAGAATGATTGGCTTAAAATAAAAACTCCCTGACAGGTCAGGGAGTTTTAATATTGTAATAGGTCAGAAAGTTAGCGACCGAAATAATATTTAAAGCCTAATGAAGGACTGAAAGAAGAAACTCCAAAAATGAAGGTTGATGTTTTATCATTTTCTACGTCTGAGTCAGTGTTTGGATCTGCTTTACGATACCCAATTCCCTGTAATTCAAAGTCAAGACCGATCTTGTCAGTAAAGAAATATGTGAATCCTGGGGAGATTGTAAACTGAACGTTTTTTCCTTTTAAATCGTCTCCCTCAGGCGCTGAAATTTTTGAAAAGCCAAATAATAAAGATGCGTTGAGTGTAAAAGCAAAATCTTCATTCGAGGTAAACATATAGTATTTAAAATATGGGCCCAGCGCTGTGTTGTTAAAAGTGGTACCATCCTGCGTGTCACCATCGTCAGGAACAAATTTACTTTTACGGGTTGAGAATGAAATATCAAGCCCAAGTTCCATTCCATCCGCTAAAAAATAACCGATGTCTGGTGAGAAAATAAGAGTGGAGCTTTTAGACTCACCTTCGCCAAATTCATCTTCATCTTCCTGACTACTGTTTGAAACTCCTATTGACCCGCCCAGGGAAATAGTGCCTTGAGTAGTTTGAGCCATTACAGCACTTGTAAGCAAACAAAAAATCAATGTGACAATGGGTGTTTTCATAATGCGTTTTGGTTTTAAAAGTTTACCGAAGTACGAGAAAATTCATGGTTAAAAAGGGGTCAATTTCGACTGCTTAACTACTTCAGAAGCAGTTTAACTGTGTAAATTGATTGCTTAGTTATTTCTCATGTGGAAATATATCTACATAGAAAAACCTTGTATAATGGTCTGTAACCGGTTTTGCAAGTTAGCGTTCATGGCATAGATTTCTCAATCTCCATGTCAAACCGAGGGGATTATGGAAGATATTACAAAGGCTACATTTGCATTTTCAAAGCTTACTGAAATTAACAGCAAACGTTCTGCACGTTACACAGCGGCAGCAGAAAAAGTAAAAAACATCCACCTTAAAATTGTTTTTATGAACTATGCCTTCCAGGCACAGCAGCTTAATGCTGATCTCAAACGCTGGATAATGGCTTACGGAGTTCCTACAATGCAAAACAGTGATAGTTTTATCAGTATTACTTGGTCAAAATTTATGGACATGTTTAACTTCAGCACCGAGAGTGGTGTGTTCAATGCCTGCGAACAACTTGAAGAAGAAGCATTGAAAAATTATAAAACAGCACTAATTCTAAGTTTCCTGCCGGATGCCGCATTGAAAGATGTCGAAAGACAGTTTAAAGAAATTCAGAAAATAAAGATAATCTCAAAAGCATGAAGCAAAACCATGTTTATGAGCTGCAGGCTGCATAATTAGTTGATTTTCACAATTTCCTTTTGTTGAGATTTTGAGTTCCTCCGAATACATAGCATTCTGAGCGCATAGCTTGGATTCGTTAAAAATAATTCTCAAAAAATAAACCATTTCGTACTCTTCAGTGTTTGAATTTCGGCCGCGGACGCTGCCAGCATGGGGTTAATGATTCATAAGTTACTTGAACACAGGCCCTTGCTTATGTTACACTAACAGAAAGGAGGTACAAATGTCTAGTCCCAAACAAATTTTATCAAAATTAACGACACTAATCAAATCTACAGGTGTAGAGAGTTGAGAAGTTGATTGTACCTCGTACGATTTTTAGTGTTTGATAAAATTGAATGAGGATTTTTTGAAATGTCCGGCCAGTATCTAGGCCGGATATTTTTTTTATACGGCAACTGGCGCCTGAATTTGAAAAATCTCAGCTAACAATTCGTAGGATCGTAATCGATCCGCCAGTGTATCTGCAAAAGTGGCGACTACAATCTCATCCACGTTAAACCTCTTGGCGATATCCTCAAGTTTTTCTTTTACTGTATCCGGTGTACCGGCAACCATACGCATTCGGTTAAACGTTATACGTGCGAGTTCTTCACGCGTGTATTGATAGGATTTAATGGACTCATAAGAAGGTGCTTCATCGCGCATTCCTTTTTCGATGCTTAAAAGCCTGTAATCCATAACGGCTTGAACTTGTTCAGCCTTCTCTTCTGTATCTCCACAAAATACAAACACGCCAACACTTACCCTGGGCTCGAGCAGTAATTCAGATGGCCTGAATTTTTCCCGATATGCCCCGGTCGCTTCTGGTCCGCCCATTGGATTAATGAACATTGCGTACGACAATGCCATCCCAAAATGTGCTGCGATGTATGCGCTTTCCCCACTTGATGTTAGCATCCAGAGCTCCGGTACTGAATCAATATTGGGAATAGCCTTTACTTTTTCATGGATGGTTCCAACCTCACAACTTCCGGTTAGAAAGCCAGTAAGCTCTGTGATCTGACGGATATAATCCTGTGGGTTAAATTCATTGGATGGATTTAAGATAGATGCTGTTAGCCTATCACCACCGGGTGCTCGGCCAATGCCTAAATCTATTCTGCTTGGATATAATGCTTCCAGCAATCTGAAATTCTCGGCAACCTTAAGTGAACTGTGATTCGGAAGCATAATACCTCCCGAGCCAAACCGGATTCGTTTCGTTTCACCGGCAAGCCTGGCGATTAAGACTTCAGGCGCTGCTCCCGCCAACGTACCAATGTTGTGATGTTCTGATAACCAATAGCGCGTGTATCCAAGTTTGTCGGCCAGCCTTGCAAGTTGAATACTTTCCTGTAAAGCTTCTACTGCATTGCTGCCCCTGCGAATGGGAGTTTGATCGAGTACACTTAGCTTAAGTTGCATAATTCTGAATTCTTAAGTCATTACAACACACGAATTCACAAAGAAGTGCAAAATCCATCGAAAATTTTCGATGCGTTTTAACGTGCTGATTACATGAGGTTTATTAGAGAAGAATTTTCCACGCATCTTCTATCCTGCCGGTTTGCAAATACTCATGGGCGAGCGTATGGATTGCTTCAGTCCCCTTTTGAGCTATGACTTTTTCTTCAGCCGAAAGTGTACTAGTGGCGGGGATTTGCTCAATATTACCAAGCATACCTAAGTCGTTGCCGGTAAGAATTTTACTATTCCTGATTTTCTCCGGAAGCTTATCATACCCAATACCGATCTTTTCATTTGGCTTTGGAACAACAAAGATATTGTCGCCATGCGCGCGACAGTAATAATTCTGACCCATTCGCGCGACCGCATCAATTTTATATGGATCAATAAATCCAGCTGCATCCACTATCTCCTCTTTAATGTGCATTAGCAAAACTTCGCACAGTACGAGATTGCCCGCACCGCCCTGATCTCCCAACGAAATCACTTGCTTTACTTTACATTCAAATGAAATTGGCGACTCTGCAACACGAGGTGGTTTTACTACTTGAGAGTCTATTGGTGTTAGTCCTGACTTTTGAAATTCGTCAACACCTTTCGGGAAATCACAGCTGGCCAATGAAGTTTGCTGAACCATGTTATAGTTCACGATATTGATTACTACCTCGTCAACTTCACAAATATTTTCCAATGTATGTTTCTCAGAATTATCCCGAACCCTCCTTGAAGGAGAAAATACCAGAATAGGCGGGTTCATACTGAACATGTTAAAAAAGCTGAACGGACTTAGATTAACTTTTCCAGATTTATCAATTGAGCTAACAAAAGCGATAGGCCGCGGTGCAACTCCGCTCTGCAAATAAGCTTGAAGCTTAGGGACAGAAAGGTCTTTTGGATTAATGGTGATCATAATGGTTTATTATCAACCGGAATTTCCTCTTCAACTTTTACCGGTAGATTAAATATTTTAAAGCCGAAGACGAGTATCAGTATGCACGGTAAAAGATAAGCTCCGTAGCGGAATCGCTGGCCGGTATGAGAATAGGTAAATGTTAAAAAGCTGCTAATAGTTTGGTATAGTACTGCTCCGCAAAGTGCAACAAAGATCAACAGCAGAATAACTCCAACACTTCGCTTAATTCTCTGATTCTTTACAAGTAGGGCAATAAATTCGGCAATTAGCATTGACACTAAAACCAAAAATGAAACCGTAAGTAATGTTCGTGGAAAGTTTTTTAAGTAGAAGTATTTATAGATAACCAATCCAATCCTACCTAACAGATTAGGGCTTGAAAGCAACAACGCGTCAATCAATACAAGAGATGCCACTACGATGTAGAAATACAGTTTTTTCATATTAATCTGGAGGCAGGATTTTTCCTTTGCATTCGCCAAAGCCAATTCTTATTCCATCTTTCTCAGCAAAACCTTTCATAATCACCGTGTCACCATCTTCGATAAATTTGCGTTCAGATTCATCTGGCATGTGTAGTGATTTCTGACCATTCCAGCTAAGCTCAAGCATGGAACCATACGAACCCGGTGAAGGACCGCTAATGGTTCCCGATGCATACATATCACCTACCTGGATGTTGCAACCATTAACAGTATGGTGCGCAAGCTGTTGGCTTATGTTCCAGTACATGTATTTGAAATTGGAACGACAAACGGTTGTAGGTTCAGAGCCATCGGGCTGAAGTAAAACTTCGAGGCGGATATCAAAATTCTTATCTCCTTCGGCATAGAGATACGGAAGCACATGCGGAAATTGTTCCGGACCTTTTACGCGGAATGGCTCAAGGGCATCCATTGTGACAATCCAAGGTGAAATAGATGAACCAAAATTCTTTCCTAAGAATGGACCTAATGGAACATACTCCCATTGCTGAATGTCGCGCGCTGACCAATCATTGAATAATACAAATCCAAAAATATGCTCTTCCGCTTCACGGATTGTAACGTGCGATCCAAGTTTTGTTTCAGTACATGTTAAAAATGCAACTTCAAGTTCGAAGTCAAGCTTACGCGTTGATGCAAACGCTGGTGGTTCTTCACCAATTTTAATTTGTCCTTTCGGCCGTTTAATCGGTGTACCTGAAACAACAATCGAAGATGGCCGACCATGATAGCCAACCGGTAAGTGCTTCCAGTTTGGCAACAACGCATTTTTCGGATCTCGAAACATTGAGCCGACATTCGTTGCATGCTCTTCACTGCTGTAAAAATCGGTATAGTTTGGAACACGAACCGGCATTAACATCTGCACTTCATTCATGGGAATGAGTGCAATTTCACGTGCGCCAACATTATTTTTTAACTCATCATTATCGTGTTGTAAAAGCTCTGATATTCGCTCTCTGATCTCACGGCATTTCTTTTTACCTAACGCCATAAAGTCGTTCAGAAAACGTTGATTGAAAATTCCCGCTGGTAATCCTAAACCATCCAGGAAACCATTTTCATGCAGATAAACCAAATCAAGAACATATTCACCAATCGCCACTCCCGCCACTGGTGATAAATACTTGGTTTTAAAAATTCCAAAGGGAAGATTTTGAATCGGGAAATCAGAATCTTTCGGGACTTCTACCCAGCTTTTAAGCTTAGGATTGTTGGCTTTTATCATACAACCCAAAAATAATCTTTATTTTTCTGCTGAATGGAAAAGCATCCGGGTTTACCGAAAGAATTTGAAGAAAACTTAAAGAACTCATTAGGTAACTCATTTCCTGATTTTATTGATAGTCTTCAAAAGCCTTCTCCTGTCAGTATTCGAATGAATCCCAAAAAGTTTGGTTCAGAGGATTCGAATGCTGTTCCTTGGAGTCAATTCGGTCGATACTTGAATGAGCGTCCAAAATTTACGCTTGACCCAACATTTCATGCGGGTGCTTATTATGTTCAGGAAGCAAGCTCGATGTTTATTGAGCAAGCACTAATCCAAGCTGTTGATTTGACCAAACCTTTACTCGTATTGGATATCTCAGCAGCACCGGGTGGAAAATCAACACATCTGCTAAGCTTATTGAATTCAGAAAGTCTGTTGGTCTCAAATGAAGTGATTCGATCACGCGCATCAATTCTGGCGGAAAACATTCAGAAGTGGGGACATAGCAATGTTATTGTTACGAACAACGACCCTGAAGACTTTACAAAGCTCACCGGTTTTTTTGATGTTATCCTTGTCGATGCTCCCTGTTCCGGTGAAGGCTTGTTCAGAAAAGATCCTGATGCAATTAAAGAATGGTCGCCCGAGAATGTTGAGTTATGCGCAAAACGTCAACGCAGGATTTTGACTGATCTGTTGCCTGCCTTAAAACAAAATGGAATTCTTGTCTACTCTACCTGTACGTACAACAAGCTTGAGAATGAAGATAATATCAACTGGCTGAATGAAGGGCGAGCGTTTGAATCTATCAAATTAACCATAGACCGTGAATGGGGCATTGAAGAAGTTGAAGAGAAAAATATTTACGGTTATCATTTCTATCCGCATAAAGTAAAGGGTGAAGGTTTTTTTCTTTCTGTCGTTCGAAAAACAGAAGAACAACCTCAAGCTCATTTTAAAATCAGGAAAGGGTTAACTGCGCCTCCTAAAAAAATAATCGAACAACTAGAGTCCTGGATGACATTAAAAGCTCCAACATTTTTCACCTGGAATGATGTTGTGTATGCTGTCCCAAAATCAATTGCGCGGGAAACAGAAATTTTGCTCGATCACTTAAAATTTGTTCAGGCAGGAACAGCCTTGGCTACGATGAAGCATGTTAAGCTGATTCCCGAACATGCAGCAGCATTAGCAATCAATCTGAACTGGGATAATTTTCTGCAACTTGAAGTAAGCGAACAAGACGCGCTTCGGTATTTACGCAAGGAACCAATTGAGATCAACGGAGCATCTAAAGGTTATACACTAATCACATACAAAGGATTTGCACTGGGCTGGGCAAATGTGCTTGATAGCCGGATGAATAACCTTTATCCAAAAGAGTGGAGAATAAGAATGGCCGGCTGATAAATTCAGCGCGGCCATCTTCCCTCAAAAAAAACCAACTTCACATTCCCCAAAACAAACTAAAAACCAACTCTAATATTTTACCATGCCTGGATGATCTCAATGATCGTATCCGGCAATTCAACCCCTGCGAAGAATATCCCCACACAAAATACTTTCTGATAATAATTGGCTTTACCAATCGCCAACGGTAATGAGCTTACCGACAATGCAGCAAAACCTATTGCAAAAATTGCAGTCATTAAAAGAACTGCCAATGGTGCCTGGAATACTAACACTCCGGCAATTGCCAACATTGTTACAACTCCGCTTACCCAAAATGATTTTTTCAAGCCATACGTATTTACCAGTGTACTAAATGGAATACAGAGTATCGCAGAGATGATTAAAATTCCAACCGAAACAATTTTACTGTTCCCTGTAAAGAGAACCGAAAGTTTTTCACTCATTACACCTGGAAAAATTTCAAACAGCACAGCCGTTGCAATACCGAGTATAATTCCTAAAAACAAAATATAGCCATACTCGGATTTTTGTGTATCGAGCTTAATGGCTGCTTGCGATTGTTTTTTATCAGCACTGTTAAATAAGCTAATCGAATTTTTCTTCAACGCATATCCGGATAGGAACACAACAGCTCCGCCCGAGATAAAGGTTATGGGAGCACCGAGGTAATCGATGATATCAACAATAACAGGTTCTAATGAATAGATTAAATTTCCAACAACCGTCAGTACAGCCATCGCGCGCGGAAGTTTGTCAACCGGCATAAATGTTTCAATGGTTGATAGCGCAGGACTTGTGAAAATACTCATCGCAATCAACCAGAAGATAATCAGGAAGGGCAACACCCATTTAAAAATCTCACCCGGATTTCCGAGCAGCGTAAATGCAACCGCCATAAAGATCATCGCGGCAAAACTTATCCCTGCACTGATTACTGGAATTCGACTACCTCGTTCGAAACGATAACGGTCTCCAATTCTACCGGCAATAGGCGGAGTAATAACTAAGATAATTCCTTGCGCTACAGTTAATAAAAATGCAAACTCCGTGAAACTGAATTTGATCAATAATTTCGGTTGATAATTTTGATACGCAATCCATCCAATAACAACAGAAGCGTACAATGCAGTTAGGCTCCACAATTGTTTCCACTCAATGTTGAGCGGTTTGGTCTCGTTCGTGGAGCCGTTCTCGAGGGTAATGGTATTTTCCATGGGTTTGAGGAGTTATACAATATGTACGAAGTGCAGTGTGTTATTGGATTTCAAGTCCTCGTTTTTAGCGCATTTTGCGTATTTTTGTCATTCGTTTTTCCCTAATCATGTCATTATCAACTAAATACAATCCGTCTGAAGTAGAAGACAAGTGGTACAAGCAGTGGCTGGAAAAAGGCTTTTTTCACTCAGAGCCGAATCCAAACAAAAAGGCGTATACAATCGTCATTCCTCCGCCTAACGTTACGGGCGTGCTGCACATGGGCCACATGCTCAATAATACCATTCAGGATGTGTTGATCCGTAAAGCCCGCATGCAAGGCAAAGAAGCTTGTTGGGTTCCGGGAACTGACCATGCCTCGATTGCGACAGAAGCGAAAGTTGTTCAGATGCTCCGCGAGAAGAAAATCAAAAAGTCTGATTTGACCCGCGATGAGTTTTTGAAATACGCCTGGGAATGGAAAGAGAAATATGGCGGCATTATCCTTGAACAATTAAAGAAGCTTGGCGCATCCTGCGATTGGGAACGTACGAGCTTTACTATGGATCAGGATTATTACAAAGCAGTAATCCGTGTATTCGTTGATCTATATAATAAGAATTACATCTACCGCGGACTCCGCATGGTAAACTGGGATACAGAAGCAAAGACTACTGTATCGAATGAGGAAGTTCTATATAAAGAAGATGGCGAGAAATCGATTTTGTATTCTATCCAATATAAAATAAAAGATACTGCAGACGAGTGGATAGTCATCGCCACGCAACGACCTGAAACCATCATGGGAGATGTGGCAATTGCGGTGAATTCAACCGATGAGCGTTATAAAAATCTGATTGGTAAAAAAATCTTAGTCCCTTTTATCAATCGTGAGATCCCAGTAATCGCAGACGATTATGTGGATAAAGCATTTGGTACTGGCTGTTTGAAAGTAACTCCGGCTCATGATGTAAATGACTATGAGATTGGCTTGCGTCATAATTTACCGATCATCGATACGATTAATGATGACGGGACAATCAACGAAAAAAGCGAACTGCCAAAATTCTTTGGTAAAGATCGATTTGCCGTCCGCAAAGAGATTGTAAAAGACTTGCGCGAAGCAGGTCATCTTGTTAAAGAAGAAGAATTCATCACTCGCATTGGCCGTTCGGAAAGAACCAATTCAGTTATTGAACCCAAGCTTTCCTTGCAGTGGTTCATTAAGATGAAAGATATTTCCCGAAAGGCTGCACAAGCCGTAGAAGAAGATGATGTTATTCTTCATCCGGCAAAATTCAAAAATACGTATCGTCATTGGATGGATAACGTGCGTGACTGGTGTATCTCACGCCAGCTTTGGTGGGGACATCGCATTCCCGCTTATTATTACGGAACGGGTGAAGATGATTTTGTCGTTGCGGAAAATGTAGCTGAAGCAGTTCATGCAGCCACAAAAAAATCTGGTCGGACTATCACTGAGAAAGATCTGAAACAGGATGAAGATGTTCTTGACACATGGGCATCATCCTGGCTTTGGCCGATTGAAGTATTTGGCGGATTTAAAGACGAATACTTTGATAAAACGAAAGGTAAGATTGATTTAACAAAAGCCAAAGAACTTGATTATTACTACCCTACTCAAGTACTGGTAACAGCTCCGGAGATTTTATTCTTCTGGGTTGCGCGGATGATCATTGCGGGCTATGAATACACAGGCAAGAAACCTTTCTCCGATGTTTACCTGACGGGTATTGTACGCGATAAGCAAGGCCGTAAGATGTCAAAGTCGTTAGGCAATTCTCCTGATCCGCTTGACTTGATCGCGAATTTTGGTGCAGATGCTGTTCGCACCGGAATGCTTTTTAGTTCCCCTGCCGGAAACGATTTGCTGTACGATGAAAAGCTCGTTGAGCAAGGAAGAAATTTTACGAATAAAATCTGGAATGCATTCCGATTGATAAAAGGCTGGGAAATTGATAGCACTATCCCACAGCCAGAAGAAAACAAAACAGCCATCGAATGGTTTGAATCAAAAACAAACCAAGCGCTTGTTGAGCTCACAGATCATTTTGAAAAATTCAGAATGTCGGATGCGTTACATACTGTTTACAAGCTTACGTGGGATGATTTCTGTGCGTGGTATCTGGAAATGATCAAGCCGGAATTTGGGAAGCCAATCGATAAAGCTACGTATGATAAAACGGTATTGTTATTTGAGACCGTTTTGAAAGTACTTCATCCATTTATGCCCTTTATTACGGAAGAATTGTGGCAGGAGTTAAATGAACGAAAAGGAAATGATTACATAATTGTCTCTTCGTGGCCGACTATAGGAAACTCCAATGAAGGAATTTTAAAAGAAGCCTCTTTCGCATTTGACTTAATTACTCAGGTTAGAAATGCAAGAAGTGCAAAAGGCTTATCACCGAAAGAAGTATTAAAACTTCATCAGAAAGAGTCAACTAAAAATCTCAACAAATTCTGGAGTATCGTTAAGAAGCTTTCGAATATCAGCGAGGTTCAGACCTCAACTGAAAAACCTTCTGGTGTTTCATTTCTGGTAGGTACACATGAATTCACCATTCCATTAGAAGGCAAAGTCGATGCAGCCAAAGAACGAGAGTCATTATTAAAAGACATCGAATATCAAAAAGGATTCATGGCCTCTGTGGATAAGAAACTATCCAACGAAAAGTTTGTAAACAGCGCCAAACCGGAAGTTGTTGAAATGGAACGCAGGAAGAAGGCTGATGCGGAGGCGAAGATTAAGGCGTTGGAGGAGAGTTTAGCGAGACTTTAGTTATCCGTCAATGGTTATCAGTTTGCTTTACTATTAACTGATAACCATTAACTAAAACCTCCCCGCTGCCATCAACAATTCAATATTCTTGTGCTTCAACCCAAACTTACGCGCAACGGATTCATTGGTTAAGCTCCCTTTATAGGTGTACACTCCTTTCATAAACCATTTGTGTGTAAGGATCATCTGCTCCACTCCGCCTTCTTCCGCTGCGCGCAAGATTGTTGGTACAAAAATATTGCTCAATGCATTGGTAGCTGTATGTGCCACGCGTGATGCCACGTTTGGAACACAATAATGAATCACATCATGCTTTCTGAAAACAGGTTTGCTAAGGTTAGTCAACTCTGAAGTTTCTACAGAGCCTCCTTGGTCAATGGAAAGATCAATAATAACCGAATCAGGTTTCATCTTGCTCACCATTTCTTCGGTAATGACATGACGTGCCCTGCCCTTTTCAGCGCGTAATGCACCAATTACAACGTCAGCAGTTTTCAATGTTTCGCTCAACGTGATAGTATCAATGGTTGACGTGTATAACTGCTGACCAAGAATATGTTTAATACGTCTTAGTTTGTACAGATGATTATCAAATACCTGCACATCCGCGCCAAACCCCAATGCTGCGCGGGCAGCAAACTCAGCAACTGTACCAGCTCCAATAATGACAACTTTTGTTGGCGGCACTCCGGTTATCCCACCCAAGATAACTCCTCTTCCATTATTCGCAGTGCTTAAATATTCAGAGGCAATAAGCATCGCAGTACTTCCGGCTATCTCACTCATTGCGCGGATGATAGGCATCCCGCCTACTTTATCTTCAATAAACTCATACGCCAATGCCGTGATTTTTTTCTTCATGATTGCATGAAGATCTTCCGGATTTAAATGTCCCATCTGGATAGCTGAGATGAGCGTCTGACCCGGATGCATGTATTCAATTTCCTCCACCGTTGGAGGTTCGATCTTCAACATGATGCTTGCTTTATAAACTTCCTGTGGGGAGTAAACGATCTTTGCTCCGGCTTCACTGTATTGCTGATCGGTAAATTTCGAACCGAGACCTGCCTTAGTTTCTACCCAAACATCATGACCATTGTTAACCAACAAGCCAACTGCATCAGGTGTAAGGGTGATACGGTTTTCCTGTAATGAGATTTCTTTCGGCAAACCAATGACAAATGAATTCTTCTCTTTTTTTACCGCAAGCATTTGCTCTTGGGTAGCCAGGCTCGCTTTCGCCAGGGTTTCAAATCCCGGTTTCTTCTTTTCACTCATGCGTGATAAATGATATGGTTCTTGTATCCTGAGACGCAAAATTTTGCGTCTCTACGATGGGTTTTGTTATTGAAACTTCAACGTATTTTTCCGGTAATAAACTTGAAACCTTAATGGGCCATTCAATTAAACAATATGATCCTGAATCAAAGTATTCTTCCGTTCCAATATCGTATGCTTCGAGCTCATTTTTAAGCCGGTAAAAATCAAAATGATAAATTTTATCGCCTGATTGATTCTCATATTCATTTACAATTGAGAAAGTCGGACTGCTCATGCTTTCTTTAACGCCCAACACATGACCAATCGCTTTGATAAATGTTGTTTTGCCCGAGCCCATTTCTCCATTAAAAACGATCACCCTGTTTGATCCTGCTTCCCGGATCAATTTATTTGCAACATCTTCTAAATCAGTGAGCGTCACGTTCTCAAACGCGATGCCCTTACCATCAGGACGCATTTTTCGAAGATAACGAAATTACAGGAATTATCATCTCTTCCAGGCTCACTCCGCCATGCTGGAATGTGTCCTTGTAAAAATTGACGTAATAGTTATAGTTATTTGGATACGCAAAGAATTGATCTTCAATCGCAAACACATAAGACGTTGATACATTCATTTTCGGTAGAAATAAACGTTCGGGCTTCGGAACTTGCATCACTTTATTCCCTTCATAACCTAAATTCTTTCCTTGCTTGTAACGCAAGTTGGTATTCACAGCTTTATCGCCAACAATTTTAAACGGTCGCTTCACGCGGATTGTGCCATGATCTGTAGTAATGATCACTTTCGCATTCTTCTCCGAGATCTTCCTAAAGATTTCCAGCAAAGGTGAATGTTCAAGCCACGATTTTGTAATCGAGCGATACGCAGATTCATCCGGTGCAAGCTCACGCACCATCGCCATATCCGTTCGTGCATGCGACAGCATATCAACAAAGTTGTACACGATCACATTTAAATCATTTTGAAAAAGATTGTTGATCGAATCTGCCAACTCACGACCAGCTTCCAGATTTTTAATCTTATGGTAAGAGAATTTAATGTTGAGATTATTTTTCTTGATCTGTTTCTCTAAGAATCCATCCTCAAAGTTATTCTTCCCTTCATCTTCATCTTCCCCTACCCAAAGATCAGGCTGAAGCTTGGCCATTTCCGAAGGCATCATGCCCGAGAAAATTGCATTGCGCGAATAAGCAGTTGTAGTGGGAAGGATGGAGTAATAGGTTTCTTCCTTATCAACTGTAAAATAAGTTGAAAGCACTGGTTCAATTACTTTCCACTGATCGTATCTCAAATTATCGATCAACAGCATAAACACCGGTGTTCCTGATTTCAATTCAGGGAAAACTTTTTTCTTCATCAACTGATGCGACAACAAAGGTTTGTCGGCATTCGCATCATTCAGCCACTTCTCATAATTCTTGATTACAAACTTGGCGAAGTTGGTATTCGCTTCAATTTTTTGTGTGTCGAGAATATCGGCCATGTCCTGGTTGTCAGCCTGATCAAGCTGAAGCTCCCAGTACACAAGCTTCTTATAAATATCAGCCCAGGCTTCATGGTTCATATCATCCATGAACGCCATGCTGATCTTACGAAACTCCTGTTGATAGTTGAGATTGGTTTTCTCAATCACCAACCGCTTGTTATCAAAAATCTTTTTAACCGAAAGAAGTATCTGACTTGGGTTTAATGGCTTTATCAGGTAATCCGCAATCTTGGAACCGATTGCCTCTTCCATGATATGCTCCTCTTCATTCTTGGTGATCATCACCACCGGAAGATTTGGCTTGTTATTCTTAATCAAACCTAATGCCTCAAGTCCGGACATGCCCGGCATATTTTCATCCAGAAAAACAGCATCAAAATGCTTTTCCTCGCACATTTCAACTGCATCCGAACCGCTGTTCACTGGGGTAATATCATACCCGCGCTGTTCGAGAAAAAGGATATGCGGCTTCAGCAAGTCAATCTCATCGTCTGCCCACAAAATGCTGTATCTTTGCATAGAAAAATTTTTCCTTAAGTTAACGATTTACGCCCGAACCCTTGAACAAAAAGAAGATTATAAATGATCCCGTGTACGGATTTATCACGATCCCAAGCGAGCTTCTTTTCGATATTATTTCACATCCGTGGTTTCAGAGATTACGCCACATTAAACAGCTTGGTTTAACCGACTTCATCTACCCAGGTGCACAACACACACGCTTCCAGCATGCGCTTGGAGCGATGCATTTAATGAAGCAAGCACTTGATAATCTACGAAGCAAAGGCATTGAAATTTCAGACGATGAACATGAAGCCGCGATCATTGCTGTTCTCCTCCACGATATAGGGCACGGGCCATTATCCCATACACTTGAGCATACATTGTTACATAGCATCAAGCATGAAAGTCTCTCCTATCTTTTCATGCAGCGACTGAACAAAGATTTCAACGGAGCATTAAACATTGCGTTAAAGATTTTTCAGAATACATATAAGCGAAAATTCTTTCATCAGTTAGTTTCAAGTCAGCTTGATATTGACCGGCTTGATTATTTAAAACGTGATTGTTTCTTCGCGGGAGTTATGGAAGGAACGATTGGGGTTGATCGAATTATCTCCATGCTTACCGTTCATCAGGATCAATTAGTAGTTGAGGAGAAAGGAATCCTCAGCATCGAAAACTTTCTGAATGCAAGACGCTTGATGTACTGGCAAGTGTATCTGCATAAAACAACCGTAAGCGCTGAACGCATGATGGTGAATGTGATCAGGCGTGCCGAGCATCTTGTAAAATCCGGTGAGAATTTACCCGCGAGTGAACCGTTGCTTGTGTTTTTGCGTCACACTTATTCATTGGAGAATTTTAAAGACAAAACCGAAGTATTAAATGCCTATGGTTTGATGGATGACAACGACATCTGGGGTGCAATCAAGCTTTGGCGAAGTCATCCAGACTTTATCCTATCAGCGCTTTGTAAAATGCTTTTGGAGCGTAAACTCTTCCAGATCAAGCTCGGAACAGAATCCATTCGTAAAGAACAGATCGAAACGATCCGCGAAAAAATAACCCAAACCTTTGGAACGCTGCGGTCAGAGTCATCTTACTTCTTTTCATACGGTTCTGTAAGCAATGAAGCCTATGCAGAAGGTCAGAAAATCAACATCTTAATGAAGTCGGGTGAGTTGGTCGATCTCGCTCAGGCATCCGATCTTCCCAACATTAAAGCGATTAGCAAAATCGTGAAAAAAAATTACCTCTGCTGGCCTAAAAATGTATCTTTGTAAAAGGCGTTATCAGTTATTCGTTAATAGTCATGAATTTCCTATTAACGAATAACGATTAACTGATAACCGAACAGAATGGAGTTTACCATACAGCAAATTGCCGCTATGCTTGGCGGAGAAGTAAAGGGTGATGGCAACGCAAAGATTAACATGCTTGCCAAAATTCAGGACGCTAAGCCTGGACAGATCGCATTCCTCTCTAACCCGAAGTATGAAAACTTTATTTACACAACGCAGGCATCCGCTGTTATCGTTGGTCAAGACTTTGTTCCCAAAAAAGAAATAGCTTCTACCTTAATCGTAGTAGCCGATGCGTATAGCAGTTTTACTGTTTTACTGGAAGAGTACCACAAGATGATGAGCTTTCAGAAAAGCGGTGTTGAAGAACCCAGCTTTGTGGGAACGAAAAGTATCATCGGCAAAAACATTTACCGCGGAGCCTTCTCGTACATTGGTAACAATGTTAAGATTGGCGACAATGTTAAAGTTTATCCACATGCTTACATAGGCGATGATGTTGAGATTGGCAACAATACTATTCTTCATCCGGGTACAAAATTATACAGCGGAACAAAGGTTGGTAACAATTGTGTGATCCATTCCGGAACTGTAATCGGAAGTGATGGTTTTGGTTTTGCACCGCAGGCCGATGGTACGTATAAAACAATTCCACAGTTAGGAAACGTTGTGATTGAAGATAACGTAACCATTGGCGGCAACACCGTTATTGATTGCGCGACATTATTTGGTGATTCTACAATCATCCGTAAAGGTGTTAAGCTTGACAACCTCATTCAAATAGCACACAACGTTGAGATTGGAAAAAATACAGTGATCGCTGCACAAACCGGTGTATCCGGTTCTTCGAAGATTGGTGAGAACAATATTTTAGGAGGCCAGGTCGGAATTGCAGGACACCTGGTTATCGCTAACAATACAGGCATCGGAGCTCAGGCAGGAATTTCTAAATCGATAAAAGAAGAAGGCCAGCGGATCATCGGTTCGCCAGCGTTCAACGTAAGCGATTACTTTAAATCGTATGCCGTTTTCAAGAATCTCCCGGATTTGAATCAAAGGCTGCGGGAGCTTGAGAAAAAGATGAAGGACATCGATCAGCCTG
This sequence comes from Cyclobacteriaceae bacterium, assembly GCA_965227265.1. Classification (GTDB taxonomy): domain Bacteria; phylum Bacteroidota; class Bacteroidia; order Cytophagales; family Cyclobacteriaceae; genus UBA2336. Next base: position 710,985 of record OZ245738.1, on the reverse strand, counting down.
CTGAAAAACCATAACACATCTAAATCCCGCTTGATACGATCAATTCAAGCTGTAACCAGCTGATTGTGAGCCATTATCGTATTTTGATAATCTGCTTTTAGAACGTAAATTTGCCCACTTTTAAAAGCGATGCTAAACATTAAACAGCAAACCATCAAGAAGTCAGTAACGCTCTCTGGAGTTGGACTGCATACAGGCGCCAAAACGAACATGACGTTCGTACCTGCAAAACCCAACCACGGCATCAAATTTCAGCGTATTGATCTGCCGGGATCTCCGATTATTGATGCCGATTGCGATAACGTTGTGGACATCTCGCGTGGTACAACCATTGAACAAAGTGGTGGAAAGGTAAGCACCATTGAACATACCCTGGCCGCATTGGTTGGACTTGAGATTGATAATGTGCTCATCCAACTTGATGGACCCGAGTGCCCGATCATGGATGGAAGCTCAATCCAGTTTGTAAATATTTTAAAGGAAGCTGAGACTGAAGAACAAAACGCGATCCGCGATTTCTTCGAGGTTCAGGAACCTACCTTCTATCGTGAAGCTGCGCGTAATGTTGAGATCGCTGCGTTGCCATTGGATGATTATCGTGTAACGGTAATGGTGGATTACAACTCCCCTGTTTTAGGAAGTCAGCACGCATCGATTACGGACATTCGCCAATTTGAAAAAGAAATTGCATCGTGCCGCACGTTTTGTTTTTTGCATGAGCTTGAAATGCTCTACAAAAACAATTTGATCCGCGGTGGCGATTTAAATAACGCCATTGTAATCGTTGATCGTGTTGTTAAAGATGATGAGCTCGATAGCATCGCTAAAATGCTCGGCAAACCTAAGGTTGAAGTTCGTCATGAAGGCATTCTAAACAATATTGAATTACGGTATAAGAACGAACCTGCACGTCATAAGCTGTTGGATGTAATGGGTGATCTTGCATTAGCAGGTCGACCATTGAAAGCGCAAATACTTGCGGCTCGTCCCGGACATGCGGCTAACGTAGCGTTCGCCAAGAAATTAAAGAAGCAGATGCAGGAAGCTGACCGTCAGGGTCGGCCTAAGTATAATCCGAACCTGCCTCCGGTGATGGATATCAACAAGATCATGGGTATCCTTCAGCATCGCTACCCCTTCCTGTTGCTGGATAAGATTATCTACCTCGACAGCGAAAGCGTAGCCGGTGTTAAGAACGTTACGATGAATGAGCCGTTCTTCCAGGGTCACTTCCCAGGCAACCCGGTAATGCCCGGAGTGTTACAAGTAGAAGCTATGACTCAGATTGGCGGAATCCTGGTGTTGAGTACCGTTCCAGATCCTGAAAACTACAATACCTACTTCCTCGGAATTGACGATTGCCGATTCCGTAAAATGGTATTACCAGGCGATACCTTGGTTATTCAGTGCGATCTGGTTGTTCCGATAAAAAGAGGTATTGCAAAAATGAGAGGTCGCGCCTACGTGGGCAATACACTTGTTTGTGAAGGTACTATGACCGCTATTATTTCCCGTAAAGATTCATGAGCCGATTCCCGTTAGCCAACGTACACCCCGATGCCAAAATAGGTAACAATGTGGTGATTGAGCCTTTTGCTACCGTTCAAGCAGATGTTGTGATTGATGATAACAGCTGGATTGCGGGCGGAGCGATTGTTTGGGACGGAGCGCGTCTTGGTAAGAATGTTAAGATATTCCCAGGCGCTTCTGTTTCTTCTATTCCGCAAGATTTAAAGTTTGCTGGAGAAAAAACTGAAACTCATATTGGTGACAACACCGTAATCCGCGAATACGTAACAATCAGTCGTGGTACAACCGATAAAATGAGAACGGTTATCGGTAAGAATTGTTTGCTGATGGCTTACGTACACGTAGCGCACGATTGCATTATTGGTAACAATTGCATCCTGGTGAATACTGTACAAGTAGCCGGGCACGTAACAATTGAAGACTGGGCAATCATTGGCGGAGCAAGTGCTTTACACCAGTTTGTAAAAGTTGGTGCACACGTAATGCTTTCAGGAGGATCGTTGGTTCGTAAAGATGTTCCGCCTTATACAAAAGCTGCGCGTGAGCCGCTTTCATACGCAGGTATCAACACTGTTGGCTTGCGCAGAAGAGGTTTCACTTCTGAGAAGATCAACGAGATCCAGGAAATCTACCGCTACGTATTCATGAAGGGAATGAATAATACCAAGGCATTAGAGCTTGTTGAGTCTACCATTGCACCGAGCACCGAACGCGATTATATCGTGAACTTCATCAAAACATCCGAGCGTGGAATTATGAAGGGCTACGGCTCGGGCGATTAATCAGTTAACATGATCCCGGATCAATTGACCCTTGAGGTTAACCAGTTATCCAAGCGATACAATCGCGAATGGATCTTTAAAAATCTCAATCACACCTTTGAATCCGGAAAGACGTATGCGATTACCGGTCCGAACGGTTCTGGTAAATCAACCTTAATGCAGGTTTTATGGGGACAACTCCCGCAATCTTCCGGAACAATTTCATATTCAGTTTCAGGTAAAAATATTTCAGTGGAAGAAATCTTCAGTCAGGTTGCTGTGGCAGCTCCGTACATAGAATTAATTGAAGAACTAACGCTGGAAGAGCAATTGAGTTTTCATTTTAAGTTACGCAAGCCGCGAGAAGGGTTTTCAATTGAAAGCATGCTTTCAAAGCTTTACATGATTGATAGCAAGGATAAACAGATTGCGAATTTCTCTTCCGGCATGAAGCAACGTGTAAAGCTTGGGCTGGCTTTTTTTACAGAGGCAAAAATGATTTTTCTGGATGAGCCCGGGACTAACCTGGACGAAACAGCCTTCACCTGGTATCTAGAAAATCTGAAAAATCCGGTTTTAAGCAACGCACTTGTTTTAATCGCTTCAAACCAGAAAAATGAATATCCGGCAAGTGCTGAGATAATTTCATTAGCGAGCTACAAATAAGCAGGTTACAAACCCCTTAAAACCATGATTAACACCTAAAAACGGGTCAAATTTTCACTGTTATTTGATTTTTTGACATATTAATCGCAAATTCGAAACCTAAGCTTTTACATAAAATGAAATTACTGACCAGAACTCTCTCATTACTCACAATAGCTTCTCTAGCACTGTTTTTCGCCAATTGTGGCGGTGATGGTGGTAGCGATGCTCCCAAACAAAAGACTCAATTAAATAAACTTTCTAAAGTCTGGGTTTTAAAAACACCCGAGGGTGCTGACCTTAACGGAGACGATAGAACAGATGATTTCGAAGATTTTAAATTAACCATAGGGGGTGGTTTTAATTCAGAGACTCCTGACGGGCCTTATACGTATTCCGTTCAAGGCAGCAGACCGGATCCAAGTCCTTGGCCTGCAGCCGGTACTTGGGAATTTGTTTCATTCCAATCCGGAGATAAGGGTCAACTTGTACGTGTTGAGGATCAGGTTTCGATGACTTATCAAATCAATAGCGCAGGTCAGTTGATTTTAACAGTTGAATGCTCTGAATGTGACTATGCTGGAGCAAGAACTTTAAGTGTGAATGGAATCTGGACATTTACATTTAATGCCCAATAAGATATTCTTTTAAATTTATAAAAAGGCCTCATTCGAGGCCTTTTTATTTACTCCTATCTAATCAAGATTACTCGTCTCGTTTCTACACCCTTCTGATGCTTTATTTGCAGCATATAAACTCCTTGTGGCATATTGCTTAAGTCGATTATAGCTTCATGCTCAGCGGTGAGTTTATGACTTGTAACTCTCCTTCCATCTGCCGTTAGAACTTCAATGCTTATCATTTTAACAACATTGCCAGTTTTGATATTGATAATACCGGAAGTGGTATTTGGAAAAACATTAATAAATGCTTCTTCTGATTCTGCTTCTATTATAACGTCAGGGCTTGCCATCCTGCCTCCGCCTGAACAGTAATCAATCACAAAATCATCACATGGTTCAAGTCTCCCTCTAAAATTGCCTCCTGCATCTACAGAAAAACCTGGTTTTAAAACTATTTGATCTCCGGCTTTGAATGTTACGGAAGTCCCTGAAGCTATGGTAACTGCGTTAGCTGTTTCAATTGTCTGAGAAACTTTAGTAATCGGTGTAAGGGAACCATTGGCAGAAGTTACGCTTGAGATCACACTACTGGTTATACAGCCGATCTGAAAGAAATTTTGAGTTGAAACATTGTCAACTTGCTTATTCAAAGTGTAATAGTAATTTGAAGAAGAACCTCCATTCACAGTTGTTGATTGTACATTGGGTAAGGCAATAGATTTGATAATCCCAGCCGAATAATTTTGCGGATCAAATCCATGCAGATTGCTACCATTTGAAACATACATGTTTCCATCTACTGCATTCTCAATAAAAGATCCTCCCAAATTATTTGTATTTGCCATATACCAAATCTGATTACTATTTAGAGTGATCTGACTCCACAAAAGATTTGAGGGAATTGTTATTGAATTTAAATCAATAAATCCAATTTTATTCTGGTTTGCCGGTGTATTCTCGTTTGACAGGACAAAAAACAATTTGTCAGAAGACGGACTAAACTCAAGGCCAATAGCCTTACCACTGTTTATGTCGTTATTAAACAACCGTATTGTGCCATTCAAAATGCGATCGTAAATGAAAATATTAATTCCTACAGCTTCACTTTTAATAAAGGCCACATATCTTTCGTTATTTGAGATTTCCATTTCCAAATATTCATTTCCTCCATAACCGAACATATCAATTGATTGAATGCTAGTAAAGCCTGATTCAGTTACTTTGAGTTCATGCAAATATCTTCCGTACAGCAGATATAAAGAACTTTCAGGCAGACCGCTTATAGGGTTAATCCTTATTTTGGTGGATGCATAAAAATTGAGATCTTCAACTGTCCCCGAGGATCCTGTTATGGGTAATGATTTAGCAATTACTGAAGATCCGGATGTAGAAATTTCCTTATAGTTCAATGTACCCGGAGAGCCATAATCAGCAACAACAAAAAAATAGTCGCATTTCCCTGGCACCGGAATAATAGGAAGGTCATCACTATATTCAGGGGTATATAAAATTGTTTTTCCGTTCGTTACAAAGACTTTGTTATTCAAATAAAACTGCAAATCTCCTGTGTCAGAAATATATCCATTCGAAGATTTCTTTGTACCCGAACTACTGGCAAAAGACGTTCCCTTATTGAGGGGTGTACCCGGGATAGGCGTGCTTGATCCCGCTACTAAATCAACAAAGCTTACCGATGTTGCCGGGGGAACAGCTGTGTTGGGTAATGGTAAAACTTGCCCTGTATAGAAATCGATATAATTAGGCGGAAATACCCAATAGCGATTTTGGGAAAAAGCTTCTATTATTGCCATACTTAAAAAGCAGACAATTGAAAATCGAACTAAGGTTTTCATAATTATGTATTTAAAAACCTTATTCTTTAGTGTTCTTTAAAGCATCAACTTCCTTCTTTAGCTCAATTACATAAAGCGTAAGCTCTTCAATCTTCTGGAGCAGTTTGGCATTCATTTCGTACACTTTGATTCCCTCTTCCTTAACTTGTTTCTCCGAAGGAATTTCGGGCAAGTGACCATTAACTTGTATAAAAGCTTCTACTTCAGTTAAGCTCATAAGCTTATAATCTGCCTTAAATACAAAGTCTGGCCAGGTAGTACTTGTATTTTCAATTTGTACTTCTTTAGCACCAATTTTTCCATTTACAGCTAGTTTATAACTATTAGGATTATTGGTTAAGGTTGTTCCAATGCCAATGTTGTCTGATGTGCTTTGGGTAAATACATTTGTTCCATTTCTTGTCCATAGAGAAAGATCACCGCTTACCAAAACTCCATTAACATATAACCCAGTTGAATGAATTGTTCCTCCTACAGTCAATGTGTGCGTTGTGTTGGGTAAAGAATTTATACCAACTTTATTACCAGAGAAATCACCGTAGATAAGTGGGGTTGCAGTATCAGAATTATCTACGTAAAGTTTATTTGACCCTGCTTCATTATAAGCAACTCTGTTACCTATAAATACATTACCAGACCCATTATTATAATATCCTGTCCTGTGACCTATAAAAGTATTTTCATTACCAGGGCCAGACTCACCACCACTTTTTCCACCAATTATAACATTATAATTACCTGCTTTATTGGTAAAATATCCTAAATAGGTATTGAATGTCCCTGTGGAAGAATTAGTAGAATAACTACCAACGGCTGTGTTATAACTTCCGGTTGTGTTGCTTATCCCAGAATTGCTTCCGATAAAAACATTATTTCCACCTGAAGTATTATTATACCCACTTTTATAACCGCCAAAAAAATTATTCTGCGCTAAAAAATCATTCGTGATATATCCTGAATAAGCACCTAGAAAAGTATTATACGTACCATTAACTTGACTTTTCCCACTATAAGAACCCAGAAACGTGTTAAACGCTCCTTCGACCAAATCTCCAGCTTTATAGCCAATAGAAGTATTATCTGATCCAGAATTTCCAGCATTGGTGCCAGTATTGGTGTTATTCTGACCATAGCAACATATAGACACCACAGTAAACAGTAAAAGCAAAACTTTCTTTTTCATAATTGATGGGATTTTAGTTTAGAGAAATCTAAACCTTAAAAATCAATTAGAAGGTGCGGCATAGGAGTTACTCCTATAGAGTCATGTTAAAAGATTGAGAATTTTACTTTAAAACCACCACTGTAATCCCATCCCCACCCCTGTCAACATGCTCATCGGCAACGGAAGCTACTTGCTTATACTTCCTAAGCTGTTCGCGCGCCACTTTTCGTAGGACACCTTCACCTTTTCCGTGGAGGATTTTTACTTCACCGTGGCCTAATAAAATCGCATTGTCAATAAATTGCTCAAGCACCGGTAGAACCTCTTCCACTCGCTTACCCCGAATATCAAGTGTAGGATTAAACTGAGCTTGCTTCTCATGCATCTTGAAGCCCGTAGAAATTGATTTTCTTGAAACTTCAACAACTGCTTTTCCACCAACCTTTTCGAGTCGCGTTATCGCTACGGTTGATTTCAGATCACCAAATTGAACGGTGGCGTTTTTGCCTTTAACCGTTAACACCACTCCACTGCCATCTTGCCCGATAATCCGAACCCGGTCGCCAACATTTATAACTCCTGCTATTGCTTTTTCTTTTTTGATGAGTGGCTGATGTTCTATTTTTTTAGAAAGCTCCTGTAAGTTCTTACGAACTTTTAATGTTTCCTTCCGCTCGGCTTGATTCTCCCGAATATGCCGGATTGTTTTCTCAATCTCTTTGTTGGTTTCACGTAACAACTCATTTGCCTGAACTTTGGCTTTATCAATAATCTCTTTCTTCCTCGATTCCAATTCGCTTGTCAACGAATCATATTTGGAGAGCAAGGCTTTAAGCTCACGTTCCTGTTTTTCAAGACTGATAACGCGTTCACTTAATTCATTCTTTTCCTTTTCGAGTGTACGAACCAGTGACTCAAAACCCATTAATTCTTTGCCGACCAACTCTTTTGCTTCCTGTAAAGTCTGGTTTGGCAATCCGGTTTTTTCTGCGATCTCCAACGCAAATGAACTTCCGGGTTTACCAATATCAAGAATGTATAAAGGAATAAGTTTCTGTTCGTCAAATCGCATAGCTGCATTGCGAATGCCAGCGTGATTTTCAGCGAACAATTTTAAATTATAATAGTGTGTTGTAGCAACACCCCAGACTTTTCTATTCAATAATCCATGCAGGATGGATTCTGCAATGGCGCCCCCAAAGTTAGGATCTGTTCCGGCCCCAAGTTCATCCATCAGCACCAGCGATTGCTCACCGGCATGCTCAAGAAAGAAACCCATATTTTTTAAATGACTGCTGTAGGTACTTAAATCATTTTCAATGGATTGCTGATCTCCAATATCAATGAAAATGTCTTTAAAAATTCCAGCTTGGGAATCCGGAGAAGCCGGAACGAGCAAACCGCATTGAAGCATGTATTGCAGAATGCCCACAGTTTTTAAGCAAACCGATTTACCTCCGGCATTTGGGCCGGATACTAACAGCATGCGTTCGTTCTGAGAAAGATCAACATCCAACGGAACAACTTCGCGCTTGCCCTTTAGTGTTAAAAACAAAACAGGATGCCGTGCCTTTATCCACCGGATTACTGGCTGCTCGGATAATAAAGGCATGTCAGCCTGAAGGTCAAGTGCAAGCTTTGCTTTGGCGCGAATAAAATCTAACTGTCCTAAAAATTCAAATGCAGCTTCAAGCTCAATCAATTGTAATCTGAGCACATTGGTAAGTTCTTTCAGAATCCGAATTACTTCCCGCTTTTGTGCATGTTCCAGATCCCGGAGTTCGTTGTTAGCTTCCAGCACGTCAGTAGGTTCCATGAAAACGGTTTGGCCGGTTGCTGATTCGTCCAGGATAAATCCTTTCATTCTTCGTTTGTGCTCCGCCAGAATCGGAATTACTAATCTGCCTTCACGAATGGTTGGCAGCGCACCTTCGGGAACCCATTGTTGTGAAATAGCATGACGATAGGCCTGATCAATAAGCTTCCTAACTTTGCCTTGTTCATCGCGAAGCCTTTTTCTGATTCGGCTCAATTCATGACTTGCCGAATCTTTCACTTGCGCATTATCATCAATAACTGAAAGAATCTGATTTACAATTCGCTTATCAATGGAAACATTCTTTGTCAGCTCGAATAAGGTTGGATAAAATTCTTTCGATTTAATTAAGAAACTTTTACTCTCCAAAATTGTCTGTAAAGAATATGCCAGCTGAAGAAAATCGGGCTCATCCAGATAATTTCCTTCCAGCGAAGATTTTTTAAGAAGCTCACGTGCATCCAGGTAATGATTTGATGGAAAGTTCTCACCCTTTTCAAAAATATGCTTAAACTCAAGAGCTTGTTTCAGCCATCTTAAAACTTCAGGATGATTTGCACTGAATTGCATTTCATCAACATGCGAAGCTCCCAAACCAGAGAGGCAAAAATTCGTCAGCTTTTTTCGGATGTGATCAAACCCAAGCCTGACCTCAAAATCAATTGGATACAGCATCCTCTTTTTTGTGTGCAGCTACACGCTGAGCTTTCAGATTTAATGAGTCTACAAGTGTAGTATAAATTCCTTCCATTTTTTCTGGTTCGCTCATGTAGTAGTCCAGCGATTTACGGAATATTGAATCCGACACCCCGGTTTTAGTAAATGCCCTTTCGGAGAACAAGGGGAAGATTTCCTTTACCGAATCATACGGAATTGGGAGCTTGTTTACTTTTTCTTCTGCCAGGTAAAGCTCGGTCATGATATTAACCATCTGTTTCTCAGTCAAAATACCTTCCGGTTTTTCGCTATTACCACAGGCGGCCAAGACAAGAATCAAGGTTCCCAACAGGATAATTCGTATCATTCTCCTTTCAAAGGGAATTTTTACCTGATCTCTAAACATAGCAGCAAAGTAAGTCACATTTATTTATTTTTGAAACCGGTGAAACCCGGCTTCGCTTGACAAACAAAAACGAAGCCAACCCTTATCATGAAGGCTCTTTTAAAGAAGTTACGAAAGTATGAAATCCAGATCCGCAAGGCCATCAATAGCCAGATGCAGGGCGACTTTCGTTCGGTATTTAAGGGAACTGGGCTCGAGTTTGACGATGTTCGTCCTTACCAATATGGCGATGATATCCGAACCATTGACTGGCACGTGTCAGCGAAAGGTCATGGAGCATTTGTAAAAACGTTCCGTGAAGAAAAAGAGCAGACTGTCTTCTTTATCCTGGATGTGAGCGCCTCACAAGAGATTGGAGCGGAGGGCCAGAAGAAAGTTGATGTAGGCCGGGAGATTTGCGGAGTACTTTCACTTGCTGCTGTTAAAGAATCAAGTCATGTTGGGTTGATTTGTTTTTCTGATCAGCGTGAGCTTTATATAAAACCTACAAAAGGAGTTTCACAGGCTTACCAGATTATCAGCGGACTTGTTAATCTCGATCCAAAATCGTTACGTACTAATTTAAATAAAGCACTTGCCTGGGTTCTGAATATGCTTAAACGCAGAAGCGTGATCATTCTGATCTCGGATTTTATTGATGATGATTATTCGCATAATCTCAAGTCGCTGGCGCGCAGACATGACCTGGTTGTTATTCACTTAAGTGATAAACGCGAAACACGATTACCCAAATTGGGCATCGTGCCTGTTGTTGATAAGGAAACCAAAGAGACGATTTGGATCAATACTTCCTTCAGCGATTTTCGCCAGAAAATAAGTCAACGATTAAGTGATCGAAAAAAAGAACTTGAATCCTTTAGCCGCAAGCATCAAATCAATTTCCTTTCGCTGGATACGGAAGAAGATTACGTGCCGAAGCTTTTACGTCTTTTCAAAGTCAGAAATCGTTCTGTTAAAACTATATAAGGAGAAGGATGTTGAGATTTGGAAGTATTGTTTTACTGACTTGCCTTATTCAAGTAAGCGTTTCTGCGCAGGAAATAAAAGTCACCTCGGGATTTTTAAAAGATAGCATAGCGCTGGGTGAACCCGTTTCATACTACCTGACGGCCCGCTATCCCGAATCGGTGATGGCGTTGTTTCCGGATTCAACCTTTAAGTTTACTCCGTTCGAATTCGGTGGTAAAAAATTCTTCCCCACAAAAACAACAAGTGGAATCAGCTACGACAGCGCAGTATATAACCTAAGTACTTTTGAAATTGATAAGACTCAATACTTAAGTCTTCCAGTATATGTAACAACGGCCAGAGATTGCACTGCTTTTGAATCGGCACGCGATAGTATTTTTCTTATTGAGCAGATAAAAATTCCTGCTGCTGATACCGTTTCGTTAAAGAACCTTCCGTTGAAAAGTAACACGCTGTACGAGCGGGTATTTACAGATTTCAACACATTCATCCTGATGATTGTATTGGGTGTATTGATTATTGCAGCAATCCTTGTCTGGATCTTTTACGGTAAACGAATCATTCGCTATTTCAAAATCAAAAAGCTTGAGAAAAAATATCAGCAATTTATTCAAACCTTTTCCAAGCAGTCTGAAGATGCTTCACAAACATTCTCAAGAGAAAAAACTGAACAAGCCCTTTCAACCTGGAAAAAATACCTCGAACAACTGGAGCGGAAGCCTTACACAAAATTAACGACCCGCGAAGTTGTTAAAATGGAAAATGATGCTTCGCTTGGAGATACATTGAAGTTAGTTGATAATGCAATTTATGGCAATCAAACGGCTGTGGCGGAACCATTAAAGTCCTTAAAGAAAATTGCTGAACAACGGTTCACCAAAAAAATTAATCAAATCAGGCATGAATGAGTTGAATACACCCGAACCGTGGTATTCGCCTGAATGGTTCAGGCCTGATACGATCTCATCTTTTACGTGGGAGCAACCGCTTTTTTTATACCTGATTGCTGCCGTACCATTCCTTTTCTTAGCGCGATGGTTCTGGCGCTATCGCTTTAATCAAAAGCTTCCGGTTGCGCTTGTTAAAAAAGAGATTAAGAGTTCACCAATAACGCTTGTAAGATTTATTCCTGACATCTTGTTAATGATTTGCATGTCATTCATGCTAGTAGCGCTTGCCCGGCCACAACGCACAAATGAAAAAATAGAGCAGAAAACCGAAGGGATTGACATTATGCTGGCGATTGATATTTCTCAGTCCATGCAGATTGAAGATTTTACACCCAACCGTCTGGATGCTGCAAAAGTTGTTGCCGGAAAATTTATTGACGGTCGCGTGAAAGACAGGATTGGTATTGTTGTGTTCTCTGGAGAAGCCTTTTCACTTGCCCCATTAACAAGCGACTATGCTTTACTAAAAACGTATATCAAGGATATAAACTTTGACATGATCAATAATCGCGGTACAGCGATAGGAAGTGCGTTGGGTGTAGTGATTAATCGCATGCGCGAATCCGAGACAAAATCAAAAGTCTGCATTTTACTTAGCGATGGTGAAAACACAGCTGGAAATATCGATCCCATAACAGCAGCTGAGCTTGCCTCCGCTTACGGGATTAAAGTGTATACGATTGTTATTGGGAAAGATGGCCTCGTTCCGTTTGGGAAAGATTTCTTCGGCCGGCCGCAAATGGTTGAAAATAATGTGGATGAAACAACCATGCGCACAATTGCTGAAATTGGCGGAGGTGAATTTTTCAGAGTACCTGATAATAAAACACTGAATAAAGTTTTCAGCTTAATCGATCAATACGAGAAAGCCGAAATAATCGAAACCCGGTTTAAGGATACGGCAGACTATTATTATAATTACCTCGCATGGGCTGTGGCATTCCTGCTCTTATGGTTGTTTACGAAGTCAACCTTTATCAGCAACGTGTTGCAGGATTAATTATCCACATAGGGATACCGGAACAAGTCCGGCAAGTATTTAGTGAAAAATAATCAGCTTTAAGCCGAATCCGAACATTACAAGTCCTACTAACAGGTTCATAATTTTCATCGTACTGGCTGTGAGGAGTACCCGGAGTTTATCAGAAAGCTTTGCTTTAATAACATCGGTTATAAAAACAGTCGCTACAATTGAGCAGAAAAAAATCGCAGCCATTCCGTGCGTGGTGTAACCCAGTTCTGCGGTAGCGACACCTATAGTTCCAATCCAGAAAAAAAGAACCATGGGATTGAATCCGTTGATCACAAAACCTTTAGCCATAAGCTTTAACGGACTACGTTCTTCAATATGTTCAGGGTTATAAATAACAGGCTTGCGGCTTTTTACGAATAAATAGTAAATACCAAATCCCAATAGAATAGCGCCACCGAAGTATGAAAGGTAAATTCTAAAGCCTGGTGAATTAATCAATGAAATACCGAGGTATGCGAGCGCAATGCAAAGTGCATCACTCATGGATATACCTACCGCAACATACACTCCACTCTTAAAACCCTGTTCAATACTTGTTTGAATCAGTGTAAAAAATACCGGTCCGACTAATACAGCCAAAACCAGACCGGATACAATTCCCTTTATAACTGCTTCCATCAGCGAGTGGCGATGAATGATTTCCAGTCTTCCAACTGGGCGCCTTTGATTACGCGTGGAAATTTATTCTGGCCGCCTATTTTACCTTTCGATTCCATCCAGGCATAAAAGGTTTTTACCGGCAAAACATCTACGTAAACATCTTTCAGTGCTGCACTGCGTTCTACTGCATAATCATCGTTAAGCTCTTTCAGGTGCTGATCAATTCTATCCCGCAATGCTTTTTTATCAACTTTATCATCGCTGCCAATGTACCAATGATGCGCGAATAGTGTGCCGTGCGGAATTCCGGCAACTGTAAATTCCTTAGCCGTGATGTTTAGATCTTCGCATGCTGATTCAAGTGCCTTGTTCATGTTCTCAACCGAAAGGTGCTCTCCACACAGACTTAAGAAATGCTTGGTTCTTCCGGTTATCACTATTTCAGAATCTTCCAGTGAAGTAAACTTGATTACGTCCCCAATCAAATAGCGCCATGCACCCGAACAGCTTGAGAGAAGTAGTGCATATTCTTTCCCCTCCTCTACCTCACCAATTGTCATTGCTTCTGCGTCTGGTTTGATATCTCCATTGGCATCGAAGTTCTTGTCTTCAAAAGGCACGAACTCATAGAAAATACCATTGTTTAGTACAATGCGCATCGCACGTCTTTGAGGATATGCCTGAAAAGCAATGAAACCTTCAGAAGCGAGATAGGTTTCGATGTAATGAATTGGTTTACCTAAAAGTTTTTCAAAGCCTTTTCTATAGGGATCGAACGAAACTCCACCATGTACATATACTTTTAAGTTAGGCCAGATCTCATGAATGTTATCAACCTTATGATAGGCGATGATTTTCTCCATTAAGATTTGAATCCAGGCAGGAACGCCAACAATGATTCCAATGTCCCAGTCTTTTGCTTTCTTCGTGATCTCGTTAAGCTTGTTCTCCCAGTTACGCGTTTTCGCGATCTTCTTTCCTGGTTTATAGAAATGCTGAAACCAAACCGGAAGCTTGGCTGCCTGAATTCCGCTTAAGTCGCCTTCAAAATAATTTCCTTTCTTATTTAACTCGGTACTTCCGCCCAACATTAAAATTCCCCCTGTAAAAATATCTGGCGGAAGGTCGTATTTCGATAAGGTTAGGATTTGCCGGAGACTGGTGCGCTGGATAGCCTTGGTCATATCCTTCGTTACCGGAATATGTTTTGATGCAGACTCAGATGTGCCTGAGCTTAAGGCAAAGAATTTTGTTCTACCCGGCCAGGCAATGTTCTTTGCACCTTTCAGTGAAAGTTTCCACCAGTCGGCATACATTTTATTATAGGTGTGGATCGGAATGTTGCTGGAGAACACTTTATGAAACTCTTTCTCTCCTTTTCTAAAAGATCTAAGGATGTCCGGAAAGTTGTAGTATTTGCCAAACTCGGTATGGCTGGCCTCCATGAGCAGTTCTTTAAGTTCCTTTTTTTGCAGATCGAAAGGAGATGTGTATTCTTGCTCCATCATTTCGCGTAAACGCATCCCTTTTTTGAGCAAGGTTCCTAAAATCGCCATAAGTTTGTACCCGTGTTAATCGGGCGGTTAAAAATACGGAATGAACGTTAGAAATAATATAGAGAAGTTTACGCAAACCTTATCAGCAGGTTGCAGATTGATTGCGGTAAGCAAAACCCAGCCGGTTGAAAAAATCGAGGAAGCTTACACGGCCAGTCAGCGATTGTTCGGAGAAAATAAAGCGCAGGAACTTACCTCAAAATACGAAACGCTTCCAAAAGATATTGAATGGCACATGATCGGTCATTTGCAGAGCAATAAGGTCAAGTATATTGTTCCATTTGTTCACCTCATCCATTCGGTAGACAGTCTAAAACTTTTGACTGAGATTGATAAGCAAGGTCAGAAAGTTAATCGAACTATAAATTGTCTTTTACAAGTTCATATTGCTTCCGAAGATACCAAGTTTGGCTTTTCTGAAAATGAAGTACTTGAGACAGTTCAATCTGAGCAGTTCAAAGCAATGAAGAATATTCACATACAAGGATTGATGGGGATGGCCACCCTTACAGGCGATCAAGCTCAGATCCGAAAAGAGTTTAGAAGCTTGAAAACTCTATTTGATAAAATAAAAGCTCTGAATATTCCGTCTGTAAATATGAAAGAGCTTTCAATGGGTATGAGCAGTGATTATAAAATCGCGATGGAAGAAGGAAGTACGCTCATCCGGGTTGGGACTGCTATCTTTGGAGAACGTAACTATTGAAAAATTATGAATCAACGTGCAAGCTTATTAACCGGTGCAGTATTTGGATTGTTGGGCGTTGCGCTCGGAGCTTTTGGTGCCCATGCTTTGAAAGACATGTTAACCGCTTCCGGCAGATTGGACACTTATGAGCTTGCTGTTCGTTACCAATTCTATCATACATTTGCTTTGCTGGCCGTTGGTATTCTGCAACACTACCTTGTTTCAAAATACCTTAAGACTGCTTCAATCTTTTTCCTGACCGGAACAATTCTGCTCAGCGGAAGTCTTTACCTACTTTGCTTTAGTGGTTCTACTGCGTTTGCTATGGCTACTCCTTTTAGTGGAGTGTTGTTGATCTTCGGCTGGGTATTTCTGGCAGTCGGGATTTTCACTGGTAAAAAATAATTCCCCCTCACCCGTCCTTCGGACACCATCTCTCTGGGGAGAGGAATGTAATCAACAAATAAAAAAGCCATCCTTTCGGGATGGCTATCAAATCTTTTTTTATTGAACCTTACTGAGGCTTCTTGTCCAACACGTTTGTTGTAAACGTAATGGATGCATCATTTACAGAATTGGAAATGATTGGAAGCACTTTCGTTTGCTTATTCATTTTTCCAGCGCTGTTAAAGCCAACTTTAAACTCACCTTTTCCGCCCGGCATGATTGGATCACGTGGCCAGGTTGGTGTAGTACATCCGCAGGATGTTTGAATGTTAGTAATCAACAAAGGTTGGTTGCCTGTGTTTGTGAACTTGAACGTATGTTCAACCACATCGCCCTGGTAAATGTCACCAAAGTCGTGATTGTTTACTTCTAATGTAAGGACCGGTCCGTCAGCTTTAATAACGGGCGTTTGAGGCTTAGCTTCCTGTGCGAAAGCGGCTGAAACAAACAGTACCAGAAATGCTAAAATCGCGTACTTCTTCATATCTTAATTTTTTTCAAAGTTAATAAGTCTGCAACAACAATGCTGCCAATAACATTCGAAATTTAGGCGATTATTTTGGCCAGAAATAACGAATCACCCTGCATAACAAAACTTTAACAAGAGTAACCAGAATGAGTCCTGAAATCCCGGAAATTTATACCAATCGAACCCGTATAAGGGTATGCGGACTCTGCTGGCGGGGTGAAAAACTGCTAATGGTTAACCATCGTGGACTTAGTGCCGGTAACTTCTGGGCACCACCCGGGGGCGGTACTGAATTCGGTGAGACAGCCCAAGATGCACTGGTGCGTGAGTTCCGGGAAGAGACTGGAGTTGACGTTGCCCCCACACGCTTCCAGTTTGTGTGTGAATACATTCAACAGCCCCTCCATGCCATTGAACTGTTCTTTGCAGTCGATTATCTCAAGGGTGAAGCGATAAAAGGAAATGATCCTGAGAGCGACACTGAAAATCAGATCATCACAGATGTAAAGTACATGAGCATGGAAGAAATTCTTGCCATCCCGGCAAATGAGCGTCACGGGATTTTCCGCTTGATCAAAACAAGCGATGACTTAAAGTCGCTGACGGGATTTTATAGAATATAGTCTGTCAAATCTGCGTTTTTACGCTGTAAAATAATTATTATTGTACGATAGACCGATTGGTAACTTATCGGGAATGGCATTTAGTGACAACCGAATAATCCGGAAAGAATTTGCAAGCGACAGAAACAACTTACAGGCTCATTAAGAAAATCAAAGATGAGCGTTTCGATGAGGACAAAATTCATCAGTATGAGCTTCTTCTGAATTTAGGAACCCGCGATTTCCAGGTGGGCGTTGTGGACTCGGAAGATGAACGCTTTTTGTTTCTCGAAGATTACGTTTTCCCTAATGTTGCTTCGCAGGATGAATTGATTGAGGCGTTAGATCAGTTGTTTGAAGCTCATGCATTTCTGAAAGCAAACTTCTTTAAAGAAATTAAGATTTCATTAAAGAATCAGAATTTTGTACAGGTTCCGCAAGCGTTGTTTTCGGAGGATTCTTTAGTCGATTACCTGAAGTTCAATACGCAAATCAATACCGATGAAGAAGATTTCATACCCGTGTTTTTAAAGAACACACAAGCGGTTACCGTATTTGCAATTCACAAAGACATTAAAGATTGGTTCAAAACAATTTATCCGAACAACAATCCAATTTTCGTTCATCAATCAGCTGTTCTAATTGATGGTGTGATGGAGGCTGCCAAAGAACATCAGGGCAATCCACTTTACATTTACATTGATCGGTTCAAGCTTCACGTGCTTTCGGTTCATAATGGCAAGCTGATCTTCTACAATCAGTTTATCATCAAGCAGTTTTCAGATTATATCAAGTACATCATGCTCGTGATGAAGTCGCTGAACATGAATCAGCAGACCAGCCAGGTTGTGTTGTGGGGTTATATCGGTAAGAATTCTCCGCATTACCACGAGTTTTACAAATACATCAATAACGTTACGTTTGGCGAACGTCCTGATTGTCTTGACTTCAGCTATTTCTTTGACGAAGCCCAGGATCATCACTTCTTTGACCTCTATAGCATCCACCTCTGCTGATTGGGATATTTCCCGTATTTAACGACCTTTAGGGAGTACTAATTCACTTGCTCCATGAAGAACCGTATCGCGCTATTCCCAGGCTCGTTCGATCCATTCACCAAAGGCCACGAAGATATTGTGTTGCGCGGCCTGCAACTCTTTGATGAGATCATCATTGCTATTGGATATAATTCGCAGAAAAGTGTACGATACTTCGAGATCAATTTGATGGTGAAGCATATTGAATCGACCTTTAAAAAATATCCGAACATCAAAGTTGAACATTTTGATAGGCTTACAGCCGAGCTTGCCCGCGAACGAGGAGCGCAGTTTCTACTACGCGGCATCCGCAATACAACAGACTTTGAATATGAAAATAGTATCGCGCAAGTTAACCGCGAGCTATACGCTGAACTAGAATCGGTGTTTTTAATTACCTCGCCTAAGTTTGCCTGGATTAGCTCTTCGATTATTCGTGAAGTGCATCGGTATAAAGGTGATGTAGCAGAGTTTCTTCCTTACAAACTATAGTTAATAGTTATCAGTTAATCGTGACTGTTGACGATTAACTGATAACTCAAAACTACTTCACCTCCACCCTTATCCCAGCCGAGTGACTTGTAAACTCCGGTGCATACATACATTGAATCGTAGTTATGCCATTGGAGAAGTCACCTTTCTGTGAAACTCGTAAAGAGTATTCAAATACATACGTTCCTTTTGGCATATAGCCGATGAAGAAGTTTGTCGCCAGATCGCGCGGGCTCTCATAGTAGTACAATCCATCCTGATATTTATGGGTTGAGATGGTTGAGATCGGTTCAAAACCAGCCGCACGCATATCTTTCAGATGCACATATTCCAGCGTTCTATCAACACGCAACTCAATCCGAACTTTTACTAAATCACCCACGTGTAAATCCTTACCGGCAATCGGTGTAATAACCGGACCGCGATCAGTATTCTGTTGTAAGAACAATTCCTTCTTCAGCTTCAGCGGAGTTTCAGCAGGCGTGATTTTATCAAGCTGCTCAAAATATTGCCAGTATACAGCGCCCCAAGCTACACCATCATCTGTTTTGGTAATGGTTACATTACCCATATCAGGTTTGATTTCTCCTGCCTGCCATGCGGTTTTAAAATAGCCAGTGCCGGCTTCAACTTTTGCATCCGAACGTTTTGTGGGATCAATTGTCTCACCGCCCACTCTAATCTCAACCAGCTTAGAACTTGCCAGTGCATCGCTTCCTCTGCGGAGTAAAGCATAACAGGCCTCCACAGTCGCTTTGGTTGTTCTCCAATCCTGCGTTTGTTTCTGCTTGAGTAGCCACGCCTTCATGTCTTCTACAGACTGTTGATCACCCGCTACCTCATCGTACACTTCAATCATCAACGCTTGAGTTTCGATTGGCGCCTGATACCAGTAGTAGCCGTAGTCGCTCTTCCAGTACATGCCCATCTCTTCCGAATGCAACGCTTTTTCGGAGAATGATTTGATCATCGCAGCCGTTGTAGTCTTATCGTCAAAACGATGTAAAGCAAGACAGGTCATTCCCTGCATGTACATGTTTGTGCTCAACCAATATTTCTTAGCTTGACCAAGGAAATAATCAAACGCTTCTTTTGTATTTCCCGGGATCGCAACATCTTTAAAGTAACTGCGGATGTATAGATAGTGATATTGGATATAGCCGATATTATTGTCTTCCAGCTTGATTTGCTTTTTGCGTGCAAGTTCTTTTAGCTCATCATAATCACGTTTGATCTTACTGTCCAGGAATTCTAAAGCATTTGTAACCATTCTCCAGGTACGATCATCTTCGCGTACGGATTTCACGCCCATTACATCTAGGTGGCCCATACCCGCAATAATGTGCTGAGTCATGTAGCGATCTTCCGGGAAACCAGGGAACCAGCTAAAGCCGCCATTGGAAGCTTGTGCTTTAATAATCTTATCTAATGCACGGGATTGTTCACCGGCCATTCGATTCAGATCAAACAACACGCCTACCATGCGTTTGCGCTGACTTTCATCTTTTGCTTGAAGCACCCATGGAGTTTCTTCCAGTAAGGCAGATTTCAATTCCTGATTCTTTTCAAGATTTGAAAGCAATGCATCCGGTTGAATGTTTTTCCAGGTATCAAATACTTGCTTAATGCGTGGGTTTGAGTTTGCAATGTGCGATGCAATACTATTTGCATAGTATTTACTGAACGTCTGCTCGACACAATCGTATGGATATTCCATCAGATACGGTAATGCCTGAATCGCATACCATGCAGGATTGGAAGTAAACTCAAGCGTATACCGCTGATGACGCAACGTGGTTGATTTGTTGTTCACCAACTTATCAAGCTTAAACGTTTTTGTTTGCTTACCGCGGATTGGCAATGGCATAGTTTCCGTTACGAGCATCCGGTTTGTAACTACTGGAAGCACCATTTCTTCGCCATCCGAGAAATCTCCGGACTTCGCGACAATGCGGTACGTTATTGCTTGCAAGCCTTCCGGAATTTCAATGCTCCATTCGAGGTTCGTACTCTGTTTTGGTTTCAGCGAAAAGTTTTGGGACTGCACTTTATTTTTCATCAGATCATCCACCGGCTTCATGGTGAGTGCATCAAAGAAGTAAAGCTGTGCTTGTCCGGTTAGTTCTTTATCCACCAGACTGCTGATCTTGGCGGAGAACTTCATCTTATCATTCTCCCGGAAGAATCGCGGTTGATTAGGTACTACCATTAGATCCTTCTGCGTAACCAACGCATTGGTCGTCATGCCGGATTGAAGATCTTTCGTGTGTGCAAAACCAAGCATTTTCCAACGGGTTAATGCTTCAGGTACAGTGAATTTGACGATGATCTCACCTTTTTCATTTGTCATGAGGTGTGGATAGAAGAAAGCAGTTTCATTGAAGTTTGTCCGGACTTTCACATCGGCCATGTCGACTTTTGCAACATTCTTATCTCCATCCTTTAAAGGTTCTCCCGGCTTTGCAACTTGATTAGCTACATCATCTTTAGACACTTGCCCATAACTACCATCTTCTTCAGATTCTTTTTTCGATTTTGCTGACGGAGCGGACACAGACATTTCTGCCATTACCCCTCCCGCCCCAGAACGATAGCGTCTTTGTTCACGCGAAAACATATAGAAACTATAGCCAAACCAATTCAGGTTATCGAAATAAGGAGTTTCAGCACCGCGTGAGTGCCCGCGGTTCCAATCGGTTGTAAACAAGTTCAGGTCAAGCTTATTAAATCCATTGGCACTTGCCCATCCTAATCTACTGGAGTTATAGTTATAGAATGATGCATACCACTCGTTCATTCTGAACTCATCCAGGGACGCATCATACAAGCTAGCCACCATCTCAGCAGCTACCTTTTCAGCCTTCTTACCTTTTACAATAATCTTCCACTCTTCATTTGCGCCTGGCTGGAGCTTATCGCGGAAGCTGGCAAATGAGATATCGAGATCTTTATTCGTATACGGAACACTAACAGTATACGTGTGTGTGTAGAGTCTGCTGTCTTTGATAAAAGTGATATGCACAGCCAGATCACCTCTGTATTCTTCCTTAATCGGAATTTCAAATAACCGTTGCTCTTTCTTTAATGTGATCCATTCTTTCGATAGTAATGTTCCATCCAGTTCAATTTCATAAAGCATATGAATTGCAGGCTCGGATGTTCCCGCAACAAAGGAAGCTCTCTCCCCCGGTTCTATCGTCATCTTTATTGCTCTGTAGTCCTGTACGGCTGGTACAGCAAGCGTTTTAGATGCGGTGTTGAATACAGTGAAATAACTTACCTCTTTAACTTCATTTCCGTCTTTGTCTTTAGAAATTATTTCAGCAACGTATTCACCTTCATTCCATCTGATTATCTCAGGTATGTCTAAGGTTTTGGTTTTTTCACTATCAAAGTCTTTCGAGAGAACTTCTTTTTGCCTTGCCCATTTGAATTTATTGGCCTCGTCTTCAAACAGATCGTGCGGAAATAAACTGTAATACTCCTCACGGGAATAAATGCTCCGATCAGGTTGTTCCCACAATCTTGTCCGGAATGCCCGAGCAGGAGATTTCAATGCATAAATCTTAATCTGACCTTTTGCTGCCTGAAATTGACCTGCAAGATTGGTGGTCAAGATATCAAACTGTGTTCTGCCAGGCTTATTCTTATCAATGTCAGTCATCGATAAGCCTACCAGCAACGACTTATAAGCAACCGCGATTGTAGTGGACGAACTATGTGTTTCTCCATTAATATCCGTTACATCGGCATAAACTGTATAATTGAATGTTGGATCTGAAATCCTGTCTACTGACAAGTCAGGGATCGCTTGAAAGTCAACAACGAACTTACCATTTTCATCTGTTTTCGTTACTCCGTTAACAATCTCCATTTGTGGAGATGATGGGTAATGACCCCAACGATACCACCACCAATATGGAAAGTTTGCAACCCGAACAACTCTATACTTAACAGTTGCCCCATCAATGTTAGCACCTGAATATGCTTTTGCGAATCCTTCTGCTTCAATCTGTTCATTCAGTTTGAATGATACCGTAACCGGATTAAACCCTACTTCAAATTTGGGTCGTTTGTACTCTTCAACTGAGAACGATGTTTCACCGCTTCCGTCCGTGTTAACCAATCGCATGTTTCCGGTTAATCCCGAAGAAGGGGCTGTGAATGTTCCGCTGAATGTTCCATACTCGTTTGTGGTAACACGAAGTTGCGCTACTTCCTGATAGTTTACATCGTACAGCGTTACGCTTGTTGTATACTTCGTTTTGATCTTCGGACTTTTACCGTCTGTGTTAATTACCAATCCTTTGAAATAGATTGTCTGGCCGGGACGATAAATCGCGCGATCAAGGAAGAAAAATGTTTGTGTGTACCAGTCACGACTGTTGTCCTGCTGATATTGATAGATTGATTCTGAATAATAATAACGTCTGTCAATTGATTCTGTGCTGTTGAAATCATTACCTTTGGTAAACGTTACTGAAAAACTTCTGCGGTTTTCATTTTTGAAGTACGGAACTTTAAAATAACCTTTCGCATCTGTCGTATAGGTGCCTGCCTTAACCTGTTCATACTCGCTTTTTGAACTGCTGTAACGTTGCGTATGAATTGTTGCAGTAATACCTTGAATTGATTCGCCTGATTGACGGTTGAGCACAAAAAATTCAGTTGAACCATCCTCTAACGTGCGGTGTACGTAGCTGATATTTGAAACAACTGTAAACGCATACGCGAGACCGTTTCCAGATGTTTTAAAGTCAGCTTGATGACTAAATAAAACCATGTACTCGCCTTCCGGGATAGCATCGAGTTTAACTTCAAGCTTGTGGGATTGATAATCACCATCATCCGGTAATTTATACTGACCTTTTTTTAGTGGAGTTTTTTCAATGAAGTGTTTAAGGAATTCTTCTTCACGATCTATATTATACTCCTTATCCAGTTTTCTGCGAAGCTTCTGAACTTCATCGCGTGTTACTTTAATGATGCGATAATGGAGATCGGTGAAGTTCTTATAGCTCACCAAACTTCGGAAAGGCAATCCAGGAACATTTACCTCTTCAAGTTCTGCACTTACGGATTTACTTAAAATATCTTCCTGTAGATTCTCGCACAAGATTGCGCCATCTGAATTCGGGAAACGTTTCTTTGCAGCCTCACAAATCTCAAAAGCTTTTTTCAAATCCCACTTATGCTCTTCGCCTTGTAAAGGTTTGTACTGCGAGGCAGTTTCAACAAATACCCGGGCCTTCTCAACCGTAACTTTCCCAACAACTTCATTATCCGAAACCTGCTTTTCGAGGTTCTCGAGTGCTTTAAAATAAAGATCACTTTTATTCGGAAGCGTTAGATGCGCTTTGACAAATTTCAAGCGTTTTAAGTCAACATCAACCCAGGCGGCCGGGTCTTTATCGTCAATATGAAAGCGTTCCAGATCTTGCAGAATCTGAATCGCTAAGAATTTCATTGAGGTTGTATCTTTCGATTCAAGCTTTAAATCAATAAATGTTTTAGCGTCTGCGAGGTAAGATTCTTTATCTAACTCAAAGGCATAGGCAGGCTTTGCCAATTCAGGTTCGGATGATGAAAAGAAATCGACCGCCCGATGCGCAATAAAGTCGTATAACGTTGGGCGTAACTGCCGACCCAAGGTGTTACCTCTATAGATAACAGGTTCGTAAACATCGATCTTCTCAGTTTTACTTTTGTCAGCATCTTTTAAACTGAGTTTATATTGATTTGTAGTTTCTGAAACGATTCGTGCAAGACTCCAGGTTTCGATATCATCGATATTAAAATCAACCGTTTCGCTCCGATTCATAAACTCGTAGCGGTTCTGTTGATAATATTGCCAGTACATCTCACCTAACATGGAGTGAAGCAATGGCTTTGCTGGGAATGTTGCTTCATCAGCTTCTTTACGAAGCCGGGTCAGGTTTTTAATGAACGCGTTTTCTTCCTTAACATCCGTAAGCTTGAGCTGATAGATATAAGCTTTTACTAACTGACCGGAGTTGTTTCTAACTTTGGCTTCCTTTTCAATCTCAATTACAACTTTTAAGGCCGATTCGGGTAAGCCTTTACTTTCATGGTCAGCAACTTCTTTCCAGGCTTTGTCAAAATCGAATGGGCTCATAGGGTTAGTAATGGGTTTGTTTTGGGTAGTGGTTGTGTTGTTTTGAGTTGTTGTGCATTGTAGTAAAAAGAACAATGCGAGTATAAAAAATTGATTTTTCATGTTAGTCAAAGTTAAGGATACCATCAGAACACTGTGTGTTAAATTAAGTCACAGCATATGATGTTTCCGGTCTATAATTTCCACAATTACGTTATTACCTGTAATGTTAATTAACGTCAAAAAAGCACTTCTATCGGCTCATTCTTAAAGTGAATGAGTGAATGGTCATTCTAACTTAGTAAACACCGGAAATAACTTAGGCAAAGGAAAGGTAATTTTTAAGACAGCGTGAAGTAGTTAGTTCACTTCATGATATTTCTCAAAAACGTAGGCAATTGATTTATAGGATAGTTGCAACGCATGATAGACTTCTTTTGGGTTCATCCAGCGCAACTCTTCAATATCTTCTTCGATGGCCGGCTTCATTTTGGAGTCATCGATCACATCCATTACATACCAGCGGGTTTTCTTGAGCATCGCACGCTTGTTCATGGTGTACGTGTGCCAGGTTGTACAGATTTTCTTACCAAGCTTTACGGTAACATTACACTCCTCACCTACTTCCCGAACAGCGGTATCCTTAAATTTTTCTTTCTTCTCTTTTTTACCCTTGGGCAAGTCCCACTTTTTCATCCGATAAATCATCAGGAACTTATCTTTTTTGCGAACAAGACCGCCTGCCGCTTTAATGACTTTGAACTTGCTCTGGAGATATTCCTTAAGCGCCTCGTAGTCAGCCGGAGAAATATGCAGTGATAATAATGCAGTGGGAACAGGTGAATTCAAAAAGCCCAATAATACATCCAAATCAGCTTCTCGTGCGTTCTGTATCCAGATATGGTGGATCAGTTTGGCGTTCGTAATCGTCTCCAGGGATGCATCGATTACCAGGTTGAACTGGCCATCGGAAGGGTTTTCGTCCGGGCGATACATCCGTACGGGTACGTCATTAATAAAAATGATCATGAAATAGTAATTAGCTCAGCATCCACTCGGCAAAAGAGTAAATAATTCGGACGCAGACAAGCAGTTAGGCAGTTTTTTACAGGTGAATTTTCAGATAAACTTACACTTTTAAAAATGCCTTTGCACGGATAAGAAAGTATGCCCTTGCGTTCGTAATTTGCAGCCTATGCCGATTATTAAAATACAGGAACAAACCGCAGGCAAAGTTGCCCAGATGTTGTTGCAGATTGAAGCCATTAAACTACGCACGGATAATCCTTTTACTTGGAGTTCAGGCTGGAAATCACCTATATATTGTGATAATCGCTTGTCTTTATCCTATCCAGAGATCAGGACAGTCATTAAAGATGGATTAGTTCAGGCAATCCGTGAGAACTTTTCTAATGCGGAAGTAATAGCAGGAGTTGCTACTGCAGGAATCGCGCAGGGTGCACTGGTTGCCGAAGCACTCAACGTTCCTTTTGCTTATGTTCGCCCGAAGCCAAAGGATCACGGTATGGAAAACCTGATTGAAGGTCGCGTCACGAAAGGTCAGAAAGTTGTGGTGGTGGAAGATCTGGTGTCTACAGGTGGAAGCTCGTTGAAAGCAGTTGAAGCTTTACGCAAAGAAGGCGCTCAGGTGCTTGGGATGGTTTCTATTTTTAATTATGGATTTGATATTGCATCAAAAAACTTCTACGAAGCAGATGTGTCACTTGTGAGTTTGAGTGATTTCAGTCACTTGCTTAACATTGCTGTGGAGAATAATTACATCGGTGAAAAAGATGTGACCTCGCTTAAATCGTGGCGGGTTGATCCTTCGAATTGGAGGAAGTAATTATTTATTACCCTTAGGCTTTTGAACTTTTCTGAGCTTCATATTGAGGAACTCTATCCCTAGTGCAAATGCCATTGAGAAATAGATGTAGCCCTTCGGCACATGAACGTGCAAGCCCTCAATTACCAATACCGTTCCGATCATCAACAGGAAAGCAATCGCAAGCAGCTTCATGGTTGGATGATTGTTGATAAAGTCACTAATGGCTTTTGAAAACACAAGCATTACGCCCATCGAGATAACAATCGCGATCACAATTACGTAAACCTGATCTACCAGGCCTACCGCAGTAATAATTGAATCCAAAGAGAACACCAGATCAAGTAAAATGATTTGTATCAGCGCTGAGCGAAGTGTGTGTTTACGCAAATTTTTCTTTTCCTCCTCTTTTGATATTTCAAACTTCTTGTGCATTTCGGAGGTACTCTTGGCAATCAGGAACATACCCCCAACAATCAAAATCAAATCGCGGAAGCTGAAGGCAAATTCGTTAATGGTAAAGATGGGATTTGTTAATCCGATAATCCATTCAATTGCTAAAAGCAAAAGAATCCGGCCAACCAGCGCTAACGACAATCCAATAATTCGAACTTTCTTTTGTTGTTCAACCGGTAATCGGCTACCAACAATGGATATAAAAACAATGTTATCAATCCCTAAAACAATCTCGAGGAAGGTTAGCGTTAATAAGCTTACAAGAATCTCGGTAGTAAATTCCATCTAGGTTTTCGCTTTGTTCTTGCGGAAGTATTTTTTGAACGGCCAGCTTGAGCGCATGGCTTTTAAATTTTCATCCAGTTTAGCAGATGCTTTTTCAGCATTGGTCATTGTGCCTTTCAGTTTTTCAGCAAATGCAGTATCGGTGAGTAAAACACCCATTGCATTGTTCTTATCATTCATTTTATCCGTAACTTCTTTCAGGTCAGCAGCCATTTTTTTAGCATTTTCACCAACCTGTTCAACATTCTCCATGGTGCGGCTAAATTGAGCAGCATACGTTGTATCGCGGATAAGTTTGGTCAATAAGCCGTCACCCTGATTAACTTCCGTCAGCATTTTGTTAATCTCATTCGTAGCGCGGGTTGCATTTTCGCTTGCTCTGCGGATAGCGCCCATTGCTGCGCGCAGTTCTTTGGCCATTTCGCCTTCGTTCAGCAACTCACCAATAACGCCTTCACCTTTGTTAATCTTGCCGGTGATCAATCTCAAATCAGTTGTAATGACCTTAATATCAGTTCCTACTTCTTTGGCGAGGTTAAACAGTTCCTGCGTATCTGTTGGTGAGAATGAATTGATGGTGTCGTTATCATGAATTGTTTCAGCCATCGTGCCAGGACGAATAATGACAATCTTATTCCCCACTAACCCATCAGAACCGATATTTGCAGTTGCATCTTTTTTAATGAACTCGTTTTGCTTTTCTTTCAGGGAAAGGCTTACAATAACTTTTCCTTCCTCCATAATAGCAACATGTTTCACAGTTCCGATTTTAACACCCGATAGCCAGACGTTATCACCTTGTTTCAAACCTTCCACATTTTTGAAGATTGCTGAAACGGTAAAAGTTTTATTGAAAACATTATTCTCCTTTCCCAGGTAAAATAGTATGACTAGGAATAACGCTACTCCTCCAATTACAAAGGCACCTAATTTTATATTCCGTTTTGCGTCCTGGTTGTCCATAAATTGTGATGCTTAATAATTAAAAAATAATTCAAGTTCGTCTTTCGGTGATGCTTTCAGTTCTTCAAATGTTCCTTCAACTTTATTATATCCATCAAACAACCCAATAATTCTGTCGGATGTTGTTCGCGCACAGCTTAAGTCGTGCGTAATGATGATGGATGCTGTTTTATATTTATCGCGTACTTCTAAAATGAGCTCATTGATCTCACCGGCTGTAATCGGATCGAGTCCGGCAGTGGGCTCATCGTAAAGCATGATCTCCGGATTAAGGATCAGGGTTCTTGCAATACCAATGCGTTTTTTCATCCCACCGGAAAGTTCTGCCGG
This sequence comes from Cyclobacteriaceae bacterium, assembly GCA_965227265.1. Lineage (GTDB taxonomy): Bacteria > Bacteroidota > Bacteroidia > Cytophagales > Cyclobacteriaceae > UBA2336. The sequence continues at coordinate 682,712 of OZ245738.1, read as the reverse complement.
AAGCTGGTCAGCAGATTTCGCAAGCCCCACATCTTCCAGGGCATTCATAACTTTTTCATTCAGGATTTTTTTATCGAATATTTTAAGATTTCTTTTCAATGGAAACTCGAGGTTTTCACGCACTGTCATGGAATCATACAACGCGCTTAATTGAAAAGAGAATCCAACCTTTATCCGAAGCTCATTCAATTCCTTTGGAGAAAGATTGTTGACATCGTAACCGAGTATATTAATATAGCCCGAATCAGGTTGGATCAACCCAATCATACACTTAATTAAAACCGATTTACCGGCACCTGATTTTCCGAGAATAACCAAGTTCTCGTTTTCGTAAAGTTCCAGGTTAACATTCTTTAGAATTGCCCTATCCCCAAAGCTTTTGTTAAGATCTCTCACCTCAACAACGCGGTTGCCTTTATTCACCTTAACGTTATGGTCAACAGCCTTGCTCATCGGAAGAATAAGTTTACAACCTGAAGAACAATCAAGTCGATGATGAATATGAACATCATGGATATGACAACGGCAATGTTCGCTGCCTTACCAACACCCGTGGTTCCTTTCTCGGAATGATAGCCTGAATAAGAACTGATAATTCCAATCGCAAATCCGAATAGTGCCGATTTAGTAATTGAAGACCAGATATCCGTATACGAAATAGATGCGGCTGCCTCATTGCAATACAAGGCGAAGCTTGTACTGTTGATGGAGTTTACCATCATAAAAGATCCTAACAGCGCAACGATATCGGCAAAGATTACGAGTAACGGAAGCATTAAGGTTGTTGCAATCACGCGCGTAACAACTAAATATGAGAAAGGCCGCGTACCAGACACTTCCATCGCATCAATCTGTTCGGTTACTTGCATACTTGCGAGCTCAGCGCCAATGTTAGAACCAAGCTTACCAGCACATATCAAACCTGTAATGAGTGGTCCAAGCGATCTCACAACAGCTTGTGACACCAATGATGGCAACCAAGATTCAGCGCCAAACGATGCTAATGAAGGCCGGGATTGTTTCGTAAACACGATACCGGCAAGAAATGCTGTGAACGTAATCAGGAATAACGACTTATTACCAACGATAAAGCATTGGTTTAAAATCTCTTTCGTCTCGTACGGAGGGTATAGCGCTTCCTTGAAGAAATTCTTAATAAACTTAAAAATATCAGCCGCGCGGAGTAAAATATTCCTAATCTTCATGGAGTCTGTCGTGCATGAGCATAATAGAAATTGTGCCAAAACGATGATCCTTCCATATTGTCTGAGGATCAAGTTAAAAGCCGGTAAAAGTAAAATTTATTATGATAGTAGTGTAGAATATTCTCCACATAATATTCAGAAATTTCTTTTTTTTATGGGAATAACGGCTGCTTACCTTGCCGTTTATATAAGTCCTGATTTTTAGCACATGGATTCACTAACACACATCGTCCTAGGAGCCGTTATCGGAGAAGCCATTGCTGGCAAGTCGCTGGGTAAGAAAGCGATGGTGATTGGCGCAGCAGCGCAAAGCTTGCCGGACATTGACTTTGTACTAGGATTTTTTAACAGCCCGGTTGAAGACTTACTCGCGCATCGCGGAATAACACATTCATTTTTATTCGGAATCCTCGCAACTATAGGATTAGCCTATCTGCTAAAACGGTTCATTCAGGGTGATGAGGACTTTACCGTAAAACACTGGATGATTTTCCTGAGCGCAGAAATCCTGATGCACTTTACGCTGGATTCGCTTAACTCGTACGGGACCGGATTATTTGAGCCTTTCACCAACGCCCGGATTTCTTTTAATGTAATCTTCGTAGCGGATCCGTTCTTTACGATTTGGTCATTAATTGCAATGATCATTTTAATTATCCTGAAGCGATCAAATCCAAAACGCCTGAAGATTGCTGTTATTACATTGATTATTAGCGCTTGTTATATGAGCGTTTGCCTGATCAACAAATCAGTTATTGACAACCGGGCACAAAAAACGTTCGCGCAAACCGGATTCAAACCCAAAAATTACTTCACCGCTCCTACTCCACTGAACAACATGCTCTGGTATGTTGTGGCTGAAACTGATTCAGGGTTTTATATTGGTTACAGCTCAATCTTTGACAGCGATACAAACATTCATTTGGAATACTATCCACAAAACAATGATTTATTGAAAGGCGTAAGCAATCAGGATGAAGTCATGTTGCTTAAACGATTTTCACAAGGTTATTACACAATTGAGAAAGTAGAAGAGACTGTTGTGCTGAATGATCTTCGCTTTGGACAGATTGCCGGTTGGGATACACCTCGATCCCGGTTTGTGTTTTATTTCTTTTTAGAGAAACCTGATATGAATCTGCTGGTTGTTCAGCGTGGAAGATTTACCGGTTGGAACAAGAAGACATTAGGATCTTTTTGGGAAAGGATAAAAGGAAATTAGTTAATCGTTATCAGTTAATAGTTATTAAGTAACGGATAACTATTAACTGACAACTTACTCCGGATGACGAATCCGCATGGTGAACACAAAAAGCATAAACCGAAAGAAATTATAAGCGGTCGCCTGAGCGAAACGCTTGAACACATTCACCTGTTTTTCGTACTCGGTTTTGGTGATCTGATGACAATCTTCTTTCATAATCTTGTGCAGCTGCTTTTCAATATCACCAACTAAATCATGATCAATTATTTCAAGGTTAAGCTCAATACTTGCATACGCACTTAAGTTATTCACATTATACGATCCAACGGTTGCCCATTTTTTATCAGCCGTAGCAATCTTTCCGTGAAGCACATTCTTTTGATATTCCCAGACCTCAATCTTATTTCTGAACAACCAATCATACATATAGCGTTCGGCATATTTCGCTATCGGCACATCTGAATCCCCTGATAGGATCATTTGAACTTTTACGCCTCTTTTCGCGGCAGCCTTTAGACTTCTTCTGAATTGATTACCCGGCATGAAATACGGAGTCATAATAATTACCTGATCGCGGGATTCCTGGAGCATTCTAAGATACGTTCGGGTAATTTCCTGTCGCCTTCCAACCCAATCGTTAATCCGAACCCCAATCTCACACTCGCTTTTTTTAACAGTATGGTTTACTTTATTTTTTGGAAGCCGAAGCTTCATTCGCTTTCGGCAAACATCTTCCAGTTGTAGTGAAACGTCTCCTTTGGAATATATAGCCCAGTCGAGCCAGGCTTTAGCTTCCGGCATATCGTTATAGCGGTCGCTGATGTTCAATCCGCTAACCAGACTGTGAAAGCTGTCAACCACAACAATTTTATGGTGTAGCCTTCTGCCGAGGTAAAATTTATCACTCCTAAAAAACGGCTGAAACCATCTGAAATGGATACCTGCATCTTTCCAGCGATTAATAAAGTTTTTTGAAAGCTTTTGGGAACCGTAGGCATCCAGTAGAATATAAATTTTTACTCCACGTTGTGCAGCAGCGAGCAATGCCTTACCAATGACTTTACCTGTTTCATCAGGATCGAAAATGTAAAACTGAAGATGAATAAGATGCTCGGCTTCATCGATCAATTTCTTCAGTAATGAAAAATAATCTTTTCCGCCTTTAAGGAGTTCAGCCTCGTTACCTGAAGTATTTTGTGTATGATTCCTGTTAAGCACGCGAAAAGATAACGGAAACGAATCATTTTCGAAGATTTAATGGATAAAAACCCGGGTTAAACTCTTGTTAATTAAATCCCGGAAACTGTAGAAAGTTCTCCCCTTTTATAAGGATTCCGGCATTAAAAACAGACTTTTTCCGATGGCACAAAGTTTTCAATACATCATTAAAAATAACAACATTATGAAACGTTTAATCATAACTGCGGTGTTGCTTGTAAGCTTACAAACAGCATTTTCGCAAACCCTCCTCGATTCATTAAAAGGACATTGGACCGTTACTAAAATGACAACCAATGAAAAAAACAATCTGAAAGCAGGTACATTATTCTTTAGTGAAGATGGCAAATTTGTAAGCTCAGGAAATCACTTTGGAGCAACGCATGCTTTGTATACCACCAATGAAACAACTTCCTCTATTCAAATTGAAAATGTAAATAAATCAGTCACCGAGTGGACAGCCACTATCAAGAACAACATACTCTATCTTACAAGTGTTGACAATAAAAAGGGTAAACAGCCGATAGTTAAAATTACAGCCGTGCGAAAGGAAGAGTAAGATTTTAAAATCTATAAAATTAAAGAAGGCTAAACGGCCTTCTTTTTTTTGCTTATCTCTTCCGCTTCGTCAATGGAATGTGAGCTATGGAGGTCATTATCCTTGAGCGCAAGTTTCGATAGCTTGACATAGAATTTCTTTAAAACTTCCAGCTCTTCTTCCGTGAGGTCTTCAATATCAATCAATCGGTTGCTGGCATGTCGCTCGGAAGCGATCAGCTCGTTGAGCTTAAGGTGGATGGCAACGGTATCTTTATTTTGAGATTGCTGAATAACAAAAACCATCAGGAAAGTAATGATGGTTGTTCCTGTATTGATAAAAAGCTGCCAGGTATCGGAATAATCAAAAACAGGTCCCAACAACGCCCAAGTGATGATTGCGCCCATCGCCACGATCGATGTTATCGGCTTGCCCGCAGCCTTGGTAACCGTATTGGATATTGTATTAAAAACCCTGCCCATCGGTGAACATTTCTCCTTTTTCTTCGTCATACGAATGGGTTAAAGTTTTTTAAGGATACGTATCAGCACCTTTTCGTCCGAAGTCAACTCACTGGTTTCTTCAGCATCATCACTTGCTTCAATATCTTTTAGATATCGATTCAGGCTTTGTTCTTCGTAAAGCTTTACAATACCGGGATGAACGTAATACTTACGGCAAACGGCACGGGTATTACCCAGTTTCAGGCTTACTTCATCAATCGCGCTGACAACATTTTTTTTGATATGAGCCTCATCTTCACACGTGCCTAAATTTTTAAAGCATGAAAGAATGGTAAGCGATCCCGCCCAAGTTCTAAAATCTTTAGCTGTGAATTCCTTTCCAGTCGCCTCTTTAATATAATTGTTAACCATTCCGGAATCAACTGAACTCCGGATGCCTTCTTCGTTAACATATTGAAATAACTCTTTTCCAGGAATATCCCGACAAGCTTTAACAATTTTTGCCAGACGTTTATTCTTTAACGTTATAGCATGATGAATTCCTTTCTTTCCTTTGAAAGAGAAGTCAATGGTGCCTCCGTTAATTTTTACATGACCATCTTTCAATGTTGTGAGTCCGTACGATCCGTAAAGTTTTTCGTATTCACTGTTACCTACGCGGATAAATGTCTTCTCCATTAGACTAACAATAGTTGCTAGCACCTTATCTTTTGTGAGCGCTGCAGATGCAAGATCAATTTCAAGCTTTTTACGAAGGGCTGGCAGGCATTTTCCGAACTCGATCAATCCATGGAACTTGGTTTGGTTTCTGACTTCACTCCATTGCGTATGATACTTGTACTGTTTGCGATGTCTCAGATCAAATCCGGTTGCCTGAATGTGGCCATTCTCTTTATCAGAGATCCATACATCCGTCCATGCAGGAGGAATCACTAATCTTTTGATGCGGTTAAGAACTTCTTTATTCCTTACGGTTTGACCGGTAGCTAACCGATATGAAAAACCACTTCCTTTTTTTATGCGCAAAATTCCAGGCGTGGAGTCTGAAACATATTGAAGACTTGCGACTTTAGCCGTGTACTTATAGTCACGGTGCAGACGGGAAGATGCTACACGCGACACAGCCACAGCTTGCATATCAGTTTAAGAATTTATGCTTACAGAGTGGATGCCAAGCAATCCAATAGCAAGCATAATCATATAAAACGAGCGGAGAATAAGGAGCCAATCATTGTTCACGTATCCATATCCCATATTTGTAACACTTAACCACAGCGGTTCAGTTTTAACTCTTCTCAACTCTGACATTCTGCTCCTCAAAAACCGGCTCATAACCCTACAGATTAAAATTTATTATACGCGTGTTTTGTCTTTCTTCTGAATTTCTTCTACTGCTTTAACAAATTCGGATAGCTTAATATCAGAATATGCTCCGTAGGCATCAATCAATGTTCCTTTACGGCCATCGTGAGTTTCGAGCAAGTATAAAATTGCATTGTCGTTTGGATCTGAATAACCTTCGAACCGATAGAAATTTTCAATCTTTACTTCAGAGGGTCCGTAGAACTTTTGATCAGAAGTTGAAGATCCGGTAAGACCTTTTCCTTCCACTTTGAAGCTTTCGGTATATCCATCAATGACAGCCTGGTTCGTACGTGCCGACAGCGTTGACATTGTTTCCGGGGTGTTGGTTATAGTTTTCATAACACTTGTTTTTGATATATGTATAGAAAATCTCCTGCCATAAAAAACCCTTTAAATTAGCTTGATTTGAAGATTATTGGGGAATTATATTCCCAGTTCTGTAGATAGCGCAAATAAAAAAGCTATCGGGTTTCGATAGCTTTTTCACGTGGTTGTTTGTTCGGCTGATTTACTATTCCTGGTCGCCTGCGCTGGCCAGTTTGTTAATCTTTTCAGATAAGCGCGTCAGCTTTTCATCTGTTTCTGCTTCTTCATCTTTGTTAGCTTCCAATAACTCTGCGCATTGAACTTTGCCAAGTACAGTAGCCATAGTGCGAAGCGTTCCATAAGAAGAAATTTCATAATGTTCAACTTTTTGAGCTGAACCGATCAAGGCCGCATCGCGTGCATGACCTGCTTCGTGATCATCAATTGCCTCCTGGCCTTCTTCTACCAAACCTTGCATCGCTGGACATTTCTTTCCTTGCGCTTTCATACCTAATAACGAAAAGCATTGCTCAAGACGAGCGATCTGACCTTTAGTTTCTTTTAAATGACCTTCAAAAGCTTCTTTTAGATCTTCGTTGAAAGATGCTTTTGCCATTTTAGGAAGAGCTTTTGAAAGATGATTCTCTGCCCAATAGATATCCTTCAGCATATCTTCAAATATATCTTCCAATGATTCTTTAGAAGACTTAACAATTCTTCCTGACCGGGTGGACTTTACCACAGTCTTTTTTGCAGCAGCTTTTTTAGCCGGGGTCTTGGTTTGAGTTTTCATAATATTTTTTTTGTCTTGTTTATCTGTTTTAACAGAATTGAATCAAATCAGATACCGTTATAAAAGCCTCGTTTTCTTGCAATTTCAAAGGATGCTTGTGTACTAAAATACCCACGCGTTCCCCGCTTTAACGCTTAAACCGGAAATATTCTAAAAACTTATTATGCTTACCTAGCATCGCATCGGATAGTATCTGCATACCCATAACACTAAACGTAATTCCATTACCACCAAATGCTAAAACGAAATAAGAGTTTGGATAATCCGGATGCTCACCGATGTAGGGTAAAGCATCTTTCGTTACCCCAAAGGTACCTGCCCAGGAATAATCTGGGATGATCTTTAACCCATCAAATTTTTCAGTAATCTTTTCCAGAAGCTTCTCTTGCTTCTTTTCAATAAGGAAATCCCGTCTTTCGGGATTTTTAAATTGTTCATCCTCTCCTCCTACTAAAATGCGACCATCATCTGTAGAGCGCATATACAAGTAAGGATCTTCTGTATCCCAAAACATGGTGCGCTTGATATGTTGCGGAACCTTGAGCGGCTCACTCACAAATGCGTACGTGCTAATTAAGTCGACAATTTTATCTTTTAGCATAGTCTGGGTTTCATAACCAGTCGCGTAGATAATTTTTTTTGTTGTTATTGTTGAACCACCTTCAACATCGACCCAGCATTTATTTTTGTCATAATGTACTTTCAATAATTCGGTATGATCATAAACCTGTAGGCCTTGATGTTTGGATGAAAAGTCCAATAAACAATGAACAAGCTGATAGACATCGGTACTCGCACCGGCCTCCGACAAAATTGCACCTTCACCCTTCGCACCATAATCTCTTTTCAGCTGTGCTTTTGAAAGCCATTTAACGCTCAGGCCAACACGTTTCCGATGTTCAAATTCTGTAGCTAGCCATGCTGCATCCTTTTGTGAATGAGCGATAAAAACACTTTTTTTAAACTCAAAACCGCAATTTGCTTTTAGAGATTTAATGATTTTACCAAGCCTCTCAATAACCTTAACACCTTCCAGGTAGGTATCGACTGCTGCATTTTCACCTACTTTGTCAATTAGTGAATACAATGGTTCGTCAATCTCATATTGAAGTAAAGAAGTACTCGCACTCGTACTACCTAATGAAACATCGCGTTTGTCAATAAGAACGGTTTTATAACCTTCCTTAGAAAACTGGTAGCTCATCAACGCTCCGGTAATTCCACCTCCTACAACCAATACATCGCAGGATATATTTTTTTGTAACGATGGATACGTATTGATCAATCCGTTTTTTAACAACCAGTAAGGTTCCTTTGAGCGCAGTTTCATAAATGAGTTTAAAAAGAAAGGCTACTCAAGAGCAGCCTTCTTACTGTTAACAATATTTTCAGTGGATTGTTTATCCGCCTATCTGCCCTTTCTCAGCAGCTTTTTGCATTTTCTTATTTGCTACAATGGCAACTTCAACTCTTCTGTTTCTTGCACGACCCGCTTCCGTATCATTTGTTTCGAGTGGTTGTGTTTCACCATATCCTTCTGTATCAATACGACCTGCTTTAACGCCTTTCAACTTCAAATAATCCTCCACTGCATCCGCACGTCTATCAGAAAGCGTCAAGTTATAAGCATCTTCACCAGAACTGTCAGTATGACCTTCAATTAAGATATTTGTGTCATCGTATTTCTTCAGTGTTTTGGCTAAATCATCCAGATTAGATTTCGTTGCAGATTCCAAATCATATGAATTAAGGTTGAATTGCAGTCCTGAATTAAACGTGATCAAAATTCCCTCTCCTACACGCTCAACTGTTGCACCTTTCAAATCGCGTTGAAGCTCTTCTGCCTGCTTATCCATCTGACGCCCTATAATTGCTCCAGCGGCTCCGCCTACTGTAGCACCAATAATAGCACCTACTACTGTGTTGTCTGATTTGTGACCGATAAGCCCGCCAATTGCCGCACCTGCACCTGCTCCTATAGCACCACCCTTGGTAGTGTTAGAAGCCTTACAGCCGAATAACAATTGAAACGCAATAACCGTCAACAACATCAAACACGCTGTAATAAAGGATACTATCTTGTTTCTCATAACGCTAACCATTACTTGTCTTTATCAAATACAGCCTTCAAACGTTCGCCTAAACGTTCCATTTCAACTTTTACGTCACTGGCTGTATTCTTCGCATTTTGCTGAATATCATCCCAAGTATTATCGGATGATGACTCGATTGCATCAAGTGATTTTTCAACTTTCAGACGCTGATCAGTAAGATTGTCTCTTAACTCTTCAACATCAGCACGGCCTTTCTCGGCTGCTGTTTCCAATTTTTTGGAAAGCTTATCGAGATCATTATTAATATTATCGCGCAGGTCACGAAGTTCTTTCGTAACATCTTCTTTTTCCTTGCGGATATCGCGTTGCACTTCTTCCTTTGCTTCTTCAGCCTTCTTCTCAGCTTTTTCACCGGAAGGTGAACACTGGTAGAATCCTACCGCACTCATGGCAAGCGCTGCTATAATCAATGTTTTTTTCATAATTGGTTGTTTTGGTTGTGTTCAGGATTTTGCAGTCCGGAAGTATCAGTTCCGGTCTGCATCCTGCGTAGCTGACTATGCATCAGCGGGTTTCTTTAATTAAATTTTAACTCGTTCGCTAGTGTGATTGATAGTCTCTTTTCCTTGCTTCGCTAATTTGTCAATTTTAGAATTGAACTGTGAGCGGAGCGCGTCAAGAGAATCTTCCACAGAGCTCAACAATTCATCTTTCAGCTTGCTTGAGCCTTTCACTAATTTTTTGCGGGTTTGTACACCACTTGAAGGTGCTAATAAGATACCTGCAGCTACACCAAGAGCAGCTCCTGCGAGTAATCCACCGATTAAACTTTTTGCGTTCATAATTTTATTGTTTTAAGTGATTTAGTTTTTATCCGCTGTGCGGTGTTATGCAATACTCTAAAGAAAACAATGTGCCAGTTACACGAATGATTTGATTTGAAATAATTTCAAACGATTTGAAGGCCTAAACACTTACTTTTTTAACAGAAAACTGCGTTAACATATTTAAAATGGCTTTTCGAATCCTGTAGAATTGTTTCGTATTCGGGGAGAACATTCTACATCAATTCTAGTCATAAACATCAAAAAGCTATTTAAAAACAAAGCAATTTGAATGGTACGATGATTTGTATAGGTCTTATTTAAATAACCAAAAACTACATGACAACCGTAGCCAGACTTGTAACACCCGAAGAGCAGGCCGTACGTTTTTTCAAAGAGGTAAAAAACGAACTTGGTATTGACTCCACTCAAAAAATTGTAGCCGTTGTGCGGTGTGTGCTTTCACAATTAAGGAAATCACTTTCGCACGAACAGACTTCACAATTGATTCGGAAAATGCCTGACATGTTTCAACTGCTGTTGGTTAGTGGTTGGAAATATGATGAAAGAGAACCTTCCGTTAAGCATTTGGATGAACTTGCGGATAATGTCTACAAACAGACAATTTTAAATGAAAAAAGACTTTTTTCGACTGAAATTGAGGCACTTAGCACAGTTTTATTAGTGATCAAAAAGTTGGATAAATTCTTCGGTTTGCTTGGGTTTAATGTGCTACGTTATACTATCACCGAAGAAATAAAGCAAGCAGCTGAAATGGAAGATGCTGCCTAAATATTCTTCCTAACAATTTTTATAAAAACTAAAACACACACATTATGTTACGCTGGGCAGTTATATTTTTCGTTATCGCTATTGTAGCAGCTATACTTGGATTTGGTGGCATCGCTGAAGGCGCAGCATCAATTGCACAAGTTTTGTTCTTCATTTTCATTGTGCTTTTTCTTCTTGCATTGATCTTCGGATCTACGCTTTTCAAAAAGAGATAAGGTTATTGGGCACTTGAAATGAGTGTCCAATAATTCTTTTATGCAAATAGTTATATGTTTTGAGATTAATGATGAAGTATGGTACAGCAGGGGAATATTGAAACATTCAATGATTTGATTCGTGCACACCGCGACCGAATTTCAGAATATGAGAGGGCAACATTAAGTTTAAAGCCTCAGGAAGCAGGTCTTTCCACTATCTTCTCGGAGATTATTAAAGAAAGTCAGCAATGCATAGCAGACATTAATAGTAGAATAGTTTCAGATGGAAATATTCCGGAAGAAGTAATTTCCATAGAAGGTAAAATTTATAGGGCATGGATTGACCTGAAAGTTACGTTCTCGTCAAACCCCAACTATTCATTGCTTGACATCTGCGAAAAAGGTGAAGATGCTATGCTGAAAGCTTATCGTGACGCATTAAAAAATCCCGGAACATTGAGTCCAGATGATCTCAATCTATTGTCTTCTCAACGGGAAGTTGTGAAAAAAACACATGACTTGATCAAAGCTAAGCGCGATCAGTACCATGAGTTAGTGAAAAACAATCAAATTATATGAGTGTGATTCTCTATACGTGACGTTAATTATCTACAGGAGTAAAGGAACAAAAAGGAGTAAACAATGCAATTTTTATCATTCATCAATTGGTATAGTTTTTTTAGTGAAGAAGATTCAAACGTGAGGAATATGAAAACGAGGCAGCACGATAAGACTATCGAAACATTAAATGATCTCTTAAAGATCAACACAGACCGGGCCGATGGCTATACATTGGCCATCCAGGAAACAAAAGATGCCGACCTGAAAATTATGTTTAAAAACATGGTAGAAGAAAGCAAAAAGAATATTTCAGATTTAAGTCGAGCCATTTTAAAGCTTGATGGCGAACCTAAGTTCGGAGAAAACACAGTGGCGGGTAAAATTTACCATGTTTGGATGGAGCTTAAAACCTCCTTTAAGGGAAAAGATCGTCAGTCAATCTTGAATTCGTGTGAGTTTGGTGAAGATGCTGCCGTGAAAGCTTACAAAAGTGCTATTCAGGAACAAGATCTTATAACGGAAGCTTTTGATATGATTTATCGGCAGGCTCAGCTTCAGCGCGCTTCCCATGATGTAATTAAAGCCTACCGAGATGCTAATCTTAAATTACGGCAGGCAGTATGAAATGAATCGATTGAAATGAAAGGGGTTAATTACTATAAGCTGTTTATAATTCCCGCATTCATCATTATTGTTCTGTTCACCTCGCTGTGTACGCCTCGAGAGTCTCAGGTTGATAGTAAGCAGACTGCAGACGAAAAAAACAAAGAAAAGTTTACCACAAAAGAAGCAAAACAGGACGCTAAGTTTGTCACGGATTTTGTTGCATCAAGCCTGGCAGAAGTAAGACTCGCAGACTTAGCTCTTTCAAAAACGCGGGATGACGAAGTCAGGCAGATAGCCTCCCATATTAAAAATGAACATGCGATGTTGTTAGCGGATTTGACTAAATACGCGGCTGAACGTGTGATTACAATTCCCGTAACCGAATCAGAACGTGAGCGTTCTAAAATCCTGAAGCTTGATAACGAATCTGACGACTTTAACAAAAACTGGTGTGAACAGGTTCGTGAACTTCACAAAGAATCCATTACAACGCTTGAAAAAGTTGATAAAAAAGTTTCCGATCCAGAACTTCAAAAATGGATTAGCGCTACGCTTCCGCGCCTAAGGAATCTTGACCTGATAACAGCTTGCCACAATCGGGTTAAATAAGTTCTATTCCGCCAGCTTAAAATAAATTATAAAGGAAGTTCCTTTCTTAACGGTGCTTTCTACTTCAATAGAAGCATTGTGACTGCTGATGATATTCTTGGTAGACGTTAAACCAAGTCCCATACCGCCTGGTTTTTCGGTAAAAAATGGATCAAATAATTTTTCAATGTCATCTGCCGCAATTCCTTTTCCATTATCAGATAGCGTAACTACAATCGTATTGTCTTTTAATTTAACATCAACTGTTAATTCACCTTTACCACGCTCCATCGCATCTACTGCATTCACGATGATGTTCAGAAAGGCAATCTTAAGCTTTTCCCGATCTACTAATATTCTGGGCAGGTTGCTGACATAGTTTTTCTGAAGCTTAATCTGATTTAAATTAATGCTATCGGTTGCCAGTGTAATGGTCTCATTCAAAATATCCGTTACATCCGCCAGCTCCAGGTTAAGATCCTTTGGCTTGGATGAATTAAGCATCTCTGTAATCAGCGTATCAATTCGCTTGGCATTCCGTTCAATAATTTCGCTATACAGTTTAACTGATTCGTTGTCCTTAGGCATTTCATCCCGAAGATGTTCGAGGGCAAGGTTCAGGTTGGTTAGCGGGTTTCGGACTTCGTGTGCAATAGTACGTGCCAGTTTACCGGTCATGGATAATCGTTCAGCGACCAACATGTCTTTCTCAGCTTTTTTCCGAAGCGTTAAGTCATAAATGATTCCCTGGTAGCAGCAAAAATCGGAGGTTTGATCTGGAATAAATACGCAGTTGATCATGCAGATCCTTTTCTCACCCTTATTATTAACAAGAACTACTTCAAAATCCTTAACCTGGTCATCCGCTTTTAGTTCTGCACGCAGGTAGTCATAGTCTTTTCCATCTGCAAATATTTTTGAAAGACTCAGCGAATCCGATTCTTTACTCGAATAGCCAAAGAAATTCTGAAATGACTCGTTAACATCCAGAATTTTAAAATCAATGTTGGCAAGAAAGATTGGATCAATGGAACGTTCAAATAGTGAACGATACTTTTTCTCTTTTTCATCCAGTTCGCGAATAACCTGAAACTGTGTTAATGCATACCGAATGCTGCGTTCAAGAAGTGGCGCATTCAAATCTGTTTTTACCAGGTAATCGGCCGCACCGTAACGACTGGCATCAATATCAACTTTTAAATCTCCCTGGCCGGTTAATAGGATACACGGTGTTAGTACGCCATTTTCCTGAGCATACTTGATAAGGTCCAAACCTGTTTCACTTCCTAACCGATAATCCACCAATATGACATCATGGCCATTCTCCATCATTTTCTCACGAGCCTTATCCGTTTCCGCGATCCATTCAAGCTCAAACTTGAAATTCTCGCTATCGGATAAATATTCTTTTGCTAACAGCACATCGTCTTCATCATCTTCAATCAAAAGAACTCGTATAGATTGTCTCATAATTATTCAGTCGCCTCTTAATCAGTTAGAAAATTATAATTTATTTAACGTTTGGAAAGATAAGGATAAATTCAGAACCCTGATTAATAACACTCTGCGCCCTGATATACCCCCTGTGGTTCATCATGATCTTCCGGCAAATGGCTAATCCAATACCCGTTCCTTCATATTCTGCTCTGCCTTGCAACCGTTGAAAGATGTTGAAAATTTTATCCGCATACTTTTCGTCAAACCCTATCCCGTTATCTTTTACAACAATTCTTACGTAGGAATTTTCGTGTAAAGCAAATCCAAATTCTTTTTCAGCATCATTTCCAGAAATAATACTTCCCGAAATTTCGACAACCGGTAATGCGCCCGGCTTATGAAATTTAATAGCATTGCTTATCAGGTTTTGAAACAAGCGCCTCATCTGGCCGCGGTCAGCGTTAATTTCCGCAATAGGATTTACACCAACTTTAGCTTTCTCCCGGATAATCTGACCTTCAATATCATCAACAACTTCGTTAACAACTGTTGTTGGATCAATTCTGGTAAACTGCTCCTGTCCGCTTGATATTCTTGAGAACGATAATAAGTCTTCAATGAGCTTTTGCATGCGGGCTGATGCTTGTTGCATGCGGGTGATGTACTCCACGCCTACTTCATCAAGCTTATCTTCATAGCGGGCAGCCAAGCGATCCCCAAACGCACGGATTTTACGAAGCGGTTCCTGCAAATCATGCGAAGCAACGTACGCGAACTGTTCCAGATCCTGATTGGATCTTTTTAGCTCTTCAGCATATTGCTTCATCTGATCTTCAGCCGCATGTTTTCCGGTTACATCTGTATACGTAACGATTAATCCATCATCCAGTTTTACCGCAGCCATATAAAACCATTGGGAATCTCCGAACAAGTTAAATTCCCGTTCAAACTGTTGAGAAATACCCGTTTCTACAACATTTTTATAAGCGTCAAACAATCCTGCATTATTTGCATCAGGCACAACGTCAAGAAAATTTAACCCAGTAAGATCCCCCACACCTCTTCCTAAGGTTTGACTGCTGATAAAGTTTGCCAGAATCCATTTGAAGTCAACGATCTCACCTTCCTTGTTACGCACAGAAGAAAAAGCCATAACACCATCCAATGAGTGATCAAGAATATTTTGAATGGTGCGTTGCGCAAACTGTTTTTCAGTGACTTCCTTTTCCAGTGTTTTAAGATTTTCCTTCAATCCTTTTTCCGCCTGTCGCTTCTGTTCAAGCGCACCCATTACACGTGCGAATAAAAAGGCTACACCAAATACTGATAGGATAGTAAAAGCAAGTAATGAAAATGGCGCAATGTTTCTATATCCTTCTTCCGATGCAATCCTGCTTGTGTATACTTCTTCTTCCAACTCGCGGATTTTACTGATCGTTAGTCGGATTTTGGTCATGTTATTTTTTCCATCTTTCAGCAACTTACTTTCGTAACGGTCCATGTACAATGAACTGCGTTCTGTATTCGATAAAATTCTGCTGATGATAAGATATTGAGTATTAATCAATACCTGAAGTGTATCTACATAACGTGTTTGAAGAAAATTATCCTCAACAAGACTATCCAGCTCTTGAAGCATTCCTGGCAATTCCTGTATAGATGTATGATAAGGTTCGAGGTAAGTGGTGTCTCTTGTAAGCTGATAGCCCCGATGCCCGGTTTCCGCATCTTTTATTGAGGACAAAACATTTTCTACCAGTCTGAAAACAAGGCTCGAATGCCTTACCAGCTTAACCTCATTAATGTAATTATCAAGGTTACGGTAGGTCATCAAACTGACAAAAATCAGTACAATTAAAGCAGCTAAAAAAGTAAACCTAATCGAGATGTTCTTCATCCTGTGGACACGTTTCTACAATGGGGCGGACAAAAACCTTTCCAAAAACACACTGTTTTATAACCCCACCCCTTAAAAACCCTAAATCATGCCCTTTATTTTTTGGTCTGAGATTTAGAGTTAATCAAGTGTACCAAAACAAATGGATATGTACTCAAAATCAAAATTTCTTATAGTGGGTTTTATACTCATATTTCTGTTAGGACTGATCGCTAATCTTGCCATAGCGCAGGATACGAGCACATCCTATTCCACCACAACTACCACAACTACTTCAGAAAGATCAACCAACACAACTGCGCGTGCAGGTATCAAGGGTGGTCTTAACATAAGCAATCTGTATGTAGATGATGTAGACGATGAAAATGCGCGTTTCGGCTTTAATGCAGGACTTTACGCACAACTTTTCTCTTCTGAAGTTTTTGCAATCCAACCTGAACTTCTTTACTCCACAAAAGGAACAAGAACAACCTATAATAATGTGTTGATGGGAGAAGGTGATGCAAAATTTAACCTTAATTACCTGGAAGTGCCTGTTTTGGCCGTAATTAAACTTGGATCAGTAGCTGAACTTCATGTAGGACCATATTGGAGCTACTTGTTGAGCGCTAATATTGACTATGATGGTGATACAGATACTTTTAGAGAGCTTGACCGTGATTCCTTCACTTCATGGGATTTTGGTATAGCAGGAGGCGTAGGGCTTAATTTTGGGGCTACTCAAATTGGAGTACGTTATTCGAAAGGTTTAAGAAATTTAGCAGAATCAGATGATGCTGAAGCACAGCTCGGTGATGTAAAGAATTCATGTGCCCAATTGTATATAGCGTTCAATATGAACGATTAATACAGTCTGGGAACTTGAAGTGGGGGGTTATGTTGTGAAGGTTGCTCATCGAGCAACCTTCTTTTTTGTTTCCGTTCAAAAGAGACGATTTTAAATAAAGCACTCACCTTTTATTACTCAATAAAAAGAAAGACCGGACTTTATAAAGTCCGGTCTTTCTTATTGGATGATTTTATATTCTTATGCTTTAATATTATAGAGCTTCAGCTTGTTATAGAGAGTTTTGCGGTCGATGTTCATTAGTTCCGCAGCCCTGGATTTATTGTAGTTCACTTTTTCAAGCACATCAATAATCGCCTGGCGTTCGGCTGAACCAGCAATATTTTTAAGCAAACTAACTTCTTCATTATGATGTTGCGAAACGTTTGACATTTCCATGGAATGAACGATCTCCTGTGGTAAGCTTTCTGGCTCTACAGATTCGCCTTGTGTTAATAAAACAGCACGTTTTACCACGTTATTAAGCTCACGTAGGTTTCCGTGCCAGTAGTAATTACGCAACTGTTCCGTTACTTCCGGAGAGAAGGCTTTTGCGTTTTTGTTTAATGATACGTTTGCCTTTTGCAGAAAGTAATCGGCAAACACGAGTATATCTTCTTTACGTTCGCGCAGAGGCGATAGTGCAATCTTGAATTCATTTAAGCGGTGGTAGAGATCCTCGCGGAACCTTCCTTCCTTCACAGCCTTATTAAGATCTTCGTTGGTAGCAGCAATAATGCGAACATCAATGGCGATATCTCGGGTTGCGCCAATACGCTTAATTCTGCGTTCCTGAAGCACTCGAAGCAGTTTTACCTGGTTTTCGTACGATAAGTTTCCGATCTCATCCAGGAAGATTGTACCATTGTTCGCTACTTCAAAACTTCCTTGTTTATCGTTTACTGCGCCTGTAAAAGCGCCTTTCACATGGCCAAATAATTCACTACCGGCAAGTTCCTTTGGAAGTGCTCCGCAGTCGATCGCAATAAACGGCTTATCGGCACGGTTGCTGAATCTATGAATAGCCTGGGCTACAAACTCTTTTCCGGTTCCAGTTTCGCCCGTGATAATAACCGACATGTCGGATGGCGCTATTAGTTCAACATAGCGCTGAACAGTTTGTGATTGCACACTTTTTCCAACGATAAATTCCTGACCGTTACTGCTTTTTGAAGATGATCCGCGGGATTGCTTCGGAGTCTCAGATTTGCCATCCTGAACTTTATCACCTGTAAAGCTTTTCTGGTTGTTCTTCGTGATGGTTTCACGAATCGTAACCAGGAGCTCGTCCGGGTACAATGGCTTTGTAACGTAATCGCTTGCTCCGTAGCGGAAGGTTTCAACAGCCGTACGCACATCGGAGTAACCGGTAATAATAATTACAGGAACCAGTGGACTGAGAACTTTTATTTTCTGAAGCGCTTCAACTCCTGTGATATCCGGCAGGCGATAATCGCATAACACCAAGATATATTCGTTATCGCGAAGAAGCTTTAAACCACCCTCACCAGTGTGGGCGGCATCAACCTCGTAACTATTTTTTGTGAGGAATTTTGAAAGTACAAGGCACATGTCCTTATCATCATCGATAACCAGGATTCTACCGCTCATAGTTGTTTAGTTTATTATTTGGAGGTTATTTAAAACAAGTTCAATGGTTCTTTTTGAGAAAGGCTTTGCAATAAATCCGTCTGCTCCGCATTCAAGAGCTTTTCTTCTTTCCACATCGTACGCACTGATTACAACAACTCGCGAAGAGGAGTTTATTGCACCTAATGCCTCAAGCAAATCAAAGCCTGAACCATCGGGTAAATTAAGATCTACAAAAATTACATCGTATCCAGCGGGGGAAATCTTTGCCTTAGCAGCTCCGATTGTTGAAACATACTCGGCATTGAGGCCCAGGGATTTCAGGTGGAGGGTTAACAGTCGGCAAATATCCAGCTCATCGTCTACGACTAAAGCCTTCTTCATGTATAAATTTTATCTTATCGAACGCTCAAAACGCCTTTGTGGCGGATTGCTTTCAAGCTCTTCACTTCGTATCGGTTATTTCCCAATCCAAGTTTGGTAACCTTAAAGGGAAAGAAAATCCGAATCATAAGAGCGGCAACACTCCATCCACCAGCAAACAGAATTACGATCGATAATAAAACCTTAACAAAATCTTCCATAACAATGATTTTTCAGGGTTAAATAGAAAAATCATGCCACGGGAAAAAATGGAGGTTATTCGTTTAATACTGGAGAAATGTAGAGAAAATTCCCCAAATAATCGGGAATTATGTTCTCATCAAAATTCAAAATCTCACGCATTAAACCTGAATTGCATGGCACGCTTTTTAACCTTCCCTGTCAAAACTAAAACACACTCAATATGAATAATTTACTTTATGTCATCGCGGTTATACTGATAATTGGATGGATCTTCGGATTTTTTGTTTACAGTGCTGGTGGTCTTATTCACATCTTATTGGTAATCGCATTGATTGCTATCGTTTTAAGATTGATTCGCGGGGACAGGGTTTAACTTATTAAGAGGCGTTTTCTTTCTTAACCACTAGAAAGCGCCTCTTCTTTTAAGAATCTCTTCTCCTAAACATTAGTATGGCTGTATCCCTCAAACGCATTTCCAAAATCACTGGTATTGTTGTCCTTATCCTGGGAGCAATTTTTATAACAGCTACCGTTATCTTTCGTGGCAAACTGGAACAAAAAATAAATGAAAAGCTTCTGGCTGTCGGCTTTCATACAAAATCTATTACCATAAGCTTTCTAAATCGCTCAATTAAGCTTGATAGTATTAACTATTCATCCCTTGACACTGTTTCAAAAAATCCGCATAAACTTTTCATTCAAAAAATTAAGGTAAGTGGAATTCATCTTTACAGCTTCCTTAAAAAAAATGAAATTATAATAGACCATGTTGTGATTGAAGAAGGCTCTGTTCAATACAATAAGAACTATAAAATTAAAAAAGATTCTTCAGGTACTTCTTCCGATTCCGATACGAAAATTAATAGCATCCGGGTTAAACATCTGTTTGTAGCAAATATTAATGCAGCACTTCTGAATGATACTTTAACCGAAAGCTCCGGAACAATTAATGATTTTGAACTAAGTGAGTTCAATCTTTCATTCAAAAAAGACACAACGTATTCGGTTGGTTGGATTAAAACCCATCTGGAAAATTTTGTGCAATCAAAAAAAGGTGGATTACATTCGTTCTCTGCTGCTAAAATTGATTACAACAGTAAAGATGAACGTCTTGAAGTGGATTCATTCCGGATATTTTCTCCCTATACTAAAACAGATTTTGCCCGGGTTGCTAAAATTCAAAAAACGCGACTTGATATTTCCCTACCAAAAGTGATTCTTGAAGGCTTGAAGCAAGCCAGGTTTATCTCTGATTCAACCCTCGAAATAACCCGAATTACCATCCCAAAGCCGGTTATTCATGCTTATCGTGATAAGCATTATCCGTTTGTGCGCGATTGGATTATGCCCTTGCCGATAGAAGGAATCAGAAGATTACCGTTCAAGCTTCACATCGATAGCATTCTGATTTATCAAGCCAATATAGCCTACGAGGAATTTTCTGAAAAAGGTCTGGATGCAACCGGAACGATCACCTTTAACCGGCTTGATGCCTCTTTCGCAAACCTGAGCACCGAGCTTGAGCAGCCAGATAAAAAATCTTTCTGTACCCTTGTCGCTGATTGTAAAGTGATGGATAACGGTACGTTACATGCAACGTTTAAATTTCCGCTAAATAGTAAGGTTGATTATCAGGCTTACGGAAACGTTCGGAATATGAATTTAACTTCACTTAACCCATCACTGGGCAATCTTTCAAGAATCGAAATCAAGGAAGGAAATTTGAATGAGCTGTATTTCAATTTTGCCTATAACGATGATGTTTCCAAAGGCGAAGTGTTAATTAACTATTCAAGCCTCAAGCTTAATGCTTTGAAAAAAGACAAATCGCATGAAGTTAATAAACTACTTTCTACTGCAATCAATGCGATCGTGAAATCTGATAAGGATAAATCAGTTGATAAATCAAAACGAACCGGAGCCATTGATATTGAGCGTGACAAGAAGCGATTCGTGTTTCAGCTTTGGTGGAAATCTATCCTGGATGGATTGCAATCAACCTTCGTAAACAATGGCAAAAAAAAGAAGACCCAAAAAGGGTCTTCCAAATGATCTTCTCTCAGGCTTCCCTATTTCTTTCCCCACACTTCAACCACAGCCTTTTGTGAAGATTTATTTTTAGTATCATACCAGAACGATACTTTTTCAATAATCCGATTATTACCTTTTAAATCAACCGTCTTCTCACTTCCAGCCGTGAACTGATATTTAATTTCAATCTCCTGCTTTTCTCCATTTTCAAAAGTGACCATACAACGATGCATATTGATATTGCCATCTTTTACTTTAATTTTTAAGGTGGTAAAAGTCCCCTTTTTATAGGTGATTGGAACGGCATCATAGTCCAGGTTATAATCTACTACCTGTGTACCCAGTTGTTGCCATTCTTCAGTTTGCGCTAAGGCAACTCGTGAATACACTATACCCGCAATGGCCATCATAGCAACCAGTAAGATTCTAAGCGTTTTCATATGTTATTGGTTAGAATTTTTCGCAGGCTTTTCTGATTTATCAGATGAATCCTCGCGTTTTTTCGATTTTTTGCCTGACTCATTAGACGTATGCGCATTCGTAATTTCATCTTCTTCTTCCTGGTTGGTACTCCGCTTTTGCTCGTCTTCATTCACACCCCTGTTTGGGTTGATTGTGTTTTGAGAAGGATTCGGCCGACCGCTATGTTGTTCATTGCGGTGTGTGCTTTTATCTTTCATGGAAGTGCGCTCCTGCACACTTGCACGATTATCATTTCCACGTTTCATAACTTTTTTAGTTTTGTATAATTCTGAACAGAAAGAAATATGCCGTGTAATAAAGGCGCTGAATCGGCTTAAATCGAAGACTTTAGTGTGTTACGCTGTAGAGAGAAATTGGAATTGGGGAATATAAAACACAATTACGCTTGCGGTACCTGTTGCTGAATAGGCTGTTTCTTTTCAATTTCTATTGTTTCAATACGCACAGCATTAGCATAAGGTTCAATTCCGCTTCCCACTTCTTTGGTATAGATGTAGGTTAGCTCTGCTCCAAAAAGAAAGATCAACGCTGAATAATAAACCCACACCAGAATGATCACGAGCGATCCAGCCGCCCCATAGGCAGAGTTGAGCGAACTGTTACCGAGGTATAGTCCAATCAGGAATTTTCCACCAGTAAAAAGTGCTGTTGTAACGATCGCTCCTACCCATACATCCCGCCATTTGATTTTTGCATCCGGAAGCATTTTAAACATGAGCCCAAACAACCCGGTAATGAAAAGCAACGATGCTATAACATTCAGTCCGGTAATAACAGTAAGTGTTATCCCACCGAAATTATGAGAAAGTTTTTCCTGGAACATGACCAACACCGTATCAAAAACAAGTGATACCATTAGTATAAATCCCATACTGATTACCATAGCCAGTGATAACAATCGGTTCACGATAAACTTGATAAATCCTTTTTTTGGTTTAGGCTTGATTTTCCAAATCTGATTGATACTAATCTGCAGAGACAAGAAAACAGTTGTAGCACTTAGAATAAGGGTTACAATTCCCACAATCCGGGCAAACAAGGTATCGGTTTGACGGGCAGCATTGATAAGAATGTTTTCGATTTCAATAGCGCTTCCAGATCCAATCAGTTTTCCTGCTTGAGAGACGAGTTCACGCTGCACATCGGTTCGTTCGAACAAAGTTGATCCCACGGAAAGCGAAATGAGAAGAATAGCCGGTAAAGAAAATATGGTATAAAAGGCAATGGAAGAAGCATGCGTAAAAGAGTCTCCATTAATGAAGCCTACTACGCTCTGTTTTAAAATACCCCAGGAAGATTTTGCAAATTTTTTCATGAACAATACTGGTTGAGAATTGCCAGTGTTCAAAGATTAAGCCTTTTTAGAAATACGGCTATCCGATTCTGGGTTAGAAACTTGTAGAGTGGTTAGGCTTATTTATGGGGAAAACGTTCTACACTTTCTAGAAAATAACCTGTTAATCTTATTGATTTAAGGGTTTCGCATTGGGCACATTATTGAATTACGCAATTGAATTTAAACCCCTTATGGAATCCGTTAAGCATCCTTTTTATCACCGGTTAAGTCTCAACTTAATTTCCATCGCTCTTTTAATTGTTGCGGTATACCTGGGCAAAGATGTTGTGCTTCCCATTCTATTTTCAATTCTTCTGGCAACGCTCCTTCTCCCAGTTTATAAATTCCTACTAAACAAAAAATTTCCAAGACCACTTGCGATCATCCTGCCCTTAACTGTATCGCTGATTATTGTTTTTTCGGTGGTGTTTCTGCTCTCCAAACAGGTTGTTAAGTTTTTCGATGATGTGCCAACGCTTTCTGAACGCGTTGATGAATTAACCCTTTCAGCAGAACGTTGGATTGACGATCAGACGAATGTAACCGTACGGGAACAGGAGAAATACCTGGATCAAACCGTTAAAAACTTAAAAAGTAATGCTCCTAAAATGGTAGGCGCAACGTTTATGACCTTAACGAGTATTCTCACCTACATCGTTTTGATTCCGATTTATACTTTCCTGATATTATTTTATAAAGACACTATAAAGAACTTCCTGATGAAAGTTTTCAAAAACGGAAGTGAAGGTAAAGTAGAGGAAATTCTTAATGAATCTACTTCTGTAGCGCAGCACTATGTTGTTGGCTTATCCATTGAAACAGCATTAGTCTTTGCATTGAATGTTGTCGGATTTTTAATCATTGGTGTTAAATATGCTGTATTTCTTGCATTGTTAGCAGCCATCTTAAACCTTATCCCTTATGTGGGTATTCTTACTGCTAATGTAATCTGTATGTTTATTACACTCGTAAGCGCTGAAAATCCAACAGATGCCATTTGGGTTGGTGTGGTTCTTGCGGTTGTTCAATTCTTTGACAACAATTTTGGTATGCCCATGATTGTAGGTAACAAAGTGAAAATTAATGCACTAGTTACAATCGTAGGTATTCTTATTGGAGGCGCGATTTGCGGAATACCCGGAATGTTCCTAGCGATACCAGCGCTTGCTGTAATGAAAGTAATTTGTGAACGGGTACCCGATTTAAAAGCATGGGGAATACTCTTATCAGATGAAGAAAATGATTCAAAACGAAAACGTGTAACAAAAAAAGCTAACTAAAATTTCTATGAAAACGTCAACTAAATTTATTATCGGTTTATCTATAGCTGCTGCAGCAGGTGCTGCCATCGGAATGTTGCTTGCACCTGAAAAAGGTAAAGACTTGCAAAAGAAATTAAAGGATGAAGCTGAAGACTTATTAAGTCAGTTTGGCTCTATTATTAATATCGGCAAAAATGCTGTTTCTCAAGTGAAAGACACAGCCGAAGATGAGATTGATCGCATCGGTGCTGAAATCAAAAAACAATTCTAATGGAAGAGGAAAAAAAATCCGGAGAAAAAATTCTTGATCTGGCGGGTGACATGGTGGAAAATTACCGCAACCTGATTACGATTAAGGTTGTGGAACATTCCTCCTTAGCAGGTGCGGCCAGCATCCTGGGAATATTCCTTATGGTGATTGCTGTATTCATATTATTATTTGCAGGGATTGGATTTGCATGGTGGCTGGGTGAAGAACTCGGTAACATGAAAGCCGGGTTTTTTATTATTGGTGGGATTTATACCTTCATCTTTCTCATTCTAATCCTTATTTCAAAAAAAATGCTATTGCCTTCGCTTCGCAATATGATCATTAAAAAGATTTATGAACAAGATTAGTAATTATAACGAGCTTGTAGCTGAACGAATGCGCATTCAACAAGAACTTGCCCTTCAGAAAGCGCAGATCAATGAGGAGATTAGTGAGATTAAAGACAAGCTGAAGCCTATTAGCGGTATTCTTTCCTTCTTTAATACCACAAAAAAACAATCGCTGAAATCAACTGCCATGCAGGTAGGTGCCAACATTGGCATCGATGTTCTCCTCCGAAATACGTTGCTTGGAAGAGCAGGATGGTTAGCACGCCTTGTTTTACCCTTTGTGGCTAAAAAAATATCTTCCAAAGTGATCGAGAAGACAGTTGATTAACGTTTAACTTGAAAAATCTGAAACCCCGTCAGTGGCAAGCGACAACAAAATCAAACGAATCTTCATAAAAAGTATGAAGGTGCTGGGATGGATTATCCTATCCGTCCTAGCGCTTTTTGTTCTATTGATTGTCTTGATCAGGCTCCCTTCCGTTCAGGATAAAATCACCCAACGCGCTGTTACTTTTCTCAAAAATAAAATCGGAACGGAAGTCCGACTTAAGCGGGCATTCATCGCTTTCCCCAAACAAATAGTGTTAGAAGGGCTTTACGTTGAAGATCAATCAAAAGACACATTAGCGTATATAGCTGAATTAACTGTCGATGCTGATCTCTGGGCATTGACGAATAATATAATCGAGGTCAATAAGATCAGTCTGAATGATTTTTCAGGGAAAATCAAACGAACCGCTTCTGACAGCGCATTTAACTTCTCATATATAATTGAAGCATTTGCTACAGATTCCGAACAACCCAGCGAACCCGCTGACACAACTTCAAAACCCTGGACATTCCGAATTGAAGATATCGAACTTGAAAGAATTTCAATCTTATATGATGATCGCTACACGGGCAATTTTATAAAAGCAAAAATCGGAGAGCTCAATCTTCCCGTTGAAGAATTTGATCCTTCGAACTCAATTTATAGAGCCGGGGAGATTCAACTTGAGAATGTCACTGCAATTGTTGAACAGCGTAAGGCTCCTGAAATCACCACACAACAAGCTTCCGATTCCGTCTCTCTTTTACCCGATATAAAAATTGAAGAAATCGATCTAAAAAATGTAAAACTTAGCTACTCCCAGCTTGCGCTGAAACAATACCTGAATGCAGATCTTAATGAAGTTTATATCGATCTCAATGAAATCGATTTATTAAAAAATAAGCTTGACATCGATAACCTGGAGCTTAAGCATTCATTCATCACATATAACTTCTATCAACCGGAATCATCAACTACTCAGAAACCAAACAAAAACCCCGAACCTTTTACGGGATTAAATATTCCGTGGGACATTAAAGTGAGAGACATAAATCTGGAAGATAATTCCATTCAATACTTCAACAGTGCACTTCCGGTGGAAAAAGGTTCAATCGATTTCAATCACCTGTGGATTTTTGGATTGCAATGCCAGGTAAACGATGTGGTGGTGAAAGGCAATACAGTGCAGGCAGAAGTTGAAAGTCTTTCATTCCAGGAGAAAAGCAATTTCTCAATTCAAACACTGGAGGCTGATGTTAAGCTAGAAGAAAAGAGCCTAACGATTAATAAGCTTATTGTTGAATCAGGGAGTTCTAAACTTTCGCTTGCAGGAAACGCAACGTTCAATTCATTAACAGAATATCAAACAGCGCGAATCGATTTCGAAATTCCTCAGTCAGTAATTGCTATGAAAGATGTTTTATTCTTTGCTCCTCACCTGCTCGACAGTATTCCGGTAAAATTGCCTCGCGAAACACGGATTACTATTGCTTCTAAAGTGAATGGAACATTCAATGATTTAACCATTGACAAATTAACGGTAAAAACATTAGCTAACACATCGCTGGCCATGCGCGGTACTGTACAGGATCTTTCTAATCCTGATAAGATGAAGCTGCAAATTCAGCTAAATCGTTTTTATACAACATCAAAGGACTTGTACTCGGTACTGACTGACTCATTAATTCCAGCATCCATTCAAATCCCGGATTCCATTGAATTAAGCGGAAGCTATAAAGGAACGCTAAAGACCCCTGCTATTGTAGCCTCGCTTAAAACCAGTTCCGGCATTGTTAAGGCAAATGGGAAATTTAATTTTGGATCAACGCCTTCGTATAATGCTGATGTAGAAACTATTAATCTTAATCTCGGAAAAATCCTGAAGCAACCAGAAACTATAGGAAAAATTGACATGAAGGCTTCAGCGAAAGGCGTTGGACTAACGAAAGATGATATTCGTGCGCAGGTTGATGTATTGGTTTCGCGATTTCAGTATAGCGGTTATGAGTATACCGATTTTAAAATAAATGGATCACTTAACAAATATCTATTCTCAGGAGAAGCATCGCTTCACGATGAAAATCTTGATTTTACAATCAAAGGCGACTTGGATTACACCCAAGAAATTCCGCTGTATAAACTTAACGTTAATCTTGTAAATGCCGATTTCCAGAAGTTAAACTTATCCGAAAGGCCTTTAAAGGCTCGAGGTGGTTTAGATGTTGACCTTGCCACTTCAAACTTCCAGGTCATTAATGGAAAAGCTTCTATTTACCATATTGGAATTTACAACGGTGAAGAACTTTACATGGTAGATTCACTCTTGTTTGTCAGTATTGATCAGGAAGGGAAAAGTAATATGACTGTCCGATCGGAGATTCTCTCCGGCAAATTCGAAGGCACATTTAACCTGTTTACAATCGGAACGGTAATGAAGCAACACATTAACCGATACTTTGCGCTGCATGACGAATCCGTTAAGAAGTTTACAATACCACAAAATTTTAAGTTCGAGCTCACCATTCGCGATACTGATTTAATTACTGAAATTCTTGTACCCGAACTTGAGCCTTTTGTTCCAGGAGTTTTTAAGGGTGAATTTGATAGTGAAGAAAATAAGCTAAACATCAAAATGGACATTGCAAAAGTAAAATATGCAACTACCTCATTCGATTCAGTTTCGCTTCGTATCAACTCGAACGATTCTGAGCTTACCTATCGTGTTCGTTTAAAAAATATCCTACTCGACACACTTACCATTGATGCGCTACAACTTACAGGACGCATTGAAAACGACTCTATTTATAGCGCGCTCCAGATTCTAAATTCGAAAAACGAAAACAAGTATGTGCTTGGTGGAGTTTTCAGAAGTCAGGAAGACAATTTCAGGTTTAGGTTTCTAAAAGATCAGGTGATGCTCAACTATAGTGAATGGATTGTACCCGATGACAATTATCTGGAGTTCAGTAAGGAAGGTCTGGTTGCACACAACTTCAGCATTTCCAAAGATCCGGAAAGAATTGCACTCATTACTACGGTAAAAGATTCAACCATTTCAATTGACTTTAAACAGCTTCAATTGTCAAATCTTACCCGAGTAGTGAGGGGTGTTATGCCAGCAAGTGGAATGTTAGACGGCAATCTGAAATTCAGTACCTCTTCCAGCGGAAGATTTAATTCAACCCTGCACATCAGTGAGTTGGAAGTACTGGAAAAACCCTTTGGTGATCTTACGCTTGATCTGGCACATATAGGTGATCGGTACAACATCGATCTCACCATTAAAAATGAAGGTTCTAATCTTATGGCGAAAGGATATTATGTTTCGAACCCTGAAAAATCTGAGTTTAATTTATCGGCAGATTTAGCTCCGTTAAACTTACAGTTGATTGAACCGCTTTCGTTCGGACAGCTTCAGAATGTTAAAGGCAAGGCCACAGGCACATTAAAAATAACCGGAACTTTTGAAAAGCCATCGATTCGTGGTAGCGTGAATTTTCGTGAAGCTTCGTTTAAATCAACTTATCTCAACAGTAACTTTTCAATGAATAATGAAACCATCACATTCAATGAGAAAGGTATCAGCCTGAACAATTTTACCATTACCGATACCAAGAAAAACGATGCCGTGATTGACGGAGAAATCTTGACGGAAGCCTACAAGGCTTTCAGGTTTAATTTAAGATTGACTACCCGAAATTTCCAGGTTCTCAATACAACCGCTGATGATAACAAGCTTTACTATGGTAAAGTGAAATTGAATGCAAAAGCACGCATCAGCGGAAGCTCCAAACGACCAAGGATTGATGTCACCGTTGGTTTCAGCGATGATACAAATCTTACGTATGTTGTTCCCCAAGCCCAAAAAAGTGTAATGGAGCAAAAAGGTATTGTAGAATTTGTAGATAAAGATGCGTACAAAGATCCCTTTCTTGCCGATCTGAATCTTTCCGACACGGTAAGAAATACGTTTGCCGGAATGAATATCTCTGCCAACCTTGAATTAACCGATAAAGAAACACTCAACATAGTAATAGATCCGATCACAGGCGATAAGCTAACGGTAAAAGGAAACTCCACCTTAACTTTTGACATGACAGCTGCTGGAAACATGAGCTTATCAGGCCGGTATGAGATTACCGAAGGAACTTATAATTTTTCATTCTATAAATTGGTTAAGCGCGAGTTTAAAATTGTGAAAGGCGGCTCGTTAACCTGGTCGGGCGATCCGCTTAATGCTCAAATTGATATTCGTGCGAGCCATTTGGTGGAGACCTCTCCTATTGACTTAGTGGCAAGCCAAACTACGGATCAGACTTTGTTAAATACGTACCGGCAGCGTTTACCTTTCTATGTTTACCTTGATATCAAAGGACAACTGCTGGCACCTGTGATCAGCTTCAAAATTGATATGCCGGTAGACAAGCAAAGTGCTTTTGGCGGATTGGTGTATGCTAAAATACTTGACATTAACTCACGGGAATCCGATGTTAACAAGCAGGTTTTTGCTTTGTTAATTTTGAGAAGATTTATTTCTGAAAATCCGCTTGAAAGCCAGGGCGGATCAGATGTTGCCAATACAACCCGCACAAGTGTGAGTCGATTGCTATCCGATCAATTAAACCGACTCTCAGAAAATGTTAAGGGTGTTCAGCTCAGCCTGGATATTAAATCATATGAAGATTATTCAGCAGGTGAAGCCCAAGGTAATACGCAGGTGCAATTGGGGGTATCAAAAACATTGTTGAACGACCGGCTTGTTGTGAAGCTTTCTGGAAACGTTTCGGTGGAAGGTGAGAACACAACCCAAAAAGATGCGTCAGATTATATTGGAGATCTTGCCCTTGAATATAAACTTACCAGTGACGGACGGTTCAGAATTACCGGATTCAGGACCAGCAACTATGATATGATCGATGGCGAGCTCACAGAAACAGGGGTCGGCTTAATTTACATAAAAGATTATAACACGTTGAGTGAGTTATTTAAAGCAAATGATGCACAGAAGTAAAACATTATCACTTCTCAGCTTACACCGCGCTATTCAAACAGTGTTGTTACTGGTATGCATATACATTATTTCGGGTTGTACGGCTACAAAATTTTTGAAGGAAGGTGAAACCTTTTATGAAGGCGCAAAAATTAAAATAGACGCTAAGGGCGATATAAGTGGTCAGGCTGATCTAAATGAAGAACTTCAAACCTTCATTACTCCTGAACCAAACGGGAAATTTTTAGGCATGAGGCCGGCTGTATGGTTTTATTATAAAGCAGGTGAACCTAAGAAAAAGAAAGGGTTTAGAAATTTTGTTAGAACTAAGCTTGGTACACCACCTGTTTTGTTAAAAGATGCCACACCCGATCAGACTGCACAGGCGTTGGAAGGACAGTTAAACAACGAGGGCTATTTTAAATCAGAAGTAACATTTGAAGTTAAGACCAAGGGAAAGAAAAGTACCGTGATCTACAACGTAACACTTGAGCAGCCCTATCGGATTAAAAACGTTAACTATATATTTCTGGATACTGCGCATGCTCGTCTATTGGATGAGATTAAAAAGAAGTCTCTGATTAAAGAAAATGCGCGTTACAGTTTACAATTATTAAGCGCAGAACAACAACGCATTGAAGACATTGCTCAAAACGAAGGTTTCTATTACTTTGATGATAGGTACCTTTTATTTAAAGCTGATACAACCATTGGCGAAAGAATGGTTGAACTTGACCTGACCGTTGAACCGGGCATGCCTGACCGTGCGTACAAAGTTTACACGGTTAAGGAAGTCACTGTATTCCCCAGTTACGAACTGGCAAATGATAGCCTTTCAAGAACCGGTGACACAACGCTTGTAGGTAACTATGTCTATATTGATAACCTCCACAATTTCAGACCGCATATTATAACGGATGTAATCAACATTACGCCTGACAGTATCTATCGGAGAGTTGATCATGAATACAGCTTGAGTCACCTAATGGGACTTAATACATTCAAGTTTGTGAACATCAAGTACCGCAACGTTCATCGGGATTCAACTGGGCTACGGGCAAGTGTCTTTCTCACACCAACGTTGAAAAAGTCATTGAGACTACAGCTACAGGGAGTTTCCAAGTCGAACAACTTTGTAGGACCGGGAATGGAATTTACGTTTACGAACCGAAATATTTTTAAAGGTGCTGAAATGTTTCAGCTAAAGCTGAATGGATCATACGAACTTCAGGTTCGAAGTAAACAAACCAATCCATTGAATGCTATCGAATTAGGAAGTGAAGCCAGTCTATCCGTGCCACGCTTTATCACGCCTATACGAATCCGGTATCGCTCCGCTAAATACCTGCCACAAACTCAATTAAAATTTGGTTACAGTTTTCAGCAACGCATGCAGTATTTTACTTTGAATTCTTTCAATGTTGCCGCGGGCTATACCTGGCGCGAAACAACGCTTAAAACCCATGAGCTCTTCCCGATTGATATTACCTATATTAAAACAAGTAATACATCAGATGCCTTCAAGGATATCATAAAAACCAATCCCGCATTAGAAAATTCATTTCAAAACCAGTTTATCCTGGGAGCTCGTTATTCCTATACCTTTAATACCCAATTAAGTGATAACATTGAAGATAAGTACACGGTAAGAAGAATTAAGCGCCACAATTTTTACTTTAATGGAGCACTCGATATTTCAGGAAATCTCCCGCGCGCTATTCAATCCGTTCGATTTAAAGGAGCTGAAGGACCATACAGTTTTTTTGGACAACCGTATTCACAATACGTCAGGCCAACAGTAGACTTCAGATATTATTTTGATTTGAATAAACGAAGTAAAATTGCCTCACGCATAACAACTGGCGTAGGGTATGCTTATGGTAATTCCAAGTTCATGCCCTATATCAAACAATTTGCAGTGGGAGGCTCCAATAGTTTACGTGCATTCCCTGCGCGATCCGTTGGACCTGGTACATATAATTTCCTGGCCATTAGCGATACCACTTTCTTCATAGATCAGCGGGGTGACATTAAATTAGAAGGCAACGTTGAATACCGGTTTGATATTTATAAAGCTGTAAAAGGAGGATTGTTTGTCGATGCTGGTAACATTTGGGTTATGGATTATGATAGCTTAAGGCCCGGTGGATCTTTTGATAGGAATTTTTTGAAAGAGATTGCTGTAGGTACCGGCTTTGGATTGCGGTTTGATTTCAGCTTCTTCGTACTGCGCTTTGATCTAGCATTCCCAATCAGAAAAGCTTACTATACCGGAAAAGATAAAGAAATAAAGCTTGAGGATAATACAATACAGCTGATACCATTAAACGAATTCCGGTGGGCATTCAAAGACATCGATTTTGCAAGTAAATACTGGAGACGAGACAATCTCGTCTTTAATATTGCAATCGGATATCCGTTCTAGGTTAACTTACCGGAAGATATACGGTAAAGGTTGCGCCTTCTCCGGGCTTACCGGTTGCCGCAATAAATCCTTGATGATTTTCAACAATTTTTTTACAGATAGCCAACCCTATTCCTGTCCCTTCATATTCCTGGCGAGTGTGCAGCCGCTGGAAAACTTCAAAGATGCGTTCACCATATTCATTCTCAAATCCAATTCCATTATCACGGATGCTGATTTTATGATAGTTTGTATCAGGATCAAGTTTATCAAAATCTTCTTCACCAACTGCTATTATAGTTGATTGTATATCAACCACAAGTGGAACATCATTTTTTTTGAATTTCAATGAATTTGAGATCAGGTTTGTAAACAATTGCCGAAGCTGAAATGGAATTACGTTTACTTCAGGTAATGTTCCAATAGTAATGGTAGCATTTTTCTCCTGAACAAATTGTTCAAGATCCTCCACTACACCTGAAACAAGTATGCTGAGATCAGTGGCAACAAATTCTTTTTCTTTTTTATTGGTTCTGGAGTATGCGAGCAGATCCTGAATAAGCAATTGCATTCTTCTCGCTGCTTCCTGCATCCGCGTGAAGTAATCCTTCCCTGCCGGAGATAAGCCATGATATTCCTTTTCCATCACGCGTGAAGCAAAGGCTTGAATCTTTCGCAAAGGCTCCTGTAAATCATGACTGGAAACATATGCAAATGATGCCAACTCCTGATTCATCTTTTCAAGCTCGGTGTTTGCTTGCTTCAATTCACGGGTTCGTTCATCTACCATATTTTCCAACGCCTGTGAGAAAGACTTTTCCTCAGTGATGTCGCGAATGGTGCCCGACATTCTTAAAGCTTTTCTGTTATCATCAAAAAAAACATTCCCTCTTCCTTCCATCCAGCGAATTGTACCATCCGGCCAAATTAATCGTGCTGAATAATGAAGCTTGCCGGTTTCCATTGCAACCTTAAAAGCCTTTTCTCGAATGGGAAGATCATCTTGATGCAGGCGTTTCACAAGCTCAGCGTGTGATGGCGTTTGCGTTCCCTTAAATCCTAAAATTTCAAGATACCGTTTTGAGTAAGTTGGTTTACCGGTAATCAGATCAAGTTCCCAAGTACCCAACGCGCTGGCAGTAATGACCGTTTCAAGTCGTTCCCGGTTTTCTTCCATCGCTTGCTCAACTTGCTTTTGCTTTGAGATATCACGTGCAATTTTCGAAGCCCCGATAATTTTTCCGGTTTGATCAAGGATGGGTGAAATCGTCAGTGATAAATCGATCAGCTTTCCATGTTTGGTAACACGTTGTGTTTCGATATGATCAACCCGCTCTCCCCGTATTAACCGCGCAATGATAGCGGGCTCCTCTTCAAGCCTGTCAGGAGGAATAAGCTTCGTAACAGATTGCCCGATGATTTCCTCTGGCGTGTACCCAAAAACTCTTTCCGCTCCCAGGTTCCAGCTTGTAATTGTTCCGTCCAAACGCTTACTGATAATCGCATCATCCGAAGATTGAACGATGGCCACTAATCTTGCACTTTCTTCACTTGCAAGTTTAGTATCGGTAATATCCATCAATGTTCCCAGCATGCGCAAGGGTTGATGATCGTTGTCAAAAATAACTTTGCCTTTTGTTCTGATCCAGCGAACAGATTTGTCTGGACGAATCAGTCTTGCTTCGTAATCATAGTTACCGGTTTTTAACGCAACTTCATACGCGGGCTCAACAATAGCTTGCCGATCTTCAGCGTGAATCTGATCACGCATTTCAAAATGTGTTAATATTTTATTTTCCGGATGGCCGAAGATAACCGCTAATCGAGATGAGTGAATAATTTCACGCGTTTGCAAATTCAAATCCCATGTAGAAAGTTCCGTTCCTTCTATCGCTAACCGCATGCGTGATTCAGTATCTATTAGTCTCTGTCTTGATTCAACTTTTTCAGTTACATCATATACTGTTATCATCACTCCTGAAATACTACCGTCCGTTTCCTGCAACGGTGAGTATTCAAAATCGAGGTAAAACTTTCGCATCCCGTCATCACCCTGAACATACGCCATGGATTCATTTTCGCGATGCGTATATCCGGTTTCAATAACCTTTTTTAGTAACTCAGGGTATTTTTGATCATTCAGTTCCGGGAAAACATCCAGTGCCTTCTTACCAATTATTTCATCCGGATTTTTACGCCAGATTCCTTTGAACATGGTTTCATTTGCCATTTCAATTAAAAAATCCGGTCCGCGCCAAATCGTCATCGCGATAGGCGATTGCATGATAAACTTGCTGAATTGCCGCTGACGTTCTTCCAAGGCATGGCGGGCGACTACCATATCCGTTACTTCATTCGCGATAACGATAATGCCGGTTATTTTTCCTTCTTCGTATAAAGGTTGATAGATCAGGTTAAAATACCCGAACTCTTTTTTTCCATACCGATTCAGCGCTACACCCAGATCAGGCGCATTGAACGAAACGCCAGTATCTAAAACTTTTTGAAGCAGGGGTTGAACAACATCTTTTACTTCCGGAAGTACATCAAACAATTTCCGACCGATAACGTCTTCTTCAGTTTTATCAATAAGCTGAAGATAATTATTATTCGCGGTTGCAAACACGAAATCACGACCATTAAGAATGGCAATACCAACCGGAGCTTGATGAACTGTATTTCTGAATTTACGCTCGTTTTCCGCTAACGCATCTGAATAATATTTTTGAGGGGTAATATCATTAACGATTCCAATTAATCGAATGGGCTTATGACTCTCATTAAAAAAGTATTTACCTTTCACATCAACCCAGTGTATGGAATCATCTCGCCAGACAACTCTTACCTGATACGAAAGCTGACCTGTTTTCTGTGCAGTCTCGTATGCTCGTTCGCGTATGATAAGATCATCCTTATGGATACGGTTTATAAAATCATTCCGGCCGAAGTTTTTTAAGTCTACGTCAAATATTTCATGAAACCGCTCTGAGCTTATAACATCATCATTGATCAAATCTACATCAAACGTGCCCAGCATAGCCGACTCAATAGCAAGCCGGGCCCGCTCTTCAGCAAGTGCAGATGATTCACGGGTACTCAAAGGCGTTTTCAACTCTAGGAAGGATTTACAATGAAGTTTTCTTTAGAAGGATGCGAATCATTGTAATTATTATTCCAATCGATCTCCAGCATCCGGTCAATAACCTCTTTTAGCATGGCAAACGTGTTTGGTTTGCGGATGTAATAGTTAGCTCCCTGTTCGTATACTTTATCAATGGCCTGGGTTTGAGAGGTTGTTGAAAAAATAACAACCGGAATGTGATTAAGTTTAGAAGATTTGCGGATTTGTTGCAGGCATTCAAACCCGTTCATGCGGGGCATATTCAAATCCAGAAATACAATCGCAGGTAATTGCCCTTTATCGTCATTTAAAAACTCCATCAGCTGTTGGCCGTCCCGTGCATAGGAAAGTTTGGGCGCGTTTTTTATCTCCTTCAAGGCATCTTCAAACAAAAGATGCTCATCAGGGTCATCGTCTACCAGCAGAATGTATCGTTCAGATTTCAAGCTTATAAAAATAAGGATTCGGAGCCGTGTAAGCAATACTTAGGTTCTGCCACTTGCGTGTAGAAAATAATCCCCATGCTTTCTTTCAATCCTTTTGAAACACCTTACTAATCTGCAGATTACGCGCCCTCCGTAAAGTAAATCGTTGGTAGGGTTTTTATATGGTTATTCCGTAATCCCACGGGTAATGAAAAACAAAAAGGTATTGATTATTGACGATGAGGTGGATTTTGGCTTGCTCATGAAAAGTTTCTTCAAGCCAAAAAATTATGATGTTTTTATCGCGCACAACATTGCTGACGGTCTGAAAACGCTCGAAGAACAAAAACCTGACTTTCTCTTTTTGGATAACAACCTGCCCGATGGATTAGGCTGGGGAAAGACAGAATTTATCCTGGTTAATTACCCGGAAACTCAACTTAATTTGATCAGCGCGATGGATGTACCAAAAACATCGGCTTCGAATTTTCACATTCTCTATAAGCCTGCGCTTCGCGAAGAGCTTACAAGAATGTTTGGGTAAGCATTCGCTGCCCGCGTGCAGGTATTCATCTGTGCATATGTAAAATTTTAATATTCAGAATTAATGAAGGTTCGCGCTACCAAGTTTGAAGATTTAATCTCCCCAATTTTTCAAAAGGATAATTTCACGCACGAAGATGTAAAAGAGAAGCCTCCCCTGCGCTCAGAACTTTTTACACTGGAGCAACTTGAACATCATGCGCAACAACTGGCAAATTCTCATCACATCACAGATGAACAATTGCCAGAACAACTACTAAAACGTTTATCGGATAACGAAGATATTCTTTTCAGTACCATCAAGCTGCTTCAGCAGAACATAAAAGAAAAGAAATCAATTAGTCCGGCTGCAGAATGGTTGCTTGATAATTTTTACCTGATTGAAGAAGAGATTTTAATTGGTAAGCGTTACTTACCTAAAGGATATAGTAAAGGTTTACCGAAACTTAGCAGCGGTAAACATAAAGGCCTGCCGCGTGTTTACGATATCGCGATTGAAATTATTTCGCACAGCGATGGCCACGTTGATATTAATAGCTTAAGCAGCTTCATATCATCGTATCAAAAGATTAGTTATCTGACATTAGGTGAGCTTTGGGCTGTGCCTATTATGATCAGGCTTGCATTGCTTGAAAACCTGAGTCGCGTTGCCATTCAAATAGCGTTGGATAGAAATGATTCTGCACTAGCAAACAAATGGGCTAACGAGATTATTGATGTCACCGAAAAAAATCCAAAAGACCTTGTACTGATCATTGCTGACATGGCAAGATCAAATCCTCCTATTACGAGCGCATTTGTTGGCGAATTTGCGAGAAAACTTCAATGGAAGGGTTCAGAACTTAGTTTACCAATCAGCTGGCTTGAACAACATCTTTCAGGAACTTCTGATTCGCTCAATTCAATGATCCTGGCTGAAAATCAAAAACAAGCTGCCAACCAGGTTTCAGTAAGTAATAGTATTAACAGTCTTCGCTTTATCGCCAAGATGGAATGGCGCGAGTTTGTTGAGACAATGAGCATTGTTGAACAAATGCTTAGAAAAGATATTGATGGCATCTACTCTAAAATGGACTTCTACACACGTGATCATTACCGTCACGTAGTTGAAAGAATTGCAAAGGAAAGTGATCTTCCTGAATATGCCATTGCACAAACCGCGATTGATCTTGCGCGCCAGAGTTTTGATAAAAATTCAAAAGACATCCGCAGATCACATGTTGGATATTATTTGATTGACGAAGGTCGTTCGAGTACCGAAAAGCAATCAAGGTTAAAACTTTCAACGTGGGAATCCCTGAAAAAATGGATTCAAAAAACTTCTTCAGGTTTATACATATTCTCTGCAACGTTTATCACACTAATACTCGGCTTATTTCTTGTTGCGAAAGCATACGATTACGAAATTCATAACGGCTGGCTAATTCTTCTTGGAGTACTTTCATTGATTGGCGCGAGTCAGCTTGCGATTGCCTTGACAAACTGGTGGGCTACCTTATGGATAAAGCCTAAGCCATTACCACGACTTAATTTTTCGCACGGCATTCCAGCTGAAGCCAGAACGATGGTTGTTGTACCAACCTTGCTGGCGAATCAAGCGCAGGTTGAAAAATTGATTGAAGATGTAGAAGTACGCTTCCTCGCCAATCGCGATGAAAATCTTCTGTTTGCATTGCTAACCGATTTTCGTGATGCAGACTCCGAGACATTACCTGAAGATGAAGCCTTAGTAACACATGCAGCAAAAAAAATTGAAGAGCTGAATTTACGGTTTGGTAAAAAACACAACGAAACATTTTTTCTGTTTCACAGACCGCGAAAATGGAATCCGGTTGATAAAGTTTGGATGGGCTACGAACGCAAACGCGGAAAGCTCGCTGATCTTAATCACCTGTTGCGCGGAAAATCACGCGAAAACTTTTCTGCTATTGTTGGTGATGAAAGAATCTTCTCATCCATAAAATATATCATCACGCTGGATACAGATACACAGCTTCCGCGCGATGCCGCCTGGAAACTTATTGGATTAATGGCCCACCCAATGAATCAACCCGTTTATGATGAGCAAAAGAAACGGGTGGTTGAAGGATTTGGGATTATTCAACCGCGCATTGCCATCAGCTTGCAAGGTGCTACCCGAACTTCTTACTCGCGCTTACATGAAAATGACTCAGGTATTGATCCTTACACGCGCGTGGTGTCTGATGTTTACCAAGATGTTTTTGGCGAAGGCTCATTTATTGGAAAAGGCATTTACGAAATTGATACGTTTGAGAAGGCGTTAAATAATCGTTTCCCTGAAAACAGAATTCTAAGTCACGATTTATTGGAAGGTTCTTATACGCGATGCGCCTTTGCGAGCGATGTTCAGTTTTATGAGGAATATCCATCGCGCTATAGCATGGATGTTATGCGCAGACATCGCTGGATTCGCGGTGACTGGCAAATCGGAACGTGGTTTTTACCTTTTGCACCGGATGCTCAACGCAAGTATCGGAAGAATTCAATCTCAGCGCTATCACGCTGGAAGATCTTTGATAACCTGAGAAGAAGTTTGGTTCCTATCGCGCAGATACTTTTACTGTTAGCAGTCTGGACCATTTTACCATCGCCTATTTTCTGGACGTTTGCGATTCTGGCGATTCTGTTTGTTCCACCAATAATAAGTTCGGTATGGAGCGCTTCTCAAAAACCAAAAGAAATTGCTTTCGATCAACACCTGAGTAACACGCTGGGTGCCACGAATAAAAGTATTAAGCAGGCATTGTTTACACTAATCTGTCTTCCCTACGAAGCTTTCTTGAGTGTTGATGCAATTATTAGAACGTTATGGCGAATGTACTTCAGCAAGAAAAAATTGTTGGAGTGGAATCCTTCAAATCTCGTTCAGAAAAAAAATGAATCTATTGGCTCTGTTTATGCAACTATGTGGTTTGCACCTCTCCTATCGGTTGCTGCAGTCATTTATTTATTTGACGCTTACGAATTCACATTACGGCTTTTTGTCGCGCTGCCCTTTTTATTGATGTGGATTTTTTCTCCGGCAATCGTCTGGATAATGAACAAGCCGGTGATCTCAAAAAAATCTGCGCTTTCAAAAGATCAGAAAACATACCTGCGCGAATTATCCCGCAAAACCTGGTCATTCTTTGAAGTATTTGTAAGCGAAGAAGACAATTGGCTTCCTCCTGATAATCTACAGCAATATCCAATTCCAGTAATTGCGCATCGTACGTCACCAACAAACATTGGAATGTCATTACTGGCAAGTATGTCTGCGTATGACTTTGGCTACATCACAACGGCTACGCTGATTGAACGGACAGAGCGCACGTTTGCTACCCTGAGTAAGCTTGATCGTCAGAACGGGCATTTTTATAATTGGTACGATACGCAAAGTTTACGCGTGTTGCACCCACGATACATTTCAACGGTCGATAGCGGTAACCTAGCCGGACATTTATTAACACTACGTCAGGGATTTTTAGGGTTGATTGATCAAAAAGTTATCGGTACTCAGATTTTCAATGGTTTAAATGATACCCTGTATGTTTTCAGGAAGAAATTACTGGAACACAAAGAAGGTCTGGATGAACTTGATAAAATGCTAAGCAATGCAGCTGATAGCGAAAATGTGTTTGATTTTCATCGTAATCTGAAAGCTATAGCAGTTCAGTATAATGCAATTAAATCCTCGTTTCAAAAAGATTCAAATT
The DNA here is from genome assembly GCA_965227265.1 of Cyclobacteriaceae bacterium. Classification (GTDB taxonomy): domain Bacteria; phylum Bacteroidota; class Bacteroidia; order Cytophagales; family Cyclobacteriaceae; genus UBA2336. Next base: position 642,459 of record OZ245738.1, on the reverse strand, counting down.
CCGAAACAGGTTGGTGGATTAAATCTTTTGATGATCAATTAAATCTTGCGCTAGCAGAGCTTGATACATTCATCCCGTGGGCTTCCCGTGAAATCCCTAAAAATCTGGAGAGATTTTCTTTCATAACCCAAATCCCCACACTTGCTTCACTAAGCGAACTTGCACTGACACTGAAAAAAGAAATTGATAATGATCAAAATACAGCTGAAGAGAAACATGAACTACAGAAATTAGAAACTGAGATAGCGCAAGCAGGCGAAAAAGCAAAAGCGCGAATGGAAATACTTCTCAAACTTGCACAATCTTCCTTTGACTTTGCCGATATGCGGTATGACTTCCTTTACGATAAGGTTCAACGCTTACTGTCAATCGGATTTAATGCAGATGATAACCGGCTCGATGCAAGCTTCTATGACTTGCTTGCTTCCGAAGCCCGACTGAGTGCATTCGTAGCGATTGCACAAGGCAAGCTTCCGCAGGAAAGCTGGTTCTCATTAGGTCGAAGACTAACATCAGCAGGTAAAACTCCGGTATTGCTTTCCTGGAGTGGGTCCATGTTTGAATATCTTATGCCGATGCTGGTGATGCCAACGTATGAAAATACATTGCTTGATGAAATGGCTATCGGAACTGTGAAGAAACAAATTGACTACGGTGAACAACAAAATGTTCCGTGGGGTATTTCAGAATCGTGCTACAATGTTGTGGACAGCAATCTTACGTATCAATATAGAGCGTTTGGTGTACCCGGACTTGGTTTCAAACGCGGTCTTGGACAAGATCTTGTTATTGCTCCTTATGCCACAGTAATGGCATTGATGGTTGATCCGAATGCTGCTTATGATAATCTGCAAGTAATGAAAGCCAAAGGCTTTGAAGGCCGGTACGGATTTTACGAAGCTGTTGATTATACACCCCTTCGTTTGTCGCGCGGACAATCACATGCTGTGATTCAGACTTTCATGGCGCATCATCAAGGAATGAGCTTGTTGTCACTTGCGTATTTACTATTAAATCAGCCGATGCAAAAAAGGTTTGAAGCTGATCCGCAGTTTCAAACAGCTTTGTTATTGTTGCAGGAACAGGTTCCTAAAACAATTGGATTCTACTCCGGTTCTTCCGAAGAGAAGAATCCTTCACCGGTTGGACTCATTTCTGATATCCGCGTAATCTCAACACCGAACACTCCAATCCCGGAAGTTCAATTGTTATCAAACGGAAGATATCATGTGATGATAACAAATGCCGGGGGCGGTTACAGTCGCTGGCGCGATATTGCGCTTACGCGCTGGCGCGAAGATGCAACGGCAGACAATTGGGGAACCTTTTGTTATGTGCGTGATCTGGATAGCCAGGAATTCTGGTCAAACGCATATCAACCAACACTAAAGAAAGCGGATCACTACGAATCTGTATTCTCACAAGGTAAAGTTGAATTCCGCAGACGCGATAACCAGATTGAAACGTATACTGAAATTATCGTATCGCCTGAAGATGATGTTGAAGTAAGACGCATTCATCTTATCAATCATTCTAAAACAAAACGGAATATTGAGGTAACAACATATGGTGAAGTTGTAATAGCATTACCGGCTGCTGATAACTCGCATCCTGCGTTCAGTAACCTGTTTGTTCAAACCGAAATCCATGAACATCAGAATTCCATTGTTTGCTCCAGACGTTCGCGTTCAAAAGATGAACAGCCACCGTGGATGTTCCATCTCGCTAAGGTCAGCGGAACTGAGCCAACTTCAGCTTCCTTCGAAACAGATCGTAACAAATTTATCGGTCGTGGTAACACAATTGTAAATCCATCTGCACTCCAGAACTCAGAAGTGTTATCAGGATCACAAGGATCCGTACTTGATCCAATTGTTTCAGTCCAATACAGAATTTCCCTTGAGCCGGGTGCAACTGTAATGGTTGATATGGTTACCGGTATTGCCGCCACGCGTGAAGAAAATCAAATGCTGATCGATAAGTATCAGGATAAACATTTACGGGATCGGGCGTTTGAATTATCGTGGACGCATAGCCAGGTTGTATTACGCCAGATTGGTGCAACAGAGTCGGATGCTCAACTTTACGGCAGGTTAGCCAGCTCTATATTATATGCGAATGCAGCGCTTCGGGCTCCGCAGAACATTGTGCTCAAAAATCAGCGCGGGCAATCTGCGTTATGGGCTTATTCTATTTCAGGTGACTTACCAATTGTGCTGTTGGAAGTCTCCGATTCGGAGAACATCACGCTCGCCAAGCAAATGGTGAAAGCCCAGGCATACTGGAACCTGAAAGGACTTGCTGTTGATCTTGTTATCATCAATGAAGATCCAAGTGGTTATCGTCAGGTTCTGCAAGATCAGATTCAGGGATTGATTGCGGGTGGTACAACCATTACAACATCCGAGAAGCCGGGTAAGATCTTTGTACGCTCTGCAGATCAAATTCCTACGGAAGATTTGATTCTCTTGCAGACAGTTGCACGGGTTATTATTTCTGACGTGCGCGGTTCGCTTGCTGATCAGGTGAATAAAAAACCAGCAACTAAAGTTGCAATTCCTAAAATCGAACCAGTCGAATTTGAGAAGATATCGACTAATAATCCGGTTGTTCTCGCAACCGATCTTCATTTCTTTAATGGTATTGGCGGGTTTGCAAAAGATGGCAAGGAGTACGTGATCAATACAACTAACGATCAGCGCACTCCCCTGCCGTGGGCAAACATCATTGCCAATCCAAATTTTGGAACCATCATTTCCGAAAGCGGCTCATCCTATACATGGTTTGAAAATGCGCATGAGTTCAGATTATCTCCGTGGCATAACGATCCAGTATCGGATAAAACCGGTGAAGCTTTTTACCTGCGTGATGAAGAGACTGGAAAATTCTGGTCACCTATGCCACTACCGGTTAATAACGGTGCGTATGTAACACGTCATGGATTTGGGTACACAGCTTTTGAACATAGCGAAGATGGAGTTCACTCCGAAACAACTGTTTATGTTGATACTGAAGCTTCTGTAAAATTCATAACCATTAAACTTCGTAATCGCTCAGGTCGTGTGCGTAAATTATCGGCTACCGGTTATGTTGAATGGGTGCTTGGCGGACAGCGGCCAAAAGCTGCCTTCCATGTTGTTACCGAATTGGAAAGCAATACTGGTGCGTTGATGGCTAAAAATCCTTACAACTCAGAATTCCATAACCGGGTAACGTTCCTGGATGTAGATGAAACTGTATTTGAATATACATCAGATAGAACTGAGTTTCTCGGACGAAACGGAACGTTGCGCAATCCGGATGCTATGAAGCGGACCAAATTATCAGGAAAAACAGGTGCATGTCTTGATCCTTGTGCTGCAATGCAAGTTCCAATTGAGCTTGAAAATGATCAGGAGCATATTATCACCTTCAGGCTTGGAGCCGGAAAGGATATGCGCGAAGCAATTGAATTGATCAAGCGATTCCAGGGGCCGAAAGTTGCCGTTACGGTTCTGGAGAATGTTAAAGCATTTTGGAAGAAAGCACTCAGCGCCATTGAAGTTGAAACGCCAGACCAGTCTATTAATATACTGGTAAACGGTTGGCTTGAATACCAGGTTCTTGCATGTCGTCTTTGGGGAAGGAGTGGTTTCTATCAATCCGGTGGAGCGTTTGGTTTCCGCGATCAGTTACAGGATGTACTTGCACTCATGCACGCTCAACCTCAACTTACGAGAAAACAAATTGTGTTAAGTGCATCACGTCAATTCAAAGAAGGCGATGTTCAGCACTGGTGGCATCCTCCCATGGGACGTGGTGTAAGAACCTTATGTTCCGATGATTATTTGTGGCTGCCGTTTGTAACGAGTCGGTATGTAAATGCTACACATGATACAGGGGTATTGGAAGAAGTTATTCCTTTTTTACAAGGTCGATTATTAAATGTAGGCGAAGAATCTTATTACGACATGCCTGTATTGTCCGACCAGCGCGCAACATTGTATGAACACTGTAAAGTAGCCATCAAGCATGGACTACGATTTGGTGAGCATGGTTTACCGTTAATCGGTTCGGGTGACTGGAATGACGGTATGAACATGGTTGGTATTCATGGAAAAGGTGAAAGTGTCTGGCTTGCCTTCTTCCTTTACGATATCTTAAACCGGTTTAAAAAAATTGCAGAACTTAAAAAAGATTCTGAATTCATTCGCTTGTGTGAAGATGAGGCGAAGAAGCTAAAAGAAAATATCAACCTGTATGCCTGGGACGGTAAATGGTACATACGCGCTTACTTTGATGATGGTTCTCCGTTAGGATCACACCTGAACAGTGAATGTATGATCGATGCAATTGCACAAAGCTGGTCGGTACTTTCAGAGGCAGGAGAACCCGACAGGATTCAAACTGCGATGCAATCCGCTAATCAACACCTCATCAACCGCGAGAAGGGATTAATTCAACTACTCGAACCGCCATTCGATAAAGCGGATATGGATCCGGGTTATATAAAAGGCTATGTTCCCGGTGTTCGTGAAAATGGCGGTCAGTATACACATGCTGCCATCTGGATGGTGATGGCCTTTGCCAAGCTTGATGATCGCGAAAAAACATTTGAGTTATTAAGCCTGATCAATCCAATCAACCACGGAAAAACTCCGGAAGATGTAGCAATCTACAAAGCTGAACCGTATGTAATGGCCGCAGATGTTTATGGTGTTGCTCCGCATACCGGTCGTGGTGGCTGGACCTGGTATACTGGTTCCGCAGGTTGGATGTACCAATTGGTTACAGAATCTTTCCTCGGCATCAGGCGCGAAGGAAATGTGCTGATAATTGAACCCCGCGTTCCGGCAGACTGGAAATCATTCCGGGTCAAATACACCTTGAATGAAAACGTATACAATATTGAGGTAGAACAACAGGAAGGTGAATTTACGCTCATGGTAAATGGATCAATAATCACCGATAAACGGATTAAACTCGATCAGGTAATAAGTGAACCTATTCATGATTAAATAAATCATTATGGAAATCAAAGAAATGTCAAACGAGCAGATTATGACTGAGCTTCACAAAGAGTTCAGTCAATCACAGCTTAACAGCGCCAATGCAAAGCTTTCTGATCTCATCAAAACCAGTGAAACGATGGAGCAGCTTATTGCCCGAGTGTACGAAGCTGTCAATATAGAGATTGAAGAAAGTCAGGTGAAAGTGAATAGAGACATTAATCGGTTGGATACCCGAAAGGACGGATTATAAAATCCACCGGATAAGTAGTAATTTTCGGATCAATCAGCATACTATGTTCATAGAACGATTACGCTCCGAAACAAAACACAATCACTTGGCACTTGAAAAGGCTATGATCCCGGGTCTTAAGCAGGCCACTACTCCGGAAGCATACGCTAAAATTCTGAATGTGTTTTATGGCTATTTCAAAGCCATCGAAACTTTGCTGGATGCACAACTGGACGAAAAAATAATTCCGGCTTATCGTGAGCGAAGAAAATCACACGTGATATTGGAAGATCTGAAGGCCATGAATTTAAATGGGTCTTTACCTCCGGTCGCAACCGATTTGCCAAAGATCTCTACTCTATATGAGGCATTAGGCGCGATGTATGTATTGGAAGGCTCAACGTTAGGCGGACAGGTGATTACCAAAATGCTGAAGCAGAATCTCAACGTTAACGATACAACTTATCTCAACTTTTTCAGTGGCTACGGTGAGGAAACCCAAAAGATGTGGGGTTCTTTCATGGCAACACTCAATAAATATGCGGAAGATGAATCCAAACATGACGAGATAATCACAGCTGCCATTGAAACGTTTGCAAAATTTCAAACCTGGATTGAAAAGAATTAATCAGTATGACTTAATGCAATTTTAAGTGTGAATTCAATACTCAGAACTGTCAACGTAACCCGCTACAGCGCTCCTCTGCGCGAAGGCGGGTCATTGCCTGCTCTTGTAGAAGCAGATGATCAGTTCATGTACGTGCTTAAATTCAGAGGCGCTGGCCAGGGGAAGAAAGCATTAATTGCTGAACTCATTGGTGGTGAAATCGCTCGAGCATTGGGATTACAGGTACCAGAAATTGTGTTCGCAAACCTCGATGTCGCTTTCGGAAGAATTGAGGGTGACGAAGAAATCCAAGACTTACTGAAAGCAAGCGTAGGATTAAATCTCGCCTTACATTATTTATCAGGGGCCGTTACCTACGATCCGCTGGTGACAAAAGTGGATTTCATGTTAGCTTCTCAGATTGTGTGGCTTGACAGTCTTATCCTGAACGTTGACCGCACCGCACGCAATACAAATCTTTTATGGTGGCATAAAGAATTATGGCTGATCGATCATGGCGCTGCGCTTTACTTTCATCATTCGTGGCAGGACTGGGAAAATCCGGAACGGCCATTTCCTAAAATAAAAGATCATGTATTGCTTCCGTTAGCTACAAAGCTTAAAGAAGCTGACGCAAAGAATAAGGTTATGATCACGGAAGATAAGGTTCGATCTATTGTGGCCTTGATCCCGGACGAATGGCTTTCGGATGAGCCAACGTTTAGTTCGCCCGATGCTCATCGTGAAGCCTATACTACTTTTATTATGAATCGGGTTAATCGTTCTGATTTTTTTGTAAACGAAGCTATCCATGCAAGAGAATCAAGTTTTTGAATATGCCATCATCCGCGTTGTGCCGCGGGTAGAACGGGAAGAGTTCATTAACGTGGGCGTGATCTTGTATTGCGGACCCTTAAAGTTTTTGAAAACCAAAATCTCAATCAACCCGGAGCGCATTGATGCATTTTGCAAAGATGTTGAGTGCGAAGAGCTTGAACAATACATTCAATCTTTCGAACACATCAGCAAAGGCGGAAAAGGTAGCGGCCCTATCGGTGAGCTTTCCATGGCTGAACGGTTTCGATGGTTAACTGCAACCCGAAGCACCATCGTTCAAACATCAAAAGTTCACCCCGGATTAACAAACGCACCTGAAGAGGTGCTGAACAGGCTTTTCGAGCAGTTCGTAGTATAGTTCGGGCAGGTTTTACTTCAAACGTTCGTGATTATTTTAGTGTTAGGTAAAATAGTTAGTTTGCATTCAGGTAGCTCAAAACAATTCTTATGAAAAAGTGTATAACCTTCTTTCTATTTGTTCTTAGTATCAGCTGTGCAGTGGCTCAGGAAGAAGGAAGTTGGACCGCCCAGAATATTCCAAATGCAAATCGTATTGATGACGTGTTTTTTTACGGAAAAGATTTGGGATGGACCGCTGGTGGCTGGAATTTTAAAGTTCATAAAACTACCGATGGAGGCGAAACCTGGACACCCTTGAAGCTGACAAACAATCAATATTTGCGAAGCATTGAGTTCTTTGATGAAAATATAGGCCTTTGTGGCTCCGTTGCTGCTAACAACTTACCAGAACGTCATGGCTCTTTATACAGAACCACGGATGGCGGAGAAACGTGGACGGATGTTGCTCCGAAAATATCTCCTCGTCCTGCAGGAATCTGCGGCCTTGCAAGAGCAAGTGCTACCACGATGTATGGTGTAGGAGTTTGGTACGGACCTGCGTTTGTAATAAAGTCTACTGACAAAGGCGCTACCTGGAAGTATATAAATATGTCAACCTATGCCCGTTCACTAATCGATGTATACTTTTTTAATGAAAATGAGGGCTTTGTTGTTGGTTCTGCACCTAATCTCCTGGATGGCGGAGTTGTTTTATATACTTCCGATGGTGGAAAAACATGGACGGAGAAATTCAGAAGTAACGAAGTGAGTGATCGCGTCTGGAAAATTCAAACACCCGATAAAAAACATTTTTATGGTTCTATCGAATCGTTTGCCCCCGAAAATCCAACGCGCATAATTCGTTCCGCTGATCGCGGTCAGACCTGGGAGATTGTTACCGTTAGTTCCGAATTTCATAATCTGCAAATGGTTGGATTTATAGACTCCTTACGTGGCTGGACAGGTGGAGAAGAGAAAATATTTGAAACTAGAGATCGGGGCGATACCTGGGAAGAGTTGGATTTTGGTAGCACTTATTACAATCGTTTTACCAAAATAAATGGCGGCACGGCATATCTATCCGGTCGGGGTATTTTTAAATTTACACGTGATATTGTTACCGGCACACCAATTAATCCTCAACCTCGCCCGGAAACTCATTCCATGGATGTTTCTCCTAATCCGACAAGCGGAAAAATGACTGTGAAGATTAATTTTATTAATCCTACTATGGCGCAACTATTTCTTTATAGCGCTACTGGCAAAACATTAAAAACAATTTTCGATAGTGAAACAGTTGCCGGAGAGCGGACATTTACGCTTGATGTTTCCGGAATGCCTTCGCAATCGCTGGTTGTAGCACTACAAACCAATGAGGGCACCATCATCAGGAAGGTGATAAAGAAATAATTTCAAAACACAATTTCATTCTTATTTTTAGGCTAATCTCTGGTGTTGGCGATTAGTATAGGCTGCCCTAGCAAGCTGACAATTTCTTATGCATATTTATAGGCAATTTACATTGCCTTGAAACTTAATTTAAGAATTTTAATTAACTGAAATTATGAATATTCGATTCGCGGTTTTCCCGGCCTTATATATTTTGGGATTTATTTCATCTACCAGCTGCACGAGTACAACGTCAAACTCCGGCTTACCCGAAACGTGGACGAAAGATTTTACCATCAGTTTATACAGTGGCGGTGGTATGCAGGATGCAGCAACCAACATCACGTTTACGTACGACTCCTGTATTGCTGAATACAGAACGGGCGGTGACAAGGAGAAACAGTCGTTTGCGCTTACCGAAAAAATGCGCGAAGATATTTTTGGTAAGATGAAAGAATTAAAAGCTGAACAGATCAGAACGGTGCAGGAAGGCATTACGCTTGATAAAGAAACGGATAGATTGTGCTTCAACACCGATGTAAAGGAAATTTGTGTTTCTCAATCTTCTACTCAGCAAATTCACGAAGATGATCGCTCGCGCTTTGCAGATGCCTGGAGTTACTTAACTGATTTGACAGAGAACAATACAAATTGAGGTTGCTAAACGATATCAGTCGGCCAGAATCTTATCCAGCCATTCTTCATACCAATCCAAAAATTGTCCTTTTACAATTGGCAGGTACAGATCCTGATTAATATAAACAACACGGCCTGTGTCTTTACCATTCAGGATCAGCATCATCTGTCCTGAATCGCCCATTGTTCCAATAAACATCAGGCCACTGAAAAGCATCTGATACTTACGATCGTATTCCAAACTATTCCGATCAAGTTTTTCTTCAAAGACAGTTAATGCTTTCCATTTCTTCTCCGTTATGGACGAATCAATTACACACGGTGCTGACATATACTTCGAGTTGGGTTCCATGTAGCCGAAATCACCCAATTCAAAAATGCCATAATAAGGTCCTGCTCCACCGTAATCCCCTGACCCGCCATTGCCGAGTTTAGTAATAAAAGTTTTGTACGCTTCTGGCAGATCAACGTTGTAATGTTCTTCAAACCGGATCACTTCTTCGAGGTTAACCGGTTTCCCTAAATCATATTGATGCGAATCAGCTCCAAACACTTCGAACTCGTGATCCTTTTCCTTTGCTTGTTGCAGCTTGGTTTTTATCCGCGCAAGCTGATCCTGATATGGCATAATCAATAACCCTTTTTCAAACTGATTACATCCGTGTAGCGAATGACATGAATCTTTGTTATGGGATCATCACTTGTGTTGCTGAAATGCTCATTTTTATTCGTGACTTCCCTGAACTCAAATGTTTCAGCGAAGCTTTCTCCGGCATAGCCCGACTCATCTTTAAAAGCTATTGGGCCTTTACAGGATAAGGTGATGAATTGCCAGGGCGCCAGAATTTTCCTGATTTCTTCTATCGACTGTGCCATAGATCAAATATACATTTTCTGAAAAAATGCTTTATTGTTTAGGGCGCACAAATTTCATGATCAGTGCGGTCACGATCAGCATCCAGATAGTAGAAATGCCTGTAAGAACAACTTGCGACTCTTGCTGCGCTGAACCCGTCACGACAAAAATTGAATTTACTATCGGAATGTCCCCTTCATAGGCCGCAAAATGTTTAACTGCCCAATTATTTCCCAGGTGAATTCCGATGGCTAAAAACAGTGTACCGGATCGTAACAAGGAGGTTGCAAACAGTAGATGACCAAAACACACGGTTATAGCAGAAAGCATTAATCCATAATTACCCCAAGCATCCCATGAAATCCAGTGCCAAATCAAAAACAGGATTGCAAAAACAATATTGGCTTTTGCCACACCATACACTTCAACCGTCTTCTTAAAGCAGTATCCTCTGAAGATCAGCTCTTCATTCATCACGCCTTGAATAAAAAAGAACAACCCTCCTGCTATAATTGTATAGTCAGCATTTTTGTTAAACGATATTTCCAGACCCTGATAAAGTATAGCGGCATACATTCCAACAGCATAGAGAACAATTCCAACCAGAAGGCCAATCGGTAAAAATCCGAGATTGCGTTTTGTTAACGTTAACCCTAATGCGGAGAGACTACTGCCTTCATTTTTATAAAGCCACCATGTTATTAATAACAGCAGGCAAGGTGCTATGTATCCGCCAAGTGTTTGATATCCAAACACCATACTCAAGAAAACAACAATTAAAAAGAAAGTGATGAATACAATGAAAATCTTGAGGGCAGGTCTGCGCTGAAGCATAGACATAATATTACGAAAAAGCTGTAATAAATTCTGTTACCTATAAAGCATCACTGCCCCATCATCACAAATGCACCCCAGTGATAAGGATGAGCAAATTGTTGCCGAAGTCTGAGTTGCGCTTCACGAAAAGCAGCTTGCTTCTTTCCGCTGCTGAGCCACTCGCTGTAAAAGCCAGTCATCAGTTTTTGCGTTGCCTGATCATCAACCTTCCATAACGACATTAATACGGATTGCGCACCAGCTGCACGGAAAGCACGTTGTAAACCGTATACACCTTCGCCTGTCTGAATTTGTCCGAGTCCTGTTTCACAGGCCGATAACACTACCATGTCAGTCTGGTTAAGGTTTAGGTTTAATGCTTCGTAGGCGGTAAGCACGCCATCTTCTGTTTGATTGTTTTGCCTGCCTTCGGTTATTGTTTTACCCGCACCTGCCAGCAACAAACCTGAACGTAATAACGGATTCTCTGCCAAGGTAGCATTAGCAACACCCGTTACACCGCGTTGAGACTCGTCATCTCCTGAAATATCATCTAGGAAAAATCCGTGCGTAGCGATGTGCAAAAGTTTGGGAGCTTCCATCGATTTGATTTTTTCTTCCGAAGCATCTGCCGAGATAAACTTCATCACCTCCAGTTTTGGTTTCAATAAAATTTCAATCGCGTTTACCTCTACTTTTGTTCCCGGAAGCTCACTAATCGTATTTCCATTCATAAAGCGTTGAGTGGAATCTTTTTTCAGAAGCATAAACTCGGATGGCTGTTTATCCGCTGAGGATATGCCTACCCGATTATAATCCGGAAAGCCAATCAACACAGCCCGCTTTGAAGGAGATGGAATTGCAGGACGGAGTATGTCTGCAGTGTTACTCACCAGCACTAGCTCTGTATCGTCCAGTACATAATGTTTCGTATCAGTATTAAGTAGTGTATTTGGATTGATTGAGTTATACACACCATCCGGTGAAAAATAAATTCGTTTAGCTGAGCCCAATAGTGGCTGTAGAGGTTTCCAGAAAGCATTATACGAATAAGTATCTTCTACCTGGTGCTGGATCGCATTACGGTAAAACTTCGCATACTTTGTTTCCAGTTCATCACCATTTGCAATAGTGACATATTTTGGAGTTTGTGCTTCAGGGGTTATCACAAGCGCTACATACCTGACTTTCTTTGGGTAGCTGCGGTAAAAAACAGAATCGGTGTTGAGCTGTGCAGTATAGGTGACCTTACTGTTCTTCTTTTTTACTACCAGCTTTGCCGAATTTGCCTGGAGCATTTCAATAATGTCATCCATTGATTTTCCTTTCGTAGACTGATCATTAATACTCAAGATCGTCTCACCAATATGAAGTCCGGCTTTAGCGGCTGAGCACTTTGCTTCAAAATTATTTACGCGGGCATAACCCTCTGCTTCGAGCGTATCAATTGTAATTCCTTTACCGATAAAATCAAACGTGAACTCCGGCAAGGCTTCCACAATACGCACAATTTCGACTGCAGCTTCACCTGGCTTTAGTGCATCACGAATTGCTTTCCAATCTGAATTATCACTGATTAATCGCGCAAATAATTCAGACTTAACCGTGAGGTCGCGTTCCAGGTCATTAATACTTCGCTCCAGCGACTTCTCATCAATACCTGCTGATTTTTTCTGCTGCTCACTGAGCTGGTAAATTTTTGAAAGTTGTTCGCGTGAATCCTGCCATCGGCTGTATAACGTTTTCAGGCTTTCATCTTTACTGTTGACCACGCTGGTTCGAACCCGATTAGTCGCTTTGAACAACAATGATTTTGAAACCAACTGGAGATTATACATCTCTCCTGCTTCCAGGGGATTGCTTTTAAGCTGATGCATAGCAAACACATTGTAGGTATTAAATTGGCCTTGGACGAGTGAATAAAAATCAGTCTTTTCTTTTTCGCTCAACAACGGGAAAAGATTTTTCACCTGCTCCAGGAGTAACGTTACCTGCTCGTGGTATATCGGAGCAGCTTTGTTCCATTGACCTGAATAAGTATATAATAATCCCAGGTCGGATAACACACCGAGATAACGTTCACTTTTTGTGCCCAAGGCACTTTGATAAAAAGCTTTGGCCCTCAGGTAGGGAGCTTCTGCGGGAGCATAGTTACCCAGCAGCAAATAAATATTAGCAAGTGTTCTGGAAGCATCGATATAGTTTGAAGATTGTTCGCCTAATTCTTTTTTCAACACCGGCATAGCTTCCTCGTATAAATCCAAGGCGAGTGGAAAGAGTCGCATGCGCTGATACAGATCAGCCAATGAAGTAGCCGTGAATTGGTAGCGTAAACTGTTTTTACCATCGGTTTCCTGATAATAGTCCAGCACCTTGAAATAAAGATCTTCTGCATCGCGATAATAGCGTTGCTTCGCAAAAAGTCCGGCCATGCGTTCAATCAATCGATAGTACAGCTCATCGTTTTGCTTTTTGTTAGTCGGTGTTTTTGCTTTGTCAAGGATTTGCATTCCGGAGTACCATGTATCATCCGCCTCCTTGTATTGGCCCGTTGAGGAATAATAATCTCCCAGTGTTAGCAGCAGGTTAATATAGGTCTCGGATGTTTTATCTAGGTGTTCATCCGCTACTTTCTTGGTATCCAACAGCACTTGACCTGCCCTGTACAGATCACCGGTTTGCTGGTAGGAAGAAGCAACTGCACCGCTAATGGTTACAAAGCCATTATAATCCTTGTTTGTTTCGTAGTAACTTTTGAGAAGGGAATAGCTGCGCTCGAAGATCACTACCGCTTCCGCGAAGCGCCCGCTTACAATTGCATTTTTTAGATTTGCTAAGTCACCATCGGCATTCCCTATGCCCATCGCCTTAGCAATTTCCTTTTCATCAGATGAAGACAAGGTTGGGTTTACGGACTTGGCAAGATCATGCTTACCCTGAGCTTCATAAATACCTGAAAGGGTTATCGCCAGCATTTTATACTCCGAACTGCTTTTATTATATTCCTTTTCAACAACAGGCATAAGTTTGAGTAGCACTTTTTCCGCATGTGCGTAATCTTTAATGCCGGAAGCATACTTAACCACATCGGCCATGTTGTCGATATAATCGGTACCGAGGTTACCAACGAAGCGATCATTCCATTGTTCATATTCATCAAAGACAGCTTTTGCAGCGGCATCATATTTTTTAGAAGCATTATAGCTCACCGCTGACAGCGATAACGAACGCAAATAAAGTACTTGATACTCTTCTGGAATTAATGCAGCGCGGGCATCGGCAAAGCTTTTCAGCGCACGTTCATACTGACCTTTGGCATGCTGAATTTTCCCGAACGCCATCCAGGCTTCTGCATACCCGGCATCTTTTTCATTTTTTTGTTCTTTGAGCTTCAGGTAATCTTCGCAGGCCTTTTCAATCTTACCAAAAACCGCAGTTTGCTTTTGCCAGAGTGTATAGGAAGTCCAGTCATAAAGATGCTTTCCCAGCGCGCTTTCTTTGGGCGGGATTGTCACTGCAATTTTTTCGAAATAGTATTGTAAGGAATCCAACCGTCTTAAAAAATAATTGACGTCCAGTATTCCTTTGAGATCTTTATAATAAGAAGCATCGCCCAACCAATTGCGGTTTTCACGGGTACTGGCAGCCAGGCGGTACAACGAACCTGCTACTTCGTATTTTTCATTATCCTTCAGTTTATCAGCATAACGCTCAGCATCTTCAATAACGCGGATCTCATATTCATCGCGTAACACTGCACTTGCGCGAACGGCATCTTTTAATGCAGCGACAGCTTCCGGGATAGAACCAATGTCATTGTATAAAAAATACATCCACCACTGGGTATCGCGATACTCCACCGAAGACGTGCCATATGATTTTACAGCTAAGTCAAGTGCTTTTTTAAAAGCTGTTTCGGCTTTTGTAAATTCCTTCGCTTTATAAAGTTCAGTAGCTGATGTATAAACGCTGTTGTAGTCGGTTTGGGCAGCCGCCAGGTGACTGGCAAGAACCGCTACGATAATACAGTAACGACTAACAATAACTGGAGACCAGATTGGACGAGGCATAGGTTCGGAATTTGAAAGTAAGTTGCTCTTTTTATGGATTACCGGATACTCCCCTCCACGGGTATTTTTTTGTACGTGCTGGTACGGACTTGGGGAATTAGTTAAAATGATAAACGGGGTTAAGACCTCAAAAATCCATTGGATACCATGTCTTAACAGTATCCCGGGAAAACAACCTCATTTTTAACACCCTAAGCAAAAATATCTAATCTACTTGTTTAGTAACTTTAAAGTTACCTATATTTGCGTAACTTAAAAGTTACCCAATATGCATAAAGAAATTAAACACACATTTTATTTCGCTCAAACGCCAGAGACTGTTTGGGAGTATTTAACCAAGCCCGAACTGATGGAGCAATGGCTTATGCCCAGTGATTTTAAGCCCGTTGTTGGACATCATTTTCGCTTTACAAATCCCAATAACACGTTTGTTGTTTGCGAAGTGTCGGAAGTAAAACCGTTCACAAATCTCAGTTATGTATGGAAAAACGATTGGGCAGTAACCAAAACTCCGTACACTTCAACTGTACGCTGGACCCTCACTCCGATTGAAGGCGGAACAGAATTACTTCTGGTACATAGCGGATTTGAAGTATTCAAGAATTTAACTGAACACAACAGCGGTTGGATGTTCCATTGCAACAAGTTAGGGGAACTTTTAAAAGCCGCCAGCAAATGAGAACACAAACACTGGATGCCTTTCAGGTAATTGCGGACCCTAGCCGCAGACATATGTTACAGTTGCTTTCAAAAGAAAGCTTAACGATAAATCAGTTAGGTGAAAATTTCAGCATGAGCCGGCCTGCTGTTTCCAAGCATATAAAAATTCTCTACGGTGCCGGGTTCATTTCCATTACGGGTATTGGCAGAGAAAGGCACTGCATACTCAAACAAGAAGGTTTTAACGAGGTGCAAAACTTCATCAACTACTTTGATAAATTCTGGTTAACCAAACTGAAAAAGTTAGAAACACTTTTAAACACTAAAGCAAAATGACAACAACAGATTTCAGCACAACTATTTTAGTTGACAATTCGCCTGAAGAAGTTTTTAATGCCATCAATAATGTCAGCGGTTGGTGGAGTGAAGAAATTGAAGGCAGCACCAACAAACTTAATGCCGAGTGGAGTTATCAGTATCAGGATGTACATCGCTGCAACATGAAAATAATAGAGTTCATTCCAAACAAGAAAGTAGTATGGCTGGTGCTGGATAACTTTTTCAGCTTTACACAAGACAAAAACGAGTGGAAAGGCAACAAAATTATTTTTGAGATAACTAAAAAAGGAAATCAGACACAACTCGATTTCACACAGGTTGGGTTGATTCCCGAATATGAGTGTTATGATATTTGTCAAGGCGCATGGACAACCTACATACAAAAGAGTTTACAAAGTTTGATAACCACAGGTACAGGGCACCCTAACGGAAAAGACAAACCACAAACAGAAAATGAAAAGGAATTAACAGCAAATTTCACTACAACATTTTTTGTTGATCAGACTCCTGAAGAAGTTTTCAATGCAATCAATTCGGTAGACGCCTGGTGGCAGGGGGAAATAACAGGCAGTTCAAAAAAACTGAATGACGATTTCGAATATCGTATGCTTGACATTCATTACTCAAAACAAAAACTGGTCGAGATTATTCCGAATGAAAAAGTGGTTTGGCTTGTTACCGACAGCAACTTAAGCCCTTTTAAAGCCAAGCAGGAATGGAGCGGAACAAAAATTATTTTTGAAATCAAGAAAATAAACGGTAAGACACAATTGCGTTTCACGCACCTTGGTTTAGTTCCAAAATTTCAATGTTATGCCGATTGTTCAGGTGCGTGGGAAATGCTTGTGCAACAAAGTTTATTTAGTTTGATAACAACAGGTAAAGGCAAGAAAGTATTCTAAAAAAATCAGAGCTGGACATAATCATGTTATCATGAATTGAACGTAAATTAGTAAGCGTTTAACGTTAATTTAAAATCTGGAATTACAAAAATAAGAAAGCAAAATCCAGCAGATACTATCACAATCTATTACTGTTTTTTTTACTTTATCTATTCCATGACAACTTCCTTAATTCGTTTTATCAACATACTACTGGCGGCACTTCTTGCCGGAACAAGTTTTGGAATCTGGATTGGACTTAATCCAACGCAGTACTCTCCTTCCACTTATGTTGAACAGCAGCAGCAACTAGTATCGTCACTCAATACGCTAATGGTTTCGCTGGTTATTCTTGCAACCCTTGTTACCCTTATTTCAGCTTATCTACAGCGAAAGAACAGAATTGTTTTTAGCATGCTGCTGGTGGCAGCCGTAAGTTTTGCCTCCTGTATCGTGATATCACGCTTTGGTAACTTGCCCATTCAAGAAGAAATGCTGACCTGGAATGTTGATTCCCTTCCCGGGAACTGGACAATCCTGAGAGACAAGTGGTGGTCATTTCACATCATGCGGACAATTGCCGAGCTCGTGGCCTTGACATTAGTAGCCTGGGCAAGTATTCAAAAAGCAGTTGAAGTAGAATGATTCAGTAAGATCATACTTATTATCTGAAGACTGCGCGAATCCCATCGTGATTCAATCATTTTGTTCCATGGCGTGTAAATGACGGGTCAATTGGCGGGTGAAAAAACGCACATGAATCCGGAATCACCGTTAACCTTGCCGGACATAAACATTTACCGTTATGAAAAAAATCTCTATCCTCGTGCTTTTTGCACTCCTCACCTTTTCCGTTACCACGAATGCTCAAACATCCGTTTCCGCTCAGCAGAAAATTGAACAGGCCAACAAGCGATTTATTAACTGGTTCAACAGTGGCAAAGCTGACTCTATCGCAACTCTGTATCATGCCAACGCTTGTATCACCGGTCGTGGTTGCGGGAAAGAGTTTATTCTGAAATATTATAAGGCTGCAACCGGTACCTATACCATGCGTGCGTTAAAAACGCTGAGTGTTACCGTGAAAGAAAATATTGCCACCGAAAACGGCCAATGGAGAATTGAGCTATCAAACGGTGTTGAGCTCTCCGGAAAATATATCTCGGAATGGCAACGAGTAAATAAAGAATGGGTTATTCTTAAAGAAACGAATCTGGACTAATTTACTTTTCTGTAAGAATTTCTACAAGCTGATCTGCCAAATCTTTATCGAAGTCCGTATCTGTTCAATTTTCTTTACTTTTATCTTAGGAAGATAATACATGTTATAGATTATAATTGTGGTTAATAGCCTGACAATATGGACGGTATCAAATCACATGGATCAGACCAAATAGTATGAGAAAAATAATTGCATCAATAAACATGACACTGGATGGATTTTGTGACCATACAGCAATCAGTCCCGATCAGGAAATACATCAGCACTATAGTGATCTGCTGCGTGATGCGGGTGGCATTATCTATGGAAGAATAACCTACCAGCTTATGGAAAACTATTGGCCAACGGTTGTAAAAAATCCTACCGGCAACAAAGCCACGGATGATTTTGCCGTGAGCATAGAAAAAACTCCAAAAATTGTTTTTTCGCGCACGCTGAATAAGGTTGAATGGAAAAATGTAACGTTGGCAACCAAAGGTGTTAAAGAAGAGGCTTTAGAACTTAAGCGGCAGTCAGGAAAAGATATTTTTGTTGGCAGTCCGAGTTTAATAATAACCTTACTGAAACTTGATTTAATTGATGAATATCAGCTCTGCGTTCACCCGGTTATAGTCGGACGTGGCTTACCCCTATTTAAAAATATAACCGATAGAACCGTTCTGAAGCTCGTAAAAACAAAAACCTTTAGCGCTGGTGCAGTAATACTGTATTATGCACCAACAAAAAGCTGATTTTGTCTTCGAGCTTTGGGATACCAGATTGTGAAGCGTACCTTCCGTTTTAACCTTACCGCATGAATTTACCTAAACGAGATCAGAACCTGGGAGCTGTAATCAGCCTTTTTGTTATTGCCTTATTCTTGCTCTATGTAGTATTAGGGATAACTGGATTTAACGATCGGGCACTTATTGTGCTTGGAGTTCCTTTGGTGGTTGCAATGATCGGTTGCATTGTTGTTATTCGAAAATACCGCAAGGAGAATAAACCTGAAGCTATTGATTATCTCAATGTTGGTATCCAACGACACCTGCTTGGGTTGTTTATGATCTTTTACGGACTGCCAAAACTCTTCGGAGGTTTCTTCGATTACCAGTTGTTTGCGCTGGATACCAAACTAGTTGATGTTTCAGAGTTTGAACTGGCCTGGTATTTCTATGGGAAGAACCGATGGCAGGAGTTGTTTTCCGGAGTCATGGAATTCATACCCGGGATTATGTTGCTGAACAGAAGAATGTATTACTTCGGAGCCATCATACTCTTGCCGGTTACGGCACAGGTTTTTATCCTGAATTTCTTCTTTAAGATTGGTGGTGTTACGTTCCCGGCTGCTGCGGTGTTGCTGGCCTGCAACCTATACATTCTTTACAGTCAGAAAGAAAAGATTGTTCAATTCATTAAGTCACTCGACTTCGCTCCTCAAATAACCTTTACCGGTAAAACGTTGCTGCTTGTAAAATTTTGTAAAGGGGTTGTTATTATTCTGGTTGTTTTATTTGTAGGCCTGAGCGCAAAGAGATTTCTGTTCAAATCGGATGATCAGCGGAAGTATGCAGGACTCGTGGGCATGTACACACTGGAGAGCATGAAAAAGAACGCACTGGACTACACCCCTACTGCAAACGACAGCCAGTATTACAAAGATCTATACATTGAAAAACAAAGTCGTTGGAATATCCTGCGAAGGTTCAATAATGAAACGAATGCTTTTATACTGGAGCTGAGCAATACCGATTCAGTTGCCCTCTATATAAATAAAGGCGGTATAGGTGACAGTCCGGATATAAAAGATTCTGAGACCGTATTGAAAGGCACTTACACACTCAATGATGATGTTCTAACTATTAGGGGTGTTCAGTTGAGTGATACACTACAGCTCGCATACAAAAAGCAAAGACTCGAGCCGAAAGGATGGTTTTGGTAATAACAATTTCCTTAATTATATCATCAGCATATAACAGGTTCTTATAGAGATCCTGTCATATGCTCATAAAATTGTAAGACCGCTTATTGGCACTGTCCCAAGACAGCCCATAGGATCAGGAAAATAATGATAGTACTGATAATTCCACCGCCAAGCCACTTGGCGCCTGCACCTGCGAGTAATCCTCTGAATAAATTATTCATACTTGATTGTCAGTTACTTTTTAAAAATACTCGCACCGAAAATGAGTACAATCAAAAATCCAACTACGAAAATGAAGAAAAGTATTTTCGCAATCCCGGCAGCTCCCTCGGATATTCCACCGAATCCAAAAATTCCGGCAATAATGGCAATGATAGCAAATGTAATAGCCCAGCGTAACATAATTAATTGAGTTTGGTTTGACTTCCGTCTTAACATTTTTATGCCAGAGTGAGAAGTTAATAAAACCGCATATCCGGATTGATAAAAGGCAGCCTAGGAACTTTAATGGGTATTTCATTTCCGGTTATCGCCCCAACGATTCCTCAAATGCTGTCGGATGCACGATTAGCTTCAGAAGGTGCTTTCAACTCACTTTCTGATAAAGCCAAAAAATAGTATTTTTAACTATACCTTCCCCCAAGCACGTGAAAAGACAATTTGTTGCCATAGTTTTGCTGATGTCGATAATCCTCTGGCACGAATCAGCTGCTTTACATTAATTATAAAAAGCGATGCCAGGCTTAAGTACCTAAGGGCTGGTGAGCATTCAAACACTGAACCAATCCAGTTGGTGGCACGTCATGAGGATTTTCTATGGAAATCACTCGCACTTTCATCAATCCGTAAAATCATTTGGTGCGGCACACCTTCGCCAATACTCCATAATGGAGAATATAGTTTTCTCCAATTCCTCCATTGAACTTTGCTTAACAAAGAAACCCTGAACCGATAAGCTATAGGCATCGATAACGGATTGCTGGTTTAAGGCCGTGGAGAAAAACAGGTATGGGATACACTTGATATTTAGTTTTTCGTCAGTTTTTAACTTCTCGCGTAATTCAAAGCCATTGAGTTTGGGCATATTGATATCTGAGAGAATAAGAAACGGAGATTCACCCGATTGATTAATAAAATCGAGAGCTTCCTGACCATCAAAGAAAAATTTAATCTGGTTTGGATAATTAAGCTTTGTAAAGATTTCTGTTAAAAAATCCTGATCATCCGTATCATCTTCAATAATAATGACCGGGCCATTTTTATTGATGATCTTAATTTTCTGTGGTTCAATTTCTTCTTCTGTCATGGTATTCGTGTTAATTCAGGATGTGCGCTAAGCAGGTTGAATTCCTGATCTTGAAGGTCGACATTTCTCACACCGAAGTTTAAGGTACCATTATTCATCAGGGTTCCCTAATAAATCTGTAACCAATCGCTAAAACAGTTGGATTAGACGGAGATCTGACTTGATGTCTGTCAACACCTCGAAGTCGCTTTGGAGTAATTCTTGCACCACGTAAAGGATGAAAAGTCCACTCATTCAATCTAATTATTATGGAGGTATAAGCGGTCTCGTAGTGCCTGTTGCCAAATACCAATTTCCGGAAAAGTTTAAATCGTTCAGTCGATTGCAGTATTATGCAACGTTTTATAACAGTATTGAGATCAACAGTTCATTCTACAAAATGCCAAGGGGAATAACATTAAATAAATGGGCTGCCTCAGTACCGGATAACTTCCGCTTTACGTTTAAGCTGTTTCAGGATGTCTCGCATATAAAGCCTTTTGCGGTCAATGAAAAGGAGGCAACGTTATTTCTCGAAGCAATTTCCAATGTACGTGATAAAATTGGTTGCTTACTGATTCAATTCCCACCAAGTCTGAAAGTCCAATCAATTGAAGCAATCGATCAGTTACTTCAATTTATTCGGAAAGCATCGCTCAATAAAACACTACGGATCGCGGTAGAGTTTCGCGATAAGTCTTGGTACCAGCATGCGGCATATCAAATGCTCGAGGCTTATAACGCCACAATGGTAATTCATGATAAAGCCTCGGTACCCAGTCCAATGCTGAAGTTACGAACATCGTTGATTTACCTTCGTTTTCATGGACCTTCAGGAGACTATCGCGGAAGCTACTCGGATGATTTTCTGTACGAATATGCAGGTTATATCAACACGTGGCTGCTGGAAGGCAAAAGTGTATACGCTTACTTTAACAATACAATGGGTGATGCCTTCAACAACTTAAGAACACTGAATAGATTTTTGAAAGAATGAGCGTAAAGGGGTATTAATTAGGCTTCATCAGAGTTAAAAGTCTGACGATTGGCAATTCTAATCCCTAACCGTAAAGTTCCGGAAAGGATCTACTTCCTGTTTGAAGACATTAAACGCTGGCAGTTCTTTGTCTTTGTAGGCATCAACAACTTCCGGTAAAAATTTTAGCCGGAAGGCAACCGCCTTACAAAAAGCCACTTCATCGATATGTACTATGCCATCTACTTTTGCAAGCTGAAGTGCCCAATACAAAGCTTGTTCTTTATCGACAATGGTATGGATATCTTTCAGACTATCCTTGGCCAGTACTTCATTCAATTCCTTATGATCAATACCGCGCTCGAGTAGCAGATCTTTAATAAAGGCTTTTTCAGTCACATCGAAATGACCATCCGCATTCGCCAGTCGAACGAGAATATTAATTTTTTTCTCTAAGGCCTGATTCATAAAGCACGTTTTTAACAGAATTAAAACCTACTTCCAAGTTAAGGTTTTTAGAATTGATCTGACAGCATTGCTTGTTCGATTATTGATGGTACAAACCTACTCATGGATGCAGCTGAGGTTAATGCAAATCCGACAATGTCCGGGTTTTTATTGCGACAATGTAATACTCCAACATACACTAACTCACCTGCCTGACGACTATGAAGCTGAAACGCTTAATTAGCTGTCGCTATATGCAACTACGTTTGTATATTTGTTTACCCAAATCAACACACATGTTTACCCTCCGAAAAAGAAAATACGAGAGCGCAAAGCATTATGAAGATTTGTTCAACCGTATGAAGTTGCAAGTTGAACCCACAGCGGAACTGGAGAATTCATTCTTTGGAAATCTTTCGCAGGATACTACGAAACCGTGGGTTGGAAGGGTTGAATCGTCCCGCGGGACGTTTGAAATTATGAGGCCTAATCCATCCAGTCTGTTGCCCCTGCGTTTCCTGGAGGGGAATTTCTTTACGGTGATTGTGGAAGGACACGTGCTCAGGGACAGCAATAAAACGCATATCAGCGTGTCGTATACATTGGGAGTAAAGGCAGGCGTGATGTTGCTCATGACTTATTTGTGGCCCTTGGTGGCAATCATTAATTTTATCAGCACCGGTGAATGGGAAAGCATAAACAACTTTCTCTTTTTTGTATTGGTCTTTACCCTCATTCCATCCTTGCTGTTAGTCGTGCAGCTTAACCATACGGAGAATATAATCTTTGATTTTCTCGGAATACCAGCATCTTAAAGATTGACAGCCGATGCATCGGTTTCATCACAGGTACTATTTCTATCTCAGCTAAACCCAGCACCTCGATAATATTCATTTAGCTACGGAGCGTGAAGAATTCGACAACACATTGATGATCAGACAGGCATAACTACGTTGAAATTTAGCGCTAATTGAACGCGTCATTCTATACGCACAAGCGCTTCATAACAGTGATTATGAATAAAATAACGTTAAAAATTGATCATCCAAATAATGGACGTTTCGAATAAACCATTGGTCAAGAACTTCATAGCGAAGTGTGGTGTAGTACTGTGCATTATTGTCTATCGCTTCTTTGCTACAACATGCAGATTCAAACTGAACTCATTATGAGCTGAGTCAACCGAACATGAAGTACTACTAGCTTGTGTTGAATCTGAACAGAAACATTTTTGCGCGCAACTTCCATTTAAATTGTATATTTCAGATATGTATGCAACGGATGGCATACAAAATTAGCACAGTCTGAAGTCTCGGTGCTGGTTGGTGTGGGGCAAAGGTATCTGTACAGCAGACGCCTCGAAATAATACAACATAAATCTTGTCAATAACCATACTTCTATGAGTACATTAACACTGTGGCTGTTATTTAATCTGTTTATTGTGGCAATGCTGATCCTCGACCTCGGGGTATTTCACCGAAAAGCAGAAGTAGTAAGTGTTAAGAATGCCTTGATGTGGACAGGCATCTGGATGGGACTGGCATTCTTATTTAATGTTTTCGTATACTATCAGTTCGGGGAAGAGAAAGCGTATGAGTTCTTTACGGGCTATGTAATTGAAAAATCGCTAAGCGTTGATAACATCTTCGTATTCATCATGATCTTTGCGTTCTTCCGCGTTCCGCCTTCCGCCCAGCATAAAGTATTGTTCTGGGGCATCGCGGGTGCATTAGTAATGAGGGTAGTTTTCATTTTGGTGGGAGTTGAGCTTATCCATCAATTCCATTGGCTGATCTTCATCTTCGGAGCATTCCTGATCTTTACGGGTATCCGTTTTATTACACAGGCCGATACTACGATCAATCCCGATAAGAATCTTTTGGTCAGAGGTGTCCGAAAAATTATTCCCATCACTGCAGATTTTCGTGGGGACAATTTCTTTGTGCGCGAAGATGGAAAAATCAAAGGCACTCCGCTGTTCGTGGTTGTAATATTAATTGAAGCCAGTGATCTTATTTTTGCAGTCGACTCAATCCCTGCAGTCTTATCGATATCAGATGATGCTTTCATCGTTTATACTTCAAACGTGTTTGCTATCCTGGGTTTGCGGTCGTTATACTTTGCACTGGCAGGCATAGAAAAATTCTTCAAGTACCTTAAATATGGATTGGCTGCGGTATTGATCTTTGTCGGAATAAAAATGGCGATTGCTGATTTTTATAAAATTTCCACCGAAATATCACTTTGCTTCATCGTGTTAACACTGGGTATTGCCGTACTCGCCTCAATGATCTCTGAATCGCAACGAACAAAGAATGAATCCTGATGATTATATAAGCTCAGAAGCATTGATCTTGAGCCTGTTCTTAATACAATTAGACTCCATATAATCGCATTGCGAGCTGAAAAGCATTTCTTTTCAGAGCTTGCATATCAAGGGATATAATCCAAGATAATACGGTTTTGGAGCATTCAGTTGATTTCTGTAACGGGGCGGAAAGGACAAAAAAAGACCCATCTTCAAAGAAGATGGGTCGAGTAGTCCTAACGGGAATCGAACCCGTGTTACCAGAATGAAAATCTGGTGTCCTAACCCCTAGACGATAGGACCGTCTGATTCGTTTTTTAAAGCCGTTTTGAATGCGTCTTGAAAATCGAGTCGCAAAGATAGATGGCTGAACTTGATTTGCAAACGTGACCGGCAAAAAATACTGAACCGAAGCGCGGATAAATTGGTTTTAGAGGTAGCGAATCATATTTTTGTCGCGTTAAAATTCACCTAATCAATCATCATAATGACTAAAGTAGGAATTAACGGTTTCGGCCGTATCGGACGCCTGGCATTCAGGGCGGCCATCGAACGTAAAGATGTTGAAGTAGTTGGGATCAATGACCTGGTTGACCCGGAATACATGGCCTATATGCTTAAGTACGACTCCACGCATGGCAAGTTTGAAGGTACTGTTGAAGCAAAAGGCGGAAATCTTGTAGTGAACGGAAAAACCATCCGCGTAACTGCTGAGAAAGACCCTTCTAACTTGAAATGGAATGAAGTGGGCGCTGAAATCGTGATTGAATCTACAGGCTTGTTTTTAACAATTCCGGATGCGCAAAAGCACATTAACGCTGGCGCGAAAAAAGTTGTTATGTCTGCCCCAGCAAAAGACGATACCCCTACGTTCGTAATGGGCGTTAACCATAAAAAATTAACAGCAGAGCATACAATTGTATCAAACGCATCGTGTACTACGAACTGCCTTGCTCCATTGGCAAAAGTATTGAACGACAAGTTCGGCATACTCGAAGGCTTAATGAGTACCGTACACGCAGTAACGGCTACACAGAAAACTGTAGATAGCCCTTCTGCAAAAGATTGGCGCGGTGGCCGTGGTGCATACCAGAATATCATCCCTTCTTCAACCGGTGCAGCGAAAGCTGTAGGATTAGTGCTACCTGAATTGAAAGGAAAATTAACGGGCATGTCATTCCGGGTTCCGGTTGCAGACGTTTCGGTTGTTGACTTAACAGTGCGTTTAGTAAAGCCTGCTTCCTATGAGCAGATCAAAGCTGCCATGAAGGAAGCATCGGAAGGCGAACTGAAAGGCATTCTGGGTTACACAGAGGATGAAGTTGTATCAACAGACTTTTTAGGAGATACCCGCACGTGTATCTTTGATGCCAAAGCCGGTATTGCATTAAACGATAGCTTTGTAAAAGTAGTAGCGTGGTATGATAACGAGTGGGGTTATTCAAACAAACTGATCGACCTCGTTCAGGAAATCGCGAAGATCAAATAAGAAATAGTTTTAATTGTTTATTGTAGACAAACCCCGTTCTAAATTAGGATGGGGTTTTGTTTTATCCGGACATACCTAAAAAACCTTAACTTCGTTAGAGGTAAATCAACACAGTCCCGTGCAGGATTATTACCAAACATTAGGATTGCCACAAACTGCCACTTCCGCGCAGATCAGAACTGCTTTTAAGCGACTGGCCATGCAATATCATCCGGACCGAAATCCGAACAATCCCATGGCTGAAGAAATCTTCAAGCAGGTTAATGAAGCTTACCACATCCTCTCCGATCCGCTAAAAAAAGCCCGCTACGATTCACGATTCTATACCTACGAAACACAATCCTCTACGCAGGCGACTGAAGCGCACTGGCGTGAAGTAAGACGCAGACAGCAGCAGGCCCGCAGATCATACACTCCTCCACCGGAAAAAACGTATACGATAACCGGTAATTATTTTAAAATCCAGGGGTTGGCATTTATTGTGTTTCTGGTGATGTCGGGGATTTCTTTTGGTATTGTTCACCTCGCCAGCTTTTTCTTTAATCTTCATGAAGAAAGTATTCATCAGGAGAATGTTTTAAAAGCTAAGCAAGTCACGGCACTTTTTGGTTCCGGTAAAATTGATGAAGCCATCACTAAAATTATCTCGTTAAATCAAAACGCCCCGATGGAGATCGTTTTTCGGGACACGCACGATAGCCTTGTGAACGAGATCAGACGAACCGCTGATCAGCATTTTCAAAATCGGAATTTCAAAGAAGCTTTAACGTACTATCAGTATTTCAAAAAATATCAGGATCACGGTCATACCGAAACCTTGGAAAAAATTGTCGTCTGTCAATATAATAGCAGAATGTATGTTGAAACGCTGCAATCGCTGAAACAACTGCATAGCGAAAAGCCCTGGAGCCTGGAACTCATTTATGATATAGCCCAGCTAAATCAGAATCATCTTGATAATACGACAGAAGCACTGTTTTATTTCAACCTGGGAGAAAAAGCTTTCAGGCAGAATTTAACTGATATCTATGGCGAGGCTTTTATGGTCATGATGGACCCGAAAGATATTCCCGAGCTCTATTATGAAATATTCATTGCAAAAGCCAGGCTTGAATTGAAGCTAAAAGACTACAAAGAAGCCGGGCCTGATCTGGAGTTGGCCATTTACCTGCGGCCTGCACGTTCGGAAGGTTATCAAGTTCGGGCAGAGCTGAACATTGATCAGCAACATTATCGTTCCGCCTGTACCGATCTGCGCAAAGCCAAAGAACTTGGTGCACCGGATATCTCAGCGCTGCAATCAAAATATTGTCGGTAAGGATTTAATAAAAATCCTTTGCGCCTGTACCTCACTTCATGTAAGTAATGACAGCTTGTTTGAATGGTTTTCAGACTTTTGATAGACTGTACGGACATTAGCCTGACTCGATATCTTTGAAAAAACCGCGCTCGACTAAGAAATTCAGCAGTATTGCCTTTCTACCCGCCTCGAAATCACCTCGACTGCTATTTCATTACCTTGATCGTCAATTTTGAAGAGACCAAAAAAACAGCATTTTGTAAAAGCTCCAATCAATGCTTCAAAAATACGGATGTAGGGTTTGTTCCCGATTTGGACAGATTACGCTATTCAAATGCAGCACCTTTGTACTGTACGAAAGACTAAAGCTATGACGAACGGGATGTACAGAGAGATGCCAAACACACGAATCGTGTCAAGGGTTAAACAGGTGGTTATTCTGGTAGCGATTATCGCAGCAGGAATTGTGATTTCCGTTGTCACAGAAAGTAAGTCGGATGGCCTTTCCGCAAAGGCATCAGTACTCAACAATTAGAAATACAAGGGGTTGTATTTTTTTATAATTTAAAATTGGTTGTTTAAAACAGTCCTGAGCATTCGGGACTGTTTTTATTTCCGGCTGTGCCCAACTCTTTATAGTTTTACGGGCATGGAATTCAGTCCTGATGTTTTCTTAAACAAGCTCGCCCAAACGAACGACTCCCCTTTTCTACTATCGATTGAGCGCGCTGAAGGAATCTACTTATACGCAACGGATGGCAAACGCTACACCGATCTTATCTCCGGCATTGGCGTAAGTAACATCGGTCATCGCCACCCACATGTTATTGCCGCCATCAAAGCTCAGCTTGACAAACATTTGCATGTGATGGTGTTTGGTGAATATATCCAATCGAGCTCTAATTTACTGGCTGCAAAGCTTACAAGTCTTCTTCCGAAATACCTTAACTGCGTTTACTTTGTTAACTCCGGAACAGAAGCGAATGAAGGCGCCTTAAAGCTTGCCAAACGGTATACAGGCAGAACAGAAATTATCTCATGCCGGAAATCCTATCATGGAAGTACACACGGTTCATTAAGTGTTTCCGGTAACGAAGTAAAGAAAGCTGCCTTCCGACCCTTACTTCCGGATGTCAGGTTTATAGATTTTAATGTGGATAAAGATTTGAAACAAATCACTACATCAACAGCCTGTGTGATCATCGAAACCATCCAGGGAGATGCAGGTGTTCGGATTCCATCAAAAGCGTATATGAAAGCATTGCGCGCACGCTGTCACGAAACAGGAACATTACTGATACTCGATGAAATTCAATGCGGAATGGGTCGTACCGGAACGCTATTCGCGTTTGAACAATTTGATATTGTTCCGGATATTCTTACCACGGCAAAAGCTTTTGGAGGCGGCTTACCGATTGGAGCTTTTGTGGCGGACAAAAAAATCATGCAAACACTCACGCATGATCCAATGCTTGGGCACATTACAACTTTCGGTGGCAACCCGGTATGTTGTGCATCAGCCCTGGCAACGCTTGAAGTAATTGAAAAGGAAAAGCTTTTAGAGAACGTTGAATTAAAGGGGAAGCTTTTCGAAAAATTACTTCAACATAAACACATCGAGGAGATCAGGCGTTTCGGGCTAATGTTTGCTGTAGATTTTGATTCACCCGAACGCGTTAACCGGATTGTGGAATACGCTAAACAGAAAGGTGTTATCTGCTACTGGTTTTTATCACATCCAAACAGTTTCCGAATCGCTCCACCCCTCACAATTTCAGAAGATGAAATCCGGGAGTCGTGCGCGGTGATTATTGAGGCTATTGATCGAAGTTAGGAAATAGTAGTTAGAAGTTAGAAGTTAGAAGTTAGAATGTCAGCTCGCAATTTCTTCTACATTCCAACTTCTGACCATCATCAATTTCCCATGGTATTAAACGTATAGACGTAATAATTCGGATCAACCTTAACAGCAGCCTGCGGGGTGTCAAGCTTTAACGTCTGACCCTGATTAGCTTTTGGTTTTAGGATTTTCTCATTTCCATCAATGAAAATTTTCACTTGCATATCGAATGCTGGGATACAATTTGACCATTGATAATTGAGTGTGCCATCTCTTACAAAGTACTCGAATACCGGAACACGGGTGTCGCGCAAGTACTGATCAAAGAATCCATTTAATTTCAAATTCACGCTTTTGGCTATGTAATCTTCAACTTGCTTAGTTGTTACAACCTGATGATAAAACTCCTTGTTCAATCCGCGAAGCATAGCGCGCCAGTATTCATCGTTGTTAACCCACTGCCGAAGGGTATGCAAAATAGCATTTCCTTTGTCGTACATATCGCCCGAGCCTTCGGAGTTAACGCCATAATTTCCGATCAGCGGAGTTTCATTTTTGATGCCAAAACGAACACCTCTGCTGTATTCAGCACCTGCCTCTTTACCATAAAATTTCTCCACGAACAGGCATTCTGAATACATCGTAAATCCTTCGTGAATCCACATGTCAGCAATGTCTTTGTACGTAATATTGTTGGCAAACCACTCATGCCCGGATTCATGCACAATGATATAATCCCATTTTAAACCCCAACCGGTTCCGCTCAAGTCATTACCCAAATAACCTTTTCTGAATTGATTGCCATACGTTACCGAGCTTTGGTGTTCCATACCGAGATACGGTACTTGTACCAGCTTATAACTATCCTCATAAAAAGGATACGGCCCAAACCAGTATTCAAAAGCTTCCATGGTACGAGCAGCATCTTTAAAGTGTTCTTTTGCTTTTGTAAGATCTGATTTCAGCACCCAGAAATCCATATCCAGAAGGCCTTTCTCGCCTTTATACTTCTCGGTATAATTAACATAATCGCCAATGTTAATATTTACGCCATAATTGTTAATTGGATTGATAACCACCCATGTGAATGTCTTGGTTTTATCTTTTTCAACTTTTTGTTTCTTCAGGCGGCCATTGGAGACAGCAGTCAAATCGCCCGGGACATTCACATTAATGGTCATTCCATTTTCTGGCTCATCGTACATGTGATCTTTGCAAGGCCACCATAGACTGGCACCTATTCCCTGGCAGGATGTAGCTACAAAATCTTTTCCATTCGAATCTTTCGACCACGAGAAGCCACCGTCCCACGGTGCTCTTTTTGCAACGGTAGGATTTCCTGAAAACTCAATTGTCAGCGAATTCAACGTTCCCGGAACTTGTTTCTTTCCAAGCGTAATGAAATGCGCATTTCCTTCACGTTTTACTGTAAGCGTCTGACCATCCTGGATTACCTTGTCAATATTCATCGGAGCCTGAAGATCAATCTGCATTACCGTGTTCTCTTCAAGAACTTTATAGTAAACTACATTGCTGCCTTTAATGGATTTTGCAGAAATATTAACAGCTACGGAAAGGTCATATTTCTGAAGGTCCCACCACGCACGTTCTTTCGTGATTGTGCCACGCAGCGTATCCTGGCGTGTATATTTACGCTTTGAGAATAATTCCTGGGCCTCAAGCGAGCTTACCATCAACAAGAATAGAATTGCAATGCCGTATTTTTTCATAGTAATCATACTTTTTAAAGTCTCTAAAAGTAATTTTATGTGTGGAGGTTTCAAAACCGTTCAACTAACAGATGCTATCTATAAGTTGCTCACGATCATTGTGTTAATTAAACCTCATACGTGTATAACCCCGTTGCGTGTAAATCTGTTACCCGGTTACGGATTATTACGATTAAATAACAGAACGTACTTCTCCATGATTGATTCGTCTTCCAGATCCTTTTCCTGCTTGTACTGCTCATACAGTTCGGGATCATAATTCAGCAAAAGCGAAGTCATTGTTTTCTTATTCATCACGAAAGGAGTACCTTCATCTTCATAGAAAACTATTACTCCTCGTGATTCTTTATTTGCACTGAAATACCCAATAGTTCCTCCGATCAAACCACCTACTAATGCTCCTGTACCTGCACCGGAAGCCTGGTTCATAATCGGATCGCGTGTGTATAAGATTTTACCAAAGTCCAGAACCTTTAAATAATAATCGCTGTGGTTCTGATAAAGGGCCGAGTTGATGTAGATATTCTCTCCATCTGAAAAAGCATATGCATTTTTGATCATTTTATTCTTCTTCCGGGAATCATAAAGCATGAACATCAACTGAGTAGTATCTCTACCCGATTTATTGGGATACAACGTGAATCCTACCCACAAGTACGTTTCATTAACAGGTTTGATTTCGAAATCTTCCGTCTCTGCCGGTAGATTTCGGAGAAATTGATTGTATGTATAATATATACCCTTCTTAACCTCGCGGGTAAGAAACACATTTTCCTCCTGCCCATATGCAAGGGATGCAATAAACATCAGGAAGAATAGCAGCCGGATCATAGCTTTTCAATAATCAAGTTGTGATTTGTATAGATACAGATGTCGGCAGCAATGTTTAAACTTTCGCGAACAATCTCCTCCGCGGAAAGATGAGCCGCATGTTTCTTTAATGCAATCGCTGCCGACTGGGCATACATGGCCCCTGAGCCAATGGCAGCAACTTCATTATCCGGTTCCAGCACATCGCCTGTTCCCGAAAGAACGAGAATTTCTTCTTTATTGGCTGCAATGAGCATGGCTTCTAATCTCCTTAAGTATCGATCCATCCGCCAATCTTTGGCAAGCTCAATAGCAGCACGTTTCATGTTACCACCATAACTATTCAGTTTCTCCTCGAAGCGGTCTAATAGTGTAAAGGCATCGGCAGTTGAGCCGGCAAAACCTGTTACAACCTTTCCTTCAAGGAGCTTGCGGATTTTTTTTACATTACTCTTGGCAATGGTATTTCCCATTGTCGCCTGGCCATCGGCTCCAATTGCAACCTGGCCATTATGTCGTACGGCTAATACCGTTGTTGATCTTATCTTCATAAAAAGAAAAGCCGGAACGAGTCCGGCATTAAATTAGTTTAAATCAGGATTCTAACTGGATCTTCGAGCAATCCCTTTAATGTTTTCAGGAACGCTGCACCAGTGGCACCATCTACAACACGATGATCGCATGACAAGGTAACTTTCATAATGTTACCAACCGCAAGCTGACCGTTCTTAACAATTGCGGTTTCCTTAATTCCGCCCACAGCAAGAATACAAGAGTCAGGTGTATTGATGATCGCAGTGAATTCCTCCACGCCAAACATACCGAGGTTGGAAATGGTGAATGTACTTCCCTCCCAATCCGCAGGCTGAAGCTTTTTATCCTGTGCTCGTTGAGCCAAGTCTTTCACTTCAGCTGAAATGTGCGATAGTGATTTATTGTCCGCGAAGCGAATCACGGGAACGAGCAAGCCTTCTTTAACCGCAACTGCTACACCAATATGAATGTGATGATTCTTCCTGATCTTATCCCCTAACCAGCTTGAATTAACATCCGGATGCTGACGAAGCGCAGACGCAACTGCTTTCAATACAATGTCATTAAATGAAATCTTCACCGGAGAAATATCATTCATGCTCTTGCGCGCTTCTACAGCCTTATCCATGTTGATCTCCATGGTAACATAGAAATGCGGAGCCGTGAACATACTTTCAGAAAGACGCTTCGCAATTACTTTACGCATTTGCGAGACTGCAACTTCTTCAAAGCTTTCTTTGCCAACAACCTGAGGCAGCACTACCGGAGCAGAAGATTTTCCGTCTTTAGCAGGAGTTTTGGTTTCTGCGGATGGTTTATAATTTTCAACATCGCTTTTCGTAACCCGACCATTATCGCCCGTGCCTTTAATTTTGCCGATATCGAATCCTTTTTCTTTTGCAATCTGTTTCGCTAATGGAGAGGCTTTTACTCTTCCGTTTGATGAATGATCAGCACTGGCTTCTTCTTTAGCAGGCGCAGCAGTCTGAGTTTTTTCTTCTTTCTTCTCTTCTGATTTTTTCTCTTCCGGTTTTGCAGTGCTTCCTGAGGATTTTGATTGTCCTGACTTTAATAAGGTTTTCCAATCTGCATCTTTATCGCCAACGATCGCGAGAATACCGTCTACCGGAACAGCCTGACCTTTTTCAGCGCCTATGTAAAGTAAGGTTCCATTGTCGTACGATTCGTACTCCATGGTAGCTTTATCAGTTTCGATCTCAGCCATCAGCTCACCTGATTTTACCGTATCGCCAACTTTCTTATGCCACGCTGCGATAACGCCCTCTGTCATCGTATCGCTCATCTTTGGCATCTGAACAATCTTTGCTTTTATAGAGGATGTATCTATTGATTCCTGAGCTTTCGATTCTTCTTTAGGTTTAGGTGCTTCTTTATTAGCATCTTCCTTCTTAGAATCTTCTTTCTTAGGTTCTTCTTTACTCGGTTCTTCTTTTTTAGATTCAGCAGGTTTGCTGCTTCCGCCTGATACGCCTTCTAGCAAGGCTTTGAAATCCTCGCCTTTCTTTCCTACAACAGCAAGCACACCATCAATTTGCACCGCCTCACCTTCCTTCGCACCAATGTAAAGTACTTCACCATCGTTAAAGGATTCGTAATCCATGGTGGCTTTGTCAGTCTCAATCTCTGCCATCAGCTCACCTGACTTCACAGTATCTCCAACCTTCTTATGCCATTTTGCGATAACGCCTTCGGTCATGGTATCGCTCATCTTGGGCATTCTGACTATTTCCGCCATTCTGTTTACGCTGTTTTTAAATGTAGAGGTCAAAAATAGGGTTAAAAACCCCGAAATTCAAGGCTTTAAAAGCTTTAAAAATTCACCAATCCCACCAGGAATTCGAATTGAGTAACATAGGGTTCAAGCCCATAAGAATATCGCACACCAATACTGAGTTGAGGAAGGTAACGCAATGCATTGAAGTCCATCTTAAGTTCACCGCCCACGGAAGTATATGTTTGTGAGACAGCATTATTTTGTCCGGTGCCTTTTCCAAATCCATAATCGTAAAAAACATTTCCGCGAAAGCGCTGAATGTTCAATATGGGGCCAAGGGCCAGATCAGGATACCAGAGCGGCATGGTATAATTTACGGATGCTGAATAAAAATCCTTGAATCGTGCAACAGATAAACCACGTGGTAAAGGAATTTGATTGTTGAAAACATAATTATCAAGTCCTTCACCGGTAGCAACACTAACTTGTGAGATGTCCGTTTTTTGATAGGCCGCATATCCCCAAAGAGAATGATGCTTGACTAGTCCCGGAAAATAAAGTTGTGTGTAAGCAGAGAATTGGTTTGCCGAAAAATCACCACCATACGGAGTACTGTACCAATTCACAAAAACTGTCTGCCCCCATTTGCTGTAAATATCTCGTCTGCTTTGCTTGAGCAATCTGCTAGCATTTATGTTAAAGCGATTATAAAGCAAAGACCCGTTATCCAGATAATCTCTGAAAAAAAACTGCGGATCATTGATGGGAAACAATCTGCCTCCACCATCAATGCTGTTTTCAAAGTTTGAAATATGCGTATAGCCAACATAATTCGCAAAGGAAACATTACTGTAATAGCGTGACTTAGTTGTTATTAAAGGAATTCTTAAACCCGTTTCAACGGTTAGTTCTTTCCAGTCAAATGTCAAGTCCTCAACCTGCTGATTGTAAATAATAAATCCCTCATCAACTGATCGTCTGGTATATTTAAAATCTACATCAATAATCGGATACCAACCCTGATAACTTGCACCCAAATGCCAGGCACCGGTACGTTCATTTATATCAAACAAGTATCCTGCTTTAATGATTGTTGTGCTTAACACATCCTGTGAAGAGATGCCGATATCAGCCTGGGTTAGCGATGAGTTAACATACGCGCCCCAGCTGTAGGGATTAAAGATTCCGGAAATTTTTGAGTAGCGTTTTGATTGAAAGGCCTGATCTGGAACGCTGTCAAATAAGCCTGGTCTGCCTTCTTGCTCGGTCAAATATTGATGATATTGTTTCGGCAGCTCACGTTTGGTAAAAACATTCCATGATGCTGGTTCAAAGGAAATGGATACAACATCAAGGCCATCTTTTGATTGATCATTATAAAAAATCTTCTTTTGGTCTTGCGAGATAACAGGATTATATGCCCCATACTTACTGGAGGTTACCTGGAACCGGATCTCTCGTTCAAGATCATATGCATAAATATTGTCAATGCCACTAACGGGCGAATTAAAGAACAAATACTTACCTGCCAGAACAGGATGCCCAATGTTTTCTTCAGAACCTTTGATCAAGGTAATTTCATTTCCGGATTCGTAATCAATCGTAACAACACTTCGTTGTTCATTTTTGGTTTTGAGTGATACAATCTTCTTTCCATCGTCTGACCAGCGGGCCATTGCATAGAAAGCATTTTCAGGATTTTCAAATTTTTTAATCACCGAACCAGTTTCACTGCTGATTACAACAACGGAAATTTTATAATCAGTTTCACTTTCAACCGTAACGATCTTCAAGCCATCCGGTGAAATAGCGGCTCCGGAGTAACGCGTTTTATGTGTCAGAACTTTATATTCCTTTTTGGCTATATCATACGATTTGATAAGAGAATAATTTTTAACCTGCCAACGCGGATCAAATCCAAATTCAGACCAAACCACTTTATTTCCGCTTACGGAAAGCATGGCTGCATCATTGAACACTCCTGGAATAAACGATTTTTCTTCTTTGTCATTTTTCAACACTGCATATTGAACGTAGTCTCCTATCCCGTTTTTTAAAACAAGAATGTCTCCATTCGTTAATACTTGTGGATATCGATAATCGGTATAGGTGTTAGAATTTCGGTTGTTTACTTTATCGAAGTTTGTTAGTTGTACATCTTTTAACTCCTGTGCCCAAGTTTTTTTAAGATCCTCTGCTGTGGCTCTATACAGTTGAGGTAATGTTAAACCGCCAATTTTTTTAACTGATCGTGAAAAGGCAAACGGAAGAAAAGGTGCAATAGCTGTACGCTTCATTACTTTACCCCATACGTCCGGATCATTTGTTCGCTTACGCAGATAGCTGATCATGTGGTAACCCAGAACATAATGATCATTGATATTATGCTTGTAGGATCTCAGGTATTGCTTGTTATAATTAAAAGTCCTCCCTTCCTGCAGATTCGTACGAAGCAACAATCCAAAATTCGGAATACGCCCCCGACCACTATGCGTAAAAGCAGTTTCTGTGGCCACTGCATCACCTTCCCAAACCCATCCCGGTACAGACACCGAGGCCATAGCAGCCATTGTTGCCGGTCCAAAAGCATAATAGAGCAACCTGTTAAATCCACTGTTCGCGCGTTGATATTGTACAATGTGTCGGTATTCATGCGAAGCGAGCTGATCAAGCCAATCATTCGTCCCTAAAAAGTTATAATCCTGCGGAGGCATTGTGTAGAATTCGGAACGCCTGGGAACCTGACTTACAAAGCCATTGGAGACAGCTGATTGATTCTGAAGTATTAATGAAATCCTGCGCGGCCTGACGCCCATCGTTTCGGATTCAGGCTTGTAGATGTGTTCAAGCGTATTGGCTACACGCTGCGCCTCAGCCTCAAATCCTTTAGGATATAATACCTTAAAGTGAGGAGTATTAATTTTATAAAACTTAACCGAAGGCGGATTATTCTCCAAAACCTCTTGCCCCAATAACGGGACAGAGAAAAAAATTGAGAGAATCAATATGGAAAATATGTACTTCAAGGCACCAAAGAGGAAAGATTCAACTCTGTTTCCGGTAAAACAATAGCACACCTAAAATTTTTGAACTTATTATTGCAAAAGAATTCCGAAAACGATGTTTAAAAAGCTTAAAGAGCTGTACAACGAATACAAACCGTACGTGAGGGTTGACCTGATCATGTATGGCGTACTGATCTTGTCGATCATCATTTATTTTATTGTTTCAGCAATAATCGATTAGATTCTTAAAGTAAAATCTCCCGAAGATTTTCCTGAATCCGGCTTGCCAGATGATCGGTTGGAAGGTCGTTGATATCACGCCCAAAAGGATCTTCAATTTCTTCTGCAATGAGCTCAACGCTTATTAAAACAAACGTAATGAGAAGTGTTGTAGGAATGGTGATGTACTCAAAGCTGGTTACGAAACCAAATGGAAGCGTGATGATATAAATGAAAATAAATTTCTTAATGAACATCGAATAGGAGTATGGAATAGGAGTATTTTTAATCCGTTCGCACGCCCCGATAATGTCAATAAAATCTTTCATCTCTTTATCCAAAACCCGAAACTGATCGCCCGTAAGTTTACCTGTGGTATAAAGTTCATTTACTTTCGAATAAAGCATACCCGCTATCCGGTTAGGCTTGTGCTTAATCTCTTTTAGTAATTCCGGAAAGTTTGGTTCGACTGATTCAAGCTCAGAAAGTTGAACACCGTGTCGCAAATGCTCTTTTGAAGCCACCACAAAATTGGAAATCATTTTTGCAAACCATTGCCGGGTGTCGAAATCATCCTTAGGTAGATACGCGTTTAATTTCAATGCATAATTACGTGTGCTGTTTACCATTCCGCCCCAAAGTTTTCTTCCCTCCCACCAACGATCATAGGCTGAATTGGTACGAAACACAAGAAACAAACCGAGTACAATACCCAGCAGTGAGTGTAGCGCGGTAGTATTTGAAAAATGTGATTTATTGAACTCGAAAACTTCCAGCATTACCACGCAAACAGCGGTAGTGAACACTGTCACAAAAATCAATACCGGCATCATGGTTCTTACAACAAATCTGCTGTATGAATGAAATATGAGCGAAAGCCAGGTTTTAGGATTGTACTGAACCATAAGAATGTAAGAAACAGGCCTAAAAATAAGGAGTCCGAAGCGAATTTCAATCCATCCTGTATGCAAGCCGAAACGCTGGTATTGTTACTTTTAAAGACTATGCATCCACCAGCAAAACAAAAACGTAATACACAAGGTATTTATGACGTTATCTCGTAAAGTTTCTAACTTTCGACCAATAAAATTTCTGGCTTCTATGAAAAAGGTGACAATGCTTCGAATATCAATAATTCTGTTCTTTTTATTTATCTATAGCGCAAGTTCTGCTCAGGATTATGTCGTCACCACAAAACAAGATACGCTCTGGGGAAAAGTAAAGTACTTCAGCACTACGGGAGCCCGAAGCACTTCACGATACCTTCAGCTTACGCCCGAGGAAGGCAAGAAAATTACGTACAAGATTCTTCAAATCATTTCTTTCAAAATCAATGATGAAATCTATCACACAATAAAATCTAACACGGGCTATACATTCATGAAATTGATCAGCAGCGGGTACTTAAGCCTGTATAGCTATCAACCTGAAAATCAAACAACATGGGATGGCCGCTACTTTGTTAAGAAAGATGGTGCCTTATTGGATGTGCCTAATCTTGGATTTAAGAAAAGAGTTAGTCAGTTTCTGGAAGATTGTCCTGAAGTTGTTAAGAATGTTGATTCCGGGGTTTTGAATAAATCCGATCTGAAAGAAATTGTTGCAGCGTATAATACTTGTATTGAAGTAAAAAGCAATCCAACACGAGTTCAAAAGACACCCGCACTCGAGGCCTGGGCAAGTCTTGAAGCAGCGGTAAAAGCATTACCCCAATTTGATAAGAAATCGGATGCAGTTGAAATGACTCATGAGATTTTGAACAAGGTATCTAAGAACGAAAACGTTCCGTCATTCCTGAGCAATGGATTAAAAGAATCCCTCAAAAATCAAAGCAGCATTCAGCAAACGCTTAATGAAGCGCTTGAAAAATTGAACTAACTATTTCTTCTCAAAACTTTATTTAAAACCGATGTTAGTTTTTGCTTATTGTATAATAAGATAACTGTACAGCAAAGCAACACAATAACACCCAGGATAAATAAATATCCACCGTCTCCTTTCACATCTATACCTAACACGGTAAGGTGAGTAAAAATTGCTCCACCCATAATTGCTACACCGAGAAGTGCTCCAAGCCAGGCGGTTGCATTGATCAGAATCAATATTGATGCAATAAGCTCAAGAATACCAGTGGCGATTCTTCCCCAAGGCTCAATACCAACCGTTGAAAAAATATAGATCGATTCTTCCGCTCCAGAGAATTTGAAATACAGTGTCTGTACCATAATTACAGCAGCAGCAATTCGCGCAACCCAGTAAATAATAAGCTTCAGGTTTTTCATAACACAAAAATAGCCTATCGGTGATTCACAAAATGTCATTGGAGCGACAGAGATTTAGTATTTTTCACTATATTTAAGATGCAACTTGTTGATAATCAAAAAATTAATGATTTCATGAAAAGATACTCATGCTTTCTTTTTGGAATGCTGTTGGTGAGTTGTACCGGAAAACTATCTCAGGAAAATAAGAACACTGAGACCGTAGAAATTGATTCCGCTGAAGAGTTTTACGAACAAGCTGAAGACAAAACTGTTTATGATTATCAAGCTTTCAAAGGCATCTACGACCACGAAAGTTCAACTCAGGGTTTTTCAGCAGTTTTGGTAATTAGCGAAAGTGGTAACGATTTATCTTTTACCCTTTCTGTTTCACAAGGAAGTTGCAAAGGAGAAGCAGAAGGAAAAGTAACACTGGTAAGCCATGAAGAAAACTATCACATTGGTTTTTTTGAGCTGAACGAATGTCCGCTTCAGTTTTCACTTATGATTAAGGAAGATAAGATTGATGTGAAAGAAATTAATCTTTGTCGACTCCACGAAAGCGGATGTACATTCGAAGGCTCTTATGCCAAACGAAAGAGCTGATTATGCATTTTCAAACTCTTCCAGGTTCCAGGAAAGTTTGGGGTTATAAAACAGTTCTCCTGTTTTAACTTCAAGTGGTGACTCAAAATTGTTTTCATACAACGCTCCTGTTCCTAATCCTTGCGGAATTGCAATCGGATAATTAGCCGTAAGCTGACAAATTGCATTCAGTCCAACGTTAGATTCCAGCGCGGAAGTTATCCACCAACCGATGTTTAATGATTCAGCTATTGAAATCCACTCTTGCGATCCTTGAATTCCGCCATGCAAGGAAGGCTTGATGATAATGTATTGTGGCTTGGTTTGACTCAGTAAATCTCTTTTAGCTTCTACAGAATCAATTCCGATTAGTTCTTCATCTAATGCAATGGGTATGGGTGATTTGCGGCAAAGTTCTTCCAACTCAGGTTGCTTCGCTTTTATAGGTTGCTCAATCGAATGGATCTTAAACTTAGAAAGATCATAAAGCTTATAAAGCGCCTCCTCGGTTTTAAATGCTCCATTAGCATCCAGTCGTAATGTTATTTCTTCACGAAAATATTTTTTACGAATGTAATTCAGGATATCACACTCCTTTTCAAAGTTCAATCCTCCTACTTTTATTTTAATACATCTAAATCCTTCATCTATTTTAATAGACGCTTGCTGTAGCATCTGGTCAAGATCACCCATCCAGACCAGTCCATTAATCGGGATAGGCTTCGAAGTGAGAAAACTGTTATCAAAAATTATGCGCTTACCGCCATTTCGTAAATCCAGCAGTGCTGTTTCCAATCCAAAAAGAATGGAAGAATATCCGGACTGAACCAACACAGCTGCATCCTTGAGTAAGGTTGAACTGTTAATCTTTAAGGATGATACATTTTCTGCTACCTGAATTAGAATGGATTCAAAATCAGGCTTATCATCGATGCTTAATCCCGGCAATGGTGCACATTCTCCAAGTCCGAAAACAGAAGGATTATGTTCATCCCAAAGTTTGATAAACCAGGACGTACGTTCTTTCATTCTGCCACGGGAAGTACGCGCAACAAAATTGAATTCAAATACTTTTTTAGTGACCGAAGCCCGTAATGCCATGCGATGGATATTGGCTCTAAATTAAATAAATAATTTTCGGGGTTAACTTTGCGGAGCCTTTCAGAAAGTCATGCAGGAATTCATTGATATTCAGGAGTATACCTATCATTTGCCCGAAGACAGGATTGCTTTTCAGCCGCTTGCCAAACGGGATGAATCTAAAATACTCGTGTACAAACACGGTAAAATCGAGCACAGCATATTTAAGAACCTGGCCGATTTCACTCCTGAAAAATCCCTGCTTGTTTTTAACGACACAAAAGTTATCCCGGCCCGGCTGCATTTTCAAAAGGATTCAGGCGCTGAAATAGAAATCTTTTTATTGAATCCAGTTGCCCCTGAAAGACTTCTTGCGAAAGCTATGCTGGCCAAAAATACCTGCCGTTGGCAATGCACAATTGGTAATGTCAAGCGTTGGAAGGAAGGTCAAATTCTATCCAAAAAAATTGAGGATGCAATTCTAACAGCCTCATTAACAAGTCGATCTGAAAGCACTGTAGAATTTACCTGGGCAGGCGATAGAACTTTTTCGGAAATCATAACAGCAGCAGGAACGACCCCCTTACCTCCATACATTAAACGATCTGCAGAAAAAGCAGATCTAACCCGTTATCAAACCATTTATTCTCATCATGAAGGAGCAGTTGCCGCACCAACAGCCGGGCTTCACTTTACAGATGAAGTCTTCAAAGCACTCAAGCAAAAAGGAATTGAGCACGACTTTGTTACGCTTCATGTAAGTGCAGGAACTTTTCAGCCAGTGAAAGTCGAAAATGCCCTTCACCATGCCATGCATTACGAACAAGTGACAATAAGCAGGCAAACCATTGACAATCTGATAAATAGCCAAGGGAAAATTATTGCAGTTGGTACAACTTCCATGCGCAGCCTGGAAAGTTTATATTGGTTTGGCGTTCAGCTTTTAAAAAATCCGGAAGCCGGTTTTACCATTACTCAACACGATCCCTACACCTTACCTGACTTGTTACCTGCAAGCGAAGCGCTCGGAGCGGTTAGAGCATACCTTGATTTGAGAAAAATCGATACGTTATCGGGCACCACATCAATATTTATCTACCCCGGCTACACGTTCAAGATTTGCCAAGGGTTGATTACAAATTTTCACCAGCCCGGCTCAACGCTGATGCTTCTGGTGGCCGCTTTTATTGGCAAGGACTGGAAAGAAGTTTACAGCCAGGCTCTCTTACAAGGGTACCGCTTTTTGAGTTATGGAGATAGCTCATTATTACTTCCCGGACGGGGCTAATTCTCAGGTAGAATCGTCTCAAAATGTTGTCAATTCTATTCACCAAATCTTCCCAAATTAGAATTCAATTAAATAGTTGTCTCCGTTGAAAAACGAGTTGCGGTTTCCGCACCGCAACAATTTTAAATCCCTTAGAATCTTACTCCCATAATGTTAAAGTAAAACTTTAATTAAATAGGCTTAAAACAACTAATTGTGAATTTTTTGCAGCCTGTAGGAAATATTCTTATTTATATCGATTTTTAAGTTCATTTGCCGAAATCTATGAAGGACAGTCTACTAAAACGAGTCTTCTCCATCCAGGAAGGCGAGACAGGTCGTGTGGGGTTATTGCTAATTATGAGCTTCTTCATGGGAGCTTTTCTGGCGACTTTTAGCGTAGCCGCCCAAACCCAATTCCTTGGTCTCCCGGATGGTAGTCAAAAACTGCCTGAGGCATTCGTGCTATCCGGAATCTTTGGCTTGTTTGCTACCCTTGCATATAACTTTCTTCAAAGGAGAATACCATTTAGAATCCTGGCTATTCTAAGTCTTTCAACTATCACTCTGATTGCAGCTTTTATTGAATTTGGTCACACATACTTTGATCTGGATGAAAGAAGTCTTCGCTTCTTCGCCTATGCTCAAATAGCCCCCTTTACCCTTGTTATTTTATTGGTTTTCTGGGGCACATTTAACCGCTTATTTAACGTTAAGCAGTCAAAGCGCCTTTTAGGAAGTGTTGACCAAGGAGCCTTGCTTGCTTCATTGATCTCCTTTTTCACGATCCCGCTTGTTCTTAAAATCAAAGGATTTGACATTGAAAACTTGTTTACCATCAGTCTTGTAGGGATTATTATTTTCACGATCCTTTTTATAGTACTCTCCAACCGCTTTGCAGATGAAAGCTGGTCGCTAAAGAAAGAAAAAGAGCTTAATCAAAAGCTTACGGTAGGCTCGTTCTTTGGCAACAAGTATGTACTCTTTTTGTCGTTGTTTATCATCGCTTCGATGGTGGCGCTGACCTTCGTTGATTATTCCTTTTTGAATGCATCGGTGCAGTTTTTTAGCGATAAAGGTCCTGATGCACTCCCTTCTTTCCTTTCGTACTTTGAAGCAACGGTTGTGATTTTCAGCTTCCTGTTTCAAACCTTTGCTGCCGATAAAGTTATTGCCGATTATGGCCTTAAAACTTCGGTACTGGTTAACCCGATCCTGATCGGATTGTTTACCGTTGTTGCCTTGGTCATCGGACTCTCTTTCGGGTATACGACAGAAAGCTCATCGTTCATCATATTCTTTATTATGATCGCCATGAGCAAGTTGTTTGTACTCTCAGTTAAAGAATCCTTGGACGAACCTTCTTTTAAGCTGTACCTCCTTCCTATTGAAACCAATATCAAGCTTGACGTTCAAACTAAGCTGGAAGGTGTTATAACAGGTTTAGCAACGCTCATAGCCGGTGGATTGATCCTGATGATTCAGAAATTCAACCTCGTAGATTTAATCTACATGACGGTTTTCGCTATTCCACTTATGTTGGGATGGTACTTTGTAGCTAGTAAGCTCTACGCTATTTACCGCGAAACACTTCAAACAACCCTCATTAAAAATAAAGCTAAGGTTGACCATAAAATCGACCGCGAGTACACAGTAGATAAAGTGCTTGAAAAAGAA
Source organism: Cyclobacteriaceae bacterium (assembly GCA_965227265.1). Classification (GTDB taxonomy): domain Bacteria; phylum Bacteroidota; class Bacteroidia; order Cytophagales; family Cyclobacteriaceae; genus UBA2336. The sequence goes on along the minus strand of OZ245738.1, from coordinate 598,135 downwards.
ATCAATAGCTCAGTCGAAGATAAAGTAATCTATGGCCTCAAGTTGATGGAGAAACTCGAGCCCACGCTTTTTGAAAATGCAGTGATGCGCTTAACCGACAGCGAATATCCAAAAGTTAAATCATTTGCGGTTGAAAAGATCCAGGAACTGGGTATTGATAAAGAGACAGTAAAAAATCCCGAAATCAGAAATCTGGCGAAAACCGCTCAAGGTGAAGCTGAAGACAGTGACCTGCTTTCAATCTCGCCCGATAAGCTGATGAAGCTTAGCAAATCGGTAAAGCCTGCCGATCGTATCCTTGCTGCAAAGCTGCTTCGTAAACTTATAAGTCAGCGTACAATTTTTATTCTACTTGAATTATTGCGTGACGCAAGCGTACAGGTTCGTCACGAAGCATTGATCACCGCGCGTAAAGTAAAACGCCCTGAGACTTGGTCAGTTCTGGTAGAATTACTCTCCTCTCCATCCTATGGACATGATGCAGCCGCTGCGCTGATTGAAGCCGGATCGGCTGCCTTGCCTGTGCTGGAAACTTCTTTCCATAAATCAGGACAGACTGATCTTGTTATGTTACGCATTGTGCAGATCATGGGTCGCATTGGTGGCGATGAAGCACTCGCATTGCTTTGGAAGAAAGCCGACTACCCTGATAAGCGAATTGTAAAACAAATTTTATACTCCCTTCGATACATTAATTATAGAGCCAGTGGTCGCCAGGCGCAAGAAGTAACGGATCTTCTGGAAACCGAGCTTGGCAAAACAATCTGGAATCTTGCTGCATTAAACGAATTACCGGACGAACCAGAATATGCCTTGCTTCGCGATGCAATTCGGGAAGAGATTCGTTCAAACTTCGATCACGTTACCATGTTGCTTTCAATCCTGTACGATCCTGAAGCAGTACAACTTGTTCGTGAGAACATTGAATCCGGAGATCCGAATGGTATAGCCTATGCACTTGAGCTGATGGATTTATTCGTGGAGAAAGATCTTAAGCCGAAACTTTTCCCGTTGTTCGATGATATTCCAGTGGAACAAAAGCTTGAACAACTTCAGATTTATTTTCCACGCGAAAGCTATAACCCGATTCAGGTAATCAACTATATCCTGAACCGTGATTTTAACATGAACAATCGCTGGACAAAAGTTTGTGCGGTGTATGTTTCTGCATACCTGAAAGATTTCCGCGTTAGCCGCGGATTGATTGCACAAATGTTTAACCAGGATAAGATGTTGCAGGAAACTGCTGCGTGGGTAATCTTTAATAAAGATAAGAACGTTTACAAAGTAATCTCCGAACGTTTGCCGTTGCGTGATAAGAAATTCCTTGATTCATCCATCGAAAACAACCAAATGATTGACGGTTTGGATGACGGATTTTTCCTTGGCATTGAAATGGTGTTGTTTCTGAAACAACTTCCTGAATTTAAGAATATCAACGGTGTTTTGTTAGCGGATCTTTTCGACAAGATCTCTCCAATTGACCTTAACGCAGGTCAGAAAGTAACCTTCGATGCGAAAGAACAAGGAATGCCTATCATTATAGTAGCACTTGGAGAAGTTAAGTTAAAAGATGAAGACACTGTTATTCGAACCTTGAAAGCAGGTAGTGTTTATGGTGACATCTTCCAGAACGGACAAGTTACTACCGCCAAAGGCATTGAAGCCACTGAACGCTCGATCGTATTTAAAATTAATCTTGCCGACTTCTATTTCGTAATGGCTAACCATCACGAACTGGTAGAAGGAATTATTAGAAATATTAACAACACGCAGGTTAAAACAAGCGTGTTGAACCCTGAACTTTAACCCTAGAACGAATGAATTTTGAAGTAGATGTACTTGTGTTATTTGCTGACCGCGACAATGAAAAAAGTCAGGGCGGACAAGCCGGTTGGGTAACACAGTTTAAAAAATTCCTCGAGCTTATGCTTACGCAAGTTCTTGGCGAGAAACCAAAAATCTTGCTGAAGAGTGAGTTTGATAGCATGGCTTCACCCAAGCTTGACAATGCTGCTGTAACAGTAAGCATCCTGTCACAGGATTTTATTAAGTCTGGTCAGTGCCTGGATAATCTCGAAACATTCTACAAAACCATTGAAGCTTCAGGCAGAAGCCGTAACCGGGTGTTCAAGGTTTTTAAATCTCCACTTTCACTGATGGAACAGCCTCCGCGCTTGCGCGAGCTGATTGGATATGAAATGTATCAGCTCGATACGGAATCAGGTGAAGTGCGTGAGTACACCGATTATTTCAGCAACGAAGCGGAACGTCAATACTGGATGAAGATGGTTGACTTAGCGTATGATATTTTCGATACCCTCGTTCAATTGAAAGATGGCGCTGCTAAAACAGAAGTTAAAAACATCTACAAACGCAAAACCATCTACCTCGCAGAAACCGGACACGATCTTTCCGTACAGCGTAACATCATCAAGCGCGAGCTTCAGCGTCACGGATACATTGTATTGCCAAATCAAACGCTTCCAGGCTTTGCCAGTGACCTTGAAAAGATCGTTCGCAGGGATATAGAAGATGCAAGTCTTTCCATTCACCTGATTGGAAGTGCGTATGGAGAAATTCCGGAAGGCGCGGATCGTTCAATCGTTGATTTGCAAAATAAATTTGCAGCAGAAAAAAGTCAGAAGGTTGGTAAAGATCAGTTCTCACGGTTGATCTGGATCTCCCCTACGCTGAACAACGCGAGTGAACGTCAGAAAGCATTTATCGACAACATTAAACGTGATACCGATGCCCAGGAAGGCGCGGAGATTCTTCAAACACCGTTGGAAGATTTCAAAAACATTGTCCGTGAAGAGCTTCTTGATACGCATGAGAAAAAAGCACTTGACGAAACAGGTGGAAAATCGATTTATCTCGTGCATGATCGCATTGACCACAACGATGTAAAACCGTTGATCGATGCAATTCAAAAATCAGGTTACAAAGTTCTCGTTCCTGATTTTGAAGGCGAACTGCTTGACTTACGTCAAAAGCATATTGATAATTTAAGAAATTTTGATGCAGCCATTATTTACAAAGGAAAAGTAAACGATCAGTGGGTTCGTATGAAAGTGCTGGACTTATTGAAAGCTCCCGGTTTCGGGCGTAAGAAACCGATCAAAGGCAAAGCAGTTTTCACCGCACCTGGTTCAGCAGTTAACCTGGAAGCCTTTAAAAATCAGAATGTTCGAATTGTGGAGAGTGATCTGAGAGATTCAGAAAAATCTATAACATCATTATTAGCAGAATTTAACGCTTAACATTATGGCACAACAAGTTGACGAAAAGGTATCAACCTTAAACCCCTTCCCCGGGTTACGTCCATTCAAAATTGAAGAAAGTCATTTGTTCTTTGGTCGCGAAGGACAAAGTGATGAGGTTCTCCTCAAGCTTTCGAAAAGCCGGTTCGTGGGTGTTATCGGACCCAGCGGTAGCGGTAAGTCTTCGTTTATCTATTGCGGAGTACTTCCAATCCTGTACGGTGGTTTCTTAACCGATGCCAGCCCTAACTGGGAGGTTGTGGTGACACGGCCCGGTGCAGGCCCGATTGATAACCTCGCAGAATCGCTGCTGAAAAACAACAAGGAATACTTGGATGCCGATCCGGAAGAAAAGAAAATCAAGCGCACGATTTTCTCAACACTTCTGCGAAGCAGCTCCCTCGGACTTGTTGAAGCGGTTGAGCAATCCAGAAGATCAGGCGATGTAAACTATTTGATACTGGTCGATCAGTTTGAAGAATTGTTCCGCTTCAAAGACAGCACCGATCCTAACTCTGTTAACGAAACATTGGCCTTCGTTAACCTGTTGATCGAAGCCATTAATTATCCGGACTCTCCGATTTATGTAGCAATCACCATGCGTTCCGATTTTATCGGTGATTGCGCACAGTTTCCTGAATTAACAAGAAAGATCAACGATAGTCACTACCTGATTCCGCAATTAACCCGCGAACAAAAACGCAGAGCAATTGAAGGGCCAGTAGCCGTAGGCGGTGCGAAAATCACACCCCGCCTTGTTCAGCAATTATTAAATGACTTGGGTGATAACCCGGATCAGCTTCCGATTCTTCAGCACGCGTTGATGCGTACCTGGAGTTACTGGTCGCTTTATCGTGATTATGAAGAAGAGCAAGTTGATCTCAAGCACTACGAGGCAATTGGTACAATGGCCGAAGCTTTGTCGATGCACGCGAACGAAGCATTCGATGAGCTTACCGATGATCAAAAGCGAATCTGTGAAATTCTATTTAAAGCAATCACCGAAAAACGAGGTGAGAACTTTGGTATCAGACGTCCAACACGGTTGAATGAAATCGCTGCGATTGCCGATTGCTCGGAAGAAGAAGTTATCGATGTTATTGAAAAATTCCGTGAGCCAGGCCGTTCATTATTAACACCTGCTTTCGGAACACCAATGTCATCGAAATCGATGGTTGATATCTCGCACGAAAGCTTGATGCGTATCTGGGTCCGGTTGAAAAACTGGGTTGACGATGAAGCGGAAGCTGTGCAGATGTATATCCGATTAGCCGAAGCAGCAAGTATGTACCAGGTAGGCAAAGCCGGCCTTTGGAGACCACCGGATTTACAACTTGCACTTAACTGGCAGTCAAAACACAAGCCAACATTGGTTTGGGGTCAGCGCTATCATCCAGCATTTGAGCGTACACTCGTATTTCTTGAATACTCGAAAAAAGAATTCGAGACCGAGCAGCGTATTAAAGAGCTGGAACAGAAACGTAAGTTACAACGCGCAAGAAGAACTGCGCTTGTACTTGCAACAGCAACTGTTATCTCTATCATGTTCCTGATTTTTGCCTTTGTTCAAAAGCTGGAAGCCGATGATCAACGTAAGGCAGCCGAAGCAAACGAGACTAGAGCGCTTGCATCTGAAAAGATTGCAACTGAGCAAACGAAAATTGCCTTAGAACAAAAAAGACAGGCTGATATTCTACGGGTGGCGGCAGAAGCTGCCCGAAAAGATGCTGAAGCCCAGAAAGTTATAGCGCAACAAAATGAGCAACGGGCAATAGAACAGGAGGCGGAAGCTCAACGGCAAAAAGGTTTTGCTGAAAAGAACGAAAGAGCAGCTCTTGAACAGGAGAAATTAGCAAAGGAAAATGCTAACCGGGCGAACATTGCCCGTGCAGATGCTACCCGCAGAAGCTACCTTTCTCAGGCAAAAGCTATGGCCCTTAAATCTAAAGAGCTTAGCAGCGAACCTGATTTACAATCGCTTCTCGCCCAGCAAGCTTATCTTTTCAACACCGAATATAAAGGTGAAGAATACGATGACGATATCTACAATGGTTTACTGACAGCACTCCGCACACGCGACCACGGCTTAACGAAAAGTCTTATTGGTCACGAATTAGGTGCAGCTCGCGCGTTAATTACGTTGGCTAAAGATGATAACATCTATTCCGGAGGCAGCGATGGTAAAATCATTAAATGGAAGCATAATGATGGGCAATGGCCTGCAGAAGTGCTTGTCGATAAAGTGGGCAATCCAAACTACCAGGTTTACTCTATGGATGTAGACCCGTCAGAAACTACATTAGTTGCAGCAGGCTTATATACACCGGATGAGCAAAATAATTTCATCAACGTGTATGATCTTAAGAATATGTCTGCGCCTAAAAAAGTTTACGGCTTTACTAATTCAGTTGAGAACGTTCACTTTACACCGGATGGAAAAGGTGTTTATGTTCGGGATAACGCTGGCAGAAGTATCAAATATTCAGATCTCAATACAGCAAAAGAAGTTATCAAGCCACCGGTTAAAATCAATTCGATTGATCTGAGCTGGGATGGTAAGAAGCTGGCAGGTGCAGGGGAAAATGGTATTCTATATATCTGGGATCTTACTAATAATTATAAGGTTACAGAAATTAACCTGAGAACGCGCGCGAATACACATTTGACAGCAGTAAGCTGGCATCCAAAAGCCGAACAATTAATTACCGGTGATACAGATGGTTTACTAAGAATCGTGAGTTCGCTAAGCAATTCCGTTGTTAAGACTCTTCCCGGTCACGAAGGACCGATTGAGCAAATCAAATACAACCATTCAGCAAGTTTCTTTGCTTCAGCAAGTAAAGATAAGAGTGTTCGGTTGTGGAATTTAAATAAGCTTAATGTTCAACCCATTCAATTGAAAGGTCATGGTGACTGGGTGTGGACAATTGCCTTCACCCCGAATGATGAACAGCTTATGGTTGGCTTACAAAGCTCACGTCAGGTTATCAAGCGCAGTGCAACGGCTGATGAGATGGGTATCGCGAATGAGGAAAGTATCTGGGCATACCCAACAAAAATTACCACTATGTCAAACATTCTTTGTTCCGGATATATCAAACGTAATATGACCGATGAAGAATGGACTACGCACGTTGGTGATTTGAAAACAATGCCGAAAGAAAACACCTGTTCAAACATTAAATAAACCGGTTCGATGAGAAGACTTTTACCACTACTACTTCTATTAATTTCTTACTGCTCATTTGCTCAAACAGGGCCGACTCCCGCGCAGACTTTGAGGTTAGCCAGAGCTACGTATGAACAAGGAAGGCTCCATGAAATCCCTGCACAATTGAGTGATGACATCATTTCTAAAATGAACAATCAGGAACAAGTAGAAGCTTATAAAATTCTCTGCCTTAGCTACATCTACCTCGAAGAGCCGGAAAAAGCAGATGAAGCCATGCTTAATATCCTAAATACCGATCACTATTTTCAAATAAATGATGCGGTTGACCCGGCTGAATTTGTAGCCCTGTACCGTACCTTCAGGACAACACCTATTTATCGTATCGGTGCTAAACTGGGTGTTAATGCTTCCAGGCCAAATGTAGTCGAAACAGCTTCAGCCGTTGAGCTTTCAGAAGGAAGTGAATATAAGTTCCTGATAGGATTCCAATTTGGCGCTACAGCAGATCTTCCCATAAACAAAGTATTAACACTTCATGGAGATCTTCTCTTTCAGCAAAAGAAATTTCAATTGAACATGGAGGTTGATCGCGGCAACAGTGATACCGAGAACCTGATTAATAGATTTGAAGGAACCGAAAACCAGACCTGGTTATCGTTACCCATAACGGTAGAATATAAGTTTTTGGAGAAGAAGATTAATCCGTATGTGGCAGCAGGTGTTTCAGTTGATTACTTATTCGGATCAAAAATTACTTCCCTACGGTCCCGCGAAAATGAAACATCCATCGAAGAAAAAACTTATGACTTTAAGCCGCAACGAAACAATATGAATGTGAGTGTTATTGGGGCGGCCGGTGTTAAGCTTAGAATGGCAGGAGGCTACTTTGTAGCGGAAGCAAGATTTATTTATGGCTTAACCCAGGTGAGTTCAAAAGAAACATCATTCAAAAATTCTCAATACGCATTAGAGCAAGGTTATGCTGATTCTGTTTATAAACTTACCTCCGTTGTAGTGACAGGATCCTATGTGCAAAATATTTTCAAACCTAAAAAACTCCACAGAAGAAAATGAGACTTTTCTCCCGATTCGTATTGTGTATAATTTCTTTAACACTGTGCACATGTAATAACCTGGAAGACGCTCCCATGTCGGCCAGGAGTACCTTTATTAAAATTTACGAAGGCCCCAACAGCATTGTTGCTTCTGATCTTGAGGTTGTACAGGATGGATTCGTTATTCTGGGCAATATGCAGGTAACAGAAGATTCAGTAGCAACAGTGATTTTTAAGACAGATTTAAAAGGGAACCGCAATTCTGATTTTATAGCTTTTGGAGACGCTACAGGAAAATCACTTAAGCACTTTTCGGAAGGTTACATAATTATTGGCGACAGTATAAATACTAACCCTTCCTCACCCCTTGTGGAAAATATCGAAGTTGCATCGGCCCGGATAATTATTCTTGACGAGAATTTTAGTAATCCTAAATACAGAACGCTGTCTGGCGAAACCGGAGGCGCCAATCCTTACATTGCAGACTATTACGGAGAATCAGTAACGGTCGCTAGCGATGGACGAGTATTTTTCCTGGGATCATATCGCGAAGGTGTAGAGGGTCAATTACAAGTTCCTTTAAAGCCTTTTGTATTCGCGCTTGACAGCGATCTTGAACGAGATTCTGTTCGTCTGTACAATCTTATAACCAGCAACTATCATAATGCGAGATCAGTGCATTTCTATAATGAAAAGATTTATTGGGCATCTTCCATTGATCGCATTCAAGGTGATTTAACGTTTTCATACGTAAGCGTACCGGTAGTACAAAATAATGCTGTATTTGTTAATTACAGCCTTTACGGAGAGACCACTGATCAACTCTATAAAATAAAAGACATCCAACCCGCAAGCAATGCTGCGTTTGGTTTCGGTGTGGTGGGTACCTACAGTCAAGCAACGGATGGTTCTCAATCTAATATTTTCTTCTGCAGAACTGATGCTGCTGGTACAATAATTCCTGCAACAATAAAGTACTTCGATGCTATCCTATCTGCAGGTAGAGTTTCTATTGATAAAATAGAAAGTCAGATTATCGATGCTGGAGAAGCTATTGCATCCACCCATGACGGAGGATTTATAGTTGCGGGCACTTATGAAAGTAATCCCCAGCTCGGAGAAGGATTGAAAGACATTTTCTTAATCAAACTTGATTTCAATGGAAACGCAGAATGGGTTAAAACCTTTGGTGGCTCGGGAAATGAAGATGTTGTTTCAATAATTGAAATGGAAGATAAAGGTCTCCTGATTTGCGGAACTAGTACAATTGGAACTTACTCTACTCCTATCTTAATCAAGACAGATAAATCTGGCGACTTAACGAATTAAAATTTGCATCTATGCAACACTCTTTACTGAATTTAAAAAAGAAATTCTTATCACTTTTCATTCTTGCGCTTAGCTTGGGAGCTACTGCATCATTCGCGCAAACCGTTAACGTTGTTATTACTCAGAATGGAGGGCAAGCTGATCCAACCAATGTAACTCCGGTTGTATTTCAGGCGACATTTTCAGAAGCTGTTACAGGCTTTGGTGATGTAGCAGCCGATGTAACAATCAGCGGTACTGCCGGTGCGACCACAGCGGTTGTTGCGGGAGGAACGTCTGTCTACACAGTTACTGTTAGTGGCATGACCGGACCGGGAACAGTAATTATTTCTATCCCTGCAAACGCTGCAACTGCAACTGTAGCTCCAGCGGGTCGCCAGAACGTTGTCAGCACGAACACCGATAACTCCGTAACATTTGATGCTACTGCCCCGACTATAACAGCATCCTCTATTATTAATAACACCCTTGGCGATCGATTTACGTTGCGTGTAAACGCCAATAAAAACTCAACTGTATTTTATGTAGTTACAGCCAGTGCAACCGTACCAAGTGCAGCCCAGGTTCTTGCCGGACAAAATCATACAGGTGCTGCAGCTTTATTTTCCGGCAGCGCATCAGCAACTGCTGCTGTAGATTTAGATCAGCTTATCACAGGACTTACTACAGGTACAACGTATCACGTTTACTCCGTTGCACGGGATGCGCTAAACAATGCCTCAACGGTAGACGCAAAGAGTGCTATTGCAACCGACTCGACCAATCCTACTATTAACTCATCCTCGATCATTAACATTGCAGCCAATTCTTTTTCACTGAGAACAAACATCGATGAAAATGCTACCGTATTTTATGTTGTAACAACAAGCGCTACACCGCCAAGTCAAGCACAGGTACTGGCCGGCCAGAATGATGGAGGCACAGCAGCGTTTAAATCAGGGAGTGCTCCTGCTACTGCAGGTGTTGATCTTGATCAAGCAATAAGCGGACTTACCGTTAACACAACGTATCACATTTATTCCGTTGCACGTGATGCATCTCTGAATGCTTCTGGAGTTGACGCTGAATCAGCACTGACACTTTGTAGCCCTATAGATGTTACAGCTTTAAAAATCTCTGACGCAAATACAACCGCTAATCTATACTGGACAGATCCTACTTGTTTTGATGAAATCATGATTGTAGCCAAACAAGGAACTGCCAGTGTACCAGCAACGATCACCGTTGCACCTACCGGAAACGGTTCAGCTTATACACCTGTACCAAACTTCAGTGGTGGTGGCACAGCATTCGATGGAGGTAAAGTTGTTTTTAAGAGCGTTACAAATCCGGGTGCTGGTGGTTTTCAAACCACAAACCTTACAACTGGTTTGATCTATACTTTTAAAGTTTTCACCCGTAAAGGAACAACATGGTCTGCGGGTACAGCAATTACCGCAGTCCCAGGACCTCCGGTTCTCATTGCGTCTGCACTTATACCCCTAGATGGTGCTACAGGTATTTCTACCGAACAGGTTTTTACAGCCGTCTTTAATGAAAAAATTTATACTTCGCATACTACAGCTTCAGGTTCTGAAGATGATATCGATTTTGATCCTGCAACCGGATCAACGCAATCTATGACCCGTGGATCAGGTGCTATTGTAATCTCAGGAAGCAGCGCAACCCTTACTCCTGCTGGCGGGTTGAATGAGCTATCAACCGTGTATGACATATTAATCGGAAATAAAGTATTTACAGACTCTACTGGAAACGTTAGCCCTGCCGCGGGTGGAGTTAATGATTTTGCCGGAACTGTTGCGGGCAATTGGAATTTTACAACTGCTGCGGGAGTAACCATAACCGCCCCTACGGTTGGCACATGCGTTAATCAATTTACTGCACTGGGAGATATCGTGCTTACAGAAGCCGGCAGTAACAATTTTCAAGCAACTGACAATGGCACATATACATTTATATTAGGTTTTGATAAAACAGGTTACATTTTTAGTCCAGGAACAACTGGCGTTACCGCTACTGCAGCATCCGGTGACATTCAAACCATAACCATAACTTCCATAACGTTTACCCAGGCAACCTTGTCTATTGCATTTGATGGTACTGCCAGAAATGAGATGGATATTATTACAATTTCTGGTCTTAAAGTTTCAAGGGATGGTTCGATGGCCCCTCCTGCTCATATACAAGTTCTAGCAGCAACTGATTTAACTATTCTTGGACTGGCAGAAGCTTCAACAACAATCGCTACATTAAATGGTGGCACAGTTCCAGCGGCTCCAACCATAGCTCCCGGGCTAAGTCCATCATATTGTGTGAACGCGAATTTTGCAGCAACAAACATTACTGCATCTGATCCGGATGCACCTGCTGAAACCTTTAACTGGTATAATGATGCTGCATTAACCAATGTTAACATTATTAATGCAAACTCAAGAACAGTAGCCCAGTTGATCGGTGCAAGTCCTACACCAGGAACCTTATACGCGCTATGCAACCCAAGTGGATGGCTGCGAAAGTCTCGCTGCTGCAATAACCATTACCGTTACCGCACTTCCGGTCGCAAGTGCCGGATCAAACCTGATTGGCGTGAACGCAGTTTGCCCAGGCACAAGTGTTACGTTAGGAGGTTCTCCTACAGCAACCGGTGGAACAGGTTCTTATTCGTATGCTTGGACAGGTCCTGGGGCTCCGACTGCAGTTTCGAATCCGAATCATGTACTTCCTGATCCGGGTGCAACCAATCAAACCTACAACTACCAAGTTACCGTTACGGATGGTAATGGTTGCGCATCACTTCCCGCTACAAAACAGGTTGAGGCAAAAAATATTTCTCAGAATGTAATTATTACCCAACCCGGAACATTCACCTATACCACAAACAATAACCCGGTAGATCTGGCGGGCAGTCCAATCAACGGTGTATTTACCGGTGTGGGAGTTGTTGAATTACCTTCGAAGTATCAATTTGATCCGGAACTTGCCGGTATTGGTTCATGGCCAGTTACGTATACAGCCACGCTTACAAACGGCTGCTCAAAATCTGTATCGCAGAATTTTGATGTAACTACTCCGTACGATGTATTCCCAAATTTGGATGAAGAGTATTGTAATACAGAAAATCCTGTTCCATTAACCCTATCCCCGGCTATGGAAACAGAAATTCAGAACTACATTAATACGTGGAATAGTACTTACGTAACAAACTATGGATACTCTCCCCTCAAGACAACATGGACCGGTATCATTCGAAATGAATATGAAACTTATTACGGAGATAATAATAGTGTAAACGGAGGATACTTTTACCCAAGTGCGTTGCAAACAGAACAAGCATATCCTGCCGGTGGCGGAACCAATGGTGCCTGTGCAACCTGTACGTATGCTTACGTAGCAGTATTTCTCGAATTCGCCAGTCCATCCTTTACATCTCCTTATTCAATTGCTCCCGGACAAGATCGAGGTTATATATATAATACGGGTACTGTTGCCGCTATCGAATACCGCGGTGAATTTGTTACGGTAAATCCAGTTCCTGTTGTATCCTTTTCTGGCTTACTCCCCGGCTATTGTAATATCAATACACTCAATACTCTTACCGGGAACAAACCCGGTGGATCATTTGAGATTAGCAGTACCGGTGCAGCTGCATCCTACACTGATAACCTTACCGATGGTATTAAAGATGTAACAGAAGGAATTGCGCCAGGCCTCGGTGAATTTAATCCACAGATTTCATTTGGAGGAGCAGCCTCATCTGTGACGCGCTGGATAAAATACTCAGTTGATCCCGGAACTATGGGCACAACAGCCTTTGGTTCATGTACCGGAAGTCAGGTCCGGCAAACAACAATCTATCCTTCCGATCCTGTAGTATTTCGATCGGCAGTTCCGGCAGCTTCAACCGAATTTTGTTATGAAGGCGCCAGCTTCAGTATCACACTTGGCACTACGGCTGTAGGTGCAACAATTACCTCAGGCGTAACATTCAGTGGCTTTGGTGTTGCCGATAATGGAAGTGGGGTTGGAACATTTACACCGAAAACGGCTTTTGATCAGCAGGCGTTGGGGTCAACTTCGCCACAAACTATTGTTGTTACCGCTACATACACAAACAGTCAGGGTTGTGCATACCCAATAACAAGAAGTTTTGTTGTGCGGCCGAAACCCACTTCTGTAGTCGTGAATACTATTACCAATAGCCCGATCGGTAATACCAATTTTTGTTACGATGCTGCTAATGTACCACTTCAGGGTAACTCAAGCTCCTCAGTTCGTTACGAAATAGAGTATATCAGCTTAAACTATACACGTACTATCCCCGGAAGTACGTTCACATTTGACCCAAGTGCTGCTTATGACAGTGCGGTTCTCAAAGGTGCAAGTCGCGTTAGTGATGCTTCATTCAATGTAAATTATATTGTTACCGATGCAATTGGATGTACAGCCTCGTCAACACGATTATTTTCAGTTTCACCATTAGTACCTGTTACAATTGGTGGTATTACCAATGGAGAGAAGTTCTGTTCAAATGCACAGCCTTTCGAAATAACGTTTGGTCCGGCAGGCGGACAGTTTTTTGAAAATGGTTCACAACGCGGGTTAAGCAGCTCGAGTTCGTATAGCTCAACATTCCTCCCTATTGGTAACAACTACACGATCCGCTATGAATATAAATCCGGAGTTTCTCAATGTCTTACTACAGCGACTTATACGATAAGTAAGGTCAGTGCACCGCTTGCACACTTCGATGCGCAACCAGTTTGTGATGGTGATGCTGCAACGCTTTCAGCAGATCCTGATGTTGATAATTATACCTGGAAATGGGTATTGGGTGATTCCGTGCGAAGCGGGACTGGAAATCAAACTATCCAGCATGAATTCCCGGGATTGTCACAAGGTGCAACGCAAACATCGTATCTGATAAGGCTTATTGTTCAGAATGGACCAGGTGCTCTGAAAGTTTGCCGCGACAGTACAGAAGATATTCAGGTTGTTGGCGCTTATCCAAGAGCGGATTTCAATTATGCCGATGTTTGTCAGGCCGACTTTACACGGTTCACAATCAGTTCAAATATTCCAATCGCGACCGCTCAATGGAATTTTGATGACGGATTTCTGCTTCCTAATAAAACACTTACGGAACCAATTGCCGGTGCCGATTTACACAGTGGCGCAACTTCCGGTACCTATGGTCAACCTGCACATAAATTTTCTTTTGTGAGTGGATCTGCGAATCGATATGATGTTCAGCTTATTTCAAGAACAGCAGATGATGTTGGCGCTTGTGCGGACACAGTAAGGCGTCAGGTTGCAATTTTAGAGAAACTTACTGCCCCATATATAATGTCTGGTATTGATGACGGTTCAGGTTTATGGATTGAAGAAGACAGATCTGACTCAACAACCTGGGAGTTTAATGCCCCAGTCGGAAAAACTGGTATTTCCAACACAGCGGGTAAAGTCTGGATTACGAATGCCACCGGCCCGTATAAAGCAAAAGACAATTCTTTTGTAAACAGTCCATGCTTTAATCTTTCAGCTATGGGCAAACCGGTTATTTCCATTCAGTATTGGAATGATTCAGATGTTGGAAAAGATGGCGCTGTTCTTCAATATTCTACTGATGGCGGTGCAACGTGGATTGCTACTGCTCCTAATCCGGACAAATCCGGAATTGTAGGTACGCCTACATCGGGTGTAAATTGGTATTCGAACACTACCATATCTTCTGCACCGGGTGGCTTCAATCAATTTGGCTGGACAGGACAGGGTCAAATCGATTGGATTACGGGTAAAAATTCGTTGGATGCAATTCCTGTGGCTGATCGCGATAACGTTCGCTTCCGCATTGCTTTTGCTAGTGATGAGCGGGATCAGCGCGATGGATTTGCTTTTAACAATGTTGTTATTGAAGAGCGTAACAGAACAATGTTAGTAGAACATTTTTCAAACAGCTCCGGAAGTGGAAATATTACTACCAGCAAAAACAATTACAATGCGTTGGCTAATTCTGAAATTGTAAAAATTCAATACCACACCAGCTTCCCCGCAGCAGATCCAATTAACGAAGAGAATTCTGCTGATAATAACGCTCGTGTTGCATTCTATGGAGTTACGCCTCAAACTATGCCGCTTGGATTAATTGACGGAGATAGGGACATTACTGAATCTTTCGGTTTTATTTCAGACTGGTGGACTGATTTTAAACAGAAGCGCTCATTAAGTGCATCGCATTATACATTAACGGCAGAGAAAATACCTGGCTCTTCACAGGAATTAACAATTCGCGTACAAGGTGATCGAATCGCTCCTGTGTCGGGTAACCTGGTATTGTATATTGCTGTGGTACAAAAGAATGTTTCAGGAAATATCAATGTATTGCGAAAATTCCTCCCGAATGCTGCAGGTATTCCAGTTGATAATACTGCACTCTCATTTACTGAAACTGTGACCTGGATGCCACAAGGGCTTACTCAGACAGATTTAGCTGATCTTGCTGTTGTGGCCTTTATACAGGATCAAACTACAAAAGAAGTTTACCAGGCTGCCGGAGATTTCACAGCATTAAATTTACCAACCGTACTGGTTACAGGAATTGAAGATCCGAACTTTGAAAAGTATATCGATGTCTATCCTAACCCGGCAAGTCATGAAGTAAATATTAAATTACCAGTTGCGGTTAGTAAACCTACTCCAGTTGAGTTGTACGATGCATTTGGAAGGGTTGTGTATCAGTCCGTATTCAAAGCGGGAGAAATAAGCAAAACTATTTCAACAGTCGATTTTGCAAACGGCCTCTATATGATGCAACTGGATGCTCCGCAAGGAAATAAGGTTATACGGAAATTGATGGTTAAGCATTGATAAAGTCATAAAATACATGATTTGAAAGCCACCTTCGGGTGGCTTTTTTATTACCTGATGTATTTCCAGGAATCCTGACAAAGTCAACCTTCTAAAAACTATTTACTTAAAAATCAAGCACTTAAAAGATTGGTACGGGTTGCAGGAGTACATTACTTATCCTATTTTTAAATCCCAAACAACCACTAAAACCGAAGGCGCCCCTGCATGGAAATCTTTCTCAAACCTGGCTCGCCCTTTTAACCTTTACGTTTTTTGAGGTAGTATTGGGAATCGACAATGTAATTTTCATCTCGTTTTTATTCCCTCACCCCTTCCCATATCCCCCAGAAACCCTTTTTTCATCACCTTCAAAAAATCAAAAAAAATTTAAAAAAGCCCTTTTTGTATGGGAGTTACTCCCATGCCACAACCACCCTTTCAGAAAGCGTTTCATTTTTGCCAAAAAAAAACAATGGCTAAAAAAACACGAAACAGGCCACGACAAGAACGTGACAACATTTACCTCTTAATCAGCTTTTGCATAGGGTACGGCAGCGCCTACAACATAGCAAAGCAACCTTAACTCGCGCCCCTCAACACGTTACTTACAGCGGCACAGACATTCTTGTCAGCGCACAACACGGCAAAGACTGCCCTCAACAGGGCCACCGATGCACGTGAAAATGCATTCGGACTGTTAAAGTTGTTATTGGTAAACACTGTGAGTAATGGAATTTACATTTGCCTATTGCACAAATAAAACTTCAAGAATATACTATCTTTATTAACCCTTAAAATAAGATTTCCTATGAAAAAAACTTACTTGAGACAAATACTTCTATTTGTTATTATGGTTTTTACAACTTTTATAAGTCATTCACAATGTACTCCACCAGTAATATCACTTGGCTCCAATCCCAGTATTTGTTCAGGTAATATGGCTCCGATACCTTATACCCTATTATCGGGTTCTGCCAATCAGTACAGAATAGATTGGAACACTATTCCCGATTTAAACTGGGTAACTTTACCTCCTGGGCCAACAATTCTACTGCGTAATTTGCCAGCAACTTCAGGAATGTATACCGGATTAGTTTATTTAAGGAATACACCAGGTTGTGAAAGTATAGGTTATCCCGTAAGTGTAAATATTACTACTCAGCCAACGATCACATTAAATACTAATTCTTATGTAGTTTGTCTTGGAACAAGCACTTTATCAATGCCATATTCATATACAAATGCTACACAATATCGTATTGATTGGAATGGAGCGGCAAATACAGGAGGATTTATTGACGTACCTTATACTTCTATTCCTGAAAGTCCAATACTGGTTGAAAACATTCCAGCATCACTTGGAACATATTCTGGAGTGCTGTATTTCAAAATCGATGAATGTGAGGTGGGATACGGGATAAATGTGACAATGAATTACGTATCAAGTGGAACGATTGCGACAAACCAAGTAATATGCAACGGAGGCGATCCCGTAACCTTAACCGACCCAGTTGCTTCAACTGGTATAGGTACTCTTACAGATCAATGGCAAATATCAACTGATAACTTAAATTTTACTAATATTCCTGGAGCAACAATTCACTGGTACGATCCTCCAGGAGGAGTAACACAAACCACTTATTTCAGAAAAGTAGCAACTAGTACATTAAATGGTTTTTCGTGCGCAAGTAACAGCAATACTATAACGATAGCTGTAAATTCCGTAAATAGTGGAAGCATTAGCGGTGATCAAACAATTTGTACGAATGGTGGAAACCAAGATCCAATTGCATTTACAGTTAGTACCCCTGCAACAGGAAGTGGTACATTGACCTATAAATGGCAATTCTCAAATAATAACAATACATTTTATGACGTTAGTGGAGCATTAGCTCCAGTTTATAATCCTCCCCCAAATTCAGGCCACTATTTCAGACGTGTTACTACAAGTTCATTAAATACTGTGCCATGCGATGCAATAAGCAATACCTTAACAATAACCACTATTCCACCGGTTATTACAGGTACAATTGCAATCGAGGGGTTGGGCTCAAACTATAACCAACTAATATGCAATGGAGGAAACCTCAATCCACTTATTGAAACTTCACCGGGGGAAGGAATTTCCCTATCCTATCAATGGCAAAATTATATTAACAGCACATGGACTGATATTAGTGGTGCAAATAACCCATCCTATAATCCGCCTCCAAATATTACCCAAAACACGGGATTTAGACGTGTGGCCATAAGTACGCTTAATGGTGTATCGTGTTCCAACCCCAGCAATACGCTAGGAGCAATTGTTAATGTTGTTGGGGGATCTATTGGCAATAATCAGATTATTTGTAGTGGGGGCAATCCGATCGCTTTTACCGAAATTAATCCTCCCTTAAGCACAGCAACATATCAATGGCAAAGTTCTATTGATAATACAACTTTTAGCAATATTTATGGTGCAACATCAAATACGTACAATGTTCCTTCCGGATTAATACAAACAAGTTATTATCGAAGAGTTACTACTAGCAATTTTAGCGTTAGCGGATCCCCTCCTCAAAGCATAACTTGTTCTGAAAATAGAAATACAGTTATGGTAACTGTTAATTCTTTACCGATCATAGAAGTTAATCCACCAACCCCATCAAAATGTCCTGGTTCCAATGGAATAAGTTTAATTGCAAGTGGTGCTTCTACTTATATCTGGTCACCCTCAACGGGACTATCTTCAACAACAGGATCATCAGTTATAGCAAATCCTACCGCAACAACAACTTATACAGTCACAGCAACGGACAACAACACATGCTCCACAAGTATGCCAATTACAGTTACTGTAAATCCAATACCCACTGTTACAACTTCAAACAAAACAATTTGTTCCGGTCAATCTACCGATGTCACCTTAACTTCTAACATTAGTGGAACATCGTATTCATGGTATGTGTATAGTAAAGGGGCAACCATCTCAGGTGTAACCGTAAGCTCAACAACCTACACCACAAACCCGATCAATCATACTCTCACTAATTCATCTACCAGCGCAACAGGCACAGTTGTGTACCGCGTTACACCTACAGCTAATGGCTGTATCGGAAATTACAAGGATATTACAGTTACTGTAAATGCCAATAATATTACAGGAGGATCCGTAGCCGCCAATCAAACCATTTGCCCAAATGGTGATCCGGTAGCATTCACTCAAACTACTGCTTCAACCGGCTCCGGAACGCTCAGTTATCAATGGCAAAGCTCATTGGATAACATAACCTATAACAATATTAGCGGAGCAACCGCAACTACCTATAATGTTCCGAGTGGTTTGATACAAACCACTTATTACAAAAGGTTAACCTCGGCAACTCAAAATGGCATTACATGTTCTGCATACAATAGTACTCCTATTATCGTAACAGTGAAACCAACACCAATAGTTGTGATTACACCACCAACAGGTACTAAATGCCCCACCGGAACAATATCCCTAACAGCATCAGGCGCTTCTTCGTATAGTTGGTCTCCTTCAAGTGGGTTATCCTCATCGACCGGAGCGAGTGTTAACTGTGATGCCAATACAACAACCACCTATACTATAACTGGAACAACAAACGCATGTCCGGGTACCGCACAAGTAACTGTAACTGTAAACCCTTTACCAGTTGTTACCACCGTTAACAAAACAATTTGTTCTGGAGAATCTGCGTATCTTACATTATCCTCCAGTGTCAGTAATACAAGTTACAGCTGGAGTGTATTGAGCAAGTCATCTACCATCAGTGGAACATCGGTAGGCGAATCAAACACAACTGGTACTATTTACCATACCTTAACTAATTCAAGCTCTTCCACAAATGGAACAGTAGTCTATCGTGTTACGCCCACAGCGAATGGCTGTACAGGGAATTATAAAGATATTACAGTCACTGTTAAGCCACGCGGTACAGGATCAATCAACCAACTTAATGATCTTTGCTCCTATGGCTATGCCGATCTGCAGGCTCCCCTTGGATCGAACTATGTTTGGTCACCTTTAATTATGCCTACGGGAAGAACAGTAAGGATTTATAGTTTTGGCACGTACTCAGTGACCTACACAAATTCAGGAGGCTGTACAGAAACAGCAAGTATTACTCTTGTCTACTCTGGAGGCCCTTGCATATTAGTTCGTAGAGCCAGTCCAAATGTTGATGAACCAGGAAATGATTTGGATGAATCAAAAGAATTTACAACGCATCCTAACCCGGTTAATCAAACCTTAACGGTTCAATTACCGGTTGCAGTTAAAAAATCGACTTCAGTGGTGCTGTATGATACATTTGGAAAGATCGCCCATACATCAGAGTTTAAAGCAGGAGAGAAAAGCAAAACTATTTCAACAGCTGAAATCGCGAATGGTATCTATATGCTGGAGGTGTCTGCTCCCAACGGGAATTTGATCCGGAAAGTAATCATAAGTCATTGATAAAAAGAATTTTCACCTTATTCAAAGCCGCCCTTCGGGCGGCCTTTTTTGTTTTTATCATGACTAAATTCCACTGCGTACTAATACGGATCAGGAAAAATTTATTACTTAAAAATCAGGCACTTAAAAGCGCAATTCGGGTTGCAGGAATACATTACTTATCCTATTTTTAAACCTTAGACAACCATTAACCCCACAGGCGCCCTGCATGGAAATCTTCCTTAAACCTGAAACCTGGCTCGCGCTCCTAACCCTCACGTTTTTTGAAGTAGTGCTGGGAATCGACAATGTCATTTTCATTTCTATCGTCTCCAATAAGCTACCCGTGGAAATGCGGGCTCGTACCCGGAATATTGGTTTGGCACTTGCCATGATTGTCCGCATTTTGTTGCTGCTAGGGATCACTTGGGTAATCACTTTTAAGGAACCACTATTCTCACTTTCAGATATTATCTCAAAAACCGCTGTTGATTGGATTGGCATGGCAGATCATGCGTTCAGCGGACGGGATCTGATTATGATGTTTGGCGGAATGTTCCTGATTGCTAAAAGCACCCGGGAGATTGGTCATGAAATAGAAGGTGATGAAGAAATAGAAACAGTAGCCGTTGTAAAACCTAACGTTACAGGCATTATTGTTCAGATCATTTTCCTGGATATCATTTTTTCATTCGACTCTATATTAACGGCTGTTGGTCTAACCGATCAAGTACTGATCATGATTGTTGCCGTGGTTATTTCCATCGGTATCATGATGCTGTTTTCCGGCAAGATCAGTGACTTTATTCACAAGCATCCATCCATGGAAGTGTTGGCGCTTGGATTTTTGATCCTCATTGGTTTTATGCTTTTCCTGGAAGGCCTCGACTACGATATTCCTAAAGGCTACATGTACTTTGCCGTTGCATTCTCCTTGCTGATTGAATTTGTCAATATCCGGGTGCGCGGCAGTAGTAAAAAGAAAAAGAAACCCGCACCTACAGAAGACGAAATTCATGTCTGACGAAACGTTACGTTACCCGGTTGGAAAATTTCAACCAAAAGATTCTTACTCAGCAGAGGAAATTCAAAAATTTATTACCGCCATCGAAGCGGGTCCGCAAAAGATTAGTGAAACTTTTAGCAAGCTTTCTGCCAAACAGCTTGACACTCCCTATCGCGAAGGCGGTTGGACAGCCCGACAAGTTTTGCATCATCTGGCCGATAGTCATATGCATGCTTACATCCGGTTCAAGTGGACACTTACCGAAGACAGTCCAACGATAAAAGCTTATAATGAAAAGCTTTGGGCTGAAACCTATGAGACCGCACAAGACCCTGCCCTTTCTGTAAATTTGTTGAACGCGCTTCATACAAAATGGATAACATTGCTACGCTCATTAAAACCTTCAGATTACAGTAGGTACTTTGTTCATCCTGAAACTGGCAAACAAGTTCGGCTTGACCGGTTAACTGCTACCTATGCGTGGCATAGTGAACATCATCTTGGTCACCTTAAAATTATTTTAGGGTCTTAGCGTGTAAATTGAAGTGACGTATAAACATCCATTTTTCCTTTTCACGGCTCACCTCGAAACAATTTTCCCGTCACAATTCCGGAACGTAAAGCTTCCACCCTATCAGCGTGAACGAATTCATACGCCTGATAACGATTTTCTGGATCTTGATTGGCTCAGGCAGGATTCTAAAAAGTTAGCCATCGTCTCACACGGCCTCGAAGGCGATACAACACGACCGTACATCAAAGGCATGGCTAAAGCTATGTATGAAAACGGTTATGATGTTCTTACTTGGAATTACCGAGGCTGTAGCGGAGAGATGAATAAAGCCATGCGCTTCTATCACAGTGGAGCTACGGATGATCTGGCAGCAGTTGTTGATCATGCAAGCAGCAAACAATACACTGAAATTAATCTGGTAGGATTTAGCCTGGGTGGAAACCTGACCTTAAAATACCTCGGGGAAGATCGAACACGACCTGAACAACTAAAAAAAACTGTCGTATTCTCCGTGCCGATTGATTTACACACCAGCTGCATTAAAATATCCCAGCCTTCAAACTGGATTTACTCGAGACGCTTCCTTCGCAGCCTTCGAAAAAAGGTTATTGATAAATCAAAAGTGATGAGGACGTTAGACATATCAGGGTTGAACAAGGTTAGAACGTTGCAAGAATTTGATGACATCTTTACTGGTCCGATTCACGGTTTTAAAAATGCAATAGATTATTACACGCAATCCAGTGCTATCCGTGTTGTTACTAACATCAAAATCCCAACCCTCATTGTAAATGCTAAAAATGATCCCTTCTTAAGTCCTGAATGTTACCCGGAAGAGCTTCTGAAGAATCATGCGTATGTTACATTCGAAAGTCCGGAGCATGGCGGACATGTGGGCTTCGCACAATTCACTAAAAATGGATTATATTGGTCTGAAGAGCGTGCCCTTGAATTTTTAAGCCGCTGAGTAAACCATGGTTGACCGGTACAGCCTTACAACATCTGCAAATTTATTGGCGGAACGATTTTCGGTAGAAGTTGCTGACCATTATAAACCCCGCTATAATGCTGCCCCGACACAATTACTCCCTGTCATAACAAGTTCAGGTTCATCCGGTATTTCCTGGTTTTACTGGGGCCGGCCACCACATTTTGCAAAAAATAAGAACCTGTCCGAAAAGATTATTAACCTTTCAGCTGAAACTATACTCGAGCGGCCGGTACTTAAAAAAATGCTCATGCAAAACCGCTGCATCATTCCCGCTGATGGTTTTTACGTTTGGAAAAAAGTTGGTAAGAAAACTGCTATTCCGCATCGCGTTACCGAGGCTGCGCAAAAACCTTTCTCATTCGCTGCACTTTGGGAAGAGTTTGAAGATGAGGACGGATCAATGGTTCATGCATTTACAATCATCACCATTAAGTCGAACGACTTGGTTATCTCATTGAATGAAAGAATGCCTGTAATCTTTGATAAAGTTCAGGAAGAAATCTGGCTTAATCCCCAAAGTTCAGAAATTGAATTGACGAACATCCTGAAAGCTTATCCAGCTAATAAGATGGGAATCTATACGGTATCTTCATTGATTAACAATCCCGCAAAAGATCATCCTTCGCTTATTATTCCTACTCCCGCAAGCGATCAGCACGGAAATCTTACCTTATTCGATTAGGCCTTTTAGAAGCCGTCATCTTTTGGTTTTTCCTCTTCTTCTTTCTTTGCGGGATCGAGCTCTTTCTTAACAGGTTGCTTTTTATCTTTCTTGAGGAAAGAAAATATACCTTTTTTCTTCGGTGCCGGCTTCACCGGTTCGGTTTGTTGTGTAGAGTCTCGGGGTTTTCCTTCAAAGTCGTCATAGCCGTAATCTTCTTCTTCACCTTTCAGATTTTGCGTTGAGTCCTGATCAAGCTTGGATTTATCTTTCTTAAAGAGTTTATTAAAGAATCCGCGTAGCCCTTTCTTCTGCTTTTTCTCCTTGGCAGCCTCTTTCTTACCCGCTTCTTCTTTTTCCTTGGCAAGCTTAACATCCGGTAATACCAGGATATCTTTCAGATACCACATGTAATTATCCTGCTCGGTGTTAAATCCTATCGTATCGACATAATACTTTCGCTGTATAGGATTATATTTTAACACGCGTACTTCCTTATCCTTTGAGATCATGTAAACACTATCCGTTCCCAGGGTATCAATCCGGATTACTGCTGTACTGTCATACACATTTCGTTGAACAGAATCAGCATTCATTTCAGCATTGAGGCCGTCTTCTTTTAATGAATCCGGTACTACAGGCTGAACGGATTTCATCACCACCGTTTGAAGGCTGCGATTCTTCTTTTTATAGGTTTTCGGTTCTATAATCAGGTATCTGTTCTTGCTTGCTGTAAGTACTTTGGGTGTCGAATCGTTGTCGAAGTAGCTGAATTTCTTGCGAAGCGCTTCCTTGTCATAGATATATGCACTCTGATAGGCAGGGCATATCACTTTCTCGGTACAGGATACCAGAAAGACACAGAATACAAGTATGACAGTCAAAGCCCTGGTCATGGAAGGGGTAATTCAAGCAAAAATAGTGATTTTCGCCACAAGTAATCCGAAAAAACTTCAACTTGTAACCTGCTGATGATCAGTTTTTTAAAATGTAGTGGTTTATGTAAAACTTTCATCAAAAAGAGTCAAAAATGGCTCTAATAGCCAAAGAAATAACGTTTCAGAATGATAATCAGACATACCAGAAACATCAAAATGGCGATTTTATTAATAATGTGCATCGCCTTCAGGCTAAAGTCCTTTGGGCGGTTAGGGTCTTTTTTTCTGAAGAAATAGCCTCCTACTTCACCCAAACTAAAGAACTCCCTCAACCAGCTTTTATTCTTTTCTTGTTGCTGCATACCTAAAATTTTTCGATCAGTTCGGGATCAATCCAATTACCATCTTCTTTTATAATACCAATCAATTCATCCACGGCTTGCTTAGAAGGTACATTCTTTTTAACGACATCTTTGCTGCGATAAAGTGTTATCCGGCCTGGACCAGAGCCCACGTAGCCATAATCAGCATCCGCCATCTCTCCCGGACCATTCACAATACAGCCCATAATGCCGATCTTAATACCTTTCAAGTGATCGGTGCGTTTACGAATCATAGCTGTTGTTTCCTGTAAATCAAATAATGTTCTTCCACATGATGGGCACGAAATGTATTCCGTCTTTGACATGCGATTACGGGTTGCTTGCAGAATACCAAATGAAGTTTTATTACAAATATCTATCCAGCGAAGCGCTTCTTCCTTTGGAAGGTCACGGTCCATTCCCAGAATTATACCGTCACCAAAACCATCAATGTAAAGCCCACCTATATCAGTAGCCGTATGAATGCGAAGCGTGTCTTCATCCGTTACTGGGTAATTTTTGAAAATTAAAACTGGAATATCTATTTGCTTCTCAACTAGCTCGAAAAATATCCTGCGTAACTCAGGCATTACGTGAGCGTTTGCTGTTTCTAATACAGCTATGCTTGTTCTATCGCGATTCAACGACTCTAAAAACTCTGAATCAATTTCATCAATGGAGAACCTGACAAAATTTATTTCAGCATGTTTTTTACTTGCTGATTGATATTCCGATTTTGTAAATAAGGGAAGCTTGTTAACATCATCAGACAGTAACCACGTTTTATAATCCCGAATTTCTTTCAAGCCGTTAGGAAGCATAAACGGAATTGGTTTTTTTCCCGTGTAAACGTAGTCTGCTCCCTGATCATTCATTCTCCATTTATCCGGTTCTGGTAAATAGAAATGACCAATGCTGCGAAGATCTTTATACTCTGTAATGTCAACCTTGCTTAAGTCAGCAACCACTCTGGGTACATGTTGATGCCCTCCCAGGTTTGCTACTTCACGCGTAGCTCTTCGGGAATATATAAATGGATCAATCGGTGATTCGGCAATAGGTTTAATTGGTTTATGATTTTCACGGATCGTGTATCGATCAACCATAATTTTAGCAACAGGAGCTTCTACTTCTGGTTCTTCTGTTAAAGAAACACGAACCGTATCTCCTAACCCATCTTCCAGCAACGTTCCTATGCCGACTGAAGATTTAATTCTTCCATCTTCACCATCTCCTGCTTCGGTAACTCCTAAGTGTAATGGATAGGGTTTGAATTTTTCTTCATCAAGCTTTTGAACGAGAAGTCTGTAAGCCTGTACCATTACTTGTGGATTGCTCGCCTTCATGGACAGAACAATCTGGTGATAATTCAAATCTTGGCAAATTCTCAGAAACTCCAATGCAGATTCAACCATGCCCAATGGCGTATCGCCATATCGACTGAGGATCCGATCTGATAATGAGCCGTGGTTTGTACCAATGCGCATAGCAGTTCCATATTCCTTACAGATTTTTACCAGCGGAGTAAATTTATGGCGAATACGTTCGAGCTCCGCATCGTATGAATCATTCGAATATTCGATCGTTTCAAAACGTTTTTTATCCGCGTAATTACCAGGATTGATCCTCACCTTTTCAACAATCCGTGCAGCGAGTTCAGCTGCATTGGGTGTGAAGTGGATATCCGCCACAAGCGGAACGTTACAGCCACGAGCACGTAATTCTTTTTTAATTGCCTCTAGATTTTGAGCTTCTTTTAAACTTGGAGCCGTAATCCGGACATATTCACAGCCGGTGGCAACCATCCGCAATACTTGTTCAACGGAACCTTGCGTATCCATGGTATCAATCGTAGTCATGGATTGCAAGCGGATCGGATTATTTCCGCCCATAGGCACATCTCCGATCTTAACCTCAATGGTTTTTCTACGGCTGTATTCCGTTAAGCTATTACAGTATTGTTTAGTGGTTGTAACTAAGTTCACGCTAGACTTATTTCTGCAAATTTAACCCTTAACTGCGGGATTTTGTTCAGTGATTTTCAAATATCGCCCAATTGCGGGCGGATCAGGATCTCTTCAACCACACTCCTTCCGGATAACGAATAAGCAGCATAAACTGTTTCAGCCACATCTTCCACGCTCATAAAACGTTCATCGGGCAGGTCGATGCCATCCCAACTAGCGGTTCGGGTTGCTCCGGGCAGAATCGCGGTAACGCGGATTCCCGTTGGCTTCAATTCTTCCCGAAGGCATTTCGAAAATCCCAGTAATGCAAATTTTGTGATCGCGTATGAGCCTCCGTTTGCGTAAGCTTTGATGCTGGCAATAGAACACATGTTAAAAATATGTCCTGACTTTGCTGCCATCATTTGATCAATCAAACCCCGCGTCATATAATAGGCGCTATACAAATTGGCCTTCATCATATCTTCCAACGCGCCATCTTTTTCGGTAGTGATTGATCCCGGAATAAAATAACCTGCATTGTTAACAAGCACATCAACTGGCTGATTAATCTGTTTGATGAAATCAGCAAACGCTGCCACCTGTTTTTTATCAGCCATATCAGCCGACATGATGTAAACTTTTGCAGCTGGATGCTTTTTTTCAAGATCAGCTTTAAGCATTTCTAAATCCTGTGATTTACGGGCGCAAACGGCAATGTTAAAACCAGCTTCCCCGAAGCGTTCTGCAATGGCTTTTCCAATTCCTTTTGTGCCGCCCGTGACTACAATAAGTTTACTCATGCTTCGAGATATACAGGTGTAAATAGCCGCCAGTTTAGCGCTGTGCGGCATTTTTGGTATCTTTAGCAAGATAGTATATTTTGCCGTTGCGCCCCATGAAGGATTTTGGTAAGTATTTTATTTTTCTTGGAAACCTGTTTACAAATCGGGAATCTTTCCGCACGTATTACCGCCTTACCATAGAGGAGTGTGTGCTGATTGGAATTAATTCCATTATGCTATTTGCGCTTGTTGCAACCTTTATGGGTGCAGTAACTACCAGACAAACAGCTTTTAATCTGATCGCACCTTACATTCCCAGGTATATTATCTCGCAGGTTGTACGAGAAATGGCTGTACTGGAGCTCGCTCCCACCATTATGGCCATCATTTATGCAGGTAAAGTAGGCTCCAGCATGGCCGGTAACCTCGGTACCATGCGGATCACTGAACAAGTCGATGCACTTGAGGTAATGGGAATAAACTCGACATCTTACCTGGTGCTTCCAAAGATTTTGGCTTCAATTCTGATGTATCCTTTACTTGTAATTTTGTCAGTGGTATGTATGCTTGCGGGAGGATACATTGTTGCCTTCTTCGCCAGTTACATAACTCCCCAAGATTATGTTTATGGCTTGCGGTATGCCTTTAATCCCTTTACCATAACGTTTGCCCTAATCAAATCTTTAGTGTTCGCTTTCATCGTTTCATCTATTTCTTCTTTTAAGGGATATTATACCGAAGGTGGCGCTCTGGAAGTCGGCCAATCAAGTACACAAGCTGTTACCTCCAGCGTTATTGCTATTCTTATTGCCGATTATTTACTCGCTCAACTGCTTCTTGGAGTATGATCGAACTGAAAAACATATCGAAATCTTTCGGAGATCGTAAAGTTCTGAGCAACATCAGTGGAACGTTCGTCAAAGGCAGGCCAAATTTAATTATTGGGGCCAGCGGTACAGGAAAAAGCGTGCTCTTGAAATGCATTGTAGAGATTGTTGAACCAGACGAAGGCAGTGTGTTATACGATAAAAGAAACTTTACAGAGGGTGATAAAGATTTGAAGGTCGAGATTCGAAGAGAAATTGGAATGCTTTTTCAAGGCGGAGCATTGTTCGATTCAAAAAATGTAGAAGAAAACGTAAAGTTTCCACTCGACATGTTAGCTAAAATGCCTCGTGACGAGAAATTTGATCGCGTAAATCTCTGCCTGAATCGTGTGGGATTACAAAACGCAAACAAAAAAATGCCTTCCGAACTTAGTGGTGGGATGAAGAAACGTGTGGGAATTGCTCGTGCAATTGTCAACAATCCAAAATACCTTTTTTGTGATGAGCCTAATTCAGGGCTTGATCCTCAGACCTCAATACTAATTGATGAACTGATTGCGGACATTACCCATGACTACGACACAACAACCGTTATAGTTACGCACGATATGAATTCGGTACTCGGTATTGGGGAAAACATTATGTTCCTTTATAAAGGCGATAAGCTTTGGGAAGGAAACAAGGACGAGATTATGCGCTCAGGCATAAAAGAGCTCGATGACTTTGTTTTTGCAAACAAAGTTATGATCGCAATGCGCGATAAATAACCTAATTGTTTTGTGGGAGATAGATTTGGAAGGTTGTTCCGTCAGGAGAAGTCTTGAAAGAAATTCGACCACCCATTTGTTCAATACCTTGTCGCGCAATAGCTAACCCAAGGCCCGAGCCGGTTTTCTTCGTTGTAAAATGAGGCAGAAATATTTTATCGATCAAATCACGATCAATTCCTGAACCATTATCTGAAATCGAAACCGTGAAGTAAGGCGCGTTAATTTCAAGCAAAATCTCAATCTTCGGTTTCTTACCTTTATCCACAGCCTGAATTCCATTTAGTATGATATTGGAAAAAATTCTTCCAAGTAATTGTTCATCGGCAAATATGGGAGCTTGAGTAAGCTCAGACTTATAAATAATTTCACTCTCCTGAGCATGAAGGTTAACGATGCGATTAAGCAACATTACAAGCTCGATCGGTTTCATCACCGGTTCAGGCATTTTGGCAAAAGAACTGAATGAAGAGGCGAGCTCATCTAAGGAATTAATCTGAGACAGAAGGGACAATACAGCCTTCTTAAGCTTATCCTTACCCTGATCCTCATGCTCCAACGATCTCTCCAGTTGCTGTAAAGTTAACTTCATTGGAGTCAGCGGGTTTTTAATTTCGTGAGCGACTTGCTGGGCAATTTCGCGCCAAGCTTTCTCACGTTGGTTTTTCTCTAATTCACGTTTACTATTGCTGAGTGTATCCAGCATGTGGTTATACTCCCGAACCATCAATCCAATTTCATCATCTGACTTCCATTCCAACGGTTCATTTGTTTTTGTAAGTGAAATCCTTCCAAAAGTTTGGGTAATCATACTAAGCGGTGCGGTAAGCCATTTCGTTACAAAAAATGAGACAATAAGCAATACGATAAATATTAGTGTGAAAATAGAGATGATATTAGTCAGTACTGTGATTTGCATTTGCTCAATAGATGCTTCGGATTGAAAAAACGGAATACCCAAAATACCCAACATCTCTCCGGTATCTGGTGAAAGTACTTTTGAATAGGCCACGTAAAATTCAAGTGATCCTACCCGATCAGTTGCTACAAAGGTGGCCTCACCTCGTCTCATTCTTCTAAAGACGGCAGGATCAACATAGGAAGCCAGAAGCTGATTTTCAAAAATTAAAGGTTGGCTTGTTGTTATTAACTTACCATTCGGGGCATATATATTTGCATCCAGGTTAGCGAGTGTTGTTACATTCTTAAATTCATTTTCAAAATCTTCACGCTTCTCAAGTCCAACATTCTTGATCGTTGAGGAGATTGTTTTGCCAAACTGCGAAGCTTTACTTAGAAAATCATTTTTTAACTGCTCACGTGAAGATTTAGCCGTAAGTCCAAGTGTAATAAGACAAACGGCTACTAATGGAACAAAAAATGCGAGGTTAAGAATAAGCTGAATTCGGGCGGAGAAAAAGAGGTTTTTTGGTCCTGAATAATGAATTACCCCCTCAATCAGCAAGAAAATAAGAACTGCTCCAATGCCCAGCAGAACAAGAAAAGAGAAATCAGCAAGATGATACATGAATGGCAAAGCCGGAGATGAAACAATTGCCACTCTTCCAGACATATCTTCAACGCCTACATGAAGGTATTCATCACGCAGTATTCCTTTCGAATATAAATCCACATTTCCGAGTTCACGTTCAATAAGCGTTTCATAATTGAAATTACCAGCACTGTACTCAATTTGCGCGTTGGATACTATGGCATAACTTAGTTCTCGAGGCCGGTACGCTTGTTGAAACCGATTGTCCACTAATAATTCCGGGTAAACGTTTTCGGGTATAATTCTTTTCAGCGATAACTCGATCAATATATTGCCAACCACAAGTGTCTTCTTCTTTACAGGAATAAGCACGACATACTTTTTCAGTGTGCGATCTTCGCGATCCGTTATAAACACTACGTTTCTATAGTCTGTTTTAAATTGCTCTTGATTATACTGGCTTATTAAATAATTAAAATTGGTGGTATCCGGTTCATCGGGCAAGGGAACGCCTGATTGATCATATAAAAAGATCGAAACATTATAACGGTTAAAATACCCGGAAAGTGAAACCTGCTGAATTTTGTGACGGATTGCATCTTTGCCGATTAATGGATTCGTCAACCGGGTTTGAATAAAGGCATCTTTACTTATTTTATCAGCAGCCTCGCGCATCAGGTATTCTCCGAAATAGTCACGTTCAACTAAAAAATTCTCCGCGAAACGTTGTTGATTTTCTGCCTTTCGATGATCTTCAAAATAACCGATAGCAATTGCCCCTGCAAAAGCAAAGCAAACAACCGCAATGAAGAAATAGACAAATGTTGCATATTGAAACCGGTCAAGTGTATTATAAATCTTGAAAGAAAGTATTCCCACCACATAAACAATTCCTACGATAGCCGACACAAGATACTGCTGACTTGTGAGTTCATTAATACCAATAAAAATTAAGCATCCGATGAGAATTGAAATGCTAATCCACTTTATGTTCTCGTCTTTGGTCAGGAGCTTCATGGCTACATGAACAAACAGAAAAGCACTGATCCACGAAATTACGAGTAAAATAAAGCCTACTATTCTCAGTAAATTAAACTCCAAAGATTGAGAAATGCTGAGTGTAATCTCCGAGTTATTGTAAATGGTTTGAGTAACAATGGAAGGATAAAGTATTCCATAGAAAATACAAAGTACACTGAGTATTGCTACAAGCCAGTTTCCGGATTTTGACAAAAAACTAAAGCGTTGATAATTCCTGAATAAATAAAGGCATAAAAAGAAAACTACAACTCCATTAAGTGCCATATCCCCCAGTGAAGGGTTGAGTTGAGAGGATGCAAAATCTTTTGGATCAAAAAGTAATAAGGTGTTGAACCGTACCGGGAATCGCAAGAAGATCATCGTTGCGCGTAACAATACCAGCCAACCTAACAGAATAATAAATCCGGTACCGGGAAGTGTTACTGAAATGATTCTAATCCAACCTGAAATCAGAATGATAATCAAAATGATTGCAGCGGAGAAAAAGACGATGGCTAAGATTTGAGCTTCAGGATTTTGATTAAATTCCCGAATGGCCAATACTTTAAAAATAATCTGATCTCCAACCCGTATCGGATAGCCCTGCTCAAGTTCCGGCAGAAGGATCAAAACATTAGGATTATCAAAAATTTTCGGATGCCAATACGGTTTTAAATAATCATTGCTAATTCGATATTGAATATGAAGCGGAATGATAGTGATCAAACTTCTGGCAGAATCTACGACAGTCTTTTTTATGATAAAATCACCTGATGTAAGTCTGACATACTTCAGATCATAATTACCCGTCAGGATATAAAATGACGGAATAAAGTGATTGTCGCTCCACTGGAGAATTTTGTTCTCATCAATCAGTAGGAATTGTATATCAGAAACAGAAAGTGATCTTCCGTTACTAATTCTTTTCAATTGCTCATCCGCCTGACGATTAATGTCAGAAAGTACGGTGGTCAGATTGCGCTGGATTTTCAACGATAAATCTTCCGAAGAGACAGATTGATTTGCCTGAAAAGCAGAAATCATTCCTCCTGTAATAAACAGGAGAGATAAAACAATCAGTACAAGCGTTTGTCTTTTCAAGCTGAGAGGGAATACCGTTAAAGGTACTAAATAACCTTATCGGCTGTAGTAGGATCAAATTTAATGCCGCCAAAAAGGTATAAATAAACAATTCTGGAATAGCGATAATTAAGAGGAATGAATACGACAAGCAATCCAACAACCACCCCTACATAAACCCACTCAGAATAGTAGCCAATGGAATAAAGAACTACGCTAACCAAGATGATGCACAGCATGGTAAAGCCATACCCCACATACATGGCACCCTGATAAAATCCGGGCTCAGGTTCCAGGCGTACTTCGCAATGCAAACAGGATGCATTCATTTGATTGAATTGCGTGAGATGTCCGAGCACTGGATATTTAAAGATATCGCCTGTGTGGCAACGTGGGCATTTACCCAGCAGTAACGCTTTTGGAGCTTGCATTTTTTTTACTGCTTTTATACCAGAAATAACCGATGACAAGAATGCTGAGGTAGGGCATTGAAAGAAGATAGAGGATACCCATGTTGATGCCAGCCGCAATTCCAACATCACCGTTACTCACATTATTCTCAAGCTGTGTTCTGCACATAGCACATTGAGCCCTGGAAATTGCAGGCATACAGACGATAAACGTCAGCGTGAGGAAAAATATGGCTGTTAACCTTGCTTTCATGAATGATGCATGTACGGACTGATCATCAAATATACGATAACGCCCGTTACGGCTACGTATAACCATAACGGAAAAGTGACCTTAGAAAGTTTCTTGTGGCGCTCAAAATCTCCGGAAATTGCCCGGACATATGAAAATAATACCATCGGAATAATGATAACGGATAGCACAATATGCGTAACCAAGATGAAAAAGTAGACATATCGAATGATTCCCGTTCCTCCAAAATGCGTTGTTTCACTGGTCAT
This sequence comes from Cyclobacteriaceae bacterium, assembly GCA_965227265.1. Lineage (GTDB taxonomy): Bacteria > Bacteroidota > Bacteroidia > Cytophagales > Cyclobacteriaceae > UBA2336. The sequence continues at coordinate 564,789 of OZ245738.1, read as the reverse complement.
GTGATAGGTCACATACATTACCAGGAAGCATACCGAAAGACCGATACAGGTTTTCATAATTCGTTCATGAACAAGTCGTTTACCGTTTTTGATCGCAACTACTGCAATGATTAGCAGAACAGCCGTGACCCCATTTATACTTGCGTAGATCGGAGGAAGATAAGAGAAATCATAGCCGGGAACTTTAATGCCAAAAAGTGCTGCAACAGCCAATGGAATAATAACCGAAACAGCAATAATTAGTTTACGATAAGGTTCAGGTCTTACTTGAGGTTGCATTAGTATCGCTTAAATAAAATATTCATTTCCTGCATGATCATTCTGTCAGCTTCTTCACGCTTCGCAAGGTTGTATTGCCCACGGATTCGCTTCTGTTGATCAATGATGACTGCATCATTGTCGGGACTCAAAAGAAAGACGCAATTTCGTAGAAGATAGAAGTTCTCTTCGCCTGTTTGCATTCGATTGAGGCGATCACTCAATTTAGCGTTTGGTAAAGTTTCAGTATAAAGTTGAATAACTTTTAATTTCTCCGTTTTAAACTGCTCAAAAATTCTTGTAATGTGAATTTGTCTTTCGTGTTGATTTGTCTTGCTGCGATCTTCAAATACAACTACTGTTAATGAGTCATGCTCATTCCATGAAATTCTTTGAAGAACACTATCCGTAATAGTATAAGGAGATTTGTAACTATACGCCTTACAGGCTACGGGAGCTGTTACTGAATCAGCAAACAAAACCGGAACTTCAAACTCATTTTTACCAAATGATTTTAAAAACAGAAAGATCAGTATTGGCAGTAATAAGGCAAAAAACAAAAACAATACTTTCTTCATAAACTGTTATTCAAAAAATAAGGCTTAAGATTCACTTAAGCCTTATTCAATATGATACGTTAGATCAATTAAATTCTCACTTCACCTATCGCCATACCTTCGTATACAAAGGCAACCAACATCCAAATGATAAATACAATGGGCACAAGAATTGACCACATTAAAAACTTCGTTTCATGACGCAAGTGCATAAACTCACCTACAATGTAGGCTGCTTTTATGATTGTCATGATGATGAACGTCCAAACCCGGAGGTCTTTCATTTCATGCGGAACTAAGAACGCAACAGCAAATTCAATTGCTGTGATAATTCCTAAGATGCCCGCAACTGTCCAAAGTTTTTTGATGCGTTCTTTATCAGGAGGAAGAACGGTTATAGTAGTTTCTTCAGAATGTGAATGTGCCATTATCGATAGAAATTAAAATGCGTTAAACAAGATAAAAGAACGTGAACACAAATACCCACACCAAGTCAACGAAGTGCCAGTATAAACCAACCTTCTCAACCATTTCATAAGAACCTCTGCGGTCATACACTCCGGTTACAGTATTATAGAATATCAAGAAGTTCAACAACACACCACTGAATACGTGGAAGCCGTGAAAACCTGTTATAAAGAAAAAGAAATCGGCAAAGTCAGGAGGACCGTATTCATTATGTACAAGATTTGCTCCTACGCCAGAGCCATGAATAAAGTGTGACCACTCCCAAGCCTGACAGCTTAAAAAACAAATACCTCCCAGAATTGTCCAAAGCATCCATTTCTCTACTGCTTTGCGATCCATACGCTGGCCAGCCTCAACGGCCAATACCATTGTTACGGAACTCATGATTAGGATAAAAGTCATAATACCCACAAATATCAGTGGTGCATTAAGACCATGGAAAAATGGAATTGATGCAAACACTTTTTCCGGGATCGGCCAGTATGCTTGTGAGAATATAAAGTTCTCTACCGATCCGTCATAAGCTGGGTGCGAAGAACGAACCAAGCCGTATGTAATCAAGAGAGCCGAAAATGTAAAGGCATCCGACAGCAGAAAGAACCACATCATGAGCTTGCCGTAGCTGACATTCATGGGTGATACTCCGCCATCCCATTCGGTTTGTCCGGGTGCTGGTACGATTACGGGTGAGGTGTGTGACATCGTAGTTATGTTAAATCTTTGTTAGCGATTCAATAATAGGAACAGGAACAAATATAGCCAAAGTCCGCCCAAAAAATGCCAATACGTGGCGCACATTTCTATCTGATTCAGGCTTTTCGAATGAACCCTACCCTTCCGGGTTGAATTTAGTAAAATCAATAAATAAACTACTCCGCCAACTACGTGAGCTACATGCAAGCCGGAAATCATATAGATAAATGATCCTGAGGGATTTCCAACCAAGTGGATTCTATTCGTTATCAAATCGGCCCAGGCCAAGTATTGACCCACCATAAATGCAATTCCCAAAATTGCTGTAATGATGGTAGCAATTTTTACTGATTCTAAATTATCTCGCTTAGCACTTAAGTATGCCCAATGCAATGTTCCGCTGCTGATAAGAATGATAACTGTATTTACCCAGAATAAACCCGGAAGTTCAAAAAAAGCCCAGTTTCCTTCCGCTCTTCTAACAATATACGCACTGCTAAGTGCAGCAAATACCATAAATACGGTAACCATGAAGAGCCACATCGCGAACTTCTTAGGGTTCATCGTTAGCGGCTGCTTCGGTTCTTCAACAATTTTAATCTCCACTCCCATCTTTTCGCTCCTTTAAATTTTATCCAACAACAACGCGATCTGCACGATCGGTAAATACAAAAATGAACCAAACATGATCCGCACAGCCGACTCACGGCTTACAGTTTTCATTAATGAAAAAGTCTGCGCCAAGAAAAGCACTCCACAAATCGTTACTACAAATGCCGAATGAATTCCGGTTAATCCGAATACCGCAGGTAACAATCCTAACGGTAATAAGAACAAGGTATAGATCATAATTTGAATAGCAGTATTCAAATCCTTCTGACCCTTTAACGGCAATAACTTAAACCCTGCTTTCTTATAATCTTCATCAGCCACCCAAGCGATTGCCCAGAAGTGCGGAAACTGCCAGATGAACTGAATGCCAAAGATCAGTAAAGCTTCATAAGAAATTCTACCCGTTGCTGCAACCCAACCTAATAATGGTGGAAGTGCTCCGGGTATAGCCCCGACAAATACCGCTATTGAGCCAACTCTTTTCAATGGCGTATAAACAAAGCAATACAAAATCATTGACACGATTGAAAGTGCCACGGTAAGTACATTACTACATGCTGCGAGGATGGCGATACTCAATCCAAAACATACAATAGAAAAAATGACAGCTTCCTGAACCGATAACCGATTTGTAGGCAGCGGACGATTCATTGTACGCGTCATCAGCTTGTCATAATCTTTCTCGATTACCTGGTTGATTGTTACCGATGCTCCCGATAACAGGAAGCCACCGAGGAACAACATGAACAGTGTGTAGAAATTGGTATTTCCGGAGGCTAGTACAAATCCAAATGCGCACGAAAAAGCTACCAATAAAGACAATCTGAATTTCAGCAGCTGAAAATAGGCACGCGCTTTTGCAACGATTAGCGAAAGGCCGGTAAGAGAATCGATTGGCTGTGCCAGCATATTAGTTCGTTGCAATGTTAATCTTTTCATTTACCCGCAGCAGAAGCAAAAACTGCACTCCGAATGTAACGGTAGCCAGCGTTAAATGAACCGGCTGCAGGAAGGGAGGAACCGCAAACCAAGCCATTCCCAACCCTGTTAAAATTGTCCCTAAAATTAGCATGATTAAGCTTAGCACGAAACGATTTACACGTTGCATTTTCCACAATTTTATGGTCAAAAGGACGTGCAGGATAAGAACAACCCAAGAAAACGACCTGTGAATAATAAAGTCCAAACCAATGGCAGAAATCCACTTTTCACGGGTAGAAATTTCGGTTGCTACACGGTCAATTGCTTCGCGAACCTGAGTTCCCAATAATATCTGAACAAGCAGCACAATCATGCACGTGGCTAGCAAAAGATTAGTCAGAATCGAAGGCATTTTATTCTGATGAACCAACTCTTGGTGAATATGCGCTCGGTGGACAAGCCACACCAACATGGCCACAATAACCATCGCCAAAAACATGTGCAGTGTTACTACCCAAGGCGTAAGATTGGTCGATACTACGATGGATCCGATCCATCCCTGAAATCCAACCAAGATAAAACTCAGAAAAGCAACAAGTGTAATACTGAGCTTTACTTTCCGATATCGCCATGAATAAACAAACACCGCGAAAATCAGAAAGCCAATCACAACACCCACCAGACGGTTTACATATTCGATCCAGGTCTTAACCGGATTAAAGTCTGATTCTTCTTTAATGGAAGGATCATTTAAAAGCTTATCGGCTGTTTCATTAAACCCGAACGCATTCAAATACTTGGCGAACTTTTCATTTTTCTTCTGGCGATGTGCCGCATACTCTTCCTTATAATTTTCTGGAAGCTGTTCTACAGAAGTTGGTGGAACCCATTGTCCGAAACACTTAGGCCAATCCGGGCAGCCCATGCCCGAGCCTGTACTGCGCACAACCCCTCCCACCATGATCAGCAGATAAACTGCAACCAATGTTGAAAGTGAAAGTTTATAAAATGTACGCATGGCTATAAATGATCAGGGTTCACTATCAGCAACAGCTAACAATGAACCCTGAATAAGATTTTTAAGAATTAATGCTTTGGTCCAATAACAATCGCTCCGGAATCTCCTGAACCTTCAAGCTTGATCTGTTCGTTTTCATGTGGCAGATTAGACTCTGGTGTTTCAGAGTACGGAATATGCTGTGGAATGAAATCGTCTTTCGCGCCTGGCTTACTGTAATCGTATGGCCAACGATAAACTGCAGGAATTTCTCCCGGCCAGTTTCCGTGCTTCGGATTACGCGGTGTTGTCCACTCCAAGGTAGTAGAGTTCCAAGGGTTAGCCGGAGCTAAGCGACCGCGGAAAATGCTATAGAAGAAGTTGAACAGGAAGATAAACTGTGCCGCTAATGTTACAATCGCAGCGATACTCACGAGCATGTTCAGGTCAGTAAATCCACTGAATGTTTCAAAATTGGTGAAAGAATAATATCTGCGGGGGAATCCAGCAATACCAATGTAATGCATCGGGAAGAATACCATGTAAACTCCTACGAACGTGATCCAGAAATGAATCGTACCTAAGCGGTGATCCATCATTCGACCAAACATTTTTGGGAACCAGTGATACACACCCGCCATCATTCCAAAGAATGAGGCGCTACCCATTACTAGGTGGAAGTGAGCAACAACAAAATATGTGTCGTGAAGTTGAATATCAATCGCAGAATTACCTAAGAAGATACCTGTGATACCGCCTGTTAAGAAGAATGACACAAGACCGATGGAGAACAACATACCCGGTGTAAAGCGGATGTTACCACGCCATAATGTCGTTACATAGTTAAAGATCTTCACAGCTGAAGGCACCGCAATGATCAGTGTAAGCAGCATGAAGATCGATCCGAGGAACGGGTTCATACCGGTTACGAACATGTGGTGTGCCCACACAATAAATGATAAGATAGCAATGAACAACATCGAACCGATCATGGCTTTATATCCAAAGATTGGCTTGCGAGAATTTGTCGCAATGATCTCTGATGAAATACCCAATGCTGGTAATAACACAATGTAAACTTCCGGGTGACCGAGGAACCAGAACAAATGCTGGAATAATACTGCGCTACCGCCTTCATGTGCTAACGCCTCGCCAGCAATGTAGATGTCGGACAGATAGAAGCTCGTTCCAAAGCTACGGTCGAAGATCAATAACAATGCCGCTGCGAATAATACCGGGAATGAAAGCAACCCTATAATAGCCGTAAAGAAAAACGCCCATATTGTTAACGGCATCTTCGTAAACGACATTCCGCGCGTCCGCATGTTAATGATTGTAGTGATGTAGTTTATACCCCCCAGCAAACTGCTAACAATAAACAATGCCATCGCTACCAGCCACATCGTCATCCCAAGGCCTGAGCCGGAGATCGCTTGCGGTAATGCACTCAACGGAGGATAGACTGTCCAACCACCACCAGCAGGACCGGTAGAAATAAAGAGTGAGATAAACATGATCACACTGGAAATAAAGAAGAACCAGTATGAAAGCATATTCATAAAGCCGGATGCCATATCACGGGCACCAACTTGTAATGGAATTAAAAAGTTACTGAACGTACCACTCAATCCCGCTGTCAATACAAAGAACACCATGATGGTTCCGTGCATCGTAACAAGTGCGAGGTAAAATTCAGGATCAAGTTTTCCTTCAGCATTGATCCACCCGCCAAGTACAGGCTTCAGCCATTCCAAACTTGCGCCTGGAAAACCAAGTTGTAGACGGAAGATAACAGACAAGATACCTCCTAACAATGCCCAGAAAATCCCGGTGATCAGGAATTGCTTTGCAATTACTTTATGGTCCTGACTGAAAATATAGTTGGTCCAGAAATTACCTTCGTGATGCTCATGCTCATCGGCATGTGTATCGTGGTGAACGTCTTGGTGTGTATGAACTGTTGTTGCCATCGCTTTAAAAAATCTTAATTAGATCCTACTGCAGTTGCCTGCTTTACTTCCTGCACCACCGGAATGCCGGCCTTAATCATTGCGGATTCTTTTAATCCGGCAGGAACATCCTTCATATAATCAGGATTTTGTTTTAACCATGCTTCCTGTGAAAGCTTCCAGCGGTCGTAATCTTCTTGTGTATCTACAACAACCGGGAAACGCATCGAGAAGTGACCGCGACCACAAATTTCCGTACAGGCCATCTCGTAGTTGAAAGCTGGATTACCAACTTCATCACGCATCTCCTGTGTTGTTTTAGTTGCTGTGAACTTAAAGTGTGTTGGCATACCTGGAACTGCATCCATCTTCACGCGGAAGTGTGGAAGGAAGACACTGTGCAAAACATCTTTCGCACGGATCTTCAATAAAATTTCTTTGTTCACCGGAATATGAAGCTCAAGTGATTTAAAATCATCGTGCGTTTTTGCATCCGTTAAGTCAAGACCGAATTCATTCGTAGCATCAATCAACTTGAAATTGACTTTACCAAGTTCTTTGTCTTTACCCGGATAACGAGCAGTCCAAGCAAACTGCTGGCCGATCAATTCAATAACCTCTGCATTTTTTGAAGCTGGAGCCGTAATATCATTCCAGGCTCTTAATCCAGTGAACACCAATACGGCCAAAACTATACCCGGAATAATGGTCCAGGCTAATTCGAGGTAATGGTTGTCCGGGAAGAAAGATGCTTTCCGATTCGCATCATATCTGTACTTATAAATAAACACAAACATAATAATACTGATGATGGTAAACGCTACCACGATCACTACCATTGTAATCCAGAATAATTTATCGGTAACTACTCCGTGCTCGGAAGCAACCGGAAGTGTATAGCTGTCGAAATGTGTATAAGAATACCAGAAGAATCCAATAAAACTGGCAAACATGAATAAAATGAAAAGTCCTGCATGCACGCCATTGCCCTTTTCAACTCTGCTTTCATCATCGCCTTTGGCTACGCTCACCAGGTTTCCCACCCGGAAAATCAGGTACAGGATCGCCAGGACTAAAATAACACCAAGAACTATAATCGAATTCATCATAACGCTTCTTCTTAGATATTAAATATGGTGATGAAGGCTTTCTTCCAGCATCGGGTGATTCTTTCCAAACAATGGCATCTTCGATAAGCTTGTCAGCATAACCAGTAAGAAAGCTGACATGAAGATCATCGCAGTTCCGATTTCCAAAAATCCAATTCCACCGTCATAGTGCATAACGCCCGGAGTTACCATGTTGAAGAAATCCAACCAGTGACCAACGATCACGATCGGACAAACAACCTTCAACATTGTGATGTGACGTTTCGCATCGCGTGTCATCAATAACAGGAACGGAAGCACAAAGTTTAAAAACAGGTTCGCGAAGAAAATCCAGCTATACGGAGCTGTTTTCATACGCTCGATGAAATACACAGTTTCTTCAGGAATGTTGGCGTAGTAGATCAATAAGAATTGGCTAAACCAGATGTATGTCCAGAAGATTGAGAATGCAAATACAAATTTACCAAGGTCATGAATGTGGTTTGCGTTTACCACTTTCAAGTAACCGGCATCTTTCAGGCTTACCACAATGAATGTGATAAAGGCCAATGCAGTTACCCACCAGCTTGCAAACATATACCAGCCGAACATGGTGCTGAACCAGTGCGTATCGATACTCATGATCCAATCCCAGGCAGATACGGAAGAGCTTACTGCAAAGAATAACAGGAACCAGGTTGAAAGACCTCTTGCCTTCAGCCAATATTTTGTAGTTACCCCACTTTCCAGATCTTCAGAAAGCATTTGCTTTTTAATCCAGGTAAAGAACAAATACCACATGCCGAAGAAGATCACCATTCGGGCAATAAAGAATGCCGGGAATGTTCCTTTATCTAACGGCCAGTAGAAAAATCCACCTTTGCCATTGATGATTGGATCAAATCCTGCTCCGCCTACTTCAAATAAGTTTGCGTGTGACCAGTGGAAAAGATCTCCTTTTACAAGGAACCATAAGCCAAGCATCAGAACACCTGCATAGGGAATCCAGCTTCCCATCGCTAATGGAATTCTTTTAAGTCCGGATGACCAGCCTGCTTGCGCAGCGTATTGAATTGCAACAAAGAATAATCCGATAATACCAAGACCGGTAAAGAACACGTTGTTCATCCACAGCGTTGTATATAATCTTTTTAACCAAGTAGGGCTTTCGTGATGTTCGCCCCCAGCCCCTTTGTGCTCATCCGCAGCAGTTGCTTCTTCTCCATGCTCCTGTAAGCTTGCTGTCATCTTGCTGGTTTGTTCAACCGTAGCATGACCTCCACCGTGGCCTTCTTCTGCGTGATCTCCGGAATATATGGCAATCGCCAATCCTATTCCAAAAAGGAGAACACCAGCGATTAGGAGAAAGAAAATGTTCCTCTTAAGCTCTGGTTTAAAGATGTAACGTTCTTCCTGTATGTGTACTTCAGCTGCCATTTGGATCGTTAATTCGTTTATCTATTGATCAATTGATCGATTTAATATTTTATTTCGCTGCCTGCAATGCTTTCACATAGCGTGCAATTTTCCAGCGATCTTCTACGCTAACCTGTGAACCGTGAGGTTGCATTAAGCCTTTACCCATGGTGATTACATGAAAAATATGGCCTTCACTTACGCCTTTGATCGCATCCCCTTTCAGGTTGGCAACACCGGCATATTTATCAGCAACTTTACCATCGCCTTCACCTTTCGCGCCATGGCAATGATCGCAATATGTTTCATAAAGAATCTTTCCTTCTGCGATAAATGCCTTGTTCTGCGCAGTATCCAATGGACTAACTAAGGTTGCTGCTGCAAACGTCAAACTATCCTTACCAAGACGATACGGAAGATATCCGTTCCTGTTCCGGCTCACGGTGTTGGGAGCAGGTAACCGCATATTCATACGGAATGGATTCCATGCATTTGAGTTGTAATGCTCAGCGTGATTCAAAGCGTTTGTTTCAACTGAATCAATTCTATATTCAATAGATGTTAACCAACGACCCGCTTCTTTATCCGTAATCTGGCTGTATGGTTCATACGCCACAGAGTGATACATGTTGGGCGCGTATTCTGTTCCCTGGTCTTCACCACCTGCACCACAAGACGCCAGCAACGCTGTTCCTGCAAAACCGATGATCAATCTTTTAATAACCTGCATATTCAAAGGCGTATATTATTCAAAACTCTTTTCGTTCACTTCAGAAGCTCCGCTGGATTTCAACAAGCTTCTCAATTCATCTTTTGACTTACCGGAATTCACGGCAAGATCAATGGCCATTACGTGCTTATCTTCCGTACTGCGAAGATCAAACTGACGCGGCCATCCATAAGGCTTCATATCGCTGGCGATAAAGAATGTTCCAACCATTCCTAGTGCAGCCAATAAAACTGTTAATTCAAAAGTTACCGGAATAAAAGGCGGAAGTGACGCGAAGTTCTTACCACCGATGATCATTGGCCAATCGTAGCCAAGCATCCAGATCTGCATTAAAAGCGCTAACGATGTTCCGGTTAATCCGAACATAAAGGCAGCAATTGGCAAACGGGATTTTTTAATGCTTAACGCATCATCAATTCCGTGAACCGGGAATGGTGAATATACATCATGAATTTTCACACCATCACCTCTTACCTTGCCGATGCCTTTCAGCAAAACCTCCTCATCGTCAAAAATTCCTACAATAAAATGCTTGTCTGCGTCCATTTCTTTATTCAATTAATGCGTAGCGTCTTCTTTCTTTTCAAGCGATGAAATCTTAACAATACTCTTTACCTCCGCCATGTTGATTACCGGGAAGAATTTGGCAAACAACAGAAATGCTGTAAAGAAGAAACCGAACGTGAATAAGTATTCACCAATGTCATATTGTGTTGGCGAGAACATCGTCCAGCTTGATGGGATATAATCTCTGTGTAGTGATGTTACGATGATCACGAAACGCTCGAACCACATACCGATGTTCACGATGATGGAAAGCACGAATGTTGCGACAAGACTCGTTCTGATTTTCTTAACCCAGAAAAGCTGTGGAGAAATTACGTTACACGTCATCATAGACCAGTATGCCCAGGCAAACGGTCCGGATACACGGTTGTAGAAAGCGTAACCTTCATACTCAACACCTGAGTACCAGGCGATGAAGAGCTCTGTAATATAAGCGATACCTACTATCGAACCTGTCACGATGATGATGATGTTCATCAACTCAATGTGATAGATTGTAATGTAATCTTCGAGCTTAAATACTTTACGTGTAATCAACAACAGTGTTAACACCATCGCGAAGCCGGAGAAGATCGCACCCGCAACGAAGTAAGGCGGGAAGATAGTAGTGTGCCAACCTGGGATTACCGAGGTAGCAAAGTCCATGGATACAATTGTGTGAACTGAAAGTACGAGTGGTGTTGAGAGACCTGCAAGAATTAACGCCACGGATTCGTAACGCATCCAGGTTTTAGCTCCACCCTGCCAGCCGAAGCTTAAGGTATTATAAACCTGGGCTCTGATTTTATGTCCTTGTACAACTGCGCGGTCACGGATAACTGCGAAGTCAGGGATAAGACCCATGTACCAGAATACTAATGATACGGTAAAGTATGTTGAGATCGCGAAAACGTCCCACAACAGTGGTGAGTTAAAGTTTGCCCAAAGCGAGCCCCATGTGTTTGGCAATGGGAACACCCAATAAAATCCTAACCACAAACGGCCCATGTGAGCGAACGGGAATGTAGCAGCACAAATAACGGCAAAGATCGTCATCGCTTCCGCTGCGCGGTTGATTGACATCCGCCACTTCTGACGGAACAATAACAAGATCGCAGAAATCAACGTACCAGCGTGACCAATACCCACCCACCAAACGAAGTTTGTGATATCCCAGGCCCAGCCTACTGTTTTGTTCAATCCCCAGACTCCGACACCCTCCCATAAGAGAAAGCACAGGCAATAGAAACCATATGCCATGACAACCACGGATATGGCCATTGCTGCCCACCATAATTTTGTGGGCTTATTCTCCACGTGTCGGCTAATGTCGTGCGACACATCTTTTACGGTTTTACCACCGGTAATTAATGTCTCGCGAAGGGATGAAGCTACCTGCATATTCGTTTTACTTCTATATCAATTAGTCAATACTTCTTTCAATCAATTAAGCGCCCATGTGCTCTTTGTTTCTCACTTTCGAGAGATACCAGATGTTTGGCTTCACACCAATTTCTTCAAGCACTTGATATGCGCGTGGGTTATCGGTGATCTTGTCGACACGGTGAGGATGCTCTTCATCCATCGGACGGATCTTCAACAATTTTGAAATTTTGCTTTCCGGATTGTTTACATCTCCGAATACAATCGCTCCGGTAGAGCAAGCTGCCTGACAAGCGGTTACTACTTCACCATCTTGTAAAGGCCTTCTCTCTTTCTTCGCGCCAAGCTTACCGTTTTGAATACGTTGTACACAGAAAGAACATTTTTCCATTACACCGCGTGAACGTACGGTAACATCCGGGTTCAATACCATCTTACCAAGATCCGTATTCATTGCAGGGTTAACTTCTGCGAACTTCTCGTTATCGTGATATTTAAACCAGTTGAAACGTCTTACTTTATATGGACAGTTGTTTGCGCAATAGCGGGTTCCGATACAACGGTTGTACGCCATCTGGTTAAGACCTTCGGTACTGTGCGTTGTTGCAGCAACTGGACAAACAGTTTCGCATGGCGCGTTGTTACAGTGCTGGCAAAGCATTGGTTGGAATATAACTTCAGGATTGTCAGCAGCATCTTCAGCCTGCTTCCAGCCCCAGTTCTCAGCCGGTTTGGCACTTGCATAGTAGCGATCAATACGCAACCAGTGCATTTCACGTCTGTTGATAACTTCCTGGCGACCTACTAATGAAACGTTGTTTTCAACGTTGCATGCTACTACGCAGGCAGCGCAACCTGTACACGTGTTCAGGTCAATGGCCATTCCCCAATGATGATTTTTGTATTCGTGGCCTTTCCACAACGACAATTCACCCGGTTTTACTTTATGATCTTTATCGCGCCAGGTTGTTACTTCAGGCTGATATGAACGTTTCCAGTCCTTTTGCTGAAATTCAGTTAATACAGTTTCCTGGATAACTGTCTGACGACCCATAACCGTTTGATGGGTTTGGGTTGTTGCTATTTGATAGGTTTCATCCAGAAGCTTGAAGTCAGCGCTTCCTGTGAAGCTTAATGATCCGTTAACGATCGTTCCAAATGGATAGGCGTTAACACCGCCAACACTTTCAGCAACTTTTCCAACCGATTTAGCACGACCGTATCCTAATGGAATACCAAGCGTTCCCTGAGGCTGACCCGGCTGAACCAATATCGGAAGCTTAACTTCTTTACCGTTAATAGTAATGGACGCGTATTGTGTTTTCGCTTCTTTGAAATTAATACCCGCTGTATCTTTTGGTGATACCGTTACATAATGATCCCAAACTGCTTTCGTAATAGGATCTGGTAACTCTTGTAATAATGGATTGTTCGCCTGAGAACCATTACCTACTGTTCCGTTCTCGTACACAACAAATTCCCATGCTGCTGATTTGTAGTTGGCAGCAATTGAATCTGCGGCTGCAGAAACATTTCCGCCAAACGCTAATGTTGCAACTGTAGCTGTGCCTGTTTCAAGAACACCATCGTACAAGCACTTATCCCACCATGCCTGAAAGTTGCCGCCAGTAAAGAACCAGCTCTTCCAGTTATTTTTTAAGATCTCGAAATAATCAACGTTTGTTTCACCGGCCCATACAAGCAAGCTTTCCTGAGCTGCGCGTGATTTGAAGATTGGGGTGATTGCAGGTTGCGCGATGCTTAAGAAACCTTTCTTAGGCTCAGCGTCATTCCAGGCTTCGAGGTAGTGATGATCCGGAGCAATGAACTCAGCAAGTGTTGCTGTTTCATCTTCCTTATAAGAAGTAGAGATTTTTACGCCTACTTTCTTCAAGCCTTCCGCGAGGTTAGCACCCATCGGGTGATCGTAAACCGGGTTACAGCCGTAGAAGATAACTGCGGCTATGCTTCCGGCTTCGGTTTCTTTAATGAAATTGGCCATTGCCTCATCATTACCCTGGCGGAAATTAACCGGTGTTCCAAGAATCGTTGAGCCGTAGCTTCCGAGCAAGCCGTTAATTGCGTTAACAACAATCTGGATTGCTTTGTCATTTGATCCGGCAACAACAAGGGCTTTGCCTCTGCTTGCCCAAAGATCGTTAGCAGCTTCAGCCAAATACGTCTTCTCAACACCACCACTAATTGTAGCTCCGCCAGTTTTTGCAGCAATCAGGTTATACAATTGTATGGCTACTGCGCCTTCTTCCGAAGGTCTGATCTGTGATCTATAATCAGCGTTAGCACCAGTTAATGAAAGGATTGTTTCAAACTGATAGTGACGCGACATTTCTTTTTTATCCTCACCTACTTCACGACCCATTGCATATTGCTTGGTCGCTTCGATTGGTGAAGTTCCTGAAGTCAGGAAGTCGGATGCAATGCTCACGATTACATTCGCTTTGCTGAAATCGTAAGAAGGGATCATGGCGGTGCCGAATGACTCTTCGTTAGCTTTCAACATTCCGTAAGCGGATACCTGATCGTACACAACATGCTGTGTCGAAGGATATTTCGCTTTGAATTTTTCGATGGTTGCTTTTGTGCTTGGGCTGAGGATTGTATTGCTGACGATAGCAATCTTGCCTCCGCTGATTCCTACGCTACCAAGCTTTTCAATGATCTGTTTATCAAGCTCTTCCCAGGAAGTCTTGCTTTTAGCTGCCACTGGCCAACGTAAGCGAGCGTTATCATATAAAGAAAGAACAGAAGCTTCAACCTGAGCTGAAGTTCCGCCTTTTGTAATGCTTGATAAGGAGTTACCATCCACTTTAATCGGACGGCCTTCACGAACTTTTACTACGATGCTGCAATAGTCGCCACCGTTGGTATAGGTCGATGCATAATAGTTTGCAACGCTTGGATCAACGTCAACCGGCTTGTTTACGTAAGGAATAGCCTTACGGATAGGTGCCTCGCAGGCAGCCAAGGCTACGGCTGACATACCGAAACCCATCATTTTCAAAAAGTCTCTGCGCGTGTGACCGAGATCCTCTTCGGGTGCCTGACCAAACTCATTGTTTGCATTTTTTACAAACTCAGAGTCATTGGTTAGCTGCTCGAGACCTTTCCAATATATCTTCTTAGATTCTTCCATTGTGTAGTAATGAACCGTGATTCTTAATTCGTTTTTGCTCTATATATTAATAGTGACACTTAGCGCACTCAAGTCCGCCATTGTCTTCAACTTTCATGTTTCCTTTACCAGCCTTGTTGTGTAATTCAACCAGGTTATCGTAATAGGCATTGCCTTTTGTGTTTATGTCAGTCTTACGGTGACAGTCGATACACCAGCCCATTGTTAATAAAGAGTACTGGCGAACAACATCCATTGTTTCGATCGGACCGTGACAGGTCTGGCAGATAACACCCGCCACATTTACGTGCTGGGCGTGATTGAAGTAAGCAAGATCAGGCAAGTTGTGGATCCGAACCCACTCGATAGGCTTTTGGTTAGGGCCGAAGGTCAATGTTTCAGCATTCCAGTCGGCAGCTGCCCAAATTTTTTGGATCTGTGGAGATTCTGTTTTTACTGCACGATGACAGTTCATACAAATGTTAACCGAAGGAATCGTAGCACTCTTCCCCTTCATTACACCTGTGTGGCAATACTTACAGTCGATTTCATAATCACCAGCGTGAAGCTTGTGTGAGAATGCAATTGGTTGCTTAGGCGCGTACCCTTGCTGGATGCCAATCGAATACAGGCCGTTGATCACAGCTTTGAAGCCTAATGCAGCAACTAAGAATGTTACGATAAAGATAAATCCGCGGCTGCGAGAGATTGTTGAAACTGTAATTGGAGAGTGAATAAGCTCTTTGTCTTCTTCGGTAAGGTTTTTCTGATCGAGGAAACGCTTCAATGAAGAAACGAGGAAGCCCAGGATCACTACTAATAATATAAGAATGATCAGCATCCCGATGAGGATGACGTTGAGGTAGTTTGATGAAATGCCTGCATCTCCGCCACCTGTTGTTGGAGTTCCGGCAGCAGGAACAGCCGCAACTTCAGGACCTTTTTTAGTTTCTGCTTGTATGTACGCGAGGATATTGAGAATCTGCTCATCATTGAAATTGGTGAAGGCAGTCATTTGGCTTTTCTTGTACTCTTCGAAAATCTTTACACCGTATTCATCACCGCTGGCTACAACTTTCGCTGAGTTTCTCACCCAGGCTTTAATCCAGTCAACAGAGGGAGCCCGATCATAGACACCTGCAAGTGCAGGACCTACAGACTGTGAATGGACTTTATGGCAAGACTTACAGTTGCCATTAAAAAGTGCTTGTCCCGCAGTAATTGCGGCAGCATCTTCCGGAATACCTTGTGCCCGGCCTGCAAAACTTAGTAAGGAAAGGAGTATGACAACTGATAAAAACTTGCTGGAGGATGAAGTGAAATGTTTTATCATGATAGGTGTAGTGTCCGGTTTTACTTCAAGTGGCACAAATCTACTATCAGGAGGCATTATTTCAAATTTATTTCATTGCGTGGAGTAATTATTTCAAGGGTTTTAACACCTTTCGTAACATGATGTGAGTTAGATAGTAATGATGGGAGTTAATGATCTTGTTATAATTTAGAATCAGTTTAAATAGACCTAATTCTTATCAAATTCTCTAAGAATAATCAGCTAGCCATGAAAAAGTATCCTTTTCTCCTTTTCCAATTTCTGATGTCAATGATGGCAGTTGCCCAGGATGTTCAATCTACGGACTACGAGGGAATCGGCATAACCGGAGATGCAACCGATGTTACTGTTCCAACCGAGGTTGGGATTGTACTGATGGGTGGAAGTACGGATGTGGATCAGGCGCTGCAATGGATGATCGACCGGGCGAAAGGCGGAGATGTGATGATTATCCGAGCTTCGGGCTCAACTGATTACAATGACTATATATATGAATTGGGAAAGGTGAATTCGGTAGAGACCTTGTTAATTGACAGTCGTGATAAAGCGCTGAAAGAATCTGTTGGCAAAAGAATTCGAGAAGCGGAGATGCTTTTTATTGCCGGAGGTGATCAATGGAATTATGTGAAGTATTGGAAAGACTCTGAAGTTTCGAAAGCAATTAAATACTTAATTGAAGTGAAGAAGATCCCGATTGGCGGAACGAGTGCCGGTTGTGCAGTGCTAACTGGATTTATTTTCGATGCAAGTCATGACTCGGCTTACTCAAAAGTAGCATTAGCAAATCCGTATGATACAACCGTAAGTGTTTCAAAAAGCTTTATTGAAGCTCCATACCTGGCGAATACAATTTCTGATCAGCACTATTCGCAGCGCGAACGGCATGGCCGACATATTACATTCATGGCGAGGATGATGAAAGATCTTGGTGTTGAACAACCGAAGGGTATTGGTGTTGACGAAAAGACCGCTGTCTGTATTGATAAAGATGGAAATGCTTCGGTGTTTGGAACTAACAGCGCCTACTTTCTGATAAGCTTACCCTATTATCCTGAACAATGTAAGCCAAATAACCCCTTGACTTGGAATCTGGATCAAAAGGCCATTCAGGTTTTTGCTTTTAAAGGAAGCAGCACCGGAACTCCAGCTTTTAATCTAAACGCATGGTCTGAAACCGGTCATGAAAGCTGGTGGATTAAAAACGGACTTATAAAACGAGTTAGTAATACTAACAACGCTAAGGCGAGAAAGAGAGATTAACGCTTTACCCAACCTTCAATACCTAATCCAAATAAAGCGAAGTCATATTTAACAGGATCGTTGGGATCAAGCTTTCTTAATTGTTCCGTAAGCTCCAACGCAGTTTGCCAATCGGTTTGCTTGCGTTTGATAAGTTTTAATTTTCTGGCAACGCGATCCACATGAAGATCACACGGACATACCAACTGTGATGGTTTAATATTTTTCCATATCCCAAAGTCTACTCCTTTTTTATCCTGGCGTACCATCCAACGCAAGTACATTACTAATCTTTTGCAGGTTGATTTACGAAGAGGTGTTGCCACATGCTTTCGGGTTCGGGTTGGAAAATCAGGCAAGCCGAAAAAGATGTTATGAAATCCGATCAAGCCATTCTCTACTGTTTGATCTTCTTGCGAAACGAGAAAAGCATCTTCGAGCGATTTATGCTTTTGGTAAAAGGATTTCAGGAACTCTATAAAGTAGAGTGTGTCTGTTGCGTTAAAAGTTCGGTGTTTGAATTCCAGGAAGAGCTTAAGATCATTATCAGAATGATTCAAGACAAAATTATGTGGATCATCATCCATCATTGCCATCAGCTCACGGCACTTTCGGATGATGGTTTTACGCTGACCCCACGCTAGTGTTGCGGCAAAGAGACCTGCAATTTCAATGTCCTCCTTTTTCGTAAACAAATGCGGAATGCTGATCGGATCGTCTTGAATAAAACCGGGTTGGTTGTATTGCAAAACCTTTTCACCGAGGAAATCTTTTAATGCTGTTGGATTGATCCGTTTGGCCATGGAGTGCAAGGATAATTGTTTATAGTAAAGAACCCAAGTCAGGCTCCGACTACGCTCAGCATGACAAACTCATGCCGGATCTGTTCTGGCATCCTCTTTTCAGCGCGCTTAAATGGGGATCGCGGCCCTTCGACTTCGCTCAGGAAGGCCGCGAACTTTTTAGTAAGTTCACATCAAAATAAAAATCTATGTCGGTAAAGAAGATCATTGGCTTATCGCTGCTCGTTATTTTTCTGGGCGCACTTTCTTACGGAGTTTATTACGCTTCACAGGCTTTCCCGATCATTACCGGCTATGGGGCTAAGAATCTTTGTTCGTGTGCCTACCTATCAAATCGATCCGAAGAAAGTGTATTGGGTAATGAACTAAGTGCTTTTCCGCTTTCGATTGGAACGTTTGAGTTACATCCGGAAGATTCATCGGCAACGGCAACAGTTTTTGGATTTGCGGAGCACACAGCAATTTATCGTAGGGGATTAGGTTGCACATTATTGAATGAAATTACTGAAGAAGAACTCAGAACTCAGAAATTCAATCTACCAAAACCTTTGGGAAATCAGGATAGCATTGCCTGGCCGATGGGGAATTTAACGCGCGACACAATCCTACAAGATGTTAATTATGAGCTGCTCAATAAAACGGTGGAAGATGCTTTTACCGAACCCGGTGAAGAAAAGAACCGTAGAACACGTGCTATACTGGTAATTTATGATGGGCAGATCATTGCTGAAAAATATTCAGAAGGCTTTGATAAAAATACGCGTCAGTTGGGTTGGTCGATGGCAAAAAGCGTTACTAACTCATTGATTGGAATTTTGGTTCGTGATGGCAAGCTTTCGTTAAATGATGCCCCACCTTTTGAGGAATGGAAAAATGATAATCGCAGTGCACTAACCATTCATAACTTAATGCAAATGAGCAGCGGCCTGAATTGGGAAGAAAATTATTCCAAGCCCAGCGATGCTACCAATATGCTCTTCAAGACAAAAGATGCTGGCTTATTTGCCTCGCACGCCAAGCTTACGCACGAACCCGGAAAAGTTTTTCAATACTCGAGCGGAACGAGCAACATGCTGGCCTGGATTGTTCGCAATGCCGTTGGCGACAGCGGTTACTACAGCTTTGCCTCAGAAAGATTATTTAAGAAAACGGGTATGCATAGCATGATCCTCGAACCCGATGCAGGCGGAACATACGTTGGCTCATCGTATGCTTTTGCTACACCGCGTGACTGGGCACGTTTTGGCTTACTATTTTTAAATGATGGAATGTTTAATGCTGAGAGAATTCTCCCGGAAGGCTGGAGCGAATATTCCAGCACACCGTGCGAAGGTGCAGACATGGGACAATACGGAGCACAGTTTTGGTTAAATGCAGGTTCCAAGACGGATGTTGTGAAAAGATACTATCCGGATGTACCAACAGATTTATATTGGGCAGATGGTTATGAAGGTCAGAACGTCTTTATTCTTCCTTCAAAAGATTTGGTGGTTGTGAAGCTCAGTCAATCAAGTGGTAATTATTTGGATGACAATAAATTTCTGGCGGATATCATTAAAGCATTGCCTTAACACATGGCCGATTACTTTCATTTCAAAAAGTTTTCTGTGCGGCATGATCGCAGCGGAATGAAAGTAGGTACCGATGCGGCATTGTTAGGTGCCTGGACGGATGTTAGACAAGCAACTCAAATCTTAGATATCGGAACCGGCACAGGTGTAATTGCCTTAATGCTCGCACAACGCGCTTCAGAATCCGTCACAATTGATGCTGTTGAAATTGAGGATCAGGCGTATGCCGATGCACAGGAGAATATTGCAGCCTCCCCTTGGCATGATCGAATACATCTGCATCACTCAGCCATTCAAAATTTCAGTCCTTCTACGAAGTTTGATTTGATTGTAAGCAATCCACCTTACTTTCAGAAAAGCTATAAGCCGCCAACAGCACAACGCATCACCGCCCGACATACACAGCAGCTAACCTTCGATGAAATTCTGAACATCGCTGAAAAGCTGCTTGCGCCAAACGGCAAGCTTAATTTGATCTTACCCTTTACGGAGGGATCACAGTTTATTGAGCTTGCTATGCATAAAGGACTTTACTGTACCCGTAAATGGATTTTCAGAACTCGAGAAAATAAGTCAGTTGAAAGATTTCTACTGGAATTCCGTTGGGCTCGCAAAGATCTAGATGAAGGAGAAATTTTGCTATATAGTTCAGGCGAGGAATGGTCAGCAGGATATAAGGAGTTGATGCAGGCGTTTTACTTGAAGATTTAAGGACTTATCAAAGCACTAACAATTCCCGTTGTAATGTTTTATATTGATTATCAGGCACTTACAAAATATAAAATACATGTTTAAACATCTAATTCAATTTTGGTGTTACTTTGGCATATAAATCAAGAAAACGAATCAACTATGAAAAAACTTAATGTATTGTTTGCAATGCTCTTGTTGGCTACTGGCGTGTTTGCACAAGCTACTACGTACAAAGTAGATAAAGCTCACTCGAAACTTGGCTTTGCTATTTCTCACATGATGATCTCTGAAGTAGAAGGTCAGCTTAATGCGTTCGATGCAACCATCACTTCTTCAAAAGAAGATTTTTCTGATGCAACTGTTGAATTGACTGCTGATGTAAATTCTATTGATACCAATAACGAAGGTCGTGATAAGCATTTGAAGAGCCCTGATTTCTTTGATGCTGCAACATACCCATTCATCACTTTTAAAAGCACTTCTTTCACTAAAACAGGTGACAAGACTTACAAAGTGAAAGGTGATCTTACGATGCACGGTGTAACTAAAGCTGTTGAGCTTGATGCAACCTTAACCGGTACTGCTGCTGGCCGCGATGGCAAGAAGATCGTTGCGTTCAAAGCAACCGGAACGTTCAACAGAACAGATTGGAAAGTTGGTACTTCAGGTCCTGGCGCAGGCGATGAAGTAACGCTTAACGCGAAAGCAGAATTTAAAGCACAATAATAGTTTTGGTACAGGCAGGATGGGCTTCGGCTTGTCCTGCTTTTTTTATTTCCATGAAAATCGAAGACGAGATCAAACAACCAAAATTCAAAAACGCTTACCAGAAAGCGGTTATTAATCTCCTCTTTACATCAAGCTGGCTCCAATCCAAACACCAGGATTTTTTTAAAACAGCCGGCATCACCAATCAACAATTCAACATCCTGCGGATTTTAAAAGGCCAGCATCCGAAAAGCACTTCCGCAACGGAGATCAAATCGCGGATGATTGATAAAAACTCAGACGTTTCCCGACTATTGGATCGACTTGCTGTAAAAAAACTCATCAACAAACAAGTTTGTCCAAACGACAAACGTGCAGCCGACATTTCCATTACAGAATCAGGGCTAACAATTCTAACAGACCTGGAAAAACGTCAGTCTGAAATAGATGACGTACTTAATCTCTCCGAAGAGGAAGCCAAACAGCTCAGCAACTTGCTCGATAAAAGCAGAGGTTAGCCCTAGCCGATCGCGTCAAGTTCCTTCTTCACAAACTGCATCAATTCTTTAATATACGGCCTGCTGAAATCAAACTTGATGTTTGCTGCTTTATATACTTCCGGGATACTTTTTAAGTAGCCAAGCTTCAAGGCATTCATATATCCGGTTAATCCATCATGTTTATTTATACGGTAATTCCGCCAAACGGCAATTGCGCCTAATTGCGCCATGCCATACTCAATGTAATAGAAGGGCACTTCGTACAAGTGAAGCTGCTTCTGCCAGAGATAATCTTTTGCATCTTGTAGACTACTCCAATCCGTTACGGTATCGGTAAACTCATCAAAGATGCGGTTCCAGTTTTGTCTGCGTTCGTCCAGCGAGTGCGTTGGATTTTCGTAAAGCCAATGTTGATATTTATCAATCGTGGAAACCCAAGGCAGCGTTTCAATCAAATCTTCAAGGTGCTCGCGCTTGGCGCGTTTCAAATCATCCGGATTGGTGAAGAAAATATCCCAATGATCCATGGAAATCAACTCCATTGACATGGAAGCCAGTTCAGCAACTTCCGATGGCGTTGATTTAAAATCATTCAGCTCCAATTCGCGCGTTAAGAAATTATGGATTGCATGGCCGCCTTCGTGCATGATGGTAACCATGTCGCGCAAGGTTGAGGTTGCGTTCATGAAAATAAACGGCACACCAATTTCTGATAATGGATAGTTGTAACCGCCAGGCGCTTTTCCTTTTCTGGACTCGAGATCGAGATGACCCATTTCTTTCATGATTGATAAGCATTGACCTAAATAGGCATCAAGCTTATAGAAGCATTCCATCGTTTTATCGGTAAGCTCTTTACCATTGTTGAATGCCTTTAGCGCATCTTTTCCTTCCGGATCAACTGCTTTATCCCACGGACGAAGTGAATCAACTTTCAGTTTATCCTTTCGGTCTTTTGCAAAATCGTTTAAGATCGGTACAACTTCGGATTGGATTGATTCATGAAAGTTAAAGCAATCTTTAGGCGTGTAATCAAAACGACCCATGGCTTTGAACATATAATCACGAAAGTTCTTAAAGCCGGCATTCGTAGCTACCTGATGGCGCAACGAAACAAGCTTTGAGAAAAGGTTATCAAGCTCGGTTTTATCTTTTAATCTACGATCCGTGATTTTATGATAAACCTCTTCTCTTTTCTTTCTGTCAGTTGACATTAATAAAACAGAAGCTTGCTGTAATGTTTTTTCCTGCCCGTCAATCTCTACCATCATGGCACCTGAGATCTGTGCGTATTTCTGTTGTTCGGTTGTAATCTCAGTATATAATGGAATATTTTCTTCCCGGAAAATTTCAATATCCTTTTTAAGATTCCGGATCATAATGTCGTAGCCCGTTTCTTTCTCCAATGCAGACAGGAATTCTGATGCAGAAGCTTTCTTATTAAGTTGATCGGAAACTGGAGCAATCTGCGGCTGAATATTCACCACAAAATCTTCATAACGTTTGCCGTAATCCTTATTATCCGTATAACGGGTCATGTTGATGTAACGCCAAGCCATATCTTCGGAAATGATCGACTCAAGCTCGCTTCGATCTTTCAGCCATTTGCGCATATCCTTTACCGAATTCAATTCGCGTGATAGCAGGTTATCAAAATAAGGCTTCAAGCCTGACCAATCGGTGACGGCAAAATTTTCGGGAAGGAATTTACGTTCGGGACGCTCAATTTTCTCAACACTGCTCATACATCAGGAATTTTATAACTTGACGGACAAAGTAAAAGATTTTTACGGATAACTTCTATGTATCTCACCGCTGCCCAGATTGGTTTCTCATTATTAACACTAATTTATTATTATCTACTCTACCGCGAATTCAGATTAGCGCTGCCTAAAACCTCACTTACGAAAGAACAGCAGAAAAAATTCATCCGAAATTTTCTCATCGCCTTTTTTGGATGGTTTGCGTTTATTTATGCCTGGTCGCGGTTCGGCACGTTTGGAAATTTTGAGTTGTTCCCTGTCAATGCACTACCTGTTTTCATTATTCCGTTAATTACTATCCTGGTCTTTTCCTTTTCAAAATCTGTAAAAGAAATCCTGGCTCACATTCCGCAGGAGAACATTATCAAGTTCCAGGTATTCCGGTTTTATGTAGAGGTTTTGTTGTGGGCATTGTTTGCTTCTGCCATGCTGCCGGTTCAAATGACTTTTGAAGGCAGAAATTTTGACGTGATCACAGGTGTTACCGCCATGCTCGTTGGTTGGCTGATCACAAAAAATAAATTCCCGAAGGCTGCAATTATCTTGTGGAATGTGATGGGGCTCGTGCTTCTTATTAACATCGTTGTCATTGCTATTCTTTCCATGCCGACTCCGTTACAATATTTCATGAATGAACCTGACAATACAATTGTTACTCAATTTCCGATAAGCTTGTTGCCGGCATTCCTGGTTCCATTGGCGTATATGTTGCACATTTTATCGTTACGGAAAGCTTTGATGAAAATAAAATGATTTGTTTTTGAAAAAAGAGATGCAAAATTTTGCGTCTCTACACATATCGTATGGGTGTCGATTTAAAAATCGTTGATTCTAAATCTTTATTGAGGGAATTCATCTTCCTTCCTGAAAAACTATACAAAGATGATTCGCGTTGGGTTCCGCCAATGTATGTGGATGAGTGGACGTTTCACAATCCTAACCAAAATAAAGCACTTCAGTACTCAGACGTTCTCAGGCTAATTGCATATCAGAATGACAAAGCAGTTGGAAGGATCATGGGTATCATCAATCACAAATACAATAATGAACATAACGAAAAGACTGCGCGCTTCTTCGCATTGGATTGCATAAACGATCAAACTGTTGTTCAAACTTTGATTGAAGCGATCGAGCATTGGGGCAAAGAAAAAGGAATGACCAAGCTTATTGGTCCGTATGGATTTTCTGACAAAGATCCGCAGGGTTTACAAATTGAAGGTTTGGAATTATTACCGGTCATTGCAACACCAACCAACCCGGTTTACTTACAAAATCTTGTAGAAAATGAAGGTTACATAAAAGAGCTTGACTGTGTATCCTATCAAATGCCTGTGCCGGAAAAACTTCCGGTTGTTTATCAAAAAGTTTTTGATCGCATCGCTTCAAATGAAAATATCAGGTTGATTGAGTTTACCAATAAGCGACAATTGAAACCGTATATCGTTCCGGTTTTCAGACTAGTGAATGAAACGTACGCTCCGCTTTTTGGATTTGTTCCGATGACGGAAGAAGAAATGAAAAAATTTGCTGCTCAATATCTTCCGGTGCTTGATCCTGAACTGGTAAAGGTTGTTGTGAATACTTCGAATGAAATTATCGCATTTGTTGTATCCATGCCCGATATGAGCAAGGGCATTCAAAAAGCCAAAGGTCGGTTGTTTCCGTTTGGGTTTATTCATGTGCTTCTCTCCATGCGAAAAACAACGCAACTGAATTTGCTTTTAGGTGCTATTAAAACACAATACCGCGGAAAAGGAATTAATGTATTGATGGGGAAATCGTTGATCGAATCTGCTAACAAATCTGGCCTTAAAACCATTGATAGTCATCTTATCCTGGAGAACAACTTAACCATGCGGGCCGAATGTGAAAAACTAGGCGGGATTGTCCGTAAGCGGTATCGTATCTATCAAAAATTACTGGCCTGATCTGCTATCTTTAACCTTTCAAACCAATCGCTAATGAAACTGCAACATTCATTCATTTTATTAGTTTGCCTGGCGCTCGTTGCCTGCAATAAAAAGACGGAAGAAAAATCTATCGGAACTTTTGAACGTATTGATCCTGCTTTCGACAAGATCGTTTCTTCGGATGCATCCATGGAAATTATCGCTGCAGGATTTGAATGGAGTGAAGGCCCACTCTGGGTTGGCTCACAAAACATGTTGTTGTTCTCTGACGTTCCAAAAAACAAAATTTTTAAATGGACTCAAGAGAAAGGTATTGAAACCTATTTAACACCTTCCGGTTTTACAGGTGACTCAACCACAAGCCCTGAACCAGGTTCGAATGGGTTGATGCTGGACGATGAAGAAAATTTAATATTGTGTCAGTGTGGAGATCGCAGGTTAGCGATGATGAACAGTTCGATAGACGATCCCAAACCTGATTTCACAACAATTGCGAATAAATTTAATGGCAAACGGTTTAGCAGTCCGAATGACGTAACGTTCCATAACTACAACTTTTATTTCACTGATCCTCCGTATGGACTTGCTGGACAAATGGAAGATCCTGAAAAGGAAATTTCCTTTCAGGGAGTTTATGTTGCGCCAGCGGAAGGCGATGTAAAAGTTATTGTCGATTCGCTAACCCGTCCAAATGGATTAGCCTTTCTAAAAAATAAGAAGACACTTATTGTTGCTAATTCCGATTCAGAGAAAGCGACCTGGTATGCGTTTGATCTGACAGAAACTGATTCGGTAACAAATGCGCGCGTGTTTTATGATGCAACCGAGATCGCAAAAACAGAACAAGGTTTGCCGGATGGCTTAAAAGTAGACAGCAACAACAACGTGTTTGCTACCGGCCCAGGTGGAGTTTGGGTGTTTAATGCCGATGGAAAAGTATTGGGCAAAATTAAATTCACGAGTTTCCCGGTTTCAAATTGTGCACTTTCTACAGATGAGAAAACGCTTTTTCTTACCGCTGATTCCTACATCATTAAAGTAACGCTTCGCAACTAATGGAAGAGTATAAAATTCTTTTTGACGCTATTGGTTGGGCGGGCTCATTGTGTGTAGTGATAGCGTATGGATTGAATAGTTATCAAAAAATAAAATCCGACTCCTATACATTCTTATTGCTTAATGTTTTCGGAGGTCTTGGTTTGATCGCCTATACCGCTTTCTACAGTGCTTATGCAAATACATTTTTAAATATTGTTTGGGTTATCATTGCTATTCCGGCTTTGATCAAATTATCACAGCGGAAAAAGAAACCAGCATAGGTGGAAGCTTCTCAACAAAATATTCGGATTCAGACATGGGTAGCAGTTTTATCCGTAACACTGCTCATCATAAAACTTGTTGCCTATTTTCTCACCAACTCGGTTGCCATTCTTACCGATGCATTGGAAGGAATAGTGAATGTGGTTGCAGGTTTTTTCGGATTATTCAGTCTATATATTTCTGCTAAACCACGGGATGAAGATCATCCATACGGTCACGGTAAAATTGAGTTTGTTTCAGCAGCTGTTGAAGGCACCATGATTGTTATCGCAGGCTTGCTTATTTTTTATAGTGCCATCACACATCTACTCAATCCAAGTCAGCTCCAGAAACTCGACACGGGTATCTTGCTTATCTCAGTCACAGCCATATTTAATTACGTTGCGGGAAAAATCTGTATCCGCACCGGAACAAAAAATAATTCACTTGCGCTTGTTGCGAGCGGAAAACATTTGCTGTCTGATACGTATTCAACGATTGGAATACTTATCGGGTTAGGATTGATTTATTTCACAAGCATTCAATGGCTGGACAGTGCAGTCGCAATTCTCTTCAGCTTTGTGATTTTATACACGGGCTATAAAATTGTTCGTAGTTCCGTTGCCGGAATTATGGATGAATCGGATCGGGCCTTACTGAAAAAGATGGTGAAGCTTTTAAACGAAAACCGAAGAGTTAACTGGATGGATATGCACAACCTGCGCATCATTAAATATGGCAGTACGCTCCATTTGGATACGCACCTCACGGTTCCGTGGTATTTTAATGTCAATGAAGCGCACGGAGAGATTGATGTACTCGCTGCATTGGTGCGAAAAGAATTTGGGGAATCCCTTGAGCTTTTTGTTCACTCCGATGGCTGCCTGGAGTTTCAGTGCAAAATCTGTAGCAAGCAGGATTGTCCGGTGCGCAAGCATGCATTCGAAAAAAGAATTAACTGGACGGTGGCGAATATTTCAACCAATCAGAAACACAGTATCTCAACTCCTGAGTAAAAGAGAGATTACCCAATCTCAATCACTACATCATCCGTAAGCGGATGACCAACGCAGGTAAGTACATAACCTTCATTACGTTCAGATTGTGATAAGCCTTCCTCCTCATCAAGCTTAACTTTGCCTGACAATGCTTTACCACGACACGCTGTACACAAACCGCTTTGGCAACTGTAGGGAAGATCAATACCTTGGTCGAGTGCAGTTTCAAGAATTGTACTCTTCGGAGAAACCATCACTTTGTATTCCTGGCCATCGTATCGAATGGTTACTTCCCGGGTTTTGAGCTCATCACTTGAGGAAGCAGTTTTCTCTGCCTGACTTTCTTTCTTATCAATAATTCCCTGAACAAAGCTTTCCTTGAAGATTTTATCTTTCGGGATCTTATGTTGTTCAAGAATTGAGTCTACATTCTTCATCATCCCTTCCGGGCCACACATGAGGTAAGTAGTTTTTTCAATTCCCCAATCCGGGATACGCTCAAATAATTTCTTCAGCATTTCAGGATTTAACAATCCGGAATAGCCTTGCCAATTCATCGGTGCGTTATCCAACACGTGAATTACATGCAAGCGTCCTTCGTAGGTTGTTTGAAGCTTATCGAACTCATCTCTGAATATTATGCTATCAACATCGCGGTTGCAATAAATCAATGAACAAATGCTGTTTGGCTCTTGTGTTAATGTACTTTTGATGATTGACATCATCGGAGTAATTCCCGATCCACCTGCAAACATGATGAGGTGACGTTTGTTCTCGGCATTAAACTCGGTGGTGAACTGGCCCATCGGCTCCATCACCTTTACTTTGCTTCCGGGTTTCAAATTTTCCGGCAGCCAGTTCGACATTAAGCCTTTATCGACACGCTTAACGGTTACTGCTAAATCGCCATCCGTAAAAGGTGACGAGCAAAGTGAATAGGCTCTGCGCACTTCCTTGCCCTGAACCGGAATGATTAAGGTTAAAAACTGTCCGGCTTTATACCCGACTTTTGCAGCAGGCTGTTCAAATACGATAGTAATAGCATCCTTTGTTTCATTAATGACCTTTCTTACCGTAAGGTCATAATATTGCGGCCCGCGAGATTCGGTTTTTTCCGCTCCCGAAGGTGTATTTTCTTTCTTCTTAAAAAGTCCAAATGCCATTGTATACGCGCTATTAGTTCTATAACAGTATTTTACCGAAACAGGTTTTCCGATTGGTCGCAAAAGTAGTGTTTTTTGCTATTTTTACAGCTTAATAATCTTCCCGTGCAGCTAAATACGCTCAACGCCATCGCTCCTATCGATGGGCGGTATTTTTCAACTACCCAAACGCTTGCACCTTACTTCTCGGAGTTCGGGCTAATTCGCTACCGCGTGAGGGTAGAGGTTGAGTATTTTATCGCGTTAGCAGCAACGCTTTCAGAACTCAAGGGCATTTCGGGTAAACACAATAGCAAACTTCGGAAGCTTTACGAAAACTTTTCGGAAGCGGATGCAATCGCCATTAAGGAAATTGAAAAGACAACCAACCACGATGTTAAGGCGGTTGAATACTTTCTTAAAAATAAATTTGATGAGCTTGGCCTTACCGAACACAAAGAGTTTATTCACTTTGGATTAACCTCGCAGGATATAAACAATACGGCCATTCCGCTTTCGCTGAAGGAATTTTTGGATGCTGAAATGCTTCCCGCGATTCAAAAGCTTGTTACGTTGTTGAATAGTTTAACGGATCAATGGAAAGACATTGCCATGCTGGCACGTACGCACGGTCAGCCCGCCTCTCCTACCCGATTGGGAAAAGAGATTCATGTTTTTGCAGAACGAATCAACAAACAGCTTGAGCTTTTAAAAGCAATTCCCCATTCCGCAAAGTTTGGCGGAGCAACCGGAAACTTCAATGCACATCATATTGCATATCCTGAAGTAAGCTGGAAAAAGTTTGGTGACGATTTCGTTCAAAAAAATCTTGGGTTATCCAGAAGTCATCCTACAACACAGATTGAACATTACGACAACCTCGCTGCAATCTTTGATACGCTGAAAAGAATCAATACCATCCTGATCGATTTCAGTCGCGATGTGTGGCAGTATGTTTCCATGAACTACTTCAAGCAAAAAATAAAAGCTGGAGAAGTTGGTTCATCGGCTATGCCGCATAAAGTAAACCCGATTGATTTTGAAAATGCAGAAGGCAACTTGGGCTTTGCCAATGCGATCTTTGAACATCTCTCAGCTAAACTTCCGATATCGCGTTTACAACGGGATCTTACAGACTCAACCGTTCTACGAAATATCGGCATACCGTTAGCTCATACATTCGTTGCCTTGAAATCGTTGGAAAAAGGAATTGGCAAACTGGAGTTGAACAAAGCAGCAATCGATAAAGATCTGGACGACAATTGGGCAGTGGTGGCAGAAGCTATTCAAACTGTGCTGCGGAAAGAAAATTATCCCAATCCTTATGAGGCATTAAAGTCTCTTACCCGCAAAAACGAAAAGGTTACTAAAAAGGATTTCGAAGAATTTATTGATACGCTTCAGGTTTCCGATGCAGTGAAGGTTAGGTTAAAGTCGATAACTCCTTTTACATACACCGGTATCTGAGGCACCAACCTCTAAACCCCCTCGCATGAGTACGTCCGAAAAGTTCGTTACTGGGATTAAGTATGTCGTTTTTATTTCAGCAGTAGTTATTCTTGGGGTCTTCTTATATGACCTGATGTTTGCTCCACCTTTGATCATGAAAGGTGTAATTGTAGAGAAGAAATTTATCCCTAAGGAAAATGTAGGTGCAACCAGCATGAACCCATACATGCGGTATAAGCAAAAAGATTACTTGGTTACTGCGCAAAAACATGATCAATGGGTTGCATTAGTGGAGCTTGAAAATGGTCAGATCTTAAAAGTAAACTGTCATAGTGATCATTACGAAATAAAAAATGTAGGCGATACACTTCATTTTAAGGAATATGCAGGCGATATTATGGGAATTGATTATTTCTCACACAACGAAGAAGATGAAGAAGAAGAATCTAAGAGTATCTAAAAATCTAATATTTTATCCACTTATCCTGACGATACTATTGGTAGCGTGCAGAAGCGATGAATCCGGAAAAGCCAAAATAAAATTTACAAAACGTTCGGAACCCGTCTGGGAAGGAACGTTTACAGCGGCCGATCCCAGCATTATCCGGGATGGAGATACATTACGCATGTATTACTCCAGTCTCGTTCTTGACCCCGAAGAAAAGCTCGTCATTGCGGGCGCAAAATCAACGGATGGTATTAATTGGATTCCAGCCAATGAAATTGAAGGCACGGAGAGTATAGCGTTGGATGTTACGTCCAGCACATGGGATGATCATCTAGAAGCAGTTTCGGTTATTAAAATAGGGAATGAGCTATGGATGTATTATTGCGGTTATCCTGATGAGGCTGATGCTGTTGGGAAAATAGTTGCTGAGGGTGAGATTGGGTTAGCTAAGTCTGATAACACAGTAACATTTACGAGGACGTTCAGTGATCCAATTCTTCCTCTGGGTGCTACCAATACAAAAGATGCAAATGCTTTATTTTCTCCGACTGTAATTAAAGAAGGCAATACCTATTACATGCTATACGTTGGCTACTGCATTGAAAATTGCAGTCCAGCGTTTATTGGAATATTGGGGGCAACATCAACCGATGGCGAAACGTGGACAAAGCTTAGCACTCCTGTCATCAGCGGCAGCGACTTCAATCTTGATTGGGCTGAGGTAATTAAGGAACCCGCTATCGTAAAAGGACCTGACAATGTCTTCTATCTTTTTATTTCAGGTGATACAGGAATTGGGGTTGCGCGAAGCAATGATATCCTTGGACCGTATGAAGTTTATCCAGAACCAATCCTGAAAAAACAATATGATTGGGAATCTTATTCTGTTATTGCGCCTAGCGTTATCATTGAAGACAACAAAGTACGTATGTGGTACATGGGTGTTACCGTTTCCGGAACTGGAGCTGACTTTGCTATTGGATATGCTGAATCAGTCTTTCCTTTCAATTGGTAATAGAACCTATTTTAGATTCGGGTTGTATAATAATTTACCATTAGCGAAGTCGTACAACGTAAGCATTCTCAAATCGTAGTAAGCAGTCCAGAAAGCACGCAGTGCATTGATGTAGCTTCTTTTTGCCGTATCTTTTTGTGTTAGCGCGATATTGAGAT
Source organism: Cyclobacteriaceae bacterium (assembly GCA_965227265.1). GTDB lineage: Bacteria > Bacteroidota > Bacteroidia > Cytophagales > Cyclobacteriaceae > UBA2336. Next base: position 533,009 of record OZ245738.1, on the reverse strand, counting down.
CTGTAACGTCAATTTTTCCAACTAAATATCGGTTTTGCGAAACCATGTATCGTTCCTGCGCAATCTCATCAGACTTTTTAGTAATTTCTATCTGACTAAGAAGAACTTCAAACTGGCTCACTTGGGTAATAATCTTCTGTTCAAAATTAACTTCGTCCTGCGCAATTATATAGTCATTTAATTTTTTGTTTGCCATAGCGGTTCTTACACGTGCTTTGTTTCTGCCCCAGTCGATTACGGGCATATTCAGGGCAAGTTCAAATGCCTGCTGTGGCTTCGGATCCTCGTAGATATCGGATACAACAAATCCATTATTGTTATATCCAAATGCAGCCGTTACACTTGTTCCCTCAAACCGCTGGCCTTTTGCCATAGCAACTTCGCGTTCAGCTTCGATCTTGCGTCTTTCGAATGCTACGTATTCTGCCCGGTTTTCCTTTGCATATTGAACTGCCTGGTCAACCGATAAGACAAGAGATGGCAGACTTTCAGGAAGCAATAACTCAAAATACTCGGAGTCTTTAAGGCCGAGATAACTTCGTAATTCCAATACTGCAATCTGGCTGCTTATTTTTGCCTGTGTTACGTCCTGTCGGGAGCGCAACAACTGCAATTCGGCCTCTAAGTATTTGTCCTTGGTGGTTGTGCCGATGTTATATCGTCCATTTTCAATTTTCGAAATTGTATCATTATTTGCTAGGTTGTAGAGTGCAATCTGGTGATTGATCTGTGCATCCAGAACATTAAAGAATCGCGCTGATACTTCTTTAGATATATTTTCTAATTCTTCCGCATAGCTTCTTTTTGATTCTTCATATCGAAGAGGTTCCGTTCTGCGATCCCATTTGAGTCGGTTGTACGCAAACAAAGGCTGATTCAATTCAACATTCATAACAGTTCCGCCCCATTGCTCCGCAACATCGCTTGTATCAGCCAAATAGTTTTTAAAGTAGCTTAGGCCAGTGTTTACTGAAACAGTTCCTCCAGTGAATGAGAGGGGTTGAACCAAACCTAATGTAACGTCATTGTTTGTATTCTCTACCAGGTTGTAGGCAAATGATCCATCGGGCAAGGGTGTTTGGGTATTCTGTTTTGTGTACGTGGGAAATCTTCCAGACAGTCTTAATTGGGGATTAAAATCTGCTCGGTACGATCGATACGCCCAATAACGATTTTCCTTTCTTGTTTCAGCCTGTTTTGAAAAAGGTGATTGATTTTTCGCCATTTCGATAATCTCCTCCAGCGAATATTTTTTTTGAGCAAATGCCGGGTAAGAAAAGATTACAGCAATCATTAAAAATAAGATCTGTATTTTATTCATAACGCAATGAGGTAATGGGGTCTTGATTGGCAGCTTTGCGTGCAGGCGCGATTCCAAAAATTAAACCCACAGTAGCCGCAACACCGAAGGATAGGACGATTGACATAAAGCTGATCACGGTAGGGATATTGGCAACGGATGAGACCAGGAAAGCCATCGAGACTCCAAGAATCACACCAATGATACCTCCGGTTACGCTGATCATAACCGCTTCAAAGAGAAATTGCTGGATGATATCCGACTTCTTTGCGCCAATGGATAATCGCAATCCGATTTCTTTGATGCGCTCCAACACGGAAGCGAGCATGATATTCATAATTCCGATTCCACCGACAAGCAATGAGATACCGGCAATGGCGCCCAACACATAATTAAAAATATCGTTCGTTCGTTGTTGCTGCTTTAGAAGAAGTTCAGGGATTTCAATTTCATAGTCCACCAATTCGTAATGCCTGCGCTCCAGCATACGGGAAATGATTTCTGCAATGGGTTGCAATTGTTTAGTCTCCTCAACCTGAATAACTAACCGATCGAGCTGATGGTAGTTTTTTGCTTCGAGTTTCTCGTCTTCCGTTTCCTCCTCCTCATTACCTCCGCCAATAATGATAAAATTTCCGCCTCCGCTTTTCATAGCTTCTTTCCGCAACGCTTCTGCTGAAATTACATCTCTGTTCCGGTAGCGAATTAATACGGTTTGCAGCGGTGCATAGATATCCATGTTAAAGTCACGAATACCCAATTTGCTGATACTGTTTTTTGAAACAAGGCGCTCCTTTAAAACACCCACGATGGTAAGCCAATGCGGACCGACTTTTATTGATTTTCCTACCGGATCTTCGGTTGGAAAGAATTTTGTCTTGATAGAATTACCGATTACGCATACCGGTGAACCTATCCTTAACTGTTCTCCATTAAAGCTTTGACCTTGTTGTAATTCAAAATTGAAGATATCAAAATACGAAGGGTCGATTCCAACAAGCTTGGCTGATCGCCTGATACCATTGCGAATCACGTAAGTATTGAGAATAATTTCAGGACTCATCTGAGTAATCCCTGGAATGATTTGCTGAATGCTTTTTACATCACGCACCGTAAGGCCTGGTGAAAACTTCTTTTTCTCCTTTTTGGCTCCGGTACTTTCGGCAAGTTTTTCTTCCTCTTGTTCAATGATCGGCTTGATTACAATATTATTCACACCCACAAGCTTGATCTGCGCCAGGATTTCCTGTTGTGCTCCGTTTCCAATGGCCAACATTGCAATTACAGCGGCTACACCGAAGATTATACCCAGTGCTGTAAGTAAGGATCTTACTTTATTGACTAACACAGCCCCGATGGCTATATATAGATTAGCCAGTACGCGTTGAGAAAATAACGTTTTCACGGTTATTGAACTTTAGAAATCACCGGAGTAACGGCCGGCTGAACATCTTTCTTTTCCTCTTGCTTGGTGTCTTTCCTGCGCTTACCGTTCAATTCAGGAAGAAGATTAACATCCTCATCTTCCTGCCCTGAAGGATTTGAAAGATAAATTTTATCGCTGATCTTCAAACCATTCTTGATCACGACATCGTTGGCGTTAGCGTCACCAACTTCAACTTCCTGTTTAACAATATTTATCCCTTCACTTTTGTAAACATAGGTAATCGTATCACTTTGATTATGTAAACACTCAAGCGGAATGTAAAACACACTGTCCAATTGGTTCGTGATAATTTTATTACTGGTTGTCATAGCCGGACGAAGAGTCATATCCGTTCCAATAATCTCGATGGTAACCTCAAATACTTTAGCATCGGAGTTAGGACGTTGTTCGCCCACATTGGCTACACGCACAACTTTACCTTTTAATTTTTTTTCCGGATATGCATCCAATCCCACATCAACCTGTTGATCTACTTTTATTTTACGAACATCAACTTCATTAACATAGGTTTTAGAAATCATTTGTGTTAAGTCGGGAAGCTTGGCAACGGTAGGATTCCAAACATTGATCCGCGATCCGGCTTTAATCGCTTTTCCATCCCAATCTTTGGTATAGATAACCATTCCGTCTTCCGGAGCAAGCACGGTAAAGCTTTCATTTAGCTTAGCCATTTTCTCTGTATCGTTTTGAACCTTTCTCCGTTCAGCTGCTACTTCGCGCATCTTTTCAACGTTCTGATTTTTCTTGATCTTATAATTCTCGAGTGCTTGTTCATAGGCACGCACTGCCTTCTGATAATTAATCTCATTTTGTTTAATGGTAGCAGGCGGTTCAAACTTGGATTGCTGTAAAACGATCTGGCTTTCTTCTACTGCATACTTCAGGTTGATTAACTCATCCCGCGATTGCCGCATAGTAAGTGTTGTGTCAAGCTGGGTTTGTGTGAACTTGGAAGTAGCTTTCTCCAGTTCAATCATTTTATTTGAAAGCTTGCCCTGGAAATCAGACCGATCAAGATTTGCAATCCAATCACCTTTCTTAACTACAACACCCTCTTCAACAATGGATTGAATGGTCAAATTCCAGATCTCAAATTCTGTAAGCGCTGTCGGCCCGATAATTTTAACAGAATTTTTAGCTTCAAGCTCTCCGGTTGTTTCTATTTCAACTTTGAACTTACCTTGCTTAACGGTAGCCAGAATATCAGCTTCATCATTTCTCCGGTTTCCACTGACTACGAAATATGCAATCAGTAAAACAGCAGCAACACCGGCTCCGATAATGAGTTTTCTTTTCATGTAGGTATTTAAGATATCGCTAAACTTCTAATACAAAAGTACACGGATGCGCCTTGATGGGCTTACCATCCGTGTAATTCAGTATCGTTCAAAAAGTCACCCGTTTTTACTGAGCGGCTCCTTTTTTCACTTCGATTTTTGACAATGCTGCATTCTTGTCAAGCTTCCCCGAGCTATAATCCTTCAACACCGAAGCTTTCACAGCTACTTCCAGCGTAGCCGGAATCCCACAACCCTTACATTTCGTTACCGTAACGTCAACGATAAGCTGTTCAGTATCTTTCAAGCTCTTTAAAGTTCGGCCGTAATCCAAAACATTCTCTTTTAGTTCACTTTCGAACACTGGATAAAGCTCTTTCACTTTTTTATCGCGCTCTTCCTGCGTAAGATTAGTAAGACCTAGTGTCGGCATAACAAGTCGTACATCTTTTGCCGGAGTATAATAATCTCCATTGCTGGTACTGGATACAACCTGCATATGAAGAATAGCGCCAAAGTCAGTTAATCGTTCGTAGTATGATCCGCCTTGCACATAATATGTAGTGGAAAGATCCTCACGGTATAATCGGTTGAAAATGCTAACCAGAAGCTCCATATCCGGTTCCGTTTTTTCAGATGACACTGAATTCACTACTTTCATTTTCGTGAGTAACTGATCACGGTTAATACTTCCTTGTCTGAATTGCGTAAGGTCACTTTTAGAAGCCTCCACACTTAACAATGAACGTTTTGCCTTTTGACCATTAAACCAGTAGTTATTTTCACCGGTTGTCTTATTTGTTACAATAATTCTTTCATTCGGTGCAAGCTGGCTAAGCATATCACCATAATCTGCAATAAATGTTTTAGCAGCATTAATAATTTTAGCATTGTTCACTGCATTAAGACTGTCGCTATTATAACGTTTGCGATACCTCGGTGCAATAGTAGCTATACCCGCGTCTGACTGAACGCCATACGCCACCCGTTCTTTCAAATGAGCTTCACGATCATTCGCCCGCGCTTCCTGCAATTCTTGCTCTGCCTTATTCCGGGATACCTGAGCCTCCCGCTCTGATTTATCACGCTCCTTTTGAGCATTCTTATTTTTGCTGTTTTTCATGGCTTGCTTTGCCTCTTCAGCTTCGTGTTGCGTTACTGACAACTCGTCCTCATCGATCATATCATCTCCACCTCCTACACTATAGGAAAACCCAGCTCCATTTATATTACCGTCTACGATTACCATATCACTACCTGTACTCCAAACACTGTTAAACATACTCGTAGGCACCGTAAAGGTTACACCATAGCCCGGAACATAATTTCCTTTTACTTCCATGAAGAAGAAATTGCGCTGGTCAAATTCCTGCTTAATCATTTCTGAAAGTGCAGTCTCCATTACTGCGATATCGCGCTTCATGCGGTCGTCCGCAGATTTCTGTGCCACTAAAGAGGTGCTTATCAAAATCAATCCTCCAATCAAAAAATTACTTACTCGTTTCATACCTTTTACCTGTTAATAACTTTTAGTTCCTGCATTTACCGGTGTAGTACTATTTGAGATAATACTGGCCAGTATTTGTTCTGTTTCTTCTTTCAGGAGCGTAGTGTTCTGCTCCATATTCACCATGCGCATCTGTATTGCTTCCAGGTCGCTGTTGCGTTGCTGATTCATGTATTTAGCAAAATCCACCAGCAAGCTTTCAATATACTTTTGCTGTTCACCCGTGGTGAGCTTAAAATAATCCTTCACCAATTGCTGGTTCTCATTTTTAAGACTCGCTACATAGCTGCTGATTTGTGTTTCGGATGCTTTGGAAGCTTCTTTTACCAAATCTTTAAACTTATCAGAATTCATAGCCATATTATTACGAATCGAGGCATCAATCTTCTTTTGCGATTCACTCCAGCTTGCCTGAACAATCTGATTATTCTGCTTCACAGAATTATTGATCATATCTTGTACTTGTTGAGCCGTTAAGCCTGGCTGAATAGGATCAACTGTTTTTGTGACGGGTTCACCAAAGCCGATTTGTGCAGTATTGTTTTCATAGCTAACCCTCAGATCAAGAATTTTACCCGCTACCAGCAACAGCAGCAATGAAGCTGCTATGCTGATCACCGTTTTCAAATAAGGTGTATTCCAGAAATACCGTTGCTTTGAATCTTCCAATACAATAGGCGGAGCAATTACTTCCTTATCTTCAACAACAGATAAGATCTTTCGCACATCCATCATCTCCTGAAGAGTTTTCCTAGTCTCCGGATTTTCCGAGAGGTACTTTTCAACACTCTTCTTCTCTTCTCCCTGCAGCTCTCCGTACAGATATGCCATCAAGGCTGCCTCATCTGGTTTATAGCTCATAACTTATTGTTTCCTTGGTAATATTCTTTCTCTCTAAAATCTTCTTCAACCCGTCTAGTCCATAATACATTCTTGACTTCACGGTATTCTCTGAAATGTTAAGCACCTCAGCAATCTCACGAAACTTCAGCCCTTCAAACTCTTTCATGATCACGACTTCACGTTGTTCAGCGCTCAGCTCCATCAGCGACTTCTGTAGAATATCTGATAGCTCCGTCTGCTGATACTGTTTCTCCGGATTATCATTTCGTACGGATGAGTTTTCCCATTGTGGTGATTCTTCAGCCTCCACATTGTAAACTTTATCCATGGAAATTGACTTACTGTTTTTTGTTTTCCGGGCTTCTTCGCGACAATAGTTAACAGCAATTTTGTAGATCCAACTTTTAAACCTTGCGATGTCTTGTAAACCCTCGATGTTCCGGCACATGGAGATGAAGGTTTTCTGCGAAGCCTCCATCGCCAGGTCATGATCTAAAAAGAACTTATAGCTGAAGTTATAGATCCTTTTATACCACAACTGCACGAGTTTGCCTTGAGCATTCTTATCCCCTTGCTGAGCCCGGGTAATCAGGGTGTCGGAATGCATCATAGCGATATCCAGTAGCGTTTCGGTCACGGTTTAGCCGTTTTGTCTGCAATTATTACCTTTCAGAGATAAAGATGGGAGTTAAAGATAAATAGTTTTAGTGGCTCCAAAATAAAGTACACGGTCCACTGTTGACAGTTGTCCGTGGACAGTTAGCCGTGGACTATTATCTTTGCCGACTCATGAAAAACGTTATTGCCTTTTTGATCCGGTACGTGCCCAGGAAATATCTCCAGCGCGTAAGTGGATTAGGTCTTAAAACGCTGGGTCTTTTCTATTCTGGTAACACAGTCAAATGCCCGGTGTGCGATAAGGGTTATCGGAAATTTTTGCCGTATGGACGGATCAATCCACGGGAGAATGCGTTGTGTCCGAATTGTCTTTCACTGGAACGTCATCGGCTGATCTGGGTTTATCTTCAGCAGCAAACCGACTTCTTTAAGAATAAAAAAACAGTATTGCACATTGCACCCGAGGGATGCTTCATTAATCGGTTCGAAAAAATTCATGGTGATAGTTATATCACAGCCGATATTGAATCGCCTTTAGCAAAAGTGAAGATGGATATTCATCAAATTCCGTTTGAAGCGAACAAGTTTGATGTTGTGCTCTGCAATCATGTGCTGGAGCATGTTCAGGATGACATTAAAGCTATGAGCGAAATCCATCGGGTATTAAAGCCGGGTGGCTTCGCGATCTTGCAGATTCCTTTTTTCAACCCAATTCCTGAAGTAACGTTTGAAGATCATTCCATTACTGATAAGCGCGAGCGTGAAAAGATTTTTGGCCAGGATGATCACGTTCGTAAATACGGACACGATTATTCAAAACGAATTGCACAAAGCGGATTAACTCCGGCTGAAAATAAATTTGTGTTTACACTATCGGAAGCTATGGTTAAAAAATTCGGGTTGGTTCGGAATGAGGTTATCTATAGAGGAGACAAAGTTATCAGTTAATTTTATTGGTTCCCGACAACTATTAACTGATAACTAATAACGACTAGCCCAATTTATCCAGCACATCCATTACCTCACGCACGGCCTTGCGGCTTGCTTCCATTAGTGCTTTTTCTTCTGCATTCAATTGAAGTTCGATTACTCGCTCAACACCATTCTTACCTAACACAACCGGAACTCCAAGGTAGCAATCTTTAATGCCATACTCGCCCTCAAGCTTCATACAAACCGGGAATACTCTGCGTTGATCCTTTACAATAGCTTCAACCATCTGTGCGGCAGCGGAACCTGGTGCATACCAAGCTGAAGTTCCCATCAACTTCACCAGTTCACCTCCGCCAACTTTCGTACGTTCAAGTATTGCATTCAACTTATCTTTATCAATTAATTCCGTTACCGGGATCCCCGCAACTGTTGTATAGCGCGGAAGCGGAACCATTGTATCGCCATGACCACCAAGCAACATTGCCTGAATATCTTTAGGGGAAATGTTTAATGCTTCTGCCAAGAACGCACGGTAACGCGCTGTATCGAGGATGCCCGCCATACCCATAAGTCTTGTGCGGGGAAATTTTGATGTAATGTGTGCCTGATACGTCATTACATCCAATGGATTGGACACTACAATGATGATCGCGTTAGGCGAATGCTTAACAACACTTTCGGTTACCGACTTTACAATACCGGCATTAGTCGAAATTAAATCGTCACGGCTCATGCCTGGCTTACGTGGCAGACCAGAAGTAATCACCACAACATCCGAGTTGGCAGTTTTAGCATAATCGTTTGTAGAGCCGACTGTTCGGGAATCGTACAGATCGATTGGTGCTTTTTGCCAAATGTCGAGGGCTTTGCCTTCAGAAAATCCTTCACGGATATCTAACAGAACGATTTCATTAGCCACTTCGCGGTACGCGAGCACATCGGCACAGGTTGCGCCCACGTTGCCTGCACCAACTACGGTAATTTTCATATACTTAATTTTTAAGATTTAATTCAAACAGAGCGGCAAGTTATAAAGGCCACATCCAAACAAAAAGGATTTAGCCGAAATATGGTTGGACGGAAAATTGTATTACAGACTTGGTTTCAGGAGTAATCTTGTATCGATTGTCGATTCTATGCCCCACCACCCAGATAATTTCCCCTTCTGATTCCAATACACTAATCCCGTTCTTATCAGCCAATGGAATTTTTCGGTCGATCAGGAAATCACTTAGCTTTTTTCGATTCTCCATACCAAGCGGATAAAAGGAATCACCCGCCTGCCAATAACGCCACGTAATGGGAAATTTAATCTTATCAGCATCTAATGAAGCAATAATTGGATTGGTTGAAATCTCTTTTTCTTTTGATCGCGAAAGCGTTATTTCCCATGCACCGCGCACAACACTTTCATTTTTTTCACGAATGGTTACAGCTTCATAGGCATCATCATACGGTGAGATGATGATATGCTCACGATCCAGCGTTAATAGATGCGAAGTGCCAATAAATCTTTTCCCGGATTGGCTTTTCATTGCCTCCATCATGTCGTGACATTGGTCGATGTTAAATCCGTACTCACGCACTACGCGCCAAAGTAAAGAGTCTGAAAAGCTGGTATTTAACAATGCTCCTTTATCAATTAGTATCTGTCCTGATTTTTCGTGAACATGATCTTTCTTCCATTGCTCAAGCTGATTCTTTAAAAATTCTAGCTCACCATTAATTTTCTTTAGCCCATGACGGAAGGTTGATTCCAATGAAGGATTAATTTCCTTTAGCTTAGGAATAACCTGATGGCGAATAAAATTCCGCTGATAGTCATCGGAGTCATTGCTTGAATCACTTCGCCACATGATGCCTTGCTCGGACGCAAAATCTGCAAGCTGACTACGCGTAGCAAAAAGCATCGGGCGGATTGTCTTTTTATTCTTTACCGGAATTCCCGCAAAGCTTTCAAGCGAAGAGCCATGGATCCATTTTAACAAAACCGTTTCGAGCGAATCGTTAACATGATGGGCTGTCGCTAAATAATCATACTGTTTATCCTCCATCAATTCCTGGAACCAGGCGTAACGCAATTCACGTGCAGCAACTTGAATAGACAGTCTGTTTTCTTTTGCATATTCGTTCGTACTAAACCTTTTGCTGAAAAAAGGAACCGACAACGACTGACAGGCATCGGCAACGAATCGTTCATCTTCATCGGCTTCCGCTCCGCGTAATTGAAAATTGCAATGTGCTACGCCAACGGCATAGTTTGCCTTTTTAAAAAGATGTAGCAACACCATCGAGTCAAGGCCTCCACTAACAGCCAGCAAAATACGGTTAGTAGGCTTTGCGAGCGTGTGCTGGTCAATATGGTTCAGAAATTGCTCAAGCATGCAGCAAAGATAAGTTTTTAGTTAATTTTGACGCTTTATGCGTATTCCCGCTCTTGTAATTCTTTTTTTTACCCTTATTTCGGCACCTGTGATGGCGCAGAAGATGGTTCAGCTTCAAAAAGGAGCCGGAAGACTCATCGGGGGCGTTAAAAATGGGGAACGTATTGAGCGTGTTATCGACAACGTAGTATTCGTTCAAAATACAACTACAATCTATTGCGATTCCGCCTGGTTTTACCGTACCAAAAATATGGTTGAAGCTTTTGGTAATGTTCGTATTGTCGAGGGCGATTCAATTACAATCACAGCCCGCCATCTTGAATATGACGGAAATACAAAAAAGGCAAAGCTTCGCAATAATGTTGTGTTTACGAAGCTGGCTCAGGCAAAGCTCTATACCGATTTTCTCGACTACGATAGAATAATCAACGAGGCCCGGTATTACAATGGTGGAAAATTGGTTGACAGTATTAACACGTTGGTAAGTCGTAAGGGCTACTATGATGCAACCACAAACTTTGCATCCTTTAAGCGGGAAGTAAAAGTTACTAATCCGGATTATACCATGAAGGCAGACAGCATGCGGTATAATGCCAAGTCCAAGATCATTTATTTCGTAACGGAAACAGATGTGATTGATAAAGATACCAATACATTTAATTATCAATCCGGAATTTATAACACCATCACGCGAACGTTTGATTCATCAAAAGGGAAAGGACGATCTCAGAACTTTATGGTTGAGGGCGATAAGTTTTTCTTTGACGACATTAAGAAGATCTCCAAGGTCAGAGGCAATGTTGTAATGACCTCATTGGAAGAAAATATGACAATCTATAGTCAGGCTTCCGATACCTATAATAACAACGTTGCTAAGATCTATAATCATGCTTACGTGGCAAAAGTGACCGAAGAAGGTGATACCCTCTTTATGACAGCTGATACGCTTGTTTCCATTGACGATGTCAATCCTAAAAAGAAACGTCTGCTAGCCTATCGTAATGTAAAAATCTTTAAACGCGATCTTCAGGGAAAAGCTGATTCGCTGGAATACCGTTCAGCTGATTCAACAATTTATTTTTATAAAAATCCTGTGTTATGGACAGACGGTAATCAAATGACCGCAGATTCGATCAGCATGCTCATTGAAAAGAATACTATCAGTAAAATATTCATGGATGTAAATTCCTTTGTCATCTCACAGGATACTTCAAAAAACTTTAACCAGATCAAAGGCCGTAAAATGGTTGCTGATTTCAGAAAAGGAAAGCTTAATAAAGTGTTTGTGAATGGGAATGGTGAGAGCATTTACTTTGCGCTGGATGAAAAAACCGGCTTGCTAACGGGTATGAACAATGTGTTGTGTAGTAACATCATCATCCGGTTTCAGGAAGGAAAAGTGAGTAACATCAGTTTCATTAAACAGCCTGACGGAAACTTCATACCTCCACACGAAATTGAAGCGGAAAACAAGCAACTCGAAGATTTCGCATGGCGTGCTGATGAACGACCTGTAAAAAATGATGTTGTAAAAAAGAATTCATATCCGGAAGTTCCACCGGTTAAAGTGCCTGTTCCCGAAAAAACATCTCCGCAAAAAAAACAGGCCCGAAAACGGGAGATCGAATAAATTATTGCTGCGTCCCTCAAATAATTTCAGCTTTTTCTATGAAATACGGCTGAAATTCAATAAACTTTGTAAAAACTACGAGTGCATGAGGAGACTTTTACTGGTAGCAGGTTTTTGTTGGATTGGACTAGGGTTGTCGGCACAGAATTTCGAAGTGGTCGGCCTAGAAGAGTCTTATATGGGCACCGTTGGCGAGATTATACAGGCTCCCATCAAAATCAAAAACAAGTTCGACAAACCCATTACGCTCATTCTGAAAAGAATCGAAACCCAAATCGGCAGCTCTCAACGAAATTTCTTCTGCCCGAATAATAACTGCCTCGAACAACGCACAGACACATACACCATTCGACTTGAGCCTGGCGAAACCTTCGAAAGTTTTTCTGTTGGATTGGAAGCCGGACTTACCGAAGGCTTCAGCTCCGTAAAATACCAGGTTTACAATAAGGCAAACCCGTCTGAAATCACGCAGTTTGACTTAAATTTTATGGTTGAAGGCAAACGGGAGAAAAGCAACATCTACTCCTCAGAGTTTATTACGATTCATGACGTTTACCCTAATCCGGTTATTACCAACGCACGAATTGATTATAACATTCATCAGGAGCGGGCAAAAGCCAAAATCGTCATTCATAACATCTTGGGTAGTGCGCTATCGGTTTATGACTTAGCTGCCAGCCAAACCAGTGTGAAAATCGAGGCTGACGCACTAAATACCGGCATTTACTTCTATACGCTCTATGTAAACAACGTGGGTGTGATCACCCGCAAGCTAATGGTGAAAAAATAAGCCTCTTTTTCCACCTTTCCTGAAAACTTTTTCCGTTTCAGACTTATCCAAGGTTATATTATATTTGCGGGCTTATGCGGAGAGTATCTGTTGTTTTTATATTGATTTTGGCACTTTTAGCTGCTTCTTCCTGCAGCCATTTCAGAAGAGTCGAGAAAAACCCCGATTGGAGAGTAAAATATGAGGCTGGATTGGTCTATTACGCCAAGAAGGATTATTATAGAACCTCACTCCTGTTTGAGCAGATTTTACCTATCGTTAGGGGCTTGCCAGAGGCTGAGAAAGTCCAGTTCTACCTCGCATATTGCCAGTATTACGAAAAACTTTACCTGCTTGCGGCCGAACAGTTCAAATCCTTCTATGAGACGTACGGCCGGGGAACACTTTCTGAAGAAGCACGGTTTATGTATGCATATTCCTTATATAGATCTTCTCCTGGGCCTACATTAGATCAATCCGAAAGCATAGAGGCAATGACTTCCATGCAGGATTTTTTGAACCGCTTTCCTAACAGTAAGTTTAAAGATCAGGCAATAGAAGTAATCTATACAGTGCAGGAAAGACTGGAGAAAAAAGGATTTGATAATGCACGGCAATATGTGAAAATGCGCCAGTACAAAGCAGCAATTGTTTCGATGGATAATTTTCAAAGGAATTTTCCCGACTCAAAATATCTGGAAGAATCCTATTTTCTGGTAGTCCAGTCAAAATATGAACTTGCAGAAGCAAGTGTGATTACCAAGCAGCGCGAACGCTACCTTGACGTAGTTCAGACGTATAAAAACTTTGTCGATCGCTATCCGGAAAGCAAGTTCCTGAAAGATGCCGAACGATATTATATAGAAAGCAATTCAAAATTAACGACCTTAAAAGTTACAAATTCATAAAAATTATGGCTATTCAATCTTCAATTATTCCACGCGATATCGACAAAATGGCAGCACCTACCGGTAATGTTTACGAATCGGTAGTGGTGATCTCTAAACGTGCGAAGCAAATTGCTTCTAACATTAAAGAAGAGCTTAACAACAAGCTGGCTGAGTTTGCTACAACGGTTGATAACCTCGAAGAGGTCTTTGAAAACCGTGAGCAAATCGAGATCTCTAAATTCTACGAGCGCATGCCTAAATCTACTTCTACCGCAACTGAAGAATTTTTAGAAGGTAAGCTGAACTACAGAAGAAGAGAAGTTACCGAGAGCACTCCGGAACTTTAATAAGCAATATGCTTCAGGGCAAAAAAATAGTGCTGGGTATTACCGGCAGTATTGCCGCCTACAAATCTGCGGTACTTACGCGGCTTTTAGTTAAGGCGGGCGCTGAAGTAAAGGTAGTGATGACTGATTCCGCAAAAACATTCATCACTCCCCTTACCCTCTCTACGCTTTCCAAACATCCTGTTCTTTCAGAATTTATTAAGGATGAAAGCGGTCAATGGAACAATCATGTTGATCTCGGGCTTTGGGCCGATGCCATGATCATTGCTCCCGCCAGCGCCAATACAATTGCCAAAATGGCCACAGGCCGATGTGATAATCTGCTTATGGCTGTTTACTTATCGGCACGTTGTCCGGTATTCCTTGCTCCGGCAATGGATCTTGACATGCTTCAGCACGATGCTACGCAGGAGAATCTGAAGAAAATAACCTCATTTGGAAATCGTATTGTTGATCCAACCTATGGTGAACTCGCCAGCGGACTGGTAGGAACAGGAAGAATGGCAGAACCGGAAGAAATTATAACTGAGCTGGAAGATTTCTTCGCAAGAAGCAATGCGTTAAAAGGCAAAAATGTGCTCGTTACGGCAGGTCCTACGCATGAAGCCCTCGATCCGGTCAGATTTATTGGAAATCATTCCAGTGGAAAGATGGGGTTTGCCATTGCCGAATCCCTGGCGAATCTTGGCGCTACAGTAACGTTGGTAAGCGGACCTACCGCGTTGCATACTTCGCATCCCAATGTGAGCGTTAAGCATGTAATGTCTGCCGAAGAAATGTACGAAGCTTGTATAGCGGTTTTTCCTAAAACGGATATTGCCGTACTCGCTGCAGCTGTGGCCGATTACAAGCCTACCGTTAAAGCCGATCAGAAGATTAAGAAAAAAGATGAAACACTAACCATTGAGTTAACCAAAACGAAAGATATTGCGGCTTCGCTTGGCAAACTGAAGCACAATGGCCAGCTTATCGTTGGCTTTGCCCTGGAGACAGAACAAGAAGAAAATAATGCATTGAAAAAACTTGAGTCAAAGAATTTTGACTTAATCGTGCTGAACTCTTTAAATGATAATGGCGCTGGTTTCGGTCACGATACAAATAAAATTACCCTGATTGACCGCAGCAAAACAGTGCAATCATTTGATCTGAAAAGTAAAAAAGAAGTGGCGCGCGATATTGTCTCAGCCATCCTTACTAAAGTGCATGCGTAAAGTATTAATCATATTGCTCGCAATCGGTTCGCTGACTGCATCTGCTCAGGAATTGGTGGCTACCGTAACCATTAACGTTGGTCCGAAAGTTCAAACGACTGAACGTAACGTTTTCCGCGATATGAAAACTGCATTTCAGCAATTTTTGAATTCGCGCAAATGGACAAATGATGTTTTTCAGCAGTATGAAAAAATAAATTGTAGCATCCTGATCAATATAAATGACATGCCATCGATTGGTGTGTTCAGTGCTTCCGTACAGGTGCAATCGGCAAGGCCTGTATATAATTCAAATTACACCAGCTTGTTGTTAAATTTCGCAGACCGCGATTGGGAGTTTGAATATATTGAGTCCCAACCATTGGAATACAACGACAACACCTTTACCAACAACCTCACCTCGATGCTGGCCTTTTATGCCTACCTGGTAATCGGATTGGACTATGATTCATTCAGCGAATTGGGCGGAACACCTTATTTTCAAAAGGCTCTTACTGTTGTGAACAACGCTCAATCGGCTAATCGTCCGGGCTGGCAGTCTCTGGGAAGTATTCGAAATCGTTATTGGATAATTGAGAATTTGTTGAACCCACAAATGGTAGATGTTCGCAGAACCTTGTACAGTTATCATCGCCTGGGGCTTGATGCATTCGATAAAACACCGGATCAAAGCAGGCAAGTTATCTTAACAGGATTAAAAAGTATTCGGAAAGCGAAAGACATAAACCCAAATGCTATTCTGATCATTTCTTTTTTTGATGCCAAATCGAAAGAACTCGCGAACATCTTTTCCGATGGGCAGCTTACCCTAAGGAGAGAAGCATACGATCTCATCACTGCGATGGATCCTTCCAATCAGGGCACGTACGCAAAAATGATCAAGAATTAATTGGATTTTGACTGCGCAGTAGGTTGTTTAGCAGTTCATGCAAAAACGACTTCTCCGACTCAGTACTCAGATTCAAATCCGCCAACAATTGACTGGATTTATGGGTAAAAAAATTAATATTGTTCTAAACGATAATACAGTTTTGTTGGCCGAATTGCTGAAGTTTGCCGAACCTTCATTACGTGTAAAGAACATGCGGGGACAAGAGTTGACAGTAGCCATTCCCGATATTTACGAGATCATTATAGACATTAACGACTGATGCTGAAGCATCTTACGATAAAGAATTACGCCCTCATCCGACACCTGGAGCTTGAACCTTCAGCAAGTCTGAATGTGGTAACGGGTGAAACCGGAGCGGGAAAATCTATTATGCTGGGCGCACTCGGCTTATTAAAAGGAAACCGCGCAGATACAAAAGTTCTGTGGGACGAGAATGAGAAATGTGTTACAGAAGGTGTTTTTGAGATCGGATCTTATAAACTGAAAAGTTTTTTCAAAGCTGAAGATCTCGATTATGACGATACAACTGTAATTCGCAGGGAGATCAGTCCAGGCGGAAAATCACGTGCTTTTATAAATGACACTCCGGTAACACTGGATGTGATGAAGAAACTGGGCAATCTGCTTATGGATGTTCATTCGCAGCACGAAACCCTGCAATTAAGCAATCAGGATTTTCAATTACGATTGATTGATGCGTACGGTGATAATCAAAAACTGTTGGATCAATATTCAGAAGCCTGGAAAAAATTCATTCAGCATAAAAAAGAGTATGAATCGCTGGTTGGCGAAGCCGATACTTTACGGCAGGAAGCAGAGTATATCAACTTTCAGTTAGACGAACTGGTGAAGGCCAGCTTTGAACAAGGTGAGCAGGAGAAGATTGAATCCGGATTGAAGATCATGGAGCATGCTGAGGACATTACCAGTCGGCTTAATTTAACCATAGAAGTTTTGAACCGATCGGAAGTTTCAGCACGCAACTTACTTTCCGAAGCAAGATCGCACCTTCAAATTATTTCAGGATACTCAGATCAATACGAAACATTAAAACAACGTGTCGAAAGTGTTCTGATTGAAGTTGACGATATCATCAGCGAAATTGAAAGAGAACAGGATACGGTAGAGTTTGATCCGGAACGGGCAGAATTTTTAAAAGAGCGTGTCAATCTTTTATACCGATTGTTAAAAAAGCATCGGGCTAACGGAGTGAATGATTTGCTGATCTTACAGGAAGAGTTGCAGCGTAAAGCGAACATCACTTCTAATCTTGACGGAGCATTAGAGCAAGCGAAAAAGATTTACCGAGATGCAGAAGTAGAAATGTTAAGCATTGCCAAAAAGTTAACTGCAGCGCGTAAGAAAACTTTTGAACCGTTATCAAAAGACCTGACAAAACTGCTGAAAGAACTCGGCATACCCGATGCTAATTTGAAGATTGAGCAAGGCAACATCGAGCCAGCATCTTACGGTGCAGATAGTATTGAGATACTTTTCAGCGCCAACAAAGGAATTGCTCCACGGCCTCTCGCACAAGTTGCTTCGGGTGGTGAGTTTTCGCGACTTATGTTCTGCATCAAGTATGTGATGGCCGCAAAAACAGCCATGCCGACATTGGTGTTGGATGAGATCGATAGTGGAATTTCAGGAGAGATTGCTATCAAGTTAGGTGAACTCATGAAAACGATGGCTGAGCATCACCAATTGATCACCATTACACACTTACCTCAAATTGCTGCCCGTGGAGATGCGCATTATTTTGTTTTTAAAGACAGCTCATCTAAGAAAACGATCAGTAATATTAAAGAGTTGAATCAAAACGAACGCGTGGAAGAAATTGCAAAAATGATTGGGGGCGATAAGCCATCAAAAATTGCGCTTGAGAATGCGAAGGAACTGATCCGGAATTAACGTCAATACTTAAGTTTTGGAGTTTTAATCCTCAATCGCCACACTTTATCATATTCAAGTTCCCCTTCATCTACCATTTCGCGAATAATGTCAATAAACATTTCCGTATCGGTTGGAGCAATACGCTTTTCAAGCTGATCGATCGTATAGAGCTTTGATTTCACGAGTGTGAGTATTTCATCCCGTAAGGATTTAGTCTGAGTTGAGCTCTCTTTTTTCTTTTGTTCAATGCACACATCACATTTCCCACAGGTTTGAAAGGTTTCTTCGCCAAAATATTCCTGAATTAATTGCATCCGGCAACGATGTGTTGAAGTCACAAAATTACTCATCGCTTTCATTTTGGATTCGATGAGTACCTTACGTTCTTCCAATCGCTTTACATCAACCGGTAATTTTTCAGCATCTTGTCGTGGAAGGATAAACGTGATCTGAGGTTTTTCTTTAGCTGCTTTATAATCAATGATCTTTAACTCATTCAGGTGTTTTAAGGATTTAATCAACTCACTTGTCTTTATCTTTAAGCCTTTTGCTAAATACGCTTCAGAAATTTTGGTGAAATCACTAAATAGTTGACCACCATACAGTCGAAATAACATTTTAATAAGCGGATCGAATTGTTCATTGGCCACCTGGAATTCATATATTCTTCCTTTATCAATTGAAATATGAATCACTGACGGGCTGTAGAAACTTTCGTTGAATTCTATCAACCCTTCTTCTTCAAGCTTACGGAGGGCACTATTCGTGATAGCAGGTTGCAATCCAAAGCGATCACAAAAATTATACAGGTCAAAATCAAAGCTCTCTCCTTCTCCGCTCCCTAAGGCAAGCTGAAAATAATTTGCGAGCGCTTGGTAGGTTTTCTTCAATACAATGATGGACGGCTGTGATTGCTTTGTTTTGGTTTGCAGATTTGTTACGTCTGAGTCATGGTAAATCACTACGGCATATGCTTGCTTACCATCACGGCCAGCGCGACCTGCCTCCTGATAATAGGATTCTAAATTCTCCGGAAGATCAAGATGTGCAACAATCCTCACATCGGGTTTATCGATACCCATCCCAAAGGCATTGGTAGCGACCATTACGCGCTTTTTGTTATTGATCCATTGCTCTTGATGATCGGTGCGTTGTTCGAAGGTCAATCCTGCATGATAATAAATGGAGCTTATGCCTTTCTTCTCTAAAGCCTCTGCAAGTTCATGCGTGCCCTTGCGTGATCGCGAATATATAATGACCGGACCCTGAACTTTTTGCAACACTTCCATAAGCTTGCGATCCTTGTTCTCAGTTTTACGGACTACAAAAGAAAGGTTTTCACGGGCAAAGGTTTTTTGGAAAATGTTGTATCCTTTTTTGAAGGCAAGCTTATCAACAATGTCGTCTTTAACTTGCGGTGTAGCCGATGCCGTTAATGCTATAATCTGCACGTCCGGTAACAATTCCCGAAGCTTAACAATCTCTAAATACGATGGCCGAAAGTCATAACCCCATTGTGAGATGCAATGCGCTTCATCTACCGCAATAAGCGTGACGTTCATTTGTTTTACGCGCGCGATAAAAATCTCGGTGTGTAAACGTTCAGGCGATAAATACAAAAATTTAACATCGCCATGAATACAGTTGTTGAGATGGATGTCAATCTCCTGTCGTGACATGGCTGAATGAACCGCTACCGCATGAATCCCTTTATTTTTCAGGTTTTCTACCTGATCTTTCATCAATGCAATTAGCGGTGAGATCACAATGCACAATCCTTCAAGCTGCAAGCCCGGTACTTGAAAACAAATTGACTTACCTCCACCGGTTGGCAATAGTGCAAGCGTATCATGGCATTTTAAAATGGAATCAATAATCTCCGGTTGAAGGGTGCGGAACTGGGAATGATTCCAGTACTTCTTTAATATGGAAAGTGAATCTTCCAATTACCAGTTTAGCTTTTCTTTGTTGAGAAAGGCAGCGATTCCGCGTTTACAATCTTTCGAACCACGGGCGTGCGCGTTCATCTCAGCTGCGTAAGTCAAAGCATCTTCCAGTGATTTTGACGGAATGTGTGCAATCATTTGCTTGGTCAGCTTCATGGATTCAGCGGAATTAGTATCCACCAGTTTCTTGGCAAGCTGCAAAACATAATTCTCAAGTTTTTCAGGTTCGATTACATAATTAATTAATCCCATATGCAATACTTGCTCAGCTGAAAATAATTCCCCGCTTAACAGCATTTCTTTTGCTTTTGCTTCACCCAGTTTTCTTAATAAGAATACGGTAACGATTGCCGGGATAAATCCAATCTTCACTTCTGTATAGCCAAACTTTGCAGTAGGAACTGAGACAACAAAATC
Source organism: Cyclobacteriaceae bacterium (assembly GCA_965227265.1). Lineage (GTDB taxonomy): Bacteria > Bacteroidota > Bacteroidia > Cytophagales > Cyclobacteriaceae > UBA2336. The sequence goes on along the minus strand of OZ245738.1, from coordinate 512,705 downwards.
ACAAACCGTTGCCAATCCACAACCTCCTGCCAGTGCATGACCCTGAACCTGCGCGATAACAATTTTAGGATGTGTGTAAATTTTGAGAAATAATTCTTTAAGATGATTAGAGTCCTGAAGATTTTCTTCGAATGAAAACTTTTGAAGTTGTTGTAAATATTCAAGATCAGCACCCGCGCAAAATGCTTCACCATTTGCTTTTAATACAATAACCTTAGCGTTTGAATCATTGGCTGCCTGATCAAATGCTTTCTTAAGCTCAGCCACCAATTCATGATTCAACGCATTTCGTTTCTCCGGACGATTGAGTGTAATAAATGCAATTCTATCTTTAACTGTATAGTCAACCAGGCTCATGAAATTAAAGTTTAGCGATGAAAGCTCCGTGATGCTGTACTGAATGAACGTTAATTCCTTCTGCCTGTGCATCCTTCACCATTCGTTCGGCAAAATAGAAAGAATTGCTGCTATCGAGGATAAGTTTATCAAATTTTACAGCACGTAGAGATTTAGTACTGTAGATGGCATTGCTGCCCAGTAAAACATAATCAACCTGAAGGTTTTCGGGAATTTTAAAGTTCTTTTCTTCGACTTGAAGAATTTTCAAACTATTCCAAACGATAATTCTGCAACCGTTTAGTTGAGTTATGAATTGCTGGCCTTTACCATTATAGATTTCACCCACTCCATTACGCAGCCGGTTTGGCCGGATGTGAAACCGAAGCTTGTCCCGGTCGTTCATTAATATAGAGTCCGAGAAAAAATATACTTGCCCATTTTGCATAACATCCCATGCGCTATGGCCGGAGACATTATAAACAATCAGTTTTTTTTGATTGATGTTCTCGCTGAAATGAATCCATTGAAATACAGCAAACACGACAAGGAAAGATGCAGCTGCGGATAGGTAACGCGTCTTACGTAACTCAAATAAAAACACAATGCACAAAATCGCACCCATGAGTAACCAGCATTGAAACGTTGTGATGTATACATTATCGATCAGACTCCACGGTAAAGCTTCCATTTTAAATACACCGTAGTTCAGGAACCAAATTGTCCATTGAAGCAGAAAGCCAAGTGCAGCGGCAACCGGAGCAAAAAAGCTGACAAATACAACTATTATTCCTAACACGAGTATGACAAATGAAATCGGAATCACGAATAGATTCGAGAATAAAAAGTAAACCGGGAATTGATGAAAGTATAATAAACCCAACGCAACGGTAGCAGCCTGGGCAGCAATCGATACACAGGTGATTTGCCAGATCTGATCCCATAACCAGGTTTTAGGTTCCCATAGTCTTGAAAGTTTCGGCTGGAGATAAACAATTCCAATAACAGCCAGGTACGAAAGCTGAAAGCCTACCGACATAATCAAGTATGGCTCATACAGCAATAAACAAAAAGCTGATGCAGCAAGTGTGTTGTAGATATTAGTTTTTTGTCCCCAAGGCCGCGCAAGTGCAACAAAAGAGAACATCGTTACTGCGCGTAATACCGAAGGTGAAACTCCTGTAACAAAGGCGTAGCCCCACAAAACCAGAACGCTGAAAATGGCTAATATCCACTTGCCTTTTGTTGTTTTATTAAGCGGTTTGAAGATCAATAAGATCAGCCAATAGATAATACCCACGTGCAATCCTGAAACCGAAAGCACATGCAACGATCCTGTTGCCGCGTAGGCTCCGATCAAATCATTATCTAAACCATCGGTTACTCCTAACACCAACGCTGAAGCAGTTGCCTGCTCCTGCTTGCCCTGAACATTTTCTTTTAAGGCACGATCAGCCCATTCTCGGGCCATGATTGAATAGGCGACAATATTAGACGGGGTTTCATGACCAATCTTAATGGCGTCACCTTCGCGGAGAAAATGTTGATGATATGTTTTACGATGGGTTAAGAATTTCTTATAGTCAAACTCCCCGGGATTAGTAGGCTCTTTTAAGACTTCGGGATTTCCGGAAAGCAACAAAACATCTCCATACTGAAACGGTCGGTCATAATTCTTTTTAGAAAAGTAAAGAAGCACTTTTCCGCTTCTTGGAGTCCACGAACGGTTCTCATGTTTAACGGCCTGAACCTCTGCTTCAACTTTCCAAGAATTTTCTTTTTCCTGCGATTGCTTCGCGATTAAAACTTTGTATTGGGTAACTCTTTCCAGATCATGAATGAAATGATCAGCCAGATGATAATCCGTTGAATAATAAACATTGATGTATCCTGCCAGGAATAAAGCGATCACTCCCACAAAGCCGACATTGAGATACTTAAATCGACCTTTCCATTTCAGATACGCAATAGTTGTAAATCCAACGAAGAGGATAACGAACGATGAATTAACTATCTGAATGGGTAAAAGCTCTGGAAAATATAATCCCAAGATGATACCTGCTCCGAATATCAAAGCGACACGAACAAGTGCATAGGGAGTCCAGGAAAACATAGGAAAAGTTATGAATATCCTTTTCCCCTTAAAAGCTTTTGATAACTCTATTTTAGAAATAGAAAATATAAATTCAATATTTTAAGGCAAAAGCCGCTAATTAAGCCTTTACCATTTTACTGCCGATTTCTTTGACAAATTTGGCTGCTACATACGCTGTCAGGTTGTTAATATCGCGGTCTGGGTTTAACTCTACAATATCGCATCCTATAACAGTGCCTTCAATGTTATGTATAACCGTAAGAACATCCCGAATACTCAACCCTCCTGGCTCCGGGTGAGAAACTCCTGGTGCATAGGCAGGATCGAACGCATCCAGGTCAAGTGAAATGTATACCGGGCCATCAAATTTCAATTTTACAGAACGATCAAAGCCATTCATCTCAATCAACTCCACATTAAATCTTTTGGCCTGCTCACGCTGATGTTGATTAAGTGTCCTGATTCCCACCTGCACAAGTCTCTTCGCAAGATTATTCTCCATGATCCTGGCAAACGGACTGGCATGAGAAAAAGGGTTATCCTGAAAGTTATCGTACAAATCTGCATGCGCATCAAAATGGACAATGTTTAATTTTCCATATCGGCCAGTCATTGCTTCCGCAATCGGAAAAGAAACAGAATGATCACCCCCTAGGAAAATGATTCTGTCGGCAGAAGTAACGTGTTCCTGAATATAACTTACGACCGATTGGACTTTCAGATCAACGTTACCAGCATCTTCGAGGTGAAGCTCCATATTGGTACCATTCTCTGAATAGTAATTTGAAGATCCATTGTGCAAAACTGTTCGAATAACTTCAGGCGCTTTCGAAGATCCACGCAGATAAGAGGAGTTTTCATCAAACGGAATACCGATTAGCTTGATCATAAAATGTTAAAAGCCTTAACGGCTATTTTTTAGGGGTAGGCTGATCCTTATCATACGCCTCAATGATGTCGCGCACAAGTTTGTGTCTTACAACATCACGTTCGTTCAGCTCAAGTATACCGATTCCTTTTACGTTTGTTAAGATACGCGTTGCTTCTTTTAGGCCTGACCGCTGATTGGATGGTAAATCTACTTGTGAAGTATCACCGGTTACAATCATTTTTGATTCCGGACCCATCCGTGTAAGGAACATCTTCATTTGCATGGGTGTAGTGTTCTGACCTTCATCCAATAGAATGTAGGCGTTGTTTAGGGTGCGGCCACGCATGTAGGCGAGTGGTGCAATCTCAATGATCTCACGCTCCATATAATATTGCAGCTTCTCAAACGGTATCATATCGTTGAGTGCATCATAAATCGGACGAAGATACGGATCGATCTTCTCTTTCAAATCACCGGGAAGAAAACCAAGGTTCTCTCCTGCTTCAACCGCTGGACGCGTGACGATGATCTTCTTCACTTGCTTGTTCTTCAATGCCTGCACGGCAAGTGCTACTGAAATGTAAGTCTTACCGGTTCCAGCAGGACCGATCGCAAATACAAGGTCATTCTCCTTCACTAATTGAACAAGCTTAATCTGGTTTGGAGTTTTAGGTTTGACAGGGTTGCCTTTTGTTCCATAAAGGATGATGCCATCCTGACCTTCGCCATCGGGCAATTCCTTATCATTCGCTACGTAACTTTTTACGATCTCTTCGTTTACACGGCCGTACTTATGAAAATGCAGGATAAGCGAATTCAGAATCTCACTTATCTGCTCGATCTCAGTTGATGATCCACGAACAAGAATTTCATTGCCCCTTGATACGAGCTTGCTTTTCGGGAAGGCAGAAGCCAGCGACTGAATGTTGCGGTTCTCCACGCCCAAAAAATCGATCAGGGAAATATTATCAAGTGTTACTACTTTTTCTGTCAAGGTATTGTTGTTTATGCCGCTTATTGTTTGTGCCCGTTATTAACCGGAAAACCTGATGCAAAGTTCATTCCGCAAATCGGGATTAGAAATGTTTGCTTAGCTTTGTAAAATTAACAATTCTACCCGGTAGCATCAACCCATGGCCATCGTTACGCTGCTTACAGACTCAGGAGAAAGCGACCATTACGTGGCAGCCATCAAGGCGAGAATTCTCAGTGTGAACCCGGGTCTCAAGATTGTCGACATTAGTCACCAGATCAAGCCTTCGGATGTTGCACATGCTGCCTACATTTTACGCGCAGTGTTTCGTGATTTTCCTAAAGGCACAGTGCATTTGGTAGGTGTCGATTCAACGGGTCAACGTGATGATGCTTCGATTGCCTTGCAATTAGAAGATCATTACTTTGTTGGAACAGATAACGGACTTTTCGGATTGATCAGTGACAAGCCACATCAATTTCTAGCAGAGCTGAATACCATTCAAACAATCCAATCAACCTTTCCCGAGAAAGACATCTTTGCTCCTGCTGCTGCCAAGTTAGCAAGCGGTGTTGGTATGGCGGATATCGGCAGGCCGATGGGAACGTTCAAGAAAATGATCGACCGTCAGGTGAAGGCCACGAAGAAGATCATTGCCGGTCATGTGATCCGCGTGGATAATTTTGGCAACCTGATTACCAACATTCCGAAAGAAGCATTTGATGTATTAAGCAATGGCAGAACCTACACCGTACAGTTTGGTGGAGAAAAGTTCAGACGAATCCTAACGCAGTATAATCAAGCCGATGAAGGCGAATGCTTCTTGTTGTTTAACAATTTAGGCTTACTGGAGATCGGTATTTATAAAGGCAATGCTTCCGAGTTGCTTGGTCTTTCATACGATAGCATGGTCAATATTACATTTGATGAGTAGTTGCAACTGTTAGTATGTAATAAAAATAGAACAAAGCTTAAGAAGATTATCCTGATGCCTGATCAAATTAAACTTTGAATCTTAAGGATTTTAAATACCGTGCCTTTTTTATCTCATTGAGTAACAAAACACATGCTTTTGAGAGATTTGATCGGTCACTGATTTTATAGCTACTTCGACCTCCCACCTCAATGGACTCTGAGCCCAAAAAAGTCAATATATTATCTGAAAAGTAGAAACATATGCTCAGCTTTGCCGTATTAAAGAACATATCCCTAAAGTATGATCGGATACATCGGTGAATTTGAAGAGTTAGTACTGCTTACCATCGCAGCGTTGGATGAAGCCGCTTATGGCGTTGCTATCAAGGAAGATATCGAGCAACGAACCGATCGCTCCATCAGTCTTGGTGCACTGCATTCTACGATTACGCGTTTGGAAGAAAAAGGATTTATTAAATCCTGGCTTGGTGACCCAACACACGAGCGGGGCGGAAGAAGGAAGCGCTACTTTCAATTAACGAATCAGGGCAAGTCTGGCTTGCGCAAAGTAAAGGCATTGCGCGATGAACTTTGGGATCTTTCAAAAGTAAACCTGGCGTTTTCTGCATGAAAGAAATAAAACCACCGAAGCTCGCTCAAAAACTTTTTGAATGGTTTTGCAACGATGCCGCTGTAGAAGACCTGCGTGGCGACATGGAAGAATTGTTCTATGTCAATATCGAGAGGATGTCGGTGCGCAAAGCCAAGCTGAAATATTGGATGCATACACTGTCGCTCGTGACTTCTTATGCAGTTAAAAAGCGAAAAAACTCAATTACTAAATTCTCTTCAGCAGAATATTCTATGGACATGTTAAAAAGCTATTTCCTTATTGCTGCCCGCAGTTTAGCAAAGCATAAGTTCTTCACCATCATCAATGTTTTAGGTTTGGCCATTGGCATGTCTATTAGCTTGTTGCTGATAGCGATGATCACGTTTGTATCAACCTACGATAACTTTCATGTAAACAAGGACCGGATCTATAGGGTTGTTACAAAAACTAACCTTATGAGTAATCAGGAGTTTGCAAGAGGCCCACTTCCGTTAGCAGAAAAGCTGCAGCGTGAGTACCCTGGCATTGAAGAGGTTATCCGGATAAGCCCCGATTTATCGGGCGAAGCAGCGTTTGCGGGCAAGCAAATTCCGATGAATGGTTTTTTTGTGGATTCTCACTTTCTGAATGTGTTCTCATTTCCTCTTTTGAAAGGTCACCCAACAACATCGCTCAAGAAGCCGCATAGCATGGTTATTACCGAAGCAGGTGCCCTGCGCATGTTTGGTAACGAGGATCCGATGGGTAAGGTGATCAAACTTGAAAAATTTGGTGAATTTGAAATAACAGGCGTTTTAAAACAGCTTCCTAAGAACTCACACATTCAGTTTGAAATATTGGTACCATTTCAGGTGTTAGAAAATTTTGAACATGCCCAGGGGTTTGTTGCTTCCGAAAAAAGATGGTCAGGTTTGGATATCTACACGTACTTACTTCTGCCTAAAACTTTTTCAAAGGATGACCCGGAACGCATTGTCACCTTTATGAATAGGATAGCCAAAGGAATATATTCTAAAAACTCAGATTTTATAGCTTCTTTCTATCTGCAATCTTTAGAGGATATTGTGCCCGGACCTGATTTGGCCTATGAAATAGGTCCGGTATGGGACCTTCCGAGTTTTATATTCTTTGGCGTGCTCACGTTGCTCATATTATTACCGGCTTGCTTTAACTACACCAACATTTCAATTTCAAGGGCACTAAAGAGATCAAAGGAAATTGGTTTGCGAAAAGTAGTCGGGGGTCAACGAAATCAGATTTTTTTCCAGTTCATTCTTGAAACCGTTATTGTTACGCTCTTAGCATTATGTGTATCCTCTGTGTTTTTTGTTTTTAGCCGGAATGAATTCACAGCAATGATCGTTGCTTCTGAATTTTTGGATCTTACACTAACAACTACAACAATACTTTGCTTTGTTGGCTTTGCTGTTTTTGTTGGCCTGATAGCGGGGGCAGTTCCCGCACTCTATTTCGCAAAACTTAGTCCAATTCAGGCGTTGAAGAGTAAGTCATATTCAAAAGCTTCAAAGGGATCTTTTCTACGAAAGTCCCTTATCGTTGGGCAGTTTGCGCTATCGCTCGGATTTATCATGGCTGTAGCCATCACAACCAAGCAACACCTAGCTACATTGAATTATAATTTTGGTTTTGACCAGGAAAACATTCTGGATGTTGAACTTCAGGGGGTAGACCCAAATATTTTCAGGAACGAATTTTCGAAATTATCGGCCGTCCAGGCTGTTTCGATGTCTTCTGGTATCATGGGGGCACTCTCTCAAGAGCCAGCATGGATTCAGAAGACAGAGGAGAAGGATTCTATAGACGTGAAGCAAATTTTCGTTGATCACACTTACCTGACAAATCTTAACTTAACATTAGTGGCGGGAAAAACTTTTCCGGATCAGCAAGAAGGTCTGGAGCGTTTCATTATTGTGAATGAAGAATTTCTTAAGCAGTTTAAAATTGCAAACCCCGCTGATGCCCTCGACAAAACAGTTACTGTTTCTGGCGCGGGGGAGCTTACGATCATCGGTGTGGCGAAGGATTTTCACTATAGTGATTTGAGGATGCCGATTCAAAGTTTCCTTTTTCGCTGCAATCCTAAAATGTTTACCTACGCGAATCTGAAAGTTACGTCAAGCGACATGCACACAACGATCGCGAACCTGGAGGCTGTTTGGAAAACCATTGGAGGGGAGAAGAAATTCGAGGCGCGTTTTTTTGATGACGAAATTGAAGAAGCTTATTCGGTATCCTCTTCATTGATAAAAATTTGTGGGTTCCTTGGCTTTCTCGCCATTACAATCTCCTGTCTCGGTCTTTTAGGTATGGTTGTTTACGCCACCGAAACCCGAACCAAGGAAATTGGCGTGCGAAAGGTAATGGGCGCATCATCTTCTACTATCGCCATGCTTCTTTCAAAAGATTATTTGAAGCTGATGCTTATTGCAACGGTAATTGCCACACCTCTTACGTATTTCTTCTTTGATGTATTGTTATTTGGCGAACAATCTTATCCAATTGCTATTGGAGCATTAGAAGTTATTGCCAGCATTTTGCTGTTGTTTGTATTGGGGGTCACCACTATTTTATCTCAAACGGTGAAGGCTTCTAAGGCCAATCCTGTTGATACATTGCGTTACGAGTAAGGGAGCTTGCGTCCGCTGTGTGTAATTTCGAGTGGATTGATCTTAAAAAAACCAAGCACTCTTAAGTGCTTGGTTTTCAGTTTGTACCTCAGGCCGGAATCGAACCGGCACACCTTACGGTACACGATTTTGAGTCGTGCGCGTCTACCAGTTCCGCCACTAAGGCATCTTAATCAACCAGCGGACTTTGCTGATCGCCCTTCCGGATGAAATCTCTCGGACGGGCTGCAAATATGGGCAAACTTTAAGTTTTGAACAATTTACAGTTCGATAAATTTCTGTAAGGAGAAGGCCTGTGTGCGTTCTGCAAAAAGGGTCTTCACCCTGCCCCAGACACTCCCAAAAAGCTCTGATTTCCGGTATCGCTCCAAGTCGTCTGGCCCTCTCCAATGGCTCAATGTCGTATAAACCGTGGCATCATCCACATCTTTCAATAATTGCAAGTGCGTACAACCGGGAAAGTTGCGGATGGCAATTTTATTGTCGTTAAAGATTTGTAAAAACTCTTCAACGCCCGCTTCTGTAAAATGCATGCGAACAATGCGAATGATCATGATACTAAAAATTTATTCATCTTAAAATTATAGAACGTTAATAATTGCAGGAAATTATTTAGTTAAATGTTGTTGCTATGGTGATTGAAGTATACTTACGCCATCTTCAAGCCTTACGCGATAAACATCAACATCACGATCAAAAGCCGTGCGATATGATGCGCTGAGTGTTGATAAGAAATCTTCCTGAGCTTCAGTTTTCACGATATTAATCGTGCAGCCTCCAAAGCCACCGCCCATCATGCGTGAGCCGATTACTCCTGCATGTTCGCGAGCAAGTGTTACAAAAAAGTCGAGCTCCGGACAACTTACTTCATAGAGTTCTGAAAGACCCTTATGCGTTTCAAACATTTTTTCGCCAAACGCTTTGAGGTTATCAAACTGCAAATCAAGATTGGCTGCCTGCACGCGTTCAATTTCTTGTACAACATATAAGCATCGGTTAAATTCCTTGGTGTTGAACTCTTGCTCATGTGCCCGTAGCATAGATTCATTCACATCGCGCAGGGTTGTGATGGCAGGATAGTACTTTTTTAAAAGCTGTAAACCATGTTCACACTCCTGGCGTCTGGTGTTATATTCTGAATCGACCAATGCGTGTTTTATTTTAGTATCGCAAAGGACCAATGAATAACCGGAAAGTTTGAGTGGAGAATAGGAATATTCAAGCGACCGGCAATCCAAAAGAATCACATTTCCTGCACGGCCCATCATGCTGGCGAACTGATCCATGATGCCACACTTCACCCCTACAAAATTATGTTCCGACCATTGCGCCATCATGATCAGCGTCTGTTTGTCGATGGATAAGTTATTTAGTTCATTCAGCGCAAAAGCAAAACCACACTCCAGCGAGGCCGAAGATGAAAGTCCGGAGCCAATGGGAATGTTACCACCAAACACACACTTGAATGGCTTCAATATGTGACCCTGCTGTTTAAGCTGATGAATAACACCAAGCAAGTAATTTACCCACACAGGATTTTGCACAGGAGTCATTTCCTGATCCAGATCAACCCCAAACAACTCGTTGTACTTCACTGCAAAAATTTCAGTCCGGCCATCTGTAGCAGGCGATAGTGCGAAGAATGTTCCGTAATCAATCGCTGCGGGCATTACAAAGCCATCGTTATAGTCTGTATGTTCACCAATCAGGTTGATCCTTCCTGGCGCGCGAACAACAAAGGGTTCACTGTTATACCGTTCCCGGAATTTTTGAACTATATCATGATGACTAAACTGCATTACAATTCTTTTCTTTTGTCGGGTTCGGTTCTTTGCGTAAAATTATTAACGGAAACAATACCTTTCACAAATTCAATATTACAATACCGTGATACTTTTCCATTAATTCCGGGGATAGATTTTTAATTCCCAAGATTTCAAACAATTTACTGCAAAACCTGTTTATACCGCATATGCTTTGTAATACTATGTATATAATGAGTAGCTTGAACTAAAATCACCATTATGGAGACTGCCAAAAAACCGTTTTACGAAAAACTCAGTTTTAACCTTATTTCGATAGGATTAATTATTGCCGCCCTTTATGTGGGCAGCGATGTTATATTACCTGTGCTGTTTGCAATTCTGCTGGCAACTTTGTTGCTACCTGTTGTTAATTTTTTGGCCAATCACAAATTTCCAAAGCCCATCGCGATCATCCTTCCTTTGGCTGCCTCTATTGTAGTAGGTGCAGCAATAATGTATTTATTGTCCAAGCAGATCATTCATTTTTTCGATGACTCTGATACGCTGAAGACTCGCTTTACCGAATTTGCCTCAACGCTTCAAGTTTGGGTGGACGAACAGTTCAATATTCCAGTTAGTAAACAAAGCGGTTACATCAATGATGGAATGAAAAAACTCGAGACTGCAGCTCCGAAAGTTGTTGGCGCAACCTTCCAGTCATTAACCGGCTTTCTCACATTTGCTGTTCTAGTTCCGATCTATACTTTTCTGGTTTTATTTTATAAGGAGACCATAAAAACTTTTCTTGTACAATGCTTTAAGGATAGCAGTGAGAAGAAGGTTGAAGGAATTTTGTATGATTCAACTATGGTTGCACGTGCTTATGTGTTAGGACTTTTTATTGAAACTGTGCTCGTGTTTGCACTGAATGTTGCCGGTTTCCTGATTTTGGGAATCAAGTATGCGGTATTCCTGGCATTGCTTGCGGCATTGCTTAACAACATTCCGTATATCGGAATTCTTATCGCAAACGTAATTTGTGTGCTCATTACACTGATAAGCTCGGATACACCAACAGATGCTATCTGGGTTGGAGCAATTCTAGCGGTAGTTCAATTTCTCGATAATAACTTTGGCATGCCGCTGATTGTGGGTAACAAAGTGAAAATAAACGCACTGGTTACGATTGTCGGAATTCTCATTGGCGGAGCAATATGTGGTGTACCCGGAATGTTCCTGGCCATTCCCGGGTTGGCAGTGATGAAAATTATCTTTGAGAAAATCGAAGACACCAAGCCATGGGCTATTTTACTCTCTGATCAATCCAGCGACACGAAAAAGAAAAAGACAACCAAGTCATAGAGATTTAAATTCATAAGCTAAAATGAACTAAGATTTCAGTTTATATGCTAAACGATTTTGACTAATCTTTGATCTCCAGCCAGAAAAAGCGCGGCCGGTACATGTGCGGATATTTTAGAATATCATTAAAGTAGTCAGCAGAAATTGTGTTGTAACTGATTAGTAATCGATTTCCGGAAGAAAGAACAGGGTGCGCTTTTGCATTATAAGGAATGATGCCGGGTGGTTCTGTAAGTTCAGGAACGCTCCAAATATTTTGCAATGGACCAAAAGGCCCTATAGGGGAGCTACCAATTCTTACGGCTGTATGATTACCAATTCCATCGGCTTGAAAGACAAGTAAATATCTGCCATCTTTCAGAGGAGTTAAGCTTAACTCATTGGATACTCGATCTGTAACAGGTTTAACATTTTCAATTTTCTCATCCCAGGAAGTGCCGTTCCAAAACCTCCACTGAGTTATTGTTTTAATCTCTTTAGGCTTTACACGAGCTACCACTAATTGCTTATTCGGGTCAAGCACTCCATATATATAGAGATAGCCATCCGGACTGGGCGCTCCGGCAGCTTTTGTGTTTACATAAATTCCGGCTCCAAAAGTCCCCTTGCCTAAACCCTCTTTATTCAGGAGGAGTGGAAGATCAATTTGAGTCTGATGCTCAATTGATTTGCCTGCAGGAATGGTTATTAATGTGACTCCGCGAACTTCAAAATCCCAGGAAGCTTTGCTTTTATCGAAGGTACGATAGCCGAAAATATTAATGGAGTTATTGTCTTCCTGATTTACAAATCCGTCACCAAACCAATAGTAGTCTCCGGACTGTGTGTTCGGTGTGTTGGGCTCGACATAATTCAAAGGCTTACCGGCTTTATCCTGTTTGTAAAAAATGTTAACAGTCTGCAAAGAAGGATTTAAACCGGTAACCCAGGCAAACGAGTTATTAATCATTTTGAAATCTTCAACCGCGTTACCGGAAACTTTACCGGTCATGGTATCGGAGAAGTACATGAGCACAGAATCTTTTGCTCCCGCTCCTATTGTCTCTTTGCCGCTTAATGTCATCTCAAAAATTCCGTCTGCCCCAAACCAGCCATTGTTTCGGTAAAAGATATCCGTCCACTCTGGAGCTGCTGTTGTTTTTAAATTTACGAGGGTGTCGTTCCGCAACTTCTGTGTTGATTTTTTTTGTGCAGACGCATTAAAGCACAATGTTATCAGGATGATAGAAAAAGCAACAGATTTCATTTTAATTCTCATAGCGTTAATTTTTTCGCCACCCTCCTATTCTTACGAAGAACGGACGATAGTTGTCTGCATTGTCGAGGATGTCAGTATAATCGAAACTGTTTACGTTGTAGGATACTAAGAGAGAATCCTGATACACATGCGGATGCGCAAAAGCATTGTAGGTAAAAATATTTCCGCCAGTTTCCGGTGTGCAATATACAACTTTGCCTTCCGTGAATGAACCCTGTGGAGCATCCGCTGTGTACAAGTAAATCTTCTTTCCGAACAAATTGTCTTGTGTCAGCAGATAATACACATCTGCGTCTTTGAAGACTGCGAACTGTTCGGATACATCTTCAAAAATAACGTCAGCCGTAAGCGGGTCGGTATCCCAATCTGTGCCGGTAAAATATTCCCAATCATTCGATAAGTCGGCATTCGTTCGGGCTATATATAAATCCTTGTTACCGTCTTCTGAATGAACTCCATATACATATGTGTAATCCGTATCCTCCATAATGGCTGCGCCCCACGAGATAACCGGATCATCAAACAGCCGATCATTGCTTTCAATCGCCAGCGTTGCCGGATTGATCGTTAACAAATCAACTGATGTTCGGAAGAAATCCCAGGCTCCACCACCACCTGTGCCGAACCCATGCATAAAAAGATAGAGCTTTCCATTCGCTACGGTTGCATCGCCCGGCCAATACCAGTTACCGGTTTCGGGTGGCTTTGCAAAAGCTGCAGGGTTAACAGAAGTTCCGCCATGATAGGTTGTCATCTCAGAACCGTTTTGGAGTACAAGTGAATTGTTAATTAGCTTAAAAGAAGGTCGTGAACGATCTTCACTGATCTGGTCAATAAATGTATCACCAAACATCCAAAGTGTTTTACCGTTTTTAAGCTCTACAGAATAAGTTGCATCACCTCCGGTCCAACCCTCGCTGCGTGTAAACAGGTCGATGTATTTTTCATCGCGACAAACGTAGACACTTGCGTCCCAGCAAACGCTTTGTTCGCAAACAACGGGTTCGGGTTCAGGTTCTTCTATGATCGGCTTCGGTTTCTCGTCCTCACTACAGGAAAAGATTAAAAGGCATAGGCCCAGCAGGATAACGTTGGTAGTTTTCATTTCTCGTCCACAAATTTTCTAATCACTTCAACCCATTTTAAATATCCTGTGCCATTCAGGTGCAGACCATCGATACTGTATTTCTTACTGAGCTTTCCTTTTTCATCGCTGAACGTTGGAACCAGGTCTATGTAAACAACTCCATTCTCTTCACAATATGCTTTTAACCTTTTATTGATTTCCAGCATGCTTGGATTCGGTCGCGTGTAATGAATGGCATCATCTACCGGCAATACGGATTGCATGTAAATCTTTGTGTCAGGCGAATCAGCTTTAATCTGACTGATTATTTTTTTATGATTTTCAGCGATATGATCAACCGTTTTTCCAAAAGCCAGATCGTTCGTACCGATCATTACAAAAACTTTGGCGGGCTTAGAGGCCGTGACTTCTTTCAATCTTTCTAAAACACCATCCGTATCATCACCGCCTATGCCCCTATTCTTAATGTTTGGATTTCCGTCAAATAATTCAACCCACTCCGCGCCATCAGTAATACTGTTTCCTAAGAAAATAATTTCATTAGGTGTATTGGGTAAAGTTTCGAAATGTTCCTTCCGGTGATAGTAGTAGGCTTTCATGGCTTTATTCCATTCATTCAAATCTTCTGTGAACCGGTCGTAGGTGAGAATTGAATCGATCTGCGCTTTCGTTAAAAGGCTGCTCATGGAAGGCGGAACGGCTTCAGCGGATGATCCCCACTTGATGTTGGGCTTAGGTCCCATTTTTAAAATCAGTGAGCCTCCGTTTACCAGCTCTTCGTGATAGAACCATGGTTTGTTCAACGTTTTTCCGTTCAAGGTTGCGGATTGGATGTAGATATTTTTGTCGGAAACATTCTTTGCTTCGATCACAAATTTTCCGCCTTTATAATACTTTGGATCGAGGTTAATCGTAACCTTCTCAAATCTTGGGGTACCGATTTCGTAGGTCGGTTTTATAGAGGCACCGCCATCCATTTCGAAAAGCCCCATTGAGCTCATCACAAACCATGAACCCATTTGCCCCTGATCTTCATCGCCTAACCAACCATCCATGGGCGTGTTGCCATAGTATTTGTCCATGATTTCATTCGCCCACTTTTGTGTCAGCCACGGCTTTTGTGAATAGTTAAACAAATATGCTGCCTGCATGTTGGGTTGATTCCCATGGTTAACCGGTAAAATTCCCATGCCTTCTAACGAGTTTGAGCCTAAATGCTCCGAGTTGAAATGATGCTCGGCAGAAGCTTGAAAACCTTTCTCCAAACGATTATTGAATTCATCTTTACCCATCAATGAAATTAGGCCGCTTAAGTCGTGTGGTACGAAGTATGTGTATTGCCAGGCATTGCCCTCAACAAATCCTGGTCCGAGCCAGGCAACATCACCGAATGGCGAAAACTTTGCCCATGAGCCATCGCGATTTTTTCTGCGCATAAAACCAACGGATGAATCGAATACATTGCGATAGTTGTACGCACGCTTCATAAACTCTTTGTAATCCTTTTGCTTTCCGAGCGTGAGCGCCATTTGCGCTACGGTCCAATCATCGTATGCATACGCAAGCGTATTTGAAACCGGCCCAACATCATCCGGGACATAGCCCAACTTGATATAATCGTTCAAGAAATGATTACCAACATAACCGCCAGCATCGTGCGCTCTCCCCTGCTCGCGTTGGATCTTGGTGATAGCTTCATACATTTTATTTACATCATAATTGCGGATGCCTTTGTGATACGCATTCGTGAGAAGTGAAATCTCATGCGAGGCAACCATAATTCCGGAGTACTCAATGCCGGTTGGGCCGCGCGGAAGCCAGCCGCCTTTGTTGTAAATCTCCAGCATGCTGTTTACCCAATTATTCGCGAGCTCGGGTGTTGCTAGTGACCAGAGTTGATTTAAATTCCAAAACGTAATCCAAAATCCATCCGAGCCGTAAATCGGTTTACCATCGCGCATGGTTTGTTCTTTTTCATACATGTCGATGTATTTTCCATTCACATCATTATAAGTTGAGCGAGCTGAAAAGGCGCGATACATATTCGTATAGAACTTAGTCTTCAGCGTTTCATCCGTTGTTTGGACTTCAATTGTGGAAAGAAGCTTATTCCATTCATCCTTGCTATCTTTTACAACCTGATCAAAATTCCAGTTATAGCTATTCAATTCGGTTTCCAGATTCAATCTGGCTTGTGCCGTGCTTACATAAGAAATTCCGGTTTGAACCATGACCTGTTCACCGGCCTTTGTTTTAAAATTCAGGAACGCACCTATGTCGCGGTGCTCAAAGCCACTGCCGAGAAGATTTGTATTTCGGAAAATATCTTCCTGAACCCAGCCATTCATAGATTCAAACGGTTTGCTGAAACGCATTACAAAATTCACTACGTATTCATTGTAGTTTGCTTTTCGCAACGATTGCTCATACACAAATCCTTCAATCTCGGTATCCGAAACTTTTGAAATGACAGCCCACGAAATCTCGTAGCCATATTCGGTCGGAATTAACAAGTCAACCAGAATTCTTGCTGAATCACTTTGCGGAAATGTATAGCGATGAAATCCGGTTCGCGTTGTGGTGGTTAGCTCAGCTTTAATATTAGAATCATCCAGCATAACGGAATAATAGCCAGCTTCGCCCTTTTCCGTTTCATGCCGAATGCGTGATCGGTAACCGCCATCAGGATTGCGTTCTGTTCCCGGTTGCGTTTCAACCTTTCCAACTGTTGGCATCACCAACACTCCGCCCATCGTCCAGTCATGGATGTGACTAAACCCGGCAATGCTGTTAATTTCGTATTCGTAGCCTGCCTTCCAGCCCTGCTCCTGATTATCCGGACTAAGCTTCACCATTCCAAAAGGTCGTGTAGGACCAGGAAATTGTTCCCAACGGGAATTATGGGTTCCGATTAATGTATTCACATAATCAACCGGACGTTTTTGCGACCACGCTGGTGTGACTATGAGCATTAATAATATGTATATAACTTTTTTCATAATCATTATTTTCTAGAATCTGCAGCTTGTTCTTCCGTCATTACTGTTTCACCGTTGGTCGCATCAAGTGTGTAGTACTTTCCTTTATACTTAACGTGATATAGCTTCCCTTTGAAATTCCAATCTTTGTTCTGCTTAAGCGCTACACCATCAACTGTTGGATAGAATCCAAAGAAGTTTTTGAGCATTACCTGCGACATAGCAATTCCCGCAGAGGACTCGCGATTATGCCAACCGCGTTTTGCAATTCTAACTTTTGCGCTTTTCTCCCATTTGTTTTCACCCCAAAGCTCGTGTGCCTGCGCCCAGATACCTTCATCGGTTACAGGTTCTATCGCATGATAAAAGTTTAAAGCCTTGTCAGGATAGCCAAGCTGAACCAGGGCATCCATTGTTCCGGCAGGCCAGCCATCAAACGCACCGAGCGGACCATGATCGGGACGATCTGAATCCTTTGCAGCAACATCATTCATGGATTGTGCGCGCATCCAGTTATCGGTGATTAGCTCGCGATACGCGAAAGCCATCATCTCATCTTTAATGTTTGGCGGAATGTCGTTCGGCAGGTATCTTCCCAGGAACATGAAGTCAAGACAATGACGCACTTCAATCTTACGGCCATCAGGATACAAGCTGTTCCAAACTCCATTACCAGCATATAGCTTCAATAGATTTTCAATCATTTCTGACGTTTCCTTATTTAATTCAGCTGCGCGAGTTGTGTTTCCCGCCTGTTCATGAAACGCTGCAGTTTCGCGCATCATCCAGATGTAGCCTGCGTTGAAAGATGGAACGATGTGTTTGTACGTAGGAACACATTCTAATAAATTCCATTCATCTGACCCAAAATCAGCGAGCTTGTACGCAGCATCCATTTTTTTTGTGGAATCATAAATAGAAAGTTTTTTCCAGTTAAGTGCATAATCTTCTAAATGCTGAAGTACGGTTTTGCCTTCGATCTCCTTTTTCAAAAAATCCGTGTCGCCTGAAATAGTTAAGTAGGCGCGCATCATCTGAAACAACGCCCAGTAATTTGCTGAGTAGCCATTTCCCGCACCACCTCCATTAAAATTATCCTGACCAAAATGTTTATTAGGATCAATGCTAACCCAAGAGGTTAAATGATCTTTCATCATTTCAGGATCTACCACAGCCCACAGCGTTGACCATTCAGTAATGTCCCAGAAAAAAGTAATGGACGCGCCCCATCGCGGACCGCCCGTCAGGAAAACTTTATCATGCTGCGGCAGATTGGTATTCATCAGGTACAACATTGTTAACGGACCGGTGTAGTAAACTTGGTTCGCCAGCGAATCATTCGATTCAAGAATTGGAAATGCTCCGGAAAGAACTGAATTATTCGGCTTGAAAATTTCCTGCCATTTGTTTTCCCATTCGGTTTGAACGCTTGTCCAGGTTTTCTCAAACTCGGTTGCTACCTCACTCAAGGTTTGCTTTACGGTAGTCTCATCATCATCCCACGTCATGGCGAAACGAATTGTTTTTGTTTCGTTGCTTTCGAGCGAATATTTCCACGATGAAGTTCCACCGGAATTATGTGTCGCAATACTATCGGGTTGAGTTATCACCGAATAACCTGATACAGCTTTCGTTTCCGTATCGGAAATGATCAATTGATTTTCATATAACGTGGTCTTATACTTTTTACTGTTCAGTACATCTGCATCAGAAGGCCAGATTGCTTTCTTTACCGTTTTTGTCGGGCGACCGTTGATCAATTCCTCTACCATTTTTTCATCACTGTTCTTACCGGTTCCGATATAATCGCGCATGTTCTCAATTACATCATCGCGCTTGGTGATTTGACCTTCCAGTGTTGGATATGGATACCACCATTGCCATTCCTGGTTTGGGTACTGACTGATAAATCCAATGTGATCGATGGTGACATTATATTCTTGTGCTTTACCGCTTGTGTTTTTAAGCATCACTTCCCAGAGAATTATATTTTTATCAACTACCATTCGGGTTGCGCTGTTGATCTCAAGATCTTTGTTCATTGATCTACGCAATGCCTGATACGGTTGCCACCGGAAATGCGTTACCAACGGAGTTTCTCCATTCACTTTCATCGTACCGGTATGATATCCGCCCGAATACGGTGCAGATGCAAACCAGCTTAAGGAAGTGATATCTTTATTAGTAAGTGCTTGCGCCCGAAAATTTCTGAGCGAAGGTTCCATGTCTACCGTATCAATGGAAACCCATTTACCAGAAAGACTTTCGAGCGAAGGAATGTTTTTGGAAAGGTCGGCTATTTGAGATTCTGGTGACTTGCAAGAAGTAATTGCGAAACCCAAAACTGCCAGTACAATAAATTTATTTCTCATGTTGATAAACATCTAACTGTTGAATGGCAAATGCATATGCGCCCAATGAAGTTGCCAGACTTCCTTCCAGATCGGATAGCGCTACTCCTGTTCGGTTCAAAGCATCGTACTGAATCGTTTTATTCGTTCCAGGAATAATAATGGTTTGCGTTGTTCCGGTTGCAAATGCTTCAAAGATTGAATCGTCTTCGAGATTGAAAACTTTAAATGAAAGTCTGTTTGATTTATCGCCCCGGAAGTTTTCGGTTAACCGGTTCAATTCAGCAAACATGGCAGGTGAAAACAAATCCCAGCTTGCCGAGAGTCCACCCCCGATTACTACTATTCCATCAATCAGTGAAAGCACATTGGCTATTGATGCACCTAATGCCTGGCCATAACTTTCAAAAGCTTGTTTAGCCGCATCTGCATTGCCTTCCCTTTTTCCTTTCGCGATATCATAAATATCTTTTGGCATCAAACGGGTAGTGAAAGCTTGTCCGGACTGTTCAGCATACACGCGTTGAATCGCGCGCGTACTTACGCTTTCTTCGGCATTCCAATTTGCGTTTAAAGGATTGAGCGTATTGTGAATTTCAGCTGCGCAGGAATTATCTCCGGTAATCATCTGACCTTGAACAACAATGCCGCACCCAAAGCCGGTACCCAACGTTATCCCGATTAAATTCTGGAATTGCTTATTACTTCCAGATTTTTTTAATCGCTGATTTAATTTTGGAAGAAAGCCGGCACAAGCAACTCCAGACGCAAACAGATTGCCGTCATTGTTAATAAAAACAGGAACGTTAAAATGATGTTTGAGCATAGGGCCTAACGGAACTCCTCCATTAAAGGCCGGGAAGTTTGGCAGGTCGCCAATGATTCCTAACTGATAATCGGCTGGCCCGGGGAAGGCAAAGCTTATCGCATCGAACTCGCCTACTTGTTTTGCAATCTGTTCAAATCCAGAAATAAGATTACCTAAGCATATCTCAAGGTTATCAGCATTCGCGGGTAATGTAATCGGTGTAGCGATCTCCTTAAAATCGCGGATAGCAGAAAATACAAAGTTTGTACCTCCGGCATCAAGCGTAAGAACGGTAGCTGTACTCTGCTCCTGCATAAGCGTTAAACCGGTTAGTGTTTAATCCAATACTTTTCTATTTCTTCGAGTGTCTTACCTTTTGTTTCGGGGATCATTTTATAGGTAAACACAAGCAGCAAGATTGCATTGGCACCGAAAATCCAGAAGGTTACAGCGCCTCCAACACTTTTCAGCAGCATCGGTGTTAATTGTGTAATCAACACAACTCCAATCCAAAGGGAAAGTGTTGCAATGGACATCGCAATCCCGCGCGTCTTGGTTGGAAATATTTCTGACATGATAACCCACGGAATTGGTCCAAGTGAACATCCGAAGCTTGCGATAAAGCCAAGTATAAAAATCAATAACAACGGTCCTGAGCTCAGTCCAAAATAAAAAACTGTACCCACGCCTATCAAGCACAACGCCATACCGGATACACCTACCAACAGTAACTTTCTTCTTCCAATCTGGTCGATATACTTGATCGCTACGAAAGTGAAAATAGTATTCGTAAGACCGATAATAACGGTTTGAAGCAAGGCTGAGTCGGTTCCAAATCCAACGCTCTTGAAAATTTCGGGGGCATAATAAATGATTGCATTGATACCGGTGATCTGTGAAAAGAGTGCGAGGAACACTCCGATGATCATTGCAGTTCGTAAACCGGGTGCAAACAACTCACTAATCGTTCCCTGTTCTTCATGCAAGCTTTTCTTAATATCAGCCATCACGGTTGCTGCCTGAGCTTTGCCGTTTACTTTTTCCAGCACTTTCATCGCTTCATCATCCTTGCCTTTGCTCGCAAGCCAACGCGGACTTTCAGGAACTAAGAATAACGCAACAAGAAATAAGGCCGATGGAATAATACCCGATCCCATCATATAGCGCCAGCCTATGTCAACATTCCATTGGTCTGTACCGGAGCCAGCAATTAACAGATTCACAAAATAAATAATGTTAATACCCAGAACGATCGCCAATTGATACAGCGTTACCAGCATTCCACGTTTGTCTGCAGGAGCAATCTCTGAAATGTATAAAGGCGACAACATGGATGCCGCGCCAATTCCGATACCGCCAATTATTCTTGCGATTACAAACTGATTCAGGTTTGTAGGTACAGCAGCACCGATAGCGGATATAGCAAATAATACAGCCGTAAGAATCAAGATTTTTTTGCGTCCGAATTTATCGCTCATGTATCCGGCCACCGAAGCACCGATCACACAACCCCAGATCGCACTCGATGCAGCCCACCCGGTCATTGCAGGCGACAATTGAAATTTTGTTTCCAGAAAACCGATCGCACCTGCGATTACTGCTGTATCATACCCAAACAGCAGTCCACCAAATGCAGCGATGGCAGAAATAAAATAAACAAACTTCATGTTCGTGGTCTGGCTTGTCATAGGGCTAGGTTCTTACGTAGGCTTTAATAACTCCGATTTCCTTTCCGGCACTCAATCCGGTGGGCTGGATTGAGTACTCTTTTATATTAGCAGGAATAATAAATGCTTCTGCATAGTTTACCAGGAAGGGTTCAAACAATCCTTCAGGACTTTCTACCAACGCCTGATCGCCTTCAACAACCATCAAAACATGAACTCCATCATTGGTTTGATGCGTTACAGTTCCGGTATGCCAGTACCTTCTTGTTTCAATAAACTGAAGCTGATGAAGACCTGTTTGCTCTTCTTTCCAATCGTCTTCAACTGTTAACGTCTCAACGCGATTGATCAGGTTTTTCTTTGTCCACTCCGGCTGGCGGTCCCATTGAATAACTTTAGCACCGCGCTCAATGTTGATTGGTCTTGGCTTTCCATCCAAACCAACGCGGCCCCAATCCCAAAGCTTAAAGGTGAAAATGTATGGCGTTGCACTTATTTCCAGCACCATGCAGCCTTGAGCTGAACAGTGAACTGTTCCGGCAGGAATTAAAAAATGGTCGTGCTTCTTGGCAGGCCATTGCTGGGAATATTTATCAGCATCAAATGTATTACCATTGGATTGCGCTTTTGTAAGATCACGGATCATAGCTTCACCATCTACGTTTTCTTTTAAACCTAGATAAACGGTGGCATCTTCAGTTGCATCGAGAATGTAGTAGCTTTCATCCTGCGTGTACGTCATGCCGAATTCTTGCTTGATGTATTCGGTTAATGGATGCACTTGTAAGCTTAAATTCCCACCTCCGATTGTATCGAGGAAGTCAAAACGAATCGGAAACTCATCACCAAAAATCTTCTGAACACTTCTGCCCAGTAATTCTTTTGGTTTAGCGAACACCAGATTAATTGATGGAATCTCAAATTTTACACTATTGAACTCCAGCAACAAACTGTTTTCTTCCGGAACACAATTAAAGCTCCAGGCGAAGTTTTGTTGTTTCGGATCAAGATCAAATTTCTTTTTCATCCACTGTCCGCCCCAGGGACCGGGATCGAAATATGGAACCACACTGAAAGGTTGGTTGATCGCTTGCTCCATGCCATCCTTGAACATGGTAGCCGTTATCATTTTCGGATTAGCCCGATCGTTTGTGTCGAGGATATAATCCCATGTGGACATCAATGTTTTTTTCAGATTATCGCATAATCGCCAATCCAGGAAGTAGCCGCGTTTATATTGGGTTTCAAAATTATCGTCATAATTCGATAAACCAATATTGGCAACTTCATGTTTGCGCATGCGTAATTGAATTTCCCATCGCGCCATGTCAGCGTAAAGAATAAGATCAGGTTTCTCAGTCAATAGCGAAGCGCCAATTCCAACTATAAACGTTAGTTGTTTTGCGGCTGTGATGGATTTCTGAATCTTGGATGCTAATGATGGATCAAAAAGATCATTCAATTGGAGTTGAGTAATTACTCCGAAAATACGATCATTCGTTACGTCAGGATGCGTTAATGTTCTTATCTCCTGTTCAGTTTTTAATGCAGTTGACGATTCGACCAACTGTGCGTCCGGGAAACTACTTTTTAAGGACTTTAAAATATCTTCAACAAAAACTCCCTGATAACATTCTACAACAACAATGTTAGCCGGCTTACTTTGAATCGTTTTACTAATCTCATCCTGGATTGCAGACCAACCAGTATAACATCTGGCACTACTCTTTACTTTAACCGAAGGAAACTTATTAAATGGCATTATCTATTTTAAAATTAGTACGGATCGTTTTGTGAAAGCTTTGGATTGAGACTCCGCTCACGCTGCGGTATAGGTAACAAAACATGAAATGCTTGCGGAGTAGCCTGCGGTTTTGCAGCGCTGACACGTTCAACAAGCTTGCCCGCACGCACCAGGTCGTGATAGCGGCTTCCTTCCATCACAAGCTCATGTCTTCTTTCTTCGAGAACAGCATCTTTGAATTGCTGATAACTCAAACCTGATAAATCCGGAAGAATGGCGAGCTCGGTTGTTCCATTGAATCGCGCACGCTTGCGGACTTTGTTGATCATATCATAGGCAGTTGCATCCGGGCCATTATTAATTTCATTCAGCGCTTCGGCATAAACGAGCATAATGTCAGCGGTGCGGAGATAGATCACATCCATATCCGTGTTATTACCATTAGGCTCATTTTCACGGTCCCAGAATTTACTAATGTGCGGATCGAATGTTACTGTTTCTCCATTTGAATAGGTAAAAGAGGTAATGAAGGTAACAGCTCTGCGCCTGTCTTGCGGATCGAAGCTGTCGTATAGATCATCTGTTGGAACTTCCCAGCCGAAAGCATTTTGAGGACCTTCACCATTTTTACGAAGATTGGGTGGTAACAACCGAACATGATATTGATTGGGCTTAAAACCCTGGCTCAACGTTCCGCTATAATTAACGGCATGAATAATCTCGCCTGAATTGGTATTCTCAAGTTTAAAGAGATCCGCGAAATCAGTAAATAACGGATGTTCATTTGAGTTAATTACAGTTTCAGCTTCCTCAGCGGACAACTCATAATCACCCATTTCCAAATAAATTTTTGATAACAAGGCAGTGCAGGCCATCGGTGTTGCTCTTCCCAAGCCAACTCTATAGGTATCGCTCAAATGATCGCGGGCCCATTCAAGATCAGCGATGATCGCTTCATACACTTCTGCTTTTGGTGAACGGGCCGCAAAAGCATCTTGCAGGTCAACGGTTTCATGTAAAATCAAGGGAACATCTCCGAAAAATCTTACTGCTTCGAAATACATCATCGCCCGGATAAAACGTGCTTCTGAAACAAGATGATCGCGTTTCACCACATCCATATTAATTAAAGGCACCCGGTCAATAACAACGTTGGCGGCATTCGTTGTTTGATAGATGTCCTGCCAATAAAGCTCGATGCGTTCATTCTCAGCTGTGAATCCAAAATCATTCATGGTTCTGTATTCCTGCGAGATAATTGTTTCCGTACAGTTGTCTGACAGGATATCGTTAAACACCCAATAATCATTAAAGAAAACCCCGCCAAATCCCCGTTCAAAAATCCCTTCGGTGCCTACAGTAAGGTAATCATAGATCGCATTTGTAGCCGCGACTGCATCACTCTCCGTTTTATAGAATGTTGCCGAGTTAATAACAGACTGCGGTGTTTCATCCAGAAAATTACAGGAGGATAATGCTGCCAGTACAAAAATCAGAAGTATGCGCTTTCTCATTATAATGTAATGTTTACGCCTGTTGAAAATATTTTTGTTGTTGGATATGATCCATAATCACCACCAAAGCTTCGAGGGTTACGAATAAACCTGTTTACTTCCGGATCATAACCTGAATAGCCTGTGATGGTCAGAATGTTCTTTACGCTCACAAAGAAGATGCAACTTGTGGTTTTGATCTTAGCTGAAGATAACAGAGAAGAAAAGTTATACGAAAGTGTTATGTCTTTTACTCTCAGGTAAGAACCATTTTCAACCTGGTGATCGGATAGTGTATTCACACGCGGTGATACATTGGCTCTTGGATAGGTGTTGGACGGATTCTCAGGTGTCCAGCGCTTAAGTGCTGCGGTCGAATTATTTTGATTGCCATCAAAGCTTTCAAGTGAGAATTTATTGAAGTTAACAATCTCATTTCCATAAACTCCCTGCATGAAAATACCTAATGAAAAGCCCTTATAGGTAACGGTATTGTTGAAACCAAAAGAGAAGTCAGGGTTAGCGTTTCCCAACACATATTTGTCATCTTCATCCAGATCACCATCGCCATTACGATCAACATATTTACGATCACCGTACGTTGGC
Organism: Cyclobacteriaceae bacterium; assembly: GCA_965227265.1. GTDB lineage: Bacteria > Bacteroidota > Bacteroidia > Cytophagales > Cyclobacteriaceae > UBA2336. The sequence goes on along the minus strand of OZ245738.1, from coordinate 487,155 downwards.
GTATAATCAATAAAATGCGGCACCTGTGACAGATCTTCTCCTTGCTGAATAATTCCATCGGTTTTATAACCGTAAAAAGTTCCGATAGCTACACCCGCATTGATAGACGTCCAACCGTTAATTCCCAGCATTGGATCTGCCGGAATGCCTTCATCGCTGTTAAGGTTTAAAACTTTGTTTCGGTTAAATGCAATATTGAATGTAGAGTTCCATTTAATTTCTTGTGTAGTATTAACTGTGGTTAATGCAAGCTCAACGCCTTTATTTTCAAGAGACCCCACATTAAAGAATGAAAATGCAAAACCAGAGGTATAGGGTACTGGTGCATTTAAGAGCAGATCTGTTGTTTTCTTATAGTACACATCAGTGACCAACTTTATGCGGTCATTGAACAAGCTAAAGTCAAGTCCAACATCAAATTGACTGGTGGTTTCCCACTTAAGCAAATCATTCTGACGGGAAGCAGGACCCGAGCCTTTGGCTATTTCATTGTCGCCAAAATAAGCTTCTGTTGTTTCGAGTAAGCCGAGTGAACTGTAGGCGGGAATACCTTCATTTCCGACAACTCCATATCCAATTCTTAGTTTCAGCTCACTGATTGCATTCACCGATTGAAGGAATGGTTCCTCTTTCATCTGCCAGGCAACTGCGAAGGCTGGAAAAACACCATACTTGTTTCCTATCCCGAATTTTGAAGAGCCATCAATTCGGGCTGAAGCTGTGAACAAGTATTTTTCCTTCAAACTGTAATTTATCCGGCCAAGAAAAGATTCTATTTGCCAACCCGTAGTTCCATTAAGCATCAATGTTTTGTCCTTTCCGACCTGGATGGCATTGTATCCCAACCGATTATCATCAAAGTCTGAAGTTGCCGCAAAGAGAAAATCGTTATCATAAGCCTGTAGGGAATGGCCAATCACCACAGCTAAGTCATGGATGCCAAATGTTTTAGAATAGCTTAAGGTATTCTCCCATGTCCAGTTAAGACCTTCCTGATTGGCAATTGCTGCCTGTCCATTACTGGCCTGGCCTCTTTTAATATCGTTGGGGATGAATGCTTTTTCTGTAAGGAACACGGCATCCGTGCTGATGGAAGATTTGAACTTAAGACTTTTAATAATGTCATACGTCAGGAAAAAATTTCCAAGAAATCGGGTCGATTTGCTGACTTGTTCTGTTTTGTTAATATCTGCTACCGGATTTCCCACAGCAGGTTGCGAGGTATTATTCTCAAACGTGTAAGCGCCATTTGCATCACGCACACCTAATCCCGGATTAAATGCGAGTGCCCACGAAGTAACACTGGAGGGAATTGCAGATTCGGCATCGGTTACAACGCCATTGAGTGCACTGCGGTTAAGATTTAAGCTTGTTCCAATATTAATTTTGGAAGATATTTTTTGATCGAGGTTTATGCGAAGATTTCCTTTTTCAAAATCAGAGTTTTTAATAATTCCATCCTGCTTAAAGTAATTCGCAGAAATTGAATACGTAGAGTTATCGGTTCCGCCACGGGCAGAGATCTGGAAATTATCCATGGCTGCTATTCTAAAGATCTGATCCTGCCAGTCGGTACCTTCTCCAAGGTTCGTAGGACTTGCATAAATTAATCTTCTCGGAGCGCCTGCATTGTCTGCCGCTTCATTTCCTAAAATTGCCAGTTGAGCTGCATTAAGCATCGGCATTTTCTTACGCAACTGTTGATAGCTTTTAGTATAATTCAATGTAATAGATGGAGAACCTTTTTTACCACGCTTGGTCGTAACCAAGATCACTCCGTTTGCACCGCGCGTACCATAAATGGCGGTTGCCGAAGCATCCTTCAGAATTTCAACAGATTCAATATCGGAAGGGTTAATGCTGGCTAACGGGTTTAAAGATGGACCTGTAACTGCCCCCACATTTGCTTCCGGTACAATAAAGACATTGTCAATTACATAGAGAGGTTCATTATTTCCGTTGATAGAACTTGTGCCCCGAATGCGGATGGATGAAGCAGCACCGGGTTGACCTGAGCTCATGCTCACAACTACCCCAGCAGCTTTACCTTGGATTCCCTGATCAAGCGATGAGACAGCAGTGTTAATAAAATCCTGTGATTTAATAGAAGCTACTGAGCCGGTAAGATCACTTTTTTTAACCGAGCCATAACCGATGACGACAATCTCATCAAGCGAGTTTGCATCAGCTTCTAGCATAATGTTTAACTCCTTAGCTGAGTTGATCGCCACTTCCTGTGCGATGTAGCCAACATACGAAATCCTGAGGGTTGCCCCGACTGGAACATTGATCGTAAATTTCCCGTCTGCGTCAGATGTAGTGCCGAAACTTGTTCCCATCTGAAAAATGGAAACTCCCACCAATACCTCATCTTTATCCGAAATAGTTCCGGTTATCGTAACGGTCTCTGTCTGCGCCAATGCTACAGACACGCCTGTTATAACAAGCATACAACTTACCACTAATGCTCGCAGTACTTTCATGATGGATTGGGATAGGAGATAAAAAAAGAGCTGCCTCAAAGGTGATTAACTTTTGAGGCAGCTCTTAAATATTACAAATTAATCGTTATCTAAAACAACGCCCTCTCTGCATTCTACAGGACCAGCATCATCTGTAGCACCTGGTTTGTATGGATCAAAAGTACCTGTCCTTGGAACAGCCACATACGTATTATGGTACGCTTCAATTGGTTCATATGGATCTTCCATGCCCTCCTCATTGAAAACATCTAATCCGAAATAATTTACATCCGCTTCAAACTTCAAATCATTGATCGTGGTAATGTATAATGAATCTGTCTTATCGTTCTCCGCACCAAATGCACTTGTTGTGTTTATCAACAATCGCAAGTTGCTCTCGTTAAGATCATATAAACAATAACTTATAAAAAAATCAAACAAACCATCATCCATTTCTCCAATACTCATATCAAACGTACCATCTGTATTAAAATGGTAGACGTTATCATATATGTAATCATTTGGGTCATTTACATCTGTCTTCTTCCTAACAGATGAGGAGAGTCTCCAATTATATTTTAAAAGCAGCTGACTGGCAGTCAATTCAATTTCGATCACTAGATCTTTAGAAGCGGTTTTATTCTTATCGTCAATAACTGTAAAATTCAAGGTTACAACGTGATCCGCGTCTTCTTCTTCAACAGTGTACACATACGCTTCATCCAATTCCTCTGTAAAGGTCTCTATTCCACCAACTACTGGTGCTCCGTCCCAAAGTTTGGTTACGACCAATGCTTGGAATCCCGCTTCTGTTTTTGTTGTTACGGTTACTGAAACTTCGTCTCCCGCGGAAGCCGTTACATTGGTTTGAGAAAGTGATATGGATGGCTTGCCTGGAGCATCATCCTCACTACAAGAAGCAGCAAATGCAACTACCAGCAGTCCGGTAAAAATGTATTTTTTCATGTCTTTCATTTTAGGTTACAGGTCAAATATATGATGTTCAAATGTATGAACATAGTATTTAACAAAAAATTTCAACCGTTTGTTTGGCTATTTTGGCAGGATTTTCTCCATTGGCACCCGAATAAAGCGAGGTCTGTAGATTGTTGCATTCTTATAATGATCGTCCATTTCCATACTGTTCGTGTTGTAAGAAATGAGCAATAAATCATCTTCTGTAAACTCCGGATGTGCAAGTGCATTGTATGTCCAGCAGGCCTTACATCCTGAAGGAATTGGTGTTTCATACAGCAATTGTTGATTCTCCCAAGGACCGTACGGGTGAGTGGAAGTGAAGGAGTAAATGTTTCTGCTCAGGTCTCCGCCCTGCATAATCATCACATACGTTCCTTTCCAATTGAAGATGCTGAATTGTTGAGAGCCGGCAAACCGAATCATCGGTTCAGCTAACGTAGCCTGATCAACCCATTCCTTTCCGGTATAAAATTGCCACGAGCCACGCACGTTTCCCTTGGTTGTACGTGCTACATACGGCAACTGTTTTTTTAATCCGTAGATATACGTGTAATCATCCGTCTGCAACACAGCATGGCCATAATGAACACTATCTAATTCCGGAAATCTATCAATTCGTAACACAGTAAGATCAGGCAGAGAAAATTCAATCAACTCAGTTCCTTTAAACTGAAAAGCCCACATGTCTGTACCTTTTTCCTGGAAAAATTTAGACGTAAACACATTCAGTTTTCCGTTTTCGATAAAGGCATCACCTGGCCAATACCAAAAATCATGTTCTGTATATTTTTCTTTACCGGATGTTACTTCCAAGGGAATCATCATGGATTTGAATTCATGAGGCTTGCCTTGTTGTAACGTTATTAAGGAGTCTTTATCAAGAATTATAAAGCAGTTCCGGATATAGGCAGGTTCTGTCTTTATTCTTTTCAAATCGGGTGTTACGCCTCCAATGAATGAATCACCGAAAATCCAGAGCGATCTTCCATCCGGTAACGTAATTGAATACGTGCCATCACCTCCTGTAAAGGCCTCTCCCTTTGGAAAAAAGCGTGTGTTGAAAATCGTATCAGTAGTTACAACACGGTTCAGCACTTCAGTTTTTTCAGGCGTGCTGGTTTTGCATGAAGCTAATAGTACCAGAACCAGAATGTATATCAGTGGTTTCATTCGCGTTCGCTTTCTACAGTATACACGATGCTATCAGACTTATAATACCCAATGTTATATTCAATTGGCCGCCTTCCCGGATCAAACACAAACCGCTTCCGTTTCAGAATCGGATCTCCTTTATGAATGTTGAGGTGCGAGGCAAGAATATCATCTGCTGCCACAGCGGTAATTTCTTCCTTGCTGACTTTGGCGATTACCGAAAATTCATGTTCCAGTATTTCATACAATGGCCTATTGAAATCCTCCTCTCCCGTAAGGCCAATCTTTGGGCTGAAGTATGAAATAAAATAAACGAACGGATTTTTTTTATCACCGCGCACACGTTCCATGCGTAACAACTTTACACTTTTTTCGATCTTAAAAAATTTAAGAACTTCCGGTGGCGGTATTAGCCAGGTTAACTGGATTGTATAATTTTTTACCTCAATGCCTTTTGATTTCATCTCCTGGGTGAAGCTCATCCAGTTTTTAGCCTTACTGTCTACCGGCTTCGATACGATTGTTCCTACACCTTTCTTGCGAAGCAGCAGACCTTCGTGTACAAGCTTGTTTGTTGCTTGTCGCAAGGTATTTCGGGAAATACCCAATTGTCGTGATAAGTGAACTTCATTGGGCAATAGTTTTCCGGCCTGGTACTCCGTTTGCGCCATCATTCTTCTAAGCAACTCTTCCGTTTGCGAATGCAAGGGTGTTGAGCTGTTATGATCAATCTTTAATTTCATTTACTGCGGGGGATTCGATAAGTTGCGTTTCAAATTTACTATGTATGAACATATGAACAACACATTAGTAGTAAAGAAATTTATTCTGGTTGCAGCCTTTGTTCAGGCATTTACATGTTCTGCACAAAAAATTGATTCACGTTGGCCGGTTAAAGCATCATCCTTTATCCAGGGATTTGAACAAGTTGTGAACGGTGAAACACTTGACTTCCTACCGGGATTAACTAATGGCCAGGTCGCATTATTGGTACGCGCAGGCACCGGCACCCAATCACTTGAATTTAAATCTGCTGTCGTTCCCGCTAACTATTCCGATAAATATGTAACACTTGTGTGGAGTGCTGCACTCGCAAAACGGTTACAGGAACCACCGGGTGCTTTCAATTTATATCTTAATAACAAACTTTATTTTACATTTTATGCTCACCATGATTCTTTAAGTTCGAGCTGGTCGATCAAAGCCAGTGATGCAGATCTATCGTATGTCTCAACTGAAATCACGAAAGGCTCGCAGGATGCTTTTGGATACATGTTCCTGAATATTCCAACAACACTCATTACAAAAGGAGAACGCATCACGATTAAAGTTATCGGTGGAAACCAAAATAGCCTCGATTGGTTTATGCCGTTTGGTGTTCCGGTCGCGGATGAACAATCTTTTTTAGCTGAGCCAGCGCTCATAAACACAAACACAGGACTCAAACAGCGGATTCGGGTAGAACTTAAGCATGCTGCAAAGCCCACTTCTGTACAATTCAAACTTGATGGCAAACTTGTTAAGCAGACTACGCTGACACCCGGTAAAAATATTTTTCATTTCATGGTTGATCCCGTTCAAACAACCCGTGAAGCTCAACTGGAAATTATCATCGGTGGAAAATCTACTGTAAAAAAAATTATACTTAATCCGGTACGAAAATTTGAAGTCTACTTTCTTCCCCATTCGCACGTTGATATCGGTTTCACCCATAAACAGGATGAGGTTGAAAAACTCCAATGGCGAAATTTTGAGTTAGCGATTGAACTGGCGGAAAAAACAAAAGATTATCCGGAAGGTTCGCAATTCAAATGGAATACGGAAGGGACTTGGGCAGTTGAAGGATATTTGAAAAATGCTTCCGCTGAAAAGAAACAACGTTTTATTGATGCAGTAAAGAAAGGCTGGATCGGACTTGATGCACTCTATGGAAATCAGCTGACCGGTTTGCAGCGTGAAGAAGAGATGATCAACAACCCGCGATACGCGCTTTGGCTAAACGAAACTTACGGATTGAATATAAATTCAGCCATGATCAGCGATGTACCTGGCTATAGTTGGGGTACAGTTGAATCGTTAGCTCAAAATGGTATCAAGTATTTTTCATCCGGCCCTAATCACATGCCCCACCTTCCGCATGGTGGCTATCAGGTAGGTCTTTCAATGGAAACGTGGGGTGATGTTCCGTTCTATTGGACATCAGCATCTGGTAAACAAAAAATTCTTTTCTGGATGACGGTTCATGGCTATTCCTGGTTTCATGATTGGTCGATCGATCTGCTCAGCAAATCGGATGGTCATGCAATCCTGAATTTTCTGGATGAACTGGATGAGAAAAAATATCCATACGAAATGGTTCAGCTTCGATATACCGTTGGAAATGATAACGGCCCACCGGATGCAACCATGCCCGACTTCATCAAGCAATGGAATGAAACGTATGCCTGGCCAAAAATGCACATCGCCACTACAAAAGAAATGATGGAAGAATTTGAAAAGCGGTATGCCGATAAGCTTCCTACGTATAGCGGAGATCTAACACCGTTTTGGGAAGATGGTGCAGCATCGTCTGCATTGGAAACCGGTATTAATCGTAAAACTGCTGACCGGTTAGTTCAGGGCGAAACCTTACACGTCATGGTAAAATCTGCAAAAAATACCACCCCTCAAGTTGACAGTGCGTGGCGAAATGTGGTCTTGTTTTCAGAGCATACGTGGGGTGCAAACATCAGCAAGACACAACCCGAAAGTGAGTTCACAAAAAGTCTTTGGTCGGTTAAGCAGGGTTTTGCCCTCGATGCTGAACAACAATCAAACACCCTTATAGCTGATGCGTTGCAATCCATTTCTGTAACGGAAGAAGTGATCGAAGCCATTCAGGTAATCAACACAACTTCATGGAGCAGGACTAATCTCGTCACGTTGCCTGCGAGTTGGAATCTAAAGGGTCTCAGGATAACGAACGAATTAGGAGAACCAATGGAAACTCAACGATTAAGTAATAATGACGTTGTATTTGTCGCAACCGAAGTACCTCCGTTGAGCTCTAAAAAATACCTAGTTAAAAAAGGAACCACGAAAGTAAAAACAGAAACTAAGAACAATGCATATGCCATCACGAATGGACGCGTCAGCATTACACTTGATTCGATCACCGGAGATTTAAATTCCATCAAATTAACCAATGGTGAAAATTTGATTGACGAAAGAGATACGTTAGGATTTAATGCGTATTGGTACGGTGGTTTAATCAAATCAAATTTATCAAAACAGGATAGTTCACGGGTCGAAGTAGTGGAGCAAGGCAGTGTGTTAACAACACTGCGGGTTACTTCGCACGCACCGGGTGCGGAAAATCTGGTACGCGAAATACAACTTGTAAACGGACTGGATGAAATTTTTCTAACCAATATTATTGACAAGAAACGTATTGTTGAAAATGAAAATGTGCGGTTCACCTTTCCTTTTGCGATCCCCAACAGCCAAATTCGAATTGATATTCCATGGGCGACCGTGAAACCGGAGGAAGATCAATTAAATGGAGCAAATAAAAACTTCTATAGTGTACAACGCTGGGTTGATATTTCCAACGATAGTATCGGCATAACGCTGGCACCGCTGGAAGCACCGCTGTTGGAGATTGGTGACATGCATGGACAACATTGGATGACGGATAAGGATGTTCAACCCTGGATCAGGAAATACGAGTCTTCCGGGAAATTATTCAGTTGGGTAATGAACAATGCTTGGTTTGTAAACTACAAAGCGTTTCAGGATGGTAAAATTCCATTTCACTACGTATTAAAGCCTCATGCTAAGTTCAACAACTTGGAGACCAAGAGATTTGGCATCGAGCAAACGCAACCGCTCCTGGTTGTTCCGGTAAAGAAAGATTCGCAAATTATAATTCCACCCTTTAAAGTATATGACCAGAAAAACACATTAATAACCTCCGTAAAGCAAAGCCGCGATGGCAAGGCTATAATGATCAGGTTCTTCAATCCAACGAATATGCCTGGGATGGCCAATATTTTCTGGGATGCCTTGAAAGTCAAACATGTTTATGTGAGCAGCCCGCGTGAAGAAAAATCAACCTTTATAACCGGTGCAATTTTATTAGCACCCTGGGAGATAAAAACGATTCGTGTGGAGCTTTAGTCCTATTTTTTCTTGCTGCCAGCAATCGTAACACCCAGTCCGCCATCAATACGATAGGCTTGCCCCGTCATAAACGATGCGTTAGATGATGCGAGAAATGCAATGAACTCCCCCACTTCTTTAGGATCACCAACTTTCCTCACAAGATGCATATCCTCACATTCGCGGAATACTTCTTCCGGGTTAGGTGATTCATTGATCGCGGTTTGTAACATCGGAGTATTAACAGATCCGGGGCAAACTGCAACGCAGCGTATTTCTGGTCCGTAATCCACTGCGATGCTGCGGGTTAGTCCAAGCATGGCAGTTTTTGAAGTTGTGTAAGCGGCCACCTGACTTTGACTTACAAACGCCTGCACACTGGAAACATTTATAACAACTCCCGCTCCTTTCTTCTGCATGGATGGTATTGCATACTTCGCGGCCAGAAAAGCACTCTTCAAATTTACATTCATGACAAGATCCCACTCTTCTTCGGTTGTTTGCGTTACCGTAGCATAGCGGTTAATACCGGCATTATTAACCAGCACATCAACCTGACCAAACTTGTCGATTGCTTTCGCAATACTTTCTTCCACCGACTTTGCATTCGCTACATTGCAATTGATAAATAAAATCTTTCCATTGGATTCTGCCTCAAGCATTTTACCTGTTTGATCGATATCGAGAATAGAGACCTTTGCGCCTTCGCGAACAAATACCTCAACTGTTGCGAGGCCGATTCCCTTTACGCCTCCGGTGACAACAATATGTTTGTCTTTAAAATCTTTCATAGGTGACACACAAGTTTTAATCCTTTTATACCGAGTGAAACTTTTGCAATGTGCCAGCGGCCAATATTAGCCACAAACAACTCATCATAATTTTTTCCGCCAAAAGCAATGTTCGTTGGATTAGATAGCGTATGCGCTTCCCAATCCTCCACCAATATGCTTATGGTACGATCAGGAGAAATAGTGTAAATCCTATTCGGTGCATAACAGGATACGAGAAGATTCCCATTCGCATCGAACGCTACTCCATCTGGTACAGATTCAGGTAATGTTACAAACAATTCGCGTTTGCCGGCCGATCCGTTTTTCTGAATCTCAACTCGTTCTATTCCTGGCAGAAAAGAACAAACAACATAGATAAATTCTTCTTTTGCATCAATCGCCATTCCATTCGCGAAATTAAATGGGCCTTCCGACCACACTTCACCTTTTCCCTTTGCATCGAATTTTAAAATCTTACCGGTGACTTTTCTAAAAGCTCCACTCTCAGAAACATAAACATTTCCGTTACTGTCAAAACAGGCATAATTTGGAATGTTAAACGAATGACTGCCTCCACCCTCCGCAAACTTTGTCAACTTAAATGTAGTTGCGTCTAATCTCCACAAACATTTGTTGCCCGAATCACATACGAGCAGCCACCTGCTATCGGGACTAAAAGCTATCCCCAGTATAAAACCTGTTGTATTGGCCACTTGTTCAACCTTGGTTCCATCCGCGCTGATTTTATAAATCTGTCCCGCTTCACCGCCCGCCCATACCGAACCATCGCGATGAACGGCCACGCATTCAGGATGATCAAGTCCGTCATAGAAGATGGTTGTTTTGTGTAATACACTCATATTATTTTGAGTTGAATTCATTTTCAAAACCTGAAGCAACAAAAGAAGTTTTGATGACTGAGCCTCCAGCTATAGTAAGCCATTCTTTATTCTTGATCGCTTCATGCGGTTGATTGGTCCAAGCAGATGTCCAGGGTTCTAATGCTACCGTATAGCAATCGCCCCACCAGGGAAAATCTTTTGTTGCGTTTCGCTCCTTCCAATACCAAAGGTTTTTAAACAATTCACCATCCCACCGAAGTGCAAAGCCAACATTTCTTTTCTCATTCCTGATTGCATAAAACGCTTTTGCATTATATCCTTCCAGGTAGCATAGATCACTGTATTGATCTTCGCTCCGGGCAGAAACGATACTCGCATCATCCTGTTTGCCATTCTTTAATTTTGCCATCGGCCATGTGTCCACTTCACCTCTTTTAAACCGATGATGTTCGGGCATAGTCGGTTCAGTCTTCATGGTTTTGGCATTCGTTGAAATCTTCACACCTTCTTCGAGGAACGGAAGTCCGAACGCAATGTGCTGACCCCACATGATATCCAAGTGAGTCTGGCTTGTATTATAGACCGATTCTTCCAGTATGAGATCAGCTGAATTCTTTTTGATTGAAAATGTGCGCTCAATTTTCAATGGAATTCGTAACGGGTGTGCTGTACATTTAATGCGAATGCCTTCAGTCGAATTTTCTTCAATACTAACTTCCCACGGAATTAATGAAACTTCCCCATGTTGCCCTAACTCTGCTCCTCTATAGTTAAATGCGGGACTGTTCGGCAAACAAACCTGCCAGCCGCCATAGTAGTAATCTTCAAACTGACTTTTTGTATTCCTGATCTGGCTAAAATGTTTTTGTGGATTACGAATACCTTTTGACAACCGAAGTAAAAAATCAATATCCTTCGGCTTGTAGCGAAACTCAAAAATATCGCTCCCCTTGTCAACCAGAATACCGATCTTCAGTAGATCGTTTTCGAGATACAACGCCCGCATGCCATCGATTGCCGCTTCAGTTAGTTTGCAACTCATACTCCTGCGTTAACAGCTTGCATCGCGCCTTTCATGAATCCTAATGCATATGCCATTCCCGTATGCCAGCCTGCTTTGGTTGACATTTCAGGAGTATGATCCGGAATTAAAATTCCCTTGTAGTTATTTGCCTTTAGAATCTTAAGCGCTTTGATCATATCAATATCTCCTTCATCCACAAACGCTTCGCGATAGTGCGGAACTTTGCCGATAACATTTCTGAAATGAATGTACCCGATCCTGTTTTCACGACTGTATCTATCCAGCATCGCATACACATCGCTGCCCTGCATTTCCTGAATTGTTCCCATGCAAAACTCAAACCCGTTGGCCGGACTCTTACTCAACTCCATCAACTTTGCATACTCAGTAGTATTATAAAAGAGTCTGGCGGTTCCACGCATTTCGGGTAAGGGCGGATCATCCGGATGGGCCACCAATTTTATTCCGTTCTCTTCCGCGATTGGAAGTAAGGTTTGTAAAAAGTGATCGAGGCGCTGCCACATCTCCGCGCGCGACACGGGTGCCAACACGCCTTCCTGCTCATCTTCATAGCGCATGTTCCAAACCATACCTTTTGGAATGGGCTGGTTAACATCAACTTTTGTTTGATCAAATACAACCGAGTTAGCGTTTCCTCTCCCATGCGGTCCGCTCGTCCAACCCCAAACTCCGGCAAGACTGAAATAATATCCCATCACCGGGATTCCAACCTTGCCCATGTTTTTAAGGATAGTCTTTAAATCTTCAAGCTGTTGTTTTTTCTTTGGGCCATCCAGTAACACATCGTACCAATGTGACGGGTCAAAATTCTCAATCGCTTCCCAAATAAGTCCGTGCGATTCTATTTCTTTCTTGATCGCGCTCAGCTCTTCATAACTCCAGAGCTTTCCCTGGTTCCGCGTTTCACCCCAACCGTTGAGATAATTTTTTGTGAGTGAGGGATTCTCTCCTTTAATATAGTCTACCAATTGAACAACAATGTGCGTTGCTCCTGCCTGTCGGGCAAACCGAAAGTTATCAGCGGTTAAAACGCTTTTGTATAATCCGAGGCCAAGCTTCATGGTTGGTCAATTTATTTATGAGATAAATAATCAAACGCTTTTACTTCTCAGGAGCGCGGTGTTACTTTGTTCATACATATGAACGTACTGTAAACATATTGATTTTAACATCAATTTCAAGTTACTATGAGCGTCTTTAATCTTAGCGGTAAATCAGTAATTGTTACGGGCGCGGCAAAAGGCATTGGCAAAGCTGTTTCTACAAAACTTGCGGTGCAGGGTGCAACCGTTGCATTGATTGATCGTGATGAAAATGGTTTGGCAGAAGCCATTCAGGAGATCAACGCAAAAGGTGGAAAAGTAAGCAGTCATGTATGCGACATAACCAATCACCAACAGGTTAAGAAAACATTCGAAGCAATTTCAAAATCTTCAGGATTAAACATATTGATAAACAACGCAGGCATTCCGCATATCGGCAATGTTGAGAATACAACGGAAGAAGATTTCGATAAAATCTATCAAGTGAATGTGAAAGGAACATTCAACTGCCTGCAAGCCGCGATTATTGAAATGAAAAAATCAGACGGTGGAAATATTATAAACATTGCTTCCATTGCGGCTGTTGTTGGACTGGCCGATCGTTTTGCTTACACCGCGAGCAAAGGTGCAGTGCTAAGCATGACCTATTCGATTGCAAAAGATTATTTAGCCCATAACATCCGCTGCAACAGCATCTCTCCCGGTCGGGTTCATACTCCTTTTGTAGATGGGTTCATTGCGAAAAATTATCCTGGAAAAGAAAAAGAAATGTTTGATAAGCTTTCCAAAACCCAACCGCTTGGCCGAATGGGGCAACCGGAAGAGATTGCTAACCTCGCACTCTTCCTATGCTCCGATGAAGCTGCGTTTATCACCGGAAGCAATTATGTAATTGATGGCGGACTTGTAACCTTAAATACCTAGCTGATGAAATTGATTCGTTTCGGTGAATTTGAAAATGAAAAGCCCGGAGTGGAGTTACCCGATGGAACGCGTATTGATGTTTCAGAACAGTTTACAGATTATAATGAGGCGTTTTTTAAAAACGATGGACTTAACAATTTAAATAGTTGGGTTAGCACTAATAAGAACACAGCACCAAAAGTTAGCGCGAGTGTTCGGTTAGGTTCACCTGTCGCAAGGCCCAATAAAATTATCTGCATCGGATTGAATTATTCCGATCACGCAGCCGAAGCCGGAATGGCCGTACCGAAAGAGCCGATCATTTTTTTTAAATCAACAACTTCGTTATGCGGACCGAATGATGATGTGATCATTCCGAAGAACAGTAAAAAAACTGATTGGGAAGTTGAGCTTGCTTTTGTGATCGGTAAGAAAGCTCAATACGTTGAAGAAGCAGATTCACTCAAGTATATAGCCGGTTATTGCCTGATGAATGATTACAGCGAACGCGAGTTTCAACTTGAGCGTGAAGGCCAATGGGTAAAAGGAAAAAGTGCGGATACATTTTCTCCACTCGGACCGTGGCTCGTTACACCAGATGAAATTCAGGACCCGCACAACCTTAATCTCTGGCTAAAGGTTAACGGTGAGACCTTACAAAAAGGAAATTCAAAAACCTTGATCTATAAAATACCTAAACTCGTTAGTTACATCTCGCAATTCATGACGTTGCTTCCCGGAGATGTAATTTCAACCGGAACTCCATTTGGTGTTGGAATGGGTTTCAAACCTCCGCGCTACTTAAAACAAGGGGATGTTGTAGAACTAGGAATCGACCAGTTAGGAAGCTCACGCCAGGTTGCTAAAAATTATGTGAAGTAATTTTAGCAATACCTATTATACTTTCGGCAGGGAGAAATAAAATGTAGCACCTTCTCCGGGTTTTGATTCCCCCCAAACCGTTCCATTGTGACGAATGATAATCCGTTTAACGATTGAAAGTCCAACACCCGTACCTTCAAAATCGCGCTGGTTGTGCAGGCGCTGAAAAACTCCGAAGAGCTTATCAGCATATTTCATGTCGAAGCCGGTGCCGTTATCTTTTACATAGAAAATATGCTGATCATCTTTCTCAAACGATCCAATTTCAATTTTCGGTTGCGCAATTTTTGAGGAATATTTAAAAGCATTGGAGATCAGGTTAGCCCAAACCTGGAAAATCATACTGCTGTCGGCAAAAGCTTTTGGAAGTGCATTCACTGTTACTGCAACATGCCCCGGTTGAAGTGTTGAAACACTGCGTTGAACAAGCGCCTCCATATCAACCGGTGCTAACGTAAGCTCTTTCTTCCCCAGCTTTGAAAACGCCAGCAGTTCATCAATTAAAACACCCATCTTGGAAGCGTTCGATTTAATCGTATCAAGCGTTTTACGTGTTCCGGCAGTCATCTTGTCAGCAAAATCTTCTTCCAGGATTGCTGAAAACCCGATGATGGAGCGAAGCGGTGCACGAAGATCATGCGAAACAGAATAGGAAAATGCTTCGAGCTCCTTATTTAACGTAGTGATGTGTTCCTGGCTGTCATGCAATTGTTTGATTTTGAGTTCCAGCTCGGAAGTTCTTTCCTTAACTTTTTCTTCGAGCTGTTCGTTCGCTTCGCGGATCGCATCTTCTGCCCGTTTGCGCGAAGTAACATCAATCGACAATACGAATATTCCTTCTTCTACTGGCTGAATGCTCAATTCAAACCAGGCTTTACGCTTATCCGGAAATTCAAAATCAATTTCGATTTGTGTTGGTTCCCGTGTATCCATGCATTGCTTTAACACTTTAAACACAGCCGACTGCTCAATGCCGGGATAGCGTTCCATCATGGTGTACCCGATCAATTGATCTTTTGTAAAATGACTTTGCTTTTCAATCGCATCGTTCACATACAGGTGCATATAATCAAACCCGATGATCTGCACGCCTTCGATCATCCCATCCAGGATCTGGCGCAGGTGAACTTCTTTGAGCATGGATTTTTTGGGCTCCGGGTTCATGGGCAATGTTTATCTAAACTAAACAACCCCAATTATGCGGGGTTCATGATGGATGGGAAAGTAAGATACGAAAAGAAGTCAGATTGACGAAGCGAACCGTTGTGCGACAATAAGTTTAACCTTCCAGGATCGATTTTAGTTTTTTAAGATCTGTCCGAACCGAATCTGCATCCTTATCAAATTCTTCCGGTGTTACACCAGGCATGCGGAATAGTGTAAAGATAACTTCACTTCCTTCATCGTTGTCGATTATGCGTAAATGATTACTCACAATACTTCCATTGGCAAGCGTAACATGGTGATCGATTATACCGAAATCATTTTGCGGTACAAAATCCATGATGATCTCACCCAAGGTTGTTTGTGCTTTCCATTTGTTCCCCGATTGCCTTGTGATTGACTTCACAAAGGCCAGCCATTTCGGAAAGTGTTCCGGATTTGAGACGTATTGATACACAACATCTTTTGGTTTTGCGATACCGGTGCTGATATGAGTTGTCTGTAATGTCATAAATGCTCTATAATTATATAGAGGCTTGACATGAAGATCGTGCCAAAATGAAAGTGTTGATATTAAGCGAAAGAGCTTTTATTGTGTGCACGAACTTAAACAATGATGTAGAAACTTGACTCCTCATCGATTTAGTAGGCGCGGTGGCCGGAACCAAATGCGGGGGTGCGAGGCAAGTGTGCGGAAGCATATTTGGTTCTTGATCTTTTTGGTACTTTTTGCATCAAGGCAAAAAGTACCGAAGAAGAATGCTAAATGATAAAGTTCCATCAATCTATATTTAGCATCACTCAACTAATTGTGTACAAAATCATACTTTTGAAAAGTAATATGAGTTTTTATCATCCCATATAAGCCAAAAAATCAACTCGCAATTTTTATTAACTTTTGAATGACAACATTAACCATACACCAGAACGAATTTTATATCTCAACAGACAAGACAAAACTAGATGTGGACTCCATTCACGAATTTCTTTCAACAAAAGCTTATTGGTGCCTGAACATCCCGAAGGTCACCGTACAAGCTGCTATCAACAATTCACTTTGCTTTGGTGTTTACCACGATAAAAAACAAATAGGCTTTGCCCGAGTGATCTCAGATTTTGCAACCGTTGCCTACCTGGGCGATGTTTACATATTGGAAGAATATCGAGGAAAAGGACTTTCCAAATGGTTAATGGAAACTATTATGCAGCACCGTGACTTGCAGGGTTTAAGAAGATGGATATTGCTTACAGGCGATGCGCACGAATTATACCGGCAGTTTGGATGGACTAACATTGCAGATCCTTCCAAGTGGATGGAGTTGCATACTAAAAATGTGTATTCGAAATAGTGATTGGCATACTGCTTTCGTATGCGTATATTCCTAATCTGAGGATACTTCAATTCCATACACATGAACATCCAGAAAAGCCTGACACATTTCGCCCCTGAGCTCCACATTCCGAACGGGACAATTAACATTGACTTCTATAAAAACTTCGGAGCTACCGAGCATTTCTGTTTGAGAAACGATGATGGAAGCATTCATGTCGTGGAGCTGGATTTCAACGGGGCGATCTTTCACCTGCATGAGACAATGCGCGATGCATTAGAGCCGAAAAGTGCTAAAGGCGTGACAGCCATTATCGGGTTGTTTGTTCAGGACGTAGATGAAGTCATGAAAAAAGCCATTGCCGCAGGAGCGTCTGAAATAAACCCGCCAACCGATCACGACTATGGCTACCGACAGGGAATGTTCGAAGATCCGTTTGGTCATTATTGGCAGATACAGAAGAGAATCTGATCCAAATAAAATTCCAACACCCCAACCGCAAGGGAAATATTTACTCCATTCCATAGGAGTTACTCCTATGCTTACTGCCGATTTATGTATAGTCGATTACAATCGAATACAAATACTTTATATCCTCTAAAATGATCACAAAATGGAAAAAATCCATCAAACAAATATTATAGCCACGGTCTGTGCTTATCTTAGCGGTTATTATAATAAGGAAATATAAGCCACATTGTGGCCTATATCCGGACGTTGTGGCCAATTTTTTTAAGACGACATGATTACAAAGAACGTTGACATAACAATACCAGTTTTATGGGGTGACAGACACTTCATTAAAAACCAATGGGGATTTATCAACTATTTAGTTGGGCCAAATGGGACAGGTAAGTCATTATTGGCCGAAAAAATAAAAGCTAGTTTTAGCGGGGGTGGACTAAATCCTCGTTACCTAAATGCTGAGCGTCTGGTGGGACTAGAAAAACAACAAGAAGGACGATTTGGAGGTGGGACACTTCATCAAGGATTTAACATCACACACTTTGAAGATTACAAAAGCAGAGCTGAAACAACAGGATTATCTTCTTCGGCAATAATAATTCTTAAACAAAGACTTGACATAAGAATAAAGATTGAAGCACTGCTATCAGATATTTTTGGAAAAACAATTAGGCTAGTTGAAGAGGGAGGATACCTGAAGCCCAAAATGCAGAACATTAGAGCTGGCTCCGAGTATAACCTTAGCGAAAATGAGTGTCATGGATTAAAGAAACTTATCACCTTACTTACCATTCTATATGACCCAAGCAAAAACTGTTTAATCTTTGACGAACCAGAATTACATCTTCACCCACAATTTCAGTCTTTCTTCCTGCAAGAAATTAGAAAATGGCGGGTAATCCTCTTGAAGACCCTACTAAGAAATTGTTTTTCATAATTACTCATTCTCCTTATTTTCTTGACCTTAAAACAATTGGTGACTTAAAGAATATTCTAGTTTGTCATTTTGATAAAGTCCCAACTTTCGTAACTGAATTAGACGCTGACGACCAATATGTTTTAACAAAATTTCTTCCAAGATTTAATACACATCACAAACAGTTTTTCTTTTCACCAAATCCTGTTTTTGTTGAAGGCTATACCGACCAACAGATAATCACTATTATTCTTGAAAAATTAGGAATTAATATTGGTGCTTCTGGTTCTTGTGTAATTGATGTTGGTGGTAAAGATGAATTAGGAGTATTTTATAAACTCTGCAAAAGTCTTCAGATAAATTGCAGAATTATCGCTGACTTAGATGCAATTTTTAGAGGAAGGCTCCGAAGAGTTGTCTGTGAAGATGAGCGCTCACAGACCTATGTTCAACAGCAAGGAATTGGGACAAATCTTTCAAATGAAATTGGTGACCTTGAGACACAATTAACTTCAATTTGCACGAGAGTTCTCGCGCAAGCCACAACATTACCACACCTTATTGCATTAAAGACTAAGCTTGCTTCGTTTAATAATGAAGAAGAACATTCAAAGAGGGTTACCATGCTACTTGGTATCTCAAGGTACGAGACAGATATTCGTACATTACTAGATGCTCCAAACATTGCCATATTAAACTTAGTGGTCGGCAGGAGAAGTCAACTCCTCAACGCATTTAAAGCTTGCAATACTTTTATTTTTGCTAAGGGGGAGATTGAGCACTACTATACACAATCGACAATCGACTACTTAAGTATCACCAACAAAGACACATGGTTTCATACCGAGAGAGACTATCTGCTTGAGACCGAATCCAGTGTAATTCAAACCTCATACCCTGACTTGATACCAATTTTAAAGGAATCAATTCCTTTGATTGAAATTGAGGTTAGAAAACATTTAAAATTTGAGGTATTCGAATGGATACACCGGGTACAAACGGGTATTGCTAAAGGTGAAATTACTGATGACAACTCTTTAACCCGAAATGCTAAAATTAACTACACTCTTTACAATCAAATATTAGACTTACGGGCATTGACAATCAATGCGGACAAGACATTTAATTGCGAAATTCAAATCAAGGCGACAATATTAGGTGCACCACTGACATTGAATTTTACACATGCGACTAACGCACATAGTTTTACCCTATAAAAAACTGGCCACAACAATGTCTATAAAACATATGCTGTATGGTAGGTTCTTAACGTTTGTGCATTTAAATTTATTCAGCAACGTGGGACAAGAATGTAGGTATTTAAACGCATACGTTTTATAGACTAGCGTTATGGGCAAGCCTTTTTAAATGAAGTATCTCCTACTAATCATACTGACTATTTTGACTTTTCCTTCAATTGGACAGGAGATTGAAAAAATCATATTCACTTCGCAACAAGCTGACGAACCACCGACAAAACAAGGACAACCTAAGTACATGATTGAATTCAACCGACAAGCGAGTGGAGAGTTCATGGCTTCAGACTTTTCTGTAGACAAGAAGAAAAAGAAATTAAATGACAAAGTAACAATTGAGAAAGAAAGGATTGAAAAAATAACTGATTGGAGCAATTTGAATAAAAAGACATTTAGTCATTCGGACTTAGGATTTGAAACCGAAGACTTAAAGTCAAAGACAAATAATTACAAATTGACTTTTGACATACCTTCTGAGTTGGTTATCAAAATTGACTCATTTCAATTCTGTCAAACATATCAAATGACAAGAACTATTTCGACAGGTGGAGAAACGTTCACAGTGACATTGGTTGAAAAAGAAGGACAAAGGCAAGAAATGGTTTTCGATTCAAACGACATTGGAGAGAAGACTTTTAACCTTAGAGACTATATTCTTAGTTATACACTTTTCGCTGACAACATTCCAAACGAAGTCCCGAGTTATGACTTCTTCTCAAAAGAGACATTTCTTGACATAATTCAATACTATCAAAAGACTGTTGAGTGTGAAGGGTATTATTACAAAGAGTACACTGACAAAAATCCTCAATTGACAGCTCCGGAAAGGAGAATGATGAAGGGTTGGAATTTTGTTGACTATATGAAACAACGGACAGAGAAGAAATGAGTGTAAAAAGGCCAGCCCATAACAAAGTGTTTATGCCATTGTGTTATCGGTCTGACGTTTATTATTTTTAGTAACACAACGTCATAAACACAAACGTTGTAAGTAATGCTTTATGAAAAGACTGTTTATCGTATTAACACTTGGACTTCTAACAAATGCTTATGGACAGGATTTCACAAGTCTCGAAAAAGCTTTGACTAAGGAATTCCCGGAGAAATCTACGAAAGATGGTCGATGGGTTTACTTTGCTGACAAAGCAAATATTGAAAAAGTAAAGACTCATGAAATCAAGACAATCATCCGAAACTATGATTTTTATAAAGTCAAACTAACAAACTATTTAGGTTATCATATTAATCAAGCAACCTGTGTAGTCGCATTTGACAGTTTAAAGTCAACAATTCTATTGATTGAGCCTTTGTGGTTTGGCGACATAAACGAACCGTTCTTAAAACTATTGACTGGGAAAAAGTTTGAAAGCAAAGATGACTTATTAAAAGTATTAGAAGAGACGAATCAAATAATGGAAGTAGGATCGAGTTACAAGTTTGTCATGACGGGTTCCACCGACAACTTGATTACCTATGACTTAGTATACTTTAAAGGTGACTCTTATTCGACAAGTGGAGCGGGAACAAGCTCGACAGTTCAATATAATAAAGACGGAGTATGGAGAGAAATTGAAATTAAGATCAACGGACTGGAGATCAAAGAATACAAATCGACAAATCCTAAGACCAAGGATGAGATTGTGGTGAAATAGCACTGCTTACAACAAAATGTTTATGCAATGCGGGGGTTTGGTGTTAAATTAAAGTTTATGTTTTAAAAAGTAGTTCGGTCCACGGGGGACAGTTCGGAGCAGGTCGGGCTTAACATTCCGCTGCGCTTCATTTTTAAGCCCTCCTATTCCCCGCACTGCATAAACACAAACGTTGGCGGCAAGCCATCAAAAAAGTTTGGGTTAACAAATTAAGAACATGAGACAAAGAATTACTGCCACAACAATTTTTCTGCTACTTGGACTTGGTATTACGTACGGACAGGGATTTAAAG
This sequence comes from Cyclobacteriaceae bacterium, assembly GCA_965227265.1. Taxonomy (GTDB): domain Bacteria; phylum Bacteroidota; class Bacteroidia; order Cytophagales; family Cyclobacteriaceae; genus UBA2336. Next base: position 465,858 of record OZ245738.1, on the reverse strand, counting down.
TAATAGAAGTTAACAAGGACTCTTTGATCACGTTGGACAATCCACTCAAATCTTTAATGGAGAAATATAAAAATGAGACAGCGGACTTGTCAATTGACTCTGGACCATTTCAAAATCAAAAAAGTTATAAATTTTCCATTGAGGTTTTGGACAAATTAGGATTTGATGTTGTTGAAGAAACTCAAAATAAAACATTGTTTAGAAGCTGCAAAAATAAAGCGTTGTTTGAGGTTTCAGCTTATTTCGGTGGCGGACAATTTTTTGTCATCTCTTACAAAAAATTATCCAACGAGACAGCCAAAAGGATTCCTTACCTAAAATATGGTTGCGACTAATGGCGATAATTATTGACCACCGTTTTCTCAATCGGTTGTTACCAACCAACAACCGACCGACTAAAATTTTAATCATTGGGACTTTTAATCCTGGCGTTCCCGACAAGACAAAATTGGATGAAACTGAAATGATTCAATTTGCCGAAATTGAATCAAGTGATAAGTTCAAGAAATTTAATGAGGTGAAGAATTTTTACGACCGACCTCAAAATAGGTTTTGGAAAATACTTGACTACTTTCATGACAAATCTTTTTATCAACAAAATGCATTAGAAACGAAAAATCCAAACGGACTAAAGTTTTATAAGAAACACGGACTAACGAGAGAAGTAGTTTTCAAAAGACAGCAAGACCATTGTGACAAAAATGGTATTTTTATAACCGACATCGTAACAAGATTGAGACCAGTGAGTTTTTGTGATATATATGACAACTTCCCTGATTCTGCTATTGAAAAATCTGACTGTGACTGGAATACCGAAGGAATAATAAATTCATTTGCTTCAAATAGACCCGAAAGAATAATTGTAAACTTTAAAATAAACGAGAGACAGATACCAAGAATATCCAACGAGATTAATAAAATCAAAAAAGCACTCGGTGACAAAGTGGTTAGCGTATATTCGACATCAGGAGCAGCGGGATACAAATATTCAGAACTAGTTGACAACTGGGGACAGTACCTGTAATGATGGCCAGCCGCCAACAAAATGTATAAAACATGGCTGGGGCGCAGTGCAACTTTGTAGTTTGGTTTTCTTAATTTCGTTCGGTCACGTGGGACAGAACACAGCTTCGTAAACCCAGCCACGTTTCATACATAAACGTTGGCGGTAATTAATTTTTAAAATGAAGATAGTACCAATATTAATTTTCTCTGGACTGTGTTTCAGTGCTTGGGGACAGAATTCAAGATTAGAAACTAACAATCCAATTCCACGACAGGGTGATGAAATTCAAATAGAATTCACCATTGACAAGAGAGACTTAACGGAATTGAGAAACAAACAAAAGAAGACCAAAGAAGAATACAATAAGCTTTGGGACAATAACGTGGGTAAGGGAAGTTTGAAGATCACCCAAATTGTATCGGACACTGGAAGAGTAAAAATCGGACCGTTTTCTTTTACTGTAGACGACACAACTTATGTTACGGATATTTTGACTTTGAAAGTACTACCAAAATTGCCCGGGAACATTAGAGATGGACTTTGGATTAGATATACCGACAGAGGCGACATTGGCTATTTGATTATTGAACAAAGAGTATCGAGAGGACCGCAAAAGAAGACGGATTCTCAAGAGACAAGTCTATCATTAGACAATGAGGGTATCACCTTTGCTGACTTGGACAAGGAAACATTTGAGAAGCTTGGACTGAAGATTATTTATAGTTCTTCAAGCTCATCAATGCAAACTGTCGACAAGGTTGGCGATGATCTATTCTCTGACTTTGTGAATTACCACGAGTCATCATACACATTTGAGAAACAGGCCAATTTTAAGGGGACATTCAAAATTGACAAAACACTTTTTTTAAATGTCCCAAAGACAGGTCACTACGAGTTAGTAGCGGTTAAAAATTAACTACCGCCAACAAAATGCATAATCAATGGCGGGGTTCAGTGTAAATTTGTAGTTTAGTTTTTCAAATTACGTTTTGTGTCGTGGGACAGTTACGCGATTCGAATACCCGCCACTGCTTATGCACAAACGTTGTGGGTAATTTTGTAAAGACAGATGAGTAACCTAACCTTTGACTTAAAAGTAATAGACCTTCATTGGATTAAGAACGAGGACGATCCTAACGACCTTTGCGCACACGGACATGTTTATCTTAAAATAGGTGACGAAATTGTTTCAGATGGAGAAGCAGGTGACTGGACTTTAAGTTCGACAGCATTATCATTAATGCGGACAATTGAGAAGGATTACAAAAAGAACGACTACGACAATCAACTACTTCCGTGTTGCGGACACTTCATCATCGCTGACGAGAAAGAAGAGACAGTAACAATTCAAGGGTGTGACACTGGAATAAATTGGACTATTACTCACAGGAATGAAAGTGTTGAACACTTAACCGACAAAGGAGGAAAAGCAATAATTGGGAAGGACGATTATAGAAAAATGATTTTCTCCTTCACGGACAAAGTTGAACAGTTTTATAAGGACAGTCAACCGAAAATAATTCCGACTGACGACTTCGACAGAAAAGGGTATTTGACTTTTTGGAAGGAATGGAGACGGCTTCGAAACAAATTTGAGTAACAAAACTACCCACAACAAAATGTATAATCCATGGCGCTGATAAGGAGGGACATTGTTTATTTTTACTCAGCGCCACGGCTTATACATAAACGTTGTGGGTCATATCACTCGGACAAAATGGACATAGACAATCTAGACGACTTTTTTATTCAGGCCGACAACGGACAAATCTACTTCAAGATTGAGGAAGCACCCGGCTTCCCAACTGATACGGATTATTACGGAGGGTATGACACTCGAAGTAGAATTGAAATAAAGAGTGGCAATTATTCTGTTAAAGGACAGATTTATATTACGACTGGTAACCTATATAATTTCTTCCGACAATTTGAAGAATGCTACAGGACTTTAAAAGGAACAGCAACTTTGGAGTCTTACGAGAAGAATCTTTTGATAACATTGGACTTTGACGGACTCGGACATGTGAGGATACGGGGACATTTAACGAAATGCAACACAACTTAAATAAGTTGGACTTTGAGATGAAGACTGACCAGACGTTCCTTACCGACACCTTGGCCTCGTTGACTAAAATTTATAAGAAATTTGGAGACAACAAAGGAGTGTTGGTGAAGTGATACGACCCACAACAAAGTGTTTATGCCATTGTGTTATCGGTCTAACGTTTATTATTTTAGCAACACAACGCCATAAACACGGATCGTTAGCGTGCATTTAGTTATGAAACCAAGACATCTTACTTTAATAATTATTTTGTTGACATCTACCCGGACATTTGGGTGTATTTGTGGACTTGAGACAATTCAAACTGTCAGACAAAAAAGCATCAATAGCAATGAATTAATTTTTATTGGACAGGTTGTAAACAGTGACACGATAAATGGACTCTTTACTTTAAAAATTATCAAGGTATTTAAAGGAAAGCTTGCAGATAAAGTTGAAGCATCTGCCGCTGTTGACTCAGTGGGGACAATTTCATCGTGTAGTTTTTCGCCAAGTCCTCACTGGGGAGACACATTTATCATTTATGCTAATCCTGTAAAAGGGACAAATAGAATCTACATTGACGACTGTTCCGCGACTAGAAGCATTTCAAATCCTAATATACATTTGGCCTATTCAGCTAGTAAACTTAATGACAAAAAACAACTAAGACATGCAAAGAAAGACTTAAAAGAGGAATTTGAAATTCTGGATAAACTAAACGCACGCTAACAAAGTCTATAAGCCATTGTCTTTTTTATTATTTTTAAATTAAGGTAAAGCCAACGCCTTATAGCCAAACGTTGGGCGCAATTATCTTTGGACAATATGAACACAACCATTGAACTATCAAATAGAAAAAGCTGGCTATTGATTGTAGCTTTCTCAATACTGACATTGCAGATGACAGCAGCATCGATTCTTATGATTTTGAATTTTGCTGACTTGCCTTGGTACAAAAACATTTTCTTGTTGACGATTTATGCTGTTTCAATTTTCTGGCTACTCCGTGGACTAGCATGGCAATACAAGGGACTTAGAAAAATTTCTATCGTGGACAATACGCTGACTTTTATAGAGTCTTCTCCGTTGACAGTAAAAACGCTGACGCTCGACTTAAATAAAATAAGCGGGATTCGTCTGACGGATCACTCGGAGAAAGAAGGACCTTTAGCAATGGCGCAACTTGTTGGCATCGTGGACAGGTTATCGGTTTCAATTATTTACGACAACAAAGAAGTGAAACTATTGAAGGGAAACGACATAGGCGAACTGACGAGCGCGAAAAACAGATTGGAGAAAAGATAACTGCGCCCAACAAAAGCTATGTGCCATTGTTTTATTAATTATTTTTAAAGGCCAAAACAACGCCACATAGCAAGACGTTAGCGTGCATTGCATTAGGACAAATGGACAACTTAGAGAAGATTTATAAAGACTATTTCAAAGACACCTTTGACAAATTAGGACTTGGGATCTACGAGACATCTAAAGGGCAAATTAAATTTAAGAATAGCGAATTCCGACTACAACTTCTTGACGACAGAGGATTAATTGAAACCGACCTTTCTCCTCTTCATGGACAGGAAATTTTCAGAGGTATCGAGAGTTATAATTCTCTCTTGACACTGAAGAGACAATCAAAATTGAACGAGATAGAAAAAAGAAAAATTCTTGGCACAAGACTCGACTATTACGCACAAGTAAAATTTCTGTCAGACAATTCAGAAACCTTGAAAATCTTATTGGACAAAGAGAATTACCAAAAGACCTTAAAAGAAATTGAAAACATCGGACAAGAACGAAATAGTTATCAGTGATAATGCAACGCACGCTAACAAAGTCTATAATCCATTTGCTTTCTTTTGTTTATTTTTATTTTTGTAAAGCAAACGGCTTATAGCCAAACGTTGTGTGCAATTTGCTAACCGACAATGAGACTAACGACAATATTACTTCTGACAACAATCAGCTTCGTAGCTTCGGGACAACGTTTGACAGGAAAATACAATGCCTATTACGGACACAGTTTGGAACTGAGAGTCGACTCAACGTTCCGATATGAGTGGCACTTTGACTTAGCAAGTTCGTGGTCTGTCGGACAATGGAAAGTTTCAAACAAGACAGTCTATTTGAATTTCACGAACGTTTATGACACGTTGACGAGGGACGGAATGCCTGATTCATTGGTGCTATCTTCTGACGAGAAATCAAATAGAATTAAAAATGAAGAGTTTGTCATTGGACTAATTAGCGGTGGTGGACAAGGTAGAAGTGTGAGTGGAATATCGGACCGACTTGCAATAAGAGGAAAGAGACTTTATCAAGTGGACAAAAGCGGACGAATCATACGAACGAGAGAATCAGGAATTTGGACGAAGAAGAAAAAACCGACTTATTATTTTAGATAGAGTTGACGCAAACTGCACACAACAAAATGTTTATGCCAGCTTGGGGTGATGGTAGGTTTGAAGTTTTGTTTCTTAATTTCGTTCAGCAACGTGGGACAGTGGTGCGCTTCGAAAACCCAAGCCGTCATAAACATAAGCGTTGGCGGCAAGCATCTGGACAGACAATCAACCAAGTAACTGTGGACAAAAAAAAGGCTAAACAAATTGGACAACGACTTGCTATAAAGTCCGGACTCATTGGACTTTTGATTGCATACATCCTTTTTGGTTGCGTTATTTTCAGTTGGGACCAAAAATTATCTAAAGCAGTATTTTGGATTTTTGACGTTGAATTCTGGTATCACTTGTTGATTGGGGCAATTGGACTACTGACAATGGCTTACTTCTTCGGACAACTTGCAGGAGTTGAGATTCTAGTAAAACGAAAAAATGAACTTTGGACAGGAATAAAATACGGATTGATAACTTTAGTGACAGGGACTTTGATTGGTAGTTCGGTTGGATTTATTCAAGAAGGAATCGACAACATAGGTGGTTTTAGCAATCCATTTTACGACTACTACTTCAAGCCAATGTATTGGGTGACAATGTATGGAGTCGTTCCAGTGATAATTGTGGGACTCTGGTTCGGCAGACAGATAAAAAAACAAGGACCTAAGGAAATGATAAATTAAAGCGCCAACCACCAACAAAAACCAAAATGACAATAAGGGACGAGGACGAAATACTATTTTTAATTGGTAAGCTCTATGCCAATTTGCAATCCCTGGAATTTGTTTTGAGAGGAGCTCTTTACGAGAAAGGAAGTCAACCACATAATCCCATCGGACTTGGAGTCAGTATTAATTCTTTTGCAGTGGGCGACAATATTCCAGAAAATGCAATGACTGACTATTCTTCGCTAGGACAATTAATTGACCGTTACAATAGTGAAATAGCCAATGGTGAACTTGAGAAAAAAGTTAATAGAGATATTGTAAGCGTAAGGGATGCTTTGGCACATGGACGAGCGTCAGCTAACAAAATGGACGAAGACACGACATTAATTAAATTTACAAAACCAAAAAATTCATCGGTTACAGTCTCGTTTTCTCAACGGCTGACAAAGACTTGGCTAAAAGAAAAAATAGGTTTAGTCTACTCTGAAGTGATTAAGGTAGTGAAGGCTAATGGACTAGATGAAGCACCTCAGTGACGGGGACTAGATGCCAGCCGCCAACAAAGTGTTTATGCCATTGTGTTATCGGTCTGACGTTTATTATTTTTAACAACACAACGTCATAAACACGAACGTTAGCGGCAAGCACTTATGACAAGATTTCTACAATTAATAATTCTGACAATTGGACTCTTCATTTTTTCCTGTGGAGAACGGATAGACGAGAAAGCAAAAGAACTTATTGACGAAATTGACTCCGCGGATTTAAGAACTTTGCAGCACTTACATTTTATGGATAGGGGACCAAATGGGTATTGGCAAAACGACTCAATTCAGAGATCGAGATACGCTCTTCAACTTTCTCGTGAGGATAACACATTAGAATTAGTCATTCTCGGACCAAAGAGATTTATCAATGATTTTTCTATCAACTTGGAGTATGACACCTCAATTTCCAATCTAAAGTTGGTGAAGGCTGACAACGAAGTTCAGATATATAAGAATTGGGACGAATTAATTAAAGTTGTACACTCAGATTCACTAAGCAAGAAAGACCCGTTTGAGTTTATTTCGAACTTAAACGATTTAAAAAATAGATATGAGTTAGTTGATATTAATCATCACAGTCATCTAGGGCAATTTGTTGAATTTTATTTCACTTCCGTTGATGTACTGACTTACGTGCCGGACTCTTCAAAGATAGCCCCACGGTTCAAAAGCATTTGGACAAAGAAATGGGATAAAGGACAATGGATTGACAAAAAATGGATTTTAAGAAAACTCGATAAACCAATTCAAATTGGTGAATAAGTGCCAGCCGCTAACAAAATGTATAATCCATGGCGCTGATAAGGAGGACATTTTTTTATTTTTGCTCAGCGCCACGGCTTATACATAAACGTTAGGGGCAATTTAAAAACGACATATTGATAGCACGATTCTTTATTACATTATTATCTCTCCTACCGACACTTTTGTATGGACAGAGTCAGAATGAACTGACTGCAAGGCAAATCGTGGACTCTTCCTTAATTTTTTGTGGTGGCGAATTGCGAATTTCCAAAATTGAATCAAGCAGAATAAATTATTTACTTATTCAACCAGACCAGACCACTGCAATTATAAATGAACAACTAAAGACAGGTAAAAAGTATGTTCAGTGTGTTTTATCAAAAACACACTCTCCGCAAACTACTTTCTTTAATGGAGATAAAATCAGCAGGATTGATGGAAACTCAATTATCCACATTAAGGATCTACAATCGAAAGAGGAAATTAAACTTAAAACGTACAATCAAATTCAATATGGGTACAAACAATTAAAATATGAATTAGAACGACTACCAGATCAAAAATTTAACAACTTCGACTGTTTTGTAGTAACCGCAACAGCCGATAACGGTTACGCGACTATGAACTTTTTTGACAAAACCAATTTCAGATTACTGATGATAGCGTATCCGAACGGCAATAAATCAGTTATGACTGAGTACGTTTTCAAAGATAGCGTTCTGTTTAATTCAAACATTGTAAATACGTTTGCTAATTCCAAAGACCTGCAAGTATTGAAATTACAGACTGTTGATTTGAATGTTAGTATTTCAGACATATGGTTTAATTGCCCATACACAGACAAAGTATATGTCCCTCAACATATTAAAACTGGAGAATTCGTATCAACGAATGGCGCACCAACAACATTTACAAGGACAGACATTTCAATGAATTACACTGACAACAAAGGAAATATAATTTTAAGACGGTTCTTAGCTTGGGGCATTATTTCATCAGACACTTTTGGTTTAATTGATGAACAAGCATTGAAAACAAATGATAAATCTTCGTCATCACAAATATTAGTTAGAGTTATTTCTTGGGACGAACACGGATATGTTTGTCAGTGGATTACTGACAAAAATACTGACACTCAAGATTACAAATTGACTAGGCGAATTTTAAACTGCCCTAACAAAGTCTATAAGTCATTTGCCTTTATTGTTTATTTTTGAATTAAGGTAAGGCAAACGCCTTATAGCCAAACGTATGGGCAAGGTGGTCGGACAATTGATACATGAAAATGAAATACAATGTTGACGAAATTCATAGCATAGAGCAATAGAGACATTACATTGCAAACATTCAGAGTAAATATAAAAAGTAGAAATCTATGCCATTAGAACAAGGACTCAGAGAACAAATTAATGATTATTGCAAACGTGATTTACCTGGAGATATTGATTGGCACATTAATCAATTTGACTTTATAGACAATATAGAATTAAGAAACAAAGTAGGACGTGCTTTTTATTCTGCAAGATATATTTCAAAATTAATGGAGGGTCTTTATGTTGTAGGTGACGAAATTCACCCTTTCGTAAAGTTTCAGATAATTCAATATGCTTCAATTTATGAAGCTGCGACAACATATCTGTTATGGGACAAATACCCTCATCATGCAGAAGTTAAAGCCCTTCAGACGCACAAAGCATATAAACCGGTCAGTTCCTTAGGTGGCTTGACAAAGTTTACTTACGATGGGGCAGACATATTTACTTGTGTCTACAAGGACACAAAGACACCCAAAAATAGCATACCATTCAAAGACAGAGTTGACTGTGCAGTAAGAATTGGATTTATTGACTCTGCATATTCAGAAGACATAAAAAACATCTATGCACTTAGAAATTTGGCTCATTTAGAAAGTGAAGCAGCCAGGCAAGTTGAAATGGACTTGGAAGATTCTAAAAAAGGTTATTGGAGAATGAAACCATTTATTGACAAGATAAAAGAGTTCCTTGCAAATGAAGGATAGAAACACTACCGCTAACAAAAGCTATAAAACATATACACCTAAAGCCCCAGCCGTCAATAAACGTTTAACTACCAACTCTCCACCGGCAATTCAGCTGCGAAACTCCCTTCTTTAAACACTCCGAATGCTTTACCGTGAAAGGTGCCGCGCACAACATTGCCTTCAACCGAAGTAAGGGTTACCGTGAAGGGATGATCAAATGTAGAGCCTTGTGCATACATGGTTCCGTAAAAACCAACATGGTTATCGCCTATCGCAACATGGGCTTCGGGTAATTTTCCGTCAACGTTAGGGGTTGGTCCGGAGATGATGAACGGTAAAGGCAGATCATGAACATCAAGCGCAACATAACTATGGTAAATAGTGATCGACCAGTACTTGGTTGAGTTTGTGTTCTCCCGAAACGTCAGGTTAACCACACCCGGACGAATACAATTCGCACCCAGTTCGTCAGACGGTATGGTAAAGACTTGTTCTTTCCCATTAACCTTGGCTTTAATGTACCCAACATCGGGAACGACAGGTTTTTGAATGTCATTATCCGATACGCAGCTGGCAAAAACCAGCATATACAGTACCGCATAAATTGTCTGAGTTCTCATCGGGATGGATTTACTATTCGAAGATACATAATTCCCTAAACTGGAGTGTAGTTACTTCCGTGAAGAGACCTCTGGCAGTCAGCACTGAACATTTATTATTGGAATGTACGCTCGAGGTGACGTTAGTGACAAAGCACAATTTACTTAGCAAAAGTGAAACATATTTATTTAATTCACGTTTGCTAAGGAAATCCCTCATTTATGTCGCAGCACTCATTGGGTGAATTTGAAGAATTGGTCTTGCTCACGGTAGCCTCACAGCACGATGAAGCTTATGGCGTTTCTATTTTAGAAAGTCTTGAAAAAGAGCTTGAGCGAAAAGTTAACGTAAGCGCGGTTCACGTTGCATTGAAGCGTATGGAGGAAAAAGGTTTCGTGGACTCGCGGTTTGGCGGCATTACCGAAGACCGTGGCGGAAGGCGCAAAAGGTTTTATGTGATTACGGCATTGGGTAAGCGCATGCTCGATGAACAATATTCTCTGCGCAACGCGATCTACAAACGCATTCCTAAAATCTCCTTCAACTAATGCAACCTCCGAAAAGCGCGATCCGGTTGCTGCGGTGGTTTTGCCGTGAAGATTATCTCGAAGAACTCGAGGGTGATCTGACCGAATTGTTCCGCAAAGAGTCTGAACGTTCGCCCTTTAAAGCGAAAGCAACTTTTTCGTGGCGTGTTATTAAATATTTCAGGCCGGGGTTTATCCGGTCGTTCACATCATCAAACCAATCAACCGGTATGCTTAAAAACTACTTTACGATCGCACGGAGAAATCTGTTTACTAACAAGAGCTTCTCATCGCTTAACATTGTTGGCCTTTCGATCGGCATGACCTGTTGCCTGATCATCTTTCAATATGTGGCTTTTGAATCTAGCTTCGATCGTTTTCATACACGCAAGGATAATCTTTACCGCGTGCTGCAGTCCTATGCACGTGGAGAAGATCCAATGGAAAACGGACATGCTTATACTGCGCAGTCACTCTCACCGGCCTTGAAAGAGGGTGTTCCGGAGATTGTCAACGTTACACGCGTGCATTCAGAAAACGCAATCGTCTTTAACCCCGTTACGCCTGAACGGATATTCGAAGAAGATGCTGCGCTATACGTAGATAATGCCTTCATGGACATGTTTACATTCCCGATGGTAAGTGGCTCGAAAGCATTATCAGCCGGCACGGTTCTGCTGTCGGAAGCTGCTGCAAAAAAATATTTTGGCAACGCACCCGCGGAAGGTCAGACGCTTGATGTTACGGGTAATACTGACAAGACTTATACAGTAGGCGGAGTATTCAAAAACATTCCTGAGAATTCACATCTGCAGTTTACCATGCTGCTGCCGATGGAAGATTTATTGAAAGGCCCCGACTATTCCACTGAACCTGAAGGCGGCTGGAGCTGGAATAACTTTACCACATACTTGGAGCTTCATCCCGATGCTGATCGGGCAGCCGTGAAACGCAAGATGACTGAAGTGTTTGTAAAACACCGCGGAGATGCCTTGAAAGAAGGCGGCTCACGCGGTGCTCTTAATCTGCAATCCTTCCACGACATTCATTTGAATGCGGACGTAATGGGTGCAGGCAGTATTGTTGCCGGGAACTATAAGACTTTGTACTTCTTTCTGGTGATCGGGGTGATCACACTGGTAATCGCGCTTGTAAATTATATTAACCTCGCTACTGCACGCGCCTTAAACCGTTCGCGGGAAGTGGGTGTGCGCAAAGCGGTAGGTGCACGAAGGACTCAACTGGTTGTTCAATTCCTGTATGAGTCCGCGTTCACGAATGTCAGTGCTATGATTTTGGCCCTGCTACTAACACTCTTCCTGCTCCCCTTCGTTAACGATATCGCTGAAACAAAGCTTTCGATAGCGCAATGGCTTGAGCCAATATTTCTGATGTCAATTGGCATTACACTATTTGCCGGCACATTGCTTGCTGGGTTATATCCGGCATTCGTGCTGTCATCGTTTCGCCCGGCTGCTGTGCTGAAGGGAAGAACTTCTTCGGTATCAGCGCACTTGGCACTTCGTAAAGGTTTGGTAGTTGTTCAGTTTGCAGCCTGCATTATTTTGATTGCCGGTACGGTAATCGTCTTGAATCAGCTCCGCTACATGCGCACAATTGATTTAGGTCTTAACCTGGAACATCTTGTATCGTTGCAGTCACCACGTCTGCTTCCCGACAATGTTGATCGCCCGACATTGATGAATACATTTATGCATGAAGTGAAGCAACTTGCGGGCGTTGACGGAGCAGCCATGTCATCTACGCTGCCCGGGCAGGGCTTTAACTGGAATGGTGCATCAATGCGTAAAGTTGCAGATGATAAAACCGATGCACTTCAAGGAGTTGCAACATATATAGACTCTGCCTTTGCACCCTTGTATGGATTAAAGCTTATAGCCGGAAAAGAATTCCGAAGCATTACCGCGCAGGAAGATGCCACCGAGAAAGTGTGGGTCGTAATGATTAACGAAACAGCGGCAAAAAATTTAGGCTTCCCCACTCCTGCCTATGCGGTTGATGAGTTGCTGATGATCGGTGATTACCAGGCCCGGATTATTGGCGTGTATAAAGATTTCAAATGGTCCTCTGCACACCAGCAACAAAAGAATATCGTCTTTGGCAGAACGAGTGCAGGGAGCAACATTTCCATACGGATCGACTCACAGGACGTAGCAGGGACAATCAATAAAATTGAAAAATTATATGCCACTTTATTCCCCGGCAACTTGTTTCACTACAGCTTCGTAGATGACAATTTCGATTTGCAGTATCGCAACGATCAACGTTTCGCACGGCTGTTCAGCATCTTTGCCGGTATGAGCATTTTCATTGCCTGCCTTGGATTGTTTGGACTAGTTGCGTTTACTGCGCAGCAACGCACCAAAGAGATCGGCATCCGGAAAGTTTTGGGCGCAAGTGTTAACAGTGTAGTGGCACTTCTCTGTCGTGACTTTATTATTCTCATTGGGATCGCGATTGTTATTGCAACGCCAGTTGCCTGGTGGAGCATGAGCCGCTGGCTTGAAAGCTTTGCTTATCGGATCGAAATCCACGTATGGATTTTCCTGCTTGCCGGATTACTAGCCATTGTTATCGCTGCGTTCACAATAAGCCTTCAAGCGTTGAAAGTTGCGCGCAGCAATCCGGTAAATTCGTTGCGTAGTGAATAGGGAAGCTCAATAAATTGGTAATTCACAGCAATACTTCAACATCATGCTTAAGCTCATCTTTGATTTGTGTTAAGTCAGTAAGCGTATTCACCAGATTTTCAGAATATTCAACAATCAGTGAATAGCTTTGCCTTTCACTGGAGAGAACACTTGCGAGCTTTTCCCACGTTAGCTCGTTATTCTCTTTGAAATATTCATTTAGATTGTCAGCAAAGTCAATCGAAGATCCTGCAATGATGTCGTAATCATTACGGATGTTATTCATTTGTGCGTAAGCTTTTTGAAACAGGGTTATGTCAATGATATTCAATTTTCGGTACACATTTATGTTATTATCCCAGATTTGGGTGGCTATTTTATAGCGGGTTCTATTTTCATCTCTCAAGTTCCCCCGTATTGACGTTGTTGATTTTAGCGTCTTTGTAAGTGCTTTTGAAAATTCCCCTAACTTTTTTACTGCTACTTGATCATTTGCCAGTCGCTTCTTCACGAGTTCTGAAAAAGCTCCCTGTGCAAGGGTACTTGTATTGATGTTCGAATCCAACTCTAAATTTACTTTTGGAAACATGACCGGTAGAATTACTATTCCAGTCGTCCTGATTGCTTTGGATAGGTCAATCTGTTGACTTAAAAAAGATTCCGTATTTTTCTTTAACTCTGAAATTACGCGAATGTTACTATCCAATTCTGTTATGAGAAGAGAAACCATATTTTTTTGTTCTCTTTCGGACATCTCTTTATATTTCAAACCAAAACCAAGTGCGACCAGCAACAGGCCGAATATAAATCCGTATAACAGAATTATTTTCAAAATACTATATCCCTGGCCTTGCTGTAGAACAGGGATAGTTCTTGTTGTTACAAGTGTCCTGATGAATATAAATCCAATAAAAAGGAAGAAACCAATAAGTATAAGCGGGTCTTTTAGAAACGGGGCTATTTTTTCAAAATTCATATTGAATGGGTTTACTGAGTTGTTTACAAGTTGATTTGATATCTGATTATGTCACTGGCTCTATTAAAGCTGAATAAAGATTTTACTTCTGCCTATCAGAATATTGACTTGCGAAATATATTTTCTTCGATGGCTCGTTGCTCTCAATACACTCCGTATAGGCGTTCGAAATCACTTTGAACTTCCGCGATTTTAAGTGAAGCTCATCATACCAGTCTGAATCCTGTTGTGCAACACCGCGGCAATCAATGTGAAAAACATTTTTATTGCTCAACGCGATCTCGGCAAACATCAGGTTAAACTGGAAGATCATGAATCGGATCAACTGCCGCTGTAGTATGGGGTCCGTAATACCGTTAATCATCAACGGCAGGTACAGCCATTTGCCTGTTCCCAACAATCGATTAACAAAACGATGGACTGAAATGAAAAAACCATGGAATTTCGGGGAAGGGATAGCATAGTCGTAAGCCTGCGTAATAATCTTCATCTCCGGATATTTTCTGTGAATTCCGTTAAAGACGAGCATGTACTGAAGCTTCATAATATGAATGAAAGAATAGAAGGCCGGTTGAATGTGCTTTTGAGCAGCCAGAAAATCATCCAGGTCTTTTTGGGTAAGCGTATTATCCGCTTCAGGATACAATTCTTTTACGCAGCCCAGAATTTTAGTCCTGTCTTCATAGGCCGGCTTACAGGTATCTTTCGCGGTAACCATAATTCCGAGGCGGTCCGATCCAACCAAATCGTTTCCGCCACCGCTCACTAAAAATACATCGGGATTAAAGACTGAAAGCTTTTCAACGTATCGGCCTTCATACACAATGTTTGTGAGCCAATCTCCACCGTACGCCAAGCTGTAGATTTTATAGGATTCAGATAAATGATCAATGATATCTTTAATAAAAAAGAGGAACTCAAACCACGAGTCCCCTTCCGCTACAATCACTTTACCTTCTTTGCGGTCAAATCCTTTACGAAATTTCTTATAAAAGCTGTTATTCCGTTTTCGCTGACTAAATCGGTTAGCGAAATTATTCGCATTCGATGATCCAATAATATGTTGTCGTTAATATCAAATATCCGGCAGACATACTTTCTCATGTCTTTAAAGGTAAGCGCGTCATTGCCTTTTATGGCAAGAAGCTCGGTAATGTGCGATGCTGAAAATTCAAAAGGTTTATCGACCAGCAATTCCAGGAGTTCGTGTTTACGTGCTGCTGACATAGCGTAAGATTTTTAAAATGAATTTAACCATCAGCGTGCTATCGGATGTCTTTCTTATTCGGAGATCCAAATCCAAGATTGACTGATAATACCGACACAAGTGTACTTTCCGGATTGAGAATCGGTTCGAATCGACTTCCAAAGTTGTACGACAGAACGATCTGATCTGTTAACGCATAGCTAAAAGTTCCGATGTATTGAAAGTCTTCATCCTTCTCTTTTCGGAAAAGCTCATTGCCTTCAATATCTGTACCTGCAGGAATAACTGAACTGCTGCTCCTCCCTACCATTTCCATACCCACGGAGAATTTCTTGAACGTGCCCGTTAATGCAAGGCCATAGTCTACATTATTCTCATATACTTTTACAATCGGAAAATATTTGTTGTAGTAATCAATGTTGTACCAGCTATACTTTAACACACCAATTACCTTCAAAAAACTCAAGTTATCTTCAAACCTATAGGTGGGAGATAACCAAAGCGATTGCTGAATAAGAAATGAATATTCAAAATTGTTTGTTGGGAAATTCAAAAGTCCAGCGTACGCGAGATCCATTGAAAAGCCGTAGCGCTCTTTTATATAATCCTTGTATTCAACGAACACGCCTTCAGCAGCAAGTTTATCAGTAAGAAGATTACTAAAGCTATTCATAAACGGATCAGGCTTACTTGGATCAAGGGCAATAAGAGTGGTTGACTCTTCAATTAATTCATCGGCAAAAACCTCTGCATCTTTTATCGATTTTGCCTTACCTGATGTATAAACCGCATTAACAATGGTTGGTCTTAACGTTCGCATTAGAACATCACGGTCTTTGGCTTTACCACTTTGAATTAACCCTGTGGCGATACCCAGCACCTCAGCAGTAACGTTTTTATTTGCTTTAAGCTTATCCGTTAATGCTATAATCTTATCACGATCAGCTTTGTTACTGAAATAAAATGTAGTACGATAGCCAAAAGCAAGCGCGTTAGAAGCGCTGCTGTCTCCCAGTAAAAAGTTTTGAGTGGTTGCCAGTGAAAAAGATGAGTTCCGAACAATTTGATCAAGTGTTTTTTTTGGATATAGATATTCACTCAATGAAAGTCCGTGATCTTTCGTCCAATAGGGCGTGAATTCCAACGCAAAGTCATTGGGGATTACTGCACTCCCGCTGCTATTCATAAAATTTGAAAAAAGTGAAGTTTCCAGTGCTTTAAAAGATTTTGGAGCCAACACTGCCGTTGGCTGCAATCCAAGAATACCTGCTGCGGGCGATGAAGGAGCTTGCAGTTTCGTAATGCTCTCCTGGGCAAAGGTCACCCCTGACATTGCCAATAGTGTAACTGTTAAGATTCTCTTCATACTTTCGGGAATTTGATAAAGAGAATAATTATCGGGTGTTCTTCATCATTTTTGGAATTTGTGTGTTGCTGGATCAACGTACCATTTAACTTATACTGAATGGTAATGTCATCTTCTTCCGGTACCAGGTTAGAGACATCGGAAACGGAAATGGTTGTTTCACTTCTTAGGTCTTCTCCTTTGCCAAGAAGTACTGAACCTTCATCTTCAATTTTCGGATCATTTGAACCCGGAACATTGATAAATGTCAGCGCTGTATTTCCATCAGAAATAAACTCAACTGTCATGATAACATCCGTGTTGTCAGCGACCGGGAACTCCAAGTCGCGATAGCGATAAATTGTGCGCATAGTATGGGGGTTAGATTAAAGCTTACCTATTTATGAGGCAGCAGTGCTGACTCACATTATCAATTAACCTAAAAATGACTAGAGCCATTTTCTTTGATAGGAGTAACTCCTATGCGGAAACGAAGTATTTTAAAATTTCAAGCTCTCAATTAAAAAATTACCCTTTTCAGGGGATGATGGACGCTATAGAAAGTTGATGAAGAGGTGGCAGAATCTTTTGCCAGTGAATTCTCAAAGCCGCTTGGTTATCCTTTCTGATCAGCAATGTCAAGTCTCAATTTTTAAAGGCTATTCATACTTTAACGTTTCAGCCGGGTTACTGTGGGCCGATTTTATTCCATGATAACTAACACTGATTAGCGCGACAATCACCCCAGAAAAAATGCTGATTGCAAAAATCTCCCAACCAATGGTAATGCGGTAAACGAAATTGTTTAACCATACATTCATCGCGTACCAGGAAGCCGGGATAGCCAAGATAAACGCGACAATGGCCAGTACAATAAAAGGTTTATTAAGGGTTATAAAAATAGATTTAAAATCTGCACCTAAAATTTTTCTAATGCCAATCTCTTTTGTGCGACCCAATGCATTTATTCCCGACAAGCCAAACAAGCCAAGACAAGCAATTACTATCGCTAACACAGTGGCAGTCGCGGTAATCTTCATCCAGCGCGTGTAAGACTTGTATTGAAGTGCTACATCCTCATCTACAAACGTATAATCAAAAGGTTTATCAGGGTACAAACTTTTCCATTCCTGTTCAGCGCTATGGATTGCAGCAGGAATGTCATGTGCATTCAATTTGATTAATAAAGAACCCATAAAGCCTCCACCAAATGCTGGCACGATAGGATCAGCCGTTATCACAACGGGAAGAATTTCCTCTTCCAACGACCGGAAATGAAAATCCTTCACTACACCTATTACCATTGCCCGCGGACCATCCGTACCTGCAATTGCAACGGTTTCGGTAAGCGGATCACTCCACTCAAATGCTTTGACCATTGCTTCATTCACAATAACTGAAGTAAGATTAGCCCCTTCACCTTCATTAAAATTTCTGCCTGCTAAAAGCTGAATATCGAACAATGAGAGGTATTTATAATCTGCTCGATAGAAATATACTTGCTTCTCAAGTCCTTCATGTTCCAGCGACATGGAATTATATCCCTGGTTAAAAGATGAATTCATTCCCGAGACAGCAATAATGTGCGGGTTATTCTGGGTCTTACTTCTGAATCGTGTGATAGCCTTATCCGAATTGTCATTCCATCCTGCGTTTGTTGGTACAGAAATTACATGTTGACTATCATATCCCAAGTTTTTTGTAGTAATAAATTTCATTTGCCGGTACATGATCAATGCTGAGATCATGAGAAAGGCAGACATGGTAAACTGTACGATCACTAGTGGCCTTGCAAAACCAACTTTAAATCCTGTTGCAGCAGGTTTCAATGCGAGCACGGGTTTTACTCTTGAAACAATGAGTGCCGGGTAACTTCCTGCTAAAAAGGCAATAAAAAAAACCATCAGGATAAGAAATGACGAACCCAGCATAAAATCAACTGAGCTCAGGGGAATTACTTTCTGTGTTAGTTCATTAAACAACGGTAAGGAGACTATTGCTAATCCGATACCCAGTAAAGCAGCAAACACCGATAATGTAACGGACTCTATATTAAACTGCTGAAATATCTGCATTCCTGTGGCCCCAATTGTTTTTCGAATACCAATCTCCTTTCTTCTGGACACAGATAGCGTAAGCGCAAAAGAAATATAGTTGATGCTGGCTATACACAGTATAAGAAAAGCTATTCCGCCCAGTGTCCAGGAGTACTGCGGATCACTTGCATTCGACCATCTTGTCTTGGTTTCAAAGTGAACATCCGTCAACTTGGTTAGTATGATTTCAGAAACAGCAAAATCAGCAGGAAGGTTATTCTCTTTTCTGACT
Organism: Cyclobacteriaceae bacterium; assembly: GCA_965227265.1. Lineage (GTDB taxonomy): Bacteria > Bacteroidota > Bacteroidia > Cytophagales > Cyclobacteriaceae > UBA2336. Next base: position 446,810 of record OZ245738.1, on the reverse strand, counting down.
TGTTGAAACCATTCTTTTTTATTTCTATTAATGAGTGTATCCAATTTAACTTTAAACGTTTCAGGCGTTACATTTTTCCGTAACTGAACAAAGGTTGGATAAGCATAGACATTCCACGCCTTTTGTTGGAACGGTTCATAGGATTCAAGCGGAAGCAGTACCTCGAACTGAATACTTGAATTCTGCGGACATTCAACAACAGCCTTCACGGTAAATCCTGACACAGTAACCTGATCAAAGTCGAGAAAAATTGTTTTACCAATAGGATCTTCATCTCCAAAAAAACTTGTGGCTATTTCTTGGGTAATTACAGCGTCCGTTGGATCCTGCATTAGCTTGTGCACCGATCCGGCAATCAGCGTAAAGGAAAACATATCAAAGAAATTACTATCTGTGAATGTAATTTTTTGATTGGCCGATTTGTCCTTATGCAGGATCGGACGTTGACCAACTGACTTTATGAGAGTAATGTACTCCCAGTCACCAGGTTGATCCTGTAAATCTATTGGAAGTCTATTTGGCAATATGGCTTGATAGTAATAAGGATTTTTACTCCCCAGATCAAAGGCCTGCCGATCAAAATTCTTGCTATCAATCCGGTATATTCTATCCCGATTGACATGAAACGTATCAAAGCTCAATTCATCGGAAATGAAAACGTATACGAGCAATGAAAATGCAATCGCAATGCTAAGTCCAAAAGCATTAATGAATGAATAGAGCTTACGCTTTGTAAAATTGCGTAGAGCAACCTTAAAATAATTTCTCAGTATCATATTACTGTTACCGGAACTTCCTTGTAAGGTTACAGAGCGTTTTAAACCCTTTAACTCACATGGGCAGGTGATTTACGTATGCGGTGCTCCATTTAGGAATGAGTTTGTAAACTTCAGATCATGTTCATGGCTCTTTCCGGTTTCAACACTCTATTCGTGCCTCAAGGAATCTGTTGGATTCATTTTTGCCAGCTTTATTGAATGGATACTGATCGCAGCAATCGTTATGGCTAAGGTTATTAAAATGGATACGATGAACGTTGCCGGTCCGATTTCTATTTTGTACGCAAATTTCTGAAGCCATTTTTCAACAAGCGGGATCAGTATTGGAATTGCAATTCCCGCAGCAAGCAAAATCATCATCACGAATTTCTTATTGACCAATACATTCAGGTTAATAAAGGAGGCTCCCAGAACTTTACGGATGCCAAATTCTTTCGTGCGTTGTTCAGCGGTGTACGAAACCAATCCGTACAATCCGAGGCATGCGATAATAATGCTGAGTCCGGCAAACGTTATAATTGTTTTAAGCAACTTTGCTTCTGATTGATAGCTTTTGGCAAACTCCTGATCAACAAAATAATACTGAAACGGATAGCGGTCCTCATACCTTGACCATCTTTCTTCCAACGATGAGAGCAAATCAGTCGGGTTTCCGGTAAACCGGATGGAGAGATTTTTTCTGTTATCCGAAACTATACCCAACACCAACGGTTCAATTTCTTCGTATAATGATTTAAAATTAAAATCTTTTAATACACCCACAACCCTATACGCTGGTCCATTTTCATTAAAACGCATCGTTTTTTGGATTGGGTCATTCCACGAAAGTAGTTTTGCAAGTGTTTCGTTTATAACAATTGCGCTTGAGTCGCTTGCAATCTGCGGATCTAAAAAGCGCCCTTTCACCAACTCCAAATCATATGTCTTTTGAAATTCAAAATCGGTAAGAAACACACGAACTTCTACTTCATTAGCTGCAAAATTTTCCGGCACAACATACGTACTGAATGTGCCTGTTCCAAGTGCAGATACACTAAGTGAAGTATTTACAACTTGAGAAAGCGTATTAACATCCTGCTGAAAAGCATCTCCTTTTGGTGTCATCGCATTCGTGAGCTTTACTACCAGAACATGTTCCTTTTCAAATCCAAGGTCCTTTGAAAGCATATACTGTACTTGTTGATATACAAGCAGCGTACCAGCAATCATGGTAATGGAAACTATAAATTGAAAGGTAATCAATGCATAGCGAGCCCAGTTTCCGGTGAGTTTATTCTTGGCGGTGGCTTTTAAAACTTCCGATGGTTTAAAAGATGAAATTACAAACGCAGGGTAAATACCCGAAACTATTGTTACACTGATAATCAGTCCAACCAATAAAATACCAACTACAGGATCCAACAGATTTTCAGCAGGAATGGTTTTTCCTGCAAGCTCATTAAAAAATGGGATTGCAGCCGACAGCATAGCGAGCGCAATGATAACAGCACAAGAAGTTATTAAAAGCGACTCCCCCATAAACTGCCTGACGAGCTGAAGCTTAGTGGCACCCAACGTTTTTCGCATACCCACTTCACGAGCCCTGCGCGTTGCTTTTGAAGTACTGATGTTAATGTAATTGATGCACGCGATGAGTAAAATGAATCCTGCAATTATCGAGAATAGAAATATATATTCCCCATTCCCGATTCTGCTCATACGTAATGCGTTTACATCAGTTGATTTCAGGTAAACATCTTTAAAAGGCTGTAAGTAAAGCTGATACTTATCAGCACGTTCCGGCAGATGATCTTTCATGAATTTTCCCAACTTTTCTTCCACCGCATAGTGACTGGTGCCTTCTTTTAAAAGCACGTAAGTACATAAAGCCTGTGCTATCCAGTTATTCAGATAGTTTGATGGAATTGGTCCGGATTGCAAGGTTGTAGTCCACGAAGCAAGCCCTGAAAATTGAAGATGCGAGTTACGCGGAGGATCAGCCACTATGCCCGTAATTTCAAACTCAACATCACCCATTCCGATAACAGTTTTACCAATGGGATCTTCCTGACCAAAGAGTACCTGCGAAGTTTTTTCCGTGAGCACAATTGTAGCCGGTCTTGATAAAACCGTTTTGACATCTCCCCTGACAAGCTTAAAGTCAAATACCTCAAAAAACGTACTGTCAACAAATGCGACTTTTGAATCTTCAGGAGCAATCAAATTTTTCTCCTGGTACGTAAGCATAACATTGCTGGACCAAGGCGAATACCGAACAATGTTATCAACCTCCGGAAATTCATCTGCCATAGTCGGTCCCATCAAACCCGATGTTTCCGCTGTTAGCGAAGTACTGCCATCAACTTCCTGTACAATTTTGTTAAGTCTGTACATTCTGTCTGCACGGCTATGAAACTTGTCAAAGGTCAGTTCATCTTTTACAAAGATAAAAGCGAGAATTGTGGCGGTTAACCCAAGACTCAAGCCAAAAACATTAATTAATGTATGAACCTTGTTCTTAGAAAAACTACGAACGGTTTGGAGAAAGCTGATCATTGTATTTGGGGTTAGGTCTATTATTAATCTCAAGCATTAACAATTATGCCAATCAGACGCACAGATGATATTCAATCAATTTCGAAGAGAAGAGATTACAATCCGTCCGCAGACGGACTAAACTGATCGCTTAAGGACACACTATTATCTCGTGAGGTTGCACTAAACGTATATCTGAATCTTAATTTATATCCTTATTTCCTTCCAGCTTTTTAATCATCGCCTCAATATTGGCTTTGCCAGTCGGAAGAGCTTTTGGTAATGCAGCCTTCATATGTACTAAAGCTTTTTTATAGTTGCCTTGCGCGGAGTAAAGTCTTGCCATTCCAACATTAGTAGTTGATTCTTTCGGGTATCTGCTATAGTTAGCTTCGAGAAATTTAGCGGCAAGGTCAATCTGTTTCATTGAGAGCAACTGTCGGCCAAAGAAGTGCATGTCTAGCATATCATTGTTGAGCTGAACAGTTTCATCTGCTATTTTCTTAGCTTCATCAATTCGGTTTAGCTTTATCAAAATCATGGTTTTTGTAATAAGCGTTCGGAAATTTTTCTCTCCCATTACGCGAAAACTAATCGCACGATCCATCCAGGCCAATGCCTGATCAAGCTCGATATTATTCTCCAGGCAATAATTTGCCGCTTGAATAAAGTCGTAGTACGGACGGGTAGTACGAAATTCACTTTTGAAGGATGCGAGTTGAAGCGCCTGAACATCGGCTTCAACCTTAAACGGTATCAAACGTTTTTCCCACGATAATGCAATGACAGCTGAGTTATCGGTTTGATCTGTAAAATCATACTTAAGCCATTCTATACTTTTGTCAAGCTTCTGATTTTTTACTTTTACACGGAGTGCATCTTCAGCCGGATCATAATAAAAGCTCCCCCACGAATTATTTACCTTAGAAAATATAAGTTCACTCTCTTCTTCACCTAAGCTTATAAAAAAGCCATAGTTCCCGGCTGGTAAATCTTTACCTTCAATTTTAACAGGATGCGAAAATGATAGTGTGGTATTTTCATTTGCGCCTGCACGCCAAGGAGCAGCGGTGCTTGTTCCATGACCCAGGTCTACAAAACCATAATGTGCTACCGGTGTGTTCCAGATTTGACCTTCCCGGCCTTTCACACCCGGGCGACTATAGTTAATTACAATCTTTACAATACCAATTTGTTCCGATGTGGAGGCTTTTCTATTTCCCCCATCGGGAACCACTGTTAGCGGTTGAACCTGAGCAAATGATGACACCGCAATCGCCAACATCAATACTGCTGTGGGTAATAATTTTTTCATATTTCTTATCGCTGGTGATTCACGATTACTTAGATAACCATGAATTTCTTACGGTAAGTTGTTCGGGAGAAGGATTTTCTTTAAAGCTAACGATATGTCTGTCGATAGATTTAACTCTAATTATTGGAGCACTTACTTCTACGGATTTATATGTTCCGGATTGATCCTTCCTGAGTAGCGAATACGAAAGCGTTCCACCCTCTTTAAGTCCAGCGAATTGTTTCTGATAAAATCTGCCTCTTCCTTCACTCGGAATTTCCTCGCCATTTATTTTCACAAGAATGTCGCCTACCTGGAATCCAAGCAATTTACCCTGATCATTCATGCCCTCTATTTTAGCAATGCTGAGATAAGTTTTACCTTCCAACTCATAGTCAGCGAGCGCAGAATTACTAAATCCTAATGATAATGCAGATCCATCACGCTGATCGATATACTCTACTCCCGCAAGTTCTAAAACATCTTTAAATGGAAGTGGCTCTGATCCTCCAACAGATTTTCTTAAAAAATCACCGATCTCCGGATAGGTAAGTTTTTCAATCACTGTAAAAAGCTCTTCGTCATTAAATGCCTGATTTTTACCGTACTTTTTGGAGAGGTCGGCAATCAGGTTCTGAAGTCCGTATTTACCATTGGAAAGCTTTCTCAATTTTATATCGATACACATACCGATCAAGGCACCTTTCAGATAAACATTGAGGAACTGATCTCCATATTTTTCCAGCGTAAATTTACTGATGTCGGTAAATGGCACATCATTTTTAAAATATGTTGCCGTTTGAATTTTATCGTGGATAATAGTGAGATACTGTTGAGGTGTAATCAAACCATATTTAACCTGAACGTTTCCTGCAAAATATTCTGTTACACCTTCATAAAGCCAAAGATGCTTTGACATCTCAGGTTCATTAAAGTTAAATTTGTGTATTTCCTGAGAATGGATAGTTAACGGAGTTACAATATGAAAAAATTCATGCGCTGCAAAGTCACGCAACTGTTGTTTCATCTCTGCCAACGTCTCTTCCGGCATGTAGTAAAAAGATGAGTATGAATGCTCGAGCGCACCATACGATGTAATCGGTTTGTCGGTGAAATAAAAAATAAAGGCATACTTATCAACGGGCAATGTTCCTCCTAGATATTCTTTTTGAGCCATGAGAACTTCTCTCAATGTTTCAGCTATCTCTTTTGCCGTTATTTTTTGCGTAGGTGAATAGCAGCTAATCAATACCTCCGCGTTGGCTACTCGAATCACAGCCGTGTCAGGCTTTGCGTACATCAATGGAGAGTCTATGAGTCGGTCGTAATTCTCTACCTGGTACCTGTCAACACGCTTGTTGGCATTTTCAGGTTTTCGCTCCAGTTTTAATACTGTAACAGGCTCATCTGTACGAGTAGCAATTAATCCTGTAGAACCGTAAAATTCTTTGTCCTTAATAACATTAATGTTAAACGGAACATCCTTATTCCCATCAAAATATCCGAAGAAACCACCCGTATTGATTACGAAATTTTTCCCTTCTTCAATATTTGTTGCCGCCATTGGGTAAATAGTCGGGCCTTCTTTAGGAGTATCAATCACGTCATCAATCCAATAAGTGATTTTAGTAAGCTTTTGCGCGTCTTTTATTTTCCAGCTGTTCTCTCCGATTTTTTCAACCAGCAAAGGATTTCCCTTTTTATCCAACGCTTTAAGCTCATAAACAAATCGACCAAAGTCAGCAATTTGATACGTGCCCGGAATCATTTTGGGCAAATAGAACATTGTCTCGGAGGTCGTGATTTTTGGTGTGGATAATTCAACGTATAGCCTGTCTTCTACTACACGGGTGAGATCGACCGTATATTGATACTCCAATTTGCTGGATTGAGCGTAGGTCAACAAAACGTTAAGCGTAAGAAAAGCGCTAATTACTAGTTTATAAGACTTCATATTACTTTGATTTGTGGATACTTGTTAGTTAAATTATAAAATATCACCCTACTGGGTTGATTTTTAAAAATTCAATTCGTCAGCACTTTCTTACAGTATTAATACTTACATGTAATACTTAGAGCCGCGAAAAAGGTACATGAATTTTCAACTAAAAGGACAGATTTTTTACAGAAGGTTTAAAAAGATTATAACCTCGTAAATTTCTATCGCTGAAATTTATTCTTTTACAGGATTAATCTTTCAAACAATCCTGATATGAAATCAGTTAAAGTATACTCACTCCTTCTTGGTTACATCTTCTTAATAATATTTTCTGCAACAGGTCAAACCTATGCCGTAAAAAACGTTACGGTTATACCCATGGATAAAGAAGTCAGCCTTCCGAACCAAACGGTGCTAATTGAAAATGGAAAGATTAAGCAGCTAGGTGATCTCAAAAGAATAAAAATTCCTGCAAACGCAACACTCATTGATGGAACAGGTAAATACCTGATGCCAGGTTTATTTGATATGCACGCTCACTTCTTTTACGAGCAAGGCAACAATGTAAATACATGCGAACAGGAATTGAAACTCATGCTGGCAAACGGATTAACTACTGTGCGTATTGAAGGCGGCCACCCAGCTTACCTGGAAGTCAAGGAAAAAGTAAAAAAGCAGGTATGGACTGGTCCGCAATTACTCGTTGTAAGTGTTCCCTTTGTCGGAGAGGGATCTGCTGATAGTCCTTTTGAATTCCTTTGCCATACACCTGAAGAAGCTGAGAAGGCTGTACGAAGATTTAAAGCAGAAGGATATGATGCCATCAAAATCACCTTTATGGTGAAACGTGATGTGTATGACGCCATTATTAAAACAGCTAAAGAAGTGAATTTACGGGTAACCGGACATGTTGGACCATTAGTAAAGCTTCCAGCTGCGCTTGCTGCAAAACAGCAGATCGAACATCTGGATGAATTTATTGATATGCTACTACCCGATACTTCCTACAATCATGGGCAGAGTGTATCCGATATGAATATCTGGAGAAAAAAAGCCTGGGCTACTGTACCGCATCTGGATGAATCTAAAATTCCGTCACTGGTGAAGCAAGTTAAAGATGCCGGAATTTATGTAACCCCAACTAACTATTTCTCCTATTCATTTTTTGCCACGGGCATTGATGAAGAGTATGTAAAACAAAGTGTACCCTTTCAATATGTACCAACTATACTTAAAGAATACGCCTGGAAAGTAAAGAAAATGTACTGGACAAATCCACCGCCTGAAGAGAGTCGAAAAAAGTATATCTCTGTTCGAAATAAAATAATCGCTGCTTTATGGAACGCTGGGGTTCCATTGATGGCAGGCTCAGATTCACCGCAATGGTTTTTAGTTTCAGGATTTGCGCTGCACGATGAACTTGAAAATCTTGTGAAAACAGGTATTACACCATACGGAGCCTTACAAACTGCAACCATCAATCCGGCAACCTACCTGGGGTTAGTTAATCAAAAAGGTACTGTTACCGTAGGGAAAGAAGCTGATTTACTATTACTTGATAAAAATCCACTGGAAGACGTAAAGAACACGAGAGAAATTAAAGGTGTATTCAGTCAGGGAAAATGGTACGATAAAGCTACGCTTGATCGATTATTAGAAGAAGCTAAATCATTAGGTCTTTAGAAGACAACTAGCCCGCACCAAGTTCCCGAAGATATTTTTCAGAATTTTCCTTAACAGTTTTTAAGGGATTCAACGTTAAAGGATTTCTTAAAACTCTTAATCGCAATATATAAATATATAGCAGTTAAAATTTTTATTGCTGAGTTTAAAAACCAAACGGTTTATAAACTAGTTGGAAGTCTGATTTTAAAAAAACTCTTCTAATCAGTCTTGGTAATCGTAAGGTTTGCGAAATCTCCACCTGAAACATCAGCCACATATAATCCAACAGCACCCGTCTTAAGTCGTGTTAATTTTTCAACAACTAGGGTTGGCTCAGAACTTTCATTGACGTACACAGAGATTGTAGTTTCTTTAATAACCACGCGCGTTCTTACCCATGAGTTTGGATCCGGAGTGGGGTCAACAGCATGTTCATATTTATCTGGAAATTTCTCGCGCAAAACTCTCCACGTAAAATCCGGAAGAGAAATGTATTGTATACCATGACTTCTTAACACTTCGTTTTGCTCTTTAAATTGAAAGGGACGAAAATATATCGCATCAAAGGTTGCATTATCTTTACCGTGAAAAGCAATTCCGACAAAGCTGCGTTGTTTCACATCCTCTCCGCGAACATCAAATTCTATAATTCCATTGGCAAGCTCAACGCCTTTTATCCAGGCTATGCCTTCACCCTCATTCTTGCTTAATCGGATACCGGAACGAGATCCATCGGTAATGGTAGTAAGTTCTCGGTTAAAAACATCTATGCCCTTACTCTTCGACAATTTTGAAAGGTCGAACACCTGGGTGCTTTGTGAAAAAGCTGAAGTCACCAGCAGAATAAAAAATCCTGTTGCAACAATTTTAAAATTTCTCATAGGATTGATTGAAATACAAGATACGGCTTCCCAAGCTTTTAGTCTTGAATTGAATTCAAAATACCCCTATCGTGTGTATGATTTAACTGAGAATACTCGCCCGAATGTGTTACCGATATTTTTCATAATAACATATAATTGATTTATCGATGTTCGATACGGTAGATACTATCGTACTTTTTCAAACATCTAATATTGTTACATTTTTATTCTTGCCTCAGCCTTCTCCTTCGCGAGAATGGTTCTTGTACATTAGCATCCGTATAGCAGTTAGCAGAGAACGAAGAACCAACTACCTTAGCGGGCAGCGATGGCAAGGCTGATGCTATAGCGGTAACATAATACAAGAAGTTCCTGCGTTGCATACGTGTGTTCAATAATTATTTCAATTTCTCCAACAAAACCTTCCACCGGGGGTCTGACTTCAGAGATTCCAGATCAGTATCGTTTTCAAAATTGCTTCTTGTATCGTAACCCGAATCGGCTGCGCGATTAAGGTTTTCAAATGCTTTATCTTTATTACCAACCAGAGAATAGGCGCAAGCCACATTATAGAAGTCGCCTGCCTTTGGCTCCATCTCGTTTGCCTTTTCATAAAAGGGAATTCCTTCAGCATACTTTCCGATTCTCAATAAAACACGACCAACCGTAGCATAAAAATCTCTTGAATTATGATTAGCAAGTGCCTTGGTTAAATAGTTTTCTGCTTCTCTGGGTTTATTTTGCTTATATAAAAAATCGACCAGGTAAAATAGGTGGATCGGTTGAGCAGCATTGAGCTCTACTGCCTTTCTATAAGCTTGCTCAACCTCTGACTTTTGATTGGTCATGCGGTCCGTAAGGGAAGCGTATTCATAATAAAGATTTCCTTCTGTTGGATATTTTGACAGTAGAAATTTTAAAGAATCCAATTTTCTTTTGCCATCCATTGCATACTCACCATTGAGAAGTTTCCAATTTCCATTCTTCCATTGCCACATCTCATTCGTACTGCCCCATTCAGCAACACCTCCGTAAAGAATAAGCTCATCGTTACCATACTCCAGCGTAGTTGCGCACCGCATGGAAGGAGCTTCTTTTGACTCAACCTTAGACCAATTTTTGCCATCCCATTTCCAAAAGTCATTCAGGAAAGCATTTGTATTATTGCGGCCACCAAAGAGATAGGTTACTCCTTCTTTTTCATGATACGCTAATGAGAAATAAAATCGATAACTAGGAAAATCGCCTTCACAAATTGTCTTTACCCATTGTTCGTTTTGCCATTCCCATACAACCGATTTTCCATTTTCCCAGGTAGGCAGTACCAGCGACTTTCGCTTTACATCAAATGCTATTTCAAAAGGAGCAAATTCAGACGTGGAAAAAGCGGGAGTCTTTCCAGAGATTTTTTTAAAGGTGTTGGCTTTAAATTCCCAAAGTCCATATTCAGGCACTCCAGGTCTGTTTATATTTCCATAAATAAGTACTCTTTTTTGGTGAGGATCATAGCACGCTTCAATCTCTCGTAAGGCTGTCGCATTTTTGCCGGCAGATTTCCACTCCTTACCATCCCACTTCCAAACCGACTGAATCGTATCGCTGCTAATAAAAACTGTATTTTTTTCACTAGCATTATAGAGCATGATGATATTATAGGGTCCTGTAGCGGGGCCGGAAGAACTGTATTTATTCCACGATGATCCAGACCACTCGTTTACATCAGTCGGAAAGGTTTGACCGCCTCTTAGTTTTGGCTCAACACCTCCATAAACTATCCAGCTTTTCCGATTGGAGTCGAATGTGACTTCTTCTCTATGGCGTGGTGCAGGTTGACCAATTGCTACAACCGCCACCATTAATAAGAGCATGATCGTTATAACTTGTTTCATTTCATTGTGTTTTGAATTTGAACATTTAGTTAGTCTTCCATTGTTTTCCCGCTCCGCTTACATACTCATTTCAACCCATTATTTTAATTTCTCTAGCAAAGTTTTCCATTGCGTATCTGATTTTAATGATTCAAGATCAGTATCATTCTCATAATCCTTTTTTGTTTCGTACCCAAAATCTACAGCCCTATTCAAACATCGAAAGGCAGCCTGAGTTTCTCCAACTAATGCATACGCACAAGCCAGATTATAAAACTGTGTAGCCATTCGATTCCTGTTCGTGAAAGGCTCAAGTTTTGAAATATAATCTTCCGCTTCAGTGAGTTTACCTTGAGTTTTCAGGACATCAACCAATCCACGCAAGACACTTGCTTGTTCCGGTGTTTTATCAGCTGCTATTTTTTTAAAAGTTATCTCGGCTTCGGACAAGCGATTGGACGATTTTAATCGATAGGCGTAGACATAGAGAGCCTTAACATCATTGGGTTTACTGGTTAGATACTTTTCCAGGTACTCAATCGTATTCCAGATTCCATAATCTGCCAATAAGCGCCAAGTGTAATTCTTAAGTTCCCACAATTGTATGCTTCTTGGGTTATTCTCATTTCCATCATTGAACCCATAGGCGAGTACAGATTTCCGAGTCGGATCGTATCCTATCGCAATTGGAAATAACTTTTCTTCTGAAATTTTCTTCCACACGCTACCATTCCATAACCATGTAACCGGAGTTTGTAAATTTTCAGGATCAAGTGGCCGATGATTGATTTGTCCGCCATGCAAGACAACCGCCTTTAAATTATCATCATACGCCATATGATGATACATTTTTACACCGGGATTAATATCGGTTATAATATTTTCCCACTTCTTTCCATCAAATTCCCATAGTTCATCAGGTTTTTTACCACCTCCATACAATACAATTTTTTTTCTATGCTTATCATAGACCATAGCTGATTGATATTTTATTCCAGGCCCATGGATGTTCATTCTGGTAAATATTCCATCACGCATCAACCATGTGCTGGTATCGAATTGATGATTTCTGTTACCTCCATACAGTACATAAGCATCCAGATGATCAGCATAAACCATCTTAAAATGATCGTGACTGCCAATGTCATTATTGATTATTCTTGACCACTTCTTGCCGTCAAATTTCCAGAGATCTCCCATGTTGGAATTAAACCGGCCAAGACCAGCTCCTGCGAACAGGGTTATGTCGTTAGTCTTCGTATTTAAGTCGCCCATGAAAAATACCCGAGCTCCGGGGCCAACGGCAATAATTTTAGACCAGCCTTTTTCATCCCACTTCCAAACATCACTTTGAACAGAATCCTGAATAATGGGAGTACCTCCTATGAGAAGCATAGCATTGCTTGGAGGATGATAAATAAGCTTAGCATCTTCCATCCAACCCGGAAATGTTTCTGGGTTAGTAGCAGGCGATTTAGCCGGATTTTGAGCAGTTAGAACAGGACTTATCAGGATTAGGATAAGTATGAGATTCAATTTCATTGTAGCCATTTGTAAGCAATTACGAGTTCAATAGCCACTCTGTATTCAGTCCCGATAGGATTGGAGAACAAAATGATGCTAAAAAAACGCTTATTGAAGCTTTGGCCACACTTCGCCACTCTATATATAGTGTACGAGGGCCGACTAGGTCCTAGGCGGTCATTTTAACCTGACGCTGTTCTCTAAATTTGGATGGGGTCATCCCAATGTGTCTTTTGAAAAGATCATTGAATCCGGACACCGATTTAAATCCGGAATCCATGGCGATAGCTGAAATTGTAAAATGATTAAATCGGTGATTTTCAAGCTTAATCTTCACCTCTTCCAGACGGAAATCATTAATAAAATCAAAATAGGATTTATGAAAACGTTCATTAAGCACCTGGGATATATGATGCCGCGGAACATTAAGCTTTACAGAAAGAGCATCAATTGTTAAATCCGTTTGAGTAAAAAGTTTATGTTGGGACATTGACTGTTGTAACAAGTCCGAGATCCGTTGAGCCTCTTCGCTTCTTAGTCCTGAATTTGCATATTTCCTATAGTTTCCAATCGTTAGCGCTACCACAGGATTTTCCATCACAACAAATAAATCAGGTTTAGAAATTTGCTTGTAGCTGATCCAATAAATCAATGCAGTTAATGCAACAAACAGCAAGCGAACGTCAGGGAATCTTCCATAATACATATACATAAAAGCCATCGTTGTAATAACCACAAACTCTGCCAGTGCAACATTTATCACGAAAGATTTTAACGAGTCAATTTTCTGATTACTATTTTGTATAAGCTTCCAGGATAAGTATGTGTAGATACCAAGTGAGATGACTTCCAGAATCGAACTTCGATACGGGTATATAATGCTAAAACAAATCCAGTTACTAATGAAGAAGCGATGAACAATAGTTAACAGCGTTGCACAAATAAAAGGTGTAGCATGCAGCCAATCAGTTTTTTTTAGCGTTGGGTAAATTCTGGCTTTTACATAAAGATAAAGAAGCGGGCCAATGAGGTACGGAAGACAATACGATAGCGCATAGAAAAAGCCCGTGTGCTCCATCAACCATATTTTACTTACAATCTTAAAGGTTAACTGCGAACCCACAACAAACAGGATCAATACGAAATACACATTAGCCAACACTCGCTTTTTGGTTTTCAGAAGATAAAAACCAAGTAAAAGACCTTGTAACAATCCAAAGCACAGAAGGAATATGTTTAGCTCATGACCCATCTTTCTCTTTCTAAACAAGGTACGAAAACAAGCTTTCCGGGTTAACAGATTTCCACTAGTGGTTCACATGATCTTGCCATGGATCACAATTTTACAGAATCTACCCCCTTTGGGTTGATTTTTTAATTTTCCAACGGTAATATTTTCTAATTCCGGTAACGAATTAGTGAGGTTGAAGTACTACTGAGATACCTTAATTGCTTAACCTATGTTTTACAACTATTTGCTGATTGTCTGGAGAACATTTACCAAGAGTAAAACTTACTCCATTCTCAACATTCTTGGCTTGACAATAGGAATTACCTGTGCGCTCATAATTTTTATTTATGCAGAAGATGAGTTGACGTACGATAATAATCAAGTCAATCTTAAAAATATTTATCGTCTAAACGGAACTTACCATTTACCAAACAATGGAGGTCGCGAAGACTATGCCGTTTGTGGACCGGCCATAGCGGAGGCAATTGGTAAAGATTTTCCAGAGATTAAGGGCATAGTAAGGATCCGCAGGCTGGAAGATGTAATGATTCAAAAGACATCCAGCGATGAACGCTTTTACGAGCAAATATTTGTAGCCGACTCAAACGTCTTCAACATACTTTCCTTTCAATTTGTCTCGGGTAATTCAGCGTTGGCGCTAACGGAGTTGAATTCAATTGTTATTTCAGAGAGAATGGCGCAGAAATACTTCAACTCAACAGATGTTTTGGGAGAAATCATCAGGCTGCCCAAAGATTCGCTTGATTTAAAAATCACAGGCGTATTTGCCAATCCTCCTTCCAATACACAATTCAAGTTTGATTTCATTACATCAATGGAAACCTTTCGTGTAACCTACCAGGCAAATTTAACGGGTTGGTGGAATTACTCATACTATAATTATCTATTGATAAACACAGGGGTGAACATTCGAGAACTTGAAAATAAAATAAGGTTCATTTCCCGGCAATATATTCCTGATGAGGAAGATAATTCAGGGTATCGTCAGGAATACTCACTCACTCACGTAAAAGATATTCATCTTCATTCTGCATTTCGCAATGAGTTGGAAGCAAATAATAAAGCTTCCTACATCTATATATTTATGATTATTGGAGTCTTTATTTTAGTTATTGCCTGCATCAATTTTATGAACCTGGCAACTGCCCGTTCAGCCATGCGTGCAAAAGAAATAGGACTTCGAAAAGTTGCGGGTGCCATGCGTCAACAATTGATTGGACAGTTTCTGGGAGAAGCATTTATTATGACTTTTTGCGCAATCATCTTGTCTGTTGTTGCAACATTTTTTTTATTCATGACTATTAATGATTTCCTGGAGAAAGATCTGTCCTTGTTTTCAACTCCAAGTGTATGGTTAGCGTTGGCCGGAATACTGCTCTTTGTAAGTCTTTTATCAGGAAGCTATCCATCCGTGTTTCTTTCGGCATTTAAGCCTTCTGAAACTATAAAAGGAAATTTCAAATCTTCCGCCAAAGGAAATATTCTCCGAAAAGGACTGGTTGTTTTTCAATTCGCGATTTCTACTTTCCTGATTGCCGGGACTATTATTATCTATAATCACATCAACTACATTCAATCCGTTGATCTCGGTTTTGAAAAAGAACATATTCTATACATTCCCACACGGGCCAGCCATGGCGACCGGGCAGATTATATTTCACTTCAGAAGGAACTTAAAAAATTATCGGGCGTGGAAGATGCCACATTATCTTCACAAGTGCCCGGTATAGAAATGGGCAACAATGTTGTGCGCCTGGGATGGGATGACGATGCCAAGTGGAGTGATATGCGGTTTATCCATGTTGATTATGATTTTGTAAAAACGTATGGTTTAACACTTGTCGAGGGGCGATCCTTTGACGAATCGTATACTTCGGATGCTACCAGTGGATTTCTGATCAATGAATCGGGCATGAGACGCCTCGGATGGAACAATCCAAAAGAAGCGATCGGTCAAAAGTTAAAATTTCAAAGAAGAAACGGGCAAGTAATTGGTGTGTTGAAAGATTTTCATTTTATGTCTTCCAATATCGCGATCGAACCTTTTATCACAGCCTACAGTACAAGCGCTCCGGGTTATATATCCTTAAAGTTATCATCTGGCAATCCAAAAGAAACCTTAGAAAAAGTTGAAGAAGTTTATACAAGCATGTTGCCCGACAGGATTTTTGAGTATCAATTCCTCAATGAGGACTTTGATAAACAATATAGATCTGAAGATCAATTCATGAAAGTTTTCACTGCCTTTGCCCTGGTTGCTATCATCATTGCATGCTTGGGATTATACGGGCTCGCGTTGTTTGTCGCGGAATTAAAGCTAAAAGAGATTGGCATCCGGAAAGTACTAGGTGCCACTGAAAAAAGCTTGATTGTCTTCTTCACAAAAGATTTTGCCATACTGGTCCTTATTTCAGCAGCAATTGCATTGCCGGTTTCTTACTGGATAATGAACAAGTGGCTCACAACGTTCCCGCTTCGCGAAAATATAAATCCACTTATACTTCTTCTATCCGGTGGAATTGCACTCTGCATTGCATTGATTACCGTAAGTATGCAATCCATCAAAGCAGCTAAAACTAATCCAGTAGAATCGATACGCGGTAAGTAGCAAAAAAACGGACAGTAAGGTAAAATTGGAATCCCGGAAAGTCACCACAATGGGGTTATAATACAGTAAATCAATCTCCCTATTTTTCCGGTAGGGTTCAGTGCAATTTGCCATTTTTGGGTAAACTGTACTCCCGTTCTATTTTGCTGTATGCTAAAGCACATTTTAACAACTTTTTACAGATCTGCGATAAGTTCTAAATTTCAACTGACAACCATTGTCTTTGGACTTACTATGGGCATTGTTGTTAGCCTGCTGATCTACGTTTACGTGCGAGAAGAATCAAGTTATGACCAGCATCATACAAATGCAGATCGTATCTATCGCGTAAACACTACCCTTGAACTGGAGGGTAAAGTAGATGCCACCGCTAAAGCAGGACTAAATACCGGAGAAGCACTCATGGATTTTTATCCGGAGATTGAAGCGTTTACTCAACTACTCAATGTCAATAAGCAAACTATAAAAATTGACGCTGATCTATACGCTTCCGAGAAAGTGGTGTATGCCGATAGTACTTTTTTTACTTTTTTCACGTATCCGTTTTTGGCTGGTTATCCTAATGAAGCATTGACAGGACCTAATAAGGCGGTCATATCAAAAACCTGTGCCATTCAATATTTTGGTAGTGTTGAAAAGTCCCTCGGCAATACCCTTACCATTAATAATGTTGATTTTCAAATAACCGGTATTTATGATGGATCAGCATCACACACTCACATTCCCTATGAACTATTTCTTTCCCTGTCTTCGTTGCCAAAAAATTTTCTTCAGGATCGAAATCGTGAATATATGTGGCTGACAACATATAATTATATTCGTATTAAAGCAGGAGTTGAAAGTAATGTATTTGAACAGAAACTGATAAGCTTCAATGAAAAACATCTTGTTCCCTATGTAGCTAAAAATCAGGTAAACGGTTCTATCACTCATCATCCGGAGGCGGTTGCGCAGATTCATTTAAATGATAAACTAAGATTTGATTTCCCGGGCGCTACCAATCCTCAATACCTCGCAATCTTTTCAGCTACTGCGCTATTAACATTATTTATTGCTTTAATCAATTACATAAACCTCACTACCGCGCAAGTATCCAAAAGATTAAAAGAGATAGGAATAAAAAAATCCATTGGCGCAACGAAATTAACTTTGTTTTTACAGTTTCTGGCCGAAACTTTGATCACGGTATCGTTTAGCTTCCTGCTGGCGTTAAGCTTGCTATATTTTACACTACCTCAATTAAACAAACTAACTGATAAAACTTTTTCGTTCTTTCAGATTATCACACCGTCATTTCTTGTTTCCTCCTGCCTGTTCATTTTACTGTTTGGAATTCTTGCCGGAATCTATCCTGCCATTTTATTAAGCTCATTTAAACCAACGCAGGCACTTAAATCAACCAATAAAATAATTGGTGTTTCATTAGTTCAGAAAATTGTTAACCCCGGATTTGTCCGGAAAGCTTTGGTTACGTTGCAATTCAGCATTTCGGTATTCTTAATCATTGCTACCATTACTGTTTTCAAACAGTTTCGCTATATGCAAAATCAAAATATGGGTTTTGATCAGGAGCAAGTAATGGTAATTGATGTGCCAAACGACACGCTTGTATCAAAGCGGCTTGATATTGTAAAAAATACATTACTTCAATTGTCCGTTGTAAAATCTGTTTCTAGTACCTCTTCCATTCCGGGCAGTGGTCATGGAGCGCTTACTATGAATGTAAGTCAGTCGGGAGGAAGTGAAATTAAAGTTATCAATACTTTTTTCACCGATGAAAAGTTCATTGAAACACTTGACATTAAACTGCTGGACGGAAGATTTTTCTCTAAAGAATTTTCTACTGATCCAAAGCAGGCCTTTGTTATCAACGAGGCTGCGGCCAAATTTCTCGGCTGGGAAAATCCTATCGATAAGAAAATTGTGAGTCCGCTTGGACAGGATGGGAAAGTTGTTGGGCTTATAAAAGATTTTAATTACAAATCGCTGCACTCCTCCATCGAGCCACTTATTATTATGAATACGCTACAATCACAGGGCTTTTTACTGATCAGAATATCAAGCAATGATGTACACAGAACGGTTGATCAGATTACGGAAGCCTGGAAGGCATTTGACAGAGATCATCCCTATGAATACTTTTTTCTGGATGAAAAATTCCAAACACAGTATAGTAAAGAAGAGCGGCTTGTAAAAATATTCACCTACTTTTCTACACTCGCGATTCTTATTTCATGCTTGGGGTTGATCGGCCTTGCCATTTTTACCAATGAATTAAAAACGAAAGAAATTGCAATCCGTAAAACATTAGGTGCAACGCATGTCCAGATTTTACAACTTTTATCCAGAGACTTTCTTGTATTAATTCTCGTAGCCAATGTAATCTCCTGGCCGCTCTCCTATTTATTGATTTCAGATTGGCTAAAAGATTTTGCGTATCAGACCCCGATAACTATTATTCCTTTTCTTCTGGGAATGATAATTGCATTTGCAATTGCCTTTTTAACCATCACCTATTTTTCTAACAAAGCTGCAAAACAAAATATCATTAATGCTTTAAAGCACGATTAAATCAAAAAATGGCGGCTAGAACAGTAATGAGTTTAAATAAGGAGAGGCCACTCAGATAAGTGACCTCTCCCATTTTGTTAACCCTTCCTCATGAATAACAAGTTACCAAGGTATATTGAATGCCGTAAAAAATCCATACCACCAGTGTGTTGAAATCATCCCGTATGCCGGGTACATTTTTGATCATTCTATATTAAATGATTTTTTGTTGCTTTTGCGATTGCATCCGCTCGGCAATTAACCTCCAGTTTGCGATAAATATTTCTTACGTGTGTTTTTGTAGTTTCTCGCGCAATAAATAATTGTTCTGAAATTTGAGTAAATGTTTTTCCGGAGGCTACTAATTCCAATACCTGCGATTCACGTTTACTCAACGGGGAATCATGATTTTTATGAAAACTTTGAATAACCATTTTTGCAATCTTACTACTCATGGGCGCTCCGCCCACAGCAATCTCAGCTATTGCGCTTAATAGTTGTTGATAATTTGAGCTCTTCGTTATATAGCCTGAAGCGCCTGCTTTAAGGGAATTAAAAACCAGTTCTGTATCATCATACACGGTTACCATAATAATAATAACCTCCGGATGCTTCTGCTTAACCAGATCTGTACAAGCAACTCCATTCATTCCCGGAAGCTCGATGTCCATTAAGATAATTTCTGGTGAAGCTTTCGATAAGGCTTTTACTACTTCCTCACCTGTTCTGAAAGTTTGTGTGACCAGAAAATTTTGCGAAGAATTGATTATTCCCTCATAACTATCTCTGAGAAACTGATCATCCTCTACAAGCCAGATTTTGGTTTTTTGTGCTTCCATGATGCGGGGTACGAATAAAATTTATGAATTGAGCTAAAAATCTTAATGTAGAAGAGTTTTTTAATAGAAAATTCTTCTATGTTAATTAATATCCTGCATTTAAGACTAACCGAATATACAAATCAACACAACCGGGGGATGCGGAGTACATTTCGAAAATAGTTAAAAATCCACACAATCGTAGTAGCTACTATTACTTCTCAATTAATGAATTTTACACAGGGATTCGTGCTTACCCACTTCTCTTCTTTAGTACAATAAGAAGCTATATGTGAATTATTTTTTTTGTTTATGCCTTGCTACTTACTTCACTTCGGTGCTTGCTCTTCGGTGCGGTAGAATCAACTCTTATACTGGATATGAATATCATTCTAGGCAGAATTTTCAGCATTAACACATTCGTCATTAAAATATATTAGGAGTATGTTCAGCTATTTAATTCTGTTTAAAGATAAAATGCTTGACTTTCAAAGTACATAATTAAGCAGTGGCTCCAGAAAATTAGTCTCGAGGGCCAATTGCTTTCTATTGACGAACTTAACTGGTCAGAGCAACCAGAAGGATTTCCCTTAAAAGGGTTTGCTATCATTAGTGCACGAAGTAATGAAGAGGTTGATACCCTTTTGAAGAATTGCCCGGGATTGGATATCGGAAATGTTATGGTTTACAAAGTGGGAGATTAGAATTTATCTTTATTGATTACTTCCTGGTGTTACGGAATCTCCGACAAGTTGATTATAGTAAAGGAATATTCGACTTAAATCATTTTCATCTCTTATATCTTTATTATTACTTCTAATATATCCCGAAACAATTTCACCTTTTGAGCCGAACAATTTAACGAGCTTTTTTGTACTTGCTGGAATCTCGTAGAGAACACTATCAATAGAACACCATAAAGATTCTTTTTTGATAACCTGGGTATCCCGGCTACCGGTGTTGAATTGAACTGAATAATCAGGTTTCTTAATAGAAATTTCGGTGCGCTTTAACAATTTCGCATCTCCATCTGCGATGACTTCATAAAAACCTGAGTTTCTGTCTTCTGAAATCATTAAGGCCGCCTTGTTCCTGTAAATTTTTATTAAACCATTGCTTTCGAGAAAGCTAAACTCCTCCACTCTGTTTCCCTCAAGGCCTTTTACTTCCGAGTTAATTTTAACTTCAATAACGTTTGAATAAATATTATATTTAATCAGGAGCATTGAAATATTCTCATCAACCTCATACAATTTAATTGTTACTGGTCGCCATTCTTCATCCAAGTAAGGCGAACCGATTACTTTACTACCGGGTGTAACTTCAGTATAAACTCCGTACATACCACCGCCACCGAGTCGTTTCAGTGCTAGCTGTGACGCGTTAAGCTGATTTTGTGCCTGCCCAATAAATGGAACTAAAAAGATTAAAAAAATAATTACCCTTGCCATATTCAATAAATTTTTCTCTTAAATGAAAAAAAGAGTTGCCGCAAGTACGGCAACTCTCAACTCAATATTTATTAAAAATCGTTATCAAGGCCAGTATAACGATGACCGACACCGACCACTACGTAATCGTCAGCAGGATCGCCACCCTGAAGATAACGCCATTCAACATTGATGGTCCCATCTTCCAATACTTCACCGGTTATATTAACCACTTCTCCAAGGAGTATGTCTACACCATTAACTGCAGAGAATGACCGCTTTCCATCCCATTTTACTTTTACCTGGGATTCAAAAAAGTGAGTGTCTGCAATCCAGAGTGAATCGGTGCCTTCCGCTGTATTGAAAATTTCGATATGCGCTACCGTGTGAGCCTCTGCTGCACCCGTAAGGGTTAAATCTGTTACAAATTCTCCCGTTACTTTCGTATACGGAACTTCTTCTCTTCCTTCCTGTTCGCATGAATATAATCCTACGATAACACATGTGATTACAGCCAAGTTTAATATCTTCTTCATAAGAATAGTTTTATGATATGTATTTAAGGTTGTTTCGTCCAAATCTTATCAAGATCAATGAGTGGCGCAGGGTTGGCGAAAGTTGGTCTTGACATCTTAAGTGTTAGTTTTCCGCTACCATCCCGGGTGCCATACCCAAAAATTCTATATTCCGATTCTTGTTGTGGGACATTAATATCTACACCGTCTACTGTTACAACATAGGCACCAATTCTCACCCCGCTACCTCCACCCCAGATGTTCGTGGCGTAAAAGATACCATTTGCTGCTTTTGTTATAACTGAAGTTGGGGAACTACCACTAGTGTATGTACCTGACAAGTCAACGGACGGGTCTGGTGCCTCCTCTAATACAAAAACATTCCTTGTAGTGGTCCCTGAATATCCATCTTTGTTTACAGCTGTATACGTTACAGTGTACATACCTGGAGTATCTCCGTCAACTTCTGAAAGGGTTGTGTATTGAACCTGAGCCGGTTGAGTCTGGCCTGGCACGATGAACTTACTCTGAACTACTGATTTAGTAACCTCCAAATCACTTTCACCTTCTTTAGCGGACACTCCGGGCTCGGTATAGGCTTCACCTGCAATATGGACTGTGACGTCCCCACCTTCCAATTCAAAAATTGGATAATACGTTATGGTGGAAACATTCTCTGTCGTTTCATCTTCACATGACATTGCAACAAATGCCAGTAAGACGAGACTATAAATTAATCTTTTCATAATGTCTTTTTTTAATTGGTTAACTAACATTGGGGCTTAAAGCGTATTCCACCATACCCGTGATACTACTTGCTTTTGTCCGCCCGCAGCGTTAAGCTGATTACGATTATTATTCAATTCTGTGGAAGGATACGGCAATCGCTGTGGAAACACATCGCCCGTTACATTATTTTCAGGAAATGTAAAGAAGTCCGGGTATCCAGTTCTGCGATGGTCAAGGTGTGCCTCCAAGCCTTGAAAATTAGCCATTGCAACCCATTTTTGAGTTATAATTTGTTCAATCGCAGCTTCTTCATCAGTCGGATTATATTCGTATGCAGCACCGGGAGCATACGTGGCACTTGCGCCTGCTACACCGAGCTTGTCAAATGATGCTTCGATACCTTCTTCGTATAAATCTTTCCCATCACCGTCTAATCGTTCAACAGCTTCGGCTTGAAGGAATTTACTTTCTGCAACAGTCATCAATACTGCTGGATGTGTTGGCCCGATGTCAGGTTGGGACATTTCGCGAGCACCTCCAAAAGCGGTAGTATTATAATCACCTTGAAGTAATCCGATATAGGTTGAACCGCCTGCAGTTGGTGTGTTGAAGAGCGCTGGGATTCTTGGATCATCAAAAGTATCTGTTCCATCCAGTTCATCCTTCAGGTACAAGAGCAATGTGTTACTCACAACAACATCCACATAACCTCTGCCTGTTGTGGCAATCTGAGTTTCGTAGAACGGACTTCTAAAATTCTCAACATCTATAAAGGCAGTCATCTGCGCGTCTTCGGTGTCCAAAAATTCCACACCACTTGTAAAAAGTGCCGCTATTCCAGCTTCGGCTACCGCCTCTCGTACATTCACCTGACGCAGGTAAATTTTCAGTTTGAGTGTATTGGCAAACTTCACCCATTGGTCCATATCACCCCCGAAAATAAGATCCTCTTCTCCCACTGCACGTACGCTACTCAATGTTCTGTCTTTCGATAATGCATTATCAATTTTAACAATCAAGTCATCGTAAATAGCTTGTCCCTCATCAAATTTTGGAGTAAGATTAACATTACCCTGTAACGCCTCGGAGTACGGCACCCTATCATACATATCCACTAATAGTTGATATGTATATGCTTTTGTAACTTCAGCAATGAGGAAGTAATTCCAATCTCCAGTTGCTTCAGCAGTTTTTGATACGTAGTTAAGATCGTTAAGAGCTCCGGCATAAAGTTCAGTATATGCTCCATTTACATTTGAAGTTTCATCAAGGTTATAATCATCTATGGGAGAATACTGATTTGCTGCCGGGCCCTGTGTCCAATGTTGAGCCCAGAAACTGCCCAATGTCTGAAATTGATTAGCCATTACGTAAGAAATGGAAGCCAGACCAGCCGGGAGCGTAAGTTCAACAGTTGATACAGGTGCATTGTTAGGGTCTGTATTTATATCAAAAAAATCATCGCATGCGGTACCTGTCAATCCAAGTATCATCAGCAATACGCCTATTTTTATATTTTTTTTCATACTCATTGCAATTCAAATTATAAGGTTATGCGAATATTAAAACCATAGCTTCTGGTAGTAGGTGAAGCTCCAAACTCTCCCCATTCAGAAGCTAGGTCATTCCCAAACGTTGTTTGTTCAGGATCAATGAACACATTTTCTTTAGGTACCCATACAAATAGGTTTCGACCAATCAGGCTGATATCAATGTTTCCAAAAGGCGTGCGTTCTAATAGTGCTTTCGGTATAGAATAGGCCAGCACAAGCTCTCTCAGCTTAACATAAGATTTTGAAACTAGAAATGCTTTATCCATTCTTGTTCCTCCCGTTTGCCAGTACGTTTGATGCGCGCCATTTGTATTATAAATCGCAGTTGTATTTTCCACAGTAACCGGGAAGCCATCCTCGTCCAATACCGCATCACCATTTGCGTCAACTACCTGCAATCCTGAGTTGGGTACAATAAATGGATTTCTGTCATTGTATGTGGTTGCGGGAGCTGTTCCTGAAAAATAGCCAAGGTTGGCTGTACGGCTATACAACACACCACCATTACGGATATCAAATGTGCTTGAAAGCGATATTCCTTTATAGGAAAATCTATTCGTTAACCCTCCAACGAATCTGTACTGTGTACTTCCTACTACCTGCTGATTTGGATTTGCTAACGGTTGGCCAGCGGCATTTACAACAATACGACCCTGTGCATCACGAAGTGGAAGATTACCTTCTATCTCAAACATAGGGCCACCAACCCGCGCGATTAACGAATTTCCACCAATACCTCCGAGGGTTATTTGTGAAGGTCCCCCAAGATCCAGCACTTCAGAAACATTTTTACTCCAGTTTACAGACACGTCCCATTTGAAAGAATTTATCATAACCGGTGTTGCAGTTAACAACAATTCGATCCCCTTGTTGCGCAATTTTGCAATATTCAAAACCTGCGCCCCATAACCTGAAGAAGCAGCAACAGGAACAGGCAGAATATTATCCTTCACATCACGCTGGTATATCGTTGCATCTAAGCCCAGGCGATTGTTTAAAAATCTAAGGTCTGCCCCCAATTCAACTTCTGTTGAGATCTCGGGTTGCAGATTAGCATTACCGATTTGTCCACTCACTTCATAAGCTGGAATGCTTTGTGCAAAAGGCGCGTTCAAAAAAGTAAATCCATCAGTTATACCGGCTTGGTTAAAGGTTGACACGATCTGATAAGGGGGCGCATCCTTACCAGCCTGAGCCCAACTTGCCCTTAGTTTAGCGTAGGAGATTGTGCTGGACTCAACGCCCAGTGCGGTCGTTACATCAAATCCTAAGTTTACACCTGGGTAGAAAAACCCTCTATTGCCTTCAGGTAATGTTGAAGACCAATCGTTTCTGCCAGAAAGAGAAAGGAATAAATAGTCTTTATAAGAAAGGTTTGCCTGTGCAAAAACTCCCACCAACCTTCTGTTCGAAGTTGGGAACGTTGTAGCTGTAGGACTATTAGCACTGTTTCCTATATTGTAATATCCCGGAATTACCAAGTCATTAATCTGTGTGGTGAGATTTTTTGTCTGACGCTCATTAATGTTCAATCCAACTAATCCTGACAAGTTTATAGCTTGGGATAAGTCTTTAGAGAAATTGCCCAAAAAATCTGCATTAAACTGGCGGTTATAAATGTTTGTTATAGCGAAATTTCCAGGGTTTGACCGGCCTGAATTAACCCCAGTTATAACTTGCTTAGGCTGATAATCCAACTGCTCAGTTGTTGCAAAGTCCGACCCTATTCTTGCAGTAAAGTTGAGCCAATCCGCTGCCTTATATCCAACTTCTACGTTGCCATAAAGTCGGTCGATAACCGCGTTAGAACCGTAGTTTTTAAGAGCGTTCCAGGGATTGATTGTAAATTCTGAGTAATATCCTTCCAGGTTATTAAACTTATTATCCAGATCCTCTAACTCAAGGAGTGAGATATCGCGTGGCGTTTGTAAAATCTGGTTCCATACAGATCCACCCTGACCGGAAGGAACGAAACTGGATTCAGTACGCGCATAATTTAAAGATGCGGAACTGGAAATCTTGTTGGTTAGTGTTGTTGCACCGCGAACACTTAGTGTGTTTCGTTTATATGAATCAGCATCCGTAGGCATGATACCATCTGCATTGACATTAGCGTAGGAGACATAATAATTAGACACTGCATTTCCACCTTGTAATGATACCGAGTTAGTATATGTCTTTCCGGTTTCAAAAAAATCCTTTACGTTATCCGGTAACGCAACAAAAGGTTTAATGCGTTGCTGATTATCTATTGCTCTTCCCCATTGACGCACTTCACCATCAAATCTTGACCCCCAGCTGGTATTTTCATTTAAAAAATCGCGGGTAGAGCCAAAAAATCCTTGCCCAAATTTATTTTGAAACGTGGGTAGCTTTAATGGGTCTTCCATCATCAAGGATGATGCAAACGTGACTTCAGCTTTTTTTCCTAGTAGCGCTGCGTCCTTTCCTTTTTTCGTAGTAATAATTACTACACCGGATGCTGCACGGGAACCATATAATGTAGTTGCAGCTGCACCTTTCAGTACAGTAAGTGATTCAATGTCTTCTGGATTAATATCATTAATCCGGCTTCCATAGTCAACCGCACTGCTTAATCCAGTACTACCAGTAAAGCTATTATCCACCGGCACACCATCTACTACATAAAGCGGATTATTACCTCCAGTTAGTGAGGTAAAGCCTCTTATAATTACTTTAGTAGAAGAACCAGGCGCACCTGAACCACCGCTTACCTGCACACCGGCAAGCTTTCCTTGTAAGGAACTGAGCACACTTGCCGTGCGGCCTTGTACAAGTTGTTCGTTATTAAGTTTCTGAACGGAATAGCCCAAACTTTTCGTACTAGTTTCAATACCCTGTGCGGTTACAACTACTTCACCCAACTGTTTCGCATCCAGTTGCATTTGAATATCAAAAGTATTCTTGCCGTCAATTGGAACCTCCTGAGAAGAATAGCCAATAAAAGAAAAGATTAGTGAGCCTCCTGAAGCGGGGACAGAAAGTGTATACTTTCCATCAGAATCTGTTACCGTACCCGTAGCAGTTCCTTTAACAATAATGTTTACTCCGGGTATACCAGTACCATCCTCAGCGGATGTTACTGTACCGGATATACTGCGGTCCTGAGCAAATACGCTTCCGTATGCCAGGCAAAACACAGTTGAGACAATAACTAGTAAAAATCTCTTCATAGATTTCTGTTTAGGTTAAACTTTGATTTAGATCTTCAAAGCTGACCAATTGTCAGATCAGGCGGTATAGATAGCCTTGGTGTAAATTTTAAATCGAAAATGCTCGTATGAATAAATTATGGAGTAGTGCAGTACTCCAAGCGAGTGTTGCGTTGGATTATGCTTTTAACACACAATACATTTTGGAAACAGAATATAACGCGGGTAGCGACCTCAATCAGATCAGCTTTTCACGGTTTGCTTTTTCTACAGCTTCCGATTTTGAATGCACATGAAGCTTTGAATAGATATTGCGAACATGTTTTTTAGAAGTCTCTTTTGAGATCACAAGCTCTTCCGCGATTTGAGCATATGTTTTATTGGCTGCCAACATGGAAAGTATTCTCCGCTCACGTTCTGATAATGGAGAATTCAATGTTAAATGATAGTTGCTTACAACCATCCTGGCAATTTTACTGCTCATCGGAGCTCCGCCTTTAACAAGCTCATCTAACGCACCAAAGAATTCCATATGACTTACTCCCTTTACAATATAGCCGACTGCGCCAGCTTTTAATGCAGCAAAGACCATTTCATCATCTTCGTGAACGGTTAGCATAATTAAATCAATGCCGGGATACTGGTCTTTTATTATTTTAACACCCTCAATTCCATTAATTCCGGGCAGTTCGATATCCATTAATACAATTTGCGGCCTGTTGAGCTGGATGCCTTTGTAGCCTTCTTCAAAATTGGGGTAAGATCCCGTTACAATAAACTTTTCACTGCTATTGACAATGATTTCAAATGTGTTTCGCAATAAAGCATCGTCATCAATTATTACGACATGTTTTTTAAAAGTCAAATTACTCATGGGTTATGAAATCAGTTATGATTTAAACTAATCCTAACTTAACAGCTAAGTCAATAGCAGATGACTTATTATTAACCTCAAGTTTTGTATAAATATTACGGATATGACATTTTGTAGTTTCGGTCGATATCATAAGCTCATTTGCAATGTGCCTGTAGGTTTTACCTTTCGACATTAACCTCATCACTTCTCCTTCACGTTTAGAGAGCGGAGAATCCATATTAGTGTGAAAACTTGATACTAGTTTCCGAGAAACTTGCAGGCTCAGGGGTGATCCTCCCGCTACTAATTCATCCAATGAATTCACAATTTTTACATAATTTCCATCTTTCATTATATATCCAAAGGCCCCTGCTTTAAATGCTTCTATCATAAATTCCAAGTTGTCATTCGAGGTAACAACAATTGTTTTTACATCTTCAAAGCGTTCCCTAATCATTCTTATTCCTTCAATTCCATTTGTTCCCGGCAGGTCTACTTCCGTTAGAACAATTTTGATATCTGGAGTGGTCTTAAGTGCCTTGAAAGCATCCTGAACAGAGTTGTAATAACTGTGAACGCGATATTTTTCTGTACTGTTAATGATAAGCTCAAGCTTCTCCGCAAAGTATCTGTCGTGATCAATGATGATTACTGATGTTAAATTTGCGCGAATGATATTCATACCCAATTTTGGTTTACTTCTTTACGTACAAAATTTCTTTCATGAACGGTAATAAGCAAATAAAGGATATGCTCTTAAAGCTTAAAAATTACAAATACACACATTGGGTTGATACATTACTACCGCTTAAAGGGGTAACAATTAGAGTGTTAGTATACTCCTAAAATCTCTCGATAATCTATCAAGAGGCTTCATCAAATCCTGTTTCTTCACTTTGCGTTCCCACAGTATGGATATAATTAACCATCGCTCTTGATCAAAAAATAATTGAAAACAATTTGTACCTATATGCAACGGGTCATTATTCGTTGAAATACGGACTTCGTAGTTACTCCAAACTATTGCAAATGAATCCAGGCATTCAATCCGGTTTGCTACACTTTTTTCATAAAATGGACTATCACCCACTACACTATTGAAGTAATCAATGTATTGCGCTAGCGATTTGGATTCGATATAGATACTATTGCCCGCTTTACAAATTGCATTGAGCTTAGCTTCTGGCATAAAAAGAGTTGCATACTTTGCCATATTTCTCGCTGCTCCATTTTCACCGGAAATACAAGTGTATGCTTCGTTTATTGTATTCAGTATAGCCTGCTGATTATCCATTTTTAAATTTTTTTAGTATGCGTTGCAAAACTATTTTAAAAGCGGGGGTTAGAAATCGCCACCCTGTGTGGATTTAATTCATAAAGCATCGTTGGTATATCAATTTGTGAAGAGATTAATTTCGTAATCTCAATTCTCCTAACCATCAACTGAGTAATTATCTTAACTCAAGCATAAAACTGTAGTTGTTGAATATCATACTAACTACAAAAGGGGTATTTTCCCTCAAATCTGTCAAAGCTCGTATCCTAAAGGCTAAAAATCAGTTAATGTTGAAGAAATCATTAACAGTCATGACCCAAACGCTATACCTATTGATCATCTGCTCTTAGTATTTACTCAATTTGCTTAAAGTCAAAAACAAAAGGACTTTGTAGCCAGCCAAAAGTAAAATGGAAAGTGAAAGCAGGTCCTGTTTTTGGATCTTTACAGCGGCAGACGGTTGCGTTTATTGCTTGGAACGTTAAAATCACCTCCAACAAGATAAACCTACTCCCGTGTGCTGAAAACTCCAATGAGAAGAATATAAAATTTTTCTCGATGAAGTTAAAAGTCAATAAATTTATCTGTTTAGATTTTGATTCAAACAATCAAAATTCATGAAAAGAAAAATTGTTTACATCATTTTGATTTACCTGCTTTCTGTCAGCAGTGTTACGCATGCTCAATTACGAATTCAGAATTTTAGTATTGCCCAGGGATTACCGCAATCGCAAGTAAGCTGCTTGGCCGAAGACTCACTTGGCTATCTTTGGGTTGGCACTTTAGGGGGTGGGCTTTCCAGATTTGATGGAGCTACGTTTACAACCTTTAGCTTAAAACATGGCCTTCCAAGCAATTCTATACGTGATATACACATTGTTGATTTAAATCAATTGTGGGTTGCAACGGAAAAAGGCGTCTCTTTCTATAATGGATCAAACTTTAAAAATTATAATGTTGATAACAATAAGGGATTGTTTCCGGTAAAACTTTTTGCAAAATCTGATACGCTGTTTTTTTTAAACTACACAGGTGAGCTAGGAATCATCTACCATGATTCTGTCCGATATAACATCAAACATGGAGTGCTCAAAAATATCAAGAACATATTTCATACACCTGATAATAAGGGATTGTTCGTTGAGATTAGTCCAAACGAATGTAATCTCATCTTTGTTGAAAATAATTCCTACGAATCAATTACGATTACTGGACTTTTTACACTTATATACAGATTATTTACTCATCATAATCAGCTTTTTATATCAACCGACAATGGTTTATACACCATTCGAAATAAAAAAATTGTTAAAGTTGGTGATTGGAAATTCCCGATTTACGGGTATGACCGAGTTACAAATCAGTTTATCGGAAAGAATGGCTTTACTCTAACATCCATCAAAAATGGCATCGCCAGCGTTTTTGGTGATATGCAGCCTATCGTAACAGTTGCTTATACCGATCGTGAAGAAAATCTCTGGCTGGCATCAGAAAAAGGCCTTTTCAAACTACATTCAACACCCTTTGTTAAAAGATTAAATCCTAAGGATGAGTTCCCTGTTACAGCCATTTATCAACATGAGGATGAAACCTGGGTTGGCACAACTAATCAAGGACTTTTAATTTATAAAGGAAGCAAGCTACTGAAGTCTTATAACTTAGGTTCAACCACCCGAAATTATGTTGGCTCAATTAAGGCTGATCGAAATGGGGTAATCTGGGTGAGCACCAGGGGAGGCATTGCAACAGTTGAAAAAGGAGTATTTAACTGGATAGCTCCTGATAAAATAAAAAGTGCCTATCCATTTGATTTCGATAAAAGAAATAACGGCATATTTGGCAGTCCTGCACAAGGTCTTTATCGAGTATCGAGTGACAGGGTGGTTACTCCAGTAGAAGATTTTAAATCTACTATTGTCACTTCAATTAAGTATAATGAACAACACGATTTTTTTATTATCGGAACAAATGTTGGAGTATGGAAATATGATCAGGGAAAAATTGAAAAGCTTATTATCCCTGAGCTTGATAATATGGACGTATATTCCTTGGACTGGTTAGACTCCAACACATTGGTTGTAGGAACTTTCGGACACGGACTTTTCCTTTATTCTCTGACTGACTCTACGATCATTAAGATAGATGAATCTGTGGGCCTAAACTCCAATACCATATATCTTGTTACGGTTACCCAGAGAGGCATATGGGTGGGAACTGAACGAGGAATAGATCTAGTTCAAGTAGATGCCCAAACAAAAAAGGTTAATAAAATTCATTATTATGGAGATTCTGAAGGATTAACAGGTGTTGAAACAAATCTGGATG
The DNA here is from genome assembly GCA_965227265.1 of Cyclobacteriaceae bacterium. Classification (GTDB taxonomy): domain Bacteria; phylum Bacteroidota; class Bacteroidia; order Cytophagales; family Cyclobacteriaceae; genus UBA2336. Next base: position 415,279 of record OZ245738.1, on the reverse strand, counting down.
CTTATTCTAACACCGCTGACCTTCTTCAGATTGGTTTAATTGACGGAGTATATTCCCTTCAGGATACATTGATTCCCAAGTATTCAAACGACCTTCACATTGACGAGGTAAAGCTTTTTTATGATCAAGTAAAAGAAAATAATCATCGGTCTATAAGCAGCATAGATGACGATAACAACGTTCATCTATTCTCCTTCAAAGAAAATCATCTAACCTTCGAGTTTAATAAGGTTTATAAGCGAAATCCAAACACTATCTATTTTAAATATAAACTTGAAGGATCAGATCAAATCTGGTCAAGACCATCACTTTCCAAAAGTGCGACATATAGTAACCTTGAGCCCGGCAATTACAGCTTCACGGTGCTGGCAACGGATAAGTCGGGCACATTTCAGTATGATAAAACGAATTTCATCTTTACAATCGAGCCAGCTTTTTATCAGACCCTAATATTCAAGATAGCTTTAGCCCTTTTAACGCTATTCATTTTTCTGCTTGCAGCCTACTTTTATAATAAAATACGGATTAAGCGCGCACTGAATCTGCAAATAATAAAAAACGATGAACAGGCTAAATTGCGAAAAGAAATTGCCCGGGATTTTCATGATGAGCTAGGCAATCAAATGGCAAGGATGATTAACTACGTAGGATTACTAAGAATAAAACGACAACTCGAAACTGACATCTACGAAACCCTTCACGATTATTCGCAGCGAATACTGGGCGGAACAAAAGATTTTGTTTGGGCACTTGATCCCAGCAATGATGAGTTGGGCAATCTGATCATTCATTTAAAAGACTTTGGTGAACGAATGTTCCAGGAGAAAAATATTGAATTTAGGTTTGAAGGTGATTTTCCAGCGCACTACAAATTACCCATGGGACACAGCCGTCAGATTAACTTAATTTTTAAAGAAGCCATGACAAATGCTTTTAAACATTCTCAAGCATCTGCCGTTAGCTTTAACCTGGATATCCGTCCTGAAAAGATAATACTCATACTCCAGGACAATGGTAAGGGAATACCAGCTTCGGTATGGGAAAAAGCTGAACGGGGAATTGACAATATGAAAATCAGGGCACATCGTATTCACGGTGTACTTCAATTCTCTTCCCACAAAGGCAATACTCAGATTCAATTGTACATCCCGACAAAATTGGTGAATCTGCCTTAGTCGCGGTTGACTAACTAAACCCAAATTTTTCTAAGTCCTTCTGCAGCTCCCAGGAAAGGATCGGAGTCTGGCAACGGCACAGCAGCAATATTCTGATCCACCTGTGGGCGTTCACCCGGATTGCAGCGCATGATATCTACAGGCATTCCATTTGGGTACGCTCCTACAACACCTAAATCTTTCGCTTCTAAATTTTTATGACCTACACCAGCTGGTATAACAATAATATCACCGGCCTGAACATTTACGTTAGTTCCTTTCTCTCCGCCCAGCATCACTAATACTTCGCCACTATACAAACCGAGCACTTCGTGTGCAATGCTATGATAATGTTGAAACGTAAAAATTCCATTGCGCCATGAATTACTCCAATTATTAGCGAGGAATTTTTGTTCAAGCCATTGCGCTCCTAACTCCCCACGCTCCGTAAAAGCATTCCGATAGAGCAACAAAGGAAGTTTGCTATTCGGCACAATACCATCATCTTTAAAGTATAAGACTTCGGGTTTCACAGGATTCTGTCCTGCTGCTTGTTTTCCCAGTGCCATGAAGGTTGCCGTGAGATAAAGGAATTGCTTGCGATTCATAGCATGGATTTATAATTTTTTGACCGGTTACCTGTTCGTATTACGCCAGTACAACTTTTAAGCAGTTGTCTCGCTTGTTTGCAAATATATTATACGCCATTTCTCCTTCGCTTAAAGGCAAGCGATGCGAGATAATAGATGTAAAATCATACGTATGCGATTGAACAATCGGCACAAGTATATCCATCAGTGATCTTGCCGGACATCGCCCAACTTTAAAAGTTAAATTTTTATTGTAGGCATCATTCGGTGAAAATGCAATGTGCGGATCGTTGCATACACCCACCATTGATATAATACCACCAGGCCGTATTAAATTATACGCCAATGCACTGGTTGCGTTACTACCTACTGCCTCCATAACTGCATCTGCCCCACGGTGCTCCCTATCGCGAATGAACTCTACAACATTTACAATTGAAGCATCAATCGGAATGGCTCCCAATTTTTCTGCCATAGCCAGTCGTTCTTTAACGGTATCGATGGCATAAATTTTTTCTGCACCTAGTTGAGTAGCGCCAATGATTGTCATAAGTCCGACCGGGCCGCACCCAACAACCGCATAAATTCCTTTCGGTTTAATCTCAGCTTGTTTTGCGCAGTAATAACCGGTTGGAATTATGTCGCCCAACAAGAGCGCTTCTTCATGGGAAATACCTTCTGGCACTTTTACGAGTGTACTCTCAGCCAAAGGCACACGTACATATTGTGCCTGAGTTCCATTCAATCCTCTGCCGTTTTCAACCCAACCGAAAAGGTTACTTGAAACGCATCGTGAAGTAAGTCCGATCTGGCAGTAGTAACACTTACCGCAGTTAGTACTGAAAGGACTCATGATTAAATCTCCCTTTCTCAAAGCAGTAACGTCCTTTCCTATCTCTACAACTTCACCCATAAATTCGTGACCCATTACCGTTCCATGATCAATCCCCTTCTCATGTTCATGATAAACATGAAGGTCAGAACCGCAAATGGCACAAAGCTTAACGTTTACAATTACATCCGTGGGTGTTAATATTTGAGGATCGGGCTTGTCTTCATAACTTATCTTTTGCTTTCCTTGAAACGTAAGTGCCTTCATATATAAGTACCCTTCTTAAAATAAAAATCTTATAAAATTTATGACTGGGTGAGTCTTCCATCAATCGACCATTTTCCGCCTCCTCGTATCATTATACATATGCCTACCGCTATTATTAAAATGTGATATTCAAAACCCTCACCCCTGTTCTGCTCATTATACCAGTTCATATAAAACCCCCAGTTGAGATGTACAATATAAACTGCGCCTAGAATAATGAGGACAAGTATCGAAGCCATGATTCGCGAAAGAAAACCTATCAGCAGCAATATAGGAGCAACAAATTCTCCTATAATAACCAGCCATGTAATTGCCGGGGAAAACCCGAACCATTTTTCCCACATCTCTACTGTCCATACAGGACCATGACCCCCAAACCAACCCAGCATTTTCTGAGCTCCATGTGCAAACATAATGATGGATAATACTATTCTTAAAAAAGCAAGTAAACCATCCTGAGATGTAGTCAATACCCTGAAAAGAATCGAGTTCTTCATATCCTTAAATTTAAAATTGAGTTTGCGTGGGGAAGTAAACAGATAATTTAATACTCCTCATTAGTCGGGTTATGTGTCAAGCATAAGCATGCCATTGTGAGAGTGACACAATCAGCTTATCATAAGCCTTTGCGCAATTGACATCATGCAAGATTTATAATATGAATTAAAGCTGAAATAACACCTTTGGGGGTATTTATTTCTCTAAAAACATGTTTTATCAATGAACTGGGGTATGTGAATACCCCATTTTGCAACAGCCTACTCAAGGTTCATTTTCAGAACTTTACATCATCTTCTGAAAACTTTCCCTCTACCCTTGCCATTTCCTCATGCTCAATGTCAATTCATAACTGCGCGCTCCGTTGTATATTAGCATGAGCGTTTTCTCATGAGTCTTCATTTCAATATATTTTCCATCATCCTGCTGGCTTCAGGCGTGGCCGCAGCTATGGTTGGCTTTGTATTGCTACAACGGAGACATACAGCCATCGTTTGGTTTGCGGTAATGATGCATGCCAGCGCTATCTGGGCAATAGCCTATGCATTTGAGCTCTCAAGTGCCACGCTCGACCAGATGCTTTTCTGGATTAATTTTGAATACATCGGAGTTTCATTCCTGCCGGCCATATGGATCATGTTCGTGATTCACTTTATCGAAAAAAGACAATGGCTTACGTTCACCAATGTGCTTGTCATTTTTCTTTTTCCTACAATTACTATGGTGATGGTCCTGACAAATTCCCATCATCACCTTCACTACTTCTCTACTTCAGTTGATACGTCAGGACCTTTTCCTTTATTGGTGTTAGAGAACGGGCCCTGGTATACAATTCATACTGTGTTCTTTTATTTCCTTATGGCCTTGGGAATGTTTTTGCTTGCGCGGCATTTCAGGAAGTTTGATACATTTTATCGAAATCAAACAATCATCATCCTTGCAGGTGCCGTTGTACCCTGGATTACGAACCTTATTTATTTACTGGGCTATCGACCTCATGAATATATTGATCTTACTCCCTATGCCTTTATTGTAACCGCATTGGTAATCGCTTTCGGATTAACCCGATACCGACTTTTTGATATTGTTCCGTACGCGCGTGAACAGTTAATTGAAAATTTACAGGAAGGAATGCTGGTGCTGGATGAGCACGGAAGAATTATTGATCTGAATGGAACCATGCAAAAATTTCTTAATAGCTACTCACCCATGCTCATTGGAAATAAGCTTCCGGAGGTTTTATCCACGCAACCTGCTATTCAGCATCTTTTGCTTCATGCCGGCCATCATCGTGTAGAGATTACGTTATCGAACAACCATGAGTATGAAGTATCAGCAACCCGTTTACAGGATAAACGAAAGCAATTTGTTGGAACTCTTCTGATCTTCTGGGATATCACCAATCGAAAAAAAACAACTGCACTATTAAAAACCCAAGCGGATGAACTTCGTGAGCTTAATGACCTGAAAAATCAAATGTTCTCGATTATTGCGCATGATTTGAAAAGTCCTATGGCTGGATTAAACAGTTTGTTACAATTTGCTGACTCGGGTGGTTTCAGTGAACAGGAATTAAAAGAAATTTTACCACTGCTTTCACGAAACGTTAACAATACCAGTATTCTTCTTAATAACTTATTGAGTTGGTCGCGCAGCCAATTGGAGGGTGAGCAAATAAGACCAAAGCTTTTTGATTTAAGTGAGCTGACAGCAAATAACTTTACTTTGCTGGAGAAACGAGCAGCGGAAAAAGGTATTAAGCTTATCAATGAGAGTATTCCGCGTACCCTGATTTTTGGTGATCTGGATATGATCGATCTGGTACTGCGAAACTTACTAGGTAACGCAATTAAATTCTGTAACCAGGGTGATACAATTACCCTTCAGGCCAATCAACAGGAAACGTTCACTCGTGTGATGGTAATTGATACAGGATTAGGAATGGATGACCGCACGAAAGAGAAGCTATTTCAACTTATGGCAAAAAGCAGGCGCGGCACAAACGATGAAAAAGGAACTGGTCTCGGGCTAAAGTTGTGTAAAGATTTTATTGAAAAAAATGGCGGAACTATCCGGGCTGAAAGTGAATTGGGTAAGGGAAGCACATTCATTTTTGAGTTACCCAATGCTCCATCCGTTCAAGAAATTGAATAGATTAACTTGAAAATAATATGTAGGAAGCGTAAAATTCACGCTAAGTAAATCAAACCTTCACTACCGCTTGTTTGATTTAAGTGTTATCTTCACCAATCACTAAACCTTCCCCCACATGAAAATTTTAAAACTCTTATTCCTCGTTTTTGTCTGTTCAACAGCTTCAGCACAAATTACAAAAGGCGCACTTGTCTCTGTATTTGGAGACCGGAATTTGTCAAATGATCCATTAGAAACTAAAGTCTATGAGAAGATAATGAAGGATACAGCCTTTAATCTTGTACCGATCGTTAATAAATTCGACAAAACAATTCGCGAGAAATTCCTGCCGCAGTTTCCTTTCGCTTTCGTAACGAAAGAGGAAATTATCAATGCTCCTGGTTATGGCGACCTGAAACAACTAACGCGCTGGGCAACCGATAACTGGTATACAACTCCGGCAGATGGATATGTTCCTATTGGAGCTTTTGGTGGCCCACTGGATGATACGGAAGCAATCAAAAAATCATTTGAAGTTGTGGCGAATGGCGTTGACGGTGTGATGATTGCCTATGTAGCCTTTAACATTTATGATGCAGGTGGCTTCGGGCCAATGGCTAAGAAGAAAATTTACGCCTATGTTAATATTAAGATCTTCAACAAAGAAGGCAAACGCATCTTTAAATTAAAAGAACGCTCATCGTCTGATGAAGGTGTTTTAGCCGTAGGTGGAATCATTACTGATTTCGGTAAGCTAAAGCCGATGATTGAATCAGCTTCCAACAACCTGTTGAAAGATATGGAGGAGAAACTACCTAAGTCACTGGCGAAAATGGCCAAGCAAATGGATAAGTATAATAACGACTAAGTGTTTCGTAAAAATTAAAAAGCAAAATCCCGATCAAAACGATCGGGATTTTTTATTTGAATTACATATTACTTCCAGTTCGTATAAAAAACTCGGAATAGTAGTTGAATTTATCTTCAAACTGTTTTCCTCGTTTCAGATCTCCATACAAATAACTCAATCGTGAAAGCTCGTTCAGAATTGCGAGTTGAAGTCTAAAATCGCGACCAGACGGTGAAGATTTTTGATAATATTCAGCTAAGCTTTGTGTTCGGCTTCCCAGTACATCTGTTATTTCAGTGGCTTTCTCCTTCTCACCTGTTTCATACAACAATTGAATTGTGTTTAAGTGTGTTACATCGTACCGGATTACAGTATCAGGCATTTTAATTAAACTATGAAATATTAAACTCCTGGCTTCTGAAACTTTATTTTCTGCCAGTAACGCAGCAGCAACTTCATTAAAGTTATTGCGATGATTTTGTACCGCCCTTCGATAATCTTCTGAATAATAAATATCCGGGTCATCAAGACCGCGAAACTGAAAATCATTCATCATATGATTATACGCAACAGTTGTATTTACCATTGAACGTTGGGGATTTGAGTTTAGCACAGGTAATATCCGAAAGGTGTTGCCTTCCCGTACTATGTAGGGTGAAAGATCAATATTAAATTGAGCCAGCGAAGTTGAGGTCACATATAAGGGACGTTCCCAGTCGGTGGTTGCGAGAATATCCAACATCGCGAGATCTTTAACCTCCAGCCCGCGGCCGGTAAGCTTGAGGTGCATTTCAGGAACGATAAGACTATCAAGCTCAGGCGGTACAATTTTCAATGCCCTGATTTTACCGGGATCAACTTTTAATACAAGATCGCGTGCCGGCACAACATTGGCAGTAGCATAGACACGCAACCCTTTATACTCATCTTTCAATAGCTTGAGGTATTCTCTTAAGTCAATGCTTTTAAGTTTAAAGTCATAGAAATATAAATAGCTGTTTGGGCCACCTTCGCGGTAATTAAAACTTGTAAGCGTAAAGGGAATTGGTTTTGATTGATTCACTTGCCGCATCGCTTGCTCGATATACCAGTTTGTATTGAAATAAGTGGAAACAATGACCCGGATATCTGGCCGGATACCCTCCACATCCTGGGCATACCATTGCGGAAATGTATCATTGTCGCCACCGGTAAACAAAATAGAATCAGGAGCGCAGGATTGAAGATCATTAACAGCAGTATCAACTGAGAAGTATCGCTTGGCCCGAGTGTGATCATCCCAACCATCCTTTGCCATTAATACAGGGGCAGTAAAACAAAGTAGTGAGGCAATTATTCCGGAGACCCGGAGGTTCTTCGTTAATTTCATTACCAGATTGGCAATTCCAATTACCGCTAACCCAATCCAAATGCAATACGTATAAAACGAACCTACATAAATGTAATCACGTTCACGCGGTTCAATGGGTGGAGAATTCAAATACAACACTAATGCGACTCCGGTAAGTATGAAGAGAAGACCTACTATAAAAAATCCTTTCAGGTTTCGAACGAATTGATAATACATGCCGATAAGTCCAAGCACGAACGGGATCATGTAAAAATTGTTTCTTCCCCGGTTCTCGGCCAGCGTTATCGGGAGTTTTTGGAACCAATCATTCGGTGTAAGCCAACTGGCATCTTGTTCATCGCTTGCGCGACCGGCAAAATTGAAAAGGAAGTAGCGCATGTACATCCAGCCAATCTGGTGCTTGAACATAAAGCGAAGATTGTCTGAAAAAGTAGGTTTCTGATTATCCTTTAGCCCAAGCAAGTTTCGATAGATTCGTTGATGCGCTTCATCCGTACTCCAGATGCGGGGCAAAATAGTTTGATCTTCAGGGGCGTATTTGATGGAATACCGATGATCAATCAACTCGTATTTGTTTTTACCTTTTGCAAATACAGCATTGCCTTCAATATAATCTTTCGGTTGTGCCGTAAAATATTGTCCATACAGCAGCGGGCGAGTTCCATATTGCTCTCGATTTACGTAACGCGTAAAGCTCATTAAATCCGATGGATCATTTTCATTCATGGATGGATTGAATGTGGCGCGAATCATAACAATTGCATTACAGGAATATCCAATCAGGATAAACGTTACTGCGAGCAGGCATACGTTGAGCATTTGTTTTTTCTTTTTCTGAGAATAATAAATTCCTGCGCATAAAACGCCAATCGTTAACAGCAGGAACACTACAGCACCTGAACCAAACGGCAACCCCATTGTATTAACAAAGAACAATTCAAATGAACCCGCCATGGATGGAAAGCCGGGGATGATTAATTCAACAATACCGTAAAGAATTAACAAGCTTATCAACAAGGTTGTTATAACTCCCCAGGTACTTGGTCTAAATCTCTTGTAGTAAAAAATAAGTGCAAGAGCCGGGATCGCCACAAGGTTAAGTAAGTGAACGCCAATGGAAAGGCCAATCATATAAAAGATAAAAATCAGCCATCGGTTTGCGCGCGCTTCATCTTCGAGTGTTTCCCAACGCAACATTGCCCACACAACAAAGGCCGTAAAGAAGGATGACATCGCGTAAACTTCAGCTTCCACAGATGAAAACCAGGCAGTATCGGTAAAGGTATAGGCTAATGATCCTACGAAGCCCGCTCCTATCAATGTAATAGCAGAAGCAGAATTATCTTCCTGATTGTTAACCGGCATTAGCTTCCGGCCAATCATGGTTATAGACCAGAATAAAAAGAGTGACGTGAACGCTCCCGCTATCACGCTTGAAAAATTTATCCAATACGCAACTTCAGCAGTGTCGCCAAAAGACAAAAAAGAAAACAATCTTCCAATAAGAAGAAATAAAGGCGCACCTGGCGGATGCGGTACCTGAAGTTTATACGAAGCAGCAATAAATTCACCTGGATCCCAAAAGCTTGCAGTAGGTTCCATGGTTAACCAATAAATGAAAAAGGCAATGGTGAACACAACCCAGCCTGAAAGTGTGTTATATCTTTTAAAGTTTTTCATAGCAAAAAATTAATGACACACTTAAAAGGCGTTAGTAACCCTTATGCAAAGTGTGCTGACATCATGAATAATAATTATGAAGTATGAGTAGACTGGTGCCGGCTCATATAGTATTTCCGAATCGGAAATAAGTTGATGTTACGAGCGTTGAGGAGGATGAACAATGGAAGCCGCGTAGGAAGCTATGAAAACAGTAAGCGGACTTTCTTTTCTAACGGATTGCTCCCAACCTGAAGTTTGGGATCGGGAATCAACTATACCCGGTATATACTCTTTAATAAAGCCTGGTACAATTGTTTTATGGGATGTGCGATTATCGGAAGGTGTATCAGCAAATGTGCTAGCAACTTCTGCCAGTGCTTTACGAATTGCAGTTTCTCGTTTGTCTTTAATATAAACAATATGAAAAGTGTCACGGAACTGGCGTTTTTTTATGATACGATATACTTCTCCATCGCGATCAAAATCACCATCAGCGCGCTCGAACAATTCAGAGCTTAATGAATCAGGTGCATCGTACGGGATTTTAATGATTCGTGTCAACGTTTGATCGTATGTATCGGTATCAAACTGGTGCATTAGCTCACGCGCATTTTTGTATTGAAGTCCTACGAAGACTCCATAATAGCCCAGTACATTCATAAGAATGAGTGCTGCAAGAACCGATGAATATAATTTTTTCAACTTTGCTTATTCGATCGAATGTTAAAGATATGCAATCGAAAGCAATCTCCGGCAAGCGCTATAAAAAATATACAACGGTCAAAAGACGATTTATGGAAGTGAGTTGTGTCTAACGAAGCGTTATTTCTTCCCTAACCATCATGGATTTAATTTTATCGCCCACAGGTTCTGGCCCTGTGTATTCCAACCCGAGAAAAGCTGCAAGCGTTTTGGCGATTTGCTTCTGAAAATATTGAGATTCCGTTTTAATTTCCCCCAGTGCTGGCGTATCCGGACCGATCACTGCAAACCACATCTGGCTTGAGCCCGCGCGTAAGCGTCCATGTTCCTTCCACGAATTTTTAGCTCCTTTTCCGCGGCCATGATCCGTTGTCACGATCAATGTCGTTTTACCGGCATATTGTTTATCCGATTGTAACCATAACCAAAGTTGTTCAATCATTTTATCTGCTTTGTGCGCAGATCTTAAATATTGATCGTACCGACCACCATGCGCATGTTCGTCCGTTTCATCAAGACTAATAAACATTACCCTTGGCTTACGTCTTTTCAGATATTCCACAGCGTAGTGAAATGTGAACGCATCGTAGCGTGATCCGTGCGGATTTTTAATAAGACCCTGAAGTTCATTCAACTCATACTCACGTTCCGTAAGATTATTACCCGTTGCGCGACTTGTTCCACAATTCACAAAAATCTGAGTAGCCGATGCGCGTACGATAAAAGGCATTGCATCCCAGGTTGCAAATACAGCAACCGAATCTTCAAACCCATTTTGGTTCTCAATGAATTCCAATACGGTTGGATTAGGGTTTGTTATTGTATCGTTGGAACGGATTCTTTTATCAACAAATCCAACGAGCATTTCACTGTACCCTGGATAGGAAAACCAATGAGGATTTGCGCAATTCACATTGTTATTATAATTACGGTTGCCGTATAACTGACCGTGTGCCTGAATCGTTTTCCAAAAGAAAGGCATGAGCTGCTCTCTGCGCTCATTTATTGAAGAATTCCAGAACTCCGTTCTAACAGATTTATCTTTTACAAATTGTTTGTCATTAAACAGAATGGTCGAATCTGCGCCTTCAAATAATTCCTGCCAGCGGAATCCATCGAGCGTTACAAGAATAACATGTTCAGTTTTCTGGGCAAGAAGGTATTGATGAAAGATCAGAGCCAGGACAACAAAAAATATCTTTCGCATGATCAAAGATCACCGCTTGGAAACAGGCTGGCAATTTTATGGCTTTACGGTTCTGTTATATAAACTTGATGACGCGATGAATAAAGAAGTGGTTACGGAACAGTGTAATTACACTAAAGAAATATTCCTTTAATAACACTACTCAGATCTTCTTGCGGGAAATTATCTTCTGACTTGCCTTCGCGCGAATCTCGCGGAGCGTTCCGTATGTTAAAAGCTCGGTGAGATCATTTTCAATTAATCCAAAATCACCACGAAAAGTCTTCTTAAGCTGCTCGATTACAAAGTTCTTAAACTTTGCATCAACCAGGTTTTTATGAAACTCATTCAACTCATAGTCCGACAAACTCATTCTCATCCTTTCTCCTTAATTACGTTTCTAAAAATCTCACACAATTCATGAAACGAGCTCGGTTTAACCAGGCAGCGTGCAGCGCCCATTCTTGTATACCTTTCAAGCTCAGCTTCATTTCGCGTGGTCGACAACATATAAACCGGCACATCATCAAAATCCGGTTTCGCACGAATCATTTTTACCAGTTCCCAACCGCCTATCCCCGGCATATTGATATCTAAAAATATAAGATCGGGTTTTACTGCCTCAAGCATCTTCATTCCGGCAGAGCCGTTTAGAGCTACCAAACAATAATGCGAAGGGTGGACAATTTTTACAGCTTCACGAAATAAATCCAGGTCGTCCTGATCGTCATCAATGCAAAGCAGTGTCATAATTTTTGGCTGAGGCCTGACCGGAGTATGAAGCCATGTACCCCACACACATTAGCTTCATACTATGAAACGGTTCAGGTAGGTTAAAGTGTAAATAAAGGCTTTCGATGAACCAAAATCTATCCGGGAAAACACGGATTTTTATTATCCTGAGCTTAAGTTGGGCATGCTTATTGACATTTCTTAAGTGGATTTCGGGATTTTATTTAGGTTTAACCCTATCCTATTGATTTTCATTTTAAACGGTTGCTTCTTCGCGCCAAATAATGTTAGATGATTAAGGTATTTCATGTAGAAGATTATAAGATCATGCGAGACGGTATTAAACATCTTCTCAGTCAGGATGACGAAATCGAAGTTGCAGGTGAAGCCAAGGACGGAGAAGAGCTTTTGCGCAAGCTTGAAAACACCCCAGTGGATGTGCTTATCCTAGATATCTACCTGGATGCTATGGAGGATTTGAAAACAATGAACGGTTTTCATCTTTGCCGGTACATTCAGGAAGCTTACCCACATATCAAGATCGTAGCACACTCCGTGTATGATGATGCAGACCGCGTAGCGAGAATAATCAATGCGGGTGCCTTGGGTTTTGTTTCTAAAAAGTCAGGCTTTGAAGAGTTGATTCGGGCTATTAAAGCAGTGAATACAGGTCAAAAATTCATTTGTATTGAAACATCCGGGCGGTTAAAAAATCTAAATCAGTTTTTATCGGGTATTGAAAACAACCTCCGCGGAAAAGAAGAACTATTCTCCCAACGTGAGCGTGAAGTATTGGAACTTCTTGCGCAGGGCAAATCGTCTCGAGAGATTGCAGAGAAATTATTCATTACAGAGCGCACGGTAGAATCACATCGGAAAAACCTAATCGAAAAAGGCCAGGTGAAAAATACGGTGGAGCTTATTGCCTATGCATCCGCACTAGGCTTGATAAAAAAATAGCATTTTGCTGGCTTTTGTTTTGCATTCCGGAAAGGTATGGAAAACGTTGATTCACTTTCGCTTGTTCAGGAAATTGGAAATCTCTCAAAAGAAGGACTTTTGCTTTACAGCCTGAAAGAAAAGCGAATTACCTACTCAAATCCCGCAGCCGCAGATCTCACCGGACTCATGGAAAACGCTTCCCAAAAGGAGGTATTTTCTCTACTATTAAACCTAAAGCAATCCGAGCTCGAACATCTCAAAACACACTATTATCAAGTACTTGAGAAATCGACTACGCAAGTTCAGGTTCGGGTACCCGGACCGGGTGACAATGATCGATACCTCTCCTGTCGGAGTTATCTTATATCGGATACTGGGGTAATTGCAGTCATCATTCGGGATATAACCGAAGCACATCAGCATAAAGAATATTTGCTGAAGTATACGATGAAGAAGAATAATTTGTTAGATACACTCGTGCATCACATCAGCGGGGCATTAAACCTCATGCAACATTTATCGGTAGAAGCCGAAAAGCACATGGGTAGCAATCCGGATAAAAATCTTAAGACCTATCTTACTCTCGTTCAGGAGAATAGTAAGCATTGCCTGAAAATCATTGACGATCTTACCAAAGAAGAATATCGCGAAGCGCCCCAGATCGTTACGCGGAAAAATCGGCTAGATGTTGTTGAGCACGTTGGACATATTACCGATGAGTTAAAGCAAAGTTTTATCAGCCGTTCTATTTCGTTTAAAACAACATCGCAGTCAATTATTCTTTCAATCGATGAAATTAAGCTGTTGCTGATTGTAAATAACCTTACATCAAATGCAATAAAATATTCACGCGAAACAGATCCAATTGTTATCAGCATCTCTGAGAATGATGATGAGGTAATTATCAGTGTGGGCGATAAAGGCATTGGAATTCCGGAGTCATCTAAAAACATGATCTTCAAACGGCAGATGGGTTTGGGCAGAGTTGGCTTAGGCGGAGAACAATCGTTTGGACTTGGTCTTTATATTTCCAAAACATTAACCGATTTGATTGGCGGAAGAATTTGGTTTGAAAGTGAAGAAGGCAAAGGTTCAACCTTTTACGTGAGCGTTCCGAAAGATTAAAATTTATTTTTTCAGTTTAATTGTCTTGCCAGACTTTGAACTTTTACTTGCCGCTTCCAGAATTTCAACAACAAGCAAGTTGTTTTCAAGTGAAGAAGGATCATAAGGCGTTAAAACGATTTCCTTTCTGATTACAGCTTTCAATAAAGCAAATGGATCGTTACGCGGATTTTCATGCTCGGGCAACTCTAACTTTTCTTCTTTATACCCATCGTATCCTTCCGCCATTCTAATACGCAGCGTATTTCGGTTATCGGAGTACAATGCTCCTATCATGCCGTAAAGCTCCAGATCTTTTCTGCCAATCGGCCAGTTCCAGGAAGCTTGAATGATGGCGGATGTGCTGTCGTAAGTAAGAATAATCGTTGCTTCATCATCAACGTTTGGATTATTGTGAGGCTGCAATTGCTGCGTGACTGCTGTTACCGAGATAGGACGTTTACCTTGTTGAAACCACGTCATCAGGTTTGCGCCATAACATCCGAAGTCGATTAACGCACCGCCTCCGTTTTGAACCGGATCGGTTAACCACGTCAGAAACTCTGAATTAATGCCAATTCTTTTCGGACCTCTATGTCCATCCCGGATAACTGCTTTACGCAACGTGCCAATGGTATTACTCCGAAGAAGCTCATTTGCTTTGTGATTGGATGGATACCATGTAGTTTCATAATTCGTGAGTAACTGAATATTATATTTCTTTGCAAGCGCTTCCATCTTCCTGGCGTGTTTAACGCTCACGGCTAATGGTTTTTCAACCATCACGTGAATTCCTTTTGGTGCAGCAATCTCGACTACTTTTAAATGCTCATAGATGGTTCCAAAAGCAGTTACTGCTTCAGGCTTTGTAGCAGCAATCATTTCTTCCATTGTATTGAAAACAATATCCATGGAGTAACCATGTTGCTTTGAGTAACGCTCAGCCAGCTCGCGGTTAGACTCAACAATCCCAACTATCTTAATATCTCCCATATCTCCCCGACCGAGAATCCAATGTACATGTGTGTGCGTTAACCCAACAACTCCAACCCGCAAAACATTCTCCTGTGCCGACAGACTCTGCGCAAGCATTGTAATACTGGTAATTAAAAGAAGTCGAATCATTACTGTATGGCGCATACGTTGATCAGCAAAATGTTATCTTTAAAAACCAAGTTACAATTGCTTTTATTATGATCCTAAAACCGGAAGCCATGTTGGTTGGAGCCTGCATTCTGCTTGCATCTTGCTCACACCCAATTGAAAAGCCATCACTTGATACCAAAAAGTTAGCAAAAGAATATTTTTCGGAAGATGCTGACTGGTACGAAACAAACATCCCTTTTTTTGAATGTTCCGACAAGGAAATCGAAGAGGTTTATTACTATCGCTGGAAGTTGTATAAAGCGCACATCCGAAATACAGGCCCTGATCAATACATTATTACCGAATTCATTGATCATGTTCCGTGGGATCGCGAACCCTTCTGTACGATCAATGCAGCTTCCATGCACCACATTTACGAAGGCCGTTGGTTACGGAATCCCGCATACATGGATGGCTATATCAACAATTTATATCAGCAAGGCGGTAACGACAGGCGCTATAGTGAAAGCGTTGCCGATGCAACCTACGCGCGCTATTTAGTAGATGGTGATAAAGACTTTATTCTTTCCCAACTCGACAGCATGAAAAGCACCTATGAAGGCTGGTTCGATCATTGGGATAGCACAAAAAATATGTATTGGATTCCCGCCATGCCCGATGCAACGGAATATACCATCGCTTCGATTGATGGATCAGGCGGTACGGCAGGATTTGATGGTGGTGAAACATTCAGGCCAACCATTAACAGTTACATGTATGGTAACGCATTGGCAATCTCAAAAATCGAAGCGTTAAAAGGAGACACTAAGACACAACAGGAGTATGCCAACCGGGCAGCGGAATTAAAATCAAATGTTGAAAAGTATTTATGGAATGATTCGCTTCAGCACTTCATCGACCGGTATAAAATGAATAACCAGTTTGTGAAGTACTGGAATTTTATCCGTGGCCGCGAACTGGCGGGCATGGCTCCGTGGTACTTTAATTTGCCAACCGATTCAGAAAAATATACCGTAGCCTGGAAACATGTGTTAGACACTACTCAACTGTTAGGAAAACATATGTTTCGCACCAATGAACCTTCATACGAATATTACTTCAAGCAATTTATTTGGTTTGAAGGTAAACGCGGAAGTCAGTGGAATGGACCAAGCTGGCCGTATCAATCCAGTCAGACGTTAACTTCTATGGCGAATGTATTGAACGATTACAACCAGAATGTTATCAGTAACACAGATTATCTTAACGTATTAAGACTTTTTACGAAACAGCATTACTTACCGGATGGAAAAATTAACCTGGTTGAAAATTACGATCCCAACGTGGGTGGTCCAATTGTTTTTTATTACTGGAGCAATCATTACAATCATTCATCTTATAACAACCTTGTGATATCAGGTTTGTGCGGCATCCGGCCAACAGAAGGTGATAGCTTAGTAATTAATCCGTTAGTGGATAATTCCATTGACTATTTTTATCTAGACAACCTTTCATATCGTGGGCATGATATTTCAGTAGTCTATGACAGAGAAGGAACAAAGTACAATATTGGAAAAGGTTTAACCGTTTTTGTAGATGGAAGGAAAGTTGAACTGATAAAGACTGGGAACAAGAATGCTATATATATAGGAGAGACAATTACACGCGAGTCTTCAGAACAACTCGTTAACCTTGCTTTGAATCTCGATAAAAAAGGTAGTCCCATTCCTTCTGCGTCTGTTAATTCGCTACCCGATTCATTATACCAAGCCGTTGATGGGCGAATCTGGTACTTTCCGGAGATTAGAAATCGGTGGGCAACGATTGGTTCAACATCCACAACCGATTGGTATGCGCTTGATTTCGGAAAAACTCAGGAAATATCAACGATTAAACTTTACCTGTTTTCGGATCATAAAAGGTTTTTAGTTCCGGATGAGATTAGCATTGAATACAAAATAGATGGTCAATGGCAACCAGCCATAATAAAGGAAAAGATTTCTTTAGTTGGAAATACATCGAACACGCTTTCCATCGAAACGATAAAAGCTGAGGCGTTGCGCATTAACTTCGAACATAAATCCAAACAGGTTGCTGTTGCAGAACTGGAGTGTTATTAAGATTTAATTTCCTGCTGGAACGGCCATTGTTTTTCAAATTTTGCTTTGATGAAGTATACAATAGTGCCGATAGAAATTACCAGTAATCCGCCTGCAACCATTTTATAACCCGTGGATAATAGAATACAGCCCCACATCGCAATGGCGATATAAACCGGCCATGGAAAGAAGGGCATTTTATAGGGAAACTCTTTGGATTTTCTCTGCCGTAAGATTAACAATCCAACTGCCTGCCCAATGAACTGGATGAGAATCCGCATAGCAAGAATGGCGCTTATCACATCGCTCAACTTAAAGAGCAAGCTGAAAACAAAAGCAATTCCGCCCAGAACAAGTATAGAAACGTAAGGGAAATTGCCGGTTGGATGCAGGCGCGCAAAAACTTTAAAGAAAGCTCCATCGGTAGCGGCAGCATACGGTATCCGGCTGTAGCCTAGTGTAGCGGAAAATACAGAAGCGAACGCAACTACAAGAATTAAACAAGTAGCAATTGTTGCCGCAACCGGACCGGCAAGCTCCTGCATAAATAAGCTCACCAGGAATTCACTGTCTTTCGCATAGTTCCAGGGAATAACACTCACTACGCTAATGTTCATCATCAAATACAGCGTAGAAATACCAAGTATGGAAAGAAACATGCTGCGTGGAATGTTACGGGTTGGATTTATGATCTCTCCACCAAGATGACATACATTATAATATCCGAGATAGCTGTAAACGGTTTTTACAGAAGCAAAGCCAATGGCAGCGATAAATGCATAGTTAACCGAAAGTTCATCGTTAATCTGGGCAATGGGCGCTAGAAAATTTCCATGCGCAATGCCGCCTCCAATAATCCACAACATGGTACCAATAACAGCAACCCAAAGTATAACACTGATCTTGCCAATGGATTCAATCTTACGGAAAAGCAAAATAACGATGAGTATCACAACTCCCCCACTGATCATTTTCGATTGTAATGGAGTAACAGGAAGTAAATAGGAGAAGTACGCTGCAAAACCAATGGCTGCCGAGGCAATTACGAGGGGCGCCTGGATCATTGTTTGCCATACGAACAAAAAACTCATAAGCTTTCCAGCTCCGTTTTTTGAATATGTTTCTTTTAGAAAATTGTAGGATCCCCCGGCCAGTGGAAACGCAGCACCCAGCTCACTCCACACCATTGCATCAATTACCGAAAGAAATGCTCCGGCTAACCAAGCGTATAAAAAATAGGGGCCATTCATTATCCCGATTACCATCGGCATGGTGATAAACGGGCCAATGCCGACCATGTCGATCATGTTGATCGCAGTAGCTTGAAAGAGTCCGAGACGTCTTTCCGGTAACGGTTGAGGCATCAGAGGGTGTTGGTTTTTCCTTCAACACATGAATTTATGCAGAAGGTTCAAAATCAATCGAAAGTAATCAATGTTTTTTGGAGTACCATGAATTACCGGAAGCAGGCTTTAAAAACTCGAGACTCACTCCAATAATAAATAACATGCTAAACCAGGTAAACATGATCGGCCCGAATGCAGTACCGACTTTTTATGTACCAAAACACTGAAAGAAAAATAATAGCGAAAGGATAACTACAACGATCGGTACAGTTGGAATATGCGGAATAATCATTTCTAACCCTTCAACCGCTGAAGCAACGGAAATTGGTGGAGTAATAATCCCATCCGGTAATAAAGTTGTTGCTCCAAGAATTGTTGGAATCACTAAATACTTCCATATCGTTTCACTAACGTGTATAAAGAAAATACTCCGCCTTCACCCTGGTTATTTGCCATGAGGGCAAGGATGATGTACTTGATGGTGGTTTGAAATACCAGTGTCCAGATACACACAATACTCCGCCAAGCACAAGTGTTTCATCAATGGTTCGTTCACCAACAATTGCTTTTTAGCACATATAGTGGACTGGTACCGATATCGCCATAAATAATGCCAAGTGCTACGAGCAAAGAGGCAATAGTGATCCTGTTCGAATGATTATCCGATTTCATTTTAGTAATAATATAGTTGTTGAATTATCCGATGAACCGATACCCTACTCCCGATTCGGTAATGATATGCACCGGACGGTTGGCATCGGTTTCAATTTTCTTTCTAAGCTGTGCAATAAACACTCTCAAATATTGCGATTCACTTTTATACGTTGATCCCCACACCTGGTTAAGCATGTATTGATGTGTAAGCACTTTTCCTTCGTTCCTCACCATGAGCGCAAGTAATGTGTATTCTGTAGCTGTAAGTTTTACGACTGCGTTATCCTTTTTAACTACGCGGTTCGCAAAATCAATTGATAAATCTGCGTACGAAACAACCGGATTATTTTCGTCCGCTGCTGATTTTCGTAATGCAGATCGAATCCTCGCTACAAGCTCACCTGTTCTGAACGGTTTGACTAAGTAATCATTTGCGCCATTATCCAGTGCTTTGATAATATCTTCTTCATCGCTTTGAACCGATACGATAATAACCGGATTAGAATACCACTCGCGCAAATGTTTCAATACATCATGACCACTTTGGTCAGGTAATCCTAAATCCAGCAAAACCAAATCAGGAGGATGGCTCGATACAGCTGTAATTCCCTCTTTTGCTGTTGTTGCTTCGATAACTTTATAGTCGAACGATTGTAGCGTTATCCTCAGCAACTTTCTGATTTGCGCCTCATCATCGATCACTAAAATTGTTGCGCTACTCATTTTTCAATCCGTTTAAGTAGGATATTTCAGTTGGGATCTCAATCGTAAACAACGCTCCGCTTAACGGTAAATTTTTAACTGTGATTATTCCCGCATGTGCTTCCACAAATCCTTTTGCGATCGACAAGCCTAACCCTGTTCCACCTGGTCGCGATCCTTTCAATCGGTAAAACTTACTAAAGACTTTATCAATCTCTTTCTCCGGAAAACCCTTACCATTATCGGACACCGAGATGATCAGTTTATCTTCAATGCAATCAGCATTAATCATGACTCCGGTTTCTTCCGGTGTATAGTGAACCGCATTGCTGATTAAATTATACAACACTTGTTCCATCAATCCGAAATCAAGCTTGAACAACGGGAATGACTCCGGAATATGAACGGAGATCTTATGATTTCCTGCCATCGACTCAACTTGTTTTATTACAGTATAAACAAGCTCCTCAATGTTACACCAATCCTTCTTAATCTTGAATACACCCGATTCAAGCCGCGACATGTTGAGTAAATTCTCTACCTGACGGTTTAACCGTAAGGATGCTGTAGCAATTTCATTCAGCAACTCTTTATTGTTCTGATCGGAAAGCTTGTCCGCATTGTTAAGTAAATTATCCGTTGAACCCAGAATTGTTGTGATGGGTGTTCTTAGCTCGTGCGACAATGAATTAAACAACGTATTGTAAAATTTTGCTTCATTCGCTTTCTCTTCTTTGATCCGGCCTTCTTTCTCCGCCTTCCGAATTCGGAAAGTAAGTACTGCATGAATCATTACAATCAGGAAGTACATCAATAACAAAACCTGATCTTCTGTTGTACCGACTGTGAATGTAAACCTCGGAGGAATGAACAAGTAATCCCACAACAGCGCACTAAACAGTGCAGCCACCATAACCGGGATGATATCCATAAACATCGCCAGGATAGAAACAACAACCAGTAACAGGAATGCTATAACCCGGTAGTCAACAAAATCATAAAATACAGAACCGAGTCCGGCAACTACACTAACCAGTAAAATACTGATCAGGTATTGCCTGCGTCTGGTAAGTTTATATAATGACTGCTTTTTCAATTGAATACTCTTCTCCTATGGCACGCCAAAAGTAAGGCTTGCGTTATAAATACAATGTCAGAAAAGTGCCTTCCGGTATAAAGATTTTATAAAGAAAAAGCCCGATTCGTCACCGGGCTTTATTTAAATCGTCTTTCATTTGATTAGAACTTCACCGGGATTTTTACCAGCGTGTTTTCCCAGGCAATATTCATGGAGCTTTTACCTGTTCCATTTGCCTCATCAAAAGAAATTGCAAAAGCCTCAACTTCTGCCTCGGGTTTTCCAACAGGTGCAGTAATCCGAAGTACATCTTTACTTTCATCATATTCATACGCGCCCCAGGTGTCCAACTTGGAGTTGAAGATAATAGTCCATTCTGTTTGATTAGGGATTGCATACAATGAATACGTTCCGGCTTTAACCACGTTGTCACCAAACGTAACATCTCTGTGCAACTTGATTTCAGTTGTTTCGTTAGCACCCAAGCGCCACACTTTTCCAAAGGGCTCTGTACCGCCCAGCATGGTTCTTCCTTTTTTCTGAGGCCGTCCATAAATAATTTTTGCTACTGCTGTCGACCTTTTGCCGTTCTCTCGCAAGTAGGCAATATCGACCGGACTAGTATCCAATGCCGGAAGTTTTTGAGCAAATGTTGATTCACTGATCATCAGAGCAAGAATCGTCAGCAAAAAAAAATGTTTCAATTGTTTCATATCGTATGTTTAGATAAGCGAATGTAGAGATGATTTCAAAAGAGGCCGTACACTTTACGGTGAAGTAAAAAGCCACGAACAACTTAATTCTTTACATGAATTTCTTCATTCAAGGCATGTTCCAGTCCCCATACTTTCAGTGCATCAAAAACAGGTAGAAGTGCTTTTCCTTTGTCGCTTAGGAAATATTCTACCCGGGGTGGAATTTCTGGATAAATCACACGATTGATTAATCCATCACGCTCCAAATCGCGCAATTGCGTGGTTAGCATTTGTTTGCTCACGTCTTTCAGCATTATGCTCATTTTGCCGAAGCGATTAATGTCATTATTAATCAGGTGAAGGATTAATATTTTCCACTTCCCTCCGATCAGACTCATGGTTGCTGTTACCGGGCAATTCACTAAATCAAAAATATCGACTTTCATAACGTATTGATTATCAATAATAGTCACAAAATAATGACTACATCACTTTAAAATACCTACTAACAATAATAGAACTAATGCCGTACACTTGCAATACATTTTGCACGCGGCAGAAAAATCATCAACATCTAAAATCATTATTATGAAAAAATATGTCATTACCGGATCAATTGGTCACATCAGCAAACCCATTATCGAAGGATTAGTAAAAGCAGGAAAAGAAGTCACCGTTATCACGAGCAGTAACGATAAAGTAAAGGCGATTGAATCACTTAAGGCAAAAGCTCTGGTGGGTTCTTTATTCGATGCAGCGTTTGTGAAGAAAGCCTTCGCAGGCGCAGAAGTTGTTTACACGATGGTGCCGCCTATATGGCAAACGAATGACTGGAAAACCTCTCAACTTGAAGTCGTTCGTAATTACATTCAAGCGTTAACGAATAACACAACTATTAAATACATTGTTAATCTAAGTAGTGTAGGTGCACATATTGGAAGTGGCACCGGGCCTATCGATGTAATTAATGTTTTTGAAAAAGAGTTGAATGCGTTGAAGGGCATTCAGGTAAAGCACTTGCGCCCGACATTCTTTTATTACAACTTCCTCGCGCAACTCCCCATGCTCAAACACGCTGGCATTATGGGCGCAAACTATGGCGATCAAAAGATTGCACTCGTTGCACCACAGGATATTGCTGCAGCAGCACTCGAAGAATTATCAAACCTGAGTTTTACCGGAAATTCTGTACGCTACATTGTCAGTGATGAGCGAACCGGAAATGAAGTTGTTGAAGTATTAGGTAATGCTGTTGGTAAAAAGTTTCCTTGGGTCGTGTTTACCGATGAGCAATTATTAAAAGGCCTGCAAGATGGAGGCTTACCGCCAACACATGCTCAAGGCTATGTTGAAATGGGAGCAGCACAGCGCAGCGGAAAATTACTGGAAGATTATCAGCGTAATAAACCCGCTTTCAGCAAAACGAAGCTTGAAGATTTTGCCAGCGAGTTCAAAGCAGCTTTCAATGCTTAACCAATATAGGAGTTGTCTTACCGACAGCTCCTTTTTTTATTTTCACAATCCAGTTATCAAATTGGAATTCCAGCCGTAGATTGTGTCCTTTAATTTTCACAATGAAATCAGAGAGCACAGGAAGGTCAATTGCACTGGCAGTACTTTATTTTTTATTCGGAACCATTCTCACTACGTGGTTCATTGCCCGTAAATTCTGGCTGTACGAAAGCGTTGAGCTCATGGTTCTTTCCGGAACCATTGCCGGAGCAAAATGGGCAATTCAAATAATCGCAGCCGTAATTGTGTTGAAAGAACAGCGGTGGAGTTTTATTAAAAATATCGGATTTGTGTGTTTGATCGGCTCGGCTGCATTATTGATTTATTACTTCCTTCCAACAACCTGGGGATTCAGCACAATGATTATTTCTGTTGCATTCTCCGTGCTGATCATGGTCTTCTTATACTATCGCGCAGTTAAACAATCAGCCGTTTCAATTTATTGGTTCTGGGGCTGGATTGTTTGCCTGTTAATTGCCATCACGCTACAGCTTACCGTGATTTTTGATATACTCTGATAAGGAACTTCCGTTTTTAACATTTCGTTAGTCGTTCATAACCATAACTTATGGAATTAGGTATTTCTTCTTTTGCCGACATGTCACCCGATCCAATCACGGGGCAAAAAATAACAGCTGAAAAACGGATCAATCAACTTATTGAAGAAGTAAAGCTGGCAGAGCAAGTCGGATTGGATGTGTTTGCTGTGGGTGAACATCACCGTCCCGATTATGCAGCATCCTCACCTTCTGTGATCTTGGGTGCGATGGCGGCAATAACAAAAAAAATTCGCCTATCGAGTTCAGTAACAGTATTAAGCTCGGACGACCCGGTACGTGTGTTCCAGGATTTTGCTACTGTTGATGCGTTATCCAATGGCCGCGCTGAGATTATGGCCGGGCGGGGTTCATTCACCGAGTCATTTCCATTGTTTGGATATAGTATGAATGATTACGACACACTATTCTCCGAAAAACTTGAGCTTCTGTTAAAGATCCGCTCAGAAGAAAAAATTACCTGGAAAGGGAAACATAGAGCCCCGATAAACAATCTTGGTATTTATCCAAGACCGGTACAAAATCCATTACCCGTGTGGATCGCTATCGGAGGAACACCTGAATCCGTGCAACGTGCAGCAACCTTGAAGCTTCCTATGATGCTGGCAATTATTGGTGGCTCACCTGATCGTTTTGCACCTTATGTTAAATACTATCGCGATGTATCACAACAACTTGGACATGATACAGCCACGCTTCAGGTGGGTATAAATTCCCATACCTATATTGCTGATACATCGCAACAAGCGGCTGATGAATTCTATCCTGCATATGCAGATGTAATGACCCGTATTGGTAAGGAACGCGGTTGGCAACCCATGCAACGAGAACATTACGAAGCCATGCGTGAACCGCACGGTGCATTACTCGTGGGAAGCCCACAACAAGTGATTGATAAAATTCTGTATGAATATGAATTGTTCAAGCACACACGCTTCCTCGCGCAGATTGGTGTTGGAACAATGCCACATGACAAGATACTTCGCGCGATTGAGTTGTTTGGAACTGTGGTTGCACCAGCAATCCGCAAAGCAATTAGATAAGTTTTAAGCTGTAATCTATAAGTTTTAAGCTGTAATCTTAAGTTTGTTCAGCAATCCCCGCAGCTTCAAAACTTTTGCTTGAATGGATGGCGTTAAATCATAGGTCAACGCATTGAGTGTATCCTGAAGTTCATAAACCAACGTAGCCTGCAGAGATGTTAATTCGTACAAACTTTGCAATGCGTGCACACGAATTGTTTTCTGTTCGTTTTGATTTAACGCCATGTACGTGATAACATGCCAGACACTTTCGAGCTCCACCGGATTAAGCTCAATTTTCGGAATCAATTGAATAATGTAGCCTTTGATTTCTTTGTGATCCGGACTTCTTAAAACCGTTAGCACTTGCTCGCGGTGGCTTTGCAAGAATTCCGGATGAATCTTCATTATATCCATAATTGCCCGGATCGCGCGTTGCGCAACCAGCTTCTCATGATTAAAAATCAATTTAAATAAGTCATCAAAACTTGCCTGGCTATCAACCGACTCGTTAATTCTTTGTTGACGATCATGCCGCAGCTTGCTGCCTAGCAACAGATGCGGAAAATAGTTTTCTCTCACAATTCCTCCTCGTTAATTCAGGATACACAAATCAAATACTATACCTATGACAAGTCGTGACGAACTGTCATTTGCTGCACTTTTTAACAGAAATGGTGTAGAAAGTGTGGACTGACTTCCACATTTACCGATTAATAGATGCTCAAAAAAACCTTAAAAGGACTCATTTTAAACGTTTTAGGAATTTTATTGATCCCTCAGGCGCAAAATTTGTCTAGTAGGATAAAAATTAATTGAAGTAAAGTATATGAACGTTGGTAATCTGAATAAAATCATATTAACGGCATTATTAGCCTTATCAGCCTGTCAATCGGGTGATACGGATGGGAACAAAAAGCTTGAAAGACAACTTGATTCTGTCAACCAAGAACTGGAACTAACAAAGCAAGCTTTAATGGATTCGCAGCAGGTAAAAGCCTTGCTAGATTCTATTGATGCAAGCCGCAGCGTTACAAATTCCAACGTTGGGGACGAAACAGAAGACAAAAACAATATTGCCCGGTTAAGCGATATTAATGAATACGTTAAGGATATTAATCTGAAAATGGATCAGATGGAAAAATCCATCAAGTATGTGAATACGATGGCTGCTTCTATCCTTGCGCTACAGGCTGATATTGAAGCACGCACAGAAAAAATCGCTAAACTTGAAGCTGAAGTAAAAAAACAATCCTCACCGGTTAATACCAGAAGTCTTACTATTCAACGGAAGGATTCAACGCTGGCCGCCTTTGTAAAAAATTGCCAACAGGATATTGTAGTGCTTCAAAAAACTATGGAGGAAGTGCACACTAAAAATAATCTAGCTACAGCCGATCTGTATTTTAAGCAAGCCGAAACATTGACTTCTCTTGCCCAAAATGTAAGCACCTCCTCAAGGCGAAAATTTGTGAAACGTGAAGCGTTGGAAATGTATAAAATCTCCTATTCGTTAGGGAAGAAGGAAGCACAGCAAAAGATTTCGGCACTGGAAATAGAGTTATAGCAAGCAATTGGGGTGAAAGGACTCCACCATTTTTGCGGATCTGTGGCCTAGGATCAACAGTATTTAACTTTCACACTGGAAATGACACTGAATTTGATGGGAAATTCTGGCCTTTCGCTTGTATAGGATTAATACGTAACGGTTTCAAGAATGAAAAAAGTAGTCAAATATGGTCTGCCAGTTGTATTGATTGTTATTGGAGGCTTAGCTTACATGACATTAGCCGGTGAGGATTCATCTACCATCAGCAGCGAAGACAAGAAGTTTTTATTAGAAATGGCCGATGCGCGGATGATGGATTGGGCTGAAGGAAACCTAGCTGCTGAAAAAGGAACTAACAATAAATATCAGCAGTATGGAAGGCTGATGATGCGCGACCAGAACAAACTTATGCAAGAAATCAAAGCACTGGCCGCTTCAAAAGATATTGCGTTGTCAGAAGTAATCAGTGAAGAAAAAACAGAAGGCCTTAATAGATTAAAAGCATCTTCCGGTGAAACTTTTGAAAGAAGGTTTCGCAGAATGATCATCAAGGATCATAAACGGGATATCGCTGAATTTAAGCGCGCTAGCCAATCCACAGATCCTGAGATTCGCGATTTCGCCAAGCGCACACTGCCCATGCTCGAACAACATCTTCAAAAAGCCCGGGACCTAAATCAGTAAAAATTTGTTAGAAGTTAGAGGTTAAGGTTCAAACCTCGAAAATCGAACTTTCAACCACGTTCATAAACCTCGAACTTCAACTTCGAACCTCAAACCCCCACCTCCACCAATAACAATTCCTTAACACCTCTTACTTCCATCCCATTGCAAACGATGGCATAAATTATTTCTTAACCGTCTATCAGTTTTTTTCGAATATCGTGAACCTTTTCACTGCTTTGAGGCGTTAACAATTCTGTTAAACAGAAAAGTCAAGTCTTGAGCACCGAACAAACAGAGAACCTAATCCGCCAAACGGCAAAAATTCTCTTCTTCCAAAAAGGCGTTTTAAACGCAACTACGCAGGAAATTGCCGATGAGGCCGGGGTTAACCGGGCCCTTATCCACTACTATTTCCGCTCGCGCGAGCAATTGCTCGATACACTGATGGAGGAAATCGTTACCGAAAAGAAGGCTCGGGTTCGCCCAATTCTCACGTCAGAAATGCCCTTCCGGGAAAAAATTGCTGCGTACATCGAAAACATCCTAGATCATGGAATGAAATACCCCTACATCGAGAATTTCATTATTTCTGAGATCGCCCGCAATCCTGAAAAAGTGAAAATGCTTTGTTTTAAAGACAAGCTTCGTTCCAGCGAATTGATCAAAGATCAGTTGAACGAAGAAATTGAAAACGGAAACATTGCACCCATTTCACCCGAACATTTCATGCTTAACCTTTCTGCGATGTGCAACTATCCGCTGCTTGCCAAGAATATCATTCAGAATATTCATGGCATGAGCGATACAGCCTATCGGAAATTCCTACAAGAGCGCAGGGATGTAATCTTCCACACCATCTTCAAGGATGAAGCTTTTGTAACAAAAAGTAAATAACAAAACCCCATTTTCAGACCACCTTAATTTTTTTATGCGATCAACAAACCGAACACAATTACCCGGATTACTGCTTGGCATAATCCTTTTATCACCCTTATCCAGCATAGCGCAGACGGACAGTTTACTGCAAACCGCAACACTGGAAAACGTTGTAAGCTATGCGTTGGAACATCAGCCTACTGTTAAGCAAGCTGAGCTCGATCAACAAATTACCGAACAAAATATTAAAGGTCGCTTGGCAGATTGGTATCCACAAATTAATCTGGCTGCCAACTATCAACGCAACTTTGATCTCCCTGTCAACATTATCGGAGGCAACGAAGTACGGTTTGGTGTATTCAATACTTCTAACATACAGGCCAACGGAACACAAACCATCTTCAACCGCGATGTACTGCTCGCAGGCAAAACGGCATCGACCGTTAGACTACAAGCCGGGCAGGTTACTTCGCGCACCAAGATTGATATTGTGGTAGATGTCACCAAAGCTTTTTATGATTTGTTGGCCACGCTTCAGCAAATCAAGATCGGCCAGGAGGACATCACCCGGTTGCAGCGCAGCTTAAAGGATGCTACTGCTCAGTATAATGCCGGTGTCGCGGATAAAACAGACTATAAGCGGGCAACAATTTTGTTAAAGAATGCACAAGCCACGCTCAAGACAAATGAAGAATTATTTAAGTATAAACAGGAATACCTCAAAACATTAATGGGGTATCGACAAGTTGGCGACTTAAATATCCAATATGATACATTGCAAATGGAGCAGGAGGCTTTGCTTGATACGCTTCAGGAAATGAACATCAAGCAACATATTGATTACCGTATTCTGTATACTCAAAAAGAACTTCAGCGGATGAATGTGAAGTATACAAAATGGGCATATCTGCCATCGGCTAACTTATTTGGAGCTTATATCCTGAATTACCTCAACGATGATTTCAATAATCTATATAATAACAATTTTCCAAATTCATATGTAGGAGCAACATTAACGTTACCAGTCTTCCAAGGGAATAAGAGAAACAACAGAATCCAGGAACAAAGACTTACACTCAAGCGCATCGATTGGGATCTTTTCAATTTGCAAAACACCTTAAACACTGAATACACGCGCGCACTCGCAGCGTATAAGAGCAGTCTGAACAATTACCTGACCTTACAGGCAAATGTTCAACTGGCAACTGAGGTATATGAAGTAATTCAGCTTCAATATCGCAATGGCATTCGCGCATATCTGGATGTAACGGTTGCTGAAACTGACTTGCAACGAACCCGTATCAATTATTTCAATGCTTTATACCAAGTGCTTGCCAGTAAAATGGATGTACAACGCGCACTCGGACAAATCAATTATTAATTCAATAACCTCTCTTTATATGTCATTAACCAAACTATCAAGTTTCCTAAGTGCAGTCCTGATCATTATCGTATCAGCCTGCGGGAATAAAGATCAACAGGCTGGAGCTCCACAAGGTCCGCCACCCGTGAATGTAATTACAGTGCCAGTAACCGTTGCCTCGGCATCGTATTATGATGAATATCCTGCTACAGTACGCGCACTCAATGAAACCGAATTACGCGCGCAGGTAAACGGATACATTACCGCTATACATTTCACCGAAGGTGAAAAAGTAAAAAAAGGTCAGAAGCTTTATTCGATCGATCAACAGGCAGTTGAAGCAACCTATCAGCAAGCACAGGCTAACCTTGCAGTTGTTGAAGCAAATTTTGTGAAAGCACAGAAAGATGTTGAGCGTTACCGTGAGCTGGCGAAAAGTGATGCCATCGCAAAACAGCAAGTTGATAATGCCGAAGCAGCTTACACCGCAGCCCAAAAGCAAGTGGAAGCTTCGCGTGCTACCGTACGCAGTGTACAAACCAATGTTCGCTACAGCACAATCGTTGCTCCGTTTGATGGAACGATTGGCTTATCCAATGTTCGATTAGGTGCAGCCGTATCTGCCGGACAAACTTTATTGAACACAATTTCATCAGACGATCCAATCGCGGTTGACATTGCTGTGGATCAGCGTGAGATCTTTGCGTTCACCCAATTACAAGCTAAAAAAGTGGTGAAGAATGATTCAACCTTTAGGTTAGCGTTTGGCAGTCAGCAATATGCATTACCCGGAAAAATTTCTGTAATCGACCGCGCGGTTGATCAGAACACCGGCTCTATTAAGATGCGCTTAACTTTTCCGAACCCCGACCATACCTTACGATCCGGTATGAGCGGCCAGCTTCGCGTGTTGACAGCTTCCGCGGATAAATCTATACTCATTCCCTACAAAGCCATTACGGAACAGCTTGGGGAATTCTTTGTTTACGTAACAGTAGCGGATAATAAAGTAACGCAGCGTAAAGTGTTGCTGGGTAAACAGATTGGTAAGAATGTGATCATCCGTGAAGGATTGAAAGAAGGCGAAACCATCGTGACCGAGGGTGTTCAAAATCTGCGCGAAGGTTCTGTTATCAACGCTAATCCTCCAGCAGCTTCGGCACCCGGCACAACTCCGGCCGTAAAATAATTAACCTCCTACTCTATATAATAGACTAATGATCTCAGATGTATTTATAAAACGGCCGGTCACATCCATCGTAATTTCGGTGGTGATCGTCCTTGTCGGCCTGATTGCAATGACAACATTACCCATCTCGCAATATCCCGACATTACTCCGCCAACAGTATCCATCAACGGTATTTATAGCGGTGCCGATGCGCAAACGGTCGAACAAACCACAACTACTGCTATTGAAACTCAGGTAAATGGTGTGCCGGGTATGGCATACATGTCGAGCAACAGTACGAGCAGCGGCCAAAGCAGCATTACCGTTACGTTCGATATTGGAACCAACATCGACATTGCCACATTGGATGTTCAGAATCGGGTGAGTGTTGCTGAGCCAACCTTGCCTGAACTGGTAAAACGATTAGGACTCACCGTTCGCAAGCGTAACCCAAGTATTTTCATGGCGCTTGCTATTTATTCACCCGAAGGCACGCACGATGCAACGTTTATTGGAAACTATGCAAATATCTACATGAAAGATGCTTTAATGCGCGTGAAGGGTGTGGGTGATATCATCACACGAGGCGATGACTTTGGAATGCGTATCTGGCTCAATCCGGAAAAGCTCGCGAGTCTTAACATGACACCTGCCGAAGTAACCCTTGCACTGACAGAACAAAACTTACAGGTAGCTCCTGGTACAGTCGGTGGCAATCCACAGCCTAACGTGCAGGCCTTTGAATATAACGTTGTTACCAATAGCCGCATTAATAAGAAAGAAGATTTTGAAGACATCGTGGTACGAACCAATCCGCAAACCGGAAACATGGTGTACTTAAAAGATGTTGCCCGCGTGGAGCTGGGTAAATTCAATTACGATAACAATGCATTTGTGAACGGCAAGCGGTGTGCATTCATGCTCTTGTACCTCGCGCCCGGTGCTAATGCGATCCAGACAAACCAGGGTGTATTGAATGCGCTTGCGGAGATGAAAAAAACTTTCCCCAAAGACATAGATTACCTGATCCCTGTTGAAACAACTTCTGTTGTTGAAGTATCGATTCATGAAGTATTGATCACACTTGTGGAAGCGTTGATCCTGGTAATTATTGTTGTGTTCTTGTTTTTACAGAACTGGCGCGCAACGTTAATTCCGATTCTCGCGATTCCCGTATCGTTGATTGGTACGTTCATTTTCTTCATCCCGTTCGGGTTTACAATTAACACACTTACCATGTTTGCCTTCGTGCTCGCGATTGGTATTGTGGTGGATGATGCGATCGTGGTGGTGGAAGCTGTACAGCACAACATGGACGAGCATAAGCTTTCTGCCAAAGAAGCAACGCTCCGCGCCATGAAGTCAATTACTGGTCCTGTAATTGCCATTGCGTTAATTCTTGCCGCAGTATTTGTGCCGGTAGGGTTTGTACCAGGCATTGTCGGCAAGCTTTATCAGCAGTTTGCCATTACCATTGCCGTGTCGGTGCTCATCTCTGCGTTTGTAGCGCTTTCCTTAACGCCTGCCTTGTGTATGCTGTTGCTTAAGCCTTCGAACAGTGAGGATAAGAAAAATTTTATTGACCGGTTCTTTGCATCCTTCAACCGCGGGTTTGATAAGCTTGCGCATTCGTATACCGGTGGCGTGCGGTCGTGGATAAGAAAAACGCCCTATGTACTTGTGATGATGGTTGTATTGTTTGTGGGACTTTTCTTCCTGTTCAAGAACAAAGCAGGCGGATTCATTCCAACCGAAGATGAGAAACGTCTTTTCGTAACCTACGAAATGCCGGAAGGAACTTCGACTACCCGTAACATCGCCATGATGCTCGAGTTACAAAAACGGATCAAATCCATTCCGGCTGTAAGCGTTGCCGGTGGTATTGCCGGATTAAACGTGCTTAACTTCTCGTTCAAATCAAATGTAGGAACTGTGTTTGTTGCCCTGAAACATTGGGACGATCGTGATCTGAAAACAGAAAGCGTTCAGGCGATCATGGGTGAGATTCAGAAACGTACAGCCGATCTAAAAGAAGCGCAAGTCCGAGCAATTGCACCTCCGGCCATCCCAGGTCTCGGACAATCTGCCGGGTTCACGTTTGAATTGCAGCAAACAACCTCTATCGATAACATTAATCAGTTTGAAGGCAATGTTCAGAAATTCCTGGGCGCATTGCGTCAGCGGCCGGAGATTGGTCTTGCATATTCATTCTTTACAGCCCGTACGCCAACGTACCAGATTGACATAGATAAAGAGAAAGCAAAGAAGCTGGGCGTAAATGTTGCTGAAGCATACAGTACATTATCTACCTTATTGGGTAGTAGTTATGTGAATGATTTCAACTTGTACGGCCGTAACTTCCGGGTAATGGCGCAGGCAGACACTTCGTTCCGGAAAAATATTGCCGACATCGGTAACTATCGCGTACGTAATAGTGCTGGCAGCATGGTTCCACTGAGCGCATTGATCACCAGTAAGATGATTGAAACTCCTGCGGTAATTCCACATTACAATTTATACCGGACAGCCGAGATTATGGGTGCCCCCAAACCCGGCTATAGTTCGGGTCAGGCCATCGAAGCACTTAAAGAAGTTGCAGCTCAGACTTTGCCGGCAGGCTATTCATATGAATTTTCAGGTATGAGCCGCGAGGAAATTTCAGCCGGATCAAGTACTGGTATCATCTTCGCGATTTCAATCGTGTTTGTGTTCCTGTTCCTGGCTGCATTGTATGAAAGCTGGTCGGTTCCGTTCTCTGTACTGTTTGCCGTTCCGATTGGAGCGTTGGGTTCGATCATAACCTTAACATTCCTGCCCGGGTTAACAAATAATATTTATGCGCAGATTGGGCTGATCACGCTCATTGGTTTGGCTGCAAAAAATGCAATTCTGATTGTTGAGTTCGCCAAAGAACGTGTGGACGAAGGCATGGACGTTATCAAAGCAACACTCGAAGCCGTTCGCTTACGCTTGCGCCCGATCATCATGACCTCGCTTGCGTTTATTTTAGGTGTATTGCCCCTCGCATTCTCAAGCGGTGCCGGTGCAGAAGCTCGTAAGACAATCGGCTGGACAGTTGCCGGAGGCATGGTGGCGGCCAGTTCGCTCGCGATCTTTGTTGTTCCGGTTCTCTACGTTGCGATCACAAAAATTGCGTACCGCAGAAGAATGAAAAACGGTCACATCGAAGGTGGCCAGCATGTAGCTGTTGATCATTGATGAAGCTTCTATAGATGTATAAAACAAAAAAACGCCTTCTAAGTGGAGGCGTTTTTTTATGCCTGAGGTGTAGAAATCTTTTTACCGAATTTTTTATTCAAATAATTCCGGGAAGGAATTTCTACTAAATAATATGTGAGCGCAGATAGCACCAGCGTGAGCGGCAAAAGAATAGATAGCCTCACAAGCCCAAGGTGATAATCCGGTGGGCGAGTAACCAGTTTCATGAAATCGGAAAACATCTTTGGATCTTCTCGCAGGTCAATGATCCAAAAGCAAAAAATGATGAGAATGTGCACCATGTAAATGGAAAAAGACCAATCGCCTAACCGCTGAAGCGGACGCGTGTCAAGAGCTTTTTTTACACTGCCTTGATTGTATGCTGCAGCTAAAATTCCAAAGCCAAACAGTGCCACAATCACCAATGCGTGTACGCGAAAATGCATCGCAGCAAGGATAGCGCAGAACAACAGCAAAAAGACTGAATCATACCGCATAAAAGAATATAAGGCTTTGCTGTCATACAGAATATAGATCCACATCCCCAGGAAAAAACCAAGTGCGCAACGGATAAAACCAAAATCAGAAACAATGTCAAGTGTATAGTTTCCCTTGAACGGACCTGTAATTGGTCCAATGACATACATCAAAATAATGTAGCCTATCAGAAGTAACAATGGCGTAATGATTTTTCCAGGCAGCTTCATTCTGGAAAACAACGGAACAAAAAACGGAAAGAGCATGTACATCCACCACTCAGTACTAAGCGACCACGAAGGCGTATTCAACGGTGCAGTGCTGAACAGGTGCATACCTTGCAAAAACAGAACAGATGCCGGAGCACCCCAAAGGTTAAACATGTCCTCAAAAAAAGGATCCAATCCATCCGCTATTGCCCTTATATAAAGTACGAGCGCCAAGGCAATGAGCATCGTAAAAATGTTGAGCGGATACACCCGGGCAAACCTCGCCCCGATATACTTTTTAAAATTTGATAGTGTAACTGAATTTTGAAAGCTTGTGCCATATACATATAGCATAATAAACCCGCTCAAAATAAAGAAGAAATCTACCCACAGCCACCCAAGATCAATAAGTCCGGTTATATCTACTGGCATAAACTGTGCGAGCATCAGGTTTGCGTGGAAGATCACTACGAGCAACGCTGCTATACCTCTAAGCGGAGTTAAGGTAGTTAGGTATACGTGGGGCTTTGTGTTCATGAACGTGAGGTAAGGTCTCACAAAATACTCATTTCTTTCTAATCCGATAAGATTCCGGTTCAGCATCCTTATCTAACGACTCTGCTAACGTGAGATCTCTTTGCTCATATCTCGGTGTTCTGCAAATATGAAGTTTAGAAAATTCAAATATGAACTATAAAGTGCTTCAAGGAGCCTTGAAATAAGAACTTAATTCATAACGATTTTACAGTAACAGCTATTCATCTAGATGAAGTGGGGTTTAATGAATAATTCTTACTTTGTTTTTTCGCACAACCAAACGTTGGACTAACATTTACCACAATCTTAAAAGCAATAATGTATACATGAGTCTCTCAAAAAATGATAATCCTGCCCTATTGTTGATTGATATTCAAAAAGGATTTGACGATGTAGTGTATTGGGGCGGACAACGAAATAATCCAGATGCAGAAAACAGGGCTGCTGAACTTTTGAAAATCTGGCGGGAAAATAAGCTGCCCATTTTTCACATTCAGCACTGTTCTACTACTCCAACATCCTTGCTTTATGAAACGCATCCCGGAAATGCGTTTAAAGATATCGTTAAACCTCTGGATGGCGAACCCGTAATTAAAAAAAATGTGAACAGCGCATTTATTGGTACAACACTGAAACAACAACTCGACAAGACAAAAATTAATAAGCTTATTATTGTGGGATTAACAACTGACCATTGCGTTTCAACCACTACCCGGATGGCTGGAAATTTAGGCTACGAAACTTTCCTTGTTTCAGATGCAACTGCAACCTTCAACAAAAAAGGCATGGATGGTCAAAATTTTACCGCTGAACTGATCCATGAAACTGCATTGGCAAGCCTGAGTAATGAATTTGCCAAAATTATTACGACTGAATTTGTTAAGCAAAACATCAACGGGATAACATCGTAAACATAAAGAAAGTGGCTTACCGTGGAGGCAGGTAAAGTTTCAACAAATCAAACAAAATCACATCTTTGTATCCATGAAAATACTCCGAACTACATTAGGTGTTATCGCTGGCTATGCTATCTTCGTCATCAGTGCAGTATTGCTTTTTCAACTTTCCGGTATTGACGCACATGCCGATCCAACGTTAGGAGTTGCGTTGTTGACGATATCATTTGGTTTAGTGTTTTCATTTCTTGGAGGTTTTACTGCGCACTGGATTTCCGGAACAAAATCGCTTACCGTAAACTATATCCTGGCGTTTATTTTGGCAGGGTTTGCAGCTTTCTCTTTTTTCAAATCTTCGGGGAATCACTACACGCAGGTAGCGGCTATCTTCCTGTTTGCGCCTGCATCTCTGTTAGGCGGATGGGTTCGTAAGAAAAGAATAGTTTAACAAGCTATCATGTTATGAAAGCTTATATCTCAGTCAGTTTCAATAAAAGGAAGTCTCTGGATCGGGAGATACAAACCATCATAAACACATTAAAAGATTTAAAAATCATACCGCTTGTGTTTGTTGATCACTACAAATTTGATTCAACGCAGCAACGGCAAATGATGCAACAAGCAATAACTGATATTGACCAGTGCGATCTGCTCCTGGCTGAAACTTCCGATAAAGGAATTGGTATTGGAATAGAAGTTGGCTATGCAAAAGCAAAGAATAAGCCTATTGTTTATCTTCGCCAAGAAAGCGCGGAACACTCAACCACTGTTGCAGGTATTAGCGACTTTCAGATTATTTATAAGGATACGCTTGATTTACAAGAGCAGCTTATCCATGTGCTAAAAGCATTATAAAAACTTCAGGTTTTTTAATTCACGAATAATTTCACGGTAAACTTTGTCCCGATGTTCACCGCAGATTCAACAGCAATTGTTCCACCCAATTTTTGAACCGTTTCTTTCACGATGTACAATCCAAGTCCTGAGCCGGTTGACTTTTCATGTGCCTGAAAAAACATATCGAAGATGCGCGGTACAAGCTCTGGTGAGATTCCGATACCATTATCCTCAATTATAAGATTCAGCAAGGCATCTTCGCACGTGACTGAAATTTTTATGTAGCAATCTTCTTTATCGGGATCGTAATACTTGAAAGCATTGGATATCAGGTTACCTAAAACCATTTGCAACCGCATAGGGTCCGTCACGATGAGCAGTTCATCGGGTACATTCAACTCGATCTTTACACTATCTGATCCAGGATAGTACCGGAGATTTTCGAGTACATCGCGGATAACTTTTTTTACAGGTGTACTGATTTTAACAATTTCGGTGCGGCTGTTGCGGGAATAATCAGAAATGTCGGTGATGAATTTATCGAGGTTGTTTACGCGTGTCTTCATCATGGCGATGTACTGCTTCATCTCACTCGGGTCAGATTCACGCTCCGTTAGCAAAATCAACCCGCGAATAGAGCTTAGCGGTGCACGTAAGTCATGCGAAGTACTGTATACAAACCGGTCGAGTTCACTGTTAATCTTCGTTAGTTCTTCGTTTTGGGCTACAATCTTTTTCTCATTTTCGATCAGCGAAGTTTCGGACCGATGATGAATGGCCAGCATAAAGCGGATGATCAGCAAAGAAGCGATACAGCTCACCAGGAAATTAAAAACCAGGTTAATTCTGACATATGTTTCACCATGCGTACTACGCGGCAGAAAATCAAGCTTCGTAAACAGTGTCAGGAAAAAGAATACAATGGAAAGCGCGGCAATGAACATCGCTTTCCGTCTGTCTTCATGACCAAAAATTGCGAAAGCACCAATTGCGATAGTCATGTAAAACATATAAAGCCCTGTGCTAATGTGTTCAATGCTGGAAAAAACAAACACAGTAAGGTTAATACCAATACCTGCAATCATAATTCCCAGTGCATGTTTCCCGATACGGTTACAGTACCAACCGACCATAATAATTAGCGCACACGCAGCTTGGTATGGCCACGCATAGTAAATCCCAAACGCGAGGTCAAAGGCGATATAAAGCAAACATGCTGTGAATGAGATCAGGCTCAACTGGCCAGTAAGAAGAATACGCTTGTACTGTGTATTCGAAAGGATAAAATCTTTTTTCTCAAAGATTATAGCCTTGACAAGGTTTTGAAACGACAAAGACATAAACAACGTGGGTGGTAAAAGGTAACGCTATTCCGGTAGAAGAAAATATTTACTCGGGTTTATTTTTAAAGTTTGATAAAGAATACCCCGAAATTGATTAAGAATGCCTCTGAATTTTCAGCATGCATAATCGTTTTTGCGTATCTTCAACTTCGCAGTACGCAATATTCCTTCCAATGAAAAATATAAAAATTACCATTTCCGAAAACATTGGTGCTGTTTCGGCAGCATTGATAGAGCCTCCTAAAATGAAAACATTGATTGTGCTGGCACACGGAGCAGGCGCAGGAATGAATCATAAATTCATGATTGATTTATCTGAATCGATGGCTGCGAAAGGTATTGGTACGTTACGGTACAATTTTCCCTATATGGAAAATGGAAGGAAGCGACCTGATGTTCCGGCAGTAGCCACGAAAACAGTGGAGATAGTTTTAACAAAAGCGCATGAGCTATTTCCCAAGACTAAAATCTTTGGCGCAGGCAAATCTTTTGGCGGTCGTATGTCATCACAATGTTTGTCAAAAAATAATCTGGATTTTGTAAACGGGCTGATATTTTATGGTTTTCCGCTGCATGCGGCTGGAGCGCCTAGTATCGAACGAGGTGATCATTTAAAAACTGTTCAAGTACCTATGCTTTTTCTGCAAGGAACGAGAGATGCATTAGCGGATCTCAAACTAATCAAACAAGTTTCTGGTAAGCTGAAGAAGGCTACGCTTGAATTATTTGAAGGTGCAGACCATTCTTTCAAATCAGGCAAACGTGATTTCATTCCCGAATTGGCAGAAGCTACTAAACGCTGGATTGATCAGCAGTAGTACTGAGCGATACGCATGAATGCGTATCTTTACGCCATGAAAAGTATTTTTTTGTTGCTGTTCTGTCTTTCAATTCTATCTGCTTCTGCACAGGACATGGAGGTTCTGCAAAAGTTTGACAGTAGCCGGGCTGATATACTGGATGTGTTCCTGTATATCGAAGATCAAATTGCAATAGAAAAACTCACGCATGTTGCGCTCATTCAAGCAAGTGATAACCGAAAAGGACTTGAAAACCTCTACACATTTGCCAGAAACCGGGCAAGCGAACTGGGTGCAAACTGTTATCGTATTACAGAATTCGATTATAAAGAAAATGTACTACGAATTATCCTAGACTTTTATTACGCTGATTCACTGATGAAGAAAAGTATTTTCCAGCATCAGCCAACAAATACTGTTTACGTATTTGGGAGTGATAGTCCGGACAAGATTGTGTCGTGCAAGGTTAATAATATGCGACTTGAGCTTCCGCCTTTTACATATTATAAAAAGGAAAACACACGCGGTCAAGAAATCAAAGTCAGCAAAGGGGGAATGACCGGTCAAGCAGTTTGGGTAACATGGGCTCAAAACAAACCTGCGCGATACATTACCTTATCGGGTTTTGGTATCAGCAATGTGAGCATGGGTGGTGGAGTCGGAGTTGGATTCAATACTGGAAGAATATCCTACATCGATGTTGATTTTGGTCGCTTCCTTTCAGTAGTGATGAAGCCTGTTGTATCGGCTTCAGGTCGATAAGTCAAACACCTCATTTCGTCAAGAAAATTTAACAGTCCATCAAGGCTACGCTTCTATCGTTTTTGAATTGCGTTGATTCATGCATTGAAACTCTTCCCATGTTCAACTTAAATTCAATTAATATGAAAAATCTTATCAGAAACAGAACTGCCCTGCTCGTGTTCGCGATTACACTTGTTGCTTCGTTGATGGCCTTTACGATTCGCGGAGGTGACAGTTTTGAAATTTACCTTGGCAAAACACTTGTTGTCCAGCAATTCCTTTTTCGTGATAAAGAAACTAAAACCGTTGATCTCTCAATGGCCGGAGCAACAGATCAATTAAAAGTTAGTTTTAATCACTGCGGAAAAACTGGAACTAACAGAACGATCTCGATAAAAGAAAATCACCAAGTTTTAAAAGTATGGAAGTTTACAGATATCAATCCAGGCGCTTCTGCACAGATGATTATTCCGGTAAAAGATATTACCGCGATTCAAAAA
This sequence comes from Cyclobacteriaceae bacterium, assembly GCA_965227265.1. Lineage (GTDB taxonomy): Bacteria > Bacteroidota > Bacteroidia > Cytophagales > Cyclobacteriaceae > UBA2336. Next base: position 375,340 of record OZ245738.1, on the reverse strand, counting down.
CAGCTGAAAGGAAAACAACTGTCACTATTTTATGCATCAGATTTAATGAAAGAAGGGAAAGTGCTGGTTACAATAACATCAAACCCAACACAAGCAAGCCTGAAATAAGGTTATCAATATTCAATTATCATTCTGAATAAAAAATCGTAGCTTGGCCTATTCGTTGGCTACGAATTTTTAGTACTTGAGAATACTACGTCTTCACATCGTGGAGAAAAAATGTTATTCTGTAACATTTTAAAATCCGTTTAGCTGCGATCCTAAAAAAAAAAACGGTTATGATATTTGAAAAAATCGTAGAAGAAAACTCACAGTGGATTGAAGAGCATCTTAGGCTTGACCCAAATTATTTTAAAGAGCTATCGAAAGGTCAGTCACCAGAAATTCTATACATCGGCTGTTCCGACAGTCGTGTAACAGCCGAGGAAATGATGGGCGCAAAGCCGGGTGAGGTTTTTATTCACCGCAATATCGCCAACCTAGTGGTGAACAGCGATCTGAACATTATGTCTGTGATTAACTATGCAGTAGCGCATTTGAAAGTTCAACACATCGTGGTATGCGGCCATTATTATTGTGGAGGTGTTAAAGCGGCAATGGAATCAACCGATTTAGGGATTATCAATTTATGGCTGCGCAATATTCAGGATGTATATCGCCTTCACAAAGAAGAACTCAATGCCATTCTCGATGAAGAAGTACGCTATAAGCGTTTGGTTGAGCTAAACGTTCAGGAACAATGTGTGAATCTATTAAAGACCATTGACGTGCAGCAGGCGTATCGCGAGCGCGGAATTGATGTTCACGGTTGGGTGTTTGATGTAAAAACCGGTAAGCTGATTGATTTAAAAATTGACTTCGCTAAAATTCTCAGAGGACTTTCTGATATCTACACATATAAAGAGACGGATTAATCTTTCTTAACGAAGAATAATCTTACCATTCACAGACTTTACCTGCTTACCATTACGCGTCAAAATCATTCGGTAGAGATACATGCCATCTGGAACAATTCCACCGGCTGCGTTTTGCCGTTGCCAGGTTAACACATTTGTGCCAATGAATAAGCCGTTCTTTCTAAACGTGGTAATGGTTTGACCATTTGCATTCATGATCTCCAGAAACAGGCCATCGGGTTGTTGATCACCAGTAAGGATTACATTAAAAAATACATCATGCTCAGACGGATTGGGATACGGACGTTCAATAACAATTGAATTATCCGCCAGCACAACAAAGGTTACGAAATACGGATCGCTTCCGCCCGGGTTGCCATTATTATCTTCTGCATTAATTTGTAATGTATACGTTCCTTCCGTAAGATTAAGTGGCTTAAACTCCACTCGGAAGTCAGAAGTTGATGTTGCCGGAAACCATTGAATATCATCACGATCGAAATAAACAGGGGTGGTTAATGATGTTTCAGGATAGCGTAAGAATATCGTAACGCCTGTCGTGTCCGTCAGGAACCTAACCGGATTTTCATCCCAAACTTTTATTACTATGTTTGGATTCGCTGAAATGTAATCACCATCCAACACATAGCGGCCATCAATGGTAACATCCAGCACCGGGTTGAATACATCGCTTTGTACCGCCAGCAGATTCGATAGTACAAGCACGTTGTTATCGTAATATAATTCCGGCAGCACACGCGGGTTAACGTACACCTGTACATCATTCAGTCCGGCTTTACTTTCCGTTTCATACGTTAAGTTAAATAACGTTTCTGTTCCGGGTAACGGGGCAAAAATCCTTTTTGTTCGGATATTGGATGTTCCAAACGTTTTATTATAAACTGTGTACTGAACCAGCAACGAATCGCTGAATTGTTTTCCGGAAATGTTCTTAAAACCATACCGATTCGTAAAAGTCTCTCCTTCTTTTAAACTTTGCGATTCAGTAACTCCATCATACATAAGCACGCCTTCGGGTGCAGGTGTGTACTGTACAATCCAGTTTTTAAGTTGGGGCGATGTGAGATTAACCTCATCGGTAGCATGAAAAATCAATTGTAAGTACGGGTGTTCATTTGCATTAATGCCTGCAATGCTCAGTTCGGTTATAGCAAGGTTTGCGAAAAGTGTAGTCCTTGATCCTTCTGCGGAAACACCAATTACATCAACTGAAAATTCATCCGTAACCGGAAGTTCAGAAACCTCCGTTTTAACACTAATTTTTTGCCAGGCGGTTGCCGGGCCAATAAGTGAAGATTTCATCTCACCGGAAACATAGCGACCCGTAATGGTTGACGTTACAGATAATGCTTGTGATTCCGCTGGTGTTACGCTTGTTCGTTTGATTACAGCTGAACCCGCAGCAGAGCCCTTACGTGCATAAATGATTACCGGCTCACCTTCTTCAAGCGAGCTTATCTGACTTAATGAAATACCAAGCTCGGCAAGCTTAGTGTAAACTGAGCCTGGCCATGAACTATATCGAGGGCTACCAAGTGAGAACAAAATAACTGAATCACCCATATTCACATTTGTAATGTATTGGATCAGGTCTTTGCCATCACCGTTTGCAATCTCAGACGATGAATAGTTTGTAATGATCTCCGGTCTTTTTCCGCAAGCACGGGCATCCGGGTGCTGCACAGCAATCGGCATGTACGGCAATGCTGTTGTTCTATTAAACGCAATCAAATTGATCGAATTTTTGCGACAGCCGAGTCCGGGAGTAGCACTGATTATAGAGATCGGATGATATTCAGCGCCACCAACCTTAACGGATAATTCAGGATGATACGTTCTTCCCGCTTGGGTTACATAGCCCGGATAATTTACTCCTAATGTTTTGATCGAAACATCCGTAAGCGTTTCCTGTAGTTCAAGTCTTCTGCCTTCAGTATCTTTAACAAGACCAATTGTCTCATTGCTCGCGTATTGCGGAAAGTGTACTTGTGCCCAACCTTCCGGACCATCTTCGATATAAGTAAAAGATGTCATTGCCCATTCGCTGCTTTCATTATCTGAGGGTTGCGCGAGACGAACGCGCCAGTAATACGCTAACGTATCTTCTGATGCAATCAAATTAACTTCTCGTGTGGCGATTTTTCCATTAACCGTAAACTCCTGCTTAAACGGACTGTCAAATGTATCCGTAGTGTCGAGTTGAATTATGAAATCCCGGGTGTCATCGAGCAGGTTTGAGCTTTGAACAATCAGGTTAGTTGTTAATGAATTGACAATTGAAAAACCTTGCGGATAAAGTCCACGCGCAGCGTTTAAGGGAATGAGCATAATGAACTCGGCTGTATTATTATCTTCCTTCAACTCATGTGCTTTATTCAGAGGATCAATTGCTATCGTGAATGTTGTGTTCCCAAAACCCCTGTCATCACGCGGAATGTTAAATGTTAATGTATCGCTATACAGAACCGGGAGAAAAGTTTGATTGTAGGTTACGGTTGAGTTATCGCTTAATGTTCGGATAACGCTTACTTGCAACGTATCTTCTTTAGCACGGCCGAAGTTGCGTACAATGATCTTTAATGCAAATGAATCGCTTAATGCGGTAATTGGTTCAACCGAATATGATTCTGAAGAAATACGGGTGTTGTTAATTTCATAATCCGGCTTGTTCGCGCCAAACAAAGCAACAGCCGGATCACCGAGCAACAGCATCTGCTGCGCCTGGGTTGTCATTAATATATAACTGTCATTGTTTGTGGTTTGTCTGACGACTTCTTTTTGAATATCACCAATTCCTTTATGGATGAACACTGAATCCCCATAGCCAATGGAATAGAAAGCACGTGAATAATCGCGCAAGTAAACTCTGTCGCCAAACGAGGTGTTCGCCATAAAACCCACAGCTCCTTTTGCAGGAGTGTTGATCCAATCTTCACCATAACGCGTAGTAGTTGCAAAAAAATCGCCCGCGTTACAACCGTTAATCAGGAACATCGGGTACTTGCCGGAGTTATTGTAGCCAAGATCCGGTGCGCTTACGTAGCCAATGTTAACATCATTTTGCCCGGGCGATGAGTGGCCGAATAAGGTTATAAGATTAAGACCTTTGTTTACATAATCAGAAATGTTAAATATTTCTGAGCCGGAGTTGCTCTTTGAAATTGCTGTGACATCTCCACCTAAATAATAACCTTCAGCAATGGCTTCAAATTCCTGTAAATACTGTTTGAATTCTAATGGTTCGCCCTGCGCAATTCCGCCACTCAGGTGTAGCAGATCTTTGCGCCATAAATCGTCAAATGGCCGGGCTTCCATTTCTTTTACTTTGTTCAAATAGGCTGCAACATCTTGTGCTGAGCTTGCCGTAATTCTTCCGGTAGGTACGGCAGGCTCAAATTTATTTGCATCTCCACCAAGGCCAGCCGTGAAATAAATGTCTGATGCTGGCATACCTGCTGTTGGAACCAAATCTTTTAATATGGAAAGCGATGGATTGCGATGATATCCATACAGCACATCAAGTCCCTTACCAATCAGGAATAAATATTTCGGATTACCTCCATTGATCAGATAGCGCATGAAGCGTTTTATGGCAAGCGGAGAAACTTCACCATAATTAAACTGGTTGTAAAGCTGATCTATATCCGCAACAAGCGTATCATACAACCCACCTGCTTCTGATGCACGATACTCAGCATAGGCTTTAACAGGATCGCTATACGAACCGGCAGGTTTCATAAGAACTTTATTGCTGATGATTACATATTCACTTGAGGAAAGATTAAAATTTCTGAAGCTAACTGGTTTAATCTTGGGCGTTCTGAAAAAAGTTGTTGCCAAAATCCTACGGGCTTCTAAGGTGTTATTAATAACAGGCTTTAACGTAGTCGTGCCTTTTGGATCAATGGGCACTACATTGTTCGGATTGGTTATATCAAACAGCTGTGTATTAGGTGCAGCATTTTGAATTTCAACGTAAGATTTGTTACCGGGATTAGAATTCAGAATAAAAACTTTTTCAGAAGCTCCAGCAGCATTGAAGACTTGTGGATACGTAAGCTTAATATAAGAGCCGCTCAAACGGCCTGTAGTGCCGCCAACTTTAATTCTTACTACAAGCTTTCCGTCACCACCAATGTCCGACCAATTTAACGGTACACTTAGCGTTACAACTTCAGCTCTTGAAAATGCTCGCGTAGCTACAAGACGTGAAGGTGTTAAAGAACCAACATAAATTTCAACCAAGTGATTGGTCTCTGCCCTACCCGTCACCTGCACCTCAAGCGTGGGATTGCCAAAACTCTGGGCCGTGTTAATGATATTGGTAAAAGTAGAATCAATAAAACCTCCCACTGCAAGCTCTGTGCCCGTCCAGCCTTCGCCTGTGTCAAAAAAAGTATTCTGCACGAAAGCATGTTCTCTCCAGCCAGTTGAATACTGGTTGGTGAGCAGCATTAGCTTTTGATCGGTATGAAAAGTTTCGGCAGGTAAGCCAAAGTTTACTTCTGAAAACAACTCCATTCGCAAAGGGGTTTGCGCAGTTGCGTTAACTGTGAGAAAGTATGCAGTAGTATCGCTGTATAAATTGTAGTAAGAATGTGGTTGCGCTCCAAATTTATAAAGTGCTGTATCGCTGACACCGGTGGCTTTTACTCCGTAGAATTCAATATAATCGGCCGGGTTAAAAACGGCATCAAGTTCACCGTTTACGCGGATGCGTTGCTCAACTCCGTGATGGAAAATCTGAATCCGAAGCGGGTTGGTTGTGGTTACCGGGAAGCCGGCATTTTGCAGGTCCGTATAGGTAAGCCGATAAAGCCCGTCTTTTGCGACCGGAATCTTGTAATACTGCTGGTTAAACTTAACCCATTCGTTGCCGGTTTGGGCAAACCCCTGCAGGCCTAAAAAGAGGCTAAAAAATGTAAAAAACAGACGTTTCATCCAGAATTTGACCGCCAACACCAATTAACGCACAATATACGGACTTAATACGCATCAGGGCTTTAAAGTAAGAGGGGGTAATGTTTTATCTTTAGCCCTTAAACCGGCATTTCCAGATTGAAAAAATACCTACAGCTCGCGGCTCAAATCTTACGGTATGGACGGTCTCATTCCAACGGGCAAAGTTTCAATCAAAATCGGGCTGAAAGTCTTGAAAATCTCAAGGAATTTATCCCTCAAAATTCAACTCTTCAATCTGTCGATAAATCCAATCCAAAAAATAAAAGCTTAGTTAATAATCTGATTGCCCAGGCTGCGTTTGTTAAATCATCTTTCAACAGAAAAGGCGGGCATCTGAGTGTTCAAAACCTGAATTATATCCGGATACCTAAATCCGCGAATACTTCTATCAGTTATGCGATGCTGGTGAAAAAATATTCGGGATTAGAGACAAAAAATCCGGATGAATTCCAAATCAACTTTATGGCAGATATTAATCTTTTAGCTGCACGTGAAGCCGGAAATGAAACTTTCTTTACAGTTGTCCGTAATCCCTTTGCTCGTTTAGTATCCGTATACCGCGATTTCTTCGAAAACAATCATGCCGAATTTATCTATGCTGATTATCTCTTTGGCATCCTCCCCCGCGAAATCTCTTTCGCTGAATTTATAAACCGTATCAGTAAAATTCCAGACCGATTAAAGGATCAGCACTTCAAACCACAGCATCTTTTTCTAAAGCCTTATGAACGCAAAGGCATCGAAGTGCAATTATTTAAGCTTGAAGAATCTTTAACTCTTGAACACTTTCTGACGGAGAACGGAATGAAGCTCGAACACCGTAACAAAAGCCAGGAGCCGTACAACTATACACAATACTATACTCCGTACCTGTTGCTTCAAGTCTATTACCTCTACAGAAAGGATATTGAAAAATTCGGGTATCAGCATGTTTACGAAGATCTAAAACAGTGTTTGCGGACATAATTCACTGTTCAAAAGTGTCCACTCAAGCTTAAAAAAGTGTTCACTTTTGTAAGTTTGCAGAGACGAATCAGTGACTGAATCCTTTGTCAATAAAATTATCCATCTGAAATACAGCGAGTTACAAAACAGGTTTATTTTTAGCACAGTACTTGGTAATGCCAAGTACAACTGCATAAACTATGCGGTGAGTTAATAAAACACTATGGACCTGGAGAACACACAAGTACAGATGAGGAAGGGTATATTGGAATACTGCATTCTTCACATCATCGCGCGCGGTGAGGTGTACGCATCCAACATGATCGATGAACTTACCTCTGCTAAAATGATAGTCGTGGAAGGTACACTCTATCCACTGCTGACGCGACTGAAAAATTCCGGATTATTGGAATATAAATGGGTTGAGTCTAAATCGGGACCGCCACGCAAGTATTATAAGCTGACTGACAAAGGCGCGAAGTTTTTGGAAAAGCTTACTGAAACGTGGGATGAGCTTACCCAGTCAACCGAAATGATCACCTCACGCACCAATACCAAAGCCTAAACCACATTAACTACGATTCTTCCTTTTATGAAAAAGAATATAAGCATCAACATCAGCGGAATCATCTTTCACATTGAAGAGGATGGATACGAGGTTCTTAAAAAATATCTCGATTCCATCAACAAATACTTCTCTTCGTTTGAAGACAGCAGCGAAATCCTTTCGGACATTGAAAGCCGCATTGCCGAGATATTCCTGAGCAAGCTCAATGAAGGCAAACAAGTGATTACGTTTGAGGATGTAAACTCGTTGGTAGCTACCATGGGTAGTGTGAGTGATTTCAAAGCTGCGGAAGAACAGGAGTTTGCGCAAGCTGAAAACAGCACGCAGCAAGCCGAGCCACAACCGAAAGCTGAACGTGCGAGATCTGAATATGCGCAGGCAGCCGCTAAAAATCTGCACCGCGATCAAAAGCGCAAAATACTGGGTGGAGTTTGTGCCGGACTTGGATACTATTTTAACATCGACCCGGTTTGGGTGCGCTTATTCTTTGCACTGCTGACTTTTGCCTGGGGATTCGGGTTACTGGTTTACGTGATTATGTGGATTGCGATTCCGGGATCTTATACACTCGAAGAAGAAACTACTTCAAACCGCAAATTATTCCGCGATAGAGAACGTAAAGTAATTGGTGGTGTAGCGGGTGGACTTTCAGCTTATTTTGGAATTGATGTTGTAGTCGTTCGTATTTTATTTGTCGTGCTGGGCATCTTTGGCGGCTTCGGACTCATCGCCTACATCGTGTTGTGGATTGCAACACCCGAGGCCGTAACGATAACCGATAAAATGGAAATGCAGGGTGAGCCTGTAACACTTTCCAACATCGAATCGAATCTTAAAAAAAACTTGAATATAAAGGAGGATGAAGAGAGTGTATTCATAAAGATACTGCTCTTCCCGTTCCGTCTCATTGGAATGATTCTTACAGGCTTGGGCAAACTTATACGTCCCTTATTGGAAGTAATACGAGTTGCCATTGGTGTATTCATCACTTTCTTTGGGTTGGCGTTAGTCTTAACCGTAATTGTAACAACCGGAATTTTGGTTGGATTAATTTCCGGAACTGCAGTACCGATTCATTTAGGCGCTCCATTCAATGAAGCATCATTACCGATCGAAGCGTTAAGCAGAGCTGTACCTACCACAACTATTATCGCAGCTTTCGTGGGCGCGATTCTTCCGGGAATTATGATTACGCTCTTAGGAATCTCGGTTATTGCTAAACGAATTGTTTTCAGCGCAATTGTTGGCTGGTCGATGTTCGTGTTATTCCTGGTAAGTCTTTTAGTATTAAGCTTTACCATTCCTAAGATCGTTTACTCTTTCAAACAAGATGGGGACGTTAAAACAGAAACCATTTATCAATTACCAACCAGCAACAAGCGCATTGTGTTGAAGGTAAATGAAATCGGGCTGGATGATTATATCCGTCCGCAGGTAAGAATTATCGGTTACGATGGAAAAGATATTAAACTGGTACAAAGTATCGAATCACAAGGATTGACACGACAGATTGCCATTGAAAACACCAAAATGGTTGAGTACCATGTTACTGTTCAAGATTCAATCTTCACCTTCGATTCCAATCTTCAGTTTAGAAAAGATGGAGTATTCCGCGGCCAGCGGGTTATCATCGAATTGTTTGTTCCGTATAACTATCCATTCTATGTAGACGATGAGTTCCGCCTAAGCAACATTGGCTGGTATAACAACAGTGAATTCCAGAACAACACCTGGGTAATGTCAAAAGAAACGAAGGATTTCAAATGCGTAAGCTGCCCGATATCTGAGCAAACAGAAGCTGAAGCAGAGAACCAGCGCATTAATAACATGAATGATTACTCCGAACTGGAGATTAGCGGAATCTTTGATGTTACCATCATTCAGGAAATGGGCACGCACGCCATCTCCATTGACGGACCTGAAGATGAAGAGAAAAAATATCAGGTAACGCAATTCGGTAATACATTAAAGATCGAATACAGTGGCGGAACAAAAAATTATGATTGGAAAAGCCTGCCGAACCTGGAAGAAACAAAAATTACCATTACACTGCCTGAGCTGAAAGGCATTAAGCTGAAAGGAGCAGGCGATGTTGACATTGAAGATTTCAATGTAGATGATCTTGACATTGAAGTTTTTGGACCCGTAAGTGTGAAAGGAAATTTTAACGCAAACCGACTTAATGTTACGCTTGCCGGCACAGCGAAGCTTGAATTGTTTGGTCATGGAAATGCCATTGACGCGTTGGTGCAAGGCGCTTCAACGCTGAAAGCTTTTGATTTTACAGTAGATAATGCTATGGTGGAAACAACCAGCGCATCATCCGCAAAAGTTACGGTAAACGGCAGGCTGGAAATGAAAGAAGGAATTTCAAGTAAAATCAGCTATCGGGGCGACCCCACAGAAGTTATTAAGGAGTAACAAAATGCTGTTTTTAGCGTAAAAAGAACTCCAAATCCCTAAAAAAATAACCCATATTTCGTTAATTTTATAACCATGTTCCTCATCCTCGTAATTGTAGTAATCCTGTTTTACATCGGCATGGTGATTGGAAACCTGTTGAGGTAAAAAGCCCTGCAAACCGTTATTAAATCCCGTGATGTTAATCGTCCGGGATTTTTTTATGACTTAGTTCGTTGGAGGAATTTCAGGATTTTAGAGCATTCATTAATGCAAAACCAAACTCTATATGAAATAATCGTTAACAGTTTGTTCTCATTCTTTTGCAGCTATGATCTTACTGTGAAGAATACTGCAAATGGCAACTTGTCCGTATGGCAGTGTTAATTTTATTGAAAAAACACCGCATGCTCAGGAATTTAATCAGGTCACTTGATTTAAGACACCGGAACAATAAGCAACTTTATTACGCGAAAGGTTTCGTAAACGATTTTTTGCCTGGTAGTATATTCCTTAATAAACTACGACAAACACTTGAAGGAGTTCAGGATTTTGATTTTTCGTACCTCCAAAAACGAGTGAATTACTACAATCGGCTTACAGAGCAAATTACGTTATCCAATGATTCCATCTTACTGTCGCAATTAAAGTCATTGAAGAAACAATCAACGTATTATTACGACAGTGTTGAGTATACCCGATATTTCAATCCAAGCCTCAAAGCGAAATTTATCTTTGGCGATGTACTCACCATACCGGTTGAGCCGACCATTTTAAAGTATCGCCCGATAGCAGGCAATAATCCTAACGATGTACTCTTAAAACTTAACAAAGTTCGGTTATTCAATTATTCAACCGATCACAGACGTTTTCAAAACAAAAAGAACCTGTTAATCGGTAGAGCTGTTGTTAAAGTCCCAGCGCGCGTACGTTTTTATGAACAATACTTCAATCACCCAATGTGTGATCTGGGGCAGATTAATAAAGACAAAAACCCACAATGGATCAAAGAAAAACTATCCATCGATGAACACCTGGATTACAAATTTATCCTGTGCCTTGAAGGATATGATATTGCGAGTAATTTAAGGTGGGTTATGTCGTCCAATTCACTACCGGTAATGCCTGCGCCAACCTTTGCTTCGTGGTATATGGAAGATACACTGATTCCTGACTATCACTTTGTTCAAATAAAGGCAGATTACTCTGACCTGGAAGAGCGCATGAACTATTTTATCGACCATCCTGAAGCTGCGCTGCAAATCATTCGAAATGCAAACGCATATGCCAGTCAGTTTCGAAACCAACGTTCTGAGGATCTTATTTCGTTGTTAGTTCTGGAAAAGTACTTCTATAAAACCGGGCAGTTAGAGACTAACCATCAGGCGATGTTTGACACAAACTAAAAATCGTTCATGTAACCTCGATAGCAGATGTTATCAATTTACTCATCTTTAATGCATCGCACACAGTTACCGCTAGACATATTATATACTCCAATTTCCGCTAAAACATCATTATAGAGTAATAAAACCTCTTTGGCTTTACTTTCAGACTCTTTAGTAGCCGTCCACCAATAGCCAAAATAATTACGATTTTGGAATTCACTTGGAGAATTATCGCTACCGTCTATATATCCGGCTCCTAATGCTGAAAAACCACTTTCATTAGTAGCACCCGTATTTGGATTTAACCAGTAAATTGTACCTGTTTGTTTCATTTTTCCACCAGCTACCTCCTTTCCGCCAAGATAATCGATTAGTTCAGTCCATTCAGCAACGCTTGGTAAGTGCCAGTCATTAGGACAAGCGCCTTGAACATTACTCGGATTTGTTAAACTTCCCTCACCGTTGGTAGCTGCAGCCCAGGAATACAGTACACCATAACTATCATTTACATCATTATTATAATAACAGTATGCTTTATCTGTATCGTTGTCATTAAGATCTGTCCAGCCGGAAATATTATTTATAAAAGGTATACTTGCTCCATCAGCGTAGTGGGTTACTTTCAAATTTTCCGCCATCCAAATTTGATTGTTGATTTTAACTATCCGATACTCATTCCCATCAATATCAGTAAGTTTAGTCTCGACTGAATCATCTTCTCTGCAGGAATAAGATATTTGTAAAGTCAATGAAACAATTATGAGTATAGTACTAAGTTTTTTCATTTTAATGGAAATGGGCTTCATTTTTCTTAAGAAGGGAAATGCTTAATAACCCCAAATATCGATTTTTTGATGGATTTTTAATTCCTGAAAATTTCTGCATCCAAGCAACCCTTGGCACCGTTATGGCATCTTAGGCATGAATCATTTAAATGAATTTCAAAATTTACCGGGCTGACGAACAAGAGCTTATCAAAGGGTGCATCAGGCGAGAGCGTGCAGCCCAAAAGCGGCTATACGAGACATTTTCCGGTAAAATGTATTCTCTGTGCTGCCGGTATGTGAAGGATTCCATGGAGGCGGAAGATGTTCTCGTAACTGCTTTCACCAAAATACTCGACAAAATTGAACAGTATAAAAGTGAAGGCAGCTTTGAGGGTTGGATCAGGCGGATTGTTGTAAATGAGTCACTCAATTACCTCAGGAGAAATCGCAACATGTACCTCGAGATGGATCTTGAGGCCGCTAACTACGAACCCGACTACCATTCAATCAGCGATCACCTCGAGGCCGAGGATTTACTTAAAATGATAGGTGAACTGCCTTCAGGCTATCGTATTGTGTTCAACCTATATGCAATTGATGGCTATTCACACAAAGAAATTGCCGAGCAATTGGGCATCAGTGAAAACACTTCGAAGTCTCAATTGAGCAGAGCCCGAACGTATTTACAAAAATTATTAACGGAAAATGATTTGAGTACAAATCAACAACGTCATGACATCACAACCTGATAAACTATTTCGCGACAAGCTGGAAAATTTCCAACGCCCCGCCCCTGTTGGTGCCTGGGATAAGATTGAAAGCAATCTTGCTACCCCTTTGTATAAGCTTGTATGGCTTAGAGTTGCGGCCGGTATCGTGTTATTCGCTGCGGCAGCCATTGTGTTATGGCCATCGGAGAAATCAACAATTGAGATTGCAGAAACAATTATCGAACAACCAGCCACTAACCACGAAGCAAATCAACCAATTGTTAAAACCGAAACTAAACAAGGAGCACCGCAAAAAAAGCAATCCGAGTATCCAAAAACTAAAAACAGTGTAACGCTGGCAAAAATCAAAAAAGAATTACCTGTTCAACAGCAAATCAATACAAAGCAAGATTCGGTTTTAGTTACTCCTGTTCCGCAGGAATTGATTGCCGAAGTTTCTTTACCGGAAGAAAAAGAACTTCCGTCAAAAACAATTGTCTACACCACAGATGTTGTGAATTCAAAATTCTTAAAGAAAAAGTTACCGCTTGAAGCAACACCTGAAAGCAAAGAAGCATCTGGTATACAAAAGCTGATTGGACTTGCTTACGCTGCAAAAAATTCAGAAACAACGTTAAGTGATCTCCGGCAAAAGAAAGATGATATTCTGGCGCTGAACTTCAGCAAAAAGAAAGGCGAGAACTAATTGAAAAGAAATTATGAAAAAGATTTTAGCAGTAAGCTTAATGTTATTCACGAGTGCAGCATTGTTCGCACAAAAGAAAGACAGCGTGGTGGTTTACCTGGCAAAGACAAGCCGAATGGTATTTACCATCAAAGACAAAAGTGACCTCGAACAATTAAAGCAATATGATTTTCAGGCAATGTTTGACGACATTATTGCCAAGCTCGATAAAGATGACACCGTGATTGTAGTGGTTAATCCAATCGTTGAGAAATCCGTTATCGTTACAGAAAATTCGGAAGATTGGGCTTCAAGAGACGTGAATATCCATATACGCGATGATGATGATAACGATGATGATGACGATAATGATAACGATGATGATGATCGTCACTATAAGCGTATCGTAACACATCGCGGCACTACGCATGCATTTAACATCGACCTTGGATTGAGCGGCTACCTGGAAGATGGAAATTTTCCGGATGAAGAAGGACAGCCTTATGCTATCCGTCCGTGGGGATCATGGTATATTGGATTAAGCTCCGTACAGCGCACCGGAATGGGTAAACACTTTTACCTCGAATGGGGATTAGGCGTGAACTGGAACACCTTCAAATTTCAAAACGATAAGACCCTGGTGGTGAAAGAAGATTCCGGATTAAGCTTTGAAGAAGATTTTCGCGATGTAAACTTTATCAAGAGTAAACTGGGTGTGACCTACTTGAATGTATCTGCTGTTCCTATGCTATCTTTTGGTGGTCGGGATTACAGCTACAAACATAAAGATGGCTGGAGATGGAAATCGTATAAGTCAGCCTTTCGGATTGGTGCCGGTCCCTATGCAGGTTACCGAATCGGAAGCTCAACCAAGCAAGTATATAAAGAAGATGGTGACCGTCAGCGTGATCGTAACCGCGATAACTTCTACTTGAACAATCTCCGTTATGGAGTTCGGGTACAAGTAGGTGTTCGTTCCGCTGACTTCTTCTTCAATTATGATATGAACGAACTTTTTGCCACCAATAAAGGTCCTAAGCTCAACGCATTTAGTTTTGGCGTGACGTTTTAAAAAGATAAGATTTCAGTTGTCGAGAAGAGCCTTCAACAAGAGGCTCTTCTCGTTTTACAGTTATTAATTTTACCGAATTTGCCATACCTTGTAATGTTATTCTAAAGCAAGGCATGGGCAAAAGGCCAGATTTCATTAATCAATATATTCTTACCAAAGCGCCATTTGAAAAGCCCTCAGACTGGAAGCAATTTATACTGGGAGAATATACGCTTTACACACACCCGGTAGTTGAAACAACGTATGCACAGCAGGGTAATGCTGAGCTTATTGTGCTGGGTTACTGTTATGATTACCGGAACCCCGAATACACCAATCAGCAGGTAATTGATGCGCTTACCTTACAAACTACCGTAGAAAAATTTCTTGATGAAATTCAGTATCTGAGCGGTCTTTATCTGCTCATCTGGAAAACATCGGAGAATTTTTTGGTGATCCCAGACCTCGGTTCTTTCAGAGAAGTATTTATAGATCATAACAAGCCCGGTGAGATTATTGCAGCAGCTTCCCCAAATCTTATCCATCTCATCCAGCCTTTACAGGAATCAGCGGAGAACTTTTACAAATCCAAAAAATTTCTCAACCGTAAAGTATGGGTTCATAACAAGACAAATTATGTTGGGATAACCAGACTTAAGCCTAATCATTTGCTTGATGTTAGTCGGGGGACAGTTTCTCGCTTCTTTCCAATCATCAAGCTTAAAAAACAATCACTTGAAGCTGTCGTTGAACAAACACACCGGATTATGCCGGGCATTATAAAGGCAGCTTATATCCGGAATAAAAAGATCATGATTGGACTTACAGCCGGATGGGACAGTCGTTTCCTGCTGGCTGCTTCCCGTGAAATTCATCGGGACGTTACGTACTTCGTCAACATAAACAGCCGTTCAAAAACAGATTGCGTGATTGCCTCTCAGCTTGCTGATAAATTTGATCTTCAATTGTATCAGCTTCGCATGAATAAAAGCAACGCTGAGCCTGATCAGAATTTCCTTTCCATCTTACCCCTTGTGACAGAAGAAGCTTATCAGGTATTAAAATCGACAGCGCGCGATTTTTCAGGTTACAAAACCATCAGCGGAAGTGCCAGCGAAATTGCGCGAAGTGAATACAGCCGGATTAAAAACTTAACTGGAGCAAAATTAGCTGCCTTGTCAAAATATCCGGACGAAGCATATTGTATAAAAGAATACGATGAATGGCTGCAGTATGAAAATTCATTCAAAGAATTTGGATATCATCCGCTCGACTTCTTCTATTGGGAAGAGGGTTTGGGCAATCGCGTAGCCAAAAGCATTTCCGAAGCGCACACACTGGGTGTTTTTATTTCACCCGCGTTTAATTGCCGGTACTTAATGAGCACCTTTTTATCTGCCGATGAGAAATACCGGGAGAAACAAAACAGCATTCTGCACGCCAAAATAATAGAAAAAGAATGGAAAGAGATTTTAGCGATTCCGGTAAACCCTGGCTTTAAAAAGAAAACGATCTGGGTTATGCAAAAGCTTGGGATCTACAATTTCTATCGCAATATCTTTACAACAGGAATTTGGCGATGAACGATTGGAGTGCGCCATTTTAAGATCAAATATTTATACTTTTACACGTTCTGTGTAGTTTTTAAGCTATGAAAAAAATTAATACCACCTTATTGATTCCATCTGCCATTGCGATTGCAATTTTTCTGATCGCAACAGTGCTTTTTTTTAAGCCCATATTTTTTGATAATAAAAAGTTAGCACAAGGCGATGTAAACCAATGGCAAGGATCAGCAAAAGAACTTGCAGATTTCCGTGCGGCTACGGGTCAGGAGCCTCTCTGGGCTTCATCTACCTTTAGTGGTATGCCAGCCTACTTAATCAGTGTTCAATGGAGTACACAGCCGCTGGGCTTTATCAAAAGAATAATAACACTTTGGATGCCGAGTGGTGCAAACAATATTTTCATGGCATGCGTTTGCTATTACATCATGTTGCTTGCCTTTCGGGTACGGCCTTACCTCGCGATCATTGGTGCCTTAGCGTTTGCGTTCTCTTCGTTTATGCTCATTGGTCTTGTGGCTGGACACAACGCCCGCATTGGTGCAATGGCGTTGATACCGTTAGTGATTACGGGCATTCATCTTTCATTCACAGGAAAAAGAATTTTGGGTTTTGGAATAACTGCTGCTGGCATTGCCTTGCACCTTCGCGAAAATCACCTTCAGGTAACGTATTACCTTCTGATGATTGTAGCGGCATACGGTCTCATGCAACTGGTTATTTATGTGCGTGAAAAGAAAACTGCAGAATATTTTAAAACTATTGGCTTACTCATTCCCGCAGCGATTCTTGCAGCGGGTACAACATTCGGACAATTGTGGGCTGTTTCAGAATACACAAAATATTCAACGCGGGGTAAAAATGAATTAGTTCAACCCGCGAGTTCTGATCAAACTGAGAACGGGTTAGGTAAAGAGTACGCATTCCGGTATAGTAATGGAATATTGGAGCCACTTACAACACTTGTTCCTAATTTTTACGGAGGAAGCAGTTTCAATTATCTCGTGCAAGATAAAAAAAGCGAAACGTATCAAGCACTTGCTAATTCCAGCAATAACCAGCTTGCCAATCAGCTCGCACAATATTCATCTTCGTACTGGGGAGCACAACCGCTGGCTGCGCCTTATTACGGAGGAGCGATCATCTTTTTTCTTGCCATTGTAGGTATTCTCTTTGCGGAGCGCAAGTACATCTGGTGGTTAGTGCCCATAAGTGTTTTTGCTATCATGCTCAGTTGGGGTAAATCATTTGAAGCTTTCAACTACTTCCTGTTCGATCATTTACCAGGTTACAATAAATTCAGATCCGTAACATTTGGGCTTGTCATTATGTTTTTTGCAATGCCTTTACTGGGAATGCTGGGACTCGAAAAATTATTTGAAACAGGTATAACTAAAGAAACCCGTAAAAAGTTATGGATAGCATTTGGAGTAACGGGCGGTGTCTGCTTGTTACTGGCTGTTTTTGCAGGGATGTTTAGTTTTATGAGAGATGAAGAATCTACGTTACCCAACTGGTTTCTCAGTGCATTGCGTGAAGATCGGAAGTCGCTTATGCGAGGCGATGCACTCAGATCATTTTTCTTTATAGCCGGAATCTTTATCGTGCTGTACTTTAACTTGATAAAGAAAGTTTCGCCCTGGATTGTATGCGCCTTTATTGGATTGTTCGTAGTGATCGACCTGATGGTTGTGGATAGTCGTTACATCTCCGAACAGGTTTACAAAAGAAAGCGGGAATCTACTTTTACCGAAAGAGCTTCTGAAACTGAGGTCTTAAAAGACAAGAGCTATTATAGAGTTTATAATTCTGATGGAGATGGAAGAGCTTCCTATTTCTTCCAGTCGCTTACGGGTTATAATGGTGCGCCTTTAAGAAGGTATCAGGATTTAATGGACTCCTGCCTGAATACAAACGACATGGCTAAGCTCTCACAAGATGCACAACGCGGCAGTTTTAACTTTGGAAGCTACAGTACGTTGAATATGCTTAACTGTAAATACATTATCTACGGAGAACAAGCTAATCAGTTTATTGTGAATGAAGGCGCAGCTGGCCCTGCCTGGTTTGTCAGAAACATTGTACGTGTTAATTCGCCTAATGAAGAACTTGCTAAAATAAATGAAACTGACACACGGGTCACAGCAGTGATAGATGTTTCAAAATTCAACGTTCCGGCAATTCAATATGACAGCACTTCAACAATTACCAACATAGACCATAGACCCAATTATTTAAAGTATGAATCTGAGTCGCAAACACCCGGCCTTGGTGTCTTCTCCGAGATTTACTATCCGGAGGGTTGGATTGCAACAATCGATGGAGCTGAGGCTTCAATTCTACGGGTGAACTATGCTTTACGAGCGCTTGAAATTCCAGCAGGGAAACACACCATCGAATTTAAATTTGAACCTAAGCCTTATGTGATTGGAAATAAAGTTACCGCAGCATGTTCCTGGATTTTACTGCTTGTACTCTTGGGAAGCATTGGCTGGAGCGTAAAGAAGGACAACGAGTAAAGTTAAGTCTGACCAAAAAAAGAGCCGCCTTTGCAAAAGCATTGGCGGCAATCATTAACAACGCTAACTAAAATTATCTTCCAAAATCGTCCTGTACGCGGACGATATCATTTTCATCGGATGGATTTTGGGCATCGGTATGTTGCCAGATCTCGGCCAATACTCCCCATTCAGATAAACCCACAAGTCGGTGACGTTGACCTTGTGTAAGCCGTATCTCCTGACCTGGATTAAGGTTAATTGTTTCCTTCTCTTCATCTGTCATACTGGTGACAACACCTACTTTACCGGAAAGTGCTCGCCAGATTTCAGCACGTCTGTGATGATATTGCCACGATAAACGTTTTTTCGGTTCAACTACTAAAATCTTGGGACTTAGTTTTCCGCTGATCCGTAACGAAGAAAGATCTACGCCCGGAAAAAATAACTCCGCAAATTGTTTTGCCTGGGATTCATCAATTACAAAAAATCCGCCCCATGGTCGCTGAAAATCGCTTGATACAACTTTGAGGTTTAGTCCCGCAAGGTATTTGCCGATCTCTACAAATACTTCTTTTCGCTCTTTACTACTTAATTGAAACTCCATAAATAAAATTTATAAAATGCTTTTATGATCACCTTCAAACAGACTAGCAGCGCCTAGTATGGCAGCTTCCTCCCCTAGTTTAGCCTGAACGATTGGAATGCTAACTCCTTTTTCTTTCAATCCTTTTAAGAGATCATCAATAAATAAATCTGAACACTGCGCAATGTTTCCACCCATTACAATTACCTGAGGCTTTTCAGCTTTTACAAAACCTTCGAGAAACACTACAAGATTCTTAACAAACTCGGTGAAGACAGCTTTTACTTTTTGATCGGCTGCATAAAGCTCAGCGAGCTCTTTCACATCCTTGACCGTAGTCCCCGCTAACTCAGTATATTTTTTCACAAACCAGCGCGTTGAGAAGTATTCATCTGCAATGCTATCCATAAACGGAGATGGTCCAAGATTAGCATCTTCTGTAATTCCTTTGTGATGGATTGCGCTGCCGGTTCCTGTTCCGAGGGTAATTCCAATTACATCTTCATATCCTTTTGCAGCACCATAATAAACTTCTCCTCTCAAAAAACATGCTGCATCATTCATCATTAAGATAGATGAAGTCGGAATACTTAGTTTCTCAGAAAGAATTTCTTTTACGTTAAGCTTGTAAAGCGCTTCATATTTATCAAGCTTAGTGATTAATGAGATACCGTTCTCATAATCAAACGGTCCCGGCATGGCAATACCAATTCGTTTTCGGTTAACTGGATGCTTCTTATAAATATCTTCTATTGCTGTTGTCCAAGAGGCAAATATTTCCCCAGCTGTTCCTTTTGAATTAACTCGGATTCGGGCATATGAATCGGAGACAAACGTCCGGGTAGTTTCATTCACCAAGGCAGCTGTAAGGTGTGAACCACCAATGTCAATACCCAGAACAAAAGAATCCTTCATAGAAGTACTTTAAAAAGTCGCGTGCAAAAACGCACTTATTTGTGGTTTTTCTGTGCTTATTTAAAAAATATTTTACGATAAACTACACCCTTACCAGACTGCAACTTTAAGATTGCAATGCCTTTTAGCGGACTCTGCACCATTATCATAACATCGTTTTGATTTTGACTTGCCTCGAAGTCAATTGATCTTCCGTTTACATCAAACAATTGTATGCCTGTTAGCGTTGTCTGGGTTGCATTATGCAAAACAAAATTCCGTTCAGTGGGATTTGGATACACTAGAATATTCTCCAGCTCGCGCTCAACTCCAGTAACGACTTCACTCCACTTATCCTTTAACGCACTAATCTCATCCGGTGGAACAATGGCATTATAAATCCGTACTTCGTCCAACACACCGCGTAAATAATAATTTGTTTCATCTGAATCCTTTCTGCCAAACGTTAAGGGTTTAGAGGTTGTTTCCATGGAACCTGAATGTTTGCTAAACGTATCAAGCTCACCATCTGCGTACAATTCCATAGAATACCCGGAATAAACAACTGTAAAATGATAGAACTGATTCAAGGCTAATGGAAAAGAGCTATCGAGATCCAGGGTTTCAGTATTTGTTTTAACCGTCCAGCGCAGGCGGCCAGAAGGTGTTACCGAAACTTTCCACCGTTCTTCATAGCTTCCATGAGAAAGAACAAAAGACTCTTCCGGAATACTACTAAGTTTTACCCAAAAGGAAAGTGTGATCTTATCCTGAAAATTAAGGCTTCCATCATTTGCGCGAAGAATAATATCTGTTCCCGAATCAAACAGGTAAGCCCTGCCGGCTTCATTTCTTGCATCAGCAACCGAAGTTACTCCTGCAAAGGTTGCATCACGGCCATTTCCACTAAAGTCTTTTACATTACCGTCTAATGGGTAATATGCATAGGCAGGTGTTTCACCCGATCCAGTATGCTTCACCAAAACATTTATAGTTCGTTCCGCGGTGAGTTCTTCCTGATCGGTGATCTTACACGTAATTGAGTAAATGCCTTCAGTTGCCGGAGCTTCCCAGGTAAATGTTGCAGCCGATTGACTTATAGCACTACCGGCTGAAAAGGTCCATTCAAAGTCAAGCTGACTGATCGGATTTACACCATCTGTAACATTACATGTAAACACAACCTGACTTCCTGTAGCATGCCATGAGTCATTGGTTGTTATGGAAGAAATTACTGGAATACTTTCAACAACCTTAAATATAATACTGTCCGTTACTAACTTGCCGCCCGAAACAACTTCTACAACTAATGTATTTTCCCCGTTTATAGAGGGTGATGTCCAGGTAAAAACTGGTGTTGTAAAAGTTCCTTCATTACCTTCGTCATCATGCCACGTATATGTCGCGCCTGCCTGAACATTTTCCATCGTCAGGAAAACCGGAATTGCTTTACCATATTCAACGAATGTGTTAGAAACTGCCAACGATTTAATTCTTACTTCAGGTGTAAAATCATATCCGTAATGATGGTCAATCACCCAACCATTGGCATAGAGTTTACCATCGTCTGGAATGAGAAGAGTTCCAGCAGGCACATACGTTAGCAATAATGCTTCATCGGCTTTTACTGTTACTGTTGTTGTGCCACTTACTCCGGAAGCAAGAGTTGTCTGACTTATCGCGTCATAAATATCGTGCGAACCTGTTGGCAGGTTGAGTGTGACAATTTTATCAGATGTATGAGGATTATACAGTGCGTATGTTGGATAGGCATCTTTCAAAAAGAAATCTGTTTTATTTACATCGAGCAAAAGAATTCCTGATACATCAGTGGTCTCCATAACTGCTGCCATATATCCAACACTGGAAGAGCCGTACAAACCCAGGTTAGTAGCAGCCCAACCGTTACGCTTGGCATCACCTGTTGCGCGTAAGGGTAAATTGCTGTTATGTCCATCATGTTCTTTTAATGCTTCATAGGCAATTACAGCATCTGGATCATTTGCTGAACTCCAGGCAAAATCATCCTGACTGGAAGGATACGGTCTATAAAAAAAACGACTTGCGTTTGCCAGGTTGAGTGTCCACTTCGCAAGGTCGCGCGTGAAGCGTTTATCATATTTCATGATCGGTATTAGTGCTGCAGCCTGTTGAAAACCGTTTAGCGCAAATGCATAGTCGTTACCGCCATCGTTGGCTTCACCAATAAGTCCGCTTACATCTTTGCCATCCCATTGACCTTTAATAACTCCCCAACCGCGTAATGGCCCACGATCAAAACACCAGTTAAGAATTTTAGGGAGGTTATAGGAAGTGCCTTGCTCGGCATTCATTTTGGCCGCTATGAAAGCCCCGTATGGAAGCTGTAATTCATAGGAAGGGTTAGCTGTTAACGTTGATAGGAACTCAAGCGATTGTTGCGCTCCGTTTAAATATTTTTTTTCACCTGTTTCCAGGTAGGCATGGTATAGTAACCAACCAATTCCGCCTGCACCTTCCGGTTCAAGCACATCATTCGTATTACCTGTCATCGTTGCGAGATTCCAGGCGCGATAGTTCATCTGGGGTACTGTCCAGGGGGCAGACTTTCCGCCCATCGCGTTTACTGCAGCCAGCCAGCGATCCGCTACTGAAGTAAACTGCTGTTGATAATCTGGTATTGAAGGATATTGACTGTAAAGTTGATAGAAGAATATATTGGGCATCACATCATACCACCAATCGCCTCCGCTGGCGGCATTGGATCCGTTGAGGTAAACATTCTGGCCATTGGTGCGATTAAAAAATTCTTTTGTTTTCTCCACCCAGTTTGTGCCGCCCTGGTTTGATTTGTTTATACCCATTAACGTAGCGCCCACAATCGAGGGCAGGATGTTTATCCCTTCAGCCTGTGTGGTGCTGGGTGAACCAATGTAAGTATCCAGCGCAATGGGTGTAAGAGAGAGGTAATTAAAGGGTGTTCTTGTTCCGATTAACGGAAAATGATCACCTGCATGAGCGTCCACATAAATAAACTGATCATACTTAATGGCTACATCTTTCCAGTTACGCATTTCATACGGTGCCGGAAGATCGGGCATTTGCGAAACCCGGTTGATGGTGAGTTGACCGGTTTGTGCAATTGCTCCGAACGAGGTAACAACAAGTAATAAAATTGTAAAATGCTTCATGCGGATAGATAAAATCTTCTTAAAAAAAGAATCACCCTGAAAATACCGAAGCAAATTCAGGGTGATCAAACTATTAAACTAACTAACGATTATTCTTAATCTGGTTTTTCATTGTTATAAATGCTTGTTACCTGGCCAGAGGTAAGAACAGTTTTATAGATTCTGATCTCATCCAATGATCCATGGTAATATCCACCCCATGCCAATGGAATAACATGGTAATCCGGGCTACCCACTACATCAAAGTTTGCTCCATCACCAGCAGAATATTTATCAGTTGGAAAATCCTGACCAAATACCAGGTTATAAGGCTTGCCTGAAATAGATGCGCCTGAACCAGTTTTATCCCATTCTTTTGCTAACTCGCCATCAATATAGAATCTTAACTTACCTCCACCGAAGGTAGTTATCAAGTGATGCCATTCATTCAATGGAAGTTCTACTGTTGCGTCTTCTTCGCGTGTACCTTCGTTTGTATTAATGGTGAAATAAGGTCTGTTAGTTCCTTGCAATTGGAACTTATAACCAATCCATGATTGTAATCCGATAAAACGATTATCAGCACGAATTTCAGCAGAGCTTACCCAAACAGAAATGGATATTTCTTCAGGATTAAGAGCCGAATTGTATGGAACTTCAATGTTTGCACCATCATCAAAAGCAATAGCCTTACCTGCAACTCCATGACGGTCAGTTGTCCAGGTTGGAGTACCTGCGCCCCATGTTGCTGAACCGGTTTTAAACATACCATCAAAGCCATTTTCACTGTCGTCAGTCGCAGTAGTTCCGGTACCCTCATCAAATTTCCAACGGCCGATCAAATCAGAGGCCGCAATTGGAGCAACTTTCTTGTCCATGTAAGCATTAATTGCTACGGTGAGGTTAGCATTTGCCGCGTTAACTTGCTTCTGGGTAGCTTTTGCATTCACAAACACTTCGGTTGCAGCATCAATTGCATCCTGAAGGTCTTCTTGAGAGCCTACCTGGAACTGATCTTCGATAGTTCCTTCTTCTGTAGTTTGAATCAGTAATTCAGCTGACGTAATAGTAGCAGCTAATTCTACACGATTTTCGGCCGGCTTCGGCTTATCATCATCATCCGAACACGCAGCAATCAGCGCGACCGAAAAGAGTGCTGTTGCCATAAGCAATAATCTAATTGTTTTTGTTTTCATAGTTTACTTATTAAAGGTTAAATACATTGTTAATAAAAGGTTAAATACTGTTTATAATTGTTAGTCGTTAATTTTTGGATTCGTATCGATCTCCGATTGCGGGATCAAGAAATAGCGGTGTTCGGCATAGTTAAATTCTGTTTCTTCGAGCGCTTCTTCTGCAGCCGTTGCACCATAGCGCATCAAATCAAAGAAGCGATGAAACTCAAATCCCAATTCAACCCTGCGCTCATGCCGGATGGCTATACGCACTACGTC
Organism: Cyclobacteriaceae bacterium; assembly: GCA_965227265.1. Lineage (GTDB taxonomy): Bacteria > Bacteroidota > Bacteroidia > Cytophagales > Cyclobacteriaceae > UBA2336. The sequence goes on along the minus strand of OZ245738.1, from coordinate 350,801 downwards.
TTCATTGGTTGAAGCAATATCAGTCAGTAATCCGGTCGGCACTGAGCCGAAACCATCCAGATCTTCATCATACAAATAACTTTCGCGGGCGCGCGTGCGAACTTCGTTGAGCGGATCAAGTGCTTCAGCCGTTCGGTGAAGCTCATTCAATGCTTCTGCCCGGATTAGTAATACATCGGCATAACGCATGTACACATAATTAAGCGCAGCATCATTATTAACGGGGCCAACGCTCAGCGGCTGTACTTGTTTCTTCTGAACAAATCCGGTAATCGACCAGGCAGGATTAAATGCTTCACCATTAATCCAGGTACTACCTGATCGGCCCACTGTATAATCGAGTCGCGGATCAACGGTTACCGCGTCAGCGGCTGTTTCAAATTCCTCAACAAAATCTTCTGTTGGTAAATCTAAAATGTACCCGTTGAATCGTACGGGTAAAAAGTATTGGCTTAGAAAGCTCCCTACTCCTAACTGACCATTGGTGTGCTGGATTTCAAAAATTGATTCATCATTATTTTGTGTAGAATCGAGAAAGTTGTTTTTATAAACGCGTTCAAGGCTGTAAATACCCATATCCACTACTGAGTCAGCAGCTTCAAGCGCTTCCGTCCATTTTTCCTGATACAGATATGTCTTAGCGAGCATACCCCAAGCTGCACCACGGGTAATGTGGCCAACAACCGAAGAAGTTTTTGGTAGCACATTTTTCGCAGCAACCAGATCAGTTTCAATCTGTTCGTAAATGTCTGCTACCGGAGATTTAGCTTTATAGATCTCAGCTTCATTTAAGGGAGGATTTGTTTTCAGTGGGATCTCACCAAAAATATTCACCAGGTTAAAGTAGAAGTACGCCCGAAGAAACCGAGCTTCACCCAACAACTTTGCTTTTAGTGTTTCATTCATCGCAATATCCGGACCGTAGTACAATAAATAATTAGCGCGTGAAATACCTTCATAGTAATGCTTCCAGATCATGTCCAGCGCGGTGTTGGAGCGGGTGTAATTAAAGTCATCGATGTACTGAACATCTACAAAATCCCCGGCCTTACCTCCGCGAATGGCATCATCAGAAGCCACATCGCCAAAAACCCATAGAGCATTGTTGTTAGAAATGAATGCAGCGATGTTATAAATACCGGTTAATGCCAGTTCAGCATGATTTTGTGTTTTATAAAAAGTTGCATTGGAATAAGTTCCTTCTAATCCCTCATCCAGAAAATCGGAACATGATGTTACAATCAGGAGCAGAAACGCAAGTGTGAGTGTATATAATAATTTCATAGTTCCCGTGATTAAAACGTAAGACTTAATCCAACATTAAATGATTTTGCAGAGGGGTATGTACCCCAGTCAATACCGTTAGCAGTATCACCAGCACTTGCCCGGGCGTTATCACTCACGGTCATTTCAGGGTCCATACCTGAATACTTGGTGAAGGTTAGCAGGTTAGTTGCCGAAACATAAACGCGTAACGAGGAGATTCTGTAGTTATCCAGCAAGGTTGAAGGGAATCTGTATCCTAACTGAACATTTTTCAGACGTGTATACGATCCACTTTCCAGGAAGCGGTCAGAGTACACAATGTTGTTGTTACCGCTAGCATCCCACGAAGCTCTTGGAACCGAATTGGAAGTTCCGGGGCCTGTCCAATGATCATTATAATACCGTTCCGTAACATTAAAGCCGCGATAGAATCCTTCAATATCGCGGTTGAGAACTGAAAATATTTTATGTCCGTAAGCTCCTTGAAAAAATACCGATAGATCGATTCCTTTATACGCCAGGTTTAGCGTGAGACCTGCCGTCACTTTAGGGATCGCGCTGCCCACATGCTTACGGTCATCGCCATCGATAACACCGTCACCATTTTGATCTCTATACTTAACATCACCAGGCTTTACACCTGTAACAGGTAACGCACTGCTGAAAACTTCTGACGAAGATTGAAAGATGCCTTCCATTTCATAGAGGTAAAAGGATCCTACAGGATACCCTTCTTCAGTGGAGGTGAGATAATCTGATCCTACCAATCCTTGACGAATTGGAATTGGAAGGTTTAGCTCCAGCACTTCATTGTGCAGTGTGGCTCCATTAGCTGAAACCGAAAATTTAAAATCATTTCCAATTGTAGTGGCATACGTAACAGCCAGTTCAATACCGGTGTTAAGAATTTTTCCATCATTAACAATTGGTGCTGTGGCAGAACCAGCCGAAGTTGGCAACGGACGTGCGATCAAAAGATCAGATGTTATTTTATTGAAGTAATCAAGCGATCCGCTCACTTTTCCATTCCAGAAACTAAAATCAACGCCTGCATTTAACTGACCACTACTTTCCCACTTTAGTTGAGCGTTACCCAGTGAGCTGACTGCATACCCAATTTGTCTGGTGTCACCAAATGCATAGTTGTATCCGGGGTTGATCTGATCGATGTAGCGGTAATCTCCAATCTCCTGGTTACCGATCACGCCATACCCTACCCGGAGCTTAAGCAAATCAATCACTTCATTATTTGTCATAAAATTCTCTTTATCGATTCGCCATCCTGCCGAGGCGGCATAAAACGTTCCCCAACGATTAACCGATCCGAAGCGCGATGAACCGTCTCTGCGAACAATACCGGACAGTAAGTATTTACCGTCCAGGTAATCGTAGTCAACCTTTGCGAAGAATGAAGCAAGCTTGCTGGCCGATGTGCTCGCATTGTTTTCCATCAGACCAAGACCTTTGCCGAGGTATACCAGGCTTCGGGTTTGATCAGGAAAGTTTTTTTGAGACGCATCCATATACTCACGGTCTGTAGCAATTGCTTCCGTGCCTACTTGGTATGACAGTGAATGATTACCGAGCTTGTGGCTATAGGTAATAAAGTTTGTAAAGGTTAATGTTTGAAAGCGATCATCCGTTACCGCTAAGCGGTTAACATTGTTGATCCGATTGTTAGTACCCCAGGTACGGTCAAACCTGCGCTGATCCTGGTTGGTAAGATCGACACCCACGTTGGAGGTAATCTTAAGATTTTTAATTGGTGAAAGCTCAATGAAAAATTTACCAAATAACCTGTCCTGATTACGTTCGTTTTGATTGTACGCAAGCATACCAACAGGATTGTAACCATCACCAAGCTGAGTAGGGTATTGCGGTAAGTCTAAAAACGCACCGTTTTCATCACGTACCGGAAGGCCCGGGTTTCTGAAGAAGGCATAACGAATAACACTTCCTCCGTTTCCGCCTGCACCATCACCTGAGCTTCCGATCAGATTCGTAGTCGACCGCGAAACATTGAGGTTTGTACCGACTTTCAGCCAATCTTTAAGTTGAGAATCAACGTTAACACGCCCGGTTAAGCGTGTGTAATCACTGCTCTTAATAATACCTTCCTGCTTAAAATAATTTCCGGATATATAGAAATGTGTTTTTTCATCTCCTCCGGATAAGGATAACGTATGGGTTTGTAAAACACCCGTTTGAAGAATGGCATCTACGTGATCAACATCTGCAAGGCCTCCAGCAATCCCGTCTGTGATGAGTGGCCGTAAAAAAATTGGATTGGTTACCCCTTCATTATCGATGTTAGTTGCTTCATTATAAATTTTTACATACTGGCTGGTGTTGGCCATCTTGATCAACCTGCTTGGCTTTTGAAAGCCTATTTGTGTGTCATATTGAATTTTAGGAGGGCCAACTTTACCAGCCTTGGTTGTTACCATGATAACTCCGTTCGTTGCACGCGAACCATAAAGTGCGGTAACGCTAGCATCTTTGAGTACCGTAATGTCTGCAGCATCCTGAAGAGAGAGGAAGGATACATCCTGCGTTGGAATTCCATCAACGATATATAATGGACTGTTACCGCTATTAATTGAACCCACTCCACGAATTCGGATTGCAACACCTTCACCCGGTGCACCTGTGTTTTGAGATACTGAGACACCGGCCACCCTGCCCTGCAACGCCTGGTCTAACGTAGGAACCGGAATTTTTACCAACAGATCAGCACCAACCGATGATACAGCACCCGTAACTTTAAGTCGCTCTTGCGGAGCATAACCTGTTACTACTACTTCACTAAGCATCTGCGTATCTTCCTGAAGCGTGATATTTATTTCCGTACGATTTGTGATATCAACTTCTTGCGTGATGTACCCAACAAGCGAGAACGTAAGAATTTTTGCATCAAGACCTGAAGGCATTTCGATAACAAACGCGCCTTCAATATCCGTAACTGCGCCAGCACTGGTGCCTTTTAGATACACGCTTACGCCAATCAATGCCTCACCATTAGCATCTAAGACTTTTCCTTGTAGCGTAGTTTGTGCCTGAACAAACCCCGTCAATACAAACGTTACCAGAATTAGTGTAAAATATTTTTTCATAGGCTTCAGTTTTATGGTTCAGTTAACGTTTGGTTGAATTCGGCAGATAGGTCACTATCTTACCATTTGTTGTTACCTGACTTTTATTCTTTTCAAGCTTACTCCCATTCGGAAGCACAATTAATAATCTTGCTCCTTTTGCAGGAATTGTAAATGAGTCGGCTTCTTTAGCGCCTTCAACTAATACTGTTTGTGTAAGAGCATCGTATAAATCAGATATTCCTTCGTGTCCGATGAAGCTTACTTCTTTCGCTTCATCATAAGGATTGTAGTAGAGATACGTTGGGAATTCGTTCTTTCCGTAGAAGTCGGTTACGTTACAATCGAGCTGTAAGATTTTTTCAACGTTTGTTTTCTTGATAATGGCGCCAAAGATTCCAACCTGCGAAGAGCTGTACAAACTGTACATGCTCTCTTCAGGCTGACCATTAACCCATTTCGGACCGTCTCCTAATGATACCGGAGTAATACCTTTTAATACTGCCTTGCCATAGTCATCCATTTTACGAATACCTTCATAAGCAATTACATTTTTCGTGATCTCCTTCTTTTCAGGAAGCCATTGATGCTGATCATCCATTTCATAAGGATAGAAGAACCGTGCTGCATTAGAAACGTTAAGCATCCATTTGCCAATTGTTACAGCATAACGGTTATCATATTTTACCATCGGCACAAGCGGCCAGGCGAGATCAAATGAATTCATTAAGAATGCATAGCCACCGCTATCAGTAATGCTGCCTTGTAAACCGTGCATATCATAATCACCCCAGCGTTCGGCAATCACACCCCAACCGGTGCGGCCATCCGCTGCTTTACAGCCTTCAAATGTCCAGTTCAAATATTTCTGAACGTCATAGTTTGTTCCATGCTCAGCATTAAGCTTAGCACCAACCAGTGCACCGAACGGCATCATTAATTCATAGAAGCGGCTTTCTTTTTGACTTTCAAAAGCATCCATTGCCGACTTCGCGCCCTCCAAATATTTTTCATCTCCGAATTTTTCATACGCGCTGAGCAGAACAAATGCATGACCGGCAGCGGCATCCTGCTGCTTAGGAATGTGGTTTACAAATCCCTGCATCTTCGAATAATCAAAGTATGAATAGTCGTAGTTACCATTGAGTACTGAATCAGCTTTATAAAACTGATCAGCGATAATTCTTTGTAAACTATCTGCACGGCTGACACCCGGATACAAATCGCAGATCGCGTAGAATAACATATTCGGTACAACATCATACCACCAGTCACGTCCATAGCCTCCGCCCATCAGTGCAACCGATGGATGTGTATTATTCATCATAATGTTCCATCCATTCTCACGATTGAAATAGTTTTGAATCATCTTAACGTAATTCATTCCGTCCTGATTGGTTTTATCAATGCCTACCAACCCGGCTCCCATAAGCGCACCCATTGCATTGAGTGCTTCATGGAATTCTTTATTTCCTTTTGCGCCCTGGCGCACATCGCCCACTACGGTGAACAACCCGAATGTTGTTTGATCAAAATTTCTTTTTGTACTATCAAGCCATAGAAACGGCAAAAATTTTCCTTTTAGATCTCTATTGAAAACATACTGATCGTAGTTCAAGGCTTTCTCTTTCCAGTCAAGCATTTTATACGGTGAAGGCTGATCAGGCATCAAATTGACGCGATCAATCGCTACCTGTTCAACCTGAACCGGTTCAGATTTACAGGCTACAGCCAATATTAAAATCAATATGAAAAACCAGGACTTCATTTACTGAGCTTGTTGGATTCGTTAACAATATGTTTGGCAAGCGGTATGGATGCGATCTGCAATACTGCGATCACGATCAAAGAATACTTTAAAGCAAACTCGGTGGAAACGTATTTGTCTAAGGCAATGAAAAGACCAAGGCCGAGGAAACGACCTACATACAAGCCAAACTCATGGTTGAATATATACGCAAACTCATTCCGTTTTTCAATCTTCGACACCACATCAATCACCCTCATCTGAATCGGAAAATACGCTATGTCGTGCAGCGGCTGGAATAGCACTTTACACAACACGAACACGATAACCCCAACGGCAGAAAATAGAATGCCATTGGTTAATGTGCCAATAAGAAAGATAAGTAACCCGGCCGATAAAATGGCAATTCTGTGCTTTGGCAATGTGAAGCGCCCTAATAAATACAACATAAAAGCCGTAACCACTCCACTTATAGCCTGCACCATCCCTAATGAGCCCTCATTGCCAACAAGCGTAAGAATCAGAATGGCTGGTGCTGTTACTAAATAGCCTTGCGCAAGACCTTTCAACCCTGCCAGTGCAAGCATCTTTTTCCATAAGGAATGAAATTTGAAAAACAGGAATGCTTTCTGCGCTGGCTTTACAAAATTACCCTTGTGAATAACAATGCTTGATAGAATGGTTAAGCCAAACACAACAATGGTTACGATCTGGTAGGCAGTCTGGAAGCTTCCGCCAAACCAGGCTCCGTCATTAGCTGCTCCTAGAAATGCACCAATGGCAAATGGAACCATGATTGCCGTCATGGTATAAAAGAATGTTTCTAAGCCGTAGTAATAATTTCTGTTCGCATCGTTCGTGGTTGCCAACGCAAGGTAATCGCGGTTTGCCCAGAAGAATCCGAATGAACACCCCATTAAAATTCCAGCAACGCCTACTCCTATGGGCGAAAGATTTTCCAGTGTCATCATTACCAGCATCGATAAACCGCTTAGCAGCATACCAAAACTGTATAAGTGCGAGGTTTTAACGCGGCTTAATAAATATCCGTTCAATAAGAATGTTAATGGAATACCTGTATACACCGTAAGCTGATAAATGATCACAATCTTGGGGTCATTGGAGCTACGCATGATGTATGCGCCTACGAAAATTTCTATTACCGGAAGTACGAATGCATAAATAAGATTGGTTGCCAGCAATACGCGCATGTTGCGCGGCATCGTCATGAAGTATACAAACTCGCTGAAAGGTCTTTTCCAGAATGATGTTTTAGCAGCTACTGTTCCGCTGTTACCCTCAAAATTCTCGGCAACGTCTGTTGATGTATCCCGTATCATGCTCAGCGGTTAAGGGTGGATAATATTTCTTTGATCGATAACTCAGCCATGCAAATAACTTCATCGCTTGCACCGTAATACATGCGCACCGTATCGCCTTCTACGAGGTGGCCATTCGTAAACACTACATTCCCAAAAAATCCAGTTAGCTCGTACGCTGCTGTTGGTTCAACAAAAGGTTGTTCGCTCCGTGCAAGCACTCTTGACGGATCATTCAAATCCAGCAACAATGCGCCTAAGCAATAGCGATGCTTTTCATTCGCACCATGGTAGATCTCTAACCAACCATGCGGTGTTTTGATCGGTGCTGCTCCCGCTCCTACGCGTGCGCTGTCCCACATACCTTTACGGGATGTTGCAATGCATTTATGATTTCCCCAATGCAGTAAATCAGGTGACTCCGCAATCCAGATATAATTACCACCCAACTGCGGACTGCTTGGGCGATGTAATGCGTAGTATTTTCCGTTGATCTTCTCTTCAAAGATTGCACAGTCTTTATTGTGCGGTGAAAAGATCATTCCCTTACGGTCGAGGTTTTTCCAGTCTTTGGTCTGGATCAATCCAACGCCTACTCCGTAAGAAGAAACTTGTGTATAAGTAAGATTATATGTTCCGTCAATATTGATGACACGGCAATCCTCTATTCCGTAAGCTTCGTGCTTGTCTTTACCAAAGATGGGGGCATATCCTTCCGGTTCATAGAACTTCTCGTTACTATCGCTGCACACCAGTCGCAGGTGCGAAAGCGTAGTTAAGTAGTCCTTCCCCTTGTAACTGATTACCCTGGGATCAGTGAAATCAAGGTTTGGGTCAGCTTTATCGAATGTGAGGATTTCAATGCTGCCAGACTCATTATATATAGGAAAGCTGATTTTCCCATCCTGCTGTTCTGGCATTTCAGCCACGCGGAGCAGCAACCAGGTCTTACTTTGATAAGTAAACACGCCCGGATTAAGCAAACACTCGATCTTCATACCCTTCATGCTGGGCTTGAGATCGGAAGGCTTTAAGATTGGGTTGTTTTTAAACCGTTTTGCGATGTCCATCTAACTGATTATCAGTTTGTTGATCGTTACCGAAGATTATTTACCGGAAACGATTGCAATTTTGGCTATCGGGGCACTTTTACCGTCCGCTATTTTGTTTATTTAGTTCTCCCTGTTCCTTTTTTTCATCGAAAATAGAATCCAGTGGACAAAAAAGTACAGGCAGGACAACTTTGCCCGGTTTGGTGCTTTTGGAATGCATAGGTTTGCAATGCGACCTTGACTTAAATGTGACTATGGGTTCAGCCCTTCTATTATCAGTTTTATTGACCTTTTCAGGAGCAGATACCCTGGCTCCGTTGCCCTTTCAGCATATTGGTAAGAAGGATGGCCTTTCGAACAGCGCCATTACGTCTATATATATGGACCAGTACGATTATACCTGGTTCGGCAGTTGGGATGGTCTGAACCGTTATGATGGCAGCACGATAAAAGTTTATAAGCCGGAAGCCTTCGGAACTGGTGCGATCAGTAACAACATTGTCCGCAGCATGCTGGAAGATAAAAGCGGGAATCTTTGGATCGTTACGCACAAAGGCATCAATAAATACAATCGCGATACTGATTCTTTTAAAAGTTATCTATCCGATCTAACCAACATTCCGGTTCTGGAAAATAGCATGCGTGCGTGCCTTGGGCCCGATTCATCCTTATGGGTAAGCGTAATTGGACAGGGCGTTAGCCGCTACGATCAGCAAACTGATGCATTTGTATCGGTTGCTATGAAAGACATTCCTTCCGAATGGCTGAAGGAAGTTTCCGGTATCGGTAGCGCGAATGGTTTAATGTACCTCTTGGGTAATGATGCCAGCTTAATTTGTTTGCTTAATAACAAACCTGTATTTACAAAGCAGTTAATCCCTGCCGCTCAGCTTCGGCTTCACTATTTCTTTACCCTTAATGGAAAGTATTATTTAGCATTATCGTTTGATAATGGAAGTGTGATGCTGTATTCACTATCAGATATTGAACGTGCGCCACAATTACTAAAGCTTTCCGATTTTCCTGTTTCATCGTTATCAGTTAACCTAGATAATACCGCCTTATGGATCGGCACTGACCTTGGGGATATCTTCAAGCTTACACTGAATAATAATAAATTTACCTCCGTTAACCAGGTATCGAGCTTTCCCTTGCTTTCAAAAGCACAGCGTAAGATTTTAACCATAACCGAAACCAAGCAGGATATCCTGTGGGTTGGAACTGATGGTGACGGTATCTTTAAATTCCTGACAAGGCCAAAGCCATTTTATTCGGTTCCTTCCGGTTCAACTGATAAAGGCGGATTATCAAATAGTATTGTTCGTTCGGTTTACGAAGATGTTGATGGAACGCTCTACACTGGAACGCGCGGTGGTGGATTAAACATCATTCGTGCAAACCAGCCGACAAAAGTTTTGAACACTGCGAAAGGTCTGACTAATAATGCAGTGCTATCGTTGAACAAAGATAAATCAGGTAATCTATGGATTGGAGTAGACGGTGAAGGAATTGACATGTTGGAAACAAAAACGGGTAGAATATTTCACTTCCCAAGAGATTTTGAAAATAAGACTGATTTAAAATTCAATTTCGTCTATTCCATTTGTATTGATGCGTATGGTTCGCTTTGGCTTGGCACAAGTGGAAACGGTGTGCTCAACTTAAAAATCAGCAAAGGCAAATCCGGAAAATATAAGCTCGATCAATACAAACAGATCTCACACAGCACAGAAGAATCTACCTCTATCAACAGTAATGTTGTGTACTCTATTGTTGAGGAAACACCTAATATTCTCTGGTTCGGAACACGTGGTTCCGGAGTGTATCGGTACAACTCACTTTCCGGAAAAATTGAAGAACATTTTTATACAAACTCGGATAAACAGCGACTGAGCAATGATGATGTGCTGAGTTTGTTTATCAGTGATAAGGAAGAGCTTTGGGTTGGCACCAGCGGTGGAGTAAATAAAATTTCGCTGCAAACTAAACCCTACACTATCTCTCACTATACACAACGAGAAGGACTGCCTAACAACACCATCCACGCCATCCTGCAAGATGCCAACAATATGCTCTGGCTCTCTACCAACAATGGGTTAGTGATGTTGGATACCAAAAAAGTTGCCTTTAAGAATTTTGATACGAATGATGGCTTACAAAACAATGAGTTCACTGATGGCGCTTCCTTTCGCTCAAGACTTTCAGAAAAACTTTTCTTTGGCGGTATTAACGGACTGGATATTATTTATCCAACTAAACTTGATACGGTTAGCAATTTCCCTCGGTTAACCATCAGTGAATTTCAGGTTCACAACGTGATCATTACCCCACGCGATTCAAGTCAAATACTTAAAAAGCATATTGATTTAGCAAAAGAGATTTCTCTTAACTATGATCAGAACTTTATCAGCTTTCATTTCACCACATTAAACTATTGGAACAAGCAACGTACCGAATACGCGTATTTCCTCGAAAACTTTGATAAAGCCTGGAATTACATCGGGCAACAATCAGTCGTAAACCTGACCAACATTCCGCCCGGTAAATACACGCTTCACATCAACTACACGAATGAAAACGGAAACTGGAATACAGCGCCTAAAAAGATTTCTATCATTGTTCATCCGCCATTTTGGAGAACAAATTGGGCATATGCAATTTACTTCTTGTTATTGATTGCCTTGCAAATCGGCATTGTGCTGATCATCCGCCAGCGTGCCCGGACAAAACGTGCTGCTGCGATTAATAAATTCAAGATCGATCAGATGAAAGAACTGAACGATTACAAACTTCAGTTCTTTACCAATGTAGCGCATGAATTCCGCACTCCGCTTACGCTGATCTTTGGTCCGGTAACAGCTTTGATTAAAAAAGCTTCCAATGCCTGGGAACGGTATCAATTGAAAACAATCTATGGAAACTCACTTAGACTTCAAAAGCTGATCGAAGAGCTCATTCAATTCCGGAAAATTGAAAGTGGAAAAGAAAAACCGCAGGTTAGCCAGATTGAATTGATAACTTTTACACAGGATATTGTTGAAACATTTGTACAGCATGCGGTAGATCACGATGTGAACCTTGAGTTTCTACCGGAACCTGAATCGTTGCAAGCCTGGATTGATCCAAAGAAGCTTGAGAAGATTCTGATCAATTTAATTTCCAATGCGATTAAGTATAACGTGAAAGGCGGCCATGTGGATATCATCCTGAAAGAAAACAAGGATCAGGCAATCTTCATTATCAAAGACACAGGTGTTGGCATTGCCGACAGCGATCGTAGTAAAATATTTGAAAGCTTCTATCAGAACGCTGCGCAACAGCAGGAACAACAGCCGTTTGCACTCAGCACTGGTATTGGCTTATCGCTTACAAAAAGTTTAGTAGAACTGCACCGCGGAGAAATACAACTAGAAAGTACTCCAGGTAAAGGCTCAACCTTCACAGTTTCATTACCCATTACACATGAAGCATATGAAATGTATGCTGATGAAAAAACTTATACGTTGCCCGTTACCAACCTTGAGGAAAAGGTTCAACAGGAATTTGGGTACATCAATCGCGCACCTGAGCGCACAAATGAAACTGTTGAAGCTCTGCCGGACACAGACCATTATTCTCTACTCGTGGTAGATGATCACGATCAGATACTGGTATTACTTCAAAGTATTTTATCCGATAAGTATAAAATCTTCACGGCAAAAAATGGCAATGAAGCCCTGGCCTTGCTGGAAGATGAAAAAATTGATCTCGTCATCAGCGACATTCTCATGCCAGGTATGGATGGCTTAACGCTCTGCCGAAGAATAAAGGATAATATTCAAACCAGTCACGTGCCCGTGATTCTCTTAACGGCAAAAGCTGAAATTGAAGACCGTATTGAAGGATTGCAAATGGGTGCTGATTCGTACATCCCCAAACCTTTCCACCCGGATCACCTGTTTATCCGTATTGAAAAATTGATCAAAAATCGTGAGCAGATTAAAAAACGCTTCGAGAATTTTGCTGAAGTTGAGTTGGGTCAGATGTCAACCGGTATTAGCGAAAAAGACGATGAGTTCTTTGTGCGGATTACACAATGTATTGAACGCCATTTGAGTGAATCAGAATTCAGTGCCGATACAATTGCAGATGAAGTGGGGATGAGCAAAGCCTCCTTGTATAAAAAAGTAAAAGCGACTGTTGGACTTACACCTCACGGTCTGATCAAACAATACCGGCTACGAAAAGCTGCAGATTTACTGAAAAACTCAACCATGAGCGTTTCGGAAGTGATTTACGAAACAGGGTTTAATAGCCGGTCTTATTTCTACAAATCTTTTAACGAAATGTTCCATTGCCACCCTAAAGATTTTGGTGGAGCAAAAGCCGGATAAATTATTCTCCCTTTTTATTATTTTTGTCAATCACTTCGGGCTGCAGGTGCAGCCTTTATTTTTTATCAAAAAGTCAGATCATGAAGATTGCAAAAGACAAAGTAGCCGCCATTCATTATACATTAACGGATAACAGCGGCAATGTGCTTGACAGCAGCAAAGGGCGCGAGCCATTGTATTACATCCAGGGAATTGGTAACCTGATCCCCGGCATGGAAGAAGGGCTCGAAGGAAAATCCAAAGGCGACAAGTTTATTATTAACGTAAGTCCTGAAAAAGGCTATGGTGTTCGCGATGAAAAGCAAATTCAAAAAGTTCCGCGTTCAGCATTTGGCGGTCAGGAAGTAAAAAAAGGTATGCAATTTTCAGCAGGCGGCAATCACGGATCACAAGTTGTGACGGTTACCGAAGTTGGGTTGGATACTGTTACCATTGATGCGAATCATGCCCTGGCAGGTGTTGAGCTAACCTTTGATGTTGAGGTTATAGAAGTTCGGAACGCTACCAGCGAAGAGCTTGCCCACGGTCACGTACATGGTCCGGGTGGACATCATCACTAAGCAGTTATAATTGCTTTATTCAGATGAGCATGCAGCGATTCGTGTGTATTGTTTTTTTAAGTTTGCCGACTTTCAATGGATATTGTCAGCTGGCAGATAATCAGGTTATCCTTGGCAAGGCAGTAAAAGTCGAACATTCAGAAATAGATAAGCAATACACACGTTTTACTCCAACATTAGAAGATGTTCAGCTTGCTGACAGTGTAAGCCGTATGCATATCAAGAAGAACAGGGATAAATATCCATGGACGGATGAGATTGTTAATTATGATTCATACTATAGACAGTATGTGGGCTATCTCAACCTGAACAACGACAAGACAATCTTTATTAATAACTTTTGCAGCTCCGATCCTGCCTGGAAGCATCGGCTTATTAGCGTTCTCGGTGGCGGATCGTGTTACTTCAACCTGAAAGTTGATCTTCATTCGCGAAAAGCTTTTAATCTGAATGTGAATGCACCTGAGTAATAAAATTCTAAAGCGAACCGCACTTGCGCAATCAAAGTCAATAGAATAATGAAAATTAACCTTCCAGTTTTCTTTACCATTATTGTAATTCTCCTTACATCTTGCAAAACTTATTACATAACAACCGATAGTTTGCGAAATCAATTTTCAGGTATTGACTCCACAACGTTAGTGCCTGTAATAGTTCGGGGACCTGTAGGAGAACGTTATACGTATCTGGCAAATCCTATACAGGAAATTGAATGCTTGGATAAGAAAGGCAACCCGGCACAATTAATAAATTCTCCCTCCATTGAAATGCGGGTAACACAGACAACAGGTAAAAAGACAATATTTTATTTCGACCGTGTTTTTGTAACTGACTCAACCCTTCAGGGTGTGCGTTCTAGATTTATTTCCTCGATCAGCAAGACTATTAAGTTAGAAAACATCAAGAAAATTGAAATACAGGATGGTAAGAAAAATTTCAATTACATAGAGGATTGATCACAAACAAACGTATACCTTTGTCTAAGTCCTCATGACAAAACTTATTCGCACCAACTCCGATCATCCTGATTTCATTTCCCTTGTGCGTCTGCTCGATGCTGACCTTGCCAAACGCGATGGCGAGGAGCATAGTTTTTACGCCCAGTTTAATACAATTGCTAAACTTAAACATGTCGTTATAGCGTATGAAGATGCCAAAGCAGTTGGATGCGGAGCTCTTAAAGAGCAAGCACCCGATGCCATGGAAGTTAAGCGGATGTACGTTTTACCAGAAAGTCGCAAAAGCGGAATTGCAACATTGGTTCTCACCGAACTTGAACACTGGGCTCACGAGCTTGGCTATCCAAAATGCGTTCTCGAAACCGGCAAGCGTCAACCCGAAGCAATCGCGTTATACGAAAAGAATGGCTATAAAATTATTCCCAACTACGGGCAGTATATTGGAGTAGAGAATAGCGTATGCTTTGAGAAAAAGATTAGATAAAAAAACCGTCATGCTGAATGCTCTTCAACATGACGGTTAAAAATGAATAATCACTTTTACTATTCTCCTTTACGCTTGGGTTTTTTTTGCTCCGGCCATTTATCCGGCTCACCTGTTCTTGAATTCAAAGGCAATACACTTTTCTCTCCTGAAACTCTGTTAGAATCTTCACACGCCAGATACGCGAGGGTGGCAGCGAGGATAGCATTGTTACGAACATCATCGAAGACGATCTTATCGTACGTATCCAAATTGGTATGCCAGGTATAGGTTGTGTAATCCCAACTAAGGGCATTTAAGGGAAAGGCTGGTACACCGGCAGAGACAAAAGAAATATAATCAGAACCGCCACCTCCGGGATTGCCTGGATATCCCGGAAAGGTTGTTTCCAGTTCAACCTTATACTCTGCAGGTACTTTTGAAAGCCAGCGAGTTATATACTCGTATGCATGTAAAAAACCCTGACCGGAAATGTTCGTTATCCGACCTGTTCCATTATCCTGATTAAACAATACTTGGATATTTTTTACAATTTCAGGATGATCTTCAATAAAGGAGCGAGATCCGTTTAAGCCCTGCTCCTCGCTACTCCAATGACCTACAAGAATAGTTCTTTTAGGATTTGGATACACCGCTTTCAGGATACGCATAGCTTCCAACATCACCAGCGTTCCGGTCCCATTGTCTGTAGCACCGGTTGCGCCATCCCATGAATCGAGGTGTGCAGATAACATCACATACTCATCCGGATTTGTTGAGCTTTTTATTTCAGCAAGTGTGTTATAGGTTGGCGTAACACCCGTTTCTTTTGAGTCGGCTCTCACGCTGATTTTTGTAGCCTTTTCGGATTCTGTTAAACGATATAACAACCCGTAGTCCTCAACCATTAAATCCAGCGTTGGAACTTTCTTTGTTTTGGCTCCAAAAATTTTATTCGCACCGGAAAACTTAGACCAATAACACATTACAATACCTGCAGCACCGGCATTCTCCAACACAACGGGAAGTGTATTATTATTTTTCCCCGTTTTTTTTATTCGATCAGCCCACGCTGTAGTTTGAGCCTGACGATCTTTTTTCATCTTCTCAAAAGAATCCTTCGTTCCATATTTTTCCCAGTTCTCATCGTTACGACCGGTTGGCTGGTTCATCGAAATCATCACGAACTTACCTTTGACACTCGGTAACCATTTCTGAAAAGCGATTGAATCGGCCAACTCCGGAATAATCACTACATCTCCAGTGACCGTTTTACCTTTTGTACTTGGGCTCCAGGCGAGTTGTGTCCCCGCTAACGATTTTATCCATGGCGATATCATATCAATGTGCGTAATGCCACGCTCCCACCCACGCCATTCGCCCCACTTTTCATTGCGGGCAGGAATATTCCAATCCGTATATTTTTTTACAACCCAATCATGCGCTTGCCGCATTTTGGGCGAACCTACCAATCGTGGTCCAATACCATCAATCAATTCATGGCCAAGTTTTTCAAGCTGTGAATTAGTAGTTGCCTCTTTAATGATTGCCTCGACAATAGGATCTTTCGGAGCCTGCGGAATTGAACGACCCGGCTGTGCAAATGCAATACTTGAGAACAGCGAGAGTATAAAAAATAATTTTATAAAAATTCTCATTACTTCAGACGTTTATGAAACCGCTAAAGTAAGGGGAGTACGCTAAATTGGAATAGCTTTTCCAGATGAGGTGGTATTGTTTTATGTGCGGTAAGCTATAGCATACTTAAAATCTCATTCGTATGCTCACCAAAATGCGGGGGCGGAAGCAACGTGATATTTTGATTCATACCTCCGGTTGCAACGAATGTTCGAACGCCTTGCAAATTATCAGCTTGTATCAACAAATCTTTTGCTTCCTTCATCTCAAAAACTTCCCGCACATTTTGAATAATACCAGCCGGAATTTTTAACTGATGAATCTGTAAAAATAACTCACTGGCCGTACGTTGAAGAACTGCCTGTGACAACATAATATTCATTTCTTCCCGGTTCTCAATTCTACGGTGATTGGTTGAGAATTTATTCTCGAATGTTAAGGGATCAATTTTTAAAATCCGGAGCAAATCAAAGAACTGCCGGTCGCTACCAATTGCCAGTAAAATTCGTTTGCCATCTTTTGTTTCAAATGTTTCACCGTACGGAGCTATGTTGGGATGTAAAGATCCCTGTCGCGATGGAAGTTTGTTCGCCACCAGCAAGTTCGTAGCCTGATTAGTCAATGACGAGATCGCAGTTTGTATCAAGGAAACTTCAACAAAGCTTCCCTCACCCGTGCGTTCACGTTTCAGCAGCGCAACTAATAAGCCTTCTTTCAATTGATGACCGGCTAAAACGTCAATCAATGCAACGGGCATTTTTGTGGGCAAGCCATTCTTCTCGCCATTCAAATCCATAAAGCCAGACTCCGCCTGAATCACAGCATCATATCCTACGCGTTCATTATCCGATCCGTAACCGGTAACCTGACCATAAATCAATGTTGGATTGTTGGCTTTAAGCTGATTGTACGATACACCAAGTTTTTCTGCATCGCCTGGTTTATAGCTGGCCACAATAATATCCGATTTTGAAGCAAGTTTTTGAATAGTAATTTTTCCTTCAGCAGTTGCAAGGTCGATAGCAATTGATTTCTTACCCCAATTGACGGAACAAAAATAGGCTGATCGGTCATCCGTCAATTCACCATTCCCTTTCCAGGTTCGAGTGACATCGCCACCGGTTTTCAGGTTCTCAACTTTAATCACCTCTGCGCCTAGTTCCGCAAAGAACTGACCTACGCTGGGGCCTGCTAAAACAGAAGCAAGTTCTAATACTTTTATATTTCCGAACATCGTTATCCGTTAATAGTTATCCGTAAAGATGCTCCGAATAACAGTTAACAATTAACTGATAACTGATAATAAAATAGAATCATTTATCGCATTTTTGTGTTCTGATTCAATCAAGAACCCATTTCATGCGCATTTTGGCCTTTTTTATTCTCGCACTCATGGCAATTTCCTGCACTCAGCCCAGCGCTGAGCTCAAAACCGGAACATGGCGGGGTGTGCTTGAAATTCAAGGTCAGGAACTTCCTTTTAATTTCTCGGTTGTCAAGGACTCAACAGGAGGATTTGACGCGTATTTAAAAAATGCTGACGAAGAATTACTGTTGGATGAAATAACCGTTATAAACGATTCAATCAACATCGTGCTGCATGTATTTGATGCGCAGCTAAGAGCAGCGGTGAGTGACAATTCATTAAACGGTTTTTTCACACTGAACTACAGACCAGATTTCAAAATACCGTTCCATGCAACTCTGGGTCAGGACTATCGCTTCAAACCAACGGATACTACACAGAGAACAACAAATTTTTCAGGAAAGTATGCAGTAGTGTTCGTGAATGAAACAGATACTACTCAATCTGTTGGTATTATCAATCAAAAAGGAAACTACGCAACAGGTTCATTCCTGACAACTACCGGAGATTACCGCTACCTCGAAGGTGGAGTTTTCAACGACACACTTTTCTTGAGCACATTTGATGGAAACCACGCATACCTTTTCAAAGCGGTTAGGAAAGATTCAACACTAACAGGTGACTATTGGGCAGGACAAAGCTATCATCAAACCTGGACAAGTATTAAAAATGAAAGCGCTTCATTACCAGATGCTGAATCACTCACATACTTAAAATCCGGTTATAAAACACTTGAGTTTAGTTTTCCTGATTTGAATGGGAAAAATGTTAGTCTTACCGATGAACGTTTCAAAAATAAAGTAGTTATTCTTCAGTTGTTTGGAACATGGTGTCCGAATTGCATGGACGAAACAAAATATCTATCACCATGGTACGATGCCAATAGAAATCGTGGAATTGAAGTGCTGGCATTAGCCTTCGAACGTAAGCCTGATTTCAATTATGCCCGTGAACGCGTTAAAAAAATGAAGGCAAAATGGAATGTTCATTACGACTTTGTAATTGCGGGTGTCAACGATAAAACAAAAGCAGCTGAAGTATTGCCTGCTCTGAATAAAGTTGTTGCCTTTCCTACGACAATCTTTATTGGAAAAGACGGAAAAGTAAAACACATTCACACAGGTTTTGAAGGTCCGGGAACCGGAATTTATCATGAACGCTGGAAGCAACGGTTTAATGAGATTGTGAATGAACTATTAAGCGAAGAATTAAAATAGAGCTTCAAGCCCCAACTCGAGGCTTGGAGCCTACGCAAAAGCACCATGAGTAAAAGAGTAGTAGTCGGATTATCAGGTGGAGTGGACTCCAGCGTAACAGCATACTTGTTGAAAGAGCAAGGTTATGAAGTTATTGGTATGTTCATGAAGAACTGGCATGACGATTCCGTTACGATCAGCAACGAGTGTCCTTGGCTTGACGATAGCAACGATGCTATGATTGTAGCCCAGCATTTGGGCATTCCCTTTCAGGCGATTGATTTGAGTGTTGAGTATAAAGAGCGCATTGTTGATTACATGTTTGCTGAATATCAAAGCGGAAGAACTCCTAACCCGGATGTTCTGTGCAATCGTGAAATTAAGTTTGATATTTTTCTAAAAGCTGCTTTAAAAATCGGTGCAGATTATGTTGCTACTGGTCATTATGCCCGTAAAGAAGAAATTGACGTGAAGGGCAAAAAGATATACCGTTTGCTGGGTGGGAAAGATCCGAATAAAGATCAAAGCTATTTTCTCTGTCAATTAACCCAAGATCAGCTTTCAAAAGCACTATTCCCTATCGGAGAATTATTGAAGCCCGAAGTTCGTGAGATCGCTAAGAAAGCAGGACTTGCGACTGCTGAGAAAAAAGATTCACAAGGCTTGTGCTTTATTGGTAAAGTTCACTTGCCTGATTTTCTTCAACAAAAACTACTTCCCAAAAAAGGTAGAGCCATTGAAATTGCGTCCGATGCAGTTGTATTCAAAAACGGTACAAACAATGATATCGAGCATCTTACTGAACCCTTTGTGTTTACACCTGATCTTGGAAAAGTAATTGGCGAACATACAGGTGCACATTATTATACCATCGGCCAACGTAAGGGTTTGAACATTGGTGGCAAGCCTAAGCCTATGTTTATCATCGGTACGGATACGAAGGAAAATATCATTTACATGGGCATGGGTGAAGACCATCCCGGTTTACACCGGAAAGGGTTGTTTATTCCCTCGGTGGATGAGCATTGGGTGCGAACTGATCTTTCCTTAAAAAATGGCGAAAGCAAAAATTACCTGGCTCGAATACGGTATCGTCAAAAACTTGAGCCGTGTACGCTGCACAAAAAAGACGAAGGACTTTATATTATTTTTGACAGGCCACAAAAAGCTATTACGCCTGGCCAGTTCGCTGCGTGGTATGAAAATGACGAACTGATTGGTTCTGGGGTAATCAGTTAATATCCAACGCCTTTCGCAATGCACTGGCTTCAGAATAACCCAGGATACTGGCAACTTCACTTACCCGAATTCCGGATGTTTTAAGAAGCTTGAGTGCGAGTTCTCTTCTTAAATTTTTCGAAAGCTCCCGATAACTGGTTCCCTCTTCGTTTAGCTTACGCTGAAAGGTGCGGACACTCATGTTCAGGTGTGTCGCCATTACTCCTGCCGATGTAATTTGACCTTTAAATTCCTGGGCAAGGACTTTTTTTACCTGATCCGATAAGGATAGCTTTCGATCTAACTTTTCCAGCTTCTCCTGAATAATTCGTTCGAACAGCGCAAATAAAGATTTATCATAACTGATAACACTCAAGTGAAGCTGTTGTGTGTTAAAGTACAAGGCATTTTGCTTGCCGTTAAATTTTATCGTTGAGTTAAAAATTCGTTCATACTCAGCTGTATTTCGTTTTGAAAAAATAAACTCTGTGCGTACAGGTTTAACTCGTTTTCCAGATAATAGATAAAAAACATTCAGCGTTCCAGCCATTGCCTGCTCCACTGCTTGACGGGCGGAAGCTTCAGAAATTTTTAGCCATAACCCGGCTGGCTCATATCGTAAGATCGTTTGTTGTTGATTCGATTCAATTGAATACCTGAACATATCGGTGGCAAGCGTGGCGTGTTTACAAACCCGCTGATATGCAGACAGTAAATCCGGACTGCTTTGCATAAGATGTCCGATCAATCCGAGAATAGAAGGCGTAGCGGTTTCTCCCAAGTGTAAACCAAGCATCGAATCCTGTGTATACTTTACGGCAAGCTCCCAGGATCGATAAGCTTTCTGAAAGTCAACTGATTTTTCTGAATCATTTAATTCCTCAACTGAGATTTCAAGTGAGTTGCATAAATCTGAAAGAATTGCTCCGCGCGAAGCAGCGCCATACAGGATATCGCGAATGATTGGCATATGAGCAAACATCTGGCGCAAAATATCTCTTTTTTGGCATAAAATACGGAGTTGCGCTTTAATCATTTCCGTTTATTCACTAAAAAAATATGGTACTGAAAAGAATAACTCAGGTGTTTCTTGCATTGATGGGACTCGCCTTTTGCAAAGCCGGCTTGGAAGCATTGTTCATGCCGCAAACTGTTCTATCAAACGTTGGAATTGAACTTACCAATGCAAGTGCGCTAAGCTCCATGCGCGCAGTTTATGGTGGTATGCACTTGGTGTTTGGAGTATTTTGCTTTTGGGGTGTTTTTAAAACACTTCATGAACCCTTAAAGCTTGTAATTCTATACACAGCGGGTTTTGTTATTGGACGACTCGTTAGCTGGAATGTAGATGGAACACCAAATGCTTTTGTTATTACGTGGCTCGGAACGGAAGTTTTTTCACTGGTGATGTCAGTAATTCTACTCATGCTGCTAAAGCAATCGAGTAAAAAAATTTAAAAAATTCGTGTTGGTTATTGTTAATTATCTTTAAATCCGCTTACACCACCGGAAACAATAAACTTCATGGCTACCGGTCCGGAAATATTAAGGGGTTTAATACTTTCTTTAGGCACGACAAAATGATCTCCTGCCAGTGCATAGGATTGCGGAAAGTAAACAACCACCATGTCATTCAATCCCAGCATACTGAGATCATCCTGGGTAATAAAACCAATTCGATGTAATTCGTTCTCTTTGTTGATACGAACCAACACAGGCTTGGTAAATTTTTTCTTATCGCCTACAAAAGCATCCAGCAGATCTTTTACTGAAGAATAAATCAATTTGACAAACGGAATATGATTGACCACACTTTCAAACCACGTTACCAGCGTTTGAAACAGGAAGTTTGAAGTAAAATATCCAAACAGGGTGATAGCGACCATGATGATTGCAAAGCCCAATCCCGGGTAAGGCAACGGAATTAATCCATCAAGCCAGCTAAAAGAAATAAAAATTACATAGATAGTTGCTACGAGCGGTACAATAAACAATGTGCCACTGAAAAAGTAGCGGACAATTTTTCGAAAAGTGTTTTCTATCCGTGCCATTATGAGGTTCTCAACGCCTTGCTTACGGCTTGTCGCACTACTTCGTCAACCTGCTCGTCAATTGTAATATGCGTTGTATCGATCACAATGGCATCGTCTGCTTTGCGTAGTGGACTTTCCTTTCTCGTGGTGTCAATCTTGTCGCGCTGGGCGATGTTTTCAATTACTTCATCCAAATCAACAAGCTTATCATTTTCCAAAAGCTCTTTCTGCCTACGGATGGCACGAACGATCATGTCAGCCGTCATGAAGAATTTTATTTCAGCATTCGGAAAAACAACGGTTCCGATATCCCGGCCATCCATAACGATAGATTTTTCTTTTCCCATCCTACGTTGCTGGTCAACCATCGCTATACGAACTTCTTTGATAGCACTTATCGGGCTTACATTTTGTGAAATTCGCATCTTACGGATCTCCTTCTCTACATTAAGATTATTGAGATACGTTTCCGAAACACCTTTTGAGTTTACCTTAAAAGAAATATGAATCTGTGAAAGAGCACGAAGTACTTCTTTCGGATTAGATAGTGATACATGCTGCTCCAGGAAGTATAGCGTAACCGCCCGGTACATAGCACCTGAATCGATGTAGCGGTAACCTAAAATTCGCGCCACCTCTTTAGCCGTGGTGCTCTTGCCACAGGCTGAATACCCATCGATTGCAATTACAATCTTCCGAAATGCTTTCATCTAGCAATCTTTTGTTGGACAAGGAATTGGCTTGCCGGGTTTTAGTCGCTTCGGTTTTTTGTTAGAAGCACAACTGAAAAGCAGTGTCAGGACAAGTATAAAAACTGTTACTTTTTTCAAGTGTAATTATTTTGAACCTTCAAGTTATAACGCCTGTGGGGAATAGAAAACACTTTCGACAAGAATACTTTCACCGCATTTTCCGTCAGTTGAAATGCCTGATAAAGGTGTTGTTTAGCCATTTCTCACCAGTTTACGAACCCTTACGTGCGTATTTTCGTTATCTTGTAAGCACAACACTTGTATGGAAAACACAGAAGAAAAAGGAAAGGCAGAAAATGTCTTCAAAAACTTTGGCAAACGAATAGATGAATTTGTTGTTGAACTCAACGAGGCAGGTGATCGTCTGCAGAAGGAATTCAAGGATCGCTTCGAGGAATTAAAAGATTCAGCTGAAAAACTAAAGGACGAAGCAAAAAATAAGGAACGCTGGAAAGAAGTTGAAGTCAGCCTGAAAAAGGCCAGTGATGAGTTGGGTAATGCTTTTAAGGCAGCGTTTAAGAAGAAGGAAAATCAATAGTAGTTAGTAGCTAGTAGTTAGTATTTAGTCTGGCACAGAACAAAATACTAACTACTTAATACTTAATATTAACTACGCAATACTCTAAATCTTCACATGCTTCCACTTACCTCTGCGAAAAATGATAATCGCAGCGATAGCCATGGCCGATTCGGCTGTAACAATTGCGATATATGCTCCAGTTGTTTCAAACTCCAATATAATCGCCATAAGGTATGCGAATGGAATTTGGAATAACCAGAATCCAAAGACATTAAGGATAGTTGGTGTTAGTGTGTCACCTGCTCCATTAAACGATTGAATAATCACCATTCCATAGGCGTAGAAAATATATCCCAAGCTTACGATTTTCAGACATTGCGTAGCACTTTCCAGCACAGTCGGGTCATCAGTATAGATTCCAACAATTGGCCCGGCTAGCGTGTAGAACAATACGGTTACAATTCCCAAAAAGATCATGTTCAAAAATGCTGATCGATAGACAGATTTCTCTGCGCGTTCCGGTAATCCAGCACCTAAGTTTTGGCCCACAAGCGTTGCAGCAGCGTTCGCCATTCCCCAGGCAGGCATAATAGCAAATACAATCACGCGAATACCAATGGTATAACCTGCTAGTGCAGCACTTCCAAAGGTTGAAATGATACGCACCAGGAATATCCAGCTTGCCGAAGCAATGATAAACTGACCCGTGCCACCGGCAGAAACTTTAATCAATCGCCAGATAATATCCCAACGCACAGCCATGTTCTGAAGATTTAACCGAATCAATCCTTTGCCTCTCGTCAGGTGATAAACCTGGTATAATACACCGGTTCCTCGACCAATCATGGTGGCAACGGCTGCTCCTTCCACACCCATTTTTAATACAAGAATAAAGACCGGAGCAAGTGCAATGTTCAGACCATTGGAGATAATTAATGCGCGCATCGCAATAGAAGCATTTCCGGCTCCGCGAAATATTCCATTAATGATGAAAAGCATAACGATAGTTATGTTGCCGCAAAGCATCCACCGCGTATAGCCGGAATTATTTGCGATCAGCGATTCACTCGCGCCCATCAGTCGAAGAAGATCTGTAGCAAAGAAAATTCCGATTACGCTGATGATTAACGAAAGACCAATACCGATATAAATAGATTGCGCTGCTGCCACCTGTGCTGCCGGAGTATCTTTTTCTCCTACCCTGCGGGCCACCATAGCGGTTGCGCCCATGCTGATACCCATCGCAAGGGAATAAATAATGGTTAGAAGCGATTCGGTTAAGCCGATAGTAGCAATAGCATCGTTATCGCCCAGGCGGCTTACAAAGAAAATATCCACGACCGCAAACAATGATTCCATCAGCATCTCCAATACCATGGGTACACTTAACAGAAATATTGCACGATCAATGCTGCCTTGGGTGAAGTTTTCTTCCCCACCGTTGATAGCTTGTTTAAGTAAACGAAAAAATGAAGTCAGTTTTGTAGAAAATGACATACAAACCAGTTTTAAAATATGAATGAATTGATTGAAGCTTTCCGATGTACGGAAAAATGTTAGAAGTAAAATTGGCGTTACACCAAGTCGTCCTGTCCGTGGACAGAACTTAGAATACCAGCTTCATGGTTCGTAGTCGATTAATGAATTTGCTTACGCAAAGATGCAGAAAAGGGTTTCACAGAAACAATCAATCCGTTGAAAATTAATTTTACTGTTCCTTTTCATTCATTTCGCGCACGATTTCAAGGATTGGGCGGTCATCGATCATTACATTTTCAAGCATGCCTTGCCCGTTCTTTATCCTGATCACCGCATACGAAACCCGGGTTGAATCCTGCTGAGCGTTCCAGTAGGCTTGCTCTGCATCAGAAGCTTTAGACTCCTCTACATAAAACCGGTTAAAAGGAAAGTTAAGCTGAACTACCTGACGATCACTAGATTCATTCCAAACATACCGGACGGTTGTCTTTAGAAAATGCTCTTCGCCTTCCGGTAAATCAGAATACAATTGCTTAATTGTTGAATATCCATTTTGATCTTCTTTCAATACAGCATACACACTTTGATCTTCACTAAAGCCCGAGGCAGTATCGGTTTCAAATCGCTCCGCTTCGTAATTGAGTGTGACATACTTTCCGCGAAACGGATCAGAAGGATCAATGGGACGGGTTTTAAAACGGTAGACTTGCCCCTCCTTTAACACTGCTTCGCTGTCAAGAATGGTTTTGATAGGCACAATCCATTGCGCAAGCACCATCAGGGCAAAAGCCGGAAGTATAAGTTTCTTCATTGTCTTTGCTCTTTTCTTTTTTTAATCATGCGGTAGTTCATAGCGAAAAAGCCCAATCCGACCGTTACAAATAATAATCCCCGAATAACAAAGCTCAGGTTCGTATCTACAAACCGGCAGATAATCAATAACGCAAACATCATCAATCCATAATTCATCCGGATCAGATTATCTGCTTTTGCACCTTCCCGAATCGTATATACAGCCAATACCAAGACAAAAATGTTAATTAACACCTGCGCTGCATAGGGCTGATTCAAACCTAAAAAGAAGATGGGAATGAAAATTGGGATGACATAACTCTTCGAAAGTAGCTGAGTTGGCTTATTGTACCGAAGTAGTAAGACAAACAATACGATAGCAATTATGAGCAATACAAGACAGAGCCAACCTTCCGGTGTTGACAGCCAATTAAAGCTACTTTGATCTAGAAGGTCAAACCAATACCATTTAAAGCTTAACATCAGTAATAATATTGTGAGTCCCAGACTTCCTAATATCAAATAGGCATCCGCGAGTAACTTTTCTTTTGAAAACACCGGCAACTGCCCGATCAGGATAAAAATTCCAAACAGGAAAATATACGCTGGCATCAATAGCTCTTCCGTACGATCGATAAATGTGCCTAATGTAATGATCAATGCTACCGCGACAATCCAATGGTGGATATAGGTAAAGTTTGATTCTGCATACCTTTTGCAAAGGTGCCAATACCACGGCAGCGCAGCTAACACGAACAACCAGTACGCATATATAAATCCATGATAAGAATGGAAATACTTTTCTTCGCATGCATACCAGGTTATCCCGATCCAAAACAAAAGCGAAACCGCAGATGAACGCATCACATAAATTATCGGAAGCACAAGCAGCATCCAGATAAATAAAAATTCCCGAATGGTTCCGTCAACATTATAAACCTGGCTGACTATCGCGATTGCAGCGGCAATGGCAAACACAAGAAAAACCGAAACACCTTCACGCCATGCAACGCTGGTCGATTTTTTCACAATCAGGAAAGCGCATATCACTTGTCCTGTTAACATTGGCAACAACGCCAGGATAAGTTTAACAGGCTTTGTAAGATCATCCCAATTGTGCGCAATGATCAGAATAATGCCCATACCTACCAGCAACGAACCGAGGATAGCAAAAACAATTAGTAACCGGTTGTTTTCAGGTTCAGGCTTTTGATTGTAATACTTGCGGATGCGGTCGGCCTCATCTTCCGTAATTACATGCTGACCTAAAAGTTCATCCAGGTCGTTCAAAATAGATTTGCTCATCAGCAAAGGGTTAACGGATCGGGTAAAAGGTAATAAATAAAATCAATTTTTAACGTGACTTATCGGCACTGCCTGTGTTCCTGATTTTGGTAACTTACCGAGAACCCTGAAACGGTACTATGTCTGAAGAGGAAATCCGTGCTGAGTACGCGATCCTGGAAAAATCGCAAAAGAATACGGAAGCTTTTGGGCTGCTTTACAAAAAGTACTTCGACAGGATTTTTGGTTTCATCTATCGGCAAACAGACGATGAAGATGTAGCGGCCGACCTGACTTCGCAGACATTTCTGAACGCATTAAAAAATGTTGATAAGTTTACCTTCCGGGGCGTTCCGGTTTCTGCCTGGTTTTATAAGATCGCCAGCAATGAAGTGAATCGGTATTACCGGAAAAAGAAAAGCGCTAAAACGTTCAGCCTGGAAGAGGGCACAATCCGCAATCTCTACGAACAGGAAAATGAAGGTTGGGATGAAGAAATGATTGAACGCTTACTCCGTTATCTGGCAGAGTTACCGGCAGAAATGCTGGAAGTGCTAAACCTTCGGTTCTTTGAGGATAAGGATTTTAAGGAGATTGCCTTTATTCTCGATATAACCGAAAGCGGAGCCAAGATGCGCGCGTATCGTGCACTCGATAGCTTGCGGAAAAACTTTAAACTGAAGATTAAATACGATGGGAAAGGTTGAGATAAAAATACGGAAGAAGATCCTGACCCCGGATAATTTACAGCAGTACCGGAACTACCCGGCATTGCTTAAAAAGTATGAGCGGAATAAGCGGTTTAAGCGCGCGTTGAGAATATTTCTCTATTCTATAGCACTCACTGTATTTGTATTATCGCTCATATTTATTTCCATGTGGAAAGTATTGCTGGATAAAGAACAAGAGCAGAAAAATCCAAAAAACAAGGTTCCAACAGAAGAGCAAAATACTCAACGCACTACTCCATAAGCTGATAATTAGTTCAAAAATGCCTCATTTATAAATTTTGTCGATTGTAACCGTGACTTTACAAATCACTCTGCATTCTGAAGAAAAGATTTACTAAACCAAAATCTTCAGTCTATGGAAAAGCAACAGCAAAACATCCGAAGTTGGGATGATCTCATCTTCGAGAACAGGAACAAAGCATATGGTGCTTACGCAATCCGGCAAAGCTATGAAGGTGGCGTCATGAAAGGCGTGCTTGTCAGTCTCGGGTTAGCGGTGGCAATCATTGTCACTGCAGATTTTATCAATGGCGGTAAAATCATAGAAGAGGTTACTGAAAAAACTATAATTTTTACTCCAGGACCTCCTCCTATTATTAAGGCCGATGTTATTCCTCCGCAACAACGAACATTACCTGTAAGGACTGTAAACCGTGAGCTTCCGCCTCAGGTAGTAACTACAGAACCAGTTGTTGAACCTATTGAGGAACCGGTTACAACATCAACGGGAACAGAAGGAACAACTACCGGAACAGAAGGAACAGATACCGGAACAACAATTGGCGTAGATACAGGAACTGAGTCAGGTACAGCGGCTGTAAAAAATAATGTGCCCTTTATCAGTGTAGAAGTGATGCCCAAATACAAAGGAGGTATGGAAGGCATGATAAAGACATTAACAAAAAATATGCGTTATCCTTCAAGTGCTCGCAGAATGGGAAAAGAAGGAACTGTATTTGTCGAATTTGTGGTAAGCGATTTAGGTGAAGTTATTGATGTGAAAGTTATAAAAGGCTTTGACCTGGATTGCGACAAAGAAGCTGTTCGCATTATAGAGAAGTTAAACCAATGGACACCGGGTATACAAAACAAAATAGCTGTAAACGTTAAAATGGTACTACCTATCAAATTCAAACTTGAGCAGTAGTTTTTAGTTATCCGTTATTAGTTAATAGTTGATCAACGCCATTAACTAATAACTATTTTACTCTTCCACATCAAACTCCTAATTCTGCTCTTATCTTTCCTTCCTCGAGCGGCTTGGTCATATACTTTGTAACACCCAATGCCTTCATTTTTTCCATATGATGTGCGTCATGCGAGGATGTAAGGGCAATAATGGTTGTTTGATCTTTATTTGGATAGTCCTTCTTATTGAATACTTCTAAAAAACCAAAACCGTCCATGATGGGCATGTACACATCCAGCAAAATTAATTCGGGCAGCGGCTTACCTTCGGACTGGAGTTTGTCTAAAAGCTCTAATGCTTCTTTACCGGTTTGTGCACTATAGAATTTTTCAGGTGGCAAGCCGATGGTTCGCAACAAAATCTTTCCAATCATTTGGAATGTACTCTCATCCTCTACCAGCAATACAGTTTTCATCATGTGGTGAATCTACGGAAATAACAATCTTAAATTAGCGTTTAAATGCAACAAGCCAGAGCTTATCATAGCTGAATTTGTAAATACCGTAGGATATAGTTGAACCGGCCAGATAACCTTTGAAAGAAATGGAAGGAGCCAACTCAAATTTATCCATTGCACTTTCTGCCAGGACCGGGTTTTTAAGATACGTGTAAGAATGACCATCCCAGGTTACATAAAAGTACTGATCCAGATTTTCAGTTGCGTTGAGCCTGATAGCTACGCTTACTGCGGCCGTGATAGCCTGTAGAGCCAATCCTAATCCGGAAATCATAGGAAAGAAAGGCGCTGATACATTATGTGTTCCTAATTTCAACACAACTGTTGAGTCGGTTGTATAGCCTACAACAAATGCGCTTCCGGGTTTCTTAATTATTTTCTTTATGGGAAAGTTGTGGGAGACAAAGATATTACGGTCATCGCGGTAGATCGCGGCCTCTTTAGCGACAGGGCTTTTTTTAGTGATGAGAAAACTATCGATAGCGTGTTGGGTTTGGATGTTGTAAATAGAAACAGCATAGTTATTATCTTTTGTAACCCGAATCAGTTTGTCATCTGTAATAAATGAAGCGAAATCTTCCCGACCCGCATTTGACTGAAGTTTCCAGCGACTCACCATTCCCGTGCTTTTATCCAAGTTTAATACTACATACGTTGATTGTTTGTCTATGGCGTATTCAAGCGTAACGTAATAAAGTCCATCCCTAACATAGATCTTGACAGGTGTTATAGCTTCCGCAGGCCACACATGATC
Source organism: Cyclobacteriaceae bacterium (assembly GCA_965227265.1). Lineage (GTDB taxonomy): Bacteria > Bacteroidota > Bacteroidia > Cytophagales > Cyclobacteriaceae > UBA2336. The sequence goes on along the minus strand of OZ245738.1, from coordinate 320,561 downwards.
TGCGTGTTGGATAACAGCGGTGTTTAATTTGATTAAGTTGTCCGTGTCTTCCGGAACTGAAAAATCCTGGCGATTAATGGGAAGTCCATTTTTTAGCTCCACAAAACTTATTATACCCTTGGTTTTGTTTATGGTTACCAGGAACAGGTTCTTATCTACAAAAACAGTTTTTATCTGACCGTCAAGCGGGACATTCATAGGCCGGATTACTCTTCCAAAATTTCGCTTGTGAAGCATTAGCGTTGTTAGCGCATTATCATCATTCTTATCGACATAATAAATACAAAGGCTATCCGGAGTTTGCGTTGCAGCTACAAGTGTTCTTTTATGAAGCTCGGGTAATAGTAAGGGAAGCTGTTTACCTTCCGGAGCAACCAGCATCGAGCAAAAATTCTGACTGTTCTTTGAGAAGGCGTTATAATAGGTCAGGAAAATGCTGTCACCCAATGTTTGACCCTGAACGTTTGTAAACCCATCCTTTGAATCGATAATTGAAACTGTTTTTTGTGCGTGGACATGGTTTACCGGAAAGAAATAAAACAAAAGCAAAACAGTTACGCTTTGCAACAGGTTTTTTATAACCATTTTGAAGTTGATTTTCCCTTCTACCAGAAATACTATTTTCATGCAGGCGAATTTATACCAACAAAATATAACTTTTAAATGAGATGACATTCCGACTACTCATTAAATCAAAGCGGTATTTAGTTCCGCACTCAGTGGGGAAAATCAGGGTAAACATCAAGCGGAGGGCATTAGACCAGCGATTTATATGGGTAAACAAGGGCATGGTATTAGAGGTGTTAACTGTATGAAAACAAGCCTTCAAATCCTGATTGTTCTTTTACTGGTAAGTTGTGGTGCGGGCTATCATCGTGTTAAGTACGCTGAAATGCCAGAACCGCCTCGTGTGACCTTGAAAAATAATGAACTTATTGTGACTACACGTAACGAAGGCGGAGAAGGCTTATCGGTATATAAAGTTGATGTTAACATCCGTGATCGAGCACGCATCATTGAACTTCGTGGTTTCCAGGCAATCGGGAAATCTGAGAAAACCGAATTCAAAGTAATGTTAAGTGAAGTGCAGCTGAATAAAATAAGTGACTATCGTGTTTACTGGCTTGATCCTAAAGGAAAGAAAACCAGGGTAACGCTCAGCGATAAGCTGTAATTCCTATTCATTAAGTAACAGCTTGTGAATAAAAAAAGGAGCCTCGCAGCTCCTCTTTCATGATCAACTTTATTACTAACTGTTTTATCCAATCGATACACGCTTGAACTCAGCAACGGTCAATCCTTTGGACACGCTGTCTAAGTATTGAGCGACAGTTTTAGAGCTGTCTTTAACAAAGATTTGCGGTAACAATGTGCTATCCTTGAAGAATCTGTTCAGCTTACCTTGCGCGATTTTCTCAACCATGTTCTCCGGTTTGCCTTCGGCAAGAATTTGTGCCTTTGCGATCTCCATTTCTTTTTCGATCAACGTTTTGTCAACCTGAGTTTCATCAACCGCTACAGGATTCATGGCAGCGATCTGCATGCCTACATCTTTACCAGCTTCGGTTACATCTTTTCCGTTAACACCTTTCAAGGAAACCAATACACCAAGTTTAGAGCCTGCGTGGATATACGCCACAACAGCTTCGCCTTTCATGTGGATATATTCGCTTACTTCGATCTTCTCCCCGATCTTACCCACCAGCTCAACGATCTTGTCGTTCAATGTTAGATCACCTGCTTTCTCAACAAGCAAGGCTTCTTTCGTTGCCGGCTTCTTCGCGAAAGCAGTTTCAACGATCAGTTTTCCAAGACTCAGGAATTCTTCATTTTTACCTACGAAGTCAGTTTCGCAATTCAGAGCGATAAGCACTGCTTCTTTGTTATCCGCTGAAGTTTTTACAAATACAGAACCTTCTTTGGCATCACGGTCTGAACGGGATGCTGAAACTTTCTGACCTTTCTTTCTTAATATTTCAATGGCTTTTTCGAAATCACCTTCTGCTTCGGTAAGGGCTTTTTTACAATCCATCATACCGGCACCGGTCATTTGCCTTAATTTGTTTACGTCTGCTGCTGAAATTACTGACATGTGTTGTTAGCGTTTAATGTTTGTTATTACTTTATATCAATGCCTTTAAAAAATAAACATCGGCTTTGGACCGATGTTTAACTTATAAGATTAGCGATCGGCTAAGCTGGTTTTATGCTACCGGCTCGTCTACTTTCTTTTTATCTTCTTCGTCACGCTTAAGCGTAGCTTCTTCCTTGTCTTTCTTACGTTCGCTCAACGCTTCTTCGATCACTTCGCCAATGTGTTTGGTGATTAAAGAGATTGATTTGAATGCATCGTCATTCGCAGGAATTGGGAAATCAACTACAGACGGATCTGAGTTTGTATCTACCATCGCGAAAACAGGGATGTTCAGTTTTTGTGCTTCTGCTACAGCAATATGTTCACGTTTTACATCGATGATGAACAACGCTGCCGGAAGACGATTCAGGTCAACGATACCACCAAGCTGTTTTTCAAGCTTTGCTTTCTCGCGGGTCATCATCAATCTTTCCTTCTTTGCTAAGTTCGTGTAAGCCTCATCTTTCATCAGCTTATCGATCTGCGAAAGCTTTTTCAATGACTTACGAATTGTAGCGAAGTTGGTAAGCATACCACCTAACCAACGTTCTGTAACGTATGGCATGTTAAGGCGTTTTGCTTCATCCGAAACGATGTCTTTAGCTTGTTTCTTTGTAGCTACGAACATGATCTTGCGACCTGAACGTACAATGTTCTTTAATGCGAAAGACGCTTCTTCGATGCTTAACAAGGTTTTGTTAAGATCGATTAAGTGAATGCCGTTATTTTCCATGAAGATGTACTCGGCCATCTTCGGGTTCCATTTGCGGGTAAGGTGACCAAAGTGAACACCTGCGTCCAGCAAATCCTGGTATGTAAGTTTTTTTGACATGTGATTTCGATGTTTAAGATTAACGTTTGCTGAACTGGAACTTCCGTCTGGCTTTTCTTCTACCCGGCTTCTTACGTTCCACCATGCGTGAGTCGCGGGTTACGAAACCCTCTTTTCTCAATGTTGGCTTGTTCTCAGCATTTGAAAGTACAAGTGCGCGTGAAATGCCAAGGCGAATTGCTTCTGCCTGACCTTTGATACCGCCTCCTTCTACGTTAACACTTACATCGTACTGATTTTCGAATTTAAGCGCCACAAGTGGCTGCTTAACCATTGTCTGGTGAATCTCAGATAGGAAATATTCCTTGAGATCACGGGCGTTCACAGTGATGTCACCTTTCCCCGGAGTTACGTAAACTCTGGCTACTGAAGTCTTCCTTCTACCCGTTGCGTTAAAATTATCCATTAATTATAGTTTAAACTTAAGTTCTTTTGGTTGTTGTGCTTCGTGCGGATGTTCGGCACCGATGTACACGTGCAGGCTTCTGAACAGCTCGCTTCCCAAACGATTTTTAGGCAGCATACCTTTTACAGCGTGCTCCACCAAACGTGCAGGGTGCTTTTCACGGATCAACGCTGGCGTATGCTCACGTTGTCCGCCTGGAAAACCAGAGTGTGTAAACAACACGCGGTTAGTCCATTTTTTACCGGTCAGTTTTACTTTCTCGGCATTAATAACCACTACGTTATCTCCGCAATCAACATTTGGAGTGTAGCTGGTTTTGTGCTTACCGCGGATGATTTTTGCAATCTCGCTGGCAACACGGCCTAATACCTGGTCTTTTGCGTCAACCAGGATCCAATTTTTTTCAACCGTAGCCTTGTTGGCGTGTGCGGTTCTATAGCTTAAATGGTCCATTTTTACTGTTAAAATCGATGATTCTTCACCCTTCTTTTGAAAAGGGACACAAAGGTAAAATTATCGGGTCTCAAATCCAAGCCGGGTTTCAGCTTTTCGGGGAGGAAATAGGCATTGGGAATACGCATTACGGCCGAAATTCTACCCAAACCCTAATGCGGGTGCCATTATTTTCAGGAATTAAGCTCCAATTGTCTTACAAGCGCCTGAAAATCCTTCGGGTAAGGCGCCTCTATAATAGTGTCCTCGTGCTTCATGTTGGTAAACTCCAGCGACCGGGCGTGCAGCGCCATCCGCTTCATGAAGGGTTCTTCTTCTGTGTTTTTTTTGAGGTTGAATCCGCGCTTTACGCTCGACAGGTAGAATAACTTTCCGCCATAGAGCTCATCCCCGGTAATGCTTGTCTTTAATAAAGAGAGGTGGATTCTGATCTGATGCTGACGGCCGGTAATGGGGCGACACTCTATTAATGTATAATTTCTGTACGACTGAATTGAGTTGAACCAGGTTTGTGCCGGTTTGCCGGTCTTGCTGATCTTGGAGATACCGTCATCCTGTTTTAAGATCGGGGCATCGACAAGCTCTTCTTTAAAATTATGAATTCCATCTACCACAGCATGATAAACTTTCTGAACCCTGCGATTTTCAAACTGCATGTTTAGCTTGCGATATGCTTCCGGGTTTTTGGCAAACATAATCACACCGGAAGTATCCTTATCCAACCGGTGACAGACCTGAGCGTCTTCTACATAACCTTTTGCGAGATCAAGCAGATTAGTTTCATCGGCCCGATCTTGTAAGGTTGAAATGAACGGTGGCTTGTTCAGCGCGAAGTAATCTTCGTCTTCCCAAATAATAATTTCCTGAACCCTGATTTGCTTTGCAGCCATACAATTGGGCAAAGGTAAGCATACCGTTCGTTTCATAAAATTCTCACCCAATTTGAACATTCAGGACCAAACAGCTATTTTTAACTAACCTCATTCCTATGAAAGCGTTTAAATACGGTCTTACTGGTTGCATTCTCGTCTCTTGTATTTTGTTTCTCACCTCATGCTTTGAAACTGAAGACCCAACTAAAAAGCCAAACGATCTTCCTCCTCCCATACTCGACCGGGAAATCGTTGCCTCTTTTTATCCAACCGAAAGCGAGGAGATACTTGTTCGTGATTCGATCCGCGTATTTTTTAACGAAGCAGATAGCGCTGAGCAACTGATTGGAACCCGCTATTATCGCGCGATCATTGACGAAGTATCGATTGAAGGTGTTGTTACTACCAAACAATTTGCTGCGAATAAATTATCGGTAACGGTATATCCCGTGGATATGCTGGAACCCAATGCTTCTTTTACTGTTTCTGTAAAAGCACACTGGGAACTCAAGACTGCTCCGGGCTGGGTTGTAGTGACCTGGGAAGATCAAGATGTTCGCCAAACCGTTACACACGAGGTTTCAACAGCACAACTGGAGATTGAACTGCGGGAGGATAATATTAAATCTTTATACCCTATTCCCAATCAATATCACTTTCTGATTGATGAACATCCAACCTGTTTTATCCAGTTAAAACGCGGACAGAAAGCCATGTTTGAATCTTCAACTCATACTTACCGGGCCATCTTCACTACAGGCGGTATCTCATTTGAAGAGCCTGCTTCTTATGATGAAGATAAAAAAACTATAACCTTCAACAGACCAGAAGGACTTGAAACACAAACAATTTACAAGCTGAAATTTGTAGCCCGCGAAGCCTCCACGGATAACGTGTTGCTGGAATATCACTTCCGCACAAGCAAGTACAAGACTTTTTCTGAAAAATTTAATACACTCACGTTCAGAGAACCTGTGTTCCGGATATTAGTGATTCCGTGGAGGGGTCACGTTTTGAGCCATTTTATTACAGATGCCGGAGAGTACTTTGATTCATTTGAGTCTGAAACAAAGATTGAAACGATCACGATAGGTCAAGCTTATGCAATTCCGTATGCCACCAACCTGGTGCGGTTTGAAGCTGAGCTGGAAGGTACGGAATGGTACGATGAGCAACTGTACCCCATGCTTTATGCACCCTGGTCAGATGCTGATTTTAAGCCTACCGTAACACGCGACACTACAGGCATGGGTTATCCACCCGTTCGCGCGATGAGTTTCTCCAGAATGGGCAGCGGGCAACTAACAGCTGAAATGATTACCAACAACAATGCACCTGCGATAGCACCAGGGAGCAGTCCATCAGTTGATTATTCTCTTGCTAACGTTCTTCTGCAAGACTTCCAGGAAATTCAAGCCCAAGTTGTGCTCCGTTATGTGGATACGGTTGAGGAAGGTGATCGCGAACATCCAATAATCTGGAGTCTGATTGATCCAATCCCCCAGGGAACCTATCCTTACAAGATCAAGTATACGTTACCTTCCGGAGAAGTTACTACAGTAATTCAAAAATCGATGTCATTTTAAATGCTGATATCAAGAGTGTACTTTCAGTGCTATCTAAAAATATATGATGGCTCTTTATAGAAAACTTTTGTGGTTTATGAACGTACCTTTTCTATGTGCGTTGTTAATGGTTGGCGGATGTATTAAAAATGAACGCTCCGAAGAAGCTTTCATTAATGGAACAAAGTTTGAATTTGAAGTTTTCAGTCAGCAAACACTGGAAACAACCAAACGCTTTCGCATCATTAGCATGACCAATTTTGGTACGGATAGTCCTTCAATCCTGGTAAGTGGGGGCTCAACAGAATTCGGGTTTTTCCCGCTTGATTCAACCATTCTTAGCGGAACTCCATACACTATCATTGATACGGTGAAACGGGGACCTGATTACGCTCCTCCAACACAACGACCGTACACGTTATACCTTGATCCTTCCAGGTTTTATGAAAGAGAATACCACACTATTGTAGATTTCGCCAAAGAGAATTATGCAAAGCCTGATCATGAAAACAAATTGCTGCAGTGGCTGAACGCTGAGGTTGTTGGGCTTAACGAGGGCGATGTATACTTTACGGTGTATGCTATTGTTTATCAGAAGCTGTCTGCTTTTGAACCTGAATATATTTCTCCTGATGGTAATGACTGGCTTCGGCTACAGGTGAATAATAAGCTATTCATGCACGAACTTCAAAAAGATGGTTTAGCAAGTGAAGGTGACTTCGGATTTTTATTAAAAAGTGACACACTGTTTTACCCATCCTATGAAAGACGTTCACGGGTTGACAGCTTATTGGCATACCAGAAAAATGACGGAACAACTTTCCGCTCACGCGTGAAAGCAATCATCGCTGCAGATTTAAAGTAAGTTCAGCAAACCAGTGTTGTTTTGCCGACTGATTTTGATCAGCAAAGAAGCAACCTGAGATTCATGTTGTGCCTGATGAACTTCCTGAACAGGTTTCAGAAAAAATGAAGAGTAAAAGGCAAGATCAGGATTGGTGCGATCAGGTTTCCAAACAGGTGCGCAGACCAGTAAATGAAACTGATCATCGCGGACGTCAAAAACAATCAGCACATTTACAGGCTCTTCCGTAACACTGCCCAAATGAAGAAACAACGGAAAGTCAAGTAATGCGCTGTTACGCATCTCCGGAATCAAGCCCGCATCGAAGAACTCATACTTCAGGATATGACTTTCTAATCCGGCTTGTTGAAGCAGCTCACGTAAATCATTAAGCTTACGCTGCATAACACCCACAGGAATATCAGCGGGTGTGAATGTATCTATATGCCTCCACGTATCCGATCCCAGGTGTAAAAATTGCAATGCCGCAGTACCGATGGTGAGCTTATAATCAAAGTACGGATTGCCGGGAACAAAATAACCAGGATAGAAAAATTCCAATCCAAGTTCTTTGCAGAATTGTATTTTGGAATAGATGAGGTATTTACCCGGACTGTATTTTTTATATTCAGGATCATAATACGAAACAATGCCTTCCGCACTGTTCCCACCCAGATCGAAAAAGCCACACGCGACAAGCTTATCCTGATCGTGCAACGTTACTTCGTATGTCGTATAAACCGATGCATCTTCCTTACCAAAAAGTAAATGGTGCAACGATTCACTCACGGTAAAAGGCAGTGATTCCCGGTAACGTGAGTAGAGTGCTTCTTTCTCCTCTGTTATAGAAGCCAGCTGAATGCTCGTTTTAAAATTTGTATTTCGTTTCAGCAGCTTCGTGTGTGTTGCGTCACGCTTGTAATCCCGAAGCGGTACCCGCAGCCAGATGGTGCTGAGCATTTGATCCTTTACGTGCGCAAAATTGGTGGTAAAAATTGTTTGGCCCATCCTGAACCAGCCACGATTCAAGTAATGATCAAGTTCCTGGCCGGTGAGATGCTGCGGTGTATGGACTTCAACGAACATGGCGGCAAGATAATCCTCACGCGAAGAAAATTTCACATTCCTTATATATCAATTTCACATACGGGTTCTTATCAGAAATGTATTACCGGGATTGAGACTTCTCGCAGATTGCTTAGTTACTTAATTTACTTTATTAGCGCTCGAAGTGACGTGTTTTCCTTATGGAAGTCAACATTAACCTTACGCTATTTTTCAAGGGGATTACTATCTTACAGCATGTTCATTATCAACCTTACCTACATTGTCCCGCTGGAACAGCTTGACGCATACATGACCGAGCATGTGAAATTTCTGAACACCTATTATAAGCAGAATGTTTTCTTAACCTCAGGACGAAAAGTGCCACGCACGGGCGGAATTATTGTAGCCACCTGTCAATCCAAACAAGATCTCGAAGCGATTATGGCAGAAGATCCGTTTTGCAAGCACGGCCTGGCAGAAGTTACCATCACCGAATTTTTGAATTCGCAACTGCATCCAGCTTTCAAAAAGATGATGAAAGAAAATTTCTCCTGAGCAATCGCTCTTATGAACTCAAGACGCTCACATACAACGCACAACTCACTTCAATTAATTCAACCAGCCCTTAGCTGTTGCTTTACGTGCGTACCAGATTAGGAATGCACCGATCACAATTATCATCACGGGCATAACTGCTCCACCCGGTCCGTAGACTTCAATCGATTTGCTGATGAAAAGCTGATGAATCATTTGAACCAGTATGGCTACGAAAGAAACGATCAGCACGGGAGTGGCAAGTTTTTTCCGGAGTAATAATAAAACACATCCGAGTGTACTGCCCCAAACTGCAATTGCAAAAGCTGCCGTAGCCCATACCGGAATGTTTGTGTAGAGTTGCTGTTCTTCAGCGGGTAGTGCCTGAATCGCTTCGGGAGTCATTGTTACGTGCATGATGTAGGCCATCACGCCCATTAAATTCCATAGGAGAGCCAGAACACTGATTATCCAGAAGGACGCAGTAGGTTTTGTTGGAGCAGTCATAACGTTTGGTTTAACTGCTACTAACCTAACAAAAATGTTGTGATAATTCAACTCTCAATTCGAGATTCGAAGTTCGAGGTTTGAGGTTTGAGGTTAAGGTGAAATTTTCTTTAAGCCTTTCGCTTTCTCCTTTTCAGCTTTGCTGGATTTATCTCTACCTGATTTTTGCTTCACCTCTACAACCTCGCGACTTTCATTCCGGTGTTTTATTTTAATCACCTCTTCTCCGTCATCCTCCGCTTCTGCATCATCGCTATCATTCTCCAGATCAAAATCCAGGTCCGCTTCCATATCGTCCATATCAAACTCCAGTTCTTCCAGCTCAATTTCGATTGGCTCGATGTCGATATTGATTTCCGGGATATTAATTACAATTGGGTCAAGACTCAGGTCAAGATTGTCAAGGTTGATTTCAATTGGTTCGATATGAATCTCCAGGCTTTCGAGGGAATGTTCTACCGACCGTAACGAACTTTCAATCGCTGACTCAATCGCTGCTTCGAGCTGTGCTTCATCGATGTGAACATCAGTATTCCGATTGCCGCTTGCTACTTTTCTTAACCCGGTGGATTTGGACGCTTCTTCTGTTTTTGGTTCTTCTTTCGGAGATTCAGCTTTTTGTGAAAATGCTGCCAATGGCAAACAGATTATCAGGAAAACAAACAAGGTGCGATTCGTGTGGCTCATGGCTGCAGGATTTTGGTTTACAGGGATACTTCGGGAATTGGGAAAGGTTACACCTCGACTCCGCTCGGTGATATTAGAGCGTGACCGGGGATAATACAGTTTAGTAGTCGACAGTTTAACCGTCCATAGTCGACAGTTTGATAGTCAATCGTTTACAGTTTAATAGTCTATGGTGTGATTGTACTCTTATAAAAATCATAGTAATCACTTGTGCCCTTTGCTGCATAGAAGCAATCTTTGAATAAAAAGCTTTATAGTTTATCATTTCAAATCACTTAGTATATTTGAGCGTTCTATGCACGCAGCACCACTCTCTTCTGACTCAGCATCCCGAGTCGCGCCTTCAGTTGAAACTATCATTGCTTACATCCGATCGCTGCGCGACACGCGCTTGCGCGAGCTTACACGGCATGATGATGCACTCATGGATTTACTGGAAGACTTGTATAACACGGTGGCTATCAGCGCGGTGAAGCGCGAGTTTATGAAACGGGATTTGAACGAATTGCGGGCCAGCACGCTTGACCTGGTTCACTATTCAAGCCTGATCACCGCGATCAAGCAGGACGGGGCTGCGGTTAATGCCGAACAAAGTCAGCTTTTTACGGATGAGCTGAAACAGATTTTCGGAAAGTACGGGCTATAATCCGAAGTTCGCGGTTAGAAGTTCAAAGTTTGAGGTTGGAGTTCTTTTTAAGATACTGCTATTTGAAAATATTTGAGGATGTGGCCATTGCTTTGTACTCTGGCAGAATCTTTTCATACGCAGCCTCATCCACTTTTTTTAATGCATTCATCATAGCTCCGATGCCTGAGTCTTTCAGACTGGTGCGTTGCTTTTTGATGTCGTCCATTTTGGAGCGAATGGTGGCTTCGAGCTTTCTGAGGTCGCGTTCGGTCATGGATAAATATACGAATCTTGGGGGCGAATTAGAAGTTAGAAGTTAGAAGTTAGAAGATAGAAGTTAGAAGTTAGAGGTTCGAGGTTCGCAGTTTTAATAGTAACTTCGGGTGATCACTTATCAGATGCTTGAAAAACATACGCTTTCTAAGTCCACGTACCTTTATGGTTGCCAGTGCGCCAAGCGATTACACTTACATAAATTCAGGCCTGACTTAAAAAATCCGATTGATGAGCGGGTTCAGTATGTTAAAGATAGTGGAAGTGAAGTTGGGTTATTAGCGCAGCAGCTTTTTCCGGGAGGCGTGGATGCTTCGCCTGTGGATACCTACTCGTACCAGGAAGCGGTTATTAAAACACAGGAATTAATCGCGCAAGGTGAAACCATTATCTATGAAGCTGTTTTTCAATACGATGGAGTGCTCTGTGCGCTGGACATTCTTGTAAAAAAAGACGAATGCTGGAGTGCGTATGAAGTTAAGGGCACAGGCAGTGTTAAGGAGCAGCATCTCCCCGATGCTGCGTTTCAATATTACGTGATAAACAACAGCGGTATTGCGCTCGATGATATTTCGATTGTTCATCTTAATAAAGAATATGTTCGCAGCGGTGAGCTTGAGATCGAAACATTATTTCTGAAGCAATCCATTCTGAAAGAAGTTATTGAATTGCAAAACTCTATCCAGCAGAAAATTGATGTGTTGAAAAATATTCTGCAACAGCCAGAACCTATTATGGACATTGGGCCGCATTGTGGAATTCCGTACGATTGTGATTTTACAAACCATTGCTGGGCACACATACCGACTGTTGATTCTGTTTTTGATCTCGATTCGCGCGCTGCCTGGAAACTCTATGCGGATGGTCACTTGCACCTTGATCATATTCCGGCCGATTATAAATTGAACAAAAATGCTACGCATCAGCTTTCGCATTACCGTTCGGGCGAGGCTTCTATTGATACGGAAGCCATACAACTATTTTTAACCAACATTCACTACCCAATTTACTTTCTTGACTTTGAAACTGTTTGGCCGAATGTGCCCCAGTTTGATAACAACGCACCTTTCCAGCAAATCCCGTTTCAATTCTCATTGCATGTGCAACGATCCAGCCATAATGCTGTAGCGCATTACGAATTTTTAGGTGATGGCAGAACCGATCCGCGCAGTGAATTTACGCACGAATTGATAAGCCGATTGGGGACAGCAGGAACCATACTTTGTTATAATACCACGTTCGAGAAAAGCAGGATTAAAGAGCTAGCCGTTCTTTTCCCACATCATGCAGACAAATTACTTGCACTCCCGAGCCGCACGATTGATCTCATGACACCTTTTCAGAAACGGTGGTATTATCATCCGGAGTTTAAAGGAAACTACTCAATAAAAAATGTGTTGCCTGTGCTTTGCCCGGATTTACGGTACGATTCGTTAACCATCCGCGAAGGCGACACGGCCAGCAAGGTGTATGCGCAATTAAAAATGCAGGATGATGAAACAGCTGCGCTCCAGCGGGAGCATTTGCTGGCGTATTGTAAAATGGATACGCTGGCGATGGTTAGGATATTGGAGTTTTTGAGAGAATTGTGAAATAATTTGACGTTTTGATTCGAGATGATTTTGAACGTAAGGCAATTAAATTTGCAAAAAAAGAAATAGAAAAATTTAAGCTTGGTGAGACCTAGCTACTATAAAACTCAAATCCATTATTGGCTGCGATAGTTATCAATGGCTGAAGTACATCCCTAAATTTCTCTTTTGAGAATTCATCCGGTAAATTGGAAATATCGAGATTGGGGAAAATAGTCAAATAATCTTCAAGAATCTTATTTTTAGAATGCTTCTGATTTATGATTTCGATTGCTTTCTTATGAAGAAGAAAGTATGAATCAAAATATTTATCCAATGAAGGCAGTTTGTCGCTTTTAGAAAAATTAAAACGTTTATTAGCAGGAATTAAATTCCATATCAAATCATGTGAAATGAAATTATAAGGAATAAAATGCTCAACAGCATATTCCCCTTTTATTAACTTCTCACCAGTGTATATACAGTCAATAAATTCCAGTTCATCAAACACTAAATCCCAGAATTTTCTTTGATGTGACAAGTTACCGCGTATCGCTGGCTTTATTAATTTATTTGAAATATTAGGAACGTTAGGATTTTTTGCTTGTAAGAATAACGTTAAATTCCAATAACAGAAATGCTTTAAAATGCCAACATGTTGAAATAAGTATTCTCTCCAAATTGGGTTAATGATTATTCTATTCGAAAATAAAGCATAAAGTGACAAAGATTCTGGCAAAGCCGACTCTTTATAAATTTGCTTTTTAGAATCAGATTCTGATTTAGTGTTTTTAAACCATGGACTTAAAAACCAATGCGGCACATTTTTGTCAAAGTGCCAAAGAATTTTTTCTGTTTCAATCTGTGACGAGTTCTTTAACCTATTGAAAATAATTTCATGCTTTCCGTCTATCGGTAGATTCTCTAATACGCTAATCTTGTGGATTGCTTTCTGAATTGAATCTTGCGAACCAAACGAAACCCGAAAAAAATTGACTGTAAACCAAGCATTGGCTAACATCTTAGAAAATAAGTCTCTCTTATCAATTTCAAACTGCTGCTGTTCTGCAAACTGAAGGATTGAGAGAAACCAATAGTATTTATAGGTTGACGATGTATTTCTAAAGCATGCTGCAAGGATGTGAATTGGCAAGTCTTTCGACAAAGGCAGTTGCATAATGATTTAATTATTTTCCGCTAATTTTTTTTGGAGTTCGGTAATTGTGTTTTCTACAAATTCTTTCGTAACAATTGAATTCTTAGGGAATTTTTCATTAGAAATTAATTCCTTTATGTGTCCTAAAGCCTCCTCCAAAAGCAATAGTTCATACTCTGTAAATTTGAAAGTTTTCATAAGATAATATTTAAAAAACTAATTTATTGTATTCATCTGACAACAAGTGTCATAACCTTTCCATCTTATTTAGCCTTAAATCTTCTAGTTAATGTCCAAGGTAGCGGAGCTGTCAAATGCCCGGTGTTCATTTCTTTCTACATATCCTAATTGATTAGTAACCAAAGTTGTCCCACCTATAATAAATGGAGGTATCGATTGGTGGTGATGTCCATAGATCCAATACCTAGCGTTTAAGTGTTCCACAATAGGCATTAACTCAGTAACAAATGCATCATTCAAAGGATTGCACTTAAACTTTGTTGGATAATTCATAAATGTTGGAACATAGTGTGTTACTATAACCCGCTTATCATGCTTGCCTATAGTTTCTCGTTTGAGAAAAGCTATACTATATTCATGTTGCTCATTGAAATAGTCTGGAGTAAACATGCTTTCATTATATCGAATGTTATTAAAATCAAAGATTCCATACTTAATGCGAGAATAATCTGAAGGCCTGATTGATGACCAAAGCGTAGTAAATACCAATCTCAGGTCTTCAAGATCAATTGCAATGTTATTGACAAGAAAAATATTTGCTCTAATTGCCTCATGTAGAATACCGCTTCGTTTGGCTAAATCAGAATGGTAATATTCATGATTACCTGGAAGCCAGTAGACAACTTTAAAATGTTCAGAAATAAAATCAAAGAAAAAATCAATTTTATGAATTTGATTAAAAGGAATAATATCTCCTGCCAAAAGAAGTATTTCAGCGGAAGGTATTAGAGGATTTTGTTTTAAAAAGAACACATTCTCTCTTATCTCAAGATGTAAATCAGAACAATACTGAATCTTCATAGAACCTATGATATATCTTGCCCCTTTAAACTTCACGGGTTAATTGGACATATTAATGTTTTAAAAATTGGTTATTTTATCCAATCGATCAATAGGAGTAACTCCTATGCGCAGATTATTCTAGCGTATTTTTACATCCTTCATTCTTTTAATTCCTTATGTAAGCATTTATCATGTGGTTGATGTTGCTAATATTGTGTCAATTATATTTGATTAGAGATGCAAAATTTTGCGTCTCTACGTGCGAGCAACATCAAACGTTTTATTTATCCCTACGAAAAACAGAAGCAGCAAACCCGCGTGAGGGATAGTAGCGGAAAGCCCGCAACCGCCAGCGGGCGGTGAGGACTTGTAGCGGATAGCCCGGCCCGAAGGGACACGTCATAAGATCATTTATCATGTAAAGCAATTATACATGAGAAGCTTATCATGTAAAGAAAGTTTACATGATAAAGTTCGATGTTTATGACACCTGGCAAACAAATCAAAAATCCGTCCTCACCTTCGTATCAAGCTGTAGCTGCCGGAAGTAGGCGATGTTTACCGAATCTTTTTTCTCAGCGGCAATCCACGCATCTCTTTCGGCTTGATTGAACTGGCTCTTGTGGCAGGCGATAACATCATACAACTTTTCTTCATCGGCCTGGCTGTACGGGATCTGCACGTTTAAGTATTGAGTATCGGTTGTATTCACGCCATCGTTCTGCGGTAAGGCAATTACTTTATCTTTTGTCCAGCCTATATAATAGAGGGGATATCTTTCGTACCACCCTTCGCGCAGGATTACCTCGGTGGTTATGTCACTGATGCCGCGGTGATCGAGGTGGCCGGTGTCGCCATCGGGGCCAAAGGTGATGATGAGCGCGGGGTCAAGTTCCTGGATAGTTGCTTTAACTTTTTCGCGCAGTGCTTCAGTTTGCCGGAAGTATTCGCCCATGCCGGTAACCATGCCGGAGCCATCATGAAAGCCTAACAAGATGGGCGGATGGATGCCCAGTGCATTACACGAACACGCTGCTTCAAGCTTGCGAACAGCAACCAGTGAATCACCAGCCGGTATGCCTGCATGTTCACGAATGCCATAACGCCCATCGGTTGCAATGGTCAAGTATACATCATTATTGGCAGCATACTTTGCAAGGATTGGAGCTACTGCGGTTTCATCATCGGGGTGTGCGAGGATGACCAGGATCTTTTTGTTGTTAGCATTAACAACAGGTTTAGATTCAGGTGTACATGCTATGATAAGAAGAAACAGCAGCAATAAATTTTTCATATTGGAAAGATAAAGGTTGAAGGCATGATTAATCAACTACTTTTCGGGTATCCATGAAATTTACGTGAGACTATTTAAAGACTGTCGAAAGCTTACAAATGAACTATACTGCCCGAATTGGTGTATCTTTGCATATCATTCCTCCAAATTCCCGTAGAAACGCGCTTTCTGTGCTACGTTGAGCCAAGAGGCCATTTTTAAACGTGTCACGGCACTCCGTGCAACAAAAAATCATGTCATTCGAAAAATTAAATCTTATTGAGCCGATCAGCCGGGCTTTAAAAGCTGAAGGCTATACAACGCCAACACCAATCCAGGAACAATCTATTCCGATTTTATTGGAACGTAAAGACCTGTTGGGTTGCGCCCAAACTGGTACAGGTAAAACAGCAGCATTCGCTATTCCTATTTTACAATTGCTCCATCAGGATGAGCTGTATGCAAAGGGGCCGAATGCTATTAAAGCATTAATCTTAACGCCTACGCGCGAGCTTGCCATTCAAATTGGTGAAAGCTTTGCTGCCTATGGAAAATATTTGAAGCTGTCGCACACCGTGATTTTTGGCGGTGTGTCGCAGCATTCACAAACGCAGGCATTACGTTCAGGTGTTGATATTTTGATTGCGACACCGGGCCGGTTGCTTGACCTCATCAATCAGCGTTACGTGAAGCTTGAGCATTTGAAAATCCTTGTGTTGGATGAAGCTGACCGCATGCTTGACATGGGCTTTATCCACGATGTGAAAAAGATTATTGCCAAAGTTCCGGTTAAACGCCAAACGATTTTCTTTTCGGCAACCATGCCGAATGAGATTACCGGTTTAGCGAACAGCATTCTTACCAATCCAAAACGGGTTGAAGTAACTCCGGTTTCTTCAACGGCTAACACCATTCAGCAATCGGTATATTTTGTGGATAAGAATGACAAGCGCAAGCTGCTGCACCATCTCTTACAAGATAAAGCGATCAGAAGTGTGTTGGTATTCACGCGCACGAAACATGGCGCTGATCGCGTAGTTAAAGACCTGGCGAAAACCGGCATTCCGGCTGAAGCCATTCATGGAAACAAATCTCAGAATGCACGTCAGCGGGCGTTAACAAATTTTAAAACCGGTAAGACGAGAGTTCTCGTTGCAACCGATATCGCAGCACGCGGAATTGATGTTGATAACTTATCGCATGTAATCAATTTTGAGCTGCCGAATGTTCCGGAAACATACGTGCATAGAATTGGAAGAACGGGTCGTGCAGGCGCGAGTGGAATTTCAATTTCATTCTGCGATCAGGAAGAGAAAGAATACTTACAGGATATTCAGAAGCTGATCGGGAAAAATATTCCTGCGGTAACGGACCAGCCCTTCGCCATGGCGGAAGGATTTAAGAACCCGCGCGTATCGCCACCGTTACGTCAACCGAAGCAAAATAGCAACCGGTCTTTCAACAAGAAACGTCCAAGTGGCAATGGTCAGAAACCTGCGGGGAATAATAATCCTACGCAGAAGTCGGGAGAGCAAACACAAAAAGCTTCCGGCAGCAGACCGAATACCAGCAGACCGCAAAATAACAGCGGTCGTTCGAGCTCACGCACACCCAAGGCGGGCGGCACTCGTTGGGGTAGTGAGAATAGAGAGACTAATTATTAACAAGCAAAAAGAAGAGACAACCCTCTTCTTTTTTTTGATGCATCTATTTCAATTTCCTTGATCAACGTGGTGATGCGAGGCACAGCATAAGCATCCCGCAATACAGAAGGGACAAACCTGTTCATTTACTCTATCAGGGGATTCTTCGCTACCGCTCAGAATGACGTAGGCTTATCGGTAACAGATGTTCTTATACGGACAGATCCGACAAGTCTCGAGTATTGGAGTTTGATCGAATACTGATTCGGGATTGAAGATGTCTTCCAACAATGTGCGCAGATGTTCTTCAAACTCGGGCAATAAAAAGCTCACATCTTTAACGGGCGCTTTTGCGAGCTTCAATCCGAATTCAAAAGCATCTTCAAATAAATTCATCCGGTTGATCAATCCGGGAGAAACACGCGTGTTGATCACTGCCGGGTTCATGTTTGTTTTATAGAGCAAGGCATAGATCAGGGTTTGAAAGGCAGCTTTGTTTCGTTTGCCATCGCGGGTGAAGAGTGAAATAACGCTGTCGAAGTCAAGCTTGTCTTTACCGGTTTTGTAGTCGATGATCCGTAATAGACCATCTTTGCTGTCTACGCGGTCTATCTTCCCACCAATCACTGCATACCCAGGTGACTGATTAATTTTGGTGCGATAAACTACTCCGCTTTGTTCCACTGCTTCCATCACAAACGGAGCATAGGCTTTGTCCATTTCCAGGATTCGTAATGCAAAACGTTTTACTACTTCACGAACCACCAGGCGCTGACCTTCAAACTCAACTTTCTTGGTTGGATCTAGGTTATAGGTTTTGATGAATACTTCATCAATCAACGCTTCTACTACTGATTCAACCTTGTCGAAATCACCTGCGATAACATCTTTACCTCTTTTCTTTTCACGAATGCGCTTATAAAATAATTCCATTACATCGTGCAGGAACGTTCCCATGATGCGCGCATCGATATCTTCTTCCACCTCATTTGGCTCGCGCACTTTTGCTATGTAGCGGAAATAAAACTGGAGCCGACAATCCAGGTAAGAGTTTAAAGCAGAAGGTGAGATGCCTTTGAAGTACACGTTCCCTTCATTGAGCCTGTTCAAGGCTTCCAGGATTTCCTGATCCTTCTTAATGACAATCGGCTTGATCTCCAGCGGCTGAACCGGATTGTGCAGCACATAACGTTCAGGCTTCAATCCGCTTTCGTACAATAGTTGCTGTAAGTAGCGGCTCATCTCTCCTTGTCCTAATGGATCAGTCTCGGAATTATAAAACAGGAAAACATTTTCAGCACGTTGCAGTACGCGGTAAAACAAATACGCATAAATCGAATCCTGGTGTTCAACTGTTGGAAGCTGGTAGGCTTTACGAATGTTATATGGAATGTATGAACCCTTACCCCCACCCGATGGCAATGCACCTTCATTCAAGGAAAGAATAAATACATTTTTAAAATCAAGGTTCCGCGTTTCGAGCACACCCATTACTTGTAAGCCGCGTAACGGTTCACCGGTAAATGGAATCTTTTGCGTTTTCACCAATTGTCTAAACAATTGAAGAAAAGCTTTCATGCTGCTATACTGTGTGCCAAGTACATCCTGCATACGATTAAGAAAGCGCAGGAAGTAAACCGCAAATTCTTTATCAACTGCTTCGGTTTGGGTTAGTCTTCCAACTTCTTCCACTACCTGGCGGATATAATCCAGAATACTATTTTCTGTTGCTTCGCAGAAGATCAACTTGTGCAATACATGATCGGTACGCAACATACTTCCCGGAACCATTACCCAATTTTCACCTTGTATGCGTTTACGTTTTTCGTTGGCGGAAGGTGCATCGGCCGAAATAACATGCGGATGATTGAGCAATGAAATAACTTGCCGGTGATGATAAAAATCAGCTCTTCGTTGAGTCTGTAATTCAATCAACAATTCAATTAGGTTAAACATTGGCGTGTTGCTGATCGGATAGCCCATGGTTACGTTGAGCTTTTCAACACTCGATGAAATGCCGTGCAATACCGGCAACATCAATTTCTCATCTGGCAATACAATTAATGTCTCTTCCGGGATCAAACCGTTTTGCAATTGTTCCTGCAACAACTGCGACATAATTTTGGCTTGCCCGACCGGTTGTGCAGCCCCAATCACACGTACCGTTTTCTTTTGATTGAAGTTGGCCGGAATATCATTCGGGAATGTTTTACCTAACACTGGATGATCCTGATACTCGCGGAAGAACTCCCCTGCTTCCTGTGTTTTATTGTTGAGATAATAATCGTCAAGGTCCCAATGAATTTGAGCTTGCGTGTTATCGACAAACCACGACAAGATTTTTTCTTCCGTGCCTGTTAATGCGTTAAAGCCGACAAACCAGGTTTCAGTAGAATAATGCGGTGAGCTTTCAGGCTTTATTGTTCCGGCTTCAAGGCCCTCAGCCACTTCACGGTGGATCATGCCTTCGTAAGCTAGTCCTTCGGCTTTCAATTGCCTTTTATATTCCACATACACTTCCGGAAGCTGCCGCCAGAGCTCCAGAAACTTATGCTTGTTTACACCGTCTTTCGCATCGAAGTTTCCCCAGAACTCGCGCAGGAATTCAATTTGCTCAGGTGTTAGAAAATCGAATCGTGAATCAAGCTCTTTTTGATTGCTTAAATCCTGAAACAATAATGGCGCATTCACCATGTACTTATCCACTTCATCAAAATCACGAATAAGCATCTCGCCCCAAAAATAAAAACGGTCGAACTGCTCTTCCGTATGGGTAATAACCTGGTAGGCTTTATATAACCGATGGATTAATTCCAGCTTGTCGGGAACAGTTAACGTTGAGTACGCGGTAATGAACTCTTCAACCGTAATGAGCTTTGGTGAGAACACTGGCTTATCCAACAATTGTGAAAAGTATTTTCTGAAATATAGCGAAGCCCTGCGGTTTGGAAAGACCAGTGTAATGGCATCCGGTTGCGGATGTTCGCGGTAGAGTTTTTCAGCAAGCTCGTATAAAAATGATTTCATGTGTTAATTATCTTATGCAAAGGTCACATGGAATACGCTAACCCTATTATCATCCTTTAGCAAACACCGCATAGCTATTTCACGTTCTAAAATAATCCGAGTTGATCTTTATCTTCTTTTTTCTTTGTGCTTTTGAACTTGAGATCGTGTACGTTGATTACTTCACGATCTCTCAAATACAGAATATATCCCTCTACATCTGGGAAATTCATCTGTCGCAAGATATTCACGTATGCTTTTACTTGTGCTAAATCATCCCTGCTGTGTACACCGGTTTTGAAATCTACTACAATGGCTTTCTTATCTTTAATCATTAGCCGGTCAATCCTATTCTCATCTCCGCCCGGAAGAATGATGGGCACTTCGGTTTTTACCGTCCATGATTTAGTGAACCAATCGTTAATCACGGTATTAGTCAAAAGATCACTTAATTGAGCGTTTAAAGGTTCCCGTTCATCTTCCGTGATCAGTCCTTCCTGAACAATTGCTTTTAAGATTTCAGGAATGTCTTCCGTGTACTGAATGCGTGAAAGCACAGCATGCATCTGAATGCCACGTTTCACAGCCTCCTGCTGCTCGGCAGAATCTTCAAAGTAAGAAATGGATTGTCGTTTGATCACCAATTTATCACGCCAACGCGAAACCGGGTAAACATCCAGGCTCAGTGTTTTTGACTCAGATTTTTTTTCTTCCCTAACAGCAACCAATTCACCCGCTTTCCAGAGTAATGCGTTTGAATCCCAATGACTTTTTAGTCCTTCATCGCGTTCAATGCTTTCCATTAATAGCTTCGCGACTGAATACCCACGCATCGTTCTGTTTTTCGGATGCGGAGCTGTGACAAGAAGCGCCTGCTCTGCGCGTGTAAACGCAACGTATAATAAGTTTAGATTATCTAAATACGAGCGTACACACTCTTCATTATAAAAATCATCAAAGCAGCTTTCTTTTAGCTTCGATGAATATTCTACGGGCAAATGACCGGCATCTTTAAACGTGCTGACCTGCGAGTTCACCCATAATAAAGGAGTGTTGAAAGAATCATGATCCATTCCCCACGAGCAAAATGGAATCAGTACGTATTTAAACTGTAAGCCTTTTGATTTATGGATGGTTACGATCTGCACCGCATCCACTTCACCGGATACTTGTAACGATTTTTTATGCTTATTGTCTTCCCACCATTCGAGAAATGCGCCAACATCATTTTTTTCGCGACTATAAAATTCTAACACCAATTCCTGGAACGCCTGCAGATATGCTAACTCACCCTGAACTTCACCAAGCTTAAAGATGTCAATGAGTGTTTCAGTCAGCTCGAACAAGGGCAATCGTTTCAGCCACGCTTTTGATTTTGAAAAACCTTCGGGCAGATTATTCTCAAAGAATACCTGATTGGCAACTTTAAAAACTTCATTTAGCGGAAGGTCGGATTTCGTGATTCTTGCAAACTCATAGCTCAGCTGCGCGCGCGCAATGGAATCTTCCGGGAACTGCATGTAACGCATTGCGGCCAGCAACAGATTAACAGATGATGCTCCGTCCAATCTCAACGATTCATTAGAGATCACATCATAGCGACAAGCAGGATTTGCTAATGGTGAATTTTTATATTGTAAAAGATTAGCGGCAATCTGCTGGCCTTCTGAATTTTTTCTAACAAGTATCGCAATATCATTCAGCTTAATCCCCATCAATTGCAATTGCTCAAGCTGCTTGGGAATATTTTCCATCGACAATTGAAACCAACTCTTATCCTCAGCATCCTGGATAAACTGAACCTGAACAAATCCTTCGTGTTTCTTAAAATCTTTTTGTGCAACATCGCGGAACGAAGCTTCGGGCAAGTCACCACTGGTAATGTCTTTTACAAGCGTGGCTGCATTTTTAAATAATACGTTGTTAAAGCTTATGATCTGCGCAGCGCTTCGAAAGTTTGTATCAAGCTCAATCGTGTTTACCCGCTCTTTCCCGATTTGCTTCTCAACTTGTTGTTGTAATAAATTCAGATCACCTCCACGCCAGCGATACACGGCTTGCTTCACATCTCCAACCACAATACTCCGATTTCCCTGATCCAGGCTGTTGGTCAGCAACGGCAAAAAGTTTTTCCACTGAAAGCCGGATGTATCCTGGAATTCATCAATCAAAAAATTGCGGTAAAACGAACCAACTTTTTCATAGATGAAAGGCGTATCGCTGTCAGCAATTACACCATTCAGAAACTTGGGTGCATCCGCCAGCAGCATCATGTTGTTACGCTCTTTGTATTCACGCAGCTTGCGTGAGATGTCGGCAATCAACCCGAACACATACATGTTTCGCAAAACAAGTTCGGCACTTAAGGCTTCTTTATATTCTTTTGAATACGTATCCAGTAATTGATTGATGATTGGTATTAGCTGCTTATCAGCTGTTGCAATAATCTCGGCTCCGCGCGAAGTTGTTTTGCTCGGCCACTTTTCCGCTTTGGTGAAATAGTTTTGGATCCGGTCACCCGGCTCCTTCATATCCTTAAGACTTTTCTGCAAGGCAAACATTTCAAAGAACGTAAGCATGCCCGAACCTTTGCCGTAGCTTATTTCAGAAATATCCCAACCTTTATCCTGAATGATCCTTAATGCTTCGGCTGCAGGCTTTGAAACTTTACCGATGAACGCATTCTTCGTTTGCCAGAGCTTGCTCTTTAATTCTTTAAAAAAATTATGATCGTTGGTTTCCTTGATTATCTCATCTTCGATCACCTTAAACTCTTCGCGGAAAATCTGCTCCGCAAACTGCCGTAAGCTCGCCCGCACATCCCACGCACGTTCATTCTCCAAACTATCTTTCGCGAACTCAACAACCCATTCGGTTAGCTCCTTGTTTGAACCAAGCTCATCGATGAGATCATCGATCACTTCTTCCAGCACTAAGTCTTGCTCGATCTCCAGACGATAATCTCCCATCAATCCTGACTCGCGCGTAAACGACCGGATTACCCGCTGAAAGAATGCATCAATCGTACTTATCGAAAACTGACTGTAATTATGGAGTATCTCCCGCTGAACATCCTGACTGCGTTCCTGAAATGTATTTGCATCGAGCTTAAGCTCTTTCTTTAATTCTTCTGCTAATTCATTAGGACGGCCATTCGCGAATTCATCCAGATACGCAAGAATGCGGTCCTTCATTTCCTGCGTGCTCTTATTCGTGAACGTTACCGCAAGGATGTGCCGGAAATAATAACCCCGATGCTCAAGCGCAAGCTTCAGGTATTCTTTCGCCAGTGTGCGGGTTTTACCCGAGCCTGCGGAAGACCGGTATATGGAAAAAGATTTAGTCAAAAAAGTGCGTTCGTAGTGGTTAAACAGTGCAAGTATATTCAACCCGATTGACAAATGCTGTCAGGGCCGGGCATTTGTTTTTTGCAATCAAAATTTAGCTAACTTTCATGCATACTGTCTATGGTACAAAGGCTCAATAAGTTTTTTGCCGCATTTATCTACTCTTTTCCGGTTCAGCTGCTGCTTAACAACTTCAAGCGAAACCATGTGATGATGCTTTCCTGGGTGATCCTGTTTGCGATGATCACAGGTTCGTTTGGCAAATACCTGGGCATTCCCTACCTGTTTCTCGATCCGGAATATCTTAACAAAGTAAATTTTACCAGCTTCTTTATTCTAGGTATTACATCGGCAGGGTTTACAACTGCATTCCAGATTACAGGCTATATTAATGACGGACATCGATTTTCATTTGTAGGTGCGCTATCCAAGCCGTTCACGAAGTTCTCTATTAATAATAGTATCATCCCGGTTGTCTTCTTTATTGTATACCTGTTCCAGATCATCCGATTCCAGGTAAGCAATCAATATTCCGATACTGAAACGCTTATTTGGAACATTACCGGACTTATTGCCGGATTTATTTTTATGTCGGGCATATTCTTCACCTATTTCTGGCTGACCAACAAAGACATTTTCAAGTATGTCGTTTGCCGGATTGATGAGAAGCTGAAAGAAAAAGTACAAGTAACACGCGCAAGCGCGATGAAGAAGCTTGACATTGCCCGTAAGAAGCAAGTACGTGTCGATAATTATATTGATGGATTCAGAATCCGAAGAGTAGACGATGAGTCCGATTTTTATGACCGGGCCGAGGTGTTGAAAGTGTTTGATCAGAATCACTTCAACCTGGTAATCATTGAGCTTTTCATTTTTGCGCTTATTCTTTTGCTTGGAATTTTTAAAGACTTTCCTGCCTTCCAGCTTCCGGCTGCTGCCAGCTTTATGATTTTTGTTACCGTGTTTGTGATGTTATCAGGAGCCTTTTCATATTGGTTTGGCAACTGGTCAGCAACAACCGCATTAATCATTTTCTTAATCGTTAACTTTTTATTCGGCAAAGATTTCTTTTCCAAGAAATACGAAGCGTTTGGTTTGGACTATCACAAAAAGCCCGCTGAATATACCGTTGCGGCCCTGAAAAAATTAAACACCGACAGCATTATCTCCAAGGATAAAGATAGCACCATGGTGATGCTGAAAAACTGGCGCAGCAAATTTACCGGAACACAAAAGCCAAAAATGGTTTTCTTGTGCGTGAGCGGTGGTGGAAAGCGTGCAGCGTTATGGACATTAAATGCGTTGCAAACAGCCGACAGCCTTACACAAGGTAAGCTGATGGATCAAAGTATTCTGATCACAGGCGCATCAGGCGGATTGATTGGAGCCTCTTATTATAGAGAGTTGAAGCTACGTGAAAAGCTGGGTGAAGCAGTCCATCCATTTTCTTATACGCATCGCGATAAGATTTCTACAGACAATTTAAATCCATTAATCTTTAGTTTGCTGGCGAATGATCTGTTTGTCGGGTTTACCAAGTTTGAGTATGCAGGTAAGCAATACATTCGTGATCGTGGTTATACATTTGAGCAGCAGTTAAATCAGATCACCGAAGGGCTGATGGATAAACCCATCACAGCCTATCGCGATCCGGAACGGAAAGCACTCGTGCCGATGATCATCTTAACACCAACCGTGGTAAATGATGGTCGTAAGCTGTACATCGCTTCGCTTCCGGTTTCATTTATGAACAATGATGTGCTGAGCTATCCGGATTATAAATCCTCCAAGCTAAGCGGTGTTGATTTTCATGCATTGCTTAAAGATCAGGATGCAGCAAATATTCGCTTTCTTTCTGCCCTGCGGATGAGCGCAACGTTCCCGTACATCACACCTAACACCACGTTACCAACCGATCCAGCGGTGCAGATTATGGATGCCGGAATCTCCGATAACTTCGGACTATCCGATGCTGTACGATTTGTGTACGCGTTTAATGACTGGATTTCTGAAAATACTTCGGGTGTTGTTTTCATTTCAATTCGCGATTCGCCTAAGCTCTGGACAGTAAGTGCTAAAGGCGGGCAAACCATCATCGATAGCTTTACACAGCCGATCAGTACGGTGTATAATAACTTTGAAAACTTCCAGGACATCAACAGCGATCTGTTAATCGGGATGATGAACTCATGGTTCAAAGCACCGGTTGACCGGATTGATCTTCAATATACTGTTGAAAGCTACGTTCCGGTGTTGCAAGAAATGGACAGTCTTCGGCAAACCAATGCCCGCGCTTCGCTCAGCTGGCGCTTGACAACCCGCGAGAAACACGCTATAACGGAGAATATCCAGTCACCCGAGAATACGGAACAGTTAGTGAAGCTGAAGAAGTTGTTAGAGTAGTCCTTCGACTCCGCTCAGGACTGTTACTCTAACACAAAAACTCTACTAATAAAAATATTTATGGAATTCCTGTTAAGCTTAAAGTTTTTAAAGATTGCCGTGTGCTCAGTTGCGATCGTGGCATTCCTGGATTTTTTATTCCTGGGGATTGTCGCTTCAGATTTCTATAAATCGCAGGTTGGCTATTTGGCCGAAATGAAAAAAGGGAAGATCTCTTTCAATATTCCGTTGGGCTTGATTGCGCAGACGTGCGTTGCATTATCACTTTCCATTTTTATACTAACTGCTTTGCAGCTGAGCAATACCTTGGGAACATCTATTGCCTGCGGAGCGATTATGGCTTTTCTGGTATTTGCGGTTTATGAATTCACGAACCTTTCATTTGTTAAAGCTTATCCATTAAAATTTGCGTTAGTGGATATTGGATGGGGAACCTTACAAGGACTCGCTGCGGGAGTTTATGTGTATTATTTTAATAGGTGGTTTTAATAAGCACTTATTTGAAAATTAAAAGTCTGGAAGTGTGTAGCTAACAAATACCCCTCCATTTTGCGTTGAATCTCTATCTTTAGATGTAATTAAAGTGGGAGCATCAAATGCACTTATCTGAAAATTCTGATAACCTCCACATTTTTCAATTCCAAAGTAGAGCAGAATAGAGAGTAATGCTCCTACAGAATTAAAAGCATTACTCAGATTAGCTTTCTCAAAGTTTAAATTACGTTCATGTTTAATCTTATTGTATCCTTGCCACCAAGTCGGACTTGAATTTGAGCTCCAATTATCCCAAGGCTTAAATGAGATATTATATTTAGGTATCTCCATTTCTATTGTAGGAAATTTTGGATACCTAGAAATTACGATTGGGTAATATTTGAGAATTGTTTCTGGATTCGAATTCGGATCAATTAAGCGACAAATCTGTTTGAATACAGTATCGATTTCTGAAGAGCTCGCCATTATAATTCTAGCAAATTCGATAGAATATGTATCGAAATTTCCAGGATGAAATTCTACATACCTCGTGCAGTTTACAAGATCTTGTTCGATCGATTTATAATACTCGAGATTAGGTATCATTATTTAAAGATTATGGCTTCGAGACATTACATCCAGATAGTCTAACACTCGAATATACGCAATTGCACATACTGCTCAACCATAAGGAGTCGCCCTCTCCAGAAGAATCAGGGAGAAGGCAAACGCTATGGCAATTAGCACTCCTTAAGTATTTGGGGATCGCGGTACAGGGCCGCGATGGACGTATCTAAATATTCGCCAACAATTTGATCACCCTCGCACACGCTTCATAATCTTCCCGGGCTTCAAAGCTGCCAAGCATTCCCTGTAACGCTTGCTCGTAAAACTCCGGCAGGATGTAGCACATCGGTGCAACATAAATGCGGGTTGCGGGGCGGCCGTTGTAATGCTGCTCGATACGGTCTAACAATTCCACTTCACTCAGCAGCTTCTGCTCGGGGAAGTTGGAGGTTTTAATCTTACGCTTTTCCTGGATATGCATAGCCAAAACTGTTTATGATTTGTTTATAAAATTTTTCGATCACTACCGGATGCTGAGCTTCCCGCGCAGGTTGCGAAGCCGGCTGACTGGTTTGGGGTTTCTTTGTCGTTTCCATGATACCAAAGTAGAATAGCATTTTGACAATTTGTGTCAATTGCTTAATTTGACAGCTATGATACCACAAGCCAAGATTTTACGCGTATTTCAACTGATCGGTTTATTAAAGGGTGGTGGCCGCACCGTTGATCAGCTTGCGCAACAGCTCGATTCAACCTCTCGTACGGTTTATCGCTACTTTAAACTGCTGGAAGAAATCGGGTTCATCATCGACCAGGATTTTCACGGGCGATATTTTATCCACCAGGAAGAAGGTGAAAACCCGGAAGACCGGTTTACACTGGAAGAAGTTTCCATTCTCCGGCAGCTTATTCAAAGCGGTGCTGATAAACATCCATTAAGAGAAGCATTGTTAAAAAAGCTTGCCTTCCATTCCGAAGCGAAAGAATTACCAGAACAATTCTTAAAGCTGCGTGTGGCGAAAATGTTCCGCTCGTTAAGTGAGGCAATTGAAGAAGGTAAACAGGTTGTATTGAAAAATTATCATTCGGCCAACAGTCAGGAAATTACCGACCGACTTGTTGAACCGTTCCAGTTTGGCGAAGGCTTTCAATCTGTTCAGGCGCTCGATACAAAAGACAAACAAAACAAATATTTTAAGCTCGAGCGAATTGGTGAAGTGGTGATGATGGACAAACCATTCAAGTTCCAGAAGCTTCATGAAAAATCTTCTACCGATATTTTCGGCATTAGCGGGAAGAAAGAAACCTGGATTACCATGAAGCTTAGTCTCCGCGCATATGTGCTGTTGCGGGAAGAGTTCCCGCTCTCACTCCCCTATCTTGAAAAGAATGAAAGTGAAGAAGAACGCACCTACACTTTTAACGGACCAGTATTGAACTTCAAAGGTGTTGGTCGATTTGTAATGGGCCTGGCGGACGAGATTACGGTAACAAGTCCGGCAGAATTTAAGGGCTATATTAAAGATAAGTTGAAACAGCAAAAGCTGATTTAGAAATATTTCATTTTACACCACATTATATAATACGTAGAGACGCAAAATTTTGCGTCTCTACGTTAAAACCAGTTATAATTATTTGTTCACACCCGGAAGATTTCCCGGTGCTATCTGGTCTCTTTCAAACGAAGGAGCTTTACGAACGGTTGGATAAACTTCATCCAAGGTGTTGCCATCGTACAACCTTCCATTCTTCATTACTTTGTTAACCGTATTGGTATTCCGGATGTTTTCCAAGGGATTTTTATCCAGGATAATTAAATCGGCAAGCTTTCCGGATTCAATGCTTCCCAAGTCACCATCCAACCCAATTGCTTTTGCGCCTTTGATGGTAGCCACTTTAAGTGCGTTATGGTTGTTCATTCCGCCTGAAGCAATGCTCCAAAGTTCCCAATGGTAACCTAGTCCTTGTAGCTGTCCGTGTGAACCCACACCTACATTGCCACCCGCATTGACAAGGTCATTAGCAAAGCGTGCATGATCTTCGAACACATATTCCTCCTTCATAAACCAACCTATTCTTCTGCGTGACTTAGCGTCAAGATCAGACTTCGGTGTAAAATAATTTAATTTTGGATCACCGTTAACATTCTCCGTTGCGTAGTAATAGTTCTCAGCAAATGGTCCGCCATACGATACAAGCAAGGTTGGTGTATACGTCATCTTGGATTCGGCAACAGCAGTCGTGACATCTTTATATAACGGATAAATCGGAAATGCATGCTCATGCCCCGAATAACCATCGATCAGGTTAGTCATATTCAATTTAAAATCTAATCCACCTTCCGTAGTCGGCATTAAGCCTTGTTCTTTACAAGCCTGAACAATCCATTGGCGATGCTGACGATTTCCGGTGAGATACATTTTGATCGTCTTGGTATTGTAGTATTCTGAATACTGTTTCAGAACATCTTTGGTTTGATCAATATCCTTGAGATTATATGCCCAAAAACCTACACCCGGACCTGTACTGTAAATCCTTGGACCGATTACCTGGCCGGTTTCAACCATATCGCCATAGGTCAACACATCGGTTGTTCCGGTTTGCGGATCGCGCGTTGTGGTTACACCGTACGCAAGATTAGCCGAGTATGTCCAAACCTGATTTTTATGAATGCCCCACGATGGTCGCATGTGAGCATGGGTATCCACAAATCCCGGAATAATGGTTTTACCGTTGAGGTCCATCTTCTTAACAGATGCATCTATGGATATTGATCCGGCAGGCCCAACCTGTTTGATGCGTGCGTTTTCAATCAGCACATCACCTTTCTCGATAATTTCATCACCCTTCATCGTAATGATGCGCGCATTTTGCAATAAGATTTTTCCATTTGGAATATCTCTTGTTACCGTAACTTTAATACGCTGCTCGTTTGGCTTATAGCCTTCATCTTTTTTCTCGTCCTTCTTATCCTCAATGTTCAGCGTTCCAGTTGAATCTTTCTTCACCTCTTTCTTGTCGTCTTTCTTTTCTTCGTCTTTTGCTTTTTCTTCAGCAGCTTTCTTTTTCTTCAGCTCGAGCTCTTTTGCTTTCGCTTCTTCGAGGTTATAAGTGAAGAATGCGTTTCCTAAGGAGAAGTAAACAATCTTTCCGTTGTTGCTCCAGCTTGGAAACTCGCCTCCTATTTTAGTAAGCTTGGTGGCCGGAAATTGCGCATTACCTGCATCCGAAACTGAAATCTTGGGAACGTCACCACCCGTTTTCGGAATTGTAACAACATAAATTTCGTTGTTGATCTGCGCGAAGGCTTTGTCACCTTCAGGTGCCATCTTTATAATGTCTGCTGCAGAAGGTTGCTGAGCTGGCTCTTCTGCTGTTTCAATCAACATGCAATGGTTTTCTCCTACGATTGAACCATACACGGTTA
This sequence comes from Cyclobacteriaceae bacterium, assembly GCA_965227265.1. Taxonomy (GTDB): domain Bacteria; phylum Bacteroidota; class Bacteroidia; order Cytophagales; family Cyclobacteriaceae; genus UBA2336. Next base: position 289,889 of record OZ245738.1, on the reverse strand, counting down.
TGCCAGCAACTTTCACATGCTGACGTTCATCAGTTCCATCCCAACGTATAGAAACCAAACCCTTTCCAAAATCAAAAAGGAAAATACGATCTTCTGATTTTACAAAGTGCGGATTGCCCCTGCCTTTCCCTTTGGCGATTACACTGATGTTCCCACCATCACCGCTGATCCAGGCAATTTCTTCCTGACTGGCAAACGTAATTGGATCCGGATCTTCTTTGAAGTTATACGATCTGCCTTGCAAGAAGACAATTTTATTCCCCTGGAATGTCCACGCAGGATCAGAATATAAACCTGAAACGTTTGTTAAGCGTTGTGGCTTTGCTCCTTTTGCTTTGAAATTAATTTTATAGAGATGCCCGCCATTTCCTTCCCAGGTTGACCATACAAGCTGTGATCCATCCGGGCTCCACGCAGGCATCGCCTCCGTAAATTCAAAGTTGCTCACACGTTTTGGTGTTCCGTTTACCAGGTTCATGGTATACAACCTGTTTAATGCCGTGAAGGCAACTTGTTTTCCATCAGGCGAAACAATCGGATTTCTGATCTGCGTTACGATCATATCTTTATCATCTTTGATTGGGAATTTGAAATCAATCAATGGTCCCAACAAAAATTCGGTATTCAGTTCAAATGGAATATTGATTGCGTTTCCACCTGCTACTGGGATGCGATAAAATTTTCCACCATAAGAAGCTACCACTTCTTTGCTATCGGGTGTGAACGACATCGCAGGTAATACGCCCAACGGAGCAATGGATTCCTGTTCATCACGCTGAACCGGATAGGCTAACCATTTCTCATCTCCAGTTTTAAGATCACGAAGAATTAAACCGGTTTGATCATTGTATCGTGAACCATACACTAACCATTTACCATCCGGTGAAAGTGTCGGTGTGAATGCCGAACCATAACGAACGGTTTTCTGCTCGATCTCACCATTATCGCGATCATACATGGCAAGCTGATATTGCGGAAGCTGCGCGTTATAATTCCAGGCACCATTACGTTGTGAAAACCAGATGTATCGATTCTCAGGTCCAAAAGCAGGTTCCGAAATTTTCAACCCGTCAGGCTTACTGATAAGTTGCGCACCACTACCACCATCTTTATGGAACAGCCAAAGTTTTAAGTTACGGATACCACGGGAGCCCACGATATAATTTCCATCGGGTGCCCATTCGGCAGATTGGTAATGATCGGTATTTCCTTTTGTCAGCTGAAGTGAATCACTTTTATCCAGTGCAAACCACCAGATATTTTCGCCACCGCTCCGATCGGAAATGAACAATAATTTCGTTCCATCCGGACTAAACTTTGGCTGTGAATCAAATGACATACCTTTCGTGAACTGAACAGGCTTGCCACCGGTAATGGGCATAGTAAAAATATCGCCCATGAAATCAAACGCGATTGTCTTTCCATCAGGACTCACATCTAATGACATCCATGTGCCTTCAGTGGTTTTGATGTTTACTTTGCGTGCAGCTTCAAGCGGCAGATCATTTTTCTTTTTAGGCTTATCCTTTTTTAAAGAATCCGCTTTCGGTTTATCATCCTGCGCTGACGCAAGCAGGGTAAAAAAAACAAGCGTAACGAGGAGGAAGTATTTTTTCATAAGGGAGGAATTAACCATGCTATATAATAATTAAATCAGTTATTTAGGAGGACAATTTTATAAAGGGATAAAAGAATTTTCCGCAGGTTTTCCAAAAAATACGCTTGTTTATTATTACGGTAAAAATGAATGCAACGACCTATCTTGCACCTCCATAGATGAGCGTACATAATCAATTGCATAAAACCTGGGAGCTCCTGAAGTTGGAGCGGCAAGCCGATCTGGAACAATACCGTCAAAAAGTATTGCTTGTTCCCCTGCATCGCAAAACGAAGGAAGGAAAATGCTGGTACCCGGTAACGCTGAAGCGCGATTATATTGGCACGGGCGAACGCCTGATCATTGAAGTTGAACGGACCAATCACCTTGATCAGCCGCATGTTTTTCAGAGTGGTAAAATGGTGAGTGTATTCAGCAATGCTAAAGGTTCTCCAGACAAGCATTACATCGGTGGAGTGATCAATTACGTTCGCGACAATACAATGGTGATTACTATCAATGGAGATGATCTCCCGGATTGGATTGATGATACTTTATTAGGTATTGACCTGATGTTCGATGAAATGGCCTATCGTGAGATGGAAGGCGCCATGAAAGCCGTAATCAATGCCGAAGATTCACGCGTTTCCGAATTGAAAAATATTTTATTGGGTACAAATGAACCGGTGTTTAATCATATTGAGGCAGCTCCAGCTATCTCTACTTTAAATCAAAGTCAGCAGCAGGCTTTGCAAAAAGTTTTGGAAGCAAAAGATGTTGCTATCATTCATGGCCCACCCGGTACTGGAAAAACCACAACACTAGTTCAGGCGATAAAGCAAACTATAAAAACAGAACGGCAGGTTTTGGTTTGTGCACCCAGCAATGCTGCGATTGATCTGTTGGTGGAGAAATTATCAGATCAAGGACTGAACGTTGTACGTGTTGGTCATCCCGCACGGGTTACAGAACAATCGTTAAGTAAAACATTAGATGCGCGAATTGCGATGCACGATCATTATAAAGAGCTTCGTGCGCTTCGGAAGAAAATGGAACAGGTACGAAGTCAGGCGTTTAAGTTCAAACGGAATTTTGGATATGCAGAACGTCAGGAACGCAGCTTATTGAAACAAGAAGCAAAAGCCTTAAAAGCTGATGCCGATGTGCTGGAGTTTTACATTATCAACGATATTTTAAATTCAAGTGATGTTATCGCATGTACGCTGGTTGGTTCATCACATCCTATGTTGCGTGGTAAACGATACAAGACAGTATTTATTGATGAAGCCGCACAAGCATTAGAACCTGCTTGTTGGATACCTATTCTTAGAGCCGAACGGCTTGTATTGGCGGGTGATCATCAACAGTTACCTCCTACCATTAAGTCAGTTGAAGCCGCGCGGGAAGGACTTGCAAAAACATTATTCGAAAAATGTATTGAGCGACATCCACAAAGCGCGGCTATGTTACAAGTTCAATATCGCATGAACGAAAACATCATGCAGTTTTCATCAAATTATTTTTATCATGGGGGCTTGATTGCGGATGAGTCAGTAAAATATCATACTGCTAATAATCTGCCTGCGATCGATTTTATTGATACGGCAGGTTGTGGCTACACTGAAACCCAGGATCCCGAAACATTAAGCCGATACAATGAAGAAGAAGCTCAACTATTAATCCGTCAACTTGAAAAGCTGGTTCAACTTGTTGGGATTGAATCGTGGATATACACGCTTGGAATAATTACTCCATACAGCGCACAAGTCGAACGGCTGATCAAGCTTGCGGAAGCTTCGGAAGAACTGACAGCGATTCACTCCTTTATTAACATTAACACAGTCGATGCGTTTCAGGGTCAGGAACGGGATATCATTGCCATCAGCTTTGTGCGAAGCAATGATAAAGGTGAGATTGGGTTCCTCGGTGACATTCGCAGAACAAATGTTGCCATTACCCGTGCAAAAAAGAAGCTAATTATGGTGGGTGACAGCGCTACATTAGGTACACACAATTTTTACTCTGCTTTACTTGAATACGTTCAACGAAAGGAATTTTACAGCAGTGCCTGGGAACTTCAGTAAGCAATAGAGTCGTATAAAAATAAAAAGCCCTGCATGCAAAGCATACAAGGCCTAACAAGGTTAAACCCAATTAACCTTTTGCTAATTCTGTGTTGATGTGAATTTTTACATCTTCACTTACCACCATTCCGCCTGATTCAGTCAATGCATTCCAGGTTAAGCCATATTCCTTGCGGTTAATCTTACCGTTGATTTCAAATCCCGCTTTTGTATTACCCCATGGGTCAACCATTGTTCCGCCAAACTCAACCGTAAATTCAATTGGTTTTTTTGTCCCACGGATCGTAAGATCACCGGTTAATTTATAATCAGCACCCGATTGCTTCACGAGCGTACCGTTAAAATCGATCGTTGGATATTGTTCTGCTGCGAAAAAGTCAGGCGATTTCAAGTGACCATCACGATCAGCTTGGTTGGTATCGATGCTGTTTACATCTAAGCTGAAATTAACAGCAGCGCCATCAAAATCATCACCGTTTGACTCAACACTTCCGTTAAATTTTTTGAAGAACCCGGTAACAGTAGAGATCACGAGGTGCTTCACTTTAAATTGCACTTCAGTATGCGTAGGGTCAATAGCCCATTTTGTTTGAACGTTAGTTGCGGTTGTCATATAATATTTTTTTTAGTTGTGATTGATTACACGACAAAAGTAACGTTAGGTTGGCCGAAAGGCCTTGAACCAGGTTAAGAAAGACCGGGATGTGACTTGAACTAGGTTAAGTTCTCAATGACCAGAGCGTTTCCGTCTGATTTTACTGAGAAACTCAGGCGTAATGCCCAGATAGGATGCAATGTATTTGAGCGGAACATACTGCTCGAGCGAAGGATAGCGTTTACTGAAATTCTCATACCGTTCATCGGCTGTGACCGAGAGATTCTGAATCAGCCGGTACTGATGCGATACAATAGAGTTTTGAAAAAGTATCCGGAAGTACCGTTCAAGCTTTGGGAATTTTTCCAGCAGGATTTCCATATCATTTTTCGGAAGATAGAATACTTCACTGTCGGTTAATGCCCGAGTTGAATAGATAGACGGTTCATTTTTTGTGAAGCTATGTAAATCGCCAGTCCACCAACCGGCCAAAGCAAACTGGATTACGTGATCAGTTCCTTCCGCATCTGTAAAATACGTCATCAGGCAACCAGAATTCACATGGATAAAGTTTGAAGTAATCTTTCCTACGGTTTCTACAAAGTCGCCTTGCTTCAGCTTTGCCGGAATAAGCATGGAAGAGAAAGAAAGTTTTTCCTTTTCATCTAGTGAAATATGGCGTTCAAGCTGCGCAATGATTCCGGAAGTGTCCATCCTGTAAAGATACGATTTGGTAATTATTATATGTTTAGGAATAATTGAACGTAAAGACGAATTGAACGTAGAGACGCAAAATTTGCGTCTCTACGATTCGGAAAAAAATTTAAACGGTATCTCGGTTCATAATTTTCTGCTGATATTGCACCATCGAAAACCTAAATTTCAATATGAAATACATTCTGTCGTTAGCACTTGTTGCAATCCTTTTCTGCGGATGCGACACCAAACCGAAATTTGATCCTGAGGCCGGCCTTGATACATTCACCGAAGCCAGTTTTGAAACCCGCCTTAAAAAACTTTCATCTGATGAGTTCTTGGGGCGCATGCCATTCACAGAAGGTGAAAAAAGAACTCTCGCTTATTTAGAAGGCGAAATCAAAAACCTTGGCCTTGAGCCGGGTAATGGCACAAGCTATTTACAGGAAGTTCCGATGGTGGAGATCACCACACAAACTGATTCTGTAATGAAAATTAAGTCAGTAAAGTCAGCATTAACGCTGTCTGGCCTGAAAGATTATGTAATCTGGACACCACGTGCTGATCAGGAAAAGATAAACCTTGAAAATGAAGAACTCATCTTTGCCGGATACGGAGTTATCGCACCGGAATATAATTGGAATGATTATGCAGGCATAGATGTAAAAGACAAAATCGTTTTGGTGATTGTGAACGATCCGGGGTTTGGCGTGGGCGATTCAACATTCTTTAAAGGAAATACGATGACCTATTACGGTCGCTGGACATATAAATTTGAAGAGGCTGCGCGACAAGGTGCGAAAGGCTGCATCATCATTCATGACGATGTTCCAGCAGGGTACGGTTTCTGGGTAGTGCAGAATAGTTGGAATACTTCTAAGCTTTATCTTGATACTCGTGGAAAAGAGCAATATGTATGTCCTGCTGTAGGCTGGGTATCACAACCTGCTGCGAAGAAATTATTTGCTGCTGCTGGTATCGATTATGCGGATGCTATCTCGCGTGCGCATAAGCAAGGCTTTAAAGCAGAACCGATGAAGCTTAACGTTTCATTCTCGATGAGCGCTAAAATAAAATATGACAAATCGTATAATCTTGTAGCCAAGATTACGGGCAAAACGCAACCTGATGAATATCTATTATACTCAACGCATTGGGATCACCTGGGTATCGGTAAAGCCGATGATACAGGCGACACTATATATAATGGAGCGTTAGATAATGCCAGCGGTTCAGTGGGCGTACTTGAAATTGCAAAAGCTTTTCTTTCCTTAAAGAATAAGCCTGCACGAACTGTAGTGTTCTTATGGGTAACAGCCGAAGAGCAAGGTTTGCTGGGTTCATCGTATTACGCTCAGAATCCTATTTATCCAAAAGAGAAAACGGTTGCCAACATTAACATTGATGGCGTTAATCCTTACGGAAAAAATAAAGATATCGTGCTTGTTGGTATGGGACAATCTGATCTGGAAGATTATTTAAGCGAAGAAGCAAAACGTGTAGGTAGTTACGTTGCACCTGAACCTAATCCGGTTGCCGGGTACTATTTCCGTTCTGATCACTTCAGCTTTGCCAAAGTCGGTATCCCAGCATTGTATACACACATTGGTACCGACAACGTTGAAAAAGGCGTTGAGTACGGAAAACAAGTTCAGGATGAATATACTGCAAAACATTACCACCAGCCTTCCGATGAGTATGACAGTTCAACCTGGAAGCTTGATGGGTCAATCGAAGAATTGAAGCTCTTATTTAATGTTGGAAAGAAGATTTCGATGGAAAGTACCTGGCCACAATGGAAATCTACCTCTGAATTTAAAGCGATTCGCGATGCCTACATGCCGAAATAGTTCATAACGCATAATAAATCTTACATCACACCATAAAATGCCCTTTAACGAGGGCATTTTTCATTAATCCCTGCCGGATACCATTGGCAGACAATTCCGGTCGTTCATACCTTATTACACCGTTTACGCACTTACACATTCTATCTTTAGCTTATCAATAGGATAAAGAAAAGTGTATGGATGGTATTACGTGTTTCCTGATCGATGATGATGCTGATGACCGCGAGGCATTTGAAATTGCGTTGAATGAAATCGATTCAAAAATTGAATACATCACCGCTGCTTCCGGAGAAGAAGGCTTGAAGATGCTTGACACAAGCGAAATTATTCCAAGCTATATTTTTCTTGATCTGAACATGCCGAAGATGGACGGCTGGGAGTGCTTGCGCGAGATAAAAAAACGTCCGCAGCTAAAGCATGTCCCGGTAATTATTCTTTCAACAGCTGAGTGGTTACAAGACCGGCTGGAGTTACAAAAGCTTGAGATTGCCCGATATATCACCAAGCCCAATACGCAAGCAGAACTTACCAAAGCTATTTCTAAAGTATTGGTGAAGGAAATCGTGCTTTAGTGTTAGAAAACCCCAATTCTGCTGCCTAACTTCCGTTAGCTTCTTGCTCGCCTTCTCCTTATTTTTAAGGCCTAATTGGAATGTATGAGCACCGAAGCCGCAAGCGTTGATAAAAAAGACAACAAGACAAAATCTTTAGCCGGACATCAGGCTCCTCCGCCTTATAAACCTGTGAATAAAGTTCGGATTGTTACCGCTGCCAGTTTGTTTGACGGCCACGATGCTGCAATCAACATCATGCGCAGAATCATCCAGGCAACAGGTGTTGAAGTGATCCATCTGGGCCACGATCGCAGCGTGGTAGAAGTGGTGAACACAGCCATCCAGGAAGATGCCCAGGCAATTGCATTGACTAGCTATCAAGGTGGTCATAACGAATACTTCAAATACATGTATGATTTGCTGGTAGAGAAAGGTGCAAGTCATATTAAAATATTTGGTGGTGGTGGTGGGGTAATTCTTCCAGAAGAGATTAAAGAGTTAATGGAATATGGCATCACTAAGATTTATTCTCCGGATGATGGCCGCTCGATGGGCTTGCAGGGTATGATCAACGATCTTGTTGAACGAAGTGATTTCCCAACCGGCAAGACGATTAATAAAGGTGAATTAAACACCGATAATTATTTACAGATCGCTCAACTGATTTCATCTGCTGAAAATTTTTCCGATGAGCATAAGGGCACACTTGCTGATATCGCAAAGAAAGCTGCGAAATCAAAAGCTCCCGTGTTAGGTATTACAGGAACAGGCGGGTCTGGTAAATCATCAATGGTAGATGAAATCGTAAGAAGATTTCTCGTAGACTTTAAAGATAAAAAGATTGGGCTCGTTTCAGTCGATCCGTCTAAACGTAAAACCGGAGGTGCATTATTGGGTGATCGGATCCGCATGAATGCGATCAACAATCCGCGCGTATTTATGCGGTCACTGGCGACACGACAAAGCAATCTTGCTCTATCAGCCTACGTAAAAGATGCTGTTCAGATTCTAAAGGCTGCGGGATTTGATTTGATTGTATTAGAAACTTCAGGCATCGGACAAAGCGATACTGAAATTCTGGACCACAGCGATGTTTCATTATATGTAATGACACCGGAATACGGAGCTGCAACGCAGCTTGAAAAAATAGACATGCTTGATTTTGCCGATGTAATTGCACTGAACAAGTTCGATAAACGTGGCGGACTAGATGCTTTACGCGATGTTAAGAAACAGTACCAGCGGAATCATCAACTGTGGGATAAAAAGCCGGAGACTATGCCCGTATTCGGAACGATTGCTTCCCAATTTAATGATCCGGGAACAAACCGTCTCTATAAGCATTTGATTGATAAGATTGTTGAGAAGACAGGCACAAATCTGAAATCAACTTTTGAGATTACGCATGAGATGTCGGAGAAGATATTTGTTATTCCCCCGCATCGCACCCGCTACTTAAGCGAAATCTCTGAGAGTAATCGCGCTTTCGACAACTGGACAAATGAACAAAGTGAAACTGCACAAAAACTTTATGCTGTTCAAAAAACAATTGAAGCCGTTGCAGACGAAAGCCTCAAAAAAGTATTACAAGCCGAGTTTGATAAGCTAAAGCTGAATATTGATCCAAAAAACCTAAAGTTGATTGAAGGCTGGGGTGAAAAAGTAAAGCAATACAGAGGCGGAATATTTAAGTTCAAAGTCCGCGATAAAGAGATTGGTATTCAAACACATTCCGAATCACTTTCCCATTTACAAATTCCTAAAATTTCATTACCGCGATATGAAGCCTGGGGCGATTTATTAAAATGGAATTTACAGGAGAATGTTCCGGGAGAATTTCCCTACACTGCCGGTATTTATCCATTCAAGCGTGAAGGTGAAGATCCAACCAGAATGTTTGCGGGTGAAGGCGGGCCTGAACGAACGAATAGAAGATTTCATTACGTAAGCATGGCTATGCCAGCCAAACGTTTATCGACCGCGTTTGATTCGGTAACGTTATACGGAAATGATCCTGATTATCGTCCGGATATTTATGGTAAGATCGGTAACTCAGGCGTAAGCATTTGCTGCCTGGACGATGCGAAGAAATTGTACAGCGGTTTTAATCTTTGCGATCCAAAGACTTCCGTATCGATGACGATTAATGGCCCTGCTCCTATGTTGCTTGGCTATTTCATGAACGCTGCCATTGACCAGCAATGCGAGTTCTACATAAAAAAGAACGGTCTCGAAAAAGAAGTTCAGCAGAAAATCGCTGATCTCTATAAAGGAAAAGAAAATAAAAAACCCACGTATCAGGGATCACTTCCAAAGGGCAATGATGGTCTCGGATTAATGTTGCTTGGAGTTACAGGCGATCAAGTTCTTTCAAAGGATGTCTATGAAAAAATTAAAGCCGAAACATTATCGCAAGTGCGCGGTACGGTTCAGGCCGATATTTTAAAAGAAGATCAGGCACAGAATACCTGTATTTTTTCTACTGAATTTGCCTTGCGTCTAATGGGTGATGTGCAGCAATATTTCATCGATAAAAGTGTAAGAAATTTTTATTCTGTTTCCATTTCAGGTTATCACATTGCAGAAGCAGGCGCAAATCCGATAACACAGCTTGCATTCACACTGGCAAACGGCTTCACTTTTGTTGAATACTATCTCAGTCGCGGGATGGACATTAATGAATTCGCTCCTAACCTGTCGTTCTTCTTCTCGAATGGAATTGATCCGGAATATGCGGTAATTGGTCGCGTGGCCCGAAGAATTTGGGCAAAGGCAATGAAGAATAAATACAATGCCAATAGCCGCAGCCAGATGTTGAAATATCATATTCAAACTTCCGGGCGTTCCTTGCACGCGCAGGAAATTGACTTTAATGACATCCGCACAACACTACAAGCTTTGTACGCGATTTATGATAACTGTAATTCGCTTCACACAAATGCTTATGATGAAGCAATCACCACTCCAACGGAAGAAAGTGTTCGCAGGGCAATGGCCATTCAGCTGATTATTAACAAAGAACTCGGATTGGCTAAAAATGAAAATCCGCTACAAGGATCGTTTATTATTGAAGAACTTACGGATTTAGTAGAAGAGGCCGTTCTTACTGAGTTTGATCGAATCACCGAACGCGGAGGTGTGTTGGGCGCAATGGAAACCATGTACCAGCGCGGCAAGATCCAGGAAGAAAGCTTGTATTACGAAACCTTAAAACATACGGGTGAATATCCGATTATCGGTGTGAATACCTTTTTAAGCTCAAAGGGTTCTCCTACCATTATCCCGCAGGAAGTAATTCGGGCAACAACCGAAGAAAAAGAATACCAGATTGTGATGTTGAAAAATTTGCATGAGCAGCAACACTCAAAAGCCAAGGAATATCTGGACATCGTTCAGGAAGTGGCTATTCAGAATAAAAATATTTTTGCTGAATTAATGGAAGCTTGTAAGGTTTGCTCACTGGGTGAAATCACGAAAGCGTTGTTCGAAGTAGGCGGTCAATACCGCAGAAATATGTAATCGCCTCAATAGTTCTTAAAAAAAACAGAAAACCCCGAAATTGAACGGGGTTTTTTTATCTGTCAGGATAAGCGTTCTTAAAGTGTTTTATACTTCAGTACTCCATTGCTATCAAGAACCTGAACCGTAACTGCCCCCTTTACTCTTTCTAAGTTAAAAGATTTAGCAGCCTGGCCATTTACCTTTTCACTTTCTGTATACAGCACATTATTATAGATGTCAAGGATGTTGTACGTTACTTCGGTTTCGCCTTTGCTGAAAAGTGTTACCATCGCTTTCCGGCTGCCTTTCTTGTGGATAATGGATGCTTGTACGTTTACATTCTCTTTCACAAACGTTACCTTTTCTTCCGTTCTTCCGTTTACATCCTCCAATACAATTGTGTATTCACCATATGGAAGATTCTCGAGGTTATACGGACGAACAAAACTTGACTTTCTTTTTATCTCTTCTGTGAACACAGCGTTATAAGATGCATCATAGATAGTGACTTTAACTTTATCTGAATTTTCAGAGCGATAGAAGATCTTAACAATTTCTCCCTTCATGCTCACCGATGAGGTGGTAGCTTTTGGAGCATTTACTTCACTTGCGAGCGCAACTCGGCTAATGATCATTAGCGCAGCGAACATTACGAATAATTTTTTCATGGTAGTTTGATTTACACCTCTAAGACGTTGAGCACCTTCATAAGGTTGTCTGATTCAGACGAAAGTGCTGTTAAATATTGTTAACACTTCAGTAACCTGTGGATGCAAAGAAAGGTTGGCTTTAACGCATGTTAACAGAAAAGGATCACTGTTTTTTGATAAAAAGCAGAATAAAAAAATTTCAGTTAAACTGTAACTTTTCTCAGTACATGCTTTGTACATGAATGAACAGCAACTGTATCAAAACCGGATACTAAGCCGACTTCTAATGTTCCTTTGGACACTATTGTGGTTCAGCGAAGAATCATCGATAAAGATAAAAAAGGCAATATTCCGCTAAAATCACTTTGAGGCCGAATTACCCTAGAACAGGACTATTCCGACAACAACGTATCTACAATTATTTTTGCCGCCACTTCACTCCCTTTGCGGGAAGGATGGAATCCATCATCGCCATAATACGAGTAGTCGCCTGTTGTTTCAAAGTGTTTCTTCCATTCTTCACCTACAGGGCATAGAATTGATTCAGTTGCCAGTGCAGCGTCCCGATAATTTTTTATTACACCATCGAACATGTTTAAATTTGTTTTTGCCGGCCAGACCATAAAAAATGCCAATCGGGCATTGGCTTGTTTGCAGATTGTTGCGATTTTAAGTCCGCCAGAAAATAACCATTCTCTGCCCTCAGCCTGTGAGGATGGTCCTTGTTGCACAACGACATAATCAAATCCGCCCTTTTCTATGCGTTCTTGAATTTTACCTTCACTCCAATGATCTTCAAGTGCATAATTGGGCAATGCGATCATTTCAGTTTTAACTACGACTTTCTTTTTCTTTCCCTCCTTTACAACCAGCGCTGGAAGATCGTTCGAATAGGTTAAACTATTACCTATGAACAAGATCCTTACTTCAGCAATCTCATTATTTTGATTCTGAGCGATGTCTTGTTTCTGACAAGAAGACAAATCAAAACTGACGAATATTAAAATTATCCAAACAAATTTTTTCATGAAGTATGTTGATTAGAAGATTCCTTGCACAACGATTTTATGCGATCAAATGTATTGGAATCAAACTATTTATACATCCTCCAGTTTAAGGTATCTATTTTAAAAATTTGAAGGATTAAACGCTTTTGGCAGCAAAAGCTATCGAGAAATTTCCTAGTTCAAATGGAACACATCGCGGCTTCGCTCCTCCTGGTTTAGAAGATGCAGTTGATAGCGGATGCGTTGAATAAGAAAAGGTTCGCGGGTCTTACTATCGGTTAAGAGAAAATCATACCGATCATTAAGATCAAGATTAAGATCTACCGCAATTGAATACGGATTAAAAAAAGATTCCGGACGAACAATGTTTCGCTTCAAAAGATATTCTCTAAAAAGCTCTTCCAGTTTAGCGCCAACAGATTCTTGTTGATTGGTCTTCCAAAAGTGAACGTCACCCGCGGGATATTGTTTGGAGCGATAGCTCCGGAACATCTTATCCATGGTGAACATATCATAGCACTTCACAATAATGTCCGATTCACCGCTCTCGTGTTTACGGATAACACTTTCAAGCTTCATTAACGATCCAATACGTTCGGTGTTGATGGAATGATTAAAGTAAATTCCGAACTTTATATCATCGGCTTCAGCATCTTCCAGCAGTTCGCGGTAACGAGGTTCAAAAATATGCAACGGCACCAACTCACCCGGAAGCGGAAGTATTGTGATGGGAAACATGGGTATTGTGCCGGTTGTCATTTGCGTGCGCTAAAACATAAGTCGTTAGTATCGTAAAATATATTTTGGCTCAACGTTAAATTCTTTCGAAAGTTTTTGTTCGCCTGGTAAAAAGGAAAGATTAATCAAGAAAGAAAATCCCGCTACGGTTCCGCCCAATTGCTGTACCAGCCACCCGGCTGCGCTTGCAGTTCCTCCGGTTGCCAATAGGTCGTCATGTACCAACACATTCCATCCTTTTTGAATAGCATCTTCATGAACCTCTACCGATGCTGTTCCGTATTCCAACGCATACTCTTGTGATATAACTTTATACGGAAGCTTCCCGGATTTTCGCATCGGAATAAAAGCGCACTCAAGTTGCTGTGCGAGGATTGATCCAAAGATAAATCCACGAGCTTCAACTGCTGCGATCGCATCAATCTTTTGATTTTTATACTGAGTTGCAATTGCTGAGATCACATCCTTTACAAGTTTGTGATCCGCCAGCATGGGTGTAATATCTTTAAACAGAATTCCGGGCTTTGGGAAATCGGGCACATCCCGGATAACGCTTTTAATTCTAGTTTCTAAACTCATTTAGGGAAGATAATGGTTCAAATTAAGAAGTAAATTGTTAAATAAATCAGGAGGGAACTGTTTAATTTTAGTTATGAAAAAAATCCTTCTTATCGTCTTTCTGTTCCTTACCGCTGCAAGTCAGGCACAGGATACACTTTTCAGGATTATTTCTGTCAAAGGATTGGTTACCCTAGATGGTCGTATTGTTACATGCGGTCAGCGGGTAACTACTGCTAATGTTGCATTGCAGATATCAGGTAAAGCGGATTACGCAACTATCCTTAGCGAAAAAGGATTTGCGTTTTTGCTTAGTCAAGGGAAATATTCAGCTACGGAAATTTCAAAAGCCGAATATTCTACTGTACATCAAAGAGGAGCTGTCAATCGCGATATGCCCAAGTCAATTGTAATTGCAGGTATGTATGATGGAATTAGTCCTCTGTTCGGAGATTCATTAACAGTTATTGCAAGATCCTGCACAAAACAGGTGAAAGAATATGTGCTGGTGATCGTGGATTTGATGTCGAAAACACTTGATGAATCCGCTTCAGCTGGTCATGTGAAAACAGTTAACGTATCGGATCTATTTACTGAATATGATGGAATTGTTTTTCATATTGAAAGTGATGTCAGGAACATCACCTCACGTGAATATGGTATTAAAAAAATAAAGCCTGAAGATCGTATTGAAATTGCATATAATTTTGACTGTATACAGGAAAGTAATTTTATCTCACAGGAAATGTCAATTTTAGCACTATGCGAAATCCATGGCTTGTATTATGATCAAATCCATCACCTATATAAGCTCTGGAAGTATTCACAAAATACCGGAAGAAAAATTAAGCATGCCTACTACGAACGACTCTTTAGGGTGTATGAGTTGAATAAGTTCTTACCGGTTCCCCTTACTGGAAACTAATTTCCCCGAGAGAATTATTGTTTCGATGCAGTTATTTCCAAACGCGTACGGTAAATATGCGATTGATGAAATGGGTTGAGTAATGAAAACATTAGCAGCCTTGCCCTTTGTAATACTGCCATGTGTTTTATCCAGCTCAAGCGCAACCGCTGTATTGATGGTTGCTGCATTGATAGCTTCTTCCGGAGTCAGCTTCATTTTAATACATGCTAACGAGATCATTAACGGCATGCTTCCGCTGGGGGCGCTTCCGGGATTGTAATCAGAAGCAATTGCTAAGGGCAACCCTGCTTCCATAATTTTTCGTGCAGGTGGAAAAGGTAAGCCTAAAAAAAATGCAGCTCCGGGTAAGGCAGTCGGCATAACAGTCGATTTTTTCAGGTAAGCGATTTCTTCATCGCCTATGTTTTCCAAATGATCAACACTTAAGGCTCCGGTATTAACTCCTGCCTGAACACCACCCGAGCGGTGAAGCTGGTTTGCGTGAATGCGCGGCTTCATTCCAAACTTTTTTCCCTCCGTAATAATACGTTCGGTTTCTTCCTGTGAAAAGAATCCCTCTTCACAAAACACATCAATGTAATCCGCCAATTTTTCCTTCGCTATTGCGGGAATCATTTCCTTCAGAATAAGATCAATGTATTGGTCTTTCGTTTTGTCTTTTGGAACAGCATGCGCGCCTAAAAAGGTTGTCTTTACAGTAACAGGACTTTCCTTTCCAATGCGTTTGGCTACACGTAGCATTTTCAATTCATCCTGTGTAGTTAAGCCATACCCGCTTTTAATTTCAACTGCACCTGTACCGGTTTTGATAATTTCGTTGATTCGAACCATTGCGCGCTCAAACAATTCATCTTCAGAAGTTTGTTGAAGCTTTTTAGCGGAATTCAAAATTCCCCCACCGTTGGCTGCAATTTCTTCGTAAGTCGCGCCTTTAATCTTCATCACAAATTCCTCCTCACGGCTTGCTGCGAAAATTAAATGTGTGTGTGAATCCACAAAGGATGGAAAAACAAAACGCCCGCTTGCATCGATATCTGTTGCTCCTTTTGCCGAAGCAGGAAGTTCGTTCATACTTCCATACTGTTCAATGAGTCCGTTATGTATGGCGAGGTAAGAATTTTCAAGTATGGGCAAACGTGCCATATCGATTCCTTTGATCGAGCCGGTAGCCTGATCACGAACCTGAACTAATCCTTTAATGTTGCGTATGAGAATATCCCAGATCACAGGATATTATTTGCCTTTCTCGAATGACTCAACTTTGTAATCGAGGTTGGTTCCGAAAACCGGGAAGCTGATTTTGATCAGTGCATAAAACATGCGGCCGTCAATACCCGGGCGATACCCAATCTCTCCGCCATAGGCCCAGCTTAATGTGCGATTGAATTTACCTTCAATGCCGGCACGGAAACCGATCTTCTTGGTGCTCAACGGACTGATATCATACGAAGTGCCCTGGTAAAAAATATCATCTAGTTTAACACGCGGAGCAATTAAAAGATCAACGTATGTGGTGAGGATAAGATCGTCTACTCCCCCTTCATATTTATCGAAGCTAAAAGCAGCATTGCGAATCCAGCTAAAAGATCCTCCTACATAGAGTCCCGCAGTTGAAACATTTGAAAATACAGTTATATCTTCATCAACTTCTGCATTATCCAATCCGGCTTGGAGTAACGTTCCGCCCGCTTCATCTTTAAAGTCAGCATTCGTTAAGCCCTGCTTTTTAGCAATGTTATTAACATCAATCGTGCTTTGCCAAACGGTTGCACCTAACCGGCCACCAATAACCTGGCGAACTTTACACGGCACTTCTGCATTTAATGGAACACGCGCAGCCCATTTACTGCCGGTATAGCTTTTCTTATAGAGAACAACTTTTGTATTCGAACTTTTTTCAAAATCCTTGATGTGATAAGTTCCGCCAAATTCAAAGTAGTTAAACGGTTTCTGACGGTTTTCTACCTCGCTGGTGCGTCTGCCTTGCTCACGGTTGAGATCAAAAAACTTGCTGCCATAGGTTGACCTGAAATTTGCGCGCAGATCGACCTTATTCTTTATGTTATATTCTGCCTGAAGGCCAAACCCGGCATTGATGTTTGTAGCAAAGATTTCTCCGTAAAGCGGCTGTAAATGCACAAACAGCTTGTTTATGTTATACGGTTCGTCATAAAGCTCTTCAAACGTAACCGCGCTCTTGTCCCCACGCTCGCCCTGAGCAATCACCAATCCGGGAAGTACAAGCAACAAAAAGAAGACTAAAAACCTGTAAACTGACGCCATAAAAATGCGATAACACGTAAAAATAATAAATATATACCGATAAACAGGCTCTCATAACCAGCCTGCCGAACTCCATGTAATAGATTATTCTATTTTGCTTAAAATGGATATAAGGGTACTAAAAATAAATTTTTAGGTTAGTCTAAATTTTATCATCTTGTATCCATGAAACGTATTCAAACACATCTTATTTCACTCTTCTGCTTAACTGGTTTTGCCGCGAGTGCCCAGGAAAATGAGTCAGAAAGTAAACGGTCCAATAATCTGTTCAATCCCGTTCCTAAAAATGAAATGCGTGACTTTAGCATCGACCGGCCAGATGTTACCGAATCGCCCATAACAGTGGATGCCGGACATTTTCAATTTGAAGGCGACCTGTTTAAAATGATTAGAACAACTCAACTAAGTGATGCACGTGCATTTAATGTTTTCAACGGTCTTTATAAAATGGGTTTATCTGATTCGTGGGATATTCACATTGGACTTGAACTATACAATATTTACCAGGATAATGAAGGCGAGACGTATGAAAAGGGATACGGTAATACAACCATCCGGCTCAAGCATAACTTCTGGGGAAATAATGGTAATACCCGAACAGCGCTGGGAATGATTCCGTATATCACCTTACCCACGTCTTCGGTAGATAGTTATATTGTTTATGGTATTGGTTTCCCCTTTTCATATGATATCAATGATGACTATGCTGCGGGTGCACAGTTTCAATTTGATTTTGTTCCCGATGAAGATGGCAATCATGAGCTCAGCTATTTACAAACAATTGTATTTGGAGGAACACTTGCTGGTAATTTTGATTTCTATGTGGAAGGACAGGCTGTAATTACTTCTGAAGTCCCAATCTTTACCGCGAATGGCGGCTTGATTTATAATGTTGGCGACAATGTTAAAGTTGACGTTGCGACAAATATTGGCCTTGTGGATGAAGCACCTACCAGAATCTATGTAGGATTATCTTTTCGAATTTAAAACTTGCGCGGAATTTCAACAAGTTTACCGTTCTTAAATTCTATAAACGGAACATATTGATTTGTTCGGCTCCCTGTAAAATCATAACCCCCGATAAGATACCCGGGAACTTGTTTGTTTTTACTGATGGCATCCTGAAAATAAACGCCATGCTTTTTCAATGTGTTACCGACAAACAGCATAAAGTCATAACCAACTTTTGCGTAGTTCGTGTAAGTCGATGCACTTGAATTACGGCCATGTTCTTTTACAAATCTTCGCTGAAAAGCACGGTAAGCGGGATTACTTTCAGCCGAAAAATTAGGACCATACAACACAATCTTTAACGATTCATATTTAGAGTAATCAACTGAAGCCTGATCGAGCCACACTTCTGAACCTACAATGGTTACTGAATCTTTGCGGGTTTCGACACTACTGATCACTTTCGTATAAATCAAGGGATCATCTGACGCTACAAATACTGAACCAAGGCTGTCTTTTGGCAAGGTGAATTGTTTAGGATATTTAAACTCATCAAGCTCGGTTGGAGTTGCGAGAATCTCGAGGATTTTCCGGGAAGTTTCCTTAGTCACTTTTTCTGAGCGTAAAATTTTCAGACCTGATTGTTGTGCTTTTGAAACAAAGCTTGCTGCCAGCGTTGAGTCGCGTTTTGTATCACCATAAAACACCATACACTTTTTGTTCTTCTTTACAGAAGCCAGGTATTCAGCTGACTGACTGCCTAATGTTTCATAAGAAGGTTGAAACAGAAAGCCATAAAAGTTATCCTTGATCAGATCGTAATTGTTAGATATCGGATTGAAAAGATTAATCTGGTTAACATTTGAATATTGCTGGATCATGGAGTTTTCTTCCAGGAACAGCGGCCCGACAATCATGTCACTGCTTTTTAATTCGCGCATGAGCAATAAGCTCTTGATGCGTTCCGGGTTACGTTCGGTGTCGTAGGCGCGCAGACTTATTTTAACACCTTGTTTGGCAAGTGTATCTACAGCCAGCATCATACCTTCGTACAAATCCAGTACAAATTGGTTGCGCTTGCGGCTTGTTGAAACATCAATTGTGCTCACCACAAACGGAAACAAGACAGAAACTGTGTATACATCTTTATGAATCGTCTCTGGTGTTTTTACTATATAGTCCGTTTTCTTGAGGTCGAATCTGCTAATAAGTGATTCCAGTAATTTTTGATCTTCCGGTTGAGTTTGATTTTTTGAAACCTCGCGAGCCAGTCGCTCTCCGATAACTGCATCTTTCGGATATTCCTCCAGCATCATCTTCAGTGTTTCTATATCCTGAATCTGACCGATCGCTTGCTTCTTCAGATCAGAAATCTCTTTTTGAGTCTTCTCATTCTTCAGCGCACTTAAAAGCTTTAATCCCTGGAAATAATCTTTGTTATCAAAATGAATTTTCGCGAGCCAGATGTTCACCTCATCCATTTTATCCCAGGTTGGATACAACGTTTTAATCTGACCGAACATGTCTTTTGCAACAGCCTTGAAATTTTGGTTGTAAGCACTTAACGCATAATAGAAGGAAGCATACTCGCGATACGGATTATTCGGATCGTACGGAATGAGTTTTTTAAAGCTTTCCATCGCCAGGTTATACTTACCATCGGTGTAGAGCTTTTTAGCAATTGTATATTGCTGTGTATAATTTGTTGTTTGAGCATAAGAATAATTGACAATTAACAACAGGCAATTGACAATAATGGCAACAACAAAATTTCTAACAGCTTTATACATCTAATAACTTTTTATTCCCATTCAATGGTTGCTGGTGGCTTGGAACTGATATCGTAGACCACCCGATTAACACCTTTTACTTTATTAATAATATCGCTCGACACTTCCGCCAGAAACTCGTATGGTAAATGCGCCCAGTCAGCTGTCATGCCATCGGTGCTGGTTACGGCACGCAATGCCACTACATTTTCATAGGTACGTTCATCGCCCATTACGCCCACCGATTGTACGGGTAGAAGCATCGCTCCGGCTTGCCACACTTTGTCGTACAAGTTATGCTGCCGCAAGCCGCCAATGAAGATAGAATCGACTTCCTGCAATATGCGCACTTTTTCGGCTGTAATATCACTTAATATGCGGATGCCAAGGCCTGGTCCCGGGAAAGGATGGCGACCAAGGATACTAGGATCAATACCCAGAGCCTTTCCTACAATTCGCACTTCGTCTTTAAATAAGGTGTTCAACGGTTCGACAACTTTCAATTTCATCTTGGCGGGAAGTCCGCCAACGTTGTGGTGTGACTTGATTGTAACACTAGGGCCTTTAACCGATACCGATTCAATAATATCTGGATAGATCGTTCCCTGGCCCAACCATTTCACGTCACTGATCTTATGCGACTCCTGATCGAATACGTCAATAAAAGATTTACCAATGGCTTTGCGTTTCGATTCAGGTTCTGTCAAGCCTTTTAAAGATGTATAAAATAAATCCTTCGCATCAACACCTTTGATGTTCAATCCCATTCCTTCGTAGGATTTCAATACATTTTCAAACTCATCTTTACGCAGCAAACCGTTATCTACAAAAATGCAATGCAGGTTTTTGCCAATTGCTTTGTGAACTAATACGGCAGCGACTGTTGAGTCTACTCCGCCTGACAACGCCATCACAACTTTGTCATTACCTAACTTTGCTTTCAGATCAGCAACTGTAGAGTCAACAAATTGATCGGGTGTCCAATCTTGTTCGCATTTACAAATGTTTACAACAAAATTTCGGAGCAAGTTTTTTCCTTCAGTTGTATGCGTCACTTCCGGATGAAATTGAATTCCATAAACCGGCAAACCTTTCATTTGAAAAGCTGCAACTTTCACCGAAGGTGTGCTGGCAATAATCTCAAAGCTGTCTGGTACTTTATCAATCGTATCGGCATGCGACATCCATACTTGTGAGTCCAATGAAATTTCTTTCAATAATTCATTGTGCTGATCAACGGTGGTGAGCTTGGCCCTTCCGTATTCACGGATTTTTGACGCGATTACGTTTCCACCATTGCGCTGAGCCATCAATTGTGCGCCATAACAAACTCCAAGCACCGGCACTTTTCCGTTAAACAAGCTTAGGTCAACATCAGGTGAACCTTCATCGCGAACGGAGCACGGACTGCCGGAAAGAATTACACCTTTAATATCGGGTGTGAGCGTGGGTATTTTATTGAATGGATGGATTTCACAATACACGTTTAATTCGCGAACCCTGCGCGCGATCAGCTGGGTGTACTGGGAACCAAAGTCGAGAATAAGAATTTGCTGTGACATGGGGTGTAAAGATAATATGTTGTTCGGCCTTCAAAAATCAGTTACCTGAAAACAAAAACGCGCCAGCAAAGGCGCGTTCGTGTTTTTTTTTATGATTTCTGAAAGGTCATTAGTTCTTTCCGTAACGTTTACGGTCGTTCTCGTTCAGGTAAATTTTCCGGAGACGAATAGATTTTGGCGTTACTTCAACGTACTCGTCAGCTTGAATATATTCAAGTGCTTCTTCCAGTGTATGTTTCAACGGAGGCGCAATTTTCATCTTCTCGTCCGAACCGGAAGCACGCATGTTGGTAAGCTTCTTGGTTTTTGTAACGTTAATTACAAGGTCACCATTACGGCTGTGTTCACCGATTACCTGGCCTTCATAAACTTCTTCGCCCGGGTTGATGAAGAACTTACCTCGATCCTGCAAGTTGTGCAAGCTGTAGGCAATAGCTTCACCCATTTCCATCACGATCAACGATCCGTTGATACGTCCTGGAATCTCTCCTTTGTATGGCTGATATTCTTTAAAGCGGTGTGTAACGATTGCTTCACCCGCAGTTACGTTCAATAAATAATTTCTCAAGCCCATGATGCCGCGTGAGGGAATCATAAATTTCAGAATCATACGATCGCCTTTCGGTTCCATGTTTAACATTTCACCTTTACGTTGCGATACGGTTTCGATTGCTTTACCAGCAACTACTTCCGGTAAGTCAATCGTTAGCTCTTCCATTGGTTCGCTCTTCACACCATCGATTTCCTTGAAGATAACCTGTGGCTGACCAATTTGTAATTCATAGCCCTCTCTGCGCATTGTTTCAATCAATACGGACAAGTGAAGAACACCACGGCCAAATACCATGAAGCTATCGGCAGAACCTGTATCACCTAAACGCAATGCGAGATTTTTTTCTAATTCTTTCTCTAACCGTTCCCGGATGTGACGTGACGTAACAAGCTTTCCTTCTTTTGCATAGAAAGGAGAGTTGTTGATCGTGAAGAGCATACTCATCGTAGGCTCGTCAATTGAAATTGCTTTCAAGGCATCCGGCTTTTCAGGATCGGCAACGGTATCGCCAATCTCAAAACCTTCTAATCCAACCAAGGCACAGATTTCTCCGGCTTTTACTTCTTCTACTTTCTTCTTATCGAAGCCTTCGAATACATAAACCTCTTTAATACGCGTCTTGGAGATTTTTCCATCACGCTTGATCAATACAATCTGCTGGCCGGGC
The DNA here is from genome assembly GCA_965227265.1 of Cyclobacteriaceae bacterium. Lineage (GTDB taxonomy): Bacteria > Bacteroidota > Bacteroidia > Cytophagales > Cyclobacteriaceae > UBA2336. The sequence continues at coordinate 267,346 of OZ245738.1, read as the reverse complement.
TTAACTACGCCACGCTGAACGCGTCCGATCGCAACACGACCAATGTACGCTGAATACTCCAATGAGGTGATCATCATCTGCGTAAGACCCTGATCGATTTTAGGTTCCGGAATAAATTCAAGAATTCCTTCCAATAATGGCGTGATATCGGTTGTTTCTTTTTTCCAATCTGTGCTCATCCAGCCATTTTTCGCTGAACCGTAGAATGTAGGGAAGTTCAACTGATCTTCTGTTGCATCCAATGAAAACATAAGCTCAAATACTTGCTCATGCACTTCGTCAGGTGTACAGTTTTTCTTGTCTACTTTATTGATAACAACAATTGGCTTTAAGCCAAGTTGTAATGCTTTTTGCAATACGAAACGAGTTTGTGGCATCGGGCCTTCGAATGCATCTACTAATAATAGACAGCCATCGGCCATGTTTAATACGCGTTCAACTTCTCCACCAAAGTCACTGTGGCCCGGAGTATCGATTACGTTGATTTTGTAGTCTTTGTAACGCACCGAAACGTTTTTCGCAAGAATTGTTATTCCACGTTCCCGTTCCAGGTCGTTGCTATCCATGATCAGCTCGCCAGGATTCTCGTGGTCTTTAAATAAGTGACCGGCATGTAAAAGTTTGTCAACCAATGTGGTTTTACCGTGGTCAACGTGTGCAATAATGGCGATGTTCCTGATCTTCGATGCTTCCATAACCTCAAAATCCTCGTTTATTCTATGTTTTTTACTGTTTGAGGGCGCAAAGATACGGTTAATAACTGTAAAAAGCAGGTCGGGAAAACTTTAAAATTGGATTGGTAACAGAGGCTTAACGAAGCAAATTATCCGATAGTTGGTGGAAACGCGGGCAGGATCAGACAGCGGATTTCAATCTTTCCAAATGATACATCACCGCCCGGATTTCATTGTAGGAATAATTCTCACCCAAAGCATTTTTCAGAAAGGACGCAGAGGTAGCTCCTGTTTTCTCACTGACCTTGGTGATTTCCTTTATTTTATCAGGATCAACTACTTTTTCAACGGCCAACTCGCCAGATTTTACAAAACCAACTAAATGCGATTCAATCGTGGAAATTGCAAGACCTCGAATTTGAGCAACCCTTTCAATGTCTCGTTCACGCATATATAATGAATAAGTTTCGGCAGCGCTGCTGACTTTTTCTTTGGGAGTCTTTTCTACTGTGTTGATGTAATTTTCTTCATTACCGGAAAACAATGTTTCTTCTCTCCATTGTGCCTGCCGAAGTTTTAGTGCCTTTGCAGCAATTAACGAGGTGACTGCTTCGAGCGCTTTTACATGTTTCTTCATTTTAGCCTTCGACTTCACTTGCGTGTGATGCTGCTGAAGCTTCACGAAAAGTCCATCATATAAAAGCGAGTTGAAATGCGTTACCGATTTCTTTAGTCCTTCAACAAGGTTGTCATACGAATTCAGCTGATACGCTTCATCAAACTTCCGTTCAATCCACGATTGTGTTTTAACCGATACTTCTTCAAGCGCAATAGCATTCCTAACAAGTTCGTGACTGAGTTGGATTGTATCTTTTAAGGCTTCGTTCTTTTTGGTGGTAAGCGTTTCTTGCCAATCGGAAAGTGTGCGGGTAACTTTATTGAAATCGAACAGCTTAACGAAATGGTGTTTTTCAAAAACTTCCCGCTCTCGTTGGAGCAAATCAGCCAACGCAAACTCATCTTTTAGTTGATGGGAATACGCAATCACTTTTGGATCGGTGCTGATTTGTTGTTGTGTTATTGGTGTTTGAAGAACCAATCCATCCAGTGATGTACAGCGGCTTAATGCTACATAAACCTGACCGGTTGCAAATGAATTACCCGCATCGATAATCGCATTCTGAAACGTAAGCCCCTGGCTTTTGTGAATCGTGATAGCCCACGCTAACCGGATTGGGAATTGTGTGAAGGAACCAAGTTCCTCCTCATCAATTTCATCCGTATCATTATTGTATTGATAGCGGATGTTACGCCAGGTTTCCTGCGTCAGCTCAAGTTCACCGCCCTTATCAAATTCAACGGTTATTGTATCTCCATCAATACCCATCACGGTCGCAATCTTTCCGTTGTAGTATTTCTTGTCTTCACTCGTGTCGTTCTTAATAAACATAACCCGCGCACCCTTTTTCAAGGTTAGGATCGATTCAGTAGGGTAACTTTTGTCGGAGAATTCATTTTGAATGGTTGCTGAGAACTCATGCCCTTTGCCTGGTAGCTTATTAAGCTCACGAACATTAATGGCATTAGCTTTATCGTTGTGTGTTGTTAAGGTAACAAAGCCTTCTGTATTTTCTGTAGTTGTTAATCGTGAGTTCAGCAATGCAAGATCTTGTGTGGTTGCAATGTTATTGCGAACATTGTTCAATAGATTAATAAAAACCTGCTCGTTCTGTCGATATATCTTTTTAAGCTCAATGCACAGCGGGGGATTTTCAAGAATCACCTTGGCATCAAAAAAGTATTGGCTCTGATAATATTCTTGTAAGATTTTCCACTCTTCTCCTTTTGCCACAGGGGAAAGCTGGTATAGGTCACCTATGAATAAAACCTGAACTCCACCAAAGGGTCGTTGATTCTTGCGGACTGTTTTCAAGATCACATCTACAGCATCGAGCATGTCGCAGCGAACCATACTGACTTCGTCAATGATTAGCAGTTCTAACTCCTGAAGCAGGTCGCGTTTACTTTTGCTTAGCTGAAGATTTTTAAAAAGTGTGCTTCGGGTGGTGATCTGAACACTTGAATATGATTCAGGTGTATGATGCAACGGCAAATAAATCCCAAAAGGCAATTGGAATAACGAATGTAGCGTTACACCGCCTGCATTAATCGCTGCTACTCCCGTTGGCGCAGCCACTACAAAGTTCTTGTACGTGTTCTCCGAAATGTATTTAAGAAAGGTTGTTTTACCTGTTCCGGCCTTACCGGTTAAGAAAACCGATTTTGAGGTGTGATTGATGAAATCAGCGGCAAGCGAAAACGTAACATTTGATTCATCTCTCAGGCTCATGGGAGTGCAAAAGTATGAATCCTTTTCTTATTCAACCAATGATTATTAAGGAGTCATAAAAACAAGTATTACAAAAATTTAGTTAAGAACTCCTTGCCGGACTTGTTCCGGCATCCCTTGAGAGCATTAAAACGTGGATCGCGGCATCTTCGACTTCGCTCAGCAGGGCCGCGATCAAATAAAATTAATAGTATATCAAAATTAATCAGCTGACTGATGAACTCCTTCCGCAATTTCTTCAATCATTTTTTTATTGAATGCCTCCAGATCTTTTGGGCTGCGGCTGGTAACTAAGCCATTATCAACAACCACTTCTTTATCATGCCATTTAACTCCGGCATTGACAAGGTCAGTTCGGATAGAATGAAAGGATGTCATCTCTCTGCCTTCAAGCATTCCGGTTTCGATCAACAACTGCGGACCATGACATATTGCAGCTACTGGTTTGCCTTCTTGTAAAAATTCTTTTGCGAACTCAATGCAGTCAGCATTGCGTCTCATGAGATCAGGATTAATTACTCCGCCCGGAATAACCAGTGCATCGTATTCTTCCGGATCAGCATCGGCCACCAAAACGTCAACTGGCAATTCGATTGACCAGTTGCCGTCTTTCCAACCTTTCACTTTATCTTCCCGTGGTGACACAATGTGTACATCAGCGCCTGCTTTGCGTAACGCCTCCAGCGGACTCGTCAACTCCGATTCCTCAAATCCATTCTCCGTTAAAATTGCGACACGTTTTCCTGCAAGGCTTTTCATGATGTTATCCGTTTAGTTTCGTATTTCATAAAATCCAAAAATCAAACCATGAAGAACACTGTGTTTTAAGGCGGTAATAAGGTTTTTTAAATGATGAGTGTGGAAATTTTAGGACAGGGATTCTGATTCAATGTTCAAGGTTTAAGGTTCGAGTTTGAAGATCGAGATTTGAGCTTCGAACTTCCGAACTTAATTATTGAATCTTAGGAACGTACCCATGGGCAGATCGCGATTGCTTTTTGATTTAAGGAAGAACTCACCACACTGAGGATCTTTCATGTCGAAATGACTTTTGGCAACGTTTAATCCCACAAGTGGCGAAAGCCCAACCGCATACATGCTAAGAATAAAAAATGAATTTTGTTTTTCAAGTAATTCACTGCTCATTCCTATTAATTCGTTGAGTTGTTCCTGTAACGTCCACTTTTCACCTTCCGGGCCACGGCCATACGGTGGCGGATCCATGATGATGCCATTGTATTTATTACCACGCTTCACCTCACGTCTTACAAATTTGAAAGCATCTTCATATACCCAACGGATATCGGTAAGATTATTCAGGCGCATGTTTTCGTTTGCCCAATTTATACCGGGTCGCGAAGCATCTACGTGTGTAACATCCGCTCCGGCCGATTTTGCTACGATCGAAGCTGCACCTGTGTATGCAAATAGATTCAGCACCTTTGGCTTTTGCGCATTCCAGTTTTTAATCGTGTCGTAAATAAAATTCCAGTTTTCGCCTTGTTCGGGGAAAACGCCAACGTGACCAAAACTAGTTAACGCAAGTCTGAGATTTAATGTAAGATCATTGTACTGATATTGAACGTTCCAGCTTTCAGGCATTCCTTTCGCGCGTGTCCAGCCGCCATTTACATCATCGCTGTGGCGGAACTTATCTTTCTGCTCACGGTTAAAGATCGCATTCGCAGAAGCCCATTCCTTTTCAGACAGCACTTTGCTCCAGATCGCCTGAGGTTCCGGGCGACTAAGTACAAACTTCCCGAAGCGTTCAAGCTTTTGGCCGTCACCGGAGTCGATGAGTTCGTAATCTTTCCAGGAAGCGGGGTAGAGAAGTTTCAGGTTCAATGTTTAAAGTTTAGGTAAAAGTAAGAAGAACCTATGATTTTGAACTTTAAACATGGAACTTTGAACAAATATGCATTTCAAGATTACCAGCACTCAAAACCCAAAAGTAAAAAGCCTGCTTGCGCTGGAGAAACCGCGTGAACGCAGGAAGCAGCAATTGTTTGTGATTGAAGGGAGTAAAGAAATCGGCTTGGCACTGGAAGCAGGTTATAAAATCGGGAACATATTCTTTTGTGATGAGATCATCACGGAACAAGAAGTTAGTAGACTTTTCAGTGATGACAAATTGCTGATCCCGGTATCAAAAGATGTGTTTGATAAAATTGCGGTTCGGGAAAACTCAGGTGGCATGATTGCCGTGGCTGAACAAAAACTGCATACGCTGGATCAACTCACACTTAGTAAAAATCCATTGGTGCTTGTATTAGAGTCCGTTGAGAAGCCTGGAAACCTGGGCGCTATTCTTCGTACGGCAGATGCTTCGGGTGTTGATGCTGTTATTATCTGCGATCCGCAAACTGACTTTTATAACCCCAATGTAATTCGTTCAAGCATTGGTTGCATCTTCACTAAACAGGTAGCTGCAGCAACATCAGAAGAAACGATTGACTGGCTTAAGAAAAATAAGATTGCTATTTATTGTACGTATTTGAAGGCTTCAAAGTCTTATCACCTTACCGATTACACCAAGCCTTCGGCCATTGTTATGGGAACAGAAGCGACAGGGTTATCGGAGATCTGGGTAAATAATTCAGACGCAAACATTATCATCCCCATGCAGGGAAAGATCGACTCAATGAATGTTTCGACCGCGGCTGCCGTTGTCGTATTTGAAGCGAAACGGCAGCGCGGATTTTAATTATTCGTCCCGCAGCGATTTCACCGGGTTGGAATGTGCAGCGCGAACTACGTGGTATCCAACCGTGAGCAAGGTGATCACAAAGGCAAGTAAAGCTGAAACGAGAAATGTCAACCACTCTTCTTTCAATTCGATGTGATAGGCAAAGTTCGTAAGCCAGCTTTCAGTGAAATACCAGGCTGCCGGGAACGCGATCAGCATTCCTAATCCAACCAACAGGAAGAACTCTTTTGAAACCAGTGTAACTAAACCACTTACACTTGCTCCAATCACCTTTCGCACGCCAATTTCTTTTGTACGCTGTTCTGTAGTGAATGCTGCCAGACCTAAAAGTCCAAGGCATGCAATAGCAATGGTGAGGGATGAAAATACCGTAAAGATCAAACTACGCTTTTCATCTGCAGTGTATTGTGAATTAAAATCCTGATCCAAAAACTCAAACTGAAAAGTGTTATTCGGGAACATGTCTTTCCAGATATTTTCTACCGCTGTCAGAGATTTCTTAACATCTCCTTCTTCTGTACGAACCAGCACGAAGTAATTTTCATCGTCAAGAATAATCATAATAGGCTCAATGGCATCGTACAATGAATTCTGATGATAATCTTTTAATATCCCTACTACATGTTTTTCAATATTTGTATTGTTCGGGCCACTACCTTCAAAAATAAATTTCTTACCAATCGGATCATCCCAAGCCATACGTTTAACCATCGCTTCATTTACCAGTACTGCGAACGTTGTATCGGAACTAACATCCCTGGAGAAATCCCGGCCCTGCACGATTTCCATGCCCATGGTTTTTACAAAATCATAATCGGCATTGAACAGATCGACCCCACGGTCAACAAGTTTGCCTTGATTATCTTCCACTTTCAACAACAGCTTACCAACTCCTTGTCCGGGTACCGAAGTAGCCATACCCACACCTGCAACTTCCGGTGATTGCTTTAATCGTTGCACCAACGCATCCGATTTTTGACGAAGTTCACGTTCGCTCAAGGTCAATTTTACAACACGTTCCTTATCAAAACCCAGGTCTTTATTACGCATGTAGTTCAGCTGATCAAATACAACCAACGTGGAGATCAACATAAAAATCGAAATTGAAAACTGCAATACAACCAATGCTCTGCGGAAGTAAACGCTACCTCCACGTGCGGATAATTTTCCCTTCAATACGTTTACCGGATTGAAACTTGATAAGTAGAAAGCCGGATAACTTCCACCTATAACACCGACAAGTAATGTTATGCCTAAAAGACTAAGAATAACAGGCGTTTGTAAGATGTATGAGAACGGCAAATGTTTATTCGCCAGACCATTGAAAGCCGGTAGTAGTGCATAGATTAAAATAATACTTAATGCTAATGCAATCAACGTAAGCACAACCGATTCGGTGATGAACTGTATGATCAACTGCTTCCGCTGCGAACCCATTACTTTACGTACACCAACTTCCTTTGCGCGATTAGCAGAACGCGCAGTGGCCAGGTTCATATAATTGATACAGGCAATGATCAGCATGAAGGCGGACACCGCCCCGAAAACATAGATGTATGAAATATCTCCGCCTTCTTCGGCTTCATCCTGAATTTTAGAATGCAGGTGAATGTCCGTTATCCGCTGAAGTTCGTAGCCGATTTTAATATTATACTGCTCGAAGATCGGGTTAACACGTTCTTTAACAATCTTATCAAGACTTGCGTACATTTTGGTCAGGTCATAACCCGCTGGTAATTGAATGTAGGTGAACACACCAAAGTTCCCCCAGCTGCCACCATCTGAGCCTTGTTGTGAACTACGCGAGATCAGCGCATCGAATCGGAAATGTGAATTATAAGGAACATCTTTAATGACACCGGTAATTTTATACTCTTCGTTTTGTTTATTCTGAAGACTTTGCCCTAGTGCCTCAGCCGGAGTAGCAAAATATTTTTTGGCGATTGACTCTGTAATAACAATCGAGAACGGATTATCAAGCGCAGTGTTCATATCACCTGCCAGAAATTCATACGTGAACATATCGAACACGGTAGAATCTGTCAGGAAAAACTTCTCTTCGTTAAACTGCTTTTCTCCGTTCTTATAGAGTGTCCGACCTGTTCCGTAAAACCGGACTGCATTTTTTACTTCAGGATAATTATTTCTCAACTCCTGGGCCATGGGCACTTGAGCAATTGCCCAGGTAAAAGCATTATCAGGCTCTTTAATGTTGGAGACTATCCGGTAAATATTATCGGCATTGGTGTGATAGCGGTCGTAGCTCAGCTCATCCAGGATATACATGAACAAAAACATGCTGCAGGTAATCCCGATGGTGAGACCTAAAATATTGATGGCACTGTAGACTTTGTCCTTAAAAATATTGCGAAGCGCAATCTTGAAAAGATTCTTAAGCATAGGTTGAGGGGGTTAAAAAAGGGTCCAACCGAAAACTTAACCCAAACCTAAACCTTATGAAGTAAGCAGTAGTTGAACCCAGTATGATGAAAAATTCAAGCTGATCAGGCAACTCCTGTACCAGAACGTAATCATGACGAATCAACGTGAAAGAAAGTTTTAAGGTTTTAAAATTTGTTCACTTATGTGTAAGAATGTCCGCCAGCGAACAAATTAACATTGATTAACGTGACTGGTGTTCAGACGAGCGGTAACTTTCAATGTGAGATAATTTCTAAAAGCAACGTCATTCTGAAGGAAGAATGACTGAAGAATTCCCAAATTCAGTGCACCGAATTAGGGGATTCTTCGCTATCGCTCAGAATGACGATCTTGTTGGAGAGGTTCTAGAAACCATCATCAATCGGTTCCCAGAGTTCGATTTTGTTTCCTTCCGGGTCCATGATCCAACCGAACTTTCCGTAAGAGAACTCTTGTATTTCACCTACAGCCTGAACGCCTTCTTCTTTTAGAACTTTTAATAATTCAACCAGGTTCTCAACGCGATAGTTGAACATAAAAGGCTTTTCACTCGGATTAAAATAATCGGTGTCTTTTTTAAAAGGACTCCAAACCGTCATCGCAGGTTTTGCTTCCGGCTTATCGAGTTCTTTCCAGGAAAAGATCTCACCCACACCGAGATGCGTTTGATACCACTCTTTCATTTTCTTCGGATCTTCTGTTTTAAAGAAAACTCCGCCCAGACCTGTTACACGTTTCATAGCTAATAAATATTAAAGATGTTGATCAAGTAGAATTACATTTCCATCCGGGTCGGTCAGCATAATACTGGCCGGACCTTTTGTTTTTTCATCCGCTTCAGAACTTAGCATGACGTTTTTGCTTTTCAACTGGCGTTGAATTTCGCGAATGTCTTTAAAGCCTTCGATCTTTTTTGCATCCTCATCCCAACCCGGATTAAACGTTAACATGTTGCCCTGAAACATTCCCTGGAAAAGTCCGATCAACGCATTACCGTTTTTCATGATCAGGTACTTTTTATCTATGCCTCCGCCAAATACAGTGAAGCCGAGGTTTTCATAAAATTCTTTGGATGCCTTGAGATCTTTAACGCTCAAGCTCATCGAGAATGCTCCTAAATTCATATCGTTTCTTTTAGTGTTGGAAATAAAACCTAGGCAAAAAACTGCTGCCAGTATTAGGATTATAAACGTTATCTTTTTCATGTGATGTAATTGTTAATGTTTAGGCGGGTTCTGTAGCGGGTAAGAAATTTTTATTTTTTAAGAGTAGTGCAGTAATCAACGTGATTACCAAACCCACCGGAAAAACTTCAACCAAAAACGTAAGCACAAACCGGAAAATAAAACTGTTATCATAAAGCTCCATTTCTTTTCTAGATTTCTCTAGCTTCTCTTTCAGTTCAACTTCATTCTTCGCATTCTTTTTTATCTCTTCCGCATAATGCTTTGACATTTCTACTGTAAAGCCTTTCGAAACGGTATGGTAGGCAACCTCCCACGAGAGCGCATAAAGCAAACATGCAATTAATGTTATAAGGATGCCAACCTTAAATCCCTGTCCGAAGGTGATTGCTCCTTTCTTATAATTGTCACGGTACGACTTAACACCAAAGAACACCAGCGACAAGGACACCACCATGGTTCCATAACCGACATACATGGCGTTGTCGAACGTGAGCATGCCGTTATCCCAGAAGGGAGCGGTGATGAAGAACATGGCTCCGAGGATTGCTCCGGCTATCAGGCCATAAACGAGGACGATTTTTTTCATACGTGTTGTTTTAAAATGATGCCCAAAACAACATACACCGGGCATTGAAATCTTCACCCGAAAGGATGATTCTGTCTAAAAGTACTGGAAATCGTACAAAAGGCTGATCCGGATTTGAGGATTCTATTGCCAACCGTCACTTCGAGCGTAAAGAGTGTCCAGCAGAAATTCAGAGTGGCCTGCTAGAAGTCTCAGGTTTCTAAGCAGCACAGGATTTCTCGCAGCTGAAGTAGCATATCATAGTTTTACTTTGCTCGCTCGAAATGACGAACCAACTAACGTCACTTCGAGCGTAAAAAATGTTCAGCAAAAACCAGAATTATCTACGAGAAGTCTCTTCTGGCCAACACTACTGAATCAACTGTAACTCTTTCGCCTTTTGCACCGCCTGCGTTCTGCGGCTGACTTCGAGTTTGAGAAATAGGTTTGAAGAATGTGTTTTAATCGTGTTAAGAGAAACAAAAAGCTTATCGGCAATTTCCTGATTGGAGAGACCTTTGGCCATAAGCTCCAGCACTTCATACTCACGCTTGCTGATGCCAAGTGAATTAAGCCGGCTTTGATCAAACTGAAACGCAGGGTTTGTAATGATGATGGTTTTCTTCTTCGTGAGCTTCAATCCTGCCCACACACCCAACACCGTAAAAAATATGGCGATTGCGCCAATGTAGAACTCAAGCGAAAGATCACGGACAAGGAAACGGTACTCGATGAATTTTAATAAAAAGATCAGCACCGCGAGAGAAAGGCCGTAGATGAGGATAGTGCGCTTCATCCTATTTTCTTAATTCTCCGAATCAAATAACAATTTTTACGATTCGTATTACGGTCTTTTGTCTTGTAGTTCATGTACTCTTGACTTTAATTATTTTTAAAGCGATAGATATTTTGTAGTAAAGGAATGCAAGATCCTTTATTTTAGAATTAAAAACTTCTATAGCTTTTTAATATATACTTCTTTGTAATCATAATACAAAAAGCAGTGATACCAACTCCGACTGTTGTCAGCGCCCACACAGCCAAGTGATCAAATGAAAATATCCATGGGAAAGCACACAATAATCCGAAAATAATTCCAATAATCTTCCACATAAGGTCATGTATGAATTTGTCTTTTGGCTCATTGGTTAAGTCAAGTTTTATTTTATGATCTCCACGAAATAAAATCATCCATTTTTTATAATCCCACAACAACAAATAAAATATACCCAGAAGCATCAATATATTTATTGCATTTCCACCTGGAAAATTAATTGAATATGCAATCATAAATGCATTTAATATGATAGCAAGCGCTATACCTGCACCCACTGTAGCAAAACGCTGCGTCATCAGAAGTACACCTGCTAAAAGTTCACTCCAGCCAAGAAAATTCCAGTATGGTCCCGTATTATACATGGCTTCAAAGAAATAACCTGCGGGGTCGCTAACTGGAATTTTTGTGAATCGCTCCCCCTGAATTTTAGAAAAGGACGAGAAAACAAGGGCAAAACCCGTGAAATATCGGGTATAAACAAGCATAATTTTGAAGAAAAAAAGCTGCTTTAGACGATCAATAAGTTTGGGCATGTGTCTAAGACGATTAAGCAAGTCGAATGTTACATACCATCCCTGGATTGTTGCAACAACCAAGGGCCCGAGCGTTAAATATGTATCCTACTATCCCGCCCATCCCTCTCTATCCAAGCTCCTATACTGAATCGCCTCCGCTAAATGCTCCACCCGTATTTCATCGGTGCCAGCTAGGTCAGCAATGGTTCTTGAAACTTTTAGTATACGATCATATGCACGAGCAGATAAACCTAATCTTTCCATCGCAGTTTTTAATAAAGCTCTTCCGCTATCGTTGATCTGACAAATTTCTTTTACCATGTTGGAGGGCATCATTGCGTTGCAATAAATTTCTTGGCGGGATTTGAAACGTTCGGATTGTTTATCCCGGGCAGCTACCACACGTTCGCGGATCTCCGAACTGGTTTCGGCTTTGCGGTTGGCGGTCATTTCATCAAAGCTTACGGGTACAACTTCTACGTGCAGGTCGATGCGGTCTAATAAAGGTCCGCTGATCTTGCTTAAGTAGCGCTGCACAATACCCGGTCCGCAGACGCATTCTTTCTCTGGATGATTGTAGTAACCGCACGGACATGGGTTCATGCTGGCCACGAGCATAAAGTTGGCCGGATAATCAATCGAAACTTTCGCGCGCGAGATGGTAACTTTTCGTTCTTCCATGGGTTGACGCATTACTTCCAGCACCGTACGTTTGAATTCCGGAAGCTCATCGAGAAATAAAACTCCGTTATGCGCGAGTGAAATTTCTCCGGGCTGTGGATTACCGCCTCCGCCAACAAGCGCGACATCCGAAATTGTATGGTGCGGACTTCTGTGCGGTCGCGTTGAAATCAGCGAAGCCTGCTTATCAATCTTTCCGGCAACAGAATGAATTTTGGTCGTCTCCAATGCTTCGTTTAATGATAAAGGTGGAAGAATGGTTGACAATCGTTTTGCGAGCATTGTCTTACCCGCACCGGGCGGACCGATCATGATCACATTGTGACCACCGGCTGCAGCAATTTCCAGCGCACGTTTAATGTTCTCCTGACCTTGCACATCTTTAAAATCACTGTCATAACTATTGGATTGCGCAGCAAACACTTCGCGCGTATCGATGTGAACGGGATCAATGGATTGCTTTCCTTCCAGAAAATTGATGGCTTCATCAACGGTTGATACGGGAATAACATTCAACCCATTTACAATCGCTGCTTCGCGTGCATTATCAGCCGGAAGAATGAAGCCTTTGAAATTTTCTTTGCGTGCCTGAATGGCAATGGGCAACGCGCCTTTGATCGGGCGCAGGGTTCCATCCAACGCCAACTCACCCATGATTACATATTCTTCAAGCAGCTCGGTTTTAATCTGGCCGGATGATTTTAAAATGCATAACGCAATGGGGAGATCATAGGCACTACCTTCCTTACGAATATCCGCAGGCGCTAAGTTGATTACCGTTTTTTGTCGTGGCATAAAATAGCCGAAGCTTTTAATGGCCGACTCCACGCGATGCTCACTTTCTTTCACGGCACTGTCAGGCAAACCGCTCATCCAGAATTTTGTTCCCTGGCCAACACTTACTTCAATCGTGATCTTGCGCGCGTCAACGCCAAATACCGCACAGCCATAAGTTTTTGAAAGCATGATCAGGGTTATTAGAAAAATCAAGGTAGGAATTATAGGATTGAAGGAAATAGGAGAAACTCCTATGCACGAAACAGAAACTGACAGTTTGTGTCGGGTATTAAAAATCAACTTACACCCTATCGGTTACTGATTTACATTTGATCCTCATCAAAAACACGGGTATGAAAAGTGAAGAAGATCAAGCTGCAACCAAAGCTGTTCTCAGTCGCGGAACAGAAGTTGAATCATTAGAAAGTCTGCAGAAGATATTTGACTCAATCCAACACGATAAGCAAACGAAAACTTTCGTTTATAATAATATCCAGTTCTGGAAAGTTAACAGGCGCTACCAGTTCAGCGACAATAATGAATTGATCAGTTATGCGCCACCCATAACGTTTGAGACTTTTTCAGATGCGTTTAAAGAATTCAACTCATGAAGATGAGTTAAGATAACAATCCTGACTTTATACAGGTTTAGGCGGATTTGGCTCAGAAGTTTTCTTGCCTTCCTGTAAATCGTAGAGCTTTGCCTTGAGGATATTCATTTCCTGGATGAGTTGAACGTTCTCACGGTTCAAGCGTTTGTTGTCGCGCATGTGTAAGATGAAGTTAGTCACAAACAGCACGAGCAAAATAAACATGGCATACTTCATCAGCCAGATAACCTTCTGAAGATTCACTAAAAACTGGAGGTTATCTTTTTGGCCATCCATGTAGAGCGTGAACAGAAAAATCAACAGGTGAAGTACTCCGATAACCGAGTAAAAAATAAGCCTGTTCTTTTTCATAAACCGTAGCAATAGCCGATCTCAAACATAGTGTTTTTATGGCTAATCAAAAATTAGAAATTGTCTGAATAACACACATGACGTAAGCATCGCAACCAAGTTGAGTCTGTCGAAACTAGGCTTTCTGGATTTCATTGAGCTTTTTATAGACTCCGCCTTTTGCCACAAGCTGATCGTGTGTACCGCGTTCCATAATTTCACCATGCTGGATAACCACAATCTCATCGGCATGCTGGATGGTACTTAGCCGGTGCGCAATAACAATGGAGGTTCGGTTCTTCATCAATTTTGTTAACGCGTCCTGCACAAGTTTTTCGGATTCTGAATCAAGTGCAGAGGTAGCCTCATCCAAAATTAAAATTGGCGGATTCTTTAGCACAGCCCTAGCAATCGAAATGCGTTGACGCTGACCGCCTGAAAGCTTAGAACCGCGTTCACCGATAAAGGTTTGATAGCCTTCCGGAGTTTGTGAAATAAACTCGTGAGCGTTCGCAACTTTTGCAGCTTCGATCACGTCTTCGAGTGTTGCATCCTCTTTCCCGAAAGCAATGTTGTTAAAAATAGTATCATTGAATAAAATTGATTCCTGAGTAACCACGCCCATTTGCTGACGAAGTGATTCAATCTCATAATCTGTTAATGAAATGCCGTCTAATAAAATGTCTCCGTGTGTAGGATCATAAAATCTCGGAATAAGATCAGCAAGTGTAGACTTTCCGCCACCGGAAGAACCAACAAGAGCAATAGTCTTTCCCTTTTGAATTTTAAGATTAATGTTTTTCAGTACGGGTTCTTTATCGTACGCAAAGCTTACATTTTTGTATTCGATGTTGTCTTTGAACGCATCCAGTACGATTGCATTCGGTTTATTTTTAATGGCAGGCTCCAGATCGACTACTTTAAAGATTCGTTCTGCAGCAACCGTTCCTTTCTGCAACGATGTGATCCCGTTTGAGAAATTCTTGGCGGGCTGAATCAATGATGCAAAGAAAACCAGGAAACCAAAAAATTGCTCCGCTTTCAGTTCTCCACTCCCTTCCAATACAAGCTTACCACCGTAATAAAGAATAACGGACATAATGATCACGCCTAACAACTCTGATATGGGTGAAGACAATTCATTTTTTCGGGAGATTGACAAATTGACTTTACGATGATAACTGGTTTCAGCATCAATTTTTTTCAGCACAAAATTCCGCGCGTTGAAAGCTTTGATAACACGCATTCCGCCAAACGTTTCATCCAGGATATTCACAATCCTACCCATCGACTCCTGACTTTGACGTGCTTTTCGTTTTAAGCGTTTAATAATCTCTGCCACAACACCGCCTGTTATCGGCAATAGAATCATTGTGAAGAGAGTAAGCTTAAAAGAAATGGCAAACATCATGGTCAGGTAAACGAGGATCGTAATAGGCTCCTTTAAAACTGACTTTAACGTATTCATCACGGATGCTTCGACTTCAGACATGTCGTTTGTAAACCGCGACATGAGGTCGCCTTTCCGCTGACTATTGAAGAAGCCTATGTGAAGATTGGAGACATTTGAAAAGATGTGCATCCGCATGTTCTTCACCACATCTACTTTGATGCGTGAAGCAACCATTCGTTCCAGGTATTTAAAAATGTTGGCCAGAAACATCAATACGATAATCCCGATACAGATTACGACCAGCGTATTGTGCGCACCAAATTGGTGAACAAGACTTATGAAGTAGTGATCAAAAAGTTGTTGCGCATAGGTTGTGGTGAATGAAAATTCAGGACGTGCAGGAATAACGGTACTTGCTTCAGGTTTAAAAAGCACCTTCAGCATCGGAATGGTAAGTCCTAAATAGCCAGCACTAAAAATTACTCCAAAGATTGCGTAGAAATAAAACTTAACTAATCGCGGAGTAAGCCCTTTTGCATAGCTTAGAATTCGAAGGTATATTTTCATCTATTCACTAAAAATCGTAAAGCCGTTGCGCGATATTCCACCGCAAAGCTAATGAAGTTACTGTAGTATTTGTATTGAATTGAGGCACGGGACTGTCGCTCCTGCGAATGACAACCGAAGCGTCAATAAACATATTATGTGCGAGCTGCCAGCTAGCGGTAAACGTTCCGAGTAAAATATCATTCTTCACACCTTGAGAAATTGTGTTTCCAAAATCTTTCTCACGGAAAGAATTGTCTTTTAAAATATCTCCACCCCAGTTCATGCTCGTGGTGTCACGCCCGACCTGTGCATAAATTAATTTGCCGGTCAGGTTCAATCGTGGTAACGGCTGATACCGCGCTATCCCTATAAACTCTTTAAAGTTTGCTCCCAGCGGATGCGCAATAGGCTGCAAATAGCTTGAGTAGTTTCCGTGCGGAGAGTTGTGAGAATACGTGTACGGCCGCACAATGTTTGTTTCTGCCTGCAAATCAAGATTAGAGACGTTAAACGCATCAAAATATTTTAGCCCTGCCTGGATCGCATATTTATTAGCCCACCAACCGTTTCCGGCTGTGACATTATCCAGTACAAATTCATCCAGTACAAACTGGCCATACGCAGAAACTCCTTTAACAATATTCCACTTGAAATCCATTCCAATGATTACGTTATCACTGCTGCCGAATTGTTGTTCAATTGCACGATAAAAAATAATCGGATTCAGGTATCCAAACTCGAACGATGTTGAATCATTACGGTTAAAGACGACTGACTCAAACAATCCAATGTTTAATTTCTTACCGATGTTCACACTTAAGTGATGAAGTGCTACATATTTATCGTTGTACTTCCCGCTCGCGCGTAAACCGGTGTTATCACCGTTAACATCGCCAACCATTCTATTCAATTGAAAGAGATAATTAAGCTTCCAGACTTTGATGTTTGTTTTCAGGAACAACGATGGCGGTGCGTGATCAGAAAAGATGAGTGACCGGAAACCGTTCCCGATAAACGTACGATCATGTCCGAATTGAATGTTGATATGCCGTGTAGCTTCAAACGAGATGTAGCCGCGCGCCTGGAAAAAATCGTACGCATTGTTTTTAAATCCCTTCCAGAAACCTTCATGCGGAATAACGGGATAATATCCATTATCCGAATCGTCCGTGATTGTATTGGAAACATACGATGGAATGCGGGTCTGGTTTTCAGAAACGAAAATGTAGAAGCCAACCTTCCTATCAATCATGCCGCGGATTTCAGCACCGCGTGTGTTAATGAATAATAAATCTTCTGATTTAGAATCTTTGCCAACACCTGTATATAAGACTGGATTTACATGCAAGTCAAAATCTGGGTCTTCATCTACATGAAATAGATCAGATTTCTTTCTATAAAAATATTTGAGGATTGGTTTCCGATCGTTGGTTTCGGGTCGTGCCCACTCCCAGTTGTCGTTCCGGAAATATTGGAGATTAAAGCGATCAGCCATTGAAGTGAACATTCCCTGTTGGTCGAGTGTATCAATGAATTGCACAATGTCCGACCGCTTCCAGGGTTTCACAGAAGTAAAAACATAGGGTGAAATTCGGCCAGATTTTACTTCATACCGATCCAGCAAATGGTAGTAGCTCTCGTTAGTCGAAACGTAGCTGCTTTGTGAAAAACCCAAAAAAGGGGCTGAAACCAATAGAAAAATAAGTGCTTTGCGCATCTTCAGGTAAAGATTCGGGCAAAATACGGAGGTTCTGATAAGCAGCCAAAAATGTTAAAACCTGCTCTTGAGTTTTAGGGTTTTGTCCTTATCTTTGCAGTCCTTTTAAGGGAAAAACGAATAAAAACACATGAAAAAGGACTTACACCCAGATTACCAGGAAGTTGTTTTCCACGATCTGTCAAGCGATTTTAAATTCCTCACCCGTTCTACGATGAAGACGAAAGAAACCATCAAGTGGGAAGACGGCAAAGAATATCCTGTAATTAAGGTCGAAGTTAGCTCGGCTTCACACCCATTCTATACCGGCAAAAAGATGTTTGTCGATACAGCGGGTCGTGTGGAGAAGTTCAAAAACAAGTACACGAAAAAAGCTTAATACTTCCGAGCATTTGGATAGAGAAAACCCTGACGATACTGTCAGGGTTTTTTTATTGCCATTCACCTTCGCAGCCTTGTGCCGCGATCCCTGATAAATTGCTCTAAAAGGGGGTGCCGGAACAAGTCCGGCAACGTGTATTTTCTATATTTACACACATGAATCTTGTACTGTTTGACGATCCCGCTACGCGCATTAATCTTCTCCCGTTTACGTTTACACGCCCGATCAGTAAGATCAGGGTTGGGATTTTAAACATCCATGAGAAATGGGAAAAGCGACTCGGAACAACCGCTTCATTTTTAACGGAATCATACTTACAGAAAAAATTTCCCGCAAGGGCTTCGGTGGATAATCTCTTTATCAATGCTGCCTGGTGTCCGGATGATAATGCTGTTGAACACGTAAAAGGTTTGCTGCCAGGAGAAATTCTCGTGTACGGAAGTACTTTTCTTGCCTGGAAAAGTTCCGACATGGCGTTACCAGATTTAGGTAAAGCAACACCAAAAGTATTTTCGGAT
Source organism: Cyclobacteriaceae bacterium (assembly GCA_965227265.1). Lineage (GTDB taxonomy): Bacteria > Bacteroidota > Bacteroidia > Cytophagales > Cyclobacteriaceae > UBA2336. The sequence continues at coordinate 248,912 of OZ245738.1, read as the reverse complement.
GACATTACGTTGATTGATCAACCGTGGAAGATATTTCAACATAACGCAGCACAGATCAGGCTTGACTTTAGTTTGATCACGGGCGGAAGAAAATCAGCCGGCATTCAGGACAAGCATACGATTGTATATGGAGAGCAAAATATTTTTGTTGAAGAAGGCGTACACATCCGCGCAGCAGTTTTAAATGCTGAAGATGGTCCGATCTATCTTGGAAAAAATTCGATTGTTCAGGAAGGCGCCTTGATTAAAGGTCCGTTTGCTTTATGTGAAGGATCAACCATCAGCATGGGTGCAAAAATAAAAGGTGATTCCACCGTTGGTCCGTATTCAAAAGTTGGCGGTGAAGTGAGCAATTCGGTGATCTTCGGATACAGCAATAAAGGTCATGATGGATTTATCGGTAACACCGTAATTGGTGAGTGGTGTAACCTGGGCGCGGATACTAATACATCCAACCTTAAAAACAATTACGAGAACGTTAAGCTCTGGAGTTACGCGAAAGGTGGCTTTGCAGATACGGGTTTACAATTCTGCGGTTTAATGATGGGTGATCACAGCAAGTGCGGCATCAACACCATGTTTAATACCGGTACGGTTGTAGGTGTTTCAGCAAATGTTTTTGGTGATGGCTTTCCACGAAACTTTGTTCCTTCGTTCGCGTGGGGTGGCGCGAGTGGCTTTACGACCTATCAGGTAAAGAAGGCTTTTGAAACTGCGTGGAGAGTAATGGAGCGCAGAAAAATCACATTCAGTGAAATGGATATGGAAATCCTGGCGAATGTGTTTGAGCTTTCGGCCGGAAACAGAATTTGGGAAAAGAAGAACTGATGAAATTTTCAGAGATACCCGGCTTAGCCGAAACCAAGAAAACATTACTTGACTCAGTTAAAAGCAATCATATTGCGCATGCACAATTGTTTGTAGGTGCTGAAGGCGCATTGAATCTTCCTCTGGCACTTGCGTATGCAACATATATTCATTGTCAGGATAAACAAGTTGATGATTCCTGCGGCAAATGTTCAGCTTGTAGCAAAAGCTTAAAGTATATTCATCCGGATACACATTTTGTATTTCCGCTTAGTAATGTTAAGAACGATAAGGATGATGAACGTTTTAAAGCGGAGATATTAAAATCATGGCGGACATTTTTATTGGAGCAACCCTTTAGCGACCTGGACGACTGGACTACTTCGTATGGCGGTGAAGATAAGCAGGCCTTAATTTCGCGTGAGGAAAGTCGCGAGATCGTTAAATCACTTTCACTGAAACCGTTTGAAAGTAAGTATAAAGTGATGATTATCTGGCAGCCTGAGTTTATGCATCCTTCGGCTGCGAATGGAATTTTAAAAATTCTGGAAGAGCCTGCTGCGCATACATACTTCATTCTGGTTACGAATGCAGCAGATCGTTTATTGTCAACGATTATTTCACGAACTCAAATCATTACCATTCCTTTATTAGCTGATAGGGATGTAGAAAATTATCTCGTTGAGAAAAAGTCGATTGAACGGAAACGTGCTTCCGCCATTACCCAGCTTGCAGAAGGGAATTTGAATTTATCGTTCAAACTATCCGAAAATGAAGAAGATGATAACGCACAATCGTTTATTCAGTGGATGCGTGACTGCTTCAAGAAAGACTTTAGCAGCCTGGTTTCCAAATCAGAAGAATTTCATGCGTTGGATAAACTTCGCCAACGCAACATGATCCACTATGGCATGAACATGATGCGCGAATCCCTTTTGAAATCTGCCGGAGCAGATGATCTTCATCGGGTGCAGGGTGACGAATTGAAATTCATCCAGGATTTCAGTAAAGTGCTGAACGTTTTCAAAATTGAAAAATCGTATAAGTTTATGAATGATGCTGCTTATCACCTCGAACGCAACGGCAGCGCAAAAATGATCTTTTTAGACCTTTCTCTACAGCTTTCTAAAACCCTGAACCCATGAGCAAACTTATTCGCATCGGCACTTTTAATAATAAACTTGCCTTAAGTCAGGCTAACGCGATTGCAGATTTAATTAAGCCTTCTGGTTACACCACGGAAATTATTACGTTCGATACCAATACAAAACATTTAACAGTACTTGAAGATGCGCTTCTTAAGGGTGCAATTGAAGTGTTTTCTTTTCATGCCACGTTCATCCCCGCACGATTAAATGATGCATTGGAAGTAATTGCTTTTACAGAACGCGAAATTGTAAACGATGTCCTCATCAGTCGTAAAAAGTTAACACTCTCAAGTCCTGGGATTCGGGTAGGAACAAATTCGTTACGGAGAATTGCGTTCCTTAAACATTTCTATCCTAAAACCAAGATTGTTTCTGTGCCGGAAAATTTATCTACTAGGGTTAAGAAGATGGAAGCAGGTGAATACGCGCTACTGATGAATCATACCGATGCGCAACGGTTGGGAATTGAGAAACTGGTAGTCGAAAAAATCGAGACCAGTTATTTTGTTCCGACTGTTGGACAGGGAAGTATTGCCCTGATCTGTCATAAAAAACTCTCGTTCGATAAAAAAGAAATTATTCAGCGTTGGGTAAATCACGAAGAAACGGAAGATTGCATTCGCACCGAACGATCGTTCCTTAAAACTTTTCAGGATGGTCAGCGCATCCCAGCTTTCGGGTACGCACATTTTGAAGGCAACCTGATCACCTTGAAAGCCGGGCTCATTTCACCGGATGGAAAACGTGTGATCAAAGCAAAACGATCATCAACCATTGCCGAATGCAAAGAAATGGGAAAGAAAGTTGCACAAGAAGTGCTGCAAAATGGCGGAGCCGAAATTCTTCGCGCAATAGAAGTTTCCTGAAAAGCGTTTCACTAGTTTCAACAACTTACCTGCGGCCATACAAAATCCAGTTCCTGGCAAGACTAATAAATTCTTAATTTTACCGCCTGTTAATACCATTTCCATGATACGATCAATTTTATCGACTTTATTCATTTGTTTTTTAATAACTGCGTGCGCTCAAAGTAAGAAAGAAGAGTATGTGGTAACCATCAAAACAAGCTATGGCGATATGGTGGCTATTCTGTATGATGAAACACCCAAGCATAAGGAAAATTTTATCAAGCTTGTCAATACTAAATTTCTCGACAGTCTTTTATTCCATCGTGTGATTCAGGAATTTATGATCCAGGGTGGAGATCCTGATTCGAAAAAAGCTGTTGCCGGGCAAGGGTTGGGTAATGGCGGACCCGGATATACCGTTGATGCAGAATTCAATCCCAAGTTTTTCCATGAACGCGGAGCGCTTTCAGCTGCCCGTACTGCGGATGCAATTAATCCAACAAAAGCCTCCAGCGGAAGTCAGTTCTATGTTGTGCAGGGAAAAAAATATACGACTGAAGAACTGGATCAGAACGAGCAAAACATTCGAAATGCCAGGAAAAGTCAATACTTGCGTGATATTATTATGACACCCAAGTACCAATCTTTGTTGACGCAAATCCAGCAACATCAGCAAGCACAGGATGGAGCATGGTTAAACTCGTTCTTTGAAAAGAGTGATACCTTAATTGTAAAAGAAAAACCGGATTACAAACCTTTCACATTTACTCTCGAGCAAAGAACGATTTATACAACAGTAGGCGGAACACCTTTCCTGGATGGTGATTACACTGTTTTCGGGAAAGTGATCAAAGGCCTTGAGGTAATTGATAAGATTGCAGCCGCACCGAAAGATTCACAAAACAGACCAACCGAAGATGTGCGCATGTTTGTAACGGGGCAAAAAATGTCGCACAAAAAAATCGAAAAGGAATACGGTTACGTTTTTCCAGAGGTTAAAAAGTAACCATGAAAATACTGGTTACAGGTGCGAATGGTTTGCTGGGACAGAAGCTTGTTGCGTTTTTGCTGCAGAAAGATACCGTTGAGCTTGTTGCCACTGCAAGAAATCCTTCCGTTCAGTCGATAAAAAAAGGAGAATTCCATCTGCTGGATGTAACCGATAGAAAACAAGTTGACGCAATCATTGCATTAACAAAACCCGAAGTAATCATTCACACCGCTGCCATGACACAAGTGGATGAATGTGAAACAAAGCGTGAAGTTTGTATCCTAAACAATGTAACCTCAGTTGAATATTTAGTTAGTGCTTGTACAGCCAATAATGTTCACCTGGTTCATGTTTCTACGGATTTTATTTTTGATGGTTCAAAAGGACCACTCGATGAAACAGAGAAACCGAACCCGGTAAATTTTTATGGCGAAAGTAAGCTTGCGGCCGAGAAGTTAATTCAGAATAGTAACATCTCCTGGAGTATTCTGCGTACCGTATTAGTGTATGGAATTACCAATGATCTCAGCCGATCAAACATTGTTCTTTGGGTAAAGAAAAGTCTGGAAGAAGGGAAAGCTATTTCTGTTGTGAACGATCAATGGCGAACACCCACATTGGCCGAAGATCTCGCACAAGGCTGTTACCTGGCCGCGATTAAAAAAGCAAAAGGCATTTTTAACATTTCCGGAAAAGATTTCCTTACTCCTTTTGATATCGCCATAAAAACGGCAGAATTTTTTAAGCTCGATTCGTCTTTATTAAAAGCAACCGATTCAACACACTTTAAGCAGCCTGCCCAACGGCCGCTCAAAACGGGTTTCATCATCGATAAAGCAAAAAAGGAGCTTGAGTTTGAACCGCATTCCTTTTTGGAAGGGCTTGAAATTGTTTCGAAACAAATTTCCCAATAACCAGCTATGATATTAAATACGTAGAGACGCAAAATTTTGCGTCTCTACAATAATTAATTAAATAATTGTGTTGAATTATTTTTTATTCCGCATCACCCAGAAGTAAATCGGAATACCCGCCAAAGTAATAATCAATCCCGGCCAGGTGAATTGCGGTTTGTAGATAATTAAGAGTGTACAAAACGTTAACCCCATCAAAATATAAATCGCTGGAAGTAATGGATAACCAAATGCCTTGTAAGGGCGTTCAGCATCCGGACGTTTCTTGCGAAGAATAAAAATTCCAACAATGGTTAATACATAAAAGAGTACGACCACAAACGAAACCATGTCGAGCAGATCGCCATATTTTCCGCTTAAACACCACACACAAGCAAGCACACACTGCACCCACAATGCAAGTTGCGGAACTGCAAACTTATTTAGTTCACCGGCCTGCTTAAAGAACAAACCATCTTTGGCCATAGTATAGTATACCCGCGCACCGGCCAAGATCAGTCCATTATTACAGCCAAAGGTTGAAACCATAATCATCAACGCAATGATAACTGTACCGATATTTCCAAAAATTACATTCGATGCGATAACGGCTACGCGATCTTTTTCCGCAAAAGCAATTTCATTTAACGGGAGAACTCCCGTGTACATTACGTTAGCGCTTATATAAATCACACTTACGATAAGTGTTCCCAGAAACAGGCTCAACCCAATGTTACGTTGCGGATTTTTAATCTCACCCGCAATAAAGGTTACGTTGTTCCAGGCATCGCTACTGAAAATTGAACCCACCATCGCGGCCGCAATAGCACCCAAGGCTGCAATAATCGTTAACTCTGTAAATGTTCCGTTACCGGTCATGTTTCGCAGGCTCCAGGCATTTTCCCAATTTGCGGAGAACACATCGCCTTTTAGCATAATCAGACCAAATACAATAAGTCCGAATAAACTGACAAGCTTAGTAATCGTAAAACTTGTTTGAATGGCTTTACCACCTTTTACACCCCGTGTATTTATATAAGTCAAAAGAATTATCGTGGCGATAGATAAAACTTGTGCAGGTGAAACTGAAAACGAACCTATACTAAAAAGAACAAGGTCTTCACTTACTCCCGGAATCAGATACGCTGTGAACTTTGAAAAGGCTACACCCACTGCGGCAATCGTTCCGGTTTGGATAACTGCGAAAAAACTCCATCCGTATAAAAATGCAATGAGCGGATTATAGGATTCTTTCAGGTATACATATTGACCGCCCGCTTTTGGGAACATTCCGCTGAGTTCGCCATAGCTTACCGCTGCGGTTATTGTCATGAAACCGGTGATCGCCCAAACGGCAATCAGCCAGCCTGCACCGCCTACGTTTCTCAGAATGTCGGCACTAACAATGAAGATACCGGAGCCGATCATGGATCCAGCGACAATCATTGTGGCATCACGCAATCCGAGGATGGGCTTAAATTTTGTTTCGCTCATGAGTTTAGGAATAGAACGCGTTCAAGATAGGGATTTCAGTGGAATTGAGAAATCCCTCTGATTGTGTTACTCGTTTTAAAAAAAATATTTCGAGTGAATGTTCTACCGATTCACATACCAGCCAATCCTGATGCCGCCCCACACATGATCACCGCCCGTTTTAAATTCCTTTGTAAGATACGTTTGAAAATACTCAAGCTGAACACTATTGATCCTGAATACAATACCGGCATTTCCCTGGAATACAATTCTGTTCATGGTTGACGATGATATGGTATACGGGCTTGAACGATTGAATAACCCTCCCTGCAGGGTAGCATCATGACCGACAAAATTCAACAAAGGTTCTGCATAGAGGTAGACTTGAAACTTCTTCTTTTGACTGGAGAAATTGCTAAACGGCTCATCAAATAAGCCTGCCATTAAGATCGTGCTGCCGTACGCTTTTGTGCTATACGTTCCCGCTCGTGCTCCTCCCCGACCAATAACCGAAAAATTATTTACCGAATAAATTGCGCGCTGATAATCAACTTCATAATTCAAAATCACATCATTGCTGATTTGATTGTCCCATCCTTCGGGCAACGTGTAATTAATAAGCCGATGCAGCGCTTCCTGAATTTGTTCTCCACCCGTTACCGGACCAATCACTCCAAAACTAAAGGAAGAAGAAATCCGCTCTTTTCTTTCCGCATCATTAACGGCTGAGAAGTTTTTAAAGAACAAAGCAGCAGCAAAGGGCCGATCGCCTTTTAAAATTTCAGGATGCTTGATGCTGGTGGGCGTATACCCTTCCTGCTCAAGCGACATGCCATACTTAATTTCTTTCGAAGAAGAGCGAATAAGAAGTTGGGAGGTGAAGAATTTTCCGATGGCCAGATGAACATACTCCAGGTTTATACCTTGTGTATAATAGAGATCAGTTGTTGAGAAATAATCGTTCTCGTAATGCAGTCTGAAATACTTCGAAGAATTTATGTTACGATAAACTGCTGTATTAGAAATTCGTTGAGCAGATAATGAGAAAGCCGAACTTAAAAACAGGAACAGTAGAATTATCCGCATACTACATATACGAATTGTTGCTCGTCTCCGGATTTTCAACGTTAATGAAACAATTCAGCAACGGGTTGCCCGGTACATCCGTTTGGAAATTTAGTTTTAAGGAGAATAGCTAATGTCGGAGCTATGTCTGTTATGGTATGCGGCAACACAGAAGTTCCATGTTTAATTCCCTTTCCAAAGAACAAGATTGGCACATGTGTATCGTATGTATAGGATGATCCGTGTGTTGTTCCGGTTACTGAACTGGATTCATACCAGGCAGGCTCAAGAATTATGGTTATGTCACCACTGCGTTTAGGATTATATCCACGGATCGCCATGCCTTTGTGACCTGCTTCATTAAAAGCTCCTTGGCGTAACAGATTTTTTGGAAATGCGTTTGCAACACCTTTTTCCTGTAGCAAAAAGTTAACCGTAAGTTCGGTTGCTATGGCGATATCAATTCCACCTGTTTTAGGATCAGAGCTGAAGGCATCATGATTAAAATACACCTGTTCATTCATGATTGCATGAATCACTTCTTTGCCGGGAAAGTATTGTTGCAGAAAAGGATTTAATCGGGCCATCAGATTGGTATTGCGCATAAAACCTGCCGGAACTTTATTATCAATTAAGTATTGTGGGTTTTCCGCCACTGCATGATCAGCAGAAAGGAAAACAACATAGTTTCCTTTGCCAGCCGTTTCGTCAAGTTTTTTAAACAGATCTGCAAGGCTTCGATCTAAGCGCAAATAAATATCTTCTAACTCAATCGCGTTTGGTCCAACACCATGACCCAACTTATCCGTAGCCGAATATGAAACACATAAGAAGTCAGACGATTCGTCACTTCCCATCTTTTCACCATCAATAGCAGCTTTCGCCATCTCTGTCAGGTAATCATTTGAAAACGGAGTGTACGATAAAATATCATAACCATTCTTTTTAAACATCGCAGGTAAGTCGTACGGAAACGTTGCCTTTTCTTTTCCGCCAAGTTTGGCCTCATAAGGTGTATTGTCTGGTCCGCTCTCTACGTATTGTTCGATTGGATACAATGGATTCCAAACCTGAGATAGATACTTGTCTGGAAGATTAAGCTTATTAAAATTATCTACCCACGTTGGGAGCGCAGTTAAATAAAAAGTACTGGTAATAAATTTGCCAACTTTTTCATCATACCAATAAGCAGCATCTGCCATGTGGCCTGCAGGTAAAACTGATCCCCGATCTTTAATGGAGACGCCAATAACCTTTGCACGCTTTTGTGTAGAAAGCTTTAACTCATCGGTAATCGTTGTGGAAAGCATTCGGTGAGGCGACATCTTGCCATCTTCCACCGAAGTGCTGCCTACAGTATTGTAGTTTGGATCGCCTGCGCAATACACATTCTTCTTAAGCTCTTTATCATACCAATCGTTGCCAATAATACCGTGATTGGCTGGCGTTGTACCGGTGTAAACGGAAGCATGACCTGCGCCTGTAACCGTTGGGGTATAATTATAATGTGCATTCTGAAGCATGAAACCTTCATTCATCATGCGCTTAAATCCACCTTCACCAAACTTATTGTTGAAACGATATAAGTATTCCTGCCGCATCTGGTCTACCACAATCCCTACCACAATTTTAGGGCGATCATTCTCTGACTTTTGCGCAAAAAGTGATGAGAAGCTTAAGAGAAGCAAAAAAATAGAGATGAGTTGTTTCATGCAGGCGTTCTTAGTAAGGGCAATATAGTAAATCTATAAAATCAGGATGCTGTGTTTTGATTAACGGAAGATGAATTCGACTGTTGATGAAAAAAATGGAATATCGTTCTACTTGCCTGAACAATAGATCCTCTCATAATCAGCGCCTTCATAAACGTATTTTCGCAGCTGAACCCCATTTTTATCATAATAGATTACTATAAATATGGAAGCCTCTTCCACGTGCTTTTCAGTAAAATAAACGGGCTGAGTGGCCGAGCCAACATTCACAATGTCTGAAAAAGTTGCCGGGATAATCATGCCACGCGTACTACTCAAAACCCCATACTTGTTTTCCTGTTGCATAATGACAATCTTTTCCTGTGGCGAGTCATTGACCCATTTATAAGATTTGATTTTATCGAGCTCAACCTTCTTCTCGACAAAATTATAGACGATCCATTGAAAATTTTTCTTTATCAAAGCAGAAGAATCATTCCAGTAATTGATTTCTTCGAATTCAAAATTTGTTACCGCCTTATTATCCCAACCAATAAGTGCGCAAGCGTTATTTTTAAAGGCAATAAGTCTTCCTTTGGCATACACGACAATGTTCTTATCATATTCCGGTTTAATCTCTCTTTTGTGAATAAGATCAACCAGCCCAAATTTTTTATCTTTTAACGTTCCAACAACATGATTGGAAACTGAACCAAGCGCATCGTACTCCGGCTTGAGCATAATTTTTCCATTCAGGGATAGCAAACCCTTCTTTTGCTTTTGAGTGATCGTGAAGTATCCTTCATTATTATACTCAAGCTTTTCAGCGACAATGGTAAACAATCTTTCAGCTTTTGTATTGTATACTATTTTCTTATCACCGTCTTCAAGAACAAGAAAAAAAAGTGAATCCTTTCCAGGAATAAATTGTGCCCGAACAATTTTTGAATATTCAATTGCAACATTTTTAGCCAGCTGAATTCGCATGCTGTCCTTTTTTATTCCGATAAAAAAAGGCCCGATAAGGCTTACACTGTCGAGTGCCAAACCGATATTTTTCCTTGTTATGAGATCGATATCATGCCATACGCCCTCTTGTTGAACCAGCACCCAAGGCTGCTGAACTTTAACCTTGTAATAAGGTTGTGATGGACCAGTCCGTTTATCATGCAATACATATCCGACTGATGTTTGGGCAACAGCACCAAAAAATGTCTGACTTATCTGTTGTCGGGCAGGCTTGATCCATTCATTTAACGACTGACTAAGCACACCTTCATCGTTTCCACTCTTAACCCAAATCATTCCGTCATTCCAAAACTTCACCTCATCGTATTCTTTTGAAAAAGTCGGTTGTTGTTGATCCGCAATTTTTGCGAGGTCTTTAATTTTGACCAATCTTATTTTTCCTCCCTTTTTTAACGCCACTGCTTCACCTAATATTTGAATGTCATCCCATTCGTATGGAATTAACTGCCGGCCGGTTAATGTCCATACTGACCAACGATTATTTTTTTTCAGCAGCAAATAATTTTTCGCTAGTAGTTTAACATCCTGTAAACATTCATTCAATACCGGTGAAAATCCCGACACATGAATAACATTGGTACAATTCTTACTTTCCACGAGAACGAATCCATATCCAATAGGATCAAGTTCATCCGCTGCTATGCTGCTAATCACAGTACCACTTCGTGTTATAATGCTACGATCGGCAATTAGTAGTTCATCTGTTATGTTACCACACAAGTAATCATCCGGAATTTCATTGGCAAATGCTTTTACCAATCCTTCTCCGTGCTCATTCATAAAACCGAATTTGTCGTCCTTTAAAAACGGTATAAGAAATTGTTTGTCAAGAACCTGAACTTTGCGGATAGAATCATTTGCGAGCACGGACACCAGCGCTCGTTCATCTTCTTTTAATAAATGATAAAGAATGTCTTTAGCTATCTTAACTTTTACGCTGGCTGGATATTTTCTGATAAAACGATCGAACGCTGTTGCTTCACCTCCGGCTGTAAACTTCTCAAAAATCTGTTGCTCGATTTCCTTTCGATAAGGTGTTTCAGGATACTGGGCCAGGAAAGATTCGAATGTTGTCAGTTTTTGGTCAACTGTTTTTGATTCAAACAATAACCGGTTGTATCGGGCTTTCGCTTCTGAGGCAAACCTTGACTGAGGATACTTTCCAGTATATGCTAGAAATGATTGGTACGTATTTTCCCGTACGGCATCAGCAAAAGAAACTTCATCGCGCAATGCAACAGCTTCGGCTTTTTGATTGGCTGTTTCAAAGCGTTTCAGAAAATCAAGATAGGAAGCTTCCGTATTCGCTTCGTGGGCTCTTAAAAAGGCAGCACTATCAATACGGTGCTTGTGTGCGATTAGTACAAAACTATCAATCGGTACTTTTAGCAACTTCTCACGCTCTTTAATAGAAGCTTGTTGGTAGTCTGCAAGGGCCTTTTGAATGTGGTTGTAGGCTGAATCAAGCTGAAAATCAGGATTTGACTCAGAAAAAAAGTATCGAGACCAGGCATATTCAGCCCCAGCATGAATGCTATCCTTTTGAAGAATTTTAGTGAGTTGACTTTTAGCTTTATCCCACTTTCCTTTTGTTATGTTGCTAAGGGCTGAACGTTCCGAAACAAATTGAGCCTTAGCCAAGTACGGCACAAGTACTACAATAAGTATCAGTATGAAACGTCTTATCAACCACATAACTCCCGAATGGGTAAAACTACAAAGTTTGACTACAACAACTTTACTACATAACGGTATAAGGCACTGTAAAACGCGTTTCACGACCTTTTGTTTATTGTACTAGCCGATAATTTTTGTAAATTTTCACTCCCAAAAACAAAATGGCAAAACTTAAGAACATTGTTAAGCAGCTTTCCGAAAAGGACTTCAAAGCTATTTACGATTCTCTTATCGAAAGTAATGCCGAAAAATCAGCCTACTTGCTCAAATCACTGCGCGAGCGCCAGTTATCGGATAATAAGATCATGGCCGAGCTGGAGGTGAACGCAAACGCCTATTACACATTGCGTTCCAGGCTAAACCTCAAGATCGAGGAATACCTGATGGAGCAGTTGGAAAGTCCGCGTACGGATGTGCTGCGGAAAGTGGCTAACATCAATGAGATTCTGTTTACTAAAAAACGAACGATCTCTATTGCAACGCTTAAAAAACTGGAAAAAGAACTTATTGATTACGACTTGGCCAACGAACTGACCATTATCTATAAGTCACTGAAAAAGCTCAACATCAATTCTTCAGATTATTTCCAATACTCACAGCTTTACAACCGGCACGTTGCGTACATGCTTGCGCTGGATAAAGCCGAAGATTTGCTCGCGGACTACTTTAAAAAATACGGAAGCTACCTGTTTACCGGAGATGCTGTTGAAAAAATGGGGCTTACCCTGTTGATGAAGGAAATGCAGAACGTAGCTAACCTGTATGAATCACACAGGTTATACGTTTACCGCAGCTGCATGTTGATTTTCCACCGATTGTTTGTTGAGCAGGATGAAAATGCTAAAGACGAAACTCAGCAAGACAACGAGTCAATCGAAGATATTTTTGCAAAAGTCCAAAAGATCTTTGATAACTATCCGCAGGATGTCATTTATTATCATATTAATCTTGTATTTGAATTTTTAAAGCTGGAGTACTACAATCATTATAAAGTTTACCGCCAGGCTGAGAAATTCTATGAAGAGGTAAATGATGCCACTACAAACTTACTTACAAATTACTCAACCTATACGTTTCCGTCACAGTTCTTAATTTCTAAAATTGAACGCAACATTCGGTTGGGCAATGAAGCTGATTTATACCCTGAAGCCGAAACGATTCTCGTAGAATACGAACCTGACACTACCGATACTCCGAAGCATGTAATTTACATTACGTTCAGAGCGCTTGCGTGCTACTATGCGGGTAAATATGATGAAGCCGCCAAATTGATCAATACTTTATTGAACGAAGTAAGTTTAAAGAAATACCCGTATACCTTACTGGAGATTAAATCGCTTCTGGCTTTACAATATGTTCTGCTGCAGGATTATGAGTTGTTTAATCAACTGGCAAACAGCATTCAACGCCAGATTCGGATGTTTGGAAAAGATGAATGTGAAAACATTCAGCTTTTTATTAAGATTCTTAAAATTGCAGTAAGCGAAGCCAAAAAAGAGAAAGCCAAAAAGATCGCTGCTGTTATTCCGCGATTCGCTGGCCTGAAAGTAAATTATTTTGCCCCAACCTTGCTTGTGAAGCTGGATGATGCGCTGGTGAATAAGCTTACAGAATTCTAAACCTCAAGCTTCATAATGCTTTCGTGCGAAAGCGGCTTGTTCAGGTAATGCTTAACATTTTCATACTTCTTCGAACGATTAAAATCCTGTGGATTAATCGATGAAGTAAGCATAACGATTTTACACTTTTTCTTGGTTGTGGTGTTAAGCTTTTCAAATTCCTCCAGAAACTGAAAACCGTCCATGAGTGGCATGTCGATGTCCAGGAAGATAACATCGGGCAGAACTTTATCCGCCACTTCAATTTTCTCCATGTTCTTAAGAAACTCGATTGCGCTCTTTGCTCCCGTGTGCGTGTAAATATTTTCAGCTACCGATGCCGCTTCAATCATTTTCTGATTAATGAGGTTATCGATCTCATTATCATCAATCAGCATCACAGAGCGGTATTTTTTCGTTGGCATGGCAGCAGCTTTTTATAAAATTAAATGTTTCAACCTGAAATAAAAAGTACAGTTAAATGTTGAATTTGATGCCTTGCGCAAGCGGTAAGGTTGATCCATAATTGATTGTATTGGTTTGTCTGCGCATGTATATTTTCCACGCATCTGATCCAGACTCACGACCACCACCGGTTTCTTTTTCCCCACCAAAGGCTCCGCCAATCTCAGCACCGGATGTTCCGATGTTAACATTCGCAATTCCACAATCCGATCCGTTTTGCGAAAGGAACGCCTCCATCTCTTGCATGTTGTTGGTCATGATGGAAGATGACAAGCCTTGCTTCACACCATTTTGGATTTGAATAGCTTGTTCAATGTTTTTGTATTTGATCAAATATAAAATCGGAGCAAAGGTTTCGTGCTGTACGATCTTGTACTCGTTTTTTACTTCCGCAATGGCCGGCTTTACATAGCAGCCTGATTCATAACCTTTGCCTTTCAGCACTCCCCCTTCAACCACAAACTTTCCACCTTCCCGTTTAACCTGACCCAACGCATTGGAATAAAGCTTAACGGCTTGTTTATCAATCAACGGTCCAACATGGTTCATCGGATCCAGCGGATTGCCGATGTTCAAATGACCATATGCTTTTTTCAAACGCTCTTTAACCTGGTTGTAGATTTTTTCGTGGATGATCAACCTGCGCGTTGTGGTACAACGTTGACCGGCCGTTCCTACTGCTCCGAACAATGCTCCGCGAATGGCTATATCCATATTCGCATTTTCAGAGATAATAATGGCGTTATTGCCACCAAGCTCAAGCAACGCCCGACCTAATCGTTCACTAACAGTTTTCGCAACTGCTTTTCCCATACGGGTTGAACCGGTTGCGGATACAAGCGGAATATCTTCATGCTTCGACATGAGCTGGCCGATAATAGCATCACCATTAACAATACACGACACTCCTTCCGGAACATTATTCTTTCTGAAAACTTCAGCTACAATATTCTGACAAGCAATACTGCATAGCGGAGTTTTTTCTGACGGCTTCCAAATACAGGTATCGCCACATACCCACGCAAGCATCGAGTTCCATGACCAGACTGCTACCGGAAAATTGAATGCCGAGATTACACCAATAATTCCAAGCGGATGATACTGCTCATACATTCTATGATTAGGACGTTCGGAATGCATGGTTAGTCCATGAAGCTGACGTGACAATCCGACCGCAAAATCGCAGATGTCAATCATCTCCTGTACTTCACCCAAACCTTCCTGGTAAGATTTTCCCATTTCATAGGAAACAAGCTTGCCCAAAGGCTCTTTATATTTTCGCAACGCTTCACCAATCTGACGAACCACTTCACCGCGTTTCGGTGCAGGCCAAGTGCGCCACTCTTTAAAAGCTTGCTTTGATTTTTCAACTACCTGCGCAAATACTTTCGGATCAGTCGCCCGAACGCTGCCAATCAAAATTCCGTCTGCCGGAGAATATGAATCGATGATTTTACCTGACGTTTTGAGCCATTTTGTTCCAGTCGATGCACCTGGGTTTATTTTTTTTATGCCTAATACAGCCAGTGATTCTTTGATTCCGAAGGTTTCCATGATATTCTGATAAATGAGGGTACAAAAGTAACAAAATCGAGATTAGATGCTCGAGATTGGAAGTTAGAAGTTCGTGGTTAGAGATTTGATTTTAGAAGGAGTTGAGATTAGAATTTAGTTCGAACTTCAAGCTTCGAACCTCTAACATCGAAAATCCTACCATTCCAGTGCATAGGCTTTCTTCTCGCCTGCTTCGTAATAACCTTCGATGAGTATTCCGCCACGTTTGTATTCCAGCATGCGGTTAAAATCTTCTACGTTATCAACCGGAACTCGATCCAGGAACGAAATGATAAAGCTTTCTTTAATACCGGCCTCTTTCCATTTTCCATCATTAATCTTTTTCACCTGAATGCCGTTTTCAATCTTCATTTTAGTGAGCTCATTGAATAGCATATCTTCAACTTCCATTCCATTGAACTCGTACCGGATTTCTTTTTTATAAGTGCCTTCACGGCCGTCATTATCTTTTAAGCGAGCTTTAACAACATTTGATTTGTTGTCCCGTAAATACGTCACATTAATATCTTTTCCCGGGCGGTTACGTGCTACCCATTCTTGCAATTCAGAAACTGATTTTACAAAATGATTATCAATAGCCGTGATCACATCACCGGGTTGAAGATTTGCTTCTTCTGCTGCACTGCCGAGGTTAACACGCGTCACCAATACACCATCATTAATCGTTAGACTAAGCTGCTCTGCAATGCTTGCGTTTACATCGGTGATCTGAACACCCAACAATCCGCGTTGAATTTGCCCGTACTCCAACAGATCATCCATTACTTTCTTTACAAGGCTTACAGGAATAGCGAATGAATACCCTGAATACGTTCCTGTAGCTGTTGCAATTGCTGAATTAATACCAACCAGTTCTCCTTTCAGATTAACCAATGCACCTCCACTGTTTCCTGGATTCACAGCAGCATCGGTCTGAATGAATGACTCAACTTGTAAGTTATTTTTCTCGCGTAGGATACGAATGTTCCTTGCACGTGCACTTACAATACCAGCCGTTACGGTTGAATTAAGATTGAATGGATTCCCTACAGCCAAAACCCACTCACCAATTTTAACAGCATCTGAATTTCCGTATGGAACAAAGGGAAGATTTCTTGCTTTGATCTTTAACAATGCTAAATCGGTACTCGGATCGGTACCGATAATCTTTGCATAAAAACGCTGGTTGTTATTCATGATCACCTCCACGTTTGTTGCCTCTTCGATTACGTGATGATTTGTAACAATATACCCATCATCCGAAATGATTACACCTGAACCGGAAGAGCGTTCCTGTGGTTGATAGTATAATTCCAACGGATTAAGACTGAAAGAGCCAGAACCATACGAAGCCTGGATATGAACTACACTGGGAACAACCTTCTGCGAAGCCACAAGGAAGTTCACATCTTTCGGTACAACGTAAGTACTGTCGCGGGTATAATTTGCCAGAACAGCATTTTGCCGGTCTTCAATGGACTGATACGTGGGGATGCTGTCACTCAAATATTTTACGGTGAAAATAGAGCCGAGAATACCGCCAATAAATGTTACCAGGAAAATTACCGCGATCAGAATACCAGTGCGCTTCATATCTACTTTGAAAGGATGGGAAAGGTAATGCTTTTAACGTTCTTAGGATGGAAGTAGTTCGGAGCTTTTGACAGACGGATTCTTTCCTCGCTCATGTGAAAATAAAATAAAAAACCCCGCCCAGCATTGCTGCCAAACGGGGTACCCCTCAACCAAACTTCACTTAAAACGAAAGTCGAGACGCAAGATTTTGCGTCTCTACAATTAATTTACTTTGATGGTTTGCTTCAATGCTTTTTTCTCATCCTTCGGGATGGTGATCTCCAGAATGCCATCGTTGTATTTTGCGTTGATTTTAGACGCATCTACATTTTCAGGCAGCGTGAATGATCTGCTGAAGGTTCCGTGTTGTGTTTCGATCGAACGGAAGTTGTTTTCTTTTTTCTCTTTGGAGAATTTACGTTCACCACTAATCGTCAGGAATTTGTCGTTTACATCGATTTTAAAATCTTCTTTTTTCATGCCGACAACAGCCAGGTGAATTTCAAAAGCGTTTTCTTCTTCAAAAATGTCCACCCGGGGAACGAAGGAATACGCAGAACCGCCACTGCGGGCAGCTGATTCACTGAAAAAACGATCAATCAAATTGCTGAAGGATGTTGGTGTGTAATCGTTCAGCGCGGAGTTATAACGTATAAGGCTCATACTTTTTATTTTTTTGGATTTAACATGAATTTGTTGTTCATGATACCCTTATAGGGAAAAGTATGCCGATGACTTTTTTAAGTCATTTTGACCGGAAAAATGGAAATTAATTAAAAATTCAAGACAAAATGGCCTGAATTAAGCGTACAAAGCTTCTTTCTGTGCTGCTACCTTATCGTTTTCGATGTATTCATCATACGTCATCAGCTTATCGATAAAACCATTAGGTGTGATTTCGATAATACGATTCGCTACGGTGTGGGTAAACTCATGATCATGAGAAGTAAACAACACCGTGCCTGGGAAATCTTTAAGCGCATTGTTAAAAGCTGTGATCGATTCAAGATCCAAATGATTTGTGGGTTCATCCAGCATCAGGAAGTTAGCTTGCGCCAACATCATGCGCGAAACCATGCAGCGAACTTTTTCTCCTCCTGAAAGGACATTCGATTTTTTGAAAACTTCCTCGCCTGAGAAAAGCATCTTACCTAAAAATCCGCGAACGTAAACTTCATCTTTATTTTCTTCTTCCGCGAACTGACGAAGCCAATCGATGAGGTTATCATTGCCGTTAAAGAAAGCTTCATTGTTGCTGGGCAAATACGCTGATGTAATAGTTTGTCCGAACGTAAACTTTCCGCCTGAAGGCTTCAACTCACCGGCCAGGATTTTAAACAAGGAACTTACCGCTAAACTGTCTTTGCTGAGAATGGCAATTTTATCGCCTTTGTTTACAAAAAAGTCTAATCCTTTAAATAATACTGCTCCGTTTTGAGAATAGGAAAGATTTTCAACATGCAGGATCTGATCGCCCGCAGTACGTTTTTGCTGAAAAATGATTGCAGGATATTTCCGGGTTGAAGGCTGAATCTCACTGAGATCAATTTTTTCTAATAATTTTCTCCGGCTCGTTGCCTGTCGCGATTTCGATGCGTTCGCGCTGAAGCGGGCAATGAATTCCTGAAGTTCTTTTTTCTTTTCCTCAGCTTTTTTGTTTGCAGAAGAACGCTGCGATAATGCCAACTGGCTTGACTGGTACCAGAATGTATAGTTACCCGTATATAATTTAATCGCGCTGAAATCAATATCAACAATGTGCGTACACACAGTATCTAAAAAGTGACGATCGTGTGAAACAACTATTACCGTGTTCTTAAATTCCAGAAGAAAATCTTCCAGCCAGCCAACGGTTTTCAAATCCAGATCATTGGTAGGTTCATCGAGAATCAGAATATCCGGATTACCGAAAATCGCCTGCGCCAAAAGCACACGAACTTTCTGGCTACCGTTTAATTCTTTAACCAGTTTGAAATGTTCCTCTTCGGCAATTCCCAATCCACTCAATAAAGAAGCTGCATCGGATTGCGCATTCCAGCCATTCATTTCCGCAAACTCGGCTTCTAACTCAGAAGCTTTTAGTCCGTCTGCTTCTGAGAAGTCAGGCTTTTCGTAGATGGCATCTTTTTCCTTCATCACCTTCCACAGCTTACTGTGACCCATCATTACAGTGTCCAGTACCGAAACCTCATCAAACTCGTAGTGATTCTGACGAAGCACGGCCATCCGCTTGCCCGGATCTATGCTTACGTTCCCGCGCGTTGGATCAATATCTCCGGAGAGAATCTTTAAAAAAGTAGATTTTCCGGCTCCATTCGCCCCGATTACCCCATAGCAATTCCCATTGATGAACTTCAGGTTGACTTCATCAAACAAAACACGTTTCCCAAACTGGAGCGATAGGTTATTAGCAGCAATCATGATTTAAACAGCAATTAGAAAAAATAAAGAAGGCGCTTTAAAAAAGCGCCTTTGCTCCTTCTCTTGGGCTTGAACCAAGGACCCCCTGATTAACAGTCAGGTGCTCTAACCAGCTGAGCTAAGAAGGAATTTCCTAAAAAAGGAGTGCAATATTACTGACTATGCACCCATTTTTCCAAACCTCACTTTAGATATTTACAGAACCGCCTGTCAAATCAACTTTTAAATAGATAGGAAATTCCGGTAGTTTTTGGGAAAATTCTCCAATCGTCATGAAAAACAAATTACTTCCCCTCCTTTTCTTCTCTGCATTCGCGAGTATCACGGCATTTGCTCAACAGCCTTTGTGGCTTCGATATCCATCCATTTCACCCGATGGCTCTCAAATTGTCTTCACTTATCAAGGTGATTTATATCTCGTCAGCACAACTGGAGGGAAAGCTGTTCAGTTAACTTCTCATGCCGCCCACGATTTTATGCCGGTTTGGTTTCCCGATGGTCAATCCATTGCTTTTGCTTCCGACAGGTTTGGAAATTTTGATGTTTTTAAAATGCCAGCTGCCGGAGGATTGCCTGTACGGCTCACGTATCACTCGGCACATGATTATCCAACTTCCGTTTCGCCTGATGGCAAGGATGTACTATTCAATTCTCTTCGTAATGATCTTGAATCGTATGCCGATTTTCCGAATGGCACAATGCCCGAACTCTACCAGGTATCGGCAAATGGTGGCCGGAATTTAATGACGCTCACAACTCCTTCTGAAGCTGCAGTTTATAATGCTTCGAAAACAAAAATATATTTCCAGGATCGGAAAGGATATGAAAATCCATGGCGTAAGCATCACCAATCTTCCATTGCGCGCGACTTGTGGGTTTATGATTTCAAAAACGGAAGCTTCACGCAGCTCACACAATTTGCCGGTGAAGATAGAAACCCGGTTGTAGATGCCGATGAGAACTATCTGTATTACCTAAGTGAAGAGAGCGGCTCATTCAATGTTCACCGCTTAGCAATAAAAGGCGGAGCTGAAAAAACTCAAATCACCGGTTTCAAAAATCACCCAGTAAGATTTTTATCAATGTCTAAAAACGGCACGTTGTGCTTTTCGTATGATGGAGAAATCTATACGCTTAAAAACGGAGGTCAGCCTGTTAAAGTTAATGTTACTCTCCAAACTGATAGCAAGCTTAATCCTTACGAGATTTTACCAATAAACAACGGAGCAACACAACTCGCTGTTTCACCCAATGGAAAAGAAGTGGCGTTTATCGTGCGCGGAGAAATTTTTGTTTCTGCGATGGAAGGCGGTGTTACCAAGCGCATAACGAATACACCTGAACAAGAACGAACTGTAAGCTTCAGTAAAGACGGGCGCAGCCTGGTATACGCAGCAGAGCGCGATAACAACTGGAATATTTACATGACCAGCATTGTAAGAAGCGAAGAACCTTACTTCTATGCTTCTACCGTTTTGAAAGAGATACCCGTAGTTGCAACTGACGCGGATGAATTTCAACCTGCCTTTTCACCGGATAGTAAAGAGGTTGCCTATCTCGAAGAACGCACTGCGCTTAAAGTAGTTAATCTCGCTTCAAAAAATTCCCGCTTAATCGTGCCTAAAAATAAATCGTATTCGTACAGTGACGGAGATCAGAGTTTTTCGTGGTCACCCGATGGTAAATGGTTTTTGGTTTCTTTCCTGATGGAAAATCATTGGATTACAGATATAGGGCTGGTAAGCGCTGCCGGAAACAGTGAAATCATTAACCTCACCAAAAGCGGCTATGCCGATGGAGATCCTCAGTGGATGATGAATGGAAAAATGATGATTTGGTTTAGCGACCGTGATGGCTTGAAGAATCATGGAAGCTGGGGAGCCAGCACCGATGTATATGGAATGTTCTTTACCCAGGAAGCTTACGATACCTATAAACTAAACGAAAACGATTATAAACTTTTCAAGGAAAAAGAAGACGAGAAGAAAAAAGAACCCGCTGAAAGCAAAATAGAAACGGATAAAAAAACCAAGTCAACACCGGAAGAGAAAAAGTCTGACAATGTTGTCATAAATTTAAAAGGACTTGATGAACGTAAAGTACGTTTGACCATTCATTCCTCATTGTTAAGCGATGCTATCGTTACCCAGGATGGAGAAAGACTTTTCTATACAACCAATATTGAGAAGGGTGTTGATTTATGGACTACCAATCTGCGTACGCGTGAAACCAAAATTCTTACGAAGCTTGGTGACAACGCAAGTTCATTATCATTAAGCAAAGACGAAAAAAAGCTGTTCGCCATTGTTGATGGAAAGCCATGTAAAATTGATGCCGAAACTGGGAAAAAGGAAGTCATCAACATTAGTGGTGAAATGCTGTTATACAAAAAACAAGAGCTTAGCTATATCTACGATCATGCCTGGCGACAGGTAGTGAAGAAATTCTATGTTGAAGATCTGCATGGTGTTAACTGGGGTTACTATAAAAAGGAATACGCTAAGTTTCTACCGCATATCAGTAACAATTGGGAATTTACTGAACTGTTGAGCGAGTTGTTAGGTGAACTGAACGCTTCTCATACCGGCTGTAACTATTCACCCGGCCCCCGAAATGGAGATGCTACTGCTTCGTTAGGAATTATCCCCGATCAAAAATATTCAGGCAACGGTATTCTTGTATCACATGTACTGCTTAATGGTCCGCTTGATAAAGCCGAATCGAAAGTCAGGAAGGGAACAATCATTGAAAAAATTGATGGCGAGACTATCGATGCGGGAAGCGACTATTTCCAGTTGCTGAATTTAAAAGCTGGAAAGAATACACTTCTTTCATTATATAATCCCGCAACGAAGCAACGCTGGGAAGAAGTTATTAAACCTGTTACGCTCGGTGCTGAAAATGAATTGCTTTATCAGCGCTGGATCGATAACCGCGCAGCACAAGTTGATAGTCTTTCAAGTGGTAAAGTTGGTTACATCCATGTGCGTGGTATGAATGATCCAAGTTATCGCATTCTCTTCGAAGAAGCCTTGGGAAAATATGGTAATCGTGAATCGCTTATTGTTGACACCCGCTCGAATGGCGGAGGTTGGCTACACGATGACCTGGTAACTTTTTTAGGTGGCAAGAAATATCTTGACGTAATCGCGCGCGGACAATACCTGGGCTTTGAGCCACAGCGTAAATGGACCAAGCCTTCTGCTGTATTGATTGGAGAAAGTAACTACTCCGATGCACACATGTTTCCTTTTGCGTACGATTCAAAATCGCAGGGCTTAACGGTTGGAATGCCCATACCCGGTACTGCTACAGCCGTATGGTGGGAACAGCAAATCGATCCAACGCTGGTATTTGGAATTCCGCAGGTAGGAATGGTGGGATCAGATGGCAAGTATCTTGAGAACACGCAGTTGGAACCTGATGTGAAGGTGAAAAACCGGTATGAGACACTTATTAAAGGTCAGGACGAACAATTACAGAAAGCGATTGAACTGCTGATTCGCCAACAGACAGAAAAGCCAAATCCTCCTGAAAACATTAAGAACCCGGAGAAAAAGGCAAAAAATTAACTGAAAAAGAGCGTGCTGATCAACCTGCACGCTCTTTTTACTTACAACCCATTACAGCATTATATAACCAATCTGTCTCCACAACAAATCTTCTTGAAACCTTGTATCCTTGGTTTCGTTTACTAACTTTGAAATTCAAAGTTCTTTTGATGAAAGACGTTCAAGAATACGAAAAAGACATTGCTTCCATCCGGAACATCATGGAGCGGTCGGTGAAATTTATTTCACTTAGTGGACTGTCAGGTGTTCTAGCCGGGATTTACGCGCTGATTGGAGCTACAGTGGCTTACTTCATCAGTCATTATCCTATCTCTCCATTCCGCATGCGGATATATTCTGTGAATGAGCCTGAAATTTTATGGAAGCTGTTAATAATTGCGGTCATTGTTTTGGTCGCGTCAATCGCAACCGGACTGTGGTTTAGTAATCGCAAGGCAAAAAAAGCCAACGTCAAACTTTGGACTTCTACGAGTCGTCAATTGGTAGTGAACCTTGCCATCCCACTCGTTTCGGGTGGGCTATTCATTTTGATTTTGTTGTACACCAGTCATTACGGAATTGCTGCACCTGCCTGTTTACTTTTTTATGGTTTAGCGCTTATCCAGGCAAGTTCAAATACATATGATGAGGTTCGGTATTTAGGGTTCACCGAAATTATTTTAGGATTGATCTCCGCGCTTCTTCCAGGATACGGTTTGATCTTCTGGGCTTTGGGTTTTGGTGTAATGCATATAATTTACGGAGCCGTAATGCATTTCCGGTACGACAAGTGAAAAACCCGTTCGAGCATTTAAATAAAGTTTTAGAGCACAGCGTCAGGCTTCAGATTATGTCGGTGTTGGTGGCAAACGATGCGTATGATTTTAATTCGTTGAAGGATATTCTTGGCTTAACGGATGGAAGCATTGCCTCGCACATCAAAGCATTGGAAAAAGAAAAGTATATCTCGATTTCAAAATCTTTTATTGACAAAAAGCCAAATACTAAATATAAAGCTACCGAGCGGGGTCGAACAGTTTTCAAAAAACACCTAGACGCGCTGGAGCAATTAATCAAACAACAAAAGAGATAATTTTTTTATATGAATACTTTGAAAATGAAAGTACTTTTAATGATGTCAGACAGATACCTATATCGTGCTGTTCGCCAAGCCTTGTTGATCTGGATTTCCACCTGCATCGGAGGATGCGCTGTTCTCTATTCAACTGAACTTCTCATGTTTCCGCCCGCAACATCAATTATTCTTAGTCTGATATTCTCAAGCCCTGCCCTACTGGTTGCTGTACCATTTCTATATCATCTCTCTTCATTCCCAACCGTGTTAAGTCGAATAGCTTCAGCTACAGGTCTAATACTTTTCACGTCTGCTGGTGTTATAGGTTTTGTGTCTGTGTTTTTCAACTTGAGATACGCGGAAGTGGCCGAAACCTTACTACTCTTCATTCCTACTGCATTCGCCTGCTTCATTTTGATTGCCTGGAAACAACTAACAAAATCATACGTCAAATATTAATCTAATAATCAAATATTTATGGAACCAGAACAACTTCAACCACTCGGCATTCTTGAACGCTTCAATCGCTGGATAGAAGAATCAATCATGATCAAATTATTTTCTATCGGATTTCTTGTCTTGCTTTTATTACTACCTGCTTCCTGGATTCAGGATTTGATGCAGGAGCGCGAGTCACGTGCAGATGGCGTAATTCGTGAAATATCTTCCAAGTGGTCGGGCAACCAAACATTGGCGGGGCCAATTCTTGTGATCCCTTACAAAGTGCAGGAAAAAATAGATCGTGGAAAAAACGGAATAGAGATTATTGAACGCACCGATAAATATTATTTCCTTCCTGAAAATCTATCCATAACCGGTGACGTAACTCCCGATGTTCTTCATCGCGGAATTTTTGATGCAGTTGTTTATACATCAGCATTGAGTATTAACTCAGGTTTTAAACGGCCTGACTTTGCCAAACTGAATATTGCAGCTGACAATATCCTATGGAAAGATGCCTACATGATCTTTTCAATTACCGATCTGCGCGGCATCAGCGAAAATCTTGTATTCAATGTTGGCAATGTTGCTAAAACAACTGAGCCTTCGAACAACCTGGGTGTGTCTGTCCTAGAAGCAGTTCGAACAAATTATGATATATATCAGGCCGATAATTCAAGCACTGGTTATTCCACGTCCGGTGTTATTGCCAAGCTTGACTGGACAACCGCTGAAGATTTTGCGGGCGCGACTTCGATCAAGCTTACGCTGAAAGGAAGTGAGCGTTTGAATTTTGTGCCGACTGGAAAAACAACCGATGTAAAACTTACCGGAACCTGGAACAATCCAAGTTTTGATGGTGAGTTCTTACCCGAAAGCCGTGAGATCACGGATTCAACTTTTGCTGCTACGTGGAAAGTATTGCATTACAACAGACCTTTCTCGCAACAATGGAATACACCCGATGAAAAATTAAGCGGTTCTGATTTTGGAGTTAAGCTTATTCTGCCAGTTGATCAATATCAGAAAAGTATTCGTACTTCTAAATATGGACAACTCATTATCATTCTCACATTCATGGCGTTGTTCCTAGTAGAGATTACGCGTAAAGTTCGCATCCATCCGTTCCAGTACATTTTAATTGGCGTTGCGTTGATCATCTATTACACGTTACTATTAAGCTTCTCTGAACAGATTGGCTACAATGCCGCCTATGCAGTTGCTTCCATTTCCACCGTTGTGCTTATCAGCTTATATTCCAAGTCATTCTTAAAAGACAAAGGACTTGTAGCGTTGTTTACTTCATTATTAGTTGTTTTTTATACGTTCATCTTCGTCATAATTCTGCAGCAGGACTTCTCGCTAATCATCGGTAGTGTTGGACTGTTCCTGATTGTAGGAGCACTGATGTACTTCTCGCGTAAAGTAAGTTGGTATAAAGAAGTTAAGGCTTCACAATAAAATAAAATCACTAAACAAATAAATTTATTATTATGAAAAACAAGACAGGTATCATCATTGGCTTTCTCGCAGGCTCAATTGGCTTTCTGTTACTGTTTAAAGTAATCTTCCTTGATCGTATTTCGCCTGAAGATGAATTAGCTCCCGGGATTGTTGTTTTGGCAGCAATACTAGCTGGACTAGGTTCCGCTTTTGTAGGTCATTTAGTACAGAGCTTTTTTAGAAAAGAGGAGAATGTCTAATCAAAACGTAGAGATGCATGCTTCGACTTCGCTCAGCATTGCGTCTCTACATTAATACGTTACACCCTTAAAGAATTACTCTTTATCCAAAAACGGATAGCGGTAATCCGTTGGCGGAACGAACGTTTCTTTGATTGTTCGCATAGATGTCCAACGGAGGAGATTTACTTTCGCACCGGCTTTATCATTTGTTCCAGAACCCCTAGCACCGCCAAATGGTTGTTGACCTACAACAGCACCGGTTGGCTTATCGTTGATATAAAAATTACCGGCTGCGTTGGTTAATTTTTTTGTGGCGACTTCAATTGCATACCGATCTTTTGCGATAATCGAACCCGTTAACGCATACGGTGATGTACTATCAACCAGCTCAAGTATTTTTTCAAAATCTTTCGGATCATAAACGTAAATCGTCAGCACCGGGCCAAAGATTTCCTCACACATCGTTACGGATGAAGGATCCGTTGTTACCACAACAGTAGGCTCAATAAAATAGCCTTTTGATTTATCATACTTGCCACCGGCAATGATTTCATTCTTTGGATTCGTGCGGGCTTTTTCAATATATCCGGTAATGGAAGTAAATGCTTTCTCATCGATCACAGCATTTATAAAGTTTCCAAAGTCTTCAGTCGGGCCCATTTTGAAAGACTTCAAATCTTCTACCAAATATTTCTTCACATCATCCCAAAGGTTTGATGGAATGTATGCGCGCGATGCGGCAGAACATTTTTGTCCTTGGTATTCAAAGGCTCCGCGACCAAGCGCAACAGCAACTTCTTTAGCATTCGCACTGGAGTGAACCATCACAAAATCCTTTCCACCAGTCTCTCCTACAATTCGCGGGTAACTTTTGTATTTAGCAATATTGGCTCCGATCGTTTTCCACATACCGTGAAACACGCCCGTGCTTCCGGTAAAGTGAATGCCTGCAAAATCTTTATGGTTGAAGATAACTTCGCCTGCATCCGGGCCACTTACGTAAACTAAGTTGATAACTCCATCGGGCAAGCCAGCTTCTTTCAATACTTGCATGATCACATTAGCAGCATAAACCTGAGTGTTCGAAGGTTTCCAAACAATTGTGTTGCCCATCATGGCCGCGCTTGTCGGTAAATTACCAGCAATTGCAGTAAAGTTGAATGGTGTTAACGCAAACACAAACCCTTCCAGTGCGCGATATTCTAATCTATTCCAAACACCAGGTGATGAATCAGGTTGTTCGCTATAAATCTCACTCATATATTGAACGTTATAGCGCAAAAAGTCAATCAGCTCACACGCGGAATCAATCTCCGCCTGGTATGCGCTCTTGGATTGACCAAGCATGGTTGCTGCATTGATCTTGTAGCGATACGGTCCAGCCAGTAATTCAGCGGCTTTTAAAAATATACTTGCGCGATATTCCCAACTCAGGTTCGACCAATTTTCTTTTGCAGCAAGTGCTGCAGCAATAGCTTTCTCAACGTGGGTCTTATCACCTGCGTGAAAATGACCGAGTGTGTGCTTATGATCGTGCGGAGGACTCAAACGTACTTTATTTCCCGTACGAACCTCCTCGCTGCCGATATACATCGGAATATCTATCTCTTCGCTGCGGCCTTCTTCCAGTGCTTTTTTGAGCAACTGGCGTTCTTTCGAGCCGGGAGCATAAGATAATACAGGTTCATTTTTCGGAGCGGGTACTTTAAAGAATGCGTTCGACATACTGGAAAATTTAGTGCGGCAAAATTACTTAAAGAAGTTCACAAAGCTCTTTCAGGTTATGGATTTCGACATGAATTTCAGAATCATGCTTAATTTGTTCGTGATTGAAGAAAACGCTGTCAATCGAAGCTTGGCGCGCGCCACCAATATCTGTTATCAGGTTATCTCCGATCATTACGGCTTGACCGCAAACAATACCATGTTTTGTTAGCGTATAATCAAAAATTTCACGCGAGGGTTTTTTAAAACCAGCATGCTGCGAGGTTACGATGTGATCAAAATATTTATGCAGCTTCCCAGCAGTAAGTTTCAGGTTCTGAATTTCTTCAAACCCGTTTGTAATGATGGACATCTTATACTTTCCTGAGAGATACTCGAGCGTTGAGATCGCGTTAGGCATCAGGTTGCCTTTCTTCGGACAGCTGAACAGATATTCGTGTGAGAGCTCCGAACAAAGTTTTTCATCAAACGCTTTAAAGACTTCGAGAATCTGTTTGAAGCGTTCGGCACGAATTACTTCGCTTCCAATCTTTCCAGTATCATACAATACCCAAAGCTCGGCATTCACGCGTTTGAATTCTTTATGGAAACTCTCAAAATCCGTTACACCTTTTTCAGGTAAGCTATACGCGTTGAAAAGTTCCTGAAGTGTTTCTTTTGAATTTGTTTCGTAATCCCAAAGGGTGTGATCAAGGTCAAAAAATATACACGTGTATTGATTTTTACGTAAGGATTTGTTCATGTGTTAAAAATCATTCCTGCTTGCGCCAGCCTTCGCGCTGCATTTTGTTAATCGCCAGTTCCCGGTTTGAATACAGTGTTTTATAAAGCTGCTGATCCTTCTCTAATTGCTGGTCTTTCTGTAAGAACTGAAAAATCTGCTTAATAATTTCATACACTTCATCTTTTACCTGATAAAATACCCAGTGATTATATCTGCGATGTGTTAAGATGCCTGCATTCTTCAAATAAATGAGGTGGCGTGACGTTTTAGCTTGCGTGAATTCAAGAATCTGTTCGAGATCGGTAATGCACATTTCTCCATTGCTGAATATAAGATTAAGAATGCGGAGCCGGGATTCATCCGCGCATGCTTTGAATATCTGGGAGCCCAGCAAAAGGTTAAAATTCTTGAGTCTCATGAAACTTTACCTTCTTTCTATTCATCAAAGGTATGGAAATTAGGCACTTCGTTCGGTTCTCCGTATTTTTGAAAGCTCAGAAATTGTAAAAAGTTGGTTCTCGTGAAGAAATCGCATCTTTTGTGTCTCTTTATTGTGGTGGTGCTGGTGGGAGCAAGTGAAGGAGGATTTGCACAAAAACAAAAACGTGTCATCCAGTTATCCGGTGTAATTATGAACACTGATAGTGTTAATTCCATGCTGTATGGTGTTAACATTTATGTACCCAAAGCCGGCCGCGGAACTACTACAAACATGATGGGCTTCTTTTCGATGGCAGTTTTATCAGGTGATAGCATCGTTATTAGTTATGTTGGGTACGAACGTCAGTATTATATTGTTCCGGACCACCCTAGTGAATACCTGACTATTGTTATTCAGTTAAGGGAAGATGTTACGTACCTCTCGGAAGTTGTGGTCACATCATTCCCTACGGAAGAAATTTTTAAGGAAGCGTTACTTGCGCTTAACATTCCAACGGAGGATCAAAGCATAGACCGCAGAAATATTAATCAGGAGCTTCTGCTCCTGATGTTGAAAACAACTCCCATGGATGGGCGGGCTAATCAGCAATATTATCTAAGCCAGATGTCGGCTGCGCAAGGCAGTCAATACATGCCGGTTACGAATCCGCTCTTCAACGTTTTCAACTGGGCGAAGTTCTTCCGTTCGCTGAAGCAGAATAAGAAGTAATCATTCCACAGCTGCTTTGACAGCTTTCTTCAAAATTATTATACTTGCAACCCAACATCATCGAGGTGTAGCGCAGCCCGGTTAGCGCACCACGTTAGGGACGTGGGGGTCGGAAGTTCGAGTCTTCTCACCTCGACTAAAACCTGTGAACTTCACAGGTTTTTCATTTTAAGCTTCTGCATAATTCAAATCTTTTGCAGATTCGCGTATGCAAGTTCCTATTCCCACCGGGCATCTTTTTCCAACGCTGGATGAAAAGCTCATTGAACTGTTACGGTCTTTAAATCCTGACGACTGGTCAAAACATACAGTAGCGAAGCAGTGGACAGTAAAAGATATAGCCACTCACTTACTGGATGGTAATATCAGAATGTTATCTATGGTGCGCGATAATTTTTTTGGTGAAGCTCCTGGCAAACTTTCATCTTACCAGGACTTGGTTGATTTTCTGAATCGTCTGAATGCGGATTGGGTTAAAGCCACAAAACGCATGAGCCCTTCGGTGTTGATTGAATTGCTGGAAGTTACCGGGAAAGAATATGCCTCCTGCATTGCTCAACTCGATCCCTTTAAGCCTGCTGTATTTTCAGTTGCCTGGGCAGGTGAAGAACAATCCGTTAACTGGTTTCATATTGCGCGTGAGTACACGGAAAAGTGGCATCATCAGCAACAGATCCGGGAAGCCGTGAATAAACCAGGTATTATGTCGCGCGAATTTTATTATCCGTTGATTGACACGTTTATGCAAGCCCTCCCGCATACATATCGGAATGTTAAAGCAAAGAACAATCAAGCTGTTCAGATAACGGTAACCTCTGAATCTGGAGGCGACTGGTTTTTAGTTTATAACGATTCAACCTGGGTTTTGAGTAAGGACAAACCCGCTAAAATTGACGCAGCAGTTACCCTTGATCCTGATACATCCTGGAAACTCTTTACAAAAGCAGTAACCGGAAGTGAAGTAGAAAAGAAAATCAAGTTTTCGGGAGATGAAACACTGGGTAAACCGATTTTATTCATGCTATCGGTTATGGCGTAACAACTTATCCATAAATGAAAAAGGTCTGTTAAACAGACCTTTGTGGAGAATATCGGATTCGAACCGATCACCTCTTCACTGCCAGCGAAGCGCTCTAGCCAAATGAGCTAATCCCCCAAGGGTTACAAAGATATTTTAAAAATTGTCCTCACAAAAGCCTCAATTGCCTTTCAAATGATTTTAACGCTCTTGAAAAAAACACCTTCTGCCCAGCAGGTAAATAAATCTACATTTGCGCGCGCTACCGTAATCTGTAGTAGAATTTATGGTTAATTAACATTGGTTCTGCAACCAATACATGAGTTTTAGGGTTGGCATGAAAACAGTTATGGATTCAGAAATGAAAAAGGCGTTCTTACTATTTTTTACGATTAGTTTATTCTCTTTTACAGTTCAGGCCCAGCAACCAGGTACAGAAATTCCCAAAGGCAACGGGAAAATCTCCGGCCAAGTGCTGGATGGCGAAACCAACCAACCTGTTGAGTTTGCCAATATCGTACTGCTTGATCCAGCAACCTTAAAAGCGCTAGACGGAACAGTCTGTGATATAGATGGCAAGTTCACGCTTACAAAACTCGCAGAAGGTACGTACACACTAACGGTAACGTTTATAGGTTACGAAACCGATACACTAAAAAATATCTCAGTTGACAAAAGAGGTGAAGTTGAGCTCTCCACTATTAAATTAAGTACAGGCGCAAAAATTTTGAACGAGGTTGTGGTTGAAGGCCAGCGTTCGTTAATTGAAGAAAAGGTTGATCGCACAATCTATAATGCCGAACAGGATGTAACCACCCGAGGCGGAGATGCAACGGATGTTTTAAAACGCGTGCCTATGCTTTCGGTTGATATGGATGGAAATGTGTCGATGCGTGGTAACTCCAATATCCTTGTACTAATCAATAACAAACCATCAACCATCACAGCCAGCAGCGTAGCAGATGCACTTAAACAAATTCCAGCCGATCAAATTAAAAGTGTAGAAGTAATCACATCACCTTCC
Source organism: Cyclobacteriaceae bacterium (assembly GCA_965227265.1). Classification (GTDB taxonomy): domain Bacteria; phylum Bacteroidota; class Bacteroidia; order Cytophagales; family Cyclobacteriaceae; genus UBA2336. The sequence goes on along the minus strand of OZ245738.1, from coordinate 217,284 downwards.
GCAAAATATGATGCCGAAGGTTCGGCCGGTATTATCAACATCATCACAAAGAAGAACACACTTGAAGGCGCAACGTTAAATATTGATGCAGGTGTTGGTTTGCGTGGATCAAATCTTGGGTTAAACGGAAACTACCGGAAAGGTAAAATGGGATTTTCATTGGGTGGATTTGGAAGAGCAAGCTATAAAGTTAAGGGTAGTTTCAGGAACGAAACAACTACACGTGATGAAGATGATAACATCTTTACCACCGCTCAATTTGCCGATACAAGAAGGAATGATTTAAATGGACGTTATACGTTCGGGTGGGACTACGACATCAACAAGCACAATTATCTTGCAGCATCTGTGCGGTATGGTGTACGGAATGCAAACAGTTATCAGGATCAAATAACGCGTGAATCTCCTATTGGAGTGCTCCAACAAGTCTGGGATTCGAAAACAAAAGATAATTCCGGAACCGTTGATGTAAGTCTCGATTTTACCCATACGTATGAAAAACCGCAACGCGAACTAAGTTTTTCTACACAATACAGCCGCAATAATCGCGATAATGATTTTTTCAATACTTATTTTGATGAAAGCGGTGTTGCAGACAGTCTTGGCAAAAATGTAAACAAAAGCTTTAATCAGGAAATTACGGCACAAGTCGATTTTCAAACTCCAATCAAAGACAATCAGATGCTTGAGCTAGGTGCTAAAAATATCACGAGAAAAGTTTCCAGTGACTACAACACCTTTTATGCTTATCCGAACGAAGATTATCAAGAAGATACTGAGCGACAAAACAATAATAATGGTCTTAATTATGATCAAAATGTGACGGCAGGGTATATCTCATACACAATCACTACTAAAAATTCAATTAGTCTAAAGGCAGGAACCCGCTACGAGTATACAGTTATCAATGCAAGCCTTCGAGTACCTTCTGAGCTTCCCGATCCGGAAATTCCTTCTTATGGAGTACTTGTACCCAGCGTTAATCTCTCCAAAAAATTAAAGAATGGGAATACAGTTAAACTTGCATACAACAGAAGGATTCAACGACCTTCAATCCAATTTTTAAACCCGAATCGGCAAGCTTCAAATCCTTTGTATCCAACAGAGGGCAATCCAAATCTTGAGCCTGAATACACAAACAATTATGAAATCGGATATAGTACTTTTATTAAGGGTACTACGCTGAATTTTTCAGGATTTATGCGCAATACACGTAAATCCATTCAAAGTTTTCGCGAAGTTATTTCAGGCGATACGATCCTGACAAGCTATCAAAATCTAGGTAAGGAAGATGGTTACGGAATGAGCGTATTCGCAAATGTGAACATTGGTAACAAATTTACATTGAATGGTGGAGGTGATGTTTACTACGCAGTTCTTGATAACAATCGTTCCGGGGCTGAAGCGTTGAATAATAAGGGCTGGGTTTACAGCGGAAGGCTTTTTGGAAATTATAGCTTGCCGAAAAATTGGGCAATTCAGTTCTTCGGGTTTTATAGAGGGAATCGCGTAAACCTTCAGGGATCACAAGGTGGCTTTGGAACTTATAGCATGGGTATTCGAAAAGAATTTAATGAGAAGCGGGCGAGCATTGGTATCGCGGCAGAAAACTTTTTTGCATCATCCATGAAAATTAAAAGTGAAACGCGTACCGCAACGATTGATCAGCTGAGTGTAAACACCATGCGCAACATGAGCTTCCGCATTAATTTAAGTTATCGCATTGGAAAAATGGGATTTGATGGCTCACAACGCCAGCGCAGAAGAAAATCCGTTAGCAACGATGACTTGAAAGATGGCGGTGGCGGAGATGGCGATATGGGAAATAATCAAGGAGGCGGAAATCAAGGTGGTGGAAATCGCGGTGGAAACATGCCACAATTTAATACACAACCTAAGCAGATTAATTTACCAACGGATACCACAAAAGCTGTTTCAGATTCAACTTCTTCAATATCGGATAGTCTTTCTGTTGATGCATCAGGAACCTGGAATTATACGGTTGAATCTCCACAAGGAGCGAATGCAGGAAGTTTTACGTTAGTAAAAGAGAATGGCGTTTACAAAGGAACAATTACCAGCGCGAGGATGCCTCAACCTGCTGAATTAACTTCTACTTCCGTTAACGGAAATGAATTAACCACCAACTACACAATGAACTTCAATGGAAGCTCTGTTCCGGTTACGATTGAAGGAACCATTACCGAAAATTCATTTGATGGAACGCTAAGCTTCGGAACATTCCGAACGATGCCAATTAAGGCTAACCGACAATAATATATTGGGAATGTTTGTGCGTGATGCAATGTGCGAAATGTATTGTGCGTAGAGACGCAAAATTTTGCGTCTCTACATATTATCCAACATCATTAACCCACCAACGCCCGGATATTTTTAATCATCTCCACATTAACCGTACGGAGTTTGAATTCCGAACCAAGCTCTGAGCCTAATCCAGCAATTGCATTATTACGGAACTTCATTTCGCTATCCTTAAACGCTGTTGCCGAAAAATGAATTTCCTTAACACCGGTTTTAGAAACAAGCTCAACCACATTGCTTTCGTTTACGCCTGATCCAGGCATAATTGAAATTCTGCCATCAGCCTTCTTAACAAGTTCAGCAATCAAATCCACAGCGTCAATTGCTTTTGATTTTTGTCCGGAAGTTAAAATTCTGTCGAACCCGACTTCAATGCAATCTTCCAAGGCTTCAAACGGATCTCGTGTCATATCAAATGCACGATGAATGGTAACTTTTAATGGTCGCGCAAGCCCTATCAATGATTTGCAGCGCTTTTTGTCAATCGTTCCGTCTGCGTTTAAAATACCGAATACAAATCCATCAACGCTTAGTTTTTGAAATTGGAAGATGTCGCGCTTCATCGCATAGAACTCATAGCTTGAGTATAGAAAGTCTCCGCCACGCGGACGGATCATCGCATAGATGTCCATCGTAATATGCTGTCGGAGGGCTTCAACAATTCCATACGATGGTGTATTGCCACCATCACCCGGACTATCACATAATTCTATTCGATCCGCCCCACCCTCTTGGGCGCGAAAAGCGGATTCAATATTATAAGCAACAACTTCAATAGTCATGATTACGGAAAATAGCTTGGGGATTTTATTACGATATTATTCTTATCGGGTGTTGTTACGGTATATACAAAAACATTATTGGTTGAGTATGCGCCAATAGTTCCGTCTTTGGAGAGTGCAAGAAAAGCAACACTCAGATCTTTTGCTTTATCACCATGTTTTTTAATAACACGTTTTACCGCTTCTTCACAAGCCTCCTGCGGAGTTCTTCCCTGTCGCATCAATTCAACTATTGTATGACTTCCGGAAATCCGAATCATCTCCTCACCCACTCCCGTTGCGGTTGCCGCACCAACTTCTCCATCAACATATAAGCCAGCACCGATAATCGGTGAGTCACCCACACGGCCATGCATCTTGTATGCCATGCCACTCGTTGTGCATGCACCGGATAACTTACCTTGTTCATCAAGCGCCAATAAACCAATTGTATCATGATTGGGTTTTAGAATGCTATGATCAGGTTTATATTCCGATTTCTTGAGCCATTCTTTCCAGGCCTTCTCCGATTCTTTTGTAAGCAGATTTTCTTTTTTGAATCCGTTATCCAACGCAAACTTTTCAGCGCCCGCACCTACTAACATCACGTGTGGTGTTTTTTCCATTACCATCCGCGCGATTGAAACCGGATGCATAAAACCTTGTACAAATGCTACCGAACCACAGTTGCCCTGATCATCCATGATACAGGCATCAAGCGTAACTTTTCCATCGCGATCCGGCAACCCGCCATACCCAACAGATGTATCCAATGGATCAGCTTCAACAACTCTGCCACCTTGCTCTACTGCATCAAGTGAACGGCCACCCTTCGACAGCACCGACCAAGCAGCCGTGTTAGCTTTAAGATTTGTCCAAGTTGAAACCACAATAGGTTTATTCTCAAGAAAATTTCCAAGCCCAAAGGTTTGATGAAACGGAAGCACAACTGCTCCAAGCGCTGTAATTTTTATAAAATCTCTGCGGGATGACATGGCATTTACGTTAACGTTTCCAAGGTACTAAAACGTGAACATAAAAAAACCCGTTATTTGATTACCCTTCTTGCTGTTCGGAAACGCTTCAGGTAGTACTCTGCATAAAGATTAGTCTCAACAACACCCAACGAACTAGATGCGTGGATGAATTTTACATTGTCTTTCTTTTTCACATCCGTTACAAGACCAACGTGCGTTATTTTTTTCTTCTTATCACCTGTTGCAAAAAATACAAGGTCGCCCGGCTGAAGATCTTCCATCTTAACTTCCTTACCAATTTTACTTTGGTCTTCTGAAGAGCGCGGTAAGGTTACGTTGATTGGTTTGAATGAATTCAGCAGCAAGCCTGAGCAATCCATACCCGACCGCGTTGTGCCACCATATTTATAAGGTGTTCCCACAAATGTTCGGGCCGTAGAGATAACTTTATCGATCCGCTTATCGGATACACTGGCCGTTTTGTTGGATGCACACGATACCAGAAAAAGTGTCGCCAGCATCATGCCTGATAGCGAAAGCTTTTGATTAATTTTAAGCTGAAAAAATAGCTTCATCTCGGAGTTTAAAAAATAATCCTTCAAATATACACGATTCATGGCATTTGCAGAAGTTACCGCCAGCATCTTAAGCGAATTTGAGGCCATCGTTGGGCCTGAATATATTTTTGTTGACGATGAAAAACGATACGATTACTCACACGACAAGACTGAAAATTATTCATTCCTGCCCGATGTGATTGTAAAGCCGGGCACTCCGGAAGAAGTGAGCAGCCTGATGAAGCTTTGTAGTGCGCATGGAATTCCCGTTACACCGCGCGGAGGGGGAACAGGTTTAGCCGGAGGTTCACTTCCCATTCATAAAGGATTGGTTATTTCGATGGAGCGGTTTGATAAAATTCTTAACATCGATGAATTGAACTTACAAGCCACCGTTGAACCCGGTGTGATCACCGAAGTATTTCAAAATGCTGTTAAGGAAAAGGGACTGTTCTATCCGCCCGATCCTGCCAGCAGTGGTTCATGCTTCATTGGCGGAAATGTTTCAAACAACAGTGGTGGCCCAAAAGCAGTTAAGTATGGCGTAACACGCGATTATGTGTTGAGCTTACAAGTCGTGTTGCCAACAGGTGAAATTATTTGGACGGGCGCGAATGTTTTAAAGAATTCAACCGGCTATAATTTAACGCAATTGATGTGCGGAAGCGAAGGCACATTGGGTATTATCACGAAGATCATTTTCAAGCTGCGTGGTTATCCGCAAAAGAATGTTTTGCTGCTTATTCCATTTGTAACGAACGAAGAAGCTTGTCGCGGAATCGCTGCAATTTTCACAGCCGGGATTCAACCTTCCGGAATGGAATTTTTTGAACGTGAGGCTGCGATGAAAACTATCGACTACGTTGAAAAGATCTATGCAGCGAAAGTGACAACATCGTTTCCGGAAAACATGGATGCTTATCTATTGTGCGAGCTTGATGGAAACGATGAAGAAGTATTAATGCGCGATGCCGAACGTGTAATGAATGTGCTTGAGAGCTTTGAAGCAGGAGAGATTCTGTTTGCCGAAACGGCAGCGCAGAAAGAGGAACTTTGGAAAATTCGCAAGAACATTTCCCCGGCTGTTAATGCCTATACCTTAACAAAATCAGACGATGTAGTCGTACCTCGCGCTAATCTGCCTAAGCTGATCAAAGGCATTAAAGAGATCGGCAGAAATTTTGGATTCAACACAGTTTGCTTTGGTCATTTGGGCGATGGAAATCTTCACGTTAACATTTTAAAAGAAAACATCAGCGAAGCAGATTGGGAAACTAAAATCCCGGATGGCATTAGTGAAATTTTCAAGTTAACCGTTGCATTAGGTGGAACATTATCCGGTGAACATGGGGTTGGTATTGCCAAGCGTCCGTATATGTCAATCGCGATGAGTGAAGTGAACCTGGAACTGATGCGCGGCATAAAAAAAGTTTTCGATCCGAAAGGCATTCTAAATCCCGGTAAGATTTTTTAATCATGACTTTCAAAAGAAGTCTGTTCCTCATTATCATTTTGGAGTTGCTTGTGGCAGCACTGGGGATATCGTTTTACGGATGGAATATAGAAGGCCTCCAGGCAACAACTCGTTTCTCAGGAAGATTATCACTTCTTATTTTTAGTATCATCTTCATTCTTCTGCCTTATCAGGCGGATAAACTTTCAACAATTCTCTCAGAGAAGTTCTTTCTTGTTTTTGCGGCTGCACATGGCATTCACTTGATTGAATTGCTTTCTTACATTCATTTTTCAGGTGGAACATTCATTCCTGCAAGACTAGCCGGAGGCGCACTTGCGTACGCGATGATTTTCATCATGCCTTTTATCTATGAACGCATTGCAGGCAACAAAAAATTAATCACCCAAAACGTTTACCTGTTTTATGTGTGGTTTGTATTCTTCATGACATACTTGTCACGGATTCAGGGTAAATTGCAAGTGGGAGGCTCGTTTCCGGAATTCGTAACATTATTTTCATGGGTTTGCATACTTTTGGTTATCCGAATCGTATTGCTCTTCAACCAGCGAAAAAATTATGCTTAAGCGATTTATAGCTACTCTGATTTTCCTTTTGCCGCTCAGTTGCATAGCGCAATCAACGTACGACAGCCTACGCACAGTTTATTCTGCCAGCAAAATTTATACAAATCATAAAGAACTAACGATCAGCTACACTAAATACGTTGATGCGGAATTAGAAAAGATAACCGATCCGGAAATGAAACAATTAGCCATCTGCGCGATTGCTGCAAATCTTTACGGCTTACCTTTTTTATCCGACAATGAATTGATGGATATGGTTATCAGTGTTTTAAAAAAACCATTAACCGAAGAAATTCAAGCTAAAGCAACAGAAATCAAAACTGAATTCTTGCGCGAATTGGTTGGCTCTCAGGTGAAGCCCCTGGCATTCGCAACCGTAAGCGGAGATACCATCAAACTTGCTGATCTGTATTCATCCGGAAAAGATTACGTGATTATTGATTTCTGGGCAACGTGGTGCGGGCCTTGTATAGCTAGCATGAAAAAATTTAACGCCTTGAAAGAGAAATACAATATTGAACTTTACAGTGTTTCACTGGATGATTCAATTGACAAAGTCGAAAAATTCCTAAGCAAAAATCCAACGTATACTTGGCCAATTGTATACGGAGGTAAAAAAGCTGGTCTTCATACATATTTTAAGATTCGGGCTATTCCAACTTATTTTATTGTTGATAAAAATGGCCTCATAGTTTCAAGTTATGTTGGTGGTGACTTGGATCATGAGCTAAAAAAACTTTACAAGAAATAGTTCATGTGCGGCATCACGGGCATATTTGCATTTAATCTTATTGGCAAGTTCAATAAAGTAAATATTGCGGCCGCTACTATGTGCTTAGAGCAACGTGGGCCGGACAATCAAAACATTTATAACGATGATTGGGTTGCGCTTGGACATCGCAGACTTTCCATTATTGACACATCTGCTGTTGCCCATCAACCTATGTGGGATGAAAGCGAACGATATTGCATCGCGTATAACGGTGAGATCTTTAACTATAAAGAGCTTCGCCAGCAATTGGAAGCAAAAGGGATAACCTTCTTTTCTCAATCCGACACGGAGGTTTTATTAAAGTTATTCATTCTCGAAAAAGAAAAATGCTTGAACAAGCTCAATGGTTTTTATGCATTCTGTATTTATGATAAAGTTGAACAAACTTTCTTCATTGCCCGGGATCGCTATGGTGTAAAGCCTTTGCTTTATCTTTTTGATGAAGATAAATTTTTGTTTGCCTCGGAAATGAAATCGATCATTCAATATGGGATTGACAAAACGATAGATTTCACTTCACTATACGCGTACCTACAGCTTAACTACACTCCTGCCCCAGATACCATTTTCAAAAACGTAAAGAAATTATTGCCCGGTCATTATCTCACCATTAAGAATCGGGAAGTGTCTATTGAAAAGTATTATGATATCCCGAAAACAGAAAATAATACAATCAGTTACGAAGAGGCACAAGAAAAACTAAAAGCACTTCTGGATGAATCCGTGCAGCGCAGGCTTATTTCTGACGTTCCGATCGGGGCATTTTTAAGTGGCGGTATTGATTCATCGGTAATTACTGCGTTAGCCAGCAAACACAAACCTGATCTGCACACATTTTCCATCGGATTTAAGGATGAAAAGTTTTTTGACGAAACGCATTATGCGAAACTTGTAGCCGATCATTTTAAAACAGAACATACTGTCTTCTCGCTTACGAATGATGATTTATACGAACACGTACACAACATCTTAAACTACTTCGATGAGCCATTTGGTGATTCATCGGCCATAAACGTTTACATTCTTAGCAGACAAACACGCAAGCATGCAACTGTTGCGTTGTCGGGCGATGGTGCGGACGAATTATTGGCAGGGTATAATAAACATGCAGCATTCTATCGATCATTTCATCCCGGATTAAAAGAGAAAGCGGTAAGCGCATTGAATCCACTTTGGAAAATGATTCCGCAATCGCGCAGCAATCCGTTCGCTAACAAGGCCAGGCAGTTCAACCGGTTTGCGGAAGGGATGAAGCTTTATCCTAAAGAACGGTATTGGAGTTGGGCTTCCTTTGCGGATGAGAACGAGAGCAAAAACTTGCTGACTGCAGATACGAAGAGTCAAATTTCAAATGAACATTATCTGCAATCAAAATCTGAACTATTAAAGGATATTGGTTCAACCGGCAGTATAAATGAAATTTTGCTCACCGACACAAAGCTTGTTCTTCCCAACGACATGCTTACAAAAGTTGATTTGATGAGCATGGCAAACAGTCTCGAAGTAAGAACACCTTTCCTTGATTTTGAAGTAGTGAATTTTATTTTCTCGTTACCAGAAGATTTTAAGATTAATCCAAATATTCGAAAAAGGATTTTACAGGATGCTTTCCGGGACATTCTTCCGGCTCAACTTTATAACAGACCTAAAAAAGGTTTCGAAGTGCCACTATTGAAATGGTTCCGCAAAGAAATGAGGTCGATGATTGTGGACGATTTGCTTTCCAAAGAACTGATCGAGGCGCAAGGCATTTTTAATTATTCGGAAATTGAAAAATTAAAAACTCAACTATTCTCGTCTAACCCGGGAGATGTTCACGCACGGATTTGGGGCTTGATTGTTTTTCAGTTTTGGTGGAAAAAATATGTTAATAATAAAGAAAAGTAATCTATGGAACAGGTCGGAAATTTTTACGGCTACTTCAATCTTATAATTGGAATAATAATGATTCTCATAGGTTTTAGAATTTACAAACCTTTCAAAGGGAATAACGAAGAAAAGACCTATCAAAAGTTTAAATACTTATACATGTTAGGAGGTATTGTTCTTTTTATCTCTGGCCTTTTTAAAATCCTAAAATGAAAAACCTGCTTCGTCTCGAAGAAGCCTGCATGTTCGGGCTTGCTTTATACCTCAATTCATTTTTGCCGTTTGCCGGATGGGTTTTCTGGGCGTTACTGCTTACGCCTGATTTAAGCATGCTCGGTTATCTTGTCAATACCAAAATAGGGGCTATTGCTTACAATCTCATTCATCACAAAGGTTTTGCGATTGTATTATACCTCGCTGGATTTTTTTTCGTGATTCATGAACTTACACTTGCCGGAGTTGTGTTATTTGCACACAGCTCAATGGATCGGGTATTCGGCTACGGCTTAAAGTATGCCGATGATTTCAAACACACTCATCTGGGCTGGATTGGAACTAAATAAATTATTGAAGTGATCTTATGACCCATACATATAAGCTTTCCGGATTAACCTGCAATGGATGTGTAGCAAAAGTTAAAAGTCAGCTTTTAATGCACCCCGATGTTTTATCAGCAGAGATTACGCTCGATCCGCAACAAGCAGTGATTGAAATGAGCAAGCACATCAGCACACCTGAACTTCAACATGCTATCGGCAATCCGAAGTATACCATTTCAGAAAATCCGCAGGTAAGTGATCATGCTATGTCAAGTTCCGAGGCAACAAGTTGGTTGAAAACGTACAAACCAATTCTGTTAATCTTTGGATTCATTACACTGGTAGCCGCCATTGCTTCTTATCACTCTGAAGCATTTCATGCCATGCAGTTCATGAATGTATTCATGGCTGGATTCTTCTTAGTTTTCTCCTTCTTCAAATTCCTTGACCTGAAAGGTTTCGCTAGCAGTTACGCGATGTACGATATCGTAGCAAAGAAGATTCCAGCTTATGGATTTATCTATCCGTTTTTGGAGCTCGGATTGGGAATCGCCTACTTAACAAATTTTGATTCAACAATTACCAATTGGGCAACGATCATAATCATGGGTGCGAGCAGTATTGGTGTGATTGAAAGTGTAGTAAACAAAAAGAAAATTCAATGCGCGTGTTTAGGTGCAGTATTTAATCTGCCCATGAGCACCGTTACTATTATTGAAGATTTGTTAATGGTAGGAATGGCCGCTGCAATGCTGATCATTCAGTAAGAACTATTCTTTGTAGATAACTCCGTTTTTCATTACAAAGCTTACGGTTGTCATAGTTGCTATGTTCTTAAGTGGATTTTCATCTACGGCAACAATGTCTGCAAACTTTCCGGCCTCGAGCGTTCCAATTTTATCACTCATTCCTAAAATACCAGCCGGAACAATGGTTGCGCATTTAATAGCTTCCATCGGAGGCATGCCCACTTCAACCATGTAACCAAATTCTTTACCGTTCTCTCCATGCGGATATACTCCGGCATCCGTACCGAACGCAATCTTTACTCCCCGCTTATAAGCTTCCCCAAAAGTTTTTTGGATCATCGGACCAATCTCTAGTGCCTTTGGCGCAACCAAGGGATGATAATAGCCGGGTACTTTTGCCTTCTCTGCTACGAATTTTCCTGCTGTTATAGTGGGAACATAATACGTTCCTTTTTGCTTCATCAAGTCCATAACTTCGGTTGTCATTTTTGTTCCGTGCTCAATGGTTGTGATACCAGCAAGTACAGCGCGCTTCATTCCTTCCGCACCATGTGCATGTGCTGCTGTATGCATTCCATAATCTTTAGCCGTTTCAATAATTGCTTTCAATTCTTCATCGGTAAACTGCGGACCAGAACCATCTTTCGCCAGACTAAGCACGCCACCCGTTGCCGTGATCTTGATCATATCCGATCCTTCTTTGTATCGCTGCCGAACTGCTTGCCGTGCTTCTTCGGCAGAATTGATCACACCTTCTTTTGGTCCAGGATTCCCCATCAACTCTTTTCTATATCCGTTAGTGGGATCAGCATGACCGCCCGTAGTGGCAATGGATTTACCTGCGGTGAAAATTCTGGGGCCAACAACCAAGCCTTGGTTAATCGCATTACGCAAGGCAATGTTAACGCCTGATCCACCCAGATCACGCACAGTTGTAAAACCCGCCATCAATGTTCTTTTAGCAAACACGGTTGAACGAAACGCAACATCCGCATCATTCAGGGTAAACTGTTCAAGGTCTTCGCCCTCACTGGTCTCTCCTTCCAAGTGAACATGCATGTCGATAAGTCCGGGCAATACAGTTTTTTTACTAAGGTCTATCAGCTTCTCTCCTGAAGCAGGTTGCGTAAATCCTTTTTGGATTGCTATAATTTTATTACCCTCCACAACTAATGTCATTTGCGGTTGAACATCGTTCGCTTTGCCATCGATAAGATTACCGCAATGAATTATTGTTTTTTGCGCATTCGCTGAAAAGGAAAGAACAATCCAAAGTATTGTTAAGAGGTGTTTAAAATTCATGCTGGAAGATTAAGCGGGTGATTATTTACTAAGATATTGTTCGGTAAGCCTTTTTAAGACCTGCATCTCACCATTCTCCATCGCAGAACGCACATGAAGCATCAACTCAAACATCACTGTTTCGTCATACCCAAGCTTGGCCGCAACTTTAGAACAATATTGAATTTCATCTTTATACAGGCGCTCATCAATCTTCATAAGCTGCACCAGGCTAAAAATATATCCGAAGCGCTGCTCGGTGCTGAGATTGGAAGGCACTACAAACTCATGATCCCTTTCAAACAACGGCTGAATATCCTCAGTCGAAATGTTGTTCGCTAATCCGATGTTGGAAATATATTTCCTTTCCCTTTCGGCCACATCGCCATCAATGCGGGCAAGGTTGACCAGAAGTTTTAATTGTTCTAACGCCATGCCGTACTATTTTTTTGTTGAAGATGGAAAATCTTGCGATCATAATCAATAGTTTATTCCTCACATCCCGGTATATTGACGGATGAATTTTCTGGCTCATCTTTATTTATCCGGCAACAATCCTAAAATTATGCTCGGGAATTTTATGGGCGATTTTGTAAAAGGTAAGTCTTACCTTCAACTATATGACGCAGAAATTATAAAGGGCATTGAGCTTCATCGGTCAATCGATGAATTTACAGACAGTCATCCGATTGTTACCGAAAGTAAAAACCGGCTGCGACCGAAGTACCGACATTACTCAGGTGTTATCGTTGATGTTTTTTATGATCACTTTCTGGCAGCCAATTGGAATCAGTTCCATTCATTACCACTTGAAACATTTGCCCAGCAAGCCTACCAAACCATTACTTCGTCTGATACAATTCTACCCGCTGAACTTAATAACATGATGCCTTACATGATCAACGGCAATTGGCTGGTGAATTATAGTAAGGTTGAAGGCATTCATCGATCATTAAGCGGCATGGCTAAGCGAACTCCTTTTCAATCCAAAATGGAAGAAGCCGTTAATGATCTGCGCGAACATTACGATGACTTCAAGAAGGAGTTCATGGAGTTCTTTCCTGTATTGGATTCTTATTGTAAGGAGTTTATTGGAAACAACTGATTACTTTTGTGGATTGATTTATCACTCATGCAAAACGATCCAGAATTAAGCGGAAAATACCTTGGTACAATTTCAAGCGATTTTGTAAAGGTCTCCGACACACTCAAAGAAGCTTCCTATCAAATCCGTAAGCGTGAGATTTCACCCTTCCCGATTTTCCCGGTTTGCAAAACCGAGCAGCCGATCGGACAGGTTATCATTATCAGTCAACAGGCTGAAACAGACTGGAACTACTACGCTTCCTTTTTAGATGAATTTGTACAACGCGGAATAGTTGACGCGGATAAACAGGAAGATTTCAAAAATGCCTACAAAGACGCTGACGAATTCTGCTGCCTCTTTGTAATCGACAAAGAGTTTACCAACTTTGTCTTCATACCTTACCCTGAAGACTAACCCGTGAGACCGCTGCTCGTATGCCTTCTGTGCTGTGCCCTCACTGCCGGGTGGGCTCAATCGCAGCATCCTGAGCTTCCGTTCGATCATGTTAACATTCCAGGAACTATTAATTCATCGCAGGTTAACGACCTCATTCAGGATCATCATGGCTTAATTTGGGTTGCCGGGAACGGTTTATATCGCTACGATGGCTATCGCTTCAACTCATACCGGAACATTAACGATAGCCTGAGTATCGCAGGTCAGGAAATTCACTGCTTATTCAGTGATGCTAAGACCAATAAATTATTGATCGGCACACACACGCATGGCATTGTAAAACGTGATTACTTCTCAGAGAAATTCATCATAATTCCTTCACGGGATGGTGTGCCCATCATCTCCAACATTACACAGACATCCGATGGAACAATCTGGGGAAGTTCATTTGATCACGGAGTATTCTTTGTTGAAAATGATACGTTGAAAAAATTTAATGATCTAAAGGAAAGATTTAATAGCAACTCGTGCATTGCAAGTCAGGGCAATAAACTTCTTGTGGGCGGCAACCGAACGGTGTATGTTATTGAGAATAAAAAACTTATTGATTCCATTTACATTGATTTTCCAAACTTTAATTTCTCACCGGTAACACGCGTTACTGCATTAGCAACTGATCGTACCGGAAAACTATGGATCGGAACGGAACAGTTTGGTGTTTTTGTATATGATACGGTTTCAAAAACATTTATTAAACATTTTTCTCACGACCAATCACCTTTCCATCATCGCATAACAAAAATTTTTGAGGATAAAAACGGCCGCATCTGGATCCTTACCAAAGGAGATGGCCTGGTCGTTTACAGTCCTTTAACTGACAACTATATTCATGTTGCTGAGAATCCGTTAAGTGAACGATCGCTTAGCGGGAATAATTGCACGTCAATATTTCAAGATCGTAACGATATCATCTGGATTGGCTCAACCGGGGATCTAAATAAATACGATCCCTCAAAAATCAAATTCAGACATATTTATAACAATCCTTTTGCCATGGTATCACTCCACGATAATATGGTGCGCGGTGTCTATGAAGATGATGATAAAAAACTTTGGGTTGGTACCGATGGAGGTGTCATTCACATTTTTGACGAAAAGCGATTATCCGTAGAGAAAATCGAACTCGAGATTGACGGTAAAAAGCGTATTGCGCCCTTGTATTTCATGGATCTTGATAAAAAGATTCTCCTGATCGGAACAAGTGAAGGGATGATGCAGTACGATAGAAAAACAAAACGGATCGAATACTATCCTCCACTCAAAAAATATACACAGGGTCAGCAAGTAAGGCAGATGGTGATGCACAATGGTTTGCTGTTTTATTCTTCCTTCGGCTACCTCAAATCGTATAATTTCAAAACCAAAGAATTAAAAATCTACAATGACCGTACTGATCCGGAGGGTATTAAAAATGCAACTACGCTATATGTAGATAATTCGAATCGGCTTTGGGTTGGCATTCGCGATGGGATCTCTCTTTATGATTCTGCAACAGATCATTTTAAGCGTTATGGGTTTGAGAAGATTGCTACTCGTCCGCTAGGAACGTATTTTATGATCCTGTCGATTTATGAATTCCAGAACAAATTGTGGATCGGAACTTTCAACGATGGACTCTGGACATTTGATCCCTCTAATTTGCAAAATCCGGTGGTTACAAACGTTTCAAAGAAACGAGGAATCCAGAACTTAACCATTTATGCAACTCTTCCTGATGGAGAAGGAAGCCTTTGGATGAGTACGAACGCTGGACTAACAAAATACAATCCTGTTTCTGATCAGTACCTTGACTTTACGGTTACCGAAGGTCTCCAGCAGGATGAGTTTAATCGGCTAGCCTCCGCACGCTGCACCAATGGCGACATTGTTTTCGGAGGAATTAACGGACTCAATATTTTCAATCCTAAAAATGTAACCATTGCAGAAGAGGATTACTCACCTCAATTTTTAAACATTTCTATTTTTGACGAAGAGATTAATGCCGATATACCGGTACAAATTGATACCAGCAAAACTGTTTCGCTCGCACACGACCAAAATGACATTGATATAAGTTTCTTTATCCCAATTTATCGCAATCCAAAACGCTACGAATCTTTTTATACGCTGGAAGGTTACAACCAGGATTGGATAAAAGCCGAATCGAATATGTTTCATTTCGCAAACCTCAAGCCAGGCACCTATAATTTTAAGTTAAAAACAGTTTCAATTTCAGGAAAAGAAAAAATTGCATCCTTCAAATTCAATGTGTTAAATCCCTTTTGGCAAACGTGGTGGTTTATTGTCCTTACCGCGATTGCAACCTGTGTGATTGTTATAACTATTATTCAGGGCAGCTTGTACAGATCAAAAAGAGATAAAGAACGACTTGAGAAATTACTAACCATTCGTACACAAGAGATTGAAAAATCGCGCGAAGAACTTGCAAATCTTAATCAGAAAAAGGATTTAATCTTTTCAATCTTATCGCACGATTTACGGTCTCCACTCACAACCCTGAAAGGATTTCTATCTATTCTTATTGATGATCACGACCTGACAAAAGCAGATATTAAAAAACATGCTGCCAATATTCGTAATTCAGTAACAAGTTCGCTCGATCTTATTGATAACACCTTGTTCTGGTCATTATCTCAAACCGGCAATATTTCTTACACACCCACATTTTTTTCCTTGAACGATATGCTTCAGAAAATCGGAAG
Source organism: Cyclobacteriaceae bacterium (assembly GCA_965227265.1). Classification (GTDB taxonomy): domain Bacteria; phylum Bacteroidota; class Bacteroidia; order Cytophagales; family Cyclobacteriaceae; genus UBA2336. Next base: position 201,172 of record OZ245738.1, on the reverse strand, counting down.
CCTCTATCAGCTCATTATAGAAAAGAAACGCATCACGTTTAGCATTGAGTTCAACGAAAACATTACACTATATGCTGATGAAAACATGACGTATGTTAGTCTTCGTAACATTGTGTCAAATGCCCTGAAATTTACTCCTCAAGGAAATGCCGTTAAAATCAAAGCGTTTAGTAAAGACAATTGGGGTGTGATCGTAGTAGAAGATGAAGGAATCGGTATGAGCCAGACCTACCTCGAGAAATTGTTTACCGAAGAACAACTCCCGCTTACAAAAGGAACCAACGATGAAAAAGGTACAGGTATTGGCTTAATCCTTTGTCGTAAATTCATTCAAACGAACAAAGGAAAGCTACAAGTAAAAAGTGTTGAAGGTAAAGGCAGCGAGTTTACGATTGAATTGCCGTTGACTCAAGATTGAAAATGATTCCAACCTTGCGCTTGCAGCGGAACAACATTACCACCCTTTGTTATCATCGTCAGCTCATTCTTTTTATCATGAACATAGCCGATCATGTGAATGTCTGAATGGTTTTTCACTTTTTCAAAATCCTCCTGGCTGATCGTAAACAAAAGCTCGTAATCTTCGCCTCCGTTCAATGCCGTGGTGATTGGATCAATCTTAAACTCCAATGCCGCTGTGTTAAAGGTTAATTCATCTACCGGGATTTTATCTTCATAAATCCTGACACCAACTCCTGAATTTTTGCTGATGTGAAAAAGCTCTGAAGCAAGCCCGTCTGAAATATCAATCATCGAAGTTGGCTTAACCCCAAGCTCTTCCAATTCAAAAATAATATCGGTACGGGCTATTGATTTTAATTGACGCCTAACCAGATACTCGTACTTTTCTAATGCAGGCTGCATGTCGGGATCTGCTTTATAAACTTCTTTTTCACGTTCCAAAATCTGTAACCCCATGAAGGCTGCACCTAAGTCACCGGTTACACAAATAATATCATTTAGCTTCGCGCCATCCCGGTAAACAACTTTATCCTTTTTAACCCTTCCCAGAACAGTAATCGAAATCATCAAACCCGAACGCGATGAAGTTGTATCTCCTCCCACTAAGTCCACTTTATAATGTTCGCACGCTGAACGGATGCCTTCGTATAACGCATCAATTGCTTCAATTGAAAACCGATTGCTCAATGCAAGACTTACAACAATCTGCTCAGCCTTGCCATTCATTGCAGCAATATCTGATACGTTTACTGAAACAGCTTTATACCCTAAATGTTGCAAGGGAGTGTACGCCAGATCAAAGTGAATACTTTCCGCAAGCACATCAGTCGAAACTAACAGGTAATCTTCACCGGCATCAATCACCGCTGCATCATCACCGATGCCTTTTATAGAGGTGGTATTTTGAAGGTTGAATTTCTTACTGATTCGGTCAATTAATCCGAATTCACCCAATTTGCTGATTTCTGACCTGTTTTCGCTCATACCAATTATCGTTGTAACCAACCTTTCAGCGACAGCGCTGACGGTTTGGCAAGCAAAAATACGATTATGAAGTGATTTAGCGGACTTCTGGATTATTGTTCCGTATAAATACTCAACAACAAAACCCAACAAAAGATTATGAGAAGGTTGATTTCGGTTTCTATTGTGGCAATAATCATTCTTTCATCGTGCGCAACGCAAAAATCCTATTACGAAACACGCGAAGGCAAGCGCAAACAAAAATATTATAACGCAATTAACCTCGGTCAAAAGAACGTGCCGAAGCCAAAATTTTAACGTCTCTACGAATTTGGGATTTCCTGGCACAACTCGATTAAAACCCCACCCGTTGACTTAGGGTGCAGGAAACAAATCATTTTGTTGTCTGCACCTTTTTTTGGTTCTGAATTGATTGGCTCAAAACCATCTTTTTTATACTCAACAACAGCTTGAGAAATGTCTTTGACTTCAAAAGCAAGGTGATGAATACCTTCACCTCTCTTATCAATAAACTTAGCAATCGGTGAGTTTTCAGTGCTGGCTTCGAGTAGCTCAATTTTAACACCATTAACTTCGAAGAATGAGGTACGCACACCCTCGCTTGCTACCTCCTCGATCTTATAATGAGGCTTGCCTAACAGCTTTTCAAACAGTGCATTTGCCTGACCCAGGTTTTTCACTGCAATGCCGATGTGCTCGAGTTTTTCCATAATTGCTAAATTTGTCAGGAAATTGAGAAACTTTTTGTTGGTAATGAAAGTTTCAACCTTTGAATCTGTACTGAAATGATCGAAACTAGTAGCGAAATACACGTAGAAGCAGCCCGCATCCAGCAGGAGATTAAAGACTATTTGGGAACAAAAACCTCTGACTTGGTCTTTGAATATGCTCCCGCGGACGGCAAGGTTAAGCTCGATTTAATCACGGTTAACCCTCGCCATAAGCAGGCTTTTCTGTTTCATTCAGAAACCGGAACGGATAAGCTTGATTCGCTGCGTAAAATGCTGAACTACGTTCAGAACTATAAAGAGAAAGAAAACAGCTACACGATTCAATGGGTGGTGAAAGGTGATAAAGAGCTTCACACCTCCTATTTCAAAGCCGGTAACGTAATTGATGCTCTGCAGAAATTATATTATGGCCGTGACATGAACACAATTACTGTTTTTAGTGTTGTATTGAATCCAATCTCCTAAGATTATGATTACCGTAACCGATAAAGCAAAAGATAAAATTGGCGAACTACTTCACGTAGAAGGCCGCACACCAGCAAGTCATAACGTTCGTGTATCCGTGAAAGGTGGCGGTTGTTCAGGCTTAATGTACGATCTTGATTTTGACGATAAGATCAATCCTGCCGATCAGGTGTTTGAAGATAAAGGCGTAAAGATTCTCGTGGATAAGAAAAGCTTACTGTACTTGTTAGGAACCGTTCTAGATTTTTCTGATGGTTTGAACGGAAAAGGGTTCCAATTCATCAACCCAAATGCATCGCGCACTTGCGGATGTGGCGAGAGTTTCGCGGTCTAGACATCATAATATTTAATTTTTAAAGAGACGTCATGCTGAGCGTAATCGAAGCAGGCGTCTCTAAGCATTTTATAGGGTTGCGATACATTTCAATTCAATCGCAATGGGCGTAGGCAACGCATTAATTTCAATGGTTGTACGACAAGGTTGATTTTCTCTAAAGTAATCCGCGTAAATCTTATTGAAGACCGGAAAATCCTTTTTCATGTTAGTAAGAAACACGGTTACATCCACCAGGTTTTCCCACTTCGATCCTGAAGCTTCCAGAACATACCGAACGTTTTGAAACACAGAATGACATTGTTGTTCGATATCATACGAAACAATGTTGCCTTTATCATCAAGCGTAACACCCGGAATTTCTTTCGAGCCACGCTTGCGCGGACCCACACCGCTTAAGAAAAGCAGATCACCAACACGTTTGGCATGTGGGTATGCCCCAACGGGCTCTGGAGCTTTATCGGAGTTTAACGTAGTGCTCATTTCGAATTCATTAAATCTTCAATCTCCTCCGATTCCACCGGAATGTTCTTCATCAGGTCTTTTACTACGGACTTTTCAATCACAACGTTGTTTTCTAACCGAATCCCTAAGCCTTCTTCTTTGATATAAATTCCAGGTTCAACCGTCCAAACCATACCAACCTGCATCTTGCTGTACATATTACCGATATCATGCACATCCAAACCCAAATGATGTCCTGTGCCGTGCATGAAGTATTTCACGAATAATGGCTTAGCCGGATTTTGATTTTTAAGATCAGTTTTATCAATCAGTTTAAGCTTAACCAATTCGCTTTCTGTGATTTTTTGAACTTCTTTATGATACTCAAAATATTGAACTCCCGGCTTGAGTAGTTTTATAGCAGCACGTTTTATTCGAAGCACAGCATTGTAAACATCTTTCTGTCGTTTAGTAAACTTACCGCTTACCGGAATGGTGCGGGTCATATCGGCATTGTAGTTTCCGTATTCCGCACCAACATCGAGCAATAGAACATCACCTGCTTTACAGGCTTTGTTATTCTCAATATAGTGAAGCACACAGGAGCTTGCACCACTCGCAATAATCGGTTCATAGGCAAAGCCTCTTGAACCGTTGCGCAAAAACTCATGAATAAACTCGGCTTCTATTTCATATTCTTTAACTCCGGGCTTTACAAATTTCAACACACGCCTGAAGGCACTATTGGTAATATCGCACGCTATCTGCAATTGATCAATCTCTTCTTTTGATTTGATGCTTCGAAGCTTCGACATGATTGGTGCAATGCGTTCATATCTATGAAGTGGATATTTTTCTTTGCACCATTTTATGAATCTTGAATCGCGAGTTTCTACTGCTATATCGGCACGGTAATGTTCATTCGTGTTAAGATATATCAACTCACCTCCGCCCATTGTTAAGGCAGTATTCAATACGCGATGGAAATCGGTTGTCCAGAGAACTGTTTCTATTCCGCTTAATTCCTTTGCTTCTTCTTTGGTTAGCTTATGACCTTCCCAAGTTGCGATCAGCTCGCTGGTCTCACGCAGGAAAAGAACCTCACGAAAATTTTTATCCGGATGATTGGGGAATAATAAAAGAATTGTCTCTTCCTGATCGACACCGGTCAGGTAAAACAAATCATTGTTCTGCCGGAAACGCATGGTGCCATCCGCGTTGGTGGGCATGATGTCGTTTGAATTGAAAACTGCAACTGAACCGGGCGCCAACTCATTAACCAATCGTTTCCGGTTATTGATGTAGAGCGACTTATTGATTTGCTTATAACGCATGCGTATTGATTTTGCTCAAAAATAAAGAACCTGTCACGGTTTATCCGCAACAGGTTCACAGTATTTCTTTGAATCAGAATTAAGTTGTTTCGCCAGGTTCGTCAGTCTGCAAATAGTTAATCAGAACAAACGTTACGAGTAACCCTGAGAACAATCCTTCCAACGCAACAATGAATGCTACAATGTATGGATTGAGGAAGCGGCCCATAGGCTCGTTTTGCTGAAGCCAAACCATAAAATCCGAATCAATATGAACATAGATGAACAAGAAGATGGCAAAAATGACTGAGCCTATCGCCCCGGTAACAACACCTACCACCAACGCCCTGAAATAATTAATGTGATGGCCATGTGTATCCTTGAATTTCTTCAACGCTAGATAAATTCCACCCACGAGGATAAAGATGTTCAGCATCCTCAGCTCAACGACATGAAAAAACCCCGCAAACTTCATGAGGAGGAAAAAGGCAGTAACACCGATGGCTATCCGGATGCCGTAATCCTCGGGGATTCTCTTTGGATCATTGAAAATTATCATGGCTTTGAGTTTTAGTTTCCTTAAATTTTACAATTTCCTCACATAATTTCAATCGTTTGAAGGGGATATTTTTTCATAACTTAGTCTCCGCTTCATAAAAGCGCTTTAAAACACGTAAACCAAACTCAATACCTATGTTAAAGAAAATCTTAATCGGACTCGCTGTCTTGATTGTGGCTTTGTTACTGATCGGCTTCCTGCTCCCCGGCAAAATGGAAGTATCACGAAGCATTAGTGTTAATGCTCCCGTTGAAAATGTTTTTGATGAATTCAATGACCTCAAAAAATGGCAGGAATGGCAATACTGGAATTCACTTGAAAAGCCAGGTGAAATGACGTTAACGTTTGGAGAAAAAACAGAGGGCACAGGAGCCACATATTCCTGGGATGGAAAAAACACGGGTAAAGGAACAGTAACCATTGTCGAAAGTGTTCCAAATAAATCGGTAGCCAGTGAAATTGAATTTACAGGAAGTGGTAAAGCCAACGGTTTATATACTACCGAGTCTGAAGGTGATGGTACAAAGGCTACCATGAACTTTACATTTGATAACGGCATGAACCCAATCGGCCGTTGGTTCAGCTTGTTTATGAAAGGTGAAATTGAAAAAGCTTTTGACTTTGGATTGAGCAAAATAAAAGAACACGCAGAAGCGAAACCGAAATTCAAAACCGCCATCAGCGAAACTACAACACCGGTAATTAGTTATATCGGCATCCCTACTGGTTCAGTAAGTACCGAAGATGAAGCTGCCATGAGTGCTGTGATGGGAAAATCATTTGGTACACTCGCGGCCGATCTTACGAAAGCAAAATTAGCGCCTGCAGGTGCAGCCTTCTGCCTAGTAACCAAGTGGGATGAAACAACCAAACAAGCTGAAATGATTTGTGCTTTCCCGATTGCTGCCGATGCAAAGGTTCCAACTAAATATAAAATTCAACAAGTGCCGGCAGGTAAAGCGGTTAAAGGCGTTCACAAAGGTGACTACGCAGGACTTATGACTGCGCACATGGAGATCAATGAATACATCATGTCTAAAAATTTATCCATGGCCGGAAGTCCGTGGGAATCCTATATCACAGACCCGATGACAGAAAAAGACACAGCTGCATGGGTGACTGAAATTTATTATCCTATTCAATAATTTTAATCTTCTCATTTTCTATGTTCCGGACTTGAATTTTGTTCGTAATTCAGTCCGGAATTTTTATTTAAGGTTATGCTAGTACGACTTGCCCTATTAGGGTGCGTTGCGTTAAATCTAAGCTGTTCTGCCAGAAGAACAACAAATGATAAGATTCCGCCAGATTATTTAACTAAAAAAGAGCAAAAGCAAGATCAAAAAAATCATCTTTGTACTAACACGGGGAAGTATTCCGTTGATGAAAGGCGAGCATTGTATCCATACAATACAGCTGTAAAAATTTTCTTAGTTTCTTTCGATACACTGGAAGGTGATTACTTTACACATTCACTGCCCATTACAAATAATGAGATTGATTTCTCGAAAATTTCTGAAACGGAAGAACTAAGCAGATCTGAAATTGATTCTTTAACAGATATGCTATTGAATTTAGGTTACAGTGGCAGGATTTTTACTAACTCTAGCACTGGCTGTTATGACCCTCAGAATGCAGTTTTATTTGCGGACACAAACGGAAAGATTTTTGAATACATAGAGATCTGTTTTCATTGCTTTAGAAACCGAATTAGCTCAGATAAAGTTAGAGTTTGGAGAACCTTGCAATGGAAAATATGAAGCTATTCGGGAATTATTTATATCTAAAGGCATAAAAATTGGCACAACCAATACATACTAATTATCTGCCTCAATCCTTGCTTTGATCTTTTGCTGCTTCCATTCTTCAAGTTCTCTCTTCCGTTGCGCTAGTTCTTCTTCAGTCGGAACATAATCAATCAAACTTTTCAAATCCGGTTGACCGGCATCCACCCAGGCTGTATACCAAAAGTCACCTACCATCTTAATAGCATCACGCATGCGTTGTTCCACCATTCCAGCTAATGCATTATGATACGCAGTTGAAAATTCTACTGAATAAACTTTTATAGTCTGCTTGCCTTTTGTTTCAAACGAAAATTTCTTCTCACCAAATTTTTCAGTCAAGCGTTTCTCTAATAACAAAACTGAATCTAGGTGAATGTTGGATCCTTCAATGGCTTTCCATGCAGCTAGTTGCGGATTTTTGAGGTACTCAGCTTTACCGGTAAAGAAGTCGTAGTTCTTCGCAAACAATTCCGGCAAGCGCGATTCCCAAAAGCCATGAATACCATCCTGCCCGCTTAGCTGACCATTATAATTTTCGGTGGTATGTAACGGAACATGCGCGTCAGCAATGTAATGGCCAAGATCAGCTGAGACGTAAAGTATTTTGGACGGATCTTTCAGCATGAAGGCATCCTTTAACCGGTAATACATGGTATTGATGTGCCAGGGAACAATGCCGTATGCTTTCAATGTATCTTCTGTGTACTTCGCTACCGCATCTTTCCAATAGCGCGGCATTTTTTGGAGCGCGCTGTCGCCATAATGATCAATGTCCAGGTAATGGCGGGGTGCCTCGTCCACTACTGTGTAGCGCCTTTTATCCGGATTGACTGCAGCTTCCGTAATGTACCGGATGTTCTTTTTGTAAAACCCGATCATTTCAGGTGGCAGCGTAAACACCGCCAACCGGTTGATTTGCTGATGGCCATAAAAACCCCAGGCGCTCGATAGAAACACTATAAAAACAATCAGGGTAAGTGAAAAAAGCCTCTTTTGCATGAATTAAAGATATTAAAAGCCTCAAAACCGAAATTCTAAATTCAGGATTCGAAATTTTGAATTCTTTTAATACCTTTGCAGTCCTTTTTAAGTAAAAACCATGGCAAATCACAAGTCAGCAGAAAAGAAGATCCGTTCAAGTGCTACCAAGCGTGACAAAAACCGCTATCAGCATAAAACTACCCGTACAGCCGTTAAAAACCTGAAAGCTGCTACTGGTAAATCAGACGCAGAAACTCAATTAAAGACTGTTTCCGCGCAAATCGACAAGTTGGCGAAGAAAGGTGTGATCCACTGGAAAAAAGCTGCTAATCAGAAATCAAAGCTTGCTAAGGCTGTTAACAAGCTGAAGTAAGGCATACCGTACATAAAGTATTCCCGGCCCGGAGTTTCAAAACGCTCCGGGTCTTTTATTTTTAGGGAATGAACAAAAAGGCCGACTTCCTGAACATCAAAAGCTGGGCTGCCGAAGACCGTCCCCGGGAGAAGTTGTTACTCAAAGGAAAGGCCGCCCTCTCTGATGCCGAGCTGATCGCGATTCTTTTAGGCACAGGCACATCCAAGCTGAGTGCTGTAGATCTGGCCAAAAATATTTTACAGTCCGTTAATAACGATTTAAATGAGCTTGCGCGCCTCACGGTAAAAGATCTGATGAAGGTCAAAGGCATTGGCGAAGCAAAAGCAATTACAATCATCAGTGCACTGGAACTTGGTCGCAGAAGAAAAGATTTTCAGGCTGAAGAAAAGCCCAAGATTGGAGGTTCGGCAGATGCATACGAAATCCTGAAAGCTGATTTACTCGACATTCCACATGAAGCCTTTTGGATAATCTTGTTGAACCGCGCGAACCGAGTGATTAAAAAACATCAGATCAGCCAGGGTGGTGTTGCCGGGACTGTTGCTGATCCTAAATTGATTTTCAAAGTTGCAGTTGAAGAGCTTGCGTCAGGAATTATATTAGCACACAATCACCCTTCCGGGAACTTAACAGCCAGTCAGGCTGATATTGATCTCACGAAAAAACTAAAAGAATCCGGAAAGCTGCTCGACATTCAGGTGCTTGATCATATCATCCTTGCCGGGAAAAAATATTTCAGCTTTGCCGATGAAGGCTTAATGTAATCATGAAGACAAAAAATATTATTCTTATTATTGTTATTGTCGTTGTGCTGATTGGAATTTACTATTCCTTAAGTGGCGGGGAAACAAACGAAGCTTACATCACGAAAGTTGAACAGCTCCGTAAAGATAAAAACAATACTATGCAATCAGGTGATGAATCACCTTTTGGCGACAGTATTGGATTTAAAGGCCTAAACTATTTCCCGATCGATTCAAAATACAGAATCAATGCAAAGCTTACGGAAATTGAACACAAGAAAGCCCTATCACTTCCCACAAGCGATGGAAAAGAAAAAAGCTATCTGGAATACGCTTACGCAGAATTTGAGCTTGACGGTGTAAAGAGCAAATTATTAATCCTGGAGATCATGGACATCGGTGCATATCGCGGAACATTGTTCTTGGCATTCGCAGATAAAACCAGCGCTGACGAAACCTATGGAGCCGGGCGCTACCTCGATGTAAAGAAAGTTCCGGGTGCAACATCGATCACATTAGACTTTAACGAAGCATACAACCCATATTGTGCGTATAATGATAATTATTCTTGCCCATTTCCGCCAACAGAAAATATTTTAGAAGTAGCGATTCGGGCAGGTGAAAAAACATATAAGTAAATCATGTTCTGCTTAAGGGTTAACTATGCTTCACGTGTTATGGAAGCATGCAAACAAAAAAATCCGGTAAGCCTGGAAGTTTAGTTAAAAGATTTTTAATCCGATTGATTAGCCGCGTAACAACATTTTTGTATACCTTAAAAAACGGTAAAGACGAATACTAAAAATTAACTTTTATGCGCTACGTGACTCTTCTTGTCTTCATTACAGTTTCAATTCGATTGACAGCTCAATCCATTCAACCTTCAGATCTTGCACACACATTCTCCATTGTTGGTCGCGATGAAGGTACAGGCGAAATGGCAGTTGCGGTCCAAAGTCACTGGTTCAGTGTAGGCACTTCAGTATCGTGGGGTGAAGCGGGAGTTGGCGTGGTGGCAACTCAATCATTCGTGAATAAATCGTTTGGCTTACGTGGACTTGAATTACTCAAACAAGGTAAATCACCACAGGAAGCATTAGATCAATTGCTGAGCGATGATACCGGAAAAGATTTCAGGCAAGTTGCTATTCTTGATACTAAAGGACGAGTAGCCAGTCACACCGGAAAAAAATGTCTCGAATCAGCCGGACATTTAAACGGTGAAAATTTCTCCGTTCAAGCTAACATGATGCTCAACGACAAAGTTGTCCCAGCTATGGAGCAAGCGTGGAAAGACAACTCAGCATTGCCCTTGGCTGAACGCATGGTTGAGGTTTTAAAAGCTGCGCAGAAAGCCGGTGGTGATCTTCGTGGCAAACAATCCGCTGCATTACTGGTTGTCTCTCCTCAAAACACTGGCAAGCCTTGGGATGATCGGCTTATTGATCTCCGTGTAGATGATTCGAAAGTTCCCATTGCAGAGCTTGCAAGATTGTTAAAAGTTTCGCGTGCATACGAGCACATGAACAAAGGCGATCTGTACGTTGAGAAAAACGATATGGCTAAAGCCATGGAAGAATATGATCAGGCAATGAAGATGTTTCCAGGCAACCTGGAAATGCAATACTGGACGGCTATTACATTAGCCAATGGTAAAGAAGTTCCCAGAGCATCAGTCATGCTCCAGAAAATTTACAAGCTGGATCCTAACTGGCGTGAGTTAACCAAACGGCTTCCGAAAGCAGGATTGCTTACGGTATCGGAAACCGAACTAAAAGAACTTACAAAGTAATCTCAGGTCACTCTGAGTAAAGTCCAAATGTCAGTCTGAGCGGAGTCGAAGACTGATTTGGAACACTTTCTTAAACTTTTAAGACAGTCTCATTTTCCTTATTTTTGCTGTCTTTACCGTAAGCATTAGCAATGACTATTTCCTATAACTGGCTGAAAGACTACATCGACATCTCGGAAACCCCGGAAGAGCTAGGCCAGCTGTTAACCTCCACCGGACTTGAAGTTGAGCACATTCACGCATTCGAAACCGTAAAGGGCGGATTAAAAGGATTGGTGATTGGCGAGGTGTTAACGTGCACCAAACATCCCAATGCCGACAAGCTTTCATTAACGACTGTCGATGTTGGTGGAGAAAAGCCCTTATCCATTGTATGCGGAGCAGCGAATATTGCTGCTGGACAAAAAGTAGTGGTTGCTACGGTTGGAACAACTGTCAATCCAACAAAAGGCGAACCGTTTCAAATCAAATCAGCAAAAATTCGTGGCGAACAGTCTGAAGGGATGATTTGTGCCGAAGATGAAATTGGATTAGGTGAAAGTCATGCCGGTATAATTGTATTGAACACAACGGCAAAGAACGGAACACCAGCCGCTGAATATTTCAAAATAGAATCGGACTACACATTAGAAATTGGCTTAACACCTAATCGGGTTGATGCTGCTTCACACATTGGCGTTGCGCGCGATATCAAAGCATCAAAAGGAAGAGCTCTGAACTGGCCTTCTGTAGACAAGTTTAAAAAAGATGACTCGGCACTTACAATTGACGTTAAAGTTGAGAACTCACAAGCTTGTCCAAGATATTCAGGTGTAACGCTCACTAGCATTACAGTTGCTGAATCACCAGCCTGGTTGAAAAATAGATTGATTGCAATCGGCCTCACTCCGATCAACAACATCGTTGACATCACCAATTACGTACTCCATGAAACCGGTCAGCCGCTGCATGCTTTTGATGCAGATCAGATCGCAGGTAAGAAAGTAATTGTAAAGACTTTACCAGCCGCAACAAAATTCACTACGCTCGATAACAAAGAGCGTGAGCTCACGGCAAATGATTTAATGATTTGCAGCGAAACAGAAGGTATGTGCATTGCGGGCGTGTTTGGCGGAACAAAATCAGGAATTTCTGAAAAGACAAAGAACGTATTTTTAGAGAGCGCCTATTTCGCTGCGGACTTTGTACGCAAGAGTTCATTACATCATGGCTTGAAAACGGATGCGTCATTTCGCTTTGAACGGGGGACAGATCCCAACGGAACGATTTACGCGTTGAAGCGTGCCGCCTTGCTCATGCAGGAAATCGCAGGTGCAAAGATTTCATCTGAGATCGTTGACATCTACCCGGATAAAGTTGAAAACAAAACAATCTTCGTAAGAGATAAGAACATCAATCGACTGATTGGGAAAGAAATTCCGCGCGAACGCGTGTTTGAAATTCTTGAAGCGCTTGATATTAAAATCACCGATAAAAAATCGGATAGCTTCACAGTTTCTATCCCACCATATCGGGTGGATGTAATTCAGGAAGCAGATATCGCAGAAGAGATTCTTCGCGTCTACGGATTGAACAATATTGAGCTACGTGAGTTTGCCGGATCAGATTTCATTGCTGAATTCCAGGTGAAAGACATTAACAAGTTCAAAAATACGCTTAGTCAATTGCTCGTGGGCAATGGTTTTTACGAGATCATGACAAACTCGTTGACCAATGCAGCCTATCAGCAGAAGCATAATTTAAAATTTACTGGAGAGCCGATTGAAATCCTGAACAAGCTCAGTGAAGAGCAGGGAATTCTCCGTCAAACGATGCTTTTTACCGGCTTGGAAGTGTGTGCGCATAATATTAACCGCAGGCAGAAAGATCTTAAGCTGTTTGAGTTTGGGAAGATTTACTTCAAAGTCAATGGCAAGTACATAGAAGAAGAACGTGTTGGATTATACGTTACCGGAAATATTGAAACTGAAAACTGGCAGCATAAAACCCGGTCAACAACCTATTACGATTTGGCACAGCATGTTACCCAGGTGATCCAAAAGTCGGGCATCAGCAACATCAAACAAGAGGTTGTGAAAGATCAACTGTTCGACTACGCACTGCAGTTGTCAGTTGGTAATAAAAATATCGGGCTTGTCGGAAAAGTAAAACCTGCTTTATTAAAGGATTTAGGCATCAAGCAGGAAATATTTTATGCTGAGCTACATACGACCTTGCTTTTCACTTCCGCAAACCCTATGTTAGTTGCTCAGGAAGTACCGAAATTTCCGGAAGTAAGACGCGATTTATCATTGGTGCTCGATAAAAGTGTAAGCTTCGATGAAATCCGGAAAATGGTATTGAGTACTGAAAAAAGGTTGATCCGCGACATCATTGCGTTTGATGTGTACGAAGGAGAAAACCTTCCGGCAGGAAAAAAGGCATACGCACTCGGGTTTACATTACTTGACGAAGCCAAAACCCTGACGGACGAAGAGATTGATAAAACGATGACCAAGCTAATGAACGCTTTTGAGCAGACGTTGGGCGCAGTTATCCGCAAATAGAAAGAATTGGAGCGGTTGAGAATAAATAAAAACATTAACTAGGCCCCCAAAGCCATTCAAAAATTGTTTCCATGGAACAAGACATTCTGAAAACCAACCTGAACGGGCTCGAGCGCAAACTTTTAGTGCTCATTAACGAACACAAAAGCCTGAAAGAAGAAATCAAGACTTTAAAAACTGAAAATCAGGAGCTTAAATCGTCCGTGAAGGGTCGCGATGAACAGCTGTATAATTTTAAAAATCAAATTAAAATATCTAAAATTGTAGATAATATAAATCCGGAAGACGGAAGTGTTTCGGAGTTGAAGAAGAAAGTAGACGACTACATTCGGGAAATTGATAAGTGTATTGCTTATTTGAGCCGATAACTGACCGTAAGACTTAATTAATGGAAGAACTTTCAATAAAAATCAAGATAGCCGATCGCGAATACCCGATGAAGGTAAAGCGTGAAGATGAAGAACGTGTGAGAATGGCAAGCCGGCTTATCAATGAGAAGTTAAAATCTTACAAAGATCAGTTTGGAATTGACGATAAACAGGACCTGTTGGCCATGGTAGCTTTTGATAGTCTGGTTGAAAAGATGACTACTGAAGAAACCCATCAGGGTATTGATCAAACTGTGCTCGAAAAAGTTTCGCATCTCAATCAGCTAGTTTCTCAGTCTATTTTGTAAGCCTTACGCTTACGCTCCTTAACTCATTAGCCTTCCAACTGCGTACGCAGAACTTTCGGGTTGTTTAACCCCTTAATGTTCTATTATGCAACAAATCATTATCATAGCCATTAGCTGCACCTTCGGCACCATTTTGCTGAGCATGCTGATTGGGAATCTCCTCTACAAACGCAAATCACGCAAACGTCTGGCTGCAGCCGAAGATAAAGCTGCCCTGATCGTAAAAGAAGCTGAACTCACTTCTGAAAATATCAAGAAGGACAAGATGTTCCAGGCGAAGGAGAACATGCTGAAGCTGAAAACCGAGTTTGAAGAAGAATCAAACCGCAAGAAAAACCAGATCATCGCCAACGAGCAAAAGATCAAGCAGCGCGAACAGCAAATCAACAAGGAGCTTGAGAACCTCAAGAGAAAAGATGCTGACACAGTTGAAATGCAACAAAATCTTGCACTTCAACTTGATAACGTTAAAAAGCGCAAGGAAGAACTCGATAAGTTCACCCAGCAAAAAGTTCAAGTGCTCGAAAGCATTTCGAAGCTTTCTGCGGATGAAGCCAAAGAGCAATTGATGACCGTACTTAAAGATGAAGCGCAGGCAAAAGCAAATTCGTTAATCAAAGATATTATTGAGCAGGCGAAGCTTACCGCTACGAAAGAAGCCAAGAAAATTGTTGTTGAAACAATTCAGCGCACCGCTACTGAACACGCCATTGAAAACTGCGTTTCGATTTTCAACATTGAGAACGATGATATTAAAGGAAAGATCATTGGTCGTGAAGGCCGGAACATTCGTGCGCTGGAAGCTGCAACGGGAGTTGAGATTATTGTTGATGATACCCCCGAAGCTATTATCATTTCCGGATTCGATCCCGTAAGAAGAGAGATTGCGCGTTTATCGTTGCACAGACTCGTGCAAGACGGACGGATTCACCCGGCCCGCATTGAAGAAATCGTTGCCAAGACGACTAAAAATATAGAAGACGAAATTGTAGAAACCGGTGAGCGCACGGTGATTGACTTAGGCATTCACGGATTACATCCGGAACTTGTAAGAATGGTTGGCCGTATGCGTTTCCGTTCTTCTTATGGACAAAACTTGTTAATGCACTCACGTGAGGTTGCAAACCTCTGTGCCATCATGGCAACCGAATTAGGACTCAACGTGAAGCAAGCAAAACGTGCAGGACTTCTACACGACATCGGTAAGGTATGGCCAGAAGAGCTTGAAAAGCCCCACGCCATTGTAGGCATGGAACTTGCGCTCAAGTACAAAGAGCATCCGGTGGTGTGTAATGCTATTGGTGCCCACCACGATGAGATTGAGATGACAAGCATTATCTCACCAATTGTGCAGGCGTGTGATGCGATCAGCGGTGCACGGCCAGGTGCAAGACGTGAGGTGATGGAACAATACATCAAACGTCTGCGTGATTTGGAACAACTTGCGATGAACTTTGATGGTGTGGAAAAATGTTATGCTATCCAGGCAGGGCGTGAGTTACGTGTGATGGTGGATGCAGAGAATGTTACGGATGAACGTGCAGGTCAGCTGAGCTTTGAGATCTCTCAAAAAATTGAAAAAGACATGCAGTATCCGGGACAAATTAAAGTAACAGTAATCCGCGAAATGCGCAGTGTAGCATACGCGAAATAATAAAAGGAGAAATGTCTTATGGAAATTAAGTTTGAAGAGAACGAATCGAAAGGCGCTTTTTACATTGAAGAAAATGGAAAGCGTGCCGCTGAAATGACAATCAGTAAGGCTGGTGGTAATATCTTAATTATCGATAGCACCCGTGTGGATGACGCGTTGCGTGGTAAGAATGCCGGTAAACAACTTGTAGAAGCAGCTGTTAAACATGCCCGTGAGCATCAATATAAAATCATTCCGTTATGTCCTTTCGCAAAATCTGTATTCGAGAAAGTAAAAGACTATCAGGACGTTTTGAATCAGTAAAAGATGATTCGGATTTTACTTGTATAGGTCTTCCTATCTGCATTTGCCTGTAACTCTTCGAAAGAATTTACCCTCCCGGCAGGTCAGTGGACTTTAAAACTTTGTCAGGAGAAGATATTTCCAGTCTCAAGAAATCCATTACACTTAATCTCGACAGTGCAAAGGCAAATGGCTTTGCGGGCTGTAATCAATATTTCAGTAGCTATAAATCTAATCAATCTGGTATTGAGTTTTCAGAAATTGGCAGCACCAAAATGTTTTGCGAAGAGACGATGAATGTTGAGAGTTTGTATCTAGCAGCTTTAAGCAAGGTGCACTCTTTCAAGGTTGAGGGTAATAAGCTTCAGTTGCTGGAAGGGGCTGTTGTTTTGCTCGAATTCGAAAAGTAATCACCGTTGCTGATACTGAGCTGCTTTCTGTCGGTACCCGTTTCCCTCTTCCCCTGTCACCAATTCACCTAATCGTTGATAGATTTCTGTGCGAGTAGTATCGTAGGAAATTGCTTCTTTATACAGAGGAATGGCTTTTTGCTGATTGCCCTTCGTGTCGTAGATGTAGGCCATTACGTGACTTAGCGCTGCACTGCGGTGCCCTTTAGAATAGGCAGTCTCATACCAGATCATAGCAGAGTCAAGCTGACTTGAGTTGTAAAAATCATCACCTATTAACAGCATAGCATCGGTGTAATCAGGATCTATTTCAACTGCTTTCTTTATTTCATTGATACTGTTTCGGTATTGCTTACGGTTATAGTAGATCAGACCTTTATTGTAGTAGGCTTCTTTGTAAGCAGGGTTAAGCACTACAGCTTTATTATAATCGAATAAAGCCGAATCGGTATTGTTGCTGTTCAAAAAGGCATTGCCGCGTTCAAGATAAAGATCGGCATTCTCAGGTTCGCCCTGGATTGCAAAACGGTAATAATAAGCAGCTGAATCATATTGTTGCTGATCATAGAAATCTTTTGCTCGCTGCCGCGCTTCCAACGAGGAAACCGATCCATCCGAAAAAATAATGGGAATAATCACCGATAGAAAAATCAATCCAACAAAAATCGCAATAATAATTCTGATAAGCTTGGATTGATCAACACGATTGCGTGATGAAGATTGCTTGCTAAACATATACGTAAGCTCATCCCAGAAAGAAGGCTTTGGGTAATACGTTTGCTGATACGTTTTTTCGGGTGAAGGCTCTCTTTCACCTGAAGGCCTTCTGTTTTGCAGGAATATATAAAAACAAAAGGCTGATAGTCCTGTCAGGATATAAAAAACAGAAGCATCGATCGACCAAAAAATTGAAAGGAAGACCAGGGAAACAATAAAAGCAATCAGCCAGGTTTTTCTTTTAGTAGCCAGATCGTCTTTAGGTTGCTCCATATTATTTCATAAGCGCGATGATTTCGCGTTCCTCGATACGGATATCATCTTCACCCACATCGTCAAATGGATTTTCGAGATGATCTTGAATATTATCCAAGCTCACAAGAATGAAGCTATAAAGAATCGGCATAACATAGCCGAGCATATGATCGGAGTAATCCTTGAACGTGCTTGCAAAGTAAGGGCCGTAAATAATCGGGAAGATGTAAATAAATACTTTACTGTAGGCACGAAGTGTTATTGGTGTACGGTATACTTGAATAATTTTAAGGTTATCAAATGCAATGATCATCTTGCTTACGTACTGGCTTACGCGCGAAACTTCCGTGCTTTGGCAGCCGTAATTGCGCAGCTCCTGAGTAAGAATTGACAGCTTCGAAAAATGTTCATATATGTCCTTTTCACTTTGCTCCCAATCCTTTCGTTTTGAGTTAACAAACATGGTACGGATTAACACCAAAAGTTCCTGAACTTCACCACGGGTGCGGGCAGGCAAATCATGATTTTTATCCAGCGGCCAATCACGTGTTGCATAGAACAACGCAATGGCATGACCTTTAAAATCCGAAAAACGCTGTAACGCTACTTCTCTCCGGTTATAGGCCGAGCCAATAGAAAATACTACCGGAAACACGATTGCCACCCCAACGAGCATATCTGGGAATTTGGCAATAAAGTTGAAGTGAAAACAGATGTACGTTGATACTACCGCGAGTACAGTAATAATCAATGTCTTGTAATTAATGATCAGGAAAAAACTTCTGAGAACGCGGGGCATCATGTTGTTTAGGTAAAAAGTAAAGTTAGTTAATCAGCAGCTTTTCGTAAGTCGGCACATTTGTTTTAAAATCTGTACCAAAAAACTCAACATACGCCACCTTTGGCCACCACCCGTCTTCTGCTACCTGCACGAATATTTTTACAAGTTTAGAGATTTTATTGTCAATTTTCATCAAGGCTGTTGCTTGACCTTTTTCGTCCAGGTAAACATCAATTGTCTTTTCCTTCTTGGCCACAAACGAAGCACGGTATTTTCCTTGCCCTAAGGGTTCAGCTTTAAGTCCATAGGCGAATGTACGCTCCATATAATTAAGCTCTCGGTACTTATTTTTCTCTCCATAGCGAACCCAGTAAATTTTAAAAGGATTTTCAGAATCTATAGTTCCCTTTTTTGTGAGATTGACATCGTAGACAACCGAGTGATTGTTCAGGTTTCGGTGAATGTAGAAAAGAGACTGCTTGGTACGTGGAGGTACTGGAAAATCGGCCGTGTTAAAACCAAACCATGCAGCGATGCAAATCAATAATACAGCCTTCATTCCGAATATTTCTTTACTCCGTTTTTAGTGTCTACTTTTAAAAAATGAGCCGCTCGAACGCTACGATTTCTTCTGCCAAAAGTGCCTGGCGATCTGCCTTGCAAGGTAAAAGTTTTCGAATTGAAATAATAATTTCAATTCTAGCACTGTTCACATGTGCCTGGGCAGCACCTCGCGTATTTCAATACGTTCAAAACCGTGAAGGCGCATTGCTTAACGATTATCTTTTAACAGTTCTTCCGGCTGTTGATTTATCTGTTTGGATTTTCTCCATTCTTTATCTTTTGATTGTTGTCAGTGTTATCGCGCTTCTTAAAAGTCCCAATAACTTTCTCATAACGTTACAGGCTTACATTTTGTTGACCTTATTGCGATTTATTACTATGTATTTTGTGCCGCTTGAACCACCAGCGGATATGGCTCTTCTGAGCGATCCATTTGTAGAGTACTTTTTCTACCAAGAAACAATTACCAAAGATCTTTTCTTCTCCGGGCATACAAGCATTCTCGTGTTGTTAGGGTTAGGACTTCCATTCAGAAGTTTAAAAATTGTTGTACTGATTGGCTCGGCTGTAATAGGGTCAATGGTTTTGCTTCAACATGCCCATTACACCATAGACGTTTTGGCTGCCCCGGTATTTGCAGCCCTGGCATTTTTTTCGGTTTCAAAATTACATGCTCGGAAAGATTCAAAAGAACCATTTTCTGCTCGTTAAACGCCCAATACCCTTGGGAAGGTAATCGTCTTACATACGCATCTTAGTTTGGTAATATTGCGGTAAATTTGTGCGTTGAAACGTGGCCAAAAGCTCGAAATCAACGTTATTACCCAAAAACATGCTAGAAAAACTATGAAATTGAAGGATTATCCAATTTTTGAATTTACCTCTCCACTGAAGTCTGAGCACATCAAATTTTTTGAGGATCATGGCTTCCTGCATTTCCGGGGGTTCATCAATCAGGATACGGTTGACCTTTTCAAAAAAGAAATGCGCGCAATCGAGACGAAGTGGGCAGAGCAGAACGTAGAGAAAGTAAACGGAGTACCCATTAAATGGGGGAAGGATATTGATGGCAGACCAATTGTTCAGCGCTTTGCCTTCAGCTCGCAGCACAGCGATGTATTGCACGAGTTCATCCAAGATCCGCGCTTTACTTCGCTTTATCCATTACTTGGACCACATGCCAAAAATCCACGCATGGGTGAAAATGAAAAGGACGGATTAGTGATCAATCACTATATCAACATCGATAGCAGTAACTTTTCACGCTTAGGCTGGCATACAGACTCCTTACGTGATGTGTTCTACGGAAAAAGAATTATGCCAATGTTGAACGTTGGTGTTCACTTAACAGATGCCGTTCCCAACAATGGCGGACTTAAAATTCTTGCCGGTACCCATAAGCAAGGTTTATTTAAACTGTTATTCAGAAAGCGGTATTTCATGGATCACGATGCCGATAAAGATGAAATGAGCTTACTAACTAAAGCCGGTGATTTAACGATTCACGATGGCCGTTTGTGGCACCGCGTTGAGCAATCATCTATTCTTGGTGAAACGAGCCGTAGACAGGTAATGTATGTACCTGTAATTTGCGGAGAGTACATGATCAAAGACGAGAACAGTAAAACACTCTTATACCAGCGTTTAGGAAAGCTGGCAAAATAATAATGAAGCAAGCGATAATAACAGGTGCCAGCAAGGGCTTGGGTAAAGCCCTCGCGCATCAGCTTGCCGCAAAAGGATATGATCTCCTACTAATAGCACGCTCAGAAAAAATTCTGGCTGAACTTGCCGATCATATTTCCGAAAAATATAATGTTCAGGCCTATAGCCTTGCGCTCGACTTAAGCGATGCCCGTTCAAGCAAAGCGATTCACGACTGGTGTCAACAGGGCCAATTCAATCCTTCTGTGCTTATCAACAATGCCGGGTATGCATGTTGGGGTTTTTTCGATACGCTGTCAATCGATCAGCAGCAGCTAATGTTGCAGGTGAACACCGGTTCGCTGGTAAACCTGACACATGCATTGCTTCCGTTATTAAAGCAACAACCTGCTGCTTATATCATGAACGTTGCGAGTACAGCGGCTTATCAGGCAGTTCCAACGATGGCACTCTATGCTGCCAGCAAAGCATTTGTTAAATCGTTTTCACGCGGACTTCGCTATGAACTGCGCAAGACTAATGTTTCTGTTACGTGCTTAAGTCCTGGACCGATGGCAACCAATTTCATTCAACAAGCCGGAATGGAAGCCATGCAAGAAACAGCAAAGAAATTTGAAATGCCCGCAGAAGAGGTGGCAAAAAAAGGATTAAGCGCGATGTTCAATAAAAAATCCGAGAGTATTCCCGGATTGGTGAATTACCTGACGGTAAAATTCTCGAACATTTTGCCTGATTCATTACTTGAAAAAATTGCAGCTAATCTTTATTTGACAAAGCTCAAGTAGGGCACGATCTATTCATTTAGAATCTCAACTTCAACGCGAACATTTTTCTTGGCGTTGACACTATGCTTATCAAAGATTGGTTTTTTTCCGCCCCAGGCTTTTACTTCAACTCTATCAGCTGCAATGCCGTTTGTGACGAGGTATTCTTTAATAACACCTGCACGTTGACCGGAAAGATCTTTCGCTGAACCCTGTCCTTGTACAGTTCCTTCCATGTCGAAAAAGTTTTTCTCAGGCCCCAATGCAAGAATTTTTCCGCTGTGATTACCGTTTGAATGTCCATGAAGTTTAATCCGGTAATTTGGATTTTCCTTCATCATCTGCACCAGGTTATTCAATTCATATTTTGATTCCGGCAGCATAATCACTGCATCATTATAGAAGTAAACGTGATATAGCGTTTGAACATCACCCCGATGATAACGAATGAGGTCAAATGTAATTACGAGCGCTGAGTCGCCCTGCGTAATAAAATCCTGTGTTGTATCCGCGACTGTTAATGGATACTTGATCTCATGTTGCACTTTTCGATATCCGAAAACATCGGCAATTAATGTCAGTTGATCAGATTTACTTTTGGGATCGGGCAGAATAACTACGCGATTACCTTTTACGGTTTCAATAAGGCGACTGCGTTCTGTATCAACCAATTGAATTTCTCCATACACCTGTTCATTTCGGGTTGAATAGTTGAGGTTTAAATACGCCCATGTTCCCTGGAATACGTTCTTGGGTACTTCAGGCTCGATAGCTGGTTTTTCAGAAACTGCCGCGGGGGGTGTTTCCGGAACATTGGATGAAACAGGTTCAGGTGTCTTTTCTGGCGAAGCTTGAACAACAGGTTGTACTGGCTCAGGAACTGGAGTCGTATTATTTTCCTTGGGTATTGCGGGAGTTGCAGTCGTTGTGACAGGAGCTTTTTCGGTTTCAACTTTTGCTACTTCTGCTTGAGGTTGAACACCTTTTACAACGCGCACCCAGGCATCCGGGAACTCACCCTTTTTGCGCTCACCTTTCATTTCGGTTAACGACTCACTGCGAACGTCATCATAATGAACGTACACGAGGTAAAGCTTTCCGGATTTACTTAATCCATAATGCGCATCGTGACCTTTAGCTTTTAATCCTTCGGTGTATTTACTTGCATATGCTTCGCGTGTGTTCTTGTACGCTGCTACCACCACGTAATATCCGGACGATAAGGGTGCTTGAGCAACGCCTATATGCGCCAGAAGCAGTAGTGCCAACACTATGAGCAATCGAGTGGGATTCATATTTTAATCAGATTGATTAGAAATATCGACTAAATCCGCAAGATTTGAAAGTTTTGTTACCAGAGCGGTTATTTACTCAGTCCAAAAATCTGCTTTAGGAAGCCTGACCCATACCCCGTAAGTTGCACGAATGCGGAAGGAATGCTCAGGAAAGCAACAGACAAGCTCTTATTGACGCGCCACGAATCTATGAAGACCCCTGCAAAGTAAATGATGTAGAGGATCACCACCATCATAGCCAGTTTCCCACTGATCATCCATAACAACAATGGTGAAAATAATCCAATCAGGAAAACTGCCGGAAACCAATGCGTAAGTTTTACCTCGCCAGCATGTTCACGTCCGACCTGAACTCTCCCCTTTCCAAAAGATGAAACCTGGTGGTAAAACTGTTTCAGGCTGGTTCTTCTCTTATGATACACAAATGCGTCCGCTAACAGCACAACATTAAACCCCAGCTTTCGCATGCGGATGCTGAGCTCAATATCCTCCGCCAAGCGATTAAACTTAAAACCGTTTGTCTTTTCAAACACTTTTCGGGAGATGCCCATGTTAAAGCTTCGGGGCTGAAAGGAGCCTACGCTTTTCTTATTACCACGGATTCCGCCAGTTGTTAAAACTGAAGACATACTGTAGGCCATTGCGCGTTGCAGTAACGTGAAATTTTCATGCGCCCGGTCAGGACCACCCCAGGCATCAAAAGAATCTTTAGTCAATGCTTCTTCAACAACGTTGAAATATTCGGGGGGAATTATACAATCTGAATCAAACACAACCAGGTAATCACCTTTTGCCATCGCATAACCAACGTTCCGACTTGGGCCTGGGCCGGAGTTTTGCTTAACAACATATTCAAGCTGAAGCTTATCGCGAAAGGTGTCAACAACGTCACGGCATGGATTTGTTGAGCCATCTTCAATGATGATTACTTCAAAATTTCGGTATTGTTGAAGTGTGAGGCTTTGCAGCAACTCGTTTATTTCGTCTGGACGATTATAAACCGGAACAATAACAGAATATTTCGGATGCTGCATTACCGTAAAAGTACTGAAAGATTGGTATTTACGGCCGGTTAACTAAGCCTTAACTTCTTCGTGTTCTTCCAATCCAACTTTGCTGATCACCAGATAATCACGTTTGGAGAGTGACTGCATCGCGATCATTTCCGCGAGAAAGCCCGTAACAAAAAGCTGAACTCCAATAACGATCGCTACCAATGCCAGGAAAAACAGTGGTTGTTCGGTGATGGTTCGCTTCAATGGAATCTTAGAGATGTAATAGGAATCGAACTTATCCCAGAAAATCTTCACGGTAAAAATAAAGCCTATCAAAAAAGAGATTGTTCCTAGCAAGCCAAAAAAGTGCATCGGCTTTTGACGGAACTTACTTACAAAGGTTATCGATATCAAATCCAGGAAGCCATTCATAAAACGCTCCCAGCCAAATTTGGTGTAGCCGTATTTACGCGCGCGGTGTTCAACTACTTTTTCTCCGATCTTTTTAAAACCTGCCCACTTAGCAATCACTGGAATGTAACGGTGCATTTCTCCGTACACAGAGATGTTCTTTATAACTTTCTTATCGTAAGCTTTAAGTCCGCAATTGAAATCATGCAGCTTAATGCCCGAGATGATGCTCGTAACTTTATTAAAAAATTTTGATGGAATGGTCTTAGAAAGCGGATCGTTACGTTTCTTTTTCCAGCCCGATACAAGATGATAGCCATCCTGCTTGATCATTTTATAAAGATCAGGCACTTCATCCGGACTATCCTGTAAATCTGCATCCATGGTAATGACCACATCGCCCTGAGTAGCCCGAAAGCCAGTCTGTAATGCAGCAGATTTGCCGTAATTCCGGTTAAACCGGATGCCTTTAATGTGTGAATCTTCTTTGGAGATTTTTTCGATGACATCCCACGTGCTGTCCGTGCTGCCATCGTCAATGAAAATTACTTCATATGAAAAGCCGTGCGGAGTTAACGCACGGCTTATCCATTGGCAAAGCTCTGGAAGAGATTCCTCCTCATCTTTTGCCGGTATAACGATTGAGATGTCGTATTTACTTTTTGGCATTTAGAACGATACAGGTCGGTTTTTCTTTACAATAGCCCCGCTTATAAGCGCAAATATAGCGCCTGCGATCGCACCAAAAACAAGTCCCAATGCCATTTTACCAGGAGAGAATTGATTAGCCGTACTTTCTCTGGCTTTTTCCATTGCTTCATCAAGCTGATCTTCTTGCATGCCAAAGCCACGCATCATCTCTTCGGTGTTAGCAAGTGACGCTTCGGTCAATTTAGCCGGGAGTTCAGGATCAATAACATAATACAAAAGGAAAGTAAATAATGTATATAAAATGCTTGACACAACAAACATTATGAATCCGTGTTGGTAAGCTTTCCCAAAGGAGATATACCCACCAATTTCTTTTCTATATGCAATACCAGCGTACACTGCATATCCAACAGAAATTATCAATGAAAATAATATCATTTTCATTTGCACCAGCACGGTATAGTCAATGGCATAAATCACGAGCACCATTGCGATACTGATACCGCCAAGGATAAGGCCATTTTTAACAGCATTGTTCATTAAACCAGGTGTTGCCTGATTTTGTGGACTCGTAGAATCCAACGGGGTGTTGAGTTTATTTTCTTCCATAATTGTAAGGTTTGGGTTAAGCGTTTAATTTAAATAGTTACAGGCTTGTTCTTACGAACGATCAAGCCTGCGATCAAAGCAATGATTATGTAGCCAATATAGGCTTTAAAATATCCAAGAATAAGACCAACTGTAGTAAAATTGTTTGGCACATCTTCTTTCATTTCAGCGATCTTAATATCGATATCGCGTTGCGGAGTATTAAAGTTCGTCAACAAATCTTCCTGATTTGCAATAATGATTTCACTGAGCCTTTGCGGAAGCTCAGGATCAATAACGTTATAGAGTATAAAATTAAATGCCATCGATATCAATCCTGAAACACCCAATACAATCAGGCAATGCAAAAACGCCTGTCCGTAAGGAATATATCCGCCAATAGATTTTCTATAATTGATTCCCGCATAAATAACGAAGCCGATTCCTATTGCGATTACAATAAGAACGAATCCTAGTGTGGCCATAATGGTGTAATCGACAGCATACAAACCTAGAACGATAATGGTGCTGAGGGCCGAGAGGATTGCGCCAAACTTGATGCCATGACTGATTAGCGTGGGTTGATTGGAATCGCTGGTTTCCATAATGATTTAAGCTTTAGGTTGCTTTCTTAAAGTTACCGATAAAATAATCGTCACAAAAAAGCCGATAACCATGCTCTGTATAAAGTATGAGGCGGCTATTTGTTTTCCATTAGTCGAAGGAAGGGTTTCTAAATTACGCTCATATGCATCTTTTCCGATACGCTCAATGTCCTCTTTTGGGAATGTTTTCAAGTATTCTGTCATGCTCTTTACGTACTCCGGAATAAAATCTGATTCGATGAGCGTAAAAATCCAAAGCAGCGTGGACGCAAGTGTTGCAGCAACCATCACCATAATAAATCCGCCTGCCATTCCCTGCCAGAAATGCAATTCACCATTCTGATAACTGTCGCGAAATTCTTTAAGCGTAAAAAAAACAAAAACCCCGAGCAGTAGAATCCGGAAATCCAGAAAAGGTGCAATCATTAACGGGTGACGACCTAGATAGTACATCACCGCTAATAGCACAATCGCTAACACTCCGGTTAGCGCACCATTTCGAATTGCAATGCTTATTAAAGGAGATTTTTTCATTACAGATCAAGCCACTGCTTATCATTATTAAACACCGCTACCGTTTTACCGGTGAGCGATTGCTTAAACCAAGGTGAGTTTTTTGATTTTGAAAAATTGGTTTTTTCGTCAAGTGTCCACCTACGGTTTGGATCGAGCAATGTTAGATTTGCTTTTGCCTCAACATCTATAACGGGTTGTTCCAGTCCCAACACAGCACGTGGACCATTGGTAACTTTTTCAATGAGCTGATCCCACTTCACTTCTTCTGAAAGTGCTACAAGGTTTGCTGCGAATGTTTGCAGATTAATAATCCCGGCATCGGCATGATCGAACTCGATGCTTTTGCTTTCGTCATCCTGTGGCGTGTGACCTGAGCAGATCACATCAATGGTTCCGTCTTGCAAGCCTTTAATGAGTGAATCGTTATCACTCTTCTCACGCAACGGTGGATTTGTTTTATAATTTGTATCGAAGGTTGAAAGCATGCTGTCATCCAGCAACGCCTGGTAAGCTGCAATATCACAACTCACATTCATTTTCTTTTTCGCTGCACGAACCAATCCGATCGATTTGGAAGTTGACAGTCGTGAAAGGTGAAGTCTTCCGCCTGCGTAGGTTAATAGTTTTATGTTTCGACTGATCGCAATCTCTTCAGCTATGCTCGGCATTCCTTTCAATCCGAGTAAAGCGCTGTTCAAACCTTCATGCATTTGACCGAACATATTCAGCCAGATGTCTTCCGGGTGATCGATCAATACTCCGTTAAACTTCTGTAAGTATTGAAGCGACTTCAGGAAAATATCCGTGTGCCAGATCGGCTTGAGTCCATCCGTAAATCCAACCGCGCCCGCTTCGTGCAGGTCGATCATTTCGGTGAGCTCTTCGCCTTTATTATTTTTTGTTACCGAAGCAAGCGGATGAATCTGTACAAGTCGATTGTAGTTATTCTTTTTGAGATAGCTGACATCGTTCTTGGTTTGAATGCTGGGCGATGTATTCGGCAGCGTGGCAATCTCGGTAAAGCCTCCCGCGGCTGCAGCTTTGCTTACCGACTCAATATCTTCTTTATGTTCAAGTCCGGGATCACCGACATGGGTGCCCAAGTCAAACCAGCCGGTAGAAAGGATCATGCCTTCTGCCTTTATAATCTTATCAGCCTGGAAGTTTTTATCACCGATTTCGGTTATCCGTCCGTTCTGAAGGAGGACGTTTTTTTCTTTTTTATGGAATGGAGAGTTACTGTCGAGGATTTTGGCGGCCTGGATAAGTATCTTCATTTTAAGAATCGGATCAGGAGAATCTCAGCCAAAAGGAAGCAAAGCGCGAGAATCAGCGCGTATTTCCATAATGGTTTCCCCAAATATCTCGCTTTTATTTCGTTGCTGAAAGCCTCTTCTGAATTTGCTTCAAAAATACTGATGCTTTGCGGGTTGCCAAGCTGCTGTTTTACCGCCTCACCGGAATACTGACCGAGTAACGATTCATATTTATTGAGGTTAAAAGCCAGTAATCCGACCGTATCGCGTTCGTGAGTCACTTTGTAAAACCCGGCATTCATGCTGAAACGCGGCAAGTCCATGATTACCTGATCTGCGAGTTTGCGTTGTGCAGGAACAATCTCCTGTTCGCCCACGAGTTTCATCGGTTGTTCGCCTTCAATGCTATCGAGCCGCAGGGTTATGAACGATTCATTTAGAGAATAGTAGGGTCGCACCTCACTCTTTTTACCAGAGGCTGCCATGCGGTACATAATCGGTACGAACAAGGCTGAGTTATGAAGTGAAGTAAACTCATTTTCCAGCGGAGCGGCTAAGACGTAAATCCTTCCTTGCTGATTGAGGATCGATAAATACGGTTGCTCATTCTTAAATTTCAGAATCGCTGACCGATCCGCACCCCAATCAATAAGTTTCGTTGCCTGTGGCATAGCCAACCTAGCAGAACGTTCTTCAAAAACATTTTCAAAGAACGGATTTTTGAAATCTGGATAATCAAGCTCAGCTAAAGGAGTTGCTTTTACCGGATTCAAGGTTGCGATACGAAGTAAACTCTTATACGATGACACATCAGGCGCTGTGCCGGGGATTACGAATAATGCTCCGCCTCCATCCACGTATGTTCTTAATGACGCAGACAACGAAGCATCAAAACGATCAATGCCGTTTACAACTACCAGGTCAGCTTCATCCAATAAACTATAATTGAAATTGCTTACGGTGAATGAGCGGAATGCGAACACCTGTTTATTTCCAAACACTCTTTCTATCGGTGTGATGAGATTTTGATCTTTAATTTCCAGTACGCGGATCTTTTCAGAAAAATTAAGCGCGAGATAGAACTCATTATCAAAGCTTACCGGGTAATCATTAAAGCTTACCGTTGCACGACTCACACCATTTAATCCGGTTGTCAAATCGAATGAACTTTCAACAACACCTTTTGCAGCAATGTTAACCGATGCTGTTCCGGTTTGAATTCCGTTTACCGAAAGCTTCACCAATAATTGTTCAACGGATTTTTCACCATCGTTGCGCATGCGGATGTGTAGCGTGTTCTTTTCACCGCCAACCACAAACGGATTTTCGAGATAAGCTGTATCAATAAAAATGTTTGTGTTGTTCTGATATGTTAACGGAACCAGGTGCCAACGTTGAGTTGTATCGTACACCAAAGGGTTTAATGATCCGACCGTAGATTGTTGAAAATCCGAGATCCAGAAAACTTCACCTGATGCTTGCACGCGTGAAAGATTTTGAATCCGCTCTTTAACTTCATTCAAACTCCGGCTTACCGGTGATAATCGAACTTGCGTAAGCAGATCGATAACTTCTGTTTTTGTTTTATATGAATTTGAGAATGGAGCAAAATCATTTGTGAGCAATCGATATCGTGTATCGGGCGGAAATACTTCAACAATTCTTTTCACGTAGCCGATACCCGCATCCAACGCACTTGTCTTCTCACCTACTGGCACTGACATGCTTAATGAGTTATCTAAGTAGATTGAAATATTGCGATTTGTTGAGAACTGTTCGCTAGCCGGAATGATTGGTTGTGCGAAGGCAAATACAAGAAAGAGCAAAAACAAAATTCGCGAAGCCAAGATGAGGTAATGCTTGAGCTTGCGTTTAGACGTAGTGGCTTCCTGCACGTTGCGCAAAAAGCGGGTGGTTGAAAAATAAACGCGTTTAGTCTTTCGGAAATTGAAAAGGTGAATAATGACCGGAATCGAAAGGGCGGTCAAAGCCCACAAAAACGCAGGATATAAAAAACTCATTGTGGCGAAGTTAAGGGTTAAAACGGTAACCTGTAATTGGTGGTTAACGGTTTTTGATGGGAGGTAGTGTATAAATACTAATGCCGGACTTGTTCCGGCATCCCTTGTAATACTACAAGGAGATCGCGGCACAGGGCCGCGAAGGTGTAAACAAAAAAGGCCACCCAATCGGATGGCCTTACCACATTGTTAATTGGTGGTTTGGAATTATTGTTTCCCACCCAGCATCACCAGGTCATTCACGTTAATCTCCGTGATGTAGCGTTTCTCGCCTTTGTCGGTTTCAAAATCGCGGTGTACGAGCTTGCCCTCAACGGCTACCTCCTGACCTTTCTTGAGATACTTTTCGGCAACACCGGCAAGCTTACCCCAGATCACAACGTTGTGCCATTGGGTATCTTCTACTTTTTCGCCTTTCGCGTTTTTGTAGGATTCAGACGTAGCGATGGAGAAGGAAGCCTTCTTTTTGTCGCCAAACGTTTTCACTTCCGGGTCTTTACCTAAGCGACCGATCAACTGCACACTGTTTCTCAAACTTTTCATACTTGTACTATTTAAATTGTTTAACATACTTTTTTGGATGTCGACCGGTTATTCCCGATTGACGATGCAAATGTCTGCCGAGAAAAAAGCGTTAGTCGTATGTTAATCAATTACTTTCGATTATATTCGTTTGTAAACGTTTACAGACGGTTACAGGAATCGTTTAAAACCTTCAAAATCATGGCAAAAACAGCAGAAAAGGTTTGTTTGGAATGCGGAGAAAAACTTGTTGGCCGGGCCGACAAAAAATTCTGTTCCGACCAATGCAGGATCAATTATAACAACAAACTGAACAGCGATGAGACCAATTATGTACGCAATGTTAACAATGCCCTACGCAAAAACAGGCGGGTTTTAATGGAGTTAAACCCTACCACAAAAACAGTTTCCATAAGTCGAGAAAAGCTGCTGGAGAAAGGGTTCGATTTTAAGTACTTTACCAGTACGTTTACGACCAAAGAAGGTAAACTTTACAAATACTGCTACGAGCAGGGTTATTTGGAAATGGATAAGGGTTATTATTTGCTGGTGGTGAAGAAGGAGATTTAGCTTATATAAGAAGTCATTATTTTGATTATTAAATACAATTCATAAAACATGAAGAGAATAATTCTTTTCCTCACATTCTTTGTTTCAGCCTCATCGCTATGTATAGCGCAACAGGATGATAAAGAAATTCTCACTATTATTCAAAACGTCTTTATTGCACTTGAGAAAAATGATACCGTTACCTGGAAAAAATATTTTCACCCAAAAGCATATAATTTCGTAGTCGGTAAACGACAAGATTCACTCGTGTTTCGTTCAAGATTTATAACAGGAAAAACATTTTATAATAAAGAAAATACTGTTAAGGAGCGGATGCGCGATAAGGGTGTTAAAGTTGAAGTGCATAATGATATTGCGATGGCTTGGGTTCCTTACGATCTCTGGGTTAATGAAAAATTTTCGCATTGCGGAATTGACATCTTAACCTTTGCGAAAGATAATACAGGAGACTGGAAAATTGCGATGCTTGCATATTCGATAGAAACTGAAGGCTGCAAGGATTGGTAATGTAATATGACTAAAGTCAACGATGATAAACGCGCTTGTTCAGCTTGGTCTCACAGAATCACAGGCTAAAATAATGGCCGAAGGATTTGTCTCTCAGAAAAAACTACGCTCCGGAAAATTATTCGTGAAAGCAGGACAAGTCTGCACGGAAATTGGAATCATTACAAAAGGAAAATGCCGGTTCTATTATAATACGAAAGACGGTGAAGTTACCCGCTGGATTGCGTTAACGAATGACTTTGTTGCTTCGCTGAGTAGTTTCATTTCGCAACAACCTGCTCCGGAGAACATCCAGGCGATGGAAGCTACTGAAATGCTAATCATGCCGCGTGCTACTTGGTTAGCCTTATATGATCAGCATGAATTTATCCGCAACATGTGGACACGGTTTATAGAAGCTAATTACGTGGGCATGGAAGAGCGCGTGTTTAACCTGATCGCGAAATCTGCTGAAGAGCGATATCAATGGATGCAGCAGCACCAACCGGGGTTTATCCAGGAAGTGCCCGATAAATATTTAGCCTCCATGCTTGGGGTTCACCCGCGCCATTTGAGCCGGATCCGCGCCCAGCGGAAATAGACAAATGTCCTCATCGGAGGCAACGTTTTGTCCGTTTTCTCACCAAACAAAACGTATGAAAAAGTTAACACTCCCCGTATTATTCTTTTTTGTTGCTATAGCTTCTAATGCACAGCAGGCAAAAAAACCAGAAATCAGTGTAGTTTTTGGATTAAATCAACCGCTCGTATTGGGCGGATTCAATTTCGAAGTGGATTACTGGACAAAGAAATTCGTCTTCGAATACTCCCATGGCTTTGGCCTTGAGTTTCGGGATAATCTGGTTACAAAAGAAGCGCAAGATCAGCAACTCGCTTTTCATGTTATCAATTCATTAGGCATTGGTGTTGGATATCGGTTTACCGAACGCTTTAACCTTCGTGTAGAACCTAAAATGCACATGTGGGAAATGTATTACGATCATCAGTTCAAATCAGCGGAAGGACGAATCAAAAAATACAACACTTATACATTAGGATTGGGGGCGTACTACCGCTGGACTCCGTTCGAGAAGAAAGAAAATGCATTGCGCGGATTAACGATCGCACCCAGTGCCCGCTGGTGGCCAAATGTTGGAAGCTCGTTGAAAGGTGATACGTATGAATACTTCAACGAACGCACGCAGCAAACCGAAACGCACAAGGTTAATAACATCGGATTATCCAATACACCGTTCTTTTTAAATGTTAGCGTTGGCTATACATTCAACATGAAGAAGAAATAGTTGACAAGGGAGTGAGTAGCGGGTGGGCGCAAGCTCGTCTGCTCTCATTTTCCCATTTGTACTTAGCCCTCAATCAGCATTTCAATCTTTTCCAATTCAGCTTTACCCTCCCAGGAGTTTTGTGCCGTAAACTCATACATATCCTGAAAATGATTCAGGAAGAGAACAGTAGCTTTAGTTGCAGTCTTAAGCGTAGAAATATATTCAGGCACAGCATAGGATTTAGAAGGGGCCTGAAGATGCTGCTCCTTATGCTGGCCTAAGAATCTGCGCCAGTTTTCATTCGGCACGTTGATGGATTCGGGTACTTTTATTTTACCCTCATTTTTCAAAACCCTGATAACCTTAAACACATCTCCTTTCTTGATAAAGGGCGGAAATTTTTCAGTTGGAGATTTTGAGTCTTTATGAGCAATGGCAACTTCCTCCTGATACGATTTTAAAAACTTAACCTCTACAATAAGATTTGATTCTTCAATCACCTCAGATAAGGACATTTCACGATAGTCTATTCTGCTCATGCACATCAATATACAAATCTTAATGTGAAAGGCCGGTAATTAGCATCTACATTATAGTAAGCATTTACATTTGAAAATGTTACCTTTAAGTATGCTTACCAAAAATCCTGTAAAGCAACCTCGAGTTTCAGTCTGGGTTATGAGCTTGACGATCTTGCTCAGCCTGTTGGCTTTTTCAGGATCTGCTACTCCCACGCCCGAAAGCAAACAAGTTGAAACTGAGGCGAGGATTTCAAGCCGAAGCATTTCAAAACGGACCACTTCCTTTAAGCAGCATCTGCGTACGCAGCTTACGATTGATTTTCTTTTGAATTCTGGTATTCTTAGCACACGCTATTCAGTAACATATCATCAAGCACGCATTTGGGTAGAATTTTATCAAACTGAAATACAACTCCGCTTCTTTTTAAAACCTGAACTTTCCACAAAGCTTGTTTACACGCCACGCAGTGCCAACGCATTGACTTTCACAAAAGGATAATTCTATCCTCAACTGTCGCAACATGCGGCACATTTCAATTATCTATTTCAATAACTGACTGGAGAACACAGTCACAATAGTTCTTTATGAAAAAATTACTGAAAGCCCTGCGACTGGCAGCGTACGTACTATTTCTATTTATGGCGGCTTTTGCTGTTGGACTAACCGGACACTTTTTACCCATTACACGAGAACAATATCAGAATAAAAGAATCGCGACAGAACAAGTCGATAAAAAACGTGAAGATGAAGAACCTGAAAAAGAAGATTAAATATCAGCCTTTTTAAGTGTGAAGTAACTTAGGTAGTTAAAGATGAACGTCCAGCCAAGCGCAATCGCTACTGAACTGAGCTTCACATAATCCTGAATTTCCATAAGTGCATAGCGGTACAGTGGCATGGGAACCAGTGCTGTAATAGATTCAAGCGGAAAAAATGGAATTAAGCCTGGAGCGATATCGTCAACATTAACCTTAATGATTTGCTCCAGCATATACGAAAGCAAGAGCAGGATAATTGTCAAGCCTGAACGTTTAACTAAAATGCCTAACAACAATGCGAAGGATAAGTATTCAAATACTTCCAGGAAGTATACAAAATAGAATTCAATATCCGTGAAAACGTATTTCCAGTTGATATCCGGAGTGTAAATAAAACCGGTTATAGCAGCGATGATGAAAATTAGTACAACGCTTAACAGGCTGAGCAAAACATTTAACAGAATTTTTGATGCCAGGAATTCCCATCGGCTTAAGCCATCAATAATGTTTTGGCGTAATGTCCGGTACGAATATTCATTGGTGATGGAGATTACAACCATAATCCCGATCAGTACTTTGAAAAAACCGCTCCACCAAATCAGGTTTAGCCAAACATCCGGGAAATGATACAATGGAATCCGGTCAATATTAATCTCTTCACCAAATCCCTCGATTAGTGTTGCGAGCCATTTTAAAAACTCCATACCGCTGGCCGTTGAAAAGCCAATGGTTAAAAAATACAATCCGCAGACTACCCAAAACGTGCGGTAGCTAGTCATTTTTTTGAGCTCTATTTTCAGCAGGTGCAGCATGGCAATTACTTTTGAGGATTGTTAGCCAGAATTTCAAGAAACTGTTTCTCGAGGCTTTTCTTTTTCGTCACAAGGTGCGAAGCCACGATATCTTTTTCAAACAAAAATTTGTTTAAATCTTTACCATGAAACCCATCACGTAATGAAACCTGATAAACACCTTCTTCTTTGTTGATAGAAGATGTTCCGGAAAATGTCAACAAGATTTCATTCAGATTCTCTACTTCGGCATTTACTTCAACCGTTTCAGTTCCTCGGCCAACATCGGCAACCGGACCCGAGTGGATTAGATTTCCACGCTGCAAAATGGCAAAGTGTGTGCATACCTTTTGCACCTCATCTAACAGGTGACTGGCTAAAATGATTGTCTTTCCGTTAGCCGCAATTTTTTTTATGATCTCCCGGATCTCCGCGATACCCATTGGATCAAGACCATTCGTAGGTTCATCGAGGATTAACACGGTTGGATCGTTGAGCAATGCCGAAGCTATGGCAAGCCTTTGCTTCATCCCAAGCGAATACGTTTTGTATTTATGGTCTTTACGAGCCGTGAGCTCAACCAATTCAAGCACGTGCGGAATATTTTCTACCGGGCATTGCTTAATCATCGCGTTCAGCTCAAGGTTTTTTTGTCCGGTGAGGTATGGATAAAATATCGGATGTTCGAGCACAGCTCCAATCTTCTTCCGTACCTGATGTGAAGGCTTCTCGCCAAACCAGGTGAACTCTCCGGCTGTAGGGTTTACAACACCCATTAGCATACCCAAGGTGGTTGTTTTACCACTACCGTTCGGGCCAAGCATTCCAAAAACCTGACCGGCTTTTACTTCAAGTGCGATGTTGTTGACTGCGCGGATTTTGCCAAAGTCTTTGGTCAGTCCGTTAACGGAGAGTACTGTTTGCACGGGAATGGATTTAATAAATCAGTCGAAAGTAATAGCGAAGAATTACAACCATTAAGGTTGTTTATTCGTCAGGCTTCTAAACTTTTGACCAATATCTGAATTACTATCCATTTTAGAGAACAATGTTGTGATTTGATTAAGCGCTACTTTTCCAACAATATCCAGGACATATATATTCTCTCCTTCGTCTACTGTTATTACAACTCCTTTAGTGTCACCATCTTTTTCCTTGATATAGGCATTGAGGGTCTTTCCTTCGTACTTAGTATTCAGGATTTCTTCGAACTTCTCGGCTTTATAAGCAGTCGCCAGTTTTTTATATTGTTCTGATCCAAAATTCTTTTCCTTTTTGCTGATCCAAACAATCTTCATCTTTTCGATGTCTTTAATCAGATCGTCAATACCCTCATCCCCACCCTGATTAATCATACGCAAAGTATTGTTGTACAGAAAAATCGTACGGGATGAATAGTCATGATCGAGCTTATTCGTTGTTTCGGTTTGAGCCAAACACATTGACGTGATGAAAAGAAACGCAACAGTGACAATAGTTTTCATAGAAAGGGAATTAAAAGTAAACCTCACGCACCGGCAAACCCGAAGCGTGAGGCGTGAAAAAAAGGTTTACTAAAATTAATCCTTTTTCTCGTGCATCTTCTCAAGCTTATCAAGACCGCCTATATCCATCTTACGGCCAATCTTGGAAATTTGTTTCAAATCAATTTCACCAAAAAGGCTTATGATCATAAATTCTGAATTGCTTCCGATCAGCATCACAAACTCACCTACTTTTCCGGGAGCTGTTTCTTTGATGTAAAACTTCATATCCCTGTCCTTATCACGAACCGACATCAGTTCATCGTACTTGTTTTTACCAACAACTGCTAATGCTTCTGTGTAGTACGTGCGTGCACCATTGGTCTTATCTTTTCCAAGAATGCGCAGGCCTTTCAGTTTAGAAATTGCTTCAATCACTTCTTTATCTTCCGCAGTAGTTGCATCCATGTTGGTAAAAAGGCTGAACATTTTACTTGAAATGGTTGCCTGTGTAGTGAAAGATTCATCTCCGGCATACTTATCAAAAAACTTCGTAACCGCTTCTCCTTGCGCAAATGCTCCAGTTCCAACTGCGATCAATGCCAATATTATAATTATCTTTTTCATATGGTTATTGTTTTCAATACTTAGTTATAAATTTTTCTTTTCTTTTACTTTATCTTCTGCTTCATTCAGCACGTTGATTTTCTTTGCGTCTTTTTCCGCTGCAATAAATCCTTTCGAAATCATCATAAAGGCTTTCTTTGTTTCTTCCAGCGCTTGTTGCGGATCTTCAATTTCTGCGATCTCGCGCTTATCGATCAGTTCCTGGCGCACAAAGAAGATTGCTGCCGCTACAACCGCAATTCCGGCTGCAATACGAAGTGTAGTTTGCCACAGGTTTACCGTTTTGCCTTTTGGCTTAGCCTGTAGATTATTAATCACCGTTGCATCAAACTGCTTATCGGTTGCTTTTTGTTTTTGCTCATCAAAATAACTGAACAGCTTAGCGGTTTCTTTGAATCGCTCCGGCACTTCGTGTGTTCGGAACCATTCGCGTAAGCGCTCCTCTTCCTCCAGGGATGTTTCGCAATCCCAGTATTTTTTGATCAGCGTTTCTAATTGATTATAGTCCATACGCGTTCATCTTCAACAATTTTTCCTTTACGGAGTTTCGGGCCCTGAACAGGTTCACTTTAACCTGGTTCATATCGATCTCCATGATCTCGCAAATCTCATTATACGTGTACCCTTCGACATCGCGAAGGTGAATTACCTGCCGTTGTTTTTCCGGCAGTGCGGCAATCAGTTGACTTACATGTTGCATACTTTCACCTTGTTCTGTTTTAACATCTGGCGTTCTGTCTGTAACCTGAATGTGAAAGCTTTTATCAAGCGAATCCGTACTCCTTCGCTGGTTAGACCTAATCTTATCCAGCGAAAGATTCTTCGTGATCCGCATGCACCATGCTTCCATGTTTTCGATGGTGTGCATTTGTTCACGGCCATTCCAAACCCTGATCAACACTTCCTGAACTACATCCTTCGCGTCATCGTCATTACCCAACATGCGCAGGGCAAATCGAAATAGCTTGTTTTTAGCTGGCAAAACACGTTCTTGAAAAGCCTCGAGGTTCATGTATTCAAATCCAGTAACGAGACGCTGGGTCGTGATAGTTGTTACAGATTGGTAGAACTTTTTCTAAAATAGTTACAACCCTATTTTTTACGCTTTGATTTGAACTCCCGCACAAGCCTGGAATCAACGTTTTCTTTTGTAACAGGATCATAATTGCCCTTTCCAAGTTTTGCGATCTTTTCTAATAATTTAGCAGAACCTGTGCCTGCTCCGAAATTAAAAATGGAAAGGAAAATATCCTCTTTCGAGAATCGCTGAACTAACGCCAGCGTTTCTTCCGAAACCGGGAACTCTCCATCGGTGGCCAAAATGATCCGGTTATTACCTGCACGGATATAGTTTTTATCCGCTACCTCGTACGCTAAGGCCAACGCTGCATTGCCATCGGTTGTTCCCTTTGATTGAAGTTTACCGATTGCTTTTTTGATCTTATCCTGCTCTTTAAATGAAATAGGTTCAAGCAAAACCTCAGGCTTACCTGAAAAAACAACAAGTGATAGCTCATCTTCTTCCCGCATCATATCCAGTAATTGAAGTACTGATTTCTTCAATAACGGCAATTTATCAGCCCGGTTCATAGAACCCGAAACATCGAGCAGCAAAACCATGTTGTTGGTAGCGTAGCCTTCCATGCTGCGCGACAAGTCTGGATTGCGATCAAGCCAGATTGTATCGTGTCGCTCGATGTAAATTGTGTCGCGTGAATGTGTATTCTGCGGACCTGCCGGAGATGCTGGTTGCGAATCCGGAGTACCTTTATTCGCCTGAATATCAGTTGCAGTTTGATTTTGCACCGGATTATTGCGCAGCGGAAAATTTTCTCGTGACTGCTTTTTATTTGGCTCATGCTCTAACATAAAAAGCTCAGGTTCATAAATGGTTTGCAACAACGGAATTTTAGCCAGCTCACAAAACTTATTATAATTACGCGCTACATTATTAAACATATACACGTATCCATGATACGGATGACTGTAGCTTAGCGCGGATAGTGTTGACACTTTAAATTCTGGTTCAGTGAATTTTTTTGAATCAGCCGGAAGATCTTCGTACGGTGTGTACGGACAGTTGCCATTATTCCTACCAATTTTTTCAATGTCTTTTAAATTCGCGTATTCATCGGAGATAACTGATCTTATTAAAGTTTGAATTTTATCAGGATCAGGCTTCTGACTCTGATCACCTTCATAAAAAGCTTTTGCTTTAAATAATTCTGACTTATCAGCATCTACAAGCTGAAGCAATGCATTACTTGAAATATTCCAAGAACCAGCCGGATTAGTTACTTTATACGCTTCAAAAACTTTTCGCACATCACCATACAGCACTTCCTTCTTTGCATGAAAAAGATCGAAAATAGTTTTGTAGCGGATTACAATCTCATCAAGGTGCTTCAAATTATCCTTTTCATAATTTTTTTGCTCAGTTTCATTATCTAATGCGATACTGAGTTGGTTCATTTCCACTAAAATCCGGTTCAGAACTTCTGCCTGATCGTTCAATGATTTTCGATAGGCTTCCGGGATTGATTTACTTTCAGCAACTGCTTTTTGAAGATACGAAACAGGAATTTCAAAATCTTTAAGCTCAAACGTTAATCCGCCTTTCCCTTTGTAGGATGTGAGATCGCGGTAATAACTTGTACTGCCATAAAGATTTGAGTATAGTCGTTGCAGATGATCTGTTTGCCGAACACATTCGTTGATGTAATCAACATAGTTCGACAAGGCATGAAAGGTTGCTTGCGTAATTGCTGTTGCCTGAGGTTTTACTGCAAGCGAAGCGTATACGATATCCTCAAAATGCTTTACATCACTTTCTATTTTCTTTGTCTCTGAACGGATTTCAAAAGCCGGAACAAAGGTTAACGCCAACAATCCTCGATAGTCGTTCTGCGCATATCCGATAAACGTGTTATAGAATGAGATCAGCACGCCATTGTAGGTATTGATCAGGCTTAGGTAAACTTCATTGCTATGTACATCTGATTTTTGAGCTTCGTAATTATAGCCATCCAGTCCGTTACGTTTAGTTTGCTGAAGCATGGTTAAGCCTTCTTCGAAAGAAGGAATCATCGAAGATGCCGGATATTGAATACCTGCGACAGAGACTTTTTTGTCAATCAGCTCTTGTGACTTTAAAATTTGTGCTTTAAGTTTTTCATCCGGCCAGCCCGAATGTATTTTCTCATTCAGGTTAAAATTCCAGGAATTAAGCAGTTCCGTTTCATGTGCGATTCGTTCCTGCATTTGCTTGAATGCTGTCGCGTAGGAACCGGTTTTAGAAACTTGCAATTTGTTATACACTGTTTGAACAGCAGAATACAAAGCATTTCTTCTTGTTCGGTAATCGATAAGATCTTTCAATAATAAATTGATGATTTCTTCGGCCTTTTTGTAGTCATCGGTTTTATAATCCTCCAGCTTGTGATACGTATCCAGCGTTTTACACTGAATATCTATATCTTCCGCGGCTTTTCGCAAAGCTTGCAACTTAGCCTTAAGTCCGGAATCATCAAGTCCAACAGAAGCTTTCAACGCAGCATTGTAGTAATAATCTTCAAGCTGTATCGGGCACGAGAAACGAATAGTTTGCTTGTACTTACTGGTGCGATAGCGTTGTAGATCGTCAT
Organism: Cyclobacteriaceae bacterium; assembly: GCA_965227265.1. Taxonomy (GTDB): domain Bacteria; phylum Bacteroidota; class Bacteroidia; order Cytophagales; family Cyclobacteriaceae; genus UBA2336. The sequence goes on along the minus strand of OZ245738.1, from coordinate 160,880 downwards.
AATAATCTTTAATTCTTGTAAAAACTGCTGTCTCTTCTTCGCCTGATCGATTAGCATATTCAACATAGCTGTTCAGAGCTTTCTGCTGCACAGCAGTAATTGATTGAGCTTCCATAATCAAGGGCACGAATAACAACAGGAAAAAAATACGACAAATCATATCTTAAACTTACAGTTTTTAGGTGTCGATTGGAAGTTGTAAATTATGATTGTGAACATAGCATTATGAAGGAAAATGATCAAATCGTTGTTTTTAAGAAATATGACAATTCCATTGATGCTAATCTCGCCAAGACAAAGCTGGATGCGTATGGTATTCCTTGCTTTCTGACTGAAGAAAATTTAACCAACCTCTATCCACTTCAGAATCTCTTGCTGTTCGGAGTTCGTCTTCACATTTTTAGTACAGATCGTGAAAATGCTGAACAAGTATTAAATGAACGGGCTGAACCTTCGTAAAGTAGAAAGTTGATAATTTTTTAATCTTGGCCTTTATTCCTAACGCTTGTTATACAAAACTCGCACATTAACTTCGCTCTAACGTAATGGCTATGAGTACAAAAATTATTGTTGGGTTGATGGGGCCGGGAGAAACAGCAACTCCTGACCAGAATGAAGATGCCTTTGAACTGGGCGCAGCAATTGCCAAGCAAGGCTGGATTCTACTAACGGGAGGTCGCGGATTCGGAGTAATGGAAGCCTCTATGCGGGGCGCATCATTGCATAACGGACTTACTATCGGAATTCTACCAGGCGATACTGCACAAGCAGCTTCACCCTACACTCAAATCCGGATTGTAACCGGTATGGGCAGTGCGCGAAACAGTATTAATGTATTAACCAGTCACGTAATTGTAGTTTGCGGCATGGCTGCAGGTACAGCTTCAGAAGTTTCGTTAGCTATTCGCGCCAACAAAAAGGTAATCTTCCTAAAGCAGGACAAGCTAACGATTGAATTCTTTAAAAAGCTTGGAACCTATAGAGTGATTGCCGTTGATACGGTAGATGAAGTAATTGATCACATCAACGACTTCATCTCACTTAAACAGATTTATTAGGTTACTTTTTCACAACCGTAAACTCTACGCGCCTGTTATTCGCGCGGCCAGCTTCGGTATCGTTCGTTTCGATAGGCTTGCCTTCACCGTAACCATGCGCTGTTAACCGGAATGCATCGATTCCCTGGCTCACGATGTAATCAACAACAGACTGTGAGCGACCCTGTGATAAGTTCAAGTTATAGTCATCAGAGCCTTTGCTGTCGGTATGACCTGAAATTTCTATTTCAACACTTGGATTGCTTTTCAAAAATTCAACCACCTTGTTAAGCTCAACAAACGATTCGCTTTTTAAGGTTGTCTTATCAAAATCGAAGTAAATGTTTTTCAAGCGAACCGTTAAGCCAACTTCGATTGGCTGCAGATACAAATCTTTAATAATAGGAGTTGTTTCTTCATCTACAACTTCTGAACTGTCGGCTGCATTTAGATAACCTTCCGCAGAAGCAGTGAGTCGATAGGTACCCAATGCTTTGATTTCCTGCTCGTACTTTCCGCTTGCTGCTGCAATCTTAAAATTAACTTTCTTGTCATTCTTCAATACAGCAGCAACCTTTGCATTATTAATAGGCTGATTGGTTTTGCTGTCGTAAACTGTCCCGGCAAGCATAAGCTTCTTCGCAATTGGGGTCAGGTAAATATCCACCACAATTGTTGTGTCATTCCCCAACCCTGCTGGAAGCGTTAACGAAACATCTTTTGGTAAGTATCCTGCCTGTGATGCATTAATAGTATACGCGGTCACTTCGGGAATCCGTGTCTCAAATTTCCCAGCAACCGATGATTTTAAATTTGTTGGTTGGTTCTGACCAGCTGTTACTACAACATTGGCTTGAATTGGCTGTTGATTCTTCTCATTGTAGACTGTACCCGTTACCATGATCTTGATGTCACGCGGGATCAACTTAAAAATATCCAGGTTTCCGCCATCCAGCGTACTGTTAGCACGGCTGTTGAACACATGACCTACCTGATCAATACAAAAATAATATTCATCCGCTGCAGTGTTAATGGGTGAGCCCATGTTTACCGGGGCACTCCAATTCTGCCAGGTGTCATCCAGTCGTGTCGTTTTGTAAATATCAGCTTTACCTTTTTTGCCGGGTACGTTGCGGTCGCTGGCGAAATACAACGTCTTGTCATCAAAAGAGATGTAAGGCCCGAAATCATCATCTTTCGTGGAGATGTTTATTTTCTTTGGCGCTGTCCAGCTACCATTAGCTTCCAGGTTGCTGACATAAAGCCCACTGCGCGCGCCTCCAGCAATCGTACCCAGGAAAATAATCATGTGCTTGCCGTCAGAGGAAAGACTTGCGCCATAAAATTTTCCTTTATTCAGTTCTTTAAATCCAGGGACATCAAGTTCTTTAATTGAACTTCCGTTAATCAGCGAAAACCCTTTTGAATCTTTACTCCGGCCGCCTTTAATAAAGAGCGATCCATCCGGCAAAGCACTAAACACCTGGTTGCTGTGGTGAATGTTAAACGGTGCGGTTAAGTGTTTTGCTGTACCCCATTCTCCTTTATCATCAAGTGTTGACATCCATATATCGTCACTGCCATCTTTCCCAAAAGAATTTTCCGGATGATTATGTACAAAGAAATAAAGCTTCTTGCCATCCAGTGAAATGATGGGCGCTGCTTCGTGATAATGCGTATTAATTCCCTTACCCAGTTTGACCAGTTCATACCGGGGAGCAAAATCCTGAGCAAAAAGTGAAACCGATGAGAGTAAAGCGACAAAAAGAAAAATAAGTTTTTTCATAAATGGGGTTAACAACAAAGATTAATAAAATCCACGGCCACTCATCTGAATTCCAACGAGGATCAGCAATAGTGCAATGAGGTTAAAAATAAAGAGTCGTTTGTGCTTGGCGCCCGAGCTAGACATCTTCTTAGCTGAGATTCTGGCAAGTGTAATCAACGCGACAGCAATCAGCATGATTAAAACATGTTCAACCGTCCAATAACGAGTCATCTTGTCTTTCATGGTCGAGCCGTTGAACTGAACAAAGGGGCTCACGACATATAAAATTAAGCCGAGCAAGAGCTGAAGGTGTGTTGCGATGAATAATGACAAACTGAGCTTGTTATCCGTACCGGTATAATGTTTTTTACCCAGCCAGCCCACGAATGATGTGATTACGACCACGATCAATAAAATAAGCACAGCATACCTGATGTAGGAATGTGAATAGAGTAAAGCTTCGTACATAGTTCAGAATTTAGGCGAAAATAGCATTGGGACACGAAAGTTACGAAGTCGCTCATAACTCCCTCCAAATAATCTTTAAAAAGCTATATTTTTGAGTATTCCATCCCTATGAGCCGTTTTTTTACACTCCTGTTAATCCTTTTTGCTCCCCTTTCCCTGCTTGCGCAGGATGCAGAGACAGACGAGCCAAAGCCCGATACGGTTTCTATTGGTGCGTATATCATTAGTATTCACGATATCGACTTTCATAACAAAGAGTATACCACACGTTTCTGGCTTTGGGTACTCTATAACAATAACCAGAAATTCGACTTCCCCACACAGATTGACATTCCGAACGCAAAAGATATCGCAAAGCCAGAAGTTATTTCAGACACACTAGACAATCGCATCTGGCAATTAATGAAAATGAAATGCGTGATGAAAGAGAACTGGAGAGTAACAGACTTTCCGTTTGATAAGCAGCATTTGGTTGTTCACGTTGAGAATACAATTTATGACCGCAACAGTCTTGTGTTTGTACCGGATGAAATGGGCAGCACATATGATCGCGAACTTGCACTTGACGGCTGGCGTATTGCTAATTTTAAAGTAACCACCCATAATAGTGAGTACACAACGGTGTTCGGAGATCCGAGCAGCAACATGTTGCATTCAGAGTACGCTTCATTCAATATTGAAGTTGACATTGAACGCGATGCGTGGGGTTTATTCATGAAAATTTTTATTGGCATGTACATTGCCTTTATGATCTCCGTGCTAAGCTTTACAACACAACCTTCCGAACTTGAACCGCGTTTTGGATTACCGGTCGGTGGTTTGTTTGCTGCAGTCGGTAATAAATATATTATTGATTCGCTGTTACCTGAGTCTTCAACGTTTTCACTAGTTGATTCTCTGCATGCCACGACATTCCTCGCAATCTTCACAACACTTCTTGTGTCAGCCATCTCGTTACACTATCACGATAAAGGAAAATTAAACGCTGCCAAAAAAGTTAGCTATTGGGGATCACGCATTGTAATCGTGGCATTTATAGTGATCAATGTAGTATTCATTCTTTTTGCTGTTTGATATGCGGATAGTATTGGGTTGTGTGGCAATGATCGTGTTGACAGTATTTTTCTTCCAGGGAAAAACTCCTCAAAAGTTTGATGTTATTATCCGCCAAGGAACAATCTATGACGGTTCTGGCAGCAAGGCTTTTGTAGCTGACATTGGCATTAATGCCGATACCATTGCAGTCATCGGAAATCTATTAGACGCAGTCGGCAAAACAGATATTAATGCAAAAGGATTAGCGGTAAGTCCTGGATTCATCAACATGCTCAGCATGGCTGAACGTTCACTGCTGATGGATGGTCGTTCAACGAGCGATATCAAACAAGGCGTAACCCTCGAAGTTATGGGTGAAGGCTGGAGTGCCGGACCGGTAAAACGAAAAAGAACAGCAGATAGCCTCTGGACCACACTTGATGGTTACTTCAACTGGTTGATGAAAAAGAAAACCAGCACAAATGTCGCATCGTTTGTTGGCGCTACCTCAGTCCGTAATTATGTTTTAGGATACGAAAACCGTAAGCCGAAAAATGATGAACAGGAACAGATGAATAAACTTGTTGCAGAAGCTATGGAGCAAGGTGCTATGGGCTTGAGTACATCGTTAATTTATGCTCCTGCAGATTACGCAGCTACGGAAGAAATCATTTCATTGGCTTCGGTTGCCAGTAAATACAACGGCATGTACATTACGCACATGCGCAGCGAGAGCGATCATATTTTAAAAGCATTGAACGAAACTTTCCGTATTGCAAAAGAAGCGAACATTCGCACCGAGATCTATCATTTAAAAATTAATCACGATCGCAACTGGGACAAGATCAATAAAGTACTTGCTAAAATTGACAGTGCTCAAAAAACCGGGTTGAAAATAACAGCCAATATGTATCCCTATGCTGCAAGCAATACATCCTTGACGGCAAGGTTGCCAACCTGGGTACTGGAAGGCGGAGCGGGTGAAATGCGAAAGCGATTACGAAAACCTGAAACACGTAAAAAAGTATTGGAAGAAATGCGGCTTGGTATTCCTACTAAAAACTCCGAACCAAAAAGTGTTGTGATTCTTGGCTTCCGCCTGGACTCACTTAATAAATTATATCGCGGTAAAAGATTGGATGAAGTTGCTGCCATGCATGGCAAAGATGCCGATGAGACTTTGCTTGATTTGATTGTAAAAGATAAATCGCCCGGAGCTGGTGTTTATCATCTCCAAACGGAAGACAACGTGAAACGCATTGTTGCATTACCCTACGTAAGCTTTGGATCGGATGGCGCATCTTTTTCGGATTCGAAAGTTTTCGATGAGTGGGGTACGCATCCTCGTGCATATGGAACGTTTGCACGGATACTGGGAAAATACGTTCGCGAAGATAAGGTTGTAACGCTTGAAGAAGCTGTTCGCAGATTAACTTTACTACCGGCAACAAATCTCAACATCAAGAATCGCGGAAAATTACAAACCGGCTACTTTGCTGACATCGCCATTTTTGATCCGAATGAAATAGCCGATAAAGCGACCTACGAAGATCCTAAACAGTATGCAGTTGGGATGAAACATGTGTTTGTCAACGGTTCTCAGGTTTTGAATAACGGAGAGCACACCGGGGCTATGCCAGGAAGAATTGTTCGCGGGTCGGGTTGGAAAAAGAAATCATGACGTTCGGTGTACATGTTCTAAAATTTTACAAATCGCTCGATCTCTCTTCACACAAGTTGCCAAAGGGCGTTGAGGTCCTAAATCCTTACCAGGATAATGTTGCGTACGATCTCACGGAAAAATTTTTCATCAAATTCTATAACGATACAAAAGCGCGTACAATAATTCTTGGAATAAATCCCGGAAGGTTTGGTGGTGGAATGACCGGCATTCCCTTTACTGATCCCATCCGACTCGAAAAAATCTGCGGCATTGAAAATGATTTACCAAAAAAACCTGAGTTGTCTTCCGACTTTATTTATAGAATGATAGAGGAATTTGGCGGTCCTGAAAAATTCTACAGTAAATACTTTATTAGTTCAGCTTCGCCCTTGGGCTTTACAAAAGATGGTAAAAATCTTAATTATTACGATCAGAAGGATCTGCAAGGAGCAGTTTATGACTTTATTGTAAAGTCCATCAAAACCCAACTTACATTTGGCATATCGACAGAGACAGCATTTTGTTTGGGTGAAGGTGAAAACTATAAATTCCTAGAAGCATTAAACAAAGAGTATAAGTTCTTTAACAAAATAATTCCGCTGCCACATCCAAGATTTATTATGCAGTACCGCAGAAAAAGGCTTGATGAGTTTATCAACCGCTACGTACAGGAACTCACGTAATCCTGCATCAGATTTCCCTCACCTGGTGAAAAAAATAAAGTCAACTAAAACTAGTTGACTCTAAACTTAAGAAAGTCCATTTTTTTATTACCACGTATATGTACCAACACCGCCCGATGGTAATGATGCTGTTGCAACATAACCTTTATGGGCTATCGCGAATATTTTGTCTACGTCATTATCGTTCACTACAATAAGCACTTTCTTTCCCGCTGGAGTTAGGTAAGCCACATTGTGTAATCCATCTATAATATTGCTGCTCACGCGTATCGAGCCTGGTGGAACAAGCTTGGAAGCGTGCGCTATAATATAATATGAAACATTACGGCTCACCGCACCTGAGCCACTGTTAATGGTAATCGCACCCTGACATAAGCTGCAACCGCCATCATTTGTGTGTGGATCAAAGTTTTCGTCAGCGGCCAGGTTCCATTCTAACACATTGCGGCTCCAGTTACGGGGCGCACCAACAACCAGCGTTTTTACATGCCAACGTAAATCTCCTCCGAAATCTCCTTGTCCGCTTGTCCATTGCTCAGTGAAGTAGACATTTTTATCAGGGTGTGCATCGTGCACAGTTGACAGCGCACTAATATCACCTAAGTACATATGGAATGCCGAACCGTCAACCATAGGCTTTGTAACAGGATCGTTCAGAATTGCAATCGGATAGTTAGGATGATCGCAATTGTGATCAAATAAAATAATCTTCGTTGTAATGCCGGCAGCGGCAAATGCAGGTCCGAGATGTGATTTAATGAAAACATTTTGTTCGCTACTGGTCATGGCCATGCTGGGCGTATTGCCTGGGTGTTCCGGCTCATTCTGAATGGTAATAGCATCAATGGTTATACCTTCAGCAGCCATGCCCTGAATATACTTGACAAAGTATTTCGCATATACGGGATAGTATTCCGTTTTTAGACTTCCACCCTTCACCGCATTGTTTGTCTTCATCCATTTTGGTGGTGACCATGGACTTCCCATGATCTTAATGTTAGGACTGAGTGCAAGAATTTCTTTCAATACCGGGATCAGGTTAACCCGATCCGGATCAAGGCTGAAATTTTCCAAATCAACATCTGTTTGTCCGGCTGCGAGATCATTGTATGAAAACACATTTGCATCCAGATCTGAAGCTCCAATGCTGATGCGCAAGTAGCTTATTCCAATTCCATTGCTTTCTCTTAAAAACAATTCTCGTAATAGTGCAGTCCGATTAGCAGGAGTTAATTTTTGTTTCATCAATTGAGCACTTCCACCTGTGAGCGTATAACCAAAGCCATCCATGGTTTGGTACCGCGTAGTGGTATCAACCGTAATTTTTGATAAAGTAGTGGTTGTTTTCTTAAACGTTATGGGTGACACACTGCTGAACAGGAAAGCACGGCTTGGATACGTAAGCCAGACGCTTATCCTGGCACCATCTTCTCCTCCACCTCCTGGATTTGTATTGATCGGTGGCAAATCTTCTGTTGAAGAGCACGCAATAATTAAAATTAAAAAATTGATCAAAATTAAAAGAGACTTTTTCATCGGAGTTTCAGAAAGATTATTTAATAATAAAGGTAGAAATTGAATGCGGCAATGCCACCGTTTTAACCGCATCATTGTCCATCCAAAGGAAATACGGTAATTTTTTTTCAGTCTGATTCATCACTACAACAACCAGACTTCCATCGGTATTTAAAAAAGCAGTGCTTAACAATGTACTGCGACTAGGTGAAGATTGAACACGCTTAGCGCCCGGTCTAATAAACTTTGAGAAATGACCGATATAGTAAAAGGCATTTGTATAGGTAAGCTCTCCGGTTTGTGTTTGTGCGTGAACAGGGGCAAAACAAAAATTACCTACATGGTTTGGTCCGCCCTTTTCGTCCAATAAAATATTCCAATCAGTCCAGCCTACTGTACCTGCATTAAAATCATTGATCATTGATTTTCCATACCGCTCTCCTAATGACCAATCCGTAAGCTTGTCGGCTTTGTAAGGTGAGTTACAACCCTCTGTAAAAATCAAATTTTTGTCAGGCCAGTTTTCTTTTACACGATTCACATTATCGTATACCTGGTCAGCCCCGCTCCAGTCTTCATACCAATGAAATCCGATACCCCAGATATATTTGGAGGCATCCTTATCATCAAGCAAGGTTAAAGCACGTTGAAAAATAAGGTCCCTGTTATGATCCCAGGCAATAAGCTTCTTCTCTTTCAATCCTTCTTTCTCAAGCGTTGGGCCAAGGTATTCTTTAATAAAATCCCGCTCTTCTTCAGCCGTGTAAATGCAACTTTCCCAGGTTTGTGTAGCCATCGGTTCATTTTGAACTGTTAAACCCCAAACAGGCATACCTTCGCTTTCGTAGGCCTTAATAAATTTTGTGTAATAATTCGCCCAACTTTGTTTGTATTCCGGTAAGAGCTTTCCGCCTCTTAACATGTTATTGTTGTCTTTCATCCAGGCAGGCGGACTCCAAGGACTTACATATAATGTCAGCTTTCCACCGGCTGCTTCAATAGCTTGCTTAATAAGTGGAATGCGAAATTCTTTGTCATGCGAAATGTCAAATGAAGCAAGCTCTTTGTCACCGTCCTTTACATACGTATAGCTGCCGCTGCTGAAATCACAACTGTTGATGTGTGTCCGGCCTAACGTATAGCCAATACCTTCTTTTGGATTGAAATAAGCCTTTAGCAATTCCTGCTGTTTTTCTTTAGGAAGTTTTGCAAATGTTTCAGCAGAGGCATCCGTCAAAGCCCCGCCTATCCCGAGTAAAGTTTGAAAAGTTTTATGCGGATTAATAAAAACACAAGTCTCGCGTTCAACAGGTTGACCATGACTTACAAATTCAGCGGTATCGGTAAGCGATATGCGTAAAGCAGCAGAGTCAACCGTAGTGTATACCCATACTTTTTTACCTGCTGTGGAGAAGGCGGTAAAATCATTAGTTTCCTTTTCTTCAGACTGTTCTGGTTTATTACAGGACTGAAAAAAAAACAGAAGTATACCAAATACAACTGCGCTTGTTTTTAGTTGTTGCATTGTTGTTGCTAAGAGGTTTGAAGGAAAATTCTATGTAGATAAAGTTAAGTGAGTCAATCCTGGGGTTTGGATGACTCACTATTTTTTTAACTCTGGAATTAATAACCTGGTTTTTGTGAAAGGTTCACGTTTTTGTCAAGCTCAGCTTGTGGTAAAGGCCAAATCAGTCTTGGCTCTGTAAGATTATATCCAAGCGAAGCTCCAGTTCCATCCTTTGCAGCATTGATCACGGCAATTGATCTTCCTGTGCGTTTTAAATCAAACCAGCGATGGCCTTCAAAGGAAAGCTCGAGTCTACGCTCTTTTTCGATAGCCAGTTTCATAGCTTCTTTTGTATTAGCTGGTGTTCCGCCCAAATCAACACGATCTCTGATTTGATCAACCAGTGCTTTTGCTCCCGTAACATCATCTTGTTCATTTAACGCTTCTGCTTTTAACAGGATGATATCCGCCAGTCTGATAAATATGTAGTTCTGATCACTCGGGCTTATAAAATGTCTATACTTATTAATAAATGGATAATGATTTTGTGGCCAATGACTATCACTCCATTTTCCGGTTACATCCTGAAAGATGACAGAAGAATTCAGACGAATATCATCGCCTTCATCCTCAAATGCCTTAACAAGGTCATTAGAAGGAACGTTAAATTTTTTCCAATCTATACCCCGGAACATTTGAGTTCCCCAGTTGTGATCAACGATTCCTCCGAAGTAGTTTATTTCAAAAATTGATTCCGAAGAATTTTCAGTTGTATTATCCCACAGCTGATCATAATTATCAAGCAATGAATAACCGCCACCAATAACAGCATCACAATATTGCTCAACCTTTGCCCAATCCTGAGGCTCTTGTGTGGCGTATACTTTCGCGAGTAGGGCATTCGCTGCGCCCTTTGTTGCTATGCCTTTATGCTCCGCAGTTGTTTTGGTACCTGCTACTGCTGTTTCCAGATCAAGTATAATCTGTGCATAAATTGCTGTTTTTGCTACAGCAGCAGGGAAGATTTGATCAAAAACATCATCGAATGTATCCGGGCTCAATGATTGAAGATCTTTTAATTGCAGCGGAGCATCACCCCAAAGCTGAACGATATGAAAATAACAGAATGCACGGATAAAGGATGCTTCTGCAACCATTTCAATTTTACGGGCATCCGTTAGGTCGGGATCCACCGCTTTGGGAACATTGTTGATAATACGATTTGTTTTTCCAATGGTACCATACAAATAACTCCAGTCACGACTCACATTGCGGTTGGTCGCAATAATTTCGTAGTCATCTATCTGGAAATTGTCTGGATTATCTGCTCCCGCATACGCATCGTCAGTTTGTGCATCGCCAATAACAAAATAGTCAAGTTCAAAGTACTCATTCTTAAAATCCGCATAGGTTCCAGCTAAGGCCGCTTCTGCTTCCGCTGCCGTTTTATAGAAGATTGAATCTGAAGCATCATTGTTTACAGCAATGCCATTTGCTTTTGGTTTCAGGTCAAGGAAATCTTCGCAAGACTGTAGCGCTAGAATAACTCCAATCAGGTAAAAAAAATATTTTAATTTCATAATCAATAAATTTTAGAATTCCACATTCACACCAAACGTCACTGTTATTGCCTGCGGATAAGTTCCGTAGTCAATTCCTAATTCTACCGGACTATTTCCGAACGCATTTACTTCAGGATCAAATCCACTATACTTTGTAAATGTTAGCAGGTTTTGACCGGTAGCATACACAGACAAATTTCTTATTCCAAGTTTCTCCAAGCTTTCAGGATTAACATTGTACTTTAAGGTAAAGGCTTTTAATCTTACATAGGAGCCATCCTCAATAAAACGAGTTGAGTTTTGAACATTGTATACATTACCTCCGCCAACAGCGCGTGGAATATCAGTATCCCGATTCTCAGGTGTCCAACGTTTCAATACTTCGGTCGATTGATTCTTGCTGTCAAACATTCCTTCCAAATCGATGCGGGTTGAATTAAAGATGTCGTTTCCATAGCTGCCTTGGAAAAAGACACTCAATTCAAATCTCTTATACGAAAGTGTGTTTGTTATACCAAAGATGAAGTCAGGATTAGGGTTTCCAATTACTGTCCGATCGCCCGGATCGTAATATCCATTATCGTTAAGATCGCGGTAGTTCATATCACCCGTATCTGGATTAACACCATCTGCCACATACCCATAAAATACACCCAGCGGTTTGCTTTCCTTAAATAAAGAAACATTGGTGTTGTTGCTATAAATGCTACCGTATTGCACGTTTTTAATATAATATAGTTCGGCAATCTTGTTTCGGTTGAAAGAGATATTAAAGTCTGTATTCCAAGTCAGTGCTTTATCAACGTTAACTGAGGAAACCGTAAACTCTAAACCTCTATTTTCCATTTGTCCGGCATTAGTTGTAAAAAATTGAACATCTCCAACTGCAGCGGTTAATGCAACATCCAGTATAAGGTCTTCTGTCTTTTTCAGATAAGCATCGGCTGAAAAGCTTAGTCTTGAATTCAACACACTTACATCAATACCTATATTGGTTTGACTTGTAACTTCCCAACGCAAGTATGGATTACCGATAGAGACCACTTGACTAAAGGGACCATCCAATGGATTTGAAGGGGCATCTCTGTTATAGTTATATCGGCCATATTGGAGGTAATTGTAGCCAAAGCCATCCTGATTTCCGGTCTTACCCCAGCTTACCCTAAGTTTTAGATCATTGATTGCACTGACACTTTCCATAAATGGCTCTGAAGAGATACGCCAACCCGCTGAAAAAGCCGGAGCCGTTAACCATTTCTTAGCCAACTTAGATGATCCATCCCTACGCAAACTGGCTGTAAATAAATATTTACCATCATAGTCATATAAAATCCGACCAAAGAAAGATGCGAGAGTCGATTCATTAATACTAGTGCTACCCGTAATAACATTGGCAGCATTTAATGTTTGTACATCCTCATCCTCTACAAAATCATATCCATATAAATAAGACTGATCGTACCTACTTTTAATTAAGCCCGTACCGAGCATCCCGGTAAAGTTGTGCTTAGCGAAGCTCTTTGTATAGGTCAGCAAGTTCTCAAATGTCCATGTGCTGCTATTGCTTTTATCCGCACTGGCATTTCCGTGTGTTAGCCGGCCATTGTTAGTACGAAACCAATCCTGGTAGGAATCCCATTGGTGAGAACTAATATCTATTGCAAAACTCGGCTTAAATGTCAAGCCTTCAAGTATTTTTGCTTCCGCCATAAAATTTGCAATCAGGCGATTGTCAATAGTTTGTTGATCCGTACCAAACATATAGGCTTTTGGATTTTCCCAGGAAGGTTGGAACGGATTAGAATCAAACTGACCGCTGCCATCCTGCTTGTATATGTGAAGGAATGGCGGAGTATTTAATGTACTCATGATTACACCGCCTCTTCCGGAACTTGCATTGTCTGGAGTATCTTTTGTTTTAGACCTTAGTAAATTGATGTTCGCACCAATTTTTATCCACTCTTTTACCTGATTATCAAAATTAAATCGCACAGAGTATCGGTCGAATACTGCCGGTGCAACGATACCATCATTTTTCAGATAGTTGGCTGAAGCCAGATAATGAGATTTCTCATTACCACCTGAGAATGACAATTGGTAACTTTGAATATAGCCTGTACCAAAAACTTCTTTATTCCAATCCGTATAATCGGTCCAGCTTGGGTCTAGTGGAACGCCAATCTCTTCCATTAAATCACGGTATTGAGAAGTATTTAAGGTCTTAATTTCTTTTCTTAATTTTTGAAAACCTCCGTAGGTTCCAAATTGTAATACAGCGTGATCTGTCTTTCCGGTTTTTGTTGTAATCAGTACAACACCGTTAGCACCTCTTAATCCATACATCGCGCTTGAGGCTGCATCTTTTAATATACTCATTGTAAGAATGTCCTGTGGATTAATTCCGCGGATATCCAACATGGGAACTCCATCGACAACATACAGCGGATCATTACGAAGCGTAACTGAAGTTGTTCCGCGAATCCGCACTGAAATATCACCGCCTGGTTTTCCGGAAGGTGACGTTACCTGAACTCCAGCTGCCTTTCCTTGTAATCCTTCAGCCACAGATACCATCGGTCGATCTTTTAAAGCATCCTCGCCAACAATTGAAATCGCAGTTGAAAGATCTTTCTTTCTTTGTGATCCATATCCTATCACAACAAGTTCTTCCAGCGTATTGGCGGCTTCCTCCATAACAACATCAACCGTGGTTTGATTTTCAACGATAACTTCTTTAGGAGCATATCCTATGAAACTGAAAACCAGTGTTCCACTTGTTAGGCTAACACTATACACGCCATCGGCATTCGTAGTTGTACCCTGTGAAGTGCCTTTGATTAAAATACTTACTCCCGGCATGGTTGAACCGGTTGCATCTTTCACAGTTCCGGAAACAGTACGCTCCTGGGCAAGTACAAGTCCGGGTAGTATTAATATTAAAATGAGTATAAATTTTGTCATCAGGTATCGGTTAAGTATTGACCTTAATTTGTTTTATCAAATTGGTTACTGTTTACACTACTAGTAAGGAAAATATTGACTTCGTTCTCTTAAGAGCAAACAGCTATTACTCGTATTCTGGATAGGTATTGAGGAACCCCAAACCTTCAATTGTTATATGCCTGCAGGTTGTTGCCTTTAATAGTTAAGCGAAAGGCACACAACACACAGCTTAATCATTAAAAAAACTTTTAAAAAAACCAAGAGCGGATATACATCCGCCCTTGGAACAATTTAAACCTAATCGAAACTTATCTTACAAGAATAAATGACCATGAAGCACTGCCGTTTTTATCAGCAGAAATATCACAGGTAACAAAAAGGTATTCTTTCGATGAATTCTTCGCATACGCCATTACTTCGTATCGGATAGTTGTTGCTCCACCATTAATTGGGTTAGCAGCAGTACCATTCTCACCACCATAGAAAGGCTTGTAGAAACCCAGGAACGCAGAGGCAGTTGAAGCACCGCCTGCATTAGCAACGGTGATTATTGCCCGATCAGTTCCTCCAGCCGGAACAAAAGTATAGCTATGGTTAGCCTCTGTTTTAAGCTTCGCGCCATCATTGGTAACCGTTGCAAGTTCAGCATCCGTTATACAGCCATTCGCAAAAGGAGGCATGTACCCATCATTTCTTACATCACCTTTCGTATCATAACCAAACACATTACCTGCGCTGAATTTAAATTCATCGTTTGCTAAACATGCCCATGTTCCAAGCAGGTCAGCCTCAGGCACAACATACCACTCGTAGCTTCCCATCGCTGGTCCAACAAATAAAGACAAATCTTTTGGCTGCACTTTCCAGGCTGCACCTTGAAGCAACGCATCCGTTAATGCAGGAGAAGTCGAATTAGCAATCACCAACGTTCTTGCTGAGCTGGAGCCGTTAGCGTTTGTTGCTGTGAGCTTCACGGTATAAATACCATCATTTGCAAAGGTTTTTGCTGGCGTTTCTAATGTTGATGATGTTCCATCACCGAAATCCCAAGCCCAGCTTGTTGCTCCGGTTGTTGTGTTTGTTAGCGTCAGAACATTACCCGCTACTGAACTTGTAAAAGCAGTTACTGGCTTGTCACCTGGAATTGGCGGCTCATCAGCAGGATTATCGTAATGAACAAGTGTGAACTGCCAGTAAGCATGTGTGGTTTCATCGGACATGTAATGCGTGCGCAAAACAAGCGTATCCGTTGTTCCATCATATAAACTTATAACTTGATAGGTAACATTAGCCTGCGGAGCAATCACCTCTGCATCGGTTCCAACCTTTTCAAGACCTATGTACGCTCCTAATCCGTTTATTTTTAACGTATTTGGAGTTCCTGCTGTAAGTTCAAAAGTACCTTCGAAGTTACCCCATACAGAAAGACTTGCTCCGGACTCAAAATCCTTCATATTGTTCGGGTCAGTCGTATCGAAACACTTGTCTAGAACTGCATCGGGAAAACGGCCTTTAGAACCACGACCTTCACCCCACATCATACCGTGCAGATCTCTTTCGAATGTCAATCCGGAGCGGTTAAATGTGTACTCGTGTTCCATAATACAAGCACGCTTGGCAATATCATCGTTATCTCTGCCCAAGCCCCACCATTGTTCGACAGGTAGAAGAGTGGTATTGTCTAATCTACCCACGAGTAATGGATACTTCGTATCACTTACATCGCGTAGTAATTTCCAGGTTTTCGATGTCTCACCTGCAAGTGCAGTCAATAATGTCGCAGGGTCAGCCACAACAACATCGCGTTCAAACTGATCTGTACCACCTGAACCGGTTGCTGTTAGTACTACTGTGTAAGTACCAGCAGCCGCATACGTGTGTGATGGATCTTCTTCCGTTGAAGCAGCAGAAGCATCACCGAAATTCCAGGAAAGAGAAGTGAAGTTTTTAGAGAAGTTGGCAAAATGAAATGTTTTGTAATCATCTTCATCCACTGTAGCTGTAAAGCTCGCAATAACATCTCCATCTGGTTCATCATCATCCTTACAGGAGATGACTTGCGTTGCCAAAATTGCAATGGCTGCAAACGCAAGCAATTGATTAAGTAGTTTTTTCATAGTTAGGTTAAAATAGTTAATGGTTTTATCACTTCTACAAGTCTAATCAAGTTTCCACTAATAGCAAAGTAACTTATTGATAATGAATGCTATGTAGGTAGTAATACGCCTCAAGCGCAACGCAAAAAATGGTTAAAATGAGTCAAAAACGCAATGTTAAGCCAAAATGATGCAATCGTTTGATACGCTACATTTATCGAAATCGATTTCGGTGATAAATTATAAAATATTGATTATCAGATTATTGAGCATGCACATAGAATATCCGAAGAAGAAAAAAAAATTTTAACCCATAACACCCTAATAACCAAGTGAATACTTAATAATAACGTGAAATATTCAGACTTGTGTGATTACAGAACTCCAGCCAGCCTGAAAAAAGTTGGGATTTCGCTTCCGTTTTTCGTTAAGAACTGACTTAATGCGCGAACTATACAGCCAGCACGTGCTTTGTCTTATACCCACGATTTCTGAAAGTCTATACGATGAAATACTCCCGCGGGAATTGTATACCAGAAAAATCATATACAAAGCTTTGCCAATTGGGAGTCGGGTATTTTGTAATAATGTATAGGCTGTAACGGATTCATCATAACCACACTTCGTACATCTGCGGCTATACAAACTTCTTCCTGCACTATACGTTTCGTTTCTGCATTTACGACACATATACTGAGTGCCTGGCCATTTTACTTCCGCTAAAAACTTCATCCAGCTTTCATCGGTAGGATGCATGGCACTAAATTCTTCGTAATCAACTTCTTTTGAAAGCACACGCGCTTCTTTCACTTCAGCAACATCGTGCTGTAGCTTTACGTTGTCTTGCTCTAGCAGTACATTTATTTCAGCAATTTTCTTTGCTTGTTCTTCTAACTGCTTATTGGCAGCTTCTAATTGACTATTCTGCTCTTCAATATGCGCTGACTTTTGAATTAGCTCAGCCGTTTTCAACAGCACTTGATCCTCCAGTGTTTTATTGAGATTATCTTTTAGTCCCTGGTTCTCATGAAGCTGCTCAATTATTTTATTCATCGCCCCCGCCTTCTCCAGACTAAGCACTTTTATCTTATCGCTTATGGCAAAGGAGAGCAACAACATTTCCGCCACAAAACTAAATCCCAAGCTATAGTGCGATAACTCCCCGAAGGGTGTCCATTCTATATTATAATATTGCAAAACCTTGTACACAATGCCAATCGCTACAAATGTATAGGCGACAACAAGAAAGCGTGCCGGTGAATATCCTTTAAAGAAATAACTTCTGATACTGGCATAATAGATAACGATGAAGGGAAGAATTTCAATAAACCGGAACCTGAATAATTCAGGAAATATTGTAACGCTTACTACTAAAAAAACGGTACGTAGTATAAATGCGTAGACAAAAAGCTTAAACAGTGACCTGTCCTTTTTCTTTAGGTTAAGAAGTGATCCGGAAAAAATAAGCGCAGTGGTTGATGCGAGGTACAGAAAAAGTCCCGAGGCATAATAGTTTATAATGGGTGATTGAGGCCACAAGTATTGGAATCCGATTCCATCTGCACTCATTTCATACAACCCCACGCAAATGATGTATAGAAAATAATAGAGGTAATGGCTTTCGCGTACTGCAATGAACATCAGCAAATTGTAGAAGCTGAAGACGAGAATCATTCCATAGAAAATACCAAAGAAAAAATATTCATCCAATGCATATTGAAACAACCAATTTTGCGATCGCAACACGATAAGAATATCGGCTTTTTGATTGGATTGAGCTTTTATATAATAGATTAACTCTCTGTCTGGATGAGAAGCCAGGTTAACAATAAAGTTTTTGTGCTTTGTCTCTCGGCTCGCAAAAACAGATTCGTCACCCATTACGATTTTGGAGTAATGAGTTGAGTCAATTGGAGTGTAGAATTCCAAATGATCAATCGTCTGATCAAAAAATTCGATTACCCAGTTCTTTTTGGTAACCGCACTATGTTTTACTTTAATCCGGTACCAGTAAGCAGATTTCCGATTGGGATTAGTAGGATTAAATAATGTGTTTTTCTTGAACTTGGAATTGTATTCAACAGAGGAGACTTGTGCAACATCAAGCATATGCGTTGAGTCTTCCAGGTACTCAACTTCCTGAAAAGTAAAAATGTGCTGATCAACGCTATCCTGAATAGAAACCGACTGCTGCGCAGCGACAAAAAAAGAGCAAAACACTAATATTAAACATATCAGTGCTGATTTTTTGATCACTTCGTACGGCCTTAGTCTATTCATCTTAACAACCTCAATACAATTTTAATGCAATCCATTAAAACTGCCAACTCCGTATATTCCCAGCAAATCAAGCATTTATGAATTTCAAAACTTTGCTAAAAATCATTCTAAGTGCAATTCTGGCATTCATGATCTGGGAAATTATTGACACAAGCCTGGAAAGCAGCTTGTTCGAAGAATGGTCTTCCCTATCACAAATCCCCTGGATGGAAGCTACCCTTTACGATTTTTACGCGAACGTATTCTGTCTTTCACTTTGGGTTCTCTATAAAGAGAAAAGTATAACAAAAAAGATTCTTTGGTGTTTATTCCTTATTACTATGGGTAGTGTGGCCACGTGTATCTATTTGTTAAAGGAACTGTTCGCGTTAAAAGACCGTGAAGATTTTAAAACGTTATTAACCAGACAAAACGCATAATGCCAGAATACATTGAACTTGCCTTGTATGCTTTAGCACTTGCCACACTGATTATGACACTGGTTTGGTGGAGACAATTATCCACTAAAAATGCAGGCATTGTTGATGGGTGGTGGTCTTATAACTTTGGCTTTATAACACTGCTCTATTTCTTTTTAGCCTCTGGTGATTTCACCCGTAAACTCATTATTCTTATTCCCGTTTTAATCTGGAGTATTCGCTTAGGCAGTCATTTATTGATTAGAAATACATCGCACGCACATGAGGATACACGTTACGCCAAACTTCGTAAAGAATATGGTGAGCATGAAAATTTCCGGATGTGGATTTTTTTCATTTATCAAGCGATCTCAAACGTAATTTTAACTGTTCCTTTTTTAGTAATTTGTCTTGACTCATCATCTGAATTATCGATACTTGTTTGGATCGGGTTAGTGATCTGGGTTATTGCGGTAATCGGTGAGGCTACAGCGGATCAACAGTTAAAAAATTTTAAAAAAGATCCTTCCAACAAAGGCAAGGTTTGCCAGACAGGGTTATGGAACTACTCACGGCATCCGAATTATTTTTTTGAGTGGCTGATCTGGGTTGGGTTTACCTTCATTGCCCTTGCTTCTCCATATGGTCATTTAGGGCTAATCTGTCCGATCATTATGTATATTCTACTCAATAATGTTACGGGCATTCCGATGCTTGAAGAACTGGCCGTTAAATCAAAAGGCCAAGACTACATTCAATATCAAAAAACAACGAGTTCTTTTTTTCCATGGTTCAAGTCCACTGCTTCGTGATGCGTTTAATTACTTTCATACTTTTTATGCTTACAGTCCTTAGTGCATCCGCGCAGATCCGTAAAAAGAAAGACATCATTTATATCGAAGGCTCAACGTCTGATCGGAATCAATTGGATGTGTATTATCCCAAAGACACAAAAAAGAAAAAGGATGTATTTGTCTTCTTCCATGGCGGAAGCTGGCGCAGCGGAAAAAAAGATACGTACAAATTTTTAGGTAAAAGAATGGCGCGAAAGGGTTTTGTAACCGTGATTGCAAACTATACACTTTCACCTAACGCGGATTATCATGTTATGGCGGATGAAGCTGCAAAAGCTGTTCGCTGGGCTTACAATAACATCGAGGAATATGGCGGAGACTCAACTAAAATTACTGTATCAGGTCATTCGGCAGGCGGACATCTTGCTGCCTTAATCACGGTTGACGATTCTTTCAAAAAAATTGGAATGAAAAATCTGATCTACAAAACAGTGTTAATCGATGCGTTCGGCCTTGACATGAAAACCTACTTCGAAAAATACGATAACGATTACAGTAAAAATCTACTGCACGTTTTCACCAAAAATCCAGAAGAATGGAAAGCCGGATCTCCGATTTATTCGATCGACAGCTCAGTTAAAACTCCGTTCCTTATATTAAAAGGATCAAAAACTTATCCCGCTATTATCGAAAGCAGTCAGGATTTTTACAACAAGCTGATTGCAGCGGGTGGCGAAGCGAAAATCAAAACAGTAAAAGGTAAAAAGCATATTGCCATGATCGCTCAGCTCTTCTTTTGTTGGAATAAGACTTACGATACCATTATCGACTTTATTAAGCCTGAAAAGGCAGATAATTAGCCAGTTTTTAGGATTGAAATCTTCATTTTACCTCGATTCTTAGAATCCAGAGAGTCGTGCTAATTCGTATATGTTTAAAAATACGGTTATGTGGTACGATACGTTACTGGAAAAAGAAGTTGTGCCTGATTTCATCCTCCGCAGGAAAATCAGAAAACTTTTAAATGACAGGCTTCAGGAGCAAAAACAGCCCGATGATTATTCGCTGGAAAAGCAAATCCAATCGTTAGTAAAAGAGCTTTCAGAAAGTCCTATTGCTGTTAACACAGTTGATGCTAACGAGCAACATTATGAATTGCCAACAGAGTTTTTCCAATACGTACTTGGGCCGCACATGAAATACAGCAGCGGCTGGTGGGAAAATGGCGTAAAGACTTTTGAAGATTCAGAGTATCGGATGCTCAAGTTAACCTGCGAGCATGCTGAACTAAAAGGGGGTCAGGAGGTATTGGAGCTCGGTTGCGGCTGGGGTTCGCTATCTCTCTTCATGGCTGAACATTACCCAACAAGTTTGTTTACTGTAGTTTCCAATTCAAGAACTCAAAAAAAATATATCGATGCTCAGGCTGCCAAGCGCGGAATAAAAAACCTTCGTGTTATAACAGCGGATATGAACACGTTTGATATTGATCAGAAATTTGACCGTGTAGTTTCGGTTGAAATGTTTGAGCACATGCGAAACTACAGGTTATTGTTAAATCGTATTTCCGGCTGGCTTAAGCAGGAAGGGAAACTCTTCGTACATATTTTCACCCATCATAAATATGCTTACAAGTTTGAGGTGAAAGATGATTCAGACTGGATGAGTAAGTATTTCTTCTCCGGAGGCATTATGCCGAGCAATGATCTGCTGTTCTACTTTAATGAAGACCTGCAACGAGAACATCAATGGCTTATTAATGGAACAAATTATCAAAAAACTTCAGAAGCCTGGTTAACAAACATGGATGCTAACCGTGAAGCCATCATTCCGATTATGAATGCAACGTACGGCTCGGAGAAAGGAATGCTCTGGTTTGCGTATTGGAGAATTTTCTTCATGGCTTGCGCAGAGCTTTGGGGGTACAACAACGGTACGGAGTGGATGGTTAGCCATTACCTGTTCCATAAAAGCCACAATCAATGAAAACAATAGCGATTATATTTCTTTCTACAATACTTTTTGCCTTTACGTTTGTTGTAGAGACAGAATCCTACACCGGTTACGCTTATAAAGACGGTGTTAAGAAACCTGTCTACACCGAGAAGTTTAACGACAAAACTATCGATGGTAAACCGTCAGAGACCACTACCAAATATTATAATACAGACAATAAACTGATCGCACAGCGTACGTTAAATTTCAGCAAGTCAAAGTTCGCACCAGATTTTAAAACCGAAGATCTTCGGACTGGTTACACCGAAGGTGCAGAAGCTAGAGGAAAGAAAGTAAGGTTGTTTGTAAAAGAAGATAAAAACTCAAAGTTAAAGGAGAAAACGATTAACATTCCTTCACCTGCCGTGATTGATGGCGGCTTCAATCAATACATTAAATCAAACTGGAGTGATCTTGATAAAGGTAAAGCCCTTGTATTCAATTTTGCAGTAGCCTCCAGGCTCGATTATTATAAAATGCGGGCAATAAAAATTTCTTCGACTGATAAGACAATGAAGATTAAGATTGAGCCAGAACGAAGAGTTCTTAGAATGCTCGCCTCTCCCATCGTTGTTAATTATGATAAAAACACAAAACGCATCTTGTCGTACGAAGGTATTTCTAACATCAGTGATGAGAATGGCGATAATTTCACCATCAAATTAGTCTACCCCGAAAAAGGACCTTAAGCATGAGTTCTAAAGTAGCGATTATCGGAACCGGTATTGCCGGTATGGCCTGTGCTCATTTTCTACATGAGCAATACGACATTACCGTGTTCGAAAAAAATAACTATGTGGGTGGCCATACCAACACCGTTGAAGTAGAAGAGAATGGAAAAGACATTCCGATTGATACTGGTTTTATGGTGTTCAATCCGTTGAACTATCCTAACCTGATTAAGCTTTTTGATGAACTGGATGTTCCCATTAAGAAAACCGAAATGTCGTTTGGTGTTCAGCACATTCCAACAGGGCTTGAATTTGCTGGAACCGGGCTTGACGGACTGTTCGCACAACGAAAGAATATCTTCAGTCCGAAGCATATTAAAATGCTGATGCAGATTGGCCGATTTAATAAGCAGTGTGTTGAAGATGTGAAAAAGCCTGAGTATCGCAATCTTACAGTTGCGGACTATGTTAAAGCGCGTGGCTATGGGGAAGACATGCTCTTTAAATATTTATTGCCGATGACTTCTGCATTGTGGTCAACTCCAACCGATATTACCATGCAGTTTCCTATTCTCGCTTTGGTGCGATTCTTTAATAATCATGGTTTTCTGGGTTTGGATACGCAACATCAATGGTACACTGTAGATGGCGGAAGCAAAGAATATAGAAAACGTTTAACTGCACCATTCAAAAATAAGATTCGAAAGAACGAACCGGTTGAAAATGTAAGGCGTAACATGGGCAGGGTTTTCGTAACAACCTCTCTCGGAACATGTGAATTTGATAAAGTGATCTTTGCGTGTCATGCAGATCAGGTGCTGGAAGTTTTTGAAAATCCATACGATCAGGAAGAGATTCTTTTGAGCAAGTTTCAATATCAAAAAAACATTGCCACACTTCATTCTGATACGGATGTAATGCCGAAGAATAAAAAGGTTTGGTCATCGTGGAATTACCGCATAGAACATGTGAATGGAACGCTTCAGCCTTCATGCATTTATTACATGAACAGTTTGCAACAGGTGTCAGACAATGAGGATTATTTTGTTTCCATAAATGATCCCGGCAAGGTTCGTAAAAATAAAATCCATGAAGTGATCGAATATGAGCACCCGATTTTCACACTTGCAGCGATGAATGCCCAGAAATTTTTACCTGAATTAAATGAAACTGGCCCGGTTTACTTCTGTGGAAGCTACTTCCGATACGGATTTCATGAAGATGCTTTTACCAGCGCTGTAGATCTCTGCAAAAAGATTTTAGGTACTGATCATTCAAAAATGAAAGAATACAATTCTCTGTTACACGGAGAAAAAACAGCAGCCCTCTGGTAATGAAGAATTCATGCTTATATGAATGTACGGTAATGCATCACCGGCTTGAACCGAAACAACATCGGTTTCATTACAAGCTGTTTATGTTTTACTTTGACCTGGATGAAATCGATCAGGTAGTAGACGATAATGCCTTTATTAGTCATAATCGGTTCAACCTGTTCAACTTCCGCGAACGTGATCATCTTCAGTTCCCGAAAGAAAATCCAGATACATCAAAGACTGTAAAAGAACAGGTTCTGAGTTATCTATCGCAAAACGGAGTAGATACAACGCAGATCGGTAGGATCATGCTCCTCACAAATTTATGCACACTTGGCTACCAGTTTAATCCCGTTTCATTTTATTTCTGTTACAATAAAGGTGGCAGCCCGGTTTGTAGCGTAGTTGAGGTTTGCAATACCTACCGAGAAATGAAACCTTATTTTCTCGGCACTGAAAAACTTGCGGAGAAAAACTTTAGCACACAGGAAACTAAAAATTTCTATGTTTCACCTTTTATAGATTTAGATTCTGATTTTCATTTTAACCTGGACATCCCAGATGAAACATTAAAAGTAAGAATTGATGATTTTAAGCAAGGAAGACGTTTCTTCTTAAGCACACTGAGGGGAAAAAAGAAAGCCTTGACAAGTTGGAATACCTTTCAATATGCCGTTAGGTTTCCCTTTATCACCTTACAAATCATTACACTTATTCACTGGCAGGCATTGCGCTTATGGTTTAAAAAGATAAGCTATCATAAAAAAACTTCGTTGAAAGAGCTTCAACAAAATGTATTGCGACCTCACAAATCAATAACCGAATAGATCATACGATATGGAAAGTATTATTTCACGTGACAGCATCAGAACATCAACCAATCTTTGGCAGAAGATTATTCTGAGCATGCTCCAGAAGATGAATAAAGGTTATGTGGAGCTCACACTTCCTTCCGGAGAAACATTTGCTTGGGGCGATGGGAAATATCCTGTTCATGCAAAAGTAAGAATTAACTCAAATCAGTTCTTCAAGCGTTGCATGTTGTATGGCGATGTAGGCTTTGGTGAATGCTATGTCGATGGCTTGTGGGATACACCTGATATCACAAAAGTCATTTCATGGTTCCTGTTAAATGTAGATGATGCCCCAACAATCTCTGGCAGTAATGTTAGACTCTGGGTAGTGAATTTCTTAAAGACTGCAAATAAGCTGTCTGATGCAACACGTGCCAATACAAAAATTGGTTCGAAAAAGAATATTAGTGAACATTATGATCTGAACAACGAATTCTTTTCACTGTTTCTGGATCCTACCATGACGTATTCAGCTGCATACTTCAGAGATCCAGAAATGTCGCTCGAAGATGCGCAATACGAAAAGTACAAAGCACTAGCTGAACGGGTGAAGCTCAAATCAACTGATCATGTTTTAGAGATCGGAACGGGCTGGGGCGGTAACGCTATTTATATGGCTAAGAATTATGGATGTACAGTAACAACCGCTACAATTTCTGAAGAACAATACAAGCTTGCAGTTGAGCGTGTTGAAAAAGAAGATCTTTCCGATAAGATTACCGTTGTATTAAAAGACTATCGTGAAATTGAAGGGACGTTTGATAAGATAGTTTCCATTGAAATGCTGGAAGCCGTTGGTCATAAATTCCTCGAAACCTATTTCGAAAAATGTTATTCGTTGCTCAAGAAAGATGGTTTATTAGGCATTCAGGTAATTACCTGTCCGGATAGTCGATATGAAAATCTGAAAAAGGGTGTTGACTGGATTCAGAAACATATTTTCCCAGGATCGTTATTGCCCTCCATTGGAGCCATTAATAAAGCAGTAAATAAAACCAGCGACATGACACTTGTGAATCTGGAAGATATGGGTTTGCATTATGGGAAAACACTTCGTTATTGGTTTAACGCATTCAATGAAAATTGGCATCTTATCGTAGAGACGCAAAATTTTGCGTCCCTACATAAATTTGATGAAACCTTTAAACGCAAGTGGAACTATTACCTTTGCTACTGCGAAGCTGCTTTTAATATGCGCAACATCAACGTAATGCAAATGGTTTATACACGCCCTAATAACCTGAGCTGGTAATGCGCGCTTTCCTGAAAAGGAAGATTGTTGATCCTATACTTGCGTTTCTGAAGCAAGGTGTAACGCCTTCAAAGCTTGCCTGGGCAATTAGTTTGGGAATTGTTTTGGCAACTATACCTGTTTTTGGATCAGGTACATTGCTTTGTCTCTTAGCAATCTGGTTGTTCAGAATAAATCCCGGAGCAACAATATTGGTTAATCAACTTGCTTATCCTTTACAATTCCTCCTCTACTTCCCGTTAATTCGTTTAGGTGAATGGATATTTGGAGCAGCACCTTTGCCGTTATCAATTTCTCAGATTTTCGGAATGTTTAAGGATGATTTAAGAAATGCAATTTCCTTCTTATGGTGGTCGACACTGTATGGAATTGTGGCGTGGGTTATTGTGATGATTCCGGTTGCTTACATTTTACATGCAACATTCCGATCAATCTTTTCGAAAATAAAACTAGATAATACAGTTGCAGAACAATAGCAGTAAAAAAGGTCTACCCTCAGCAGACCTTCTAATAACTGTTCATTTGCTATAAACTATTTCGCCTTCGACTTTACCGGACCGGAATAGATAGGAATCTTAATCCGTCTGCCGTTAGCTTTAGTAATGGAATTCTCCTTTTTACCAAACACAACTCCACGACAGTTTTCAGAACCGCACTGACAGTTGAATGGCTCAATATTGTGATCGAGGAACAGTGCATAATCCAACGTAAGCTCCTCGCCTTCCGCAATGCTGCGCATCGCTACAACATCCAGTCCCTGGTACGCTGTATTAGCATCGCAACTGTGGTTTTGTGGTGACCAGTTTACGGGGTTTTCATCCCAAAGAATGTAAACTTCCTTGCTGATCGGATATGCATAATGTTTGAAATCATTTTTCTGACGCTCATTCCATTTTGCGTCAACAAACTTTTTAGAAATGATTCGTTGCGCCATGCCTTCACCGCCAAAAATCACTTCGCCTTTTTTAAGATTACGGGCAGCAAAAATTCCGTATCCTGATACTGAACTACCTTTAAGAATATATTTTTTCTGTTTCTCGCGGTGGCGGGCAATACCTTCGTTGATGATGTTCGTTAAAAATCCGCTTTTACCGATAGGATCAAAGTTCAAAATGAAATCCGCTGAGCCCTGATAATCATCTTCATAAAAAGCTGAACAGGTAAAGTTGATCTCCAGGAAATAAATATCGTTGTTATCATCCATGCGGAAATCCATTCGCGCATAGCCTACACCGCCAAATGCAATAAAAGTTTGCTCAGCTGCTTTCCGTAGTGCCTTTTCTGTTTTAGCATCCTTGCAAGGAACGTTGCAATCAGGATGAAGCTCAGAAGTTTTTAACGCATAAGTTTTGAATGCTCTTCCTTTCGGGAAAAGATATTCTACTGGCTTATACGAAGTACATGATTTTCCATCCGGGTTTGCGCTCACCAAAACGGTAAACTCACGACCAGCAATGTATTGTTCAACCAAAAGCTCAGGATACTCAGCTAAAATTGAGCTAATCTTGGCTTTTAATTCCTCCTCATTATTAACGAGTGATTTTTCATCTACACCTAAGCTGTCGCCAGCTTTAGACGGCTTCACAAACATCGGGAAGCTAAGCTTAGCCACTACTTCTTTAACATCCTGAATGGATGTTACCTCCACGGAAGCCGGAGTTTTAACACCAGCGCAGTACGCCACGTACTTCATCAACGGCTTTGGCGGATCGTACAAAACAGCGTTAGGGCCAGTATATGGAAGATTTAATAAATCAAGTGTGTTGATTACATCAATTGAAGGCACTTCCCATTCTAAATATCCTTCGCAGAGATTTACGAAAATATCGTAGCCTTTCGTGCTAAGATCTTTCAGCTGCTTGTAGGTTGTAAGCTTGTTCAATAAAACATGATCCACCTGGTGCTGCGGAAGCAGGCTTGAGAGATTACGCTGCGGGTCGTAATTCTTGTAATCTACATTGGTGGTTGAATAATCAGGCTGAAGTACGCAAACTTTCATAGTTCACAAATTGGTCATTGATGTTTAGACTGGTGACGCATCACGGCATCTTCCAATATTTCCAGTATTAAATAGGTGAAAGATTTCTCATCGAAACGCAGGATAGCTCCAATCGAGGTATAATCTTCATCTTCGCTTAAGCCACACTGCGCGTTGATTTCAAGAACATAGAGCTTACCTGTCTCTTTATCCATACGGATATCCAGACGGCCATAGCCCATTCCTCCAACGGCTTTAAATGCCTTGATGCTGATCTCTTCCAATAATGGAATCAATTCGTCATCGGCTTTCTTATAGTTATAAAGATTGCCTTGCTCAGGCATGGGTTTTTCATTGTCGTAGGTCTCCCAAAGTCTGTCGAACGACAGGAATTGTTCTTTCTCAGGAAGCGATTCATGAAATACGCGCTCAATTGGCGTATAGCAATGAACTGATTTAGGCTTGGTTGATGAACCAACAACCAACGTTGTGAACTCACGACCGTTTACGAACTCTTCTACGAAGATTCCGCCTGTGTCTAGCTTCCAGCCACGGTAGCCGTTACGCATCTCATTTACGATCGTTGTAAACTCTTCTTCAGTGCTTACCACGTTCTTTACCGACAAGCCCATGCTACCGGCAGAAACGGCTGGCTTAACAATCAATGTCTTCCCAACTTCTTTAAAAATCGATTTGAATTCGGTTTCACCGGCTTCAATCACTTTCCATTTAGCAGTCGGCACCTTACGGGCATCAAAAGCCCGTTTCATCGGAATCTTAGATGTTGTGATGTCGTAGAAGAAATCATCTGATCCGGTGTAGATCAGGTTATGCTTTTCCAACTCAGCAATTACAGACAAGCCCGGGACCGCGTTAGACTCATCGCCATCACACAGGTTGATAACAAGAGTCTTCTTGGTAGTTGGGTAGTTTTTAATGCGAAGGATGGAGCTTTCAATGTCCTTGATTGTAACATTCTGCCATTTCCATTCGCAGCCGAGCTCACCGAATACTTTGGTGTATTCGGCAATGCTCTGTGAGTAATCGTAATAGAATTTGAGATTCGGATCTTCCGTTTCCAAAAAGGGAGCAAGTATCCATACGAGGTATTGATCCTTGTTTACGAGAAAGCCCGTCTGTTTTTTGCGGCTTGAGCGCTGAACCGGGGCAACAGCCACGTTCAGATCAGCCTGAACCTTATTCATATCAGCTTCTTGCAGCTAGTTTCTGTTGTATGAAATCAGTGAACCGGTATTTTCTAAGCTGCGCATCGGTAAGGTATTTAGCACCCTTTATTGTACCAACACAGCTTTTCGTTCCGCAGTTACACTCGAATGATTGATCCATATCCCATTCTGCTGATGGGTAGAAGAATCCAAGCTCATCACCAACCTTAATTGGTCGGAGCGCCACCAACTGAAGACTGCTGGTATCGAAGAAGCAGTTAGGCTCGCAGCTATGGTTAATGCATTCAAGGTATTCCGGAAAGAGCTCAACGTGTTCAGTTTCGCTTAACTGAACGGTTAGATAGCTTGGCGCAGAATACATAGCTCGCCAGCCAAACTCAGAGATGATTTCACCGGCTGCAAAGTCTCTACGCGAGAACAACGAACGGTTATTAGCCAGGATGTCGGTGCGTACTTCAGCAATTTCGGTGGGAACAACAGCAGTAATCACATTGGAATGGTTGGATTCCACAGTTTTTCGGGCAGGAGCGTTGCCCTTACTTGTTTGAAAGCTCATTGATTGTAGTGGTTGAGTGAACTTATAACAACTAGTAAGAAAAATTTCATAGACATTCTTTCCGCTTTAAGATAAACTTTCAGTTGAAGTAGTGGTCTATACTATAAATGTAAGTCGATAGCATGTGTTTATCCAAATTATGAAGCGTGAATTATCAAATGATCAACAACTTACATTAATTAATCACATATAAACATGATAAACTATGAACACGCTATAGTTAAAGTTACACTTGATATAACTTTTATGATGATAAGTGATTGATACGAGGAGATGTTGATGATCAACGATGACTAATTGATCAACATTGTAAGCCATAACCTGTAAGAGCTGACCTTACTCTATATATAATAGGTATAGAACAATATTGATCTACTTTAAGTGTAGTCTACGATAGCTTATAAAATATAAAGCATTCATTAACTGATCTACCCTCAAGCTACTGGAAATATTACGATCGGAATGCCTACTCTTATGTAAATAGTCTAGTTTCAAGGGAAAAAAGAGGTTTTTCTATAAGCAGAACAAATCTTTATACTAAATCGTATAAACAAACATGAACTTAGGCCTGTATGACTTATTCCTTTTCATCGGCATCGTTCAGGGAACAGCACTTACTGTTATTTTATTTTTAAAAAAATTTCAACGACATCGCTTTCTTGCCATTCTCATTGCCATTCTCACTTTTTCAAGCCTGGTAAGCTTTCTGTGGAGGTCGAATCAAATTACTCTTGCTCCGCACCTCTTGGGTATTACCATGCCGCTGCTCTTTTTATTGGGACCGTGTTATTATTTGTATACCAAATCTGTTTTTGGAGAACTATCAAGACAAAAAGCTATCGCGCTGCATTTCCTGCCAGGGATTGTTGCTGCGCTTTTTATTGTTCCGTTCTATATAAAAAGTGGTGAGACTAAGCTATTGTATATCTCGAATGCCGACCCCGATAACATGGAGCTGCCGTTAGGCCGTTCCATAGCCTATGGCTTGCTTATCATCCATTTAACCGGGTACCTTGTTCTAACGTACCGTTATTTTTCCGTCTTGAGTCCGGCAACCTATAAACACTTCCATCATTGGAGAAAATGGATTCAAACACTCCAACTAGGATTAGCCGTTATTGCCTTACTTTCTGCAATTGTCTGTCTCCTTTACATTTTTACTCCTGTTAAAACGGTATTATACCGCGACATCATTAATCTGTCGATAACGTTCTTCATTCATTTAATCGCGTTTGGCATGATCTACCAAACCAACCTTGCCGATAAGCATGGCTCTTCTAAAAGGGCGATGGAGTATAATGAAGACGTAATCACGCGTCTTTCGAGATATGTAGAAACTGATAAATGGTTTCTCAATTCGAAATTGAAGCTAGCGGATATGGCAAAAACCCTGGGCTTAAACCCACAAAAGCTTTCTGAACTGATCAATCAGTACTATGGGAAAAGCTTCACGGATTTAATCAATGAGTACCGCATAAAGGAATCCAAGCGGATTTTGCTTGACCCCAAGTATGAAGTTTACGACATGGATGGAATTGCTAATCTCTCCGGATTTCAAAGCAGAACCAATCTTACCCGCGTCTTCAAGAAACACACAGGTATAAGTCCTTCCGAATTCAGAAATCGCCAGAATACTCCAATCTGATCAAAAAGATTAGCGAAGCGGTTACAATGGATCATTTGTAACGCAATCCATCCGGAAAAAGCATTTCTAGGATAAGTTGCTCCGTTCATTTGTGGAAAAACCCATTATGATAAGAATTACCCTACTATTAATCATCCTCTCATGCGAGACCTTAACAGTGTACGCTCAATGGAAAGCCAAATCCGTTGAAAAGATCACCAACATCGAAACCAGCTACCCTTATTGGTCGCCTGACGGAACTCAAATTGTGTTTCAATCGAACAGGAATGACGACAGGTCTGAAATCTACACCATGAAAGCAGATGGCACAGATGTCAAGCGTTTAACATTTGATAAAGAAATGAACGAAACCCCAATCTGGTCACCGGATGGAAAAACTATTCTTTTTTGTTCAGAACGGAAAGGAAACGTAGAAGTATACCTGATGGATGCTGATGGCAAGAATCAACGGAACGTAACGAATCATCCTGCGCATGATGGGCACCCTAACTTTTCACCAGACGGAAAGCGCATCATCTTTCACAGTAACCGAAACATGCATCCCGACAGTGCAAAGCTGAACCCTTTTGGAAAAAATTCCAGGCATGATCTTTTTGAAATGGACCTGGATGGAAAAAATATTAAGCAGATAACAGAATCTCCCCGGTGGGATACATATCCTGACATTTCTCCAGATGGAAAGAGAATAACCTTTCGCAGAATAATTCCATCGGATATGAGTAATTACAAATCGAATTCAGAAGTATTCATTGCAGATCGCGATGGTAAAAATGCTGTCAATCTTTCGAAATATCCCGATCATGATGGATGGGGTGCCTGGTCGCCCGATGGAAAAGTAATTGCATTTGCTTCTGATCGCGAACGTTTCGGCAACTGGCAAATCTATTTGATCCATCCGGATGGAACGGGTTTGAAGCGATTAACGGAATTTGATTCGCAGGAAGCTTTCTTTGCTAAGCCGCAATGGTCTCCCGATGGCAAGAAAATTATCTGCACACGTTCGAAAGATGGCAATGTTGAAATTTTTCAAATTGAACTGGAACTTGATGTTGCACTAAAGAAATAAGGTATAGCGATATTTAATATGCTACTTAAAATAAGTAGTCCCGACAGGAATCGAACCTGCATCAAAAGTTTAGGAAACTTCTATTCTATCCATTGAACTACGGGACCCAAAGTGCTTATTTAAACATTTACCAGCGCTAAGCTCACAAAAATATAAAAACTATTCCTCCTCTTTTGTCTGCTCAGAATAATCCTGCGTGTAATCATAGCCGGTCTTCATGTAATTCGGATAGATTTGAAGGTGGCGTTTCTTAACATGCTCCAGCATAACGGCTTTAAGCTGATCAATATTCTCACCGGTTACAGCCGACACAAACACCACATGCTCATAGCCTTCCTGTTTATAATATGCTTGTATAGCCTCCAGGTTAACCGGCTCTTCTTCGGTTGCTTTTGCTTTTAGCTGATCAATCTTATTCAAAACAAGAATGGTCGGAATGTTACCAGCTCCAAGCTCAGCTAATGTATTGCTCACTACCTGGATCTGATTATCGTGAAAAGGATGGGCCGCATCTACTACGTGAATCAGAATATCGGCTTCCCTTACTTCATCCAACGTTGACTTAAAAGATTCAATCAAATGATGTGGCAGTTTTCGAATAAACCCTACTGTATCCGATAATAGAAATGGTATTGTGCCTAACACAACTTTTCGAACGGTAGAATCAACTGTAGCAAACAACTTGTTCTCTGCCAACACACCAGATCCTGATAACAAATTCATCAGCGTTGACTTGCCAACGTTGGTATATCCCACAAGAGCCGCTCTTACTACATTACCTCTTGACTTACGCTGAGTTGCTTTCTGCTTCTCAATTTTCTCAAGCCGATCCTCAAGAACTGTAATTTGAGTCTGGATATTCCGCCTGTCCGTTTCAATTTCACGCTCACCGGAACCACCCCGGGTTCCCGTCCCGCCTCGCTGACGTTCAAGGTGAGTCCATAGCCGGGTAAGGCGCGGCAACAAATATTTATTTCGCGCTAGCTCTACCTGAATGCGGGCCTGGGCAGTCTGCGCTCTATATAAGAAGATGTCTAGGATGAGTAAGCTCCGATCATATACTTTAACCGTGGCCTCTTCACCTTTAGGATTTAGCTCCCGTTCAAGGTTTCTGAGCTGTGAAGGTGTCAAATCATCGTCAAAAATCACGCGCTTTACCTGTCGGGCATTAACATACTCTTTAAGTTCCGAAAGCTTACCTTTTCCTATGAAAGTGCGCGAATCGGGGGTTGGAAGGTGCTGAACCATCCGCTTTATGGTTTGAATACCGGCCGTTTCGGCCAAAAAGGCCAATTCATCGAGGTGTTCGTTGATTAAATCGTCTTCCTTACTGGTGCCGACTGCTACTAAAATTGCTGTATCCTGCTGTTTCATTTCTAAAGGGGGCGCAATTTTAATGCTTAAATTCTACTCGTTTCACTGAGCGGTTACTTTTTTCTACTTTTGTTGATTGAATCTTACATCAACTGTCAAAAATCCCCACATTTGAACAGTTAGAAGGGTTTTAGCTATCAGTTCATGAAAGTCGCCATTGTGCTCAATACTTCCTGGAATATTTACAATTTCAGGATGAATCTTGTCCGCTCGCTACAGGCTGAGGGACATGAAATCCACACGATTGCCCCAAAAGACGATTATACACATTATTTAACGGAGGCTGGTTGCATTCATCATGCTGTGAAAATGGATAGCCGCGGGGCAAATCCCGTAAAAGATCTGGCGTTGATCTTCGAGCTCTATTCCATCTATAAAAAGGTGAGACCAGATGTTATTCTCCACTATACCATTAAGCCCAATGTTTACGGCTCACTGGCGGCATCTTTCTTAAAGATTCCGGTAGTTAATAATGTATGTGGACTGGGAACTGTGTTTCTGAAGGACGATCTGCTTTCGTCTGTGGCGATGTTCCTTTACCGGATCAGCTTTAAATTCCCAAAGAAAGTGTTCTTCCAGAATCCGGATGACCTAAAACTATTCCTTGACAAAAAGCTTGTACCAACCAACACAGTTGACTTGTTGCCTGGCTCTGGTATTGACCTTAGCAAGTTCAAACCGGTTTCATTTCAGCGGAACGAAAAGTTTACGTTCCTGCTCATTTCGCGGTTAATAACTGATAAAGGTATTCTTGAATACATTGATGCTGTCAAAAAGCTCAAGGCCGAAGGGCTTGATGCGCGCTTCCAGGTGTTGGGCGCTATTGATCCTGAACACAGACGCGGAATCAAACGTGAAGTAATTCAGGAATGGATCAATTCAGGTATTATTGAGTACCTCGGAACTACGAAAGATGTCCGGCATTTCATTGAGTTAGCGGATTGTGTTGTATTGCCATCTTATCGTGAAGGAACACCGCGTACACTTCTGGAAGCAGCCAGTTCGTCCAAGCCTATCGTGGCTACCAATGTTCCCGGTTGTAATCAGGTTGTAGAGGACAAAATCAATGGCTTGCTTTGCAACATTAAAGATTCCGATGATCTGGCGGCCAAGATGCGAAGCATGGCCAATTATGATGACGAGACGTTGAAGAACATGGGACTTAATGGTCGCAGGAAAATGGAGGCGGAATTTGACGAATCAATCGTTATTGATAAGTATCTTAACGCCCTTACGACACTAAAGTCTTAGTAGATTATTCATGCAGATTATTCAGACCGGAATAGCGGGATTATTGGAAATTATCCCACAGGTTTATCATGACAACCGGGGTTGGTTCCTGGAGTTCTATAAAGAAGCTTTGTTTCGCGAGCACGGCATTCAATACAAATTCAGTCAGGAGAACGTTTCGTACTCACAAAAGGGTGTAGTCCGTGGATTGCATTTTCAACAAGAACCCTGGCAACAAGCTAAGCTGGTTTCGGTTCTGCAAGGCAAGGTGATGGATGTTGCAGTAGACTTGCGCAAGGGGTCTGCAACCTTTGGTAAATCGTATACCTGCATTTTGGACTCCGAACGCCACAATCTTTTAATGGTTCCGGAAGGCTTTGCCCACGGTTTCGCCTCACTTGAAGATTCACTTTTTCTGTACAAAAGCTCAGGCACCTACAACCGCGATGCGGAAAGCGGCATCCTGTGGAATGACCCTGATCTTAAAATCAAATGGCCCTTCGATAATCCGATTCTTTCTGATAAGGATACGAAGCTATCAACGTTCCAAGAGTTGTTAAGAAAATCCTTAATTTCACAAGTCTAATTCTGTTGTTTTGAAAGCTCGTCTCAGCACAATACTTTCTTCGCTTCTACTTTTACTGATCTCGGCCTCGTGTGGGTCGTACAAGCAGAATATCATGTTTAAAATACCCGAGCAGACTGTAATAAAACAACAAGCGGAAGAAGCACAGCGCAATTATGTTGTTCAGGTAAATGATTATTTGAAACTTGCTGTTTACACGAATAAAGGTGAGCGCATCATCGATCCTGATCTTGAGTTATTAAAAGAACTTCCTGTTCAAAGTGGAAATTTAAAACCCGATCCAAGCTACTTAGTAGATGTAAATGGATTTGCGAAATTTCCCATGTTGGGCGAAATAAAGTTGCAAGGCCATACAATCCGGCAGGCTGAAGAGTTACTTCAAAAAGAATATGCCAAGTTTTATACGGGAGCTTTCGTAACGCTTCAATACACCAATAAACGTGTAGTTTTATTAGGATCACCGGGTGGTGCAGTGGTTCCGTTGGTTAATGAAAACGTAACGCTTGTTGAAATTCTTGCGCTTGGCAAAGGAATCGATAACACCGGTAAAGCTCATAACATTCGCGTATTAAGAGGTGAAGAATATTTTCTGGTTGATTTCAGTACAATTGAAGGCTATCGAAAAGGCAATATGATTATGCAGCACGGTGACATTGTGTATGTTGAACCGGTAAGGAGACCAGTAAGCGAAGCAATTCGCGATTATGGCCCATTGTTGAGTCTTGCAGTAAGCATGAGTACGCTGGTAATTGTGCTGATTGGATTATAACATTTCTATCGTTGGAAGAATTAAAGAATAATACTTCGGAGAATATTGACTTTGGTAAGTTACGAACCATCGTCAGGAGTAATATTTTCTGGATCGTTCTGATTTTTGTTCTGGCCAATGCTGTATCAATCCTTTATGTGCGCTACACTAAAGATGTGTATGAATCGGAATCTGAGATCAAGCTTGATGTTAAGCAGAATGCTTCTGAGCTCGGCATTCGTGAAATGGTCCCGGACAAAAACCTTGATCTTATCTCTGGTGAAATTGAAACTATTCAATCCAAGTTGTTTCTTAACACCGTAATTGATTCGATTGATCTTACGGTCAGCTACTTTAGTATTGGAAACTTCCTGAATGAAGAACTCTATAAATCCTCTCCTTTCAAAGTAAAGTTTACCAAGCTTAGCCCGAGCTTACACAATGTTGCTTTTTCCATTGAACAAAAAAGTGCTGATGAAATTGAACTTCGGATCGGTAAAGATGGATCCGTTATACAAGGACACTTTAATGCACCCATACCAGTTGGTGATTCAGAACTTATCGTTTATAAAAAAGAAGGTTCCGAACTTCAAAGTAATATTCATTACTCATTTGTTTACAACAGTCGTGAGGTACTGTTGGATTACCTGATCAAAAATCTATCGGTGGAACCGCTAAACTTTAATGCAAAAACAATTAAGGTTTCTTTTGTTGATAAGAATCCCCTTAAAGCACGCGATCTCGTTAACAGCATTGACTCGTTGTATCTTCAATACAGTAACGAACAAAAAAACCTAGCCAACAAACAAAAAATTGATTGGTTGAATAATGAACTGAGCCAGATTGAACAAGAGATGGGCGGGTATGAAGATTACTTCGAAAACTTTACCCTGAAGAACAAAACCAGCGATCTCAAAGAAGATCTTAAAAAAACAATCAGCCAGATAAACCGGATTGATTCGCAACGCTTTGAGCTTTCTAAAAGAATTACCGAAGTCAACCAGTTACTCAACAATGTGGCAATGGGTGATTTTTATTTGAACAACCTACAGCGTAGAGCCTTACCGGATGCCGTAAACAGGAATCTCGATAAGTTACAGCCATTGGTTGTTGAGATGGATCGGATGAAACTCTCTTACAACGAAACAACATTCGCGTACCGTCAAAAAGAAAAAGAGATTCAAACACTGAAGGATGGTCTCTTCAAAGAGCTTACAGGCCTGAAAGCAGAATGGCTCCAGCGTCTGCAGGAACTTAATGCCGGCAAAAGCAGATTAGAAAATTCGTTTGCTAACATGCCGGATAAGAATACCCAGTTCAATAAGAAACAACGCTTTTATAAACTGAACGAAGAGATTTATCTCACGTTGATGCAGCATAAATCGGAATTTGAAATTGCACAGGCAGGCAGTATTCCCGATTTCAAATTATTATCAACTGCTACGTTACCTAGAATTCCAATTGCACCCAGAAAGGGAATTATTTACGGAATTGGTTTTGTAGCAGGAATTATCCTGAACATCTTTTTGATCGGAATTCTTTACCTAGTCAACGACAAGATTACAAATACGGACGAAGTTGAACGAGCAACAGGTGTTCCGCTGTTAGGTATTGTGCCAAAACTTCGCAGACAAAATGGTTCAGGAATCTTCATTATGGATCATCCCAAGTCCATGGTAAGTGAAGCCATGCGAACACTTCGAACAAACCTGGACTTTTTCAGTGTAGACTCTGCCAAAAAAGTTATTGCCATTTCTTCAACTGTTTCAGGTGAAGGCAAATCATTTATTGCGCTGAACCTGGGTGGTATCATGGCCATGTCTAAAAAGAAAGTTGTATTGCTTGACCTGGACATGCGTAAGCCTAAAAGCAATTCAATCTCTCAAAACATCGATTCATCAAAAGGTGTTAGCACAATTTTGATCCGCAAGCATACGTGGGAAGAGTGTATTGTAAAGACAGCAATTGAAAATCTTGATTTTATTCCTTCCGGGCCCCAACCTCCAAATCCTTCCGAACTTCTTCTAAATGGTGAGTTTACAAACATGCTCGAAGGCTTGAAGACGAAATATGATTTCATATTGCTTGACACACCGCCAGTTGGATTAGTAACGGATGGAATTATGGCGATGAAACGGGCAGATATTTCTATCTATGTATTCCGAGCAAACTACTCCAAGAAAGATTTTCTTAAGAGTCTGCAACGCGTGCTGAAGCTGAACAAGTTTTCAAACGTTACGTCAGTGCTCAACGCATTGCCACCGGTTCATGAAGGGTATTACGGATCAGGTTATTACGAAGAAGAGCCCAGCACAACTTCCAGGCTAAAAACATTCTTTAAACGTGCTTAATTGGTTCCGAAAGAACAAAGGCTCTGAGCAACGACTCGACTTCCCGTCTGTAGATATCCATTCACATTTACTTCCTGGTCTTGATGATGGTGTTCAGTCATTCGAGGAAGCTGAAGAAATAATTTTACACTTTCAACGGCTGGGGTATAAAAAGCTGATTACAACTCCACACGTGATGAGTGATTTCTTTCGCAATTCAAATGAGGATATTCTGAACAAGCTAGCGGAACTAAATGCCTACCTCAAGCAAAAAGGTATTGATGTTATTATTGAAGCGGCAGCCGAGTTCTACCTCGATGAAGCGCTGGTTGATCGAATTGAAACGGATTCACCACTACTTACCTTTGGAAAAAAATACTTTCTGTTTGAAACAAACTTCATGACAGAACCCTTGAATCTCAAAGAGTTTATTTTTCTGGCAACAACAAAAGGTTACAGGCCTGTATTAGCACATCCCGAACGATACCTCTACCTGCAAAGCAATTTTAGCAAAGCTGAAGATCTTATTGGCCGGGGTGTATTGTTTCAGGTCAACATTTCTTCGCTCTCAGGTTATTATTCTAAGAGTGCGCAACAAACAGCTCAAAAGTTAATAGACAAAGGGCATGTTCATTTCTTAGGAAGTGATTGTCATAATTTACAGCATATCCAACTCCTGCAGGAAACCCGGAGGAATAAATACTTTCAAAAAGCAATATCTTTACCCTTGCTTAACCACACGCTTTAAACGTGTATTCAGTTCATGATTGCAGTCACAGGAGCAAATGGTTTGTTGGGTAGTTATATCGTTCGGCTTTTGCATGACCGAAACCAATCCTTCGTTGCATTGAAACGAAAAGACAGTAACATCAATCACCTGAATGATCTTACCGAGTTTATCACGTGGCGTGATGTTGATATTACAGATGAGGTTTCGCTTCGCGAAGCATTAACGGATGTCACGGGAATCATTCATACAGCGGCATTTGTTTCCTTCAATCCACGTAA
Organism: Cyclobacteriaceae bacterium; assembly: GCA_965227265.1. Lineage (GTDB taxonomy): Bacteria > Bacteroidota > Bacteroidia > Cytophagales > Cyclobacteriaceae > UBA2336. The sequence continues at coordinate 121,335 of OZ245738.1, read as the reverse complement.
TTCAGAAAAGGTTTTTTCAATTAACGCAGAAGGAACAAAAAATGTAATCAACGCTGCGCTTGCCGGAAAAGTAAAAAGGCTTCTGCACGTAAGCTCCGTTGCTGCATTGGGTCGTCAAAAAGAGCAGCAGGAAGTTGATGAAACAAACAAATGGATTGATAGTCCAATCAATAGTTATTATGCTCAATCCAAACACCTGGCTGAGCTCGAAGCTTTCCGCGGGCAAGAGGAAGGCTTAAGCACAGTGATCATTAACCCATCCGTGATCTTAGGCTATAGCAATTGGGATAAAAGCAGCTCTCAGCTTTTCAAATATGCGTGGCAGGAGAAACCATTCTACATGGATGGTTATTTTAATTATGTCGATGCTCGGGATGTGGCAACTATCGCGCTCCAGCTTTTTGATTCAAAAATCGAGCGTGAACGTTTTATTTTAAATGCAGGCTCGATAGGCTTTAAAAAGTTTTTCGATACACTGGCAAGTAACTTTAATAAGAAGGAACCTTCCATAAAAGTCGGAAAGTCATTTCTAAAACCCCTGGCATTTGTGGAGAGTCTTCGCACACGCATCAGCGGAACTGAACCCATAATAACTCGGGAAACAGCCCGTTTATCTGGTACTCATTTTTATTACAACGCCCAAAAAATTCAAAAAACACTGGATTTCAAATTTCAATCGTTTGATGACACTGCGCGGTGGTGCTGTAATCGCTACCGCGAACTTTATGGCGGAAAAAATCATTGATAGGTTTACATTTGCGCCCTATTTTTATTTACCTTAGAAAAACCCAATTGCCCATGGCGAAAGAATTCCGGAAAAAAGAGGACGAGGGGAATGACCTGATCAAGCGTTTTGAAGATCATTTAAGAAAAAAGAAGACCGAATTTTTTGAAATAGAAGCGTTTGAGGAAATCCTGGATTTCTACATGCTTCGTGCAAAATATAATAAAGCATTACAGGCAGTTAACATTGCCATCAATCAATATCCTTTTTCAACTCAATTTATAACGATCAAAGCTCAGGTGCTTTCCCAATTGGGTGAATACGATGATGCGCTCGAGTTACTTGAGCAAGCTGGCAATCTTCAGCCCAACGATGCGGAAATTATGCTCACACGCGGATCTATCTACACGCTGCAAGGCAAAAATAAAGAAGCCATTGAAAGCTATGAGCAGGCGCTTGAATTCGCAGAAGATAAAGACGAGGTTTATTATAATATTGGATTAGCGTATCAGCATTCTGAAAGTTACGAGCTTGCGATTGAAGCCTATAAAAATGCGATTGAGTTCAATATCAATCACGAAGGGGCTTTGTATGAACTTGCTTACTGCCTGGATGTTAGTGGCCAATTGGAAAGCAGCGTTTCGTATTACAAGAAATTTATTGACGAAGATCCGTATTCAGCTTCAGCGTGGTATAACCTGGGTATTGTGTACAACAAGCTCACACAATATGATGAAGCCCTGAAAGCTTACGACTTCGCCATCACCATTGATAACACGTTCGCGTCTGCCTATTTCAACATTGGCAATACGCACATGAACCTGTTGGAGTATACGAAAGCGCTGGATGCGTTTAAGAAAACCATTGAACTCGAAGGTCCAAGTGCGGAAGTTTACTGTTCGATCGGTGCAGCATATGAAAACCTCGAGCAATATGATCTCGGATTAAAATATTTTCAAAAAGCGGCCAAGCTTGATAACCTGTACGATGAAGCCTGGTTTGGAGCCGGTGCATGTTTGGAGAAACAGGAGAAATGGTATCAGGCGCTGCACTTTTACAATAAAGCATTAAAGCTTCACGTAGAAAATCCAGAATACTGGAAAGCAATCGCACACGCAGAATTTAAAGTTGGAAATATTATTTCCAGCATTGACGCATACGAAGAAGCCAGCAAGCTTGATCCGAAAGACAAGGAAATCTGGCTTAATTGGTCGTTTATCTATTATGAACAAGGCGATCATCAAAAAGCGCTTGATGTTTTATCGCAAGCCATGCACGACAATCCCGATGATGCGGAAATCCTGTACCGCATGACCATATACCTCATAGAAGCAGGCAATTACAAGGAAGCATTTAATTATCTGGAAAATGCTTTAATTTTGGACTTTGATGGTCACGAAACCCTTTTCGAATTCTTCCCTAAACTGGAAACTCAAAAGGCGCTCTACAAGATCATCGAGCAGTTTAGAAAAGACAACAACTAAATGAATTACGATCTTAAGAAATTACCTGAGCGCACCAGCAAGCCCAGGAACTCCGGCTTTACGATGGCTATGGACAAAGGTTTGAGCATCCGCGAAGCAGAAGACTTTGTAAGTGTAGCGGGCAATCATGTTGATATTGTAAAGCTCGGCTGGGGAACTTCCTTCGTTACGCCCAACCTGAAAGAGAAATTAAAGGTCTTCAAAGATGCAGGCATCCCGACCTACTTTGGCGGAACGCTCTTTGAAGCATTTGTTATCCGCGATCAGTTTGATGATTACCGCAGAGTACTCGATGAGTACGGAATGACCTTCGCAGAAGTGTCGGACGGCTCTATGGATCTCGATCATGATAAAAAATGTGAATACATCGAAAAACTTTCGAAGCAGGTAACCGTGCTTTCTGAAGTAGGTTCTAAAGATGCCGACAAGATCATCCCACCGTATCTGTGGATCGATCTGATGCAGAAAGAACTACAAGCCGGAGCCTGGAAAGTTATCGGTGAAGCACGTGAAGGCGGAAACGTTGGCCTGTTCCGCGGAACCGGTGAAGTTCGTTCAGGTTTGGTTCAGGAAATCCTGACCAAAATTCCTTTTGAAAAAATTATTTGGGAAGCTCCCCAGAAAGCACAGCAAGTATGGTTTGTAAAGTTGCTTGGTGCAAATGTCAACCTCGGCAACATTGCTCCCAATGAAATCATTCCACTGGAAACAGTTCGGTTAGGATTACGCGGTGATACCTTTTTACATTTCCTCGGTATTGAAAGAAAGGGCAATTCAACGCCCCCATTCTACGTGGATTAATTGAGAAAAGTAGAGGATTATATACTGCTCTTTATCAAAGGGCTGTGCATGGGCATAGCCGATGCGGTACCCGGAGTATCGGGTGGAACGATTGCGTTCATTACCGGGATCTATGAAGAACTTCTCCATTCATTAACGGAGATTGACCGCGATGCCTTCAGGTTATTGATCAAATTCAGGTTTACTGAATTGTGGAAAAAGATCAACGGAAATTTTTTACTAACTGTATTCGCAGGCGTAATAACCAGTCTCCTCGTTTTAGTTAACGTCATTTTTAATCTTATCGTTCACTATCCTATACTGGTAAGTTCATTTTTCTTTGGGGTGATCTTTGCATCAGTAGCACTTGTGCTGAAGGAAATAAAGGCCTGGGGCTATAAACCGATTGTTGCATTTATTGTAAGCGCAGTCATTGGATACTTTATCACAATCTTATCGCCTATGGAAACTCCGGACGCGTATTGGTTTGTTTTTATTTGTGGAGCGTTGGCAATCTGTTCGATGATCTTTCCGGGAATCTCAGGAGCATTCATTCTGATATTGTTGGGGAAGTATCAGTATATGATTACATCACTTCAAGAGTTCAACATACTTGTGATTTTAATTTTTGCTGCCGGGGGAATGATTGGATTGTTAAGCTTTGCGCGACTAATTACCTGGGTGCTCGATCATTATCATCATATAACGGTAGCTGTATTAGCCGGTTTTATGTTGGGCTCGTTAAATAAAGTATGGCCCTGGAGACAAGGCTTAGAGTTTGTAACAACCCGCAAAGGAGAGCAAGTTGCGGTATTTGATAAAAGTGTACTACCTTGGCACCTTTTATCAGAAACAGGAAAGGATCCTAAACTCTTTCAGGCGATTCTGATGATGGCAATTGGAGTTTGTATCGTTATTGTTACAGAACGGATTGCGACACGATTAAAATTGAAACACTGACATGGAAAAAATATTCGGCCTCATTGGCGCAACAGTAAGTCACTCATTTTCGAAATCATATTTTGACGAAAAGTTCTTCAGAGAAGGCTTACGGGATTATCACTACGAATTGTTTCCGCTTACAAATATTCAGGACATAGAAAAGCTGATAAAAGATAATAAAGCGCTCAGCGGATTAAATGTTACCCTTCCGTATAAAGAACAAGTGCTCAAGTATCTGAATGAGATCGATCCGGCTGCAAAAGAAATTGGCGCAGTGAACGTTATCAAAGTTGAGAAAGGAAAGCTCAAAGGTTACAACACAGATTCAGATGCATTCTATGAAACCATTGAAAAATGGCTGCCCAAGGATAAAACGTTCAAAGCGTTGGTACTCGGTTCAGGCGGATCTTCCAAAGCAGTTCGTCAGGCGTTGACCAAACTAAACATACCCTTCAAAATAGTTTCCCGCGATAAGACTAACGGTGATTATTCATACGAAGAAATCAATGCAAACAGCAAAGAGATCGAAGCCTCACATCTAATCATTAACACAACACCACTTGGTATGCATCCAAACGAGAGCTCATTGCCTCCCCTGGATAATGAACATCTTACCCGTGAGCATTACGTTTACGACTTGATTTACAATCCAGCCCGCACGCAGTTTTTACAGAAAGCTGAGATTCGTGGTGCTACCATTAAAAACGGTTTGGAAATGCTTCACATTCAGGCAGAGAAATCCTGGAACATCTGGAATAATTAGTTATCCGTTAAACGTTATCAGTTAATAGTTAATGATTAGATCACTGACGACTTGTGTCAGGTGCTCGGGCATTCTATTCCTATTAACTAATAACTATTAACTTCCTACGGATAACTATTAACTTTTCCACGGATAACTATTAACTTTCTCCATGGATTTCAAAATCACTAGTGAATACGTACCGACAGGCGATCAGCCCAAAGCAATCGAACAGCTTGTTTCCGGACTTGACAATGGAGAACCACATCAGACCTTACTAGGGGTTACAGGTTCGGGTAAAACGTTTACCATGGCAAATGTGATTGCCAAAACACAGCGACCAACACTTGTACTGAGTCATAACAAAACTCTTGCCGCCCAGCTATACGGGGAGTTCAAAAATTTCTTCCCGGAAAATGCAGTTGAGTATTTCATCTCCTATTACGATTACTATCAGCCGGAAGCATTTATACCTTCCTCTAATTTGTATATAGAAAAAGATCTTTCCATCAATGAAGAAATTGAAAAGCTTCGCTTAAGCGCGACATCTTCGCTTCTTACAGGGAGAAGAGATGTTATTGTAGTTGCTTCCGTATCGTGTATTTACGGTATCGGTAATCCGGAAGAGTTTGGAAAGAATGTAATCAAACTGACAGCCGGAGAATCGATTTCGCGAAACAGACTGCTCTTTGGATTGGTAGATATTTTATACAATCGTACAGAAGCTGAATTTAAGCGCGGAACGTTTCGGGTAAAAGGTGACACAGTTGATATTTTTCTTGCTTACGCAGATTATGCAATCCGGATTTTTTTCTGGGGCGATCAAATTGAATCCATTCAACGCATTGAACCGGTTAGCGGAAAGAAAATTTCGGATGAAACTGTTGTAACAATTTTCCCCGCAAACCTTTTCGTTACCGGAAAAGAATCCATGCATCAAGCGATGCGCGAAATTCAGGATGATATGGTTCGTCAGGTTAGCATGTTTGAGTCAGACCGAAAATTCCTGGAAGCTAAAAGACTGAAAGAACGAACTGAGTTTGACCTTGAAATGATGCGGGAGCTTGGCTATTGCTCAGGCATTGAAAACTATTCACGATACTTTGATCGAAGAGAACCCGGTGCAAGACCTTTTTGTTTGATCGATTACTTCCCGGATGATTTCTTAATTGTTGTCGATGAGAGTCACGTAACAATTCCGCAAATCCGCGCGATGTGGGGTGGTGATCGTTCACGCAAAGTAAATCTTGTGGATTATGGCTTCCGACTCCCGGCTGCGCTAGATAACCGACCGTTAACATTTAACGAATTTGAATCGTTGGTGAACCAAGCTGTGTATGTAAGTGCAACACCTGCTGAATACGAATTAAGAAAATCAGAAGGTGTTGTAGTGGAGCAATTGATTCGTCCGACAGGATTGCTTGATCCTGAAATTGATGTTCGCCCAAGCAAAAACCAGATTGATGATCTATTGGAAGAAATTGATGAGCGCGTTAAGAAAAAAGAGCGCGTTCTTGTAACAACGCTAACCAAGCGCATGGCCGAAGAGCTTACCAAGTTTATGGAACGGGCAGGCGTGAAGTGCCGCTACATCCATTCGGAAGTTACAACATTGGATCGTGTCGAAATTCTTCGCGAACTAAGACTCGGAGTATTTGATGTGCTGGTAGGTGTTAACCTCCTACGGGAAGGCTTGGATTTACCGGAAGTATCGCTTGTCGCAATCCTCGATGCTGATAAAGAAGGCTTCTTGCGAAATCAACGTTCGCTCGTTCAAACCATTGGTCGGGCCGCGCGTAACGAAAACGGTCGTGTAATTATGTATGCCGATAAGATCACAGAATCCATGCAGCAAGCAATCGATGAGACCAATCGGAGAAGAGAAGTCCAGATCATTTATAACAAAGCCAATGGCATAACACCTAAAACCATTGTACGCTCCAAAGAATCTATCCTTGGTCAAACAAAAGTTGCTGACTCCAAAAAGTCAACCAGGAATTACTACGTAGAGAGCGAAGAAACTTCACTCGCAGCCGATCCGGTAGTAGCCTACTTAGGAAAAGACGAACTACAAAAAATGGCAGACCGTACTAAAAAATCCATGGAGAAAGCTGCGAAAGAGTTGGAATTTATGGAAGCTGCCAAACTACGCGATGAGTACATGGCAATTTTGAAATTAATCGAAGAGAAAAAATAAGCTTGTTATTTCAATGTCTTAATATTTTTCACCAAGTCCTCGGTTAGTTCCCGCAAAGAAGTTCTAAGCGTTGCATCAGTCACTTCTTGCTGATTAATTTTCGAGCGAATAAATGAAACCAGCAAGGTGCTTCTTTCCGCTATGTTCGCTGAAATAGCTTTCAGTGTAAGCAATAATGACTGCATTGCATTTTCTCCACCTGTAGAGGCTACAACTACGGCAGTGGGTTTATTCACGAACTCACCGGAAGAAACCGTCCAGTCCAACGCATTTTTTAATGTGCCCGGTACGCCAAAGGCATACTCAGGCGTTACGAACAATATGCCATCTGAATTTTTTAAAGCTTCACGAAAGTTCATTACCGCATCCGGTACGTCAGCACTATCGTTGAAATGAGGAAGCTTACCTAAACTATCGTAGACCGAAAATTGAACTTCAGAATTTTGATGATTGGTGACTTCATTTAAGACAATGTGCGTAGAAGAGTTCTCCCTCAGACTTCCGGATAAACAAAGAATTTTTATCATGGTATAAAATAAGGAATATTTAAATTATCTTAATCCATTCTAATTCTCCATTTCATGAAAATAATTGTAACGCTTATTGCAGCCAGCTTTATTGCAATCACATGTTTTGCACAACAGAAAAAACCTATATCACATGAAGCGATGTGGGCGCTGAAAAGAGTTGGTGTTCCATCGGTTAGTCCGGATGGTTCTCAGGTCATTTTCAGCTTACTCGAGCCATCGTATGATGAAAAAGAACAGGTAAATGATATTTGGATCGCCCCTACCGATGGAAGCTCAGAGCCTCGCAAGCTCACGGCAGGAAAAGCAGGGGAAAGCAATTACTCATGGAGTCCGGATGGAAAATATATTGCGTTCACTGCAAAACGGGATGGTGATGAGGAATCACAGATCTATACGCTTAATATAAAAGAAGGCGGTGAAGCGCAGCGCTTAACAAATCTATCAACCGGTGCAAGTGCGCCTCAATGGAGTCCTGATGGCACTATGATCCTGTTCAATAGCCAGGTTTATCCGCATGCTTATACGGATTCGCTTAATAAAGTGATCACGGCCGATAAGAAAAAAATTAAATATAAAGCCCGGGTGTATACAACATTTCCGATTCGGGATTGGGATCATTGGGTCGATGAAAAAAAGACGCACGCCTTTGTTCAATCTATTAAACCGGGAAGCATCGCACGGGATATTTTTAAAGATGTAACGATCAGTGCATTACCTGGCTTCCGTTTCGTTACTGCTACATGGTCGCCCGACAATTCAGAAATTATTGTAACAGCTTCAACCGATTGGAATACACTTGCTTATCAAAATGCGTCTGTTCATCTCTATAAAATCTCCTTGAAAGGCGGGGATGCGAAGCAACTTACTACCGGTAAAAATGAATATGCATCACCACAGTTTTCACCAGACGGTAAATATCTATTATGTTTCTCCACTCCAAATAATAACCATAAGGTTTATAACCAGGGCGAATTAATACGGTTGGATTGGCCATCCCTGGAAACCAGAAAAATTCTTTTTGAGAAACTCGATAGGCTAATAACCAATTACGTATTGAATGGCGACAAAGTGTTTGCTGTTGTTGAGGATCAGGGTCGTGATAAAATATACACTACTACCCTGAGTGTGGGTGAACCGAAACTGTACAGCAACGTGCCTTCAGGTTGTCATCTTAACCTGAGTGTTTCGCAGTATGGAAAATTTGTGCTAACCGCCAATTATGAATCCACATCCATGCCTTTTGAAGTTGTATCGCTGAACGCTGATGGCAGTCATACTTTTATAACAAAATTCAACGAGAAAGCCCTTAACGAGCTTGACCTTCCAGCAGCCGAAACGTTTTGGATGACGAGCAGTCGTGGAAAAAAAATCCGAAGCATGTTAATAAGACCTGCCGGTTTTGATACCGGTAAAAAATATCCTCTACTCGTTGTTATGCATGGAGGCCCTCATAGCTCTTCTAAAGAAAACTGGACGTATCGCTGGAACCAGCACTTATTGGCAAGCCCGGGATATGTTTTACTCCTGACTGATTACACCGGCTCAACTGGGTATGGTGAGAAATTTGCTCAGGACATTCAATTCGATCCATTCAAGGGGCCGGCAACTGAAATCAATGAAGCAGCTGCATATGCAATTAAAAAATTCTCGTTTATCGATGGCACTAGACAAGCATGTGCCGGAGGAAGTTATGGTGGCCACTTGGCGAACTGGATGCAGGCGACCACAACGCATTATAAATGCCTGATCAGTCACGCTGGTTTAGTGAACAGCGTTTCTCAATGGTCAACAAGTGATGGAATATTTGGCCGTGAAGAAATAAATGGTGGCACACCTTGGTCAAACTCAAAAGTATGGAAAGAGCAGAACCCATTCACCTACTCAGCCAATTTTAAAACACCAATGCTAGTAACGGTGGGTGAACTGGATTTTCGGGTGCCGGTCAATAATTCCATTGAAACATGGCATGTTCTTCAACGTCAAAAAATTCCGGGTAAGCTGATTGTATTCCCGGAGGAGAATCACTGGATTCTAAAAGCAGAAAACAGCCGGTTCTTTTATCAGGAGTTTGCTGGGTGGTTGAAGCAGTATCTGGATAAGTGATCAAAATAAAAAGAGCCTCGTTAAAAGGCTCTTTTTCAATTAAACAGTATAATTATGTGCAGTTAGTCTAATGTCGTTTACCAGTATTTTAGCCTAAAGTTGTTTAGTGTTTACTAGTAAATTTAAAATAAAAAATGGGTTTTTAGGAGAAGATGACCCACTAACGTTGGCAAATATTATTCACCTTTTTGTTTGAGATACCCGGGAGGCGCATCACGTAAAATAATTTCGAAAACAATCAAAAAGTGCCGGGAAGAAAGGGTTATAACGAAACTTGCCACAGCTCTCGGCATAACGGAAGGAGAACTTTTGATAGAATTAAAGACAACTAATGGTAACGGTGGCGGATCGATTGGTGCAGGTTATATAGAAAAGTTGAAGCTGGCTGAATCCCTTAAGTCTGAAGAAGCTGTTACCCTGATCTCCAGCGTAATTGATTTCTGCCTGGAGAATGATAAAAAGAATGCCAAGCTTGAAGCGATAAAGGGTTTTATCAAAGGCCATCACGGATACATAACCTTCTCCAAAACTAATTCTCAGTCTGTCTGGGCGAAGTCAGAATGATCACCATCAATGTTGTGAGTGCTGTTCCATAAACAACATTGCTGCTCGCGAACCACGTCCTGTTGTCGGCCGGGGAGGGTTCAAAATACTTCCAATAATAGTATCCTACCAACGCACTTAAAAGGAAGCCAATCAGGATAATCATCCATCTGCTCTTCTTCATTTTCTTAGTCAGACATAGTTTCTTTTAGACTCTCCAGCGACACCGGCTTAATCAAGTACGCGTTGACACCCAATTCATGCGCTTTCAACACATCTCTCTTATCAGAAGAAGAACTTAGAACAACCAGGTTAACATTTTCAATTCCGGGAAGTTGAAGTTTTCGGAAATGAGCAATGAATTCGAAACCATCCATACCGGGCATCATAAGATCTAACAAGATAACATCCGGAAGTGTCGACTGCTCAGTCCAACAGTTTTGTATCAAGGCCAATGCCTCTCCTCCATTTGCAGCCGTTCTTATCTGGGCCGGCAGCCCCGTGAGTTCCACCATTCGTTTATGCATTAGTGCATAAATGATATCGTCATCAACAATCAGGATCGTTTTCATTATTTGTTATTTTTCTGTCTTCTATTTATACACAAAATATTCTTACGCATTAATTCGAGGCCAGCTTTCATATTATTAACCGTATCAGAAGCTTGCTGAAGGCATGATGCTTTCGTTTGTGTTGTTGCACCGTTTCTTGCCTGATCGATTACATTTACAATAACCCGAAGTGAGCTATTCATATTCAGGGAGTATGTCCGAATGAACTCCCGGATAGCTTCGCTGGGGGTCATTACATCGTATTTTATCCAATTACTTGTTTTCATAAAATTTAGTTGAAAGAGAATGCATAACGTACCAACTTGAACTCAGTCCGTTATGCATCTTGGATTTGTGCTCATAATGAAGCGAGGGAGTTAACATTAGAATTGTTAATCGGGGCAGCGCTTTTGGGAACACTCTTTATTTGAGGGTTAAGTTGCTCAATTGATATTCTAAAGAGGTCAACATTGTGAATACTTACTTGTTTGGAAAACAAGGCGTATTTTTTACAACGCGTAATAACAAAGTGTTCATCATCAAGGGAACCGTTTACGGATGGCCCAAGGTTTTTAGGTTCACTCCAGTTAGTCCAGGACTCATCCAAACGTATAGTCATGAAGATGTCATATCCACCGTAGCCATTATGACCCTTTGAAGCAAAGAAAAGTGTTTTGCCATCACACCCCAGATAAGGAGATGATTCCTCCAGGTCGGAGTTAATAATGCTTCCCATATTAATGGGTTCTGTGGCGGTCTTGCCATTCCAAAAACTTATATATAAATCACGCTCACCGACAGTTTCAGCACGTTCAATTGCACTGATAATAATTCCGTGTTTCAGGGAAACATAGTGATTTGCATGAGCGGACATGTTATAGTCGTTCTTGACCTTGATAGGGATCGGAAATGACCACTGGCCTTGCTCATTAATGCTATAGGAAAGACCTGCACTCATCTTCCCATTCCTGAGGTATTGATTTCCCAGAATAAGGGTATCGCCTGTACTGCTAACACTGTTGACGAAATTAGGTCCAGCATTATTTAATGCTCCAGGAAGAAGTGCCGGATCAGACCAGGTATTACGCAACGTGTCAAAGTCAGTAAACCAGATATCTTCATCATTGCTTTCCTGCGTAGTGTTGTCCTGATGGGCTACCCGACTAAAGTATAATCGGTTTCCACCCGGAGCAATGGCAGGCTTAAGCTCGATGAACGGACTGTTGATAGCTGTGCTCATCGGAACAGGTTTGGCCGTGATCTTTAATTCCTGCGCCAGGTTAATTTTAAAATTTGTGTTCCTGGAATTTGCCAGCGGCAAACCAGTTTCCGTACGCACTTTCTGTGCGCAGGCATTTACACTATATAATAGTGCAAGACAGATTACGATAACAAGCATTAAAAGTGATACTTGTTTTTCTTTGAGACTAAAGTAGGGCGTTTTCATCGTGTTTTGTTTTAATTGATAAATCAAAGGTGGATGAAGTGGCCATGCTGTCCGACAGGCATTTGCGTATTTATAAAAATCAGGAAATTGCTTAGATCAGTAAGCATTGAGTAAGAAGGAACAAAAAGAGCACGCGGATGCGTGCTTACGTTAACAAAACGATAAGAAACCTTAATTATGTGAAGGCAGGATTAGTCTGAAGGTTGAGCCTTTACCAACCTGTGAATCAAAGTCCAGCATTGCGCGCATGCTGCGAATTGTCTCCGTAACAATAAACAAACCTAAGCCGGGGCCGGTAGATTTTTCAGAGCCCCGGAAAAATGGTTGAAAGATTTTTTCACGCATTTCAGCAGGTATCCCACAACCGTTATCGGCTACAGTTATTATGCACTCATTCATGTGAACAGATACATGAATATCAATCTTTTTTTCCGGCTTGTCCCCCGAAAATGCAATTGCATTACAAATCAAATGTGTAAAAATGGCGTTCAACCTGGCAGCATCGGAATAAAAGTTTCTCGCCTGGTCAATTGAAAGTGATACAATAATGGACTTTCCTGTTATACGCTGCGCAAAATCGCTTAATACATTTTGAATGATATCGGTGAAATTAATGGAACTCACAACAAGTTCACCTTCCGCTCCCATTACAGCCTGGTTAAGTTCTTTGATAATAACTTCAAGTTTTGTGGTCGCTTTGATGATCATATCTAAATAAGCGGTAATCTGAGCCTGATCAGTTTCCTGTTCAAGCAGGTTTAACAAGCCCTGGATACTTTTAAGGGGTGAACACAATGTATGGGAACAATTATATTCAAACATCTCCAGTACTTTTCTTGCTTTAACGGCTTGTCTTAAGGACGATACATTCATATGACTTCTTTATTATTACAGCAGTAAAGATTGCCGTAAGTATGTTGGGGTAAAGCAGGAAAGTGCTGATTTTAAAATATCAGGTGATGCCTGACTTTGCGGGGTTATGCCTGTTCCTTTATGGATTCAAGATGCCTGGTGATTAGGTTGCTTAAGATTTTTAGTTGCTGAATTTGCTCAGATGTCATCTTTTTAGGACGCTCATCCATCAGGCAAATAGAGCCGAGAATCAATCCGCTTTTGCTAAAAATGGGTTCCTTACCAATAAAACGCACCACCGGGTTCTCCAGAAGCACCGCACTAAACTTGAATTGATCGTAGCGCAGCAGGTCCTCAGCTTCGGTGTACACTTCCGGCTGATTAATCAGTGAGCATATGAGGTTTATCTTACTTTGCGGGTATTCCGTATTCCCCGCAACAGCTTTAATGAATTTGCTTTCACCTCCAAAGAAAATCACCACCGCCTGAACAGCCGTGATTCTTATCGCTTGCTGAGCAAAATCATTAAAATAAGAATCTCGGACAGCCTTGACCTTATATTCAGCTATTGCCTGCAAAAGCATTTCCTCCTTTTCTCTAGATTTCGCATCCATAAATTCTGTTGTATGACGCAAAGGAGGATATGTATCGCGGCATATCCGTCAGGATGAAACGGATTATAAAATATCAGGAATTTGCTGATAACTGATGAGATAAAGTGCGTTTTTTACAGCATTTTATGGTCAATTGCATATTTAACGAGTTGGGCTGTATTGGTTAGACCGAGCTTGTCCTGAATGTGGATCTTATGGGTTTCCACTGTTTTTGCACTAATAAAAAGTGCCTCACCCACCTCTTTAATTGTTTTACCGGACGCAATCAGGGTTAGTACTTCCTCTTCCCGCTTGGTTAGCTCTTTAGTCTTTTTCGTGGGCAAACCTTTGCCTTCCGTTTCTTTCAGGTAAAAATCCTTGAACACCAGGGCAGTCACTTCAGGGCTGAAAAACTTTTCACCGCGCATAACCGTGTGGATAGCTTCAATCAAAGTTTCTTTTGTGGTGTCTTTTGGCAGATACCCGTCAATTCCAACTTTCAATCCTTCCGAAATGTAATCCTTACTCACTTCGCTTGAAACCAAGATGATCTTAATAGATGGGTTTTGTTCTTTAATCCAGCGTGTGGTTTCGATGCCGTTCATTCCCTTCATGACAATGTCAAGCAGAAAGACATTAGGTGATCTGTCATTTGCAACGTTGATTGCTTCTTCGCCACTGGACACGGAGGCAACAACCTTGATGTCAGGAACACCCTCCAAGAGGGCTGCAATGCCGTGGCGAATAAGTCCATGATCATCGGCTAATGCAACTTGAATTTTAGTACCCATCGTAAAACTTTATCTGTTAAAAAATGAATGGATGGCTTCGAGCAAACTTTCCATTGTAATCGGTTTGATGATATAGCCGTCAATTTTTCTGTTCAACTCTTCACGTTCGTTTGGCTGCAAGGGAGCAGCCGAAAATACGGCTATCGGAACATGCTCCAAAGCCGGCATTTTCTTCAGCTCATCAATCAGTATAAAGCCATTCATCACGGGCATCCATAAATCAGTGATGATCAAATCAGGCTCGTAATGCTGTAGTTTCTTCAGGGCATCTGAACCGTTATTGCAGGGCAGTACCTCAAATCCTTCCAACGTTAAAAAGGTTGTCAGGTTGTCCAGCAGATCCTGGGTGTCTTCGATCAAGCAGATTTTCTTAGCCATGCAAGGTTGGAAGTGTAACGTTAAACTCAGTGCCTTTACCTACTACACTGGTAACAGATATAGATCCCTTCACGAGATCAAGTGATTTGCGAATGATGGAGAGTCCCAGGCCTGTACCCTGGATTGCGCTCACATTTCCACCCCGGAAAAAGGGCTCAAATAAATTGACAATATCTTCTTCAGGAATGCCGATTCCGTAGTCTTTCACCTTTACGGAAGTATATTCTACTGTACTGGTTAGCTCAACATCAACACCCTTTGCATCGGGTGAAAACTTTATGGCATTGGTTAGCAAATTAATGAATATGCTTCGCAGGATTTTCTCATCCGTAAGGAGTGTTTGCACCAATAGGTTTTCCTGAACACGAATTATGTGTGTACTTCCCCTGCTCTTCTCAACCTCCTGACATAACGATGTAAAGAATTCATGGATATTAATCTCTTTCTTCTGAACAGTGAGCTTTCCGGCATTCGCCTTTTCAATCAGGAGTACATCGTCAAGCATGTACGACATATGCTCAACCTGTTTCTGAACACTCTGAAGCTTATCCTCAATTTCCTGCGGTGACAACTTTTGAAAATGCTTTCGAACCAACCCGGCCGCAATCGAGATCGTGGATAAGGGAGTGCGGAATTCATGCGAGGCAATTGAAATGAAACGGCTTTTCATGTCAACCAGTTCGCGCTCCTTGCTCAGTGCTTCATGTAGTTCACGGGTTCGTTCCGTAACTTTGTGCTCCAGGTTAAGCCGGTATTCCGTAAGCTCAGTAATGTTCTGGGCAACGAAAATTCCACCGGTAACCTGACCACTCGTATTTCTTCGGGGCGAACCGCTCATGAGCATAATCAGTTTTCTTTTATCGCGTGTAATGATTGGAAGCTCGAGAGAACCTGCCGGAATTCCCTCCATAACCTCATACACAATTTTATCAAATACTAACCTCGCGGATGCATCGAGTATCCGGGTAGATGCGTTTGCACCTATGATCTGATCTTTTTCGAAGCCCAGTACAGAAACGGCTTCCCGGTTCCATTCATTAATTCTTCCTGCGCCATCAATTCCGAAAATAGGAACGTTAGCATTTTCGATCAGGCTGGCAAGCTCGCGCGCAATCGATGTGATTGAATTTTCGTATTCCTTTAGTTCACTTATGTCTGAATGAATGGATATAAAATTCTTTACCTCCCCAGTCTCCGAGAATACAGGCGTAATGCTGAGCTTCATCCAGATTTTCTTTCCGGTTTTTGTATAGTTTATCAGCTCTTCTGAAACGGGACGATGTTCTTTTAGCCGTTCCGCGATCCGCTTTACAGTAGATGGTTCTGTTTCCGGTCCCTGAAGAAATCGCATATCCCGGCCTTTCGCATCGTCCAATGCATAACCGGTAATCTCAGTAAAGCTGGCATTCACCCACTCGACTAATCCATCAGCATCGGTGATCGTTACAGCATTACTGGTCTTACTCGCTACCAATGAGAGTTTTTCAATTATACGTGTTGATTCTATTCGGTAGGTAATATCATTTCGGATGGAAAGGAATTCGGTGACCTGACCAGTCTCATCCAGGAACGGCATGACAAACGTATCGACCCAGTAATAACTGCCGTCTTTCGCCCTGTTCTTAACATCGGCCCGCCACACTTTTCCGGACGCAATTGTTTTCCACATATCAACCCAGAATGATTTTGGATGATAACCTGAATTGATAATCCTGTGGTTTTGTCCGATCAGTTCTTTTTCGGAATATCCGCTGATGGCAACAAAGTTGTCATTGACAAACGTAATAATACCTGTTCTGTCAGCTCGTGAGACAATCGAAGACCTGTAGATCGCATTCTGAAAATCAAATAGTGAACTGTTGAGCTGTAGTATGGTATGATCCTGATTACGCTTTTCTGTAACATCGTGATAAATTGATAGCCGCCCGCGTACTCCATCTGTTTCAAATAAATTAACGGAAGTCCCTTCTAACGAAAGCCACGTTCCCGACTGGTGCCTTATCCGGAATGAGAAAGAAACGCGGTCTCCTTCACTACCCTGCATAGCGACAACTTTACTACGCACATCATCCACATCCTCCGGATGAATCATATCCAATGTGTTGAGCATCATGAATTCGTCAGATTCATATCCGAGAATTTTTTTAACATTCGGACTTACATACTTAAGCTTCCCATTGCTATCCGTAATAGAAAACATATCGATACTACTTTCTACCAGTGCCCGGAAACGTTCCTCGCTGGCTCGCAAAATATGTTCAGCGCGCTTCGTGCTGGTAATGTCATATATCGTAAAGCAATATCCAGTCACCTCCTGCTCCCGGGTAAGTGCGGGAGTAATGGTTGTGCTTAGCCACACAATACCCGAACTTAACGTGTAGCTCACTTGATATTGAAAAACTTCTCTCCTGCTAACCCTGTCCAGCATCGGCAAAATCTCTTCACCCCGATCCGGACTAATCAGATCAAATATCTTCATACCGATCGTCAGCTCTTTACCAATCAATCTTTTAATCAATATCCGATAGCTTTCATTGAACGCGATGATCTCATAATTCCGGTTAAGCAACATAAACGAATCAAGCGTGGCATTCAGAATGCTTTGCAGATTTGCTTCTGATCGGCTATTGACAACCTCCAACTGTTCCAATATTTTTCTGCGTTGCTCATCCCGGTAATTGAGTCGTTTGACATTATGCGCGACCACACCAACGAAAGCAATCACAATACCTGACACAAGCAGGGCTACACCAAGCTCAGTAGAGATCAATTGTTTCCAATGTCCCCATAATCTTAGATACCCAAGCCCGATCGGAACAAGAATAGCAATCGGTAGCAGCACGCGTGAAAGTGACCCTCCCTCGTATTTACTTGAAAATTCTTTCATCCAGCCTTTATCGGGTTGCGCGAACAATGCAGCAAGCGCAAACAAGAGAAAGGAAATAGCTGTGTAAATGGACATGGGGTACAATACATCCAGGTGATAAAATTCCGGAATGCGGAACGCATGTCCCAGCATAGAAAATAAAGTACTTATAACAATCAGTGCCGCAAGTGCGTGCGAATAGGAAGTCCTTCTCTCCTGAAGCAACAAGACCGCTCCCATCAGCATAAAATTTATTGCTGTCAGCACCGACATAGAATTGCCTCCTACGTTCAGTGAGTTATTCGTGAGGTCATGCGGAAAAAGTAACAGGTCGATGTTTGGCCAGGATGGATAGATGAGTGAGCCTAGCTTTATAAAACCAAGCAACAAGATTATGATGGAAATTAACTTTCCGAAAGACCTCAGGCTACTGTGCTTAAAGGTAAAATAAAAAGCAACTCCAGTCAGGATCAGGCCAACAGCAGTTACGGGGTTCGTTGGTGGAATTTCTAGAACAGGGCTCTTCAGTATTTCAATATGCCGCCACCAGCCGATCAGTACGAGTGCTGGAATAACAGCGCTTATCACTGCAAGAAAGGATGACCAGCGTCTGAAGCGGGTTGGGATCATTCAGAGTTTTTAAAACATGAGTTATGCGCAGTTACCCGTAGCTTTCCCAGTTTAAATTGCCTGTCATTAAATCTTGATTAAAAAACATAGGGGTTCGCCATTAAGGCTAACGGAAGTTAGGAAAAGAAAGCGTCTCCGGGCAATCGTTCATCGATCTCCTGAAAAACTCTGGAATTACTTCAAATTGACACCAAAACAGACCACTCCAAATGGCTTGTTATCCCTCAAATCCGGCTTTCCTCAACTCATATTGCAACGACAACCACCCGCCCCCATTATGAACGTTGCTGTATCCCATTCGCTTTAAGATAGATTTTGCTGCGCTGCTACGAACACCGGAAACACAACAGGTAACGATCGCTGATTGTTTATCTTCCGGCAAAAGCTTTACCTCATTTTTCAGACGGTCCAACGGAATATTAACTGAGCTTTTTATATGACCGTGTTTAAACTCTGCGTGTGAGCGTACATCCACGATCTTTGCACCTTGTCGAACCAGGTGCGCATAGTCAGGGGTTGCTTCTATGCCGAATACTTTCTTTATGAGTTTTAACATGGCTTATTTGCTTGAACTGTTTCGGGATACAATTTTCTTTCTTAGTGTGTTCAATCCGAAAGGCAAATACAACGGACAATAAGCCACCAGACTGGTAAACAACATCACGAAGGCCAGGACCAGCAACACAATTGCCCATACACCGGTAATTACATTGGTAAAAAACAATACAGCTATTGTCACTGCGATGACCGCACGAATAGCACGATCGATAAATCCCATGTTCTTTTTCATAATGTTTGCGTTAAAGACTATCATCCTGCAAAAGTAAAATGATCATCTCGTGTGAAGTATGACAAAAATCATCCCTCCTGCTGAGTAATATTCTCGTGTGCGTATTTATCCCTCCGGATATTCACGCCATGAAAACGCTCGAACAAAAACTGCTCAGAAAACAGATCCTGGATGAGTGTATCAGCCGTCAGCAAGTGCTGATTGATGACTTCACTACCCGGATTCAGTATATTCTTAAACATGAGGGTCTGGGAAATGAAAATGAATATGACACTACCCAGCTGTCGCAGGAGTCCGAGCGTTTCACTGAATTGAATGCGCTTAACGAATCATTAAGCTTTGTCACATCCGATATGAATGTATTGCGGTATCTGTCAGTACTTCGCGACATTACGCACGACACACCTGAAAGAGGCGCTGTTGTAATTACTGATCAGGGTAACTACTTCATTTCGGTTAGTGCCGGGCAGGTTAAAATTGCGGATGAAGTTTTTACAACGCTTTCATCCAACAGCATGTTATTCAAAATGATGAAAGGTAAATCTACCGGCCAGTCGTTCGAGCTGAACCGGATCAAGTATATGATCAAATACATCTTTTAATCATGAAACGTGCAGCCATTTTCTTATTGCTGATTATGCTCTCGCAATGCAGTCCGGAAATCCAGGCATACACCGATTATGATCCGGACTACGACCAATGGTCATACAAGACATTCAACTGGAGCGAAAAGACAAGTGCAGAGCAAAACCCGATCTACTATAACGATCTCAACGACAAGCGAATTAAAAAAGCAGTTCTCAAACAACTTCAAAAACTCCACTATCGCTTCGTGTCGGACAGCGCAGAGCTCATATTGCAATATCACATCATTGTGGAAGATAAATCAGTTGTTCTGACAGAGCCCTTTGGTTATGGGCCATATTGGATGCAAAGAAATCAGAACGTCTATACCTATAGCCAAGGCACACTTATTCTTGATTTAATGGATACACGCATTAACCAATTGGTGTGGCGGGGGTGGGCAGTTGCTGCTGTGGATGGAATAAACTCACCGGAACAGATTGACAACCTGATTGAGACTGCCGTGAAAAAAATGTTTATAAAATTTCCGAATACAAAAAATTAAATTCAGTCACCTATGAAAAAGATAAATTCCGTCCAGGATGCGCTTGCATTTATACTCGAAGGATTATACTACACAGAGACAAAATTGAAAGATGAGTTTCGGGCGTGTTGCACAAAAGTTTCTTCCCCTCACCTGATCATTGAGCTTGATAAATATGGGCTCAATTGTGAAAACAACCTGCTCAAGCTTGAACGCATCTTCAACTACCTGATGCAGGAACCGGAGTTACGAAAAAATGAAGTCGTAAATCAGCTGATGGACAATACAAACCAGATTCTCTACTCGGTTAAGAACCCATACCTGCGCGATATCCTTACCATCGGTTGCATACAAAATATGAATGCATTCAAAATTGCCAGCTATCGTTCAGCTTATATGCTTGCCGTTGAACTGGAACTTGATACGGTAACCGACCTCATTCAGCAAATGCTGGAGCGCGAAGCAGCTGAAACCGTAACGGTTTCAAACATTTTTATCAAGGAGTTTAATAATTACCGCAGACTGGCAAACGTCTAGGCGGTGCTATACGAAACAAGAAACATTATCTATCCCATTATGAAAAAGTATCGTAGCCACGTCCTTTTTATTGTAATTCTGATCTTGATTTTGATATCGCTTGCAATCAAGGTTTGGGGAGATTATTAGCCTATCAAGCAAATGAGGATCAAGGCAACAGGCAATGCTTAAGCTTTATCACGTGATCTTGATTTCCTGGCATACACTGATCGAACCAAAGAAATCAGGATCATCAGTCCGGAAAGCACAGCAAGCGCCTTCGCAAACGGACCAACGATTATATGTGTGAAATAAAGAACAATAACCGATGCCGCCAAGGTAAGCTTGACTACCGCATCGGCCTTTTCAAGGTTTTTAGTCATGGCTTATTTCTTAACCAAATCGAAAACTGACTTCTTGAACATGCGCACTTTTTCCACGAAAGATTGAACTGTAAACAATATGTTTTTGTGATCTTGTCTGTACTGCAGCTCATTCATACTTGAGACGGACTCCAGAATCAACTTCAATTTCCGTTCGTGCATTTGTAACGATGTCTCAAGTTCATTCAGATCTTTACTAGAGATCGAGACAAGCTCTTTTTCCATTTCAGCAACCTGCTGCATGGGATAGCTCATTCTCAACTCAGATTTTCTTAAAACATGATAAAAGAATTTGAGTTCTTCCCGCCAGAACTGAACGTCACTAATCCATTCTATAGTTTGCTTATGCAGCCATTCCAGGGTGCCTTCCAGCAAGTGATCTGTTGTAGGAGTTGTTGTTTCCATTTTTTATTGTGAAAGTATGCTTCAGCAGAACAGTTAACTATGACTTTTATCACCTGTAGATCATGATTTAGATCAAGTCGATACTTAAAAGGTTCAGGTAGGTTTACAAAAAAACCGTTATGGAATCCCATCTATACAATGTCAATCTGACCTGGAATGAAACCCGAAAAGGTAAAATGTGCTCACCCGAGCTTGCGCTTGCTACATCGGAAAATTCCTGTATTGAAGTGGCCACTCCTCCAGAATTTCCCAAAGGAATTCCGGGCATGTGGTCTCCAGAACATCTGTTTACAGCGGCAGTGGTTAGTTGCTTTATGACTACGTTTCTGGCAATTGCTGAAAATTCAAAGTTGAATTTTAAATCTTTTACCTGCGATTCAAGCGGTAAGCTTGAGATGAAAGATGGCAAGCTCCAAATGACAGAAGTAAAGCTTTATCCTTTCCTGGCAATTGCTGAAGAAGGAGATCGTGAACGGGCATTAAAAGTATTAGCAAAAAGCGAAAACTCATGCCTGATCTCAAATTCAATTTTATCAACTGTACGTATGACGCCAAGTGTGCTCGTGGTACAGTAATACACTGCTAAATAAAAAACCTTCATTTATGAAAGCGACAAAACTTGGAATCTGGATGGATCACGAACACGCTTATTTGACTGAATTCACAGTCAATCCCATGCGCACAAAAGTTATCGGATCCATGTCCACCCATGCTGCACGGGAAGAAAGTATCGTCCGGGGCGAGAATCACATGCACACAAAAGACCAACATCAACAGCGTGACTACTATAAAAAATTAGGCCACGAAATCCGCCAGTACCAGGAAGTAGTACTCTTTGGCCCGACCGATGCAAAACGAGAGCTGTGCAATACTTTGCGAAGCAATCATCAGTTTGATGCTATAACCATTAAGGTTGAAGAAGCTGATAAAATGACTGAAAAACAGGTTCAAGCGTTCGTACGCAACCATTTTACTCCGGCCAATTTGCCTGGCTTGTAAAAACCTGACAAAAGTCATGTGACCCTGTGATGTGCATCAACAGAATCCGGAAGTCCGGCTGCGACATTTGATTCATAAAACACACTCATATGAAAAAGCTACTCGTTCCCTGTGATTTTTCTGCGCCATCCCTGGATGCTTTTCAGTTTGCATTGAATGCGGCTGCGCAATCTCCTAACGGCACCGTGCACGTTCTTCATGTAATTGAATTGCCGGTTTTACACGATTCGATCCTGATGCCTGTTTTATCATTCGAACAGGACCTGATGGATGAGCTGAAAGAAAAAGCTAAAAAAGAGCTTGATGTTATCAAGAAGAAATACAATAAAGACCGGGTGGAAGTAATCAGCGAAGTTCAGTTCGGAAAAGTTTCGGATGTAATCCAGCAGTACACAAAAGATCATGTGATCGATGCAATCATCATGGGCTCGCATGGAGCACGTGGTTTGCGTGAATTTTTTGTCGGCTCAAATGCCGAAAAAATCGTGCGGCATTCGGATGTACCGGTACTCGTTTTAAAAGGCGCCTATAAAGGCCCGATCAATCATATCGTTTTTCCAAACACACTGGAAACGGAAGACCAGGAAGATCTGGTGATGAAAGTAAAGGCATTACAGAACTTCTTCAAAGCACACCTTCACATAGTCTGGATCAATACCCCAGTAAACTTTACAGCGGATTCACTTACCCGGCAACGCCTGGAGCAATTCGCCAAACGATTTCAGTTCAAGAACTACACAATCAACATTTACAGTCACCTGAATGCGGAAGTCGGAATCGTGGAATTCACAAAATCCATTAATGCTGACCTGATCGCGATGGGGACGCATGGACGAACAGGCTTCTCGCATGTGATGTACGGCAGTATCACTGAATCGCTGGTAAATCATACAAACAAGCTTGTCTGGTCATACGTAATGAAGCACCAACCGGCTGAAGCGTAGTGACTATGATTCGCACAGACGTTGTTACTGAAACCAGATGTTTCCATTGCGGGGAGTTATGTGAAGAGATTCACTGGCGCGATGATAACCCGTTTTGCTGTAAGGGGTGTGAAGCGGTATATGAAATCCTGGACAGTAACAACCTGTGTGCGTACTATTCTCTCGAACAAAAACCGGGATTGAAAACTGATCCGGTCACAGTCGAGAACACGTTCACGTACCTCGATGAACCTGAGATCAAAAAGAAAGTTCTTGCGTTTGAGTCGGAGTCGTATAGCAGCGTAAAGTTCTTCGTCCCATCTATTCACTGTGTATCCTGTATCTGGCTTTTGGAGAATCTGACCAAGCTGAATACAGGTATCATTCATTCTGTCGTAAACTTTTCAAAGAAAACCGTTACCATAGATTTCAATCCAAACGATATCAGCTTAGGTTCAGTGGCAAGCCTACTCGCTTCCATTGGATACACACCCAGAATAACCCTTGATCAACAGGCTTCAGAGAAACCCACGCGCGACAAGTCGCTTGTACTAAAGCTGGCCATAGCCGGATTCAGCTTTGGCAATGTCATGCTCTTCAGTTTTCCGGAATACCTGGGGATCAATGAGACTGATTATGCCCTGATGCGGATCTTCTCCTTTCTCAATCTTGCATTAGCGTTTCCGGTATTCTTGTACAGTGGAATTGATTATCTGAAAGCTGCATTTAAAAGCTTTAAGCAAAAGCAAATTAACATTGACGTTCCGATTGCAGCCGGATTGATCGCGCTCTTCTTCCGCAGCAGTTATGATATTATCAGCGCTACCGGCCCGGGATATCTCGACTCTTTTACCGGACTTGTTTTCTTCTTATTGATTGGCCGATGGTTTCAAAGCAAGACCTACGAGAGCATGGCGTTCGATCGGGACTTTACGGCTTACTTCCCGCTTGCCGTTAGCCGTTTTGAAAATGACGATTGGAAACCGGTGGTTATTTATAATCTCCGGAAAGGTGATACGATCAGGATAAAAAATATGGAACTGATCCCGGCTGACAGCATCCTGCTGGACGGTCCGGCTTACATTGACTACAGCTTCGTTACCGGAGAAGCCAAACCTGTTAAATCAACCGTTGGAGAAAAAGTTTATGCCGGGGGTAGATTGATCGGAGCCCCTGTTGTGCTTACGGTTGAAAAAAGTACTTCGCAAAGCCATCTTACCAGTTTATGGAATAACGATGCCTTCAAAAAAGTTGAAGAAAATAAATATCAAAAAATAATCGACCGTGCAGCCCGCAAGTTTACGTGGATTGTTATGGGCATTGCACTTGCTACTGCAGTTTACTGGTATGTAACTGCACCGTCATCCATGTGGCTGGTTGTTACTTCTGTTCTGATGGTGGCTTGTCCCTGCGCATTGGCCCTGGCCGCTCCTTTCACATTAGGAAGTGTGTTGCGCGAGTTAGGAAAACGTCAACTGTATTTAAAGAATGCAGATGTAGTAGAACGCCTGGGTACAATCGATGCGGTTGTCTTTGATAAAACCGGGACAGTAACGCATGGTCAAGACCCTGAGATTGATATCGTAGGTGAGTTTGACGAAAACGAGTTGGGAAAAATCAAGTTGCTAACGAGTTTCTCTACCCATCCGCTGAGCAAACTGGTCAGTGAATACATTCCAAGAGGTTTCAAAGGTCCGGTGGATGATTTTAAAGAGCTGCCGGGTAAGGGCATTCAGGCACATATTCATGGACAGTTATTTAAAATTGGCTCAGCGGCCTTTACCGGATTTCATGAAAAGCTTGACCAGTCTGCTTCCTATGTGTTTATAGCCATCGATAATGAAGTGAAAGGATATTTTACCGTGCGCACCCTGGTGCGTAAAAATATCGGGGAGATGATTAAACGCTTGGGCAAAAAATGCAAAGCATTGCTTTCGGGTGATCATGAAACCGAAAAGCATCCCATGGTGCACGTATTTGGCCACTCTACTACCCTGCTGTTTAATCAAAGTCCGCACGATAAGCTTACCTACATCCGTGACTTACAATTCAGCGGATCGAAAGTACTCATGGTTGGTGACGGACTGAATGATGCGGGGGCATTAAAACAAGCCGATGTCGGTATTGCCGTTACGGATGATACCGGAGTGTTTACTCCTGCCTGTGATGGCATTCTGCACGGAAGCCAGATCACGAAGCTTGACAAGATGATTGAACTGGCAAAAGCATCTTCTACTGTTTTAAAGATCGGGTTTGGAATCTCCTTCTTCTACAATGCAATTGCCTTGAGCTTTGCCATCAGCGGCCATTTGACTCCGCTCGTTGCAGCGATCCTTATGCCCATCAGCAGTGTCAGTGTCGTAACGTTTTCAACACTGGCGGTAAAGTTTATCGCCCGAAATAAATTCAAAAACAGTTAATCATATCGCTATGAATATTACAAAATATGTTACCGGAGAAGTTGCCCTGCAAGCCGTTAAATCCCGTGACCGGGTTTTTGTTCACGGTGGCGCGGCCACACCGCATCACTTGTTGCGCAAGCTTGTCGAACGGGCCGATGAACTCTATGATGTAGAGCTTACCAGTATCAGCCTGCAAGGTGAGGCAATCTTCAACGATCCAAAATTGAAAGGTAGTTTCAAATTGAACTCCTTGTTTGTATCCAACAACGTTCGCGACATGGTGAACGAGGGTCGTGGCGATTACATCCCGGTATTCCTGAGCGAGATCCCTAACTTGTTCCGCAGGAAGATTCTACCGCTGGATGTTGCCCTGATACAAGTTTCACCACCGGATGCGCATGGCTATTGCTCATTGGGTGTTTCGGTAGACGTGGTGTCAACCGCTGTGAAATGTGCAGACCATGTAATCGCGCAGGTTAATCCGCGGATGCCGCGCACGCACGGTGACAGCATGATTCACATGCGTGAGTTCGATGCCATGGTGTACTTTGAGCAGGAACTTCCGGAAGTAGTGTCAAACGACAAGATCTCAGAAATCTCACAACGCATTGGTGATTTTTGCGCAACGCTGGTGGAAGATGGTGCTACCATTCAAACGGGCATTGGTGCTATTCCAGATGCTGTACTGGCAAGTCTCGGGAATCATAAAAACCTGGGTATGCATACCGAAATGTTTTCAGATGGTATCATTCCACTGGTTGAAAAAGGAGTGATCAATAACATCTTTAAGAAGAAGCACCGCGGTAAGATCGTTTCATCTTTTATGCTGGGCAGTCGCAAGCTTTATGATTTTGTCGATGACAACCCTTTCATTGCCATGCTTGGCATTGACTACACGAACGATACCTCGGTGATCCGTCAGAATCCAAAAGTAACAGCCATCAACAGCGCGATCGAAGTTGACGTGACGGGTCAGGTTTGCTCGGACTCCATTGGAACCTACCACTTCTCCGGGGTTGGGGGACAAATGGATTTTGTAAGAGGCGCTTCGCTCTCGGAAGGTGGCAAGCCAATCATTGCATTGCCTTCAACAACGGCTAAGAATGTTTCGCGGATTGTTTCCCTGCTCAAGCCCGGTGCCGGAGTAGTAACTACCCGCGCACACGCGCATTACATCGTTACCGAATACGGCATTGCTTACCTGTATGGCAAGAATATGAAGCAGCGTGCTAAAGCACTCATTGAGATTGCGCACCCGGCACATCGCGAAGCATTGGAGCTTGCTGCCTTTGAACGGTTTCATTCGTATGAATTTGAACGGACCATTTATTAACATACCGTCATACTGAGGCATCAGCCGAAGTATCCCCAATTCGGAGACGAGAATACATTCGACTCCTGTATCAGGGGATGCTTCGCTTCCGCTCAGCATGACGTAAAAATAAAAGAGCTATGGGCATCATCGCATTACTCATTATCATCAGCTTAAGCATCGCGCTCATGTTCCTGGGAATATTTCTCTGGAGCATGAGGAGCGGCCAGTATGATGATACGTACACGCCATCCGTACGGATGCTGTTTGATGAACCTGTTCAGGCAGAAGTAGAAGAACATAAAAAGGAATAACCCGTATGAGCGGCAAGCACGATATCCTTACGAAAGATGATGTGGCGTTGCTGGTAACGGAATTCTATAAGAAAGCAACGGCTGATGCGCTGCTTGCTCCATTCTTCCGCGACATTGTTTGGGAAACACACTTACCACACCTCGTTAACTTCTGGAGCATGGTACTGTTTGCTGACACTACGTTTGACGGAAATCCGGTAACCAGTCATGCACGGTTCCCGCTCGAGGCTAAACATTTCGACCGGTGCCTCAAGTTATTTCATGAAACATTAGACGAACACTTTCTTGGTATCAAAATGCTTGAAGCAAAAGTCCGGGCGGGTAACCTCTCGTTAATCTTTCAATACCAGTTGGGAATTCTTCCTCATGACAACCGGGAATAGTTTATCCTTTCTTGGCAATGCTTTTAAATACAAGGTCGTTTAGAAATGCAATGATGTCAGCTTCTTCTTTCGTCTTGCCGAAATCGGTAAGTGAAGGCAGGTTGTGCATGAAAAAGTTCTGAAAGTGCGCCATCTCAATAATTGTGGACGCCAGTGACCGCGGAAATTTGTATTTCGGATTGCAAGCAAGAATGATTTCACCAATCGCGGCAGCCAGATCTTTATAGGGTTTAAAAAATTGCTGCTTGTTGTCTTCCCCTACGTGCCGGGTTAAGTAGGCTTTTGATCCTTCATAGATAACGATGTGGTGCAGCAACGCCTCATGGTCCGGACTGATACGCGGATCACCCTGGCCGGGTATGGCTAAAAGGGTAATGACCCGTTTCAGCTTTTCAGCCGGGTCCTGTAGGTTATTGGTTTCAAACCCGATCTGGTATTCTAGCCAGCTCCAGTACCAGGCCACTATATATATGAGCAAGCGATGCTTATTCTCAAAGTACCGGTAAATGCCCGCCTCCGTAGTTCCGATTTCTTCGGCCAGCTTCTTAAAGGTAAACGTTTCAAATCCGCTCTTATGAATCAGCCGGATGCTGTGCTGAACTATCTTCCGGCCAAGCTCCGACCCCTCCGGATCGCGGAGAAAGAGGGCCTCGTTCATTTTAATCTGTACCTGTAGTTTCACTAATAGTATGCGTTTCGAGCTTTTTAGAGGCTCAAAGATAAGGAAAATATTATTACAACTATTTTTGATAGTATTACTATCATTTTAGTAACCCTTACTATCTTTGCCTCGTTAAATCGCATTGTATATGCTAATCATGTCGCTATGCTGCTGAACAAACGTATCCCCGTCCGCTATATCCTTAATAAGATAAAAGTTGAGCTCGTGTACGTGCTGCTCGTATCGGTTATCGTGCTGGTAGTGACCACACAGTTTCATGCGGTCTTGCCGGAAATGCCCCTCACCATTCCTGCGTTTATTGGAACGGCCATCTCCATCCTGCTATCGTTCAAGTTAAACCAGTCTTACGACCGGTGGTGGGAAGCACGCAAGGTTTGGGGAAGCATCGTGAATGATTCCCGAAGCCTGGTGATCCAGCTTCAAACATTGGTGAGCAGCGGTAATGACGAACACGTAAAAAAACTTGCGCACCGGCAGATCGCGTGGTGCTATTCGCTCGGACAATCCCTGCGCGGATTGTCGCCAACCGAAAACCTGGATTCACTACTGAATGCAGATGACCTCGAGGCTATTCAGAAACATATCAATAAACCGCTGGCCATACTTCAACTGCACGGACGTGATCTTAAATATTTAAAAGAACAAAAGCAGCTTGATGCGTACTCGCACGTTCAGCTCGACAATACGCTTGTCCGGCTCTGCGATGCGCAGGGAAAGTGTGAGCGCATTAAAGGAACAATTTTCCCGGTAACGTACCGCCTCTTTCTGCATGCGATTATCTACCTCTTCGTGATCACGCTCTCCATCGCCCTGAAAGATGTAAACGTTTACTTCGAGGTGCCGTTGCTGTTGGTGATTTCCGCTGCGTTCTTTTTATTGGAGCGCTCAGCTACGCACATGCAGGACCCGTTTGAGAACAGGCCAACCGATACGGCCATGACAACCATCGCGCGAAATATTGAGATCAACATCCGGCAGTTGCTTAACGAATCAACCGTTCCGCAACCCTACCCGGCTAATAAATACTATCAACTTTAATCCAACGCTAGTTATGAAAACACTTTCGAAAGAAATGCAGGCCGCCATAACACCCGCTATCGCGCTTGATCTATTGAAGGAAGGGAACAAACGGTTTATCAATAACCTGAAAGTAAACCGAAACCTGCTGCAGCAAGCCAATGAAACTTCTGACGGCCAGCATCCGTTTGCTGTGATCCTCAGCTGCATCGACAGTCGAACATCCGCTGAGCTTATTTTCGACCAGGGACTGGGCGACATCTTCAGCGTTCGCATTGCCGGTAACATCATCAACGATGATATCCTCGGCAGCATGGAGTTTGGCTGCAAGGTTGCAGGGTCTAAAATAATTGTAGTGCTCGGCCATACCAAGTGCGGGGCCGTGAAGGGTGCGTGCGACCACGTGGAGCTGGGAAACCTTACGGGCCTTCTCGCCAAAATCAGCCCGGCCGTAGATGAAGAAAAACAGATTACCGAAAACCGGACGTCTTCCAATCCCGAATTTGTTGAGCACGTGGCCGAGCTTAACGTAAAGCGTACCGTGAAGCTGATCATGGAGCGTAGCACGATCTTAAAGGAACTTATCGAAACCGGGCAGATCGGGATCATCGGGGGCATGCATGACATTGCCACGGGCGAGGTAACATTTTACCGCGATACGCTCCACACCAGTGCCCGAAAATCTGTTGCTTTATAAGCGACTTGAACTGTATATTTTATCAGGAACCGGTACAATGTTTTGATCCAGGAAGT
The DNA here is from genome assembly GCA_965227265.1 of Cyclobacteriaceae bacterium. Classification (GTDB taxonomy): domain Bacteria; phylum Bacteroidota; class Bacteroidia; order Cytophagales; family Cyclobacteriaceae; genus UBA2336. Next base: position 91,195 of record OZ245738.1, on the reverse strand, counting down.
TGATTGTGTTGAACGTGTTTATGCCATTGTGTTGGGAGTTTGATTCAATAATTTTATCACACAATGTCATAAACATGCACGTTGCCAAAGTATCAAACAACCATTACGCCTAAACTATGAATGCCGCTTCCGACCTTGAAATTTTCAGCTCACGCATGTTGAATCACCCGGTAGAAGTTGTCTATGAAGCGTTCGCAAATCCGTTGCGGCTGAAAAACTGGTGGGGGCCGGAAGGCTTTACCAATACCATTCATGAATTTGACCTGCAGCCCGGAGGAAAATGGACGCTTACCATGCACGGGCCCGACAAAGGCCATTACGAAAACGCATCGGTGTTCACGGCTGTTCATCCACATAAGCTTGTTCGCTGGACGAGAATTTCCCAACCCCATTTTGATATGGAAGTTGAGTTCAAGAAACACAGTAATACCCAAACTGAAATCTCCTTCCGGATGATCTTCAGCACGGCAGAAGCCTGTGAAAAGATCAGGAACTTCGCGGAGCCGAAGAATGAAGAGAACTTCGACCGACTGGAAAGGGAGTTGCTTGCCCGTTAACAATTATTTACCATGTTTACATTAGGGGCAGGGTACATTCGATGCGAAAGCTTTAGGGATAAAACCGAAAGAGCTGATTTATAGTTAACATCGTCACCTCGAGCGTAAAAAGCTTTACTAAATGTAAAACACGCGCTGCGAGAGGTCTCTTTGGTTCTACACTTTGAATTAAATGCGCTATTTGAGATTTCTCGCAGTATTATGCGCATGCTATTGTATGGGGTTAGCTCGCTCGAAATGACGGGCAGCGCCAAATAAACTTCTCCGCCCCCTACCGCAACTCAAAAATCTTAGACCATTCAATAGGAGTTACTCCTATTGCTCCTTCCACGTTGCCAAAAATAATGGTAGGTTCATACCTGGTTTGCGGGCCGTCTATCCCGTAAACTAATCTTCTTGGTGGCGACCATCTGTTGGTCGCGTGTTGGCTATTGGTGAGAATGTCGAAGATTTCTCGTTCGGTTAATTATGTATCAATTTCTAGCGGCTAAGAAATACAACTATGGCAAAATTTCTGGATACTACAGGTGTATCATACCATTTGCAACAACTTATCAATAGAGCAAGCGAGCGACTAGTTCTCATCAGCCCCTATTTGAAAATCAACGAGAGAATCAAACAATCGCTAGAGGACAAGAATAGAATGAAGATCGACATCCGGGTGGTTTATGGAAAGAATGAACTTCAGCCTGACGAAAACAATTGGCTAAAATCAATGCAGAGCATTCGGTCAAGTTTTTGCAAAGACCTCCACGCAAAATGCTATCTAAATGAAAAAGAAGCCATCATCACATCCATGAATTTATATGAATTCTCCCAGGTGAATAACAACGAAATGGGAATTTACATTGACAAAGAAAAAGATTCAGAGTTATACAAAGACATCTATGATGAGGCTCAAAGACTGATTAGAATTAGTGATGAGATTGTTGTTTCAGTCGAAAAAGCCATCGATAAAGATGAAAAAGTAATTAATGACAGCAAAGTAGTAAGCAATGGTAAGGGATTTTGCATTCGAACAGGGCAATCTATTCCCTTCGACATCAAAAAACCAATGATTCTCGAGGCATACAAAAAATGGAACGAATTCGCAGATGAGAACTATCCTGAGAAGTTTTGCCATTTTTCCGGAGAACCTTCAAAAGGCGAAAATAGTATGCATCAACCCATTCTTAAAAAGAATTGGAAAACCGCAAGAGAGATTTACAGACTATAGATTCAAAACGGTATAAAAGACAATGAATATGGAATTAGTTATGGAAAATTTGGAATGGGTTTTTGGCGGGATCGGTGTTCCGGCCTTAATCTTTCTATTTAAATTTATTAAGCCAAAAAAAGTTACTGCAGATGAAGGGATAGCTTTAACTAAAGGTGTTATTCAAGAGCAAGCTCATGATAAAGGGAGAGAGAAGGATGAATTCAGCAAAATTCAAACAAGAATTTTATTTGTTGATGATAAGCATACAGATTTCAAAATGGTATCTATCCTTAAAAGGTCTGGATGGATTAATACAAAATCCGTTAAAGACATTACCGATTTAGACGACCCAAAATTAATTGAAGCTGAGATAGTATTTGTTGACATTAACGGAGTTGGATTAACTCTATTTCAAGATCAAGGATTAGGCTTAGCCTCAGCATTAAAGAAAAAATATCCAAACAAAAAAATAGTTCTTTACTCAGCAGAAACAACAGGTGATAGATTCCACCGGGCTCTTCGCGAAGTTGATGACTGCTTATACAAAGACGCTGAACCATATCAATTTATAAATTTGATCGAAGGTTTCACAAAACTTAGGAAATGAAACATTTCTATATAGAAGATTCGAAAGGTTTGCTTATTGCAGAAAATCTCTCAAACGAATGTCGCGAATGCTACAGTAATTGCAATTTAAAAGGCAATGTTATTCCAGAATGTCCCCTGTATGGAGGTCAAAGAAAACAAGGAAAAATTGAAAATAATCGTAGCAAAACTTTTCTATGTTGCGACACAACAAAGACAACGAAACTTTTCAGGGACAAGCTTGAAGCATTATCATACGCCTACCCAGATTTAATCATTCCAAAAAAGGAAATTGAGGAGAAAACAAAAAAAGCAGAACAACAAAAAGTCAACAGATTGGTACATAATTTATCATCAATAAATGCCCACAACATACAAGAAATATATGATTTAGTTCCTCAATCAGTTTTATCTTCTAATTGGAAAAAGCAAACTGATTATATTAAAAAAGAAATAAAATCCAACCCAGATAAAGCAGCTATGGTGTTTCTTAGATTAGCTAAGCACAGTATTCATATGAAATCTGAGTTTTCGATATACCGCAAACTTGACAGAGAAGACTCTGTGTCACTTGATTTCAAGAATTATCCTATAAGAAACGTTTTATTAAACGTTCTCCATACTTTCTTTGCTGACTTTACCAACAATGGAATTTATGTCGAAGTGGACGAATATTTTAAAGAAATAAATATCGATTATGAAACAATCCAAGTTGCAATTTATCATCTTATAGAAAACGCCTCAAAATATACAAAGCCAAATTCCACTGTCCATATTAAATTCGAGGATTCAAAAGCAAACCTTCAAGTAATCTTTGATATGGTCAGCGTACATATTAACCCTTCTGAAAAGGATCAAGTCTATAATGAAGGATTTTCCGGATCCAATGCAAAAAAAATGATGAAAAATGGAGACGGAATTGGTATGTGGCGAATAAAGCAAATGATGGAATTAAATAAGGGAAGTTGTTCAGTTATCTGTGGCGAAATTAAAGAAAATCTAATGGGCTTCGATTTTAGTGATAATAGGTTCATCCTGAAATTCAGAAAGTAGTTCATGCTTAACATTTGGCTTCAAATATCAAAAAAATAGATCAAGTTCGAATAGCCGAATTAGAAATAACGATCATAACTAAATAATTGCATAGACATGACTTGTCCGCACTGTTCAACAGTTGTTTACCTGAATTTCCATTCAACAAATGCAATAACATCAGCGTTAGGAGATCGGATAAACTATGAAATATTGTACGGGGTATGCCCGAATTGTGATAATCCTATAGCTTATTTATCTTATGGAAAGTTAAAATTATCAGGAGGATATTTTAACATTGAGGAGCCAGAGTGGCAAAAAATGATTTATCCAAAACAAGCTCGACTCGAAAATACCGAAGATATCCCAAAAATATATCTTGAAGATTATGAGGAGGGCTTAAAAGTTGTTGCCTCCAGCCCAAAGGCTTCTGCAGCCCTGACCAGAAGGCTTCTACAAAATATCTTAAGAGAAGAGTACAAAATAAAGGAGAAGTCATTGTCAGAAGAAATTCAAAAATTTGTCCTCATATCTGGAATACCATCACATTTGACAGCAGCCGTTGATGCGATCAGACAAATAGGAAATTTTGCCGCACATCCTACAAAAGATAAGGCTACTGGTGAAATCGTTCCTGTTGAAATGGGTGAAGCGGAGTGGCTAATTGAAGTAATTGAAGCATTATTTGACTTCACATTCATTCAACCAAAAAAACTTGAAAAGCGTAAAAAAGAACTAAATAAAAAATTAGAAAAGATTGGAAAGCCAAAAATGAAATGAAAAAAATTAGTCATTTATCTTTAACCTGCATTTGACAGTAAGAAATCTCCAACCTGCCGGAAGCTTGTGGCTGAAACATTTTAAGCTTTCAACTGAAAATCCTTTGCGTTCCAACGCGAAAGAAATCCTGTCACTTTTCCTTATTTTTATTGTTAACGTTATCATTCAGCATGAAGTCATCTAAAATAGAATTGGTTGTTGTCTTTAAAAAGGAAGTTGAGCTTACCGTTGCCGAACAGTTCCTGGATAGTACGGGCATCCCCTACCGCGAAGGCATGGATTCAAGCCGTGGCAAGCTGTATTTTTACAAGACAGGTGAAAAATTCATCTTGACGTTTGAGACGAGTGACCAGCGTGAAAAATTTATGACAACCCACGAAGGTTCGGAGCTGATCTACGAGATCTATAAACCCAACTGGAACATACAAAAAGACTAGTCCGACTTAAGCAAGCGTGTGGTTATCTTATGCATTTCATTGGCTGGGATTTCTCAGTCGTTCGCTTGCAGCGAGACCTGCCTACCGTCAGGCAGGCTTCTTCGAAATGACGATATGATATATGATAATGCGAACGGGTTCGTGGCAGTGTGGCCACGAATCACTCCCACTCAAACCTTTTCAAATACTTTCCCAAGAAGATCAGCGCAACACCGATCAGTCCAAAGGCGACATGCAGGAAATTTACTTCGCGCAGCATGATCATCTGAACCTCAATCCAGCCGCAGAGTACAAACCCCTGCCCCATTACCCACCAGGCATGATGGCGAACGTTCAGGATTAATCCAATAAAAACAAGTAAGCACAAAATCCCGTTACAGAGCACTAGCACAATTCCAGGGATTAAATAATCCGTGAAAGGAGAATGCTCGAGGTACGCCAATGAAATGCCATTTGCGCTTCCATCGGGATATACGATCATCGGTATCCCGCCAATGAACGCACCAATGGCATTAAGAGCCAGTAAGAGCAAAGCAATGTACTTGAGATAGCTTCGCAGCTCGGGTGAGTTTGCACTGATGATTTTCATTTACGAAAACATAAAGCCTAACAGGCTGATGACGAGCAATAAAATATTCAGTGTTGTTCCCAGCCCGGCATCCTCCCAATCTTTGATGATCACGTACTGGGATATAGCCACAGCAACGATTCCAACGATCCACCAGCCGTCTGTGAATGTGTAAAACAAAACACCATTCACGATAACGAGTACGGAAGCAACCAGCCACAGCACGCCATTTGTTTTACTGATCGGGTGCGGCATTTGGTCGAGCCGGGCAAACTTGAAGGCTTTTACAAATCCCAATACATGAAGTAATCCATGTATAATGATGAGCACTAATAATAAGACTCTCATACGTTTAAGGTTTATGATCTACTAACATCAGTCTTGCAGTACTGCCTGATCCCGGGTCATCCAGGTGAGTACGGGCCTTTGTGTGTGCCGGATAACGTTTTCTGCAATGCTGCCAACAAACAGCAGCTTCAGGCCGCGGTAACCGTGGGTTGTCATGCAGATCAGGCTTGCATTAACGTTTGAGGCGAAATGAACGATGCCTGTCTCTGCATCAAGGTCGCTTGTACTCTGTATGGTAAAGTTTTTCAGGCCTAGCTTACCGACATACGCTTTCATTACGGGCATGATTTCACGGTCTGCCTTGAAGTTTAATGGGGTATTGATCCGCACCACATGAACTTTTGAATTGAAAAGCTCCTGTAAGTTCTTCACGATATAGCCGAACTTTTGTTCCTCTTCCGCCAGGGATGTCGCGTACACAATGTCACCAAATGGTTTATCACCAGGATCTTCGTTTACGGTAAGCACGGGGCACTTGACGAACCGGATTATTTTATCGGTGTTTGATCCGTGCATAAGTCTGTTTTCACGGGATTCACCCACAGCACCCATCACCACAAGGTCAATCTCCTGTTGCTGAATCTCACTGGTAATGGCATGAAATGGATTTCCCATCCTCAGGATTACGCGCGTTTCGATACCCTGATCGGAAAGTTCGGCCACTGTTTGTGCAAGCTGGTGCCTTGCGCGCTCAATAAGCTTAAGTGTGTAGAGTTTATCTTCCCAACCGATACCGGTTGCGACCTGCCCTTCAACGTTGAACGAATCGCTGCTCGGATGCTCTACCACATGAAGCAGTAATAAAGAACCTTTTGCCTGCCGGGCAATGGTTGCAGCCATACGCACGGCCCATTTAGCATGCTTTGAAAAATCTGTAGGAACAAGGATTGTTTTCATAATCAGCGGTTAATGTTATTGATTCAAAAATAGCCGCTGAACCTGCTGCTGTGTCCGCATTTTCGTCATACGCGATCATGATTTTTATCAGCAAATACTCCTGGTTGTCCTCTAATTCAAAGCATAGAACTAAAGAGACCTCTCGCAGCATATGTTTTACGTTTACTAAAACTCTTTACGCTCAAGGTGACGCTTCTACCGTCATTTCGAGCGCGCCAAGTTGGACTATTGAAGCGCACGACCCACGAGAAATCTAAAAATGGCTCCTATAATTCAAAGCATAGAACTAAGAGGCTTGTCTAGATAAGCGCAATTTTTTGTATCTTCAGATATGGTTCATGGTGGTTGTATTTACATCATGGTTAATAAAAATCACACCGTATTCTATACCGGTGTAACTTCTGATCTTTTCTCCAGGGTAACAGAACACAAAGAGAAATTTTATCCCAATAGCTTTACATCCCGTTACAATATTGTTAAGCTAGTGTATTACGAATCATTCAACTCCATCGAAGAAGCCATTGACCGGGAAAAACAAGTCAAGAAATATTCCAGGTTTAAAAAAGTGCGATTAGTAATAAGTCAAAATCCTGAATGGAATGATTTGTTTGAAGAGGTAAGCAGATGGTGATAGTTCGTTGTTTTAGACCTCTCGCAGCATACCTTATACATTTACTAAAGCTTTTTACGCTCGAGGTGACGCACCCTCCCGTCATTTCGAGCGTGCTATGCTGAACTATAAAATGCGCACGTCCCGCGAGAAATCTCAAACAGCGTGCGTACTTCAGTACATGGAACTTAAGAGACCTCTCGCAGCGCGTGCTTTACGTTTACTAAAGCTTTTTACACTCGAGGTGGCGATCGGGCACCTGACAAAAATCAGTTTCCCACCTAACAGCACTCATGCGCTGCCCTTTTCCATCATTTTACTTTTATCGCTGAAACAATAACCCTCAGCGCTTCTATGGAAATTGAAAAATTCAGCTACGACAACAAGATCGTCAAAGCCTTCATGATCGCCACCGTGGTCTTCGGACTGGTGGGCATGTTGGTTGGTCTGACAGCTGCCCTTCAACTCGTGTACCCGATCTTCAACTTCGATCTGCAATACACATCTTTCGGCCGCATCCGGCCACTGCACACCAATGCAATCATTTTTGCATTCGTGGGCAACGCGATGTTTGCAGGAGTCTATTACTCCATGCAGCGGTTATTGAAAACCCGCATGTTCAACGACAAGCTTAGCTGGCTTCATTTCTGGGGCTGGCAATTGATTATTGTTGCAGCAGCCATTACACTCCCGCTTGGGTTAACTACTTCAAAGGAGTATGCGGAACTTGAGTGGCCTATTGATATTGCCATCACACTTATCTGGGTTGTATTCGGCATCAACATGATTGGCACCATCATCAAACGAAGAGAACGTCACATGTATGTAGCCATCTGGTTTTACATCGCCACGTTTGTTACCGTGGCTGTTTTGCATGTTGTGAACTCTTTTGAAATGCCGGTTTCTATTTTCAAGAGTTACTCCTGGTATGCGGGAGTTCAGGATGCACTCGTGCAATGGTGGTACGGCCACAACGCAGTAGCATTCTTTTTAACGACTCCGTTCCTGGGCATGATGTACTACTTTCTGCCAAAGGCAGCGAATCGTCCGGTTTACTCGTATCGCTTATCCATCATCCACTTCTGGTCATTGATTTTCATTTATATCTGGGCCGGGCCACACCATTTATTATATACTTCGTTGCCTGACTGGGCTCAATCATTGGGTGTTGTGTTTTCCATCATGCTCATCGCACCATCCTGGGGCGGGATGCTGAATGGGCTCATGACCTTACGGGGTGCCTGGGACCGTGTTCGTGAAGATCCTGTTTTAAAATTTATGGTGGTGGCAATCACCGCCTATGGTATGGCAACATTGGAAGGACCGCTGTTGTCGTTAAAAGATGTAAATGCCATTGCGCACTTCACCGATTGGATCGTAGCACACGTGCACGTAGGCGGGTTGGGCTGGAATGGGTTCATGATCTTTGCCATGTTGTACTGGACAGTTCCACGGATGTGGAAAACAAAACTGTATTCCACAAGACTTGCAAACGTTCACTTCTGGTTAGGAACACTGGGCATCATCTTCTATGCAGTGCCGATGTATGTGGCTGGAGTGGTACAAAGCCTGATGTGGAAAGAGTTTAACCCGGAAGGCTTCCTGGTATACAAGAACTTTCTCGAAACAACTGTTCAGATCTTACCCTTATATGGATTGCGCGCCATTGGCGGTGCACTGTATCTGGTTGGGGCTTTTATCATGACCTACAATCTGGTCAAAACTGCCTATGCCGGAAACTTTGTGGCGAACGAAGCTGCAGAAGCCGCTCCGTTAACAAAAATCTATACGGCTAAATCAGGTGGCTGGCACTACCGCTTGCTGGAGCATAAGCCGATGTTGTTTACTGTCCTGGCGCTTGTCGCGATTCTGATTGGTGGAGCCATTGAAATGATTCCCATGTTTGTGATCAAATCCAATGTGCCCACGATTACAAGCGTTAAACCTTATACTCCGCTTGAACTTGAAGGCCGGGATATCTACATCCGTGAAGGGTGTGTAAACTGTCATTCACAAATGGTACGGCCTTTCCGTTCGGAGACTGAACGCTACGGAGAATATTCAAAGTCTGGTGAGTTTGTATATGATCACCCTTTCCTTTGGGGATCAAAACGTACAGGCCCGGACCTGCATCGGATCGGTCAAAAATATTCCAATAGCTGGCACTATAACCACATGCTTGCTCCGGATGCTGTATCAACAGGGTCTATCATGCCTGCATATCCGTGGTTGTTTGAACAAAGCATTAACAAAGCCTCAATCGAGGCTAAGATTCGGGCTTTGCGCAAAGTTGGTGTTCCTTATCCCGAAGGGTATGAAAACGAAGCAGTGCTTGATCTGGAAAAACAGGCGGATGCGATTACGGCTTCGCTTGAAAAGGACGGCATCAGTGTGCCGAATGATGCTGAGATCATTGCGATCATCGCTTATCTCCAGCGGTTAGGCACTGACATCAAAGGAGAAAAATCTGTTCAGGCAACTTCACCCTCAAATTAACAGCTGTTATGTATAAAAATGTTCTTCAAAGCATCGACAACATCGCTATCTGGCCGGTGATCTCATTTATAATATTCTTTACGTTCTTCATCTGCCTGCTTGTGTATGTGTTTCTGGTGGATAAGAAATTTATTGATCATATGAAATCGATGCCAATCGATGAAACCGAATGTTCAACCGCTCCAAACACAAACAGCCATGTGTAGTCCAAAAAATGATGTCAAAATACTACCGACAGCCGAGCCGGTGAAAGAGAAAAAATGCACCGGTAAATGCAAGGAGTGCCGGGAAAAGAAAAAGGAAAATGAAGCTGCACTAATCAAAACCATTAGCGTGCTTGTTATGATCCTGGCAAGTCCTGCATTATTGTATGCACAGGAAACAGCAGCACAGCCAACGTTCTGGGATGATCCATTCAATCATCCGATGCTGCCGTTGTACATCATCACTTCGTTCATTTTTGTTACCATCATCCTGGTAGCGTTTGTTGGCTTCTACCTGATCAAGGTTGTTAATCTTTTAACCGTTCAGGCTGAGAAAGATCGCGCTGCTAAATTGGGAATTGAATATGCTACTCGTCCGACCTGGTGGAGCAAGTTCTATTTAAAAGTGAATAATACCGTTCCGTTAGAGGAAGAGCAAACACTTGAGCTCGATCACAATTATGATGGTATAAAAGAACTTGATAATCATTTACCACCCTGGTGGAAGTGGTTGTTCATTGGCACAGTTGTCTGGGCTGCAATCTACATTGTTGTATTTCATTTTTCAGACTCGCTTCCATTACAACAGGAAGAATATCAAAATGAGTTGACCCGGGCAGAAGAACAGGCTATCAAACTGGCTGCTTCACAACCCCAGGCAGCCATCGATGAAAATGCACTTGTCTATGCAGCGGATGCAGCGATATTGACCAACGGAACCAAGGTATTTGTTACCAACTGTGTTGCCTGCCACAAAAGTGATGGTGGCGGAAATGCCATCGGACCAAACTTAACGGATGAATATTGGCTGCACGGTGGAGAAATCAAAAACCTTTATCTCACCATTAAGAATGGTGTGGTTGAAAAAGGAATGCCAGCCTGGGGCAAAGCCATGAGCCCAAAGGATGTTCGCGATGTCGCATTTTATGTGATGAGCTTACAGGGAACAAATCCTCCGGAGGCAAAAGCACCCCAGGGTGATTTGTATAAACCCGTTCCCGTTGTTATGGATACGGTCAAGACTCAAGCTGCTCTATAATATATAGAGAGATGGAAAACGCCATTACCCTCAATATTCGCAAAGAAAGACTAGCTAAAAGCGCAGGCTTGCAGGCTATTGGGGAAGAAGTGTTCCGGGACAGCATTGCCACGGTTGATGATACGGGGAAGCGGATCTGGGTGTACCCGAAGAAACCGTCCGGAAGTTTTCATCGCTGGAGAATTGTGGTGACGGTATTCCTGCTTTCGATTCTTTTTGCCGGACCTTTCATTAAGATCAGCGGACAGCCATTTCTTCTGCTCAACATATTCGAACGAAAATTTGTAATCCTTGGTCAGGCATTCTGGCCGCAGGACTTCTTCCTGCTTGCGGTAGTGTTGCTTACCTTTTTTGTGTTCATCATTTTATTCACCGTAGTGTTTGGTCGGGTGTGGTGCGGCTGGATGTGTCCGCAAACCCTTTTTATGGAAATGGTTTTCCGTAAGATCGAATACTGGATTGAGGGGGATGCCAACGATCAGCGTAAGTTGTCAAAAGAACCCTGGAATAAGGTTAAGATTTTTAAGAAGACCTCGAAGCACCTTTTATTCATTACTATCTCAATAATTATTTCTCATACGGTAATGGCTTACCTGATTGGTGTGGACCAAACATGGGAAATTTTAAATCAATCGCCTTCGGAAAACCTGGCGGGGTTTATTGGCCTATTTGCATTCACAGCTATTTTCTACGGAGTGTATGCAAAGTTTCGTGAACAGGCATGCATTGCAGTTTGCCCTTATGGCAGACTTCAGGGCGTATTACTGGTTAAAGATTCTATTGTAATCGCCTACGACTGGCTGCGGGGTGAACCGAGAGGGCATCTTAAAAAGAACCAGGTACAAACAACTGGTGACTGCATCGACTGTAAGCTTTGTGTACACGTCTGCCCTACCGGGATTGACATTCGCAACGGCACACAGCTTGAGTGCGTCAACTGCACAGCTTGCATTGATGCCTGTGATGATGTGATGGTTAAGATTGGCAAGCCGAAAGGTTTGATCCGGTACGCATCGTATAATTCCATTAAAGATGGAATCCTGAAAATAATCAATGGCCGGGTAATCGGTTATTCCTTTGTACTGCTGACACTGCTAGGGATTTTAAGTTTTGCTCTCATTACACGTTCTGATGTAGAAACAACAATCCTTAAAGTATCCGGGACACTATATCAGCGCGAGCCTGGCTACATCACAAACCTGTACAACGTAGAGTTTGTAAACAAGACCTTCGATGCAATGGAAGTTGAAATCCGGGTTGAATCACCTGCAAGTGCTGAAATAAAAAAAGCTGACCAGCAGGCCATTCTGGTACCGTCCGAGGGATTTACAAAAAGCGTTTACTTCATCCGCATCCCACAGACTGATGTCACCAACGCCCGAACGGTTGTAACACTGGGTATTTATCGGAATGGAAAGAAATTAGAAACGGTTAAGGCAAAATTTATCGGGCCGGTACACCGCGCTTCTGATGCTAAACGAAACTGAATATGAATTTTGGAAAATGGATTTTTGTTGCCTTTGTTCTTTTTGCTGGCTTTATCGCAACGCTGGTAGCAGTATGCATGCGCGAAGACATCAGTCTGGTATCTAAAGAATACTATGCTGAAGAACTGATGTACCAGGAACAAATAACGCGAATCAATAATACCTCGGCACTCGAACTTAAGCCGGAAATTATTGTCTCGGGTGACTTACTAATGGTTTCATTCGATAGCCTGGAGTTTATTGACAAGGGTAATCTGAAACTTTTTTGTCCTTCCGATGCCAGCATGGACAGGTCATTTGAACTTAATGCGGTTGAAGGACCCTCATTTACCTATTCATTATCCGGATTAAAGTCCGGCATGTATCGCGTCAAGCTACTCTGGACTATGGATAGCAAGGATTATTATCTCGAAGAAATCATCAATCACTAGCATGTTTATCACGGCACTCGTCATCGGATTTCTGGGTAGCCTGCATTGCGCGGGTATGTGTAGTCCGTTGGCGATGGCTGTAACCAACCTGAGCAAACCCATATTTATTAATCGGTTTACCTACAATGGTGGAAGAATTATCAGTTATGGACTTCAGGGAGTTGTAGCTGCTTCAGTCGGATCAGTTTTTGAGTTTACCGGGTTACAAACCATTCTCAGCATCTCACTAGGGTTATTGTTAATTGTAGCGGGGTTTGCGGGTATTACAAGTTTTAAAATTCCTTTACTTTCTGCCGGAATACAACGACTGACAACATTCATCAAAATCCGATTAGGTGATTTTATCAAAAAGAAAACAAAACTCTCTTTAACGATCACCGGCATGCTCAACGGACTATTGCCCTGCGGCCTAACGTATATGGCGCTTACATACTGCCTTACAATAACAAACCCAATAGAAGGATTTTTCTATATGCTGGTATTCGGGTTGGGCACATTGCCCGTCATGCTAGGTCTAACCAGCGTTATGCAAACTTTGATGCTTCGTTTCAATTTCAGTTTTCGAAAGCTTACAACAGTAACCATGGTTGTACTGGGAGTTATGCTTATCTCCCGGAGTCTGCTCGCACACCATGATGCTCATCCGGTTGATTCGGACGGTATTACTATCTGCCGTTAGATTCCTCTTCACTCCTATTCTGTTATGTCTGCTTAACTATTTGGTAATCCATTACACGTGTGTCTTGTCATACAATAACCTGACGAAGATCATGTTTCTCACAAACAGAGATCATGCCCGCTGCAAGTGGTTCACAATACCTTTCGAAAAATTAAATATGTCAGCCATGAACTCACTCTTAAGAATCGGATCACTGCTAACGATTGCAATGCTGATGATCGTTACTGTAAATGCACAGGACTTTGTTTTAAAAACTTCCAAATCAACCATTAAGGGCACTTCATCTCTACACGACTGGGAATCTGAAATTACGCTGCTCGAATATAAAGGAGCCTTTGTTATGGAGAACAACGTGATTAAGAGTGTGAAATCAGCTGAGGTGAGCATACCTGTTGCCGGAATCAAGAGCACGCATGGAAAGATGATGGACAACAAAACCTATGACGCCTTTCTGTATGAGAAGAATCCCAACATAACATTTCTTTTGATATCAGCTCAACTTAGGCCAGAAGGTGCAAGTCAGGCAATTGATGCAACCGGATACCTGACCATGGCAGGCACGATGAAGTCCATCAAACTAATTGGCCTCGTGAAAGTTTTAGCCGGTGGCGAAGTGCAGCTCACGCTCTCCAAAAAATTAAAAATGACTGACTTCAAAATGGAACAGCCTACTGCGATGATGGGAACGATAACTGTGGGTGATGAGGTAACATTAAACTTCGATCTCACATTAACACCTTCACCTGCCAACCAACAAGCCAAAAAATAATCATTCAATAATCAAACAAATCAATTCACATTCTTACACTCAATATTATGAAACGCTCAAGATTACTCAGCCTTACAGCCGTCATGGCACTCCTGGTGACTGTACAAACCGCCTGGGCGCAACGAGGCGACATCCAATACTTCCGGCCGTATGACCAACGTGGTATTAATGTATTTGAAACTCCTAAAACAGACACGCTGGTGTACGATGGCTTTAAGCTTCGGTTTGGAGCAAACTTTACGCAAGGTTATCAGAGCCTGAAGCATAGCAATGCGGACAATACTCCCGGTCAGGCCTTGTACAAAATGAAGGGCGGATTTCCACTCGCGCAGGCAAACCTGAATATTGATGTTCAACTCGCGGATGGCGTTCGGCTAAACCTGGTGTCTTACATGTCCTCTCACCACCACAACGAATTTTGGGTAAAAGGTGGCTACCTGCAAATTGATAAAGTAGGTTTTATGAACAGCGAGTTCCTGAACAAACTCTGGACAAACCTGACATTGAAAGTTGGTCACATGGAAATCAATTACGGTGATGCACACTTCCGGAGAAGTGACGGTGGTAATACGATGTGGAATGCCTTTATGGACAATAACATCATGGATGCCTACACTACCGAAATCGGAGCAGAACTTTACTGGCAGAAAAATGGTGTGATCGTAATGGCAGGTGGTACCAATGGAGAGATCCAGGGTAACGTTGCCGAAACAAGCATAGCCGGAAGCAGCGATAACGGTTCTAAAAAAGGACCTTCACTTTATGGAAAGCTTGGCTACGACAAAACTTTTGGTGAACGTAACCGGGTTCGTATAACCGGTTCATTCCTGAGCAAAAAATCATCCATCAGCGGAACATTGTATGGTGGAGATCGCACCGGATCAAACTATCAGTTTGCAATGGAGCCAACTGCAGCAACCCTTACTGGTAATGCATTCTCTGGTCGCGTGAACCCTAACTTCAAAGATAATGTGACTAGCTTCATGATCAATCCGTTTGTTAAGCTTGCCGGATTCGAACTGTTCGGAACGTATGAAGTTGCTAAAGGAAAGAATGCCGTTGAAAGTGGTGAGATCCAGTATAACGATAGTGTAGATCCTGCAACTTTTGATGAGCAGGATGACCGTAAGTTTACGCAGCTAGCGGTTGATGCACTGTATCGCTTCGGAACACGGGAGCAATTCTATGCAGGCTTGCGTTACAACACGCTTGATGGTGAACAAGTATTCGGACAATCCACTAACCCAGCGTTGGCGGGTGGAATATCTCAAGGCACGCGTAAAGATGTGTCTGTAAACCGCACTGCCTTTGGTGCTGGATGGTTCATCACTAAAAACATCCTCGTGAAAGGTGAATATGTGGTTCAGAAATACAAAGACTTCCCAACTGGAAACATCCTGGAAGACGGAGAATTCAAAGGCTTTGTCTTACAAGGCGTGATAGCATTCTAAAACAATCCTAAGAGAGCTGCCAAGTGCAGCTCTCTTGCTTTAAATACGATTCTATGAAGTACTTCATCTTAAGTTTCATCCTCTTATCGCTCACTGCAGCATCCCGGATTGAAGAACGTGGCAAATGGGTGATTGATTACAATAGTCAGCTTATGATACATGGCAAAACTAATGTAAGCTCTTTTACCTGCTTCATAAGTTGCTACAACAGTACGGATACATTGAATTACGATTTGGATAAAAAAACTAAAAATCTGGTCTTTGACAAGAACAAGATGGTGATCCCGGTTTTCAACTTCAATTGTGGTAACCCGATGATCACAAAAGATTTTCGCAAAACCGTAAACGTTGAAAAATACCCTTATCTGAATATCGCCTTTGTTTCTCTTGACAGGAACGGTGAAGATGATCTCGCAACAGGCAACATGGAGATAACGTTAGCAGGTGTGACTAAAGCAGCAGCCGTTCATTTTAACCTCAAGCCTAAGGGTGACTTTTTGCAGCTCACGGGCAGGTACGGAGTAAGCTTTTCAGACTTTAACCTGGAAGCACCGGAACGCATGATGGGGCTAGTAAAAGTAAAAGAAGATCTATTAGTTGAGTTTAACCTGCTGATCCGACCGATTACTAATTAACGTGCGACATTCCAGCGGATAACCTTTTCAAGTTTAGGTCTCTGTAACACCTTAATTTTTCCGCCTTCAATTTCAATCAAACCTTCATCTTTAAAATCAGACAACACCCGGATAACAGATTCGGAGGCAGTTCCGACAATCTTAGCAAGATCCTCACGTGAGATTGTTATTTTTTCCTTGCCGTCTGACATTCCGCTAACCTTTAATAATGCTTCAGCCGTGCGCTGGCGAACAGAATTATACGCCAGGTTTAATAACTGACCTTCTTTTTCCGATACCTTACGACATAACAGGGAAATAAAACTTGCAGATACATCGGCATGACTATTTAGTAGAATCAAAAAGTCATTCTTTGGGATCAGGATTACTTCAGAATCATCCATCGCAACCGCTGTTTCCTGATAGGCGTTGTTTTCCAGCAGCGGTTCAAAGCCAAAAAAATCGCCTGTCTTATATAAGTTGGTGATCAGTTCCTTCCCGTCCGGGTGAGATTTGAATGTCTTTACGCTTCCTGACTTTACAAAAAAAATAGTCGAAGGAGTATCGCCTTCTGAAAATATCTCAGCTTTCTTCTTAAATGTTTTCACTTTCTTATCCTTGCATAGATCCGCCAGATTCAATGCCTTTTGAGCATCCTGAATAAAATGATCAAGCCCGGTTTGGGTGTTATCGTACTGTTTTGATCGCAATTGATGTTTTCGCAGACGGGTTTCGATTGCATTTAAAAGATCCGTGTCATCGAAAGGTTTCGTCAGGTAGTCATCAGCTCCCAATGTCATCCCTTTTCTAATATCTGTCTTCTCTGTTTTAGCTGTAAGAAAGATGAATGGTATTGCAGATGTCTCTGGTTTTTTGTTCAGGATGTGCAGAACGCCATAGCCGTCAAGCTCGGGCATCATGATGTCACAGATGATCAAATCAGGTTTAAGACGTTGTGCCAAGTCGACCCCGATCTTGCCATTCTCGGCTGTCGACACGTCATACCCTGCCAGCGATAGTATTTCACTTGTATTCTCGCGGATACCCAGATTATCCTCGATCAATAAAATTTTCTTCATGTGTTTTTGCTTAGGGGAATTGAGACAGTAAACGTACTTCCTTTTTTATACTGACTTTCAAAGGTTATTGCTCCATTTAATAGCTCAACATATCGCTTCACGATGTTTAGCCCAAGGCCTGTTCCCTGAATATTGGAAACATTTCCTGCGCGGAAAAAACGCTCAAATAAATGTTTATGGTCTTCTTCCGGAATTCCGATCCCGTGATCCCGGATGGCAAGCTGTAAAATCTCTTTCTCCTTTTTGACAATAATTTCGATCGCTTGTCCAGGTTCGGAATACTTACTCGCATTGGAAAGTAGATTAAATAAAATATTTCTTAGAATTCGCGCATCAGAAATAATTTTCATTTCAGTCTTGAGATCGAATTCAATCTTCTGCCCTTCTTTCAGGCTGGCTTTAATCTCTTCAGCAATATCCTGAAAAAGTACGTTGAGATTAATCTCTTCATTCACTACCTCAACTTTGCCTTCCTCCAACTTACCCAACGAAAGGAAATCATTTAGAATCGCTGTCAGGTGTTGAACGGATGAGCGTACCCTTGCCGTGTGCTTATCAATTTTTTCAAACTCATTACGTTGCTTATATTGATCAACCAGAGCAACCGAACTTAGGATCGTACTCAAAGGTGTCCGGAATTCATGCGAGGCAATAGACACAAACTTGGATTTTAAGTCATTGAATTCCCGTTCCTTTTCCAAAGCCTTTCGGGCTTCTTCCTCTGCCTTCTTTCTTTCCGCTACTTCCCGCTCAAGTTCCTGAATAGATTTATGAAGCGCTTCGGTCCTGGATTGGACCTTACGTTCAAGCTCGGCCGCATAAACAATTAATTGTTCTTCACTGCGTTTCAAAGCTTCTTCCGATTTCTTTCTTTCAGAGATATCACTGATGAATGCCATCACCAGTAATTTTCCTTTCACTTGTGTATAACTCAAACTTATTTCTACCGGGAATTCGGTACCATCTCTTTTAAGCGCAGTTAAATCCCGACCGAAACCCATTCTGCGTGGTTGCGGATGGTTGTTGAATGATTTTCTAAGACTTACATGATGTCCACGGTAGCGCACAGGCAATAACTCCTCTAACATCATACCGGTGAGTCCATTTTTTTCGTGGCCAAACACCTGCTCCGCGATCGGATTAGCGATAACAATCTTCCCTGCCTCGTCCACCATCACAATGCCTTCCGACATGCTGTGAAATATCTCCCGGAAGGCGTCATCAGTTACCAGGGAATCTTGGTTCATCTCCATAAAATTAAAGTTAGTCATCTTTGGGACACCTGACAAAAATCATATTTTCGGTTGATCTTAATTGCGTTATTGATCAATGATCGAAGTTATGTTTGCTTCGTGAACGTAATGACTGAATCCTCGCTGAAGACTATCCTGTGTACGATTGATTTCTCCCAATCTACCCGACATTCGCTGGAATGGGCTGTTTCGCTAACCCGGCAGATGAGGGCACATTTAACGGTGCTGTATACTTACCGGCTTATCCAGCCGCGCTCCGGAGAAATTGTTCACCTTAAAAAAGCTATCGAGCAGGAAGCCCGTCAGAAATTTGATGCGCTTGAAAAAGAATACCTGATGGACAAAGGGATTTCATATGACTTTAAAATTGAAGTTGGCTTCGTCACTGATCGGATTGAAGACCGGGTGAAAAAGAACTCCCTGGATTTTGTTGTGATGGACAAGACCATGCGGAGTAACAGTAATGAATCGTTCGATGAACTTATGGAGCACATTCATGTGCCGATGCTGTTAGTACCCTAATCAATATTCTTGCAAATTCGGAACTTCCACAGAATGAATTCGAACACATCTTCAAGGCAGTCACACTGCTGGGCACTTTCCGGACCAAAATCTTTATAAAATCTTTATATCCTAAACCTTACATTGCCGCGGGTTACGACTATGCGCGGCAGTAAAACAATAATGATTATCAGTGGTGATGACCCAATAACGAAATTACTTAGCATTTCTCTTCGGGATAATGACTATAAACTTGTGACTGAGTTGGGCGGTGAATCCGGAACTGCTGCTGCGGCATCTGTAAAGCCAGATCTGATCCTGCTGGATATCGACAATGGCTTTTCGGATCAAAACACATTAAAGAATCTTAAATACTGGTACAGTAATCCGGTTATTGTTCTTTCGGCCATCAACAAAGAAAGTGAGATCGTACTCGCCCTCGACAATGGAGCAAATGATTATATAACTAAGCCTTTTCGGATACCGGAATTATTGGCACGGATCCGTCTTGCACTCCGGCTAAAAAAAAACAGAAATGAAGCTCGTATTTCATACGGAGACCTTTCCATCGATTTTGCTCACCGGCTTGTCAAAGTAAAGAATAGCTTCCTGAAACTTTCTCCTACTGAATATACGCTATTGGCGTTGCTTGCCCGACACGAGGGAAGAATTTTGACGAACACATTTCTTACCCATAAGATTTGGGGTGAAGCTCAACCCGATGCGCTTAAAGACCTTCGGGTATACATTGGACGGTTAAGAAAAAAAATAGAAGTAAAATCAAATGACTCGGTACAAATTCAAACAGAAACCGGCATTGGTTACAAATTTATAAGCACAAACGATACATCCGACTGATTGCATGAAAGACACCCGACACAATGCACACCATAAACTCTCCGTTGCCGGAGTTCTGATCGGACTCGGAATCATTTATGGTGACATAGGAACGTCTCCGATCTATACCTTAAAGTTTATCGTAGGGGAAAAAATGATCACGGAAGATCTCATCCTGGGCGGGATATCCTGCATCTTCTGGACCCTTACATTAATCACATCGATCAAGTATATCTATCTCGCGCTAAACGCAGACAATAAAGGAGAAGGCGGAATCTTCGCGCTGTATGCATTGGTAAGAAAATATAAAGCTCAATGGGTAATCTATCCGGCCATCATTGGTTGCTGTACATTGATCTCTGATGGATTTATAACACCCGCCATCAGTGTCTCGTCCGCAGTGGAAGGGTTACGCCTGATTTATCCAAACATTCCCACCACGAGTATCGTAATTGTGATTTTAATGGTGCTGTTTGTCTTTCAACAATTCGGGTCAGCCGTTGTTGGAAAAACATTCGGGCCCATCATGACTGTCTGGTTTATCATGCTGGCCGTGCTGGGTATAAATCAGCTATCTCAGCACATGGAAGTATTAAAGGCGATCAATCCATACTACGCGTATCAGTTGCTCGCGGAATATCCGGAAGGATTTTGGTTGTTGGGTGCTGTATTCTTATGTACGACCGGAGCGGAAGCATTATACTCTGACTTAGGTCATGTGGGAAAATCAAACATTCGGATTGGTTGGGGATTTGTGAAAGTATGTTTACTGTTAAATTATTTCGGGCAAGGCGCCTGGTTGTTACAGCACACGAATACAACCCTCGGAGAAAAAATACCGTTCTATTCGCTGATGCCGCAGTGGTTCCTTATCTTCGGGATCGCAATTGCCACGATGGCAACGATAATTGCCAGCCAAGCATTGATCACCGGCACCTTCTCGCTGATCAATGAGGCGATGAAATTGAAATTGTGGCCAGCAAGCCGGGTACGGTATCCAAGCGAATCAAAAGGTCAGATGTACATTCCGGCTATTAACTGGATTCTGATGTTCGGAAGCATTTTGGTTGTTGTCGTGTTCAAAGAATCTTCTGCCATGGAAGGCGCGTATGGTCTTGCCATTACCGTGAATATGCTGATGACTACTTCCCTACTGGTTTATTATTTCACAACCGTTAAGAAGTCCACCTATCGATCAGCCTTGTTGGCGATTGTGTTCTTCACGATTGAAGGTATGTTCCTGGTGTCCAACCTTGATAAGTTTCACCATGGGGGCTGGTTCACATTTGTGATTGCACTTATTTTCTTTTTCATGATGTTCATCCTGCTGAAAGCGCGGGAGCTGAGAACACGGCATACGGAGTTTGTCGACTTACGACATTATGAAGATATGCTGAAAGATTTACAGGTCGATCAGACAGTTCCGAAGGAAGCCACGAATCTTGTCTATCTCGCGGTTGCCGATAGTCAGCGTTACATTGATTCAAACATCATCTACTCTATTTTCAAGAAACGACCTAAGCGAGCTGATGTCTACTGGTTTTTACACGTGGAAACAGTAGAGAATCCGTTCACGAGCAAATACAGTGTTGAAACAATTATTCCGAAGCATTGCTTTTACATCAACATCAAGCTTGGTTTCAAAACAGCACATCGCGTAAGTACACTCTTCAACAGGATTATTCATGAAATGGCAGATAATCAGGAGATCGATTTGATCAGCCCGTATCCATCGTTGAATAAGTATAGCATGATGTCAGACTTTAAATTCATTTCAATTCACTCGTGGGCATCGGTTGACAGCGAAGTATCTGCCTTCGACCGCTTTGTCATCACAGGGTATCGCGCGATCAAATCAATCAGCTTGTCAACAGAAGCGATGTACGGTCTGGAAGCAGCAAACATTGAGGTTGAGAAAGTACCGATTCAGGTTGGGCCGCAAGCGAAGGTTAAGATCAAACGCGAAACCGATCACGATGAACCTGAAGTAGTTGACCGAAAGCTGCATTTTAAAGAGCCACCGGCAAAGTAAACGAGAAGCTACTACCCTTTCCGATTTCACTTGTAACGCCTACGTTACCTTGCTGTGCTTCGATAAACTCTTTGGAGATCGCAAGCCCGAGCCCGGTACCGGAAGGTGTGCCGGGCACCTGGTAGAATTTTTCAAACAATCGGGACATGTACTTCTTTTCAATGCCGGGGCCTTCATCCGCTACACTGAACTGTATCTGACCAGCGGTAACTTCGCATCTGACTTTAATCTTGCCATTCTCCGGACTATAGCGAATTGCATTCGTAAGATAGTTCACTAACACCCACGCAGTTTTATCAAAGTCTGCCAGCACCTCTGTAATACCTGACTCAATTTTTACCTCAATTGTCACATGCTTTCTTTCAGCCTGAAACTTCACAGCTTCCATTGCTCGGGGAATTATATCCTTAGGATCAGCCTTCTTAATATTAAGCTTGATGTTGCCCGTTTCAACCTGTGACAGATCAAGAAGCTCATTCGTGATCCGGGAGATTCGGCCCATCTCATCAAAGAGTGTGGTAACAATATTCTTTTGTTCGGCATTCAATTCACCCACCCGATTATCTTGTAACAGCTTTACGCCCATTTGCAGCGAAGCAATTGGAGTTTTCAATTCGTGTGAAATGGTAGCAATGAAATTCGTTTTTGCAAGGTCAAGCTCTTTATAGGATGTTATGTTCTTTAGAATGATAACCTGTCCGATCTGGCGCGTACCGACTTCACCGGTTGGATGGTATTGAATCACAGTAGCTTCCCTGGAATAGTAATTCTCCTTCCCACCTACTACAACTTTGATCAATGTCGATTCACCATTCTTTTCAGGCTGACGGATCAAGCTCCGGAACAAATCATTATTAACTGCAATGTCCGGTGCATACTTATCCACCACATCAACTCGATTCAGGTTGAGCAAGGTCAACGCCTGATCATTCACAAACACAACCCTGTCCTTTTCATCCAGACCGATAACAGGATCATTCATCCGGTCGATGATCGTTTCAATGCGCTTCTTCTCAAATAAAATCTTAGCCAGGTTGCTGTGTTCATATTCGTCCAGCTTCTCCGCCATCAGGTTGAATGCTTGTGCAAGTTCCTGAAATTCATCGTCACGCTCGAAGTGCAGCCGTTCTTCATAATCCTTGTTAGCAATGGATTTAATACTTTGCGTCAATTGGACAATCGGGTTGGCTATGTATCCAGGAAAATTAATAATGAATGTCAATGCAATCAGCGTACAGATCGTTCCAATTACAATCAGGTAATTTGATGCCCGCTTCGCAGTATCTAAGGATACTGCATTCTTCCTGGTAATAGCCTGCATGTTAACTTCCTGAATCGCCAGCGAGGTTTGACGTATCCCGGTAATAACCGAATCTGTGATACCGGTATTCTTAATTTTCTCAACATACGACCTAAGCTGATGCGTGAGCTCACGCTCGCCCTTTTCGGTAACGTTAGCCTCCTGATGTTGTAAACTTGATTCCATGGCAGCGAGTGATTTAGCGCTGTCCAGTAACAGACTGTCGCAATTCTGTATGATACGCTTGCTGTATTCCAACGATTCGTAATTATTACGCAGAATATTCTCCGAGTCGCTGGAAAGCGCTTTGAGATAATAGACACCCATCGTAGCAATACCGATGATCACAACGAACAGAAATACTAAACCCAGTGCAACTTTTCTTTTAATGCTCATGACAGTATGATCAGGTCAATATCCGAATCTGACAGCTTATTCAGCAACTGGTTGAACACATTTGTTTTCAGGATTACCTGCCAGAGTCGCAAATGCGGTTTCCCAATGCATACGGTAGTAATGTGTTTCTCTTCTGCAACGCGGGCAATGACTGAAGGCACGTTCCGGTCCTTTACTTGCAAAACCTCTCCGCCCATCTCCGTTGCCATCTTGAAGTTATTAATCAGGTGGCGTTGGACAGACAATTTAATGCGGTTAGAATCTTCACCGGGAGTCTGCACGTATAAAACATACCACTTTGAATTATAATAATTCGCCAGTCTGGCCGTCTTCCGGATGATCATCTTGGCCGTATCATGGTTAGAGCTAATGCAAGCGAGAAAGCGATCATGCCGAAGCTTGTCATTGATCACAACTTCTGTATCGACTTTCCGCTCAACTTGTGACGCAACTTCCTTTAACGCCAGCTCCCGCAATTGAAGAATCTTATCGGCTTGAAAGAAATTCTTCAAGGCAGAATCAATCTTTGAGGCATGGTAGATCTTACCATCCCGCAAACGAGCAATCAGCTCATCGGCCGTCAGGTCTATGTTTACCACTTCATCGGCCATTTGAAGAACCTTATCCGGCACACGTTCTTTCACATCAACACCTGTTACCTGCATCATCTGGTTATGCAGGCTTTCAAGATGTTGGATATTGATGGCGCTGATCACGTTGATCCCTGCATCCAGGATTTCGATCACATCCTGCCAGCGTTTTTCATTCTTGCTGCCTTCAATGTTCGTGTGTGCCAGTTCGTCAACCAAAACGATTTCAGGATGGGCGTTCAGCACACCCTGAAGATCCATCTCCTCAAGCTCTTTACCCTTATAAAAAATCTTCCTGCGTTCAACTTGCGGGATCCCCGTCAGCAACTCATGCGTCTCCTTTCGGTTGTGCGTTTCGATGTAAGCTATTCGGACATCTACTCCATTCTTTAGCAGACTATGCGCTTCTTGGAGCATCCGGTAAGTTTTTCCTACACCAGCGCTCATGCCGATGTAAACCTTAAACTTGCCGCGTCTTGATTTGCGGATCAAATTCAGGAAATGTTCAACGGATTGCTCTTTTTCACTCATGGAATTACATGTCGACTCTATATATAATGTATGCTGTCTATTTTAAAAGCTGATTGCCAGAGACGTTCCTATAAAGGTATTCGTTTTCACAGGCTCTTCATCGCTATCGGTAAACACATCATCCTTGCTGCTGAACGTGCGAATCTCGGTGCGCCACAATACATTTGGCTGAATCGCATAGTCTACATTGAAAGACACACCCGATGTTTTAAAACCATTCGGAGTTCCAGTCGCAATGATTACACCATTTTCATCATCATAGTATTCTCCGCGTAAGGCCAGCGCAAGTTTTTTAGTCGCTGCATATCGTAGAATCACAACCGGTGAATACCACGCATTCTTATCAGAGCTTTCCGCTGACTCCTCTTCTACTCCGTAATCAAATCCAAAGGTTAGACCAAGTTTCGGTGAAACTTGAAATATCCCGTAGAAATTATGAAAGTACCTCATCTGTCGGGCGCTGTCAGCCTTGTCAGTTCCGATGAACGAGCTGCTGTTCAAGGTTACAGATGCCGATGGTTTGAAAGTAATCTGTGTTCCGAATGAAGGCAGTGAATTCCCTTCAACACGCTGGATGCGCTGCCAGCCGTTGAGCACGAGTGCAGACAAAAACCATTTTCCATTATCGGTTGTGTAAGAAAGTTTTGCGCCACTTTCATAATAGGGTGTGTTATCCGCGAGAATGCTTCGTGTCAGGTTCCAGCAATCTTTTCCGATAGCACTTTCAAACCCGATGTGTGAAGCAAAGATCCCGGCATCAATCCAAAGATTTTTATTCTTCGAAAGCTTCACCCCCGCGTTGGCCTCAAAGATATTTTTCAGAATACCAGGCTCTGCGGCAAGGTTGGCATTCGCATAGGTACCTGTCATCAACGCAAGGTTTGCCCGGACATTTTCCGTTGCATATGCGCCCTTAATAAAACCAAGGTTCAGGTTCACCTCATTATGACGGTTGTAGGAATAGATAAAGCCTGGTCGGTTGTTACTTTCCGGCTGACCGAAGTCATAGATATAATATGTTTCGAGATAGCCGCTTACCGTTAACGGTGATGGCTTCGGTTCATCCTGTGCAAAAGCAAGGGTTGAGATAAAAGATATAAAGAGAATTAATAATAATTTTTTCATGATCATGTTTTAGTAGAAGTGTTATTTTAATTCATCAAGGGCAATGTTGAGTCGCAGTACATGAACGCGGGCTGTGCCCATTCCCAGCATTGCGCTTTCTGTATACCGATCGACCAGCGCAGTTAATTTTTGTTTGTCTATGTTCCTGACGCGGGCGATACGATCAATTTGAATCCGGGCTGAAGCCGGTGAAATATGTGGATCAAGTCCACCACCGGAAGCTGTGATTAGGTCCACCGGAAGCTGTTCTTTCTTAATGGTTGGATTATGGACTAAAAATGTATCAATGCGTGACTGTACCTGAGCTAGGTAATCCGGATTAGTCGGTCCTTTGTTCGACCCACCTGTACTCGCAGCGTTGTAATCAACTGCCGAAGGGCGGCTGTTAAAATATTGATCAGCATCAAACTTCTGCCCGATCAGCTCAAAGCCTGTTACTTTTCCATTCATGATAATCTGCTCGCCATTTCCTGAACCTGGTGCAACCTTGCTTATCAATGTGATCAGCAAGGGATAGCCAATTCCAAATAGAACGACAGTGACAAAAGTCAATTTCAAAGCAATACTTATATGCATTTTCATAAATCAGTTCTTTTAAATCAATGGAGCGATCAGTAAGTCAATCAGTTTGATACCAATAAAGGGCACGATAATTCCGCCTAAGCCATAAATGAACAGGTTGCGTGTAAGCAGTGCACTTGCCCCAACTGGTTTGTAGGCAACACCGCGTAAGGCCAATGGAATCAGAATCGGAATAATGAGCGCGTTGAAAATCACAGCCGAAAGGATTGCACTCTCCGGACTGTCAAGCCGCATGATATTTAGTGACTGCAACGCAGGTATTGAAGCCATAAATAAGGCCGGTACAATCGCGAAGTATTTCGCAACGTCATTCGCAATGGAAAATGTTGTCAGTGTTCCGCGCGTGATGAGTAATTGCTTACCGATTTCCACCACTTCAATGAGTTTGGTCGGATCATTATCCAGGTCAACCATGTTACCAGCTTCCTTTGCAGCTTGTGTACCGCTGTTCATCGCCACGCCAACGTCTGCTTGAGCAAGTGCAGGTGCATCATTTGTTCCATCGCCCATCATGGCGACAAGCTTTCCTTCAGCCTGTTCTTTACGGATGTAAGCGAGCTTATCTTCAGGCGTTGCTTCAGCAATGAAATCATCAACACCGGCTTTCTGGGCAATGTATTTTGCAGTCAGTGGATTGTCGCCCGTCACCATCACAGTTTTCACACCCATCTTACGCAGACGTTCAAAACGTTCGGTGATGCCAGGTTTCACAATATCCTGAAGCTCGATGGCACCGAGTACCTTATTGTTCTCAGAAACAACAAGTGGTGTTCCGCCATTGGACGAGATCTTTTCAACAACGGACTGAATTCCACTTGGGAAGATGTTCCCACTTTTTTCAATCAATTTTTTAATTGCATCGTAGGCACCCTTACGAATGCTTCTTCCATCCAGCTCAACTCCGGATGACCGGGTTTCGGCCGAGAACTTAATGATGCGTGCGTTCGGCAAGCCATACGTAACATCAGACTGGGAGCCAACCATCGTTGGGTGTTTATAGCCTTTTGATGAAGCCAGCTCAACAATTGATTTTCCTTCCGGAGTTTCATCGGATAAGGAAGCAATTGTTGCAGCTTCAATCAAAGTATCTTCATGAATGCCTTCAGCAGGATAAAAATTAGTTGCCTTCCGGTTGCCGATGGTAATCGTTCCGGTCTTGTCCAGCAGGATTACATCCAGGTCACCAGCTGTTTCAACGGCCTTACCGGATTTTGAGATCACGTTCGCGCGTAATGCCCGGTCCATACCGGCAATACCGATCGCAGATAACAATCCGCCAATGGTGGTTGGGATCAAACAAACGAATAATGCGATCAGTGCTCCAATAGAAATCGGAGTATTCGCATAATCACCGAAAGGTTTCAGTGTAACGGTGACGAGCAGGAACACGATCGTGAACCCTGAAAGCAATAATGTCAACGCAATCTCATTCGGAGTTTTCTGGCGACTAGCACCTTCAACAAGTGCGATCATCTTATCCAGAAAGCTTTCGCCCGGTTGGGTAGTCACCATCACTTTGATTTTATCCGACAGCACTTTCGTACCACCGGTTACAGAGCTTTTATCTCCGCCTGCTTCCCGGATTACCGGAGCCGATTCACCCGTAATGGCACTTTCATCTACGGTAGCAATACCTTCAATGATCTCTCCATCGGAAGGAATGATATCTCCGGTTTCGCAGATGAATACATCGCCTTTCTTTAAATGACTGGATGCCTTGGTTGTAACGATACCGTTATCGGCAATTACTTTGGCCGGGGTTTCTTCACGAGTCTTACGCAAAGAATCTGCCTGGGCTTTACCCCTGGCTTCCGCAATCGCTTCCGCAAAGTTTGCAAACAACAATGTCAGCAATAGCACCAGGAAGATTATTGTATTGTACAACGGTGATCCCTGATCGGTATGTGAAAAGGAATAGATCGTGACAAAGAACATGATCAGCGTACCGATCTCCACGCAAAACATAACAGGGTTCTTCATCATCAGGCGTGGGCTTAACTTGACGAAGGACTGGCTGATGGATTCTCGCACAAGGGCGGGTTCAAACAACCGGATTTCTTTATTTACTCTTTTGCTCATAGTCTTGGCAATTAATCATTACATAGAAAAGTATTCGGCAATTGGCCCGAGGGCTAAAGCCGGGAAAAAGGAAAGTGCAGCGATGATGATGATCACCGAAAGCAGCACAGCAATGAATGCAGGGCTTTCAACTTTCAGTGTTCCGGCACTTTCAGGAATATATTTTTTGGATGCGAGAGAACCCGCGATGGCAAGCGGTCCGATGATCGGGATAAACCGACCAAAGAGCATACACACTCCGCAGATGATGTTCCAGAACGGGGTTGCATCACCCAGTCCTTCAAAGCCTGATCCGTTGTTAGCTGCAGAAGAGGTAATCTCGTACAGCATTTCACTAAATCCGTGAAAGGATGGATTCGCCAGCCAGCCAATATTGGGATTGCCGGTTTGAATGTGCGAGGCAATAGCAGTTCCGGTCAGGATGAGGAACGGGTGCAGGATAGCGACCAGTGCAGCGATCTTTACTTCCTTTGCTTCAATCTTTTTACCAAACAGCTCAGGCGTTCTGCCCACCATCAAACCGGAAATGAACACCGCGATGATGACGAACACGAAGAAGTTAATAAACCCTACCCCAACGCCTCCATAGATCGCGTTGATCATCATGTCCAGGATATAAATACCTCCTGACAATGGAGTCTGACTATCATGCATAGAGTTTACTGAACCATTCGAAGTAGACGTAGTTGATACGCCCCAGAATGCACTCGCTACCGGACCAATGCGGACTTCTTTTCCTTCCATCGAACCAAGCGAGTTATCAATACCCATGCTCGTAAGCATCGGATTACCCTGTGACTCGAAGTACACGGTAATGCTAACGAACGTGATGAACACGACCGTCATCGCAGCAAAGAATGCGTAGCCAACTTTTGGCTTACCGATGTAAAATCCAAAGGCAAACACCAGCGCAATGGGTATGATCAGGATCGCAAAGTTTTCAACAGCGTTGGTCAGGTAGTCAGGATTTTCAAACGGGTGTGTTGAGTTGGGTCCAAAGTATCCCCCACCGTTTGTTCCAACTTGTTTAATGGCAACCATCGGTGCGACCGGGCCGCGCGCTACATTCACTGTGTCACCCTGCATCGTGATCACTTCGGCAGCCCCATCAAAAGTTGAAGGTGTTCCGCGCATTACCAGGAATACAGCAACGACAATGGCAAGCGGTAACAAAATTCGGGTACAGCTTTTCAGGAACAGTACATAGAAGTTTCCAAGGTCTGAAGCCTGACGCTGCATGATGCCTCTGAATAAAGAAGCCATCGCGGCAATACCCGTAGCGGCACTGACAAACTGCAAAAAGCAAAACACGAGCAGCTGCGTTAAGTAGCTCGCTCCTGTTTCACCGCTGTAGTGTTGAAGATTAGTGTTCGTCATGAAGCTGACCGCAGTGTTGAACGCTGTGGCTGGTTCCATAGACGAAATGTTATCGGGATTCCAGAACGGGTGCCAGGTCTGCGTTAACAACATGGCCATTGCCCAAAGAAAGAAAACCAGGTTGAGGATGAGTGATGCTTTCACATTCTCTTTCCAGTCCATGGACTTTGCTGTATCGATCTTGCAGATCCGGAAGATGAAGTTCTCCAGCGGGGCCATAAAGTCGAGCCAGGTCTTTTCACCCTTAAAAACTTTTGCGCAATACTTCCCGAGCGGGATGGCAAGCACGACCGTCAGGATGAAGAGGACGACAATGCCTAAAATTTCAGTGTTCATGTTATACTTAGTTAAAAATTAAAATCAGGTTTATCAGGAGCAGGCAGCGATGACCATGATGAGATACAGTTTGACAACGATCCAGGCATGCAGTGCACCGCGTTTTCAGCGCGACCATTTCATATCAAAACTTTTCAGGTTTGATCAGGGCATACATCAGGTATCCGAAAACAAGGATGCTG
Source organism: Cyclobacteriaceae bacterium (assembly GCA_965227265.1). Classification (GTDB taxonomy): domain Bacteria; phylum Bacteroidota; class Bacteroidia; order Cytophagales; family Cyclobacteriaceae; genus UBA2336. The sequence continues at coordinate 60,814 of OZ245738.1, read as the reverse complement.
GTGATTAATAAGGCGATCATCATAGTGTTTAAATTTTTTCAAATACATCGGTGAGCTTGAACAACAGCCAGAAGCAGACGAGCCCCAGCAAAAACATCAGTGCAGTTATCATATTTTTCTCGTGGTTAATTCAGAAACTGTTCATCATCAGTACAATCTTTACGATCACCACTCCTAATCATTCCGAAATGCAGAGCAGTAAGAAACCGTCCAGCATGATCAAAGCAATTCTTTCGGTTATCATAATAGATTCAATTGCCAGCCCAATGGCCAAATACGTGCTGAAAGCATCAAAAAATTGATAGTGAGGTAGTTAGCAAAAACACCGAGTCAGAAACCCTTCGGATTGCGAAGGGTCATTCCGGATTCCGAAAGATGGCTGAGCGGATTATGAAGAAGGCATCGAACCACGTTGTCAATTCAAAGCGGTCATGTCTTTGGTATGCTTGTTGTAACCGGTACAAACTTTCTACTATTATATAGACTATGAATCCTGATGGGCATTCCGAATTTACACTGAAGGTCGGAACATTAAAGCACGTTTGTTATGCAGAAGAAATATCTTCTACAATGGAAGAAAGCGCACGTATGCGCGGAACCGGAATTTCAAAACGGTCTCCCGAACTCATCCGCAGTATCATACTGGTCCGGCTGTGATGAAGATCAATACATCGTTGGGATTTTATCCTACCGCATTTTCAGAGATGCCAAAAGATGAGAAATACTGGAAGGGATGTGGTTCATGCGTAACTCATGACATTCTTCTTCGGACCGAGCGTAAGTTCTGCTTGTGCACCGCAATGCGTTTCAATGCACCGCAGGCTTTGAGGAAGAATGCTTAGGAGATATTATAATCCTTCAATTTTTGATAGAGTGTAGTAAGTCCAATGCCAAGCACTTTTGCGGCCTGAGTTTTATTACCATTTGTAATGCTGAGCACCTTACGGATATGATGTTTTTCAACCGAAGCAAGATCGAGTTGTGTATCATGGTTGTCGGATAGGAAATCAGAAGGCAATACCGATTCCGAAAGTTCATCATCCGCCAGAATCACGCTGCGTTCGATCACATTCTTAAGCTCGCGGATATTTCCTTTCCACGCATGTGCTTCCAATGCTTGCAAAAATCCATCGGTGATAGCAGGCTCCGGCTTGTTAGTCTTGCGCGAAAACTGTTTGATAAAAAAGGAAGCAAGGATTTTGATATCCTGCTTTCGTTCCCGAAGAGAAGGCAGCGTGATGGTAAAAACAGAAAGCCGGTAATACAGATCGCTTCTGAAATTTCCTTTCTCTACTTCTGCTAATAAATTCCTGTTGGTAGCTGCGATGAAGCGAACGTTTACCTTTCTAACCTTACTATCTCCTACTCTGTAAAACTCACCTGTTTCAATTACCCGCAACAGCTTTGCCTGAAGATCGATGTTCATCTCTCCGATCTCATCCAGGAATAACGTACCGTCATTAGCTTCTTCAAGATAACCTTTAGAGGCCTTGCTTGCTCCGGTAAACGCACCTTCTGCATGTCCGAATAATTCATTTTCCAGCAGATCTTTGGCAAACGCACTACAGTTCAGGGCGACAAAAGATTTTGACCTGCGATTACTTTCATAGTGAATCGATTGCGCAAAGACTTCTTTACCGGTTCCTGTTTCACCTAACAGCAGTACATTCGCATCACTGGCAGAAACTTTTTTGGCCAGCTCAACCGCTTGTAAAATCTTTGGATGCTTACCGATTACTGTGTCAAAGCCGTATTTGCTTTGAAGCTTATTTTCAAGCGCGATAACCTTCTGTTGTAGAAAAGCCTTCTCTGACGCTTTGCTGAGCAATGGAATAATCTTATCCTGATGATCACCTTTCGTCAGATAATCAAATGCGCCATTTTTAATTGCCTTTACGCCATCTTCGATTGTTCCATGTGCAGTCAGCACAATGACTTCAATGCCGGGATAATCCTTTTTAATTTTCGCTGTGAACTCTACACCGTTCCCATCTGGTAGTCGAACATCTGAGATCACAACCTGTAACGTATCATTCGAACCAAGAACCTTGAGGCCCTCCTTTAAAGAAGCAGCTTCATAAACCGTATATCCCTCCAGATCAATGATCCGGGCCATCAGCTTTCGCAACGTGGCTTCGTCATCGACAATTAGTACGGAAGGCTTCATTCCAATAAATTTTTAACAAAACTACTCAATATTTGGGTCGAGTAGCATTCGAAAAATGCGGTATTTAGTACTTTGCAAAGTACTGTACCAATCCATGAAACTGCATAACCTCTTCGTCACCAGTATTGCAGCCAGTTTATTATTTATCACAGGATGCAGCGCCCTAAAAAATTTTCCAAAGTATCAATTAAGTGACGATGTGTACACGTTTCATCAAAAAGGAAGCGCTTCACAAAAGGTTTGGGTGTATAACGAAGACGATAGTGTAAAGATTCTTTCTTACCAGCCGCCCCATCAAACAGTTGTTGTTATTCCGGAAAGTGATCAATACTTTCTCAAAAAGTCTTTCGACATAGATGTGATGACGGTAGGTTTCAAATATCGAACGGCTCGGTTTAATCTTCCCACGCAACTAACGACTGATTTCAATGGAAATGTTTATCTCGGTTACCGGTTTGATCGATTTACTGTTCATTATCAAAAAACTCCTGGAAAGATGACTCACACCGTCAAGCACAAAGCCATTACAGCTGGAATTTTTGGAGGCTTGGGATCAACGACCGTTACCCCCTGGACTACCAACAATAAAATCACTGATGAATACAACGGTTTTGTGTTAAGTCGTGGGGTTGCCGTCATGGTTGGCATCAATACATTGACCGTAGGTGTTGGTGTAGGCTGGGATTACCTGACCGACCGCGACAAAGGAATCTGGATCTATCAAAACAAACCCTGGTACGGACTTACGATTGGATTGAACCTGAATTAACTATGATCAAAAAGTTTAACGAGCACAATTTTACATGGATTGATGTTCTCGATCCGACAACGGACGAACTAAAAACATTACAGAATGAACATCACATTCACGAAGCATTTATAAAAGACATCTCTGAGCCTGAACATTTACCGAAATATGAATCGCTGGGAGACCTGTCTTTCTTTATCATTCGGTATTATGTTGCAAACAAAGATGAAAAGATTGATACGATCCAAGGGCTTACTAATAAAGTTGCAATACTTCTTCGGGACAGTCTTGTGATAACAATCCACAAACATCCGGCTGATTTCATTGATGAACTCAAAATTTCCCTGATCGATCAAAATAAATGTAAAGGAGCATTTCATTTATTGAACCGGCTGATCAAATCCATTATTCGCACTTACGAAGCTCCGGCAGAGTGGCTCGCGGAAAGTATTGACCTGTATGAATCTCAAACATTCTTAAAACAAAAACCGCCATCTATACTCGATAATCTATATCATGCAAAGCGACAGATTGAAGTGAGTAAAAAACTTTTGATTTTATCAAAGGAAATTCTTGAGAAGGTCGATGACCCGGCACATCAGGACCCCAATACACGCGACACGCGCGATTTGTATGTGCGCATGGTCACATTGTTCGAAACTATGTCAGACAATACGAACCACTTACTTACACTTTACTTTTCAGTATCTGCGCAGCGCACCAACGAGGTAATCCGTGTACTCACCTTATTCTCAGTGTTCTTCATGCCGTTAACATTTATTGTTGGTATTTACGGAATGAATTTTGACTTCATGCCGGAGCTTAGATGGAAGTTGGGATACCCTGGAGTAGTTACACTGATGATCGCAATTACTGGAGTAATCTATTTTTGGTTTAAACGAAGAGGCTGGCTTTAGCAATATTAACTTATTGGTAATTTCTGCTGAACGAAAAAAGCCTACATTTCTTGCAGGTTTAGTACTCTGTGTGCCGAATGCTCCAATTCCAATATTCTTAATCCCATGACCAATGATGTTCTCTAAAATCCGATCCTTTTTACTTTTAGAAATAAACCACGAATAAAAATGGAACAGTGTGTTCTCCCGTATGAGTTGTTCAATATCGAAAGGATATTGAATGCGTTTATAAAACTCTACAATCTCCCAGGAAAGTCCATATTGAAAGGATAGCGGGGATTTCCAAACAGCAAAGTATTGGCTGTCTGAGCGGGTAGAAGAATGAAATGCCTGATTCTAACAAACCAACTAACGAAAATCTCGTCTGGATATGGCGGGGGAACTGCTAGCACAATGCTTAAACAATAAAAAAACCAGTTGTTAACGACTTAGTTAAGTACAATAACAAACTGGTAGATGACTCTAACAGAGTAGTAAACTACATTAGACCAACTGCACAAATTATTTACTTCGCTGAAAAGCGTTTTGATACCTCATTCCAGTTCACCACGTTCCAGAAAGCAGTGATATAATCTGGTCGTCTGTTTTGATAGTTCAGATAATACGCATGTTCCCAAACATCTAATCCTAAAAGTGGAGTTCCTTTTACTTCAGCAACATCCATCAAAGGATTATCCTGGTTTGGTGTTGAAGTGATTTGAAGCTTGTCAGCTGAGTCTTTAATTAACCAAGCCCAGCCTGAACCAAAACGTGTTGTTCCAGCAGCGGCAAACTTGGTTTTAAATTCATCGAAGCTTCCAAAGGCTGAATTGATTGCTTCAGCCAGTGGGCCTGTTGGTGTTCCGCCAGCATTTGGACCCATGATAGCCCAGAACAAGCTGTGGTTGTAATGACCACCGCCATTGTTACGAACAGCAGCAGGGTATTTAGAAATGTTTTTGCAGATCTCTTCAATGCTTAAGCTCTCTTCGGGCTTGCCGGCAACGGCTGCATTCAAGTTTGTTACGTATGCGTTGTGATGCTTGCCATGATGGATCTCCATTGTCTTCGCATCAATATGTGGTTCCAGTGCGTTGTTTGCGTATGGAAGCGCAGGAAGTGTAAATGCCATAAATTTTCTTTTTGGTTGAACAATTAGTGCCATTCAGGAATTTGAATGGCTGTCAAATATACAACCCTAAAAGCAACCGGAAAATTCGTTTTAAATGAAGTTTGTGTGATTATAACGAAGGAATCTGATAAAAGGACGTCATGCTGAGGCTCTGCCGAAGCATCCCCGAATTCGAAGCCAAGAAATAGTGCCGGGCAATCTACTTGGGGATTCTTCGCTTACGCTCAGAATGACGTTAGCGAAGAATGACGTTACTCGCAAAGAATGACGTTAGTCACGAAGAGTTTTAAAAAACTGATCAATCAGCGCTTTAGCTTCTTCACCTTTAATACCTTTAACAACTTCCGTGCGGGGATGGAGTATTGGACTTTGGATCAACGTATAACCACGCTGTAAATCAGATGCTCCATACACAAGCTTTTGCAGCTGCACCCAATGCAACGCTCCGGCACACATAACACACGGTTCAAGTGTTACAAACAACGTACACTCATTCATATACTTTGAGCCAAGATAATTGGCAGCAGCAGTTGTCGCCAGCATTTCGGCATGCGCAGTTGCATCGGTAAGCTTTTCGGTTTGATTGTGTGCTCTAGCTATGATCCGGTTTTTACAAACTACCACAGCGCCTACGGGCACTTCTCCTATCTCCAGTGCTTTGTTAGCTTCTTTTAAAGCTTCACGCATGAAGTACTCATCGGTGAAGAGCTCCATTATTTAATTTTTATGCTCTTCATGATTTTATGAGCAGTGCTTTGCCAGTCTTCTTTTAATCTTGTTGGGCAATTGAATGAAAATACTACCGTGCGTGAAGGCTCTAACAAGTATTCGAGATAGGCATATTTCAAGATTGGCTCGCTAGTTCCAAGAGCCGATTGATCGCCTTTAACCCGCGATTCAAATTCTAAATAAATAAGCTTTTTACCGTTCACTTCATGGATGCCTTCGCTAAGAATTTCTACCCGGTCAAACATATTCATCACGCCCGACTTAAAAAATTTCTGCGCCATTCCCAGGTTTGTATCCGGCCAACTTGTTGCCGAAATGTTTACACTAAAATCTACTTCATGATCTGGGTTCGTATACGCGCCAATTGGCTTGCGTACAGAAGGATAACGTTGTGAAAAATCCAGATCACCCATGGGCACAAAATCCTTGGGAAGCATGGCCGAGATTTCATCGGAGATCTTAACCTTTACCAGCTTGGGATCGTCAACGGGTAACGCAATGATTAACAGGATAAAAAAAATGGCCTTCTGCATAGATTTTTACTTTTTAACGTAGGCGACAGGCGATAAAGTATTGTTAAATTCGCGCCTTGTAAGCCTGTTGATTTTTAAAATCAGGCTAAAATTAGCTAAAAGTCATGTTAAGAACTCATACCTGCGGTGAATTACGAATAACACACGTTGGACAGCCAGTTTCCCTAACCGGTTGGGTACAACGTCAGCGCGATAAAGGAAGTATTTTATGGATCGACCTGCGTGACCGCTATGGCATCACCCAACTCTTCTTTGAAGAAGGAAGTACACCGGCAGCGCTCATGCTGGCCGCTAAAGAAGTTGGTCGTGAATATGTAATCCAGGCAAAAGGAATTGTTACTGAACGTTTGTCAAAAAACGATAAGCTTATCACCGGAGATGTGGAATTAAAAGTTACCGAACTGGTTGTACTCAATACAGCTAAAACACCTCCCTTCACGATTGAAGATAATACCGATGGTGGCGATGAGCTTCGCATGAAGTATCGTTATCTGGATTTAAGAAGAAATCCGGTTCGCGAAAGCTTACAGCTTCGTCACAAAGTTGCGCAGCAAACCCGTGCGTACCTTGATTTACAAAACTTCATTGAAGTTGAAACACCTGTACTGATCAAATCAACACCAGAAGGTGCGCGTGATTTTGTTGTGCCTTCACGCATTCATAATGGTGAGTTTTATGCGTTACCGCAATCACCTCAAACATTCAAGCAATTGTTGATGGTTTCAGGGTTTGACCGGTATTATCAGATTGTAAAATGCTTTCGCGATGAAGATTTGCGCGCTGACCGTCAGCCGGAGTTTACGCAGATTGACTGTGAAATGTCATTCATCACGCAGGAAGATATTCTTTCAACGTTTGAAGGATTGATCCGTCATTTATTTAAAACTGTAAAGAACATCGACATGCCTTCTGTGCCGCGCATGACATACGATGAAGCGATGAAGCTTTACGGATCAGACAAACCGGATACACGCTTTGAAATGAAGTTCGTGGAGATTAAAGAATTAACAGCAGGCAAAAACTTCCAGGTATTCGACAGCGCTGAGATGGTTGTTGGAGTTTGCGCAAAAGGTTGTGCTGAATATACACGCAAACAACTGGATGAGCTTACCGAATATGTAAAGCGTCCGCAAGTTGGCGCAAAAGGAATGATTTACGTTCAGTGCAAGGCTGACGGAACATTCAAATCATCCGTTGATAAATTTTATTCTGCAGATGATTTAAAAACATGGGCCGCAAAGTTCAATGCGCAGCCTGGCGATCTTTTATTGATCTTATCAGGAGAAACCAATGCAGTTCGTAAGCAATTGAACGAGCTTCGCTTGTTAATGGGCGAAAAGCTTGGCTTCCGCGATAAGAATAAGTTTTCAGCGCTTTGGGTGATCGACTTTCCATTGCTTGAGTGGGATGAAGAGAATAAGCGTTATCACGCGATGCACCATCCGTTTACGTCACCAAAACCGGATGACATCAAATTGTTAGACACAAAACCAGGAGACGTACGTGCGAATGCCTACGATATGGTTATCAACGGAACAGAAGTTGGCGGTGGATCAATTCGTATTCATGATCGTGCAACGCAAGCCATGATGTTTAATCATCTTGGGTTTAGTCCGGAAGAAGCGAAAAAACAATTTGGTTTTCTATTGGAGGCCTTTGAATTTGGAGCACCTCCGCATGGAGGTATTGCTTTTGGGTTTGACAGGTTATGCTCAATCTTTGGCGGAGCAGATTCGATCCGCGATTTCATTGCCTTCCCGAAAAACAATTCGGGTCGTGATGTGATGATTGATAGTCCTTCGACAATTTCTGATGAGCAGTTGAAGGAGTTGGGGATTAAGGTGTCTTAACATCTTATTAATTAAAATTAAAAAAGTCCACTCGCAATGGTGGACTTTATGTTTTACCCTACTAATTGACGTTAGAATGTGATGTATTTAAATGGCATATTTATATATTCGAGTGTTGCAAGTAATTACTGAGGATTACTCGACAGACCTATCATTAGTAGAATTCAGATTGAACATTAGATTAAATAAGTAGGCTATGAAATTGTTATTTTTCTTTGTCGGAACTCTCCTATCGTTTAACTCCATTGCCCAATCAACTGAAAGTAAATCTTTTGAAGAAGCCTCATTTTTAGTACAAAATCCATATTGCCTGTTAGGAAAAAGTGAATTTCAAATCTTTAAAGAGGACAGACCTTCAGGAATGCCAGGTACGTTGTGGAGTTTAAAATCAAACAAACCTAGTAACACCGATGAGACAATTTCTATAATAGATATCCATCCAGGAATAATGCATTTTTATGCAAATGTATCCACCGAGACATTAAAAGTATATTGGCTTAGATATCCATTTTCTTTTAAGACAACATTTAAAGAAGCTGTGGACTTCTTAACTACGACTCATTCAATCGAATTCAGTGACACGGGACAATCACAATTGTTAACAGATAGCACTACTGGTGAGCATTTTATAATATCAATTGATCTATTTGAAAACCATCCTATTTTAAATATTACCGCACGAGATTCAGAAGGAAAATTACTTTATTTCAAATGATCTCTAATAAAATAAACAAGTTGATTAAGAGAAAAGGCTCTAATTACATTGAGTTGTCAAGCATTATAGGTCAAGTGACACTTCTTTATTCATATTCTGAATATTTATGCGCATTTATAGCTGACTCATTCCTAAAAGATAAAACGGGCTCCAGCATCTTGATGGATCCGAGAATAAATTCCGAAAATAAAATAAAGGCATACAAAAAAGCCATCAAAGACTTAGAGCACGCCAAAAAGACTGGGTTCAAAAAACTTTTAACAATTTTAAACCAAATACGGAAAAAAAGAAATCATCATGTTCATTCTGTATGGACACTTAACTTAATCAAGCCGGATCAGCTAATATCAATTTTTGTTAAACAGACCGAAAATAAGGATGATTATTCACTGAAGATTAGCTCACAGACAATCAATGATTCAAGAAAACTGCTTGACGATATTAGTTACTTGAATGAAGAATTAATCCTGCTCTTCTGTGATCTCACTTTAGACTCTAATGAGAATTTATCATCCAAACAAAAGAAGTAAATAGCAGGATTGCTTAAAACAAATTCTAACTCCGTTCAACACGTATTGTTATTGTCACAGGGCAGCATCATAACAAAATATTCCCCCTACATCCCCATCATCACAAACGCACCCCAATAATACGGATCTTTGTATTTCGTCATCAATTGCAATTGTGCCTGCTTAAAAGCTTTTTGCTTATTGCCCAGCTTAATCCAACTGTTATAAAAGTTAGTCATCAGCATTTGCGTAGCGGCATCATCAACCTTCCACAAGCTCATGATCAATGCTTCTGCACCTGCCACCTGAAAAGCTCGTTGCAAACCGTAAACACCTTCACCGGATTTAATATCGCCCAAACCGGTTTCGCAGGCACTTAGAATTACGAGGTTAGTGCCTTCAAGATTCAGGTTCATTGCCTCATAGGCTGTGAGAATTCCATTGTCATTGCTTGTGATGTCCGAGCCACCTGTTCCGGTGATGGATTTTCCTGCTCCTGCCAGCACCAGTCCCGAGCGCAATAATGGATTACGGGAAGCGCTCTCCGCGTTTACTCCGAACACCGAGCCCTCTCCTTCTCCGGCATCCTGTAAAAAGTATCCGTGGGTAGCAATATGAACCAAGGTTGTTCCCTTTACTGCCTTCACAGTTTTTTCAGTGGCATTTGCGGCCATCACCTGGTTTACCTGATAGCCGGATGTTTTCAGAATTTTTGAAATGCCTTCAATCTCAACTTTTGTCCCGGGAAGTGCCGGAACATTGGTTGTTCCATAATCCGGGAAGCCTAACAGGAAGGCATTTTTCTTAGGAACACTTGTCTTGCGTGCCTTTAAGGCTACCAAATCTTTTGAGTTTCCGATAATTACCAAATCGTAGCGGTTGATTACATAATCCTGATCCGGTCTTTTCAATGTGTTCAGGTTCATTTGATTGTACACACCATCCGGTGAAATGTAAATCAGTTTTTTACCGGCAATTTCTTTTTCGATCTTAGACCAGTATTGTTCATATGAGTAATCGTCCGTTACTTTTTGCTGAACTGCATTGCGGTAAAACTTGGCGTATTTCTTCTCCAGGTCTGCGCCATTTTCCATCACAACCAGCTTGGGCATGTCGGTTCCTTTCTTCAACAGCAAGGCCACATATTTGGAATCAGCTGTGAAGTCTTGTGCAAATCCGCGCACGCGAATGATATCAACAACAGCTTCCGTATCATTCAATAAACCAAGTATCTGTTTGTAGCTTGCTTTTTGAGTTGAATAGCCCGTAGAAAATTCACTTGATTTTTCTGAGAGTGATTTTTCAGTAGCATTTGCTGCACGTTCAAGCTCTGCCAGATTGATTTTTTGCTGCTTTAATTCATCTTTCGACAAGCTGTAGTAACGGGCAAGCTGTTCCTTTTGATCAAGCCATGACAAATACTCCTTAATCAATGGTTCATTCTTGCTTTTTAAAATGGCCTCTTTAACCTTGTTGGTAGAGTTTAACAGAAGCGCTTTCGTAGCCATGTTGTAATCATAAAAATCCTGCGCTACATAGTTCATAGTCGGACTTGCTTCAAGTGCAAAGCTGTAGAAGCGCTGAAAGCGCGGAGCGGTAATATCCCAATAGCTGGTTTTTTCCGCTTCACTCATCGGAGGAAAATACAGGTTGATGAACTCGATGGTTTTATCCATCACATCACGGTACATCATATAAGACTGTTCAAGCTTGCCCGTCTTCCAATATAAGATGGCAAGGTTTTCCTGCGTAGCTACGTAATCCGGATGCTTGAGACCTAATAATGTTTCGCGAATGTTGAGCGCCTGGTTAAGCTGCTTCTCAGCATCCGGGTATCGCGCATTCATTCTATAAAAATTTCCAAGGTCGTTTGTGACTTTGGCGAAGTAGGTGTTATCCTCAGTGTATCGCTTCTTGTAAATCTCTTTTGATTTCTTCAATAGCTCTTCAACTTTTTCAGGCTTGCCCATTTGGATATAGAGGATACCCATCTGGTTTAGCAGTCCGGCATAATCAGCATTTCCGGACTGGCCGTTAGCTTCATATTCTTTCTTTATCTCAACAAAGATTTTTTCCGCTTCCGGATACTTTGCGGAAAGCTGATAGATATACGCGAGGTTCATTTTAAACTTGCGGCTATCAAATCCTCTGAAAAGAACTTTCTTGCTTCCTTTCGATGAAGCACTGATTGCGCTTTGCATTAACGTAGAAGCTTCTTCGTAGCGGCCCACAGTTTGGAACAGCATAGCTTTATTATTCAGGATGATTGCTTTTTGCATGCTCTCTCCAAACACAGCATCCGCAAGCTGCAAAGCCTCATCAAATTCACGCTCAGCCTGATTGTAATTTCCGATCGACTGCGCAAGCTTTGCATAATTGTTCCGGTTTGCGATGTAGGCTGCGCTCTTTTTTCCTAAAGCTTTCTCACTTAATGCAAGACTGGCTACTATAAAGCTGTCGGCTTCCAGTGTTCTGCCGCGTGTTAAGCTTACCAAGCCGATGTTTGACAATGTCCTGATGTAGACCAGTTCACTGGTGAGACTATTTTTCTCGATATATTTTTTTGTATTTCGGAATAGCTGATCAGCATAATTGTAGCGTTTGGTAAGATCATAGGCACCGATGCCTTGTTCCAAACTATCACGTGCTATTTGTAATGTTGTTCTTGTTGCTTTAGCTTTTCCATTGTTATCATCGGCCTTTAAAAAGAAGTCGGCTGTTTTTGTGAGGCCTTCGCCTTTCTGCTGCACATTAAAAAAGCTTGCGTTGTCGTTAACCGAAATGGCAAATTGAAAATCGACCGAATCGATGGAAGATTTCTTTTCATCCACCATTTTACTGCCGCCTTGCTTTGCCATTTTGCCAACCTGGTCAAGCCATTTTTGTGCAACCACCTGGCTCGAAGCCCCAACAATCAAAAACAACAACACAAGAATTCTGCACATCATGGCACTGAAATTTTAAATGGATATAAAAAGAAAAAGGTTGAACCTGAAATTCAACCTTTTATACGTTAAAATTAAGGATATTCTCTTAATCTTCTTCTACCGTTTCACCGCGCTTTTTAAGCTCGTCTGCTAAAATCTTAGAGTTAGTTGTAACCAACGTTGTTACAGTTTCCAGATTCGCCTTGGAAGCATCCAACCCTTTAATGGAGGCATTGGTGTTCTTAGTTGCTGCGGGAGATTTTGTGCGAGGACTTACGTTTTTGGCGCTTGTAAGAAGTGATTTTCCCTGGTTATCAAGATCTCCGATTTTCGCAGTCAATGCTTTCGATGATTTGGAGATCCCGCGTAGCGCAGCGTAATCATTTTTTAGCTTGTCAAGTGAAGCATTTGAAAGTGATGAAGCATACGCTTTAACATCGGTATCCACTTTAGTAGCATCGGTTTTAAGTTTTGCAGATTCATCGAGAATATCAAACGAGCTGTTCTTAAAAGTATCGAAATCGGAAACATCGATATTTCCCGGACGTTTAGGCGTTTTGTCGTCCTGTGCCTGAGTGAATTGCGGAGCTGCAACTACAGCCAGAACAAAGAGAAAATAGATGATTTTTTTCATATCAGATTGGTTTAATTTGCGCATCTAAAGTATGGCAATTACGGCTTTAAGTCAACGAAGTCAGGATTAATAACAGAAAATTAAAACCTCGTTTTTAAGCGCTTTATCGTGAAAATATTAGTTAAGCTCTACACGCTCTGGGTTCTGATTGTTTTTACCGTTTTCATGATTGCTCTTTTACCGGGCATCATGATCCCGTTTCTGTTGGGCAGAAAATTCTCCTGGCTCGGCTACTCTTTTTTATGGATCTGGTCGTGGATTTTCAGCATGCTAACGTTTATCCGGTATGATCTTCGGGGAAGAGAAAATATTCAAAGAGGAACTTCCTATATCTACGTAAGCAATCATACATCATTCTTGGATATTCCGGGCGTTCGATTGTTGATACCCGGTGAATTCAGACCCATTGCAAAAAAAGAGCTTCTAAAAATTCCGGTATTCGGATTTATTGTCAGGGCTGCTACCGTTGTGGTCGATCGTTCAAGCGCACAAAGCCGGAAGCAAAGTATGGAAAGGCTTCGCGAGATTTTAAAAGGCGGAACATCGATTCTTGTTTTCGCTGAAGGAACCCAGAACCGGACAAAAGAAATTCTTCAACCGTTTAAAGACGGAGCTTTTAGAATTGCGATCGATTCTCAATTACCAATCGTACCCGTTGTTGTTGTGGGCGCTGGTCCGCTGATGCCCCCGGGAACGTTAACGATTAAGCCTGGTAAAATAAAAGTGGTTGCGGGTGAGCCGATCAGTGTTGAAGGTCTTACCACTGATGATATTCAATCGTTAAAGGAAAAGACTTTTAATAAAATGCTGGAGATTTATAAATCGAACGCTTAATAATTTCTGTTTCATAGGCGAGTTTTTTACGCATTATACTTTTGAATAATTCGAACTTTCTGTTGATATAGAACATCTATTTCGAAGATTGTTGGATATTTTATGAACAGGATTATTTTCATTCTTTTTCTCCTACTGGTAGGGTTAGAAAATGTGAGCGCACAAAAAGCTTACAGCACACAAGAAATTTCAAATCTTACCGAATATATCCGTTCGTTAGAAAGCTATGGGAATGCCGGTCAGGTTCTGTTCGCTCGAAAAGGGGAAATCGTTTTCAACAAAAGTTATGGGTACGCAGACCGCGAAAAAAGAAGACGGGTGGAAGACACCACAATCTTTGAGCTCGCCTCAGTCTCTAAAATGTTTACAGCGGTTGTTGTTCTTACATTGGAGATGGACAATAAACTAGCTGTTACCGATTCCATTTCTAAATACTTGAGCAATGTTCCTGCAGATAAAAAAACAATTACGATTCATCATTTGCTTACGCATACTTCCGGTATTCGCGGTGGCGATCTGGTGAATGACTTTGAGGATATTTCAAAAGAAGAATTAGTTAAAAAAATTTTAGGCGTTCCGCTTCGATCAAAACCCGGTGTTAAATGGATGTATTCAAATTCAGGCTATAACTTATTAGCAGCGATTATCGAGAAAGCCTCGGGAAAATCATACGAAGAATACCTCCGCGAAAATCTCTTCTTACCGCTTGGCATGAAAAATTCAGGTGTTAACAATACTGAGTTTCTAAAAAAGAAATCCTTTGCGATTGCTTACCAGGGCAATAAAAATAATAACGGACCAGATGAGCCAAGATTCAATCCTCGCACGTGGGGAAGCGGCTCTGTTTGTTCAACGGTCTCAGATCTCTTTATCTGGGAACGTGCTTTACGTAAAGCAAAAATATTGGATGAGACTACCTTGAAAAAAATGTTTTCCAAGCATGTGTCTATTGGAAGTGACGACTACTCCTATTATGGATACGGTTGCTTTGTTTATAAACGTTCAGGAGACTCAAGCTTAATCGTTGATCACGGTGGCGATACGCAACGGGGCTTTAATTCAACGTTCAGGATGTTTATCGAAGATGATAATACGTATCTATTTTTATCCAATGCAAAACAACCCGGAGGCACCTGGGACAGATGGTTTGTTGATTCCAGTATCAAGAAAATTCTTCAGGGTGAAAAACCCAACCTTCCACCTGCCGCAGTGCAGATGTCTCCAAAACAATTAGAAATGTATACCGGTACCTATTCTAATGGTAACGCGCGGATAAACATTTCAACGCTGGGTAACAAGCTGGTACTCGATGCGATCGGACAAGAAGCCGTAAACGTACTTTATAACTTCTCATCCCGAGACAGCATTGTTATTAAAAAAGTAAATGAGCAGCTGACTAAAATCCTGGAGGATTATAAAAACAAAACCGAAGTCGGTTTGCGTGAGTTCTTGAGTGAAAATGGTATTCGTGATTTTATCGAAGAACGTGATATGCTGTTGAGGAATTATGGCTCTCTTAAAAAGTATTCAATTGAAGGAGCTATTCCGGATGCGAGCGATCCTACTTTTTGGGTTTGTACTGCAAAGCTTGAGTATGAAAACAAAACGGTAGATTACTTTTCTATGTGGATGATTGATCAGGATAACGTTAATCTCGATTTCGCAACGGCAGATCTATCCTCACAAATCAATAAAACTTTTACGGCTACCGGAAAAAACAGGTTTACGACCTATAACTTTTTTACAGATGTTCAGAAATCAATACTGTTCGAAAAAGATAAAAAAGGGAAGGTTAAAAGCTTGAGCACTGGGAAAATAAAATTTACAAGAGAACTTCAGTGAAGATGGCACTTAATACAAAGGAACGTAAACCACCTTTTTAGTTTCGAAAAACTCCTCATCAAAGTAATCAGAGAGATTATACAAACTATGAGGTCTTTTCAGCTCACCAAGTTCTTCATCTAAATCACCACCTTTCAAATACAAAATTCCATTATCGAGATCGTGGATTGAATCTTCTTTTACTTTCTGATTCACCCAACCGTAAAATTCCCTAATCCGCGTTACAGCGCGACTTACAATAAAATCATACTTGCCCTTAATTTGCTCTGCGCGAATCCATTCGCCTTTTACATTTTTTAATCCAGCACCTTTGGCAACTTCATTTACAACTGTAATCTTCTTATTGATAGAATCAACCAAATGAAAATTGGTTTCCGGAAAAAGTATTGCTAACGGAATCCCGGGAAAACCTCCACCCGTACCAACATCCAGTACAGATGCTCCTGGTTTGAAGGGCATTACTTTCGCAATACCCAATGAATGTAAAATGTGATTGGTGTAGAGATTATCAATGTCCTTGCGGGAGATTACATTGATTTTTTCATTCCATTCTTTGTACAACTCATACAGCGCATCGAACTGTTTTTGCTGTTCTTGTGTGAGATCGGGGAAATAGTTTAAAATAATTTCAGCGCGCACGGTGCAGATTAAATATGGTCGCGCTTGTTCTTCACCATTTCAAACATGAGCTCACGTGCGCGGTGGAGCTGCGCTTTTACAGTTCCAAGCGGAGCCTCAAGTTCAACAGCAATTTCTTCGTAGGATAATTCCTGAAAGTAACGAAGCCTCACAAGCTTCTGATATTTAGGCGGAAGCTTATCAACAAACACCTGTATGAGTTGAGCTTTTTGTTCCTTAATGGTTTCTTCCTGCGGATTCAGATTTTCATCTTCCACTTCTATAGAGATACCATCACCGTTGTCATCGGTAAACCGATTGTCAATACTCAGTGTATTTAATTTCTTCTTACGGATATGATCAATGGTGTTGTTTGTTGCAATCCGGAACAACCATGTGCTGAATGTAAAATCTTTTTTAAACCGATGCAGACTGCGGAATGCTTTGGCAAACGATTCAATTGTTAGATCTTCTGCATCATCCACATTGCGGACCATTTTCAGGATCATGTGATATACAGGACGCTTATAACGCTGCATGAGCTTGGCATAAGCCTTCTCATCGTTCTTCTGAACGGCTTCGTCAATCAGCTCGAAATCTTCGAGGGCCTTATCCGAAAACTGCCGGTTCAGCTCTTCCATCGTATCTTTTTAGTTAAAAATGCCACAGGGGCAGTTGAAAGATAATAAATCACGAAAAGAAAATCTAAAAGCGGAACTGCGCCCCATTCAAATTTCTGTCCGAATCGCCTAGCAGCCTGATGAACGGTGATGCTGAACAGTAACGTCCTGATTACCAATGCACCTGCAACCCAAATTATTGCGCTGGAAAAGAACAATAATGGAATTCCCGCAAACCACGTAATAAGATGTGTCACAAAAAACAGCGCAAGTAGAAATTGGTGTTTGGAACGGTATTTCTTGCCCACCGAAAGATGACGAACTTTTTGGCGATAAAATTCTTTCAAAGTCGTTTTAGGGAATGAGTACACGAGCGCATCACTGCCCAAGGCAACCGTAGTATTTTTTGCTGTGGCGTGTTGATTCACAAACAAATCATCATCACCACCGGTAACGCTTAAAAAATTGTTAAAACCTTTATTATCTAAAAACACTGATTTACGATATGCGAGATTTCGGCCCACACCCATGTAAGGATTTCCTGCCATCGCATAACCGATATACTGGAGTGCCGTGAACAAGGTTTCAAAGCGAATAAACAAATTCAAGAATCCGGGTTGCTTTTCGTAGCCTGAATAGCCAAGCACAAAATTTTTATCGTCTGCGCAGCGTTCACTCATTGAATTTATCCATTGTTCATTGTTCGGACGACAATCTGCATCTGTTAACAGAATCCAATCATGCTTTGCAGCTTTGATACCTAATGTAATCGCAAACTTTTTTCCATTGACGTGCGATGGTGTACTTTCTATGTTCACCATTTTAAGCCGCGTTTCTTTTTTGGTTTCTTCCAATAACCAATCGAAGGTTCCATCATTTGACCGGTCGTTGACAATGATTATTTCAAAATCAGGATGCTGCTGATTTAATAGTATTGGAACTAACTCCCGTAAATTTTGCTCTTCATCATGCGCACACACAATAACCGATATGGGTTTCAGGTCTACAGTTTGATCAGCTCGTTTCTTGGAAATCGAGACCAACAGAATGATAAAGTAAATGACCTGTATTACTACTGCCGAAAAGAAGATGATAAAAAGCGTCTGCAAATGTTAAAAATTAGCGGTCACAAATATACGTGGGTAGTACAATCTAAAAAGTTATTTCTGATGAACAGTCTTATTTCATCTCTTTCGCCAGCTTGCCCAAGGTCTTAATTCCTTCTTCAATTCGGGTACTCCATGGTTCACCATAGCTTAGCCGCAAGCAATTTTCAAATCTCGCTTGCGATGAAAATATCTGCCCTGGGGCAATACCGATATTTTGCTTGAGCGCTTTCTTATGAAGCTTATACGTATTGATCTTTTTATTCAATTCAATCCACAACGCAAAGCCGCCTTGCGGGCGCGTCATTTTGGTATCGTCCGGAAAATATTCCGAGATCGCCTGAATATAGCGCAATGATTGTGTATGAAGCGCTTTGCGTAAATGTCTTAAGTGCAACTCATACCGGCCATTGCTTAAGAAATGTGCAATCGCTGCTTGCGATAATGTATTGGTTGATACGGTGTGCATCCGCTTTAAGCGAATAATGCTTTCCTTATAACGTCCGGGAATTGTCCAGCCGATTCGATGGCCGGGTGCGAGTGACTTCGAAAATGATGAGCAGTGAAGCACAAGTCCTTTTTTATCGTACGTCTTGCAAGTCTTGGGACGGTTTCTGCCGAAATACATTTCACCGTAGATATCATCTTCGATCAACGGAATTTCTTTTTTAGCGAGCATCTCAACCAGCTCCTTTTTATTTTCATCCGGCATGCAGCTTCCCAACGGATTGTTGAAGTTGTTCACAAACAAACATGCTTTGATGTCAAATTTGGGAATTGCTTGTTCCAAATATTTCAAATCAATACCCGTTACCGGATCAGTAGGTATCTCAACAACTTTTAATCCATGACTTTCCATCACCTGAAAAATTGCAAAGTAAGTCGGGCTTTCAATAGCGACTGCATCGCCCGGTTTTGTTGTTGCTTTAATGCACAGCGATAATGCTTCAACACATCCTGCTGTTACAACAATTTCATCTTCTGTTGGTGTGCCACCCCAGTTAAAAGCCTGTCGGGCAATCTGTCTACGTAAAGACACATTTCCCTGAATGTGCTCATACTGCATGCAGCTTGTTTTCGATTCGCGGATAGCCTGAGTAATCGATTTTGTAAGCTTCGCAGCTGGTAATAATTCAATCGATGGAACGCCAAGTGAAAAGTGGATCAGCTTGTCTGAATTGAGATCGTGATACACGCTGCTGATCATTTCATCCACGCTTACAGGTACAGCATCGTCAGGCGGTTCGCTGGCTTTGGGTAAATCAAGAATATGCTCGCGACTGAATTTTACATAGTACCCGGATTGCGGCCTCGCTTCGATGAGACCTTTACTTTCAAGATGATAATAGGATTGAAAGGCTGTACTCAGACTTATTCCTTGTTCCTTACTAAGCGCCCTTACCGAAAGTAGCTTATCACCTACTTTCAAAGCTCCGTTTTCAATTAGTCTTTCAATCCGATCGGAAACGTCAATGTATTTATGTTCCGGACGAATGAGGGTTTTCATGGTGTTAAACTGATCTCCTCAAAAATACGGAAATAGGAACTGTTTTGTTGCATGAATATCGAGGTAAATTAGAGGTAAACTATTGGGCGTTTGTTATGTTATTGAAGTATTGCTGAACAATTAAAGCACCTGAGCAACTTATTGAAGCACCTCAACAATTTAACTGAGCACCTTAACACTTAATGCACAACATCCTGGCACCTTATCCGTATTCAACCGTATACTTTCCACCCATGACCAGATTTTACCCCCTTCTCATCCTACTATTGCTTTGCACAAATGCCTTTAGCCAATCAAAAAATACCATTAGCGGGTATATTAAAGATTCTTCGGATGGAGAAAAACTTATTGGCGCTACGGTTTATATAGTTGAAGCAAAAACGGGCGCAACAACCAATGTTTATGGATTCTATTCTATTACACTCCCTTCGGGAGACTACACATTGGAGTTTAGCTACATCGGCTTTCAGAAAAATGCGCAACAGATTTCGTTAACCGAGAATATCCAGTTGGATGTTGAACTCCAGTCTGATACTCAGGAACTTCAGGAAGTTATCGTTACATCCGAAAGTGAAAATGCCCGTTCGCAAAACTTGGAAATGAGTGTCTCCAAGCTTGATATTTCAACTATTCAAAAAATGCCGGCTTTTCTGGGTGAGGTTGATATTATTAAAAGCCTGCAAAGCCTTCCCGGTGTAAGTACGGTGGGCGAAGGCGCAACCGGTTTTAATGTTCGTGGCGGAAGCGTTGGTCAGAATCTTATTTTACAGGATGAAGCGCCCGTTTATAATTCATCGCACATGTTGGGATTTTTCTCAACGTTTAACCCAGATGCAGTGAAAGACACTAAACTTTATAAAGGCGCAATTCCGGCTAAGTATGGCGGTAGGCTTGCTTCCATTCTGGATGTCCGCATGAAGGATGGCAACAATAAAGAATTTGAAACCACCGGTGGAATCGGAACGATCTTCAGCCGACTTTCTTTCGAAGGTCCGATTGTAAAAGAAAAAGGTTCATTCATTGTTTCCGGAAGACGCTCATACATTGACGTACTGGCCCGACCCTTTGTTGAAATTCTCAAAGATGGCGGAGCATTAAATTTTTACGACCTCACTACAAAAGCAAATTACAAGCTGAACGACCGCAACCATCTTTACCTGTCAGGATACTTCGGTCGTGATAACTTTTTCTTTGATGATCAACAAGGGTTTCGCTGGGGCAACTCAACCGGCACGTTACGTTGGAATCACTTATTCAGTGACAAGTTGTTCGCTAACATTTCCGCGGTATACAGCAACTATCATTACCGGTTGCAGTTCGGAGAAGACGAGCGTGATAAGTTTACATGGAAATCCTCTATCTCCAACTACATGCTCAAGCCCGAATTCACCTATTTTATCAATGCTGATAACGAATTAAGCTTTGGAGCGGAGGTTATTTACTACACATTTAAACCAGCCGATGCCTTAGGTGTTTCGAATGGTGACGCGCAGCGTATTGTGCAGGATGAAAAATACAACCTTGAAACAGCGCTTTACATTAACAACAGCGTCAAGTTTAACGATGTCTGGTCAGTTGAGTATGGCGTTCGGTATTCTGATTTCCGGTATTACGGACCGGGCACAGCCTATGAGTTTGGAGATGCTCCTGCCGGAAAAAGAAAACCGGTTATCGATACGATCCAGTATAAGAATGGAGAATCTATTGCGCATTTCAACAACCTGGAACCACGCTTCTCTACAAAAGTTTCACTATCGGAACGAAGTTCAATCAAAGGCAGTTACAACCGGATGGTTCAATACCTGCACCTGATCTCGAACACTACAGCTTCTAATCCGCTGGATGTCTGGACACCCACTTCTAACAATATCGATCCTGAAATTGGCGATCAGTTTACAGTCGGATATTTCCTGAACATCAACAAAACCTGGGAGTTCTCAGCAGAAACCTATTTCCGGGCTACGCAAAACCAGATCGATTACATTGATGGAGCTAACCTGTTGCTCAACGAATATCTGGAAGGAGATTTATTAAGCGGCAAAGGGCGCGCGTACGGATTAGAATTATACCTGCATAAAAAGACCGGCAAGTTAAATGGCTGGATTAGTTACACACTCGGCCGGACTGAATTAAAAGTAAACGGGATTAATAATGGCGAATGGTATGCCGCGCGCTATGATCAGACGCACAATGTAAAAGTTACCGGCTTCTACGATTTGTCTAAACGCTGGTCATTATCAGGCAACTTCGTTCTTACTTCCGGAACACCCACCACCTTTCCTACTGATTACATTATGCTTCAGGGTATTTTAATTCCATACAATGCTGATGGTTCAAGAAATAATGTGCGTTTGCCGATGTATCATCGCCTGGATCTTGCTGCACGATTTGAAGGAAAAGAATACAAGCGTAACGGCAAGAAGCGAAAAAATACGGATTACTGGGTATTCTCGATCTACAATGTGTATGGAAGAAAAAATCCGTTTTCTATTTATTTCTCGCAGACAGATGAGCGTTACGTGTCTGGCCAGAAAATCAATACAAAAGCAACTCAGTTGTCTATTATAGGTGCAATGGTTCCTTCTGTTTCCTACAACTTTAAATTCTAATGATCATGAAAATATATAGTAAACTCTTTTTAGGACTGGTTATGGGATTGTTATTCCTAGTCTCATGTGAAGAAGAAATCAATCCCAACCTTCGAAAGACTGACCCAGTTTTAGTAGTAGATGCGTGGATCAATGATAAGGTTGAAGATCAGGTAATCCGGTTGACAATGTCGCAACCCTATTTAAGCGATGCGCTACCTCCAGCTGTAAGCGGAGCTGTTGTGAGTGTAAGCTACGATGGCGGAACACTTGATTTTACTGAAGATCCGGGCGAAGCGGGTGCGTATCGTTGGGCAACTGATGAAGCTACGAGCGAAGCTGTGTTTGGAGAAACTGGTCGGGCGTATACATTAACGGTTGTGGTGAATGGCCAAACGTTCCAAGCTGTTTCTAAAATCAATCGCACAGTAGCTATTGACAGCATTACGTTTGAAGAAGATGATAGCCCATTCTATCCGGAGAATTCGTACATCGGTCAGTTCTGGGCAAGGGAGCCACTGGGCACAGGTGATACATACTGGATTCGCACCTACAAAAACGGTACACTGCTGACTAAGCCAAGTGAAATCAACATTGCATATGATGCAGGATTTTCATCCGGTGGCAGCTTTGATGGGATTACCTTTATCCCGCCTATTCGCGATATCAATCCAACGGATGTCGATGAAGATGATCAACCCTTGTCACCGTACGAGGTTGGTGATTCAGTATATGTTGAGATTCATTCCATTACCTATGAATCATTCACGTTTCTTAGCGAGGTAATTGTGCAAACCGACAGACCAGGAGGATTTGGTGAATTGTTTTCAACCCCTCTGGCGAATGTTTCAACAAACATTGATGCCGTAATACCAGGTTCATTAAAAGCGGTTGGCTTCTTTAATGTTTCGGCAGTAAAAGGCTTGGGGAAAAAGTTAGAATAAGAATCCTAACCGAACATAGAACACAGTTCCTTCTGTTGAATGACCAACTTCGGTTGTAACTACGGTAAGGTTAAACGGTGTAAACCAGATTCCGCCACCAAATCCCTGGTGCCATACGTTAGATATTCCATCAGCCGCAGTAAGGTCATTGTGCGTTGCCGGATCCTTATACCATACTCTGCCCACATCATAAAAGGCAAGAATCCCCAAATGTGCCGGGAATAAGTAAGATTGGAAACTGGTAAGCTTTATTCGTACCTCGTTGTTAAAGTATAATTTCTTGTCACCATAAAAACGGGTCTTGCGAAAACCACGAAGCTCGGTTTTCCCATCCAGTATCTGCGCCTGATAAAATTCATACTTACCGGTGTTAATGCCAGCACCCGCCCGGAAGGCAAACGTAACAATGGCCGGGGTCTTGAATGCCTGGTAGAATGACAAGACAGCATTATGCGATGTAAAATTGTCGGTGTCAATACCTTGCATAATGCGTGAACTTTGTTCAAAGTATACTCCACGCGTAGTTAGCAATGGATGATTACGTTTATCAATCCCCCAAGCTGTTGACAAGCCCAGATAATGACGTTCTTCTTCTGTCCCCGGGTATTTTCGCGAATACTCATTTGTGATGTAACGGTCTTGCTTCTCATCTTCATCAAAACTTTCAATATCCATCCGTTGAAAGGATGGCCCGATTTTTACGAACCCTGTTTTTCCTAACCTGCGCGTTAACCTCAAGTCGAGCCTTATTTCGTTGAAGCGAACACGATAATAATTTATTGCCCGGCCAACATGAATCGTATCGACTTTATCAATATTCTTGTTGAATACAGATTCGTTGCCCCAACCGAAAAAGTTATTAACATAATTTGGCGCTTTAACATCTGCATCAATTTCACCGTTCCATTTACCAAAAATGCCTGTAAATCTTCCATCGTACCGGAAGTTGAAGGAGCTTGTATTGGCTGCATAGCTTGCCAGGAATAAATGCTTTGACTTGAAAGGTTCTTTTCTAAAGCCCTGATTAATTTTTATAAACCCTCCACCCAGAAAAATTCCATCGTCTATATTATAGTTCGCATATACTAATGGAACGGCACGATCGTATTTAAAATCTTTCCAATTGTAATCGTTGATCTTTGGATCAGCCGATGTTCTGTCTTTGATCTTTGCGTCTTCTGATAGAACAATGTCTTTCTTAACATCATACACGAAAGTGGCTTTATTCTTTGAAGACTGGAATTCATCTTTTCCAGCACCCCCGATAATCCGGACTTTAATTTTTCTGTTGTCGTCTCCAGAAATCACAAATTGATCTTCTCCACCTAATCCATACAACCTAACCTCATGCGTTTCATCGGCAAGAAAAAGTCTTTCATATAACAACTTTCCTTTTTCAGATTCTTTATTAAGCTTGAACACACTGATGTTTACATTTCCATTTTTCAAACGCTCTATTTCAAAACGTTCACGCTTATCAGAACCCGTCAACGTAACTTCTTTTGCCAAGAAAGCGTAATGCTTAAGCGCATCTTCTCTCAAGAATTTTCTGCGTGACTTCAATCTTGAAGAAATTTCTTCCCCATGAAGCTTATAAATTTCTTCCGGCCATTTTTTTAGTGAATTGTCAATTAACGAATCGGTTAAATGCACAGCTAAATCATCTGCAACCGCAATCCAATCTTCACGACTTAACGTTGTTAAGAAGCTGCGATCAATATACCGACCACTAAACATAAGCCCGGAAGGCCAGTTTATTTTGTTTTCAAAACCTTCAAACTGAAAGAGCAACCATTTCTTTCCTAAAAATTTTGGAATTCGGCCTTCGCTTACAAAGAAAGCTTGGTCACGATCGCGTGGAATTGGCCGGTACGTTTTTCCTTTCTTGGAATCAAACTCTGCCCAGCGCCACTGGTCATCGTGACGATCCCAATCGCCAATCCACAAATCAAACAACCGCGAACGTAAAAAGAATTTCTGATCAACGGTGTTGTCATTGTCTTTGGCTAATTGTTCCAGGAGCTTGGTTGAGCTGATCATCTTTTCAGCATTCCCAAAGAAATCCATTTCTTTACCATTGCCATCCGGGCGTTCTTCAAATAACATTAATTGATTGGCAACATCTTTTCGATAAACACCCAATCGTGGATCATCGGGAACTAATACAACTTTTGGATTGGCGTGGTAAATCCCTGCACCTTGTGCGAGATACGGAACGACAACGGCACCATAAGGATGTCCAGCCGAAATCTGATCCTGTACTATGTCTTCAGCAAATGTGTTTCGGAAAGGTTCGGGCAATGCACTCTCGGGATACTTTTCAATCGACCGCAATGAAAAGGCATGACCCAATGAATCTTCCAGCCGAAGTGAAATTGTTTGATGGCCTCCACCACGTTGAATAATTTTTAATCCGCCTTTTTCCTCACCGATATTAAAAACCGGAACGTTAATTTTTTGCGACCACTCCGCACGATAATTTTCTCCCAACCAATTTTTATGTGATTTTCCAGCAGCATATTGATCACTGGCATTTTCTAATACTGTCCCTTGCTGAATAATTATTGCGGCAGTTGAATCTCTTTTCTCAGGAGCAAGTGCCGTTATACTTTTTTCAAATGCGATCTTATCGTATGAAATATATTCTAGTTCCGTTTCGGTTTCATTACCAATGCTTACCCGAACATAACCCAGCGATTCCGCAACATACTGTGCATATTTTTTCTTTTTTGCCGTGCCGAATTTTGATCCGCCTCCACTGACTATGTAATGAACATTGGCCTTTTCGCTATACTGCAATGAATGATCGTGACCCGATGCATAAATCACTCCCGGATACTGCTCCAGCAAAGCCATCAACTGATCTTTCATCCTACGGTACTCCGGATGCGAAGTATCCTGAATGTTGCCGAAAATTTTTCTGTACAATGGATAGATCGATCCAATAACCGGCAGTGGGATGTAAAGTTTTTTATTCAGATCGGTGAACGGAAAAATATGATCCTTTAGTGAAAACACTCCCCCATGCTCGCCATACGTTACTACCGGATGATGTGCAGCAACAATTACACGTTTGGTTGAATTTCTGCGTAAGGCATCGTCAAGTTGTATAATCAAATCCGCTTGGGTTTTGCAATCGCACAAGCTTGTTTCACCTTCTGGTTTATCCCACGGATGAATCCACCATTGCGTATCGATTATAATTAAAACAACTTTGTCGCTTAAGGGAACTTCAATTGGACCCGGGCAACCGTTTTTGGGCAATAGCTTTACATTGTCTCTATGCAAGGAGTCCAGCCAGGCTTGCTGATTCCTTATGAAATTCAATCCATCCGGCTTACCGCGTTTCCAATCATGATTGCCCGGAACGAAAATCATCGGACCCTTAAAGCCGGGCGCAAGGTTCAACGATGCTTCCAGAATTTTTTCAGCTTCATTCCGCTTCCCATTGAATGCATCGGGCATGCCTTTCGGATAAATATTATCGCCCAAGAAGACAATGGCCGAAGGCACCGAATCGTTCAATTGTTGCTGAAGGAGTTTTTTATAAGGCGCATCGCTTACCGAAACTTTTCCGGCATCGCCAATCAGGTAAACGTGAAAATTATCCTGGGCGGTAAGTTGAAGAGCGGGAATGATCAGGAGGAGCCAGAAAGCAGCTTTGCACATGGCGATAAAGATAAAGCGTGTTCACGATTTGCGCTATTGAACGAACATCTTTAAAAACCTGTTTCTTAAGCGGTAGTTTAATTCGAGTCAATTTTTGATATTTAACATCCCAAACAGGATGGAAACCGAACTGATCCACAAATCAAGAGCATATGCCGAAGAAGTACTCCGGAAACTCCCAGAGACTTTTACGTATCATAATCTTGAACATACCACAGCCGTTGCCGAAGCAGCGGAAGAAATTGGCAAGCAAAGCAGCCTTTCAAACGATGAGCTTGAAAATGTGATTGTTGCCGCGTGGCTTCACGACACCGGTTACGAAAAAGACCGCGACCATCATGAAGAACGTTCGGCAGCTACAGCAGTATCGCTGTTAGAGAGTTGGGGCGCTTCGGCTGAAAAGATTAAAAAAGTAACAGAACTCATTGGCGCTACGCGGATGCCGCAGAGTCCAAAAAATCTTCCAGAGCAAGTATTGTGTGATGCCGATATGTATCATCTGTCGCGCAAAGACATGCTCGAGTGTGGTGAGGATATACGAGCTGAAATTGAGACGTTTAAAAAAATCAAGTTTGAGTCGGATCAGGAATGGGGTGAGTATAATCTCAAGTTTCTTAAAAAACATAGCTACTTTACCTTATACGGTCGGCAGGTTTTGGAAGAACGTAAACGCAAAAACATTAAAAAGTTAAAGAAGATGCTGAATCCTAAAGTGGATGATGATTATGTTAAGAACCTCGAAAAAGATCTCGGCAAGCTTCAGAAAAAATTGGACAAAAAATCAAACCCGGACCGCGGGATTGAAACGATGTTTCGCGTGACAGCGGATAATCATACAACGTTAAGCGGAATGGCTGATACGAAATCGAACATTATGATTTCGATCAATTCCATTATTCTGTCAGTTGTTATTTCCGTTCTGTTCCGCAAGCTGGAAGAGTGGCCTAATCTTCTCATTCCGACATTGATGCTGGTCATAACATGCCTTGTAACGATTGTGTTTGCTATCTTGGCTACACGGCCAAACATTTCTTCCGGTAAGTTTACGCGCGAGGATATTCGTGAAAAAAGAACCAATCTTTTATTCTTCGGAAACTTTCACGGCATGGAGGTTAGCAACTATGAATGGGGAATGCGCGAGATGATGAAAGATGCCGATTATCTATATGGAAGCTTAATTAAAGACATCTACTTCAACGGCAAAGTATTGGCGCGAAAGTATAAGCTATTGCGAATTTCCTACAGCATTTTCATGTTTGGATTTGTTGCCTCCATTATCGGGTTCACCGTGGCATTGCTGCTGTTCTACTCAAAACCAGTTGTACCTTAAGGTTCAACTTTGTAAATCTCAACTTCGGTACCGAAGCCTTTCATAGGCTGCATGCCCAGTGAAGTCATTTTAATTTTACCCATTGCAATCCGGCTCTTTACTGCATCGGTAATCAGCAATTCAGATTGAAATTGTTTGTTCAGTTGCTCTACGCGGAATGCGATAATTACAGCCGATCCACTGATCGAATATTGCTTCCGGCTTTCATTGCCGATGTTTCCTGTGATAACATCTCCTGTATGTAAACCCATTCCTAATTTCGTTTCCGGAATAATACCTTCCACACAAAGCTCATTCACCTTTTTTAAAATCCTAAGCGCTGCTTCAAAGGCCATGTCGGCATGCAGTGGATTTGTAACAGGCGTTCCAAATGTGGCCATAATACCATCACCTAAAATCTGGTTCACAATTCCCTGGTGCTGATTAATGATGTCGATGATCGGCCCAAAGATTTTATTCTGAAAATCCATGATCTCATCGGGTGAATGCGTTTCCGCGAATGCGGTAAAGTTGCGGATGTCAAGTGCAAGCACAGTGGCTTCCTGCTTCTTGGCTTTTCCCTGTTCCTGAATCAGTGCTGAAAAAACTTCGCGCGATACTTGCTGACCAAATAAAACTTCCATATCACTCTTAGCGCGTTGCAGATCGAATGAAATATAAATTCTTTTTTGCATTTGCTGTGCCACATAACCCGCTGCCAGTCCGCTCATGGTTAGCACAACACATCTTAGGTAAAAGCTATTTTCCGGTAAGAGGGTAAAATAATTATCCAATTGATGATTAAGTCGGTAGCCATAGTAAATAATAACCGCATATTGAATTGCTGCCAGCAATGCAGTAAGAAAGCTTAACCTAAAATCAAGGTGCAATACAGAAATAATGATGAACAGGAAATACAGTAAGAAAATTGGAGAATCAATAAATAATAGTTGATGTTGAACATCTACCATGTATAACATCAGCAGGCTGGGGAACGAAATCTCAATGAGCGTATGGATAAACCGAAACGTCTCACTGACCCGTTGATATTTTTTCAGGAGATACGCAATCACCCGTAACACAACAACCTCGTAGAGAATAAACAAGATAAGCCAGCCAACGGTAAAGAAATAATTTTGAGCTCCGCCATAAATTGCTGTTACGGTCTCATTCAGGAAGAAAAAGTTGATATTAATTGTAACAAACGCCACTAAGAATATTCCAATAATCAGTTGCGTGCGCTGATATTCGCTCCGGGCGATCTCTTTTTCAAATTCAGGATAAACAACAGTAGAAAGTCTCTTCAAATGAGTGGGGCTTATATTCATTTAAGATGACGGAATCCCGGCAATCTTAGTCTAATGAGATCCAACAATCATTTGCTGGAATCTGTTCCGTTAACGAAATTTAATCAATACAGGTTTGAAAAGTGTACAACAAACTGATCTGGTTAAAATTCACGAAACTGAAACTGTTCTAATTAATGATGAGCACTTATTTCGGCAATTAACTTCTCGCGAAATGAAGTGGTGTGTACGCGAAATATTCAGTGTAGAATCTTAAGTATTGCGCACTCGAAATTATAGACTACTATTCTTCATAAAAACGCACCAAAACTCCCACCATCGCGTTGCACGTAGTCTTATAAATGCTGCTATAAAATTCTTTTTCAAATTTCTTTCCCATAAATCCTATGTAGGTACCAGCTTGAGAATCTGCCTGCGACAGGAATACTTTGGTTTCTATTTCAAGTCCGTTTGTTAAGATTACTTGATTGTCTGATTTGATATTTCCTAAAAATTCAACCCCAACGACTATACCTTCTAATGGAAAGGGAATCGCTTCGTTTGTAACATCAATTCTTTGAATCCCTTTCTTCTTACCAATATCAACTATCATATCTTTTGACAGTAACTCTTTCGGTTGTTCCGGAAAATTATCTATTGAATACAAGTGAAGGCGAATTCTCGACTTACCCGTGGATACAACGTTCATCAGAATGGATTCTACATAGCCGCTTTTGTTTTTAGTATTTTCAATACGTGTTGCGATCTGAAAGCCTGGGGTTTTAGCGACAAGCCGACTCTTTTTTTCTGAATCTTGATAGCCAAATTCCTCTACTGAACTTTTGACTTTGGTCTTGTCGGCCAAAATAGTGACATCATCAAGTTTCACAACATCTTCTTCCAGTGTAATAATATTGTCTCTTTCTATAATATCTGTATACGATAGTAAAATGCTTTTGAACCCGATTGCAGAAAAAGCAAGCGTTTGGTTAGTCGCAAGGGTTATTTTAAAAAGTCCTTCTTCATTTGAATATGTGCCATTTCGTTTTTCTGTTAATGCAATACTCACGTATGGTATAGGTTCACCACCATTTGCGGATTTTACAACGCCTTCAATTGTGAAGTCTCGAGTTTGGCCAAATAAACACGTATGTAATAGAATAAGAATAAAAATTGCTATTTTTTTATTCATAGTAAAATGATCGAATTTATTCATCCGGAGCTTATAAAATTAAAGGTCGCTAATGTGACCTTTAATTTTAGCAAAGTAACAATTTCGAATCAACTATTGTGCCTAACAATTTGCAGATTCTGTAGTTGTGGATTCCCAAGTCCAGAATAGGAAACGGTGTTCGTAAGTATTGACAATCACGAGGCAGCCACCCTCTGTCAAATAACCCTGTGAACTAATAAGTTTTGGCTTCGCTTCAGAAGTGCTTGGCATAAACACAATGAGGGTCAACCCTAGTAACATTCCCATTAACAATCTTTTTGCTTTCATATGGTTTTGGATTAATGTATCTCAATAAAGACAAAAGGAATCTTTTGCAGTTGATATTATAGGAGTAACTCCTATGTGTGTTAGAAAAATAGTCGATTTATTTTCGGAATAAGAGTTGACATTTCCATTCTAATATTGGACCAAAAGCCATTCACCAATGTTGTTTATCCATCAATGGTGCATATGGCTGTCCATTTCTATCTAAACGTCATTTAGTTTTACTGATAATCATCCGAGTTTATTATTGAACTTAGGCGAACTGATCTGGTTAAAATTCCCGAAACTGAAACTGTTTTTTTCACGTATAAACAGGAAACTTTGTTACCAATTCAACAGAATGAGTACCCGCAACCCTTATCTCCCTTATTTTGCATTAGCAGCTGTGTGCCTGATCTGGGGTACAACCTATCTAGCCTTGCGCATTGCTGTTTTGCATTTTCCACCCTTCTTATTTTCGGCAATCCGGCAAACTGCAGCAGGTTTAATCCTTGGCGGTTCGATGCTGGCATTTGCGAAAGTAAAGCTGCCTTCGAAAGAACATTTACTTCGTCAGGCGATTGGTGGATTTTTTCTGATAACGCTTGGTAACGGACTGGTTGCCTGGGGGGAGATGCACATTCCGAGCAGCATAGCAGCCATCATATGCTCACTGATGCCTTTAATGGTTATTATTATCAATCTTTCCGTTAACCGTGAAGAGAAACCCAATCTTCCCATCATCATCGGTGTAGTGCTTGGCTTAGCAGGAATCGTTATGATTTTTGGAGAACACCTTAGTGAGTTTTCAACCTTAAGCTATACGCTTGGAATACTTACAATCTTTGGCGCTGTAATCAGCTGGGCAAGCGGAAGCATCTGGATAAAGAAACATAATGCAGATAGTAACCCTTTCCTGAACGCAGGCCTGCAAATGTTTTTTGGTGGACTTCTTATGTTTCCAGCCAGTCTATTATTTGATGATCTCAGCAACGTCAGTTGGTCTCCTGAAGCAGGTTGGTCTATGATTTACCTTATTGTATTTGGGTCAATCATCGCCTATGCGTGTTATTCATATGCACTTCGTAAGCTTCCTATGACCATTGTTTCTATGTATGCATACATCAATCCGGTGGTTGCGGTACTTCTCGGATGGCTTGTGCTGGATGAAAAACTTTCTATAAGAATGGGCCTCGCTATACTCATTACCATTGCTGGAATTTATATCGTTAACCGTGGATATCAACTCAGAGATTTATGGAAAGCTCAGTTCTCGAAATAATTGATTACCGACCCGAGCATCAACCCTGGTTTGAAAAATTCAACCGGGAGTGGATCGAAGAACAATTCTGGATGGAGCATATTGACACGGCCGTACTTCAGAATCCTGAAAAATATATCATCAATAAAGGCGGAGCGATCTTGGTTGCCAGTTTTAACAAAGAGATTGCCGGAACAGTAGGGCTTAAGCTTAATGATGACGGTATCTTTGAATTCACAAAAATGGCTGTCGATAAGAAGTTTCGTGGTTTAAAGATTGGTCAGGCTCTGGCTGAAGCAGCAATCCAAAAAGCAAAAAAACTTAATGCAGAAAAAATTATTTTGTATTCGAATACAAAACAGGTTCCAGCCATTGCACTTTACCGGAAGCTCGGCTTTGTAGAAATAGCAAATGACGGACTTTACGAACGCGGGAATATCAAAATGGAATTGACATTATGATGAAACAGCATACGTATCAAGCAATTATCACCTGGACGGGTAATCAGGGCACGGGTACTTCTGATTATAAATCATACAGTCGTAATCACCTTATTTCATCAGCGAGTAAAAAAGAAATTGAAGGCTCGTCTGATCCGTCTTTCCGCGGTGATAAATCGAGATACAGTCCAGAAGATTTATTGCTTGATTCAATTTCGGCCTGTCACATGCTTTGGTACCTGCACTTATGTGCGGTAAATGGAGTTGTTGTAATTGAATACGTAGATAACGCTACAGCAATTATGTTAGAAGAAAAAGATGGCAGCGGACAGTTTACGGAAGCAACACTTAATCCTAAAGTCACCGTGGAGCACGAAACCATGATTGCAAAAGCAAATGCATTGCATCATGAAGCTAATAAATTGTGTTTCATTGCGCGATCCGTTAAATTTCCGGTGTATCACAACCCTGCGGCTTTCGTGAAATCATGAGTGCTATCCGCATCATCCAGGCCAATCTTTCGCATGCTTCATTATTGACAAGTATCAGTCTGCAATCGTTTTGTGAAGCATTTGAAAAAGATAATAATCCGGATGATTTTAAAACTTACTTGGATGAAGCCTTTACCGAAGAGCAAATTACCAGAGATCTTGAGGAACCAGGAAGTATTTTTTATATCGCATACTTAAACGGAGAAGCAGTTGGCTATGCACGTTTACGCAATTCAACTGAAGTAAGTGATAAATTTCCAGACAAGAAGCTGATTGAATTACACCGGTTGTATTCACTCGGTAAGTATATTGGACGCGGAATAGGTAAAGCGTTAATGAACCATTGCCTCAACGAAGCAAAACAAAAAGGATTTGATGTGATCTGGCTGGGTGTGTGGGAACATAACGATCACGCCCAGGGTTTTTACAAAAGCTTCGGATTCGAGAAGTTCAGCTCGCATGTTTTTAGGGTTGGTAACGATCCGCAAACGGATTATCTTTTAAAAAAGAATTTATAATGGCCGAATTGATTTATAAACATGCAACGTTAAAAGATCTTCCCTCGATCGTGGCGATCTATAATTCTGTAATTGCTGGAAGAATGGTCACGGCCGATACAGAACCTGTCTCCGTAGAAAGCAAACTAAACTGGTTCAACAATCACAATTCTTCGAAACGTCCACTATTTCTTGTGCTGGATAACGATAAAATAATTGGTTGGGTTAGCCTTGAATCGTTCTATGGCCGGCCTGCATACAATCAAACTGCCGAAGTAAGTATTTACCTGGATGAAGCGGCTCGTGGTAAAGGATATGGAAAAGAAATTTTAAAACATATGATTGATCAAGCTCCAACATTCGGAATCAAATCGTTATTAGGATACATCTTCGCGCATAACGAACCAAGCTTAAAACTTTTCAAAAACTTTGGGTTTGAGCAATGGGCATTATTCCCCAACGTTGCGGTATTGGATGGCGTAGAACGAAGTCTGATCATTGTAGGAAAACGTGTAACAAAATGAAACGACTGGATTGGTTTGAACGCAAATTCACTTTCGGACTTCCGGTTGGGATGCTTCCCTTTTATTTGGAACGACTTGAGGGAACAATCTTTCGGATGGAAATTAAGTTACACAATATTTCAGATTACGTGCTGTCTACGAAACCTGATAGCAAATGGTCGGTAAAACAGAACATTGGTCACCTGGCTGAAGTAGATGAAGTCGCCAATAAAAGAATTCATGAAATCTTAAACGGAGCTGAGAAACTCTCCCCCGCTGTTTTTGAACCTCAGGACTATAATCCCTGGCCTATCGGAGACGTACTTGAATATTTCAAGCGCACCCGCAGAGAAAATCTGTTGAATTACAAAAACATTGCGGATTCAGATTTGACAAAGTCATCCTTGCATCCCAGACTAAATGTACAAATGACACCAGTCGATTTAGCGTGGTTTGATGCCGAACATGACGATCATCACCTCGTTCGCATAAATGAAATAATTTCTATCTTGAGCAAAACTTCTCTTTTATGAATACCCCTACCGCAACTATCCATGTTGAGCGTACCAAAAACTCACGCATCAAAGAAGTTGATTTCGATAACCTGGGTTTCGGAGCCTACATTTCTGATCACATGCTGGTGGCCGAATATGATAAGGGAAAGTGGAGCGAACCAAAGGTAATGCCGTTCGGGAATTTACCAATGACACCAGCCATGCTTTCGCTTCATTACGGCCAGGCAATTTTTGAAGGCATGAAAGCGTTCCGGATGAAAGATGGAAACGTTAACATGTTCCGCGTAAAGCGTCATTATCAGCGTATGCTCAAATCGCTTGATCGTATGTGTATGCCGGGCATGAGTGAAGAATTATTTACCTCCAGCCTTGAAGCGATTGTAAAAGCTGATGACAACTGGATTCCAAGTTCTGAAGGATGCTCATTATACATTCGGCCAGTAATCTTTGCTTCAGAAGCTAAACTTGGGGTGAAAGTTTCTGATCAATATCTTTTCGTGATCATGACAAGTCCGGTTGGACCATACTTTTCAAAACCTGTACGCTTAAAAGTTGAGCAGGAATATGTTCGCGCTGCGGAAGGCGGAACTGGTTTCGCGAAATGTGCCGGCAACTATGGTGGAGCATTTTATCCAACGCAGTTAGCCCGTGAACAAGGTTTCGATCAAGTGATCTGGACAGACGCTAAAGAACATAAGTATGTGGATGAATCCGGTGCGATGAACATCATGTTTGTTATCGATGGCAAGCTTGTTACACCTGCGCTTTCATCCTCCATTTTAGATGGTGTAACACGAAGTACACTAACACAGCTAGCCAAAGACATGGGCATTACCGTTGAGGAGAGAAAAATCAGCATCGATGAAATCGAAAAAGCATTCCAGAGTGGAAAGCTTACCGAAGCCTTTGGTGCCGGAACAGCTGCAGTAGTATCACCCGTTGCAACGATTAACATTCACGGAAAAGATTATAATCTTCCGGAGGTCACCGATTCAGCGCTGATGATGCGTTTGAAGAAAAAACTTAACAGCATTCGTTTAGGTCATGAAGCCGATGTGCATAGCTGGAATCATATTGTTAAAGCATAGTTGTGGCTGAATTTCAGAAAACCGATCGTACTACGATTACCCGTTTGGCAAAACGCGGGTCGTATGATAAGGATACTGTATATGCAATCCTAGATGAAGCATTGGTTTGCACCATTGCTTTTAATTTACAGGACCAGCCGTTTCAAATTCCAACAGGCTTTTGCCGGATTGATGACTTCCTTTATATCCATGGATCAGTAGGAAGTTTTTATATGCGCGAACTGGCTGAGAAAAAATTACCCGTAAGCATTGGTGTAACACACATTGATGGTTTGGTACTGGCGCGGTCAGCTTTTCATCATTCGGTAAATTATCGCTCAGTGGTAATCTTCAGTATTACAGAATTGGTTACAGATAAAGCCGAGCTTTACACAGCATTGGAAGTCTTCACCAATAAAATGCAGCCCGGCCGTTGGGATGACATCCGGCAACCAAACGATAGCGAATGGAAAAAGACTATGCTGCTGAGATACAAGATCGAAGAAGCTTCCGCGAAAATCCGCGCAGGCGAACCGAAAGATGATGATGAAGATTATGATCTTAATATCTGGGCCGGAGTTGTTCCGTTAAAATTTGAACGCAAATCTTTAATTGCTGACCCCAAACTTAAGCAAGGAGTTGAAGTTCCTGATTACCTGAAATAATCTTAAAATTTCAGCTCACTGAGCTTAATCGTTTTATCAATTCGCTTTTTCTTCGCTACATCATGAATCTGGAAAGTAATCTCCGGATCATTGCTCCAATCAATAATAGCAAGTCCGTAATTATTTTCCATGACAGCCCCGTGAATACGGTTATCATTTGGAGCCGCAAAATCCCAGGTAGATGTAATTCCACTGGAGGTGACATCATACAATGGATAACCACCATCAACATTGAGTTTTGACAACTCGGCATAATGCACATCGCCTGAAATAAAGAAAACACCATTGGCTTTTGTCTTTTTGATCAGGTCAACAAATCGTTTTTGTTCATGCGGAAAGTTAGCCCACGCCTCATAGCCATTATGTGTAATTGAAAATTGTGTACTTGACGCAATGATCTTAACATCAGCAGGCATAGCCAATTGTTCTTCAAGCCATTTCCATTGCGCTTCACCTAACATGGTTGAATCAGAAGTTGTATAGGGTGAATATTCAAGCTCATACTCATACCCTTTTTGTCCTTTACGATTTCCATTATACGGCACAAGCTTGTCGCGGAATGTGCGGATGTCCGGGAAAATGATCTGGATTTTCTTGCCTGCCTTTTCCAGCCAGGCTGTGTGATAAATACCCTCATGATTTCGGATGGATGAATCACCTTGCTCGCCAAAGAAATCCAGGAAAATCTCTTTCGATTCTTTCTTAAAAGGATAATGTCGACCCGAATCGTTATAGCCATAATCATGATCATCCCAGATAGCATAAATTTTTGTAGCCGCTTTCAACGCTTGATATTCCGGTTTCGCGCCAAGGATCTGATAATTCATTTTAAGCGTATCCATAGAATAGGTGTCGCTGTAAATGTTGTCCCCTAAATAAACAAAAGCATCCGGCTTTAAGGATGCAACTTCGGTTAAGATAGGTTGCGGATCATTTTGATGCGCGCAAGAGCCAAAGGCAATAACTGTTTTCAGATTTACATCGTCTGGCTTTTTGTTGTTGCACGATACAAGTGCAAGAACGATAGTTACAACTAGTAATTTTCTCATACATTAATTATAAAAACGTCACTTCGAGCGGTAAACCCCTTCAGAAAGGTATAAAGTTCTCAGCGAGAAGCCCCCAATCATAGTGCCCTCTATCCAGGGATTTCTCGCAGTAATCTTGAATTTCATAGCTCAAGTAGCAGGCTCGAAATGACGTATCTAAACGTCAATATGCTTGCAATTCCTTTGACTCATGAATATGCGTTCCAGGTTGATGTTGCATCGCAATCTTTTGCATTGCTCTTGCGACTTTTATTGAGTCGATGCCTTTGTATTTCACCGGCACAAGAAATCCGAAATACTTAAAGAATATTTTCCCGGCATCCTCACCGGATCGACTTTCATTGCGATCTCCCATCAACAACGATGGCCGAAAGATTTGATAGGACTTAAATCTTACTTGCCCAATCGCCTCTTCTA
Organism: Cyclobacteriaceae bacterium; assembly: GCA_965227265.1. Lineage (GTDB taxonomy): Bacteria > Bacteroidota > Bacteroidia > Cytophagales > Cyclobacteriaceae > UBA2336. Next base: position 23,269 of record OZ245738.1, on the reverse strand, counting down.
CTTCACCTTTAACCTGATTATAAAATATCTTTGAATTCTTATCCGCACCCAGCGCTGAGACTAATAAATACTGCTCAGCACCATTAGCTTTTGTAATCCTGGCCAGCTCAACCGGATAATCAAAATCCACTTTCCGGAATTTCTCTTTCGTTTTTACTTTCCTGATCGTGGTCCCGAGGCAACAGAAAATATCATCTGCCTTAAGCTTATCTTGTGATTCCGTGAGCTTATCAAAATCCAATACAATGTTCTCAAGCTTCGGATGAGTGATCTGTAACGGTTTTCGACTGATTGCTTTAACTAATGAATAGTTATCATCACTCAATAAAAGTTGCAGAAGCTGATTTCCAATCAATCCTGTTGAACCGGCTACCAATGCTGTTTTCATCCTATTGAAATTACTGAGCGTTCCCAGGCTAAAAACTTATCAATTTCTTTTCCTATTGTGCTGTACACCCAAAGCAATACGCTGAAGTCATCCGTAAAGCCTAGCACAGGAATAAAATCCGGAATAAGATCAATCGGATTTAAAAAGTAAATGATCGCAGCAAGCACAATCAATACCGACTTCCAGGAAATATCACGGTACTTCCCTGTTGCATAGGATGAGGCAATGCGCGAAAACAGCGAAAGCTTTTCTTTTGCAGTTGACACTGAAACAGTTTTCCAGTCAACTTTAGTAAGCTTTCCTCCAAGCTTGGTTAACAGTAGCGCAATTCGACCCGGCTTGCCTGCCATTCGTGCAGCTTTTGCTAGGGCCATATCGAAGAATGGATTTTTCAAAAAGTAATCTGGATTTCTCTTTTCAACTCCGTTAAAGCGTGTGCAACGGGGTCAACCGGCTTGTTGATATAGCGTTCGAAGATCTTTTTAGAAAGATCCAAGCTGGATGATTCGGCACCCATTTCGGAAGCAGCATCGTTGATGGTCATTACTAAATCTTCTTTTGCGTTCTTAATGTTTTCCCACACCGGTTCAGTCATAAAAATCTGTTGCGAAACATTGTGGTTGTATTCATTCCGAATTTCATTCAACAACATCTGGTGAAATTCTTTGGAAGGAATAAGTCCAACGTTAAGCCGAACCAATAAATTCTGCGGACTAATGCGCTCTAAAAAAAGGCACATCCGTTCATACGCCTGTAGACGAAGCGGCAAAACCGTTTCGATGCTTCGGCCTCTGATCTCAAGTTTTTTAAGCTCTATTTCTTTGGCTAAAAACGACCGTACGAGCAGATACGCTGCATAAAGCACAATTGAGGCCGGGATCAGGATTTTGCCAAATTCAATAACTGCGTCCATAGGAATTATTCGGGTTCTGTTTGTGTTTGAAATTTAGATAATTTTAAGGCACTAACGCGAATCTGCACCGATGTTTTCACCCGTTAATCCTGTTACCATTTCCCCTAAAGCTGCTGAAGAGATTCGCAAGATCATGCAAACCAAGAACATCCCAACAGATTATTCTTTGCGCGTAGGCATTCGTGGTGGAGGCTGCGGTGGCGTTTCACTTATTATCGGCTTCGACAAGAAAAAAGAAACCGACTTATCGTATTCCGAGCAAGGCATTTCTGTTCTGGTAGAAAAGAAACACACGATGTATATTATCGGTAAAGAGGTTGATTTTTACGAAGGTGCGGATGCACGCGGATTTATGTTTGTGGATCCGAATGAAAAAGAAAAGTCCGAACAACCGGCCTAATACTTTATCTCTTCTTACTAATAAATACAGTTGCTTTTTTTGCCTTCCCGCCAATCGGGGGATTGATTTTTGAAATCTTCATCTCCACATTGATCACTTTAGGAAACTGACGAAGCACTTCATCTACAATATTTTCACCAACCGTTTCGAGTAGCTTGGATGGTTTGTCCATCTCATTTTTTACTACCCGATAAATCTCTTCGTAGTCTACCGTACCGGCAAGTTCATCGGTCTGCGCAGCTTTTGAGAAATCGGTATCCACAGCGATATCAACCTCGAACCAGTTGCCTGATTCGCGCTCATGCGGATACACGCCATGAAAGGCATGGAACTCAAGGCCTTCCAGCGCTATGCGACCGTTCATTCAATCTCGTCAAAAAAGGATTTTACTTTGCGCGTGCTGGTTTCCACTACGGCCTGTTGTTCCACATTAAACTCTTCACCTGATTCCAATACAATCGGTGCAGGCGTTGGTTTGCTTTCAGCTTTTGGTGCTGAGAAATCCGTGTTTGGAGAAATGGTTTTCTGCATGCCTTCTTTCGCGGAAGCAGCATACTTATCCACATCAAAATTCTTAGTAGCGTTTCTAATCCGCTCTACACGTTCAATATTGTCTTGCGAGATACGTTTCAAATCCTGCAACAAATCATCGCGTGTACTTTCAAGCTTCTTATAGTTGTCAACCAAGGTTTTCAAACGCTCTTCCATTTCAACCAAAGTATTCTTGGAGCGGCCTTCTGATTCTTCAATCATGTTACGCGCTTTCACTTTCGCTTCATTCAGGATTGCATCAGCTTTCAATTGTGACTCGCGCATGTTCAGTTCAGCTGACTGACGCGCCTGTTCAATAACGTTCGCCCCGGTATCTTCCGCTGTCTTTAATGTTTTGTAAAGTGAGCTTTCAACTTCACGCAGCTTTAGCACTTCACGTTCAGTTGCTTCAAGCTTGATGCGAAGCTCTTTGTTCTCATCATAAATACGCTCCCATTCCTGCGACAGCGTTTGCAGAAATCCATTTACTTCATCCTGATTGTACCCGCGAAAGTTTTTCTCAAAAGCCTTCTGGCGGATTTCAAGTGGTGTAATTTTCATAGCCATTACCTTTTAATCGTTTAAAAAATGACCCGTGACATCACAAGTCTTACGTTGAAAAAATTTGCCAGGCTGAGATACTTCTATCATCACTGGCACTTAAAAGTTGCGACTCAAATGAAGTCCACAAAAGCTTGTTAACCGAAGTGCCGTGACCGGCATGCCGCGCTTTGTCAATCACTTTCAAAAGCTGCAGCCCCTCGGTGTCCCACACCTTGATGGACTTATCCATGCTACAAGTTACGAAATGTTTAGCATCCGGGCTAAATTCGATATGATTTATTGCATACATGTGTGCCGCAATCTCGGTGACCTGCAAATATCCTGCCCGAACATCCCACACTTTCAGGCGGGCATCGCGCGAGCCGCTAAACAGAAAATTGCCATCAGGCGAATAGCGCAAGGTGAAAACCGAATTCAAATGTGCTGACCATTCCTGTTTCAGCTCAAGCGAATCGATATCGAAAATGCGGATGTAGTTATCGCTATAGCCAACTGCAATTTCTCCGCGTTGCACATGGACGGCAATCGTCCGGGCTTTGTTCTCCGAATGTTTGTTTTGATCCGTTACCACCAATCGATCCAGGTTAACACACACAACACTTCCATCGCCACAGGCAACAAAAATCCGATGCCCGAACGACTGGATATCGAAAATGGCTGCCTTGGTTATGTGTAACGATGCGAGCTCCTTTTTATTCTCCCAGTCGAGCACATGAATTCCGTCATAATTATGACCGGCCAGCAGCAGGTTATTTTCAGCGTGATAATGGAGTCCGTAAATCGAATTCGGGAGCTTGGCGATAAGCTGACCTTCATCCGGAATTTTAATATCCCATTGCACAACCATTCCATCGCCCGATCCGCTGAAAAATATGTTTGGTTTATTAGAAGGCTGCAAGGTATATACACAGTCGCGGTGACCCGAAAACGTATTAAGCCTGGCAACGCTAACTTTGTGCATCTTTATGGATTGTACCGGATTTTTTACAAAATTGAAACATAAACACGGATAATCAATGCCCTTGGAGAAATTAGAACATCACTCGAATGAACGTGCGTGGGGCTTGTGGCACATCCGTGAAGCTGAGAATGAACTGATTGATCAAATCAAGGAATTCGAAACTATTCCAGCTAACATTACTCATGAACAAAAACGGCTTGAATTTCTCGTTGGCCGAGTGCTTGCTAAAAAATTGCTTGAAAAAGTATCGGTGAAGTTTGAAGGGATTATCAAGGATGAATTTGGAAAGCCATTTTTTAAAAACAACAACTACCAGCTTTCGTTAAGCCACTCTTATCCGTATGTCGGTGCGTTGATAGACAAATCGAAATCAGTTGGTATTGATGTAGAACAAATTAAATCAAAACTTTTAAAAATTGGACCGCGCGTTTTGCATCCAACAGAATTGGAAGATGCCGGGATTGACGAAACAAAACATTGCATTTATTGGTGCGCAAAAGAAGCGTTGATTAAGATCTATGGGAAGAAAGATTTAGTCTTTGCTGAGAATTTAATAATAACCCCTTTTACACTTCAAAATAAGGGTAATATTAGCGGCAGGATTATTGTGAACAATACTGAAACGACAATACCTTTATATTATGAGGTTCACAATGGATTTACAGTCGTACTTAACTACTAAGATTATGAAAAGCTTCATTTTTCTTTTTGTATTGATCAGCTCAGCTTCCTTCGCGCAGACCATTCAAAACTTTACGCTTACAAATGCAGCTGACGGAAAAGAAGTTTCGTTGGAAAGCTACGCCTCATCTCCAGGTGTGGTAATCATTTTCACGACCAATGGCTGCCCGTATGATGGGTACTATCTCAACAGAATTAAAGCTTTAGCGACTCAGTACAATAGCAAAATTCCCGTGCTGCTGGTTAACTCCAGCACCGAAGCAACCGAATCAGTTGATCAAATGAAAAACTATGCAGATCAGTGCAAGCTTCCTGTGCCTTACTTGGCCGATAAGGATCAAAAGCTTTTGTCAAGCCTGAATCCAAGAAAAAGTCCCGAGGGAATTTTATTGCAAAAATCAGGAGCTGATTTTAAAGTAGTGTATCGCGGGGCTATTGATGATAATGCACAGTCTGAGAAAGAGGTGAAAGTTTCTTACCTAAAAGATGCAATTACAAAATTATTAGCTGGACAAAAAATTGAGGTAGCGGATGTGCGGCCCGTGGGGTGTAGTATTAAGAAGTAGCCTATCACTTTATTCAATGAGCTAGGCTTAAATATTTACGTCATGTTGAGCAGAGCGAAACATCCCTTGCTAGTGCACTGAATATGGGGATCCTTCGCTCTGCTCAGGATGACGATGGTGAGTGATCAAACACCCAGATCAGCACCATCGGCTATAATCAGCAAAAGCTCTTTCACTTCTTCTGCTTTTTCGTGCTCCCCCATTTTATCGAATGACATAATCAGGTTGCGGAAAACTCTGCGAATGATCTCAAGATTAGAACACGGTTCAAAGAATGAATCCTGTGGAGTAAGACGAAGTTCATGGATATAGTTTTCAATATCCTGCTTGGTGAAGATTAAGCCTTTATTGAAAGCGTTGATATAAAACTGATTCTTCTCTTCCTTGTAGGTAACAATAAAAAGGTTCGGTAGGTTAACACCATACACCGGCATCTTCAGCTTCTGTGCTACCAACAGGTAAATAATACACAACGTGATTGGATTGCCCTTGTGCGTTTCCAACACTACGTTGATCATTGAATTTCCGGGTGAGTGAAAATTCTTTGTGTTCGCACCAAACTTCAGCTTGTTGAACAGAACACTGTTGAGGATTTTGATCTGATCATACGGATAAAGATCCGGCTTAAACTCAAGCCAGGCATCGTAATAAATCTGTTCCAGTTCCTGCTTTAATTTTTCAAGCTCAAGGTCGGGGTATTGATAGGTGGCCACCAGCCAGAGTCCGGTGAGCAAATCCTGATCTTTACTTTCGTACCACTCCTGAATCCGGTCCTTTAAACGCTCATATTGTAGATCATGAATGAGCTCTTCAATTCTGCGTTGTACGGTTGGGTTAAAATTACTCTCCCATTCCTGCTCCAGGAACGGAATGATCTCCTTTCCTAATGAACGAATCTTGTGTACTATCTGGTTGACGATCTGATCATCGTGGTCGTCCAGCAAGGAAACCAGTGCTTTTAATTCCCGATCGTTAAGCTTATTATCACTCATCACAAATGCTTCCTGCAAAAATAATCAAGTTTGGATTACGCCCACATTGAATTTTTCTACAGGAGCATGGTTGGCAGCTTCAATGCCCATGGAGATTATGGTGCGGGTGTACAGCGGGTCAATCACACCGTCAACCCAGATGCGCGAAGCCGCGTAGTATGGACTTAGTTGATCGTTGTAGCGATCTGTGATCTCTTTTAATAAAGCTGTCTCTTCCTCTTTTTCTATCACTTTTCCCTGCGCTTTCAATGAAGCCACACGGATCTGGAGTAATGTTTTTGCCGCAGCTGCGCCACTCATTACGGCAATTTGCGCGGATGGCCAGGCGTAAATCAATCTCGGATCATACGCCTTTCCGCACATGGCGTAATTCCCGGCTCCGTACGAATTTCCAATCATGAACGTGAACTTGGGGACGGTGGAGTTTGCCATCGCATTCACCATTTTAGCGCCATCTTTAATAATGCCGCCATGCTCGGCTTTACTCCCCACCATAAACCCACTGACATCTTGTAAGAAGACCAATGGAATTTTTCGCTGGTTACAGTTCATGATAAAGCGTGCGGCTTTATCCGCTGAATCGGAATAGATCACTCCGCCCATCTGCATTTCGCCTTTCTTGCTCTTTACAACTTTGCGCTGATTCGCAACGATTCCTACCGCCCAACCATCAATTCTGGCTGTTCCACAAATCAATGTTTTACCGTACAATGCTTTGTATTCATCAAACTCGGAATTGTCAACCAGGCGTTTAATAATATCCAACGTATCGTAAGGCTTTGAGCGATCGGATGGCACTAAACCATAAATATCTTTTGGGTCTTCTTTTGGAGTAGCTGATGCTATTCTATCAAATCCTGCTTTTTCAAAATGCCCCATTTTATTGAACAGCGAGCGGATGTAATCCAAACACGCCTGATCGTTCGGAAATTTATTATCGGTTACACCGGAGATTTCACAATGCGTTGTTGCTCCGCCCAATGTTTCATTATCAATGTCTTCACCAATGGCGGCTTTCACTAGATACGATCCAGCCAGAAAAATTGAACCGGTTTTATCAACAATCATCGCCTCATCCGACATGATTGGTAAATACGCTCCACCCGCCACACAGCTTCCCATGATGGCCGCAATTTGTACGATGCCCATCGCAGACATTTTTGCATTGTTCCGGAATTGTCTTCCGAAATGTTCTTTGTCGGGGAAGATTTCATCCTGCATCGGCAGGAAAACTCCGGCACTATCCACGAGGTAAACAACCGGTAAATGATTTTCCATCGCTATTTCCTGCGCCCGAAGATTTTTCTTGGCAGTAATCGGAAACCATGCTCCTGCTTTAACGGTAGCATCGTTGGCAACAATCACACATTGTCTTCCGTGAATGTATCCGATCCCAGAAACAACACCTCCTGACGGACAACCGCCAACATCTTTATACATTCCGTCTCCGGCAAAAAGTCCGATCTCTAAAAATTCGGATTCTTTATCGACTAAATACTGGATTCGTTCGCGGGCGGTAAGTTTGCCCTTCTGATGTTGCTCATCAATTTTCTTTTCACCTCCGCCCAGTTTGGTTTTTTTTGCTTTAGCCTGAAGCTGCGAAACAAGCTGCTTATACTGATCTTCGTTCTTATTGAACTCCAAATCTTTTTCCGCCATAGCAGTGTTGTTATTAAAAAATGAAATTATTGCTTTCCTTTCTTTTGACGCTCCAGGTCGCGTTCAATTTTTTCACGCTTCTTGCCAAGCGGTGCAAAAAAGTGGTTAGGATTTTCGTTGAGGTGCTTAGCCAATATATCCAAGTCAAGAATCATCTTGTTCAGGTTAACGTACAGACTGTCTTCGTTCATAAGTCTGCCCAATGTATTGTCTTTGCGGTTAAACTTTGAAGCAGCAGCATCGAGCTTGGTTAACGCTTCCTTTGCAGTATTGATGGTTGATTGAATCTCCAAACTCTTCAGAGAATCTGAAAATGTTTTTAGGTTTGTTAAAGTGGGCTTCAATTCCGTTAGTACACCATTCACATTTACCGTAACGGTTCTAATATTATCCGCAAGCGCATCAACTTTGCTATTGGTGTTCGATAGTGTTTTATTTAAAATTTTAGGAGTCTTTTGAAACTCATCAAAGATCACATCCAGCTTGGCTGAATTAACAGCCAGGTTATCAAGAATGGTGTTAAGCTTGCGAAGTGTGCCTTCCAAATTATCTGCAACGGGTGCTGCATTCTCCGCGAGGAAATCGGCAATTCCTTTGGCAACGAGCGATCGAAGCGTATCCTTTGGCTGCTTTGGAATAGAAATATTTCCAACGTTAAGCTGAATATATTTTGTGCCCAGAATGTCTCCATTCAATAAGGCAACAGTAGAATCACCCAGGATAATTTCTGAATCGATCTCCATTTCCACCAATACGCGATTTTTACTTTGCTGAAACTGGATTTTGCTTACCCGACCAACGGCATATCCGTTAATGAACACCTGGTTAGAAGGCATCAGCTTATCTACGTTCGTGTACACTGCGTAATATTTATTCGTAGATGAGAAAAAGTCTATTCCCTTGAGAAAATTGAATCCGAAATAGAGGAGCAAAAGCGCTACCACCATGAACAGGCCCACTTTAACTTCTTTCGTTACACTCATGGTTTAGAGGGAGTAATTAAGCTTCTAATTTATAGATTCTACTTCACTTTTATACTCTTTAAAAGCCCGGTAAATACCGGAGGCCATTAAATCCTGACCGCTATCGGTACCCAGGTATTTTTCTTCCGTTGGGTTGGTAAGAAAGCCAACTTCTACCAGCACACTCGGTGTGGCCGTTTGGTAAAGCACAATAAATCCGGCTTGCTTAACACCGCGACTGTTTCTGCCAACTTTGCTTTTGAATTGCTTTTCAATTTTATCCGCAAACTTAACACTGCTTTCCAGGTATGCATTTTGAATGAGCGACATCATAATGATAGATTCGGTGCTGTTATCAAAACCCTGATATTTCTCTTCGTAGTTATCTTCTTTTAAAATAACCGAGTTCTCGCGTTTCGCGACTGCCAGGTTTGCTTCGGATTTATGCAATCCCATCACCCAGGTTTCTGTGCCAAACGTTTTCGTATTAGCGATTGCATTTGCATGAATGGAAATGAATAAATCAGCCTTATTTTTATTGGCTATTCCGGCCCGATCACTCAACTCGATGAACTTGTCGGTTTTTCGGGTGTAAATAACCTTAATCTCTGGAAAGTTTTTTTCAATGTATTCACCCAACTTAAGGGCGATTTTCAGCACAACATCTTTCTCATTTAAGTTGGCCCCATGCGTTCCTGGGTCTTTTCCTCCGTGTCCGGCATCAATTATCACGGTTCGGATTTTAAATTCGTGCGTAAGAATATCGCTTGAAGAAATTAGCAAGGTTATTGCTAAAAACAGGACGGTGAATCCAATATTCCTCCAGGGCAGTGCTATGTTCAAAGTATTTGCAATAACTTTGCCCAAAGTTGTGAATTTTTCACTAAAAGCTAAGCATCTGCTACTCAACTCCCGAACTGTGCGGCCTGTTTTATTCATGTTTTTGTTGGTTGTGTTCGTGCTTCAGGCTTCGGGTGGCTGGGCTCAAGACCGCCCCGAAAAGGGCCTTCGTGCACCACAAATCAAAGACCCCAAGGCCGATGCTATAAAAAATCCTTCCGATACGTTAAAAAATGCCTCCGATACCCTTAAAAATTCCGCTGACTCTTTAAAAAAAGAGGTTAAGAGCGACATTGAGACAACAATCAATTATAAGGCCACAGATTCAATTGCTACCAGTGTTGATGGCCAAATCGTTAAGCTATATGGTGCTGCTAAGATTATCTATGGAGATATCGAACTTGAAGCCGATGAAATAACGATCGACTATAAAAATCATACGATGGCGGCCAACGGCAGGCGCGATTCGTTGGGCAGGCGAATTGGATTTCCGGTTTTTAAGGATGGCGGAAAGCTTTACGAGATGAAAGACATTCTATACAATTTTAAAACCGGTCGTGCCCGGATTACAGAAGTTGTGACGGAAGAGAGTGAAGGTTTTTTACATGGAGAAACTGTATTTAAAAATGAAAAAGGCGAATTGCTAAGCCTTCGTAACAGCTACACTACCTGCAACCTTGAGCATCCGCATTTTAGGATCCGATCGACAAAAACCAAAGCCATTCCGGATGATAAAATTGTTTCCGGACCATTCTATATGGAGTTTAATGACATTCCTTTACCCATTGGGTTTCTCTTTGGAATGTTTCCTGCACAAAAGGAAAGTAAGTCTGGTATTATTGTGCCATCCTACGGTGAAGAATCCAGACGTGGATTCAACTTGCGCAGAGGCGGTTATTACTTTGATGTAAGCGAGTATTTTAAGCTTGCCCTTACCGGTGATATCTACTCCAAAGGCGGACATGCTTTATATGTTCAGGCGCCCTACATCAAACGTTACGGCTACACTGGAAATTTTAGTTTCAGTTATTCAAAAAATACAGTTAACGACAAAATAGAGGATGAAAGTGAACGCAAAGATTATAGCCTTACCTGGGCTCACACCCCGCAATCAAAAGGACCCGCACGTTTCTCGGCTTCTGTTAACATAGCAACTTCAACCTACAATCAGAATAATAACCTGAGCTATCTGTACAGCAACCCCATGGATGCTACCGGATTGAGCAACATTTCCCGCAAACTAAGTTCGAATATTTCGTACAGTCAAAAAATTCAGAACACGCCCTTCAGCGTGGGTTTGAATCTCAGTCACAATCAGGATTTAGAAACTAATCAGGTTGACATGCAGCTTCCGAATTTAACGGTTAACATGCAAAATCAATATCCCTTTCAGCGTAAAGATGGAACAACAACCAAACTTGACAACTTTTCATTTGGATACAGCATGGCCGCAAGCAATAGGCTTACTAATAACTTAGGAACACGAGTTGTTAATGGAGAATCTGAAACGAACATCGTTCCTTTCAATGCTAATAACTTCAGTTCATTATTTGAAAATGGTAAAAAGGGTATTCGCCATACTGTACCGATTGGGTACTCATTTAAAGCACTACGCTTTTTTACAATTTCTCCCTCTATCAATTACGAAGAGAAATGGTATTTTGAAAAACTCGATTGGAAATATGACGTTGTGAGAGGCACTCCAACCCTGGTTGCAGCTGACACCATTAGAGAATTCAACCGAATTTCAAATTACTCTTTCAGTACTGGGTTGAATACTCGTCTCTATGGTATGTATAGTTTTAAGAAAGGGAAGGTAAAGGCAATTCGTCATGTTATTAATCCGTCCATTTCATTTGGATACACGCCTGATTTTACCAAGAACAATAATTATTTCCAGGCCATAAATCAAAATGGCAAGATCACGTACAAGTCACGGCATGAAGGATTTGTTTACGGGTCATCCAATACCGGTAAGTCCGGATCGATTGGGTTTGGGTTGGGTAACACACTTGAAATGAAGGTAAAATCAGAAAAAGATACTGTTGCCCGAAAAGTAAGCTTGCTCAACAACTTGTCTATTGGTTCTTCCTATAACCTTGTGGCGGATTCATTCAAGCTTGCCAACTTCGGACTGTCGGCTAACACCAATATTTTAAACGGCATGTTTGCCATCAACGTTAGCGCAACACTCGATCCTTATTATTATAGAAAGCTTACTAACGAAGACAGGGACGTTTATGAACGTAAAGTTGACGACTATGCGTGGAAACATGGTAGTCTGGGTAGAATTACAAACGCAACAATAGCAATCAATACCAATTTAAATCCCAAGGCAAGAGAAAACGAACAAGCCAGTCAGAAAAAAATTATCAATTCTGATCTGCCAGATCAGGAAAAACAACTCATGCTGAATGATCCTAATGCTTACATTGATTTTGATATCCCCTGGAGCTTGCGAGTGAACTACAGCTTAAATTACAATCGCCAAATTTTAACCACCCGTACGGTAAAGAGATTTACCATCAATCAAACTTTACAATTTTCAGGAGATGTTTCGCTGTCGCAGGCCTGGAAGATAAACTTTAGTTCGGGGTATGATATGCAGAATAAGGCATTTACCACAACCAGCTTAAGCTTAACACGTGACTTGCATTGCTGGACCGCTGCACTTAACTGGGTTCCGTTCGGCTACTTTACCTCTTACAATTTTACCATCCGCGTAAAAGCTTCTGTACTTCAGGATTTAAAAATGGAGCGCAGAAAACCTCCGTATGATAATCTATAATTGTTCTGCCTTTCGCTTCACATTATTGTGAAACTCTGTAATGGCTCGTGTATGAAAAATGGGGTAAAGTATTTTATCACGTAGCCAGGAACCGCTTGTATACCACGTTTCATGAAGAACTTCCGTTTCGGTTTCGTTTATCTTTTTAACCTGAATGAGTTGAGTGCCTACCGATGCACCATTTTGCACATAGCATATTTTAATCTGCCTGAGATCATCATAAACATCAACCACTTCGTGACCGACCGCCAGGTGCGCTACGTTGCCAAATAGGTTAAGATTTAGAAAGATTAATTGACCAGATTCAATTCCGTGATACGCATCATCGGGAAAAGAAACTTCATTTCGTTTCCGGGAGTACATCACTCCAAAGGAAACCATACGTCCTTTCCAGGTATCCTGCGGACTGATGGTTTTATACGTATCCCAAACCTTTTCAATTGAAGCGTTTATGCCAAACGACTTGAGGTGCTTATGATATTTTTTACTATGACCAGGATCATAGCAGAACGACTGCAGATCCGATAGGTGGTTTAGGGTCTGAATCTTATTCTTACCAAAGAGCTTATGAACACTCTTTTTCTTGATCCTTAGAAAATCAATCGATGATTTTATTTCAGCCATCCTTCAACCTCTTGCAGCGTAGGATTCTGTATGTTGTCCAGCTTAAGTTTCTTACGCATTCCACCAACATCGTTGAATAATTTTGAAGCTTTTATTGACTTCAACTGCTCAAGGGATTGAATACCTAATTTTTGAAGAATAGGGAACAATTCAGCACGAATGCCTAATTGTTCAGCATCTTGTTCTGTAAATCCTCCACCCTGTTTTTCAGGTTTCATTTGCGGGAAGAATAACACATCCTGGATAGATGCTGAATTTGTCATGATCATGGAAAGCCGGTCAATGCCAACACCTAAACCTGCGGTTGGCGGCATTCCAAACTCTAAGGCACGAAGAAAGTCTTCATCCAATGTCATTGCTTCTTCATCGCCACGCTTACCGAGTTCGAGTTGCTCTTCAAAACGCTTGCGTTGATCGATTGGATCGTTCAATTCAGAGAATGCATTACAAATTTCTTTTCCGTTACAAACTGCTTCAAAGCGCTCTACTAATCCCGGAGAAGTTCTGTGCTTTTTTGCCAGTGGAGACATTTCAACCGGGTAATCCATAATGAAGGTTGGCTGAATCAGTAACGGTTCACATTTCTCACCAAAAATTGAATCGATGAGCTTTGCTTTTCCCATTGTATTATCAACCGGAACATTTAATGTTTTACATGTTTCGCGCAAAGAAGCTTCGTCCATTGCCGAAATATCGATGCCCGTAAAATGTTGAATAGCTTCAAACATCGTAAAGCGTTTCCACGGACGTTTAAAGTCAATGGAGTTAGTGCCCACTTGAACAACGGTACTTCCATGAAGATCGAGCGCAACGCGTTCAATCATTTCCTCCACAAGTTCCATCATCCAATAGTAATCCTTGTACGCAACGTATAATTCAACTTGCGTGAATTCAGGGTTATGAAAGCGTGACATACCTTCGTTTCTGAAGTCTTTTGAGAATTCATAAACACCATTGTATCCGCCAACGATCAAACGTTTCAAATAAAGCTCATTCGCGATACGCAAATAAAGCGTCATGTCCAATGAGTTGTGGTGTGTTTTGAATGGCTTCGCAGCCGCACCACCGTACAAAGGTTGTAGAATTGGTGTCTCCACTTCCAGATAGGCTTTATCATTCAGATACGTACGCATCGAGTTCACAAGCTTTGTACGCTTTATGAACGTATCGCGAACTTCCGGGTTAACAATCATATCCACATAACGCATGCGGTAGCGTTGTTCAGGATCATTAAACGCATCGTGTTTGTGCGCTACGCCTTGTTCATCGGTTGTTTCTTTTACAATCGGTAACGGACGTAATGACTTTGAAAGAATTTTAAGATCGGTAACGTGAATAGAAATCTCACCGGTTTGGGTTGTGAAGCCGTAACCTTTCACGCCAATAATGTCACCTATATCAAGAAGTTTTTTAAAAACAGTATTGTAAAGCGTTTTATCATCCGTTGGGCAAAGGTCATCTCTTCTGAAGTAAACCTGGATGCGACCCGTCTCGTCTTGTAGTTCGGCAAAGGAAGCTGAACCCATAATTCTGCGAGACATGATCCTTCCGGCTATGGAAATCTGCCGGTAGTCGCTTTTATGACGTTCGTAATTTTCAAGAATTTCAGCCGCTGACGCGTTCACTTCGAAAAGCTCAGCCGGGTATGGGTTAATGCCCAGTTTCTCAAGCTCTTCTTTTGCCTGCCTGCGAATGATTTCCTGCTCGGATAATTGCATTTTTTCTGAATTAATCAGCAAAAATAACCCAATACACACATAGGGCAAAAATACCGATCATCTTAATAATATTTATAATTTATAAATATCATTTATATTTACGTTTCGTATGGCAACATTCACAAGCTCTCTTCCGGATAATCTTCTCAAAATGCTTTCTGAGAAAGCTGAAAAGTTATCGGTACCCAAAAATAAGCTCATCGAAAATGCACTCCGTCTTTACCTCGAGCATCTTGAAAAAGCTGAATATATCAAGTCGTATAAGCGAGCAGCTCAGGATGCAGATATTATGCTTCTTGCCGAAGAGGGAATGGAGGATTATTTAAAATCACTTCCGGAATGAAACAGGGGGAAATCTGGTATGCAAACTTAAATCCTTCCACCGGTAGCGAACAAGCAGGACTAAGACCCGTTGTAATTATTAGCGGAAACTTGTTAAACGAGCACATGCAACTAGTTATAGTGGCTCCGCTGACAACTAAAATCAAAAACTATAAAGGCAATCCGGTTTTGAATCCAACTAAACAAAATGGATTGCATAAACAATCGGAGTTATTAGTGTTTCACATTCGGTCTGTTTCTAAAGAAAGGCTTGTGAGCAAATTGGGTTCAATTGAAACTATGCAGCTTCAAACCTCCATCAAAACATTAAATGATATTCTCAAATACTAATTTAGGATTTAAGTCTTCTTCGTTTCAGTTCTTTACGTATTAGTACAAGTTCGCGACTGCTTTGCCCGGCAACTGAAGTATTTTCATTAGCCCTCCGGAAAAGATATGGCATCACTGATTTAACGGGACCATAGGGTACATACTTTGCAACATTGTAGCCGGCCTTAGCAAGATTAAATGAAATGTTATCGCTCATGCCATAAAGTTGTGCAAACCAAAAGCGTTTGTCCTGATGGCTGATATTATGCTTGTCCATAAGCTGTGCAAGCATGAGATTGCTAAGTTCATTATGTGAT
Source organism: Cyclobacteriaceae bacterium (assembly GCA_965227265.1). Classification (GTDB taxonomy): domain Bacteria; phylum Bacteroidota; class Bacteroidia; order Cytophagales; family Cyclobacteriaceae; genus UBA2336. Next base: position 7,714 of record OZ245738.1, on the reverse strand, counting down.
CCGCACATCACAGAGATACGGTCACGTTTTTCAACACAAAATTCTATGGCTGCATTAAAAGCTTCATCACTTGCTTCTTTCGTTGGTTGTATCGGAATTGGGTAACCAAGTTTCTCCGCACGGGCACGTTCCTTTTCCATGTATGCCCCCCGAACCACTTTCGCTCCCACGTAATAGTTGCCGCGATCAGCAGCAGCGTAAGCATTTTTAAGATTTTGCAACGATGCTGTGCGATAAAGCTGAAACGTATTGAACACAATTGCCTCGGTGCGATTATACCTTTCCATCATCGCATAGGCGAGATTATCAATCGGATCCTGTATCCAGGTTTCTTCTGCATCAACCAATACCGGGATTTTGTACTCAGCAGCTTTAGCACAAATGCTGTTAACGCGATCCTTTACTTTTTCAAACGCTGCTTCCTCAACAACACTTAATTTTTCCTTTGCCTGAATTTTTTCCAGCAATGAAAATTGCGCTAAACCGGTCACTTTAAAAACAGTGAACGGGATATGTTTGGATCTATGAGCTTTCTCGATGGTTAAGATTGTCTCTGTAGCTGTTTTGTCAAACCCGGCTTCCGTCTCCTCTCCTTCTACAGAATAATCCAGGATTGTTCCTACTCCGTACTTCGCCAGATTTTGAATTGTCTCTTCTGTTTCCTCGATGGTTTCTCCACCACAGAAATGATCAAAGGCGGTTTTCTTAATGATTCCTTTTACCGGAAGTCCAACTGCAAACGCAAACTTCACGGAACTCGTAGCCAGCTTCGAAATAGAAGGATGGTTTACTAACGAAAAAATAAGGTTGGCTTTTTTCAGCTCCGCATTAGACTTGTACGAAAAGGCTACGGATGTATCTTCAAATGAAAGTTGCGGTCGTGGCTCCATATTAAAATCGGCCAAATATAATTGATCAGGATTTAAGGATAGTAGGATTTTACAGGATTGGAATCCAAAATTCTTAATCCTTGACTTAATCCTACAAACCAACCTTAGGAACCTAATATGAAGTGTATTTCTTACCTTTCGGCTTCGCAACTATGCTACCTGCAAACATCATCCTTACCGATAGTCCTAGTTTAGACCTTGAACGATTTCTGACGCAAAAGAAATATTCAAAAATTCTGATCTTGGTTGACGAGCACACGCAAGAGGCATGCTATCCGATGATTTCAGGATCATTGCCCGAGCATGGCGTTTTAACCATTGACAGCGGAGAGGAAAGCAAAGTGCTTGAAACGTGCGAGGCCATCTGGCAAACCATGACCGATGAAAAGCTGGATCGTCATGCAGTACTGATTATTTTAGGAGGCGGAGTATTGGGCGACATGGGTGGCTTTTGCGCAGCTACGTATAAACGCGGTATTGACTTTATTTTGATCCCTACAACACTACTTGCTCAAGCCGATGCCAGTATTGGTGGAAAACTTGGAATTGATTTTAATAATTTTAAAAATCACATCGGAGTTTTTAAACAGCCTGCCTTGACATTGCTTCATGCTGGTTTTCTAAAGACACTTCCTGAAAACGAATTACGTTCCGGGTTTGCTGAAGTAATCAAGCACGCACTCATTTCCGATAGAAAACTTTGGGATTCAATACGCACAAAAGATTTAAAAAGTCAGGATTGGAATACTTTGTTAAAACAATCCGCTGAGTTTAAATATTCTGTGATTGAACAAGATCCTTATGAGAAAGGTCTCCGTAAAATTTTAAATGTAGGGCATACGGTGGGCCATGCGTTAGAAAGCTACTTCTTAGCTAACGATAACAAGGTCCTTCATGGAGAAGCTATCGCTGCAGGTTTAATTGCGGAAGCATTTATCGCCTCTAAAAGGAATTTACTGGATGATAGGTCCCTAAATGAGATTGCCGACTACATCCTTAAGATTTTCGGAAAATTAAATGTTCCGGAAAACGCGCTTACTGAAATAGCTGCATTATGCCTTCAGGACAAAAAAAATAAAGGAAATAGTGTGTTAAGTGCTCTGCCGGAGGGAATCGGGAAAGCGAAATGGGATGTTGAAATCAGTTCAGCGGAAATTGTGGATTCACTACAATTCTACCGTTCATGCTAAATGTAATGAACGTCAGTATCCTCAAACACTTCCTGCTTATTTTCCTTCTTCAGGGTTCGGTTCAACTTTCTGGCGCTTTTGGCAACGAATGCTTTGGTCTTTTCTTTACGGGTTCCGGTAAGGAGCCACGCTGCTAATAATGCTCCGGAGGCCAACCCAACTCCGATCATTACTTTTCTTGTTGTACTCATAGTGTCAATAACTCTAATTTACTTATAATTGTTTCATATCCCTGAACAAAAGCTGTCATTAATTTTTCGTTAACTCACCCTAACATCCGGTAGTCTTGAATTCCAATATCACTTTATATAAAACCAATCAGATCAGCGGACTTGTAAAGAATCTGCCATCTTCGAAAAGCATTAGCAACCGGGCTATCATCATAAAAGCACTGGCCGGTAATTCGGCCGAGCTACTAAATCTCTCGGATGCTAATGATACCCAGCTAATGCTTAGGTTAATCGCATCAAAAGACCAAGCGCTGGATGTTGAAGATGCAGGAACAACCATGCGTTTCCTAACGGCTTTTAAATCCATAACCGGGGAAAGTTGCCTGATCACCGGCACCGACAGGATGAAATATCGTCCGATTAAAATTCTGGTGGATGCCTTAAGAACAATTGGTGCCGATATCGAGTATCCGGAAAAAGACGGATTTCCGCCTGTTAAAATCGTTGAATTTTCAGGGCAAAAGGCCCGGGAAGTATCCATTCGGGGTGATGTGAGCAGTCAGTACATCTCAGCACTTATGATGATCGCTCCAACGCTTCCACAAGGGCTTTTAATTCGGTTTGAGGGAAAAGTTACCAGTCGGCCATACCTAGAAATGACAGCTTCCCTGATGCGTCAATTCGGAGCTTATGTCGATTTTACCGATGCTGGAATCAACATCCCGCACCAAAAGTACCGGTCAACAACTGTCACCGTTGAGTCGGACTGGTCAGCCGCGAGTTATTGGTTTGCATTCACCGCGTTAGCCGAAAAGGCAGAAATAACCTTACCTAACATTACGCTGGAATCCTTACAAGGCGATCGCGTAATTGTTGACATCATGAAACAGCTTGGCGTTAGCGCTGAGTTGAAGGGAAGTGATTTACAGCTCACTAAAAAAAATCACGTTACCGAAATTGGCTGGAACTTTACCGATTGTCCGGACCTGGCTCAAACAATTGCTGTGGTTTGTGCTGCGAAAGGTATTGTAGGAAAATTTACCGGCCTCGAAAGTTTAAGGATAAAAGAAACTGATCGCATCCAGGCATTACAAACTGAACTTGGAAAGATTGGAGCATCCTTTGTAGAAAAAGATGGCAAATGGATTCTTGCTCCGGCATTAAAAGGAATTCAAAACGGAATTTTATTTAACACGTATTTGGATCACCGGATGGCGATGGCATTTGCCCCACTAGCAACATTGGCCGATATTATTATTGAAGATCCGGCCGTTACCCGAAAATCGTATCCTAAATTTTGGGATGATGTTGCCTTGACGGGAGTTAAGACAAAATTTCCCTGAGATCTTCCAGGTACGAAGGGAACTTCAACAACCTGCTTCCATACCAGGAAAACATTTCTCCATCAACCAGAATAATTTTTGCGTTCGGACAAAGTTGCTGAAGTTCTTCAATGTGCTTTTCTTTAAAAGGATAAGGTTCTGATGAAAGAAATATCAGTCCAGGTTTTAATTCCCTAATTTCTTCGAATGTTAATTCCGGGTATCGCGTCTTGCTCATCAGACAATTTTTCAATCCTGAAACCTCAAGCATCTTGTCTATAAATGTTCCTGGAGCTGCGGCCATCCAAGGATTTTTCCAAATCAGGTAAAGAACACTTTGTGAATTTAAAGGTTTGATGGATGCAAAATCGTTTCTTAATCGCTCTTTTAATGCAAAAGCCTTTTCATTTGTTCCGATAACTTCACCAAGCTTTAAAATCATTTGATACGAATCTTCAAGAGTAAGGATGTCACTTATCCATACTGGATAATTTTTCTGCAATTCATAAATCCCTTCCTGATAATTTTCTTCTTTATTACCTATTATGAGATCAGGCTTAAGCGATTCGATTGCCTCGAAATCAAATTTCTTGGTTCCGCCAATGATAGTTTTCGTCTTTCGCCAATCCTCCGGATGAATGCAGAATTTTGTGATGCCTACTATTCGATCTCCCAAGCCAAGATCCGCTAACAATTCCGTTTGAGAAGGCACTAAAGAGATGATCCGCTGCGGAGAGAATGAAACCTGAATCTGGTTTCCTAATTGATCGATAAATGATTTTTTACTCAAACAAAAAAAGAAATGACCTGCTCGATGAACAGGTCATTATTTACGTGATGACTTAGTTATTTAATATATCGGAAGTCATGCCCAGGCTTCACCTGTAACAGAACTTCGTAGATCAACTGAATTACATTTTCGACATCTTCTTTATGCACAGTCTCAACAGTTGTATGCATGTACTTCAATGGCAATGAAATCAATGCTGAAGCAACACCTTCTGCCGAATAAGCAAACGAATCTGTATCCGTTCCGGTTGACCGGCTAACCGCCTGTCGCTGAAATGGAATCTTCTTCTTATTTGCAACATCAATGATTTGTTGCAGCACATTGTTCTGAACGGCCGGGCCATAACATACAACGGGGCCTAAACCGCATTTCAGGTTACCACTCTCCTTCTTGTTATACATCGGGGATTGTGTATCATGTGTAACATCAGTACAGATCGCTAAATCCGGCTTCAACCTTCTGGAGATCATTTCCGCTCCACGTAAACCAATCTCTTCCTGAACTGCGTTAACAACGTACAGACAAAATGGAAGCTTTTTCTTATTCTCTTTAAGTCTGCGCGCAACTTCCGCAATCATGAATCCGCCCATGCGGTTATCCAGTGCCCGGCCTGTCAAGTAATTTTTGTTGAGCTCAATCAGCTCATCCTCAAACGTGGCAACTGTTCCTACATGCACACCCATTGCTTCTACTTCCTTTTTGGATTCAGCGCCAATGTCAATGAAAATATTCTTCAATGATGGAGCTTCTTCTTTACCGGCATCACGTACGTGAATAGCAGGCCAGCCAAATACACCCTTCACAATTCCTTTGTCGCCTTGCAGATTCACACGCATAGAAGGCGCGATCTGATGATCCGAACCGCCATTTCTACGAACGTAGATATATCCTTCTTCTGTGATGTAGTTTACAAACCACGAGATTTCATCGGCATGTGCTTCGATCACAACTTTATACTGACCTGTTGGATTTATCACCCCCACAGCCGTGCCATATACATCAACCATATACTCATCGATATACGGTTTTAAATAATCCAGCCAAATCTGCTGGCCTGAATGCTCAAAGCCTGTCGGAGATGCATTGTTAAGATATTCAAACAGGAAATTTTTACTTTTCTTATCCATACGATTTAAAATTTCAATTTATAGACTCTACAACGGAATGTTATCGTGCTTTTTCTTAGGCAGCGTAGCGACTTTATTCTCCAGCATCTCAAATGCACGGATTAATTTTTCACGGGTTTGATCCGGATAAATGACTTCATCAACATAACCACGATGTGCTGCACGATACGGATTCGCAAACTTAGCTGTATAGTCATCAACTTTTTCATTCAGCTTAGCGGTTTTATCGGCTGCTTCAGAAATTTCCTTTTTGAAGATAATTTCGGCCGCACCTTTAGCGCCCATCACGGCAATTTCGGCTGTTGGCCAGGCATAATTTAAATCAGCGCCAATATGCTTGGAGTTCATTACATCGTATGCACCACCGTACGCTTTGCGGGTAATAACGGTTACTCGTGGTACTGTTGCTTCTGAAAAGGCAAACAAAAGTTTAGCACCATTGGTAATGATTGCATTCCACTCCTGATCTGTTCCCGGTAAAAATCCTGGCACATCTTCCAGCACAAGTAATGGGATATTAAAGCAGTCACAGAAGCGAACAAAACGTGCTCCTTTCACACTAGCATCAATATCTAATACGCCCGCAAGTGAAGCTGGTTGATTACCAACAATGCCTATGCTTCGACCAGCAATTCGGGCAAACCCGACAATAATATTTTCAGCGAAGTTTTTATGCACTTCAAAAAAGCTTGCATCATCTACAATTCCATTAACAACCTCACGCATGTCATACGGCTGGTTTGGATTGACTGGTATGATCTCATTTAATGATGGCCTGCTTTCATTTGATGATGAATAAGCAACCTTTGGCGCATCATCTTCACAGTTTTGCGGCATGTAGCTCAGCAACTTCTTGATATGATCAATACATACAGCTTCATTCGCGCAGGAGAAATGTGTTACTCCGCTTTTTGTGCTGTGAGTTGATGCCCCGCCTAATTCTTCAGGTGTTACATTTTCATGTGTTACGGTTTTTACAACGTTCGGCCCAGTAACAAACATGAAAGAAGTGTTTTCTACCATCAATATAAAATCCGTAATCGCAGGTGAATACACAGCTCCACCTGCACATGGACCCATGATCGCTGAGATCTGCGGAATAACTCCCGATGCTAATGTGTTTCTATAAAAGATATCAGCGTAACCACCCAGTGAAACTACGCCTTCCTGAATCCGCGCTCCACCTGAATCATTTAAACCAATAATGGGAGCGCCATTTTTCATCGCGAGCTCCATTACTTTCACAATCTTTTCGGCATGGGTTTCAGAAAGCGATCCGCCAAACACCGTAAAGTCCTGCGAGAAAACATAAACCAAGCGACCGTTTACTTTACCGTAACCGGTAACAACTCCATCGCCTAAGTAATATTCCTTATCAAGGCCGAAATCCCGGCCACGGTGCAGGACAAATTTTCCAAGCTCTTCAAAGGTTCCTTCATCCATCAGCAACTGAACGCGTTCACGGGCGGTCAATTTTCCTTTCGCGTGCTGTTGTTCAATTCGCTTTACACCTCCTCCGGTTAATGCTTCTTCGTTCTTTCGGTGAAGCTCATCATACTTAGTCTGTTGTGTGGGTTCTTTGTGCTTACGTTTTGCCATAATACAATCTTAACCTTTCAGATTAAGCAGTTTTTATAACCGAAATATATTGCGATTTATTGAATTTAGACGCGTTTTTAAAGCTGTTTTAGAAGTTACTTTTCCGTAATCCGGCTATTTTGCAGCATGAATCAAAAGCTTGCCGTAATCGATCTGGGAACAAATACATTTCACCTGATGATTGCTGAAACTAATGGCAAGAAGAATCGCATTCTCTACCGCGAAAAGGTTGCGGTAAAGCTTGGCAAAGCCGGTATTAATCAGGATATAATTCAGGATGATGCAATCAACCGCGCAATCTTAACGCTTCAGAATTTTAAAGCAAAACTGGACTATGAAGGTGTGACTAAGATTCATGCTTTTGGAACGAGTGCTTTACGAAATGCAAAAAACGCCACTGTGGTTACTGAGAAAATTAAAGCTTCAACGGGAATTGAAATAAAAATCATTTCAGGTGATGATGAAGCAGAGATGATTTACAGGGGCGTAAAATCTGCGCTCGATCTGCGGGATGAAACTTCGTTGATCATGGACATTGGTGCTGGCAGTGTAGAGTTCATCCTGGCAAATGGAACAAAAACATTATGGAAACGAAGTCTTGAGATTGGTGCGCAGCGAATTCTCGA